>JAIXQR010000007.1 GCA_027485645.1 bacterium
AACGCTCACCACGTTCACATTCGCGAGTTCGAAGGCGGAAAATCGCTCTTTCTAAATGAGCAATTCGGCATCGTCCACCACCTGAGCTATGCCGGAGGAGACGAGCGGATCCTGAAGAAAATCACGACCTGGAGCCACCGCGACGAAATCGTGCCGGAATGGTGGGATCGGGTCTGGAAAAGGTGGGAACTCGACCCGTTCCTGCGGGACGTGCACCCAACCCATCCGGGCTCGTACGCGTTCGTCCAACGCATCGAAACTCCGGACATCCTAAAGAGAATTGGATGCATCGCTCATCCGCTACCGCCAATCGCTTTTCCTTCTTTGCCGAAGGCGTCCGTGGTCATCCCAGTGCACGGTGGGCAAGAAGATTTGGACCGCTGCATCCTCAGCCTTTCCAATTGTCTTGATTACATCGAAGAAGTCATCGTCATCGACAATGGCAGCGGGATAAACATTCCGGACTTTCCATGGGTCAAGTCGATCCTAAACGATTCTAACCTCGGCTTTGCCGTCGCTTCGAACCAAGGTGCTCGACTGGCGACTGCCGAAACCGTTCTGTTTCTCAACAGCGATACGGTAGTTCCGAAAGCCGGATTGATGCGGCTACTTGAGAGCCTAAACCAAAGCCGCACGATTGCCGCCGCTGGGCCGTACACCAACAACTGCGGTCACTTTCAACGCATTTCACCAACCTATCTAGATGAAGCTGGAATTGACCTCTTTGCCGACTCATTCGCAGCGAGAGCGACCGACGACCGCGACACCGATATGCTCGTTGGCTTCTGCCTCGCCGTCCGCAGGTCGGCACTCGATGAAATTGGGCTTTTCGATGAACGGTTTGGTCTCGGCACCTTCGAAGACAACGATCTTTCCTACCGATTACGCCGTGCTGGGTATCGCCTCGTCATCTCCCGCCGATCCTACATTCACCACGAAGGATCGAAGACCATGCGGCGGCTGGCTGTAACACGCTCGGAAAAGTCCTTCGATCTCCAAGCACTTCTCGAAGAGAATCACCGGAAGTATGTTGCCAAGTGGCGAGACGATCTTGAATCTGAATACGTCAACCACCTCGCTGGGACCTCGGGCGAGCCGGTCGTATTTAATCCCGATAACAAACCGGAAAGTCGTCGCGCTCGCGCCGCCGCCCTTGTCGCCAAAGCCGACATTTCCCTTTGCATGATTGTGAAGAACGAAGAGCGGGTCATCGCCGAATGCCTTGAATCCGCATCGCCCTACTTCCGCGAAGTTCTAATTCACGACACCGGCAGTACCGACAAAACAATCGAGATTGCCCGAAGATTTGGCGCAGTTGTCACGGAAGGTTCTTGGCCAGATAGCTTTGCCCTTGCCCGCAACGAGAGCATGAAAGTCGCCAAAGGCAAGTGGATCATGTGGATCGATGCCGATGACACGGTGATGTCGATCACGGGCGAAACCATCCTAAACGCCGTCGCCAACGCCGCTCCCGATGTCATTGGGTTCGTCGTCCCCGTCCGCTTCCTCGAAGAAGCCGGTGGCGGTACTCAAGTAGACCACGTCAAAATCTTCCGAAACTGGCCTGAACTATCTTGGGAAGGCCGAATCCACGAGCAGATCCTTCCAAGCCTCCGGGCAGCCGCTGCAGCGCGCGGAATTCGTGACGGCGGTCAGATTGTGCGTTTGCCCGTTCAAGTCTTACATTCGGGCTACGACACCAGCGACGCGGGACAGAAAAAGAAGAGAACCCGAGACGAACAGCTCCTGCGACTCGATCTAGCCGACCGACCGAACCACCCGTTTGTGCTCTTCAACCTCGGCATGACCGCCCACTTCACCGACGAGCACGAAGCCGCCATCGACTGGCTCAACAAATCCATCGCCGTCTCCGGCCCTACCGAATCCCACCTCCGCAAGGCATACGCGCTCGCCTCAGGATCCTACAAAAAGCTGGGCCGCCTTGCCGAAGCCGCCGACACCCTCGAAACAGGTCTCGAAACAGTCGGCGACGATCCCGAACTCCTCTTCCTCGCTGCCCAACTCGATGCGGAGAACGGCAACAAACAAAGAGCGATCGCCCGCTACGAAAAGATCCTAACCCTAGACGTCTCCGGCATCTTCACAAGCTTTGACCCTGGAATCCTCGACTACAAAACCAAACACAACCTGAGACTACTGAAGGAATCCTAACATGACCACTTGGTCACAACGCGAGACCACAAAAGTCCAAGGAGCAAAGCGACCCCCGCGCGGCCGCAAACCGCCGCCACCCCCACGGTCGTAGCGCAACCCCCACCAACCGAAGCGCGGCACCCTCAAAAACAAACACGAACCGCCGAACAAATCCGAACCAACCCGAACCCAAAAAAGTTGGTTGACTTTCCGCCGCACAAACACCTATAAGCTAGATGAAGCCCAACCGCCAGGCAAGGCCACCAAAACGCGATTCGGACGGACCGAAAGCGGCACGCGGAAATTTAATTTACAATCGCCGCCAAGGCGGGAGCATTTATAAATAAATTTTCGGACCAAGAAACCGGCGGCAAAATGATGGCCGCTCAGATCCCATAGTCAGGTCGCAACAAACCCGAACGCCCGAACGAATCCGAACAAAACCGAACCTAAAAACAGGTGTAATTAATTAATCGGCCTGGGGGGGAAGCGTTAATTAATTCCGCCCAAGCACGGTCGCGCGGTTCTAATGCGGCCGGAAAAACACATGCCGCAGCGGAGCCATACAAGGCAATTTAAAGCCACACAAGGCCACACAAGGCAAAAAGAGTGGCCCGCTCGGAGGGATTCGAACCCCCGACCCTCGGTTCCGAAGACCGATGCTCTATCCACTGAGCTACGAACGGGTGGAAAGAAATAATACCCCGGATTAATCGCACCCGTAAACCCCGAACCGGGTTACAATCAACTCCCCATGCGCGTTGAGGAACTCATTCCGCTCCATAGTATCGAGGCCGAAATGGGCGTGCTGGGATCGATGTTGCTCTCCGAACGCGCCGCCGACCAGGCCGCCAACATCGTCGTCGAAGAAGATTTCTATCGACCTGCCCACCGCCTCATCTTCCGAGCCATGCTTCAACTCCTGAAGCAAAACCAGGCCATCGACTTCCTCACCCTCAAGGCGGAACTGGTCGCCCGCGGCGACCTCGTCGATGCCGGCGGAGAAAACTACCTCCTCCAAATCGCCGAGTTCGTCCCGAGCCCGTCGAACGTCGACTACTACGCCGGAATCGTCGTCGACCGAGCCCGACTGCGAAAACTCGAAGACGCCGGGAGAAACATCGTCGGCCTCGTCCACGACCCCGACCAAGGCGACGCCGAAGACAAAGTCGACAAAGCCGAACAACTCGTCTTCGAAATCGGAAAGCGCGGACTCGGTAACTACTTCAAGCCCGTCTCCAGCCTCGCCCGAGAATTCTTCCTCGACGTCGACAAAGTCTTCGAAAGCAAAAAGCCCCTCAGCGGCCTAAAAGTCGGCTTCTTCGACCTCGACGACCTCACCACCGGCTTCAATGGCGGCGACCTCGTCATCATCGGAGCCCGCCCCGCCATGGGCAAAACCTCGCTCGTCCTCGACTTCGCCCTAAACGTCGCCCGAGCCCTAGAAAGGGAAGAGAAGCGCGGCGCCGTCGCCTTCTTCTCCCTAGAAATGTCCGGCCTTCAGCTGGCCCAAAGAATGGTCTCCATGCTCAGCGGCCTCAGCATGAGAATCCTGCGCCAAGACAAAGAGCTCACCGACAACGACTACCTAAAGCTCTCCGAAGCCTGCGATGAACTCTACGCCCTGCCGATCTTCATCGACGACAACGCCGAACTCTCCCCGCTCGACATGCGCGGAAAATGCCGCCGACTAAAAGCCGAACACGGCCTATCGCTTGTCATCGTCGACTACCTGCAGCTCATGCGGGGAAGTAAGAAAACCGAAAACCGCGTCAACGAAATCTCAGAAATCGCCCGCGCCTGTAAGCGCATGGCAAAAGAGCTCGAAGTCCCGGTCATCGCCCTCTCCCAGCTATCCCGATCCGTCGAATCCCGCGAAGACAAACGGCCCCAGCTCAGCGACCTTCGCGAGTCCGGCTCCATCGAAGCCGAAGCCGACATGGTCCTGCTCCTCCACCGAAAGAGCTACTACGACGCCAAGGCCCAAAACCGGAAGGAAGTCGAGAACTACGACGAAGTGCAGGTGGCCGATATCATCGTGGCCAAGAACCGAAACGGCCCCACCCGCACCGTCAAACTAGGCTTCCAGCCCTCGTTCTCGAGGTACCGAAACCTCGCGACCGACGTCGATTACGACGACGACTAGCGAGCCTTGTCCGTCAACCCGGGCCAGTTATCGGTCCGGAACGGGAACGCTGGCAGTCCAGAAGCGTTGACCAGGTTCACCTCAGGATCCATGTCCCAAGCGTATCGAGCCGCCACCGGGTTCGGAACCGAACTCGATCTCAGAACAATCGCATTGTCCTGAATCGTCGCCTCGGCCCAATAGAACTTTCGGTCGGCACCGGCAATGCTAAAGCTCTTCGGAGCCTTGCCATCCACCGTCCGCAGGCCCGCCGCATGCGTAAACCGCAGCGTGATCGATCCCGTCTTTGCTTCCATCTTGCTAAAGACCGGTCCGTAGTACTCAAGCTTCTTGCGGTAAGTCTGCGCCAAAGCAACCCCCGCCAAGCGGTACCCAACATCCCGCTTGTTCTGCGGGTGAATGTCCTTGCTATCGCCAATGTCAATCGCGGTCGCCATTCCGGTGTTTTTCAGCGAAAGCGCCATCGCCTGCGCCTCACGCAGCTCAGCCCATCCGCTTTCCGTCGGCGTCAAAGATCGGCTCTGGTAGTTGGCAAGCTGAACAAACAAGAACGGGAAATCGCCCTGTCCAAAGCGGTTGCGCCAATCCTCAATCATGCTGCGGAACAGCGACCGGTACTGGAACGCCCGATCCGCGTTCGATTCGCCCTGATACCAAATCGCCCCACGAACCCGATAAGGCACCAGCGGCGCAATCATGCCGTTGTACAGGCTAGCTGGAGCCCAAGGATTCCCCGGCCCAAATGGCTGCGCCGGAGCTGGAATCGGGTTGATCTCTTTCTCAACGCTGAACTTCCAATCCTTCGCCAGGCTCAGCTTTCGACCGCCAACCG
This sequence comes from bacterium, assembly GCA_027485645.1. GTDB lineage: Bacteria > Armatimonadota > Fimbriimonadia > Fimbriimonadales > Fimbriimonadaceae > Fimbriimonas. Next base: position 5,133 of record JAIXQR010000007.1, read on the forward strand.
TCAGCGCCAGCGAATCCGCCGGTCCGGTCAAGCCGCCGCCACCTGCCCAGTCGTAAACGCGGACCGCAATCACGTTCTCGCCCGCTTTCAAAACCCCGGCCGGAACCATGTACTTTCGCGGATGCTGCCAATGGTTCGGCACCTCTTCGCCGGTCTTTCCAACCTGCTGGCCGTTGATGTAAGTCACGTCAAAGTCGTCAATCGCGCCAAGCGTCAGCTCTGCTGCACCGCCCGCATCCGAAGCCGAAAGGTTCACCGAAGTTCGGAACCAGAACGCACCGTCAATGTTTCGCCCGACGATTCCTTCCACCGTTCCGGGAAGCTTCACACTCTTCCAACTCGAATCCGCAAAACTCGCGGCCTGCCATCCGTTCCGCTCGCCTTCATTGCCAGAGTCCAGTCGAGCCTTGTTGTATTCCGCAAGCTTCTTTTGGTATTCCGCCTGAGCCGTCTGGAAGTCAGTTCCCAGGTACCGCTCGTACTCCTTGTATCGGTCGGCGTAAACCGGCAGGTTCTTAAGGACCGATTGGCTGGTCCAGCTTTCGGCCGGCGTCCCGCCCCAGCTGGTGTTAATGATTCCAACCGGAACCCCAAGTTCGCGCTGCAGTCTTTGCGCAAACCAATATCCAACTGCGCTGAAGCTGGCAATCGTCCCAGCCGAGCCCTGAACCCAGCCCGTTCCCGTAAAGTCGCTCGCGGGTTGCTGAACGCTGGTCTTGGTCACCGTCAGACATCGAATGTCGGCATTCGCCAGCGGCTGCGCCATCGTCAGCTGATTGGTCGCCGCCAAGGGCCACTCCATGTTCGACTGCCCGCTGGCAATCCAAACTTCGCCCATCACCACGTTTCGGGCCACCGTCTCGCCGTTAACCGCAATCTCCAGTGGTGCCCCGGCTTTGCGCGCAGGGAACTTAACCTGCCATTGGCCCGATGCGTCCACGACGGTTTTCTGCACCGATCCGGCGAACTTAACTTCGACGCTCTTTCCGGGGAGACCGGTGCCAAATACCGGAATCGGTCGGTCGCGCTGAAGGACGGCGTTGTCAACAAAAAGGCTGTTGACTTTAACGTCAGGAATCAGAGCAACGTGCATCATTGCGGCTACCCAGCAAAGCATCACTTCTTATACCACCCACGTACAAATCGCTATTTTAGCCGCACGCTAAATTTGTAACCTTGGGTAAATTTAAGAAGTGAGCGCGACGAACCATTCCTTACCGGAGGCATATCGAACCGTCAAAGTGAACCAGCGCAACTGGTTCCGCCGGTTCCTCGCGTTCGCGGGGCCCGGATACCTGGTCAGTGTCGGCTACATGGACCCCGGCAACTGGGCCACTGCCCTCGGCGGAGGCTCAACCTTCGGCTACACCCTGCTCTGGGTCATCCTGTGCTCCAGCCTCATGGCGATGGTCCTCCAGACCCTCTGCGCCCGCCTCGGCATCGCGACCGGAAAAGACCTCGCCCAGGCTTGCCGCGACTACGTAAAGCGTCCCGCCGCGATTGCCCTGTGGTTCCTTTGCGAAATCGCCATCATCTCCACCGATATCGCCGAGGTCATCGGCTCGGCGGTCGCGTTAAACCTTCTGTTCGGCCTGAACCTAAGCGCAGGCGTCTTGATCACCGGGCTAGACGTGCTCGTGCTACTCGCTCTGATGCGCTTTGGCTTCCGAAAAATCGAGGCGATCATCTTCACCCTCGTCGCGACGATCTTTGTCTGCTTCGGCATCAATATCTTCTGGGCCTCCCCAGACTGGATGCTCGTTGGCAAAGGTCTCGTCACTCCGCAAGTCCAGAACAACCAGGCCCTCTTCCTAGCCGTCGGCATCCTTGGCGCCACCGTCATGCCACACAACCTCTACCTGCACAGTTCCTTGGTGCAAACCCGCGACTTCGAGAAGACCGAGGAAGGGAAGAAGGATGCCATCAAGAACGCCTCGGTAGACGTCATTCTTGCCCTTACCGCCGCGTTCTTCGTGAACGCCGCCATTCTCGTCCTTGCTGCATCGGTGTTCCACAAACAGGGCGTCATCGTGGAGGACCTCGGCGAGGCGCACAAACTCCTCGCTCCGGCATTAGGGCCCGCGGCGGCAACACTCTTCGCCGTCGCCCTTCTCGCCAGCGGACAAAGCAGCACTATCACCGGCACCCTCGCGGGCCAAATCGTGATGGAAGGCTTCCTGAAGTGGCGCATCGAACCGTGGCTGCGCCGGCTCATTACTCGCGGTCTCGCCATCATTCCAGCGCTGCTTCTCGTGGGCTCCAGCGGCGGGTCGAAAACCGCCGAACTCATCACCGTCACCCAGGTCGTGCTCTCCATGCAACTCCCATTCGCCATCTTCCCGCTGGTCATGTTCACCAGCGACAAAAAGCGCATGGGCTCGTTTGCCTCGCCCGTTTGGCTTCAAGTGCTGGCCTATGCCATCTGCCTCGCCATCACCAGCCTCAACATCAAATACCTCTGGGACACCTTCGGCCCGGTCGCCGTCCTCATCGGTGCCGGCATCATCGCGGGCTTCAGTGCATGGGTGATTTTCTTCGTCAAGTCGAAGAACCCTGACGAACCGGAACTCATCACTCAGCCACAGGGCTAAACTCACCGTATGCCCGTTATTGCGGAATCTGGAGCACTTGAACTCCGCAAGCAACGGGCCGCGAGCCTTAGCGTTGGCTACAACGTTGTCGCGACGGTCGTGAAACTCATCGGTGCCGGACTCACCGGATCGGTGAGTCTGCTGAGCGAAGCCGCCCACAGTGCCACCGACATCGTCGCGAGCCTTCTCGCGTTCTTCAGCGTTCGTGCCGCTGCCGCACCACCCGACGAGGAGCATCCGTACGGCCACGGCAAGATCGAAAGCGTCGCCGGGCTCGCCGAGAGCATCCTGCTTGTGCTCATCGTCGCCTACATCGTCATAGAGAGCGTCGGCCGATTCGCCAAACCCGCTCCTTTGCCGAATGTCGACCTCGGGCTTGGCATCATGGCCGCAAGTGCGATCACCAGCTTCATCATCGGCAAATACGTCCAAAAGGTCGGCGTGGAGACCCGCTCGATGGCCCTACAATCCAACGGCCAACACCTGCTCGTCGACTGCTGGACCAGCGTCGGCGTCCTCCTAGCGCTTGTCGTCGTGAAAGTCACCGGCGTCGCGCAGGCGGACAACTGGTTTGCGATTCTGTTCGCGGGCTGGATGGGCTTTAGCGCCGTACAACTCAGCCACAAGGCATATCAAGACCTCATCGACCGCCGCGTCGAAGACGAAGAGATCGCCCTGATTTCTGACCTCATCCGCAGCACTCCCGGCGTAGTCGGCTTCCACCAACTCCGCACCCGCCACTCTGGTGCAACCCACTACATCGACGTCCACGTCGTCGTCCCGCGCACTTGGACGGTGGTTGAGGCTCACGACCTCGCCGACGGTCTCGAAAAGCAGATCGAGCAGGCCCTTGCCCCGGCCGTAGCGGTCATTCACATCGACCCGGAGCCAGAAGACGGGCTGTGCGAACACAACCCGCCCGATTAGAGCTTAAAGCGAAACGCCGGAAATCACAGTCGAGTACACGCTGTTCGCTTCCGCATCGATCGTCACAACCTTATCTTTAACCGCCACGGTCGATTCGCTCAGCTTCTTCGGACCCGCCGTGTTTGTGACCGTAACGCTTGCCGTTGTTCCGAAACTCACCAAGTTGGAAAGGTCGATGTTGATCTTCTGTGGCGTGCCGTAATTCACCGTAATCAAGACCAGAGCTTTGCGAGCCGGATCGTAAGAACAAATCGTGTTGTGATCGTTGGTTCCAATCACTTGATGCCCCGGCCGAAGGAAGCGCGTGAACTGCGCAAAAGTGTAGTACTTCTGATACAGCCACTTAGGCTTCGCTCGTTCGGGAGAGTCTTTGTCTTCCTTACCGTCATATTTTGCGTTGACTAAGCCCCAGCCAGAAAACGGCTCGATCGGTTGCCAGTAGATCCAAGCCGAGGCACGCAGAAAGTTAATGTCTTCCGTGATCGACTGGGCCATCCCCATTCCGCCACCGTTTCCGTCGCCGACTTCCGACATCCAAATCGGTTTGTTTCCAACAGAAGTCCGCAGGGTGGTACGGGCTTTGTTGTCTCGCCAAAGTTCCAATCCGCTGTAGCTGTGTACATTTACGCGATCGACCAGATCCGAGACCTTGGCTTGCTTCGGCCCGACCGCTACCGTTTTGCTCTTGAAGAAATCATAGGTGGTGATGGCTTCGGTCATCGCATTCTCATCGCTTGCCGCGATGCTAACGGAGGACAATCCACGAAGATTCAGTTCGTGCCGCAGGAGTCCAAGAATCTCTGCCTGCGCATCGCGCGAGATGTTGCAGCCCTCTTGCTCCTTGGGATAGTTCCACCACCCGGCTGATGGTTCGTTAAAGGGCGAAAGGGAAGCGACGGTAACGCCCCACTTGTCCTGGGCCTGCTTAACGACCGTCGCCAAGTACTTGGCAAAATCATGTCGCCGTGAAGGCAAAAGCTTGCCGCCGGCCGAACTCTTTTCCTCCGTCATCCACCACATTGGTGCATTGGCGAAGAACTCGACCTTTGCCCCGCGGGTAGTGGCTGCCCGAAGCATGCTTCGCTGATTCGCGTCTCGGCTCCAGTCGTAGCTACTCGATTCTGGGGAGTCGCTTTCCCAGTTCACCCAATACCCGTCAATATCCTTGTACCAAGGAAAGTTGGCAGGTAGTCGTTCGCTGATTCCCGCGACGGTATCCCCTTTACCTCCGCCACCAACGTTGTAGCGAACGATGGAAAGACCCAATCCCGGTGCCTGTTCATTCAGCACCGCCACCGGTTTCAGCGTGAACAGCAGATCTGCATACAGGCTTTCATAAGCCGACTGTCCAACACCATGGCCCCACCAACAGATGGAGCCGCCCCATCCTTCCCACGTTCCACGTGATTCCTCTTTATGAATGACGATGGTGTAGTCAGCTTGAGAAAGGTGTGGAATGTTCAAAAGGCACAGCAGGGCACCTGCAGCGAGAAAGGATCGGGTCATGCGAGGATTTAGTTTCCGCCAACGGTTGGCGCAGTTAGTCCGGGGGGAGGTCCGCCCATTCCCGGAGGTGGTGGTGCTCCGGGCCCACCGCCGCCTGGCGCTCCACCAGGTCCCTTCTTGTTTGGATCAGTTTCTTCCCAGGGTGGCTTGCCGGGGGTGTATTGCACTTGGCCCTGGTCGAGGTTGCCCGCGTTGCTTACGGATTTAACAATGAAGTAACCCACAACTGCAACCGCGACAACAACAATTGCCACCAGTACGGGCGTTTTTATCTCAGCTTTCATGATTTAAAATCGGTTACGAACGTAACGGTCCGACCCGAATGACTCGGGCCGGACCGTAGTGGCGCTAACTTACTGTCGCTTGTCCCACATTCCGACTGGCCATGGCCAATCGGCGTTGGAGCCACCGCCAGGCCAGTAGCTAGGTACTGCCGTGCCGGCTTGGCTACCCTGAGCAGCAAGGGTTGCTGCCTTCTTCATGTACTTCGCGTGTCCGTCGCTGAAGCCATAGTTGGTGCCGTCGTTGAACATCTTCGCACCGCCACCCTGCATGTTGAACTCACCGTAGTTGAAGAACACTTCGGTAGCCCAGCCTTGGCACCACTGGTGGTACCAGTTCGGTCGAGGCGCAATCACGATCGTGGTTGCTGGCGCTGGAACGTTAGTCTGGCTAGCGCCGCCGCTGTCGCAAGTTGGCGACATCAAGCACTGCTCAGAGCCCGATCCCCACCAGTTACCAGACGAGTTTGCAAACGCTGGCCAGGTGTAGTTCATGCTGTAAGTGACGCCGCGAGTTGGCTGTCCACCAAGGCAAGAACCACCGGTTGCTTCGGTGCCGCGGTTCCAGTTGTCGACTGGCGACTTCCAAAGCTGGATGTTCTTAACGTATGGGTGAACCTGCTGGTGCCAAGGCAACCAGTCGCCTCCCCAGCCCCAAGCGAATGGGTAAGTATCGTCGTAGTCAGCACCGTACATCTGAATTGCGGTGTTCAACTGCTTGGAGTTCGAAAGGTCCTGGGTTTTCTTGGCAGCCATTTTGGCCTGAGCGAAAACAGGGAAGAGAATTGCTGCGAGAATCGCGATGATTGCGATAACGACGAGAAGTTCGATGAGCGTAAATGCGCTCAACTTTCGGGATTTGAATGATCTCATGATGGTTGCTCCATTGCACACGTCGAATGAACGGATGCGGCACCAAGCAAGGTGACGCGCAGAAGGAAAAAGTTTTGGTTTGCCCGAATGAATGCGTCGGGACGTCGCGTGAGTATCTCTTCAATGAGTGCCAGGCAGCGAGGGCTTTGGTGATGGAAGCTAAATCTTCCCGTCACTGAATCGTGGCTCCGTCGGGAAGGGAAAACGATTCCACCGGGTCGAATGAAGGAAACACTGTGCCACTGTAATGCATTAGCTGTACAGGCAGAGCCTATGCCAGCCGATGGATCTGCCAGCTGAACCACCTCCCGTAAAGTTGCCCGACCACTTCGTCGCTTTGGCTCCGATATCATACGATTTTGCTCAAACGCTTGAGCAGATTAGCACGACCATTGAATTTTAGCAAGACTTATTTTTGAAATCTGAAAATTTGGTTGTACTCAGGTTCGGATTCGCACATTGGAATCATTTTTTGAGCAATCATATGCATTGAAAAATAATGAATTGACAAGAAGACGTCTCAGGCATCGACGGTAAACCCAAGCACGGGTTCTGTGGCAATAATTGTGCCAAGGTACGATGACGGCAGGACGAACTGCAATGGACTCGATCAAGCAACTGCTGCAATCACACCGGCATCTCTGGTCCGCCAACTTCGTTGTTTTGTGCGCGGTCATCAGTTTCGCTTCTGCATGGCACCGAGCTTCGTTCGGTTATTGGGGTCTGCTTGTTCTGATTGCTTACATCGCATGGGCGATTGAGCTAAGGCGATTCTGGCCGGTCTGGTTTGGTCTTTTCTCCCTCTTCTTGCTTTACCGAATCTATTCGCAGGTCGACTTGATCTCTCCGCACATGTGCACTTTGCTCTATTTGGCTACCCAGTCAGGTGCCCATGCGTTGAGTATTCCGGTCCCGGAAACGCAGCAAACGGACGATCGTCCGACGTCCGGAACTAACGATCTCGCACAATCGGGCCAGCTTGAAAGTGGCAGTTTGCAGAGTTGAATCAGTGGGACGTAAAGAATGTTAAGTTTCTTGAGTAATGCGGCGAATAGCATCTTGTTTTGGAAACTTAAGCATCTAGGCAGACGGCGATGGACTCGATAAAGCAACTCCTGAAAAGAAACCCCGCGTCAGGATTGACTTGCCTGTTCGCGTTGCTTTCGGCCGTCAGCCTCGCGTCTGCCTGGCACGGTCCGTCGTTCAATTTCCTTGGCGGGTTGGTGTCTTACGCGTACGTTTTGAAGTCAGAAAAGTCTTCTTCTTGGCGCGGCGTACTGTACGGGATCCTCGCCTATATACTCTTGAGTGCGGTCAAGCCCCAAACAAACTTCGGGATATCCATTGCGATGAGCTTCTTCTACGCGGGCCTAATCGCTTTTGAGATATATCGAGAGTTCAATCGCGACGTACTCTTGGTGAACGACCGCGGCGCTTGTGAGAACTCGGGAGATAGAAGTTGACTGAGCGTGATCCGCAAAATACTCGACTGCAACTCATTCGCATTTTTGCGACCTACGCGATCTACCTCGGCCTCGCATCCGACCTGTGGAACGCAGGTCTGATCAATGGCTCGCAGTTCGCATGGGTTCTGATCTTTCCGACTTCTATTCAGTGCCTTGCAAAAATCGTCCCTCAGCAGAAGCCCTTAGTTCTAGTTCTGAAGGGATTGATCGTCTTGGAAGCTCTCGCTTTTATTAACTTTGTTGTAGCCATGCCGGCGATAGGCATGGCACTGATCACTGGTCTACTTTTTGCCCTCAAGCTTGAATTTCCCGAGCCGAGACCTCTTAAACACTTCGAAGGCACTTTCTCCCGCGCGGAGCCAGAAGTAAGCCAGTCATTGGAGAGGTGGCTTGGGACAGACGCATAATGTTGTCCGCGTGCGTTGATTGTCTCAAAAGACATGTAGTGTCATTGACATTAAACTCCTGGTTCTTTGGTTTACTTTTCCTAGGCAAATTGCCTTAGTAGGTATGGACCTTCCAAGAACGGTAGAGCCTGGAAACGAAAATTTACATTTCCGCTCTAAGGCGGGAAATAATAAAACTTTGGAGCACTTTCGGCCCCGAAACGAGGCCTCGTGGCCGCGCAACTCGCTCGCTCACCGCGTCGCCGATTCGCCCGCGACGTAGCCCGTCGCAAACGCCGCCTGCAGGTTGTAGCCGCCTACCGGACCCGCAATATCGAGCACCTCGCCGCAGATGAACAAACCGCCGACCTTCCGGCTTTCCAAAGTCTGAGGATCGACCTCGTCCAAAGCAATGCCACCGGCAACGCACTCGCCTTTTTCGAGCGGTACCGTCCGAACAACGCCGAGCTTCCAGCCCTTGAGCGCTTCGCCGAGCCGGTTACGAGACTTCCGATCAAGCTGGGCAAAGGTTCGGTCTGGCTCGACGCCGATGTCTGAAACCAGCGCCGCCGCCAGCCGCTCTGCCATGTGCTCGGAAACCACGGGCAAAACCCGCGATCTCGGGGAAACGCCCTGAAGCCGAGCCAGAACTTCCTCGTGCTTCAAGTCCGGCAGGATGTCTGCCTCAAGCGAAACGTCGCCACCCGGCAAAAACTCCGCGACCACGCGGCTGATCCCGAGTGCCGTCGGGCCGCTTACACCTTGGTGCGTAAACAGCAAGTCACCCCGCCACCGGGCAATCTCTTTGCCCGCCTGGCGAGCTCGAACCACGACATCGCGCAGAGCTACGCCGCTGAACTCAACCCGGCTTGGTTCCAGGTTCAAATAGATCGGAGCCAGCGAAGCACGAACCGGCACAATCGAGTGCCCCAAGTCCCTCGCCCAGTCCCAGCCGTCGCCCGTCGTCCCGCAGTTCGGATAGCTGCTACCGCCGGTCGCTAAGATCACCCGATCAGCCGGCCAAAACTGCTTCCGCTCCGCGTTCCGCATCCGGTAACCGCTATGCGCCGCCGGCGGATCGCCGGTATGAACCCCGGTCACCCGGCCATCGACCGCCTCGATTCCAACAACGGGCGTATCCAACTGAACCGAAACGCCGCTCTCTTCAAGGTATCCAACAAGGATAGCCAGCACTTCCTTAGCCGTCTGGTCCAACGGAAAAACCCGCCCATCGGGTCGGGTGTAAACGTTAAGACCACGGTCGGTCATCATCGAAACGATCTGCCGGTTTGTCAGCTTGTAACAAGCCGGCCGAATGAACTGAGTCTCGTTCTTTCGAAAAGCTCGCAGCACTTCCTCAAGCGGCCCGTCGTGCGCCACGTTGCACTTGCCGCCGCCAGAAATCAGAATCTTCGTCCCCAGCCGCGAAGTCTTCTCCAGAATCGTGACCTTAGCGCCAAGCTGCCCGGCCCGGTACGCGGCCATGATGCCCGCCGCGCCTCCCCCAATCACGATCACGTTCGACTTCGGCATTCCTTCAGGGTACCGGCAACTTTCTGTGTTATCATGCTTCGCCGTAACCCAATGAACCTTAAGCCCATCTCGATCGAAGACCTCCTAGAATCGCCTTTTCCCGCTTCCTTCTACGTCGTCCAAGATCCTGCCACCGGCCGATTCGGCTGCTACATCCACGAAGGAATCCATGGTCTCGCCTGTTTTGAGTCCCAAGTAAACGCGAACCTATTCGCCACGGACTTCGACGTCGCCGAAATGACCATCCGCCACGTGACGTTCGACGAAGCCCGCGAGATCGCCAAAGACCGTCCCGCCCCGGTCGTTTGCCTCATGCTGCTCGACGATCCTACCGATCCGAGGCTCCATTTCGTTCGCTAAAGCTCCTTTTCCGTCACAATCGAAAAGCGGCATCGCCGTAGAAGGAAGTAGCTCATGGCGCTAGAAAGTTTTTATCCTCGACGCAAAACCTCGGTCTGCCGAATGGGCCCCGTCGCAATGGGCGGCAACCACCCCATCCTCGTGCAAAGCATGATCACCGAGGAAACGCGAAACGTCGATGCCTGCGTCGAGCAGATCATCGCCCTTCGCCAAGCCGGCTGCGAACTCGTCCGCGTCACTACGCCAAGCCTCAATGACGCTCGGCTGATGGAAGAAATCCGGGCCAAAGTTTCCGAGCGCTACGGCTACGTCCCGCTCACCGCCGACGTTCACCACCAAGGCACCGACATCGCGGTGGAAGCGGCGAAGCACGTCGACGAAGTCCGCATCAACCCCGGCCTCTTCGTCTTCAAGCGCCACGGAACCCGCGCCGGGGAAGTCGAGGCCGACGAGGCGATTGACCTCCGCGGCCGCCAAGAAGACGCCTCCGTCGACCAGCTCCGCGCCGAACTCGCCTACGACCCGAGCGAATGGCATGAAGAGCTCCAGGCCATCGAAGACAGCTTTGTCCCCGTCATCGAGGCCTGCAAAAAGTACGACCGCGCCATGCGCGTTGGCGTCAACCACGGCTCCCTGAGCGAGCGCATCCTCGTGACCTACGGTGACACCCCAGACGGCATGGTCGAGAGCGCGTTGGAATACCTCCAGCTCTGCGAAAAGCACGGCTACACCAACCTGAACATCTCCCTCAAGGCAAGCCGAGTTCCGATCATGATCGCCGCCAACCGCCGAATGGTCGCCCGAATGGACGAAGTCGGCATGGCCTATCCGCTCCACCTCGGCGTCACCGAAGCCGGCGACGGAACCTACGCCCGCATCAAATCTACCGCCGGAATCGCGACGCTCCTCATGGAAGGCATCGGCGACACCATTCGGGTTTCCCTTTCCGAAGACCCGATCGCCGAGATTCCCGTCTGCTACGACATTCTCCAGGCCTGCGGATTGCGCAAAACCAAGGTCGAGTACATCGCCTGCCCAAGCTGTGGGCGAACCAAGTTCAACCTGCCAACCGTGTTACATCAGGTCCGCGAAGCCACCCGCCACCTCGTCGGTCTGGACATCGCGGTCATGGGCTGCATCGTAAACGGGCCGGGTGAGATGGCCGACGCTGATTACGGCTATGTTGGTGCCGCGGGCGGGAAGATCACCCTGTACCGGAAGCGAGAGGTCGTTAAGACCGGAATTCCGCAAGAGAACGGTGTCTCTGAACTCATCTCGCTCCTGAAGAACGACGGACTATGGGTCGAGCCAGACGGCACGCGCTCCGAAGTCACCCCGCTCAGCGTTCTGAACTAACCCGCTTATACTAAAGCAGTGGGGCAGACAGCGTTATCTCGGGCGCGGACAAGCGGAGTAAGGGCGGTTTCGGTTGTAGATCTTCTCGCGGTCGGCTTGGCCCGACGCGAAGATGAAGTTGATCGTGCGGAGGCAAATTGCCGACCGTTGCTGGTTAAGATGGGCAGCATCTACAACTTGAAAGACCTCACCGCCCAAGAGCTTGCCGCCCCGACGGGTCTGGAGCCTTTCGAAGTGCTTCGCGCCCAGGCGCTGATTGAACTGGGGCGGCGGATGGTGGAAGCAGGGAAGGGCGAAGTTCGAGAATTCTCTGATCCTGATGCGGTAGCCGAATACCTTTCCGATCTTCGGGACCAGAAGCGCGAGTTCTTTGTTGCGCTTCTCCTAGACGCAAAGAACCAACTCATTCGCCGAGCCGATGTTCACATCGGAACGGCAAACACGTCCCTCGTTGGTGCCCGCGAGGTATTCCGCGAGGCGGTTAAGGACGGTGCGGTTGGCATCATCGTTGCCCATAACCACCCCAGCGGCGACCCGACCCCGAGCCCGGAAGACGTCGCCGTTACGCGGCAACTTCGCGATGCCGGCAAGCTACTCGATATCCCGTTGCTTGATCACGTGATCATCGGCGAATCTCGCCACGTGAGTCTTCGCCGCATGGGACTCTTGTAGAATCCCGGCAATGAACACGTGGGATCAAACCGTTCTCGAACTCAAAGAGCGAGCGCAAGGCATGCACGAGGCGCGAGAAGCCGCGCTCGGGCACTGCCGCAAGCTCGGCCAACTCGCAGCGCGAAGCATTCGCCACGTCCACCGGCACCAGTTCGACGAAGCCGAGAACCTGCTCGAGCAGGCCAAGCAAGCCGCCGAAGCTGCCCGAGCGAGCCTGAAGCCGTTCCCAGAGCTGAATCCCGCCTACTTGCACGACTCTGAGAAGGAGATGGTCGAAGCCGCCGCCGTTCTCGCGATCGTTCGAGGTTTGCCGTACCCAACCCCCCAAGAACTCGGCGCGCAGGTGATGAGCTATCTCAACGGCATGGGAGAAGCCGCCAGCGAAGTCCGGCGCTTCGCCCTCGACAGCATTCGCCATGGCAAAGTCGAAGAAGCGGAAGCGATTCTAGGGCAGATGGAGATGATTTACGAAGATCTCATCACCTTCGACTTCAGCGACGCCATGACCGGCGGCCTTCGCCGAACCTGCGATGCACTGCGCGCCGTCGTCGAACGCACGAGAAGCGACCTAACCCTCACGACCACGCAACAAGCCCTCACCGAAGAACTGCGTCGCTACCGCTTGGGGGAGAACGCTTAATGCAACCCAATTCAACACGTCAACGTTTCTCCTAAGGACCATCGGATGCTTCAGTTCTTTCTCCATCGGGATAACATTCCCTTCGCGATCGCCATCGGGATACTGGCCGGAATTCTTGCGCTCGAAGTCATCGGCGCAGTCCTCGGCTTTAGTCTCAGCGGCGACAACGAAGCTGATGCGAGCATCGATCTAGACGGCGCGGATTCGCCGACCCTGGTTGCCCAGGGGCTTTACTGGCTCAGCATCGGACGAATTCCGCTCATCGCTTGGTTAGCCGTATTCTCGGCAAGCTTCGGCATCTCGGGATACGTGTTCCAAGCGGCAACCGCTATGTCGCTTGCTCCGATGTTCGCCCTTGGCACCGCTAGTCTTGGCGGCGTTATCGGCGCGAGATTCGTGGGCGGGTGGCTTGCTAAGACGGTTTTCAAGGACGAAACCACTGCCATCAGCGCTGAATCGCTCGTTGGAAATGTTGCGCAAGTCACGCTTGGCATCGGCCGCCGCGGAGCACCTACGCAGGGAAAGGTTCGCGATGTGCACGGCTTAACGCACTACGTGTTGATTGAGCCAGAGAACGAATTTGATGAACTCGCACCCGGGTCAGAAGTGATTCTGCTCCGGCGCGATGGACCGAAATACTTCGCCGTAACGAACTCTTTGGAGACCGTTATGGCTTTAGATGGCGGTGAGGTTCCGCTGAAAACAACAAATTAAAGCAAATGCCAATCGATTCAATGCAAGTCATCCTGCCGATCATCGGCATCGTCCTCGGGGTCATCCTGTTACTCGGCTTCGTCGTGTCCAGGTTGTACGTCCGGTCAACGAAGGAAAGCTCGTTCGTAAAGACCGGCATGGGCGGCCAGAAGGTCGTCATGAGCGGTGGCGCGGTTGTCTTCCCGGTGATCCACGAAATCATTCGGGTGAACATGAACACGCTTCGGCTCGAAGTCCGGCGAACCGGAGAGTCGGCCCTTATTACCAAAGACCGAATCCGAGTTGACGTTCACGCTGAGTTCTTCGTTCGTGTTAAGCCAACGGAAGAGGCGATCGCAGATGCGGCACAGACGCTCGGTCTGCGAACGCAGAATCCGGCGGCTTTGAAGGAATTGGTCGAAGGTAAGTTCGTCGACGCGCTCCGTGCTGTCGCGGCGGAGATGACCATGGAAGAGCTGCACGAGCAGCGAGTTCAGTTCGTCCAGCGCGTTCAGACCACGGTGTCGGAGGACATCCTCAAGAACGGTCTCGAACTTGAATCGGTCTCGCTGACCTCGCTCGACCAGACCAGCATCGACTTCTTGAACCCGAATAACGTTTTCGACGCTCAAGGTTTGGCAAAGCTGACCGAGACGATCGAAGCCAAGCGAAAGCAACGAAACGACATTGAGCAGGAAACTCGGATTCAAATCGAAACCAAGAACCTCCAAGCCGACCAGCAATCGCTGAGCATCAAGCGCGAGCAGGAATACGCGCAGATGGAGCAGCAGCGCGAAATCGAAATCCGCCGAGCCGGTCAGGTTGCGGAAATCGCCCGAGAACGTGCCGCTCGCGAGCAAGAAGCCAAGCAAGCCGAAATCGCGGCGCAGCAGCTGGTTCAACAGTCCCAAATCCTTTCGGCGCGAGAGGTTCAAGAGAGCCAAATCGCGAGTGAGCGGCAACTAAAGGAACTTGAAGTTCTTAAAGCCCAAGCCCTTGAAACTGCCGAAATTGACAAGTCAAAGGCACTCGAACTTGCGGAGCAGGATCGATCCATCGCCATCGCCGAAAAGTCCCGCGCTAAGTCCGAAGCGGAAGCCCTGGCATCTCGTGCCTTGGCCGAAGCCGTTAAAGCTGAGGAAGAAGTCATCACCGTCCGAGAGAGCGAAGTCGCCGAACGACGCAAGCGAATCGAGCTGATCACGGCCGCCGAGCAGGCTGAGAAGGAAGCGATCAAGATCACCTATGCCGCCCAAGCCGAGGTGAAGGCCACGGAAGACCGTGCGACTGCTTTGCGAACTTTGGCTTCCGCCGAAGCAGAGCAGATTCGAATTGCTGCCGCCGGTGAAGCCGACTCGATTACCGCGCGTGCGGAAGCCGAAGCGAAGCGCTACTCGGTGGAAGCCGTCGGTAAGCGCGCGATCAACGAAGCCGAGAACGTGCTTTCTGCCGCCGTGCCTGAAGCTCAAATCAAGAAGATTCTCATCGAGAATCTCCCGGCCATCATTCGCGAGAGCGTAGAGCCGATGAAGCAAATCGATAGCATCAAGATCATGCAAGTCGAAGGGCTCGGCGGTGGCAACAACGGAGGCTCGCACTCCGAAGCCAACACTTCGCTCGCCGACCAGATGGTGAACAGTGCGCTTCGATATCGTGGCCAAGCACCTTTGGTCGATGCGTTGATGGAAGAGATCGGCATCAAGGGTGGCGACATCAACGGCGCGGTTCGGGCGCTCGGAGTAGGGACTGCCCCAGCCATCGCAGAGAAATCTGAGGCGGCTAAATCCGAGTAGAAACAACGGCAAGTTCGGCCGCGAAGGGCGCCTACCGGGCCGCCCTTCACGCCATGGCGGGCGACTTTGTGATGAGCAAAGTCGCCCGTTCGATGTTCCGGAATCGCGATTTTCAGGTCAAGGTGCTTGCGGTTGGCAAGGCAGCATCGGCCATGGTAGCAGGACTGGTTCAAGAACGTCCCCACATTGCCAGCGGGCTTGTGATCACCACGGAACTCGATAACGGTCCTCGGATTGAGGGATTCGAATATCTGGTTAGCAGCCACCCGATCCCCGACGAACGAAGCTTGATCGCAGGCGAACGGGCCCTTGAATTTGCCGCGACTTGTCAGCGAGATGACCGTGTTGTGCTGCTCCTCAGCGGCGGTGCCTCCGCACTGATGGAAAGCCTTCGTCCTGGAATCAGTCTTGAGGAATTCCAGGCGGAAACCCGAAGGGTCATGCACTCTGGAGTCGACATCTTCGGCCTGAACAAGTTCCGCCAGGCGCACTCCCTCATCAAATCTGGAGGGTTGGCGCGCGCGCTTTCGCACGTCAAGTGGAAGCAAGCTTACGTCATCTCGGATGTTATGGGAGACGATTTCCGCACCATTGGCAGCGGACCGTTTTGGGGCGAAGCGGAACCCATCCCGCACCGCGTTGTGGCAAACAACGCGATGGCAGTTCTTGCCGCTCGGACCTATCTGCTCAAGAACGGATTTTGGATTGAAGACCCTGAACCGTCGCCGTTCGTAAACCGAGACGCCACGGAATTCGGTGAGCATTTAGGCGAACTATCCAATGCGCTCATGGCAAGGGAGGCGGTTGTTTACGGCGGCGAGCCAACCTTGACGGTTGAAGGAAACCGGCCTGGCGGTCGATGCCAGCACGTTGCGCTGGTTGCCGCGACGAAGATGGATTGGAACAACACCGCCATCCTCGCGGCCGGAACTGACGGCAGAGACGGCACCACGGACGTTGCCGGAGCCTGTATCAGCGCGGCCGTGGCAGCTGGGCCACGGAGACTGGAGCAGTTCGAGCAAGCCCTTCGGGAGTTCGATTCGTCTCGAGTAATCCAAGAAGAGAATTGGGCGCTTCCGGCCGAATACACCGGCACGAATGTGAACGATCTCTTTATCGCGCTACGGGTGTGATCGTCCAAACCTGCAACTCGGCCATGCTCCAAAGCGCAACCCCGGCGGGCGGGTCTATCGTGATGCGCACGTTCGCTTTGCCTTTAAGAAAGCGCCGATCGATTCCAAACTCACTGGTCGCCCAGCGGCGCTCTCGGTTTTCGGCAGGCTCGTACCACCAGCCAACAAACTCACCATCAACAAGAACCCGAGCGCGCTGTCGACCGTGGAACCGGTCGTAAGTCTTTCGAAGCCGGAGCCCGGTGCAGTCTGCCGGCAGAGGCTGAGCCCAGCTAAACGAGTTCAGGAAGCTCTGATGCTCCCCGGTAAACGGAACGCCATCTTCCCAGGCACTGGAGACCGGGAACAGCTTGGTTTGGTTTTGTGCAACGACATCGTATCGTTTTCGCGCTTCCGCATCGCCGACGTGCCACCGGTCCTGCAGCTTGGTTTCAATCGAATCTGCCCAGATCACGGTGATGTAGCCATCGCTCTTGACCTCGCGGAAGAATGGGCAAGGAACCTCGCTGGAGATATTCTGAAACGGAACTCGAAGACCGTCCACGTAGACCGGCATCTCCATCGACGTGATCCATCCCGCACCGAAGATCGGAGGCCGCACCGGTTCCGCAATGCCCTCGGGAGCGGTCAGCCGACCCAAACCAACGGGAATGACGATCTCCTCCGTGGCCGTTCGCGTGACGAATTCCGCAAAGGACTCGGTTACGGGCCCTTCCAGATAGTAATAACCGGGACCGTCGGCATCGAGGACAACCGGCGCTCCATCCGCGTCTCGGTACAGCGGGGCTCCAAACTCGCGATAGCTTTCACCCGCGCTCAGAATAGGCTTCATGACGTAGAGCTAGGCATGCCGCAGCGGAACAACTCCCACCTGCCCACCAAAACGTGCGCCGCTTGCGGACGCCCATTTTCTTGGCGCAAAAAGTGGGAGCGAGACTGGGAAAACGTCAAGTTCTGCAGCGACAAGTGCCGGAAGAATAAACCTACTCCGAATCCCTAAGTGCCGCAATCCCCGGCAAGACCTTTCCTTCCAAGAACTCAAGGCTGGCTCCGCCGCCGGTGCTCACGTGGCTCATCTTATCGGCGAGACCAAACTTTTCGACCGCCGCGGCGCTATCTCCTCCGCCGACGATCGTCGTGCCGGTGCATTCGGCCATCGCTTCTGCAACTGCGCGAGTGCCGCCTTCGAAAGGCTTCAGCTCAAACACGCCAACAGGTCCGTTCCAAAGCACGGTCTGCGCTCCCTTGATGACTTCGGCAAACGCGATTCGTGATTCTGGCCCGATGTCTAAGCCCTCTTGGTCAGCAGGAATGTTGTCGGTCGTAACGACGGTGGTGTTGGCATCCGCCGAGAACGCGTCGGAAGCGATGATATCAACCGGCAACAAGATTTTCTCGGGGAACTCTTTCAGCAAGCTCGCGGCGTAGTCGATCGAGCTGGCATCGAGAATCGACTTGCCGATTTCTTTGCCTTGTGCCTTCAGGAAGGTGTAGGTCATGCCGCCACCAATGATGAGTCGGTCTACTTTCGGAAGCAGGTTGTCGATGAGCGCAATCTTGTCCTTGACCTTGCTGCCACCCATGATGGCCACGAATGGTCGCCCTGGATTCTCAACGACTGCCCCAAGATGCTGGAGCTCTTTTTCGATGAGCAATCCGGCGTACCCCGGAAGGATGTGGGCGACGCCTTCGGTGCTGGCATGGGCTCGGTGCGCGGTGCCAAATGCGTCGTTTACATAAACATCGGCAAGCTTCGCAAGCTTCGCAGCAAACGCAGGATCGTTGGCTTCTTCCTCGGGATGGAACCGCACGTTCTCGAGCAACAGAACGTCACCGGGCTGAGCTTTCGATACCGCTTTCTCAACCTCAAAGCCCACGCAGTCAGGGAGCAAGGTCACTGGCTGGTCAAGCAGTTCGCTGAGCCGCTCCGCCACGGGTTCCAAACTCAGCGCAGGATCGACGCCTTTCGGGCGACCAAGATGGCTGGCAAGAATGACGACCGCGCCTTGCTTGATCAGGTGGCCGATCGTCGGAAGGCTCTCCTCAATTCGACGACTATCGGTAATTTCGCCGTTCTCCAACGGCACGTTAAAGTCGCATCGAACAAGAACGCGTTTTCCAGCCGCGTTGAGATCAGAGAGAGTAAGTTTTCCGAGCGCCATCATTTTCAGAATACCGATCTGATGGCGCCCGGGTTGCTTATTGCGGTGAATCTTTCAGCGCATTGCCTCGAACAGGCTGCGCCGCCGCCGCATCTTCTTTGGAGTACTTCTTGTCCGACTTGGCTTCTGCACCGGCCGGATTGGGTGGCTCCGCATCATTGCCGCATCCGATGACGGATGCAGCAATGACGGAAGCGAAGAGCAGTGACTTCAGTTGCTTCATGTCCTGTTATGGGAAGCAAGGAAGGGCCGAGCCAGAAGGACCGATCGTGTACTCGAAGGTCGAGTCGGGTCGGAAGTAGCTCATGTATCGGCCGGCACCTGGGGAAGACACGCAACGTGCAGGAACGTACAGGTTTCCAGGCGCGCTGACTGGATCGCCAACGCAGTCGGCCGTTTTGCTGTACTGATAGCCCGGAATGTTTCGGTTTCCGGTGTTGAAGCCCTCGGTCGGGTGCTTGATGAATCGCGCAGACGAGTCGGTCGCAACCACGAGCCAGCCGTCGCCAAAGACGTGGGTGGTGTCACTCGCGCCTTCGAAGGTGCACTCGTAAGTGTCTTGTCGGCTTGCCAACGATCGCGTGCTTCCGGCTTGCGGAACGCCGCCAGCGTTGAACTTACAGACCGGTGCCGGGTTTCCAGGCGTTCCGATGACCGGGCAGATCATGTAGACCGGGGTGTATCCGTAGCCTCGATAGGCTTCCTTACCGTTGCTCCAAGTTGCGAGCGGGAGTTGGCTCGGCCGTGCGACTTCGGACGCCGAGGCGGCGTTGAGCAGTCCGTTGGTGGCCAGAGAGGTGACGGGGAGTCCCGCTGGTGCGGTGGTGTAGCTGAAGCCCGCCGTGTAGAGCGTCTGACCGCTGGCCGTGTAGATGTCGTAGTTCTTCGTGTACGGGAATGTGGAGTTGTGCCACGCAACGGCATCAGCGGCGGTGAACGCCGAGTTGGCTCCCCAACCGGCCGGGACGGAGTGAAGTCGGTACGAAGGAGTGCTCCAGAAGCTGTGTAGGTAGGTGCCGGTGATCGGGTCGATGGAGTGCATCAACGGGAAGTAGTCGTCGTAATCCGTGGAGTACAGAAGGATGCCCGTTCCCGTCTGCTTGGTATTACTCAACGCAGCAGACTTCTTGGCCGCAGCTTTCGCCTGGGCGAAGACCGGGAAGAGGATGGCAGCGAGAATCGCAATGATGGCGATTACGACCAGCAGTTCGATAAGCGTGAAGCCCTTCGAACCATTCTTTGAGGTTTGACAGTTTTGCATGAATACTCCGGCCCTAACTTCCTTGTTAAAGTTGGAGCACATCATAACAAAGACTTCCGAAAAATCCAAGGGTTCTTAGGTCGTTTAGCGGTCGTTTGAAACGAAAAGAATCTCACTTGCGGTTTGAGCATTCGAAGAAGATGGCTACTCGTATTTTCGTGAATATTCTTGGATTCCAAACGCTCAAGCAGCCTGTCTGATCTTGTAAATTCTTGGGGTCGTAAGTTCGATATCTCTCTGTGCAGAAATCTGCATTCCGCATGGACGCGCAGCACTTTTGAGTGTCTGAGAAAAGACTTGGCGGCTTAATTTTCTTCAGTTTTTCGATAGGCTTTTGCAGAAAACGTTTGGTAGCGAAGCGCAGGCGGATTTAGCAACTCATATTGCGGTGTATGAGCAACCACCAGTTTGAAACCCAAACCCTCCACGCCGGTCAGACCGTCGATCCGACGTCGAAGTCACGCGCGGTGCCGATTTACCAGACCACGAGCTATGTCTTCGATGACACCGCTCACGCCGCGAGGTTGTTCTCGCTTCAAGAGTTCGGCAACATTTACACCCGAATCATGAATCCGACTACGGCGGTTTTCGAAGAGCGCATCGCGGCTCTCGAAGGCGGATCGCATGCCGTCGCAACCGCGTCGGGCCAGGCTGCGGAAGTGCTCGCGATCACCACCATCGCAGAAGCCGGGGACGAGATCGTTTCCAGTTCGTCCTTGTACGGCGGAACGTACAACCTCTTTCACTACACCCTGCCAAAGTACGGCATCAAGGTTAAGTTCGTCGATCAGTCGAACCCTTCCGAGTTTCGCGATGCGATTACGGAGCGAACGAAGCTGGTTTACGGCGAAACCCTTGGGAACCCTCGGCTCGACACGTTCCCATTTGCCGAGGTGTCGGCGATTGCGAAGGAGGCTGGAGTACCGCTGGTAATCGATAACACCTCGGCTTCGCCCTACTTGGTCCGCCCGTTCGACCTCGGGGCAAACATCGTGGTCCATTCGGCCACAAAGTTCATCGGCGGTCACGGAACGGCTATCGGTGGTGTGGTGATTGACGGCGGCAACTTCGATTGGGCAGCCTCTGGGCGATTCCCGAACTTCACCGACCCCGACCCGTCGTACCACGGGCTGAAGTTCTGGGAAGTTTTCGGCGCGTTTCCGGGATTAGGCAACGTCGCCTTTGGACTTAAGGCGCGAGTTCAGGGTCTCCGAGATACCGGGGCGGCCCTTTCGCCGTTCAACTCCTTCCTGCTCCTGCAGGGACTAGAAACCCTGCACCTCCGTCTAGAGCGGCACTCCGAAAATGCCTTTCGAATTGCCGAGTTCCTGTCTTCCCACACGAAGGTTCGATGGGTGAACTATCCGGGACTACCAAGCCACTTTGATCACGAGAACGCCAAAGCCGCCTTTTATCGAGGAAAGTTTGGCGCGCTGATCGGTTTTGGCATCGAAGGCGGGCACGACGCGGCCCTCAAGTTCATCGACGAACTCAAGATCTTTTCCCTTCTAGCAAACATCGGGGACGCAAAGTCACTCGTGATTCATCCCGCCAGCACGACGCACCAGCAACTCACGCCAGAGGAGCAGGCAACAACCGGTGTAACGCCCGATTACATCCGGCTCTCGGTCGGAATCGAGAATGTAAACGACCTCATCGGCGATCTTGACGCCGCCCTTTCGGCGGTTTAGTGCTTGTATGCTAAGCAGCACCAATGAGGGGACTGCCATCTGCCGAACAACTGAATCAAGCTGAAGCAAAGGCCCGTTCTGGTTTCGTTGAGTCGGTCAACCGGATCAAGGAGTACGAAGCTTGGGCGAAGGCTAACCCCGGCAAATTTACGGACCGTGTTCGAAAGTTTGCCGGTCTTGGCTGGTTCATCGTCTTTTCGACCGTTGTTCTTTTGCTGGTTGCACTGGGTCTACTGATTTGGCTTGCGGTTGTCAGGGGGCGTGTTTACCCGTGGGGAATTTTTGCCATTGGTGCCGTGCTCTTTTCGGTGCTGGTAAGTCTGCTTCAGCAAAATCGCTACGAGGAGCAGTTCGAACTCACGCGAGAAGATGCCCCGCTCCTTTGGGCAGAGGTTGACAAGATCACGGCGCAATCTAGCGCCCCGCCCGTTTCAAAGATTGTTCTCGACAGCGATCTGAACGCGTACGCTGGAACCCGAAGCAAGTACCTCTTGTTCGGAAAGCGCGAACACGTTCTCACTCTGGGTTGGTCCTTACTGCAGTTCCTATCGGCAGATGAAGTACGTTCGGTGATCGCGCATGAGTTTGGGCATTTTTCCGGTCGCCACGGCAACTTTGGTGCGCGCTCACGCGGACTCTTCGCCACGCTTTTCGCACTCTATCAAAGCCTAGCGGGAGGATTAACTGGGTTCATCTTTAAGCCCATTCTGAGCTGGTACTTCACCCGCTTTGAGGCGATGACGTTCGTTTTGGGACGTGACAACGAATACGACTCCGACGCGTTTGCGGCTAAGTACACCAGCCCCCTATCGGCCGCGCAAGGTCTTGTTCGCTCACACATTTCCGAACTTGCTCCGTTCAACCCGAAAGACGGAATCATTCCAGAAATTGCGCAACGCGCTTCCTCTCCGCCGCGAGACTTGGTTGTTCGATTACACGGTTACATCGCGCGGCAAGAGATCGGAAGCGAGGCCGAAGAAAACCTCCGCCAGGCGCTCAAGCAACAAACGGACTACAACGATACGCACCCCGCGCTGTCCGATCGGTTGAAAGCACTGGACCAAGTTCGGTCTTTCGATGATTGGATGGCAAGACTTCGTGCGCCGTATCGCAACGGGATCGAAGAGTTCTTTGGCGAAAACTGGCAAGCCATCGCGGAGAAGCTCTCCGCCTTTTGGTACGCGAGAATCGAACCGAAGTGGAGCGAGATCATCAGCGATCAAGAATCCATTGGAACTCGAGAACTTGAACTACAGAATTTGCGCGCAGAAGGGAAGCTGCTCGCTTCGGGCTACGAGTCTCTTGCCTCAATCTACCAAGAGCGAAGGGACCACGCCGCGCTCATTGAGGTCCTCCAAGAGGGCCGCGAAAAGTTTCCGGACAATGAACGCTTAATGCTCGTCGAGGGCTGGAAACGACTGAACCTAGACAAGGACGACTCTGGCCTTGCCGTTCTCGATGAGGCGATGCTCAAGGACCCCGGGATCACCGAAAGTGCGGCTAGCGTCGCGTTTGGCTACCTCTCGCAAAGGGGCGACACGGCTCTGGCGGAGAAGTATCGGCTCAAGGTCATCGAGTGGAGCGCACGGGTCGATGCGGTCCGGGCATCCATGGAAAAGCTCGCCCCGACCGATCGATTTGTTCCCGTGGACCTTGAACCCCGAGAGCGCGTCGTGCTTGCCGAGTCGCTGAAAAAAATCAGCAAACTGGATGTCGCCTTCTTGGCCGAAAAAGTCCTCACCCTCGAAACCGACTTTCGCCTGACTCTCCTGCTGGTCTTTCCAAAGAAGAAGCTTGGTTTAGAAGTGATTTCCCATACCGGCCTGGCCCAAGAGGTTGCCGACAAGATTGAGATCAGTAAGCCCTGCCTCGTTATTGTCCCGGGGGACCTCGCCAAATGGGAGCCGATTCTCGACAACATCCGCGGTGCCCGGATTGTGGGTTGAGCTAGAACGGTAACTGCGAAGTGTGCTTGTTTGTTGCGATCACGAAGTTTGAGCGGATCTGCTGGATGCCTTTGATGCGGCTGAGCTTTTCTCGAATGAAGACTTCGTACGCCTTCATATCCGGCACGACCACCTTCAGCAAGAAGTCGAAGTCGCCGCTTACGTGGAAACACTCCAAGATCTCTGGATAAAGCTGAACTGCCTTTCGGAACCGCTCGATCGGCTGCTCCTGATGGAGGGCAAGCGTGATCTGCACCATTGCGGTCACTCGGAGCCCTAATCGATCGGCATCGAGGTGAGCGTGGAAACCACGAATCAGTCCCGCTTTCTCAAGCGCTCGAACACGCTGCAAGACCGACGGCGCGGAGAGATCGACCAGTTTTGCCAGATCGGCGTTGGTGATTCGGCCGTTGCTCTGTAACGTCTTCAGGATTTGGATGTCAACATCATCGAGGTGGGTCTTCATTTACCTAAGGTCCTTTTGATTTCTCAGTGTGAATAAGTTGTGAGCGTCCTGAAGCAGATTCCCTTCGATAATTTTGTAGTTCGGTGTGTGACCGAAGAAATGCAGGCTTTGGTGGGTTCTCGCATTCAAGAAATCCGGCAGCCGGACCCGTTTACCGTGTGGTTTGAGTCTTACCAAACCACTGTCTTTCGCTTTCTTGCGAGTTGCCATCCCACCTGGTTTCGTCTTCACTTGAGCACGCGGCGGCCGAAAACCATGCCGACCGCGACCGGATTTCTCGGAGCGCTGCGGTCGCGGTTAGAGAGCGGTCGCATCGTCGAAGTGAAGCAGTACGGTGACGAGAGGTTTGTAACCGTCGAGGTTAGCACGGCGACCGGACCGCATTTGCTCGTGTTCGAGCTGATGGGTAAGCACTCCAATCTGATCTTGGTCGGGCCAGATCAGCGGGTGATTTCGGCGGCGAAAGTGATCGGGGATGCAAAGAGCGTTCGGCCCGTTGTGCCGGGCCGCGAGTATGTGCTGCCTCCCGTGATGGAAGACGAAAGCTCAGTTTTCCGCCCGTCGAAGTTCCTTCTGTCCCTTGGCAAATCTGAAACGGAGCCGATGTCTCCGGTATTGGTAGCCGGCTATGGCGCTTATCCAGTCTCGGTGGCAGCTCTAGGTTATGAGGAGCAGCGTCGAGAGAATCTAAGCGGTGCGCTGGAGTCCTCCTTTGAAGCCAGGATAGACGCAGAAGCGCTCGAATCGGGGCGGACCTCCATCCTTAAACGGCTTGAGCGAGTGCAGCTCGCCCGCGAATCGGCTCTGCAACAGCTTCGCGACGCCGAATTACGCGGCGGCAAGGCCGCCCTTTGGCAGGCCACCGGCGACCTGCTGATGGCCTATGCGTTCCAGGTTCCAAAGGAAGTCGCATCGGTCGACCTCATCAACTTCGAAGGAGAACCGGTGAAGATCACCCTGGATCCCGAACTTGACGCCATCGCTAACGCGAACCGCTATTACGAACGGGCAAAGAAGGCAAAAGGTGCTCTGGAAGGGATCGCGCAGCAGGCCGTAACCCTGACTCACGACTATCGCGCCATCCTCGAAATCACGCACCGGGTTCAGCAGGCCAAAAGCGTGGGCGAGCTGAACAAGCTAGAAGATGAGGCCAGGCAACGGAGGTGGCTGTTTGCCGCCCAGTTGCCATCGGAGCGTAAAGACGAACGGCCATTCGAGGGGCACCGCATTCGGGAAATCTTGGGGCCGGGCGGCATCACCGTGCTTTACGGTGAGAATGCCGAGGCGAACGACTATCTCACTCTACGGGTCGCCAAGCCGAACGACTACTGGTTCCACGTTCGCGGTGCAACCAGCACCCACGTGGTGCTGCGCACCAACAACCAGCCCCAAAGAATGCAGAAGGAGCATCTTGAATTCGCCGCACGAATCGCGGTCAAAAACTCAAGCAGCAAGCACTCAAGCTACGTTCCGGTGGACTACACCCTCAAGAAATATGTTCGGAAACCGAAGAGTGCGCCCAAAGGTACGGCGACTTACACCAACGAAAAAACCCTGCATGTAGATTCAGCGTAGGTTTGTGAGCATCGCATCAATTTCTTCTGCGCTCACTGCACTTCCGTCGGTGTGAGACAGGTAGAACGCCGCCGCACCGTTGCCGGCCCACTGACCAACTCGCGCGGAAACGACGTTCCAGCCTTGCTCGGCAAAGAGGCGGGAAAACCGATACGGCATTCCGCGACCTCGCGGAGAGCGAATTTCCAAGATTCCGGGGTTACCCTCGCGATAGGTGTAAGTGAATAGTCGCTGATTCCGGGTTGGATCCTTGCCACGAGTACTGAGAACCTCGGCCGTTGTGACTTCACCCGAAATCACTTGTCGAAGGGTGCGACTCAACTCGCCCGCGGTCGAGTTCGGGATCGGCTTACCTCCGAAGCTGGCTACAAAAGTATCAAGTGCGATCGCCGGCTCGGACTTCGTGGTTGCAACGCGAACGGCAAGCAGGCTCAGGTCGAAGGCATAGAAGACGCCGAGCAAGCGACTTAGGAGTCCCGGGGCGTCTTGGCAGCAAACCGTCACCTCGGTCGCACTGAGCGAAGGTTTCGGCGTGAGATCCACCGTCGAATTTCCAATGGCGGCTTCGGCGGCGTAGTGCCGATGCAAACGCACCACCTCCGGCGGGGTGCTCGCCAAGTAGTAAGCCGGCAAGCTTTCTAGAAAGGCCTCTACCGCCGCGGGATCGGTATCGGCAGTGTTGAGTGATCGCATGAGGCGACGCCGGGTTTGTCCCAGATCGATGGATTCGGCAGGTTCGCCGCTCAGGATCGCCGAAGTGGACTCAAAAAGCTGCCGCAAGAACGTGTGCATGGCCGGAGTCCAGGTTGTTTTGGAAACAGCGGCAATGTCGGCGTATGTGAGCAAAGTAAGCAGCGCTAGACGATTAGTGTCGCCAACTATCGCGGCGAACTCTGCGCTGGTCTGCGGGTGCATGAGGTCGCGCATCCGAATGAACTGCGCCATCGTCAAATGCTCCTTAACGAGCCATGCGATGGTTTCGCAAAGGTTGGGCTCCAGGCTCCATCGTTCGGCTACCGAACGAGCAATTACTTCACCGGCAATGCTGTGCGGCACGTCTCGCTGGGCCTTGCCAACGTCATGCAAAAGCGCCCCGAGGTACATCGCCTCCGGGGTCGTGATGCCATCCCGAACTTCGCGGAAGAAGGGGTCCTCGCCCAGCTCGTCCAGATTGCGGATCACCCGCATCGTATGCTCGAACACTGTGAAGTCGTGGACCGAATCGGTCGGCAACAAGAATCGACAGGCCGTCAATTCGGGCAGAAGCGATTCCAGCAACCCACACCTGTCCAAGTTGCGGATCGTATGCTCACCCGTGCGCATGGCATACAGGGCCGAAGCTCCTTTGGTCAGGGTTGGCGCGACTACCTGGTATTCGCCAACGCTGAGTCCAAGCTGGGTTGCAATTGCAATCGCGACCGCCGCGTCTCCGCTATCGGAAGGGCCGTCAAATCGGACTTCGCCGCGGTCGGAGAAGATGCCTTCGGCGAGCGGGAACCGACTTTCGCGAACCCGGCTCAGGCTTCGCTCGTATTCGCGGTGCAGATCAACCGCCGCTTCCACGTGCTCTCCCATGAGCACATAGATGTTTTGGTTCGTCAGGTCCGCAATCTCGGCCTGGCGCGATCGGGTCAGGTGGTCCTGCAATCGCTCCGCTTGGAAGTGCAGCAGGTTTCGATTTTTGACGACCAGATCGTAGGCATCGCCGGGACGGAGCGGTTGTTCACCGATCGCATGGCGAATCCAATTTGAGGCCTGAAATGAGCGCAATCCGCCGGCCCCTTCCTTGAGGTGCGGCTCAACCACTAACGGCGTGTCGTGCGTTTTCTGCAGCCACTCATTCCGCTCTTGAGCCTTTGCGAGCACAAACTCCCCCGGAGACATCGTGTTTCGGAGCAGGTTATCGAGGGCGCGAACAAGGTCGGCCTCGCCCGCGACCAAGCGCATATCTAGCAACCCGGTTCGAGAGGCTTGGTCCAAACCTGGCACATCACCCATCAGGCGGTAGGAGTAGCCGTAAGGAATCTTGACCACTCGCCCCAAGTAATGATCTAGGTCCAGGAAGAATCCACGCACCGCCTTTTCGACCTCAGGCGAGGTTTCATCCGCCGGAATCAAGGTCAGGTCGAGGTCAGAAGCGGGTGAGACTTCGAATCGGCCGTAGCCGCCCGTTGCGATGACGGCAAATTGGGAGCCTCCATGAACTTGGTAGAGCAGCCGAATGATCTCATCGAGGATTTCGGTGTGCTTGCGGCACCAACTCAGCCCCGTCGGCTTGGTCGCCAAAGTCGCCACCAGGTCCAAACGGTCCTGGGCCAACTTACCAATTCGATCTTCCAGCGATGCGGTCACTGTTGTAGATAGTAGACCGGTTCGTTGGTGAGGAGCTTTGTCCAGATATCTTCCAGCGAGCGATCAATCGAAAAACAAACCGGGCCCGCGATCGTGGCGGCGATCATGCCGAGCCCAACGAGGTTCCATCCGAACCGCTTCAAGCACAAACTCAGTACTCGCAAGGTGGCTATCTTCTGCACGTAGGCCCACCAAAACGGAATGAGGAAAAGGCTAGAAGCTAGGATCAGCGCGGCTTGCAGAGCCACCATGCCATCCCCGTGCCACTGAGAAACAAAATCTGCTCTCTGCACCAAGGCAAAACCCGCGAAGGACGAGAGCATGAGAGACGCCAAAATGGCGATAGCGACGGAAATGGAAATCAGGAAGACCGAAACCTGAAACAGCAAACCCAAGCTCGACTCAGCATCTCCCTCCAATTTGCTCCGGAGCTTCGTTGGCTGCAACAGGGTGAGCAGGGAACAGAGGAACATTGAGATCGGGGCGGCAATACCCTTGGTGAAGTAGTAGGTGACCCCGCCCAGGAGCAGGGCCGCCACTACGGCGCTATAGCGAGGCAGCGTGTACTTCCTCGAAACTTCCACCAGGCCACTCCCAATTAGACCAAAGACAAGTCCGATTCCCATCAAGAATAGGCATGCTTGCGGCAGGGTCGCGCACAGCACGGAATACAAAGTCAGCCGGCGAGACGTGGCGGACGGATCTGGGCGCTGAACCAGGGCGGACCATCCATCGTTGTTCTGAAAAATCTCCAGCACGTCATCCGCATCTGGACCCCTTCCCGCGGCACGAAGAGAATTTGCGACCAAGTTCCGGCCGAGGTAAAGCCGCTTTGGCCGCGAGCCGGTGACGAGTTCGGAAGGGTACGCCGCAATATCGACGAGCTGAGAGCCGATGTCCCCGGTCGCAACGCTCTTTGCATTCGCCCGCATGAGGTTTCCGTTTCGGATCGTCGCGTACCGAATCGAAACTCCACGGGTGGACGTGAAGTCGACGCTGGAGACCATCCGGCGCCCAAAGCGCGAAATCTGCCGGGCCGGGCTCTGCGATCGAGCGAAGTAGGCGTAGGCCGAATGCCATGACATTCGGGCGCGACTTGAAGCTGAGAGTCGATCCTTGATGTCGAGCAAGCGCGCTGATTGGTGATCATTCCACTCCGTGAGGTTTGCGGACCGTATCCAAAGCGAAACGGGGGCCTGGGCAGAAGATTGGCTCCCGACAATTGCAGACTCAGCTTGGGGCCAAAACGCGTTAAGCGGTTCCTTCCGTTTTGCTGCCGCAAGAATGGTCGATAAGGTCCGCATCTCCTTTGCGGAAAGCCCAATTCCCGAATCGATTTTTTCGGTCGCTACCTGCGTCCAGGTTGCGGCTGCGGTCAGCGAGGACGGTGCAACGAGCTTCGCTTGCTTCGCTGGCTCGAGATACTCGAATGGATCAGTCTGCACCCGAGCCGGGTCAGCGAGATAGAAAGGCCGGGTTGACGGGTGGATAACGAGAGTGAGAAGGGCACCCACAACGGCGCCCCAAAACGCTCTCGCGCCGGTGGTCATTTCAGGTTAAGGGATTCCGATTCGAGCTCAAGGATCGGAAATTCCGATTTTGGAATCATCCGACGAACGCTCGAGCCTTGGCCAGAATTAACCGGGTCCTGACGCTCTTGGTTCAGAACACCCACGAGGCTGAAAACGATGACCGCCGCGGCCACGGCACTGATAAGAGCCGGCGTCCAGTAACGGAAACTGTCTTTTGCGACCTGTACCTTGGCGTTTCGCTCCAAGCGGTGGTCAAAGGCGTAAGGGGTTTCAACCGGCAGGCTAGCGTCTTTCAGCATATTCAA
Organism: bacterium; assembly: GCA_027485645.1. Taxonomy (GTDB): domain Bacteria; phylum Armatimonadota; class Fimbriimonadia; order Fimbriimonadales; family Fimbriimonadaceae; genus Fimbriimonas. The sequence goes on from JAIXQR010000007.1 coordinate 34,633, forward strand.
CGCCATCGCCATCGTATTTTCGGTCGCGGCGCAGAGCTGGCAGGTTGAACGATGATCCAGAAGGAAATTCAATTCAGCCTCGGCGAGGTTACGATCTCGCGATTCGGAAGTCAGGCGTCGAAAACGATCGCAAGGAGCTTCCCAGCGTTTCAATCTTTCATCGCCTCCATCCAGAGGGCTCGGAATCGCTCGCGGGCGGTGTGCAGTCGGGAACGAACCGTGCCAACCGGAACATGCATGACTTCTGCGACTTCTTCGTAGCTCAGTTGTTCCATCTCGCGAAGAATCAGGGTTGCTCGCAGTTCATGGGGCAGCTGTCCCAGCAGCTTTTCAACCAAAACTTTGTTCTCAACATCGCGACCTCGATCTGGCTGGCTAGGATCGAACTCAACCAATTCTGGTCGCTTCAGTCGCAATCGATCCATGCAGAGTCGAACGCAAATTCGATACAGGAAGCCGCTGAAGGCGCGGTCATCTCGGAGTTTTCCGATCTCTCGGAAGGCTTTCAGGAAGGCTTCTTGGGCAACATCCTCGGCCTCAAATCGGTCGCGCAGGAGGTTCGTGGCGGTTCGCAACAGGCGATTACGGTGCCGCTCGATAAGGTTGCCAATGGCGACGTGGTCTCCCGTTCGTACGCGGCTCACCCACTGACGCTCTTGCGCCGCTGGGTCCACCGTCATGATTGAGGCCACATTCCATTCCATAAAACACTCTTACTGTACATGAGCAAGGACGCTAATCCCAAGAACAAAAGTTCACCGTACCGTTCGAGGTTCTGAGACGACGGTAGACTCGATGCCCATGCCCGGAACCTGGCTTGCCTTTGGCGCCCTCTTGCCGGGCCTGTCTTCGGGCAGTTATCCCCAACTTCCTGCCGTTCAGGCTCTGGACGAAGAAGTTGTCGTCATCGCGAAATCTCAGCGCCGCGACTTGGCAAAAGGCACCGTCGAGTTTAGCAACGGCGTGACCGTGCTGTACGGCCCGACAAAGATCACCGCCGACCGCGTGATTTTCACGGACCGGCCGGGCGAGCGGACCGCGATTGCCGAGGGAAAAGTTGCGCTTGAGGATCCAGAGGGAAGCCTGACGGCCGAAAAGGTAGTCATCCTTTGGCTGGATACTGGCCGCACCGCCACCGCCGAGAACATCGAAGCAACCCTCGCTGGGGCGAACATACGAGCCAAGTCGCTTGACATCAAGCCAGCGCTCTGGACGCTCACCGACGTGTACGGAACAACGTGCACAAACCAACCGCCGCTTTTCGAGATTTTCTCGAAGAAGGTCACCTTCGTACCGGGGCAGCGAGGTTCAATCCATCGTCCCGTTGTTTCGATTCTTGGCCGCCGAATTGCCTCCGTGCCGTCATACGGTTTCAATCTGGATCGTCGAGCGCAAGGAATCGGAATACCGTCCGTTGCTTTCAGCGGAGATCAAGGGTTTGGAGTCAGCTGGGGAGGCAGCGTCCTCATTGACCGGCAGTCTGGAGTCGGCGCTTCATTCGGCTCGTTCGAACGCGCGTTCCCGACCTACAACGTCACGTACACCCGAGGCTTCGTGCCTGCGAACGAGACCAATGCCCTTTTGGTCCCGAGAAACGAGCTTGGCGAACGATTCAACTTTGGTTGGTTCGACACGGTCGAGGTTCCGCAGCCGCAAGCTGACATCCGTTTCCTCACCGAGCGCCGGTCGTCACTTTCGGTCTCTTCCTCCATCAACCAAGGAGCCGCGAACTTTGTCTCTGAGCGCCGGTTCAACAAACCGCTGGAATTGGTTTATGAAGCCTCCGGGCCCGCGGATATGGGAGAGACGAAGCTGGGTGGAGTCTATGCCCAGGCGCGACTGCAGTCGATCGGAACCCAGGATGTCCGCACTTCGGTACGGGGAATCCTCACGACTAGCTTTGCACCACCAAACATCCCGCTGACCAAACAACTGCAAACCGTGGTTCGCTTCGACCAAGCCGCGTTCCTTGGCAAGGACACCTATGGATGGCTACGCTCCCAAATCGGGCTTGCATTCCAGCCGAATGAGCGCCTCTATTTCGGCGCCGCGCTCGTAGGTGCCCGAGATTTCGGCAGACCAGCGTTCGTCGAGGATTCCTTGTTGGCCGGAGACGGTCTCCATCTTCGCGCGGGTCTAAACCTTGGCGGCACCCGAATCGAGTACCTCTACAAGCGCGATCGCAAACTTGGCTGGTACGACCGAGAGTGGAGCGTCAACCAAGCGGTCGGGTGCTTGGAGTTCTACATGATGCGCCGGCAAGTGCCCATCGAATACCGCTTTGGGGTGAAAGTCCGAGTGGATCAGTTTGTCGACCTACTTCAGCGTAGGAAGTTGCAGCGAACCAAGCCGGTCACAAAAACCGTGATCAGCGGAGAGGAAAAATGAAGTACGTCGTTCCAGAAGTCGATTGTCAAAACATTGCCCGAAGTTCGAAGTTGGAATGGTTGCTCACAAACGGGCGCGGCGGCTATGCGATGGGAACGGTGGCTGGAGTGAATGCCCGCCGCTACCACGGACACCTTGTCGCGGCCGTCCAGCCACCCACGGACCGCGTTCTCGTTCTCGGTGCCATTGAAGCCGAAGTCAAAGTCGGAATTCACACTGAACAGATCTCAAGCAATCAGTACTCCGGAACGATTCACCCCAGCGGATACAAACACCTGACCGAGTTTCAAGTTGATGACAGTGCCCGCTGGACTTTCAATGTTCTCGGCGTCACCATTCAAAAGGAGCTCGTTCTGGTCCAGGGTGAAGAGACCGCTTGGATTCGGTACCGCAACCTTTCGAGCGTGAACGTAGACCTGACTCTTAAGCCGCTGGTGGCTTGGCGAGATCATCACGGCAACTTTAACTCAACTTCCGCTTTTCCGAAGGACGTTGAATTCGCAGTTGGGCGAACAACGATCTCTGCTGAACGTTCGATCTACCTGTTGCACGATCTGGCCGCCTGCACGCCGGTTCAAGGTTGGTACTACCGATTTGAGCACGCTTTAGAGGCAGAGCGCGGGCTAGACCCGCGAGATGATCTTTATTGCCCCTGTGAGCTTCGCTACCGCCTTGCCCCGGGAGAAGAAGCGCTTCTTGCATGTTCGCTGTCAGAAATCCCTACGGCGCCCAGATGGCCCGAAGATCATGCCGCCGTTACAACCGAGCTATCTCCCGCCCTTAAGTCGGCGGCGAAGAAGTTCCTCGTCGACACCGGGCGCCGGAAAACCATCCTTGCGGGCTACCCATGGTTCACGGACTGGGGGCGAGACACGATGATTTCGCTGCCGGGAATCTGCTTGCTTACGGGGCGTCATGATTGGGCACAGTCGGTATTGCAATCCTATGCGGACCTTCTGAAAGATGGCTTGATTCCAAACCGAGTGGTCAAAGAAGGAGAGACCCCGGACTACAACACTGTCGATGCCACGCTCTGGTTTGCCAACGCTATTTACAAAACGCTCGCCGCTAAGTGGGACCAAACGTTCGCCGAAGCGATGCTGCCAAAGCTTCACCAAATCTTCTGGCACCACCAGAAGGGAACTCAGTTTGGAATCGGCGTTGATCCAGAAGATGGCCTTCTGAGCCAAGGCGAGGAAGGGGCAAACCTAACCTGGATGGACGCGAAAATTGGCGATTGGGTCGTCACGCCTCGCTACGGAAAACCGATCGAAGTCAATGCGCTCTGGATCAATCTCCTTCGCGTCACTGAGTGGATCGCGGGACGAGTTGACGGGGTAGATGCTCTTCCGTACCGCGCTGCCGCTGAAAAGGCAGAAGCATCGTTTGAAACCAAGTTCTGGCACGAAGGGCGGGGGCACTACCTCGACACCGCTGACCCGAACGACGCCTCGCTTCGGCCGAACCAGGTGATTGCCATGGCCCTGCCGTTCACGCCGTGCCAAACCGTTCATGCTGCTCGTGCGCTTGCGGTCGTTCAACGAGAACTGCTCACGCCGATCGGGCTTCGCACCTTAGGTCGAAACGAGCCGGGGTACCGACCCCGATTTGAGGGCGACATGGGCACCCGAGATTCCGCCTATCACCAGGGAACGGTCTGGCCCTGGCTGCTGGGAAGTTTTGCAACGGCCATGGTTCGTCATGGGGCAGATGTGCGCGAGGCGCGGAAGTCGCTCCGAAGCGCGATCAGCATGCTTTGGGAATACGGTTTGGGTGGTGTCGCCGAGGTCTATGATGGCGACCCGCCGCATCGACCCGGCGGCTGCCCGTGGCAGGCATGGAGCGTTGCGGAGATTTTGCGCGCCTGGGAAGAGGATTGCGGCGGCGATTAGGGTCCGTTTCCCGTCAGAATATAGCGCGGCTCCGCCGTGATTCCCTTTTCTGATGTGCGACCGATTTGTTCACATCCATAACCACACCGAGTACTCCCTGTTAGACGGTGCAAATCGCATTTCTGCGATGGTGGCTCGTGCCAAAGAGCTGGAAATGGAGGCCCTGGCAATATCCGACCACGGCGTCATGTTTGGCGTGGTCGAGTTCTACAACGAGTGTACAAAAGCAGGAGTAAAGCCCATACTCGGGGTGGAAGCTTATGTGTCCCCAAACGGGATTCAAAGCAAAAAAGGGGATGGTGAGAAGAGTGCCTACCACCTGCTCCTCTTGGCAAAGAATATCGAAGGGTATCGCAATCTTTGTCGCCTGAGCTCTATTGCTGCTCTTGAAGGCTATTACTACAAGCCGCGAGTAGATCACGAAATTCTTCGAAAGTACTCGGCAGGCGTTATTGCAACGAGTGCATGCCTTGGAAGCGAAGTCTGTCAGGAGCTTTTGAAGGGAGATTACAACCGCGCGCAGTACATGGCCGGGATGTATGCCGAGATGTTCGGTGAAGGGAACTTCTTCATCGAACTCCAAGACCACGGCTTGCCAGAACAGCGCAGAATCAATCCCGATCTGGTCAAAATTGCCCGCGAGTTGAACCTGCCACTGGTCGCAACGAACGATGCGCACTATCGATGCAAGGGCGACAGTGAGCCCCACGATGTTCTCCTTTGCATCCAAACCGGTTCGAACGTCGCCGACACGAACCGGATGAAATTCCAGACCGAAGAGTTCTATCTCAAGGATCAGAAGGAAATGTCTGCGCTGTTCCGGGACTATCCGGAGGCGCTTGAGAACACCGCACGAATCGCGGAAATGTGCAACGTCCAGATCGTCAAGGAAGACGCGGCAATGCCCCAAGCTGCGACTCCTGAAGGCGTTTCGAGCTTAGAACACCTGCGAGAATTAGCCTATAAGGGCCTCAAGGATCGTGCAAAGAACCCCGAACTGTCGCTTGACCGATTGGAGTACGAGCTTGACGTTATCACAAAGACCGGCTTTGGAGACTACTTCCTGCTGGTTCGCGAGTTTGCGAACGTTGCTCGCAACAAAGGCATTTACTACGGTGTCCGTGGTTCGGCTGCCGGATCATTGGTTTCCTACTGCATAGGCATCACCGATGTAGACCCGGTTGAGTACGGCCTTACGTTTGAACGATTCCTCAATCCCGAGCGAATATCGATGCCCGATATCGATATGGACTTTGAGGATGCTCGTCGTGATGAGGTGATCCAATACGTTAACGATCGCTTCGGAAAAGACCACGTCGCACAGATCATCACCTTCGGTACCCTCGGCGCGAAGGCCGCCATCAAAGACTGCGGTCGCGTGATGGGCTATCTGCCGCAAGAGACCGATCGGATCACGAAACTGATCCCCGGCATCCCAAACACCACGCTGGATAAGGCCTACAAGGAAGTCACCGAGTTTCGAGAACTCGTGGACGGAGACCCACGCATCCGCCAGCTTTTCGACACCGCAAAGTCGGTCGAAGGCATGGCCCGAAACAGCGGTGTCCACGCGGCCGGAGTTGTCATTTCGCGCGAGCCGCTCATGGAGTACCTGCCGCTGTATCGCGGCAACGACGGTCAGCCCGTAACGGCGTTTGCCATGGGAATCCTAGAGAAGATTGGCATGCTCAAGATGGACTTCTTGGGCCTGTCCAACCTCACCGTGCTCGCACGCTGTGTCGAAAACATCAAGCGCCGAACTGGCGAAACCCTAAACATCCAAAGCATCGAAGACGGCGACGCAAAGACGTACGAGATGCTGGCTCGGGGTGAGACCACGGGCGTGTTCCAGCTAGAAGGTGGCGGCATGACGCGTTGGGTCATGCAGTTGAAGCCTGCGAGTATCCGCGAACTCGCGGCAATGGTCGCCCTTTACCGACCAGGTCCGATGGAGCACATTCCTCGCTTCATCGACGTTAAATTCGGTCGGCAAAAGGCGGAATACCTCGACGAGAGGATGCGCCCGATTCTCGAAGAGACTTACGGCGTCATCGTCTACCAAGACCAGGTTATGCAGCTCGTCCAAGCCCTTGCCGGATTCAGTCTCGGCAAGGCCGACGTGCTGCGCCGAGCGATGGGTAAGAAGGACGCGAAAGCCCTCGCTTCGATGAAGACGGAGTTCAAGCAGGGAACGGAAGCAAACGGTATCTCCGACGAATCTGCGGAAACCGTCTGGGCATTGCTAGAACCCTTTGCAGGTTATGCCTTCAATAAAGCGCACGCGGTTTGCTACGCCATCCTCGCCTACCAAACGGCTTACCTGAAGGCGAACTACCCGGTCGAATACATGGCCGCACTCCTCAGCGTCTACCTTGATAAGGAAGATAAGGTCACCGCCTTTATCGAAGAGTGTCGGCGCATGAAGATCGCCGTCCTGCCGCCGGATGTGAACGAGTCCATCGGTGACTTCAGCGTAGAGTCATATAAGCACGAGAAAAGCAAGCGCACCGTAGATGCGATCCGCTTCGGACTTGTGGCGATCAAGGGCGTCGGGGAAGGCGTCGTTGAAGGCATTGTTGCCGAACGACTCGAAAGTGGCCCGTACGAGCACCTGTACGAATTTGCGGACCGAACGAAAGCGCTCGGCATGAACCGAATCGCGCTCGAAGCCCTTGTAAAAGCGGGCGCGCTTGACAGTATCGACAAGAACCGACGGAAGCTCCTAGAGCACGTCGATGGAGCGCTTCAGTACGCTGATCTTCAACAGCGTCGCCGTCTCGGCGGTCAGACCTCCTTGTTCGGTGGCGGAGTCGAGGAACCCGAATCCATGCCGACCCTGCCGACCGACATCGCGGCCTACACGCGAACGGAACTGCTGGCGTTAGAAAAGGAAGTCATGGGCATCTATGTGTCGGATCACCCACTCCGCGGCATGGAACGTGCGCTTCAAGAGAATTCCAGCGCAACCTGCAGCGCGGCCCTCGATCTTCCCGATGGCACCGCGGTGAAACTCGCCGGTGTAGTCAGCAAATACCGCGTGATCACTACGAAGAATGAAGGCAAAAAGATGCTCTCATTCTCGCTAGAAGATTTCAGCGGACAGATTGGCTGTACCGTCTTCCCGGCGTCGTTTGAGCGCTTGAAAGACATTATTGTCAAAGACGCCACCATCGTCCTCCATGGCTTCACTACCCATCGCGAAATGCGCGGCGAAAAGTCCATCGAAATTCGAGTCGATAAGGCCGAACCGTTGCCCGAAGTGGAAAACCTGCCTAGCCGAGACGACTCCGTTGCAGGCACGGTTCGAATCTCGATGCGCAAAGCTACCGAATCCACGCTCAAGTCTTTGCGTAAACTAGTAGAAGATTCGCCGGGTAGCTACCAGTGCGTCATCCAAGTCATCAACGACGACCGGCACTTGCCGATCTACTTGGTGCAGCAGGTGGATCCATCGTCCATCTTTATCGATGCCGTGCGCGGGCAGTTCGGCGCATCCGCCATCGAAGTCCAGCACTCCGATTTGTTATCCCTCAACTAAACTCATGGTACTGACTCCATTACTCGGCGTAATGCTCATCGGCTTCCAGTCGAAGCCCGACGCGTTCGATTTTCACGCGGCAGACGTGACCATCATGCAATCGAAGCCGGTGCAGAAGGAGCTAAAGATCACCGAAGCGCAGCGAACAAAGATGAACACGTTTGCGAAGCGACATGAGCAAACGCTGGCGACTCTGGAGAAGAAGTACGGCGCGAAGGCAAACGACCCTTCCGTCGCGGCAAAGGTTCGCCCCGAATTGGAGAAGGCTTTCGGAGTGCTGAAGAAGGACGTCCTCGCTGCACTTTCCGCAACGCAGCTCAAGCGCCTCCGAGAACTGAACCTACAGCGACTCGGTATCGCGGCGCTCACCGACGACAAGGTCGCCACGAAGGTTGGCATGTCTTCCGCTCAATTGAAGCAATACCGCGATACCTACACGGCTGGAGCGAACGAATCGGCGAAGCTGCAGCAAGAAGCCGCAAACCCGGTTTTGTCCAAGTACCAATCGGTGCGACCGAAGAGCGAAGCCGAGAGCAAAACCCTTCGAACCAAGTTTGAGTCCGAGATGCGCGCCGCGGGCATCAAAGTGAAGCCAAAGTTGGACGCCGTCGAAGCTAAAACAAAGAAGAAGCTAGATGGCATCCTAACGCCTGCACAGCGGGCAACGTTCAAATCGCTTCAAGGAAAGCCGTTCAAGCCTGCCTAAGCATGGGTATCTCTCGCCTCGTCATTGCCACCCATAACGCCAAAAAGGCCGGCGAGATGGTCACGATTTTGTCTGGACATTTTCCAGACCTCGCGATCAAAACTCTCGCCGACTATCCAAGCGCGCCCGAGCCAGATGAGACTGGCACAACGTACGCCGAGAACTCGCTCATCAAGGCACTCAGCGCGGTTGAAGCGACGGGAGAATGGTGCGTTGCCGATGACGCCGGGCTCGAAATCGACGCGATGGGCGGAGAGCCCGGCCTGTACAGCAAGCGGTTCGCCGGGGAAGAAACGCCGTTCCCGGAAAAGATGCGAATCATCCTAGAGCGACTCTCCGGAGTAGAAGAAGCGGGCCGAGGGGCACGCTTTGTTTGCTCCGTCGCCCTCGCTTCACCCACCGGTGAGTCAAAAATTTTCCAGGCAATGTGCGAAGGGAAGATTGCCGCGGCTCCGAGCGGAAACGGCGGATTCGGCTACGACCCGATCTTCTGGTTACCCGAGCAGGGCCGAACCATGGCCGATCTGACCGCCGACGAGAAGCACCAAATCAGCCACCGGGGCAAAGTGCTGCGACAGTTGCGCGACTACCTCGCTACCCTTTGAACAGCGATTTCGCCATGAACATCATGTTCGCTGGGCGCTCGGCTAGGCGTCGCGTGAAGTATGGATACCAGGCGTCGCCAAACGGAACGTAAACCCGCACGTTGAACCCTTCTTTCACCAAACCTTCCTGAAGGTCTCGGCGGATGCCGTAGAGCATCTGGAACTCAAAGCTCTTCTGGTCAATCTTCTCGTTGGCAACATACCGCTTCAGCTCATTGATGATCGCTTCATCCTGAGTCGCAATCGCCGGATAGAAGCCAGCCGAAAGCAGGCGCTTCGCTTGACGCACGTATGCCTCGTCAACTTTTGCTTTCTCCGGAAAAGCTACCGATGCGGGTTCAAGGTAGGCACCCTTGACGATTCGCACCCGTGCACCAATCGCGATCATGCGTTCGACGTCTTCATCGGTGCGGAATAGGTAGCTCTGAAGAACCGTGCCGGTGTTCTTGTACTCCGGCCAAACCTTTTCGATCATTTGGATCGTGCGTTCGGTGTATTCCGAAGCCTCCATGTCGACGCGGACAAAATTGCCACGATCCTTGGCAATCTGCAAAACGTCTCGGAAGTTCTTCTCAGCAAATTCAAGACTCTGATCCAGGCCGCACTGGGTGAGTTTGATGCTGATGTTCAGCGGATCTCGGGCGATCTTGGGCTCGTGGCCGTGCTCCCGAACAAACGCGGCAAACTCGGGCACGGTTGAGATTCGCTCAAGCATTTGGCTATAAGTCGCTTTCGCGGCCAGCGCCTCCGCCTCGCTCTTGGTGTTCTCACCGAGGTAGTCGAGCGTGACTTTGATCCCTTTCTTCAGGACGATCTCGCAAGCGGTAAGAGACTCTTCGAGCGTGTCTCCGGCAATAAATCGGCTGACCAACGGCCGGAAGGTGCGGGAACCTCGAACGATCCGTTCCACCGGCTTCAGTGACGATGTTTTCAGGATCAGGTTGCGCGCGATCATATGTTAAATCAAGTGTACCGGGGGGATTTAGTAGACTCTGGTGATGCCTCGCGTGACGGTTGCCTTAGCGGTGTACAACGGGGCAGCAACCTTGCGCGAGGCTCTAGAGACCGTCTTCGCCCAAACTTACAAGGACTACGACGTTCTGATCCTAGACGACGGCAGTACCGACGAGTCCGTAAAGATCGCGCAAGAGTTTCCGGTACGGCTCATTCAACAAGCAAATGCGGGGCTTGGCGCGGGAAGGAAGCGCCTCACCGAAGAAGCAACCGGCGACTACATTGCCTTCATCGATCACGACGATTTCTGGCTCCCGCAAAAGCTCGAATTGCAAATGGCGAGCATCGAATCCGGCGGTTTTGATCTTGTCCACGCCGACGGTTGGTACATCTACGAAGATGGCCGCGAAGTGCCGCGAGATTGGAGCATCCCAAGCACCAGTCGTGCTTGGGATCACATTCTGCCCAGCAACCGCGTGATCGCGAGTTCCGCTATTTATCGTCGCGAAGCGATGCTGGCGGCCGGAAACTTCGTTGCCGACACCGTGCGATGTTCTGACTGGTACGGCTGGATGCTCCTTGCGCCCGGAAACCGGTTCCACCACTTGCCCGAGAAATTGGTTCGATACAACGTCTTGTCGACCAGTCTCGCCAACGCGGGTTATCGCTTCCACGCGGCGCAGCTTCACATCCTGGAAAACCACTTTGTCCCTAAGCTGCCGACTTTAATGGCAGACATTCCAACTGCGGAACGGCGGCAGTATCTGAAACTTATCCAGCAAAACATCGGCATCGCCCTGAGCGGGATGGCTCGTCACAAGCATGCCTCCGGGGACAAGGGAGAAGCCCGACAGCTCGCACTCCGCGCTCTAAAAGCGTCGCCGACCACGCCGAAAGTTATCACCCGTTCGCTATCGGTTTTGTTAACCTAACGCCATGAATGCTCTGACGCGCCTTATCCGAGACCTCGGCAGTCGCCGGAGCCGGCACCTGATCTATTTGCTTCACCAGTGGGCGATGGTGCCGTTTCTCATCTTGTGGATCAGGGAAGAGAATATTCGGCAACTAATGGGAGAGACGATCATGAATCGGCTTGAGCCAATGGTGGTCGGTGTACTGGTTTATCTCAGCGCGAGGACATTCTGGGCTTACCGAACGGGCGAACGCCAGCCATGGGAGTACATCTTCCCGCCGCTCGACGTGGCGCTGATCACGATCGTGCTATACACCACCCACCGCGGCCCGATGAGCAACCTAACCTTGCTCTACTTCTTCCCGCTGGTAGCCGCGAGTGGGGCATTAAACGTCCGCTGGTCGCTCGCGGTAGGAGTCATGGTCGTCATTGGCACGGCGATAGCCACCATTCCGGCGATCGGCGAGACCGCCATCGCTCAAACCCTAACCGTCGAAGTGCTTCGTGCAGAGCGGCTGAACATCGGGTTCCGGCTCTACTTCGTCATCCTCATCGCCAGCCTGATGGCTTTTCAAGCTCGTTACAGTGCGGAGCTTAAGGAAAGGCTCGCCGTAGCGGCGGACCGTAACCGCATCGCCATGGAGATGCACGACGGAGTCCAGGGGCGTCTCGTTGGGATGGCCAGTCAGCTTGAATTGATCGCCCAAACCCTCGCCAAACGAGCGAATAACGATCCTATGCACGGCCTTGTGACGGAGGTTCGGCAGGACGTACGGGAATCGGCCGACGAACTCCGATTCTTGGTTCAGCGCCTGCGCTCGGCTAGCCTCGCCGATGGATTCGTTCCTGCGCTTCGGCAGTACTGCAGCAACCTCTGTCAGCGCATCGGAGTGAATCTTGAATTCTCGGCCGAGGATACGGTGGACCTTGGCCCAGAGCAAGAGGCGGCACTCTTCCGCATCGCTCAGGAAATTTTGACGAACGTTGCCAAACACGCTCAAGCCCGTTCCGTGAGTGTGACTTTGGCCAAAACAGAGGCGGGAACGGGACTCTGGATTGCCGACGACGGCGTCGGCTTCGATCCGAGAACGCAAGAAGAAGGCTATGGCCTGCAAAGCATCAAGGATCGCGCGGCAGGAATCAACGGCACGGCAGAGATTCAGTCCAAACTAGGCGAAGGCACGAAAGTGCATATCCACGTGGGACCGGAACACTCATGAGCTCAATCAAAGTCCTGATCGCCGAAGACGACCTGAAGCTACGCCGAACGCTTGTTCAACTCATAAGCTTAGAGTCGGACCTGAGTGTCGTCTCGGACGTTGGCAACGGGGAGAAAGCACTTGCCGAAGCCGCTATCCTGAAGCCTGATGTCGTTCTGTCCGACATAGATATGCCGGTCATGGACGGCATAACGCTCACGCGAGAGCTTCGTCGCCTGCTCCCAGCGACCCAAGTCGTGATTCTCACCAAGTTTGGCGACGACGAAAACGTCTTCTCGGCGCTAAAAGCGGGTGCCCTCGGCTACGTGCTGAAAGACTCTGGACTGGAAGAACTCAGCCGAGGCATCCGCGCGGCTCATTCTGGAGAAGGCGTCTTATCCCCGAGCCTCGTGGCCCGCGTGATGGCAGAATTCACCCGCGTTTCCGCGGGAGCGCTCCACAACCGCAAGCTCTTTGCCGAGCTATCCCGCCGCGAGATTGAGGTGCTCGAATGCATTTCGGTCGGAATGAGAAATGCCCAGATTGCGGAGAAGCTCTTCCTCAGCGAGAAGACGGTGAAGAGCCACGTCGGTTCGATTTTGAAGAAACTCGAGGTCAATGACAGAACAGAGGCCGCCTTGCTTGCTCAGCAAAGCGGCCTCTTGAGTCCTGAATTAGACCGAGACTAGCTCACTCGTCGATTTCGATCTTCGATCGGTCGACCGCACTATTTCGGCGTCGGACCTGACCGTAGGTTCGCGCACCCGGAGCACCTGGGGCAGTCGGCTGGGCCGTTCCCGCTGCGGCGGTCGCCGTCGCGTTCTGCGCTGCGTAGATGCGGCGTCGGTTGACGTCCTCTCGTGCCAGTCCCATCAGGCCCGCGTTCTCGCCGTGCTTCTTCATCACAGCCTTGTCCCAAACCCAGAGGATTGGGGAAGCGTTGAAGATGGAGCTGTACGTTCCCGAGATGATGCCTGCAAGCATCGTAACGCAGAACAGCTTGAGGTCTGGCGTCGTGGTTCCGGTGTAGAGAAGAATGACCAACGTCGCGATAACCGTCATCGAAGTGTTGATCGATCGCGCGAACGACTGGCTGATACTTCGGTTGACTAGATTCTCGAAGTCCTCATCTGGCTGAGGATGCGCCAAGTTCTCTCGGATTCGGTCGAAGATAACGATCGTATCGTGAACCGAGAAGCCGATGACCGTCAGCATCGAGGTGATGAACAGTCCCGAAACTTCCCAACCGTAAAGGAATCCAACGATGGCGGTGATGCCAAGCACGACAAGAATGTCGTGCAACAGTGCGCCAATGGCCGAGAAGCCGAACCGAAGTCCCGACTTGAATCCGCCAACGCCGAAGCCGAATCGTAGGGCCAAGTAAGCCGTGATCAGACCGGAAGAAATCAGGATTCCAAGAAGGGCGTTCCGGATCATTTCCGCCTGAATAGCTGGACCGACCGATGCGCTACCTTTCACGTCTGCCGGAGTAAAGCCCGCGGCTTCGGTGATCTTCTTGATCGAATCAGCTTCCGAAAGGTCCTTCAGCCCGCCATCGCGCGGTGCCGTGATGATTGCGACTCGCTGAGCGCCTTCGCCGCCGAACTTGACGTTTGCACCGGCGATTCCGGCCTTCTCAAGCGTTTCCGCCAGGCCAGCAGCCGTGACTTCCTTCGAGCCAACGCTGAACTGAGCCTCGTAGCCGCCTCGGAACTCAACGTTGCCCTTGAGGCCGTTGAGCGGATAAACGAACGGCAGTCCAACGATAACCGTGACGACCGAAATTGCGAACCAGAGTTTCGTCTTCTGGAGAACCTTGATCGGGTTCGTGTCGGCGGTCTTTTCGAACTTCTCGCCGAACCAGCTTCGCTCCAGAGCGTACAGCTTGGGGTTCGTTCCGATGCCCGAGCCAACGAGGAACAGAAGCAACGATCGGGTAACCGTGATCGCCGTAAACAGCGAGATGATCAAACCGATGATCAGGGTTGTTGCGAAGCCTTTGACCGGTCCGGTGCCCAGTGTGGCTAGAACCAACGAGGTGATGATCGTACAAACGTTCGAGTCAATGATTGCCGGAAGCGCTCGGCCAAATCCAAGCTGAATGCCGCTCGCAAGCGACTTGCCGGACTTCATTTCTTCCTTGAATCGCTCAAAGACAAGGACGTTGGCATCAACCGCCATACCGACAGAAAGGATAAATCCAGCAATTGCGGCAAGCGAGAAGGTCGCTCCGAACAGCTTCAGCGCGGTGATGGTGAAGAGAACGTAGAGCAGAAGCGCGACGAGGGCGACGAGGCCAGGGAAGGCGTAGTAAACGACCAAGAAGACGGCAATGACCGCGAACGAGATGATGCCCGCGTAGACCATCTTGTCGAGCGCTTGTTTACCGATCGTAGGGTCAACCTGCTCGCTGCTGAGCTCTTTCAAGTCAACCGGAAGCGATCCGGCGTTCAGCAGGTCGACGAGTCGAGTGACGTATTCCGGCTTGAAGGTTCCGGTGATCACCGCGTTCGAAGACAGGATGGTGTTGTCGTTCAATCGCGCGATGCTCAGAACTTTGCCGTCGAGAACGGTTGCAATCCGCGCTCCGGAGTTGATGTTCTTCCGGCTCCACTCTTCCATCTTCGCTGAACCAGCGGCACTGAAGTTCATCAGCGGTTGGAAGCTATCTCCGGCAGGCTGGGCAGAAGCGTTGGCAAGGTCATCGCCGCTCAAAATGAGCTTCCAACCCTTGATCATATTTTCGTATTCCGGCGTGCCGGGAACGATTTCAGGAGCGGTTGGCGAGCTGCTGCGTCGGAAATTGACGATCGGAGTGATGTCGTCTTTTTCGGCGGCAACGAAAAGATTGAAAGGCTTCTTTTCCGTAACGACCGTGGTTGCGTCGTAGATCTCGATTCGAGCGCTGGTTCCGATGATCGAACGAGCTTCATCGATGTTGGTGAAGCCAGGGAGTTCGATGACGAACTGATCTTCGCCCTTCGGCACGACGACCGGTTCGGCCACACCAAACGAGCCAGAGGCGCGGTTGATGAGGATCGTCTGCACCTTTTCGCGAATGGAACCCAGACTCTCCGTTTGCTCAGCCGTGAGCTTGCTGGTGTCCATTTGGTACGTAAACCGGACGCCACCTTTGACGTCTAGGCCGTACTTGTAGTCGAAACGGGTGTAGATAAAGCCAGCCAGAACACCGAGCGCGATGACGGCCAACAGGAATAAGTAGCTCTTAGAACGCAAAGTTTTTCACACGCCTCCGGGCGTAAAGCGGCTGGCTCCAGCGAATCGTGCCGGGGCCAGCCTAACCTTATCAGTATAGATCACCGACCGAGAAGAGATTTCGCGGCGGTTACAACGGCATCGGGCGTGATGCCCAACTCTCGCATGACCAAATCTCCCGGAGCCGAAAGGCCAAACCGGTCGATTCCGATGCACTCGTCCGCATACTTGTGCCAGCCAAGCGTGGCTCCGGCTTCGATCGAAACCGTCGGAACACCCTTTGGCAACACCATTTCTCGGTAAGCCGCCGACTGTCGCTCGAACAGGAACCAAGATGGCAAGCTCACGACGCGGGCTTGAATTCCTTCGCTGGCAAGCGTTGCCGCCGCCGCGACGCAGTGCTGCAACTCGCTTCCCGTACCGATCAAGACGACGTCCGGCGTCGATTCTGGGCCAGAAAGAATGTATCCACCTTGATGCGCTGGGTGAACAAGCACGTCGTCTGGAGTGATCGCTGGCAGTGCCTGTCGCGAAAGCGCGAGGAGCGTTGGGTTGGATTTGCTTTCCAAGGCGATCTTCCAACCAGCGGCTGTTTCGTAACCGTCTGCCGGGCGGAAGAGGTTGAAGTTTGGAATCGCGCGAAGCGACGCCAACTGCTCGATGGGCTCGTGCGTCGGTCCGTCCTCTCCCACACCAACCGAGTCGTGCGTGAACACGAAGATGCTAGGGCACTCCATCAGAGCGGCCAAGCGCAGTGCCGGACGGGCGTAGTCGCTAAAGATGAGGAACGAAGCGCCGAAGCCGCGAACCCCGCCGTGGAGGTTGATGCCGTTGACCGCCGCGATCATCGCGTGCTCGCGAACGCCAAAGTTGATTGTTCGACCAGCCAGATTTTCTGGCGAGAAGTCTCCGAGACCTTTCTGAGTCGTCAAGTTGCTTTCCGCAAGGTCGGCCGACCCTCCTAACAGTCCCTTGATCGATCCTGCGATGCTGTTGATGACCGTCTCCGATGCCTTTCGGGTTGCGACCTTGTCGCTTACTACAGGCAGCTTCGAAAGCCACTCCGTGCCCATGTCACCGGCGGCGAGATCTTTCAGCTCGTCGGAGGCAGAGGCATTCCACTTGTCATAAGCCGCCGCACCTTTCGCTGCGACCGCCGCGTAGAGGGCAGGAACTTCTTCAGGAACGTGGAAAGGCTCGGGCGAAATGCCAAGGGCAGCCTTGGTTGCCGCTAGTTCTTCCGCTCCAAACGGGTTGCTGTGTGCCTTGTTGGTTCCGGCAAGCTTCGGGCTTCCGAACCCGATGACCGTCTTCGCGAGAATAAGCGACGGCTTTTCGGTCTCGAGCTTGGCTTCAAGAATTGCGCGATCAACGGCTTCCAAATCCATGCCGTCGATTCGCTGAGTCTGCCAACCCATCGCGTCGAATCGGGCAGCCACGTCTTCCGTGAACGAGAGACTGGTCTTTCCGTCGATCGTGATGCCGTTGTCATCGTAAAGCCAGATCAACTTGCCAAGCCCCAAGTGGCCGGCAAGGGAAGCGGCTTCGTTCGAAACGCCTTCCATCAAATCGCCGTCAGAGCAAATGGCGTAGGTGAAGTGATCAACCTGACCGGGGAATTGGCTGCGAAGGTGTGCTTCGGCGATGGCCATACCGACGGTGTGAGCCACGCCCTGTCCCAAAGGACCGGTCGCCATTTCAACGCCCGGGGTGTGAGTGTTCTCCGGGTGGCCAGGCGTGATGCTGTGCAACTGGCGGAACGCCTTCAGGTCGCTAATGCTCACGTCATAGCCAGCGAGGTGCAGAAGCGAGTAGATGAGCATCGAGCCGTGACCCGCCGAAAGGACGAATCGGTCTCGGTCGAGCCAGTGTGGTTCGGCAGGATTGAATTTCAGATGTCGCGTCCAGAGGACATGGGCCATCGGCGCGGCACCCAGAGGGAGACCGGCGTGACCGCTTTTGGCCGCTTCAACACCGTCGAGCGATAAGCCGCGGATCGTATTAATTGCAAGGTTGTCGAGGTCAGAAAATGGCGCGCCCACGGAGGCGAGGGTACCCGCGAAGGTTCGGGAATGATGCTCTGATCTTTAACGAACCGATTTAGACCCTCTGGTAGTCTCACCTTCGTGCGGTGTTTGCTTGGGTGCGCGGTTTTTGCCGCTGGAATTAGTCTTGCTTCCGCGAACTGGCAAATTGCCCCGAGCGGCACGCTTCGCTGGAATGAGGCGGATTACGCTCCCGTTGGCGTTCGAACCACGGGCGAACCAGAGGAACTGGACCGGATCGCGGCGATGGGGATCCAAGACGTCATCGTTGATCTTCCGGCTTCTGGCTTGCGGTGGTCATCAACGATCGACGAACTCGAAAAGCGAAAATTCCGCTATCTCATCCGGCTCAACTCCGCCGCACCGATGGCGATGGGCATCTCCGTCGAGCCCCAGGGTTACCGAATTGTCGGCATTGATGGACCTCGAGATTTCAGCCTGTCGCTTCCTGCGGCACGGTCTGCTTTGGTTGTCGTCGCCCTCAAAAATGACGGATCTGTTTCCCAGCAATCTCGTCTTCCCGTCGTCAACGGGACGCTGAAGATCTCCGTCAAAGGTGGGACCAAAGAATCTGAGCGCGTCGTTCTGGTCTATCCCGAACAAGAAAGCGCGCTGGATGTCGATTACTGGCAGGCGTTCGACTCCCATCGAGACACGCTGCTCGCTGCCCTCGCCAAGACGCAGACCGCTGCGGGTCTTCGCGGGATCGTCAATCCTCTAGGTCGCACCGTTTCCATGACCGGTCGCGGATCGCGGTTCGTGCCGACGGATCCGTTCTTTCGGGCCGAACTCGCTCGAGCGCTCGAAAGCCGCTACCGAAACGTGGATTCTGCAGTACGAAACTGGGGCATTGGTAACGGTTTCGTCGTCACTGAAGTTGGCTCTCGACAAGGCGATAAAGCCAAACCGCTCACCAGTCTCGCCGATGTCGCGCGGCTCGTTCCTCTCTGGTCCGGCGCTCGCGGCGTACGACAATTTTTTGATCCCGATCAGAACCGGCTGTATATTTGCGACAGCCAGCGCAGCCGTGCGTGGGATGACATTAACGATGTCATCCAAGAGGTTCAAACTAAGCGATTCGACTCGCTGTCGCGCAGCATTCGACTCTCGCGCAGAATTCCCGTGATCCAGGAATGGAACGGATGGAGCACGACCTACGAGCGTTCAGCTCCGCAGATCGATGGCATTGGAATCCGAGCGGCTGGGGCCAATCGCAGCGACATCCTTAGTACCGCCGCCCGTGGCGCAAGCAGTGCGCTGCGCTGGAGCAAATCGGCCTGGATCATCGCCTCCGACGTTGAAACCTCCGAGAACGTTGCCGACACTTCGGACACCGTTGAAACCCTCCAGTCTCTCGGCGCTCGTGCGATCTACTTGCGCCTACCGCCAGCTAGCAAAACCGCAGACTTCAAAGCCCTGATGGCAAAGCTGAACGAGCGGAGCCTCGTCGCAGATCGGCCCCAAACTTTGTTCTTCCCAGAAAACGCCCTTGAGCCTGGTGCGCCGCAGCAGTTGACGGGCGGAACCTGGTGGCTGCCCAGCCCCGCAAGCGGAAACCGCATTGACCTCGGCGAAGATTGGTTCGCCTACCGATTAAGCGGTCGAGAAGGCAACGGCCTTTATCTCTGGACACTTTCGCCCGGGCGGCATCGACTCAAACTTCTGAAAACCGAAGGAGTCTTGGTCAAAACCTTGGACGGTTCGGATGCCGGAGTTAAGGTTTCAAAGGGACGAATCGAGCTAAACGTGGGCGAGCTTCCTATTCTCATCACCGGAACGGATGAAATTCCCCTTCCGGAGGATGCCTATACGAAGACGATGGCGAGCTACGGAGCGTTGGCCCGGCTGAACCAAGATAAGAAGCGGGACATCGTCGAAGAAACGTTGATGTTCAACGACTACGTGCGAGGGCTCGACCGAAATCCGGGCGGGAACTTCACCTTGCTCCGCGAGCTCTATCGACGAATGTGCCTTCGCATTGGAGACGCGCTTTGGATTGAGGCCGAGTCCTCCCGCTCACACACCATGAGCGACTCGGTGGAGATGGGTGGTTGCAGCAACGGAACCGCGTTGACCTTAGAATCGCGACTCACCGAGCAAACGAGCTACTTCGCGGAATACACCATCGGTCAGCAACCCAGCGAGGACTTGGAACTCTGGATCGCCGCGAGAATTCCGGCTGATCGGCGAGAAGACGTTACGGTGAGCTTTGGCTCGCAAACCCTCAAACTCGTTGACGTGCCGATTTCGCCCTACGGACAAGGCTTTGCTTGGTATCGACTAGGCGTGACCCAATCTCAACGTGGCATTGCGAAGCTCGTGATTCGAGTGAATCAGCCCGATGGGGCGGATTTCGCATTTGACACGCTGCTTTTGACCCCTGATCCGTTCCGACCAAGAGGAACGCGGGTCCCGGTGCCGAAGGTCAAGCCTGGGACGGTAGAAAAGGGTTCGGGCGATCTGCCATCGCTTCTGCGTGCAGCCGTTCAAGTTCCTCGTAAAGGCTGAACTCAAGTTGGGCGTTGCCGTAAATGCAGTCTGAATGACCTAAACGCACCGCCCAGCCGGCATCACCGTAGCTGTAGTGCCACCACTCATCGCGGCAATTTGAAAAGCCAGCTTCCAGCATCGACTCAACAAGTAGCGAGCGGTTGTTCTGCGCGGTCTCGGTCAAACCGAGCGTGTAAGTTGGCGCCGCCAGAAATCGGTCATAGGGCGATGTAACGTCCAGAGGCTCCATATTCTCATCCACCAGCCAAACGTCCACGGCAGCGCCCGTACAGTGGCCAGGAGGGGCCTTCTGATCGGTTGGAGCGACCCACCGACAAACGGTGCGTCGAAGTGCGGCATGATTTCGCTCTGGGAAAGCTTCGATGGCGCTGCGCCACATGAAGTCGTAGATGCGCTGCTGCCGAGACATCGGACGCCAGCCCTCGACCAATCCAAGATAGACCCCTTCCGGTAGCCGCTTGGCGGCATGCTCGCACATAAGGCCGACGGTCTCACGGACAAAGGGAATAACTGAATCTCGAACGAGTCGTACCGACGGGCAGACTTCGGAGATGTGGACAAGCGGCTCGCCGTTGTCAGTTTCTCGAATTAAATTGAGCGCCCGGATGGGTTCCGGGCGACCTTTGGTTCTATCCCAAGGAGCCATTGTCTTTTAAACGCTCGCCCTTATTGAGATTTTGTTCTGCGGTGCCATTCGCTAATCGTGAGTCTATGGTGCCTCAGGCCGGACTCGAACCGGCGACCCAAGCATTTTCAGTGCTTTGCTCTACCAACTGAGCTACCGAGGCGAATGGCGCGGATGACGGGACTTGAACCCGCGGCCTCCGGCGTGACAGGCCGGCGCTCTAACCACTGAGCTACACCCGCAGACAAGGGTTGAGTATGACAGCGACTTTTCCAGTTTGCAACCCCCCTGCTCATTTGGGGGATTTCTTTCTAGATCGGTCGGTTCACTAGGAGCCAGTACATGACGATTTCGAGGATTCTTTCGGAATACTCTTCGCTCTCAGATGGCTTGGACACAAAGCTGTTCGCGCCCGTACGCAACGCCAACTTGGCTTGCTCGATGTCTTCCATCGCGGTGAACACGACAACCGGCGTGAACTCGGTGCTCTCGTTGCTACGAATCCGCTGAAGTACTTCGAGTCCACCAAGCTTCGGCAGCTTAAGGTCCAAAAGGATCAGCGAGGGGAGTAGAGAAGTATCTCTTCCGGCAAACTTTCCTTCACCCGTGAGATAGTCGACCGCCTCTTGACCATCGCAAGCGACGATCACTTCGTTCATTACATTGTTCTTTCTCAAGGCACGGAGCGTGAGCCGCTCGTCATCCGTGTTGTCCTCGATGAGAAGGATGAGTTTGTGTGCGTTTTCGTTTTTGGTAATTCTCTCCATGGCCTTCCTCAAGTTGAAATGAACACCTTATTCTTACCGAAAGTTGACCTGTTGTGTATAAAGCTCGACTACCGGTCCAGGTTTTCTCGCGGAACCGGGTGAAAACGGCGTCCGGCCTTTCTTTATTCAAGCTTGTTTTGCTAAGGTGAGCGTCATGACAGAAGAAACGAAGGGCCACATAGAGCACTCGAAGTCCGACCGACGTCGCGGACTCGCTGGTGCAATGCCGCGAAAGCTAAACGTGACGATGATGGGAGCCGGGAGCGGCTTCACGAACAGCGTCCTCAAAGACGTTGTTCTCATCCCAGATTCCGTTGGCGGAGAACTTCGACTGATCGACATCGACGCCGATCGCCTTGAACTCAGCCGAAAGCTGATGGTGAAGGTCTTGGAAGCCGTTGGCGAAAGCGACAAATGGGTCATTCGAGCTTCGACGGACCGACGAGAACTGCTGCCTGGCACCGATTACATCATCAACTCGATCGAAGTCAGCGGTCTAGCCTGTGTTCGGTTTGACAACGACATTCCGCTCAAGTACGGAATTTCGCAGAATATTGGCGACACCATCGGACCCGGCGGACTGATGAAGGCCATGCGGACCGTTCCGGTCTGGCTCGATATCCTTCGCGATGCCGAGGAACTTTGCCCCAACGCCGTGGTGCTGAACTACACCAACCCGATGAACATCATGATGCTTGCGGCGTTGCGCGTCAGCAAAATGCACATGGTTGGTCTTTGTCACTCGGTACAAGGCACAAGCCACATGCTCGCAGGCTACGCCGACGTTCCGTATGAGCAGGTCCAGTGGAAGTGCGCCGGCATCAACCACCTCGCTTGGTTCACCGAATTTAATGGTCCCGACGGCAACTCGCTCTACCCAACCCTCATGGCGCAGGCGATGGATCGGACCAGCAAGTTCGCCACCGAAGAGCCCGTACGATCGGACATGATGCTCCACTTCGGCGCTTTCATCACCGAATCCAGCGGTCACTTGAGCGAGTACCTACCGTACTACCGAAAGCGAAAGGACCTTCTCGACAAGTACACCGACACCGGGTATCGGGGCGAAGAGAGCTTCTATGCCAACAACTGGCCGACTTGGCGAAAGAACCAGGACGATTACCGCACCAAACTGTTCACGGGCGAAGAAGAAATCAAACCTGAGCGATCTTGGGAATACGGCGCTTGGATCATCGAGTCCATCGAAAAGAATCAGCCGTTCCTTATCCACGGCAACGTAGCCAACGATGGCTGCATTTCGAACTTGCCGCAGGATGGCTGCGTGGAAGTCGCCTGTTTGGTCAACGCCAATGGCATCCAGCCGACGCGGTTTGGCCGACTTCCGAAGGTAATGGCGGCGATCTGCGATTCCAACATGCGTATGTTCGATCTCGCGGCGGACGCGGCGATTGAGAAGTCGAAGCACTTCGCTCGTCTGGCGCTCACCCAAGACCCTCTCACCGCTGCCGTTTGCTCGCCTGCGGAGATCTTCGCCTTGGTCGACGAGCTGTTCGAGGCCGAAGCCGAATTCCTTCCTGGCTTCAACTGATCGCAACACCGGGTGTGGTGGCCGTTTGAGCCTCCACACCCGGTGCTAAGTACACTCCGCCGGTGCAGTTGTCGGAAATCCAGTGGATCGTCGCGGCGGTTTCGGCTTTTCTCATCGGATTCTCGAAAACTGGCCTGCCGGGGCTTGGCATTCTCGCGGTGCCGATGATGGCCTACGCCTTTGGCGGCCGACTCTCCGTCGGTGCAACCCTTCCGCTCCTGGTTCTTGCCGATTGTTTTGCGGTGGCGTTTTATCGCGCGGACGCCGACTGGAATGCCATCAAAAAGCTCAGCCCATGGGTGGTGTCCGGAATCGTTGCCGGAACGATCGCCCTCATCGCCTTAGCCGAGCTTAAGCCCACAAAGGATCTGCTTTCTCCCATCATCGGCGGCATCGTGCTCGTGATGCTGGCCCTGAGCCTGCTGAAAGGGAAGCTCGGCGATCGCCTGGTTCCCACCTCGAAGCCAGGAACCGCGTTCACGGGAATCATGGCGGGCTTTACAACAATGACCAGCAACGCTGCGGGACCCGTGATGGGCATTTATATGGCCTCTGCGGGCTTCAGCAAGAAAGTCCTTCTCGGCACGAGCGCTTGGACCTTTTTCATCTTTAACATCGCCAAGCTCCCGCCATTGCTGTTGGTGAACGCGCTGTATCCCGGACGCCCCTTAATCACCGCAGACACGGTCTGGATGAATCTGTGCGTCGCCCCCGCGCTGATTACGGGAGCGCTGCTCGGAAAGCCACTTGCCGCGAAGATTCCCGAAAAACTGTTCACCGTGCTGATTCAAGCGCTAGCGGCCATCGCGGCGGTCCGGCTTCTGCTTACTTGATCGGAGAAATCTCGAGCGGGCCAAATGACGCGGTGCCGTGCGTCACGAAAAATCCTGCCGCTCCCGAGATTTCCTGATCAAGGAACCCTCTCAGTTCGACCCCGTTTACAGAGGCGATAAGTTGATTGCCGATTTGGGAAAGTTGGAACGTCATGGCGTCACCGAGTTCGTACGGGATTGAGCCTGTGGCAAGCACTTTCCGGCCATGGTTTTCCTCAACCAGCTCCACCGCACCCGATCGCTTGACGAGGACCGCGGCGTACCTCTGAAGTCCTCGCACCCCGATGACGAGACCAAATTCATCGGCAAGATTCGACGTGCCGGTTGCTGAAATGGCATAGTAGGTCCAATCCTGGCTGCCCTGGTAAAGCATGCCGGTTCCGGCGTTTTTCACGAGGTGGAACGGCTTTGATCGGTCCCAGCGATGCCAGGCATCCATCGAATTCACCCAGGCGTGGTGCCAATAGTTGCCCGACTCCGTCGCTTTAAACGTGGTGGTGGGAACACCGTTCCAGTCGAGGCTCTTGAGAGTCACATCACCCGATATGTTCAATCCGATTCCTAGGATCGGTGCGCCATTGAAGTCAGGGCACACGAGCACCAAATCGGCTGACTCGTGCGCGGCGATCGTTTGGCTTGGACCCTCCCAGAACTGAACTGAATCGTCTTCGCCAGCAAACTGAATGGCAATCGAAGCCGTGCTTGGATCATTTGCGACAACCCTCGCCGTAATGGTTTGCCCAGGGTGCAAAGTCGGACACGCCACCAGCGAGTAGCCTCCCGAGCTCAGATTTGCGGGCTCAAGAAACGTTGGCGTCGTCGCGCCGCCTTGTTTTGCCACGACCCTGAGCCCAGCCTCGTGCTGCACACGAGCATCGCCGAAGGCACTGAACCCTTGCGTGGACCCCGGAAAATCAAAACCGAAGCGGGGAAGGGTGCTGGCAGGAGCTTCCCCACGAATAACAAACGCTGATTCGATGACCTTTCTTGCCTCGATCACGGCGTCGGAAATGCATCGACCACCATCCGCAGTTGGCAGGAAAAGGCGGTCATTCACCGGCGTGCGCCAGTCATAGCCATCAACAAATCCGCCAAGGCCATTGCGAACCCCGAGAATGCAACCAACATTTGCCGCGTTGCAGTCCGTGTCGTAACCGCAGGTGTTGACGACTCGCATTCCCTCGGAGAAGCTGCCCTTACTGTGCAGCAAGGCGTGAATCACGAGCGCATGGTTCGGCACGATGTGACAGCCACCCGGGAAAACGTCGTACCCATACTGGGTTTGGATTTTGACGAGACCTTCCCGCCAGGAAAGTCCGGCGTGGAACCAGTCTCGGACATCGCGGATCACCTGATGGATAAGGCAACTCGGGTCCACCACGCTTAGCGCGGTTTCGATCAAGTCGTCAATGCTTGGGCTGGAGAATGCGGCGGCTACCATCGCGGCCACGGCTCGCGCGCCTTGAACCGCTTCGCCATCGTGACTCACTCGACCAGCCGCATCGGCCCAAGCGGCAGCCTCGGCAGGTGCGTTCGGGCAGATCAACCCCCACCCGTCGATGAAAATTTGGGCACCAATTTGTTCGGCCATGATCTTGCCGTTTCGAGCGATGCTGCCTGATTCGGGAGCCGTCATTCCCGCTTTGAGGTTCAGAAACGCGGTGTGCTCCGCAGACACGCCCACGCCGCCCCACCACAAGATGGTCTGATTCTCAATGATGTAATCGCGCCAAACCTTCGCTACCGCAGCCGAGTCTGGCTCGGTTAGCTTGTAGTCCGCGATCGCGCGAAGGAAGGTGAACGTGCCGGAAATATCGTCGTCCGCGACGATAAGCGGTACTCCGGCTTCGTCCGCAACGTAGCGATCGATTTCCCCAAACTTGGCTTCGATCGCCTTTTGGGGCCACTGCTCAAACGGGCGTCCGGCATAGACGCCGATGATTTTTCCGAGCACTCCCGCGTAAACGCGTTCGGCGTAATCGGAAGGCAGTGGCCCCCGAGGCATCAGGGTCGCTCCGCGCAGCCGGAGTCGCTCGATCGCTTCGCCGCGTCGACGATGCGGCATGCATCGGCGGAGATGTCCATATTCAGAACACCTTCTGGTTGCTTTCCGGTAGCGACGCAGTCAAGGAAGTACTTCGCGGGGTGCCGAACCGGCATCTCGGCGGGCTCGATCAATTCGCGATTTCCCCAGCCCTTGGTGTGCTCGATCTTGCCGTCCTTCACCGCGAACGTGCCATCTTTGCCGTGGATTACTGGGTTCGGACCGCTGTCCATTCCATTGGTTGCCCAAGTACCTTCTAGCACCACGGTCAGCTTCGGATAGCGCAGGGTGATGATTGCGTGGTCGTCGCTGATATCGTAGTCCTTCGTGGCGTTGTGGCGTACGCAGTACACGGTTTCTGGCATTCCGAAGTAGTAGCGGGCCACGGCGGCACCGTAGCTGCCAAAGTCGGCAATCGCGCCGCCGCCGTTCTTCGTGGCGTCGTGCAGCCAGCCAACGAACCACTCGTCGCAGCCGATTTCCTTGGGTCCGAAGTGACCGTTTCGGTAGCGGAGGTGGAATACGTGACCGAGCTCGCCAGCATCGATTCGAGCCTTGAGGTCAGGCAGCCAGTTATCCCAAGCGAATGGCCAGTTGATCATCAGCAAGGCACCCGAGCCCGTTGCAGCCTCTCGCATCCGGTCGGCGTCATCGGCCGAAGCCGCCATCGCTTTCTCCACGAACACCGGGATGCCCTTGCTGAGCGCGGCGATCGCGATTTCGGTCGATTCAACGTTGTCGCTGGTCGCTACGAGAACGTCGATCTCTTCTTTCTCCAGCATCTCGGTCCACTCCGTGTAGGCCGTGGTGAAGCGGCTTCGTGCGTTTTCGAGAAGTGGGGTGCGATCGGATACGGCAACCAACTCGGCTCCGTCAACTTCGGCGAATCGGTCGATAATGCCCCATACGTGGCCATGGGTCAGTCCTGCTACGGCAATCTTCGGCATAACGAGCGGAAAGTTACCCGCCCTTCGGCACACCCTATCGCTTTCTCGCGAAAATGCAAACGCTCGGCGTTGGCCGAGGCGGATAAGGCGTGTAAGTAAACGCCGCTTCGAGGTCGTGCCGCGCAAAACTAGCTCGGAGCAACTCGGCGTTGTAACCCGACTTGTGGAACATTCCGGGGTGCTCCTGAGACCCATAGATCATTCGAAGCCACTCCTTTCGCTCGGCGGGTCGCTGCTTCCATCTTCGAACAATTCGATCTAAATCCGGGCAGCTGACAACGATCCATCCGCCCGGGGCCAAAACGCGCGACCATTCTGCAAGTGCCGTTTCGGTCTCTTCAAAGGTCAAATGCTCGATCACGTGGTTCGCCTCGATATAGGCGACTGTTCCGGTTCCGAATTGACTGAGGTCAGTTACCGCCGTGCGAACATCGGCGCGTGAGGCGTAGAGGTCAATGTTGATCAGCCCTTCGATGTAGTCCTCACCGCAACCCAGGTGAAGCTTTGTGCCGGCCAGATTTCGGAGCTGTGAAACGGTAGCGCGTAGTTCTGCCTGGACTTCCTTGCGGCGGCGGAGGAGCGTTTTTGGGAAAGAAAGATTCAACGGCCCAGCAGTATGCCAAAAGTTGGGCCAGATGTGAAGCTTCACGCTGATTCGGCACTCATTGCGGTTCGTGCTACGATCTTCACCTAACCCATGAAGCGGATCGTTTTTACCATCGCCGTTGGCAAGCGCAAGTTTGCCGAATGTGCGCTGGGCCTCGGGCGTTCGCTGAAGCTGATCGGGGACACCACTCATCGCGTGGTCCTCACGGACCTCACTGACATTGAATGGGCAGACTGCTTCGACCAAGTGATCCCGTACACCGGCGACATCAGCTGGATTTTCTTTGAAAAGCTGACCGCGCTCGATTTGACGGATGCGGATCAGGTCCTGTTTATCGATTCCGATTCTCTCGTCTTCAAACGTTTGGACCCCATTTTCGAAGCAGGAACGGGCAAGGGATTTTGCGTGCAGGGGGAATGGATCTCCACTGGTGACTGGTACGGCGATGTTGCTGAAACGTGCCGGGCGCAGGGAGTCGAAGCGCTCGCACAGTTCAACGGCGGAATGATCTTTTACGAGCGAACTGATGACGTCCGGGCTTTCATCGAAAAGGTCAACGAGCTTGGCCGCCAGGCAAAAGCTCTCGGATTCCAGCGCGACGATCCTCTTGTTCCGGATGAGCCTTGCATTGGTTTGGCGCTTGCCCAAACTCGGTTTGGATCGCTTTGGCCGGACAACATTGACTTCCAGAACAGCGCTACCGGCCTCATGGGAAAGCTCCAGCTAGACGTGATGAAGAATCGGTGCGGCTTCCTGTGTCGCCGCTACGGAGTTCGGTACGTCGAGCCGATCATCTTTCACGCCAGCCGTTATATCAATTTTCTGATCTACTGGAAGCAACTCGATCGGCTGGAATGGCTTTCCGAATATGAGAAAAAGCACGGCTTTGGTTATATGAGTCCGGGCCACAAGTTCAAGCGGTCGATTCATAAACGCCTTATCAAGTGGTTGATTCGGCCGTGAAGCGAGTCGTCTTTACCCTCGCCTTTGGGGCGCCGAAGTACGCGAAGTTCGCGCTGGGACTGGGGCGTTCCTTGCGCCTGATCGGCGATTCGAGCCATCGCGTTGTGGTGACAGACATCAAGCGGGATGACTGGGAGCCGGCGTTTGACGAAGTCGTTTATGTTCCGCGGCCCGAGAACCCTTACCACGCCAAATTTCGGGCTTTCGACTTTTTTGATGCGGATGCGGCGCTGTTCATCGACGCAGATTCGCTCGTCTTTCGACGCCTGGATCCGATCTGGAGCGAGTTCGAGGGGCAGCCGATTGCCGTGCAGGGGTGGCCGATCTCGCATGGTGACGAGTGGCACGGCGACACCACAAAAGTACTCAACCAAACTGGCTTTTCTGAGCTTAATCAGTTCAATGGAGGGCTCGTGTACTACGAGAGCAGTGCCGCATCAAAGAAGGTCCTTGAGCAAGTTGAGCATTACCGCCAAAACTACGCGGAAACCGGCTTTAACGCTTTCCGTGGGCACGTGCCCGATGAGACTTGCCTGAGCCTTGCGATGGCGAAGACGGGGCTTGGCATTTGCGTGCCAGACCGAAGGGATTATATGAACACGGGCGTGGGTCTCATCGGCGATCTTCGCATGGACATTCGCCGCGCGGAGTGCTCCTTTGTGTGCCGAAGAAGAGAACTTCGAACTGTCCACCCGCACGTGTTTCATGCCCACCTGTACTCGCAATTTCTTGTGTACTGGAAGCAACTGCGAGCCCTAGAACAGCTTGAGGAATACGAACGAACCCACCCGTTTGGCTGGATGTCCCCTGGACACAAACTTCGTCGCAGCATTGAGCGACGAATCCTGAAAGCTCAGGGTCGAATCTGAGCAAGCATCGCAAGGTACTCCTGCCCGATTTGCTGCCGGGAATAGGATTGCTGAGCTTTCTCGGCAATGCGGTTGAAGCCAGATCGCAAGTCCGCACCTTGCGCCAGCGCTGCAATCGCGTCGATGAAGTCGGAAAGTGATGCCGCCACGATTCCGGCTGGTTCACCAAGGCGCTCGTTCACGGCGCGGTAACTGACGTAGTCGCAAACAACGCTCGGAATGCCGTGCGCGGCGAAGTTTGCGAACTTGATGTTGCTGCGGGTCGCATCTCGCTGAGCCTCGCGCCTGGTCCAAGCGATGCCAATATCAATCGACTCATAGCTTTTGAGGTCCGTGTCTGAGAAGCACCGAAATTCCAGCCCGAGCTTTCTCACCGCCGCTTCGATTGCTTCTGCATCATGCAGGTGCGCGGGCTGGCCTAAGTAGCCGACCACGCGAGGTTTTTCGACCCGGTCCGGGGGAAGAACCCAGTTCGTATTGTTGCAGTGATGGTGAGGAATGGTCCAACACCGGCGCCCGTTGCTCCCAGCCGGGCCGAGAAACTCGACCGATTCCTTGGTGTTTAGGACAAAGTTCTGGAAGTACTGAAAGCCCTTCTGCTCGCCTTCAGTTTTCCAATCGCCGGGATTGATGACGTCGAGAACTTGCGGGCAGAGCTTCTCAAACTGACGGGCGCGATCTAGGTCCGGCTCAACAATCCAGATGAGGGCAGGTGAAGACGCAACGGCGGCCCGGGAAAGGTACTTGGAGCGAAGGCAGAGGCCGTGGATCTCTTCGGCCATTTGGTCACCGCGCACGGTGACGCTGGTCATCCGGCGGCGTGCACCGGAGAACAGGAGTTGTCCGCGAGCAGTTTGACCGGCAAACCACTCGCGGATTCGACTCACGGTTACTTAGACGAGTTCGACGTCGGCGTCCAGAATCACATCTGGCTCGAGGTCTGGCATGCTGTCTGGAACGGCGACCTTCTTCGAAGCGCGCTTCTTTGGTGCGGAACCGACTTCAACGCCAACGGCGCCCTCGGTGAAGCTCACGCGAACGCGAATGCGTCGGCTAAGGTCAGACCCGGCAACCGTGCTCCAGTTGACGCGGTCGAGGGCCCACTGCCAGCCAATATCATTCTGCGAGAACGAAAACTCAACGCCCTCATCAAGGATGTCGCTGAGAAGAGTCTTGAGATCTTCGCGATCCGCAAGAATCTTTTCGCCTGCCGTGTAGTTTGGCTTCAGTCCAACGCTGACGAAGATCGGCTCTTCTTCAGGGGCGGTCTTGGAAACTTTCTTCGGCGCGTTCAGGTCGATGGCTTCCTGAATCTGGCGCAGGTGTGGGCTCATGTCGGCGGTGATCTTCTCAAGATCCTTTGGCCACACGTAAGATTTTTCTTCGTAAAGGGCTAGAGCGTGCCGGCCGGTAAGGCTCAAGGCAGCGGTCAAAAGAGCAGCGTCCGCAGGCATGAGCTTGGGATATTGCTTTTTGATCTGATCTAGGGCGGTTTCGAGTTTTGTGAGCTGACAGCTAATCAACCAGAGGTCTCCGGGTTTTGGCAACAGAATAAACCTGCGCCATAATTGAACATTCTACCCGGCGACGGCCAGCCGAATCCATTTTCGCGCGCCGAACCTAGGTTCAGAACCGGAAACTTACGATGCGAAAACTACTTGGCCTCGCGCTCACCGCGCTCGTGATGATTGGATGTGCTCCGACGGATTCCGCGAAAACGGAGGCCAAAGAAGGAGAAGGAAAAGCCAAAGAGTCGATCACGGTCGGCATGGTTTTCGATTCCGGTGGCCGGGGTGACAAGTCCTTTAATGACAGCGCCTACGCTGGAATTCAGCGCGCCGAAAAGGAGTTCGGCATTAAAGTCCGAACCGTTGATAGCCGAAAGGAAAGCGACTACGAAGAGAATATTGCCGCTATGGCCGAGCAAGGCGCTAACCTTGTGTTTGCCGTTGGCTTTGGCCAGTCCAACGCGTTGACCACCGTCGCCACCAACTTCGCCGAAACGAAGTTTGCCATCGTGGACGCCGTGGTCGAGCAGCCAAATGTCCGCTCGCTCACTTTTGCGGAAGAACAGGGTTCGTTCCTCGCGGGTTACGCGGCTGGCCTCGTAAGCAAAACCGGGAAGGTCGGATTCGTCGGCGGAAAGAACATCCCACTGATTCATAAGTTCGAAGCCGGATTCGCCGCCGGTGCCCAACTCGCCAACCCTAAGGTTCAGTTCCTCCCGGCCAAGTACACCGACTCCTGGGATGACACGAGCAAGGGTAAGGCCGCCGCGTCGGTGCTCTTCGGTCAAGGCGCGGACGTTGTCTTCCACGCTGCAGGGCGAGCAGGATTGGGCGTTTTCTCGGCCGCAAAGGATGCCAACGGCAGCGGACCGATCACGAAGTTTGCGATCGGCGTCGACAGCAACCAGGATGACGTTGAAAAGGGAATCGTTCTCACTTCGATGGTCAAGCGAGTGGATGAAGCGGTCTATTCGACCATCAAGGATGCCGTTGAGGGCAAGTTCACGCCGGGATCGGTTCGCTACGATGTCGCCGCAAACGGCGTCGGCCTTACGAACTTCGCGAACACGAAGGATGTGATCGGCGATGAGAACCTGAAGAAGCTCGAAGAAGTGACCAAGCAGATCAAGGAAGGGAAGTTCTCCGTTCCTGAGAAGCGGGAAGACGTTGCCGCCTTCCTCGCTGCTCAACGCAAGTAAGCGTTACTCGGATGCTGCCGGCGCGGCCGGAGCAGGTGTTGCGGCGGTTGTCGTCGCGGTGCTTGTTTCGGTCGTTGCCGGAGTGCTCGGCTTTGGATCGCCAACTTTCGGCTCGGTCGCCGGGGCGGCGGTGCTTCCACCGGTCTTCGGCGCGTAGTCGTTGATGTGGAACCCTTCGCCCTTAAACATAACGGCGATCGGTTGGATCACCCGCTTGATTTTTCCGGACGTCCCGCATCGGCAAGTCGTCAGGGGGTCTTCGGTGATTCGCTGCTGAACTTCAAAAGTTTCGTTGCATTCCTTACATTCGTAAACGTAGGTCGGCATAGGTTTTTCCCTCGGTCGCCTGGATTGTGGCAGAATCTCAACTTCCTACCGGCCAAATGATGGTTCCGCAGACTTTTTCAACCGGCGATCTCGCCAGCGTGTTCGCTCTCATTTTGCTTGAGGGACTTCTATCTGCGGATAACGCCCTCGTCATGGCCATCATGGTGCGGCACCTGCCGAAAAGCGAGCAGCAGAAAGCTCTGCTGTACGGCTTGGGTGGCGCGTTCATCTTCCGGCTCATCGCCATCGTCTTTGCCTCGTTCGTGCTCAACCAGTGGTGGCTGCAGGCGATTGGTGCGTTGTATTTGCTCTATCTGCCAATCAAGCACTTCATGCACCGAGGTGATGAGCACGGCGGTCCGAAGGCGAAGAACCAAGGCTTCTGGGCGACGGTTGTCGCCGTTGAACTGACCGATATTGCCTTTGCCCTAGACTCGGTTCTGGCGGGAATCGGGTTCATCATGAAGCCGGGCGTCGGGATTCAGAACGACAAAATCTGGGTCGTCTACCTTGGTGCCGTCATTGGAATCGTTTTGCTCCGATTCGCGGCTGGCCTATTCATTCGGCTCCTCGAGCGGTTCCCCGATCTCGATAACGTGGCCTACTTGCTCGTCGGTTGGGTCGGCGTGAAGCTCGCGATGCACTCCATCGAAAAGGTGGATTCGCAGTTTCCGAACGCGTTGCCATTCCATCCACCGCATTTCACCGAAGCCATGTTCTGGAGCGGTCTGGCCGCCATTGCGATCATCGGAGGCGGCATCGCCGTCTTGAGGCGAAAGGACTCGCCACCTGGCGAAAGCCCGATGGAAGTCGAGGCCGAGGTTATGGAATCCGTTCAGGATTTGCAGATTGAAGCTGACGAAGACGAAGCAGAGATTGCGCGCCGAAACCAAACTCCAGACTGAGTAACATACTTTGGGCCCGATTTTGGGACCGTACAGGTTTTTGATGGCGGAGAAACTACGAATCGGAATTATCGGCAGCGGCGGAATCGCTCAGGGCTGCCACATGAAAGGGTATGCCAGCATTCCCGATGAATGTGAGATTGTTGCTACTTGTGACGTAAACGAAGCAACGGCGAAAGCGGCGGCGGAAAAGTTTAATGTTCCCGCAACTTACACCGACTACAAGGAGATGATCGCGAAGGAGAAACTCGACGCAGTTTCCGTCGCCACTCCAAACAAGTTCCACAAGGACCCAACCGTTTACGCCCTGCTTAACGGCGTTCACGTTCTTTGCGAAAAGCCCCTCGGCATGAATGCCGACGAGTGCCGCGAAATGTGCGCCGCAGCGCGAACCAGTGGCAAGATCCTCCAGGTTGGTCTGCAGAGCCGATTCATGGGCCACAGCACTTGGCTCAAGGATTACATCGCCGCCGGAAACGTGGGCGACGTTTACTTTGCCCGAGCCCAGGCTCTCCGACGAGCAGGCGTCCCAGGATGGGGCGTGTTCATCAACAAGGAGCTTCAGGGCGGCGGTCCGCTGATCGACATCGGCGTCCACATCCTCGACCTCACCCTCTTCTTGATGGGCTATCCAAAGCCAGTCGCTGCCTTCGGAAAGACCTGGGACACCCTCGGTAAGGATCCAACCCGCTGGAACGCATGGGGCGATTACGACCGAGACAAGTTCACCGTCGAAGATTTCGCCGTCGGTATGATCAAGTTCGACAACGGCGCGGTGATCTCGCTCGAAAGTTCGTTCATGCAGAACGCACCTGATGTTTGGGAAACTCAACTCTACGGAACGAAGGCTGGCCTTCAGCTAAAGCCAGGCGCAGAGAACGGTCTCAAGATCTACTCCGACGTCAACAAGCAGTTGCTCGACATTTCGCCAAGCAACATTCCGAACGTTGAGTCAGCCCATACCGCCGAAGTTCAGGCGTTCGTTCGAGCCATCGTGGCAGGCGATCCGTCTCCGGTACCAGGCGAAAACGGCCTGATCCTCAACGCCATCTTCGATGCCATCTACAAGTCCAGCGTGACCGGCAACGAAGAGAAAGTCGACCTCACCTACTGAGATCGTCGAAAACAGAGACGGGGCACTTCCAAGCGGAAGTGCCCCGTTTTCTTTGTCTCTCTACTCTGGATTTGGCCAGAAAGCGTTGTTGTTCCCGGCTTTCCACAACTGTGCGAAAGGAAGCGACCGCGCGTGGGTGTCGCCGAACAGCCAGTTGGCCCGGTCATCGTGGCGCTTCAGGGCGAGGTCTTCGGATGCCCTTGGCAGCGGGTCTGGGGAGTCGGTCGGTGGCCAGACGCGGGGCTCCGTGCCCTGCCAGGTCCACCAGTAGAACATCCACCAGGTCTTCGCCGGACGAGCGACGTTATTGCGCTCGGCGAGAAGCACCCACTCGGCGGGCCTTGTGACGGCCGATTCCTTAAGCTCATATTCCGACCAGCCGTTGACGGTGTATGACGACCGAAACTCCAGGGCCAGATCCGGATTTTGCGGATCGCGCGGGGCTCGGCTTGTGTCGGATGGGCAGCGGAAGATCTGGAAATTCTTGATGTATGGCTGGGTTGTGATCGTCCAGTCCCGCTCTGGCGGACCGTCTGCATCTGGCGTTTCCGGCTCGGGTGGCTCGCCGGTGATCTTGGCCTTATCGTTGTCGCAGGTCGGATACTGACCGTCGTTGTCGGACAGGTACAAGGCGAACGCCGTGCCCAACTGCTTCAGGTTGCTGAGGCACATCGCCTTCTTTGCCGAACCTTTAGACCCCGCAAAAACTGGGAACAATAGCGCGGCAAGGATCGCGATGATCGCGATCACCACCAGCAACTCGATCAGCGTAAAGGCTCGTTTCATCGCTACAGTGTGAAGCTTAAGCTAGCTTTGTCGGATTCGCAAGCAGAAAAGTAACCGGGTCAATCTGTCCGCAGGAAGATTGACCCAGCTTTGCCAACTGATTTGGAGTTGATCAGTCTCGGGTCGGCCAGAAGGCGTTTTCTTTGCCGGGCTTCCACAACTCAGACAGTTTCGCCGCCTTTACGTGTCCGTCGCCGTAAGCCCACATTGACTTTCCGTTGTGACGCGTTAGGTCAAGGTCCTTCGCTGCCTGCTCAGTAGGATCGGGGCTCGCAGTTGCCGGCCAAACAAGCGGATTGGTGCCTTGCCAGGTCCAGAAATAGAAGGACCAACTCTTGTCTGGCGGCCGAGAAACGTTGTTTCGCTCTCCCAGGAAAACCCAATCTTCTGGGCTCGCGACTTCGCTCCGGTTAAGTTGGTACTCCGTCCAACCGTTGATGGCGTAAGAGGAGCTGTATTCGTACACCGCGTTAAGATTCTTCGGGTCTTTTGGGGCCCGGCTCGTGTCTTGCGGGCATCTGAACAGGTACTCGTTTTTGACAAACGGTCCAATCGCTGTCATCCAGAATGGAGCGTATGGCCTGATCACGTTGAGGTCGATCGGCATCGGTGGCGCACCATTGATCGGCCTCTTCGTCGGGTCGTCGGTCGGAAACTGACCGTCATTTGACTCCACGTAAAGGATGAAAGCCATGCCGACCTGCTTCATGTTGGAAAGGTGTTGCGACCCGCCTCTATAAGAACCCGCAAAGAACGGCGTAGCAATTGCAAAGATAACGGCGACACACAGTGCTGCGACCAATCCTTCAACGAAACTTAGCTTCTTTATTTTCAGCATCTACATCTCCAGGTGGTGGCGGCAAGCCGCATTTATTCGACGGCTTTAGCCCGGACTAAAGTTGGTCCGGATGACTTCATTGCTTCAAGGGCTTCCATCATGCCTTCGCCGCTCGTGCTCGGCGGGGTTGGACGACCAAAGAAGACCGACTTGAAGTCTTCGCTGAACGAAAGCTCGCGGCGTCGATCGAGGTCTTTCGTGAGGAAGTCGACGACCATGGCATCCACGATCGCACCTTGTCGGCCCGACTCTTCGGCTTTTTTCGCTTTCTCCAAGAAGGCGCTCAGGCTCTCGTCTCCAATCGTTTTGTAGTCCAGCGCGATGGTCTCGCCGGACAGGGTCGCTTGGCCACCAATTTTCTTCCCGTCGATGACAAAGGTGAACTTTCCGTCTGGCTCAAAGGTGTAGACCCGCTGGGTCGGTTTTTTGGTTTCTTCTTCGACCCAAGTGCCTTCGAGAAAAGCGACAGGATTATCTCCGGCTTTCAGGGCCTTTGCGTCGGCCGTGTCGGGCAGATACTTCTTGGGTCCGGCTGGGCCGCTAGGCATCATGGCAGAGCAACCAACGAGGAGCAGAACAGCTAGAGGGGCCAACCGTTTCATTACCGGTTATTGTATGCCTGTTTTTTGTTAAGAATCTATGCTTTTTACTTATTGTCAAAGCGTGCCAAGCAATAACCAACCGTCGGTGCCTTGACTTTGCGTGGTGTTTGCAAACCGAATCGGTTTGCCGTTTGGAAGTGGGTTCTTGATTCTCATCGCCAGCAAGCCTTTGCCTGCGTCACCAAGCTGGAATTCCGTGCGCCAAGTCGTCTGGATCCCAGGCAGCAGTTGCACGAGGCGAAAAGTGTGCTTTCGAGAAGCCAGCGCATTCCGGTCGGCGTCGATAAGGGCGAACTCAACGGGCCAGTTGTAATAGAACGGCGCCACCCCGCGGTTGGTGACCGTCACCGCAAGCCGAAGCGTTTCGCCGGTTCGCTCCCAACTTGCCGATTGGGCAAAGAACTCGTAGCCCATGCGTTGAACCTCCCGCTTCGCTCGCTCAATTCGGGCTGCGCTCTGGGTTTCTCTGAACATCCCGCTGTCCATGAGCCAGGAGGCGTGGGTCGTTTCGACGCAGCTTCGGAAGTCTTGAATGTTCGGGTCGCCAGGGTCTTGGTCAAACACTTTGCCCCACGCTTCCGGCCGGATTTCGCCGCCAATCGGCTGCGTTTTCCAAGTTGCCAGTGCCGAAGGCCCGGCGGCTTTCAGTGCGGGTACGAAGTACCAATCGCGGCTCGTCGGAGTGTCGAGGGTGCCCCAAGCGAAGCTGTCATCGTGATAGCCAAACCTTCGGTTGATGGTCGGGGCCTTTGTCGGTTCGTTCACTCCCGCCGGGTAGCGAAGGAGGATCCGCGTAGTTTTGAAGGCGGATTCGTAGGCGTCCAGAACTTCGGTTTGAACCGCCTTACTTGCCCATAGGTCCTCTCGCGGGTAGGTGTGCCACTCGCCCCAGGTTCCGAGAAGACCGGCCGTGATGAAGCCGATTCTCGGATCGCCGTCGTAGCGTTTACCGAGGGTGGCAATGAAATCCTTCAAGCACTTGCGCAGCTCGGGGTCTTCGTAGTCTGGTGTGATGCTTTCTTGGGGCGGATGAGGCGCGGTGTTCGTGTTGCTATAACGGTGGACCTTCAGTCCGCCGTCGGTGAGATAGGTCGGGATGGCACTGGGTTGGCCGGGGTACTCGAGGAACACGCGGAAGATCGTCTGATTGCCTCGCTTAGCTACGTCGTTCAGCAGAGCTTCAAGCTTCGTCCAGTCGTATTTGCCCTTGCCGACGACGAGTTGGTTGAGTCCAATGTAGTTGAACTCCATGCTGTGCGGAAACTGGCCGACAGGGCGTTGATACGGAACGAGCCCCTTCAGCGGGTTGTCCGCCGGCGCGGGCGCATATTTTAGGACTACCGTGGTGAGTCCGAGAACCGCGAGGGTGGTGATCATTCCATTTTTGAGCCGAAGCAGAAGCAAACGCCGTACGGCTCTTTATCAAAGAAGACGCGGTATTTGCTGCCGCCGTGTTGGTCAATCCGAAAATCGGTTGGGTTTGACCCGGCGTCGATCAGCTCGTTTCGCAAGGCATCAAGGTTGTCGACTTCGAAGTAGACGCTAGCTTGCTCTGGGTCCGCTTCGTTGACAGCCAGGCCGATTTCGGCATCGTCGCGCTTCAGCTTTGCGGTTTTGGCGGCTTTCTCGACGAGAGTGAATCCAAGGACCCGCACGTAAAACGCCACCGCCGGTCCGATCTCCT
This sequence comes from bacterium, assembly GCA_027485645.1. Lineage (GTDB taxonomy): Bacteria > Armatimonadota > Fimbriimonadia > Fimbriimonadales > Fimbriimonadaceae > Fimbriimonas. The sequence goes on from JAIXQR010000007.1 coordinate 72,767, forward strand.
TAACCGGAAGCGCCGCGACGTCGGTGTCCCCAATCGGAAAGGCGCCCTTGAACCTGAAATCACTCATTCGACGGTTTTACCTCTGGGGCCGAGTCCGGGCTGGTAGCGTAGGCGTCCCGCCTGCGTTCGGAAAGCTGTAAGCAACAGGGCTGTTCTTGATTCCTGATGGCGTGTAGTGCACTCGGCAGGTGCTGGGGAATGGTTCGGCAACAATTCGAGACACTTTACATGCCGAGGTCAACAGCCCATAGGAGTAACTACAGGCACTGCAATGGCCCGCCACTCCAATGTGGCGTTTTCACCATAACATGGGACTGCCGACGACTATTGATCTGTTTTACTCTTCTAAAGAAAGATTAACCGCAACGAACCAGTGATTTCCGAGCGGCGTGACAGACATGATTTCACGGTCGAACAACCGTTTGAGATCGTGGTCTTTGGTAGCCTTCGGGTCGTTGATCTTCAGGATCTGGTCTGTCGGATCGAAGACAAATCCGTAGCTATCGTAGCTGCTGTATGTTTCGGCACAGTACATTCGTAATGCATCCGTTCTTGAAAACTCGCAGTTATCGACCTTCCCACTTCGACCAGGGATCGCCTTTGCGTTTGAATAGGCGGCGAGCATTTCTGGTTGTCGCTTGAGACATCGAATCAAGTTGTACGCATCCCATCGCATCGGAAGCGCTATCGAACAAAACCATAGTATTGCAATAACTAGCGGGGCTACGAACCTCATTTGACGATGGGTAAGGTCACGTGATGGTGGGGCTCGAAAGAGAAAAATCGATGCTAGACAGATCCACACCATGGATCCGAACGGATGAGTGACTGGGTCAAAAACTAGAATGGGAACGAGCAACGTCGCTTCTGCAACCAGCACGATCTTTAACCAGTTTCTCGGCAGATTTGGTTTCATCTCAGCCAAAGTAAACGATGTACCAATCGCCGCCGATCGATCTTGCCGAACCCAGATTGCCAAGAAACCATTTCGAAATCGGGTTGCTCATAAAGTCCGGCGATTCATTGATGCCGAGAACGCGGCCGGTTGGATCATAAAGGTAGCCGTACTGGTGGTCCATCATGCCACCGTCTTGACAGTAAACACGAAGGGCATCGGTGGTCTCAAATTTGCAACTTCCGACTTGTCCTGATTTCAGCTGGGCCTTCTTCGCATCTGAGACAGCCTGCAATAAGCGCGGCTTTTGGACGACGAAGCGCACGGCTTCGTACGTGCTGTAACGAATTGACGTGAAGGAAGTCGCAATCCAAGCGATGAACACTACGGGGGCTAGCCAATGAAGGTACGGCTTAGCCGCAGGTTTGCAGAAGTGAACGGCGGCAATCAGGAACATACCAGCAAGAAGCTGGAGCCCGAGTAGTGCGAGGAAAGTCAGGTATGTATTGCCGAACGCAGCAAAGGCCAACGCCAACCCTTCTCCGACTAGGATAACGGCTAGCCACCTAAAGAATAGCTTTAGATACGTGGACCTGAGCATGGATTGGCCCCCGGGAACGTCCTGGTTCACGGTCGCCTCGGACGCTGCGCGGCTGCTGGGTCGGCTGGGAGTTTGCGGAGGGAGATCTGGCCGAGGATTGGGTGGACGGCGGTCTTGACGACGATGTTGCCCTGCTCGATCGAATACTCAAACGGCTTGTTGTTGAGCGGGTCGGTGGCTTCGGCTTTGGTAAGAAACTCCGAAAGCTCGGTCGGGTACCGCCCGTGCTGCCAAGCAAACTCCCGTGCTGCAAGAGTGATGGCCGCGATGCGGCAGCGGGTTCGGGCTTCCGCATCAACTCGAGCCACGGTCGGAAGCAGTGATGTGTGGAAATTTACATAAAAATCTAAGTGGCTTGTAGAAGGCGTTGCTTCTGGCGTGAAGCTCCAGTTGAACTCGGGCTGAGACAGCATTCGCCCAAACGCTCCGTAGGTTTGATCCAATCGAGTGCGAGCATTTTGGAAGAAAATCCGGCGCTCGGCGGGGGTTGAATTCCCGAGGCTCTGCATCAGCGCACGCCACTTTGGTTCGTCTTCATCCTCTTCCTCGTCATCATCCGGATCCGAATCGTAGGCTGATGCCGCTTTCGAGTCACTTTCAAACTCCTTTTCGGTCATTTCTACAAACGCGATGCTATTGATCCTTTCGCCTAGCAAGGAGCTTTGTAACTTGGATGGGCCAGAAACGCTGGAATTGATCGCCTGAATCAGCTCGGGAAGACCCTGCGAAGGAAGAGCACTCAGCGACTTTTCGATCTCAGCAAAGATGATCGCTTCCATAGCCACCATTACGAGTCGGTCAACGTCGGAATGATTTCTGATTCGTTGTGTGAACTGGAAAGTTTCGCGGAAGGTCCGAAGCGCGGCCGCGCCGTTTCCGATCGCAAGTTCAGAGCGCGCTTTCCGGACACAGATTTTGGCGAGCAGTCTGAAAGTCGCGTTAATCGGAAAGTCCATATGAAGGTCCTGTTCCTTTGGCGGTTCAGGCATGTTGGGATTTCGATTCCCTTGCAGAATCAAGCGCCACGCAGGTTCAGATTCCTGAGCGATGGCACGATCAAAGTCCAGCCTAGTTGGCCGCCCAGGACCAGTCGGCAGCGCGCGGAGCGCCTTTTCGAGTCTCTCTACGTAGTCTAGATTCGGTTCGCTTGTTTCATTCAGCTTCGACTGTTCTTGCGCTCGTCGCCTAGCTTGCTCAATAGCCGCGCGAAGCTGGTCGCCAGATTCGTAATTGTTCAGCGCACCAGCAATCGATTGCTCAGCAAGTTTGCCGGCCGCGGCGTAATCGTCCTGCGCAGTCCTAAATTTCTGGCCCTGAGCAGCTCCAGACGAGCCAGTGACGGCGACAATAAACATCAGGCTGAGCATCGAAGCCAATGGCACGCAACCATTTTAGAGGCAAAAAGGAAATCTGGGGAAAAGAACCTATGAGCATGACGCTCGCGATCCTTCATCCCAACGGGCGCTGAGATATGCTGATTGCCGGATTCATGCTCCAGGTTCAACCCATGAAAAACGCTGTATTTTCTTCTGCTTTATCCGTGTTTGCCATCGCCGTTGCATCGCCCGCCGCGTTTGCGCAGGCGCCGAAGCAGGTCCTGCTCTCTCTTGGTTCCACCGCGTCGAAGACGGTTAAGGGCAAGCTTGTCGGCGGGCAACTCGTCGACTACCTCGTGAACATCAGAGCGGGGCAGACTTTGGCATTGACTTTCGCTGCCTCAAATTCGAGTGCGGGCTATCTCGTTTATGCCGCCAGCACCGAGACCGCCATGGCTACCAGCGACATCAGCGGAAACAAAGCAACCTGCATGATGCCGATCGACGGTCCGGCACGGGTGCGCCTGTTCGTCAATCGAGCGGCCGGCCGAAGGGGAGAATCCACAACCTACACGCTCATGGTGAAAGTGACCGGTAAGCCGTTGCCCGCGCTCAAAGGCGGCTCCGATGCCCTCATCCCCGGAACGCCGTACCACGCGACCGCAGATGTACCGTTCGAACACTATCTCTACAAGGACATCAAGATGTGCAAAGCTGGCGTTATTCGGCGGGGAGTAGACGGGACGGCAACCCTTGAGTTCCTCTTTAAAGGGCTCCGGCGCAGAGTCCTCTTCGTTAAAGGTCAAGTCGTAGCCACGGACGCGCCGGTTCCTGCAACAACTACCGTCTCGGGCGATACGATTACCTTGCGGGTCGGCGTTGACGAAACTTACCGCTTCAACAAGGCCCTCCTCTACGGCGGTTAAGCTCGGTTGCTTTATGCGGACTTGGGCTTAAAGTGCGCGACCAAAGCGTTCGCGTGACCATGCCCGAGCCCGTGCTGCTCCTTGAGCACCTTGACCTGTTCCATATGCGGCTTATCTGCAAGCCCGGCCAGAACCGTCTCCCAATGGGAAATGGGCTGGCCGTAAGTCTTTTCGATCGAAGGGAAGTAAGAAGCCGGTCCCTTCACTTTGTTGTCGTCGGCCATGCGTGATATGTTAGCCAACAAAAAGCCCCTCCGTCCGCCTGAGAGACGAACGGAGGGGCAAGATAGAGCGACTATGAACAGCCGCTAGTTTCGCCGCAGGTGTCGCACTTGAGGCAAACGCCGTTGCGGACCATCGTGAACGAGCCGCAGTTGGTGCAGGGGTCAGATTCGTAGCCTTTCAGGCGAGCGATCCGGACTTTTTCCGAACTCTCCGACCGAGCCGAGGTCTCAATCAGCGCTCGGCCATTGGCGCCGTTTCCGCTGACGAAGCGATCCTCGTACACCGCCGCCGCGCCGACTTGGGAGCGGATCAGGGTGTCGGTCGGGCTACCGGTGGCTCCGGCGTTGTCACCGAAAGGCAGCGGGGCTTGGAACCCGGCCGAGGAGTGCTCAGTCCCGGCGCGACCCGGAATGTGACCGGCGAAGTTCTCGTCTTCCACTTCCTCATCATCGAAGTCGGGATACTGGCTCGGTCGGCCAACCGTGTCGTTTCGAAGGTCTTCTGGCTTCACCTGCACCAAGTCCGTTCGGCCAAGGTAGCTCAGCGCCAGCTCGCGGAACATGTAGTCCACGATGCTGGTGGACATCTTAATGTTCTGGTGATCGGCGACCGGGCCGTTTGGCTCGAACCGGGTGAAGACAAACGCCTCGACAAACTCTTCCAACGGCACGCCGTACTGCAGGCCAAGCGAAATCGCGATGGCGAAGCAGTTCATGAGCGACCGGAAAGCCGCACCCTCTCGGTGCATATCCACGAAGATTTCACCGAGGGTTCCGTCTTCGAACTCACCGGTTCGCAGGTAGACCTTGTGGCCACCGACGCGGGCTTTCTGCGTGTACCCGCGACGTCGAGCGGGCATACTTCGGCGCTTGCTGATGTAGCGATAGACCAGCTTGGTGGCGGCGTCCGTCACGGCATCGTTCGTCGGAGCGGCGGCTACCGGAGCCGGGTGATCCAACGAAGCATCCAGAATCGCGGCGGCCGCATCGTCCGAGCTCGCGTTCAGCGGCTGGCTGAGCTTGCTTCCATCTCGGTACAGCGCGTTCGCCTTGATTCCAAGGTTCCAGCTGAGCCAGTAGGCATCGGCGACGTCCTTGATGCTCGCTTCGGCGGGCAGGTTGATCGTCTTGCTGATCGCACCCGAGAGGAACGGCTGCGCGGCGGCCATCTGTCGAATGTGTCCACTGGCGTGAATGAACCGCGTGCCCTTCTTGCCGCACTTGTTGGCGCAGTCGAAGATCGGCAGATGCTCTGGTCGCAGGTCGGGGGCACCTTCAACGGTCATCGTTCCGCAAACGTACTCGTTCGCAGCATCGATTTCGGCCTTGGAGAAGCCGAGTTCCTGAAGCATGCTGAACGACCAATCGTTGAGCTGATCGGCGTTGAAGCCCAGCACGTTCTGGCAGAAGTCATCGCCCAGGGTGAACTTGTTGAAGGCGAATCCGATTTCGAAGGCTGACTCAAGAGCGGCTTCGATGGCCTGAATCTGCTCGGGGCCGAAACCCTTCATGCCGAGCGATTCGTGGTTGATGTACGGCGCACCGGCGAGCGTCTTGTGGCCAAGCGCGTAGCCGATGATGCGGTCGATTTCAACTTCTGAGTAGCCAAGTCCGCGCAGCGAGACCGGAATGCCCTGGTTGATGATCTTGAAGTACCCACCACCCGAGAGCTTCTTGAACTTGACAAGCGCGAAATCGGGCTCGATTCCCGTCGTGTCGCAGTCCATGATCAAGCCAATCGTTCCGGTCGGAGCAAGAACGGTGACCTGAGCGTTGCGGAAGCCATGCTTTTCGCCGAGGGCGAGTGCCTGATCCCAAATGTCCTTCGATGCCGCGAGCATATCGGCCGGGCAGATGCTCTGATCGATGCCGACGGGATACACGCTCAGGGATTCGTAGTCGTCCTTCGGTGCGTTGTAGGTGGCGCGGCGGTGGTTTCGAATGACGCGCAGCATGTTCTCCGCGTTTCGCTCGTAACCTGGGAAGGGTCCGTGCTCTCGTGCCATTTCCGCGCTGGCCGCATAAGCTCCGCCGCCGAGGATGCCGGTGAGGGCGCCGGTGATCGCGAAGCCTTCTGGGCTGTCGTAGGCGATTCCCATCTGCATAAGGAGCGCGCCGAGGTTGGCGTAGCCGAGGCCAAGGGTTCGGAAGTCGTAGCTGAGCTGAGCGATTTCCTTGCTCGGGAACTGCGCCATGAGGACGCTGATTTCCAGAACCATCGTCCAAATTCGGATGGCGTGCTGGTAACCCTTGATGTCAAATTCTCGCGTTTCCGGGTTGTAAAACTTCACCAGGTTGATGCTGGCGAGGTTGCAAGCCGTGTCGTCGAGGAACATGTATTCCGAGCAAGGGTTGCTGGCGTTGATGCGACCATCGGCGGGGCAGGTGTGCCACTCATTGATCGTGGTGTCGTACTGAAGACCTGGGTCGGCGCTGTTCCAAGCCGCTTCGCAAATCTGATCCCAAAGGTCGGTTGCTTCGACCGACTTCACAACCTTTCCGGTCGTTCGCGAAGTGAGATCCCAAGACTTGCCCTGCTGAACGGCATAGAAGAAGTCGTTCGGAACGCGGACCGAGTTGTTGCTGTTCTGGCCGGAGACGGTCAGGTAAGCCTCGCTCTCGTAGCCCGTGTCGTAGGTCTCGGTTTCCAGCGAGGTGTAACCCTGCTGGGCAAACTGGATGGCTCGCTGGATGTAGTTCGGTGGAACCTCAGAAGCCTTGGCTTCGGCGACGGCGCGGTACAGCGCTGGATTCGTGCGGGGGTTGAATCGACCTTCGCTCGTGTCGCTTGTGCAAGCGGCCATGACCGCGTTCAGGTGCTTCTGGACGATTCGGCTACCGGCGACCAGCGCGGCCACCTTTTGCTCTTCCCGAACTTTCCAGTTGATGAACTCTTCGATATCGGGGTGGTCAAGGTCAAGGCAGACCATCTTCGCGGCACGGCGGGTGGTTCCACCGGACTTGATGGCACCGGCCGATCGGTCTCCGACGCGAAGGAAGCTCATGAGGCCCGAGCTGCGGCCTCCGCCGGAAAGCTTTTCGCTCTCGCCGCGAATCTTGGAGAAGTTGGTGCCGACGCCGGAGCCGTATTTGAAAATTCGGGCTTCGCGGGTCCAGAGGTCCATGATGCCGCCTTCGTTGACGAGGTCATCCTTCACGCTCAAGATAAAGCAAGCATGGGGCTGAGGTCGCTCGTAGGCGTTGGCTGATCGCTCAAGTTCGCCGGTCTTTGGGTTAACGAAGTAGTGACCCTGGGCAACGCCTTCGATGCCGTACGCAAAGTGCAAGCCGGTGTTGAACCACTGCGGACTGTTCGGCGCAGCGACCTGCATCGCGAGCATGCGAACGAGTTCGTCATAGAAAGCCTGAGCGTCTTCGGCGGTGTCGAAGTAGGCATTCGCTTCGCCCCAGCTTCGCCAGCAGCCTGCAAGGCGGTGGAAGACTTGGCGGGAATCAGACTCGTGCTCGGCAACCGGCGTAACGTGCTCGGCGTTGACTCCGGCGTACTCTTTGCCGTTCACCTGTCCGACGGTTAGGCCCGCTTTGCGGAAATATTTTTGGGCCAGGATGTCGGTGGCAACTTGGCTCCAACCGGATGGAACCATGACGTTCTCCATCGAGAACACCTTAGACCCGTCGGTGTTCCTGATTTCGGATTTTCGAGCTTCAAACTCAATCCCGGCGTACGGACTTTGATTGGCGACAGTGAAATAACGGCTGACTTGCATGGCTTCCTGCTACATTCTCCTTGATATGTGGACTTTTGTCTATCTATTTTCTAGTATGATTACGAAACGGCGATGGTTGCGCGGCCGCTGACATCGTTGACGATGCCGATGAAATCATCGAGAGTTTCGAAGTCGCGATACACGCTCGCAAAGCGAACGTAAGCGACTTGATCGATGCGGCGAAGCTCTCGGAGGACGCGCTCTCCGATAGCTTGGGTGGGCACTTCTTCATCGGCTTCGATAAATAGGTCCCGTTCGATGCGTTGTACGGCAGCGCGGAGGTCCTCAATCGGAATTCGGCGCTTGCGGCAAGCGAGGAGAAGTGAATTCATCACCTTGTCTCGGTCGAACTCTTCTCGCGATCGATCACGCTTCACGACAAATAGTCGCGGCCTTTCGGCTTTTTCGAACGTCGTGAATCTTCGTCCGCATCCCGTGCACTCACGGCGACGTCGAACGGAGTCGCCTTCGAGCGATGGACGGGAATCCAGCACTCGCTGATCGACATAACCACAGAACGGACAACGCACTTTCTTTAGACTCCAACCCAACATATTGGGTTACAGACATTATCCAACCACAAGCGGTTGTGTGTCAAGCATAAATTTTCCGAATGTTTGACGCAACTTTTCCACGGAGTTTTCCAGGTTCGAGGGTTGCTAACGGGTTTTCCCTTAGCTTTCGCACAATTGGTGGATAAGGTCGGCGCGGGTGGTCCCTGCCGCGTCCTCACCCAAAGTTGGCCGTAGTTCGAGAGAGGCCAACACGTGATCGACCGAAAGCACGGTCGCAGGGAAGGTGGAAAGTTTTTCGGCCGCCGCCCAGCGAATCCAGCCGAGGATTCGAACCGAGTCGGCAAGCGACAAAGTCCGGTTCGCGAGCGCAAAATCTCGCGCTTGATCGGCTCGGGTTCGCAATTGTCCGCTCAGCCGGTCCTCACGGGCAATCCGCTCTTGCTGGACGAGATACTCGCATGCGCCGCGAAACTCGGCGTCTTCTTCTCGCAAAACGCTCACCTGCAAAAACGCGCCGATCGCCCGGCTCGATTCGCCAAAAAGCCCGCGGACAACGATGTTCTTGGTTGCAAGCGCTTGCAGGACGGATGGTAGACGTTTGGAGTGGGCGAGGCCGATGAGGTGGAAGAAAATGCTGGTCCGGCGGCCAGATCCGCAGTTTGGCGGGGAAGCCGCGAGGTACCCGTGTTTCGCGTGCGTGCAGAAATCCAACTTGGCACTCATCCGCTTGATGAGGCCGGAGACTAGTGGGCTAGCGGCATCTAGATTCCAGCCGCCAAGAATTGCCTGCGCCCGAACGTGGTCCTCTTCGTTTACCATCACGCAAAGGCTGCGTTCTGTATTTGTCAGGAGCGCTCGACCCGGCAAGGTCCAGGGAAACTCTGGGCTCACCAGCCGGGAAGCCACCAAATAGTCGCGCTCTGCATTCGTGAGGTTTTTTGTGGACTCAAACTTCTCCGACTCGGTGGCCGAAAGCACATCCGCCATGATGCCGTTGAGCTCTTCTGGCTCGGCAAAAGTCGGGAACCGGTGACCGACGAGGTTTCGCATAATCCGAACGCGCGTGCTCAGGCAGACGTCTCGGTGCGGGCCCTCTTGGGTGAGCCAAAGCGGTTTCGGCATGGATTTTAAGACCATGCGCTGCCAGCTTTCAGGATTTGGTTGGCTCATTGGGCTTCGATATTGTGAACGGAGAATGGTCAACGATGCCGCTGCAAATCATCATGAGGACTTGGCCGACCGCCCTCGCTTGAGCTTCTGGGGCAGAAATTCCAACGGCAGGAAGTGCCCCGTTGGTCGTAATCGACGCCAGCCCATGGACGGTTGACCACGCAAAAAGTGCGAGTTCTCGGTTCAACTCGGGATTTTCGTTTCCTCGCATGCGACGAATGGCATCGTGCAACAAGCCAAACGCGGCCGTCGCTTTCTGCTCCAGCCCGGCGTGGCGATGAAGGTTGGGAAACGGAGTTTCGAACATCAGCCGGTACTGCAACGGTTTCACGCGAGCGTAGGTGAGGTACCGCTGACCGATCTCGCCAAGGTCCTGCTGCGGATCTTCGGCCAGCGGTCTGGCATGAAGGAAGCTGGCAAAGTCATCGAACGCGCGCCCAATGACTTCGGCCAAAAGATCCTCACGATTCGGAAAGTGCTTATATGGCGCCTGGTGTGAAATCGATAGCCGACGCGCCACTTCGCGGAGGCTCAGCTTGTCGACACCGTCCGTGGCAATGATGTTCAAAGCCTCTTGGATGCACGCTTCTCGCACGCCGAGGCCCGTTCGATCTGCCCGGGTTGGGTTTGGAAGTTCCGCCATCGGTGACATCAAGTCTACGACTTTCCGTAATTTGAGAGTCCCGCCATCACCTGCTTCATGATGTGCACGCGCCATGGTCGCGGGCAGGTGAAGAGCGAGTAGCTGAGCACCTTCGAAAGGACGCCGGGAATCACCAAGGACCGCCGGCCAAGCGCTTGCAAAGAAGCCTTGGCGACCTGCTCGGCGGTCGCGCCAGCCTTGATCGTCATGTTGGCCCGCTTCTCGAACGCGGTCAGAACCGGACCAGGAGCGCAACTCAGCACGTCAGCCCCATTCGATTTCCATTCCAGCGACAGTGCTTCGGCCAACGACTGAACGAACGCCTTGCTCGCAGCATAAACCGCTGAGTTCGGTACCCCCTGCCAAGCGAGCAGGCTCGATAACAGAATGACTCCGCCTCGGCGCTGTGCATTTAGCCTTGACCCGATGGCGTGAGTCAGTGTCATCAGGGCATCGCAGTTCACGCTCAACATGTTCTGGTGATCCGCTATATCCGCGGCAAGAAACGGTCCCGACGAACCGAACCCGGCCGAGGCTACGAGCAGTCCGACTTCGAGATCTTTGGTGCCTTCAATGACTTTATTCACGCCAAGGCCCTCTGACAGGTCGGCGGCAATGACGCGAACTTGGACCGAATGAGCCTTCCGCAAAATCGACTCCAGGTTCGTCAGTGCCGCTTCGTTCCTCGCGACCAAGACGACGTTTATCCCGCTCGCAGCGAGTTCGATGGCGAATGCCTCTCCGATGCCAGAGGATGCGCCGGTGACAATGGCCCAAGGGCCGTATCGAGATTTGAGGTGGTTGTTCATCTTGAATTAGCCCGGGAAGCATTTACCAAAAGCGATCAGGTGTTTGGGATTGCCGCGCAGCCGGAGTGATCGTGTCAATAGCAAATTCGGTAGGGAACGGCGCTTTGCGACAAAGTCCACCCAAGCCCGCGAGTCCGCCGTAACGGACAAATCGGGCGTGCCGTTGTGGGCGTGCTCGATCTCAAGCTTCTGGTTCTCAATCGTAAAGGTCATTTGCGCCGGTTCGGTCCCCGTAAAGGTGAAATGAATCCGGAGCTTGAGGCCGCGAGCCTTTCCTCGCTGGAATCCAAGCGGCATGATTTCCAGAAGTTTGGCCAGCGACTTTGGACGGAGGCCGCTACCGATGTGCCGGACCCGTTTGTGCGGGAAGCGCTTCTGGACATAAGCATCCGCGTCACTTCCTGGCACGACATAGATGGGCTCTTCTTTCTCCTGAAGCGGATTTAAGACGTCCTTAATGAACTTCGCTTTGTTTCGGAGAAACGGTCCGATGACGTCCTCACCGGCAGGGCAAGCGGCAACGCAGTAGGCCGATTTGTAATTCGCGCCGAACGACAAGCTTTGCCAGAGGGATGCCGTTTCGGTGTCTTCGAACTTGCTTTGGTATTCCCGCCGGTTTTTGCTATCGGCCACCGTATCCACCCAGTCAATAAACCCGCCAAAGAACTCGCGGTAGTTGTGGTTGAGGCAGGCAACCGAATCAAAGTGCCCATCTGGGGCGATCGCGCCTACCGGACAGGCCGCGACGCACAGCTTGCATTCAAGGCAAGGATTGTAATCGATGGGTTGGCTTTCTTCCGTCGGCGCGGTGTCGATAAGAATGCTGTCCAGCAAGATGAAGTTGCCAAAGATCGGATGGATCACGTTTCGGTGGATCCCCATTTTCCCCATGCCCGCAGCTTCGGCGACCACCTTGTGAGCGACGATCCAACTCCTTCCAGGCAACTCCGTCATTTCCATCGGAAATCCGGCGGCGGTCGGTAAGGACCTTATTCCTCGCTCCCGCAGCGCTTTCGAAATGTTCCGAGCAACGTGATTCACTTCTTGCGTGGCCGAATGAAATTCTTGGTTTGCGAGACTTCTCTTCGTGGAGCGCACGGCTTCGGGAGACATTCGAATCACGATCGAGATCACGGCCTGGGTCGAGGGCAGCGCCTGGAGGACGTATGGACGTTCCGTGTCGAGCTCGGGCCGGTCAAGCAAAACGACTCCCGCATCATCGGCACCGCAATCAAGGCAAAGCTGGCGAAGTTCCTTCAAGCTGATTGGCGCCGGTTCTGGTTGCGAGGGCTGAGCCTTCACGTTGCGGATGGTTGGATGATCCAATTTCATGAGCCACCGACACCCTACCACGTCTTGGTAGACACTGTCTACCAAGACTTCAGTTTTTAGGACCAGAGGTCTGTTGGGGACTACGGAGTGCCGAGTTGGGCGGCGAGTTCTTTCATGAAGAACTCACAGTCGGTCACGATTCCAACCGCCTGGTGCGTGCCGCGGTCGGTGAGTTTGATCACGGTGTCGGCGTCCGAGTCAACGCAGTATGTTTTGACCTTGGCCGGAAGAATGTTGCCCGTGGCAACGCTATGCAATGTAGTGGCGACCATCAAGCAAACGCCAACGTTGCCAACATGCTCGCGCATCGTGTCCACCGCAAGCACGTTGTCCGTAATGACATCGGGCAGGGGACCATCATCTCGAATGGACCCGCAGAGAACGAACGGCGTGCCGGTTTGGATGCATGCATGCATTGCGCCCGCGGTGATCAGGCCCGTCTCGACGGCAGCGCGGATGCTTCCGGCCCGGCGAACTCGGTTTATGGCGCGAAGATGGTGGGTGTGCCCGTGCGTCTTGCTTTGTCCGGTGCCGAGATCAACGCCGAGGGATGTGCCCAGCATCTCCGACTCAATATCATGCGCCGCTAAGGCGTTTCCTGCGAACAGAAGATTGATCCAGCCGTCTCGAATCAGGCTGGCCAGGACCGGTCCGCAGCCGGAGTGGATGATGGCCGGACCGCCGACGAGCAGCACCTTTTCGCCTTTAGCCCGCGCTTCGCGAATATGGGCGGCAGCCTGAGCGATCATCCGCGACTTCGGTCGTTCGGAGCTGATGTCGTTGCTCATGAAGCGAAACGCTTCTTGTTCATCGGATTCTTCGGTCTCGGGGCTCACTCGCACGCCGTCCCAGCCCACGACGAGTAGGTCGCCTTTGATGACCCGGTGCATCGGGCACGTTTCGGCGCGCCAGCGGCCCTGGTCTTGCCAAACGCGGATGCCACAGTCCATCTCCAGCCGTTCCACATCGATCCGGTGCCCATCAATCAGAACCTGGGTGGGGAAGTTGGTAGTGCTGTGGAAGTCCTCCGGGAGTACGCCATCCTGTTCCGCTTCGGCGAGTTGGGCATTGTCGAGCGAGAAGGTGGCCCCCAGCGGTCGCAGCGCTTCGAGCGTTTCGTTGAGGCGATCCATCGTGTCGGCGGAGATCACGATCTCGATGATGGAGGGCATTTGACTCCACTCGCCGACCAAGAATTTCTTCGTGGCAAATTGGACTCCGTGCTCATTCAGGAGATCTAGGACGCGGCTCAGAAGATTCTTATCCAAAAGATCGCCATGAAGGCTAATGCGCTCGGTAACCACAACATAGTGTAGCGTCCACATCTAAGGAAAGCCCATCGTGTCAAAATGAGCGACTGATGGAAAACGTAGGTTCGCTGGTACTGGCGGCAGAGCAGGAAATCACCGCCGCGGCATCTACGGCCGATCTCAAGCACATTGAGATCAAATATCTCGGCAAGAATGGGCTGATCACTTCGCTCATGCGCCAAATGGGCTCCTTGTCCGCCGAAGAAAAACCAGCGTTCGGTGCGGCCGTGAACACGGCAAAAGCAACGGTTCAGCAAGCGATCGACGATCGATTCACCGCGTTACGCTTCGTCGAGCTGGCGGCGCGATTTGAAGCGGAAAAGATCGACGTCACGATGCCGGGACGACAGACCCGCGTTGGCTACGCCCACATCCTGCACCTCACCACGCTTAAGATCAAGCGCGTGCTTGGAGGGCTTGGATTTCGCTACGAAGAGGGCCCCGAGCTAGAAGACTTCAAGTACAACTTCGACGCGCTGAACTACCCTCCGGACCACCCGGCGATGGACGATCAGGACACGTTCTACGTCGCAGACGATCTGGTTTTGCGAACCCAGTGCACGGCGCTCCAAGGGCGAATTTTTGCCAACGAGAAACCGCCACTCCGAGTTTTCACGGTCGGAAGGACCTTCCGGAACGAAGCGGTCGACCGAACGCATAACCACACCTTCCACCAAGTCGACTGCTTCATGATCGACGAGAACGTTTCCATGGCGCACCTGAAAGGGACGTTGGGCACCTTCGCACGAGCGATGTTTGGACCCGAGGTTAAGGTTCGATTCCGCCCTGACTTCTTCCCGTTCGTGGAGCCAGGCGTGGACTACGCCATCTCGTCACCGAAGCTCTTCAACGGCCGTTGGGTCGAGCTTGGTGGTGCGGGCTTGATCCATCCGAACATTCTCGAGGCCAACGGAATCGACCCTCAGAAGTATTCCGGGTTCGCATTCGGCCTTGGGGTCGAGCGAATTCCGATGATGGCGTACGGCGTGGACGACCTCCGGCTGTTTCTTGAGAACGATTTGAGGTTCTTGAGTCAATTCCAAGGAATCGCCGCCTAGGCTCGGAAAAGGGAAGACGAAAACCGCTAGAATGAGTAGTACAGCACGTAAAACACGTTCAGTAGCTGCATTCACCTTTGGCCGAGGGTGCACCGGGATGAAGGCAGAGTTGATGACACATCCGAGTGATGATGATGCAATGCATCTTCGAGAGTGGTCACACCAGGACTTATTGAAATGACGCAAGTTAATTGTTACAAGGACGAAATCGTTCCTCGCTCCCTGGTCCAGTGGTACGAAGATAACCTCCCGTCTGGCCCGGTCGGAATGTATTCCATTCAAGAGCGATGGCTCTGTATGGAGCGCTGTCTCTACGGACTCTACCGGTGGTACTCCGAGAAATCTCAGCGAGCCCGAAACTGGAACCCGGACACTTCGATCGAATGGTCGAAGGTTCGAACGGACCACTCGGAGGAATTCAACACGATTCTTCGTGGATTCTATGCCGTCGAGCAGTACATTCCGGACTACGTTTCGGAAGGATTGAAGATGTTCCGCCAAAGCTACGGGCGGGTTCAGTTCCACCTCCGATGGGGCGCCGAGGAAGAGCGACATAGCGACCTCTGGCGAAACTCGTTGATCTTCACGAAAGCGATGACAACGGACGAGATCGAGGAGTACAGCTACAACTTAAGAGGACAACAATGGCACCTTCCTTGGGAAGATCCCATCCACATGTTCTTCTATACCGTCTTCCAGGAGCGAGCCACCCAGATCAACTACCTCAACCTTGGATTGGTTGCAAAAGGTAACTGGAATGCAAGCACCTTAACCACGGATTTCGACCCCGTTTTCGTGGATGCTTGTCGCTTTATCGCGATGGACGAAAGCGCGCACTACGCCTTCTTCCTTGAGGGCTGCTGGCTTTTGATGTACTTCTTCCCTGAAAGGGCGACGGAAGTCTGCGTCGAAGTGCTTCGCCACTTCGCCATGCCAGCGCGGCACATCATCCCAGACTACGACGAGTTCGCGTCGATCCTGCACAAGTCCGCCATCTTCGGAATGCGACAGTACTCTCGAGACGTGGCGAAGGTCGCCCTCGAAGCACTCGGCATCGATGATCTGAAGGCGGTTGAGGCCGGAATTCGAGCATCGCGACGAGTTCCCGAGGTTGACGGCGAAATGCGACCCGGTGCCGTCTTCGAAGGTTTCGACTACGAGAAGGCGACGAAGAAGGCGAACATGCTTTGGCAGAAGATCGCTAAGTACGAAGAGGGCATTCAGGTGCCAGAATCCGAGCGCACCTCGTTCCTCAAACTCATTCCAAGCTGAGACAATCTGTCTCGCACTAGCGGCCCCAAAACGGGGGCCGCTAGTAAACTCTGCAACGCATGAAGTTCACCTACTCAACGATGCGCGACTACGTCGCGACTTCCCTTGATGCCGAAGCCTTGGGCGACCTACTCACCATGGCCGGCTTTGAGCTTGAGGGGATCGAAGAGGAGACTTCAGAAGATCCGATCCTCGACGTCAAAGTGATGTCGAACCGCGGCGACGGGCTCAGCATTCTCGGCCTCGCTCGCGAAGTGCTTGCGAAAGACGCCGGTAGCCAGCCGACCGATCTCTATCTCGCAGCCAAATCTGGATTTGCCGACTTTGCCCCATCCCGCCCTGCCGAAGCGACCGTCCGCATTGACTCCCCAGCTTGTAATCGTTTCGCCTGCGTCACCGTTTCTGGAGTTTCCTCGGCGCCAACGCCGGAATGGATCAAGTACCGCCTTGAGCGAATCGGCATGCGATCCATCAGCTTGCTGGTCGACTTGACCAACTACGTGATGCTAGAGATCGGCCAGCCTCTCCACGCCTACGATCTCGGAAAGCTTGGGAAAGAAATCGTTGTTCGGGAAGCGCAGGACGGTGAGACGATCAAGACTCTTGACGGCGTTGATCGGAAGCTTAGCGCTGGACAGCTGATGATCTGCGATGCGTCGCGTCCCGTCGGCGTTGCCGGCGTGATGGGCGGATTCGATACCGAAGTAGACGATGCGACGACGGCCATTCTTTTGGAATCGGCGCACTTCCTGAACACCTCGGTCCGCAAAACCCGAAAGCAACTTGGCCTCAACACGGAAGCCAGCTACCGATTCGAGCGCAGCGTTGATCCCAAGATAACCGATGTCGCGATTCGCCGATTCCTACAATTGTTGAAGACCGTCTTGCCGGATGTTTCAATCTCCGAAATCACGGATGTCGTCCGAAGTGAGCCAGTCGAGGTCGTCGTCGAACTTGAACTCGCGCGGGCCTCGCGACTTCTTGGGATGGAAATCACGCTAGAAGAAGCGAGCCGCTATCTATCCGCTCTCGGGTTCGAAATCCTTGCCACCGAGCCGCTGAAGGTGAAAGTCCCAAGCTGGCGCCCAGATGTAGTGCGGGCAGAGGACGTGGTGGAAGAACTCGGAAGGGTTCATGGCTACGAGCGAATTCCCGAAGAGCTTCCGATCGGCCACACGACCATGGGTGGAATCCACGGCAAGTACCGTTTGTCAGATGCGGTTATCGAAGGCATGATTCGCCTCGGCTACGTGCAGGTTGTGAGTCACACGTTGCGATCGGAACATCCGCTTGATGCCCCGACCGACCGAATTGGACCCCGAAACCCGGGATCGCCAGAACTAGCCCTGTTGCGAAACTCGCTCCTGCCAGGACTTACCGAGGCGGCACTGCGTAACGGCGGTAAGGACGTTCACCTTTTCGAGGTCGGACAAATCTTCGAAGGGCAGGTCGGAAACACGAAGGAGTTTCCGCATCTAGCCATTCTTTCGACCGGGAAACTTACCCCTGCCAACCGAGCAAGCGAGCAGCCACCGGTCGCCGACTTCTATTCGCTCAAAGCGGAGTTGGAAGCGGTCCTAACCGGGATCGGCGTGACCCCTCAGTTTTCGACCAAAGAGTTCCGCCCCGACGCCCGATTCCATCCTGGGCGGAAGGCCTGGATGCTGGATCAAGCCGGAGAATGGATTGGCGTTATAGGACAAATCCACCCGCTTGTGGCCGAAGCCGCCGATTTGCCAGAGGCCACTTTCCTAGCCGAAGTCTGGCTAGATATGGCGTTCCATAACGCGCAGGAGAATCCGCAGCTAAACCCGATCAGCCGCAACCCTGCGGTCAGCCGGGATATCGCGATCCTCATCGACAAGTCGGTGCCATTCGACGACATCAAGTCGGCGATCACCACCGCGCCAACTGACCTGCTAGAAGACTACTGGCTTTTCGATGTCTACGAAGGCACAGGAATTCCGGAAGGAAAGCACAGCCTAGGCATCGGGCTTCAGTTCCGAAAGATGGGGGCGAACCTTACGGATGAGGAAGGGAACCAGGCGCGGGACGCAATCGTTGCGGCGATTGTTGAGTTGGGCGGGATACTGCGGTAATCACCAGCGGCACCATTGCTACGTAAAGTCCCACAACCATCATCGACCGCAGCGCAAGCGGCCAGAAATGGTAGTGATCGAACTGCTGGAGCCACGCCATGGGCAAGTACGCGAGGAAGCTCATCAGGTAACCGCCAAGGCAAATGATCCACTGGTTTCGGGCCGCAAGGAATGTGTTGATTTCCGAAACCCCGCGGATCATGTACTCCCAAGGCGTGCCCGTCACCCATATGAGCGGATCGCCGGTGACGAAGATCCAGAAAGTGGCGTAGCCGGAAGCGAACGGAGCCGCGTAATCCAGAAGCGAAATCACCACGCCTTGTCCAAAGCGTAACTGTTGATCCTGATATCCGGAGTTTTCCGTCGGAAGGATCAAACGCCGAAGGACCAGGTAACCAACCAGGAGTGCCCAATACGCACCCTGCCAGCCCCAGCGCACCTTGAGGCGCTGCCAGCGCAAGAGGATCGCAGTCCCGAGCAACACGGCAGGCAGCATGACCGCCTGTTCGTAACTTCCAAACGCTAGGGCCGCCGCCAGAATGCTCAGAATTCCCCAGCCGAGACCATGCTTAGCAATGAATTTTTTGGTCCCGCGAGTAGCCGGTGGATCGAGCGGACCCGGTTCTGGTGCGGCAAGACGCTCGGCAGACAGCCGTTCGTACCGCGCATAAGCCGCCATGGCAATGAGAGCAAAGACGGTCATCACGCTGGCCGTGCGGCCAGGAATCCAGCCGATCATCCGGCTCCAAAGCGGGTTCGCGCCGAACGCAATCGTCTGTAATCCCCACAACGCGAGGGCGGCCGGTACGTATTCCTTGAACGCGAGGCCGTGCCGAAACAGCCCAATGATCGCCACGATAAATGCGAGGTACGCGGGAACGACCCCGAGCACTCCGGTCCGGTCGTGGATGTAGAGGGTGAAGACCACGCCAGAAGCCAGGGCAATCGGCAAACTGGCAAACAGCTCGAAGGCTAGCCAAACCAAGAGCAACATGCAAACGGTGACCAGAATCGCGTTCGTCCAGCCATAAACCGCCGCATCTGATCCACCAATCGCGTTATCGAGTTCAAAGAACAGCGTGGAGATCGGGCGGTAAAATTGGTTTTCTAACGGCCAGTCGCCAAAGAACCAGCGCGTTGGGTCTTTGACTTCTCGAATCTTGACGAGAAGGACATTCGTGTCACTGTCCTGAAGGAGCGCCGGACTCGTCGCGTGGCTCGCGAGGATGCTCCAGGACAAAAGTGCCAGAACCGCGAAAATGAGAATTCGCGGTAAGGCTTTCATGCGGAAGGTTGTACCGTGCGAGGCTACTGCTCGGCACGTGCTGACCGGACGGCAATTGGCTTGTCGGCAATTCGAACCTGAACCCAGCCTGGCTTCTTCGCGAGAATCGGAGAACCTGTCAGGGTGCTTGTACTGACCGGAACCCAGACCGTCTTACCGGCCCAGTCCTTCGGGAAGTTGAGCGTCGCGTTGGGTACTTCTTCAACGGCCGTCATCACCGCATCCAGGAAGGTCTCTGGCTTGGTCATGTCCGTGAACCGGTAGGCGCGCGAGAGCACGTTATGCCCGTAGATTTGGTCAACGTACAGGGCCAGGCCAAGGTACATGTCCATCGCCATCTTGCCGCCGGCGCTGATCGTGTTTGCCGGACCGTTGGTCGCCGCGCTTGCAACGATTGGATCCACGTTCGCCTTCACCCACTTGTCTAGCCCAGGAAGTTCTGCGCCCATGACATCAGGAGCGCCGTAGCGGCCAGCCGCCATTTCGTCCCGAATGTGTCGCAGGTACAGCTTTTCGCCTAGGTAGCCGTTGGACCAGTCTTCCGGCGCCGAGAACACGCCAACGGGCGGAAGCATGGCGTGGCCGTACTCGTGCGCGATTTCGCGGGCCTTTTCAACTGGGTCCGTGAAGCTCGCGAGGTCGTAGATGTAAATCGTGTTGACCTTGAGGTTGCGGCCTCCGCGATAGTCCTCGTCGAACAGTTGCTCGCCGCCTGCCTTGCCACCCCAGCAAAGGTAAACGTCAACAATCCCGTTGTTGAGCTGGTTGGAGTGGTCCATTTTGAGGCTCTGGAAGCTGAAGTCCCAAAGCCGCATAAGCATTTTGCCGACCTCCAGGGCCGAATCGTTCTTCGAGGATCGCTGCTGACTAAAGATCGAAAATCGGAGCGTGAGGTTGTTGTTCACCGATGGATGAACGCCGTAGCCGCCAGTGATCCAGTCGAACTCCCATTGCAGCGGTGGGTCGCCGAACTTCTTGGGCGATCGCTTGGGCGGATCCATCCGCTTATCGAACGCAAAAACGCTCAGCCGGGAATCGTTCGTCCCTGGCTGAAGCAGCCGGTATTCCGTGTAGGTCGTTTTGGGGTCCTGCGGTTTTTGGTTCACCGCTTGGGCCAAGGCGAGATAACACAGAACGCCGGTCATGGTTAGTGCAGTCCTGCCAAGAAGCGCTCAGCTTCGATTGCGGCCATGCAGCCAGATCCAGCCGCGGTGATGGCTTGGCGGTAAACGCTGTCTTGAACGTCTCCGGCGGCAAAAACGCCCGGAATCTTGGTGCGGGTGCTGTCTGGCATGGTGATCAAATAACCAGCTTCGTCCATGTCCAACACGCCCGAGAACAGGGAACTGTTCGGTTGGTGCCCGATGGCAATGAACAAGCCGTCAACTTCCATCTGACGAATGTCGCTGGTGACCGTATCTTGCAAAGTGATCGACCGCAGCTTTTTGTGCGGTTCCATTTCGCCATGAATCTCGGTCACGGCGGTGTTCCAGTGAATCTTGATTTTCGGATGCTCCAGCACGCGCTCCTGCATGATCTTGCTGGCCCGGAAGCTATCGCGCCGGTGCAGGACGTGGACCTCGGAGGCGTGACGGGTTAGGAAGAGGGCTTCTTCCATCGCGGTGTCGCCGCCACCAACGATCGCAACCTTCTTGTTTCGGAAGAAGAAACCATCGCAAGTCGCGCAAGCGCTCACGCCGTAGCCGCCAAAGGTCACTTCACCCTCCAGCCCGAGCCACTTTGCGCTCGCGCCGGTGCAGATGATCACTGCCTTTGCTTCATGAACTTCCTCGCCGACCCAGACCTTGAACGGACTGCCAGTCAGGTCAACCTTGTCGACATTGACATCCCGAATATCGGTCCCAAATCGCGCAGCCTGCTCACGGAACAACTCCATGATTTCCGGGCCCATGATGCCCTTCGGGAATCCTGGATAGTTTTCGACGTCGGTCGTGATCATGAGCTGACCACCGGGTTGCCAACCCGCAAAGAGGAGGGGTTTCAGGTCGGCCCGGGCAGCGTAGAGAGCAGCGGTGTATCCCGCAGGACCGGAACCAATGATAATCACGTTTTCCATTCTTATAAAGACCAATACGTAGTCTACCGACCGGGTTCCGGTCCACTCATACCCGGGGCTGAAACCGAATCAAGTTTTGGCGGCTACTCGGACACTTGAAACGTCACTCAATTTGCGGCCCGAGAACGGCGCGGAAGCGCCAGGCGAGGGCACGAGTGAGGGGGCGATTTTGGAAGATTCACCGGAAAAGGGTCCTATTGATGTCTACGATGTGATTGGCATGATGCTGCAGCAGTCGATTGAGCTTTCGTGGCAAAAGCTCGGGTTGCAGCCGGACTTTATGACCGGTCGAATCGAAACGGATTTGGTGCAAGCCAAGGTCATGATCGACGTAGCTTCTCACCTTGCCGACACGGCCATTCCGCAGCTCGACGACGCCGATCGCCGCACGGTTCAGAACTCCATCCGCGACCTCAAAGTGAACTACGTTCAACGCGTAGGGGGCCAATCGTGAAAGATTCGTCTCGACCTTCCACCCGGCCCATCGTTTGCCGAAACCGTGTGAAGCAACGAACCGACGAGCTTGCCAGTTTTCGACGGGCGTACGAGGCGTATCGCCAGGCGATTGAAGACATCCTTCGCTACGGCCCCGTCGGGGTGATCGAAGCAGAATTTCGGGCGGTCCGATCGAAGTATCGCGGAGAATACGAACCGGTCGCCGAGTACCTGCGCTCGTACACGGCGGTCACTGGAATCGAAGATTTCGAAGCGTTGGGCAACTTCGGCGCGTTGCGCGATACTCGGCTGCGCGACACGGCGGAGTTGATGAATGTGCTGTATCGCACCGAGCAAGCGATCACGCTTTACGGTCAGCACCTGAGGGAGCTAGCGCGCGCGGTCGGATGAGGATTCCGCTTGCCTCTGCGCCGTTTTCCGATCTGGCGACGCTCTGGAACCAGTTCTATCCGGACCGCTACCGCGTCACGCCCGAGCTTTTGAAGCTGAAGTCGGTCGATTGTCCCGTGTTCGACTGGGGCGCGTCGTCGATCTATGAGCGCGACGGCCGTGTCATTGGGTTTGCCTTCATCAAGCGACCGTCGTCGTCGCTATACCGAGTCGGCGACATCGACCAGTACCACCTCAGCGCGGTCGCGTACTCCGAACCCGGCGTTTGCGGTGATTTGATAAGCGACGTTCGCCAGCTTTTGACCGATCGGGGCGCAAGCCGACTCGTTTTTGGTCAGGACAATAACCACTTCTTCCCGGGTTGCCCGAAAGACTTTCCGAAGCTCAAAGAGTTCCTTGAGATCGAGGGCTTCACGGACCACGGTACGCAAGTTGACATGGAGCGGGACCTGTCGGACTTTTCGTACTCCGCCTCCGCCATTCCGGGAGATCGGGTCGAGGTGCTATCCAAGGGCGCGATCATGGAGCTCGAAGGATTCCTGCAACGTGAGTTCCCTGGCCGGTGGCACCACGACACCCTCCTGAAAGTGCGGCAAGACGGGCCAGAGTGCGTGGCAGTTCTGTACTGCGGTCAACGCATCGAAGGCTTCGCCCTGATTCAAGATTCCTCCAACCGCTATCCGATCGGTGGTGCCGTTTGGCAAGAAGACCTCGGGCCAAATTGGGGCTCGCTCGGTCCAATCGGAGTATCCAAGGCGGTTCGAGGCTCAGGCAGAGGTGGGTTCCTGCTGGGCTCTGCGCTCCAAATCCTCAAGGACCGAGGCTGCCGCCAAACCATTATAGACTGGACAACCTTGACCGAGTTCTATGGCAAGTTTGGCTTCGAGGTTTCGCGAAGCTATGAGTCGATGAGTCTCAAACTGGGCTGAGTCCTAGCCTAGGCCACGTCTCCGATTAGCGACATCATGAGGATGGATGTCCAGCACGAAAACGAGAGTTGTCATTCTTGGTGGCGGATTTGGCGGGGCAGAGGCCGCGAAGCGCTTGGCGAAGTCCGGCCGAGGGGAAGTGGAGGTCATTCTTCTTGACCGCCACAACTATCTGACCTTCTATCCGCTCCTCGTCGAAGCCGCTGTCGGTGGCATCGAGCCGCGCCATGTCGTGGTGCCCCTTCGTTCCTACGCCCGCGACGCGTTCCGAATGGGCGAGATATTGAACGTGGATTTGACGGGCAAACAAGTGCGCTTCCAGGCATCGGGCTCCACCGAACCCACTGAGATTTCGTTTGATCATTTGGTGATCGGGCTCGGTTCGGTCACGCGGTTTCCAAACATTCCCGGGCTTGCGGAAAACGCTTACGAACTCAAATCAGTCGCCGACGCGATCGGTATTCGCGATCGGGCGATTGCATTGATGGAGCAAGCCAACGAGTGTCGCGATCTTGAGAAGCGCAAGCAACTTTTAACTTTCGTGATAGTCGGCGGAAACTTCACCGGGACGGAACTGGCGGGTGAACTGCAGCACTTCTTGTCGGAACTGGTCGACGGGTATCCGAACCTCAAGAAGTCAGATATCAAAGTGATCGTTTTCGAGCACGGCAAGCGGCTGCTCGGCGCAATGAGTGAGCGAGCTTCCGCCTGGGCACTGAAAACACTGCAAGACCGAGGCGTCGAGGTCCATCTTGGGAGCAGCGTGGTCGAGGTACTGCCGCAAGGAGTGCGAACGGAAACCCAGGAATGGGTGCCGGCCGAAAGCACCTTCTGGACGGCGGGCATCCAGCCGTCGCCACTCCTCAAAAACATCGCAGGTTTGCCGCTCACCGAGCGGGGATACATCAAAGCGCGGGCCGATCTGCGGGTCGATGGCTACGACAACGTTTGGGCGGTCGGAGACGCCGCTGCCGTTCCAATGCCAGATGGTAAGCCATTCGCCGCGACCGCCCAGAATGCCGTTCGACAGGGCCCGCAAGTGGCAAAGAACATCCTGAGCAGCATTGCCGGAAAGCCGCTGGAGAATTTTGAGTATCGATCGTTGGGTGCGTTTGCCGTACTTGGCGGATACAAAGCGGCCGCTGATCTTTTCGGACTTAACGTGAATGGCCTCATCGGCTGGCTGCTGTTCCGAGGGGCTTACCTCAGCAAAATGCCCACCTTTGCCTTGAAGTTGAGGCTCTCGATGGATTGGTTTTTGGACCTGTTTTTGCGGGCGCCAACGGTACAAATTGGGGTGCATCGGAGCCGAATTCCGATGCCTCCCGCGGCGCAAGAACCGACGGAGATTGGGAAGGGTCACTAGGTCCAAAAATATAGGACTGGGAACTTCTTGGGAGCAGTGGTACTCTCCTTATTACATCGATGCGATGAAGTAACTCCGCACGTCATGTATCTAAGCTCAGGCGGTCCTAATGACAAGCAGCCTGCCGACGTAGAACTAGACAACCGGGATGAATTCATCTTCGAAACAGGAAAAGAATAAATATGTGGCAACGCTTTACTGAACGCGCCCGGAAGGTCGTGTTCTACGCGCAAGAAGAGGCTCAGAAGTTCGGGGAAGGTTACGTTTCGACGGAACACCTGCTCCTCGGGCTCGTAAGAGAGTCGGACAGCGTCGCCGCACGCGTTCTCGAGAAATTAGGCGTAAGCCTAAACCGCATTCGCTCTGAGGTTGAAAAGCAGCTTCCACGGGGCGATGCGAGGCCAAATCAGGATATGACCCTGACTCCTCGAGCCAAGCGCGTGATCGATCTTGCATATGACGAGGCTCGCAACCTGAACAACAATTACATTGGCACCGAGCATTTGCTACTCGGGCTGATTCGAGAAGGCGACGGCTTAGCCGGACGCGTCCTCTCGAAACTCGGAGTCGAACTTGAAAAAGCTCGCCGAGAAGTGATGACGCTTCAAGACAACGATACGCAGGCAAAGTCTGGTTTCGGAACACGGGCTGCCTCCACCACCAACGCCAAGACCCAAACTCTGGACGAGTTCGGTCGAGATCTTACGGAGTTGGCGCGAGAAGGGAAGCTTGACCCGGTAGTCGGACGACACACCGAAATCGAGCGCGTCATGCAGATTCTTTGTCGCCGAACAAAGAACAACCCATGTCTCATTGGTGACCCAGGCGTCGGAAAGACGGCGATTGCCGAGGGGCTCGCCCTTCGCATTGTCTCGGGCGACATTCCCGAGATTCTGAAAAACAAGCGCATCGTCTCTCTTGATCTAGCGGGCTTGGTCGCCGGTACGAAGTACCGAGGCGAATTCGAGGAGCGCATGAAGAAGGTCATGGAAGAGGTCCGAAAGTCGGAAGGCCAAGTGATCCTCTTCATCGACGAACTTCACACCCTCGTGGGAGCGGGCGCGGCCGAAGGTGCGATTGATGCCTCGAACATCATGAAGCCAGCTTTGGCGCGTGGTGAACTCCAGTGCATCGGTGCCACGACTCAGGACGAGTTCCGCAAGTACATCGAGCGAGACGCCGCCCTCGAGCGTCGTTTCCAAGCGGTCAAGGTTAAAGAGCCAAGTGAAGAAGAGGCGATCGAGATCCTTCGCGGCCTCCGCGAACGGTACGAGGCGCATCACCAGGTGGAGATCACCGACGAGGCGATCACCAGCGCGGTCTCCTTGTCTCAGCGATACATCTCGGATCGAACCTTGCCGGACAAAGCGATCGACTTGATCGACGAAGCCGCGTCACGCGTTCGCTTGCAGCAGAGCCTGCCACCCGCAGACGTTCGCGCCGATCGTCAGCGACTCACGAAGCTCCGCACCAATTTCGAACATCTTTCGAAGCGATCTGAAGATCAGGAAATGCTTGAAAAGATGAAGGCAGAGATTGATGGCCTTGAGGTCAGCATTCTCGAAAGGGAAGAAGCCTGGGCTGCAGAGCCAAAGGCCGAGCCAGTGGTTGGAGAACCCGAAATTGCCGGCATCGTTCAAAGTTGGACCGGCATTCCGGTAACCCGACTTGTCGAAACGGAAAGTCAGAAGCTTCTTCGCATGGAAGAGGATTTGCACGAGCGAATCATCGGCCAGCAAGATGCAGTCCGTGCCGTTTCGCGAGCCATCCGACGATCCCGATCCGGACTCAAGGATCCAAAGCGACCGATCGCCTCGTTCGTCTTCCTTGGACCAACCGGCGTTGGAAAGACCGAGCTTGCAAAAGCACTTGCGGCTTACCTTTACGAAAAGGAAAGCAACATGGTCCGAATCGACATGTCGGAGTACATGGAGCGATTCGCGGTCAGCCGATTGACCGGTGCCCCTCCGGGATACGTTGGTTACGATGAGGGCGGTCAGTTGACCGAACAAGTTCGGCGCAATCCGTATTGCGTTGTGCTCTTCGATGAAATCGAAAAGGCTCACCCCGAAGTCTTCAACTTGCTCCTCCAGGTTCTGGAAGATGGTCAGTTGACCGACTCTCAGGGACGCACGGTGGACTTCCGAAACACCCTGATCATCATGACTTCGAACATCGGTGTCCGACCGATTGAGATGGACAAGGGACTTGGCTTCCGCGACACCCGACCGGATTACAACGATCCGAAGGTGTACGAGAACATGAAGACCAAGATGCTGGACGAAATGAAGAAATCGTTCCGGCCCGAGTTCATCAACCGAATCGATGAGGTCATCGTGTTCCAGCACCTCAAGCGAGACGAGATTCTCCAGATCGCATCCTTGTTCTTGGCGCGAGTCAACGAACAGGCAACTTCGATGGGAATCCAGATCGAACTGAGCGAAGAGGTCAAGAACCTCCTCGTAGACAAGGGCTACGATCCGAACATGGGCGCACGACCACTCCGAAGAGCGGTTCAGCGATTCATCGAGGATCCGCTCAGCGAAGAGATGCTGCTCGGTCGATTCCAGTCCGGTGACGTGATCATCGCGGAACTTGAGCCCGGAACCGAAACGGTCATCTTCCGCCGGAAGACTACGCCAGACGGTAACGAGCCACAGAAAGAACTCGCGCTGAACTGAGGAACGCTTGCAAGAGGCACAGGAGGGACTAGTCCCTCCTGTGCCTCTTTGTTTGTTCACGAAAATGAGTAAATCTTAACAGTCGCTTAATTGAGCCTTAACAATGCCAAGGTTCAATACTTGTGCACCATGAAAAAGGCATTCACCCTGATCGAACTTTTGGTCGTTATTGCGATCATCGCCATCTTGGCCGCCATCTTGTTCCCAGTTTTTGCGCAGGCAAAAGCCGCTGCAAAGAAAACGCAGGACCTGTCCAACGTTAAGCAGATTAGCCTCGGTATCACTCTATACACGACGGATCACGACGACTATTACCCTTCCGCGTACTTCCACCGAGCCTTTAACCCAGCTCTCGGCGGAACAACGGCAGGATACGTTCACTGGTCCGGCATGGTCGCCCCGTACGTCAAGAACCTTGCTCTTTACGTGAGCCCTGGCGACAAGATTCAAGGTCACGCTCCTACGTGCTTCACGGACTTCGACAACAACTCGGGCGCTGGAATTCCTTCGGGCCAGGCTCCAAACCGATGCACCGCATCGCGGCCTGACCTCGTGCCTGCTTCGTTCATCCGAAATGGATTCGTTGTTGACCAGCAGGTTCCTCGAATCAGCTACACCGTCAACAGTGCGTTCATCGGTCGATACCGAAACATTGGCGACGTTAACCGAGGAATCTCCATCACGACTCAGTCGCAGATGGACAACGTTTCTGGCAGCATTTTGCTTGCTGGATTTGTTGATGATGTATCGTGCTTGAGCTCGGCATCGATCACCTCAGTTGTTCGAAGCGCAAGCCACCGTTCGACGAACGCACTCTCGATCGACCAGGCTAACACCCGAGCCTACTTTGGTAGCCAGGAAGACGGCGCATCGCGACCGGCTCAGATCTGGGCACTGAACGCGGGCCAGGTCACGGCGCCGAGCAATCGAATCTTCGACCTGTGCCGCACGGCACCTCGAACGGACTATCCTCTCGCGGTCTACCACAGCTGGAACCGATGGAGCGAAGGCGATAACTACGGAATGGGCGACGGCTCGGCGAAGTACGCCAAGTTCAATGCAACCATCAATCCAAACAAGTACATGTGGGGCTCTTCGGTTCTTACCGACGGTGGCGCACCGGTACTCGACCCAATCACCGGACTTCAGGTCCGAAACTAAGCCGGATCGGGTCCGGGCTGCATCTCCAGCTTCGGACCCTGTTCCCCGTCGAGAGCTTCAGACGCATTCTCAAGCTGAAGCTCTCGAGTAAGGCGAATACGATCAGCTGTGACGTCAGGGTCCCACTCCAACTCGACCACGTGGTTCGCAACAACGAGCTTTACCATTTCGCGAGCTTCAGCCGTTAGGCTCCATCGGATCCATCTGCCGTCCATTTCACTGCTAACAACATTGCAGCTGTGCATCTTTACGAGTCTGGTGTCAATAACTCGTCGACTCAGATTTGTCGCTCGCTCAATTTGATTGATTTTAAGATCAGATTCGAGAAGGAGTAGAACGATACGAACTGATTTCGGGTCAGACAGGCACTGACAGACCTGGATAAATGATTCCATTCCTTGGACTTTTAGGGTGGCAGAATCAGAGGAGTCAGTGTATTAATTCTGAACCCAAAGTTGGGCTGCCATCAAACCTTAACCCTGACTTCTGTAAATGTTAACAAGCTGTTAACATGCCGCTCGGAATCCTTGTGTTGCGTGAGGAACGCAACCATGAAAAAGGCATTTACCCTGATTGAACTCTTGGTGGTCATCGCGATCATCGCCATTCTCGCCGCGATTCTGTTCCCTGTCTTCGCACAGGCTAAGGCTGCTGCAAAGAAGACGCAGGATCTTTCGAACATCAAGCAGACCGCTCTCGGAATCCTCATCTACTCGGGTGACGCAGACGATGTTCTTCCATCGGCTTACTTCCACCGCGCATTCAACCCAGCCCTCGGCGGAACCGCTGGCGGTTACGAGCACTGGTCCGGCGTTTGCCAGCCATACATCAAGAACGTTGACATGTTCGTTAGCCCAGGAGACACGCTCCGCGGCCACGGTCCAACGTGCTTCGCTTCGGCTAACAACAACAGCGGAAAGGGCTTCCCATCCGGACAGCAGGCTGACCGATGTGCAGTCAGCGGCAACACCCCTCCAGGAACTCCGTCGCTCGGTGGCTTCATCATCGACAACCAGGTTCCACGACTTTCGTACACCGTCAACAGCGCGGTTATGCCACGAGCTCGAAACATCAACGACCTCAACGCAGGCGTTAAGGTTATCAGCCAGACCGTTCTTCCAGCTGTTTCCAGCACGATCATGATCGCTGGTCTCACCGACAACCTCGAGTGCTTGAACGGCCAGTCGCTTGGAACCGGTATCCGAAACTCTTCGCACCGATCCACCAACGCCGTTACCCGAGACGCTGCTAACACCCAGCAGTACCTTGGCGAGAACACCGACGCTGCAACTGCAGTGCTCTACGCGCTCAACTTCAACCAGGTCCGAAACGTGTTCAGCGCTTGCCGAACCAACCCAGCTGGTACCTACCCACTCATCTCCTACCACTCGGGCTTCCGATGGAACGAAGGCGACAACTACGGCATGGCCGACGGATCTGCGAAGTACTCCAAGTTCAACGCAACCCTCGCACCAAACCGCTATATGTGGGGCGCTCAGATGTACACGGTTAACAACCAGAACATCCTCGACCCAATCTCCGGCAACCCAGTCCAGCTCTAAAGGCTCATCGGCCCTCCGCAAAAGCGGAGGGCCTTTTTGTATATGAACAAGATCCTAATCTTTGTCGCTCTCGCTGCCATCTTTCTGGTTGGCTGTGAACCCAACAACGACCAAAACACGAAGGTTGACTCGACCGCTAAGATCGAGAAGACCAGTGACGACCCCGCAAAGGCCGCCCTTCTGCCTGCAATGACCGCAACCGCGAAGAAGCAAGCCGGTTGGGCAGCCGTTCCAGAAGCTGAGAAGGCGCCGTTCTTGCAGTATCACAACAACGATGCGGCAGCCGCTGAAAAGCACTATAAGACTTTGATGGAAATGGCCGCCGCCGGCGAAATCTGATCCATCGATTTGCCCGAGGTCAGTTTTGGCTCTCGGGCATTTTTGTGCGTTCCTCGCGGAGGAACCAGGTGTAAATCAGGGAGGCAAGGATTGCTCCCGAGATCGGGCCACCCAAGAACAGCGTCATTGCGCTAAAGTCGCCGGTCAAAACAGCCGGACCAAACCAGCGGGCTGGGTTCATCGCCCCGCTACTCACGGGCCCAACGGTGAGAATTCCAACCGCGACCATGAGCCCAATGTAAAGAGCCCCAAATTTGGGCTGACGCGGGTCCACCGCCGTACCAAAAATCACCCACATCAGCATGAAGGTCGCGATGATCTCGGCAATAAACGCCGCCCCGACCGTCGATCCCATCTCCACGGCGGACATCCCGTTGACGGCGACGTTTGGATCGTTCGTGAAGGACGAGCTTGCAAAGAACGA
This sequence comes from bacterium, assembly GCA_027485645.1. Taxonomy (GTDB): domain Bacteria; phylum Armatimonadota; class Fimbriimonadia; order Fimbriimonadales; family Fimbriimonadaceae; genus Fimbriimonas. The sequence continues at coordinate 103,335 of JAIXQR010000007.1, forward strand.
GCCCGCAACCGCACCGAGAAGTTGGGCGGCAATGTAAAGAACCGCCTCGCGGTGGGAAGTTCGGCGGACCACCCAGAACCCAATCGTAACGGCCGGATTGAAGTGACCGCCGCTAATTGGCCCTGCTGCCGTTGCGAAACACGCAACCACCAGACCGTTCGCCAAAGCGATGCCAAGCAACCCGCCCGGCACTTCGCTTAAGTTCGCCTTAACTGCTAGTGCGACAAAGCAAATTGCGAACGTGCCCACGAACTCGGATACCAGTGACTTCGCAATCATATTGCCCGTGAATTCAAGACAGAATCCACGGGCCAGAAGCCGCAAGATTATCGGGTTCTTGCGTTAGGTCCAAAGTTCGCGTTGTAGTAAGCCACCGAGTGAGATGCCGGAGCAAAGATGCTGTCGATCTTCTTCAGGGTTTCCTCATCCAATTTGATCTCCAGCGCAGCAGCGGACTCCTTAAGCTGACTTTCACTTCGAGCGCCAATGATTGGACTCGTTATCCCAGGCTGATTGGCAACCCAGGCAAGAGCAAGGGTAGCCATGCTGAGGTCTAGCTCCTTGGCGAGAGTTTGGAACTCGCGGAGCTTGTCCATCGGCAACTGGGCCAGGCGACCACCTGGATCACTCTTCGCATAGCGACCTTCTTCGGGCTTTGCATCCAAGTATTTTCCGCTGAGCATTCCGCCGGCAAGGGGCGACCAGGGGATCACCGCGTAGTCGTAAGTGCGGCAGAAGGGAAGCAGTTCGCGTTCAATCCGGCGATCGAGCAGGTTGTACGGTGGCTGCTCGGTGACGAAGCCTGCCGCACCTAACTCCTTTGCAATGTAATGCGCTTCGCAGACTTGCCAGGCCGCAAAAGTCGAGCAACCGGCATACAGGATCTTTCCGGCACGGCGCAGGTCGTCGAGCGCGCGCAACGTTTCGTCGATCGCCACGCTCGGCTGCGGACGATGGATTTGGTACAGGTCAATGTAATCCGTTCCCAAGCGCTTCAGGGACGCCTCGCAGGCGAGAATGATGTGTCGGTAGGAGTTTCCCGAAGCGTTCACATCGGTGTCCGACATTTTGCCGTGGCACTTCGTGGCGAGAACAACCTCGGCTCGCTTGCCGGCCAGCGCTTTCCCGAGAATGGTTTCGCTCACACCACGTGCATAAACGTCTGCGGTGTCAAAGAAATTGATCCCCAAATCAAGCGCGGCGTGAGTGATCTGAATGGATGCTTCTTCCGAGCTTCCCCAATCCTCCGGGTCCCACCCAAATGTCATGGTGCCAAAGCAGGCAACGGAAACTTGGACGCCGGTGCGACCGAGGGATCGATATTCCATTTGCCGTTGTTACCCGGAACGAGGATTATCGCCGCGAGCTTGACCGTCTTCGCTTAGAAGATGTCTTACGAACCGTCGGTTTTCGGACCGCAGGCTTCTTGACGGTTGAAGTCTTAGGGGCAGTTTTCGCGGCCGGAACCGGCTTGGGCGTCGGCGGCTTTGCTTTCATTTCTTCCGCTGCTGCGCGCAAGCGGGTGAATTCGTCGTCCGACAGTTTTGGAAGAATGGCGTTGAGGTTTGGTGACTTGGTGGCCGGGACTGGGGGCCGAACAATGTCGGTGCCAGGCAGACGCAAGATATAGATTCCCGCTTGGTAGATCCAAGTGCCATTCATCGCGCTGGAAACGCAGACCATGATGTCGCGTAATGGCTTATCCTGAATGTTCAGGCGGAGTCGAAAAGTATCCAGGTCCACCCGAGCTGGAACCACAAAGTTCACGCTGAACGACTTCATGAAGTCCAGAAGCTCGGACACCGAGTAGTTTCCGGACAGGGACACCGTGCGACGAACGACCGGATCATCAAATTGATTGAGGGATTCGGTCGGGACAGACCCTTGCGGCACCGAGTTTTGGGCGCTTGCGACCGAGATCAACGCAAACCAGCCGAGCAGCGGTGTCCATCTTCCCACTGGCTCAGTATAACTGCGAAGCCACGGCAACAGATTTTCGACGGGTACCCTCGCTGCATGTTAGCCACGTTTGCGGCAATTGCGATGATGAGCGCAGAGAAATTGGTAGTAAAGGACATTAAAGTGGGCACCGGCCAAGCAGCCCAGGCGCTCGACTTTGTGGTGGTGGACTACACCGGCACGCTGACGAACGGCAAGAAATTCGACAGTAGCATCGGTCGAGGACCATTCCGATTCCGCCTTGGCGTTGGCCAGGTTATCAAAGGTTGGGATGAGGGCGTTGCGGGAATGAAAGTTGGCGGCAAGCGGAGCCTTCGTATTCCGGCAGATATGGCGTACGGCGACGCTGCCCAGGGCGACATCCCGGCGAATTCTACTTTGCTGTTCGACGTCACCCTGAAAGCTATTGAACGCGCAACCTACAAGGTCACCAAAAAGGGAACCGGACCGGCGGCGGTTGTTGGGTCCGACGTGAAGATTCACTACAAGGGCATGCTGAAGGATGGGAAGCAATTCGACTCGAGCTACACGAGCGGCCAGCCATTTTCGGTCAAGCTGGGTGCCCAGCAAGTCATTCCAGGATTTGAGCAGGGAATTCTCGGCATGCGCAAGGGTGAAAAGCGCACGGTTACAATTCCGCCAAGTCTTGGTTACGGAGACAGAGGAGCAGGCGGCGTCATTCCACCAAAAGCGACCTTGATCTTCGAACTCGAAGCCATCGAGATCAAGTAGACACAGAAAAGCCCTCGATGAGAAAACTCATCGAGGGCTTCCGAAATCGGGATTAAGCAGCGAGCTTAGCTTTAGCAGCGTTTGCGGCCTTAGCGATTCGGCTCTTTCTTCGTGCTGCCTGGTTCTTGTGAATCGTTCCGTTCTGAGCAGCCTTGTCCAGTGCCTTCACCGCAAGGGTAAGGGCGCTCTGAATTGCGTCAGCATCTGGAGCGGCAACTGCAGCCGCAACCTTGACCTTCTTGATGTAGGTCTTGAGCGCGCTCTTGACCGACTTGTTGACGAGCGACTTTCGTCGGCTTCGTCGCATATCCTTTTTGCTTGACTTCAGGTTTGCCATAACGTCGTGAACCAGAAAGGATACCCCAAGCCGTCGTCAAAACATCCACGCCACGACGAGAAAGCAAAAGGCACAGGAAAACGGCAAATAAATAAAAAACTGCTCAACTGAGAGCAAAAATGCTATACTTAAAACGCCACCTGTCTGGTGTCAATCATGAAAACTAACCGAATTCTTGCTTTCGTCGTTCTTGGTGCTGCTGTTGCTAGTGCTCAAGCTGTCCGCTCCTACGCGGTCACGGAGTCTGGAACGTTCCTTTCGTTTGAGCACTCGACTCCACAGTCGCCTTACTACGCTATGGCAATTACCGGGCTTGCCCCGAACGAGAAGATCGTCGGTATGGATTCCCGCCCATCAAACGGGATGCTGTACGGTGTTGGTAGCTTCGGCAACCTCTATACGCTGAACACTCGAACCGGAAATGCAACCCCGGCATCGTTGATCTCAACGATGCTCAACGGCTCCAAGTTTGGCGTTGACTTCAACCCAGTGCCAGATCGTCTCCGAATCACCAGCACGCAGAGCTCGAACCTTCGAGTCAACGTCGAGACCGGAGTCGCCCTAATCGACGGCGCCCTGTCGTACGGCACTACGACGATGCCAAACATCGTCGCATCGGCTTACACGAACAGCTTCGCTGGCGCCACGTCGACGTCGCTCTTCAACATTGATTCCGAAATTGATGCGCTGGTTCTTCAGAATCCACCCAACGAAGGAACGATGGGAGTCGTTTCGTACCTGAATGTGGATCTCGACGACCGAACGAGCTTCGACATCTACACCCGAAACGGAAAAGACCGAGCATTCATTGTTGCTAATCTTCCTGGTTCCAACTCCAGCTCGATCCACAACATCAACCTCGTTACCGGAGCGCTCACGTTCTACGGAGCATTCCGAGGTTCCGACCGAGTGATCGCTTTCTGCTTCGACACTCGAGACTGATCAAAACAGCTTAACGCTGCCTTTGCTTTTGCCCCCGACCGGCTTGGCCGGGGGCATTTTTTGTTCAAGCTCCGGCAGGAGCTTCTGCGAACTGACGGCGATCAAAGACAAGATCGGAAGCAATCTTCCAGATACCTGAATTGATCCGGTTCTCGGGAAGGATTTTGCTGAAGTGAACAATCGCGCTGGTGAGTCCGGCCTCGCGGGCATAGTGAAGGAAAGCGCTGTTGAGAATCTGGCGAGACGCGGGCTTTAGCCCGAAGCTGATATTGCTCACGCCGAGCGTCAGATTCACTCGGGGGTACTTCTCCTTCACGCCTTTGATCGCTTCGATGGTTTCGATCGCGGCGGTGCGGAACTCTTCATCGCCCGAGCCAAGGGTGAAAGTGAGGGTGTCGATAAAAACGTCGTGATCCGGCAATCCGAATTCGCGGGTCAACGCAAGAAGGCGATCCGTGATTTCGAGCTTCTTTTCCGCCGTCTTCGCCATCCCGTCCTCGTTGATCGTCAGCGCGACGACTCCGGCACCGTACTTCCGTGCGAGGGCAAGCACTTTGCGAGCTCGATCATCACCATCTTCGAAGTTGATTGAGTTGATGATCGGCTTTCCGGCGAGTGACTGAAGCGACGCTTCCATGACCGGAACCTCGGTCGAGTCGATCATGATTGGAACCGTGATGTGCTGGTTGTAGTTGGCCAACAGCGACTTCATGTCCCGAACTTCATCGCGCCCAACGTAGGCAGCGCAGACATCTAGAATGTGGGAGCCTTCGCCTTCCAACTCGCGGGCAAGCTCAGTGAGCCCGTCCCAATTCTCAGCCGCCAACATATCGCGGAAGGCCCGTGAGCCGTTCGCGTTCGTTTTCTCGCCGATGATCAGATAGCTGTTGTCCTGGACATAAGGCTGGAACTGATACAGCGAGGAACAGCCGACCAGCGCAAAGGAATCGGCCTGTTCGGGCTGCTTGATCTCAAAATCGAATCCGGGGAAGACGGAGCGGCTCTTTTGCCAATGCGCGCTCTCCTGATGTCGTCGACCACCGACGGCATCGGCCACGGCCTTGATGTGAGCAGGTGTCGTCCCACAGCAACCGCCGCAAAGGGCAACTCCCATTTCGGACACGAATCGGTCATGGTGTCCCGCCAGGTCGTCCGGGCTCAGTTTATAAACCGCCCGCCCGGCTTCCATTTGGGGTAGGCCGGCGTTTGGCTGAATTGCGATGGGTCGGGTTGAGTTTTGTCCGAGGAATCGAACGTGAGGTGCCATCTCGACCGGGCCGGTGGCGCAGTTCATTCCGACGCTCACCACGCTTGGGAACGCTTCCAGCATGTTCAACGCAGCGCCGATTTCGGAACCGAGGAGCATGGTTCCGGTTTGCTCCATCGTGACCTGGACAAAGAGTGGAAGTCGCTTCCCGGTTTCCGCCATCGCCTTCTCCGCGGCGACAACTCCCGCCTTGACCATGAGCAAGTCTTGTAGGGTTTCGAGCAGTAGGGCATCCGCTCCGCCTTCGATGAGGCCCACAAATCCGGTTTTGTAGGTGTCCTCGAGCTCTTGCCAAGTGGTTTGGCCGAGCGAAATCAGCTTCGTTCCTGGACCGAGCGCTCCAACGACCCAGCGCGGCTTTGCGGTCGTGCTGGCCGCGATGGCGGCTTCCTTCGCGATCCGCGCACTTGCCAAGCTCAGGTCATACACAAGCTCGGGAATGTCGTACTCGGCCAGAACAATGGAAGTCCCGCCAAAGGTGTTGGTTTCGACAAGGTCCGACCCGGCAGCGAAGTAAGCGGCGTGAATGTTGCGAATGACTTCGGGCCGCGTGATGCTCAGGATTTCGTTACAGCCATCGAGGAGAGTTCCATTCAATCGCTCGGCCGCGGCAGCAAGGGCGGGAGAATGGCTATGCTCTGGCCGCAAGATGAAGTCTGCGTCGGAAAGATTCGAGCCTTGAATCTGCGTTCCCATCGCGCCGTCGTACACAAGCACGCGATCTCGTAGGGCATCCAGCAACGTGGATTGGAGCATAGATCATTAAACCAAGGAACGCGGTCTGAATGTCGCGGACCTAATGAGCGCTTCGAGATGGAAGAAATTTCCCGAAGATTCTTTGGCGTGGAGAGGTCCAAAAGAGGGTTGCTTAGCCTGGCTCAACATCGAGCGCAGGCAAGACCGGAGTTTCCCGCCAATCCAAACATCACAATAACCGAACTTTTCCCGTTTGTAAACGGATTTAACGCGAAAAGGGCAAGAATTCAAAAAATTCTTGCCCTTCGTGTGATATGTTGCGCGCCGGGTCAGATTCCGTAGAGGTTTCGGTACTTCGCGCCGAGTCCGGCCAGGTAATCCTCGGCACCCATCGGCTTGCCCGTCACAGAAGCGATGAGTTCCTTGGGCGGGAACTTGCAGCCTTGGCGGTAGATCTTGGTCTGCAGCCAGTGGAGAATTGGTGCGAAGTCACCCGCGGCGATCAGCGTATCGAGGTCTCCGAGCTCAGATTGCATCTTGGCCCAGATCTGGTAGCTGAGCAGGTTGCCCATCGTGTAGGTCGGGAAGTACCCGATTGAGCCCATGGACCAGTGAACGTCCTGCAGACAGCCTTCCGAATCGGTCTTTGGCGTGATTCCCAAGTACTCTTCGTACTTAGCGTTCCAAGCCGCCGGGATGTCCTTGACCGCAAGCTCGCCCTTCAGCACCGCGCTCTCAATCTCGAAGCGAATGATAATGTGCAGGTTGTAGGTCAGCTCGTCTGCTTCAACGCGGATGAAGGATGGCTGGACGCGATTCACCGCTTTCAGGAACTTGTCGAGCGAGTGATCTTTCAACGCTGGGAAGGCGTTCTTAAGGTCGCCGTAGCCCCACTCCCAGAAGGCGCGAGAGCGGCCGACCAGGTTCTCCCAGAGTCGGGACTGGCTCTCGTGTACTCCCAGCGAGACTCCGCCGGCGAGCGGCGTTCGGTCCCAAGCCTTTGGTGAGCCCTGCTCGTAGAGACCGTGGCCGGCTTCATGCAAGGAGCCGAAGATGCTACTTGGCAAGTACGGCTTGAATCGAGTAGTCAAGCGGACATCGTTCACCGAGAAAGTTGTGCAGAACGGGTGAGGCGCGGTGTCTTGTCGTCCTCGCTCAAGGTCAAAGCCGATCGATTTAACGTAGTGGAGGGTCAGTTTCTGCTGAGCCGCCGCATCCCATTCGCCGTAAAGGAAAGAATCATCCACCGGGCCTTGAGCAGCGATCGCTTTAACGAGCTCGACCTGGGGGCCCTTGATGGCATCGAACATCGTGCGGACTTCGCCTGCCGTTGCGCCTTCTTCGTAGATGTCCAGAAGCGCGGTGTAGATATCGTCCGAGTAGCCGTAGCATTCGGCCTCCTCGCGGGACAAATCGAACAGCTTTTCAAGCACCGGGGCGAACGCGTTGAAGTCGTTGTTCGCGCGGGCCGTAACCCACGCCTCGTGGCCGAGCACCGACGCCTTCATCTTCTCTTCGACCAAGCGGCTTGGCAGCTTGGTTTTAAGCAAGAGTTGGCGCTTGACGATGCGAATCAGCGCTTCGTCGTCTTCGGAAGTGGCCTGAGCTGACTCGGCCCAACGCTGGGTGTCATCCGCAACAAACATCTCGTGCGCCATGCGGCTGAGAATGCTCATGTGCTCGGCCCGGGCTTCTGAGCCTTGCTTCGGCATGTAAGTCTGCTGGTCCCAGTCCATGATCACCGCTGCGACCGTGAGTGCGTTCACATCGAACAGTCGGTCCTTCAAAGACTCAAGTGCGTTAGCCATGCCGAAATTGTACTTTGTCCTCCTTCCGGGCACCGCGACTTAAGAATTTCAATGTTTGTATAAAGAAATTCAACAAAAGTCCCGTGAAACATTTGAATTCTGTGAATAATGAAAGCATGAAGACAATTCTTCATCCGATCCCGCCGCGCGATCCGGTCAGCGGTGGCGAGTTATACATCAGTGAACTCTCGAATGACGAATCGGGAATTACGATTCGCGGCAAATTCGAAATCTCAAGATTTGCGAAGCTAGATGCCGAGCATGTCCAGTTTCTAGAAGCCTTTCTCAAATGCCGAGGCATGTTGAGCCACGTAGAAAAGGAACTTGGCATCAGCTACCCAACCGTCCGCGGACGGCTAGATGCGCTTCTGGTCGCCCTTGACCTGCATCCACCCCAACAAGAGAACCGGCGCGAAGCCATTGTTGACGAAAAACGACGAATTATCGAACAGCTTGAGAACGGCGAACTGTCGGCTCAGGAAGCAAAGCGAAGATTACAGGAACTCCGATGAAAGAACAAATACGAAAAATCAACCAACTCGTAGCCGACGGAGCTTTGACTCCCGATGAAGCTGCCGATTTGATCGAAGCGCTCATGCAAGGAGAGCGACCCGAAGCCGAGCGCGCAATTCCCGACGGCACCACGCCCCCGCCTCCGCCAGAGCCTCCCAAGGCACCGGTGGACCAGATCTCCAGTTTCTTCCAAGAGCTTGAGCGCGTTGCGCGAGAAAAGACGGAGGCGGTCGACTGGGCCGATCTTGGCCGAAAGGTCAGTGAGGGCGCAAAGCGCGGACGGGACATCGTTCGCGAAACCATCGATGACATTTCTAAGGGCTCGGTGAACTTGGGCTGGCTCGGCACCAGCGAACACAAGAGCATCGATCTTCCTCTCATGGTGCCGACCGGAAAGGTCTTGCGCATCGAAAACATGAGCGGCGACATCCACATTCAAGGTGGCAAGGAGATCGGAAACGTTCGTGCCGAAGCCACGATCCGGGGTGCATCGCTCGACGACGCAAAGGCGAAGGCCGAGCAGTACACGCTCACTATTGAGGAGAGTGACCACGCCGTCGTGATTAAACAGCCGGATATGACCGGGCTGAACGTTGACCTTCACATCGATCTGAACGGATTCGCCGCGATCGAGATTAGAGCCGAATCCGGGGATATCCACATCCACGAGACGGGTGCGGGAGTTCGCATCAACAGCCGATCAGGCGACATTCAATTGTCGGGACTCAACGGTGCCATTGAGGTGAGTTCTGATTCTGGAAACGTCCACGTGTCGAACGCCGCCGCGACGATCCTCAACATCGAACACAAGTCTGGCGACGTTTCGCTGGAGAACATTCGTGGCAACGTAAACGCTCGAACGGCCAGCGGAAACGTAACCGCAAGAAAGCTCGAGAGCAAGGTCATCTCGCTCGAGACGGTCTCCGGTGATGTGGTCTTGGCTCTTTCAAGTTCAGCAAACGGTACGGTCAATATCCGTACTGTATCGGGCGATGCAAGCATTGAAATCCCCTCGAACTCGGATTCCCGCGTCTCGATCTCGACCCTCAATGGGGAAGTTGCATTCAACGGTGAACTCGCAGACGAGCACCGCACCTCCCAAAGAATCACGGGCCGGATCGGCGACGGCACCGGCATTCTGGACATCAGCGCCGTTACCGGCGACATCTCGGTCAACCTGAGCGTCGCTTAATCTCCTGCCGTGGAGTGTGATATGTGCCGATCCGAGTTGTTCTCGGATCGGCACAATAGATGCATGAACTACTGGCTGATGAAGTCCGAACCGGACGTTTACTCAATCGACCACTTGGCCAGCGCAGGCAAGCCCGAGATGTGGGAAGGGTGCCGAAATTACACCGTCCGCAACTTCATTCGAGATTCGATGAGCATCGGCGACTTGGCGTTTTTCTACCATTCCAACTCGGCGCCAAGCGGAATCGTCGGTGTTCTTAGGATCGCCAGCGAGGCGTACCCAGACCCAACTCAGTTCGATCCAAGCTCGGAGTACCACGATCCAAAGAGCCTGCCAGACAACCCACGTTGGCTCGTGCGAGACGTCGAGTTTGTGGAGAAGTTCTCGCGCGTCATTCCTCTCGCCGAGCTTCGGCAAACCGTCGGACTTGAGGAAATGCTGGTTACCCGACGCGGCCAGCGGCTCAGCATCATGCCGGTGTCCCCAGAAGAGTGGAATGTGGTTATGAACTTGTCTGGCTTGCGCTGAAAGCTTCGCGCAACGTCATCACGGGGAGCATGACCGCCGTGGCGAGGTCGACGATCTCGGCAAGGTGAGTCAACCTAGGGTCCCACCGTGCGAGAGCCTGTGGCCGGACGGCGATCGTGACATTTCGGTTACGGCTCGCCGCATCTCGGACGAGCCGTTTTGCCGTATCCGTCCACGTGCGAACGCTCATGCCCGCTTGTTGGGCGGAGCGGGCCTGTTTCAATTCAATCGGAAAGTGTCGCCACGGGGCAGGGCAGTGCGTGCCCTCTGAACTCAAAAACTCAATGCCTTCGAAGTGTGCCGTCTCGGCGCTTTCGGGCCAGGCTTGCTTTACCGCGACGCCCCGCGGAGCATGACCGATTGCCCGGAGTAGTTGCAGCGCTTCTTGGTAACGCGAACTCGAATCGTCCGGATGTTTGCACAACCAGTCCAGGTCGTGGCCCTCGTTCAGAATCGCATCTGCGGTTGTGGGAAAGGCTCGGATCACGCGGTTTGAAACGAAGAACTGAAACTTCAAGCCGCGCTCTTTCGCGAACTCGAAAATCCTCAGCAGCATTGCGGGTTCGCCGTGCCCAAACTCTTCCGCATCTGGCGTATCCCAGGGCACGTAATCGACATCGATCCGAAGGCAGAAAAACATGCTCAAATGCGACCCATGAACAGGTTACTTGGCTCGGAACATCGGTTTCGTAACCGTAGTCTAAAAAGGCTAACGTTCTGGGGGAGGAACGGTTGGACATTTGGCCTTTTTCCGTTAAACTCTCTCTGAGGATTGGTTTTGCCCATGAATTTTAGAGTTTTGAGTTTGGCCACAGGCCTGTTGATGGTTGCCGTTGCTCCCGCACAAAATTTCGGGCCAATGGCCGAATCGCTCGGACGAAGGAGCCGAGTCATCGGAAATCCGGCTGTTTCTATTTTTGCACCGAAACCACTTGGGCTGGTTCTGCGGAGCATCCTAAACCGGAACATTCCATCCAAGCGCAAGAACGAGATCGTTCCGGGCTACGTGCTGGTTAAGTTTCCAACCAAAGTAGCGGCCGAGCTCACTAAAACTGAAGCCACCCGAGCCCGCTTTGTGCCAGCCGGTCTGCAGACCGAGAATTTCCGAAATCGAATCCAGCGGTCTGGCTGGACGGTTTGGAAACTTGGCAAAGGCGAAGACCCAAAGGCCGTTGCCGCAAATCTGAAGGGCAAGCCAAACGTTGTGGCGGCGCAACCGCTAAACAAGATTTATCCTCTGTTGCCCGAGCCGAATGACGGCGACTGGAACACCATCGAAGTCGGCGAGCCAATGATCCCGCTCGGAGAAGGCGTAACCTATCGCCGCCTCTGGTACCTCGATGAAACCAGCGCATTTGACGCGTGGAGCGATTGGCCGAATCGATGGTTCACCAGTGCCGACAAGCCTCAGAACGTTCCCATGATCGCTGTGATTGACACGGGCGTCGAGCGGCAGCACCCAGACTTCATCAACGCCGGAGGGTTTGATAGCTCCATCGAAGAGGGCGGACAGTTCGACCTGAGCCTGGATGCACAGTTCAGCTTTGGCGAGGTCATGCCGGACGGTTCGACCGAAGATGCGATGGGACACGGTACCCACGTTACGGGACTTGCCCTCGCCTCTGGAAACAACGGCAACTGGAACGGGAAGGGAATCGTCGGCCTGGGCTACCCAAGCAAAGGCATTAACCTTCGCGTTTTTGACGACACCGGAAACGGATCGGACGCCGACGCGGCTGGAGCCATTTTCTATGCCGCTGACCACGGGGTCGATATCATCAACCTCAGCCTCGGAACCGAAAACTTCTCCCAGCTTTTTCAAGACGCCGTGACTTACGCATGGCAAAAAGGCGTGCTAGTCATCGTCGCGTGTAACGAAGATGGTGCGGGCGGCGGAGACTTGGGCCCAATCTATCCGGCGGCCTGCAGCGGAGCCTTTGCCGTAACCGCAAACGGCTATGGATATATCCACGCTTCGGACTACTATGCCGGTACAGGGTCGTACATCGACCTTGCCGCTCCAGGCGGGAACATCATCCTGGACTACAGCAACATCGAAGACCCAATCGCGATGCTGGCTTACATCTATTCGACCACGATGACCACCCACAACCCGATCATGGACGTGGGCGCGCCGGGATACGACCTTGGCTACGGTTATCTGATCGGAACGTCGATGGCAAGCCCGATCGTCGCGGGCGCCGCGAGCTTGTACTACGGCAAGCACGACCTAGATCGAGCGCAGGGAATGCAGAACCTGCGTGCCTACCGAGCTCTCCAGCGGTCCGCGCTCAGCGTTTATGGCGCACCTAAGGGCTCTTGGGAGACCCACCAGGGCTACGGCTCGCTCGACGCCGCCTATCTGCTTCAGGACGTCGATGCGCGAGGCGCTACCGCCGGAGCGATCGAAGGAATCGTCTACAACGAAGGTACAGCCCAAGGCAACGCCACCGTTCGAGCTAAGAAAGACGGCGGAACCATCACCTACCAGACCTCGACGCTTGCGAACGGCACGTACCGGTACGACCAGTTGGCGCCGGGCATGTACACCGTGACTGCGGTGGCGTTCGGAAAGACCAAGGTGCGCCGAGTTGAGGTTATCGCCGGCAGCGATGCTCCCGCGACCGACTTCTGGTGCGGCACCTATACCGGCGACGACACGGCCCCGGTCATCGACCGGTTCGCCTTCTCGAACTGGGAAGGCGTGCCCACCTCAGGCGCGTACTCGGCGTCCCGGTTCAAGCTTTGGGCATTCGACACCGAGACCGGAATCGAAAAGTACCAAATCAAGATTGGTCGCACGGCGGGCGCCGGAGACGTTGTGGCAAACACCGAAATCGCGCCAACGAGCAATGAGGTGGTGTTGAACCATGCAGCCATCACACCCAGCGTAAAACTGTACGCAACGCTCACCGTGACGAACGGAAATGGCACGACGACGACGCTCTCCGTCCCAATGGCGGTGAACACCGAGTGGGATGCCACGTTCGTTTCGCAGCAGGTTCCAGCTTCGGTGGTGGCAGGGCAGACATTCACGGTGTCGTTCACGTTCCGAAATGCCGGCACGCAAAACTGGACGTCCGGCGACGTCAGCCGAATTGCCTTGAGCTCGATGCCAGCCGGGTCGACTACCTTCGGTCGCTCTCGGCTCGGAATCCCGCCAGGAAGCAACGTGGCACCCGGACAGACGGTGACAATCCAGGCTCGACTCACCGCCCCAAGCACTCCTGGGGTTTATGAATCCTGCTGGAAGTTCTCTCGGGGATCGGTCCAGTTTGGTTCGGCAACTACCGCAATCTGGGTCACGGTCAACTAAAGGTCCCAGCACCCCGACAGACACAAAGAAGGCGGAGAGCAATCGCTCTCCGCCTTCTTCGTTTTTTAGCCCGCCTTTTAGCGGATGGCTTTTTCGGTTTCAGCGTCGAAGAGGTGAACGCGGTCTAGGTTGACCACGAACTTCGCCACTTCGGTGACTCGAACCTTACTTTCATTGCTGATCGCCGCAACCAGGTTGATCTTTCCGATCTTCAGGTAGGCGACGTACTCGTGTCCGAGCGGCTCCATCACGTCGACGGTTGCCTGAACGCTGTTGGCCTCGGTGGCTACAACGTTGCTTGGAATCGCCGCGTCGTGGATGTCTTCGGCGCGAATGCCGAGGGTGATCTTCTTGCCGCTCATCTGGGCCGCAGGATTGCCCGCTGGCACCGGAAGCTTGAATTCTCCCGCATCAACGATCGCGACGCCATTTTCGGTTCGGATCTCAGCATCGATGAAGTTCATTGGCGGCGAGCCGATGAAGCCAGCGACAAACTTGTTTGCCGGGTACTGATAAACCTTTTCGGGTTGGTCGCACTGCTGGAGGATGCCATCGCGCATGATTGCCATTCGCTGGCCCATCGTCATTGCCTCGACCTGGTCGTGGGTGACGTAAATGGTGGTGATGCCAAGCTGGCGATGAAGTCGAATGAGTTCCGCTCGGGTTTGAACGCGGAGTTTGGCGTCCAAGTTCGAAAGCGGCTCGTCCATCAAGAATACTTTCGGTTTTCGCACGATGGCTCGGGCGAGTGCGACGCGCTGTCGCTGACCACCGGACAGTTCCTTCGGCTTTCGGTGAAGGTACTTCTCGATGTCAAGCATGCGTGCAACTTCCTTGACGCGCTTGTCGATGTCTTCCTTGATCGTCTTGGCTTCGGCCAAGTGGGTGATCTGCCAGAAAAAGCCTTTCAGCTCGCGAAGTCGAAGACCGAACGCGATGTTGTCGTACACGTTCATGTGAGGATAGAGCGCGTAGTTTTGGAAAACCATCGCGATGTCTCGATCCTTTGGCGGAACGTCGTTCACGCGAACGTCGCCAATCATGATGTCTCCACCGGTTGCTTCTTCCAAACCGGCGATCATTCGTAAGGCGGTGGTTTTTCCGCAGCCTGAAGGTCCGACGAGGACCATGAACTCTTGATCTTGGATGTCGAGGTTGAGGTCGCTGACCGCCTTGACGTCCTTACCGTACACCTTTGTTACGCTTTTGAACGCTACTCCTGCCAATAGGGTCTCCTGTTTCTGGACGGGTCCATTATAGCGAACTTGTCGGAATCTGTTCACCCCTCCCGCGTAAACCGTTGATACTTGACTTTCTCGTATAGAATGAGTAAAGTTTGGCTAGTCAAACTTTTGAGTAAGTCTATGCAAAATATCGGATTCGTCGCGGTTAATCGGATCGTTGTTCGGGCAGACTATCGCCCCCGTTTTGAGGAGTTGTTCGCGACCCGTGCCCACGCCATTGACCGGCTCACGGGGTTCGTGAGCATGCAGGTCCTGCGACCATCGAAGCCAGAAGAGCCGTACTTGGTCGTCAGTCAATGGGCGAACGAAGACAGCTTCAAGGCCTGGACTGCCTCACCGGAGTTCCTTGAGGGGCACAGACGCGCCTTTGCGGACCTTGCCACCGCAAAGGCCTGCGGGGAGGCTCCGCCGATGGAAAGCGAATTTTCGACTTATTCGGTTCTAACGAACTAGGTCAGCGTGGTCGGACGACGTGAATGCCCTTTTCAAGGGTGACTTTGGCGTTCGCGAGGGTCTTCAGCTCGTAAAGCCTCGTTTCGAAGCTTCCGGCAGAAAAGTGCCCGCTCAGCTTCTGTTGGAGCCCGGGCATGATCTTCACCCGCATCCGCATTTGGCCAAAGGTTTCGGTAAACAGGTCCGAAGCTCGGCGATCGGTAAAGGTCAGCGCTTCAAACCGGCCGAAGTTGGCCGGCGAAGTCTTTGCAACTCTCTCCAGATCCAGCGTGCTCACAAAGGCGGTGCGTTCCGTCTGAACTGGCAGCGCCATTTCCGCTCCAATTGGCGCAGTTGCCGAAACAGGCAACAAGGTGTAAACCGTGTCCTTCAACTCGTAGGTGAAACCGCAGGCTCGGCCAAGGCGATCCAGAGCAACCGGCAGGGTGACGTAGTTGAAGGTCAAGGTCACCTTGCCTTGAATCTTGGAGCTCATCACAAAGCTCTGATCGAACTGGCTAAAGATCGTGCCGATGACCGTCTCGATATCTTCACCGCTGAAATTGAAGCTTCCGCGCTTGGCTTCGTACCCCGGAGCTTCCGGGGCTGGATTCTCGGCTTGCTGCTTTGTAAACACGCGGTACTCGTTGTTTTCCGCCGAAAACGTCGCGCCGACTTGGGTGAGCAGGGAAGCGAGGGCCACATCGAGCTGAACGTTCGAAGCGGAGAACTGAACCTTGCCCTGAACGTCCGGATCGATGGAGTACTTGCTGACCTTGGCCTGCCGGAACAGTTGCCGCAGGACCTCGCGAACTTCGGACCCCTGAGTCTTGTAAGACACCGGGGCAGATTTCTGAGCTTGGGTCTGCGTTACTCCAGCAAACCCGCACGCGACAACACCAAAAGCAACCAGGGCAACGCAGACCGCTCGCATGCGGTCATTCTATCGCTGGTCGCTTCTGGTGCCAACACAAATCTGCAAGTTTCATGCCTCAGATTTTGCGCGTTCCTCCGCATGAATCATTTTCCTTAACAAGGCACTCGGATTCTAGTTCTTGAGCGTACTTGGGGCCGTCCTGCTTAACGACAGCGGTCGTACCACGAGGACGCCGTTCTCGCTTAAGATGCTGGCTCGGGCCAGGCGCTTTATGCGGTACAGCCTTGAAGCATTGGATTCGCGCGGTAGGGTGCCAGAAATTCTAGGCAGGTTCGGATTGATTCGAAATCGAACGCCCATCTTCCGGAGGAGGGCGGTGAACTCATCCGCCGCTGAAACGGATGACAATCGTCGGGACGGCAATTGCCCTTCCACGAGTGGTGCAGTAGGGGCAGCAACCCGAGCACCGGGTCTTGATTCTTGCATGTAAATTGCATTAGATTTGGGCGGTACCAAGTTCATGCCCTGCTGGAGGAGCGGTTGCACCACATAGCAGCCAGACCGAAGCTCCGCGTAAAAGCCGTGAACTTCGCCGAGGCGAGCCAGCACGTCCTTTAGCTTCATGGAGTTAAATCGTCCGTAGGCCTTGCCTTCAATCTTGGGGCTGATCGCGAAGGACACGTCTAGTTCATCAAAGATTCTAGTGAGGAAGTCACGAATTTCTTCGTCCGAGTTCGAACTTATGGAGATCATCTTGTCCCCGGCCGCTTCTCCGAGCGTGGGTGTTTGCTCCGACGCGACAGGCCACTTTTTAAGCTCGACGATGTAGCTCCCGGAGTCTTGTCGGTACGTTCCATCTATCTGAGAGAGTAAGGTCTCCAGAACAAAATGGAAAGGAGCCTTCGATAGGGATAGCGTCACATAGCCTTGAACCTGCGGATCGATTTTGTAAACGTTGTTCTTCGACTCGAAGAGCCTGCTCAACACTTCCCGAATATTCTCGCGGAAAACTTCAATCTTCTCGATCACTTCATCCGTGGGACGCACACTCGATTCAATGCTTGCCGAAACGATCTTACTTTCCGCGCTAATCGGGGTTGGCGAGCCGGCCTGACATAATCCACTGATTACCAAAAGAAAGCCCGCAGATACCGCAAATCTCATCACATCATCATAACAATAAAAAGTAACCGTTGTCACCATAATCTTTGCTGAAAGCGGTGAAGGCGATCGAAGCCGAGGATTCCGTCGAATTCAGCCTTACTTTTCGCGGAGGTCAATCCGTGTTCATAATAGGTTTATGTCCGACGCGATCAAGCGTATCGTAGCTACCGACTGCGGCTCCACCACCACGAAAGCCATTCTGATTGAGCAAAACGAGGCTGGCGATTATCGCCTCGTTGCCCGTGGTGAGGCACCCACGACGGTTGAACGACCTTTCGAAGACGTCACCCTCGGCGTGCTCAACTCGATTACGGAGTTGGAGGAGATCACCGAGACGACCGTTCCGGCTGGTTACACTGCAGGCCGACGAACGCTGATCAAGGACGGAAAGGTTTGGCGACAGCTCAAGGAAGGCGCGCGGGACAGCAGCGGAGTCACCGGCCCGCTTGAAAGCTCTGACCTTTACGTTTCGACTTCGAGCGCGGGCGGCGGCTTGCAGATGATGGTTGCGGGCGTCGTCAAGTCGATGTCGGCGGAATCAGCCGAACGAGCGGCCCTCGGCGCTGGCGCAATCCTCATGGACACCCTGGCGGTGGACGATGGTCGAAAGGATTACCAGAAGGTCGAACGGCTCCGACAGCTTCGCCCCGACATCATCCTCATGTCCGGCGGTACGGACGGCGGCACTACCAGCCACCTTATCGAAATGGCAGAAGTCATTCGCCGCGCCGACCCGAAGCCACGATTCGGAGACATGAAGCTTCCGATCATTTACGCGGGCAACAAACAGGCCAGCGCCGATGTCGGCAAGGTTCTCGGCGAAGGCATCAGCCTTCAGGTGGTTGACAACCTTCGACCAACCCTTGAAAAGGAAAACCTCGGCCCAGCGCGAGAAGAGATCCACGAGATGTTCTTGGAGCACGTTATGCAGCAGGCTCCGGGCTACTCGAAGCTGTTGGAATGGACCAGCGAAGAGGTCATGGCCACGCCGAACGCGGTTGGCAAGCTGCTGAAGGAATACGCCGAGAACGAGAAGATCAACGTTCTCGGTGTTGACATCGGCGGCGCGACCACTGACGTCTTCTCCGTCTTCCTGTCCACCTCCGGCGAGCGCATTTACAACCGAACGGTTTCCGCCAACCTCGGCATGAGCTACTCGATTTGTAACGTGCTCAAGGAAACCGGAGTTGAGAACATCGCGCGGTGGCTGCCGTTCGAAATCTCGCCGGCGGAAGTTCGAAACCGACTGCGAAACAAGATGATTCGTCCAACGACGATTCCGCAGACTTACGAAGACTTGCTCATCGAGCACGCGGTTTCGCGTGAGGCCCTGCGACTGGCCTTCTTGCACCACAAGTCGCTGGCCCGTGACCTCGTTGGCGTTCAGACCGAGTCGAACATTGACCGTCTCTTCAACCAGGGTGCGGCCGGGCAGAGTTTGGTGAACATGATGGCGCTCGACATGGTCATCGGCTCCGGCGGTGTGCTTTCTCACGCGCCGAACCGAGCTCAGTCGGCATTGATGATGATGGATGCCTACTTGCCGGAGGGCGTCACGATGCTCACGGTCGACAGCATCTTCATGATGCCGCACCTCGGCGTTCTTTCGGAGCACCTGTATGCCGCGGCGAAGCAGGTGTTTGAGTACGACTGTATTGTTAAGTGCGGTCACTGCATCGCACCAGTTGGAACAGGCAAAGATGGCGAGCCTTGCGTCACCGTATCTGGAGACGGAATCAACATTTCCGTTCCATTCGGCGAGGTCAAGGTCATTCCGGTTGGCCGCGACGAGTTCAAGAACGTCACGATCACGCCGGCCAAGGGCTTCGACGTTGGCGAAGGTAAGGGCAAAGCGATTCAGGTGAAGCTGGAGGGCGGCACCGTCGGCGTTATCGTCGACGCGCGAGGCCGACCGTTTGACATCAACTTGAACACACCAAACCGAATCCAGAAGCTGCGCAGCTACCTTAGTGCGCTCAGCTTGCCGTTGCCAAAATAAGGTCGTTTGAGTTCACGGAATCGTGTGACCTCGTACATTTTGCGGGTGACCTAAACTCATGCAAAAGCGTCGCCGGAGCTTCCGGCGACGCTGGAGAGGAAAAAATGCGAACTTCACCCGTTGCTATCGGAACCCTTACGGTTGCCGCGCTTGTCATTTTGGCTTGCGGCGGCTCTGGCGGAGGGTCGTCAAGTTCTGGCGGATCCAGTTCTAGTTCGAGCGGGGGCTCGGGCTCCACGGCGGGCGGAAGCGGCCCAGCGCCGATTCTTGACCCAACGCCGAAGGTGCGATTTGCAAACTTCACCGAGTACGAGCGAATTCGCGTCCGCGTCAACGGCGTAACCATCGTTGACAACCTCGCCCAAGGTGAGTTCTTCGATCGCGTGTTTTCTGGTCCCGATGTTTACTGGTCGGTAACTGACGCAACAACCGGCAACTACGTCTTCGGTGGCTACCAGAAGATGGAGTACTCGTTCCAGGTGTTCGCCTTTGCCGGATCGAACTCGGCCTTCAACTGGCTGGACTTCCCGATTGGATACGCGAACAACTTTGCTTGGGTCAACCTGATGTCGGCCTACAAAGCGACGCCAAACCTTGACGCCGGCTGGCGACGCATTAGCCAAACCGATGCGCAGCGAACGGTGGTCGGCCCGGTTGGCGCAATCCAGAGCGGCGGAAACGCCCTCACGGGCTCGTTCCCGGTGGATTCGCCGTTGTTCGTTGGCTTCTACGAGCGCGGCAAGACGAACCCAATCGCAGGAACGATCTACGACACGAACCTCGACAAGAACTTCTCGTACTTCCACGCGGTGTACACGAAGCCGAACGGCGACAAGGGATACATCACCTGGAAGCTTTCTGAGAACACGATCAAGAACTGATCCTCAGAAGCTCAAATCGTGCGTCGGCGCCCACTTTGGGTGCCGACGCATTTTTCATGTTGCATTCGGTGGGATCGCTCGTGTCATACTATTACGAACTCTGGAGACAGCAGGTGGCTTAATTGCCTTAAGCGATTCGCGAGAATCGGCCCGCCGAGGGGATACAAGAGAATACGTCCGAGGCTTGCCTCGCTCACGTCTCTGTCCTTCGGTTTGGGCAGGGGCTTTTTTGTTGCCGCCGGCTTCCGAGAAACAGGAGCAATATGCCGACCGCAGAAAAAGCACAAGTCATCGAGCAAACGCGGGAGTGGTATTCCAAGTCGAGCGGCGTAGTCTTTACCGACTATCGCGGACTCAAGGTTAAGGACCTGCAGGCGCTTCGCGCTAGCCTTCGAGAGAAGGGCGCTGAGCTGCACATCGTCAAGAACACCTTGTTCCGCCAGGCTGCGGGCGAAGCGGCACAGAATCTGCCCTTCGAGTACGACAACGGAACGACCGCTTATGCGTTTGTGTTCGAGAACGAGCCGGAAGTGGCCAAGCTGCTCCTCGATTACGCACGAACCAGCAAGAAGCTGGTGGTGAAGGGTGGCCTGTTCGCCGGCCGAGCTTACACTTCGGAAGAAGTTGTGGGCATCAGCGAACTGCCGCCGAAGGAAGTACTGATCTCGCAAGTGATCGGTGCCATCGCTGCACCGCTAACCAACCTTGTGGGCGTTATCGAGGCGCTGTACGCCGATCCGATTCGCACCATTTATGCCGTGGCCGACAAGGTCAATGAGGGTGTAGAAACCCCGGCAACGACATCTGAAGAGACCCCAGCCGAAGCGCCAGCCGCCGAAGCTGTGGCAGAACCGGAAGCCACCGAGGCTCCGGCCGAAACCCCGGCGACCCCGGAAGCAGAAGGAAACTAAAAACCATGGCAACCACCGTAGAATCACTCGTCGAATCGATTGCAGGAATGACCGCAATTGAACTCTCTGAACTCAAGAAGGCCCTCGAAGACAAGTTCGGCGTAACCGCCGCTGCTCCGATGGGTGGCTTCAACCCAGCCATGTTCGCTGGCATGGGCGGCGGCGCAGCAGCAGCTGCTCCAGTCGAAGAAGAGAAGACTGAATTCGATGTCATCCTCACCGATGCTGGCGCAGCCAAGCTTCAGGTCATCAAGGTCGTTCGAGAACTCACCGGTCTCGGCCTCAAGGAAGCCAAGGACCTCGTCGATGGCGCTCCACAGCCACTCAAGCAGGGCATCAGCAAGGACGATGCCGAGAAGATCAAGAAGTCGGTCGAAGAAGCCGGCGGCAAAGTCGACATCAAGTAATTCGTTACAAGATGTTCACGGGCTTCGGCGGTTCTCGCCGAGGCCCTTTTTTATTTTGCGGGGCCCATGTTGCATGAAGCTCGCGTGGGTACTTTTGCCATAGCCTTGCCAAACTTGCCTGCGTATACTTGGCCTCACGCAGATGGCTCAGACCACAAGTGCAACGTACATTGGCTCAATTTCCTGTTTAGAAAAAGCTAACGGCTACTTCTTCCAATCGCTAGATGTGAGCCAGCTCTCGTGCAAAGCCGGGGGTGTCTCGATCAAGGCGATTTTTTCGCGGGACGATCAAGGATACGAAACGCTAACTTTCCGAAGTGAAGATCAAGAAATTGCCTCCTTTGGAACATACGCGGATCGATTCGTAGCAAAGACCCGGCACGGAGTGGACATCCGTCCGGTTGAAGAGGGCCTCGTTCCCCTCCAGTACGGATTCGCTCTGCCGCGTGCGATCTCCAAGCTGTTTTGCCGCCCGCCAACGGATCGTGAGAGCAAAAATTATGAGCTTGCAGGGACTGGTCAGAAGGCGTACTCCGTACAAACGGTGCTAACCGCATACGGAGCCGCAGAAGATTCAGGTGAATTCGTTCGGCTGGAATTGTTTGGTAAGCCTTGGTTGGTTGCTCAGGCAAGCCCCGAAATGGATGGCAAATTTCCAAAGAAGATCACGTTGTTCGAGAGTGAGCCGAAGCCGGTCGAACTGGGTGGCGGCTATTGGAACGGCGACGCTGCCGTGAGTAGTACGGCCAAGTGGACTCTGCTATCAGTTCAATCGAGCCCAAAACGTCTTAGCCACGAAGCGCTTACTAAAGGTATGCAAGTGACGGTCTTCCGAGGAAACGTCGGGTACGTCTCAACTTCTTCGCCCGGCAAAGACATCTGGAAAGACTATGAGGTCCAAGAAAAGCTTCATGCAAAGTTGGATAGCCGACGGGAACCTCCGTCCACACCGGCGCTTCCGGCGCTTTCCACGGTTGTCGCAGCAACCGGAGGCATCATCGTCGCTCTCGTCATTTCTGCCATGACTTGGTTCTTTCGGCGTTGAACTGGACTCTGCTTAAAGTGCCATAAAGGGTGTAAAGGAAACGCTTGAATAGGTTCCGTCTGGATTCTTCAAACGAAAGTTGAGGGAGAAGTAAATGCGACAGTCTGTTAGCTTCTCGTCAGGGGCTAGCCCCCTTTCGAAGAGCATGTCTTGAATCTTTTTCGGCAAGTTTGCCACTTGAGAATCTGGACTTACTTGGCCGAATTCGCCTGCGAAGCTGCCTAAGAATTCCGCCTGCAATTTTTTGTACTTTTCGCGATTTTGGTCTTGTCTTTTTCTGAGTTCGGCCAATACTTCCGTTAAGACCGAAGTCGCAAAAGATGCATTCTGCCTTGCGGAGTTTCCTAAAAGCGAAAAGCCAGGCTGCAAAACCTGAGCCTCCCTCATCGCGTCGATCTCAGGAGCTGAGTTACCGTCGGACGTTAGGCCAGGAGTAACGCGAATCCCCCCGCTATTAACAGCAGGTCCTTTAAGCAGCACACCAACGGTGTTGCCCCGTATAGATTTCGCCCTTGTTCCGCGAAAGCTAAGTTGCGGCGAGATCGAGAGGTCTGATTCCCAATTCGGCTCGCTAGTGTACGCCGAACTGAAGGAGCGCTCAAAGATTGATCTAAACGCCGAAAAGTCACTCGGATCGTGCGTCGCCTTGGAAACTGGTTTCTCCCATGCCGAATTTGACTGCAGATACTGTAATAATCGAGCATTCAATTGCAAGCCCAAATCCCCGGTAAGCGCCGGGGAAATGTAGTATCTGCATAAACCGTCCCATTTGATGAGTCCCAGTTCTGCCGCTTTGGCGTCACGCTCCTTCCAAGTGCGCAACTGGCTCAATTGTCGGTAGGCCACTTCATCAGGTGAAACGACGTACCAGCCTTGAGAAGCCGATTCTTGAGCGTTTTGGGATTGTAGGAGAATTGCCGCTAAAAAATATGTGCTTAACATGGTATAAGATTGAGTTGTTCCCTTGGAATAGTGAATCGAATGAGCGACATCTGGTCTTCCAATTTATGAACTACAGGATGGACGTCGGGGAAAATATTACAAGCGTATGGCTACCATCTGCCCGTTGAGCCTTGAATCCGAAGGAGACGACGAACCGGCAGTTCTTAAGCTGCTGGTTTGAACTTTCTGAGACGTTTAGGTCTCGTGCTATCGAGGCACGAAATGATGCTGGTAAGTCGCTAAGCGCTACCTCTTTCTTATCGAATCCGACACGATATTGGTCCAGCACAGGCTCCCAAAGTTGTTTGGTCTTCTTTCGGTTCTCTTCAATCATGTGTGCCAGAGTTGCTGTGATTTTTGCGGTTACTTGCGCCGTCTGGCTTGGAGAAACAACTCGATCCTCACCTCGAATTTGGAATGCTACCGAGGAGATTGCCTGAGTCGCTTTGGGCACCGTCAACTTCATCAGTGGACTTGGATCCGCCTCCATCGCGCTCGGGCTGAATCCCTTCACCGTAACTTCTACCGGCTTCGATTTTCCATTTCCGACGGTCGCATCAGCACGGAACTGAACTTGCGGATAGATAACTAAACCTTGCTCCCAATCCTCGTGACCTTTGGCAATGGAAGGGAATCGTCGAGTTACGATGCTTCTGAAGGCAGAGAACTGATCCGGTCTTGATGCCGCTGATATCGGCTTGTCCCAGTCGCTCTGACCCAAAAACTTGAGTGCGCGGGTAGCCAATTCAATATCTTGCTCACCTGTGAGTGATTGATCAAGGTACAGGGTCGGTTCCCCAGGCACTACTGTTAACCTGAGGGACGACGCAGCGCGCTTTCGCTCGTCGACCGACATACATTTCTGCAAGTCGGCGAAGTCTGCATCATTGGTGGTAACTACATACCATGAACTAGCAGTGCTGGGTTGCTGAACCGGCACAGTCGAAATCTGAAACACTAACAGTGGTATCGCTATGATCATGAAGCTCACTCAAAGGTTACGCGGTCAGAAACGTGATAGGGGTGACTGAGGTTACGTGTGTACTGCACATCGTCATCATTGATAAAGGACTGCTGCCCTTGCGTCCAAGCCCACAGTGGAATCCTTGACATCTCAGGTCGCTCATCGGTGCTAATTACCTTTCCGAATCCAAACGTGAATACCTGAGTCGGAATCGTAGAGATCTGATTCGTCGAGTTTGAGCACGAGTAGTACTGCTCTTCGAACTCAACGGTGAAAACTTGATTCCAAATCTCATACCAAGTTGTGCTGTCCTCTGCGATGATTAGACTCGTCCTAGGAATCATGAAGTCAGGCTGCGGGCGCGGTGGGGGGAGAATTCCAAACGTCTCAGGAAAACTATACAATAAGTCAATGATATTCCAGAGGGGTTTTTTGCTGTGAAACAGCTTCGCTCCAAAACCCAGATCAAGCGCTTCCTTGAAGCGGCGGAAATGCGGGAGATGGAAGTTGCGTTTCTCCTGCAAGACTGGGCGGATGGATACAACGTCGGCGGGATGTTTCGCGTGGCCGACGCTTGCGGGGCGGTGGAGATTTTTGCAAGCGGAAAGACGCCGACGCTAGAGAATCCGATGGTTGGCGTCACCAGCATGGGGGCGCATCGGCGCGTGCCGTTTCATCACTTCGCTCGTCACGATGAGGCGATCGCGGCGGCAAAGGCAGTCGGTTACACGCTCGTAGCGGTTGAGGTTGCGGATTCGGCGGTGTCTTACACCGAATTCGAGTACCCCGAGAAGTTGTGCCTGGTGTTAGGCAGCGAGGGTGGGGGCATCTACGGCAACGTGTTGAAGCAATGCGATGCCGCCGTTTTCATCCCGATGGCGGGGAAGGGCCGCAGCATCAACGTTCACGTCGCGGCAGCAGTGGTGGCGTTCCACGCGCGTTGCGCGGCTAAGGTTTCATCTTCGGAATCGGATTGCTAAGAACGACCGTCATTCGGCGACAGTAGTCGTCGATCGTCTCAAACTTTTTGTGTGGTTCGAACTCAAGTCCGACGATCCCGTATGAATTTAACTGTGCCTTATCCTTTGATAGCCCGGCCACCCATGCTTTCGGTTTTGCGATTCCGGATAGGCGTTGTGTACCGTGGTAGGAACTTAGGATCATTGCCGTCACCGGGTGAATGGCTCGGAAACCAGCTGCGGTTTCCGCCACGGTCAGGTGGACCAGTCCTCCCTTATAGCTTCGCTGAATGCTGATGGACGCTTCCTCTTTGATAATCTTTGCTTGTTCTAGCGGTTCGGACAGGACTATTCTGGCGTCCATAAACTCACGTAAGAATCGGGACATTTCCTCATCCGACATGGGTTGGTCCCGCTTATCGAGCTCCCAGCGGTACTTGTTAACGCAAGCGCCATCACCCTTCTCAACGCAAGCCAAGACCTTTCGAGCCACGTCTTCTCCAGTTTCCGCCCGAGTCAAAACGTAGCCGACGATCCCCGAAACAAGAATGCCAAGCACGATGGAGACCGTTTTCTTCCACTGCAGCTGAGATCTGGCTTTCGACTTCATTCAGGATTCCGATCCTTCCAGAAAAGCGATGAGTCTGGGGAGCCCAGCGTCGTGAACCGAATCAAGTGACCATCCATAGCATTGCCGAGGAAAAGCGTCGGCAAATATGGGTTGTTTAGAGGCGTTCGCGGTGGAGTGCAGCCAATCGTATGGACCAGAGGAAAATCG
Organism: bacterium; assembly: GCA_027485645.1. Taxonomy (GTDB): domain Bacteria; phylum Armatimonadota; class Fimbriimonadia; order Fimbriimonadales; family Fimbriimonadaceae; genus Fimbriimonas. Next base: position 129,228 of record JAIXQR010000007.1, read on the forward strand.
CCTCGAAGCCTCTTCAGGATTGGCATCCACTCGTTGTCCTCTTCCTCGACAACACCGTAAGAGATCCCTGCCTCGAAGCCGTGCCAGTCACATGGTGCTTCGAACATCGATCGCTTGAAAAACGGATTGTCTTCACGCTTGATCAGCAAAGTCATCTGAAGAAGAGTCGGCAACCCCATTTCCGCCGGAGTTCCAAAGTTGCCGTCGCCGTCATGCTCCGCGCGATACAAAGCCGTTGCGATGGAAATATTTCGCAACTTGGCAATCGTCTCGGTCGTTCGTGCACTACGCTGGGTCGAGACGAACACGGGGTAGAGCAGAGCAGCAAGCACAGCCAAGATGGCGATCACAACCAGCAACTCCAACAGGGAGAAGCCGGACATTGGCTGAGTTGCTGAGCGCGATCGCTTTTCCACTTACGAAACATCATACAGCAGATTGATCGCAATAGTGAAACAAAAAGGCCCCGCTGACTAGGGTCAGCGGGGCCGCAAGGATCGGCTAAATTACTTAGCGATCTTGGCGATGGCAGCGTTGAGCGACTTAACGCCCGCTTCGTCTGCCTTGAGGTTGGTCATCGTTTCCGCGACCTTCCAGTTCTTGTAAACGAGAACGGTGTTCTTGACTTCGGCCGAGGTGTTGATCTTGTATGCGCTGACGGCGTCTTCGTTCTTCTCGAGAACCGAAACCGCGGTTGGCTGCTTGAGGTTCGAGATCATTCCCTTAACCATGCTGACGTAAGCAGCTTTCTTTCCGGCTGGAGCGAGGATGACGACCATGGCCTTGAATTCCTTTGCCTTGTTCGCTTCCATTGCCTTGTTGAGCGTGCTGACGATCTTGCCAACGTTTGCGCTGTCATCGCCGTTGACCCAAACCTGAACCTGTGGTCGGTTCTGGAAGGTGCAAGGGAAGCAGTCGGTCGAACCAGCGAGAGGGCCGGCAACGTGCGTTGGGTGGAAAGGCGTGATGGCTTCGCCTGGCTTGAGACCAGAGTTAGGGCCAGCGAACGCGACGGCGCTGAGAGCGATAAGGGTGTTGATCATGGTCTTTTCCTATCAAGGGGCAGAATCACTGCCTACAAACTATCCTAAGCCTATCCGGTGCCCGATAGTTCCCATTTTTGAAGAAAATGAAGAATTAAACAGAAAATATTGCGATGGGTGGTTTCGGAAAACCACCCATCGCTTCGCTACCTTTAGTTCACCGAGAAGGTGCGAGGAGCACCGTTGACGAAGAACCGATTTGAGGTGGTGTGGCGGAATCCGACCTCAAAAGGATATTCACCCGGAACAAGAGGGCATTGGAGGTTGACCGACAAACTCAGCGTTCCTCCCGGCGGTACCGAGACACCGACCGGAATAGGTTCGCTCAGCCAGCCCCAAGTGGTGACCGCTTCTGGAATCAGCGATACAAGATCGAAGTTCCCGCGGGTCCAGGTGGAAGTCCCCGTGTTTCTCATGGTGATGGTGTAACCGACCGTGCCGCCGGCAAAGAAGTCACCTTCAAACTGTTCGGAAACCAGGACACCTTTATCGGGGGTCACGTACACCGGAACGTTGTTCGTAAAGTCGCCGAAGTTCTCACGGCCGCCTTCCCGCATTCGCCACTGCATGTTCACAAACCCACGCGTGTTTGGTGCGATAACGGGGAAGAAGTACTCCTTCGACTGGTTCGTCCGAACGTTGTCGGTCACAGGAAGTGGCACGTTGTTTCGGCCCCAAGTGGTGTTGTTAAACGGGTTTTGCGAAACGAGATAATAGTTGCCGGCATTGGTCCAAGATCGCGTTCCGACGTTCTTCATGATGACCCGCACGTAATAGCGCTGACCCGCCTGCATAAACGTTGGAGTGGAGAAGCTCACGAACTGGGCATCGTTTCCGTCCCGGACCTCAAGCATTCGCCAAGGCGTGGTTTGGCCGAAGTTAGCGGCCGGCGCAGCGCCTCGCCGCATCTGCCACTGGAATAGGTGGAGACCAACCGTATTCGGTGCGACGATGTTGAAACGGAACGTTTTGAGCATTCCCGGCGCAACCGTTTCCGAAGGTCCCAGGGCAACGTTGACTCGACCCCAAGTGCTCGATCCAAAAGGAATCGAGACTAGGCGGTAGGACTGGGCCTCGCTCCAAGTGGTCGATCCAGTGTTTCGAACGGTGACAGTAGCTTCCGTCTGAGCACCTCGGTACAGCGGAGTGCGGAAGGTCGCATCAATGAACTGGGCATCGTTTACTGCTGCGCGGTTGATGAGCTGCCCGGTGTTTAGCCGAAGAATTGCCGCATTAACCGTACCGGCGGTGCCAAGGGCAAGGTCCCGAATGTTGAGTTGCCACGTTCCGGTGGCTGCTTCGCCCCAGAAAGTGTTTGCATTGAAGTTCCAGATAAGGCCATTGGTGGCGTCCGAAAAGTCTTCTGGTTTCAGCAGCGCAACCGTACCAGCGGGGCTCACCAGTTCAATTTGAAGCTGACCAATGTTGTTGTGGTCCGTGTTCAAGAAGAGCTGAACGTCTTCCACCGGAGCTCCGGCCGCCATGTCGAACGGAATCGTGACCATGTCGTTGTCGGGAATTCCGACGGGATTCTCCGTTGCGTTCGAAGTGAAGCTCGCTGCCGTAACGCCGTCAAAATACGCGGCATCACGAATCATGTCCAGAACGCGAATCTGGCCGAATCCGTAGCTGTTGTTAAACTGCCGTCCGGCGGCGTTGGTGATCCAGCCACCTCGAGGATTGGTGTTGTCCTCCGAGTTGATCGGCGTGGAGTTTCTCGCGATCAAGTGCTTGATCACTCGAGTCTGGAACATGTTTGGACGGCTGAGAACCGATTCTTGGTACTGAGCCAGCGCGCCTCCCATAAGTGCAACCGAGGCGCTCGTTCCCTTGAACTGGTCGGTATAGTTGATCGGCATTCGAGATCCCGATCCGATTCCGCCAGAGAGCGATTCCGTCGTTCCAAATCCTCGAACAATCGTTGGCGCACCAAACGTGGTGGGTTCTTGAGAAATCGAAGCCGGCGCCGTGCAGAACACGTTTGGCCCGAACGCGGAGTTCTCGATCATCTCGTTTTGGCCCGTGGACGCGTTGATGTTGTAACCACTCACCACAATGACGTCGCTGCTGGTCAACATTTCGTCGGCCTCGGCGGTCCGGTTAAGGTTTCCTGACGGCATCAAGTGCACGAGCCCAAGGCTATTGGTCGTTTGCAGAAGGGTGTCTCGTGCGAGCGGGGCGCTGAGCCAGGGGATGGCGAAGACACTACCGTGAACCGTCGCGCTGCTGGCATATCCGCTGTTCATCGCGTTCACGTACGCCGAAATTGGGCCAGAGACAACGTTGACCCGAACACCATTCGCAATGGCGTGCGGAGCAACACCACAAACCCCGATTCCATTGCCGCCACGAGCAGTGGCCAAGCCCATCATGGCTGTGCCATGGAATGAACCAGGATGACGAACATCGTTATCGTTGTCGATGAGGTCGAAACCGTAAGTATTGATACCAACATCTGGGTGGGAGCCCTCGAATCCATCGTCCAGAAAGTTAATGGGAATTGGATATGGCGAGTAACCCTTTGATGATCCGGTGTAAGACTGCGCGAAGGCTTCAAAACCGATGATTGCCTGGCCGAGATAGTAGGAATCGTCCGTTGGCGCGTTTGGCTGCGTTTCGACCGGATACACGAATGGATCGTTCGGCACGAACTGGCACTGCATCCGTGGCGCGATCATGTCTTGCCAAACGCCAACGACCGACCCGTCCTTGCGGAGCCGATTCATCTCTTTTGCTGCCGCAGAAGGAGAGGCAGCCGAAAAGATGTAGCTGTCCTTCATTGAGGGGAGAGCGCGTTTGTATTTCAGGCCATTGAGCGTGGCAAAAATCTGTGCGTTCTGGTTCGGTTTGAGTTTAACTACGATGTCAGAAAGCCATCGGACGCCGGTCTGGCGCGTTTGCGGGCTGTCTGCCAACGACATTGTTGAGAGCATTACGAGGGCGAGTGCAAATGGTCCGGCTTTCATGACGGCAATTCCAGGCGGGACAATTGTCCCTCTCATATGATGGTCATTTAGTAGATTCGGTTCGAAAGAATCAGTGCAATTTTTAATCCTTCGCCCTGAATAGATCTGATCACAATAGACTCGAATACTTGTATGCAACCCGGCATTTGTGAGGTATTCATAGGCATGCGCCGCATCACCTGCCTCGTGCTCACCCTTGCCGCCGGATCATCGGCTTTTGGTTGGGACGGCATCGGTCACCAGCAAGTCAACGACATCGCGTGGAAGCTCCTGAAGCCATCGGTCAAGTCCAAAATTGCCCGCGCGCTGATGGAAGGTGACTCGGCATACCGACCCAAGCGGCCATTCGACAACGCATTTTCCGAGCAGTACCTCGAGAGCCAAGTTCGCCCCTGGTTCCGAGAAGCTGGTCTTTGGCCAGACGACATTAAGGGCAAGCCGTCGGAGAGTTTTGAAGTCTGGGTGAACAACCTCAACAAACAATCTCCGGGCACCAAGCCGACTCAAGATCCGTTCCAGCGGGGAAGCGAAGAGAACCGCCTCAAGACTTGGCACTACGTGGACTTTCCGCTGTTCTTTGCTGGTCGCGGAACGCCAACGCCGCCACGTCCATCGAACGCTCTGTACGGCCTGAAGCAGATTGAGAACGGGCTGAAAACCTCGCTGAGCGGCTCCAACCAAAAGTACAAGGAAGGGGCGTTCTGGATCTACTGGGCCACCCACGTCATCGCGGACATCCACCAACCACTCCACTGTTCCGAACACTTTGGCCAAGAGTTTTTGCCCGGAGGCGATGACGGCGGAAATCAGTTCTTCATCAAAGTCGCACCAAATGCCACCGATACTCGGTTGCACGGCTACTGGGACGACGGAATCGAGAAGGCTCTGAAGCAAGATGGACTTACGAGCTTCGTCGCGGTCACGAACGCGTGGCTGTCGCGGTCCGACCTGAAGCCAAAGGATGAGGATGTGGCGAATCTGAATTGGGAGGCCATCGCAAAGCGCCAAAGCGAAATTGCCGTCGCGGAGGTGTATCGCGGCCTGACCAACAAGGGCGTCGTTCCGGCAGGCTATGAGCGTCGAACGGCGGATCTTTCGCGCAAGATGGCGGTTCTCGGTGGCTACCGACTAGCCGCCTACCTGAACGGCCTACTCGGCGATTAATCTCGTTCCCATTTGGGCTGAATCAAACGGTCGAAGAAGCGCTTGTGCTTCTTCGACCGTTGTGCTTTGGCGAAGCCAAATTTCTGCATCCTCGTTGCTCAGCAAACACGGCATCCGGTCATGAAACTCCCCGGCAAGGTCGTTCGGCGCGCACGTGAGAATCGTGAAGGTTTCAAGTGGTCCGCCGGGAGCCATCCACCGCTCCCATAGTCCGGCAAGAATGGTCACGTCAGCATCTGCCCGGAAGAAGGCGTATTTCGACTTCTTGGGCTTAGAAATCGAAGTCGGCTCGCCAAAGAGATTGAGTTGGACGTCGCCCGGTTCGTCTCGCCACTCAACGTAGTAACTCGCCGGAACGACGCACCGCCGCTTCGCCATGGCTTCTCGGAAGGAAGGCTTTTCCGCCGCAGTCTCGCTCCGTGCGTTGATCAGGTTCGCCGCCGATCGGTCGTCCTTTGCCCAAGCAGGAACCAGACCCCATCGCACTTGCTTGTACCTCGGCTGTTCTTGATCCGAAGCAAGAACAAGGGAAGTGTCCGTTGGCCGAATCTCCGGCTGGTCAAGCAGGTCGTCTGCCTCCGGAGCGATGCCAAACGTCAGTTCAAGTTGTGCTTGCGAAAGTTGGACGCCGAACCTGGCGCACATCTCAGTCGCTCAATCCAACCGCGCTGATCGTGTGACCGGCGTGGCGCAGGTGGTGCTCAAGGCTAAAAATCTCATCGATCTGCTCCTGGTTCAAACGGCTCTGAACGTCTGGATCATTGGTGACCGAAGTTCGGAAGTCCTCGCCCTCCCAACTCTTTGCCGCATTGCGCTGGGCGACCTTGTAGGCGTCCTCTCGGGCCATTCCCGCCTGAACCAGAGCGATCATGACGTGCTCGGAGAATACGAGATCTCCCATCAGGCGCAAGTTCTGGTGCATCCGCTCCGGGAACACCTGAAGGCCAGACAGGATGCTGGTCAAGCGGTTCAGCATGAAGTCGGCAAGCTGACACGAATCCGGGAAAATGATGCGCTCGAGCGATGAGTTGGTGAGGTCGCGCTCGTGCCAAGTCGCCACGCTCTCAAGCATTGCGTGCGAGTTGGCGCGAAGAAGTCTTGCCAGACCGCACACGGTTTCGCTGTTCCATGGGTTGCGCTTGTGCGGCATCGCGCTACTGCCGGTTTGTCCTTTCGCGAACGCTTCCTGAACCTCCAGAATCTCGGTTCGTTGAAGGTTTCGCAGCTCGGTGGCAATTCGCTCTAAGCCGGCACCCAACAGTGCGAGCACATTCAGGAAGTTCGCATGCCGATCTCGGTTGATGATCTGCGTGCTTGCCGGGTCTGGTGACAGGCCGAGGCGATTGCAAACCCAGGTCTCAAGTTCGGGAGAAGCAATCGCATGAACGCCGACCGCGCCGCTGACTTTGCCGACCGAGACTTCTTCTCGGCAGACCTTCAAGCGCTCCAGGTTTCGCTGAAGTTCGGCGTACCAGTTCGCGCACTTGAATCCAAAAGTGATCGGCTCCGCGTGAATGCCGTGAGTTCGTCCGATGCAAGGCGTGTTTGCGTGCGCTTTGGCGAGGCGAGCAATCTCTTTTGACAGTCGTTCGCCGCTGGCCAAAAGCACGTCGCAGGAGTTGCGAAGCATGATGCCAAGCGCCGTATCGATGACGTCGTAGCTGGTGACGCCGAGGTGGACAAAGCGCCCCTCGGGCCCAATGTTCTCGCTAAGGTTTCGAACAAACGCCATGAGATCGTGGCGCGTTTCTTTCTCCAACTCTTCGCATCGCTCAACCGTGAAGGAAGCCCGGTCCTGAATCGCGGCAAGCGCGTCCTCAGGAACTTGGCCGAGGGCCACGTGCCCTTCCACAATCGCGACCTCCACGTCTTGCCAAGTCTGGTACTTGGCTTTTTGGGACCAAATCTCGGTCATCGCGGGGGTGCAATAGCGGTCAATCACAGAAAGAGGGTACCAGCCGAAAATTTTTTGGAACTTTCTTTTGTTGGCCGGAGTCAACGATCCGTTGCTTCGTTCTATTGTGTGATGAAAGGAGAGCGGGTGCCTTCGGGCACCCCTTTTTATTTATCCGCGACGCTTCCTTAACTGAGTTCCGCAATATCGGATCGAAGCTGCATCCCCTCAAACTGAACGGATTCCGTTGCCCGATACGCGGCTTCGCGTGCGGAGGCAATCGTTGGTCCAGTTGCGGTCACGCTCATCACCCGACCACCGCTCGTAACGAGTTGGCCATCGACAAGCTTCGTCCCGGCGTGGAATCGCTTCACATTCCCATCAACGGGAGAAAGCGTAATGGGCTTTCCGCGGGCGTAATCTCCGGGATAACCCGCACTGGCCAGCACAACGGTGACGGCTGCATCATCGGAGTACTGCACCGGCGGGATGGCCTCGCCGACTGCAGCAGCATATAGAGCCGCCGCGAACCCGCCGGAAATTCTCGCCATCAGACTCTGAGTCTCCGGATCGCCAAACCGAACATTGAACTCAAGACAATGGGGCCGGCCATGATGCAGCATCACGCCGGTGAACAGATTGCCGCGATAAGCAATTCCGCGACGATGCAATTCCACCACGGTGGGCCGAATGATGCGCTCCTCCACCTCTTCTAGAAGCTCGGGAGTGATCGAAGGGTCGGGCGAAAATGACCCCATTCCACCGGTGTTTGGTCCTGTATCGCCCGTGCCGATGCGCTTGTAGTCTCTTGCTACGGGCATGCTGGAAACGTAGGCGTCGCTGATGAGGGTGAACAGCGAAAACTCGCGGCCCTCAAGTCGATCTTCGATGACAATCTCAGATCCAGCTTCACCGAAGACCTTGTCGATCATGATCCGGTGAATGGCATCTTCGGCCTCAAAAATGTCTTCACAAACAATGACGCCCTTTCCAAGTGCGTTCCCGGATGCCTTCACCACGACGCCGCAACCGTCGGCAAATCGAATTCGGGCGTACTCTTTGGCGGTTTGCGCATCGACAAAACTCTCGTGCGTCGCGGTTGGAATTCCGGCCGAGACCATGAACTCCTTCGAGAACGCCTTCGAACCTTCCAGCTGCGCCCCGGCCGCTCCGGGCCCGAAAACTGCAAACCCTGCCTCGCGAAAAGCGTCCGCCCCACCAAGCACCAACGGATCCTCGGGGCCATACACAACGAGGTCAATCCGGTGCTCTCGAGCGAGCCCGATGAGTGAAGCGGTGTCGGTCGCCGCGATCGGGAAGCAAGGGACTTCAGCTTCAATCCCGGGATTTCCCGGAGCACAAATGACATCCGCTTCCTGAGCAAGGCGCCACACTAGCGCATGTTCGCGCGCTCCCGATCCGATAACAAGAATTTTCATGCCTGATGCCATTTATAGAAGCTCAAAGGACTGATCCATCGCCGGGATCTCAACGTTCCAACCAAGATCGGCCTTGATCCTCGCCTCAAGACCTTTCTGAGCATCTGGCTCGCCGTGAACCAGGAACGTGGTCTTCGGCGCTCGCTTGAATCCGCCGAGCCACTTCAGAATCTCGTCTTGGTCGGCATGAGCAGAGAGGGAGTTTAGCTTGTCCACCGTCGCGCGAACCGGAATTTCCGTTCCCAGCATCTTCACTCGGTCTGCCCCGTCCATCAGCCGCCGCCCTAACGTTCCCTCCGCTTGGTAACCGGTGAAGAGAACCTGAGTGTTCGCCTGACCGAGTCGATGCATCAGGTGATGGACGACTCTTCCACCGTTTGCCATACCGGAGCCCGCGATGACGACAAATGGGCCAGGGCGGAAGTTCAACTCTTTCGAGCTGTCACGATCTCGAACAATCGTGAATCCTTCTGGCTCCAATTGGTGCTCGCCTTCGCTGACCGCGATGAGCATGTCTTCGTCGTGCTCTTCTTTACTCTCGGCGTAAAGCTGGGTCGCCGACACCGCCATCGGGCTATCCAGATAGATTGGAATTTTCGGGCATTGGCCTGCGGCTTGGAGCTCGCTGATGTAGTACAGCAGTTCTTGGGTTCGACCGATGCTGAAGCTCGGCACCACGACGACTCCGCCCGACTCAACGGCGTTGGTCATCACCTCGGCCAGCCGCGCCCGGGGATCCTCGTGGCTATGGAAGCGATTTCCATAAGTGCTTTCGATGACCAGGTAATCAGCATGATCGACCGTTTCCGGATCTCGAATGATCGGTGTGTTATAGCGACCCAAGTCGCCGCCCATCAGGAGAATTTGCCCATCTGGGCATGCGATCTCGGCGAAAGTTGATCCAAGAATGTGACCGGCAAAGCGGTATCTCAGCTGAGCTCCGCCGGGTAGCGGCGTCCAGGTGTTGTAGCGGATCGGCTCAAAGCGCTTGAGAGCTTCGTAGGCTTCTTCTTCACTAAACAGCGGCTGAGGGTCAGCGTGCCGACTGCCATGCTTTCGAGCGCGCTTGGCATCTTCCTCTTGAATCCGGCCTGCATCCGGCAGAGCAATACGAGCAAGGCCGATCGTTGCTTTGGTCGCGAGAAACTTGCCCTGGTACCCCTCTTTCACCAACTTTGGCAGTCGCCCGATGTGGTCTTGGTGCGCGTGGGTAACGATCACCAAATCGATCTCGCTCGGATCAAACGGAAATGGAGCGTAGTTTTGGTCGCGAAGCTGGCGAGAGCCTTGGAAGATTCCGCAGTCCACGAGAATATTGGTGGACCCAAACTGGATGAGGTGGCAAGAGCCGGTCACGGTTTGCGCGGCACCATGGAACGACAACGATTGCATGCCAGAACTTTACGCCTTTCGCACATTCTTGTGCGCGCGGGTACCATTTAGGAGTGCGCAAAGGCTCAGTTCTTCTCGCGGTTTTGACGGTTCTTTTGCTATCCGGTTGCCGGATTAAGAGCTGGGAGAGCTTTGAGTCGGCAACGACTCCAAACGAGCCTGGTACCTGGAAGGGAGACGAATATGCTCTCGCTGGCACCGCAAACGCTACTGGCGGTCAGAACATCAAAACCCGCTACTCCGAAGGCGCAAAGAACGGCCAGACGCAGGGTCTCACAACGACCTACGGCGAAGCCGGAAAGGGAACCGGTCTTCAGCCTGGCGAACCAACGGTTGCCAACCGAGCCGGACACGGAAACCAAAACGCCCCAGCGTTCCAGGAAACGCCAGGAAATCTGGGTTCTCCGGCATCGAAGTCCGGTCGCTAAATTTTCTTTGAACGCTTTCCGGCGTTTCTGACACTTCACTTGTGCGCAGGTCCACTGCGCAAATGGAGCTATGAAATGATGCCCGGAAAGTTCTTCGTCCCATCCCTGATCATCGGGGTTGCCAGCTTCGGCTGTAGCCAGTCCGGAAGCGCGGATTACGCCACCGCAGTTAAGGCCAGCCCCGAGGCAGCTTCGGCAGCGTTCAGTGCCGAGGCAAACGCACCGGCCGCAAAATCCGCGGACGCCTCCCTGGCGGCCAACCGAACACAACCTGCGCCCCAGATTCAGAACCGCGACATCATTCAGTCGGCCCAAATCAGCATCCGAGTCGTTGATGTTGAGAAAGCCGAACGAAAGGCTACGGACTGGATTCGCTCGAACAACGGATTTGTCGAGTCATCTACTGGATCTGGTCTCGGCGCACCGTCGGCCCAAGTGACGCAGGTTCTTCGCATTCCCGCCGGACAGTTCTATTCGGCCCTCAATTTTCTGCAGTCGCAAGGCGTTCGGACCAGCCAGTCCATAACGACCCAAGACGTCACGGCTCAAGTTGCTGACCTCAGCGCCAGGCTTCAAACCATGCTTGCACAAGAGAATTCGTACCGTCAAATGCTCTCTGCCTCGCGAAAACTGGAGGACCACATTGCTCTGAGCGATCGATTGATGGGACTACGCTCGGAGATTGAAGGAATGGCGGCTCAACATAAGTCTCTCCGCGCGCAGGCCGCGATGTCGAACATCACGGTCAATTGGGTGCAATCGGCAGATGCTGCCGCACCCGTGAAGGACACCGGCTGGTTTAGTCAGGCCTGGGGCGAAAGCATGATCTCCATGCGCGCGACCCTGCAAGGCATCGTCTCAGTTTTGCTTTGGTTCGTGGCCATGGGCCCCATCTGGCTTCCCGTGCTATTGATCGGTCTTTGGCTTCGCCGAGCGCATCGAAAGCGGGCTCCGAAACCGACCGAACCGTTTGCTCCACCGGTACGATAGTTTCGTGATTCGGATTGGGATTATTGGCTGTGGGAGCGTGGCCGGGTTTGGGCATGCTCCCGCAATTCATCGGACGGCAGGCGTCGAGCTCGCCGCCGCTTATGATCCCGTTCCCGGCAAAGCGGCCGAGTTCACGCAGCGCAATGGCGGTCAGCCATTCGACGATCTCGATGCGTTCTTTGCACATCCCTTAGATGCGGTCAGCATCTGCTCGCCGGTAGGAGTCCATCACGACAACGTTTTGCGTGCCGCCGCCGCAAAGGTCCACGTGCTCTGCGAGAAGCCGGTGACGACGACACGAGCGCACGCGGACGAGATGTGCAAGGCCATGAGCTTTGCGGATCGACTCTTGATGGTCGGTCTGGTCTATCGCTTCAGCCACGCGGCACAAGACATTCGCCGCTGGGTGCGAGAAGGAGTCATTGGCGAAGTCCGGAGCCTGCGGTTGGTTTATCTCTGGAATCTGCATGGCCAGTGGATGAACGACAGCACCGGTAATTGGGTCGAGAGTCCACTTTGGAAGGGCCGAATGCTGGAAGGAGGTCCGATGGTGGATTGCGGAGTACACCAAATCGATCTCGCGCGATGGTGGCTGGGTTCGGAAGTCACTCGCATTCAAGGCGCAGGCGCTTGGGTGAGCAACTACGAAGCCCCCGATCACGTTTACTCGCACTTGGACCATGAGTGTGGTGCACACACGATGGTGGACATGAGCTTCACCTACGGTCATACCGCCAAAGAACCAACCTCAACGTTCACCTACGAGCTGATCGGGACTGGCGGAGTGATTCGTTACAACCGCGAAGGCTGGAAGCTGGAAATCCTTGACGGCAACAATACTCGTGCCGTGCCTGGCGCTTCGGAAAAGAACTTTGAAGGCATGTACGAAGCCTGGCGCGACGCAATTCAGGCCGGTTCGCTGGGCGACCTGCCCGATGTGGAAGCAGGAATGCGGGCGATGGAAATTGCGCAGGAAGCTACTCGTCAGGCGATAGAGCAGCGCGTCGTGCCGTCTCGTCCCTCAACCATCGTAAGTTAGCCGCGTCCTGAAGGTCATAAGAGCGCTCGCCAGCTTCTTTCATCGCGATGAGGTCGTCAATGTGGGCGACTCGAACTGCGTGCTCGCCGAGGTCAAAGACAACTGATCGATCCCTAAGCGCTTGAAAGCTCTCAATTCCTTTGAGCCGATGCATGATGTCCAACTCGCCAGCGCTTGTGTAGATCTTTGTGGACTCACGGCCAAGCGGCGCGGAGTCAAGCACAATTCTCGCTCCGTTCCTGCTCGTTCTGGGTTCGAGGGGATTGATGGCATCAGCGAGGCGCTGAAGATTTTCTTGCGAATGGGTGACGCAGATGTCAATGTCCACGGTGACCCGAGGGTTACCATAGATGACGGCGGCAAAGCCACCGACAACGACATAATCCACGTTCTCGGCTTCCAGCCGACTAAGGATTTGGATTAAGCCCGGCACGCTTTCCTGCCTCGGCGAGCAACAATCTTAGATCGAGCGCTCCCTGGTGAAACTGAATTCGTTGTAGCGGTGTCATGAGAAGGCTGTCTTCAAGCATCTCCACCGGGATGTACGAAGCATTGTAAGGTTGCCCAAGTTCTCTCACGGAGAATTCAGTCGAACTTGGCCCTTGGCTCGCCGGGATCTTTGGATCGCTTGGCTGCATAAACTAAAGAACACTTTAACGTTTGATGTTTGAGCGGCGGGTGGCAATAAATGTGCCTTTCTGCCCAATGCCTTCCGTGAAATGTTTGAAGGCGGGCCGGTCAATCAACAACCGCGTGAATTGTGCTCCCCGAGTAACGGGGAGCACAGAAGTGTTCTTACTCGCTCGCGTACAGGTAGTACTCGTATGGGTGTGGTCGGAGGTCGACCGCATCGCATTCGTGCTCGAGCTTGTACTCGATGTAGCTCTCGATGAGCTCCTTCGAGAAGACGTCGCCACGGAGAAGGAACTCGTGGTCGTTCGCCAGGGCGGTGAGCGTTGCTCGGAGCGAACCTGGAGTCTGTTCGATGCCGGCCTTTTCGAGCGGTGGCAGTTCGTACAGGTCCTTGTCGATTGGCTTCGGTGGCTCAATCTTGTTCGTGATTCCGTCGAGGCCAGCCATCAAAAGCGCCGCGAACGTCAAGTACGGGTTAGCCATTGGGTCTGGAGCGCGGAACTCGATTCGCTTCGCCTTTGGCGACTTGCTGACCATCGGAATTCGGACGCAAGCCGATCGGTTTCGAGCCGAGTAAATCAGGTTGATTGGCGCTTCGTAGCCCGGAACCAGTCGTCGGTACGAGTTGGTCGTTGGAGCAGCGAAGGCAAGCAGCGCTGGAGCGTGCTTGAGGATGCCGCCGATGTACCAGCGAGCGGTGTCGCTGAGGCCTGCGTAGCCAGCTTCGTCGTAGAAAGTCGGGTCTCCGTTCTTCCAGATCGACTGGTGGCAGTGCATACCGGAACCGTTGTCTCCGAAGAGCGGCTTTGGCATGAACGTCGCGAAGAAGCCCTGCTGGTAAGCGGTGTTCTTAACCACGTACTTGTACTTCATGACCTGGTCGGCCATCTTGACGAGGGTGTCGAACCGCATGTCGATTTCGCACTGACCGGCAGTGGCGACTTCGTGGTGGTGCATTTCGACGTTGATGCCAACGTCCTGCATCTTAAGCACCATGAGCGATCGAAGGTCCTGGAGCTTGTCGACCGGTGCGCAAGGGAAGTAACCACCCTTTGGCTTGATCGTGTAGCCGGTACCGCTTTCGGAGCCGCTGTTCCAGTGAGCTTCGTCCGATTCGATCTTGACGAAGGTGTCTTCTGGCTTGGTCGAGTAGCGAAGGCTATCGAAAACGAAGAACTCGGCTTCTGGTCCGAAGAAGACGGTGTCGCCGATTCCGGTTGACTTCAGGTACTGCTCGGCCTTGATCGCGGTGAAGCGTGGGTCCTTGCTGTATGGCTGTCGGGTGAGCGGGTCCTCGATGTTGCAGATGACGACCGCGGTCGGGGCGTCGGTGAACGGATCCATGAACATGGTCGATGGATCTGGAATCAGCAGCATGTCCGATTCGTTGATGGCCTGGAAGCCCCGAATGCTGGAGCCGTCGAAGGCAAGACCGTCTTCGAACTTGTCGTGGTCGAAGTGGTCCACCGGAACGGTGAAGTGCTGCCACGTTCCGAGCAGGTCGGTAAACCGAATTTCAACGAACTGGGCGTCGTTTTCTTGAATGTAACTCAGGGCGTCTGATGGCGTCATTGTTGCTCCAAATAGATGCCCCGACTCAGGTCGAGGCAGATACCCGCTCGCCTACACTGCCGAACGATTACGAGGATTATCCTCAATTATTTGAAATCATGCAAAGACAAAGTTTCAAGCGCCCTCATGTTCGTTCAATTTTCAGCCTTGTAGAAGCTGTTTCTTGAATTCCGCATGCGCTTTTCGCGGGGTGCCGTCCGCCTTTCGGAGCCCGAGCGAGCCTAGGAATGCTCGGAATCGTGGGTCATCCGATCCGTAGTACTTCGCGTACACGTCCAGCAAGTCGCGGTTGAAGTCGACCTGGATAAAGTACGTTGCCATTTCGATTTGGCTCTTGTGCTTTCGCAGGAGGTCAAACACGGTGGTGACAAATTTCGCCTGAATGTCCTCGTTACTCGAGATCGTCTCGGAAGCGGGAAGACCAATTTCCTGAAGCGCCAACTTGCGTGTACCGGCGAAGCTCAGCATCGTAGCGAAGTTCTTCGGGACTTCGGTGAGCGGCAAGGGGGTGAAGTCAGGCTTGGTCGGATAGTAGGTCATGAACACGACATCGCTGCCGGTTTGCAGTTTCTCGATGAGCGGTCGATTCTTTTGAAGCCCTTCAAAGGTTGTCGTCACGCCGGACTTCATGTCGGGTGCACTCTCCTTCAGCACCGCGCGTCCGGCCGCGAGGAAGTCGAGATATGCCGGGACTTCCTCCGGGTGAGCCGTCAGATAAACATCGACTTCGTTGCCCAGACTGATCGCTTTGACTTTGTTGTTAAACCGAGACAACAAGTTCCGCAGTAGGGTCGCAAATCGCTCCTTCATCTCTGGAGAGTTGAGCGCTTGGCCCTTAAGGTCTTCTGGCACCATCTTGTTGGTAGTGTCGAGAACCTTGATCGTGACGTACGCATCGCCGCCAACAAACTTGGCAATCCCGATCGAGTCGTCTGCCTTCTTGAGGTCAAACGCGCCAGGCGTGGGCTCGAGCTCGTTCCAACTGTAGGAAATGGTGCTTGCGGTTAGGCCGAAGCGAATCTGCTCGCGGGCGCTATCCAGAAAATCTTCTTCTTTGGCGCTTTCCTTCACGTTCAGCGCAAGGCCGATCGGAGGAAGGGTAGAAGGGGTCTGGACGAGAAGCGAGCCGAGGAGCAACGATGCAAGCATGCAGATAGTCTATGGGTAGCCGCTGCTACTCCTCGGCAAAAGGTCCTAGCTTACAAACCGGTCCATGGGCGGCCACGCTCAAGCGTGGCCGCGCCGATGGCCTCGACATCCGGTTCCGGAAAGTCGATGTCGCCGTCTCCCTTAATCCTCGAGTTCGCCAAAATTCGCTTCGGCGCCAGGATCTCTGTCAGTACTTCGTACAACGGGGCAAGGCTCGGGAACCGTTCACTCCGTAGGCGGGCCGATTCCAAGATGAAGTCGTACATGGCAAGGTCGGCAGCCGCAGCCTGCTCGATTTGGCGCTCGAAGGTCGGCATCGCGCCTTCTTTGGCCAGGCGTCCCGCGATGAAGAGTCGGTTGATTTCGTTCGTCCCTTCGTAGATTCGGCTCACGCGAGCGTCGCGGTAGACACGAGCAATAGGAAACTCTTCCGTGAACCCGTACCCGCCGTACACCTGCAATGCTTCGTCAACGATTTCCGACTCTGCCTCTGTGCTGAATACCTTCACCATCGCGCACTGGATGGCGTACTTTTCGGCGGCTTTTCGGTTGCCATCAACGGTCCCGCCGGTTTCGGCGAAGGCGTCGTCGATCAAAGCTCCAACGCGATAGATCGCGCTTTCGGCTCCGAAGAACAGGGCAGCCATGCGGGCGAACTTTTCTTGGATCATGCCGAAGGAAGCCAAGGATTGGCCGAACTGCTTGCGGTTCTTGGCATACTCGGCGGCAATTTCGATCGCGTATCGCGCCGGTCCGATGCTCATGCTAGCCAGCTTGAAGCGGCCGATGTTGAGCGCATTAAAGGCGACTTGGTGGCCTTTACCTTCCTCGTGGAGGAGGTTTTCCGCTGGGATCCACGCATCGTTGAGCGTCACCCGCGCGGTGCTGGAGCCCTTGAGGCCCATCTTGTATTCCTCGCGCTCGACCGTCAATCCCTCGGTGTTTCGCGGGACGAGGAACGCGGAGAACTTTTCGCCATCGACTTTCGCCATGACGAGGAAAACATCGGCCCATTGGGCGTTGCTGATCCACATCTTGGTGCCGGTCAGCGAGTAGCCGCCGTTTGTTGGGATCGCCTTCGTAGTTGCGCTGAGGGCGTCGGAGCCGCTGTTCGGCTCGCTGAGGCAATACGCACCGATCTGTTCGCCCATGGCAAGCTTAGGGAGCCACTGGGCTTTCTGAGCGTCTGTGCCGAAGAGTGAGAGGCCGACTTGGCTGATGCCGCTGGTGATGCCGTAGGTAACGCTGAAAGAGCCGTTCAAACTCAGCATTTCCAGCATCCGCGCGGCAAGGTTTTTGCTCTGACCCAAACCGCCGTATGCATCGGCGGTGTCGATCCCGCAAAGTCCGAGCTGACCAGCTTCGCGAATGAGGCGCGGCATGAGGCCGGGTTCTTGGTGATCGATCGCTTCAGCCCTCGGAACGACTTCTTCTCGGGAGAACCGCTCGGCGGTTTCGATCATTAAGGCGTCGTCGCCGATGAAGTCTTCGGGAGCGAAATTGGACGGCGTCGTCATATCCTCATTATGGTTCGTGGCGGTACCCTACAGATTGCCAGGGCCTGTAGCTCAGTGGTAAGAGCAGGCGGCTCATAACCGCTTGGTCGTGGGTTCGAACCCCACCGGGCCCACCATCCCTCGGTGACGCAAAAATTTTTTTATTAATGCTCCGGCCTTAGGGCACGGTCGTAAATTTTTAACCTGACCGCGTGCATCCTGTCTCTTTGGCGCCAAAAAGAGAAAAGGTCAACCTAGTTGTCCGCGCTTTGGGGATTACTTGGTGAGACGAATTCGGCTCAGCGGGAACCAGATGGCTTCAGCTCGGCCGACGATCTCGGATTCCGGCACGATTCCCCAACCGCGACCATCGAAGGAGTAGTTTCGATTGTCGCCCATGAAGAGGTAGTAGCCTGCCGGCAATTTTTCGGCCGGGGCGTTTTTGAGTCGCTTCGCTTCTTCAATATCTGGAATCACGTAGGCAGCAGCGACCGCGTAAGCCGGACCTTCAGACCAAGACTTCGACATCGGGATCGCAGCGTTCGCGTCGAACTCCGTGTAGTTGAACGGAATGATCTTGTCCCCACGCTTTACGAGTTTGAAGCTCGCGCGGGTTCGCTCCGCGATTTGTTCCGGAGTGAGCTCAACGTAGTTGTTCTCGCATCCTCGTCGGTCGGGGCAGTCGGTAAGTCGCTTGCTCGGTTCTTCGACCTGCTTGCCGTTACGGAATAGGACGCCTTCCCGGAGTTCCACAACGTCTCCAGGAACACCGACGCACCGCTTGATGTAGTCGACCTTGGGTTGACCGTCTTCGTACAACTGCGAGGCTTGGAGAGCTTCGATCGGTGGCCGGAAGACCACGATATCGCCTGCCTTTGGCTTCGAGAAGCGATAGACCGCTTTGTTGAGCACGATCAGATCGTTCACGTACAGCGTCGGCCACATCGATCCCGAAGGAATGACGAACGCCTGCAGCGCAAAGGGCCGAATCAGCATGAACACGAAGACGCCAGCGTAGATGACGGCGTCAAAGAATTCGTTCAGGAACTTGGCGATTCGGTAAATGAACCCGCGCTTGTGAATCTCGGTTTTGGCGAGAATCGGATAGGCGGCCAGGCGAAGGATCGTCAGCCCCAGCGAAAGATAAAAGATTTCGCTGAGGGGCGTTCGCGCTACTTTGTCAATAAATTCGCGGGAACCAATAGCTTGAGCCAGCAGGCACGACGGATCGAAGTACATCAGCTGGCTCATAAGTTCTATGCCGGAATTTGGGATCAGCGCTTTTCGCGGATTCGAGCGTCCTTACCAACCTTGTCTCGAAGGTAGTAAAGCTTGGCTCGTCGAACTCGACCACGTCGAGTTACTTCGAACTTGGCAACGTTTGGCGAGTGGAGAGGGAAGGTTCGCTCCACACCAACGCTGTTGGAAATCTTTCGGAGAGTAATCGTTTCTGCGATTCCTCCGTTCTTGATGGCAATAACCGTGCCTTCGAAGAGCTGGATTCGCTCTTTGCCGCCTTCACGTACTTTAACGGAGGCCTTTACGGTGTCGCCAGGCCAAATCTTTGGCAAATCCGTCTTGAGGTACGGCTGGGCGACGGTGTTCAAAATCGCTTGCTTTGACATATCTGTTCCTTCCTTTTCGTTGAGCTCATCTCAGGTCAATGAACCTGAAGGTGGCCCGGTAGAGCGCTTTCGGCCCCAATCGAGTCCAGCGGCGCCAGGAAGAGGCGCATGAACGCAAGAAGCAAGTATGACACATCAACCGAGGCGATTCTCTACGGTTTGTCCAAAGACGTGATGAGTTTTACGTCATCAGGACTGAGCTCGGCTTTTGCGATCAGGTCTGGCCGGTAATTCAGGGTGGTTTGGAGCGCCTGTGCGCGTCGCCATTTGGTGATCTCCCGATGGTTTCCGCTTCGGAGGACACTCGGCACTTCCAATCCACGCCAAGTTTCCGGCTTTGTGTAGTTTGGAGCGCTGAGCAAGCCGTCCGAATGGGAGTCTGCCGCGAGGCTGTTGGCATCGCCGAGGACACCCGGGAGGTTGCGAACGATGGCATCTGCCATCACCATCGCTGCTAATTCGCCGCTCGTAAGAATGTAGTCGCCAATGCTAAACCGCTCGGCTTCCAGAAAGCTCGCGGCTCGATCATCGATCCCTTCGTAGTGGCCGCACAGGAAAACCAGCTCGGGCGCGTCCGCGAGGCGGATGGCGTCGGATTGCTGGAAGGATTTGCCCGCAGGATCAGTGAGGATAACAATCGGCTTGCTCCAGCCGAGCGACTCAACAGCGAGAGCGACGGGTTCCGCCTTAATGAGCATGCCGGGCTCACCACCAAACGGAGTGTCATCGACTTTGTTGTTTCGGTCGTAGGTGAAGTCCCGGGGATTGACCGCCTCGACATTGATCAGACCTCGCGATGCAGCGCGGCCAATCATGCTAGAAGTCGCCCAAGGCACAACGTGCTCGGGAAACAGGGAAACAAAGGCGATTTTCACCGTCGGTCAGAGTACCGGGACCGGTTCAAAACTCCGGCTTGCGGGCATCGATAGTGGCGAACGCTCGCCATTTAGCTTGTTGAGCTGGGGTCAAGAGGGCAAAGAACGCCTTGAATCGATTCGCGGCTTTTCGCTCAAGTTCTTCCTCTTGCTTCAGCGCGAGAAGTCGCTTGATTGCATCGGTGAACTGGGCGGTCAGCGCATCGAACTCCGCAGCGGTGAGCGTCTTCTCGACCGCGAGCTCATAGGCATTATTGATTTGAGCGAACAGGCCGGCCGTCTTTTCAATCGGCGAAACCACCTCGTCGGCAGACTTTAGAGGGCTCGATGCGGCGATCTGGGCAAACTTTTTCTTTTGGGCTGCGGTCAGGCCCAAGTACGCCTGTATTTCGGGCAATCGGAGAGTGCCGACGCTTTCGAGGTTGGCGAGTGCGCGTGCCGCATTTCGTCGTTGGGCAGCGTTGAGGATCGCCGGATCAAGTACGAGCCCAGGCCAGAACTCAGCGCCAATCTGAACATCGTTCTCCGGATTCTTGTATAGCACGAAGTTAGCGGTTTGGGCGGAGTGTCGGAACATCGCGGCGGCGGTAGTGACCTGAAAGCCCGTCCGCAGTTCCTCAAGTTGTGGTTTGGTGAGTCGAGACGCGATGATTACTTCAAGGTTTGTAATCTGTGGATGCATCCGCAAAATGGCGTCTACGACCGGTTTATCGGACGGAGCCGCCGGCTTCTTTGCCGCTTGATGGGCGGAAGCCGTTCCTAGACAAACAAGGGACGCCAAAACCGAAAGCACCAATGGTCGCATTGGGCACTAATTTATCACGCAAACCGCAAAAATAGATGCAGGGGAGCGGCCCAATCCATCATTCCTGGCAAATTCATGGGTTCAAATTCTTCTGATGAGGGGGACTGGTAATCTTCCGTATACCGAGCTATGTCCAACGTCCCTGCAGATCTAAAGTACGTCGAGTCGCACGAGTGGGTGAAAGTTGATGGTGATGTGGTCACCATCGGGGTAACAGATTTCGCGCAAAGTGAACTTGGCGACGTTGTTTTTGTTGAACTTCCCGAAGTCGGACGCATGCTCCAAGTCGGCGATGTGTTCGGCCAGGTTGAGTCCGTAAAGAGCGTGAGCGATCTCTATGCGCCCGTCGCTGGTGAAGTCATCGAGGCTAATCCCGCCCTTGCCGTTGACACTGCGCTCGTCAACTCAGACCCTTACGGTGCCGGATTCATGCTGAAGGTTCGCCTCTCGAACCCTGCCGACGTTGACGCGCTCATGGACGCCGCTCGCTACCAGGCGATCGTCGGCTAATTCGAAATGCCATACATTCCACACACCGAAGCCGACGTGCGCGAAATGCTCGCCACGATCGGAGCTGATTCTATCGACGAGCTTTTCCGGGAGATTCCGGATGAGTTGCGGGTTAAGGTCGGAGCGCTTGCGCTACCTAATGCGCTGGACGAAAGCCGCCTCGCCTCGCACCTTAAAGAGCTCAGCGCGAAGAACGTCAATCTTGAAGATAACCTTTGCTTCCTTGGCGCAGGGATCTACGATCGTTACGTGCCAAGCACGGTCAGCGCGATCATCAGCCGCGGCGAATTTTTGACTTCGTACACGCCGTACCAGCCTGAAGCATCGCAAGGCTATCTCCAGACGATTTACGAGTTCCAATCCATGATTGCCGAGCTTTACGGCATGGATCTGGCCAACGCCTCGATGTACGACGGCGCGACCGCGCTTGCCGAAGCGGCAATCATGGCTGTGGGGATCAAGGGACACGACAAGGTTGCGGTCAGCCAAGCGGTTCATCCGCACTATCGCCAGGTTCTGGATACCTACTGCTGGTCCATGGGAATTGAAGTTGTCACGCTGCCGATCCAGGACGGTCAGACGACGGATTACTCGCAAGCGGCCGGCGCCTCTTGCATTCTTGTCCAAAGTCCGAACTTCTTCGGCGTGATAGAGGACCTTAAACTCGCGAAGGCAGCGTCGGAAACTCACGGAGCGATGTTCATCGTTTCCGCCGATCCGGTCGGATGCGCGTTGATGAGCCCTCCAGGGGCGTACGGCGCGGACGTCGTGGTTGGCGAAGGCCAGCCGATGGGAGTTGCCATGGGGCTTGGCGGTCCGCTAGTCGGATTGTTCTGCACTAAGAAAGAGTTCGTTCGTAGTATCCCAGGGCGAATTGTTGGGCGAACCAAAGAAGCTCACGGCGATCTTCCGGGTTACGTCATGACGCTCCGAACTCGAGAACAGGACATTCGACGAGAGAAGGCGACTTCGAACATCTGCACCAACGAAGCTCTAATGGCCTTGGCCTGTACCGTCCATATGAGCGCACTTGGCAAGAACGGCATGAAGGCGGTTGCGGAGTCAAGCGTCCGCAATGCGCACTACTTGATGAGTGAACTTGCTTCGATCGGAGTCCATCGCCGTCACCCGAACGCGAAAATCTTCTGTGAGTTCGTGATTGATCTGCCAAAGAACGCTACCGAAGTTCGAGATCAGTTGCTTGGAGACGGCATTCTCGCGGGCTTGCCTTTGGGCTCTTACTACTCAGAGATGGAGAACTCGCTCCTCGTTGCGGTAACCGAAAAGCGGACACGGCCCGACCTAGATCGGTTTGTTGCCTCGCTGAAGAACGCCCTGGCGTAATCGTAACTCACAAAAAAGCCCTCCCCGAAATTTCGGGGAGGGCTTTTTGCTGTCTGGGTTACAGGCGGTACGTGGTGTACAGGCTCTGCATTCGGCTGGACTGACCAGCGGTGAACAGGAACATGCACGAATCGTCGGTGTAGTCCATGAAGTTGGTGATCGGGTCCGTTCCGGGGTAGCTTCGACCCGTACAAGAGTCTCGATTCGCCGGGCAACCGTAGGCAGGCGATCGCTCTGCCGCCGTGTCTGCGACGTAGTCGTTGGTCTTGGTGCATCCGCCCTGGAAGGTGTGGTACAGGCCGAGCCAGTGTCCAACTTCGTGGGTGCCAGTGTCGCCAAGGTTGTATGGAGCAGCGGTTCCGCCAGGTACCGAGGAGAAGAGAAGGACGACGCCATCGCTCTTTGGTGCGCTTGCGTACGAGGATGGGAAGGTTGCCCATCCGAGGAGGCCCTGGCCGATGTTCGCCGAGTAAACGTTGAGAGCGTTCTTTCCACCCAGTCGCAGCGCGTTCTTCGCCTGCGTTTCAGCGGTGGTGCCTGGGGTCATGGTGTACCAAGTTGCGTTGGTGGTTCGGTCAACCGAGATCAGCTGGAATCGGAAGCCGGTGTCCACGCCACCGGTGGCACCGGAGTAAGCGTTGTTCAAGACCTGAATCTGTGCATCGATCTGGGATTGTGGGATGTCGCCGTTTGCGATGCCCGTTCCCTTGTTGATAACGTGCCAGTAGACCGGGATCGTAACGGTGGTCCATGCCTTCGCATTGACTGGTCGGAGTCCGAGCTCGATTCGAGTCTGCTCGGCCGCCGATGGCTCAACGAAGCCGCAGTGCTTAACGGCCATCAATGGAGCATCTTCTTGTTCGGTAACGAGGCCAGCTCGAACGCTGGTGGCGGCATCAGACGCGGATCCACCGCAACCGGCAGAACCAAGCACGAGCGCAAGAGCGCAAAGGGGAAGGGCAAATTTTAGGTTTAATCGCATGACTACACTCCGCTCCCAAATCAGGGTCGGTGCGCAATTCTATAGGCACTTTGTCCTTTCTGCAATACGGTCTGGGGGTATGTAACGCGAAATTTTTCAAAAAATCTTGACTTTTGTTGAGAGAATTTCGCCGTTTTCCGATAGTGATGATGTTTTCGGGTGCGTAGGTACAATTTTGGGGTGAGACCGACGCGTTCTAAGCGAGTCCCCGAGCCACAACTCATTTTTGAAAAGTCCAGATCTGGACGCTTGGGTTGCAACGTTCCAAAGTGCGATACGCCAGCAGTGGATCTGTCCGATGCGCTGGGTGATTTAAGGCAAGAACTCCACCTGCCAGAAGTTAGCGAACTGGACTTGGTTCGACACTTTACGAACCTGAGCCAGATCAACTACGGTATCGACACCGGCTTCTATCCGCTGGGGTCGTGCACGATGAAATACAACCCGAAGATCAACGAGGTCACGGCCCGGTACGCCGGCTTCGCCGCGTTGCATCCGATGCAACCGGTCGAGACGATTCCAGGGGCGCTAGAGCTCCTGAACGGCGTCCAAGAGATTCTTTGCGAGGTCACTGGTTTCGACGCCATTACTCTGCAGCCGCTTGCCGGAGCGCACGGTGAGATGACCTGTCTGATGCTCATCAAGGCTTACCACGAGCGTTTGGGGCAATCGCAGCGCAACATCGTACTGGTTCCCGACAGCGCTCATGGCACCAATCCAGCTTCAGCCGCTCGTTGCGGTTACGACGTGAAACCAGTTCCGACCGACGCAGACGGCAACACCGATCTGGCTGCACTGACGAAGTCGCTTGAAGAGCATGGAGATCGCGTTGCGGCGTTGATGCTCACCAACCCATCGACCTTAGGACTGTTTGAACCCAACATCTCGCTGATCTGCAAGATGATCCACGATGCCGGTGGCCAGGTCTTCTGCGACGGGGCCAACATGAACGCCATGGTGGGCACCACTCGTCCGGGCGACCACGGCTTCGACTGCATGCACTTGAACCTGCACAAGACGTTCAGCACGCCTCACGGCGGCGGCGGCCCTGGCTGCGGCGCAATCGGGCTCCAGGCTCATCTGGCCCCGTACCAGCCGGTACCGGTGATCCAGCGAGACGCCGAAAGCGGGCAAGTGGTGGCCGAATACGAGCGACCGCTCAGCATCGGCCGCGTGAGCGCGTACTACGGGCAGTTCCTGATGGAAGTGCGGGCATACACCTACCTCATGGCTTACGGCCGAGAGAACATGGCCGACATTTCGCGATACGCCGTTCTCAATGCGAACTACGTTCGGGCTCGCTTGAAGGACGTCTTGCCTCCGGCACACGATCGACCATGCATGCACGAGTGCATCCTCACGGCCGAGAAGTACAAGAAGAATCACGGAGTGCGGGCGCTTGATATCAGTAAGCGGCTGATCGATTATGGATTCCACCCGCCGACGAACTACTTCCCATTGATCGTTCCGGAGTGCCTCATGATTGAGCCAACCGAAACGGAATCGAAGGAAACGCTCGATGCGTTCTGTGATGCGATGATCGAGATTTGTCACGAGGCCATGACGACGCCGGATGTACTCCACGCCGCGCCATCGACGGCCGTTGTGGGCCGGTTGGACGAAACGGCCGCGGTCAAGAACCTCGACGTTCGTTGGCAGGCGCCCCAGCCGGTTTTGGCTTAAGGTTGAGCACGTCCCGTTTTGAAGTCCAAGGTCCGCAGAGCGGGCCAAGGAATATGGAACGGGACGTTCATCTTTTGTCTGAGGCAGAAGCAGGCGTACCAGGGGCGAGAGCGTATTTTTGGGATGACGCGTGGGTCTCCCTCGGCCGATTCCAGCGACCCGAGCGCGTCTTTTCGGGCACCGTCCCGGAGCTTTGGGTCCAGCGCCCGACGGGCGGGCGGGCCGTCCAACATGGGCAAGATGTCTGCCTGTCAGTTGCAGTACCGCTCACCACGCAGGACACCATTCGAAGCTTACGGCCGATCTACGAGCGCCTGACCTCGCCTATTCTCGCTGCATTTCAATCGATGGGTATCGATGCGGTCATAGCAAATGACGACACCGGGGCGGATGGCGGAATCTCAGCAGATTGTTTTGCGCTTCGCACCGGATACGACGTGACGGATCGGGCTACCGGAAAGAAGCTAGGCGGCTGTGCCCTGAGGGTGACCAGCCAGGCAGCGTTGCTGCAGAGCAGTTTTCCGTTTGGCCCGATGGAGTCTGAAATTCAGGGATACGTGGGAGTTTTCACGCCGTTTGATCCCGCCAAGGTGATCGAAGCGTTTGGAATTGCGGTCGAACGGGTACTTTCGACGGAGCTTGTGGGCAAAACGATCTAGGGATTGTCGTCTACAAGTTGGTATTTCGTTATGTCAATTGTTAAGGAATTCAAGGACTTCGCGCTACGCGGAAACGTAATCGATCTCGCGGTTGGCGTGATCATCGGAGCTGCATTTGGAAAGATCGTCACCGGTTTGGTGGATGAAATCATCATGCCGCCGATCGGACTTGCGATCGGAAAGGTGGATTTCACGAACCTGTACTTGCCCCTCGATGCGAAGGTGCCGGGTGGGCTGGCGCTGGTTGAAGCAAAGAAGCTTGGCCCGGTCATCGCTTACGGCTCGTTTTTGAACAGCCTCATTCAGTTCCTCATCGTGGCGGCGGTGGTCTTCTTCTTGGTGAAAACGGTCAATCGACTGCAACCGAAGGAAGAGCCAGCTCCGGCCCCAGCGCCAGAGCCAACGGCAGAAGAGAAGCTTCTGGTTGAGATTCGCGACTTGCTGAAAGCGGGTCGATAAGAAGGCTGGAAACAAAAAAAGGGAGCGGACCAATCGGTCCGCTCCCTTTTCGTACGTTTGATCAGCCGTTCGCCGGGGAAGGCGTGATCGTGAATCCTTGCGCGTTGAGCTCTTGGCCAATGTGGCGGAGCTTCTTCATCGCTCGGAGTTCGATCTGTCGAACGCGCTCTCGGGTGACGTTGAGCTCGGTGCCCACCTCTTCCAAGGTGCGCTGTCGTCCGTCATCAAGGCCAAACCGAAGTCGAACTACATCTCGCTCTCGCGAAGTGAGTCGACCGAGGATGCCGTCAATTTCTTCACGCCGGATGAGCGTGAAGGTGACGTCTCCAGGCGACGGCATGTTCTGCGACTGAACGAAGTCGCCGATGCTTGAGTTATCCTTTTCACCAACCGGAGTTTCGAGGGAGATCGGCTCCACCGCAACTCGCATCATTTCGCGAACACGGTCGATCGAAAGTCCAACTTCTTTCGAAATTTCTTCTTCGGTCGGTTCTCGCTGGAGTTCCTGCTGTAATCGCGAGGCTGTCTTGACAACCTTGTTGATCAGTTCCGCAACGTAGACCGGGATTCGGATCGTTCGGCCTTGGTTGATAATGGCTCGAGCGATGGCTCGGCGAATCCACCAAGTGGCGTACGTGCTGAATCGGAAACCTTTTCGCCAGTCGAATTTCTCAACCGCACGGATGAGACCGAGGTTGCCCTCTTGAATCAAGTCGGCGAGCGGAATCCCACGTGCGTTGTACTTTTTCGCGATAGAGACGACGAGTCGCAGGTTGGATTCAATCAGAATCCGCTTTGCATTCATGTCTCCGGCTTGAACCTTTCGGGCGAGATCGACTTCCTGCTCTGGAGTCAAAAGCTGTGCGCGGCGAGTTTGCCGCATCCACATCTCAAGTTCTTCAGAGTCGTCGGAAGTAGGCTTGGCCTCTTCCTCTTCTTCGTCCGCCGCCTCAAGGTCTAACAGATCATCTTCGCCCGGCTCTACGGTCGGGTCATCTAGAACGGGGGTGCTGCCGGCTTCGGCGTACATTTGGCGTCCTGGTGTGCGAACCGTAATCGCACGCCCTCGCCTTGGCGCCGTGGCAATCCCGTTTTCTACTGGCATGTTGTTTTCGTTATCCTCCGAAGCAGGCTCTTACTGCTTCACTTGTTGGTCACATTCTCGAATGTTCGTCATTGAACTTTTCGATTCCGTGTTCTAAAAATTCTTCACGTCCCAATGGACGACTAAGAAGTCATACGTTAACACTCGGAAGTACACGTGTCAAGGTGCTCATCTCGCAGAATAAATCGTTGGCGCCTCTGCCAAGCATTCTCACTCTGTTTTTCGATGAAGTTTTTTTCCCGTTCTTATCGGTGCGTTAACAAAGTATTACGACGTAAAAATCGTTCGGTTACGTTGCCGGCAGGACAAAAACTCAAGACTTTTGGCGTAAACGATCCAAAGAGACCCGAAGAAATTGGCCAAGCGCACGTGCCGCTTCCTTAGAATTGTACCGGCCGAAGCTAATTCTTGCTGTCCCGCGAATCCACTCCGACGGAACACCCATGGCCGTCAGCACATGGCTAGGCTCGGTTGACCCTGAACTGCAGGCGGCGCCCGCGGAGATCGCGAACCCGGCGGAGTCGGCTTCGATGACGAGAGTTTCGCCTTCGACGCCGAGGAAACTGAGCGATAGGATGTGAGGGACGTTCCAAATCGGGCGTTCTTCGGTGCCGATCCAATCCTCATCGACGCCGTTTATCTGCCAGTCAGAGACTGGTTCCAGTTCTGCGAGCAAGATCGATCGGAGTTCTTCGGCGTGCTGCCAATCGGATTCTCGGCGTTCTTCTGCTATTTGGGCTGCTAGGCCAAAGCCAACGATGGAAGGGACGTTGAGCGTTCCTGCGCGCAGACCGTTTTCCTGTTCGCCGCCAAGGAGCATGGGGCCTATGGAATTTCCCGTAATGAGCGCCGCCGCTCCCTTAGGGCCATAGCACTTGTGTGAACTCAAGGTCATGAAGTCAGCCGACAAGGCAGCTAGGTCCACCCGGCCTAATCCTTGACTAGCGTCGGTGTGTATCCAACCTTGGTTAAGCTCGACAAAGGCGTTCGGGCGCCAAACCGTCCCGGTTTCGTTGCTCACGAGAATCTTGCTTACGAGCGGCACTCTGGTGGTGCTGGCGATCGGAGAAAGGTTAAGGCCGTCGTTCGGAATGACGGTGTAACCGTTTGCCAGCGCCGGCGCGCGCACCGCTTCGTGCTCAAATGGGCCGACTTCGCCGTTCGGAAACTGGCTGAGGACCCAGTTGTTGGCTTCGGTCGCGCTGGCGGTAAACGTGATGCAATCGGGTGGCCAGCCGGTCGCTTCGGCGAGTCTTTCGCGAGCGAGTTCTACGGCGGCACGGGTGCGTTGGCCCCAAGAATGGAGCGAGTTTGGGTTACCAAATGCTTCGCCCAGGTAGGGAAGCATCTCTGCCCGAACGGCTTCGTCTACTGGCGTAGTGGCCGCGTAGTCGAAGTACCGTTCGAGCTGAAAGGACAAGGATTAGCCTACTTTTGCGAGGGCTTCTTGGAGCAAGCGGGGAACGTCGCTGGTGCGATCTGCAACCGCGGCTCCGGCTTCGAGGAGTGCGTTCACCTTCGATTCTGGCGTTCCGGTGTTTCCGCTGATAATGGCACCGGCGTGACCCATTCGCTTTCCTGGAGGAGCCGTTCGGCCCGAGATGAATCCGACGACCGGCTTGGTCATCGACTTCATGTACTCACAAGCGGCTTCTTCGTCTGATCCGCCGATTTCGCCAACCATCACGACCGCCTTGGTTGCGGGGTCCTTTTCGAACATCTCCATGACTTCGATGAATCGAGTGCCGGGGAGTGGGTCGCCACCGATACCAACGCAGGTGGTCTGGCCGAGATCCGCGCGGGTCATTTCCCACACGATTTCGTAGGTCAAGGTTCCGGATCGGGAGACCATGCCCACGGGGCCGGGCTTGAAGATGTTGCCGGGCATGATGCCCATCTTGCACTCGCCGGGAGTGATGATTCCGGCGCAGTTTGGTCCGAGCAATCGGCTTGTGTTGTTATCGCGAACTCGGTTGACCATTCGGATCTCGTCGTGAATGGGCAGCCAGTCCGAGATGCAGGTGATGAACTCAACGCCGGCGTCTTCGCACTCGAGCACAGAGTCAGCGGCAAACGGGCCAGGAACAAAAATGATCGCGGCGTCGGCTCCGGTTGCTTCTCGAGCTTCCTTCACGCTGTCAAATACGGGCCGGTCGAGGTGGGTCGTGCCGCCTTTGCCGGGGGTAACTCCCGCTACCACTTGCGTTCCGTACTGAATCATTTGTTCGGCGTGGAAACTGCCTTCCTTTCCGGTCATGCCGCAAACGATAACGCGGGTGTTTTTATCGACAAGGATCGCCATAGTCGTGAAAGAGGATACCGCCGAGGCTGGGGTGAGAAAGTCTGATCCGGGCTTCTTTTGTTCGTGTATAGTTTTGTTGGCGATAAAGCCAAGCGCTTAATCTCTGGTTTCAGAGAGCGGGGGAACCGTACTTATAGGGGTGAATGGGGCAGAAATGCCACTAGGGGAGCTCTTGACCCGAACCCGACAGCTAACTCCGTAAGCGATGTGAGAGTCGAATCTCGTGCACGAAGCAGGTTGAACGACCTGTGGATAGACAGGACGATGTTGTTCTTTCGACGAGTTTGTGACCCTTGCCTTTGTCGTTTTTCGGGGGCGCGACCGATTGGTCTCGACGAAATGGCTTCGATGTTGAAGCTGGAGGCGAGCACTTTTCCAAGCGCACCCGTTTTTTGGTTCGGTTAATCCTCGCGACACATGACGTTAGAGTAGATTTATCGGATGGCAAAGTCTGCACCGGGCGTCCGGTACGCCGAACTAGAGCGCGAAACGAGCGAAACGCGGGTGACGGTGGTTTTGGATCTTGACGGCGGCACGCGTCAGGACATTTCGACCGGAGTCGGGTTCTTTGACCACATGCTGCAGCTGATGGCCTTCCATGGTCAGCTTGATCTCGGCATCACTTGCGAAGGCGACCTTGAAGTGGATGATCACCACTCGGTCGAGGATTGCGGAATTGTGCTCGGGCAGGCCTTTGCGCATGCGATTTCTGAGGAAAAGAGCATTCAGCGTTACGCGAGTAACCACACGCCGATGGATGAAGCGCTTGTGCTCGTTGCGCTCGATATCAGCGGTCGCGGAATTCTCGGCTACAACGTGAACTTCAAGCGCGAGAAGATCGGCGATCTTTCGACCGAGTGCATTCGGGAGTTTTTCCGAGCTTTCACGACGCACGCTAAGGTGACGCTTCACATTCATCAGATCGCAGGCGAGAACGATCACCACATCTGCGAGGCTATTTTCAAAGGCGTCGGAAGGGCGTTGAAGTTTGCGGCGGAGAAGTCGGAACGTCGATCGAGTTCCACTAAGGGTAAGCGGGACTGATTGGGCTTGGTCGGTAAAATTCAGCCGTGGTAACCATCCTGGACTACGGCATCAACAACCTGAGCTCGGTTGCTAAGGCCGTACGATCCCTCGATTTTGAGTGCGAGATCCGCGATCAGGTTGCCGGGGCATCTAAGCTCATCATTCCGGGCGTCGGCGCCTTTGGCGCAGCAATGGAGCGTTTAATTCCGTTGCGGGACAGCATCCGTGGCTTAGCGTCAGACGGGGTTCCGATCTTGGGAATCTGTTTGGGAATGCAACTTCTTTTTGATGCCAGCGAGGAGTTTGGGCACCACGAGGGCTTGGGGCTTATTCCGGGCCAGATTCAATTTTTGCCCAAACATGACGGGATCAAGATCCCGCACATGGGTTGGAGCGCGCTGGATTTTCCCCAGCCAACTCCGTTGTTTGAGGGCATCCGAGCCGGGGAGCAGGTCTACTTTGTTCACTCGCTGGTTGCCAAGTGTGAAAGTCCGGACAACGTGACGGCAATCGCCTTTCACGGGGAGCCGTTTACCGCGGCGGTTCGGCGGGAGAACGTGCAAGGTACGCAGTTCCACCCAGAAAAAAGCGGTTCAGTTGGGATTCGAATATTGGAGAACTTTCTTCGTTGCTAATTCTTCCAGCCATCGACTTGATCGATGGAAATTGCGTTCGGCTCTTCCAGGGCGATTACGGCCAGGTTACGAAATACTCCGACGACCCCGTCGCAACGGCTCAGTTCTTTGTGGATGGCGGGGCGGAGTGGTTACACGTGGTCGACCTTGACGGGGCGAAAGCGGGGCAGCCGAAGAATCTGGAAGTAATCCGCAAGATCGCCTCCCAGGTGAACGTAAAGATCGAACTTGGTGGCGGGATTACATCTTCTGAGCATCTCGAGGCGGCGCTGGCGGCCGGAGTTTCCCGGGTCATTCTCGGCTCGGCCCTCGTTCGCGATCCTGAGTTTGCGAAGGAAGCGCTGAAGCTTGGGCAATCGGTTGTTTGCGGCCTTGATGCGCGGGACGGAAAGGTGGCCGTCGGCGGTTGGCTGGAGACATCCACTGCGGACCTGATTGAGTTTGCGCAGGAGCTCGAAACCTATGGAGCGACGCGATTCATTGTCACCGACATCGCGACGGACGGGGCATTGCAGGGACCGAATTTTGAACTCATGCAGCGGTTCCTCAACGGAGTGTCTTCGCCAGTCATTGCTTCAGGCGGAGTGGCGGAATTGTCCGATATCTCGGGACTTCGTCAGCTCACTCCAGCGCCAGAAGGAGTGATCGTTGGGAAGGCACTTTACGAGAATCGGTTCACTTTGCCAGAAGCGATTGCCGCAGGTCGAATCTAAAGTCCCAGAGGGGCTAGTTCATGACTTATAATCGTCGGAGCCATGTTTCCTGTCGAAAATGTAGCCATCATGATCCCGATTCTCGCGCTGCTGATTCCGGTGGTCGCGATTCTTACGAAGCACCAGCAGAGAATGGCTGAGCTCATTCACGGCGGAGATCAGAATCGACAATCCAGTCAGGAAATTCTTGCTTTGCGCCATGAAATTGCCGAGCTCAGAAGTCTTGTCCACCAGCAGTCGATCGCGGTCGATAACTTGGTGAGCCGATCGGTCGTGCTTCCTTCCGAAACCGTCGAGCAGCGCTTGCGCTAATCCAAAAATCGGGTCCTAACCGTTGCGCTACCGGGCGAAATCCCGGTAGTATGCATGTTCGCCTCCGTGCGCTCCCGATTCCTATGCGAGTCATTTCACCTTCCAGCAAGCGAATTGGACGCTTTATTGATGTCCCCAACCTGATCGAACTCCAGCTTAACTCTTACAAGTGGTTTCTGGAAGAGGGACTTCCTGAGCTGTTCGAAACTTTCAGTCCTATTTACGACTTCACCATGACCAACTTTATCGAGTTGGTCAGCTTCTCCCTTGGAGAACCTAAGTACTCGCTTCAGGAATGTCGAGATCGCGACATGACGTTTGAAGCTCCGATCAAGGCAATTGTTCGCTTTGGCGGAAAAGAACGAGACATCATCGAATCGGAGGTCTATCTTGGCGACCTTCCGCTGATGACCGACAAAGGAACTTTTGTCATCAACGGCCGAGAGCGAGTCATCGTTTCTCAGCTGAGCCGATCGCCAGGTCTGTACTTCGAAGAAGGCGTGGACAGCTCGATGCAAGTCGTTGTCTCCGCTCGAGTCATTCCAAACGAAGGCCCTTGGCTGGAAGTTGACAGCGATGCGAACAACGTGGTTCGAACGCAGATCAGCCAAACCAAGAAGCTGCCTTTGACTCAGATGATCAAGGCACTTTACTACTTCGAAAAGGGCCGCGGACGAATCACTGCCAAGCTCTCCGAATCGGTAGGCAAGCGAATCGCCGAGTCGGTTGTAGACACCTCGACCGGAGAAGTTCTGGTTGAAGTAGGCACGATCTTCACCCAGGAATTGCTGAATGCACTCACTCCTGAGCAGCAGCAGTTTGAAACTAAGGTTGAGCAGCCTTTCGCGAACAACGAAGACCTCGTTCGATTCTTCACCGACGACATCGTTCTCGAAAATCCAGATCAGGAAAAGCTGATCGGATGCCGACCTCACGAAGACTTGTACGACAACGGCGAGCTTTTGGTGAAGCGCGGAGAGAGAATCGACGCGACCACGGCCAAGCGAATCGAAGCGATGCAGTTGCCAAGCCTGAAGGTTCGGTACACGAACTCGCTCGCCGAAGCTACGATTGATGCCGACCCAACCAGCGGAGCCCGAGAAGCCGTCCTTGATATCTACAAGCGACTTCGACCAGGTGAAGCAGCGAACGAAGAAGCCGCGAAGCAGCTGATCTACGGTCTGTTCTTCGATATCAAGCGATACGACCTCGGAAAGGTCGGACGACGATTCTTGAACCAGAAGCTGGGTCTCAAGATCCCGCTGAGCATTCGAAACCTGACTTGCGACGACCTCGCCGCGATTCTGAAGGCCATGGTGCCGTACGTCCGACGAGAATCGGAACGAGACGACATCGATGACCTTCGAAACAAGCGAGTCCGCTCGGTTGGAGAACTTCTCCAGAGCCAGCTCCGACTCGGCTTTGTCCGAATGGAAAAGGTTGCTCGAGAGCGAATGACTTCGACCGACCAAGAGAACTTGCTGCCGGGAATCATCCTTTCGGTTAAGCCGGTCTCTGCGTCGATCAAGAGCTTCTTCTCATCCAACCAGCTGTCCACGTTTATGGACCAGACGAACCCGCTTTCCGAAATCACGAACAAGCGACGTTTGTCCTCCCTTGGACCTGGTGGTTTGCAGCGAACCAGCGCCAAGCTGGAAGTCCGTGACGTCCACCGTTCGCACTACGGTCGAATCTGCCCGATCGAAACCCCAGAAGGTCCGAACATCGGTCTGATCAGCCAGCTCACGAGCCGAGCTCGAGTTGACGAATTCGGCTTCATCATGACGCCGTACCGAATCGTTAAGGACGGAACGGTTAGCGACGAAATCATTTACTTGACCGCACAGGAAGAAACGGGTCAGTTCGTTGCTCCGGCTGACGTTGTACTTGACGAATACGCGAAGATCATTTCCGAGCGAATTCAGGTTCGAGTTGCTGGTGCAGAAGTTGGTGGTGCGTCCTACCCAATCGTCCGACGTGAGCAGATTGAGCTCATGGACGTTGCTCCGACGCAGATCATCTCGGTTGCCACGGCGTTGATTCCGTTCCTTGAGAACGACGACGCTAACCGTGCTCTGATGGGCGCGAACATGCAACGACAAGCAGTTCCTTGTCTCCGATCCGAGAAGCCACTTGTTGGCACCGGATATGAGCGAGTTGCTGCCGTTGACTCCGGCGCGGCAGTTATCGCCAAGCGCGGAGGAATCGTTGAGTACGTTTCCGCTCAGGAAATTCGCGTGCGAACCGACGAAGGTCAGCTGGACACCTATCCGCTGATGCACCTCGTGCAGAGTAACAAGTCGACTTGTTTCACCCAGCGACCAATCGTGGACCTCGGTCAGCGAGTTCTCGACAAGGATCCCCTTGCTGATGGCGCCTGCGTTGACAAGGGCGAACTCGCGCTCGGAAAGAACGTTCTCGTCGCGTTTACGCCTTGGAATGGCTACAACTATGAAGACGCCATCCTGATCTCGGAGCGGTTCGTGAAGGACGACGTTTACACGTCGATCCACATCGAGCGACACGAGTCGGAAGCCGTTGACACCAAGCTCGGGCCAGAAGAAATCACCCGAGACATTCCAAACGTTGGCGAAGATGCGCTGAAGGACCTCGACGAAAACGGAATCATCCGAATCGGCGCTGAAGTTCGACCAGAAGACATTCTTGTTGGAAAGGTTGCTCCGAAGGGACAGGTAGAAATGACCGCTGAAGAGCGACTCATCATCGCGATCTTCGGTAA
Source organism: bacterium (assembly GCA_027485645.1). Lineage (GTDB taxonomy): Bacteria > Armatimonadota > Fimbriimonadia > Fimbriimonadales > Fimbriimonadaceae > Fimbriimonas. The sequence goes on from JAIXQR010000007.1 coordinate 164,208, forward strand.
GAAGGCTGAAGAAACCCGAGACGTCTCCCTCCGATTGCCACACGGCGAAAAGGGAATCATCGTCGATGTCATGGTGTTCAGCCGGTATAAGTACCTCTCGCCGAGCATCAACTACATCTATAAGGAATCGAAGAAGCGCGACCGACTGGTCTGCGATCGAACCGACGAGCCACTCCTCCAAATTCCTGGAGACGAGTTGCCAGCCGGAACGAACATGACCGTCCAAGTGTATGTTGCTCAGAAGCGAAAGCTGATGGTCGGTGACAAGATGGCCGGACGACACGGCAACAAGGGAGTTATCTCCCGCGTTCTGCCGGTCGAAGACATGCCGTTCCTTGCGGATGGTACGCCGGTTGACATCGTGTTGAACCCGCTTGGTGTTCCTAGCCGAATGAACATCGGACAGCTCCTTGAAACCCACTTGGGTTACGTTGGAAAGCACCTTGGAATCGAGTACAAGTGCCCAGCCTTCGAAGGCGCATCCGAGAAAGAAATCCTCGGCGAAATGGACCGACTTGCGAACTACATGCGCGGACAGGCTCTAGCGGCTTACGTGAATGCGGAACTCTTGCTGGACATCAAGTTCGAGAAGGACGATACGTTCCTTCAGATGCTGGAAAAGGTTGAGCTTCGCTTGCGAAAGCTCGGCGTGAACGGCCTCGAGCGCGTTTCACGAATCGTTGGTGGAACCCCGGTTAAGTCGCTTGGTGAACTGAGCGAAATCGACCTGGACACCTTCGTTCCAGAACAGCCCGAGGACGAAATTGGAGAAGCCGCATTCGCTGCTTCGGACGAAATCTACGCAAACCTCATGGAGCGAATCGAGAAGAACGTCTTCCAGCGCGCCGGTATCGATCCGAAGACCTGTAAGAGCATTCTTCGTGACGGACTTTCGGGAGAAACCTTCCCGAACGCGATCACGGTCGGAATGATCTACATGCTGAAGCTCGAGCACTTGGTCGACGAGAAGATTCACGCTCGTTCGATCGGACCATACTCGCTCGTCACGCAGCAGCCGCTCGGTGGTAAAGCTCAGTTCGGTGGACAGCGATTTGGAGAAATGGAAGTGTGGGCGCTCGAAGCTTATGGCGCGGCGTACACCCTCCAGGAACTTCTCACGATCAAGTCGGACGATGTCAACGGCCGCGTCAAAGCGTACGAAAGCATCGTGAAGGGCGAAACCATCGCCGAACCGGGCATTCCAGAATCGTTCAAGATTCTCGTCAACGAACTTCGATCTTTGGGTCTGAAGGTATCGGTCGAGGACGCGAACAACAAGGAACTGCCGCTCAAGGACCTCGACGAACTGTCCGGTGGCAACACCGACGACATGCGCCTGGCGCGAACCGTCGGCTTCTTCAACTAAGAAAGTCGCCGATTGCCCTTGCCCTCCATCCGCGGAAGGCAAGGGCTTTTCCATTTGTGTTCATAAATTGCACGAAGTCGAGATATTGGCTTGCTTAATAGCAAAGTGAGGCGGTATCTTATACGTTCCGGTCATTTTGCTCGCCAACTGTAACGCGTTCAACCTTTCGGTTCGTTGCGGTTCGGTACGGCAGTTTTGATTTGGATTTCGAGCGAACGCAATGGCAGACGTTAGTCTTTTTGACAAGATCCGCATCGGTATCGCCGCTCCGACAGACATTGTCTCTTGGTCGCACGGCGAAGTAAAAAAACCAGAAACTATCAACTACCGCACGTTCAAGCCAGAGCGAGACGGCTTGTTCTGCGAGAAAATTTTCGGTCCAACAAAGGACTGGGAATGTTCTTGCGGTAAGTACAAGAAAATTAAATTCCGCGGCGTCGTTTGCGAACGATGCGGCGTCGAAGTTACCCGCAGCAAAGTCCGCCGAGAGCGCATGGGCCATGTGTCCCTTGCTGCCCCGGTCTGCCACATTTGGTACCTGAAGGGCGTTCCTTCGCCTCTGTCCCTCCTGCTGGACATCTCTCCGCGACTCCTCGAAAAGGTCATCTACTTCGCGAGCTTTATCATCATCGATATCGACACGGAGCAGATCGCCGAAATGCTCCCTCAGATTCGAATCGCGGTTGAAATTGAAAAGCGACGAATCCAGGAAGATATGCGAAAGCTGGAAGAGGACTCCCTCGACCGCTTCGCCGAAGACTTGAACAACAACCGCGAGGAGTACGACGAAATGTACGCTCGCGAGCGAGCGAAGGCGGTCAACGACCGAATTCGAGCGGAGTACCGAGATGCCGACGACCGACTGAAGGATCTCGACATCGCGGTGGAAATTCTCGGCAAGCTCGAAAAGAACCAGCTGATCGATGAAGACAAGTATCGAGCGGTCAGCAAGTTGCTCTACAGCGTTGGCGACCAGCTTGGTCACAACCTGGGCAGCTTGGTTCGCGCCAACATCGGCGCCGAAGCGGTGAAGGAACTCCTCACCCGCATCGACCTCGAAATGCTCGCTCGATCGCTTCGACAGGATGTCGTTATGACCACGAGCCAGAAGCGAGCTCGTGCGATCAAGCGACTGGAAGTCACGGAAGCCCTGATTTCTTCGAAGAGCCGACCCGAGTGGATGATCCTGGACACCGTTCCAGTCATCTCGCCTGAGCTTCGACCAATGGTCCAGCTCGACGGTGGCCGATTCGCGACTTCCGACCTTAACGATCTTTATCGACGAATCATCAACCGAAACAACCGGTTGAAGAAGATCATCGAGATTCACGCGCCAGAAAGCATCATCAACCACGAAAAGCGACTTCTTCAAGAAGCCGTCGACGCGTTGATCGATAACGGCCGCCGTGCCCGACCCGTCGTTGGTAGCAACCAGCGACCTCTGAAGTCTTTGAGCGACATGCTCAAGGGTAAGGAAGGTCGATTCCGAAAGAACCTTCTCGGTAAGCGAGTCGACTACTCCGGTCGATCCGTTATCGTCGTCGGTCCGCACTTGAAGCTGCACCAAGCTGGCCTTCCGAAGGAAATGGCCCTCGAGCTCTTCAAGCCGTTCGTCATGAAGTCTCTGGTTGAAAAGAAGATCACCCAGAACATTAAGACGGCGAAGCGAATGATCGACCGAATGCACCCAGCCGTTTGGGACGGACTGGAGGAAGTGATTCGCGAGCACCCGATTCTTCTGAACCGTGCTCCGACCCTTCACCGACTTGGTATCCAGGCGTTTGAGCCAATCCTCGTTGACGGAAAGGCGATCCAGGTTCACCCGCTCGTTTGTAACATGTACAACGCGGACTTTGACGGTGACCAGATGGCCGTCCACATTCCGCTTAGCACGGAAGCTCAGGCCGAAGCCCGAGTTCTGATGCTCTCGAGCCAGAACCTCTTCACCCCTTCGGACGGACGACCAACGTGTGCGCCGATGCAGGACATCGTTCTCGGCAACTACGCGGTCACCTTCATGTCCATCGAAGGCCGCGCGAAGTTGGAAGAGCAGGTTCGACTCCACAAGGAAGACCCAACGGTCAATCCAGCACCTCCGATCTACAGCGGTCCGGACGAAGTGCTGTACCTGATGGTGGCACCTGGCATCGAGACGCGACTTCCAATCAACGAGCTTGTCCACGTTCGCCTGAAGCGCCCGATCTTCCGACCAGCGGAAGAGGTTGCTTTCCGAGACACCGAAACCGGTGTTGAGTACTACAAGCACACCGTTGTGAACGAGGACGGCGACGAATCGGAAGAACTGGTTGCTTACGAGCAAGAGTTCGAAACGGTTATCCGAACGGTAACCCCGGGCCAGTTGCTGGTCCACGGAAAGCTTCCGTACCCGCTTCGCCACTCCGACGAGTATCTGAACGTTGAACTCGGCAAGAAGGCGCTTGCGACTCTGATTCTCGACTGTAACCGGGTTGCCGGCTACGGTGCGACAATCAAGTTGCTTGACGACATCAAGGATCTCGGATTCAAGTGGGCCACGGCTTACGGAATCTCGGTTGCCATCACGGACATGGATCCGCCGGCACGACGAGAAGAGATGATCGGCACCGCCGACTCGAAGTCGAACCAGATTACGAACCAGTACCGACGCGGCATGCTTTCGTATAACGAGATGACGCGACAGCTGACCGCGCTCTGGCAGGAAACGTACGACCTCGTTGGTAAGGAAATCGTTAACGGTCTTAAGCAGTTCAACCCGTTGAACATCATCACCGTCTCCGGTGCTCGTGGTTCGATCAAACAGCTCGCCCAGCTCGCTGGAATGCGCGGCTTGATGTTGAACCAGTTCAACGAAACGATTTACGAGCTTCCGGTTAAGAGTTCGTTCCACAAGGGACTGAACATGCTGGAATACTTCGTGACTACCCACGGAGCCCGTAAGGGTCTGGCGGACACCGCTCTCCGAACGGCTGACGCTGGTTACCTTACGCGACGTCTTTGCGACGTCGCTCAGGATGTCATCGTCAAGGCGATCGACTGCGGCACCAGCGAAGGAATCCAGGGACGACGAATCGTTGACCAGGGCCAGACTCTGGAAGAGATCGACGAGCGAATCCACGGACGAATCGCCCTCGAAATCATTCGCGACCCAGAGACCGGCGACCACCTCACCGAATATCAGGTTCCAATCACCAAGGACGCGGCAAAGCGAATCAAGGCGATTGAGAACAAGTTCGTGGTCGAGCACAACGGCGCCGAAACGGAAGCCGATCGAGAAGCGATCGTCGAGCGATACCGACAGTACGGTTTCGAGTACGACGAGCACGGTTACCTCAGCGTCACCATCCGCTCGCCGTTGACCTGCGAACTCCACCAGGGCATCTGCTCCAACTGCTACGGAACGGACCTTTCGACCGGCAAGCTGGTTGAAGTCGGAGTTGCCACCGGAATCATCGCTGCACAGTCGATCGGTGAACCTGGAACGCAGCTTACGATGCGAACGTTCCACACCGGTGGTGTTGCCGGTTCGGCCACCATCGCTAAGACGAACCAGTACAAGACCGGTAAGTTCATCCGACAGTTCATGGAAGACTTTGCCCAGGCCACGGAAACGGACCTGAAGCAGTTCGACCCAACGAAGTTGCTGGAAACCCAGGAGAGCATCGTCAAGTCGCTCTTCAAGGGCAAGGAAGCTCCTCTTACCATCGAGGCTGCGGAAGTTGATCCTGAGGATCCAAAGCAGAAGCGAAAGGTTGAACGAGCCACGAAGGCTGCCCTCAAGGCCGCCGAGAAAGCCGACAACGACTCCCGAAAGATGTGGGAGAAGAGCCGAAAGACGTTCTTCTACTCTTGGACGGGTCAGTCGAGCGGTATCGTCCGTGTCGAAGAAATCTTCGAAGCGCGACGCCAGCCACGAGGTAAAGCGATTATCTGCCCAGTCTCGGGAATGGTTCGAAAGGTCGAAGAATCGAGCTTTGGACGATTCGTTGTTGTCGAATCCACGGTTCCAGTTGTTGGACCGCTCAAGGATGCGTACATCACCGATGAGCAGAATTGGCCACAGAACGAGTACGGCGAGTACGAAGGTGCTCTCCAGAAGCTCGTGGGTCAGAAGCTGTCCACGCAAGCCGTGTCGGCGCTAAAGAAGCTTGAGATCGAAAAGGTCAACATCCTTTATCCGATCTTGGTCCCACCAAGCGGCAACCTTCCGGTCAAGGCCGGTGCTCGTGTGGTTAAGGGTGACCCGCTCACCTACGGTCCACGAGATCCGCACGAAGTTCTAGAACTCGCCGGCGCGAATGCGGTTTACGACTACTTTGTCGAAAACCTGCAGAGCGTTTATAAGAGCCAGGGCGTTGACATCAACGACAAGCACGTTGAAGTCATCATCCGCCAGATGCTGCGAAAGCGACAGGTTAAGGAACCAGGAGATACTCCGTTCCTGCCAGGTCAGATCGTTGACCGGTTCACCTTCCAGCGAGCCAACGAAGCCGTCCGCAAGATGATTGCCGAGGGCACGAAGATTCGCTACGAAGACCCGATCACCGGAGAGAACGTCGAGCGAGATCCTAAGGAAGCTAACGCAACCTGGATTCTCCTCGGAATCACCGAAGCCTCCTTGGCAACGGACTCGTTCCTTTCGGCAGCGTCGTTCCAGAAGACCACTCGCGTCCTTACGGAAGCAGCAGTTCGAGGAAAGAAGGATACGCTTGTCGGTCTGAAGGAGAACGTCATCATCGGTCGGTTGATCCCGGCGGGTACCGGCGTCAAGCAGTACCGAGACATCGCGGTCGACGTTCAGCGCGGTCCAAGCTGGGCCGAGCAGTCGCTCACCACGTTGGTCGAGGCAGAAGAGGGCGAGCTCAAGGCATCTTACGATGAACTTGCGTTCCCATCGCTGGCCGATATGGCCGCCGACGAAAGCGACGATTAAGGTTGCAAATTCAAAGGGCCCGAAGCATTTGCTTCGGGCCCTTTTTTGTTGATGTGCTCTTGAACAAGTGAAATTACTAGTTCAGCGATGTATTAGGTCAAATCTTAAAAGTGTGACTCCGAAACTGATCCTGTTCGGCCGTCATTAAAAGCGATGTTTGGCTTGGCCGTTCTGACCCCCATTTCTGTAGTCCCCAGTGATATAAACCGTTTAACGAACCGACCCGAGAACATTTCGCACTCTGCCTATCAAGAGAACCGCGGCCAGTGGCCAGCAAATGTCCGGTATCTACTTCAAAAGCCCGGACTCAACTATTGGATTACGGACCGCGGAGTTCGGTTAGATTTTCATCGGACCGAACTGGTCCAAGCCGAAAGCGATAGGGCGCCCCAAATATCACGTTCGGTCGGCCACGTTGTTGATGTTGAGTTTCTTGCTGCCACCGGAGCTCCAGAAGCCGAACATGGCGAGGCTCTGCCTTTTGTTACCAACTACTTGCGGGGAGACGCGAACAAAGGCGCTACCGGTGCTAAGAGCTTTAGTGAAGTGACGCTAAAGCAGGTTGCTCCCGGTATTTCTGCCAGATACTATCAAGATGCTGGTGCACCACGGTACGACCTTATTTTGCAACCAAAAGCGAAAGTATCTGATCTCCAAATGCAGTACAAGGGTGCGCAGAACCTTCGAGTGCAGCCGGATGGTTCGCTCACATACGAGACTGCGGTCGGCACGATTCGAGAGCAAGGACTCTTTGCTTTTCAGAAAATTGCGGGCAAAGTCGTTGAAGTGAAGTCGCGGTTTGTGGTCTCACCACATGGGGTCGTTGGGTTCCAACTCGGCGCTTACGATCCGACTCAGCCTGTCGTGGTCGATCCTCAGGTCACCGTGAACTCGGCCATCGTGGGCGGAAGCGGAAATGAATCGATCGGTGAACTTGAAGTTGTTGGCGACACGATATTTGCCGTTGGAAGCACGCCCTCTGCCGATTTTCCTGTCACAACTGGTGCTTACGATACGATTAAAAATGGCGACGATGCTTTCGTAGCGAAGTTTAAATCCAATCTTAGAGGCGCATCGTTGACCCTCACCACTCTCACCTACCTTGGCGGGGATGCGAACGAGTCTGAAGTCAAGCTGGCCTACATCACGAACAACGTGGTCGTTGCATGTCGTGTGTCCGGAGCCACAACAAACCCGCTTCCAATCGTGACGGACCCTTCGGGTGATGGATCAGCCGCAATCGCAACGAAGCCTGGAGCAAATGACGTGTGGCTGGGACGTTTGAACACGGATCTCAGTGCTATCCGATCGAGTACGTGGGCGAGTGGTAGCAACAATGACGAACTAGGTGATATCTGTGTCGCCCCAGACGGAAAGGTTGGCCTAACTGGAAATGTAGGAACGGGTTCTAACATCACGGTTAAGAGCGTAAACAACGTGAACGGAACCCGAACTGGCAACGGAGAGGGGTACGTGATGGTCTTCAGCAAAACGCTGGACAACCTAGACACCTCAATCTACTACGGCGGCAGCGGTACGGGACAGAGTGGCGAAAAGGGATTTGCGATCTGTTCAAGCAACGAATCCGACGGCTTCTTTGTTGCCTTTCGGATGCAGAATCCGGATGTCCTAGCCGGTACGCAAACGGTGAGTACAAGTCCGCTGATCACGGTAACCCCTCAAGGTCACAACAAGACTTTCCAAGCTCCGACTACAGATAACGAAGTGGTTGTTGTCCGCATGGCATCCGACACGAGATCCGGAACCACGAGCCGGAATGGAGTCATAACTTCCGAAACCGTCCTCAGCACAACGGGTGCAGATCAGCCGAGCAAAATTCGGATCAGCCGCGGGGGAGCGGTGACCGTCTTATCAACTGTCGGCGCACCGGTAGCGGTTACAGACCCCGAGTTTGTCACCACGGCGAATGCATATGATCGAACTCGGAACGGCGGAACCGATATCGCAATCACGCGCTTCAATGCCTCGCTGAGTTCGGTCATTTCGAGCACTTTGTTCGGCGGGTCCGGGAATGAATCCGGCCTCGACTTCGTCCAAAACGCCAGTGGGAACCTCTACGTTCTCGGTTCGACCAACTCGACCGATCTTCCCGTGACTTCGGAGAGCTACGTTGCGCCAAATTCTGGCTTTGCGATGCCGTTCGTCATCCGGATCAACTCGGCTACGTCAAGTTTGCTCTCTAGCACCTATCTGCATACTTCCGGTGCTAACTCCGCCTCGGTTTCCGCGAATGCTCTGGGCTTGCTCGGTGACTTTAATGACGTCATCTTTGGAGGCGGCGTCACCGGAAGCCTGGCAAACAGCACGTCGAACACCTACGGGCCTGGTGGCGGCACTGACGCGTACATCTCCCGGCTCTGCTTCTCATCCGACCTCGTTACCGCGAACTTGAGTTCCTCTTCGGTTGTCGGTGGCACGAAGGTCTTTGCCGAAGCCGTGCTGAACTGTCCGGCTGGTGGAGTCGGGAAGAATATTGCGGTCGTGAGCAGCAATCCTGCGGTGGCATCGCCCGCAGCGGCTTCGTTCCTGATTCCGTCTAACGCGAGCCGCGGCAGCATTCGGGTCTTCACCTCGCCGGTATTGGTGCCGACGCCGGTGACGATCACCCTCAGCAACGGCGGCATTTCTCAGGTTTTAAACCTGATCGTGAATCCTTAATATAGAAATGGGTCCCACGTGGGGACCCAACTTTGTTCTTACTTTCGAACCGTTCGACGGCGGAGAAGGGCAAGTCCACCAAAGCCGAGCACAAGCATGCTCGCAGGCTCTGGTACCGGTGCGGAAGGCTTCGTGCTGGTCCCAGAGCCGATGATTTTTCCGGTCGAGAAGCTCACGACTTTGTAGCCACCTCCAAGGGTGAACCATGCGTTCTTGGTCGAGTTGTGAGTCGCCGGGAAGTTCTTAGCGTACGAGCCAAAGGCGCTGACCACTTCGAGTCCGCCATTGATTTCTTCCTGGCTCTGGCCGTTCGTTGCGGCCTCGATGTTTGCGATCAGGTCTTCCTCTTCGATGTCTTGAGAGAGGGTGCTCCAAACATTTTTGTCGGCAAAGTCCGCGGCGTCGTCGTTCATGAACAGAACGGCATGCTTCTGTGGATCTTCGATTTCAGACGCGAAGGTTGCGATGCCGAGCACGAACGAAATGTCATGGTTTGGGCTGGAGCCACCATTCGTCCAGGTGGTGGATCCTGGTCCGCTCGCCGAAAACGGCAGAGTAAGCGAGCCGGAAGTTTCACCCGATTCCATTACGATCATCGACTGCAGAGTGACCTCTTCATCGAGCGAAAAACTATACGTGGAAACGAACTGCGCTTTTGCCGCCGAAGCGAGCGCGCACAGTGCCAACGCAACCAATCCAAATTTCTTTAATCGCATGAGGTCCCGAACTCCAAGGTTCTCTAGTCACGTTATTCCGTTTCACGCTCAAAGTCTGCAACCCGAATGTGCGTCATCTGTTTCCGGTACGGATAAAGTTGCGATATTGGAAGCAATTAATTGAAATTGAGAACCATGGCCGGTAATCCTGAGTTCAGAAACACATGATTGCAAGCCAAGCGCTGACCACATCTCTCTGTCTTTCCGTCGGCTGTATGGCCGCTGCTCAACTGCCGAATAACCCGTCATTGGTTAAGCCCCTCAAAGTTGGCGTGATGGCTCCGCAGGCTCAACTGATGGCGATGGACGGAAAAGCAACCTCGCTCAAAACGTCCCTCAACGGCAAGCCGACGGTGCTGATTTTCTACCGCGGTGGCTGGTGCCCCTTCTGCAACCGTCATCTCGCCGAAATTGGAAAGGTCGAGAAAGACATTGCGAAGGCTGGATACCAAATCGTCGCCCTGACTCCAGACCAGCCGAGCTTCTTGGGTGAAACCGCTACCAAGAACCAAACGGGCTACAAATTGATGTCAGATGCCAGCGGCGCGGCCGCAACGGCATTCGGCGTGGCATTTCGTCTTGACGACACCACTTTCGACAAGTACAAGAACCAGTACGGGCTTGATCTTGAAAAGCGAAGTGGCAAGACGCATCACCTGCTCCCCGTCCCCGCCGTGTTCCTTATCGACGCCAAAGGAATGATTCGCTTCGCGCATACCAATCCGGACTACACGAAGCGACTTTCGAGCGATGAGATCATGAACGAGGTCAAGAAGTTGTCGGCAAAATAAAGCTGGCAACATCCTGCGCGAGCTGGCTTAAGCAGCCCTCGTGAACGTACATCATGTGTCCGGCCTGGTAGTACCGCGTTTCAATGTTCTTTCGAAGCGCGGCGTCGAGGCCAAGATGGGCCACCGTGAACTCCGTCGCGAAGTACGGAGTCGCGAGGTCGTAGTAACCGGACGCGATCAAGATGCGCATGTGCGGGTTCTTGGAGATCGCCTCTCGCAGGGATTCGCTCGTGTCGGGGTGACCTTGGCTGGCGTCGCCGTAGCTCCAATGCTTCCAGAGTTCTCCGGGATTGAACACGTGATACGGCAGGTCCGTCGTCCAGCCGAGCGTCCGGGTGAGGTAGTCGTTGATTGTCGCGGTGTACGGAGGCACGATGGAGGACATCGAAGGGTCATGTTGCGGGCTTTCGTTTACGGCCAGCTCATCAATGCCTTTGAAGCGACTATCAAGTCGTCCGACCGTCCGCTTCTGGTTTCGCAAAAGCTCTTTGCAGAACCGCTGGATCTCGATCCGAATGTCTGAGTTGTCGATGAACTCCGCACTCAAGCCCGTGAGTCGCCGCAGTTTGGCGATGACCGAGCTGCGCGCTTCAGAAGTCAACCGGTCACCCTGCGCAAGGGCGAGGGTGTATTCGCCAAGCGCAAACTCTTCGGATTCCTTGAGCACTTGTTCTAGCGAACTGAAGCCCGTAAGAGCGCCGTGGTACCAAGCGGTTGCCGCATAAGTTGGCAAAAAGACGATGTACGGAAGATCGTTGCCCTTGTGGAACCTTGCGGTTTGGAAGTTCAGAATGCTGCTGACCAAGATGATGCCGTTGAGGGCAATCCCGCGGTTCACCAAGTAGCTACTCAAGGCCGCCGCGCGGGTGGTTCCGTAACTCTCTCCAACGATGTAAAGCGGTGAGGCCCAGCGCTTGGCCCGCGTGAGATACAGCCTAATGAACTCGGCGACGGATTCGACGTCCCCGTTCAAGCTCCAAAACTTCTTCGACTTTTCTTCGTCTTCCGCGCGGCTATATCCCGTTCCAACCGGATCGATGAAAACCAAATCGCAATGCTCCAGCCAGGTGTCTGGGTTGTCAACGAGCACGAACGGCGGGGAAGGCATGTCCCCCTTCGGTTCCAGCTTGACTCGCTTCGGGCCCAAAGCGCCGAGGTGGAGCCAAACCGAGGAAGAACCGGGCCCGCCGTTAAAGCTGAACATCAGCGGGCGTTCGCCGGGCTCGTACCCAGCCTTGGTGTAGGCGGTGTAGAAAATGGCGGCTTCTGGTTTTCCGGCGTTGTCGTCAAGCGGCAGCGTTCCTACCGTGACGGAGTACTTCCAGCCGTTGATCTCGTGCTCGGTGGTGACGGGCTCAATTGCGAGCAGTTCGGGAAGGACGCTGGGTTTTTCGGGAGTCTCTGCCATGGTTTGTCGCCTGTTCTGGCGTCATACCCGGAATCACCTGGAAGCTACCGGCGGTTGGGCGGGTTCGCCAGCCACTTCAATGACTTCAGTACGACGGTTGGTACTCCGATAGTTTCTTCCACCTTGTAGAAGAACACAACCGCGCCGCTCACCCCGATGAGCGCGGCGGAAAGAAACATCGCGCTCATTCCGAACGCCTCAACAATCTTGCCAAGAACAATCGGTGCCGTCGCACTTGAAAATCCCGTCACCATCGCTAGTCGAGCCTGAGCCTGGCCCCGGGTGTCATTTGTGGCTAGGTCGTTGATCAGAGCAACTGCAATGGCACCCATGATTCCGAAGTTGATGCCGTGCAAAATCTGGACGGCCAAAACCCCAAGCGGTGCCGTGGCGAGTGCGTAAAAGGCGAGACGTATTGGGAGGAGAACGTACGTAATCAGGAGGACCGGACGGCGACCGTAGATGTCCGACAGTCGCCCGGACCACCGCATCACGATCACCTCGCAAACCACCCCTGCGGCAAACATTCCGGTAACCCAAATCGGCGAGCCGCCGACTTGCCGCATGTAGATGCTCAGAAAGTTGCTCGCGCCGTAAAGCGCAAAGACGTACAGGAAATACGAAAGCAAGAACCACTTGAGATTCTCCGGGAATGGCGCCTTTGGAACCTCGCGTTTCGGTGCATCAGGTTCGGAATTTGACGTTTTCTCGTCCGGAATCCACAAGGCAATCGCGGCGATCACAAAGAAGAGTAGCGGCCCGACCTGATAAACGCGGTTGAGCGCCTCGCGATTAAAGCCCGAGCTCGATTGCGTAAGGAGTAGCCCCGTAACAAGCGTAACGATGATGTAGCCGACGGATCCCCAGACGCGCAGGTTGGCATAGGCCGCGCCACCACGCTCGCGACTGACCATCCTGCCGATGAGCGTGCCTCCGGCCGAGTTGAGATAGATCGAGCCATTGCTCCCGATGGCCATTAGCACCAAGAAGTGCCAGGGCAGAGTGGCCAGATGGAAGCTGAGATAGGCGATTCCGGCCCCGAGGGCCGACAGAATAATGATTGGACGCCGCGAGTCAATCCGGTCCGTCAATCGACCCCAAAGAGGCTGAACCAACAGACCGATTCCGGACCCAAGGCCAAAAATCCAACCGATCTGTCCCGCATCCATCCCCGCGCTCTGAAGGTAAAGCGGTGTAAATGGCTGCAAAAATCCGAAGGTGCTAGTGACTCCGAAAAGGAACAAGCTCAGCAGAACCTGGTTTCGCCGACTGATTTCTGCGGAGACGACCGGTCGGGTTGCGGGCACGGTGTAGGTTACCGTTGAGAGGAATCGTGATTCAGGGCAAACTAACGGGGATGAAAGTCGTTGAGTTCTTGATCCATCAAACGGAGTCGCAGATAGATAAGTTGTTTGCTGCGGCACGAGCCATTCCGGCAGACAAACTTGATTGGGAAGCCTCTTCCGAATCTCGCTCGGTCCGGTGTCAGCTGCAGGAAGTGGCGACGGCGATCGATCAGTTTTGGGGCATGTATGCCGACCGAAAACTGGAGTGGTCCCCTGAGAAAACGGAACTGTGGCTAACCGAACGAAAGTCGATTGTAGAACTCGACGAGCTTGAAGCCACGACTCGAGCCCAGTTCGCTCGACTTTCAGAGTTTGCACGAGCGCTCAGCGAAGAAGATCTGACTGCGACGATCGAATCACCGATGCCGACGCCCTGGAGCATGGCCGACATCCTCACCTACCCGCTGTGGAACATGGCCTACCACGAAGGCCAGATCAACTTCATTAGCGCACTTCTGAAGGCGGAGGCGAAGAATGTCTGACTTCTCCGAAACTTGGTCCCTCGTCCGTGGGCGACTGATTCGCGATCTAGAGGGCCTTAGCCACGAGCAATTGAACTGGCGCCTGCACCCTGGCGTGCTCACGCTGGCAGAGCTTGCCGTGCACGTGGCCGGCGTTGAGGTCTCCTTCGGATCACAGCTCATCGGGGCCGAACTCGATGAATTGCAGCTTCGATTGAAGGCGGCGGCGACCGACGGTAGCGTCAATGACAAGCCGTTTCCATTTGCGCCGGAGGAACTGACTCCGGAGTTCGTCGCAAAGGCCTTTGAGATCGGGAACGCCATGATTCAGCCGCTCATCGAGAATCCGACCGACGAAATTCGAGCCAAGGAAATCGTGAGTGCGCTGGGACCCGTGATCAACGGAACCGGTGCCTTTGCCCGACTCGCTTACCACCCCGGATACCACCAGGGACAGGCGTACATCATCAAAACCGCTCCTGGATTCCCGAGCTAGCACGCAGCTGGTTCGGCTAGGCTTAAGAGATGAAGCGGCCCTCTCGGAATGTACTTGGCGGGCCGCTTGGCGTCTGTGGCACGAGGCCAATGACCGGATTCTTTCGCAACGGCTGTTGCGATACCGGTCCGGCAGACTCGGGCAGTCACACCGTATGCGCGATCATGACCCAAGGATTCCTCGCCTTCTCGAAGGCGTCCGGGAATGACCTCAGTACGCCGCGGCCGGAATACGACTTTCCTGGGCTTCTTCCGGGAGATCGATGGTGCCTTTGTGCTTTGCGCTGGCAAGAGGCGTTTGAAGCTGGTATCGCGCCGCAGGTCGACCTCGAATGTACGCACGAATCTGCCCTCGAATTCATTCGATTGGAAGATCTATCCCAGTATTCGGCTTAGGATCGATCGCTGGATTAGGGATATTCGGACCCCTGCGTTATAATCCCGGGGACCATGCTAACTACGGCTCTTTTCGTTCTCGCAGCCACCGGCGATACGGTTGCGCTCAAACTCATCGCTTCTGGAGCGTCCGAAAAGGCTGGCGGCTATCGACCCGTTCAGTCCAAGTTCACGGCCGAGCCAAATTTGAAGGCAAAGCCAGCCGGCCTGGAGAGCCCGAAGTACGGCTCCATTCAACTTGGCAAGAAGTCATTTGCCTACATTCTTGATGAGCCGGTCGGAAAGCCAGGCAAGTTTTACGTTGATGCCAACGGCGACACCGATCTGACGAACGACCCGGCTGCGTCTTGGGAAGCCCGAAAGAATGGAGCTTCGACGATCTTCTTCGGTGCCGCGAAGGTCAACATCGGAAAGTCCGAGCCAGTTGAAGTCAAGTTCTATCGGTTCGATCCGCAGGACCCTGCTCGCGCCGCCCTTAAGGAAACCGTGCTCTACTACCCAGACTTTGGTTATGAGCTCAACTTTACGCTTGACGGCAAGCCGTACACGACATTCATCGCCGGCGAACCATCTGCCGAAATGTCTCTCGGTATTGATCGAGATGGCAACGGATCGATCAGCACGTTTAAGGAGCGAGTAAACGTGGGCCGGTCCTTCAACTTTACCGGGACCACATACATGTTGAACTACAAGGACGAGAGTCTCGTTCTTGAGGTCTCGCCGGAGAAGTTGCCGGTCGCTCCACTACCGCCCAACCTCGCCATCGGTCAGAAAGCCCTGACCTTCGAAGCGAAGACGCTTGACGGAAAAACCCTGAAGTTCCCCGAAGACTACAAAGGCAAGCTGGTCATGCTGGACTTCTGGGCCACTTGGTGCGGACCCTGCATCGCCGAACTTCCGAACGTGAAAGCGGCCTACGAGAAGTGGAACGCTCAAGGTTTCGAAATTGTCGGGATCAGCTTCGACCAAGCCAACCAAGGCGACAAGGTCAAAGAGTTTGCGACCAAAAACAACATGTCCTGGAAGCACATCTACGAAGGCAAGTTCTGGGAAACCACATTGGGCAAGCAATACGACGTTGACGGCATCCCGTTCGTCCTTCTCGTCGACGGCGATACGGGCGAGATCCTCGCAGATGCGCGACAACTTCGAGGACCAGGAATCACCGAGTTCATCGGCAAAGCCCTGGCCAAGAAGAAGTCAGCCCAGCAAAACTAAGGTCCTCACTTTTCTGCCAGCAGCTTGTTGAGCGTGCTGCGCAGATTTGAAGGATTGATCGTTCGAAGCATCCCTTTCTTGTCGTAAACCAAGCGGCAAGGAAGGGATTTCACATTTAAGCTCTTGGGAAAGGCGTCGTTCATTCCCTTACCGGTGAACTGTTGCGGCCAGGGGATGCCCGTTTCGGAGATCAGCTTTTTGACCGCAGCGATCGGTTCCGCGCCGTCTCCCAGGTCCAAGTTGATGCCGATGAATTCGGCCCCCTTTGGAGCAACCTGTGCGTAGGTTTCCTTCAGCGCCGGCAGATCGTTGAAATAGACATTCCAGGAGGAGGTCCAAAAGTCGACCACGACGACCTTTCCGGCCAGGGAAGCGAGGGAGACCTTTCGACCAGAACTCACATCGTCGAACTCCAGCGTCCCTGGTTTCCCGACGTTCTTCAGCAGTTCAAGCGATTCCTTTACGCTGGGCACCATTCGGTGATTGGGGAATTTCTCTAGGAACTTCGCATAAGCCACCTTTCGCTGCGGCGGGTCGGCGACAAACCCAGAGACAAAGAGCAGGCGCGCCGCCCGTGGGCTGTTGGGGTAGTCGGTCAAGAAATTGAGCGCTGGCTCGGTCGGATCAAGCTCGGTGCCATCGCGCTGTTCGATCAAGATCTCCTGTCGCGCGGCCAGCGTGATCTCTTTGAACGGCTCGCTCGGTTTCTCTAGCAGGAAGCCGTCGATTGCCGCGAGCTTTTGAACCCGAAACTCAGCCATCGACACGTCTCCGGTGGGAAGGAAAAGCTGCCAGCGGTTTTCAAAGAACTCTGCCGCGCGAGGATGCTTCGCGTCCACCCGAACGAGGTTCATAATAAGTTCGGCGCGACGATTGAGGTAGCTCGTTTGCTCCGTCACGTATTGCTGCCGATACTCCGGCTGGTCAAGTTTCGTCTGATCCAATGCCGGTGCCTTTTGGGCCTCTAGTTGGGCAACCACGGCGTCTCCCGGGCGTTGTTGGTAAATGGCCAGAAAAGCCAGTGGAGTCATCATGCGGATAGTACGGCAAAACAGACGCGGGTTTCTTCCGCGCGTTACGAACAGATCATGTTGGACCTAAATTCACTCTCCGGCCCTTGGATGGGTTGGTCAATCCAGTACGGAAATCGAATTTCGGAACGCATGAAATTGACGATTGCAGATTGCGTGATCATTGGGACCGGAGTCGACAAGGACGGCGAGTTCGAACTCACTGGCCAGTTCCAACCTCGCCGCGAACGCGTGACCCTGACTCGCGTGTATGTGGTGACGACCGAGCCGACCCAGTCAGGGGTCGGGATTCCGTATGACTACGACGGCAAGTGGGATGGTCAAATGATCAGTGGGTTGTGGCACCGTAGAGGCGACTCGCGGGATGGTGGTCCGTTCGAAATGTGGCCTGCGCGGGACGAAGACATAGAGAGCCTTAGCCTAGAGGCACTGTTCCAGCAAGACCTTTCGCTACCAAGAGAGTTGGTGAAAGGTGCGTTGCTCGTCAATCGTGGCTTGAAAGCAAGCGCTTCACCGCTCATTCTCGAGCGAGTTCGTCCAGCGTCTTGGGCCAATCGGCTTTGAATAGCCGGCTCAAGCTACGATCGGCAAGCAGCCGACCCTCGTTCTGGCACTTGGCGCAGTAATTGGTCTCGTTGTCCTCGTGAGCGATGCGTTGGACCGGAGATTCACAAACCGGACACGGGAGTCCGTAGCGACCATGCACGGCGAAATCTGGCCGGAAGGCGGTGATTTGGGCGGGAACGGGGAACCCGGGAAAATCGCTGGCCAGTTTCTCCGCCCACCGCGATAGCGTCTCCTGAGTGGCGGTAAACAACTGTTCCCATTCTGAGTCGCTCAGCTTTTGGGTTTGTCGCATCGGTGACAACCGGGCCCAGAAGAGGATTTCGTCGGAGTAAGCGTTGCCGATTCCGCTGATCGTTCTTGGATCGGTGAGGGCCCTTTTGACGGTCCGGTTCTGCTGACTCAGAGCACTCCGAAACTCTGAAAGGGTTGCCCGCAAAGGTTCAAAACCTCCGGGGTTGATGGCTTGAACTTCGGCTTGGCTTCCATAGATTGCGACCGAAGCCCGTTTCTTGTTCGCGATTTCTCGCAGAACCAGCGTTCCGGTCGGAAACTCGATTGCGGCAATCTGCACCTTGCCGTTCGGTCGTTTCGCAAGCTTTTGCGCATGCCACTCAAACCGACCCGCGATCATGAGGTGAATCACCACGTACGCTTCCGGCTCGGTCACCAAAACAATTCGCTTGCCAAGCCTCTCCACCCGGACGATCTTTCGATCCACAAGATCGGACGGCTTTGGGGTCACCGTACGGAGCACGAACGGATTGAAGCAACCAAAGGAAAGGATCGGCTGATTCAGGACCCGCTCGCTGATTCGAGCGACGTATAGCTCCACGTCTGGCAGCTCCGGCACATTCTCATGGTAACTCGGAAAACCTCTTGGTAGGAAGTTCCGCCGAAAGGGTAAAAGCGGCCCGACATGAAAATTCCTGTCGGTGTTCAACTGTATTCAATCCGTCAAGACTGCGAAGCGGATTTGCTGGGCAGTATTGCCAAAGTGGCCGAGATGGGCTATCAGGGCGTCGAGTTTGCGGGCTACTTCGGACATTCCGCCGAAACCCTGAAGGCGACGCTTGATGCGGCGGGAATCACCGCACCTTCGACGCACATTGGCCTAGGCAACTTTGACGCCGACAAGTTCGATGCGACGATCGAGTTTCACAAGATTCTTGGCATCCGCAACCTGATCATCCCAGGCTTGCCGATGGAGATGCACGATACGGCCGAGCACACGCTTGAGACCAGTAAATTGCTCTCTGATCTAACCGCAAAGGTTCGCGAGCACGGATTCCGCCTCGGCTTCCACGCGCACGGCACCGACATGGTTGTCATCGAAGGAGGGAAGTCGTCTTACACGATCCTCGGCGAAAACACTCCGGATGACTTCGTGATGCAGTACGACACGGCAAACGGCATGTCGGCCGGCGCCGACCCCGTGCAGCCAATCCTCGAATTTCCCGGCCGAGGGCTATCGACTCACCTTAAAGAATGGAGCGGCGAGCACGGCGCAAAGGTGATCGGCGAAGGCATGATCCCTTGGATGGATGTCTTCCACGCCTGCGAAACGGTGGCGGGAACCGAGTGGTACATCGTGGAGCATGAGTCGTACGAAGGCATGTCTCCGCTAGAGGCAATTCGCCTTTGCCTGGTAAATATCCGCGAAATGGGGCGCTAAGGTGCACTCGCTTCGCACCATTTGACGTTCATATCGCGTCTAAACGTTGGCTTAGGACTGTCTTTTTGGGTCTTGTGATCTATACTGACGTCCAACTAGTAGGGCTTTTGGTCGGCTTCGTGCGGACCAGATGCCTGACGAACTGAGGGTTAACCGATCGAGAGGTGGCTTACTTGCTGTTGAAATCAAAAAGATTTAGCGTTCTGAGTGCTGTAGCGCTTGGAATTTTTTCACTCGTGGGCATGGCGCTGGGAGGCGCTCAGGTCCCGCAAACCAAGGGTAAAGACATGGACTTGTCTGAGGCCAATCGAAAAGTGAATGAGCGTCCGCTCTCCTTTATCGAAAACGCCGGGCAGTGGAATTCCAATGCCAAGTTCTTGCTCCGCTCTTCCGAGATTGACTACTGGGTCACTTCGAAGGGGTTTGTCTTGGACTACAAGGCCGCTAAGCCAACCGACAAGCTGGCTGGACATGCGGTTGCGGTGGAGTTTGCGGGTGGAAACCAGGCAAAGGTCGCGGGCGAATTCCGAAAGGATGTCGTCCGAGACTACATCACGAATGCTGGATCGGTCACCCGAGCCAACGGATTTAACGAAGTCCGATCTGAGGGCGTTTACAAGGGTATCGACCTCCGAAGCTACGTTGATGGCCGAGCCGCCCGGTACGACATTGAAGTTTCGCCAAACACCGATCCTTCGGTAATCGAGCTGAAGTTCACCGGCGCTAAGTCGCTTTCCGTCACTTCGAAGGGCGATCTCGCGATCGGAACCTCCCTCGGCACCAAGGAAATGGTCGGCCTTAAGGCTTACCAAATGGTGAACGGGAAGCAGAAGACGGTTGCTTCGAAGTTCGTCAAGCTCTCCTCCAACTCGATCGGCTTCAAACTTGGAGGCTACGATTCGAGCAAGAAGCTCATCATCGACCCATTGATTTACGGTAGCTACTACGGTGGCGACAACGGTCCTGACACGGTACAAGCCGTCAGCTCCGATATCGATGGCGGCGTTTACCTCACTGGAAAGACTCGAGCTTCTCAGTTCCCAGCCATCTTCGGACCTTACGGTTTCAACCTTCAGGGCGGATACGATGCCTACCTGACGAAGCTTCAGGGAGACGCTTACAGCCATGACTATGCGGCTCTCTTCGGTGGAAACCGAGACGATGAGGGTACGCGGATTGGCGTTGATCCATTCGGCAACGTTTGGATTGCAGGTATCACGGGCTCGCTCAACTTCCCAACGAACACGCGAAATAACATTCAGCTGATCGAGCTCACTTCGGCGAGCGCTCCAACTGGCGGCACCTTCACGATGTCGTACCAGGGCACCACCTTTGGACCGATTCCGTTCAATGCGAGCCCTGCTGACATTCAGGCCCTCCTTGAGCCATTCTTCGGCGTTGGCAACGTGGTTGTCACCCTGAAGGCCGGTGCGGGCACGCTTGCAGATGGAGCAACTTATAAGGTCGAGCTCAATCGCGCATTCAACGGAACGTTGTCGATCAACAGCACCGGTATGCGACCTCGCTATCGAGAAGTCGAATCGATTCAGAACTTCTCACAGATTTTGCGTGCGGTAAACGATACGGTTCCGACTGCCGGCTTCTACACCCTGAGCTACAACGGTGTTGACACGGTGCCATTGGCATTCAACGCGAACGGCCAGAACGTATTCAACGCGCTCAACGCGATTCCTGAGCTCAACGGCAACATCGAACTGCGATCTGCTGCGCTCCCAGCCGACATCGGTCAGGTTCCATACCTGATCTACATCAACCTCCCTGACCCAATCAGTCAGATTACGGTTAACAACGCGAACCTCACTGGTGGCGTGTTCGAAATCGTTTCACCCCGAACATGGTTCACGTTCTGGGACAGAGCCACCACAATTCCAACAGGCGGAAGCTTCTTGTTGCAATTCGGCGCTGATGCTGGCGCTTTCAACTTCAACTCGACTGCTGCGCAAATGCAGGCTGGACTTTCAGCTTTCCCTGGAATCGGCGATGGCAATATTCTCGTAACCTCACTTAACGCAGCCGCTTTGCCAAACGGCATCATGCGCAAGACCTTCATTGGTGACCGAGCCACAGACTCCGTTGCCTTGACGATCAACGACAACGGCTTGCAGCCACGACCGACGTATGAAGTTCGACGGCCATCCGACATGTTCGTGATGCGCTTTGCGAAAGCGGGAACCTTGTTGGATCCGCTTCCTTCCCAAGCCCTCATCTTTGGTGGCGACGGCGAAGACCAGCTGGCTGGATTCAGCATCAAGCCTTCGGAAAGCCCAGTGGCTGGCGATCCGGTCGAGTTCATCCTCGCGGGTAACAACGAGTTCGATATCCCGAACATCACAACCGCTTGGAACAACAACACGAGCTACTTCGCTCGGTACCAGTACAACGGAACCGCCTTCGCGATTCAATCGGCAACTTCTGGCTACTTCAGCGACAGCCGATCCACCATCATCGGTGGTGCGGTCCTCGACGCGGAAGGCAGTATGTACATTGGCGGTGGTGTCATCAACAATGGCAACATCGACACCGCAATCAACCCCGTCTTTGTGACGACGCCAAATGCGTTTGAGGGCGGCAGACTTCTGCGCAACTCGGACCTGTTTGCACGAAAGTACAACTCGTCTGGAACGATGCTTTACTCCGTCCTTGTTGGCGGAAACAATGCGGAGATCATTGGTGGATTCGGAACCGACAGTACAGGCGCTGCCTTCAATGTTGGCTCGGCAATCGCTGTCGACCTTCAGGGTAATGCCTACATCGTTGGTCGAACAAACTCGTTCAACTACCCTCGAACCCGAGGCGTGTTTGGTGAAACCTTCACTAACAGCCTCGTTATGGTGGCTACCAAGATCAACTCCGATGGCTCTGCCATCTCGTACTCGACGAACCTGCGCACTTCCAACGGCGCACGCGACGCGGCTAACTTGCTTCCTGCAGGTATCGCCGTTGACCTTGCTGGAAATGTTCACATCACCGGCAACCTGCACCCATACGCTTGGTTCCCAGAGAACAACGGCGCTGATCCAGCAGATCCAAACGAGCCCGTAGAGAACGTCATTGGTTCGGTTCCGGTTTCGGCCGACGCCTTGGACCCCGACATTGAGATCCCAGAGCCAGGTCAGTTGCCAACTTCGGAAGGCTTCTACATGGTGCTTAACAACACCGCGACCAACCTCTTGTACTCCTCCTATCTCGGTGGAATTCTCGATGACATCGTGTACGGCCCGTACGTGGACGCATTCGGCGATTCTTGGCTCTGTGGATACACGGATTCTTATCGACGATATGTCATCTTCAGCTCGACCGGAACTCCAACGATCCATGAGCTGAGCTCTTCGCTACCAGCTAGCCTGATCACTCCTCTCGCCTTTAAGGCCAACGGCGATGCCGCTGGTGGATTCAGCGTCAACGGCGTACTTTACGGAGCGCTCAACCCGAGCTATCCGTTCGTTGATCCGCTTGCGTTCCCACCACCAGATGGTCAGGCTCCGCAACCATTGCCAACGGTTACTGCAAACTATCAGCGAGATGGATACGTCCTTCGACAACGAGTTGCGTTCCCTTCGGCCGATTCGGTCGTCCTAACGCCTAACACGATCCCTGGTGGACTCGGTGCCAACAGCATCGCAACCTTCACCCTCAGCGCCCCAGCACCGGCTGGCGGAGCTGACGTCACCGTCACGCTCAACAACAGTGCGGTTGCTTCGTTTGCGAACGGAGCCGACCAAACGACGCTCCAGTTCAACATTCCTGCGGGCCAAACCACCGCGACGTTCCCTGTCTTCTCCAAGCCGGTGAACCAGAACGCGACGGTCGATGTCCGAGCCACCTACCTTGGTAGCTTCAAGATCGCTCGACTGAACGTCATTCCTTGGCTTCAGCAGCTCGGTCTCACGCCAACCGACGTGGTTGGTGGAAACACCGTTAGCGGCCGAGTGACCTTGGCAGCGGCAGCACCAGCAAGCGGTGTGACCGTTGACCTCTTGACCGACAGCCCAAGCCTGATCAACTTCGGCACAGGCGTTACCACTGTAACGATCCCAGCCGGACAGCAGACCGGTAACTTCACGATCAACACGCTCGGAGTTGCGCAAACGCGATTCCCAACCGTGACCGCCTCGCTCCTCGGAGTGGGTCGAACTCAGTCGATCACCGTCCGACCAATCACCTTGTCTAGCCTCACCTTCGCTCCTTCGCGAATTGCCGGTGGCGCAACGACGGCTGGAACGGTCGTGTTCAGCGGTCGAACCGGTGAAGCCTTCAACCTCAAGGTCACGCTCAACGCTGGAACCGGTGGATACCGATTCCGAGCCGACGCTGCCTCCCCACAGGTTGCAGAACTGATCCTTCCAATCCCTGCGAACACAACTTCGGCAACGTTCCTTCTGGATACGAAGTACGAAGCGGTGAACACGCAACGAGTCGCAACCGCGACCATCCTGTCCTCGACGGGAACGGCGGTTGGAAGTCCAACCAGCGGAACGATCTTCGTGGATGCGGTCAACCTGACCGGATTCTCGATCAACCCAACGTCGATCCTCGGCGGCGGAACCGCACAGGCAACTGTCACCATCGGTGCACCAGCACCTCAGGGCGGCGTTACGATCAACCTCGAATCTGCTAAGCCAGCAATCGCACCGGTGCCTGCATCGGTCACGATCGAGCCAGGCCAGACTTCGGTGGTCTTCGACATCCCAACCACGGTTGTGTTCGGTAACAGCGAAGCGGTTGGATTCAAGGCTCGACGAGGATCGCTCGTTCGGTCTGCCTCGCTAAACGTCCTCGCCGGAGACTTCGGTCTCACCCTTGACCCAACAACGGTCACCGGTGGAACGCAGAACTCCGTCGGTACGATCGACATCGGTAGCCCAGCACCGGCTGGTGGTCTCGTGGTCTTCACGCGATCCTCCAACACGGCAGCGGCGGTCGTTCCTAACTCGATCACCATTCCGGCTGGAGAGCAGATTGGAACCTTCCCAATCACCACACGAGCAGTTGCGGCGGAAACGTCGGTAACGATCTCGGCAATCCTCGGAAAGATCACGGTCACGCGAACGCTCACCGTGAACACGACGAGACTGCTTGGATTCACCATCTCGCCAAACCAGCTGCGACCATTGCGAAATGCACTGGCAACCGTGGAACTGGCAACGCCGGCTCCGGCGGGTGGAGTTGTGGTTGACATCCAGCTGAACACGAGCCTCTTCGCCGTCTATCCGACGACGCTGAAGGTTACGGTCCCAGCGGGTCAGACGACCGCTACCTTCAACCTCCAGGCTAAGCCTCTCTCGATCAACACTCGAACAACCGTTCGAGCAACCGCAGGTGGTAGCACCATCGGCGTGATCGTAGACATCCGACGATAATCGCTCGGACCTTTGCCCCTCTCGGTGGAACAACCGAGAGGGGCTTTTCGTTTATTCAGGTACAAAATGAACGTGAGTCGAGTAGCAACAGGATTGTTCATTGGAATTGCGGTCGGAGCCGTCGGCACTTTGCTGGTTCGTCGCCTGCAAGAAGTCATCGCCAACCGCGATCCTGAGTTGTTGCTGGATCGATTGGCCAACCAAGTTGATAACTTAGAGCAGCGGTTCAGCCGCGTCGAAGAAGGCCGCGCAAGCTAAGCGTGCGACAGTCAGTCGTTGTTCTAGGGGCAGGAGTAGGCGGGCTTAGCGCCGCTATCCATGCGCGCCTCAAAGGGCACGATGTCCTTGTCCTAGAGCAGAGGGACGTTCCTGGCGGCAAAGCCGCATCCATCTCGACCCACGGCTTTCGCTTGGACCCAGGCCCGAGCATCATCATTCTTCCGGAGATTTACGATGCGGTCTTCCGCGCGGCGGGAAGGAAGATGTCGGACTACCTCCAGTTTGTCCGCCTAGACCCCATTACACGCGTCTTTTTCGAGGGGGAGAGTCCAATTGACCTTCCGGGCGATCGAAGTGAGTCTGAGCGCCTTGTGAGCTCATTTGGAGCCAAGGACGGAGAGAACTTCAAAGCCCTCTTTGAGCGCTTCGATAAGATCGTGCCGCTCGTTCACGAGACCATCTTCGATCACCCGATCGACCGCTGGTGGCAGTTCGCCTCGCCGAAGTTCATCAAGATGGGCCTCGGAATGAGCCTGCAAGGCAACTACCGTCAGCAGATCGACAAGTGGTTCGAGAGCCCACTCTTACGGGCTTTCTTCTACGGTTTTCCCTCCTACAGCGGTCAATCGCTAGACGGCACCGGCGCGGGTGCGCTCTTCATTCCGTATTTCATGCTCGCCGGTGGTGTGTATTTTCCCGTCGGTGGAGTCGGCCAAATTCCTGCGGCACTCTACAAACTGGCCACCGAGCTTGGGGTCGAGTTCCGCTTTAACGCCAAAGTCACCGGGCTCAACGTGTCCAACGGACGAGTTTCGGCGGCCATTATGGAAGGTGGGGAACAGATCGCGGTCGAAAGCGTAATCTCAAATCTTGATCGCACCACCGTCCAAGGCATGCTTGGAAGCCCCTCAAGCAACGCCCCGTCCTTCAGCTACTTCACCCTGCACTACGGCCTACCCAGGACGTTCCCAGATCTGAAGCATCACTCACTTTTCATTCCGAAAAGCTACGTGAGCAGCTTCGAGGACCTTTATGACGCGCGCAAGTTTCCGGGCGAGCCGATCGTTTACGTCAACGAGACAACGGAACTTGATCCAGAAGGCGCGCCGCCGGGCACGAGCAACTTCTTCGCCGTCGTCACCTGTCCAGCCGAAGAATCGCATTTGGACTGGGCAACTCTCCGGGAAACCGCGAAAGGACAAACTCGCGCCGTCCTAGAGAAGTTTGGGCTGGACCTATCCCAGCCTATCTTTGAGCGAATCCAAACTCCAATGACGTTCCGCGAGCGGGACGGAAACTATCGCGGCTCCTTGTATGGCGAGGACGAGAAGCATCGCCCGTTCAAAGGCATGCTCCCGCATGCGAACCGAGACCCAAAGATCAAGAACTTGATCTACTGCGGCGGGAGCGTGCAGCCCGGTGCCGGGCTGCCAATGGTAACGCTCAGCGGCAAGTTCGCCGCCAACCTCCTTTAGAGGATTTCTTTGCCGAGGACTTCGCCCTCGTTGCTGAGGTCGTAAACGACCGGAACCGCCGTGCCAAGGTTCAGGTTCAAGACCTCTTCCTGAGTCAGGTTATCGAGCTTCATTACGATGCTGCGGTTGCTGTTGCCGTGAGCCACAACCAGGACATCCTTGCCTTGGGCGATGTCCCCGAGGATGCATCGCTCGAAGAACGGCAGGGTCCGCGCGGCGGTCATTTCGAGGCTCTCGCCGTTCGGCGGCGGAACGTTGTAGCTTCGTCGCCAGATATGAACCTGTTCTTCGCCATATTGCTCGGCGGTTCGCTTCTTGTTAAGACCCTGCAGGTCGCCGTAGTGGCGCTCGTTCAGCGCTTCGTCCTTGATGATGGGCAGTTGCTTGCCCATGGATTCCAAGATGAGCGCCAGGGTGTTCTGAGCCCGCGCGAGGTTGCTCGTGTAGGCAACATCAATGGAGTACTCGGCCAGCTTCAATCCGGCGGCCGTCGCTTCTTCGCGGCCTTTCGCGGTCAAAGGAACGTCTACCCAGCCGGTAAAACGGTCTTCCAGATTCCAGAGGGACTGACCGTGTCGAACAAGAATAAGCTTTGGCATCGGCGGAATTTTACTCGGCCCCTAGGCGCTCATCCTTTCTGGGCGCGAAAGAAGGCGATCATGTCGGTCTCGGGCCACTCAATTCCATCTTCCTCCGCCAAAGCCCGCAGCTGGCCCCGGTGGTATTGGCCGTGGAATATGACGTGCCGCAGAATCTCATGGAGCGGCTGTCGGAAGGTATCCCCGCGCAGATTCTGGTACTCGAGAACTTCCGTCAAGTCCGTCGCTTCGACAAACGCGACATACCGTGCGTCGAGGTCAACCTCCCGAACATCGTGCTCTTGTCCGGTCATGCGCTCCAGCCAGATTCGCTTAGCTGTGGTCATGTGACCGCGAGTTTGGTTGGCACGCGGGTGTGACCATTCCAGCAAGGTTTTGTCCCAAAGGTCGTTCGCCCACTGGTCATACCGCAGCCCGTCGAGAATCGCATCCTTCACCGTCATCACTGCATTTAACCCAGCAAGTCATACGCCGCGATCACGGGATAGTGGTCGGAGTGAGGCACGCGTGGACTCTCGGCCGTTATGAGTGCAAAGGCCTCCGAAGCAAAAATAAAGTCAATCTGGTTTGTGCCCTCGTCGGGACCCCAGCCATGAAATGTAGATTTTCCGCCTTGTCCGACTCCCGCCAGCGCGTCGGTTGCAGCTACAAACAGAGGCTTGAGATTTGGGCTGGTAGGAGGCATGTTAAAGTCGCCAAGGGCTAAAAAGGGCGCCGTGGACTCGGAGAGAAATGCTTGAAGCTGCAGCACGCTTCTCCGTCGGCTCTCGTCCGATTCGTGGTCAAGGTGAGAGTTGGTAACAAGGAATTCAGCATCGTCTTTCCGCACTCTTGCCCACGTAGTGATTCGCGTGATTCGGTTGCCCCAAGTGCGGCTGTTGGGAATTGTCGGAGTGTCCGAGAACCAAAAAGTCCCTGATGCCATCACGGTTAGGTTCGGATGAAGATAGATCGAGCAATGCTCGCCCTGAGAAAGGCCGTCCTCTCGACCAACGCCAATGTGGCGGTACTCCGGTAGCGCCAACTTCAGAGCCTCAACTTGATCGGGCAAGGCTTCTTGGACGCCGATGATGTCAGCCTTCAAATCCGCAACGTATTGGCAAAGCGCCTTTGCCCGGAATGGCCAGGAGTTTGGACCATCATTTCCAGCGGAGAGACGGATGTTGTAGGTCACAACTTTCAGTGACGGCATGTCCAAGTATGGATGCGTAGAATCGCTCCATGGATCGCAAAGTCGCGCTGTTAAATGGTTTTCGTGAGAGCACGCCGTTCACCCTTGACCTTGAATTGATCGGAGACGAAGTCACCCTCCGAATCGACGAAGACTTCGCGGGTCGCCGCGTGGAAGAAGAGTTACCAATCGCGGTTCTTCTTGAGCTAGCTACCGGCGCACCGCAAAAGAATGATGATTTGCTCGGGCTGACCTTCGAAACTACCGAAACGGAAGTTCATGGGCTCATCGGCGTCGGAAGCGGGAACGAACGGTTCATTCTTTCGAAAGCCGATCTGGCCGAGGCCCTAAAGTAAAGTGGCCCCCGATCCGTTTGGATCGGGGGCCACAAGGCGGGCTGGATTTATTCCTTTCCGCCGCCAGCGCCGGTCAGGTCGCCACCCAGGTCTTTCTCCCCGGCTGGCGCAGGTGCCGAAGCGCCTGCTTGAGCTTGTGCTTCAATCGCAAGCTCCTTTTCCGACTTATGGCCTTCCGGCATCTTGGTCACGTTGTCGATGACCATTTTGTCGCCTTGGCTCATGTTGTAAGCGCTGAATGCCGCCGCGCCAACGGCGAGCACAATGATCGCAATCAGTCCGGCTTTCTTCGCGTTTTCGTTCATCAGTTCTTGTAGCGCTCGTCCCAGTGGATCAGGTTTCGTGCGTTGTTCGCAATGGCGTCAGTCGGGTTAGATGCCCATCGAGCGTCCATGATGCTGTTTCGGTTCATCGACTTGCTGTGGCCGTCTGCGAATCCGAAGTTGGTGTTTCCGCCGTAGTTGCCGAGCGAAATCGCATCCTGGGTGTTGCACCAAGCGCCTGGGATCGAGTTGACCTTCGGCCACAGAGCGTGTCCGGCAACGCCTGGAGTTCCAGGTGCGAAGGCGTACTCGCGCTGGTCGTTTCGGTGCTGCATGAGACCGTTCCAGTAGGTCCAGGAAACGTAGCTTGGGATCAAGAAGATCGTCGATCCAACGTTACCGACTGAAGTTCCCGAGCGGGAAGGGGACGCCGCCGTGCTGGACGCCGCGCCGGTTGCGCCGGTGCTGTCCCAGCCGGATAGTCCGAACGCGTACGGTCGAGCCGGGCTGTGGTAGGTGAAGACGTAGCTGACAACGCCGCCGGTGGCATGGTTCTCATTCGTAGAGTAGCCCGTTGCGCTTGCGTCGCATCGGCCCATGGTGTCGTTTGGCGAGCGCCACATGGCCTTGTTCTTGATGTAAGGGTTGACCATGTTGTGGCCGCTGTTGATCTGCGGTCCGGTGACGTTCGCGGTCCAGAAGGTCCGACCGTTTCGGAGCATCGGGTAGACGTCGTCAAAGTCGCCCATGTACATCTGAGTCGCAAGCAGAATCTGCTTGTTGTTGCTCAGGTCTTGGGTCTTCTTCGCGGCTTCCTTAGCCTGCGCGAAAACGGGGAAGAGGATTGCCGCCAAGATGGCAATGATGGCGATAACAACAAGAAGCTCAATGAGCGTGAAGCCCTTTTGGTTGCGGTAAATGCGTGCCATAAAATTTCCAGCCCCGGTAATGCGAAGACATCACAGGTTGCCAAACCAATATACAACTCATTTAGAATTTCTGCTAATTTCGCTTCGGAAAGAAGCCACTTTCGACGATGGTCAATTCAGAAAGTTCGCCGGGACACAAATTTTCTAGGTCGATAGGCCCAACGGCCCACCGCACAAGGCGAAGGCAGGGCAGTCCCACCGCCGCCGTCATTCGGCGGACTTGGCGATTTTTTCCTTCCGTGATCTTCAGCTCAATCCAACTGGTTGGAATGTTGGCCCGGAAGCGGATCGGAACTGGTCGCTCGGGAAGCTTGGGCGCTTGGTCAAAGAGTCTTGCTTTTGCTGGCCGCGTCCGGCCGTCTTTCAGGTTGATCCCGGTTCGTAGTTCCTGTAGTTGCGCTTCGGAGGGAATGCCCTCCACCTGAACCCAGTAAGTCTTTTCGTGGGCAAACTTCGGGCTTGTAAGTCGCGCATTCAGCGCACCATCCGACGTGAGAATGAGCAACCCTTCGCTGTCAAAGTCCAACCGGCCCGCCGCGTAAATGCTGGGTTCGTTGACGTAATCCGCCAAAGTGGGGCGACCTTCCGGATCGGTGAACTGACAGAGAACCCCGTAGGGCTTCCAGAACCGGAAGGTCGGCACGGTTTTAGCTCGGCCAGGTCGGCAAAGTGCGGGCCAAAGGCTTGTCCGTTCGGTAGCCCAACTCGTATTCCGCCTGCATCAGGGTGTGAATCTCGTGGGTGCCTTCGTAAATCATCGCGCCTCGACTGTTTCGGAAGTACCGCTCAACGGGGAAGTCATCGATGAAGCCGTAAGCACCGTGAATTTCGACTGCTTTATTGGCGGCATCGAATGCACGCTCGCAGTTCGTCCACTTCGCCATGCTGCATTCGCGCGTGTGCCGAAGGCCCTCGTTCTTCATCCAGCCGACCTGGTAGTAAAGCAGTCGCCCGATGTCGCGGCCCTGCACCATGCTGGCGATCATCTGCTGAACCAGCTGCTTCTTCGCAATCGGCTCACCCTGGACGGTTCGGTCCTTCGCGTACCGGGTGCAAGCATCAAGGCAAGCGGTAATGATGCCGACCGCGCCGGCGGCAACGGTGTAGCGGCCGTGATCGAGTGCCGACATCGCGACTTTGAAGCCATCTCCTTCTTCGCCAATGCGGCAGTCGGCGGGGATTCGCATGTCCTCGAAGAAGATTTCGCCAGTGTTGCCGGCGCGGACGCCGAGCTTTCCGTGAAGCGCTCGGCTACTGAATCCAGGCGTGTTGCGATCGACGATGAACGCCGCGTACGGGGCCTTCGCGTCGGTGTTGGACAGTTTCGTGATTAAGAGGAATTGGTCGGCATAGTCAGCAAGCGAAATCCAAGTCTTCTGACCGTTGATCACGTAGCTGTCTCCATCCTTCACCGCGGTTGTCGCGATGTTGGCCGCGTCAGATCCGGCGTTTGGCTCGGTCAAACCAAATGCTCCGATTAGCTTTCCGCTGGCAAGCCCGGGCAACCAACGCTGCTTCTGCTCCTCGGTGCCCCATTGCAGCAAGGTGAGCGCGTGAAGGCCGCTGTGGACCGACATCACAACGCGGGCGGTGGTATCGGCCCGTTCTAGCTCTTCGCAAACGAGTCCTAACGAAATGTAGTCCGTTCCGGAGCCACCGTAAGCCTCTGGAATCGAGACGCCGAGAATTCCGGCGGCTCCCATTTTCTCAAGCATGGCGCGATCTGATTTCGCCTCTCGATCTCGGGCGGTGACGTCTGGCACAACTTCTTGCTGTCCAAACTTGTAAGCCATTTCCCGGATCAGTTCATGCTCGGCGGTGAGTCGAAAATCCATGAACGGAGTGTACCGGTGAGGCTAAATACATCATCTATTTACATCTTGGGCTGGTTGCGGTATGGTCCCTCCATTCCGATGAATCGAATCCGCACCTTTCTCGCGGCGTCTAGCGCGCTTTTGGCGATCTGCCCGGCGGCACTAGCGCAGGCTCCGGCTGACCTTTCGCCATGGCTGCAATCCCTCACCCCTCGCAACATCGGTCCTACCACCATGGGTGGCCGAATCAGCGACATCGCTGTTTACGAAAAGGAACCGCGGCTCTTCTACGTTGCGAGCGCAAGCGGCGGGCTGTTTCGTACAGATAACGGCGGACTGACCTTTTCGCCGGTGTTTGACAAGGAAGGGACGATCTCCCTCGGCGCGGCCGCCGTGTCGCAAAAGGACCCGAACGTGGTTTGGGTCGGGACCGGCGAGGCCAGTAGCCGAAACTCGGTTGCTTGGGGCGATGGCGTCTACAAGAGCAAAGATGGCGGTAAGACCTGGAAGAACATGGGCCTCAAAGAGACCATGCACATCAGCAAGGTGCTGATCGATCCACGAAACGACGATGTCGTGTACGTCGCCGCCCTCGGACGACTCTGGGGAAGCAACCCAGAGCGAGGCGTTTACAAAACCATGAACGGTGGCGAAACGTGGCAGCTGATTCTCAAGGTCGACGACAAGACGGGCTGTATCGACCTAATCATGAACCCAAAGAGCCCTGACAACCTTATCGCGTCGATGTGGCAGCGGGAGCGCAAGGCTTACGACTTCACCAGCGGCGGTCCTGGATCGGGCATCTACCGAACCGAGAACGGTGGCAAAGTTTGGAGCAAAGTCGATCGCGGCGTTCCGCGTTCGAACCTGGGACGAGTGGGACTAAGCTTCCATCGAAACGATCCAAACAAAGTTGTCGCTAGCATTGAATACAAGCCAAGCGCGGAAGAAATGAAAGGGCGCACCGCCGAGGGTGGAGCTATTCGCATGAATGGTGGCGGCATCTTCGTTTCAGAAGACGGTGGTAAGTCGTTTAAGTTTGTCAACGCGACAAACCCGCGTCCGTTCTACTTCAGCATGCCGCGATACGACGTGCAGAACCCGGATCTGATTTATCTCCCTGGTGTCGAGCTCTCAAAGTCAGAAGATCGAGGCAAGACTTTCAAGCAGCAGAACACCAACGTCCACCCGGACTGGCACGTTCTGTGGATCAACCCAGCGGATCCAAAGCACTTGATCTCCGGAACGGACGGCGGTGCATTTGAATCTCGTGACCAAGGAAAAACTTGGCGGCACTTGAACGGAATGGCAATTGGCCAGTTCTATGCGATCGGCGTTGATATGCGGCGCCCGTACTGGGTGTACGGCGGATTGCAAGACAACTCGAACTGGGGCATGCCAACGCAAACGGCGTACGGCAACATCCAGTACTTCCACAGCGTCCCTCTGGGCGGCGGCGACGGCTTCTACAACCTCGTCGATCCAACCGACTGGCGAACCGTGTACTCCGAAAGCCAAGGCGGCGCGGCGTACCGAACCGACTTGGTAACGGGCGCAAACCGCTCGATTCGACCCCGTGGACAGGGTCTCCGGTTCAACTGGAACACCCCGTTCGCAATTAGTGCGCACAACGCGAAGACCCTCTACTTTGGCGGCAACAAGCTGTTCAAGAGCGTCAATCGCGGCGACAACTGGGAAGAGATTTCTCCCGACCTCACGACCAACAATCCGGCGAAGCTTTCGCCCGGAAAGAACAGCGTCACGCCGGAAAACACCGGCGCCGAGCAGCACTGCACCATCGTCACGATCGGTGAATCGCCGCTCAAAGCCGGCACGATCTACGTTGGAACGGACGACGGCCTCGTTCAGCTGACTCAGGACGACGGCAAGACCTGGACCAACCTGACCCCGAACATCCCGGGACTTCCTGCAGAGGTTTGGTGCTCGCGAGTTATCGCTTCTAAGTGGGCGGCAGGCCGAGCCTACGCAACCTTTGACGGACACCGATCGAACGACTTCAATCCGTACGTCTACGTGACCGAAGACTTCGGCAAGACCTGGAAGAAGTTGAACAACGGGCTGCCCAGCAACGATTCGACCTACGTGATTCGAGAAGGGGAAAAGAACCCCGAGCTTCTGTATCTTGGTACGGAGATGTCCCTTTACGTTTCGCTTAACCGAGGCGAAAACTGGACCCGCTTCCGCAGCGGCAACTTCCCAACCGTGGCCGTGCACGATCTTCTCGTCCACCCCGTCGAGCTTGATCTCGTCATTGCGACGCATGGTCGATCGATCTGGACGGTCGATGTCAGTGGCCTTGAGCAGCTGACGACCAAAGAAATGGAGAAGGATGTTGCGGTCTTCCGACCGCAGGATGTGCTACTTCTTGGCCGAGTCAGCGGAACCCAGTGGGCTGGCGAGAACGGCTTTGCCGTTAACAACTCCCAGCCGGGAACGCGCATTTTCTACTGGTTGAAATCGGCACCGAAGGGCAATGTGACGATCACGATCACAGACCCGGCCGGAGTCGAAACCACCGAACTGCGCGGCGTCACAAACAACGCGGGTCTGAACGTTGTGACCTGGAACGGACGCCTGAACCGCTTGCCGGTTGCCGGTGACTACCGCATCGTTCTGAAAGTCGGCGACAAGGAATACACGTCGTCGGTGAAAGTGGTCGAGGCTTACTTAAACAAGTGAGGCTCGCAAACTTTTGAACCGCGAGGCTTTTGCCACTGGCCTCGCGAGCATCGGCCTCGAGCTCTCTAACGAGCAGTTCGAGGCCTTTGAACGCTTCGAGGACGCCTTGTACGAAACGAACGCGGTGATGAACCTCACCCGCGTGGCGCGAGATGAGTGCTACATTCGGCACTTTTTGGACTCGCTACTTTTCCACGATCTCATTCCGAATGGGGCCGACGTGCTCGACATCGGCACCGGTCCGGGCTTCCCGGCCTGGCCGTTGGCGGTTGCGCGTCCTGACCTTCAGCTGACGGCGGTGGATTCGAACGGCAAAATGCTCGGTTTTCTGAAAGAGAACGCGGTACCGAACCTGATGCCGATTCAATACCGGGCCGAGGAATGGGGCGTGCGCGAAGCCTTTGGCGTCGTGACCGGACGTGCCGTAGCTCCGCTACCTATCCAACTAGAAATCAGCGCCGCCCCGTGCGAGATTGGCGGCCTGGTGCTGCCCATGCGCACGAGCACCGACATGGACGCGATTCAGCGAATGCCGGTCGATCTGCTTGGCTTGAAATTGGAGAAGATTATCGATCGGGTCCTACCAGGAACCGACATCACGCGACTCTTCCCGGTCTACCGAAAAGTCTCAGAAGGCAGTCCGAAGTATCCGCGCCGCTGGGCCGAGATCAAGCTCAATCCCATCGGTTCAAAGAAGCTGTGGATGTAACCTCAGTTAACGATTTTTTACGGAATCCCGTATAGTGCGAATAATGATGAAGTCCAAAGTTTTGTGGGCATTAGCCCTTGCAGTGATCGTTGGTTGTGGCTCGACGGGCGATACGGCCAAGACGGAAACGAAGGAAGCCGAGGCCACTTCGGGCGGCGAGTTTAAGGTTGCCCTCTTGACCCTGGGCTCAGTCAACGACTCCGGCTGGAACAGCATGGCTTATGAGGCGTTGAACGGCATCAAGTCCGACATGTCCGCAACCGTGGACAACCAGGAAGTCCCGCCTACAAACGCAAAGGATGCGCTGCGATCGTACGCGCAGAAAGGCTACAACCTTGTTTTCGGCCACGGCTATGAATACAACGAGCCGATGGCGGCGGTGGGCCCAGACTTTAAGGACACCATTTTCATCTCCAGCTCCGGCGGAAAGACGGCATCGAACGTCGGCGCTTTCCGATTCTATCTCGAGCAGAGTTTCTACCTTGCCGGAATGTTGGCCGCAAAGCAGAGCAAGACGGGCGTCATTGGCTCCGTCGCCGTTCTGGACATTCCAAGCATCAACTCGACCCTGAAGGCTTACGAAGCCGGTGCAAAAGCCGCTAATCCGAACATCAAGGTTCTCCCGCCGGTTTACTTCGGTGTCGAGAACGACATCGCCAAGGCCAAGCAGCTGACCGAAAGCATCATTGCCCAAAAGGCGGACTTCGTCATCCACCAGGCCAACGCGGCCGCAAAGGGCGTGTTTGACGCTTGCGCAGAAAAGGGAGTCAACGCCCTTGGTTCGAACCTGAACCAGAACTCGGAGAAGGGAGTTGTCGCGTCTGCCTTCATCGTTGCTAAACCCGCCTTCCTCCAGCTTGCGAAAGCGGTGAAAGAAAAGACCTTCAAGGGCGAGATCGTTCTCGTTGGCATGGATTCGGGCACGATCGACTTCGAAATCAAACCGGAGTACAAGTCGAAGGTTCCAGCCGACCTCATCAAGCTCTTGGATGAGACCAAGGAAAATATTCGAACCGGCAAGCTCGTTGTGCCGAAAGACGAGTTCTAACCTACGTTATATAAAGGACGCGCCTCGTTCGAGAGGCGCGGCCAAGTGGACATGACTGCCAACCCAGGACTGCATGTCGAAAACATCGTCAAACGTTTCGGATCGCTGACTGCGCTCGATAACGTCAGCGCCAGTTTCCGACCGGGAGAGATTCACGCCGTTCTCGGCGAAAATGGAGCCGGAAAGTCAACCCTCATGGGGATCCTTTCCGGCTTCGTCGTGCCTGACTCGGGTTCCGTCAAGCTGGATGGAGAACCCGTACCGGTGGGCCGCCCGTTCGATTGCAAGAGAACCGGGATCGAAATGATCCACCAACACTTCACGTTGGTTTCGGAGTTTTCAATTGCCGAAAATTTCGCCATGTCTCGCCTTCCGGGACTGGTTGGAGCCTCAAACGTAACAGAGCGTTCTCAGCCTTCCCTCGCCGCCGCCGCTCGTTTGGGCTGGGAAATGGAGCCCGGACGCAAAGTCAGCTCACTTTCGGTCGGAGCACAGCAAAGGGTAGAGATCCTGAAGGCCCTCGGTGGAAATGCCCGCGTTATTATTTTTGACGAGCCGACTGCGGTGCTATCCCCCGACGAGGTGTCGGACCTGTTTCGAGTTTTGCGGCAACTTCGCGACGATGGCCACGTGGTCGTTCTCATTGCCCACAAGCTTTCGGAAGTCCTTAGCGTTGCCGATCGGGTGACCGTGTTGCGAAGAGGCAAATGGATCGCCTCCGCCCCAATTGCCGATGTGACCGAACGTACGCTCGCCGAATGGATGGTCGGAGAGTTGCCAGCCCCGCTGCCCAAACGAATGGAGTCCAACTTGAAGCGCGGTGTCATGGCGGTTGATGTGTCCGTGCTCGGCGACCGGGGCGAGACAGCCGTACGCAACGTCAATTTTCAGATCCAGCGTGGCGAGATTTTAGGGTTGGGTGGAGTGGATGGCAACGGTCAGCTCGAACTTGCGGAAGCGCTTGTCGGGATACGCAAGGTCATCGGCTCATTGCTCTTTGAATCCGGAGCGATGGATCCCGCGAAGGCAAGAATTGCCTACGTTCCACAAGACCGCCAGCACGACGGCCTGGCGATGGGGATGTCGATCGAAGAGAACCTCCTGATTACCGGGCATCGTAAGCCGGAGCTGCGCAGTGGGCCATTCCTCAGGTTTGCAAAGCTGCACGAGTGGTCGAAGATGCTGGTCAAGCGCTTCTCCGTAAAGGCAAACAGTCCAGCCGATCGCGTTGCTGGCCTAAGCGGTGGGAACCAACAAAAGGTTGTTGTGAGTCGGGCGCTCGACGAACAGCCGGACTTGCTTGTCGTCGTAAACCCAACCCGCGGCCTCGATATTCGCGCAACGGAATACGTCCATTCGAAGATTCTTGAAGCGCGAGACGGCGGGGCAGCGGTTGCCCTGTTCTCAACCGACCTCGATGAGATTTATGCCCTCGCGGACCGCGTGATGTTCCTCTCGCGAGGCGAGCTAATTGAAGATGCCGGAGCAGAATCCCTGTTTGGAGCGAAGGTATGAACGGATTCCTCAGGTTCGGACTCATGCTCGCCGGGCTGATCGTTGTCCTGATCCTCACCCTCGCGGCGTTCCAGCTTCCTATCGTCGATAGCGTCAAGTTGATCTTTGAAGGCGCGTTTGCAGACAAGTTTGCTTGGTCCAGATCGGCAGTGAAGATGACCCCGCTTCTTTTGACCGGACTCGGAATGGTGATCGCGTGGCGAGCCGGGGTCTATAACATCGGCGGGGAAGGCCAGTTCGTGGTGGGGGCCATTTTCGGAGCCGCGATCGGTAAGGCGCTCATCGGCGCGAATGCCACGGGGATGCCGGGCGGGAGCGTTCTGATCCTTGGTGGCTGCGCCGTTGGTGGCGCGATTTGGGCTTGGTTTGCTGGTTGGCTCTACGTCCGCCGTGGGGTTGAAGTGGTCATCAGCACTATCCTCCTGAACTTCATTGCGATTCAGTTGCTGGGCTACGCGGTGAGCGGACCGTTGCAGGAGCAAAAGCGCCAAGTCCCGCAGTCCGACCTGTTGCCGGAATCGCTGATGCTTGCCCGGTTCGATCGCCAAACGGATGTTCATTGGGGAACCGTGCTCGCGGTGGTCATGGCGGTTCTACTAACGGTTTTCCTCTATCGCACCGTCATGGGGTACCGGCTTCGGCTGGTCGGCGACAACCCCAAGGTTGCGCGGGTGAACTACATCGATCCCGGCAAAGTACAGCTTTCCTCAATGGCGCTCTCGGGTGCCATGTGTGGCTTGGCGGGAGGCGTCGAGTATCTCGGCCTCGTCGGCCAACTTGGCACCACCTTCCCGCAGCAGTGGGGGTTCCTAGGCATTCCCGTCGCGCTGCTTGGTGGCCTTAATCCGATGCTCACCGCCGGAGCGGCATTCTTCTTCGGCGCTCTCTTTGCCGGAACCGAGAACCTTGCCCGATTCACTCCCGCCGGAACAACGATTGTCTACGTGATTCAGGCGACAGCCGTACTGGCCTACGTCGGTCTCTCCGGACTCAAGAAGGTCCGGCCCAAACCAGAGGAGGAAACCGAATCGACCCCATCCTGATCCTCCAATACGCGACCCCTGTCGCCCTCGCGGCAACGGGGGAGACCATCGGGCAGAAGTCTGGGGTCATCTACATCGGGCTTGAAGGCAGCATGCTGGCAGGAGCTTTCTTTGCCATGCTCGCCGCGCAAAGCACGGGTTCGCCGTGGATTGGGTTAGTCGCGGGAATCACGGCCGCACTATTGCTTGCCCTGATTTTCGGCTGGTTCACGATTCGACGCGGCATCGACCAGGTTGTAGTCGGCACGGCGATCAATCTGCTGGCACTCGGCGTTACCGGGACGATCTACCGTACGCAGTTTGGCAAGAGCGGAACCCTGCTCAGCGTCACCAAACTGCCGCCGTTCCTCGGCCGGATTGACGCGGTTGAGCTCCTCTTGCTTGTGGCCGCTATCGGCCTAACTTGGGTGCTCGGGAAGTCTTCGCTGGGTCTTGCCTTGCGCGCCACCGGTGAGTATCCGAAAGCGGCGGAAGCAGCCGGATTTTCCGTTTCTCGGCTTCGATTCATCGGTGTCGCTTGTAGCGGCGTTTTTGCTGGGTTCGCCGGGGCTTACTTGGCTTTGGGGATTTCCGGTTCATTTGCGGAAAACATGACCGCCGGACGCGGTTTCGTCGCGATCGCCATGGTGACCTTTGGTCGCTGGAAGCCAATGTGGGTGCTGGCAGCCGCGTTGCTGATCGGTTTCGCGGAGAGCTTGCAGTTCACGCTTCAAGCCGCCGGTGTGCATGCGCCGTACCAGTTGCTCATTGCGCTGCCTTACCTGGTCGCGCTGACCGTCCTGGTCGTGGTCGGCCGTGGGACCGTTGCGCCGGCCGCGCTTGCCGAGCCGTACGTAAAGGGAGACTAACGATGAATCGCACCGTCCGCATGACCCGCCGAATCACGTTCTCTAGCGGGCATCGCTATTGGCGCGCTGATCTCACGCCAGAAGAGAATCGCACGCTTTTCGGTCCGATCGCCTCTCCGTTCTCCCACGGGCACAACTACGTCCTCGACGTGGAGGTTGTTGGGCCGGTTGGGGAAGTTGACGGAATGCTCGTCAATATCAAACGTGTTGATGACTTATTGAAGACAAAAGTCAAAGCGGTTTTTGACCAACGAAGCATCAACGACGAAGTGCCTGAGTTTTCAGACCGAGCACCTTCGGTGGAGAACCTATTGCTCGATTTGAAACGCCGATTGTGCGATGCACACGGAAACCTGGCGGTGAGCCGGACGCCGGGCGAAGACGAATCGGTTTCCGTCCGACTTTCCCATTTGCGACTCGAAGAGATGCCGACCCTGTACGGAGAACTTGACCCCATGAACACTGAAGTCACCCTCACGCGGGTTTATGAATTTGCGGCGGCCCACCGGCTGAACAGCGCTCAACTGCCCGACACCGAGAATGTCGCGCTCTACGGAAAGTGCAACCACGTGAATGGCCACGGCCACAACTACGTGCTTGAGGTCACCGTTGCAGGCACACCTGACCCCGCTTCGGGCTTTATTTGTGATTTGGGCGAGTTGGATCAGGCGGTGGAGACCGAAATTCTCGATCGGTACGACCACCGAAACCTAGACCTTGATGTGCCCGAGCTGGCAGGGAAGGTCACGACTTCGGAAAATGTGTCTCTAGCGATCTTCGACCGCCTAAAAACAAAAACACCCG
This sequence comes from bacterium, assembly GCA_027485645.1. GTDB lineage: Bacteria > Armatimonadota > Fimbriimonadia > Fimbriimonadales > Fimbriimonadaceae > Fimbriimonas. The sequence continues at coordinate 204,158 of JAIXQR010000007.1, forward strand.
CGCGGTTGGCGCGGGTGCGATTGTGGGAAACGGCTCGAAACTGTTTTGAAGTTTCGGCTTAGGCGTTAGCCAGTTCGACGATCAGCTTGGCGGCTTCTTGAACCGTCTGCGCCGGAATGATCTGCGTGCCTTCGAGGATCTTTCGGCCTTCTTCGACTGCCGTGCCTTCGATTCGGGCGACGACTGGGACCTTAACATCGATCTGCGCGAAGGCATCGAGAACGCCCTTTGCAACTTCGTCAACGCGAGTGATTCCGCCGAAGATGTTCAGGAAGATGCCCTTGACGTTTGGATCCATCAGGATGACTTCCATGCAGCTCTTGACTCGGTCGGCCTGAGCGCCACCGCCCACGTCCAGGAAGTTTGCGGCTTTTCCGCCAGCGGCAGAAATCTCGTCAATGCTCTGCATAACGAGTCCCGCACCGTTGCCCATGATTCCGATTTCCCCGCCGAGTCGAACGTAGGCAACGCCTCGCTTGCTGGCTTCGGCTTCAATCGGATCTTCGGCGCTATCGTGCGAAGTCGCTCGGTAGTCGGCGTGTCGGAACAAGCTGTTGTCGTCGATGCTCACCTTGGCGTCCGCGGCGAGAAGCTTGCCTTCTGGCGTAAGCGCGCAAGGGTTGATCTCGATCATCTCGGCGTCGCTTTCTTGGTAAGCCTTCACGAGCTTCTTGATCATCTGAGCCATCTGGCTACGCGCAGGCTTCGGGATGTTTGCCTGTGCGACGGCGTTTCGGATGTCGTAGTCGCTAACGCCCCACTTTGGATCGATCGGCATCTTAACGATGGCGTCTGGGTGCTTTTCGGCAACCTCTTCGATCTCCATGCCGCCTTCCTTCGAGATCATGACGATGCTCTTCTGGATGTTTCGGTCGAGGAGAACGGCGACGTAATATTCTTCGGCGATGTCGATCAGCTCGGCAACGAGGACCTTTTCGACGACCATTCCGGCCGGGTTCTGGATGCTGATCAAACGCTTGCCAATGAGTTCGGCCGTGAATGCGCCGGCTTCGTCAGACGAGCTAAACAGCTTGACTCCGCCTGCCTTACCGCGGCCACCCATAAGGACCTGGGCCTTGACGACGACCTTGCCGCCGAATTGCTCGGCGATCTCGCGAGCCTGGGTTGCATCCGAGGTGACTTCACCGCGGGGAACCGGGACGCCGTACTTGGTCAGCAGTTCTTTGGACTGGTACTCGTGGAGCTTCATACGCGCTTACCAGAGTACCAGTTGGAATGGCCTTAGGCCTTGCCGCGAATGGGAACCGCGCACTTATAAACGGACTTCTGGGCGGTGATGAACAAGGTCTTCATGTCCTTTTCGCCAAAAGCGCAGTTGGTCGGATTCTCGGGCACTTTGATCATCCCAAGCTTTTCGCCGGCGGGCGAGAAGACGTGGACGCCACCGTTTGCCGTGCAGTAGACATTTCCTTCGGAATCCACGCGCATGCCGTCCGGGTAATTCAGCTTTGCGAATTCCTTACCGTCGTAAAAATCGCCCTTTCGGTCGACGCTGAATTTCAAAATGTTTCGGTTCGCGGTGTCGCTAACGTAAGCGACCTTCATGTCGGGCGAGAACGCGATCCCGTTCGGCCGGTTCATCCCTTTCTCTTGCAGCGTGACTTTGCCGGAGCCGGTGATTCGATAGACCCCGGCGAAGCCGATTGCGCTGTCCTTTGGATTGATGCCGTAAGGAGGATCGGTGAAGTAAAGCGATTTCTGCGGGCCGTAAGCAACGTCGTTCGGGCTGTTCAACTGCTTGCCCTCAAATTTCGTAGCGAGATCTACCGACTTGCCCTTCTTGCTCCAAGAAACGACGGAGCGTCCTCCGTGCAAGCAAGAAACCAGCTTTCCGTTTCGGCCAATCAGGTTGCCGTTGGCGTTTCCAGATGGCTCATGCAGCACCGTCGGCTCGCTACCGGGCTTCCATTCGTAAATCTTGTTCGCCGGAATGTCCGAGAAAACCAGCGTGCCGGCTGGGGTCCAGACGCAGCCTTCGGTGAACTGGTACCCAGTGGCAACTCGCTCTACGACAATGCTGTCAAAGTCGGGGGCGAGGGGCTTCGGCGCAACGATGAGCATCAGGGCTAACGCAACGGTCATGCCTTGACTATCTCACATTTCGGGTTCAGCGCGACACGCCAAACTGGCGAATCACGTAGTTTCTGCGCTCCTGCACCAGCAGGTACTCGTGGTGGTTGACGTTCGTAACGCCCCATGGGTCAAGGTACTGATGCCGTGCGCGGACTCGGGCCGTGTCGCCATAGAATTCGAGTCGCTCAATCTGGTAGCCCTGAGTCCGGACGTTGAGAACGCCGTCTAAGAACAAGCTCTCGAAGTTCTGCGGGTTCACGGTATACGCGTACTGACCGTTCAGCATGATATCCACCCCATCGCGGCGTGGCATCAGCTCTTCGATGAGATCGCGGTCTCCCGTGCGGAAGATAGCGATGATGTCATCGACTGCGAGGTCTAAGCGTCGCTGGTCGCCGTAGCTGTATGGGCTGCCCGACCACTGCGTAAAGAGAGGGGTGCCAACTTGCACGTACCGGGCGTTCACGTATGGAGGTAGGGAGGGATAGAGGTACCAAGGCGATGGCTGGATGGAATACGTCACCGTCGGGCTGAACTCATAGAACGAGAAGAAGAACCAGCTGTCGTTCCAGTTGGTGTTGTAGTGGTAGTAGCCGTAACGAGCGCCGTTGCCAAACAACTGCCCACGGCCAAATAGGTTTCCGCCCGATCCGGGACCGAAGTTTGGTCCGAGATTTTGGCAAGTTGGATAGGTGCTGAAGCTGGTGCGGGTCAGCGGACCAAATTGGAATTGATTGAAGGTGGTGCCACTTCGGAAGCGAGCCTTTCCTGCCCAGTTCCGTTGGTAGTTCATCTCGGTGAGGTTGACCGGAGTTTGCGTGTGGAAACTTGGCGGAAGGGGAACGCCCGGAAAAGCCTGACCATGCGCACTCGTGGCCGCGATGAGCGGCAGAGCAACCAAGATTCCTTTCTTCATCTTCTCTTCAAACGTTCATTTTTCCTTCACGTTTCCCTTAATGGGACCTTGAATTGTTCACAATCTGAGATATGGCAAATAGACGCATCGGCATGATTTCCGGAGATGGCATCGGACCGGAGATTTCCGCCGAAGTGCGGCGCATTTTGGCCGCCGCCGGGTTTGAGCCGGAATGGGTGGAACTTGAAGCCGGACAACCTGCTCTGGACCGAGGTCTTCCGGCCATGCCAGAAGAAACCATCCAGGCAATCCGCGAACTTGGGATTGCTCTAAAAGGTCCAACGGCGACCCCGGTTGGTAAGGGACACGTCAGCGCAAACGTCGCGCTCCGCAAAGCCCTCGATCTGTTTGCAAACGTTCGACCTTCGATTACGATTCCAAACCTGAAAGGCCACTTTGAAGATACGAAGATTGACTTGATCATCGTTCGAGAAAACACCGAAGACCTGTACGCAGGCATCGAGTTCCAGCCTCACCGAGACATCGCCCAAGCCGTCAAGGTCATCACCCGACCCGGTTGCAAACGAATCTTCCGCTACGCATTCGAAATGGTGAAGGCGCAGGGCCGAAAGCGGATCACCGCCGTCCACAAGGCGAACATCATGAAGCTCACCGACGGGATGTTCCTTGAGGAGTTCTACTTGATGGCGAACGAGTACCCCGACATCATTGCCGACGACATCATTGTCGACAACTGCTGCATGCAGCTCGTGACGCGGCCGGAACAGTTCGACGTCTTGGTCACGGAGAACCTTTACGGGGATATCGTCAGCGATCTTTGCGCCGGTCTGGTCGGCGGACTGGGTCTCGCCCCCGGAGCCAATATTGGCGAGCACTATGCGGTCTTCGAAGCCGTTCATGGTTCGGCGCCTGACATCGCCGGAAAGGGAATCGCAAATCCAACTGCCCTCCTCCTCAGCGCGGTTCTGCTGCTCCGACACATAGGAGAGCATGAGAAGGCGACGAACATTTCCAACGCCGTTCTAAAGGTCCTCGGAGATGGCAAAGTGATGACCGGGGACCTTGGCGGCACGGCCACGACTCGGGAATACGGCGACGCCGTGATCGCGGCGCTGGCATCATGACATTCGATAGCTTCACCCTTCGAATCCTTATTGCCCGAACCCGCGAGGATGTCTTCCGGGCTTGGACGGTGCCCGACGAGATCGGCAAGTGGTTCCTAGATGCCTTTCACACGAAAGATGGGGAAGTACAGCCTCAGGACGTCGTCACCGAAGTTGGCTGGAACTACGAGTGGACTTGGCTTGAAGGAACGCGCGAGGAAGGCCAGTTCACCAACGTTGTGTCGGGTGAAGAACTTGCCTTTACGTTTGGCCCGGATTGCACCGTGCGTGTGCGCTTTTCCGAAGAACTCACTCGGACCTGCGTTGAGGTCGTGCAAACGCAAAGCCACGAAGACGAATCGAAGCGGGCCGAGTGGGCCTTTGGCTGTGTCCAAGGCTGGACCTTCTATCTGACCAATCTCAAGTCAGTTTTGGAAAACGGAACTGACCTTCGCGAAACGCAATTCTTGGTTCCTAAGATTGTTAACATCTAGTTAGCGTAGAATGTGATTGGACAAGATTTACCTGCAAGGGGAGCCTCAAGGCTGAGAGTTCTGGAAGATTTCCAGATGACCCTAGGAACCTGATCCGGTTAGTACCGGCGGAGGGATTGCGGTGAACGATGGAACGATGGACGGCTTTTGCCGCCGGAGCGCCAATCGCTTTCGCAGTCAGCGGAGGTGATTCGCGTCCGGAAAAACCATGAAAGCTGCGTTCACGCTCATTGAACTCCTCGTCGTCATTGCCATCATCGCGATTCTCGCGGCGATTCTGTTTCCCGTCTTCGCGCAAGCAAAGGAAGCCGCCAAAAAGACCGCGGACCTAAGTAACGCCAAGCAGATCGGCATCGCCAACAAGCTGTATCTCAGCGACAACGACGATACGATGCCGATTTTCTACGCGTACAACTCCGAGCCACCGAGCGGACAGGTCGGACACAAGGGAACCGAGCTGCTGCTTTTGCCCTACACCAAGAACCAGGAGATCTTCCGAAGCCCGCTCGATGCCGGTGGGCCGTACTTGGCATCCGACCCAGGCTTGCTCGCGGCGGGTGGCTCGTACCCAACGTATCACGCGGCCTACGGCTCGTCGTACCGGTTTGGCAAGTGTGTCCACACCGTGGTTGCTGGCGAGTCCTCTGGAAACAACTTCACCTACGACTATAACCAGGTTGTGAACGAGACTTCCGTTGAGTTTCCCGCCGAAACGCGGTTCATCCGGCTTGAAATGATGCCTTTCTTCGAGGCCAAGAACGACCCAGACTGCACGCGGTACGGCTACGACTGCGGGTACTTCCGAAAGTGGAGCTCAACTGGCGGAAGCGTGATTTATATGGACAGCCATGCGAAGGCGGCAAACTCGCCAGGGCAGTTCGACGAAATCCGCGTGAACGTCGCAGGCAAGCGTTCTGGAGAAGCTACGGGTTCCAGCGCTGCTTACGACAACACTTGGTACTGGCGCTGCGACTGACCTGACTATTCCACGACCGCGCCGAACTTGCGAACTCGAGCTTGGTAGGTCTTCACTGCTTCGATCAAATGGTCCGGCTTAAAGTCGGGCCATGACACATCGCTCACCACCAGCTCGGTGTAGGCGGACTGCCAGATCAGGAAGTTGCTCCAGCGCATTTCTCCGGCCGTTCGCACCATGAGGTCCGGATCTGGCTGGTGCGGGTTGTAAAGGTGATCGGAAATCATCTCTTCGGTGATCTCCTCCGCTGGCGTGCCGCTTTGAACGATCGCCTTAACCGCGTCAGTGATTTCGGCTCGTCCGCCGTAGTTCACGGCCAAGGTGAAGGTGATGCCGGTGTTCTTTGACGTTGTTTCCATTCCCTCGCGAAGTGCGCGCTGAAGGGTCTCTGGGACTTCATGAACTCTGCCCGTGATGTTCACCCGAACGTTGTTCTGGTGCATGAGTCGAAGTTCATCGCGCGCTGCTTGCTCAATGAGCTTCATCAACCCCATCACTTCGTCCTGCGGGCGACGCCAGTTCTCAACGGAAAACGCGTAAACGGTGAGGTAGCGAACTCCAAGTTCGCTCGCCGCGAGCAAGATGCCTCGTAAGGCGCGATAGCCTTCGCGGTGCCCAAGAAGGCGAGCAAAGCCGCGTGCTTTAGCCCAGCGTCCGTTGCCATCCATGATGATGGCAATGTGCTGCGGCAGATTTTCGAGGTCCACTCCTAAGGACTTTGCCCTTTCCCGCAAAGCGATTGCGGAGCTCGTCATCGAGAGGTAAGGGGCCGGGGCAGGAGTGGACATCGGTGAATTTGACTAACGCGATTGGGGAGAGAAAGGTTCGAATCAGACCTGCATCAGCTCGGCTTCTTTGCGCTTGCCGAGGTCATCTGCTTGTGCGATGTAGCTGTCGGTCAGTTTCTGGACCTTGGTTTCGTTGGATTTCACTTCGTCTTCGGTGATCTCCTTCTTCTTTTCCAATGCCTTCAGGCCATCGATGGCTTCACGTCGGTTGTTTCGGATGGAAACTCGGGTGGTCTCAACTCGCGCATGCACGGTCTTCGCCATCTCCTTTCGTCGATCTTCCGTCATCTGAGGGAAGTTCAAACGAATCGAACCACCGTCGTTTACCGGCGAGATTCCGAGGTCGCTCTTCAGAATCGCACGCTCGATGGCGGGGATCAAGCTCTTCTCGTACGGCGTGATCAGAAGTTGTCGTGGCTCAGGAACCGAAACGTTGGCAACCTGAGAAACCGGAGTTTCGGTTCCGTAGTACTCGACGCTGACGCGCTCAAGGACGGCAGGCGTTGCGCGGCCAGTCCGGTACGACGCGAAATCGTGAACCATGGCGTCCAAAGCGCCTTTCATTTTCTGTTCAGTGTCTTTGAAAATTTGTTCGAGACTCATGTTCATTCTCCTCCGACGAGGGTGCCGGTTTCGTTGCCTGAGAGGGCAGAAGTAAGACTGCCGGCGGCGTTAAAGTTAAGCACGATGAGCGGCATTTTGTTCTCGCGGCACATCGTGAAAGCGGTTTGGTCCATCACGCCGAGGCGCTCCTGGATGGCGGTGGTGTACTCCAAGGTGTCGTATCGCACCGCGTCGTTGTGCTTCTTCGGGTCCTTGTCGTAAATTCCGTCAACCTTCGTAGCTTTCACCAATACGTCCGCCTCAATTTCAAGGGCGCGAAGTACGGACGCGGTGTCGGTCGTAAAGTAAGGGTTTCCGGTTCCGGCGGCAAAGAGAACCACGCGTCCCTTCTCCAAATGCCGGATTGCGCGTCGCCGGATGAATTGCTCCGCGACCGCAGAAATTTGCACGGCGCTTTGGACGCGAACTTGAACGCCTGCCTGTTCGATCGCACCTTGAAGAGCAAGCGCGTTCATGAGGGTGCCGAGCATTCCCATTTGGTCTGCGACCGCACGGTCAATTCCACCTTCGGCTGAGAACGATTCTCCGCGAACAAAGTTGCCGCCGCCAACGACGATGCCGATCTCGTGACCCGCCGCATGGACCATGGCGATCTCTTGCGCGATGTATTTCAGAACCTGTGGATCGAGGCCGAATCCAAGGTCTCCGGCGAGTGCTTCGCCGCTAAGTTTGACGAGTGCTCGCCGGAATGAACGCCTTTCGATTGCCATCGTGAGTACCTCGGCTTTGCGATCAAATTTGATGCCAAACGAATTACAAAGCTCCGGCAAGTATACCGTCGCGAGTCCCTAACCTTAACCTAAGCGTTGGCGGTAAAGAGTCGCACGGCCTCTGGGCTGCCCGGTACGAGTTGTGCTTGCTCAAATAATTTGTTGGCATGTTGGGCCTGTTGAATGAGCGATTGTGCGACCGCTGCATCCACAAAACGGCCTTCGTCATCGGTCGCCTTGCCACCAATTCGCTCGCACAGGGTGCGCGCGGTTCGGAGAGCGCCTTCAATCGCCTTCTCCGGGTTCGGGCACAGCGGGATTGAGCATCCAATCGTCAGTCCCTCATGCTGAACGCCGGCTTTGACATTGCCCAAGGAGAACTTTTCAACCGGACCGATTGGCAGGACCTCGAAAAGGGGGAACTCGCTGCCGCGTACCCGATAGACGAACGATCCTTCCGGTGAGAACTGTAGACCCAGCGCAGCGCAAGTTTGCCAAACCTCAAGTTCGGAAACGGCTCGGCGCGTTGGGAGGAAAGTGAGGCACAAGCCGATGTCGAGGTTTGCCAGCACTCGGCGCAGATCCATGCTGAGATAATCCACGTCCTCGATTCGAGGCAAGCAAACCGCACGGCGGTTTACGGCCTCGGCAAAGTGGTGAGCCGTCTTTTCAAGCAGCACCGCCGCCCGCGATTTGAGGTCGCCGTCGGGTCGGACTACCGGCCAAGACAGGGCGAGTGAATCGTACGATCCGTTCTTATCGCCGGTTAGAACGTCCCACTTGGTATCGCTCGGACGCATGGCCCAAGCTTGCGGATGTCCCAATGCGACATACCAATCTTGATCCAAGATCCTCGCCGCGGCGTGGGCCGGAACCGAGTACGGTCCGACCAGTTCGATCGTGAACTCGATGCGGGGAAGGGGGCCAGATTTCCATGCGGGCACCGGTAGCGCGCCGGGAAGTTCAATCTTCGGATCCGGCAACAAGGGTCCGCCAAACAGGTCGTCGGTGGTCAGCATGGGTATGTGGCAGCAGGGAACGAGACTTACTGGTCGTATTCCAACTCATGCAGAATACGCGGCGACATTCGCCAGTCTTCCACAACCTTTACGTGTAAATCTAGGAAAAGTGGCTTTCCTAAAAGTTCCTCAATCTCTTGACGGGCAATCGTCCCAATTCGTTTGATGAAGGCGCCTTGTTTCCCGATCAAAATAGCCCGCTGGCTCGGCTTTTCGACGATGATGTTCGCCCGAACGCGGATGATGTGCGGTTCTTCGGACCAATCTTCAACCGTCACCGCTGTTGCGTGAGGGATCTCCTGGCGTGTCAGGTTCAGAATCTTTTCCCGAACAAACTCTCCCGCCATAAACCGGCTTGATTGGTCGGTGAGCTCGTCCGGCCCATAAAGCGGGTGCCTTTCTGGCAGGACGGCTACGATCATTTCGGCCAGCTTGTCGATGTTTCTGGCCTGAGTTGCCGTCGTCAACATGTAGTTGTCGCTTCCCAGAAGTTCGCAGAAGGCGTCGACATTTCGCTGGACATTCTCCGCCTTAAGCTGGTCCATCTTGTTTAGACACAAGATTAGCGGCAGGTCTCGTTCTTGTCGGTTTGCCTTGATCAGCGCCGCAATCTGGTTGTCGGGCTCGCCGGGGTGGTGCGAAACATCGCCCACGAATACGATAGCATCGATTTCGGCAAGGGATCGTCGTGCCTGTTCGTTCATCGCCTTGCCAAGAGCGGTGTGGGCATCGTGGATACCCGGGGTATCCACGAACACGATTTGGTACTCCTCGGTCGTGGAAATCCCAACGATTCGGCGACGCGTCGTTTGTGGCTTGTCACTGACGATGGAGACCTTTTGGCCAACCATCGCGTTCATCAGCGTGCTCTTGCCAACGTTCGGTTTCCCGATAAGAGCAACTTGTCCCGCGCGGAATTCCGCCATTAATCTCGCTTCCTAAACATGACATTCACAACTTGGTCTGAATTGGGTGCTTCTGGCGCGTGGAACTCGCTTGGACGATTGCTCGGACCATTGTTTCGGTCGTTGGTACGGCCGGTTCGTCGGCGTCGGCGTCGATGTCCGGGCTCGTCGGAGTTGCCCACGGCAGGCGCGAGAACTTCCTCTTCGACTTGTGGTCGAAGGAACCATTCGTCAACGCTTTCCTCCGGATCAGCTCCCGTCATCCACTCGCCCAGCTTCATGACCGGCACGTCAAACGCTTCGATATCGTTTCGAACGTTAGCAACGCGGGCAGGAATGTCGGCAATGTGCAGAACATCCGTTGGGTTGGTCTTGAGCATGTGCTCGATTTCGGTCTTCTGACCGACGAGGAACACGTGCGTACTTCCGTCAACCGCGGTGAATCGCAACTGCGCGGAGTCGATCGAGGCCCACTGATCGTTGACGAGATCGTATGCGCTGAACTTCTCGGGCAAGGCAATGTTTCGCGAACCAGCACCGGTGCAGTGCACGGTGAGGAACGGCGAGCGAACGTGGACGACGTCGTTTTGGAAGTTCCAAACGTGCGCCCCGGCCATCTGCGCCAAAGCTCGAATCAGCTGTGGGTTAACGACAGGTTCGCCAAGGAACACGCTCGTCCAGTTGCCTTCTGCGTCGTCGTCAAACTTGCGGACAACGAAGCTTGCGAGGCCAGACTGGGAGTATTCGCCAAGCACGGTTGCATCTTCTGGAATCGCGAAGTAGCTCGGTTCCAGTTGGGCGTTTCCGCTGATCGTCTTCTCAGGGAAGGCTTCGGCAAGCGGATGGCGGCGGTTCACGAGGTTCGTGCCCGCTTTGCTGTAGAACGGCTGTGGCTTCAGCGCAATGCCAGTGACTTCTCGGGCTCGCTCAAGTGCATCTCGACCGCTGTCAAACATGCCGGCGGTGTAGAGCCAGAAGAGAACCTTTCCGTCTTTCTGGAGTCGCGTCTTAATCGCCGCACGCAGGTCAGGGCGGATATCCCAAGCGTTGAGGAACAAATACAGCTTGCTCTCGGGGAATACCTCTCGGTGAGCCAAGTCGCTGAGCAGATAGAAGCCCACGCTAACACCGGCCCGGAGAACAGATTCCCGGACGTTTTGCACCAGGAGGGCAAAGGCGTTTTGGTCAACCAGATATGCCAGAGATCGCTCGTCCACAAAGACGGCCACTTCTGGATCGGGCGAAGTCGCATCCATGCGGAGAATGAGCGCTTCGCGCAGCTTCGCGGCTCGAGACCAAACGCTGGCGGTTCGCAGCCAGCCGTTGCCCCAAAGATCCATCCACGCTGCACCCGCGCCGTGAGAAAGCGCCGCACCGGCACCACGCCAGTGAACGCTTTCCAGCGCCTGTGGCGTTTTGAGTAGTGGATTGTGATCACTGTCTGGATCGGCGAGTTCGCCAAGGGATGTTCGATAGTCTTCTAGGCTGATATACAACTTGCCGTTCAACGCAAAGCTGTCGATCGGAGCCGGGAAGGAGCCGGTGCCACCGGGTTCACGGTTGCGGTAGCTCGGCGGACCAGCAATGTAGTCCACTTCTTCGGCACGGAGCAACTTTCCGAGGGCCAGGTGTCCGTTCGACGGATGCGACCATTCGAAGGTGTATCCGTAGCTGACGCCAACGAGGAAGTAGCCGTCGGATGCTTCCTTCGCGGCGTAGGCCAGGCTGCGGATGCGTCGGACGGTCTCGTCGCTCAGGAAGAGATGGTAGTCAACGTAGCGTCGCTGTCGGCGGGATGAGCGTACAAATCGTTCGCCGTCGGCACCTTCGGGCAGGAACTGCGGAACATCGATGTCTTCGAAGTTCGCCCCGCCATCGAACCAAGATGCGCGCAAGGCGACGACGTCTTGGTTGTAACGGGTTCGAGCCCAATCGCGGAACTTTCGCTGTGCAGCGCGGGAGTCATCGTAGCCGTCGAGGTCCGAAAGAAACCACTCGTTTCGCTCCAAGTGAACGCCCATGGCGTGACCCTTGAGCGGGCCGATAAGTAGGTTGCGGACGAACTGCGCTAGGTGCAGTTCGGCGTCCTGCCAGAACGCATCATCACAGATGCTTGGCTGGGCTAGGGAACCATCCAGGCCACGGAATTTGGCATCGGGGTACTTCGTGTCCCAACCGCGATCGGCGGTGAACTCAACTCGGAAAATGACCTGAGCTTCTGGGTCGACTTTAACGATCGCGACCAGAAGGTTCTCGGCCAGCGTCGTGGCTTCTTCAAGTCCGGTCTCGGACACTTCAAGGTCAATCGCGACCATGTGCAAGTGCACGCCGGAATCGGCAGCCAGCTTGACTTCTTCAAGCAGGATATCGGTCCGCTTGCTGTCTCGAGCGCGGCCGTAAAGCATCAGCGGTGGATAAACCCGGTGATCTCGAACGAGGGTTGGCAAGCCATTTCGGAGAACGACCTGAGGGGCGTCGCTCGGGATCGCGATCTCCCGGGCGCGTGGCGCCGGTGCAGGCGCCGCTGGCTCTTCGCTTACGGCAACTTCGTCGGTTTCATGCGATTCTTCCGATCGCTCTCTGAATCCACGTCGTCCACGTCGACCCCGTCGCTCATCTTCGCGGTCGGCATCTTTGGCTTCGCGGGTTGGCTTGACGGTGTCGTTCCCAACGGTACGCCAATTGATCGTGAGCGCGCCTTCGGGCGTGTCCTCATCGACGATTGAAGTGGATTCGAGCGCGACCGACGGCGTCAGGACGACGGCGGGAGCGGCTGGAGCAGCTTCAGTAGCTGGCTCCGGAGAGGTCGGCGCGGGCTTCTGCTCCCGGCGCGCCGGAGCCTTGCCAGCGGAACGTGTTCGGAACGCAACGGCAAGTCCGTCCTCGCTTCGGTCAAATTCGAGCTCGGCGGAAACGGCAATGGTTGGCTCCGCGAGATTGATTTGGCGCGTAGATTCTTCTTGCGGTTCCGGCTTTCGGCTCCGTGCTGGCTTCTTTTCTGCGGCGGCTCGGCTGCGGAAAACGGGGAGCAGCAAGTCGTCTTCGTCGGCTGGGGCTGCTTCTGTTACGGGCTCTGCCGGAACGACCGGTGCTTGAACCGGTACGGGTGCCGCCGCTTTGGTGCTCTTTCGCTGAATTGGGCGCAGAGTGACGACCAAGCCTTCTTCGGCGGAGTCTTGCGATTCGGCTTCGGCAACGACGACCGGTGCTTCTACGGCTTCGGGCTCGGCGGCCTTCTTGGTGCTGCGTCGTGGCTTTTTGACGGGTTCGACGGTTGGTTCTGAAACGTTGGACTTAGCCCGGGCTTTCTTAGCCGGGGTGGCGTCTACGGATGGTTCAGAGGGGATGACAGGTTCGGTCGTTACTTTCTTCCGGGGCATGAGGTTGTGTTTTCAGCGGTAAGAGCCCAACTCAACAAGGATTCGGGGGTGGGGAAATAGAGTTCGGGGTCGAAGGCCATAAGGTCTTCAGTTCTCCCGGCACCGTATCCGACGGCAGCAGATTTCATGCCAGCGGATTTCGCGCATTGGATGTCGAAAATTGAGTCGCCGATGAAGATTGCTTCGCTTGGGTTGACCTCAAGCAGTTGGCAAGCTAACCAGGCACTTTCTGGGTCTGGTTTCGGCTTTTGTACGTCCGACGCGGATACGGTTGCATCCACGTAGCGGGTGGCATCAAATCTTTTTAGGAACGGAGTCAGTTCGTTCTGCGACTTACTGGTGACCAAAGCGATTTTCAAGCCAGCGGCTCGAGCAACGCGCAATGCTTCGATTGCGTCTTGAAACGGCTTCTCGGCGTGGGCGTGAATTTCGAACATCTCCATGGCATGCTTTGCCATATCGCTAAGGACGACCGGATCAGCGGTTACGCCTTCATAGTTCGCTAACTGTCGAGTTAGCGGAACCCCAATCTGACCGAGAATGACTTCTCGCGATGGACAAGGCTGGTTGAACCGGTGAAACGTCTCCGTAATGCCCAGGATGATGACGTCGATGCTGTTGACCAACGTTCCATCGACGTCGAAGAGTACGGCACGAAAATCCGTGAGCTTCGGCGTCCGGGGCATTGGATCACAGTATGGCAGATTCTGCTAGGTAACCTGCAGGAATGACGCGTGAAGCCATTTCGACCCCCAATGCGCCGGCTGCGATTGGACCTTATAGCCAGGCCATCAAGGCAAGCGGAAACTTTATTTTCTTGAGCGGACAAGTTCCTCTCACGCCATCGGGAGAACTCGTTACCGGTGACATCAAGCTTCAGGCCACCCAAAGTCTTAACAACCTCAAGGCCGTTCTCGAAGCAGAAGGGCTAACGATGGACAACATCGTAAAGACAACGATTCTGTTGTCTTCGATGGAGCACTTCGTCGCCGTCAACGAAGTCTATGCCACCTACTTTGGTGACGTGCCACCGGCGCGAGCAACCTACGCCGTTGCCGGATTGCCAAAGGGCGCGGACATCGAAATCGAAGCCGTCGCAGTATTTTGAGCAAGCGTATCGTTTCGATTAGCTTAGGCACGTCGGAGCGTGATCTAACCCAGACCGTGCACCTGCTCGGAGACAGCTTCGAGCTGGTGCGCGAAGGCGTGGACGGAGACCTCTCCCGCTTCTCACGGCGATTTTTAGAGCTCGATGGAAAAGTCGACGCGCTCGGAATCGGGGGCGCTGATCTGTACGTGTTTTCTGCAGGGCGGCGGTACACGTTCAAACAGATTGAGTCCCTCACAAAAGGGGTCCAAAAGACGCCGCTCGTTGATGGCTCAGGCTTAAAGAACACCCTCGAGTACGACACCATTCAGTGGTTGCAACGTGAAGGCGTCGTCGATTTTTGTAACGCTAAGACGCTTCTGGTGGCAGGTGTCGATCGTTCCGGCATGACGCAAGCTCTCGCAGAGATCGGGGCAGACGTCACGTTCGGCGACATGATGTTCGGGCTCGGGCTAAACGTTCCGATTCGATCGGTTGCCCGGCTTGAAAGTCTGGCAAAAATTTTGTTGCCCATCGTCACGCGGCTCCCGCTCAAGTGGATCTATCCGACCGGCGAGAAGCAGAAGGTTCGAACTCCAAAGTTCGGCCAGTTTTTCGCGGAAGCGCAGATCATTGCCGGGGACTGGCACTTCATCCGTCGATTCGCGCCAGACGACCTCACCGGAAAAATTGTGATCACCCAAACCGTGCGGGATGCTGACATTCAGCTCCTTCGAAGCATGGGAGTAAAGCGACTGGTAACCACGACTCCTCTGATCGGCAACGCCACGTTCGCAACGAACGTCATGGAAGGGGTGATCGTCGCGCACTTAGGCAGGAAAGTTTCTGAAATCACCCCGGAGGATTACCGCCAGGTAATCGGAGAAATGGGCTGGAAACCAGGCGTGATTGAGCTTGGAGATTAACGATCAACCGTGTACTTGCCCCTGTGGTACATTCATGGGGTTAACCGTTTCTTAACGTGAACCGATTCGCATTTATCATCCATCCGCTCCATCCAAAGGACATTGCGAAGCAGTATCCGGTGGCTCGGCATATGCCGGATTGGCTCATTGAGATGTACACCGCCCGAAAGGGCCCGATCCTGGTTAGCAAAATCACCGGAGTCCAGTCGAAAACTGGTGCCGAGGCCGAGGGTTGGTTCATCGGCTGCCCTCTGACCCCAGCCCAAATGACCCAAAAGCTCCCGCTTGAGCTGGTCTACGATCGCCTTGTGCAGTGCACCGACATGGCTGCCGATTTGGGAGCCGAACTCGTGGGTCTTGGGGCTTTCACCAGCGTAGTGGGTGACGGTGGCGTCACGATTCGCGAACGTTCCAAAATCGCGGTCACAACCGGGAACAGCTACACCGTGGCTACCGCAATCGACGGGACGGTCCGCGCTTGTCGACTCCTCGAAATCGATATTAGTCAAGCCGTTCTAGCCGTCGTTGGCGCTACAGGCGCGATCGGGAAAACGTGCGCACGTGCGCTTGCTCCCCAGTTCGGACAAGTGTTGCTCATCGGTCGCGATCAGGAGCGAACCGAGCAAGTTGCCAGCGAAATACCTGGCGCGGTTGCTACCACCGACGTTTCTCGAATTCGCGAAGCGGACGCGGTGATCGCGGTCACGTCGTCGGACTCGGCCATCCTCCTGCCCGAGCACTTTAAGCAAGGAGCCATCGTTTGCGACGTCGCCCGACCACGCGATGTCTCGGTGCGAGTCGCCAAAGAACGGCCCGACGTCCTCGTGATCGAAGGCGGCGTCGTGAAGGTGCCGGGCAAGGTCAACTTCAACTTTGACTTCGGATTTCCTGCCGAAACAGCCTACGCATGCATGAGCGAAACCATGATGCTGGCCCTAGAAGGGAATCCAGACCTGTACAGCTTTACCCTTGGCAAAGACGTTAGCCTGGAGCAGGTCAACGTGATTTCGGGTCTCGCCGCGAAGCATGGTTTTGACTTAGCCGGATTCCGATCTTTCGAGAAAGAAGTCGATGCCATGAGCATTGACCGTGCCCGGCGCGCCCGAATTTTGTCGGGTAGCGTGCCTCGCCTCTCTCGCTCCGGAATCTAAGCTCCGCTTTCTCTTCGGGCCACCAAAGCCGTGAGAATCGGATCAACTGATTTCAGCGCCGCCACTTTGCCTTTGCCCGCGTCGGTCGTTAGCAGCGCCCGCAGCACCGAATCCGCGAGATCCCCCTGTTCCGCAAGGTCCAACTTCTTCAGCGTCGTTAGCAGCGGGCCGACCAGGGTCGGGCGTTCAGCACATAGCTCGGCAACTTCCTTCGTCAAGCTTGGATTTGCCAGCGCTTGCGTCAGTGCCCCATCCGCAAGAGGTCCCTTGATGCCCGAGGCGACCTTGGCCGTGACGAGGTCAAAAGTCTTTCGCCCGGAAAGTGCTGGTTCTCCCGCAAACTGCAAGCCCGTGATCGAGCTGTTGGCCAGTTCTCGTTCATCCGCGTAGGCGTACTTCCAAAGCAGCTCGGTAGCGGTCGCAGAGCCGATTCTGCCAAGCCCTAGGGCCGATTGAGAGCGCAATGGCAACGGTTCACGCGAGTTGGACAAGACCTCTCGGAAAATGAACTCGTTTCGGACATCGCCGATGCTGCTAAGGGCGGTCAGGAAAGCCGCGCGATCGGCGGGTGCGGCAGCTTTGTACAGCACTTGGATTTGAGGGGAAGCATCTCGCGCCTTGAGCTTGCCGAGCGCATCGGCCGCACTCAGTACGATATCTTTGTTCTCACTCTTCAGCAACGGAAGAAGTGCCGGCGTGGATGCCTCGCCCTGCGAGACCAGGAAGCTAACCGCGTTGGTCCGCGCATCGGCAACCTCTAAAGTCTTGATCACGTACGGGATTGCGCTCGTGCCGAGGCTCTCAATGGATTGGGTAATCGCGAGTTGCTGGAAGCTTCCGCGTTCCTTCAGCTGATCGGCGACGGCTTGCGGCTGAGTTTTGGCGAGCTTCGTGAGCGACTTGCCGAGTTCGGTTCGCGCTTCAACGTCGAAGTCGCCAAGCAGTTTTGCAATCAAACTCGCCAACTTTGGATCGTCGTACCGGGCAATGTTCTGCGCCACGGAGATGCGCTCTTCGGGCTTGAGGTTCTTGAAGAACACCGCAACGTCGGGGCGGTCAGCGGCGGCGACGAAGAACTGCTTCTGTCCATCCGATTGCGGCCCGACTGCGGTTCGGATATCGGACTGCAAGGTGAACGTATTGATCAGGGCAAGTGTGATTCCGATGCCTGAAATCACTAAGAGGGAACGGATCGTCCGCTGGAGCCGGCTTACCGGACGCCGTTGTGCTGCAGACGATGCCATTCCCTCAGTGTAACGAAACCACGCCGAAACGTGGGGCCGTTTAGAACGAAACTTTGACGTTCTGTCGTTCGATCGGATCTTCGATTTCGAAGAGGTCCTTTGGCTTGAAGCCGCTGGAGTTGGCGATGATGTTGCTTGGGAAGGTCTCGATCTTCGTGTTGTACGAAGTGACGGTGTTGTTGTAGTACTGCCGTGCGAACGAGATCTTGTTCTCCGTGCTCTTCAGCTCTTCCTGCAGCGAGAGCATGTTTTCATTGCTTCGCAGTTCTGGATAAGCTTCCGAAAGGGCGAAAAGTCCGGTCAACGCCGAGGCAACCTGACCTTCGGCAGCCGCTTTCTCACCGACGCTGTTTGCGCCGAGGGCACGGTTTCGAGCCGAGATGACCCGTTCCAACGTGTCCTGCTCGTGCTTCATGTATCCCTTGACCGTTTCGACGAGGTTCGGGATCACGTCATACCGACGCTTTAGTTGAACGTCGATCTGGCTAAAGGCGTTCTCGGTTTCGCGTCGAAGGCGAACCAAGCCGTTGTAGGCCGAGATGCCAAACACCACGAGCGCGACGATCACCGCGAGAAACACTAATACTGCCCACATAGATGATGAAGGTACGTCTGAGCGTGGCGGCAGGTTGCGCGAATTTCATTTCGGGCTCATCGACCGGAGATTTATGGACCCTTCAAACTCCAGCACCAAACCGTCCCCTTTGCGAGCCAGCTTGGCTGACGCGTTCACTTCTGCCGGCCGACCGTTCATCTGCTCAAACATCAGGGTGCCGTCGTGCTGTACCGATCCTTCAAGCGGCAAACTTCGATCAATCAAAGTGAACCGACCGTCTTGGGTCACCGTGAGCTCAACTCGCGCCGCTGTGTATTGAATTGACGGATCCG
Source organism: bacterium (assembly GCA_027485645.1). GTDB lineage: Bacteria > Armatimonadota > Fimbriimonadia > Fimbriimonadales > Fimbriimonadaceae > Fimbriimonas. The sequence goes on from JAIXQR010000007.1 coordinate 222,424, forward strand.
TGTTCGGCACAAATTCCAGGTTGCGTTTGCCCTCCCATTTTCCCGCGAACGGCGACACGTAATTGCAACCCGCACCCGAGAACAGAAGCAAAACCGGAAGGGCTAACCCTGCCGCAACCGATATACTTCTCCTCATGCCCGCCATTACGCCTGAAGTCTACAAGTCCATGGGCCTGAACGACTTCGAGTACTCGCTGATTCTTGAAAAGTTGGGAAGAGAACCCTCCCTCACCGAATTGGGCATGTACGCGGTGATGTGGAGCGAGCACTGCGGCTACAAATATTCCCGCCCGGTTCTCGCTTACTTCAAAAAGTATCGCGAAGCCATGGAAGGGGCTGGTCTCGAAAACGCCGGCATCGTTGACATCGGCGACGGCCTCGGCATCACGATGAAGGTCGAATCGCACAACCACCCAAGCGCGGTCGAACCCTACCAAGGAGCGGCAACCGGCGTTGGCGGCATTATCCGCGACATCCTCACGATGGGTGCTCGCCCGATTGCCTCGTTGAACTCATTGCGATTTGGTCCGCTGGAAGACGGAAAGGCACCAGCCGAAGTCGTGGCTCGAAACCGCTACCTATTCGAGCACGTGGTCGCGGGAATCGCCGGATACGGCAACTGTGTCGGTGTCCCGACGGTCGAGAGTGAAATCAGCTTCCATCCTCGCTACAGCGGCAATCCGTTGGTGAACGCGATGTGCGTTGGAATTCTGCCGCTGGCAGAGATCACCACCGCGGCCGCAAGCGGGGTCGGCAACCCGGTCATCTACCTGGGTTCAGCAACCGGAAAAGACGGAATTCACGGCGCGACGTTTGCCAGTGACGCGCTCGGCGAGGACAACGAGGACAAGCGACCGAACGTTCAGATTGGCGACCCGTTTGCCGAAAAGCAGCTCATCGAAGCGACCCTTGAAGCCCTTCAAACTGGCGCCATTGTTGCGATCCAAGACATGGGTGCGGCCGGACTGACCTGTTCCACCATCGAAATGGCGGCGAAGGGCGAAGTCGGGATGACGGTGGATCTCGACAAGGTTCCGATGCGCGAGTCGGATATGACCGCCTACGAATTGATGCTCAGCGAAAGCCAAGAGCGCATGCTCGCGGTTGCAGAACTCGGACGAGAGCAAGAAGTTTTGGACGTTTTCCGAAAGTGGGGAGTCCACGCCGAAGTCATCGGGCATGTCACCGCCGAGCGCGTGGTCACCGTAACCCGGCACGGCGCGGTTGAGGCATCCGTCTTCCCGAACGCCCTCGCCGACGAGTGTCCGACCTACTCCAACGAGCCGATTGAACCGGAATACTTCCGAGAGGCAGCCACGTTCAATCCATCGTCGCTGCCCAAGGTTGACGTTGTTGAAGCACTAAAGCAGCTATTGGCATCGCCCGAGATTGCGAGCAAGCAGTGGGTCGACCACCAGTACGACCAGCAAGTCCAGACCCAAACGGTGCTCGGATTCGCTCGAGGCGATGCGGGCGTGATTGCCCCGCGGGGAACGGAGAAGGGAATCTCGCTCTCTCTGAAAGGAAATGCCCGACAGGTTTACTTGCATCCGTACATTGGTGCCGTGAACGCAGTGACCGAAACGGCTCGCAATGTCGCGTGTACCGGTGCGAAGCCAACCGCCGTGACGGATGGTTTGAACTTCGGCAACCCGCAGCACGCCCACGTTTACTGGCAATTTGACGGCGCCGTCCGGGGCATTGCCGACGCCTGCGAAGAGCTTGAAACGCCGGTCATAAGCGGGAACGTTTCGTTCTACAACGAGAGCGACCTTGGTGAGGTTTTGCCGACGCCGCTGATTGGCATCCTGGGCATCATCGAGTCGGCCAAAGACGCGGTTCCGAGCTTCCCGTCGGAATCTTGCGAAATGATCCTGGTCAAGGTGCCCATTCAAGTTTCCGGGCAAGCCGGACTCGGTGCTTCGGCGTTCCTTTCCGTCGTTCACGGGCAAGAAACGGGCTATCCGGAGATGCCGAACTATGCTGGGGAACGGTCGCTGCACGGCTTCCTGGTGGAAGCCGCCAGCGGCGCGATTATGAAATCGGCGCACAACGTTGCGGTCGGCGGAATCGGAGTTGCGCTGGCGAAGATTGCCATCCGAAGCGGGCTTGGCGGAACGTTCAACATCACGCCAACACCGGAAGAACTGTTCGCAGAGATTCCCGGAACGGTCCTGATTGGAACGAACGACACAAACGAGCTACAGGCTCTTGCCGCGAAGTACGGGTTAATCGCCCAACCCGTCGGTAAACTGGCACCCGTAGAATTACTAGAATTTGTTGGAGGGGTTGATCGTGTGAGCATGCCTATCACGGATTTACGTGATCCCTTCTTCCGTCAAATTCAGGTTTTAATGCGTGGGTAGGCAACCTGTATGTCCTTGTTTAAAAAATCAATTATCGTAACGCTCGCGGTATCGCTGGCCACGGTGGGTCTGGCTCAGACGCCTCCACCGGTTGTGCAAGATCCGCCGGCAGCGGCTGCCACAACACTTGAGAAGCGAGTCGCCGAGGCTGGGGATATGTACAAGGCGGGCAAGCTCAAAGAGTCCATCGCCGCCTTCGAGGCGCTGTACGTCGAAGCTCCCAATGCCATCACGGTGAAATCGTGGTTGGGCTTCCTCTACGTTCGAGACAATCAAGCCGCTAAGGCGGTTCCAATTCTCGAAGCCGCTCGAACTCAGTCGCCAAACGATATCGAAGTTCTGAACAACCTTGGAACGGCCTACACTGCCACCAAGGACAACGACAAGGCGCTTGAGGTCTACAAGATCGTCCGCGAAAAGGACGACAAGCGATTCGAAGCGTTCTACAACTCGGGCAACATCTTCCTGGAGCGACAGGACACCGCGCAGGCCGAAGCCATGTTCAAGCGGGCCAGCGAACTGAAGCCAGACGATGCGTTCGTTTGGAACAACTACGGCATTTCGCTTGAAATGCAGAAGAACGACCTTGGTGCGAGCGATGCCTATGCAAAGGCGGCCACCCTTCGCCCAGATAACGCGACGTTCTCGCGAAACGCTGGCATGTCGTTCATGCGACAGCGAAAGTTTGATGCCGCGATTCCTTACCTGGAGCGAGCCGTTGCTGCGAACCCCGAAGACGTTTCGGGCCGAGAAGTTCTCGTTGAGGCCTACGCAAAGGAAAAGCGATTTGCCGATGCAAGCCGCGTCAGCGCTGGTCTTGCCGATTCAAGAGTTAACGACGCACCCTATTGGTACAACGTCGGATTCTTGAAGCAACAGCAGGGCGATATCAAGGGCGCGAAGGCTGCTTACCAGAAGTCGCTCGCGATCAACGATAAGGACATCGACACCCTGACGAACCTTGGGATGTTGCAGTTCCGCGAGAATGAATTTGACGCGGCTCAGCGAACCTTCAGCAAGCTGGTTGGCTTGGATCCAAAATCCATCACCCACAAGCTGAACCTTGGCGCATCGGCAGCTCAGAACCGAGACTACGCCGTTGCGGTAGCCAACTGGAAAGAAGTCATTAAGTCGGATCCAAATCGCACCGACCTTCGCCTCGAACTGGCGAACGCTCAGTGGGAGATTGGCGATTACGACGGAGCCTATGCGAACTTCAAGCTGGTCGCGGCCAAGGACAAGAAGAACGCGAATGCGATGAACGGCATCGGTCTGTACTTCATGCAGATGGAAAAGTACGCCCAGAGCGAAGCGGCTTTCCGCGGAAGCATCGAAGCAAATCCTAAGTTCATCCCTTCGTACCTGAACCTTGCGTTCACCCTGGAGCGCATGAAGCAGAAGAAAAAGGCGATTGATATCCTCGAGATGGCACAAAAAATCGCTCCGCAGGACATTGAAGTGAAGCGCGCCCTCGCGCGTATGCGAAACTCTGGATAGTTTGCGCATTCACGTCGTTGCGAATATTCATCGAAAAGATGCTCTGAAGACGGCCCAGGACACTGGCGATTGGCTAGTGTCGCTGGGCCACACTATCGGGTTTGAGACCGAATCTGCCCGAGCAATGGGCGTAACGCCGTTGCCTGCGGACCAATTTCCGCAAGCCGACCTCGTGATCGCATTCGGCGGAGACGGCACCCTCATCCGCGCTGCGCACCTGTGCTCACCCACCGGAACGCCGATTCTCGGCGTCTACTTTGGCCGCTTTGGCTTCGTCACGCAATGCACCGCGCATGACCTGAAGCGCACGGTTGAGGCATTCATCGCCGGCGAATGTGAAGTTGAGAGCCGGATGATGATTCAAGCGCACCTGATGCGGTCCGGAACTCCCGTCGCCGTGCTCCACGCTCTGAACGAAGTTTCTCTCCAGCGAGCCGTCACTGCGCGAATGATGACTTTCCGCGTTTCAGTTGATGGCCACAAGTTGACAAGCTATCCGGCAGATGGAGTTTTGGTCAGTACGCCAACGGGCTCGACGGCCTATAATCTTTCCGCTGGCGGCCCGATCTTGGACCCGAACGTCCAAGCGATGGTTTTGACGGCAATCGCCCCGCACACGTTGTCGGCGCGGACGCTGGTGATTCGGCCGGATAGTGAGATCAGCCTCCGTGTGACAAGTGAAGGGGAGTCAATGCTTTCCGTTGATGCCATCACGAGGCTGCATTTGCTGAGTGGAGACGAGGTGCGTGTCACGCAAAGCCCGCGCGTGACAAACTTGGTGACCGTGTCGGATAACGACTTTCTTCTGAAACTCGGGCACCGGCTCTTTTGGAGCAAAGGAATGGTAGGAGACCCGAATTGAGCAAGCCGCTACTTCAGATTTCAAATGTATCCGTTGAGTTTCCAGTTGGCGGAGGCGTGGTCCGCGCCCTTGACGGCGTTTCCCTGGTCGTCAACAAAGGCGAAACGGTTGCCGTCGTTGGCGAATCAGGTTGCGGAAAGACAACCCTTGCCCGAGCCGTGTTGGGACTTCAGCCGCTCTCGGGTGGACAAATTGAGCTTGACGGCTTGATGGTGAAGGGTGCCTCGCGAGAGCTTGCCGAGAAAGTTGGGATGGTCTGGCAAGACCCGTATGCAAGCCTGAATCCAAAGTGGCCGGTCAGCAAGTCGGCGCTTGAGCCGCAGCGAATTGTCGGAAAGCAAGGCTCCGCCGCTACCATTTTCAAGGAAGTCGGGCTTGATGATCGGTTCCTCGATCGCTATCCGCATCAGCTTTCCGGCGGTCAGCGTCAGCGCGTTGCCATCGGACGAGCACTCGCGCTCAAGCCGCCTCTGGTCATTTGCGACGAGCCCACGGCGGCTCTGGACCTTTCCATTCGCGCCCAGATTCTGAACTTGCTTAAGGACGTCCAGCAGCAGGAAGGGTGTGCGTTCCTCTACATTTCGCATGACCTCACCACCGTCCGCTATCTCGCCGATCGCGTCGCAGTGATGTACCTGGGGCGAATCGTGGAAGAGGGCGTCACCGAGGAGGTTTTTAACCGGCCGAAGCACCCTTACACGCAGGCCCTGTTGGAGTCAGCTCCGACGCTTGAGAAATTGATGCACCTCCCGGAAGCACCACAGGGAGAAATTCCAGACCCTCGCACCCGGTTCCCGGGCTGCCGGTTTGCTGGTCGATGCCCGAATGCACAGGAGCGATGCCTCAGCAGCGACCCCGCCGAATCGCGTGAAGGCGAACATCGGTACTTTTGCCATTTCCCCGTACAAATAGCAAGTTCCTAACGTCTATATTTCTAGGAATTTCGTCGAGAATGCAAAACATTGGTTTCGTACGCGCCGCTTACACCGAAGAGCTTCGTGCTATTGAGCACGATTTGCTCGAAATGGGCGCACGTGCTGAACACATGGTCGAAATGGCCGTCGACAGCCTCACCCGGCTGGATAACGAATTGGCCATGGAGGTTTTGCGAAAAGACGACGAAATCGATGAGCAAGACTTAAGCATCGAATCGAGATGTTTGCGGTTCATGGCGCTCCAGCAGCCACTCGCGGGAGACTTTCGCATCATCGGTACGGCCCTCAAAGTCATCACCGATATCGAGCGCATTGGAGATCTCGCCGTGGATGTCGCGAAGATCGGCATGAAGATCGAAAAGGAGTTCGGCAGCGCCGACGTCGTGGATATTCCGCGCATGGGAGCCCTTGCTCGAGAAATGCTGAGACTATCGTTGCAGGCTTACTCGCAGCACGATACGGCCCTCATCGATCGCGTTAACCAACTTGAGGACGAAGTCGACGAGATGTACCGCGTCCTTCGCGGACAGATTTTTGAAAACATGAAGCTCAGCCAGGAGAACGTCATCACTGACGGCTGGCTGCTCATGGCGATTCACCACGTGGAGCGGATTGCCGACCACGCTCTCAACATTTCCGAGCGTGTGAAGTACATGGTTACCGGAACATTCCGCGACTCGGTTAACGCTCCCGAAGCCACCGGTTCTGCCTAATTTGCACCATCTGGCCATTGCCCATCGTTTGAATGGGTATGGATCTCGGATTAGTTCTGGCGGCGTTAGTCCCCGGCGTAGTCGCGCCTATCTTCCCGTCGATCGTGATCAAGAGTCCAGACGTCGTGGTGTTTGACGTTGGCCGTGCAAAACCATCCGCTCCATCAAGGGTGTCCGAGGTTCGCTTTCGGGTCTTAGATCTGGCCGGAAAGATGGTCGCCGACTCAGATCGCCGCGGATTGCCGGTCTACGTTTCCGCGTCGAGTTCCGACCCGATGCTCGCCCTCGTCACCGAAGACTTGGTGCCGGGACATCTTCGCTTTGTCTATCTCACCTCAGAGCATCGATTCCGAAATCACCTTGCCGTTGGCAGCGGTGCCCTGCATATGTGGGTGAGCGTTCGGCCCGCGAACGGGGTGGAGGTATATTCGAAGCTAGATGAAGGAGGAGTTGCGCGAACTTTGGCGCTACCGAGAGCTTCTCTTTACCATCGTCGAACGCGATCTGCGGATTCGCTATAAGAACAGCGCGCTCGGTTTCCTTTGGTCCCTGATCATTCCCATCGTGACGACCGGGGTTTTGACCTTTGTTTACGGATACCTGGCAAACAACGGAGTCAGCAACTTCAGCGCTTACGTCATGGCGGCGTACTTGCCGTACCTGTTTTTCCAGCAGTCGATCCTAGATTCGGCCCAATCTGTCCTATCGCAGGTTCCGCTGATTAAGAAAATCTACTTCCCGCGGGAGCTACTGCCGCTGGGAATCATCATCGCCAACTTTATCCACTTGCTCCTGGGTTGGCTGGTGTTCTTTGCGTTCCTGGGCTTCATCTACATTCGAAATCCGCAGGTCAATCCGTTTCAGTTCAGCACGATTCAGCTGCCGCTGTTAATGCTGATTTCGCTTTTCCTCTCCACCGGACTTGGCCTCATCGTCTCCGCGCTCAACACGTTTTATGAGGACGTGAAGTACCTGACCGGCGTGGCGATGTACCTGTTGTTCTTCCTGTCGCCGATCACGTACACGTCGGAGACGGTCGCCTACTCCGCGATCAACCAGCGGACGAACGGCGTTCTGTTCAGCCTATATCACCTAAATCCGATCGCCGCCCTTTCGACGGGCTACCGCCAAGCCCTCCTCGCACCGGTCAGCATCACGATCGGAAACACCACGCATCCGCCCATCGGGATGAAGCCGATGTACTTGTACATTGCGGCCGCCGTGTCGGTGGTTGTGCTGATTGGCGGCTACGCGTTGTTTAACCGCATGAAGTGGCGATTCGTGGAGCGGCCATGACGGAAGCAACGACAAATCGAACGCCAACGATTTCCGTCCGGAATCTGCGCAAAAAGTTCCGAGTCAGCAACGCCGCAATTGGCGGATTGAAAACCCTGCTCCTCTGGTGGAAAAAGCGATCCGTCCGAGAATTCGAGGTTCTAAAGGGGCTCGATTTCGATTGCTATCCTGGCGAGTGCGTATCGGTGATCGGCCGTAACGGTGCCGGCAAGAGCACCCTGCTGGCGATCCTCGCCCGGGTCTATCGGCAAACCTCCGGAGAAGTCAAAGTCAATGGTCGTATCGCTCCGCTGCTGGAACTCGGAGCGGGCTTCCACCCTGATCTCACCGGCATGGAGAACATCATCTTCAATGGCGTCGTGCTGGGCCTGAGCCGAAAGCAAATTCGCGAACGAATTCCGCAAATCATCGAGTTCTCAGAACTCGGCGACAGCATCAATTCACCCGTGCGAAGCTACTCCAGCGGCATGCTCGCTCGGCTCGGATTTGCCGTTGCCATCCACGTGGACGCCGATATCCTTCTCGTGGATGAGGTGCTAAGCGTCGGCGACTACGCCTTTGAGCAAAAGTGCTACGACCGCGTCGACCGGTTCCGAAAGGAAGGCGGCACGATCCTCATGGTCTCTCACAATCTACAGGCGGTCGAGCGGTTCAGCGATCGCTGCGTGTGGCTGAAAGACGGCCAGATGGTGATGAGCGGCTTACCTGACGAAGTTCTAGCGGCGTACCTCAGTGACCAAGCTTCGGCCCAAGCCGAGGAAACGTCGAAACCTGACTGAAAATTCGAAGCTGCTCGCGAAACCGCGCAACCCTGCCTAACGTCGCTAAGGTCAAGAGACCCCAAATTAGCACGCGGTATATCGCCCCAAGACGATCGAGCACGAAGCAAATCGCGGAAGCGAGTTTGCCATGGTGAATCTCGAAATAGAGCTCTTTCCCTCGGTTGTAAAGGCCAACCGCTCGTGCCCGGTTCTTACTGCTGGATCCCAGTTCGTGAGTGAACTTCGCGTACGGCACGTACAGGATTTTTCCCTGGCCGGAAAGCCTTAGGCAAAGGTCAGTGTCCTCGCAGTACAAGAAGAATCGCTCGTCCCACTTGATATGAGAATGGCGGGTCATTAGGCAGGCTCCCATCACCTGCGGTGTCTCAGTGGGTCCGTCCGTGCGTACTAGCTCGTGGGTGTTCCAGTACGGCGAGAACAGCTTCACTTTCGGAAGGAGCTTCTCGAGCCAGAACTGCTCACAAAAGACCGCCCATAAGGTCAACCGGTTGGCCGTGCTGGTTTGAAGGGTGCCATCCATGTTCAGCAACATTCCACCGGCCGCCGAAACGGATGAGTCGTCAAAGACCTCCGCCAAGTCGGCAATCGCATGCGGAAAAGCGTAGGCATCGCTGTTGAGATAAAGGATCAAAGAGCCGGTAGCCACGGCGGCGGCCTGGTTGTTTGCCGCCCCGAACCCTCGATTGGCGTGGTTCTTGATCAGGCGGACACTAGGGAAATCTGTTTCCACCATCTCCGGCGAACCATCCGCGGACGCATTGTCCACGACAATGACCTCAAATTCCGGCGAAATAGCTTCAAGACACCGTCGGAGTTTGTCCTTTGTGTTGTAGCTAACAATGGCTACGCTAACGGTCCGGGGTGGCATCTGGACATGATGCTACACTTATCGTCCTATGTCCAAGGACATCCAGGTCACAAAAGAAGGATTCGACGCTCTAAAAGCGGAGCTTGAGGAACTGAAAGGCCCGGTCCGAAACAACATCGCGGAAGCCATTCGGGAAGCCAAAAGCCACGGGGACCTTCGGGAAAATGCTGCCTATCACGAGGCCAAGCTGAATCAGACTCGATTGGAGAAGCGAATCTCCGATCTTGAGCGAGCCGTTCAGTACGCCAAGGTTGTCGAACGCCCAGCCGACGCCGGAAACGGCGCCTACATCGGTTCGACCGTCAAGCTGCTCGATCTCGAATTTGATGACGAGTTCGAAGTCACGCTGGTTGGAGCTTATGAAGCAGACCCAGACAAGAGCCAAATTTCGATTGACTCTCCGCTCGGGCTTGCGCTCAATGGAAAAGAAGAGGGCGAAGAGATCGACGTTGTAGCTCCTGCCGGAAAGCAGAAGTACAAGATTCTGAGCGTCACCGCGCCATAAGCTGCTTTAAGTTCCCAGGAACGCGATCGTGAAAATGCTCTACCGATGCTCGCAATGCTTGCTGAGCCTTCTTGCGCTTGGGCTCATTGGGTGCGCCGGCGCCCCGCAAAGTGTTGCGACCGGCGAATCCGCCGTGCCGCCAGAAGAGCAGGTTGTTCTCGCCCCGACATTTTCTGAGGGCGAACTGTTTCTCATTCACGAGGGTAACTCGCTTAAGCTCGGGACCTCGTATGATCAAGCGATCAAGGTCTTTGCTCCAGAAGCGAATTCCTTCGAATTCGCGGAGCTGCCGAAGCGATTCCAGCCGCCGTACCGGGGCCAGGGATGGGAGACGGCGCGAGAGTCTTTCGGCACGATCATGTACCAGCAGCGCATCGCCGTCGCGATGTACCAAGTGGATCGAGCGACGAAAGCGCAACTCGAAGAACTGGTCAACCTGTACACCAATGCCTTTCCAAGCGTCACCCCGGTTAAGGTCGAAGGCAAAACCGTTCAGAACTGGTTCTGGAAGCAGAGCGGGCAAACCCTGATGATTTCGGCGACCCAAGCGAGCACCGGGACCCTCCATGTCGCCGTTGCGCTTGGGCTGGATGACACGATGAAAGAGATCGGAGCCACCGAGACTGCGCTCGGCGATCAGGTCAAATCCGTCGATTCGAGATTTGGTCGCGAAGTCCCAAAATAGTTGACGCGATTTTGAAGAACCTCGCGTATATTTAACTATCCCAACTAAAGGAGGTGGTGCTAAACAAAATGAGTTCAGATAATAGCCACCGAGAGGGTTGTGGGTTTTAAAGACTCGCAATAGTTAGGCGGGTTCTTCATGAATCCTTCCTTCTCGGTGTACAAAAAAACTAGGGTCGCTTCGGCGGCCCTTTTTCATTTTTGGGTTAAGTAGTCAGGTGAAAACCGTCATCGTGATTCCGGCGCGAATGGGCAGCACCCGGTTCCCAGGCAAGCCATTAGTTCATTTGGCAGGAAAGCCGATGGTGGAATGGGTTCACCGAGCGGCCCTTGCGGCGGAGTGTGCCGATGAAGTGGTGATCGCAACCCCCGACCAAGAGATCCTTGACGCTGCAAAAACTTTCGGTGCGCCGGCCGTCCTAACCCGGCAAGACCATCCCAGCGGAACTGACCGCCTTGCCGAAGTTGCCGAATCAATTTCTGCCGACGTGTACGTTAACCTGCAAGGGGACGAACCGCTGATCGACTCCGCTACCATTCGAGCCTGTGCCAAAGCCCTCCAGGCTTCTTCAAGCGCCGATGCCTCCAGCGTGTACGCCGAATGCTCCGAGTTCGAACTCAATGAGCCCTCGGCTGTGAAAGTGGTGTTGCGGTCAGACGAAATGGCCCTGTACTTCAGCCGCTTCTCTTTGCCCTACCCCCGAAATCCACGCGAGCTTCCGGTTTGGAAGCACATTGGCATCTATGCCTACCGCCCCGAAACCTTGCGGAAATTTGTCGCCCTCGGCCCCAGCCCGCTAGAACTCACCGAGGGGCTCGAGCAACTCCGATTGCTGGAAAACGGACTGCAGATTCAGATGGTCAAAGGTGTGGCGTCGCCGATCTCGGTTGACACGCCCGAGCAAGCCGTAACCGCGAATGAGCTTCTTTTATTACGCGGCGCGTAAGAATCTCGAACGTTTGTTATACTGACCCCATTGTTCCGTGACCGTTGAGGGCAGCGTCGCCTCCAACGGCCAACGACGCCCATGGACTCGCCCAACCGTGACCAATCCGCAAGGGTGTCGGATGAGTTTGATGCGCTTTTGGCCCTGATTTCCGAACGGCGGCCCGAGGCAAATCTAGCCCGAATTCGACGCGCCTTTGACTATTCTCGCGAAGCGCACAGCGAGCAAGTTCGCTCTTCTGGCGAACCCTACATCCTGCATCCGATCGCCGTCGCGCACATCTTGGCTGATCTCAGCATGGATGACGACACTATTTGTGCCGCCCTCCTCCACGACGTGCTCGAAGACTGTCCCCAAGCCACGTACGCGGAGATCAAACGCGAATTCGGGGAAGAAGTCGTCGAGCTCGTCGAGTCGGTGACGAAGCTAAAACTCGACGATAAGCCGGAACATACGGCTCGCGAACGTGCCGCCGCCAAGACTGCCCGCACCGCCGAAACGCTTCGAAAAATGCTCCTCGCGATGTCGAAAGACTTTCGCGTCATGGTCATCAAACTCGCAGACCGGCTGCACAACATGATGACGCTGGACGCGTTGCCGCCGGCAAAACGAACGCGGATCGCAAACGAGACCCTCGATGTCTATGCCCCCTTAGCTGCCCGCTTGGGAATCTGGCAGATCAAATGGCAACTTGAGGACCTGGCCTTCATGGCTCTTCATCCACGGGAGTACCAAGAGGTCAACGACCTCGTTGGCAACACGCGAAAGCAGCGCGAACAAGAGCTGGAAAAGGTCATTGTCGTGCTGAAGGAGACCTGCCTCGAAAAGGGTGTGAGTCTCGTTGACATTCGCGGAAGGCCCAAACACCTGTTTTCGATCTGGAACAAGATGGTGCGGCAGGGGCTAGATTTCGAGGAAATTTACGACCTTCTTGCGTTGCGCATCATCGTCGAAACGATCCCAGATTGCTACGTGGCCCTCGGCGCGGTGAACGAAAGCTACGTCCCAATCCCGCAGCTGTTCTACGATTACATCGCCCGCCCGAAGCCGAACGGCTATCAGTCCCTGCACACCAAAGTCATCGGTCCGAATGGGCAACCGCTCGAAATCCAGATTCGAACCAAGGAGATGCACCAAATTTCCGAGTTCGGCGTCGCCGCCCACTGGAGCTACAAGGAAGGCAAAGCCGCAGCGGACGAACAGAAGCGACTGCAAAACCTGCGACAGCAGCTCTTCGACTGGTCCTCTGACTCGCGCACGAGCAGCGATTTCCTCCGCACCCTCTCCACGGATCTTTTCAGCGAGCAAACCTTTGTCTTCACGCCGAAGGGAGATGTCATTGACCTTCCCGCTGATTCAACGCCGGTGGACTTTGCATTCCGAGTTCACACCGAACTGGGAATGACCCTCATCGGCGCCCGAATCAACGGACAGATGATCCCTCTCAGCACTCGGCTCAAGAATGGCGACGTTGTCGAGATCATCAACCGGTCCAACGCTTCGCCGAGCATGGACTGGCTTGAGTTCGTAAAGAGCGCCCATGCTCGCAGCAAGCTCCGCACGCACTTCCGCAAGCAGACCCGCAACGAAGACGCCAGCCGCGGCCGAGAACTGCTTGAGAAAGAACTGAAGTCATTCGGCCTCGAGCCCAAACAGTATCTCGGAGAGGATAAGTTGCGGGCGGTTGCCGAGCAGCTTGATAGTTGCGACTCGGCCCAGGATGTTCTGGCCAAGCTTGGCTCCGGGCTCGTCTCCGTTCAGAACGTCGTCGAAAAGCTTCGCGGCAATCCAAGCGAGCGACCAAAGCTCGATCGAATCGAAGTTACCAAGACCAAGGAAGGCAAGCTTGCTCTTCACGGCGACGGTGTCGATGGCATCTTGGTGAGCCGGTCGAAGTGCTGCAGCCCAATTCCGGGAGACGAGGTTGTGGGCTACGTGACCCGCGGCCGAGGGATCATGGTCCACCGAAAGGTCTGTCCGAACGCCATGGCATACGTCGCCAGCGAGCCCGAGCGCCTCATGCCGTACGCCTGGCCAAAGGACGGCAACGTCTACCCGGTGCCGCTTCGAATCCTTGCCGTGAACCGCCTTGGCCTTCTCATGGACGTTTCGACAATCTTCGGCGAAACAAAGACCAACGTCTCCGGCCTCAAAGCGCATCCGTTGCCGAACCAAACGTACGAGATCAACGTGGCGATTGACGTGATGGACACCGAGCACCTGAATCACGTCATGACGCGCATCTCGAACCTGAGCGACATTCTGAGCATCTTGCGGATGTTTAGCCGGGTGGGCAAGTAATGCGAGTGATCATTCAGCGAGTGTCTTCTGCTTCGGTGGCGGTAGACGGCGAGATCGTGGGTTCCTGCGGACCGGGGTTACTTCTTCTTGTAGGCGTTCATCGGGACGACGACTCGAATGGTCTGAAGAAGGTGGCGGACAAAGTCACGAACATGCGGATTTTTAACGACGCAGAGGGGAAGATGAACCTCTCGTTGCTCGATCTGCCCGAGTCTGAGCGAGGAATCTTGGCGGTGTCCAACTTCACCGTTTACGGCAATGCGGAGAAGAGCCGTCGGCCAAGTTTCTCCGAATCGGCGGGCTATGAAAAGGCGAGCGAACTGTTCGCGCAATTCGTTTCCGTGCTGAAGGAGACCGGCATTCCGGTCGGCACAGGGGTCTTCGGAGCAGACATGCAAGTGTCCCTCGTCAACGATGGTCCCGTGACTTTGGTGTTGGATGTCCCGACGGCATGAAACCCCAATCCAAAGCGTTCGTCAGAACGAGTGGTTCAGAAAGGAGCCAGCGGAATTCATGGAAGGAATTGTGAGCACAATGGGAGCAACCGCCACCGGTCGGCTTGAGCTTGAGTCCGACGAGCGGCTAGTTCAACGGGCGCGGAGCGGGGAATACGAGGCGTTTGAGCACCTGTTCGATCGCCACCGGGTTTTGGTCTACCGATTCGCGTACCAAATGGTCGGTCGGAGAGACGACGCGGAAGACATGGTGCAGGAAGCCTTTGTTCGCGCCTACCAAAATTTGCACCGTTACCGCGACGAGGCTAAGTTCACGACCTGGCTACTCCGCATCGTGACCAACCTCTGCACCGATCAGGCGCGAATGAGTCAGCGCCGAACGAACCTTGAACAAAAGGAAGCCGCCGGTGCCTTGGATTGGATGACCGTGGGAATGACCAACGACCCGGTACAGAATCTCGAAGATGAGCGACGCAAGGCGGCGCTGAGATCGGCATTGAACGCCCTTCCGGCCCATCACCGCACGATGATCGTCCTTCGTGATCTAGAAGAGCGAGAATATCCAGAAATCGCCAAAATTATAGGATGTACGATTGGTGGCGCAAAGCTGCGCGTCCTTCGTGCTCGAAGAGCGTTAAGGGATCGAATCGCTCCCCTGTTGGCACAGTAAACATGAGAAACAAACGAGATCAAGAGTTACTGCGATATGCCTTCGGAGAGCTAGAAGAAAGCAAGACCGAGGCTTTGCGCGAAAAGGCAATGCACGACGCCGAGCTGGCGAAGGAATTGCAGACCCAAGAGCGATTTGCCGTCAGCCTGAACCTTCTCAAGGAAGTTCCGGAAGATCAATACTCCAAGGAGCGACTCCGCGCGGCAATTCTCGAACGCTGTCTTGAACCGCGAGAACCCGCACGAGCGAAGCTCGGTTGGCTTTGGATGCCGGCGGTTGCCTTTACGCTGACCTTCGCCATCATGCTGCTGCCATCGCTAAAACCGAAGGCGGAGCCGATGGTCGTGAAGGATCCAAACCCGATGCGCATCCAAGCTCCGACGCCGGTCGTTTTGAACCGAAACGCCGTGTCTCGCTCGACTCCGGCGGTTCAGATCCAGAAGGCGCCTGAGCCATCCACCGCTGCCCTTGCGTCCGCTCCGGTCTCGCAGAAATGGAGTCCAAAGCGGAGCCGCAAGCAATACGCAACGCTCGTTGCGTCGCGCAGCGGAGAGAGAGCGGAGTCACCCACTCTGCCGGTTCCTCAGGCTCCCGCCGTGAAGGGTACTGCAAAGAACACTAAGCCAGACTCGGATCCGGTGTTGTTGCCCCCCTCAAACGATGAGCCGATTGTTATCATCGGAACCTTGCCCGACTCTCCGGGACGGGCCACGGAAACGGAGGCCGTAACTGGTGTCCTTGTCGGCGGCTAGTCTGCTCGCTTCGATGTCCTTGCTGGCCCCTGGCTGGCAAGGATTCCAGCCGCAGGCAACGCAGTCAGCGTCGCTCGCCAAGCCGCTTCGTGTGGAAGCAGACGCCGACAAGGTCGGCTGGTCCACGCTCAAGCCGTCGTTGCTGATGGTGCGGACTGACGGTGTCGTTCGCGGTGTTGCTGGACTCATCGATGCCCGTGGACTTTATGTCGTCAGTCGATACGCCGTCCGAGGCAATCGGATTGATGCCGTCGATTACGAGGGGCAAACCGTTAAAGTCACCCTCCTTAAGGTTGATGAGCTTAGTGACCTTGCCCTGATCCAGCGCGACACGGCGGTCACAGGAAGCCAAATTTTGGAACCGGCGAGTGAGATCAAGGTCGGCGAACTCATTTATGCCGTACTGCCGGACGGAATGTTTAGGGTCGAACTATCCAGCACCGAACTGATCGGTGTCTCGACCGAGCGCCGCCGAACGGTGCCCGTCATCCGAATCGCCCTTGAGCAACCGGAGCAGAACTACGAGACCGCGCTCTTCGTCCGAGGATTTCAGTTCTATGGCGGACTCAGCTCGGTTCGAACCGAACTGCAACAGTCAATGCCATCGTTGAGAGAAAGGCCAAGCCAGCAAGGATTCCTCAACCAATCGCAGTTTGCGCCGGGATTCTTGACCGTTGGTTACATGACGAGTCCAACGCTTTCGAATCGAGTTGTACGCGGATTCCGTTCTCCAACGCGAACCGTGGCGCACCCCTATCTGGGCTGTATCTGCCGCGACTCGCTCTCGGGCGGCGCTGAACTTGTGGTTGTGGAGCCGGGCTCTGCGGCAGAAAAGGCCGGTCTTCGGGTGGGAGATGTCCTCGTTCGAATCGGCGATTACTCGGTGCGCAATCAGTACGAGTACGCCCGCGCCATGTTCAAGCAGGTACCGAACACGGAACTGAGGATCGACTTCTTCCGCCAAGGCGTGCGCCGACGCACCACAGCCGTAGTTGGTACGCTGGCCGATTAAGCCGGTCGAACGCCCTTAACCCGCCACCGGAACGTTCGACGCCCATTGAACTCGTTGATCTCTGGCTGAACCGCCAGATCAACGCGCGCACCGGTCCCGAGGGAAGAGAAGTACTCGCCCTGTCCGAAGCAAATGGCATCGACGTTCCCGCCGGAATCCGGTCGCAGCACCACGTTCACGTGCGCTGGGTTCTTCATCGGGCGGATCGAGCCGATCGTGATGTCCCGCACCAAGAACGTCGGTTCAGGGTTCCCAATACCGAATGGGGAAAGACCGTCGATTTCGGCGAGGACTCGCTCGTTGACTTCTTCCGCTTTCGCTTCAATGTCGGTTTTGATCGTCGGAACGAAGTCCGACTCCTGAAGAGTCTTCCGGGCAATCTCGTCCATCCGCTTTCGGATCTCGGCAAGGTTCTCTTTCGGGAAGCTGCATCCGGCCGCTAAAGCATGGCCACCGCCGTCCATCAAGTCCTTAAGCTCATGCATGGCGTGAGCGAGATGGAAACCTTCGATGCTTCGTGCCGAGCCTTTGAGCTTTCCGGACTCGGGGTCTACCGTAAGCACGAAAGTAGGTCGACGGTATTCCTCAAGGACTTTGCCGGCGGCGAGCCCAACCACTCCAGGGCCCCAGCCTTCCTTGGCGACCATGATGACGAAGGAATCGGATAGACCTTGCTCTCGGACCTCTTCGATCGCCTCTCGGGTGGTCTTCTCCTGCTCCAGCTTGCGCTGTTGGTTGTGCTCTTCAAGGACGCCCGCGAGCTCTCGTGATTCGGTTTCGTCGGCGCTAACGAGAAGGCGGTACGCCATCTTCGCGTCGTCAATTCTTCCGACCGCGTTGAGGCGTGGGGCGAGCTGAAAGCCGATGTGGGTGGCTTTCAAAGTTTGATGGGTGAGGCCGGCGACGGCCAGCAGCGCGCGGACCCCGGTTTTGTCGGAATCGGAAATCCGTTCCACCCCGAACTTGGCAATCACGCGGTTCTCGTCGACCAGGGGCATCATATCTGCCACCGTTCCCAGCGCAGCGAGGTCGACAAAGCGCCGGTAAAACACGTCTTCGCTGTGTCCCAGGTCTCGAAACAGCCCCGCGCACAATTTGAGCGCTACACCGGCCCCTGAGAGCTCATTAAATGGGTAAGTCGAATCCGAACGGTGCGGATTGACGATCGCGTGAGCGATCGGAAGAGTCGGCTTTGGCTGGTGGTGGTCCGTGATAACCACTCGCATCCCAAGCTCTCGGGCCTTCGCGACCTGTTCGTGCGCAGAGATTCCGCAGTCGCAGGTCAGGAACAACTTGGCGCCCATCGCATGGGCCTTATCGACCGCTTCAGGGTGAATCCCGTAGCCTTCGAGCATTCGGTGCGGCACGTGGGCATGTACGTTCGCGCCGAGTTTGTTGAGGAAGCGATAGAGGATCGCAGTGCTGGTCACGCCGTCCGCATCGTAGTCTCCGTGAACGTAGATCAGCGACTTTTCCTGGACCGCGCCTAGAATTTCTGCCTTTGCGAGTTCGTAATCTGGCAGCAACGAGGGATCGTGTAGGCGGTGAAGCGATGGGTTGAGAAAGACTTGAGCCTCGCTGGGGTCCGAGTAGCCACGGTTCGCCAGCAATGCGGCCACCAGCGGAGTGATTTTGAGCTCAGAACTGAGGCGCGCCTCGGCTGCAGCATCTCGCTCACCGGTGATCCATTTGGCAGGAAAGATGCGGGACATAGATAGTTAGGACGGGTTCGGCCAAGCGATCTGACCGCCAAAAAGTGAAACGGCCCCGTGCTGCACAGATCGTGCAGCGCAGGGCCGTCCTCAAACGAATGGTTAGAGTTTTTCGACCTGGTTGAAGTCGAGCTCGACCGGGGTGTCTCGACCAAAGATGTTGATGAGAACCTTGAGCTTTTCCTTTTCTGGACTGACTTCTTCGATCTTTCCGGTGAAGTCGCTGAACGGCCCTTCCACAACGCGGATGGCGTCGCTCTTGTTCCAGTTGACCTTCGGTGCCTCTCGGCTGGCCTCAAGATTCTTCTGGATGCGGCTGACTTCATAGTCTTCAAGCGGAACAGGCTTGTTGCCGCTCTGAACGAAGCCGGTGACTCCGGTGGTGGACTTAACGAGCTTGAAGGCTTCGTCCGTCATCATCATTTGAACGAGGATGTAGCCGGGGAAGACCTTTCGATCGAGCTCGTATCGCTTACCGTTACGCGTGGACATTTCGCGCTCGGTTGGAATAAGGATGTCGTAGATGTCGAGACCCCAAATGCCTTCTACTTGAGCGCGGCGAGTGAGAACGTCTCGAACTTTGTTTTCATGGCCGGCAATCGTGTGCACGGCGTACCATGATTTTGGCATTTGTTAGATGGTCCCTTTTGTGATGAGCTTGGTCAGAATTTCGAATAATGAGCTCAAGCCGGTAAGGATGGCAACAAGAGCGAGGCAAACGGTCAGAACCACCGCGGTCAGTCGGTGGGTTTCTGGAACGGTCGGCCAGTCAACTCTTTTAAGTTCGCGCACCACGTCGTTAAAATACGCCTTTGCGCCTCGTTTGCTACGCGGCAGAGGTACCGAACCAGTAGTTCGCGGTTCCTTGCCGCCCGATAGGGAGGATGAATCTTGTGCCATTAGAATGGGTCCAGCTCCTAGAAACTGGGGAATGTTGAATGGTACCCCCAAGGGGCCTGCGGTTAGGTCCAAAGCTATCTCTAGATCAAGGCTGAGTCCAGCGAGGTGCTCGGGTATGAACCGGTGTACGTTAGTTTTTTGTTGTTAACCTGCACCAATAATGAAAAGTTTTCCCTACAGTGAGCTAGAGAACTTCGTTCTAGCCATGATCGGCGCAGGTGTTACCTCCGGCTATGCCATGCGCAAGCTTATGCTTCGTCGTCCCGGCAGCCGTTGGAGCGCCGAAAGCGGTTCGATCTACCGGACCTTGAGACGTTTGCAAGTCCAAGGTCTGGTGATGCTGCGTGGAAAGGCCGGGAATCCGAACCGAGCAAGAAGCGAATACCAGTTGACCGAGCTTGGGGAAACGGTAGTCCAGCACTGGCTTACGAGCCCGCCCGAGCAAACCGAGCTTGGTCACCTGGCGGATTCCATGCGAACTCGCGGCTACTTCCTTGAACTCCTGCCCCCAGAAGCAAGAGTTGAAGTCGTCGCGACTTGGATGAAACAAAGCGATGACTACCTGAAGACGCTTCGTCGTTCCATCGAATCGGAGCCGATGGATACGGAACTGCGAAACATGGTTGTTCAGAACCTTCTGTTCCTAGCAACCGCAAGACACGAATGGCTGATCCGATTACACGAGTTTGTTCAAAAACAACCCGTGCAACCGGTCGGTGCCGAACTTTCCGGCGTTACCGAGTGATCGAAACGATCTTAAACTTCTTTCGACCTTCCGGAGCGTCGAAGTAGACCTCCGTGTTTGGCTCGATGCCGTAAATTGCCGTGCCCATTGGCGACTCGTTGCTAATGAGGTCTCGACCCGGGTCGGCCTCAATGCTCGATACCAGTCGAACCTCGAATTGCTCGTGGTACTGCAGGTCTAGTAGGGTGACGACGGAGCCAATCCCAACGCGATCCGTCGGAATGCTCGCCTCGTCCAAAATTTGTGCGTTGCCGAAGAGGGTTTTGAGCTCGGCGATGCGGGTTTCTACCATCGCTTGCTCAAGCTTCACTTCGTCAAGTTCGCTGTTGTCTTCGCTAAATTCGCCGTGCTGTTGACTCTCGCGAATTCGCTCGGCGATTTCGCCACGCTTAACCGTGGTTAGGGTCTCAAGTTCTTTCTGCAGAGCGGTAAAGCCTTCTGCAGTGAGAAGCGTCCCCGTCTGAGGCTCGTGGTGCAGCTCCATCTCGTTCATCTTTCTTTTTCCAAGCGGGTCATTATGACGCGTTACTCTTCGCGATATACGACGGATTTGAACAATCTGTTTGTTTCATTTTTCTCTTTTGACCGGGGCGAAAAAATGTGAGTCTAAATGCCCGCCGAGAATGGCGGGTAACGTCAACGGAATGAAGCGGTTGCTGGCATTATTACTATTGGTTGCCGCTACCGTTGCGTTCGGCCAGGAATCAGCCACATCGATATTCAATTCGGTCCGCACCGACATCATGATCGTGGCCCGCGAACACACCGGTGGCGCTGACGTTCTTGAGGTCAAGGTCCTGGACCCGAACTACAAAGAGGCAGATTTGCAACGTCAGATCACTCGCCTCGGCGAGCTGTTGCAGTCGCCCCCACGGGCTTTGCGGATTTACCGCAACAGCTTTGGCGACAAGCCGTCCGACCAGTTTTTGGAAGCCTCGTTTGGGCTGGATGGTCTAGCTGAACCCGGAAAGCTCCGATTGAACGCCATTGCCCAGGCGTTTGCGAGTGACCAGGTGAAAGGGATTGGAGTCGTCTTTGAGAATCGCGCCGCTGATTCGATGGCCATTTCCGTTTTTCGATCTGAAAACATTGAAGTGGAAGGGCAGCGACTACCCGGCTCAATCGGGCTCGAATACCGAATCCACCCTCTGACTTCGGACCCCTCGAAGTTTGATATTCCCGACGCAAAGAACTCCCGCGTGGAATCTTCCGTCGCCAAGGTTGAACCTAGAGGCGGTCTCGATCCGTCCATCTACGCGCTTATCGCGGTTGCCGCTATAGCCTTAGGAGCGTTGGTATACTCGCTCCTTCTTCGCGGAAAATCAAAGTTTCGTTAGAAATTTGCATTCATACCTAAGGAAAAGTCACCATGCTAAGTCTAGATTCGATCACCATGCACCAGCTCATTGAAATGGGGCTGAACAAGGATGCGGCAGACGTAATGATCAAAGCCGGCCAAGTGCCGATGATGAAAAAGTACAACTCGGTCTCTCCGCTTGACCCAGAGTTGCCGGTTTTAGACCAGGCTACGATGCGCCGACTCATCCAGTCGGTCATGAACCAGAAACAATTTGACTTCTTTGAAGACAACATGGACCAGGACGTCGGCTTTACCCTCGAAGGGAAGTGCCGAGTTCGATGTAACTGCTACATGCAGCGCGGCACCTATGCCTGCGTCATGCGAATCGTTCCGCTGAAGATTCGAACCCTGCAAGACCTCGGTCTTCCAGACGTCCTTCGCGAAATCACCAAGCACAAGCTCGGCTTGATCTTGGTCACCGGACCTACCGGTAGCGGCAAGACGACGACGCTCGGCGCGCTCATCGACATCATCAACCAAGAGCGCGAGTGCCACATCGTTACCGTCGAAGACCCTCTCGAAATCGTCCACCCGGACAAGAAGGGCTACGTTAGTCAGCGCGAAATTCACATCGACACCAAGGACTTCCAACCGGCGCTTCGTGCCGTTCTCCGAGAAGCTCCGGACGTCATCTTGATCGGTGAAATGCGAGACCAGACCACGATGAACGTTGCCTTGCAGGCTGGTGAAACGGGTCACCTTGTTTTCTCCACCGTTCACACCGCATCGGCGTATGAAACCATGGACCGTGTTATCAACATGTTCCCGCCGCACGAACGCGAATACATGTGTAAGCGAATGGCCGGATCGCTCCGCGCAATCGTTTCGCAGAAACTTGTCCCGCGCGCCGATGGCGAAGGCCGAGTCGCCGCGCTCGAAATTCTGATCTGCACCCCAACCGCAAGCAAGAAGATCGAGGACGGAGAATTTGCCGACCTGTACCAGCTCATGAACGAGGGCGAGTACTGGGGAATGCAAACAATGAACCAATCGCTGCTTCGATATGTCAAAGCAGGCATCATCACGGAACAAGTCGCGATGGTCAATGCCGGAATTGCTTCGGAATTGAAGATGATGCTTCGCCGCTGAGGCGAAATGTGTGTCGGCTGGTTCGGTTTTCGCCGAATCAGCCTTAGAATGATGTTGCTGAAATGGCGGTAACGCTCGACGAACTGTTAGGCCACCTCGTACGGCTGGATGCAAGCGACCTTCACCTGAAGGCCGGTCAGCCACCCGTGATGAGGATTCGCGGGGAGCTGGAACGATTTCCATCTCTCAGCCTCAACATGGCTGAGCACAACAAGATCCTCTTCAGCATCCTGAACGACGAGCGTCAGGAACGCCTCCGCGATTTCAAAGAGGTCGATCTTTCTTACAACGTGCCCGGATTGTCGCGATTCCGCGTCAACATGTTCTGGCAACGCGGTCATGTCGGCGCCGTCTTTCGAGTCATCCCGCACAAAATCAAGTCGATTGATGAGCTGAAGCTTCCGGAGATCACCAAGAAAATCGCGCTCATGCCGCGAGGACTCATCTTGGTCACCGGGCCAACCGGTTCTGGAAAGTCAACATCGCTCGCGGCGATGATCAATCACATCAACTTGAACGCCCGAGCGCACGTCATGACGATCGAGGACCCGATCGAGTACGTGCACGCCGACAAGATTTCGATCATCAATCAGCGCGAGCTGTCCACCGACACTCGCTCGTTCGCCGACGCCCTGAAGCACGTGATGCGACAAAACCCGGACGTGATTCTGGTCGGTGAAATGCGAGACCTCGAAACGATCCAACTCGCGATTACCGCCGCAGAAACCGGGCACTTGGTGATGTCCACCCTGCATACGGTTGATGCAGCCCAGACGATCGACCGCATCGTTGACGTTTTCCCGCCTGAGCAGCAGCCACAAATCCGTACTCAGCTCAGCGTTACCTTGCAAGCAGTTGTATCTCAGACGCTATTACCGGTAAAAAGTGGTGTGGGGCGAGTTGCGGCGTTTGAAGTCATGACGGCAACGCCCGCCATCCGCACGCTCATTCGCGATGGCAAAACTCACCAGCTGTATCTCGACATTCAAACCGGCGGCGCGCTCGGCATGCAGTCTTTGGACAACAGCTTGCTGAACTTGCTCAAGGAAGGGCAGATTGACTTCGAGCATGCCTTAGCGAAGTCGACCAACATGCAAGAGTTCTCGCGTCGAGCGCAGAACCTAGGATTAGCGGAGGTGCCAGCTAGTGCAGTCCGTTGAGCACTTCCTAGAAATGTGCGTGAAGGTCGGTGGTTCCGACGTTCACTTCAAAACCGACACCGGCAAGGTCTACATCCGCGTGAACGGCGACCTTCGTCCGGTTGAGGCCAACGGTTTCACCGACGCCGAGTTCCGCTCCGAGCTTTACAAAATTTTGCAGACTTCGCAAATTGCGAAGTTCGAAAACGATCTCGAACTCGACTTCGCGATTGAGGTCCAAGGCGTTTCCCGGTTCCGCGGAAACTGCTACCAACAGCGCGGACACATGCAGGCCGCGTTCCGAGTGATCCCTTACGAGATCCTCACCATGGATGACCTCAAGCTGCCGCCAGCTTGTTTGGATTTCGTAACCCGCCCTCGAGGCCTGGTTTTGGTAACCGGACCGGCCGGATCTGGAAAGTCGACGTCGCTTGCTGCAATGTTGGACCACATCAATCGAAACCAAAAGGTCCACATCATGACCGTCGAGGACCCGGTTGAGTTTGTCCACGACGACAAAATGGCCCTCATCAACCAGCGCGAACTTGAGGTGGACACGCTCACCTTTGCGAACGCGCTGAAGTACGTTCTGCGCCAAGACCCAGACGTCATCCTCGTCGGCGAAATGCGCGACCTGGAGACCATCCACCTTGCCATTACGGCCGCTGAAACCGGGCACCTCGTCTTTGCGACCTTGCACACCGTTGACGCCGTCCAGACGGTCGACCGCATCGTTGACGTTTTCCCGATGCACCAACAGCAGCAAATTCGAATGCAGCTTTCGGTGAACCTGATCGGTGTCCTATCTCAAACTTTGGTCAAGCGCAAAGATGGCCGCGGACGTGCCGCGGCGCACGAAGTGCTGGTGGCTACTTCCGCCGTTCGAAACCTCATTCGCGAAAACAAGAGCTATCAAATCAACTCGCTCATCCAAACCGGAGCGCGAATGAAAATGACCACGTTGGATCAGTCGCTCGTGACCTTGGTCGAGAAAGGGCTGGTCACGATGGAAGATGCGCGAGCTAGGGCCAAGGATCCAGGGGAATTCGATCGGCTTCTGGCCCTCGGAGAAGACAGCTTTGCCGCCCCGGCGATGAACAATGTGGCCACGCGGCCAACAAATGTCAATCAAGCACCTATCGCTGGCGGTGTGCGCGGCCAGCCAAACCGGCCCGCTTTTCGACGAGAATAAGCGCTAGCCCAGGAAAGCGCGTACTCGGGCACCTTGCACGTCCCCGTCCAGCAGAAACGCGTCGTGGCCGAATGGAAGGTCAATCAAGACGTGTTCGCTCTTCAGTCCGGCCGCTATGGCCATTTGGTGCAGCGTTTCGCTCTGGTGCGGAGGATACAGCCAGTCGGAAGTGAAGCTTGCGAAAAGGAACTCTGCCTTGGCCGCCCGAAGGTCCTTCAGCTCGAAGTAGTCCAGGGCCCGGGTTAGCACCAAAAGTGAGTTCGCGTCAAAACGGCCCGTGAACTTGTCGCCCTGATAGTTGAGATAGCTCTCAACTTCGAACTCAACGCCAAAGTGGTAGCTGAACGCATCCTTGCCTTGGAGACGACGCGCAAATTTCTGCCCAAATGCGTCTTCGCTCAAAAACGTGATGTGACCCAACATGCGCGCTACGGAGAGTCCGTCCTTCGGCGGGTCGTTCAGCGGATAGTCGCCGCCGCGCCATTTTGGATCGCGCATGATCGCTTGACGCCCGACTTCGTTGAAGCCTATCTGCATCGCCGAATGTGCGGCACCGCTCGCGGTAACGAAGCACTTTTGGA
Organism: bacterium; assembly: GCA_027485645.1. GTDB lineage: Bacteria > Armatimonadota > Fimbriimonadia > Fimbriimonadales > Fimbriimonadaceae > Fimbriimonas. Next base: position 247,787 of record JAIXQR010000007.1, read on the forward strand.
TTCGTTCCGGATGCCGCACCGACCAAGCCAGCGCCTGCATCCCGCCCATGCTCCCGCCAGCGACGGCTAACAGTCTGTTGATCCCCAGATGATCCACCAGCCGTGCCTGCGCATCGACCATATCGTTGATGCTGATGATAGGGAAGCGGCTACCGAACGGAAGTCCATCTTCGGCCAGCGAACTCGGACCCGTGGATCCCTGACATCCGCCCAGAACGTTTGAGCAAATGACAAAGTACGTGTCCGTATCAATCGCCTTACCGGGGCCAATCAGCCGAGACCACCATCCAATCGCGTGCGCGTCGCCGCTCAGGGCATGGCAAACGAGAATGGCATTATCCCTGGCGTCATTCGGCTGACCCCAAGTTTCGTAGGCGATCTGGATCGAAGTAAATTCGTACCCGCGCTCGGTCGTAAATGGGCCCAAGTCGGCGATTTGACGTTCGTCGGTTACGGCTGCCGTCCGTTCGTTCTCTTGAAATAGAGCCGAATCCACTCGGAGAAGGTACCACCGCGCACGCTATTCGAACGGAAGGTTCGCCGGAGGCTCCGGGCGCTTGTAGTTCCGGTGTGATGGTGCTTTGGCGAGCGCGGCGCACTGAAGGATGCTCGTCAAGTGGATTCCCGCCGCCACAAAGATCGGAACAAGCACCCCGAGATTGTCCGGCCGTTTGACGTTCGTCGGTAATCCGGCCATGCCCAAAAGGCCCTTCAAATCGTGTTGCTGCAAGAACAGCCAGAAGATCATGATGATCCAGCCGCCGAAGAAGATTCCCCCTGCGACGCTTCGACCAAGAACAAACTGACCTGCGCCTGGAATAAAGAAGGACAAAAGTGTCGCGGATCGAGCGCTCGCGAGCGACTCGGAAGAGGTTGGCAACAGCGGGTCGCGCAGCGCGTTCCGGAGCTGATCGTCGATTGAGCCACCGGTTGCCGACATGAGCACAACCTCGGCGTACTTCCGTTCTAAGCTGGCGTTTTTGGGGTCGAGCTTGACCGCCTTTTCAAGGGCAGATTTTGCATCGCGCCATCGCTTTCGCTCAATCATGCCGTCGGCAATGGCTTCGAGTACCAGGGCAGAGCCCGGCGCCACGGCAGCGGCTTCATTGAGCAACTCGGCCGATTTCTGCTTGTTCCCCCGGATTTTCTCAACGTTCGCGAGACGAATCAGGTTCTCGGCCTGTTGAAGCTTCTCGGGAGTTGGTGGTTCAACAACCTCTTCCACCTGCACCTCGACGGGCTTTTCCACCGGCAACGAATCTCGTAGCTGTTTCAGCTTTAGCTCAAGCGCGCCGCTGATATCAGGATCATCACTGGCGAGCAACTTGGACTCGACGCGCTTGATCTCGGCGCGAATCTCCGTCACATCGATGTTCTCGTTGCTCATCGCTAGTTAGACGTTTTCGGCGGTGTATTTTGACTACCCGGCTTTGCCGCGCCCGGTTTCGCGCCTTCGGGATGCGTGGCTCGGTATTCGGCATCAATCAAGGTTGCAATTTGTAAGGATCGTTTATGGTTCGGATCGAGCTTGAGGGCATAGGCGATGTCGTTCATCGCCGGCTGCATGTTGCCTAGTTGCAAGCTACAGCTCGCCCGCGCCGAAAGGTAGTTGGGCGAGTTGTTGACTTGCTGAGCCGCGTAGTCGGCATCGTCGAACGCCGTCTTGAAGTCGCCGACGCTCTGGTAAATCAGACTGCGAACGTAGCGAGCTTCGGCAAGCGTGAGCCGCGTAGCTTCTTTGACGGCGCTGTTGCCGTTCGCGGTGGATTGCCGCAGAATCTCTTCGCCGCTCAGGATGGCTTGATTGAGGCTAGCCTCGGCCAGATCCGTGTTAGCAAGAGCGAAATAGCAACGCCCGGCCTGGAATGCTGGTTCGACCGCCGTTGGCCGGTACAGCATCATCGTTTCGTACAACTTCGTCGCCTTGTCCAGATTCACTTTCTCGGCTTCGGTGAGGTCTTCCGAACGATCAAACTTTTCAAGCGGCGTCCGACAGAGCTCAAGCGCCTCATCACTGCGCAGTTCGTATTCGCCGTTGCTCGTGACCATCTGCACTCCATTTGGCGCGGCGGGCGGCCGGTTGGAGAGGAAGACGATCAGCGCAAGACCGCAAAAAACGAGGATCGGAACTGCCCAGTTTGGAATCTTCATGCTTAGTTCGCTACGATGTTGACAAGCTTGCCGGGGACGACAATGATCTTTCGCACCGTGTTCCCTTCAAGATACGGCAGGATCTTCGGATGCGCTAGAGCCTGCGCCTCGTGCGTGGCATTGTCTGTGCCGACCGGCAAATCGAAGGTTGCGCGGAGTTTGCCGTTCACCTGAACCGCAATCGTCACCTCGTCTTCTGCCGCCAAACTTGGATTGCTGACGGGCCACTCAGCTTCAAGCGTGAAGCCAGCTTTACCGATCGATTCCCAGAGTTCGTCGGAAGCGAACGGAGCGATTGGAGCCATGAGAAGGATCAACGTTTCAAGGGCTTCGCTAAACGCCAACGCCTGAACGCGCGCATCGACTCCCGCGAAGTTAGCCGCCGCGAACTGCTCGTTCAAGCCGTTCACGTACTTCATGAGCCATGAAACATATGTGTTGAAGCTGAACCGATCCAAGTCGTCCGTGCACGACGCGATGGTTTGGTGGGTAACGCGTCGGATTTGCCGCGCGACCGAGTCCAACTCCTCAAACGCCAGCAGCGACTTCCAGTCGGAGGTGTAGTGGGTCTTCAGCGTGTCGACGATCTTGAAGACGCGGTTGAGGAACTTTGCCGCGCTCTCCACGCCCTCGCTCTTCCACTCGACGTCCGAGTTGAACGGTGCGACGAACAGCATGTAGATTCGCAGTGCGTCCGCGCCGTAGGTCGAGACCATCTCTTCTGGCGCAACGACGTTGCCTTTCGACTTACTCATTCGCGCCCATCGCCACATCAGCTGGTCTTTCGGCAGGGTCTTCGCTTCGTCAAAGCTGACCAAAATGCCGTCTTCGCCGATGTCCAGGCGTTCGTCCTCGCGTGGCTTTCGGTACGGCGTGTGAGCAAGAACCTGCCCCTGGTTCTGCAGGCGCTGGAACGGCTCCTGCACGTCCACCAAACCGGCATCGTAAAGGACCTTCGTCCAGAACCGTGCATAGAGCAGGTGCATGACGGCATGCTCCGCGCCACCAACGTAGGTGTCCACGGGCATCCAGTACTTTGCCGCCTCCGTGCTCCACGGCTTGTCGAAATTGTGTGGGTCGCAGAAGCGGAGAAAGTACCAAGAAGAGCACGCAAAGCCGCCCATCGTGTCGGTCTCTCGCATCCCGAGTCGTCCGTCGTTGTCCGTGGCGTTCACGAAGGCCGGAATGTGAGCCAGCGGGGAAGTGCCATCGCCGGAAGGCTCGTAGTGGTCCACCTTCGGCAGCTCAACGGGCAAGCTGGAAGTGCTGACGAGGTGCATATCGCCATCCTTCGTGTGGACGATCGGAATCGGGCAGCCCCAGTACCGTTGCCGAGAAATCAGCCAGTCGCGCAGCTTGTACTGAATCTTTCGCTGACCGATCTGGTGAGCTTCAACCCACTCACCCAGGTTCTGCTGAGCGATCGGAATCGACATTTCGTCGTACTCGCCCGAGTTGATTAGGACGGATTCCTTGGATGCAAAGACCGGGTTGAACGCGGTCGGGTCGTTCAGATACCGCTGGTAAACCTCGTCAGTCGATTCGCCCTCTTTCGCGAACGGTTCGAGGTAGTCGGTCGTGGGCTTGATGACGGGCACGACTGGAATGCCGAACTTAACCGAAAAGTCGAAGTCGCGCTGGTCGTGTCCCGGAACCGCCATGATGGCGCCGGTGCCGTAAGTCGCCAGAACATAGTCGGCAATCCAAATTTGAACGCGCTTTCCGTTGCTTGGATTAATTGCGTACGCGCCGGTGAAAACGCCCGTCTTTTCGCGGCTGTCCGATTGTCGATCCGCGTCCGAAAGGGTCTTGGCCTGGTCCTGGTACTCCTTGATGCGGGCCTGATCTTCTTCGGTAATGGGCAAAGAAGCGATCAGCGGGTGTTCTGGCGCAAGCACGCAAAACGTCATACCGAAGACGGTATCGATGCGGGTCGTGAAGACATCGAAGGTGAGTGGCTTCTCGGTTTGTGGTTCGTCGACGTCAAGGTCAATCGGGCCCTCGGGGCGACCGGTCTCCGCAACCTTGAGGGTGAATTGAACGCCTTCGCTGCGCCCGATCCAATTGCGTTGCTGGTTCTTAATTCCCTCTGGCCAATCCACCAAGTCAAGGTCGTCAATCAGTCGCTGAGCATAGTCGGTGATCTTAAAGAACCACTGCGGAATGTACTTCTTCTCAACTAGAGCGCCAGATCGCTCTGCGCGTCCGCCAACCACTTCTTCATCAGCTAGAACAGTCTTGTCGATCGGATCCCAGTTAACCGCGGCTAGTTTTCGGTAGGCCAAACCTCGATTAAAGAGAACGCCAAAGATCCATTGGGTCCACTTGTAGTAGTCCGCGTCGGAAGACTTAAACGAGCGGGACCAGTCGAAGGAGATTCCGATCAGGTCCATCTGCCGGCGGTAGGTTGCGGCGTACCGCTCAATCATTTCGGCCGGGTGGGTTTGGCGCTTGATCGCTTCGTTTTCCGCTGGAAGGCCAAAGGCGTCAAAGCCCATTGGGTGCAAAACGTTGTAGCCCTGCATGAGCTTCATGCGGCAGACCACGTCGGTTGGAATGTAGTTTCGGCAATGGCCGATGCTTAGACCCGCACCAGATGGATACGGGAAGAAGTCAAGACCGTAAAACTTGGGCCGGCCGGGAGTTTCTTTCGTTTTGAAAAGTTCTGCTTCTTGCCAACGCTCGCGCCACTTGGACTCAAAACTCTGCGGTTCGTACCGATCTGCCATTTGCGCGCTAAGGGTACCGCGAGGGCTACATGGGGTTGGTTGCGGGCTTCTTTTCCGTTTCGGAAACGATGCCCTTGGCCCGAATGACCGTTCCTTCGCTTTCTGCGGTGACGGACAACATCAGGAACGTGCCCGACTTAGTTCGGCCCATGATGTCCACGCCGTTCTCTTTCTTGAAACTCTGCAGTGCAAAGACACCCTCGTAAAACTTTGCGACCTTATCCACTGGGTCTTTCGTAACCATGGTCAAAGCGAGACGGTATTCGCCCTGATCGTTCTTGTACGACTTGTTCACAGTCTCGTCGTCGAAGCTTGCGCCCGGATACGCCGGAACCTGCATCTTTTCCGCGACTTGTTCCGGCTTGGTGAAGGCGGGCTTGAGTTCGGTGCCCTTGGATGTTGCGGCCTCTTCCTTCGTGACCGGCGCGTCCTTGGTGGCGGTCGGAGGTGCTCCGCAGCCTACGATCAAGGCCGACAAGATACAGGCGAATGAAAGGGGTCCCAAGCGCATTCCTTGAGTATGAAGGAAGAATACAGGAATGACATTCACTGCAGATGCGCATGAAAGACTCGATAAGGCGCTCGCGCGGTGGTTGCCCGCCCATAGTCGTGCCCGGCTCGTGAAGCTGATCGACGCCGGAGAAGTTCTGGTCAACACCAAGACGGCGAAGCCGAGCTTGATGCTGGAAGTGGGTTGGACCGTTGAAGTCCCGGTCATTTCCGAAGCCGCCGAACACGACCTGACGCCCGCTGACATCCCGCTTGAAATTGCCTACGAAGATGAGTACCTGCTGGTGGTTAACAAGCCACGTGGTTTAGCCGTTCACCCAGCATCCACGCTCAAGGAGCCGTCGATGGTGAATGCGCTTCTCGCTCGCAACCACGAATTGAGCGGTACCGGCGGCTCGTATCGCCCCGGAATCGTGCACCGATTGGACAAGGACACCACCGGCCTTCTCGTGGTCGCTAAGACGGACGCGGTTCACGTCGCGCTTGCACGGCAGATTGCCGGCAAGACCGCCGAGCGTCGTTACATGGCGGTTGTTGCGGGGCGCGTGGAACGGGAGAAGTTTACGATTGAGGCCGGAATTGGCCGCTCGAAGCGCAACCGGCTTCTGATGGCGGTGGATCACAACGGCAAGCCAGCGATCACGCACGTGAAAGTTCTTGCCCGGGTGGATGCCGGGACGTTGGTCGGTTGTCGCCTGGAAACGGGCCGAACTCACCAGATTCGGGTCCACCTCAGCGCGGTAGCGCACCCGGTGCTTGGCGATCGTCTCTATGCGCCAAAGGAATTCCAGAAGACGCCATTGCAGTTGCACTCCGCCTACTTGAGCTTTGTTCACCCGGTTACCGAAAAGCAGATCACGTGTACGGCAAATACGCCTCCCGATTTCCTAGCATCTGCGGTCGGTAAAGAGCAGCTCGATCCGTTTTAGGGAAGAAAAGTAGCGCGTTCTTCGGGGGTTGGCAGGCGACACGAGTCTCGTTTGCCAAACCACCGGTATCGATTGCGGGCGACCCACTTGTAGATGGAATCTCGCAAGAACCGGGGCACTAGTTTCCCGGCGGTCGCGAGGAATCGGTATCCCGGGGACAGGTAGCTCAGGATTTTAAGCACGGCATCGCTCCGGCTCAGGACCTCGCCTTCTACCCAAATCAGGATGCTATCGGGATCTCCCTCACTCAGGTGATCTGGAACGATCTGGGCAGCCGTGGTCCCCTGAAGTGACGCGTACTGAATCTGCCGCTTGCGGTCGTGCCGAACGAGCCAGTCGATCGCTCCGTTGCACAAGTTGCAGACGCCGTCAAAGAATACGATGGGGCCCTTGGGGCCGCCAGAATCGGTCATTTCGCCATCGCGAGCGCGATCAAATCGCGCGATGGGCGGAAGGTGACATCTTCCTTGATCGTCTCAAGCACCGTTACCGGAACATGCTCTTGTCCACGTAGCAATTCACCGACGATGGCTTCGACGAGATCCTCGGGCGTGGACGCTCCAGAGGAAATTCCGATCGTGCCGTAGTCGGTCTTCCAGTGCGGCAAAATTTCGTCTGGCGTCATCAGGAGGTGAGATTCTGCGCCACTGACTTCCGCTACCTCACGCAGTCGATTCGAGTTGGATGAGGTGGTTGAACCGACGACGAGGACGAGATCGGACATCGAAGCGAGCTCACGAATGGCAGTCTGCCGGTTGGTGGTTGCATAGCAAATGTCCTCTTTCGCCGGGGTCGTAATTTGCGGGAACCGGCGCTTCAGGACGGCCATCGTTGCGCGAACTTCGTCCACGCTCAGGGTCGTCTGGGTCAAAACGGCGAGTCGCTCGTAGTGGGGAATATCGAGCTTTTCGGCGTCTTCTGGCGTTTCGACCAGCACCATTCGGTCCGGCGCCTGGCCCATGCTTCCTTCGGCCTCGACGTGGCCGTCATGGCCGATGTAGATCATGAAGTAGTCGCGGGCAGCGTAGTGTTTGGCCTCGTTGTGGACCTTGGTGACCAGCGGGCACGTGGCGTCGATGATCTGCAAATCGCGCTCACGGGACTGGCGGCGAATCTCCGGGGATACGCCATGGGCCGAGTAAACGACCACGGCGCCGTTTGGAATGTCCGCGATGTCCTCGACGAAAACCACGCCTTGAGATTCAAAGCTTCGAACGACATGCTCGTTGTGGACAATGGCGTGACGAACGTACACCGGTGCCCCGTGAATTTTCAGGGCAAGGCTCACAACTTCAATGGCGTACGAAACTCCGGCGCAGAAGCCTCGTGGCGCGGCAAGAACGATTCGGTCCACGTCCTATTCTACGTTCTCCGAGGCGTCGGCACCACGGACCACCACGAGGCGGCATCCGACCTCCGCGACAATCACAGGAGCAGGCGGCAGCGGTTTTCCGACCGTTATGCCTACAGACTCGACCTTCAAAAATTCCTGAAGAATCGCGTCGGCAATCACTCGGGCAAGCCGTTCCACGGTTCGGTATTGGTGGGTCTGGATGATCTGGGTCACTTGCTTCGCGATCGCGCCGTAATCCACCGTACCGTGGATGTCGTCAGATTCACATGCCGAACAATCTGGGACTTGCAGTTCGAGCGAAACGCGGTATCGATGGCCGATTTCTTGCTCGGCGTCGGGCACGCCGTGGTACCCGTAAGCCTCCAGTCCGGTGATGAAGACGGTCCCAAATGGTCCGGTTTGTTGTATTGCCATGCTATAATTTCAGCACAACCGAACAGCGACCAATGACAGGTGGCTCATGCCGCCTTTTTTTGTTCGTAAAGTTTAGTAAAAACGGAGGCACGGCGATGGATATTCTGCAACAACTTAAAGTAATCGCGTCTGAGCGCGACTTACCAGTCGAAGAGCTCCAGCTTGATTTGGAAGAGGCCCTGGCAGCCGCGTACAAGCAGTTTATTGGAGCACGCGAAGGCGAAATCAAGGTGAGCATCACTTTGAACCCGCTAAGCGCAAACGTTGGAAAGGAAGTTGTGGGGCTCGTCACCGACCCACGATTGCAAATTTCCCTGGAAGACGCTCGAAAGAAGGATCCGAAGATCGAAGTCGGCGAACTTCTCTTCGTCCAAGTCGATCCGCTTCAGTTCGGACGAATTGCGGCGCAGACCACGAAGCAAGTTCTCCAGCAGAAACTGCGAGATTCGGAGCGAAACCGAATTACGACCATCTTCACCGAGAAGTTGGGTGACATCGTCACTGGCACGGTTTCTCGCCGAGAAGCGGACCGAGTCATCATCCAGGTCAACAAGGTCGAAGCAGAAATGCCGCGTCGTGAGCAGGTGCCAACCGAGCCGTACCGATTGAACGACCGCTTGAAGGTTTTTGTCCTTAAGGTGGACGAGATGATGCGCGGACGAATCCGCGTTGTGGTCAGCCGAACTCACCCGATCTTGCTGCGCAAGTTGCTGGAGCTCGAAGTTCCAGAAATCGAGCAAGGAATCGTTGTGATCAAGAGCGTTGCCCGAGAACCCGGCCAGCGAAGCAAGATTGCCGTTCTGAGCACCGACGAGCGAATTGATCCGATCGGCGCGTGCATCGGACCCCGAGGCGCCCGCGTTCAGGCCATCGTGGATGAGCTTTACGACGAAAAGATCGACGTGATCCTATACAGCGAGGATCCGAAGAAGTTCATCATCGATGCGCTTTCGCCTGCCAAGGTGAACTCGATCAAGATCAACGACATCGAGAAGAGTGCTTTGGTCATCGTGCCCGATAACCAGCTGTCCCTTGCCATCGGTAAGGGTGGTCAAAACGTTCGACTTGCCGCTCGACTCACCGAGTGGAAGATCGACATTCGAAGCGAAAGTCAGTCCTCCGGGGCAAAGGCCTAGCCTCTTTAAGAACTTAGCCCCGGGGGATAACTACTGCCCCGGGGGTATCATCTAGGGAGAAAGTCGTCCGTATGCCTGAGCCCATAAGAATGTGCCTCGGTTGTCGGAGGCGACGTCCGAAATCTGAGTTGCTTAGGTGGGGAGCTTTATCCGAAGCTGCGGCAAGTCACGATGGAAGAGGGGCGTACGCCTGTCCAGATGCCCTGTGTATCGATCGGGCGACAAGTAAGGGACGCGCGAACCATGCGCTTCGGAAACAGCTTTCCGAAAGTGAGCTTCGCGAGATACGAGATAACTTTTTATGCAGACTCAGGTAAAGAAAGCCACCGGAATGACCCATCAGATCGCCGAACTCGCCAAAGAATTTGAAGTACGCCCCGGCGTTGTGTTTGGCGTTTTGCTGGATCTTGGGGTCGAGCACGATGGTCAAACCTTCGAAGCGGACGACGACACCGTCGCGCTTATTAAAGACTCACTGGCTGAGCTTATCGGTAGCACCGAGCTGGTTCTAAAGCCAAATTCCACTCCTCGCGACATGGCGTTCGCGCTTGGAGTTCCGCAGCCAGAAATCCAGAAGACTCTGGTCACCAAGCTCAAAGTCATGGCGACCCTCACGACCGTTCTGAAGGACGACGTGATCGAAAAGCTTGCCGGTCTTTACAACGTCACCGCCCGAGTGGGCGACGCGCCGAAGCCAAAGCCAGCGGCCGCGCCAAAGAAGCAGAACGGTGGAGCCCAGCCGCGACCGCCCGTGGTCACCATCATGGGCCACGTTGACCACGGCAAGACTTCGCTCCTCGACTACATCCGAAAAGCGAACGTAGCTGGAAAAGAGCACGGCGGAATTACCCAACACATTGGTGCTTATCAGGTCGAACTGCCTGAAGGCACGATCACCTTCCTTGACACCCCAGGTCACGCCGCCTTCACGAACATGCGAGCTCGTGGCGCCAAGGTCACGGACATCGCGATTCTCGTGGTTGCCGCCGATGACGGCATCATGCCGCAGACGATCGAAGCGATCCAGCACATTCAAGCGGCCAACGTTCCGATGATCGTTGCGGTCAACAAGATCGACAAGATTGACGCGAACCCAGACCGAGTTCTCACCCAGCTTCCTGAATACAACGTCATTCCAGAAGCCTATGGTGGACAGGTCATCACCGCCCCAGTTAGTGCGCTGACCGGCGAAGGTGTTCCTAACCTCCTCGAACTGATCCTTCTTCAGGCGGAAGTCATGGAGCTTAAGGCCGATCCAAAGGCCGATCTCAAGGGCGTCGTTGTTGAAGCCAAGCTCGAAAAGGGCCGCGGACCGGTTGCCACGATGTTGGTGCAAGAAGGCACGCTCAAGACCGGCGACAGCGTGGTTGTTGGAACCACTTTTGGCCGAATCAAGGCCATGACCGACTATAAGGGAGGACGACTTAACGAAGCCGGTCCAAGTACCCCGGTTGAAATCCTTGGTCTTAGCGAAGTCCCCCACGCCGGTGACACGGTGATCGCGATGGTTGACGAGCGAAGCGCTCGCGAACTTGCCGAGAGCCGCGCGATGGATGAGCGGGCAAAGACGATCTTCCAGAAGTCACGAGGTATCACCCTTTCCGATCTTCGAAAGCTACAGCAGCAGGAAGACTTTAAGGCCCTCAACCTGATCATCAAGGCCGACGTTCAAGGTTCGGTTGAAGCGGTCAAAGGCATGCTCGAAAAGGTCCGCAACGAGGAAGTGGAAACCCACGTCATCCTCAGCGGCGTCGGACAGGTCACCAAGGCAGACGTCGACCTTGCCGCCGCATCGGGCAGCATCATCGTTGGCTTCAACGTGAAGCCTGAGGGTGAAGCGAAGCGAGAAGCCGAGAAACGACACGTCGAAATTCGAACTTACACGATCATTTATGAACTGATCGAGGACATCGAAGCGGCAGCAAAGGGCATGCTCGAACCGAAGTTCGAAGAGCAGTACCTTGGCTTGGCCGAAGTCCGACTTCGAATGCAATTCTCGAGAAAGGGCGTTATTGCTGGCTGCTACATCACCGATGGCAAGATCACGCGAAACGCAAAGTGCCGCGTAAAGCGCGGACGAGAAATCGTCCACACGGGCAGCGTCGCCTCGCTCCGTCACTTCAAGGACGACGTCCGCGAAGTCACGATGGGAATGGAGTGCGGAATCACCTTCAACGACTTTGAAGAGTTCGTTGAAGGCGACATTATCGAAGCGTTCGAGATGATTCAGGTCAACGCCTAATCTTCTCGCTTACATTCGGAAGAGACTAAATCCTGGTTGTTGGAGCGGTGCATTCGCCGCCGCTTCAATTCCCAGCGCGAGAACTCTTCTCGTGTCAACTGGATCAATGATCCCGTCATCCCAAAGTCGCGCCGTAGAGTAGTAGCAGCTGGATTCCTCTGCGTACTTATCCAAGATCGGCTGCTTAAACTCCGCTTGCTCATCTGGCAGCAACGTCCCGCCCTTGGCCGCGAGCTGGTCCATCTTAACGGTGAGAAGAACGTTTGCCGCTTGCTCACCACCCATGACGCTAATGCGGGCGTTGGGCCACATCCACATCATTCGTGGCTGGAATGCGCGTCCGCACATCCCATAGTTTCCGGCGCCGTAGCTTCCGCCAACAACCACGGTGAACTTCGGCACGGATGCCGTGCTGACTGCCGTTACAAGCTTGGCTCCGTTCTTCGCGATACCTTCGTTTTCGTACTTACGACCGACCATGAAGCCGGTGATGTTCTGGACAAAGACCAGGGGAACCCCACGTTGGTTGCAGAGCTCAATAAAGTGCGCGCCCTTGAGCGAGGACTCGGAGAACAGAATCCCGTCGTTCGCCAAAATCCCGACCAAGTGTCCATAGACGCGGGCAAATCCGCAAATCAGTGTTTTGCCGTAGTTCGCCTTGAACTCTTGGAAGCGGCTGCCATCCACGATGCGAGCGAGCACCGCGCGCATGTTCATCGGAACCTTTGAGTCACTCGGAACGAGCGAGTACAGCTCCTTTGGATCGAAAGCCGGATCTTCCGGTGCTGCGGGAGGCTGGGCGCCTGGGCGCTTTGCGGTGCCTAAGGACTCGACGATATTACGGACGATCTGCAGGGCGTGGGCGTCATCCTCCGCAATGTGATCGGCTACGCCGGACAGCCGGGTGTGCACGTCCGCGCCGCCTAAGTCTTCGGCCGTCACCTCTTCTCCCGTAGCGGCTTTGACGAGTGGAGGTCCTCCGAGGAAGATCGTGCCTTGCCCGCGCACGATAACAGTTTCGTCGCTCATTGCGGGAACGTAAGCGCCGCCCGCAGTGCAGGAGCCCATTACGCTCGCAATTTGCGGAATACCCGCGGCCGAGAGACGCGCCTGGTTATAGAAAATGCGGCCAAAGTGGTCTCGGTCCGGAAAAACTTCGGCCTGCAAGGGCAAGAATGCGCCGCCCGAATCAACCAAGTAAACGCATGGCAAGTGATTCTCCAGCGCGACCTCTTGCGCTCGGAGGTGCTTTTTAACCGTGATGGGGAAGTACGTCCCGCCCTTCACCGTTGCGTCGTTCGCAACCACCATAACCTCGCGTCCGTGCACGCGGGTGATTCCCGTCACTACCCCTGCGCTTGGTGCATCGCCTTTGTACATGCCTTCTGCGGCGAGGGTGGAGAACTCGAGGAAAGGTGCGCCCGGATCGGCAAGCGCCTCAATGCGCTCGCGAGCGAGAAGCTTCCCACGGCCCTTATGCTTTGCAACGAGGTCGGTCCCTCCGCCAAGCATGGTTTGGGCGGTTTTGGTTCGAAACTCAGTAAGCACCGCCTCCATCGCTTCGCGGTTCCGCTGGAATTCGGGCTGGTTGAGATCAACGGAATGGTTCAATTGCTCCATCGCACTTCGATTCTGAAACACCCAGCATCCGCTTCGCTGTTTAAGGGACCGTTAAGGCATCGGGATCGCGAGTAGGATCAGGAAATGAAAAGAGGTGTTCTCTTCCTCGGGCTCGCGTTAGCGGTCGGAGCGACGGCGATGGTGGCCCGTCAGGACGTGCGTGGGCTTCTGGTAACGGGCAAGTGGATCAACACAGATTCGGGGCTCGCCCACGAGAACGTTGGCAGCTATCCGGTCAACATGGCGAAGTCTCCCGATGGCCGATTCGTTGCCATCACAAACTCCGGCTATCGGCAGCAGATTTCGATCCTGGATTCTTCTACCGGCAAGCTGGTGAGCAGGCTCGAATTCAACGCGGGCGTTCGCGGAAAGAAGGAAGCCCTGTACTACGGCCTCACGTTCCATAAAGCGGGCGATCAGACCCTTCTTTATGTTTCCAATGGCTACCTAGACACCGTAACCGTTCTGCAACTTGCCGCCGACGGAAAGTTGACGAAGGTCAAAGAGATCGTTGAAGACGCACCGACCGACGCATCTGGCCTTCCTCACCACATCGCCGGCGTCGCCACCGCGAAGAACGGCCAGTACCTGGTCGTCGCCAACAACCAGAGCCACCACTACAACAAGTTCACCGGCAGCATCGGCGTATGGACAATGGACGGCTCGAACAAGTACGAAAAGATCACCGTTGACGGTTTCCCCTTGGCCGTCGTTGGCACGCGCGACGGTCGCGCATTCGTTTCTTCAGAAATGAACGGCGGCGTGACTGAAGTCGACCTCGCCACCAAGAAAACCAAGTTCATCAAGACCGGCGAGAACCCGAGCTACCTCGCGCTGAACAAGTCCGAAACCCTGCTTTTCGTTACCAACGCCAACAGCGATACGCTTTCGGTAGTTGACACCACCACCGGAAAAGTCTTCAAAACCGTCCTTCTCCGCCCCGCCGAGTTCCCCGGAATCCCCGGCTCCACCCCGCTTGGTTTGGCCCTTTCGAGCGACGAGAAGACCGCCTATATCGCCATGGCCGACCTCAACGCGGTTGCCGTCGTCGATCTGGAAAGCGCCTCGGTCAAAGGCTACATTCCCGCCGGTTGGTACCCAACCTCGGTAGCGGTCAGCCCGAACGGTCGATCCCTTTTCATTGCCAACGCCAAGGGTGTTGGCACGCGAAACCCGAACGGCAAATCGGTGGGTGACCTTGGCACCTACGGGCCGAACATCATTGAAGGCACTGTCCAGACCATCAGCTTGAACGAGGCTCAGGGCAACCTCGCGGCCAGCACCGTCAACGTGCTCGAAAACAACCGCGCAACCGGCAATTACGAAGCGAGTAGCCGAAAGGCGTTCGTCAAGCCGCCAATCGAGCACGTCATCTACATTGTCAAAGAAAACCGAACCTACGACCAGGTTCTCGGCGACCTGAATCGCGGAAACCGCGATTCCTCCCTGGTGCTCTTCGGCCGAGAATCGACCCCGAACCAGCACGCTCTGGCCGAGCGATTCGTTCTCCTCGATAACTTTTACGTTTGCGCCGAAGTCTCGGCCGACGGCTGGAACTGGTCCACAGCCGGCATGTCCAACGAGTACGTCGCCCGCAACACTCTCACGAACTACAGTCGACGTGGTCGAAACTACGACTTCGAAGGCCAAGTCAACGGCTCACCGGTAGACGTGCAAGGAATGCATAACCCCGCTGAACCCGCCGGTGGCTACCTCTGGGACCAAGCCGTGGCGCAAAACGTCAGCCAGCGCAACTACGGCTTCTTCGTCAACAACCAAGTCGCTGACAAGGACAACGCCTCGAAGCCAATCGCCGAAGAAGGCGCGCCGAACCAGAAGGCACACCAGAACGTCACCAATCGCGACTTCCGAAAGTACGATATGGAGTTTGCCGACTCGGAAGCCTGGGTGAAGCACGGCCTCCCAAAGGCTCCTCGCCAGCTTGAGGCGTACGGCAGCCAGAAGGACCCAAGCCGCATGACCACGTGGCTCCGCGACTTCAATGGATTCGTGAAGTCCGGCAAAATGCCGAAGCTGCAGGTCGTCCGATTAGGACGAGACCACACAAGCGGTACCACCCCCGGCCAGCCGAGCCCTCGCGCTTGCGTCGCCGACAACGACTACGCCGTCGGCCAGTTGGTCGAAGCGGTCAGCAACAGCCCGTTCTGGAAGAACACTGCAATCTTCGTGCTTGAAGACGACGCCCAAGCCGGCACCGACCACGTCGACAGCCACCGATCCATCGCGTTCGTCATCAGCCCATACATTCAGCGAGCCAAGCTGGACAGTTCCTTCTACAACACGAACTCGATGTTGCGAACCATGAGCCTGCTCCTGGGTCTGAAACCTTGGAACCAGTACATCGCCACCGCCTACCCAATGGGAGTGTTCGAAAAGACGATGGTGAACTCGAGCCCGTACAAGGCGATCTTGCCGAGCAAGGAGATCATCGGGGAAGTGAACACCCGAACCGCCTACCGCGCTGCGGATAGCGAACGGCTGATCAACCCGCTGGAAGAAGAATCCATGCCGGATGTTGAACTGAACGACATCCTCTGGGGAGCCATCAAAGGGGCAAAAACTCCACGACCAAAAACGCCAAACACCATTTGGCGATCCCAGGACCTGAAGTAGTATCTCGGGAAGAAAGCACCGGTTTCGAAGAAATCTCTGATTCTTTGGAACCGGTGCTTCGTCGTAACCGATAATGAGAGGGGAATGGGCGCACAAAGAGCACTAACAGCAATCGTCTTCACCGACGCCGTGGGGTTCAGCGCCATGGCGGCCAGGGACGAGTCGCTCGCATTTCGGCTGATTGAGGCTGATTTTGCCCTCATGCGCCAGCTCGCCGCGTTGCACCAAGGGCAAGCGCTCAAGACGACGGGAGACGGCATGTTGCTGGTCTTCGGAAGTGCCGTGCAAGCCGCAACCTGGAGCATGGATTTCCAGACCCGAATCCGCGAGCGGGCCAAAGCCGAGCCCGGACCATTTTTTGAGCACCGAATTGGCCTCCACGTTGGTGATGTGCTCTTGAGCGAAGACGATGCCCAGGGCGATGGCGTAAACGTCGCCGCCCGGCTTCAGTCCGGCGCTCCAGCGGGCGGAGTCTGGGTAAGCGCCACCGCCTACGACTTGATCAAGAGCCGAATGGAGTTCAACTTGATCTCTCGCGGCAAGCAGGATTTCAAGAACATTCCGGCGCCGATTGAGGTTTACGAAATTCCGGCCGATCCGTCGGTCCGGGTGGCGGAAGTGCCGGCCAAGCCCGCTGCGCCGCGGAACAACAACACCTTGCTTGCAGGATTGGGCAGCGCCGTGGTGGTGCTGAGCATCGCCGTCGCTGCCATCGCCCTCAACCGGCCCACGAACACGGTCACCAAGGTTGTCCCTGGCGAGCGAGTTGTCGAGCGAGTTGAAGCCCCGTCCACGAAGCCACTGTTGGACGCCGCCCTCAAGGAAATCCAAGCGCTCAAGGAAGAAGAGGAATCGAAAGGGGGAGCCGTTCCGCCGCCTACTCCGCCCAAGCCAAAAGAAGGCCCCTCAGCTGGTGAGAGTGCCGCGGTAAAGGCCGCGGAGACTTCCATGAAGGCATCCAAAGAAGCGGCCAATTCACAGGCAGAGGACCCGGACCCGGCAGCTGAATTTGAAAGTCTAAAGGGCATGGGCGAGGAGATTGAGAAGGCGTTCGCCAACTCTCCTGACTTCGCAACAAAGGGAGCGAAAGGCCTTGAAAACTTGCCAGGCTTGCGAAAATTAAAGGCATTCGAAGAAAAAGTAAGGGCAAGCAAGGCCACGTATGATTTTCAGGGCATCATTGACTACCTTTCGACTGAAAAGGACTTGGTCGGCAGTCCTCTTGCTCTCACAAAGTATTCCTGGGTGCAGCTCGAGAAGCTAAAAACCTGGATGCTGGTGGAACTCGCCAAGACCAACGAGGACAGCCCACTTGAACTCGCAAGCGTTGGCAGAGCCAAGCCGCGAACGCTTTGGGCCGAAGGATCGAAACTTGTGCTGCAAACCGGAGAAGGGAAGGAAACGAAGGAGTTCGCTGAACTCAAGCCGACCGAGTTCGCGGCAATCGCTCGGACCTTGCTAAAAGCAAGCCCGAGTCGCGAGCGTATGGCTCAGCTACAGCAGTTCGAAAGGGAATACGACCTCACCTCTGGCGGACCGATCCGCTTACGTAGAAATTAGAGGTACTGGTCGGGGCGACCAGATTCGAACTGATGACCTCATGTACCCAAAACACGCGCTCTACCAAACTGAGCTACGCCCCGACAGGAAAGAGAATATACCCGGATATTTAACGTCTTTTCTGGCGTAACCAGGCAACCCAAGGCAGAAAACAAAAAACGGCCCCGACTCAATCTGAGTCGGGGCCGTTGATCTAGGGGCTACCTCAGTAGTCCATGTCGCCCATTCCGCCAGGACCCGCTGGAGCAGCGGACTTCGGAGCAGGCTTCTCGACCACGAGGGTCTCGGTGGTGAGGACGAGGCCAGCGATGGACGCGGCGTTCTGGATGGTCGATCGGGTGACCTTTGCTGGGTCAACGATGCCCGCGGCAACCATGTCCACGATCTCGCCGGTGATGGCGTTGAGACCGAAGCCAGGAGCAGCGTTTCGAACGTGCTCGACCACAACCGATCCTTCCAGACCAGCGTTCTTCGAGATCTGTCGAAGTGGCTCTTCGATGGCTCGCTTCACGATGGCGAGGCCGGTAGCTTCGTCAGCGGTCAGGCCCTCTGCAGAGAGAGCGCCAGCTGCGCGGAGAAGAGTCACGCCGCCGCCAGGGACGATGCCTTCTTCAACGGCCGCTCGAGTTGCGCTGAGCGCATCTTCGTATCGGTGCTTCTTTTCCTTGAGCTCGGTCTCGGTGGAAGCGCCAACCTTGATGACGGCAACGCCGCCGCTGAGCTTCGCAAGTCGCTCCTGCAGCTTTTCTCGGTCGTAGTTGCTGTCGGTGTTCTCGATCTGGCTCTTGATCTGGTCAATTCGGCCGAGAACGGCTTCCTTGCTGCCAGCACCCTCGATGATGGTGGTCTCTTCCTTGGAGATGACGACCTTCTTCGCGGTACCGAGCATGTCGATGGTGACATTGTCCAGCTTCGTGCCGAGGTCTTCGCTGATGAAGCTGCCCGAAGTCAGGATGGCGATGTCTTCCAACATGGCCTTTCGTCGATCGCCAAAGCCTGGTGCCTTAACGGCGGCAACCTGGAGCACGCCTCGAATCTTGTTCAGAACGAGGGTAGCCAGTGCGTCGCCTTCGATGTCCTCAGCGATGACCAAGATTGGTCGTCGAGCCGTAGCGGCCTTTTCGAGGAACGGCAGGAAGTCCTGCGCGCTGCTGATCTTCTTCTCGTGGATGAGGATCAGTGGGTTGTCGAGAACGGCTTCCATGCGCTCTGGATCGGTGACGAAGTATGGGCTGAGGTAGCCGCGGTCGAACTGCATGCCTTCGACCACTTCGAGCATGGTGTCTCGACCCTTCGACTCTTCGACGGTGATGACGCCGTCCTTACCGACCTTGTCCATGGCTTCGGCAACGTGCTTGCCGACTTCTGGATCGTTGCCCGCGATGGTGGCAACGAACTCAACCTGTTCCTTGTCCTTGATCGGCTGAGCGGTGGCCTTGATGAAATCGATGACCTGAATAACGGCCTTATCGATTCCTCGCTTAACGGCGATTGGATTTCCACCAGCGGCGACGTAGCGAAGGCCCTCGTTGACGATAGCCTGAGCGAGTACGGTCGCGGTCGTGGTTCCGTCACCGGCAACGTCGTTGGTCTTGGAGGCAACTTCCTTACAAAGCTGCGCGCCCATGTTCTCGTACGGATCGTCAAGTTCGATTTCCTTGGCGACGGTGACGCCGTCCTTGGTGATCGTTGGGCTGCCCCACTTCTTGTCGAGGACGACGTTTCGTCCCTTAGGTCCGAGGGTCACCTTGACCGCGTCGGCAACCTTGTTGACACCGCGCTCAAGCGCGCGACGTGCGTGTTCATCGTAAATTAGGTTCTTTGCTGCCATGTTGTTTTCCTTGTTCTGTGAATCTGTCGTTTGGGTTCGGGTTAGTTCGGTTTCGTTCGGGTTGGTTCGGGTTTGTCACTCGTCTGCGGCTCGAAGAATAGATCGCTCTAAGTTCGAGAGCATTGACCCAATCTTCGTGCAGTCTTGTCTCAGTGCCGTCGTTCCCGCGAGAAAGTTCAGGTCCTCACAAATCAGTAAGAGTGTTTCGAGCTCGTTTACCGAGCCTTTAGCTATCCGCAAAAACTGCGAGTAGCTCTTTGCCGATTTGCGACCGTAACCTTCCGCGATGTTGCAGGGAATCGAGATTGCCGCGCGCCTTAACTGACCGGTCAAGCCAAACTGCTCCGACTTGGGTAAGTCGGCAGTGACCGAGTAGATCTGTTTAACCAGCTCTCTCGATGCTTGCCAAACGGACAGATTCTGGTAGCTCAACGAATCCCAACTCCCGAACAAATCCGAACTAATCCGAACGAAACCTAGCGCCCTGCCTTTCAGCCTAGGATCGCGTAGATCTGATCCTCATCTAGGATCGTGTAGTCGGTGCCTTCGACGGTGACTTCATTACCGCCGTACTTGCTGAAGAGCACTCGATCGCCTACGTTGACGGTGAGGGTGTTGCGCTCGCCGTTGTCGAGAACGCGGCCGTTGCCGGTGGCAATGACGGTGCCCTCTTGTGGCTTCTTCTTGGCGCTGTCCGGGAGAAAGATGCCGCTTGCAGTCTTTTCTTCTGCTTCCAGCAACTGAACGACGACCTTATCGCCGAGTGGTTTGAGTGATGCCATTGCGTGTCTCCATACGCCGAGCGGCCTCCGCCAGACGGAATTAGCACTCTCAGCGTTTGTCTGCTAATTTTGGCACTCTTTTTGTCCGAGTGTCAACGCTGATGGGACCGAAACCGGAGGAAATATTCGGTCAGCATAGAACCAACGGTCGTTAGTCCGACTGCTAGCACGATGTATGCAAAGCTCGACCAAAAATCCAGGGGGGCGTCCTTTGTTAATTGTCGAACGAACATCTGGGTTGAGATGCCTGTGACCGCTGAAAGCAGGCACGTAGAAAACTTCCGCCCGCAAAACATTCCGAGAAGCAAGGGAACGGCGATAAAAGAGCCCAGGTAATTTGCATGCCATCCCCATGGCTTTGTGTCAGTCATTGGGGTGACGGGCTGGTTAACAGTAAATGTCCACATGGTCCAAGCAGCCCAAGCCGTCATGACTGGGAAATTGAGCTTGAGGTCGACGGGTGTTTGCTCGGCATCTGGTGTTAATGCATCCTGCACCGCCTCCGGATCCACGCCAAGAGAATCGGCGATGCGTAACAGTTCCTCAGCGGTCAGCCGCTCACCCTCTTTTTTCCCACTCGCTGCGCTGATCAACTTCGCCGCTTCTTCGACCGTGAATGTTTGTTGCATCGCGAAAATCCGTGTCAACAATATACAAGCATTCCCGGTCCGATACCGTTAAAATGGGGACATGCAAAGCATTCAACTCTCCAATGAAGAAAGAGTCAGCCAGCGCCTCAGTGATGAGAACCTTGCGAAGGCCGTCGCCGCCATCGATACCGACGGTTTTGTCGTCATCGAAGACGTTGTTGACCTCAGTCACATCGAAATCGTAAAAGAGCGCGTGCTGGCTGATGTTGAGCTTTTGCAGAACCGCCCGAATGCCCCGTTCAACTGGAACCGCGGCAACATCCAGCAAGACCCACCGCCGTTCCCGCCGTACCTATTCCGCGACATTCTGGTGAACGAGTTCGCCATCCAGGTCACCCACGCCGTGCTTGGCAACGGGATGTACTGCGCCTTCTACAGCGGCAACACCGCCGTTCTGAGCGAAGACCGACAGCCGGTCCACGCCGATAGTGGCCAACTTTGGCCGGTGCAAAAAATTGCCCACCCGCCGTACTCGCTGGTCGTCAACGTGCCGCTCGTCGATATGTCCGCTGAAAACGGCAGCACCGAAATCTGGCCCGGAACCCATGCCGATACCTCGGTGACGATGCAAGACGGCGACATCAAAGTTTCACCCGAGCGACAAGCCGAGCGAGCGCTTGAGGCACCTCCGCTTCAGCCAACCGTCCGCGCGGGCAGCATCCTCATACGAGATATGCGCATGTGGCACGCCGGCATGCCGAACCGAACGCCAAACCCCCGACCCATGCTCGCCATGATCCACAGCGTCGGCTGGTTCCCGGGCGGAACCGTGCGGTTCCAGAAGGGAAGCGAAGAGTTCCTGTCCCACGATGTTCTTAACTGGCGCGCCGACTTCGTAGACCACGTAGACCACATCTCGGCACCGGGCGGCTTTGAGTACGTGGGTACTAGCTCGAATTAAGGCCAACTTGAGCCAGCCGGGCAAGGCGTTTCAACAGCTCTCCGGCTGGCTCAAGCGGTGACCGGCACCTCGATCGGCAAACTTTAACATGATCGACGAAGAAGTTCAACGTCATTGAACTCCTACAAATTCAGAACCACGGAATTCAATCCCTTGGTATTCAACTTCGCCGTCTGCAGCAAGATATTCGAGCTCACAGGTCGGATCCAATGAGAGCGGAGAAATCGCACACCCTGATCCGATTAAGCGCAAATGCTCGCCCTCTTTCCAAGAACTGTAGCGCTTGTACTGGGTTATCGCGGCGGTGCAGGCTAGATCTTTGTCGAAGCTATTTGTGCTAACCCTGACGGAGATACATTGTGTGATCTTCTGCGCGGCGCTTAGATTTCTTTGTCCAAGGAAGGTCATTAAGCACACGAATCCGATCGAGCCGCAAAGAAATAGGCAAATGTAGAGGAGTGCTTTCCGATATGAATCCATTGAAGAGTGGCTATTCATCCGAGACGTTCCGGGCAAAGATTGCAGACATCATGTTTCGATCTCAAAATAATGCGCCTGAACTCCGGGGCAGGTCAATGTAGTGGGTCTGAACCATACAGCGTCCGACGATATTCGCACGAACGAATTGCTCCGACCAGCGACCGAGTAAAGGAAAACGTAAAAATGATTCCTAAGTTCAGAAAAAGGTGCTGATGCGCTTTACGGCAGTTCCACCACAAAAAGTCCTTGCCCATCCGCCAGCACCAACACGCACTCCAGCTTCGTCAACACCGATAGCGTCTCTTCCGGTAGGTCTTCACCCACAATCATGTGCCCATTGATCTCTTGGACCAGCTCATGTGGCACTGCCGGCGGCTGGTGAGACGAGAAGAACAGGACCTGATCGAAGTGTGTGAAGAGTTTGGGTCCCGCGTCAACCAAGGTTTCAGGGTCGATTTCCAATTGGCGGAGTTCGTTCAATCGGGCCTCAGGTAGCACCTTTCTTGCCCATGACAGATCGAGGTCAGAATCGAGACAGGTAACGAGAGCGCTCCGCGCAAGTTCTGGCACTCCAGCTGCGAGCAAATGCCGTAACAATACAGACCCGATCAATCAGCCCTCTTAAACCGCACAACAAAATGTTCGACGACCTCCTCATAAGTGCCGGGTCCGCAATCGACCATCTTGCGCAACATCGCGAAAGCGTCGTCGGCCCTTCCTCCCATGCGGAGTATGTATTCATCCACTTTAGGTGGTATTTGCTCGGAACTGATCACGTGCCTCAAGTGACCAATGTCCTGATCCGTAAACGTGAGGGGGAAGCCAACATAGGACAGTCGGGCCTTGCGATCATAGCTTGCATAATCCCGATCATTTTTGTACTGCTCATAGAGTCTGTCTAGTCCCGTCGTTTTCAGCATGCCGGTCCGCAGCGTAGCGAGCACAATCGGGCCATCAAGCTCATCGGTCGCCCAGTCTTTGTTCCGTTCAATTTTCACGGACTCTCGTCGTCTAATCTTCAGCATTCTGGCGAGATTTCCGGTATCAATTTGTAGCTGGAGACGATCGTAGGGAAGTAGATCAGTTGGGCAGGGGCGAGCAAGTACAGCTGCTCGAACCGAGTCATGAAGGCGATCCACTAGGGAAATGAATCCAGTATGAAAGGCTAGATATGCGGCATTCAGATTTAGGATTTGGTACCGAAAAAGAAAAGGTTCGGCCTTGCTTAAGACCTCCAGCCTGGATTCATGCGAAACCTTTTCGTCGCACGCGACATTGCAAAGCCAAGTCAATAGGCTCATGTCGCCAAGGTCATTCTTCGGTTGCCAGTCAAGAAGTTCGTTGACTAGAGTCTGATGTTGCCCCGGTTGAGCGTTCCGAAGCCGCATCATGAGGGCAAAGGTTTCGTTAGGAGGTACCGAATCCGCTGTCCATGGATGCTTTATGCCGCACAGCTCCTCTCGAGTAGTTTGATGGCGGATGATCGGGGCATGAACAAGGCTCACTTCGCCAGGGTGTGCGTCTTGGATATGTGCATAACGTAATGCAGCATAAGGGGTTCCGACATACACATCACCTGCCGGTTGTCGCCACGCCCGAGGGTGAAGCGAATAGCAATTTAGCTCGTCGCTGACATACTCCGCACGACGGAACTCGATGATCGACGACGTTGATCGCAGTTCGAAGGAGAGTTCCGGAAGAAATGGATGGTCAGGTGCAGGTTCTAACGTCTCGTCGCTGTCGAGTCGGAAGCACCAACGGCCCACCGGAACCTCGCGCAACAGGGTGTTCAGGGCCAGTGATCGATCCCCTGTCCACTCGATCTCAACTGGTTGGATCCGACCGAAGGCCGAAGGAAACTTAACTTTACTCCCGGGCTGGACCGCAACAAGCACCGTCCGGCAGTACCTCAGCAACGCTTTGATCGTGTCGAGCGGCGCAACCGATTGATCGGTCGCGAGCAGAATCCCGAAGTCAAAAAGCTTTTCGGTCAATGAGTCCCTCAACGAAGGAGCACCCGGTACCTGTAAACGTTCATCCTTGACTCGCCATCGAACTCCAATCCGCCCAAGGCAAGCACCGTTCGAAACGTCCGATCGAGCCTGGAAGGGTACCGAAAATCGATGTATTCCTCTCCAGCGATGCTCCTCAAAATGCTCCAACTCATGATCGCAGCAAGCAGCAATCCGATTCCAAAAAGCAAGGCACCAACAATTCCGATGGCTTGCAACGCAGTGTCGCTGTAACCTACCGCAAGCTTGAAACCCGCGACCATCGTTGCGATAAAGATGCTACAGACGGAAACTGCCGATCTAAGAAGCGATCGTCGCACCATCTGAATTTTCTTTGTTTTACTATGGTTTCTGGCAAGCAATAGAACGTTCCAGATTGGAATTGTGGCAGGTGCCAAGATTGGAGAAGGTATCGGCTCTACTCTCGAGGCAGCTTGGCTTTCGCATTACGTATTCTCCTGATTGCTGTGAGTACTTGGTTACGCACTTCCGAGTAACGCCATAGAGAATCGTCAGCATACGCTTCGAGCAAACTCGGAACGGCTCGGGAATCTCCAAGATCGCCGAGCGCAACAGCGATTTGACTTCGTCCGAATTCATTGGTACCCGGAGCTAGAAGCGATGCGGCAAGATACGGAAGCGACTCCGAGGTTTGTACGAGCGCCAAAGCAGCGCTTGCATTTATCTGATATGGTGATTCTCGATTTGTAATCTTGCTCGTGAGAAATCGAAGCGATTCGATCCGTTCAAGTTTCTCGGGACTAAGGCGGGCAATAGTTGCGTGGGCTAGATGTTGCACTTGTGGAGAAGCGTTTTCTCTTAAAGAGTACGACTTCTCTAGCGCGACTTTATTATTCGCTCCAGCGAGAATTTGTAAAGCTATCTCTATTCGATCAGACTGTTCGGAGTTCAGCCATTCGGTTAGAAGCGCCGCGTCTTCTGGCTGTTTCCATTTTAAGAAGAGAGGTTTCAGTTGCCGTGCGTCTACTTTTCCTAATTCTACTTGACGGATAAGGACGTGTCGAGCTCTCATTGAGGGTCTGGTCAAGATTGCGGCTATCGTTGTAGTTCGAATTATCCTCTCAAGTCCTAGTTCCTTAGCAGTCTGGTTCCGTGATTGAAGCGCTGGTAACGCGTCAATTAGGAAACTTGAGGTTTCCGGTTTCAGCAGTTGAATTTCGCGCAGAGAAATTGCCGCACCGACTTTTGCCTCATAAGATTCCTTTGGCTCATGCGCAATTCTGACTAGGAACTTTTGTTCAGATGTCGCTCTATTCCTCATCAGTTGGTAGCTTTCGGCATTGTCTGGGTGTTCGAAGTTTCCGATCTTCCTGACAAGCGTCATGAGCGGTTCGTCCTTTTTTCGACTGAAAGTTATTGGGCCCTGTGCAACGCCGAGATTATCAAGTCTAAGTGTTCTGTCCGGCTGAATGCGGAGAATCATGCCTTCAAGCGATGATTTCGGTATAGCTCGTTTTAGGGATTCCTTTGAATCTGGCAGTGACAGGCCGAAGACTCCGCGGTAGACAAGAATCAGCTTGTCTCCTTCCTTTCTCCAGTAGCCAGATTGATTCAGACCGCAGATTTCGAACGTACCATCCCGGACCAGAACCATTGCGCGCTTTCCGAAGTAGGCTTCGAACACCCCCCGATGTTTGCGCGCTCGGGAGAAGTCCGCTCTATACGAGCCCAAGAACGGTTCAAGGTCTGGACTCTTGACGAGTCCAAGGAAGATTGCGCACAACACCGGCATCATCGTTTAACACGGGCTAAAGCCCACTTCAGTTGCACAAAACTAATCGAGACCGAACGCCGCTGCTATAGCGGCACAGTTCCTCATCCGATCTGTTTCAGTGCGCTCTTGATCATTTTCTCCGCCTTCTTCGTTCCGAACTGGATTGGTTGCTCGCGAAGGTAGTTTGCGAGTTCGCTCTGCTCATCCGGGGTCAGGCAATATGGAATCGGGTCTGGCTCCCAAAGGTACGACAGCAAGGCGTAATCCCGGCTGTAGCGAAGATCCGGCGGAAGGTCAAGGACGATCATGCGCTTCAGCGCAGAAAGGCGCTCGGACGGAAACCCAAGCAGGGCATTCAAGATTTTGTACTTCATCGCCACCTCATCGTCTCCAACTTGTTCGTCGAAAGCCTTCAACCATGCAAGGGTCTCTGGCGTCCCGTACATGTCCAACGTACTGACCGTCATGCTGAAAGTGTCGCGGAGTATCGTGCGTTCGGCCTCGTCAGATGCACTTGGCAAGCATGCCAGCGAAAGGCGGCAGATTTCGTACGCGCTACGATGAGCCAGCGTAAGTTCCTCGTTCGGAATCGGTGTCTGCTGTGGTCCAATACGTGCGATCCGCCAATCCAACAAGCCAGAGCCAAGCTGCTTCCAGGCCAATTGTCGCTCACGTTCGACTGCAGTGCGTCTTTTCAAATCCTCGTCCTCCACGCCCGCGCGGTCGTTCCGCCGAGCGAAACCTTCAAATTACTGGTTGACTTTCCGCCTCGCCAGATCCTATTACAATGTGCTTCCAAGCTGCAACACAAGGGCACCCTAAGCCACACCGGGCAATGCAAAGTGCCCCGGTTGAACCTAAAATGCCGTTTAATTAATTAATCCGTCTGGGGGGGAACGTTAATTAATTCCGCCGCGAACGCCTTCCATCGCACCGCCCAAAACTGAAATTTACATTTCTTCCCTAAGGCGGGAGCATTAAATAATAAATTTTTGGCCCTTCCGTGGTTTCAAAAAGTGATCTCGATTCGGTGATTGGGCAACCGAATGCCGCGAGAACGAATCCGAACTCCCGAACTAATCCGAACTAACCCGGACCAAAACAGCGCCGCCCCTACGCCACCAAAACGCGAAGATCATCCTCGTTCACTTCACTCTTCGAGTCCGCGACCTTGATGAAGTTCGCGTAGATCTCTTCGAACCGTTCGTCACTGAAGCTGTAGCCCAGCTCGGCCAGGCGATGCTTTAGGCCGTGCCGGCCGCTCTTAGAAGTCAAGATGATCTCGCTCTTCTCGGCGCCCACCAGCTTCGGATCGATAATCTCGTAGGTCGAGCGTTCCTTTAAAACGCCGTCTTGGTGAATGCCGCTGCTGTGGGCGTAGGCGTTGGCGCCTACGATTGCCTTGTTCCGCTGAACCACCATGCCCGAAAGCCGGGAAACCATGCGGGAGGTGGGAAGGAGCTGCGTAGTATCGATCCCAGTCGAAGCGCCGAACTTGTCGTTGCGAATGTAGAGCGCCATCACAACCTCCTCTAGGGAAGTGTTGCCCGCGCGCTCGCCGATGCCATTGACCGTCACCTCGACTTGCCGGGCTCCGGCCATTACTCCGGCCAGCGTGTTCGCGGTCGCCATACCGAGATCGTTGTGGCAGTGACAAGAGAACACTGCCCTGTCGCTGTTCGGAACGTTTTCGATAATGCCCTTGATCAGGTGGTAGTACTCGTTCGGATAGGTAAAGCCCGTCGTGTCCGGAACGTTGATCGTCGTCGCCCCGGCCTTTATAACCTCTTCGACGACCTTGTAAACGTAAGACAAGTCGGCCCGACCGGAGTCTTCCATGAAGTACTCAACGTCGTCCGTAAACTGTCGCGCCCACTTCACCGCCTGAACCCCGGTGGCCAAAGCCTCCTCTCGGGTCATGCGCAGCTTGTGCTGAAGATGGTTCTCGCTGACGCCGAGTCCGGTATGAATCCGTCGTCGCTCCGCCGGAGCTAACGCCTCCGCCGCGACTTCGATATCCTTCTGCCGCGCGCGGGTCAGACCGCAAATCGTGACGCCTTTAAGCTGTTTTGCTAGCTGATTCACGCTCTCAAAATCGCCGGGACTCGAAATAGGGAAGCCCGCCTCGATGATGTCAACGCCAAGCGAAACGAGCTGCTGCCCGATTTCCAACTTGTCGGCCAGCGAAAGTCGAACGCCCGGACTTTGCTCGCCATCGCGCAACGTCGTATCAAACACCAGCACGCGGTCACTCATGAATGCATTATGTACGCGCCGGTCGAACCACGACCGAGCCCGTCGCGGTATATTTCGTTGGCGCATGACTCACGTGACGATTAACCTAACCGGCGGACGGGAACACGTACAGGAAGCGATTCTCTGGCGACTGTGCCGAGAGTTCAACGTGAAAGTGAATATCCAGAAGGCCAACGTCGATATCGACTTTGGCTGGGTCCAAGTCGAACTCGAAGGACCGCTCGAAGATATCCAGCGCGCAACCGCCTGGCTCATGACCACCGGATTGCACGTTGAGGCGCTCCAGCGCGCCGTTGGTGCCTAAGCGCCGTGTCGGGAATCCCGGACGATTTCGAAGCCTTTTGGCACCGTACCGTCGCGGAAGCATTTGCCGCCCCGCTGGATTATCACCGTAACCCGGCCGACGAAAAAGTCCGCGAATCGCACGTTGTAGAAGTTCTGCACTTCCGGGGAATTCAAGGCGAAACCCTCCATGGCTGGCTCGCCTATCCGGTCGGTGCCCGCAGATTGCCCGGCTTCGTTTGGATTCCTCCGTACGGTCGCGAGTCAAAGCTTCCGGACGACTACGGAACCCGGAATGGCTTCACGAGCCTAAGCTTTAACTTCTTCGGCGAAAGCGCCTTCCACCAGGAAAAGTACGTCCCCTCGCGCGGCTACTTCGCCCAGGGCGCCGACCTGCCCGAAACCTGGATCTTCCGCCAAATGTTCCAGAACAGCGTCATCGCCTCTCGCGTCCTCCAGGCCCAAATCGAAGTGGACGAAGACCGAATCGGCGTCATGGGAATGTCCCAAGGTGCTGGCATCACCCTCTGGAACGCCGCCTGGAACCCCATCGCCCGCGCCGCCTGCGCCGACATGCCGTTCCTAGGCAAGGTCCCCTCGACCTTGATCGGGAACGTGTACCGCTATCCGCTTAAGGAGCTCACCGACTACATGGCCGAACTCCCCATGGGCGAAGCGCGGATTCTGAACACGGTCTCCTACTTCGACACCGCTACCCACGCATCGTTCTCGAAGATCCCCACCCACGTCTCCCTCGGCCTCAAAGACCCCGCCTGCAAGCCTGACTCCGTCCGCGCAATCTTCGAAGCCCTTCCCGAACCCAAAGCGCTCTCCGTCCTAGACTGGGGCCACGACTGGCACCCGGAGATGATCTCGCAAAACGCCGCCTGGCTCCGAGAGCATTTGAAATGAAAGTCCTCCAAATCGCGAGCTCGCTAAACGACTGGGGCGGGATCGAGAGGTACGTCTCCTTTCTCTCCACCGGCCTCCGCGAACGCGGCCACGAGGTCACCATCGCTCGAACCGACTCCGGCAAGCTCGGGCAACGCGAACCCGGCGTTAACATCGGCATTGAAAGGAAGCTAGACCTTCGCACTTTAGCGAAGTATCTTCGCCTCCTATCGGATACCAAGTTCGATGTCGCCCACGTCCATTTCAGCCCCGACTTCGTGACCGCCGGCCTAGCCGTCCGAATGCGCAAAGTCCCCACCCGCGTCATGACGCGCCACGTTGCGCTGCCCTGGAACCGCCGCAAAGCCCGAATCTACAACCGCCTGTGGCCCAACATCATCCCGGTTTCTAACGCCGTACAAAAAGTACTTGCCGAAAGCGGCATCCCTCCAGAGCGGATGATCGTGGCAAAAGCCGGCTCCCCCGATCCGTCCTTCCAGCGCACCCGAGAAGAAGTTCGGGCAGATCTAAGCTTTGGCACGAGCGGGTTCTTTGCTGGCTCCTTCAGCCGACTGAATAAGGAGAAGGGAATCGACGTCTTCCTTCGTTCCATGCCCCGCGCCCAAGGCGTACACGCCCTGATCTACGGCGAGGGTGCCTATGGCGAAGAACTGGCCAAGCTCAGCTCGTTCATGCGCGTCGCCAACCAGGTGCATTTCATTGGCCGAGTCGAAGATGTCGCCGACCATATGCGGGCCATGGACGTGGTCGTGATTCCAAGCGTCTGGGAAGAAGCGTTCCCGTACGCCGCCCTAGAAGCCCTCGCCGTTGGGACTCCGGTGATTGCGTCGAACGTCGGTGGTATTCCGGAGATCGTATCAGAAGGTGAAACAGGATTCCTTTTCAAAGCCGGAAATCCAGAAGATCTCGCGCGTGCGCTTTTGGACGCCCGATCTGATCCGGATCGACTGGCCCGCATCGGGCGAAACGGGCAAGAGCTATTCCAAGCGGAGTACACCATTCC
Source organism: bacterium (assembly GCA_027485645.1). Taxonomy (GTDB): domain Bacteria; phylum Armatimonadota; class Fimbriimonadia; order Fimbriimonadales; family Fimbriimonadaceae; genus Fimbriimonas. The sequence goes on from JAIXQR010000007.1 coordinate 277,910, forward strand.
CAAAATGGCTGGCCGCATCGAAGCGGCCTATCTCAAGTTCGCTGAATCGCGAGCCTGATGTCTCGCACGACAGTGAGCAGCTCACGGGCCTGATCTAGCGGCCACTGGGTTGCCGCATCGGACCACGCATTTTCGGGATCAGGATGCACTTCTAAGAACAGCGCGTCGATTCCGACTGCCACTGCTGCACGCGTCATGGCTGGGATGCTTTCTCGCACGCCACCGGTCGAAGTTCCAGCCGCACCTGGGCGCTGGGCTGAGTGAGTGGCATCAAAGCAGACCGGAACGCCAAAGCTTCGCATGACTTCGAGCCCTGGCATATCAACAATCAAAGTGTTGTAGCCAAAACTCGTGCCCCGCTCTGTCAGCATCTGGCCGTTAGCTCCTGCAGCCGTCAGTTTGTCGACGATGTTCTTGGTGTCCCATGGGGCCAAGAACTGGCCCTTCTTAACGTTGACGGGCTTACCGGTCGCAGCGGCTGCCAAAAGCAGGTCCGTTTGGCGACAAAGGAAGGCCGGAATCTGGAGCAGGTCAACGTGCTGCGCAACGAGTTCGGCCTGTTCCGCCGTGTGAATGTCCGTCGTCACAGGCACGTCGAATTGAGACTTGATCTGGTCTAAAGTCTCCAGACCGACCTCAAAGCCCAAGCCGCGCTTCGCGCTTCCAGAGCTTCGGTTCGCCTTGTCGACCGACGCTTTGAAGATGTAGTTGAACCCAAGATCCTCGCAATGCCGAGCCATCTGCTCCGCAATCCCCTGGCAAAGCTCAAGAGATTCGGCAAGGCAAGGTCCAGCGATGATCGTGAGCCGATCACCACCGATCTCAACCGGGCCTACGTTAAAGGGTTTGACCGTACTCAGACGAGGCCAACCCATTTCTTGATCTTGTAGATCGTGGTGTCTCGGTTAAGCTGCGCGATGGCTCGGGTAAGAGGAACGCCCTTGGGGCAGACCTTAACGCAGTTCTGCGCGTTGCCGCAAGCGCTCAAACCTTCTTCCGAAGTCAAGTAGTCCAGCCGCTCGTTCTCAAGCGCCTTGCCTACCGGGTGCAGATTGAAGAGAAGCGCTTGGCCGAGGGCTGCCGGTCCGACGAATGGAGACTTTTCATTCACCTGTGGACAAGCTTCAAGGCAGCAGCCGCAAGACATGCATCGCGAGAGTGCGTAGCGAAGCTGTCGAACGTTGTCGTCTTGAGGTGCCGCTGCACCAAGGTCGTAGGAGCCATCGATGGGAACCCAGGCTTTGACCTTGATCAGGTTTTCGAACATCTTCGACCGGTCGACCACGAGGTCTCGCATGACCGGGAACTTCGACATGGGCTTGAGTTCGACGAAGAGCTCATCGCCTCGGGCCTCACCGACTTCTTCGATCAGGGCGGTGCAAGCCTGTCGGACGGTTCCGTTGATGATCATCGTGCAAGATCCGCAGACCTCTTCTAGGCACGCGCCGTCCCAGGCGGGCGGGCTGACGGACTTTCCGTCGACCGTTTGCGGATTCTTCTGCACTTCCATCAACGCAGAAATCACGTTCAACTTCTCGCGGAACGGAATTACAAACTCTTCCCAGTGGGAGTCGCTTTTCTGGCCAGCTTGTCGAAGGACTTTAAGTCGGATTTTGGAAGCCGTAGCGGTCGCCGTCATACTCACACTTCATTCTACGCGGAACGATCGAATCCGATTGTCAGATGCCCCTCCTTCGCCGTTGAAGGAGGGGCAAATTGATCTTATGGTCGTGGTTCGGCCAGGAGGTCAGGAATGCCGTTGAGGTCGTAAGGCAGGTTGTAGCAAGCCTTCACCGCGCCGGCACCAAAGAAGGTGTCAGGTGCCGTTCCAGGCAACGCGCCGTTCTTCTTGAACGCCTTAGCGTGCGCGTCGGCAAAGTTGATCACGATCGTGTCCGTGTGTCGAGCTTTACCGGCAAAGTTCTGAGCCGCAAATGGTCCGGCGGGCTGGTAGTAGCTCGGAACATCCGTTCGTCGAGCCAGCGGAACATCTTCGTTCGGGCCGCCCTGGCGGACGTATGCCGCGGAGTAGAACATCGGAACATCGGAAGGAGCATTGAGCGATCCCTCGTTCACAACCGATTCGCCGAAGGTTGGAGGCACGGCTGGGTCTTCGAACAAAGCGAAGTTGATGCTCGTGCTGACCGTTTCGATGGCAGGGCCGTTGCCAGTGAATGGCACGAGACCAAGTCCCGAGAGAACGGTTCGCCAGTTGATCGCCTTCGGATCGGCTGGGTCGGTGTAGATCTCCTTGTTCTTCGTGTATGGGAAGATCGCGTCATAGATCGCGTAAACCTGGGTTCCGCTGCCAGGAATGACGTAGCCATTTGGCGTGCCGATTCCGTAGGCACTCTGGGCAAAAGTGCCGTCGTAGTCGGTGTTGTACATGATGACCGCGGTGGCGTTCTGCTTGAGGTTGCTCAGAGCGGCGGTCTTCTTTGCGGCAGCTTTAGCCTGGGCGAAGACGGGGAAGAGGATAGCGGCGAGGATCGCGATAATGGCGATAACAACCAGCAATTCAATGAGGGTGAAGGCTCGTTTTATAAACATAACTGCATTCGGACGCGCATTCCTCCTTCGCGACCGAAGCCTCAATTGAAGGGACCACGCTGTCCGCCTTAACCCCACTAAGGTACCGAAAATTTAACCCTCCCTTAACATCATCGATTGCGGTTCCTTCCGCAATTCAAATTGAATTGCTGGGTTAGCTTGGTAAGATTTGCCTGATGTCGAGTGCGGTTACGAAGTCTGAGCAGTCCAGAGTCGAAATTTTGGGGATGCCGGTCGATCGCGTGACGATGTCGGAGACCATGGCCCGGCTTGAGGAGTTCGTTTCCTCCGGGCGTCCGCACTTCGTGATTACGGCCGATGCGGCGGGCATCGTGCAGGCGCAGTCTGACCAAGATTATCAACTCTTGTATCGTCGAGCCGACTTGATCACCCCCGACAGCGCGGGCGTTCTATGGGCGGCCAAGCGCCTCGGAAAGCCAATGACCGAGCGAGTCAGCGGCGTCGACATCGTAGATCGCGTTTGCGCGCTCAGTGCTGATACAGGAGATAGCATCTTCTTCCTTGGAGCCGCACCGGGAGTGGCCGAACTTGCCGCCGAAAAGATGCGGCTCAAGTATCCGGGCTGCAACATCGTGGGCACCCGAAACGGATACTTTCCGGCCGAGAGTGACCGAGTGGTTGCAGCAGAAATCGCGGAACTTGATCCGGACTTCCTCTTTGTCGCGATGGGCATTCCGCGGCAGGAAAAATTTATCCTCGACACCATGCCGATCATCAAGGCTCGAGTTTCGATCGGAGTTGGCGGCACCTTTGATGTGTTTAGCGGAAAGGTCAAGCGCGCTCCGGTCATCATTCAAAAGCTGAAATTGGAGTGGCTGTGGCGCACCCTGCAAAACCCATCGAAACTCAGCAAAACCAAACTCCTGCCGAAGTTCGTACTACTGGTGTTAAAGCAGAAGCGATGAAAATTTATACGCGTACCGGCGACAACGGCACAACTGGGCTACTTGGAGGCGACCGCGTTGCGAAAGACTCGCCGCGAATTACCGCCATCGGGGAAGTCGACGAACTGAACGCCAGCTTGGGCGTCGCAATTGCGGCGCAGCCACCGAGCGAAATTGCGAGTTGGATGACCCGAATTCAGTCTCAACTCTTCGATATCGGCGCCGAGCTTGCTTGCCCGCCCGATAGCGAGTACCTAATCGATCGCATCACGCCAGAAGACTCGGCCGAACTGGAATCAGAAATCGACCAGATGGAATCGAAACTGGTCCCGCTGACCAATTTCATCCTTCCCGGCGGAACGGCGGCAAGTGCGAGCCTGCACCTTTCCCGATCGATTTGCCGCCGAGCCGAGCGAGCGGTGTTTAATTTGTCCCGATCCGAATCGGTGTCAACCGACCTTGTGACGTTTTTGAATCGTCTATCCGATTGGCTGTTCACCGCGGCTCGCGCTAGCAATGCGGCATCCGGGGTGGCAGACGAAATTTGGTCACGTAGAGCCCGAAAATGAACTCCATCATCCTTTCGACAATTCTTGTCGCCGCGGCTTTGCCCGCTCAAACTCCGGAAGTCACTGCCGGCAGTTTGATCTCCAAGATGCTCCTGACCTACAACAACGCGCGGACCGCGCAAGGCCGCATCACGACAAAGCAGTCTGCGAAGAACGTGACCATCGAGACCCTGACAGAGATTGCCATGCAGCACACCGGCCGATTGCTCATCCGGCAAACCCGGTCGGGAACGGACGGCGGGAAGTATCTGGCCATGGCGGACGGAGAGTACTTTGCGTACGACCGGCCAAAGGGCGTTCTCGGGAAGCCTCGCTTTGTTGAGCCGCAGTTCAATTACGGTCGACCGATGACTCTTCGCGAGGTCTATATGGTCGTCGCGCAAGCGCTTGCTGAAAAGAGCCCACCGCTCGACATCATCGTCAGTCGACGCGATGACCTCGAAGGCCTGCGAAACAAGTGGGGCAAGAAGTTCGAGATCACGGGCAAAGCCGAAATTCGCGGCCAGAACGCGTACGTTGTCCGTGGCACGTTCTTGCCATTTGCCGAGCTCAAAAATGCCGTTGGCGAAAAGCCACAAGGCGTCGTAGAAATGAGCATCACGGAGGATGGGCAGTTGCTCAAGTACGTGGAACTTGCTAACTACGTGGTGCCAGCGGCGACTCAGGAACTGATTGCGGTGCGCACCGAATGGGATTTGGACGTCAAACTGAACGGCGAGATCGACCCAGCGGTTTTCAGCCCCGTTCGATGATTCTCACCCGAATTGTTTGACGTGCCGAAAAAATACATTTTTGGGTAGATTAAATTAATGAGCGCAGTGGCCGGGATGACTTTTGCAGATCTAAAGAGCGGAATGAGTGCCCGGGTTGTTGCGGTGGACGAGAACTGCCTTGATAGCCGCAGACTCCAGGAAATGGGCTTCACCGTTGGAACTCAGTTCAGCGTCGTGAAGGTGGCTCCGATGGGCGACCCGATCGAAATTCTTGTGCGCGGCTACCGAATCTGCCTGCGCAAGAACGAATGCCACTGCATCCAAATCGAGTCGGTCGGCTAAAGTGGCCAGCCACCTCGTCATTGTCGCCGGGAATCCAAACGCCGGAAAGACCACCCTCTTTAACTCTCTCACCGGCTCGACACAGAAGGTCGCGAACTATCCCGGTGTGACCGTTGAGTCCGTGGAAGGGCAGTACAGCTTCGACGGAGAAACCATTCGGTGCGTCGATGTTCCAGGGCTCTACTCACTCAAGGCGGCATCCGAAGACGAGCGTGTAGCCACAGACGTCATTCTGGGCCGGCAAGAAGGCAAGCCGGAACTCGTGGTTTACGTGCTGGACGCCACTAACCTCGAGCGGAATCTTTTCCTCTTCACCCAGATTGCGGAATCCCAGGTTCCGATGGTCATTGCTCTGACGATGCCGGACCGGTTGCAAGCTAAGGGGAAGCGGATCGACGTAGAGCGTCTGCGTTCCGAGCTCGGTGTGCCGGTGGTTTCAGTGATCGCGCATCAGGATCGGAAGCTGGATGCGCTTAAGAGGGCGATCAACGATGCCTTGCGGGATCGGCCGATTCCTTCGATTGATTTTGGCTTGCCGGTCGGAATGCAATCGACCATTCGGGAACTGAGCGAGCGGCTGGCGCGGATTGGCGTGGACGCGTCGCAGGCTGAGATCCGGCGCAACTTATACGAGCCGCCCGAGCTATTTCAGCTATTCCTTGAGGACTTTCCAGAAATTGCGGAACCGTTTACGGAAGCCCGAAATCGCCTTGAGGCGGAGGATTTGCTTCGACCTTCGGTGGATGTTACGAGCCGGTACGAGTGGTCGGCGAAGATTCAGTCCTTGGTGCTTCGGGATGCGGAGAAGCCTGCGAAGACCGTTTCGATTACCGACCGACTGGACAAGGTTCTGACCCACCGATTCTGGGGGCTGACGATCTTTGTTCTGGTCATGTATGGCGTCTTCCAGAGCATCTACACGGTTGCCGCGCCGATGATGGCGGGGATTGAGGACGTGTTTGGCCGCTTGCAGGATGCGATTCGTCCGATGGTTTCGCAGAACGAAATCCTTGAGTCGTTTATCATCGACGGACTCATTGCCGGCGTCGGTGGGATGTTGGTGTTCCTGCCGCAGATTTTGATTCTGTTTTTCTTCATTGCCGTCCTCGAAGGTAGTGGTTACTTGGCGCGAGCGGCGTTTTTGATGGACCGGCTCTTGGGTTGGTGTGGGCTGAATGGGCGGGCGTTTATTCCGTTTTTGAGTAGTTATGCCTGCGCGATTCCGGGGATCATGGCGGCGCGGGTGATGCCGGATTCGAAGAGTCGGCTGGCGACGATTCTGGTGGCGCCATTGATGTCTTGCTCGGCCCGATTGCCGGTTTACGTGCTGCTGATTGGCACCTTCATTGAGCCGCAGTACGGGGCGTTTTGGGCGGGGTTTTCGTTGTTTGCCATGCACTTGCTTGGGTTGGTGGTGGCGATTCCGGTGGTTTACGTTTTGAACCGGAAGATGCTGAAGGCGCGGAGGTTGCCGTTCGTTCTGGAATTGCCGCCGTACCAGTGGCCGAAGTGGCGGGATATCTGGCTGACCTTGGTGAATCGCGGCAAGGTGTTTGTGAAGACCGCCGGAACGATTATTGTTTTCATGTCGATCCTGATCTGGGCGGCGGCTTCGTTCCCGCGGTTTAGTCCGGCTGATGCGGTGGCGGAGGCGGCGAAGGTGGGAGTTCCGGAGGAGCGGGCCGAGCAATGGGTTCAGGAGAAGCAGCTCGAGAACTCGGTGCTGGGGCGATTTGGCAAGGCGATCGAGCCGGTGTTCATTCCGGCCGGGTTTGACTGGCGGATTACGACTGCGATCCTATCGGCGTTCCCGGCGCGGGAGACGATTGTGCCATCGCTTGGGATCATCTTCAGCTTAGGCGGGGAGGTGGATGAGTCCTCGGGCGATCTTCAGTCGGCGATGAAGCGGGCGACTTGGCCCGATGGGCGGCCGTTGTTCACGGTTTGGACCGCCATCGGGCTGATGGTGTTCTTTGCCCTGTGCGCGCAATGCATGGCCACCCTGGCTACCGTTAAGCGCGAGACCAATTCTTGGAAGTGGGCCGTGTTCATGTTTTGCTACATGACGGCCCTGGCTTATGTCGGTGCGGTCGCGGTGAACTACCTCGGCAAGCTATTCGGGGCTTGATTCGGCGGTTGGGCGCATGAAGGGGAAGAGTAGGACTTCTCGGATGTGATGGCTTCCGGTGAGGAGCATCGCCATTCGGTCTAGACCGATTCCGCAGCCGCCGGTTGGTGGCATTCCACATTCGAGCGCGTAGATGAACTCTTCGTCCATTGGATGCGCTTCGTCATCGCCCTTTTCGCGTTCGCCGAGCTGCTGTTCGAACCGCTCGCGTTGGTCAATCGGGTCGTTGATTTCGCTGAAGGCATTGCAGACTTCGCGGCCGAGGACGTAGCCCTCGAAGCGGCGGGTCATCTTCGGGTTGGCCGGGTCCTTCTTGGCGAGTGGGCTGGTTTCAATCGGGTAGCCGACGACGAAGGTGGGCTCTTGGAGGGTCGGCTCGACGAAGACTTCCAGAAGCTTTTCGATGAGGCCGCCGAGGTTTCGCTCTTCGGATGGGTCGATTCGCTTTCCGGTGATCGGGTTCACAACGAGCTTATCGGCCAGGGCCGACTTCGCGTTCTCGAGGGTCGAAAGGTCTTCGGCGCTGAGGCCGGTGTGGCGCTCGATTTCTTCTAGCAAGTGAACGCGGCGCCATGGCTTGCCGAAGTCGAGCTGAATCTGATTCGCGTCGGTCGCAGCGTCCTCATCATCCACCGAGCCGGTGGGCAAGGTGATGTCGACTACGGTCGAGCCGAAGACGGCGAGGGCCACCGACTTGAAGCACTCCTCGACCCGCATCATCATGGTTTCTAGGTTGCCGTAGGCTTCGTAGAACTCCAGCATGGTGAACTCGGGGTTGTGCCGGTTGGAGACGCCTTCGTTTCGGAAGACGCGGCCGATTTCGTAGACGGCCGGGAGGTCGCCGCAGATGAGCCGCTTGAGATAGAGCTCCAGCGAGATGCGCAGCTTGACGTCCATTTCGTACGCGTTGTAGTGCGTCTTGAACGGGCGTGCGGCGGCGCCGCCGGCTTCGAGCTGAAGCAGCGGGGTTTCGACTTCCAGGTAGCCGTTCGAGTCGAAGTAGCGTCGGACCGCGGAAACGACCTTGGCGCGATTGATCAGCACCGTTCGACTTTCGCGGTTCGCGATGAGATCGAGGTGGCGGTGACGATAGCGCGTTTCGACGTCGGACAAGCCGGAGAAGACTTGGCCGTCCTTTTCCTTGCCTAGCGGGAGGGGTTCCAGCGCCTTGGTTAGCGGAAGGAACTCGGTTGCGTGGATCGACTTTTCGCCGGTCTTGGTGACAAACAGCTTGCCCTTGACGCCAACGTGGTCGCCGATGTCGATGAGGTCGTAGAGAGACCACTCGAGTTCGGTAACTTCGTCCTTCCGGACGTAAATTTGGATCCGGGCGTCGCCGTCGCTGAGGTGAGCGAAACCGGCTTTGCCCATGAGGCGGTAAGAGACGACGCGCCCGGCAAAGCTGACGTCTTTTCCTTCTTCGAATCCTTCTAGCAGTCCTGCTGCCGTGTCGGTTCGTTCCCATTTCTCGATGGAGAAGGGATCGTGACCGAGCTCGCGCATTTGCGCCAGCTTTTGAAGGCGAATTTCTCTGATGGAAGGTTCCGTACTCATGCCGAGCCCAGAGTGTACTTGGCAAACTAATTTGGCCCGGGTTTGGTAGAACCAACAAATGCCGATTGCTGCTGGAACCGTCGCCCCTGATTTTACGCTTAAGACCCTTGGCTCTGATGGGTTGGCCGACGTTAGCCTGTCGGCGACCTATGCCGAAAAGAACGTGGTTTTGCTGTTCTTTCCGGGTGCCTTTACTTCGGTTTGCGAGCAGGAGCTTTGCGACGTTTCCTCTGGGCTTTCGGCTTACAACAACCTGAATGCGCAGGTGTTCGGCATTTCGCAGGATTCCCCGTTTGCTCTGTCCGCCTGGGCCGGCCAGAAGGGGATTTCCTTCCCCCTGCTCAGCGATTGGGGCGGCAAGGTTACGGAAGCCTACGACGTCGTTTTCCCCGACTTCGCCGGCCTCGGCCCCGGCACAGCGCGAGCGAGCTTTGTGATCGATCGAAATGGCGTGATCGTTTACGCCGAGCAAACGCCGACCCTGCGAGACCTTCCGGACTTCGCGGCGATCTTGGCGGCGCTAGAAAAGGCTGCCGTCTGAAGGGCTCTGGGGCCGCGTGACGTAATTAATTAACGTTCCCCCCCAGGCGATTTAATTAATTACACGTCTTTTTAGGTTCGGATTTGTTCGGGTTGGTTCGGAAGTTCGGGTTTGTTTCGGACTTCCGGCAACTCACCCACGGTACTCAATAGGGTTCGAGATGGGGAAAAGTCAACTAGGCATTTTGGGAAAGTTTCGTTCTGTTTTGCCGGGAACTGACTTACCATCCTCGGTAGCAGAGCTGGTTAGACCACGTTTCTGGGGGAGATTGTCTCGGAGGATGAAAGCTAGCGCTCGGTTCTGGCCCTGCTCACTCTTGGTCCTTTTGGTAGGGTGCAACTCTGTAGTTTTCAGGTGGTCGTCAACCCCTGGTTTGCCGGTCGTTCATGGACTGACGGCGAACGCAAGGAAGTTTGCGGGGGTTCCGTTACCCAAACAGCCAGCCGATCCGGTGAGGCTCAGAATCTGGCTGGATGCTAAGCCCCGCTCGCTGGGGCAAGTGACAGACGCCGACGGAACGAAGCCAGTTGAGCTGTGCCTCGAGAGTGGGCACTTGGTTGGCAACGAAGCAAAGGTTGGAAGTTGGTCGGTTTCATGCATTGCTGCTGGCACGACCGGAGAGTCTCGTTCAGTGAGCTTGCAGATAGACGGCGAAGAGCGGACGTTCACCCTGCGGCGAGATGAGAATAACGGGGGAACGACGTGGAGCAATCGATTTTTCCCAATCGATACGGAAACCATCCTCGAATCTGCGCAATATACAAGCAGTCGGACCGAAAAGAAAGTTGGAGGGGATGCAACGAAGGTTCCACATTGGGCGGATCATGGCCTGCTAAATTTCGGGCCGAAGTCGACCAGCGGCGTGTGGAGTTCGAGCGTGCTTGAAAGATCGAACCGAAGCCCAGCTGGCAACCTAGAAGCTAGAAGATTGCTAGCCTCCGAAGGCGCGGTTTGAAACTCCGGCTGCTCTGGCCAGCGAATTGTCGCGGATACTAAACAGACAACGCTTACGGCCGCTACAGTCTGCCGTCGCGCAAGCCAGAACCGCCATGACTCCCCACGCCGTCTTCGCTATTCTTGCTGCCTTTCAGGGCCCTGCCGCTGATTGGAAACTTGAAGGGTCCTTCTTGGGCGCAAGGGTCACGGCGTATTACGAATCGCTGTCCATGACGTCGATCACGACCATGACGGAGGCCCATTTGATGACGCATTACAACGTTTCGTCGTTGGTGACTCGAACATGGCGGGAGAGCTTTGTTCGGTTTGTAGAAGACAAAGTGAAGCCGACGGAGCGACGGGCCGAATCGCTTCGCTTTGTCATGAACGGAGAGGGTAAGTCGAAGCTTCTCATTGACGACCGTGGAGTCATCGAGGTCAGGAGAGCGGGGTCGGTTTTACGAGGACAATTGCCACTCAAGGAATTGCGGGTCTTTATGACGTCGCTGTTCCCGACGCCAGATTATCAAGGGCTTGGGGTGATTGATTGGGGGCCGGATACCCCTAAAGTGAGCGATAAAAATGGCGGAAGCACAAGACAAAGAACCAATCACTGAGCGACTACTTCCGCTCGTTGAGACTCTGGGGCGCCATAAGCGGCTTGATTTCTACGCCGCAATGATACGAACAGAGGACCGGCGCATCATTGATGAGGCGCTTTGCGTCGCAACATGGTTGGGAGATCCTATCCCGGCGGAATTGCTCCGCGAACTTTGCGCTCATCGTTCCTGGGAAATCCGGTACTCGGCGGTATGTGCTTGGCAATGCCATCCGCCAAAGCGAGCGAAGGAAGAAATTTGCAACTTCCTATGGCATGAAAAGCGGCAAACGCCCTGGATTGCCGGATTCTTAACGCTTGTGGATTTGAACCCAGAATTTGCGGCAATCGAAGCGGGGAAGTTTCTTGCCGAAAAGTGGTTTCAAATCCGGGCGGTGCCGGCTCCCCAAGCGGAAGGATTTGTTCATCGGCTCAGCTCCCGAGCGGCGTACTGCGTTGCGGCACTGCTTCATGCAAAGGGCCAGCTTCCAGCGGAATTTGTGGGTCCATTTCTTAGGGTGCGAGCCCTGGGGCAAGAGATGCTGATGAAGCATGAATCGGACATTGAAGCGAGTTTGGGCGGCTCGAACTCGAAACTGGCCCGGAGTTAGACCTCGTGGGTACTCTCGGCTCGTCAAAATGGAATCCTTCGGCGCTGAATTGCACGATGTGATTGTTACGGGCTTGCAAATCAGCCGACCAGAAGGAACCATGCGCGTGTACTTCGACAAGTTGGGCAAAGAGCTTGTTTTCTCTGAACTGACATTCCTTTACTTTACGGACGTCCTTACCAGTGGAATTCTTTTTGACGTGAAGGTACATCGTATCGCACCAGATTCAGAGGAGTCGGTACGGAAAGGTAACGAGTTATTGTCACAGCTTGCTGGGGACTATAGAACAACCATTCCTTTGGGCTCGCATGAAGTCTTTCTTACCGAACTCAGCAGCTCCTTTGGCTTGCGCGGAGTCGCGCTTTCTAAGGTTCGTCCAGTTCTAATTGGCAAGGATTTGTAGTGATGCCTCTTGCACCTGAATGTTCTTTAGTTAAATATCGGAGGATGGTCTATGACTAAATCAGAGCGCTTCTACCGACACATTGGGACGAATCCTAAGTTACTGGATTTTATAGATCGGATGCGGCGAAAGCACCCTACGAGGTCAACGGTTTGCGGCTTGCTGCTAGCCGAAGTCAGATCTTCATCCGAGGCAACGGATGACCAGATGTACTGTCTCGGGATGCTTCGTGCCCTTCGGTGTCATCGAGGACTTAGGGCATTGGAGGATTCAGCTTGGTCCGTGGCAAATCGGATTCAATCGGAAGATTGCAGCGATGATACGCTTCCCAAAGAAAAAGATCGCAACCTTTTTGGGGGAATTCTGTGCGTTATCGGAGATATTGACTCCGAATCTTCGCATTCAAGCCTTCTAAAGTTCTACTCTTCAGTGCGCAATACTCATCTTAAAGCCACTGTTCTCATTGCCATGTCGGTAGAACATTCGATGTTTGATATCCATTTTGTCGTAGATATTTTAGAGCAGGAAGCCAGGGAACCGATCATTTTAAGTGGGCTATGTGCCCTCATGCTCCAGCTATATCGTTTTGATTCGACAATTTGGTGGAAGGCGGTTGTATCGCATTTGACCCATCCTTCTGCAGAGGTGAGGGCGTGTGCAATCCGAGCCTTTGGTCCAACCGGAGGTCCAGAAGCACGGCTTGAGATTGCAAGGTTGCTCGATGATGCAGACCCAGAAGTTCGTAAGTGGGCAGCCTGGATGTTGGAGGTGATCGATCATAGGGGTTAGTGACACCCGTCACGAACCGGTTCACCTCGTTTTCTGCCGTGTCGCGTAGGCGTCCCGCCAGCGCTTTTGGCTTCGTTCGGGTTTGTTTGGATTTGTATGAGTTCGTAGGTCGGTGTCCAAAGCAGGACTGATTTGCCTTACAATGCAAGCGTGGTCGGCGGTTTCAGTTTGCGGGGGGCGTTTTGTTGTGCGGAAACTTACGGTGACCGAAGGTGAATTTTAGCGTGAGCTTCAGACCAGACTCCATTCGGCGGCTTTTACTGTTGTTTGTGTGCGTATTCGTGCCCTTTACAGTTCTAGCGAATATCGGCAGATGGCTCGAGTTCTTTATGTACCGAGAGAGAGCACTTGAGCGCTTTTCGCCGGAAATGGTACGCGATAGAATGTTTTCAACTGCGTTTTATGGTGTTTTGCTGCTCATCGTCTGGAGTATGTGGGAGTATGTGGAGTTTTGCCGTAGGCGAGCACGTGCTTCACGGGAGAAGTGAGCCGATTACAGATTGTGGGTCTTGAGACTTTCGGCATTACGGATCCTCTCCCCCTGCCCCCTCGTCCATCGGAGTGGAGAGGGCGTTCAAACAGCTCTCCACCCCCAACCCCCTCCTCTCGTTGGGAAACGAAAGGAGGGGGCTTCTGCCTTGCGCATGTTTCGCCCTTGTCCTCTAGATCGATGGCGAAACCCTCGGCTGCTTCAGAACTGGAAGAAGCGGACGTGGTTGATTTTGTCGGTGAGTTCTTTCCGAAAATCGGGATGGGCGATGCCGATGAGGAGCTCGGCTCTTTGTCTGAGCGACTTGCCGTGGAGATTGACGGCGCCGAATTCGGTGACGATGTAGTGGACGTGGCCGCGGGTGGTGACTACGCCCGCGCCTTCGCTTAGGCTGGCGACGATTCGTGAGATGGTGCCGCCGGCGGCGGTGGAGGATAGGGCGATGATGGGTTTGCCGTTGCGGGAAAGGGCGGCGCCGCGGATGAAGTCCATTTGCCCGCCGATGCCGGAGTAGATGGAGTAGCCGAGGGAATCGGCGCAGACTTGGCCGGAAAGGTCGATTTGGAGCGCGGAGTTGATGGCGACGACGCTATCGTTTTTCCGGATCAGGCTCGTGTCGTTCGTGCGATCGCAAGGGTGGAATTCGACGAGCGGATTGTCGTTGACGAAATCGAAGACTTTCTGGGTTCCGGTGACAAAGCTGGTGGTGATTCGGCCGGGGTGAATGGTCTTGCGGGCGTTGGTGATGGCGCCAGCGTTGTAGAGATCGACCAAGCCATCGGAGAACATCTCGGTATGGACGCCGAGGTCTTGCCGGTTGTGGAGGCGGGAGAGAACGGCGTCGGGGATTCCGCCAATGCCCATTTGCAAGGTGGCACCATCGGTCACCAACTCGGCGACGATATCTCCAATTTGTGCCTCAACCGCCGACGGCTGCTTCACGGAGTGGGCGCCGAGGGGGCGATTGGTGTGGATGAACTTTGCCACTTTGCTGATGTGGACGGCAGAGGCCCCGAAGGTTCGCGGCATCTGCTCATTGATTTCGGCGATGACGATCCGCGCGGTATCGACGGCGGCGCGGGCGGCGTCGACGCTGGTGCCGAGCGAACAGTAGCCATGGCGGTCCGGCGGGGAAAGCTGCACGAGGGCAACGTCTAGGTCGATGTTCCGCGAATAGAACTGGTTCGGAATATCGGAGAGGAAGATCGGAACGTGGTCAGCAAAGCCCTGATTGATCGGCTTCCGCAAATGCGCGCCGGTGAAGAGGGAAACGGGCCGGATGTGCCGAACATCGGGCGAGCCGAGCTCTTCGACCCCGTTGATATGGAGGTGATACGTTGTGACTTCCTCGGCACCGGAGTAGCGCGTGAGGGCCTGGACCAAGGGGATGGGCGTTGCGCTTGCCCCGTGGATGAAAACTTTGGCTCCGCTTTGGATGAGGCTGAGGGCGTCGTCGCTTTGGCAGGCTTGGCTCTGCCAGTCGTGAAAGATTTGGTTCATAGAAGATGGGCCATCTCAGTTCAACGTGGGCGCTTGAACCTTTCTCAGCTCGACTAGAGCATTCGGTCCGTTCGGTACTTCTCGATCAGCCCAAGGGCGTCTTCTCGTTCTCGCCAGCCGTGGATTTCTACGGCTTTCTCTTCGAGCTGCTTATAGACCTCGAAAAAGTGCTGCAGTTCTTTCAGCGTGTGGTCGTTGAGTTGGGTTAGGGATCGGCGGTAACCGTAGCGGGGGTCTTTTACGGCGACGGTGAGGATTTTCTCATCGGGGCCCTTGTCATCGGTCATGTAGAGCACGCCGATGGCGGCGACTTCGATGACGCAGCCCGGGAAGGTGGGGTGCGAGAGGAGGACGAGGGCGTCGAGGGGGTCGCCGTCTAGGTAGTGAGTTTGCGGAATGTAGCCGTAATCGAACGGATAGAACAGCGGGGAATAGAGCACGCGGTCTAGGTGCATGAGGCCGGTTTCGGGATCGACTTCGTACTTGTTGGTGCTACCACGAGGGATTTCGACAACCACGTTGAAGATTTCCGGGGCGTGCAGGCCGATCTTTGCGTTTAACAGCGACATTCTGCCTCCAACTGTACCGGGTCTATTTAGACGAGCGTGCCGCTGAAGCCCCAAAGGTGAGATTCGGTGACTTTCACTTTCGCGATTCGGCCGATGCGGTCTTCGGAACCTTGAACTTGGACAAGTTTGAACTCGCGGGAATAGCCCTGAATGGTGCCGGGCCACTTCGGCGAAGCGGAGTCGAACAAGACTTCGAGCTCCTTGCCGACATACGCGACGTTGATATCGCGGGTGATGTCGTTTTGGACTTCGATAAGGTGAGCGAGGCGGCGGAGTTTTTCTTCGCGCGGAATTTGGTCTTCGCGGTCTCCGGCGGGGGTTCCGGGGCGGGTGGAGTAGGCGAAGGTGAAGGCGGCATCGAAGCGGATGTCGCGGACGGCCTGGCAGGTGCTCTCGAACTGCGCCTCGGTTTCGCCGGGGAAGCCGACAATGATGTCGGTGGAGAAGGTGACGCCGGGCACGGTTTCTCGAATTCGGGTGGCGATTTCTTTAAAGCTTTCGACGGTGTAGACCCGCCGCATTTCGCGCAGAACCTCGTCGTCGCCGCTCTGGAGGGGAAGGTGGACGTTCTCCATGACGGCCGGGCAATCGCGGATGGTCTCCACGAGCTCCTGGCTAAAGTCGCGGGGGTAAGGGGAGGTGTAGCGGATGCGCTCGATGCCGGGAATTTCGGAGATCTGCCAGAGCAATTGCGCGAACGGGACATTGCCTTCCAGCAGGTTTTTGCCGTAACTGTTGACGGTTTGGCCGAGGAGGGTGATTTCTTGCGTTCCTTGGTCGGCGAGTTTGCGGACTTCTTCGAGGATTTCGGCGGTCGGTCGGCTGCGCTCGCGGCCGCGGGTTTTTGGGACGATGCAGTAGGTGCAGAACTTGTCGCAGCCGTATTGGATCGGGACGAAGGCTTTCAGCTTTCCGGTTCGGCCGAGGTGCCGGCGAGGGATGTCGGTGACGACTTTGCCTTTTCTTTCGGGAAGTTCGGTTCGCTTCCGGAAGCGGCGGGTTTGGAGCGATTCGGTAACGAGGCCGGGAAGCAGGGCAAGGTCGCCGGTGCCGAGGACGAAATCGACGTGGGGGTTTCGGTGCCGGATTTCGTTGGCGCGGGTTTGGGCCATGCAGCCGCACACGCCAAGGACCATATCGGGGTTGTAGCTTTTGAGCGAGCGGAGTTCGCCCATGAGGCTGAACGCTTTGTCTTCCGGCTTTTTACGAACGCTACAGGTGTTCAGCAGGACAATTTGGGCTTCCCACACGCTGTTGACCGGGGTGAATCCGAGGTCTTGAAGATACAGCGCCATTTGCTCGCTGTCTTCTTCGTTCATTTGGCACCCCCAGGTTTGGATGTAGTAGGTGCCGGGTTTGGGCTCGGGCCGTCCCTTGGGCGCGAGGAGTTCGCGTGGGGAAAGCGTGGTCATTGGAACGTTCACGATACCTCCAAGGTTGAACCATCGCGGAGGCGTTATCTTGCACGAACGTATAATTAACCAGTGACGGCGATCAACCTGAACCGAATTTCCATTGTCCTTGGATTTGTCGGTTTTTACATTTCAGCTTTGCTCAGCCTTGAGAAGCTGTTGAAACTCGAGCTACCGTGTGGGGCGAGCGGCGGCTGTTCGCAAGTTTCGAATCACCAAAGTGCCTACTGGCTGTTCTTCCCGGTTGCGTTTGTAGGTGCGCTGGGCTGGTTTGCCATTTTGGCGTTGGCGATTAGTCGCGGAACGGGCGACCTGCGACCACAGAAAGGACTAGTTCAATTTGGGCTTGTGCTGACCACGTTTGGCGCGCTTGCCAGCATCTATCTGCAATTCATAAGTTTCACCGTCATTAAGGCGTTCTGCCCTTATTGCTTCACCCAAGCGGTGGCGATGGTGATTTCGATGGTCGTCCACTTTTTGCTGTTCCAAAAGGTTTCTAACCCAACGGGCGACGATTCGGCATTCATCGGAAAGCCAAGCGTGCCGCTGTTGGCGGGACTGGTTGTGGCGAGTGCCGTCGGCCTTACGCTGCAAATCAAGATGTCCGAGAAGGTTCTGGGAGACGTTTCGACGGTTCCAGATGCATCTCTGGCTCAGGTTGAGTTGGTGCCGAAGGATGTTTACATCTATGGCCAGCTGGACGCGCCGATCACGATTGTTGAGTTTGCGGACATTTGCTGCCCGTCTTGCCAGCTGACTTCGCCGAAGATTGAGGAGTTTGTGAACAAGTACCCGGGCAAGGTTCGATGGGTCTATCGACACTTCTTGATTCCTTCGCACAAGATGGCGCCTCTGGCGGCCGCAGCGGCGGAATATGCCGGAACGAAGGGCAAGTATTACGAATTCATCGAAACGACGATGAAGGGCTTGAACGGGACCGTTCCCGAAGAGCCAGCCCCGTTCTTCGGCGCGGCTCGTTTGGTGGGTTTGGATCCCGAAGACATGAAGAAGGTGCTGTCTGATCCACAGAATCCGGTCTTCCAGCGAATTGCGGATGATGCAGGAGCGGCGGCGAAGCTTGGAGTCGACTCCACGCCGACGTTCATCGTGACCGCGCCAGGAATCAGCACCAAGACGGCTCGCGCCAACAAGATCTTTGAACTTTTGGCCCAGCCAGAGTACAAGGCGATCTTGACCGGGAAGAAGTAGGAGTACACGATAGCGAAGAAACCAACGGTCTTGGTAGCCATGTCCGGCGGAGTGGACAGCTCGGTAGCCGCGGCGCTTTTGAAGCGTCGCGGCTACGACGTCATTGGGTTGACGATGCAGATTTGGCAAGAAAGCCAGACGGATCCTCGCCACGCTGGATGCTGCTCGCTTGGGGCGGTTGAAGATGCGCGCCGGGTTGCCCGCGTGCTTGATTTTCCGCACTACGTCATGAACTTCCGCGAGGAGTTTCGGCAGAACGTGATCGAGAATTTTATCGACGAATATGCGGCGGGTCGAACCCCGAACCCTTGCGTACAGTGCAACAAGCACGTGAAGTTTGAAGTGCTGATGCAGAAGATGAAGGAGCTTGGTTGCGACAAGCTCGTAACGGGGCATTACGCGCGGATTCGACGCGATGCGGCAACGGACCGATTCCGGTTGCTTAGGTCGCGGGCTCAGGATAAGGACCAGAGTTACGTTTTATACATGCTGGATCAGGACCAGCTTCGGAACACGTGGTTCCCGATGGGCGAAATGCCGAGCAAGGCCTACGTTCGAACGCTTGCGCATGAGCTTGGGCTGCATTTGGCGGACAAGCCGGATAGTCAGGAAATTTGCTTTGTGAGCGAGGCGGGCGGGTACGCGGAGTTCTTGCGAAAACAGCGGCCAGAGATTTTTAGGGCCGGCGAAGTGGTGACCACCGAAGGTGAGACCTTGGGCGAGCACGAGGGGACGGCTGGATTTACGATTGGTCAGCGGCGTGGCGTTCGGATCGCGAGCCGCTCAGGCCGACCGCTTTACGTTTTGGATCTTCAGCCAAAGACTGGCCGGGTTGTGGTCGGCGAAGAAGGCGAGCTTTTGCGCTCGGAAGTTGAGCTTGAGGACATGTACTGGGGCTCGGTGATGGATTCGGAAACGCCCGTTTCCGTGGAAGCCAAGATTCGCTACAACATGGCGCCGCAGCCGGCGACTTTGATTGGCGGCGACAAGCCAAAGCTGGTGTTTAAGGAGCCGGTTCGGGCCGTGACGCCGGGGCAGATCGCGGTGGCGTACCGGGGCAAGTCGGTTGCGGCCGGGGGAACGATCAAGGGTGGCATGCGTCTAACTCAAACCGCACCCGAACTCGTAGCGGCCGAATAGGACCTAGGCTCGCCTGGTCCGGTTTGGAAATTGCGACTTTTTGGGGTGTAATGAATTGATCCGTGCGATCCGGAAAAGGACAAATCAAATGAGTCAAGAGCAAAACAACCAGAACAATATGCTTTACCTACTCGCAGGCGTTGGCCTGGGAGCCATCATCGGCGCGGCTGCCGGCATTCTTTTTGCTCCAAAGGCAGGAGATGAACTCCGAAGCGAACTGAACGAAAAGATTAAGGAAATCAAGGCAAAGACCGAAGAATGGGTCGCCGAGAACCGCAAGAAAATCGAAGCAGACGCTCCCGAAGAGCTCGGCGTTTAATCTAACGTGAAGCCCGGCTGGCGAGTTGCGATTTGGAGTGCGGTGGTCATCGCCGCACTTGTCTTTTTGTGGCTCGTCCGGGGCGTTTTATTCCCATTCGTTCTCTCGGTGGCCATCGCCGCCCTGCTTGAGCCGCTCATCCGAAAGCTATCGGCTCGTGGGGTACCTAAGCGCGTTGCCGTCATCGGCACGATTGCGACCTTCTTCATCATCGTTGGCGTTGTGGTGGCGCTTGCCGCGCCGACGGTGGTACGCCAGATTGCAGGCGTTTCGATCAAAGCCCAGGACCTTACGCGAACGATCATCGAGGATGGCGAACGTGACAACTACTTTGTTCGCTGGCAGCCGGTTACCATCACCGAGCGTGAAGATACACCTTCCGGCCAGCTCGATAAGATTCTCCAGCGGTATGGCACAACCCTTGAACAAGCGGGTCTGCCTTCGACCCGTCGCGGACTCATTGACCGGTATTTCAACTCGAACCGTCAGAAGATTGCGGACTTTGTTCAGGGCGCATTTGATTCCTTCTTTGGGCTGCTGACCGGGCTGCTTTCGCAGTTCTTCGTGGTCTTCCTGATTCCGGTCATCGTGATGATGATCCTGTTTGAGATGGACAACCTCCGGCAGAAATCGCCGAAGTGGATTCCACCTTCGATCCGGAATCAAACCTTGTCCATTGCGCGCGATGTTTCAGACGTCTTCTTCGGCTACCTTCGCGGGATGAGCTTGCTGATCGTGTATTTCACGATTGTGCAAACGATCGTTCTGACCGTGCTTGGATTGCCTTATTCGATCCTGCTCGGGATCGTTTTTGGAGCGTTCTATCTCATCCCGATCATCGGAAACTTCATCACGGCGTTTTGCATTTTTGTCTTGATGGGCTTCACCGGAGTTGCGGGGAACGCGATGTTTAGCGTCGGGAATCCATGGCTGTATGGCGTGCTGGTCGCGATCATTTACATGCTGATCGGTGCGTCGTTTGATACGTTTGTTGTTCCGAACGTTGTCGGAGAATCGGTGGGATTAAGCCCGGTTTTGTCGATCTTCGTGGTGATGGCGGGGCAGGCGTTGTTCGGGTTGCCAGGAATGGTTTTGGCCTTTCCGATCTCGGGGGCAGTGAAGGTGATTCTTGATCGAATCTTGAACGTGGCGACCGCGCCGAACGAGGGGATGGGTATGCCCGTTGTTCCGCTTCGGCACCGCCGGAGCGTTGTATGAGACCGCTGATGATCTTGGCGTACGGCATCGTCGCGGGGGCGATGCAACGGTTCGATGTCTCGGTGGAGTTTGATGGCTACGTGCCGATTTTGGGCGGTCGCGAATCGAAGGCAAAGGTTGAGTTTCTCGTTCGCGTTGAAGGGCAAGAGGCACCGAAGGGCAAGCTGCAGGCGCTGAGCACGATCGAGAAGTTTCGGATGAGCCTTGACGGGGCGGAGTTACCGTTCACGGAAAAGAACATTCAAGGTTTCTTCCCTCCGACAACCGTTCTGGCCACGCGAAGCGGCAAGGTGGAGTCGACCGACGCTCCGAAAACCAAGTTGCCGGTGCGCTTGCCAGGGCTGGATTCGCAGAAGTTTCCGGACATCACGTATCTACCGCTTGAGTTTCCGGCTACGGAAGTGAAGCTGAACGTTCCGTTTACGTTTGAGAAGGCGTTCAACGGCAGTCAGGCGAAGTACACGGTAACGCCAACGAAGATATTGGAAGAGCGGGTTGAGATGACTTTGACCATCGCGCAGACGGTGGTTGGCTTTGAGGACCAGACCGGGAACGCTTTGGAAGCGGAAGCGCCGGGTTCCCGACGAGTGGAATCTACGATCTCGGGAGACGGTACGGCGACCTTTGATCGCAAGACTCGGTCGGTTACGCTCGCTAAGATTCGCGCCGTGTCGGTGGACAAGGTGTTTCCGAGCGGAAAAGAGCCCTACGAGCGGCGTTTGGTGACCATCCTTTCGATCAAACAGCAGAAACCGGAATAGAATGCCTGCATGCTGTTTCGGCACACTTTTCTCCCCGCCCTTCTTCTTGGTCTAACGGCGACCGTTGGGCTCGCTCAAACCGTCCCTGTTGATAATCGCGACTACAAGCGAGCGATCGATGCGGTAGCGGCTCAAAGCTTGAAGGGGCACGTGGCGTTCTTGGCTAGCGATGCGCTGGCTGGACGAGGAACGCCGTCGGCTGGCCTCGATGCCGCCGCCGAATACATTGCCGCCGCCTATCGCCGAGCGGGACTGAGCGAATTGCCAACCGGCTCTTACTTCCAAGAATTCACCTACAAGGACAAGAAGGTCAAGAACGTCATCGGCATTTTGCCGGGGACGGATCCCAAGCTGAAGGACACCTACGTTCTTGTGACGGCCCACTATGATCACCTGGGGGTCAAAGAGACCGGGGAAGGAGACCTCATTTTTAATGGTGCGAACGATAACGCCAGCGGCACTTCTGGGCTAATTGAGCTTGCCAGCGTTTTTGGTATGACGAAGTTGAAGCCGAAGCGAACGATTGTGTTCATGGCCTTCTGGGGAGAGGAGCGCGGGCTCCTAGGCAGCCGCGAGTACGCAAAGACGCCGGCTTTCCCGCTCGCGAAGACCGTTGCTGACATCAATCTGGAGCAGATTGGTCGGACCGACGACAGCGAAGGACCACGCGTGAACGCGGTTTCGGTGACGGGAGCCGATTTTTCGACCCTTGGCGATTGGATGAAGTCGGTCGGTAAGGCGTCAGGAGTAGAGGTGCAGAAGCACCCACAGTTCAGCGATGCCTACTTCGTGGCGAGCGACAATGCGGCTTTGGCGATGGCCGGAATTCCGGCGCACACCATTTGCACGGCATTCTCCTTTGCGGATTATCACAAGGTCGGAGACCACTGGGACAAGCTCGACTACGCGAACATGGAGAAGATCGTGAAGTTTGTCGGATGGACGGTCTTGACGGTGGCAGACGCGCCGATTGCTCCAGAGTGGGACGCAAAAAATCCAAAAACCCAGCGGTTTCGAGATAAGCGCGGCACCACGGGCGGATAATTCGCCACAATCGTGGGGTTAATGGCCCATCAGACCGTATACGTCATCGATTTTGGCGGCCAGTACACGCAACTCATTGTTCGAAGAATCCGTGAGTTTGGCGTTTACTCCGAGATGATCCCTTGGACCGCCGCTGAGGAAAAGATCCGTGCGCTCAAGCCGGATGCCGTTGTCCTGAGCGGTGGACCTCGGTCGGTGTTGGGCGCCGATGCGCCGACCATCGACTTCGGGCTGCTCGAAGACATTCCGGTCTTGGGAATTTGCTACGGTCACCAGCTCATGGCATACCGGCTGGGCGGGGAAGTCGAGTCTGCGTCGCTCAAGGAGTACGGACTACGTGTGCTGGAGAACGCCGAAGGTTTCGTTGGCGATTTGGCCAGCACGACGGTTTGGATGAGCCACGGCGATCAAGTCGTTTCTGTGCCTGCGGGATTTGCGATCACGTCGAGCACGACCACTTGCCCGGTTGCGTCGATGCAGAATCCGCTCACGCGAAAGTACGGCATCCAATTCCACCCCGAGGTCAGCCACACGCCGGCCGGGAAAGAACTTCTTCGTCGGTTCTTGTTTGACATTGCCGACCTGAAGCCAGATTGGACCAGCGAGTCGTTTATCGAAGAGCAGGTCAAGGCGATCCAGGACCAGGTCGGGCCGACCGGGAAGGTGCTTTGTGCGGTTTCCGGGGGAGTCGATTCCAGCGTCATGGCGGCTCTGCTCATTCGCGCGATCGGAGACCGGGCGGTGTGCGTCTTCGTGGATCACGGCCTATTGCGAAAAGGCGAAGGTGCTCAGGTCGCCGAGACTTTCCAGAACCACTTCGGCGGCAACTTTAAGGTTTTCGAAGAATCCGATCGGTTCTTTGGCGCGTTGGCCGGAGTGACCGAACCGGAGCGAAAGCGAAAGATTGTCGGCGAACAGTTCGTCCGCGTGTTCGAAGATCACGCTTCGGAGCTTGCTGGCTGCGACTTCCTTGCGCAGGGCACTCTGTATCCGGACGTGATCGAGAGCGGATCGCCCACGGCAGCAAAGATCAAGACCCACCACAACGTTGGCGGTTTGCCAGATTGGATGCAGCTTAAGCTGATTGAGCCATTGCGATGGTTGTTTAAGGACGAAGTTCGCGAGGTTGGCCGAAAGCTCGGGCTACCGGATGACATGGTCGATCGAGAGCCGTTCCCCGGCCCGGGTCTCGCTGTTCGAGTCCTCGGCGAAGTCACCCGCGAGCGCGTTCGGATGACACAGGACGCCGATTGGATTTTCCGGTCGGAACTTCGAGCGAGAAATCAGCACGTCGGAATCTGGCAGTCGTACGCGGCCCTGCTTGATGTGCGAAGCGTGGGCGTCATGGGCGACGAACGGACTTATGAGCAGCCAATCGTTCTTCGGGCTGTAGAGAGCGAAGACGCAATGACGGCTCGGGCAGTGAACATTCCGTTTGCGACCTTGGAGCACATTGCGACGCGAATCGTAAACGAAGTCGATGGCGTGAATCGCGTTTTCTACGATCTCACGAGCAAGCCACCAGCGACGATCGAACTTGAGTAGTCAGTCAAAAATGGGAAATGAATCGGGATTTGTGATAGAGCAGAACACCGAAGTCTTGATCGACAATGCGGCGATCACGGCTAAGGTGGCGGAAATGGCGAGGCAGATCGAAGCGGACTTTGAAGGTGAGTCGGTGCTGCTAGTCGGCATTCTGAAAGGGTCCATCCACTTCCTTTCCGACCTTGCGCGGCACCTGCGATTGGATAGTCAGCTGGACTTTTTGCAGGCCAGCAGCTACCACGGCGCTCGTGAGACGACCGGTTTTGTCCAGATCCGGAAAGATTTAGACATCAATATCGCCGGACTTAACGTCATACTGGTGGAGGATATTGTGGACACCGGAACAACGGTGAACCACTTGAGGGAACTCCTCCTAACGCGAAAGCCCAAAACCTTGCGAATTGCCGCGCTGCTCTCTAAACCAGATGCACACCGCGTTGACGCAAAGGTGGACTACGTTGGTTTCGAAATTCCGAATGAGTTCGTGGTAGGCTACGGACTCGATTACGGCGAGCGATATCGCAATCTGCCGTACATCGCAATCCTTCGGAATCAGGACGATAACTCCCAACCTGAACTGCCCGCCGGCTAGCGTCTAGAACGCTGAAGCGGACAAAAGAAGACCCAAGCCACAAATTCCAGGCAAATCATATGACCCATAGTTTCAGACCTCGTAAGCAAGAGGGCGGACGTCGCCGACGTGGAAATCAGAATCAGCGACCCGGGCTTCCGCAAACCAACGAGCAGGAGATCGAGCAGCTTCTCCCGGAGAAGGATTACAACTTCTTCGACCAAATGACCCCGGCTGCCCTTCTGAAGGAAGCCAAAGCCGCCAAACTCGATCCGAAAACTCTGCTGCGGCACGAGTTGATCGAGAAGTTGCTTCAACTGGTTAACCCAGATTCGAATTACGCGTACGGCATCCTTGAAGTACTTCCCGACGGCTACGGGTTCCTTCGCAAGGATGACTACCACCAGACGCCTTCCGACGTTTACATCGGCGGAGCTGCAATCAAGAAGGCCAACCTCAAGCCCGGGGACACCGTTTTCTGCCAGGTTCGGTTACCTCGCGAAGGCGAGAAGTATCCTGCGCTACTTCGCGTTGAAAGCGTGAACGGCATCGCATCGAAGAGCCCCGAGATGCATCGCCGAAAGAACTTCGACGAGCTGACTCCGCTCTTCCCCAACGAGAAGTTGGTGATGGAGACCGGACCAGACAACATCGCGACCCGAATTGTCGATTTGATCTCGCCGATCGGTAAGGGCCAGCGCGGCCTGATCGTTTCTCCGCCGAAAGCCGGAAAGACGACGATGATGAAGTCGATTGCAAACGCGATCAGCATCAATCACCCCGAAGTCGCGCTAATGGTCCTGCTCGTTGACGAGCGACCAGAAGAAGTTACCGACATGAAGCGGTCGGTCCGCGGCCAGGTCATCTCTTCGACTTTCGATGAACCGGCCGAAAACCACATGCGGGTGACGGACCTTTGTCTGGAACAGGCCAAGCGATTGGTCGAAGCAGGCCGAGACGTCGTCATCCTGCTCGACTCGCTCACGCGTCTTTCCCGAGCTTCGAACTTGACCATCAACCCATCTGGTCGAACCTTGACCGGTGGTTTGGACCCGGCGGCTCTCTACCGACCACGTCGATTCTTTGGTGCAGCACGAAACATCGAGGAAGGCGGATCGCTCACGATCGTTGCCTCCGTTCTCGTTGAGACCGGATCGAAGATGGACGAAGCGATCTTTGAAGAGTTGAAGGGAACCGGCAACATGGAAATCGTGCTTGACCGCGATCTCTCCGAGCGCCGAATCTGGCCAGCAGTGGACATTCGACGCTCTTCGACTCGACACGAAGAGCTGCTGTTTGAGAAGATCGAACTTGAAGGCGTTGTCCAGTTGCGACGACTTATGGCTAAGGAGAACAACTCTGTTGAAGCCACAGAGGGCCTCATCAAGCTCCTTAAGCGCACGCCAACGAACAACATCTTCCTCGAATCGGTTATCGCAAGAACAAAGGCAACGGTCTAGTAGCCCCGATTTAGCGACGGGTAACCTACGTTCGATGGCAGAGGAATACGAGGGCGGAGAAGGTGGCGAAGGCCTAGAGAAGCCGCCTTCGTTTTTCCCCTACGGCGGGTCCGATCCCGAGCGCGAACCTGGTCAATTCGGCGAACTCGTTGAAGTGTCGGTTCAAGGCGTCTTTGGGGCCGAAACGAAAGGAAGAATCTCTCACTTCGTTCTCTTAACGGACGGAGTGAGGAAACTCCCCATCTTGATCGGTGCTTCCGAAAGCAACGCGATCATGTACATCATCGAGCAAAAGCGGCCCGATCGTCCGCAGACCCATGACCTGATCAAAAACATCCTCGATCGAGTGGGCTGCGACATCGACCGCGTCGTGATCGACGACTTCTGGAACGCGGTTTACTACGCCAAGATGTACCTGCAGGCCGGTACGAACGAGGTTGAGATTGACTCCCGTCCGTCGGACGCGATCGCAATGGCCCTTCGATTTGAGGCACCCAT
Organism: bacterium; assembly: GCA_027485645.1. Lineage (GTDB taxonomy): Bacteria > Armatimonadota > Fimbriimonadia > Fimbriimonadales > Fimbriimonadaceae > Fimbriimonas. The sequence continues at coordinate 304,285 of JAIXQR010000007.1, forward strand.
TTTTGTCGCGGACGAACTGTTAGACGTCGATTCTGATCTCGTCTGATCCTACTGGAGCATCATGAACCCGGCGGAGCGCGTAGCAGAACTCAGGAAAGTTCTAGAGCATCACGCGTACCGGTACTACGTTCTAGACGATCCTGAGATCAGTGACTCTGAGTACGACAAGCTTTTCACCGAACTCGTTGTCTTAGAAGAAGCTCATCCGGAACTGCAATCCGAAAACTCCCCAACAGCCCGCGTTGGCGGACCACCTCTCAAGTCTTTCCAGAGTTACGCGCATCGCGTTCCAATGCTCTCCCTGGATAACGCCTTCGGCGAGCAGGAGCTTCGAGAGTTTGACGAGCGAGTTCGAAAGCTCCTTGGCCGGGAGACGGTGAGCTACTGGATCGAGCTCAAGTTCGACGGCGCGTCGATTTCGCTGACTTACGTTTACGGAAAGCTTGTCAGCGCGGCCACGCGCGGTGATGGAGCCACCGGCGAACTCGTGACGGAGAACGCGCGCACGATCCGTGGGGTTCCGTTTGAGCTTCAGGACAACCTCAGCGGCACGGTCGAGGTTCGCGGTGAAGTGGTCATGCTGAGGTCCATCTTCAACGAGCTGAACGAAGCGCGATCCGAACGTGGGGAGCAGGTTTTTGCGAACCCGAGGAACGCAGCGGCGGGCGGGCTTCGACAACTCGACTCTTCGCTTACCGCCAAGCGGAAACTCAACTTTTACGCCTACGGCACCGGGTTCACCGAAGGGCCCCTTGCTGCAGCGCAAAGCGAACTCAACGCTCGGCTCAAGCGAGCCGGCTTCCCGGTTTATGCGATGCAGACTCTCGCTACCGGAATCGAGGAGTTGCTCGACTTTGTAAACAAGGTTCAAGCCGCACGTCCAGAGCTACCATTCGGAATTGATGGTGTCGTGATCAAAGTCGACAACGTCGCGGACCAGGAAACCCTTGGCTTTACATCCCGCGGTCCACGCTGGGCCATTGCGTACAAATTCCCGTCGGAGCAGGCATTCACCAAGCTGAATCGGATTTTCTGCCAAGTGGGTCGGACGGGCAATGTCACCCCGGTTGCCGATCTAGAGCCGGTCTATGTCGGAGGAGTGACGGTGAGTCGAGCGACTTTGCACAACTTTGACGAAGTGCGCCGAAAGGACCTTCGAGAGGGTGACACCGTCATCGTTCAGCGGGCCGGGGATGTCATTCCGGAAGTCGTCGGCCCGGTGCTGGATAAGCGTCCGGAAGATGCCGTTTTGCCCGAGCCGCCAACCGAGTGCCCGGTCTGCGAGACCGCCTTGGTACGAAAGGAAGGGGAGATCGCGCTGAAGTGTCCGAACAAGACCTGTCCCGCTCAAATCGCATCGCGACTTCAGCATTTTGTGAGCCGGAAGATGCTGGACATCGAAGGCCTCGGAGACAAGCTCATCGAGCGCCTGCTGCAAGATGGCTACCTCACGGACATTCCAAGCATCTTCCGACTTCACGAGCGCAAGGAAGAACTCTCGAAACTCGACGGCCTCGGAGAAAAGAGTATCGAGAAGCTTCTATCGAACATCGAAGCGGCCAAAGGGCCGACGCTCGCTCGATTCATCTCCGCTCTTGGAATTCCCGAGGTCGGCGAGAGCGGGGCGAGAGACCTGGCCATCGAGTTTCGGACCTTGAACGCCCTTCGCTCGGCGACTTTTGAGCGGCTCGTGGCGGTGGACAACATCGGCAAACGAACGGCCGGAGAGATCGTGGAATGGTGGCAGGACGATGAAAACCGGCAAATGGTCGATTCGCTTCTAGAGCTCGGCGTTTCGCCGGTAGAGCAAGCTGAACCAACTGGCGATGCATTTCTCGACAAGATTTTCGTCTTCACCGGAAAGCTCGAACGATTCACCCGCGAGGCGGCTGAAGAGGCCGTGCGGAACCTTGGTGGGCGAGCCGCGGGCAGCGTTAGCAAAGCTACATCCTTCGTAGTTGCCGGACCGAATGCGGGTTCTAAACTGGCAAAGGCAGAGCAACTTGGCGTCACCGTACTGACGGAGCAAGAGTTCTTGGACATGCTCCCGGAAAACTCAATTTGAACGAGTTTGAAATCTCCGTTTCTGGGGAGGAACTGGACCTTGATCATTGCGTGATGAGCGGTCAGGTTTTTCGCTGGACGAGGCACGGGGATGGTCGCTGGATTGGAATTGATGGCGATCACTGGTACGCCGTCGAGCGAACGGAGACCGGTTATGCGGTGCAATCGACGGGCTCGGAAGCTGAATTCCGCAAACATTTTCGCTTGGAGGAATCGCTCGCCGATGTAGTGGCCGAAATCGCCGACCGTCTTCCAGAATCCGCGTCCGTTGCGGCGAGCGGATTTCGGTTGATGCGTCCAAGCGGTCCGCGCGAAACGCTGTTTTCTTTTCTTTGCAGCCCCAACAACCACTTGCTCCGAATCACGTCGATGGTGCAAGCGTTGTCGGAATTTGGCGAACCGGTCTTTCCCAACGAGGCGCGTCGATTTCCGAGCCTGGAAGTGATTGCAGGAATTGAAGAGTCGGCATTGCGAGCCAAGGGATTCGGCTATCGGAGCCCACGAATTCCCGGGGCGGCGCGAGCCTTGCTAGAGCGCGGTGGCGAATCCTATCTGGCCGATCTCAAAGCTGGGCCGTATAGAACCGCATTTGATCAGCTCATCACCATCGATGGAATTGGGCCCAAGCTTGCAGATTGCATATGTCTGTTTGCCTTTGATCATGGGCTCGCCGTTCCGGTCGACACGCACATGTGGCAGGCGGCGACGCGGAACTTCTTTCCGGAATGGCATGGAAGCGCTCTGACGGAGTTGCGGTATCGAGCGGTCGGCGATTACTTGCGTTCGCGGCTGGGAGAACGTGCGGGTTGGGCTCACTTGTACCTGTACCGAGAGAACCAAGTGATGGGCAGGACCCGCAAGTACACTGAGTCGAAATGAGAGTTCGACCGATCTTTGCGACATGGATTTTGCTGGTCGCAGGGTGCGGGTACTCGATTGATGACCGTCTCAGCCGAACCTACGCACGCCCGGAGACGCTGTGTCTCATCAAAGATTCCCGCGTAAAGGAATCTTCTGGCGTTGCGGCGAGCCTTAGACACGCTGGAACCTACTTCACCCACAACGATAGCGGCGACTATCCGCGCTTTTACCGCTTCAACGAGGCGGGGAAAGTGATCCAAGAAGTGCGAGTGAAAGGTGCCACCGCGCAAGACTGGGAAGATATCGCGAGCTTTGAGCGCGATGGCGAGAAGTTCTTGGCGATCGGCGACATCGGGAACAACGGCAGGAAGCGAAAGTCGCTCGCGCTGTATTTGGTGAAGGAACCGGACCTGCAATCCACTGAAGTTGATATCTTCGAAAAGATTGAATTCGTCTATCCTGATGCCTACAATGCTGAGGCACTTTTGATCATGCCGGGAGGCCGAGAATTCCAGATCTGCGTGAAAATGCAAAAAGGCCCATCAAGAGTTTTTGCCGGTTCGCTAGAAAAAACTGGTGGAATCCAGACGTTGAAAGCGGTCGGGGAAGTGGACTTGGGCGGATTCATCAAAGAGTCACGAATGGTGACGGGGGGAGCGGTATCTCCAGACGGCAAATTCCTTGCACTTCGAACCTACATGTCGGCGTATGAGTGGGATATTTCTGATGGGACGAGTGCCTGGACGAAGAGGGAACCCATGGCAATTCGAACAAATTTGGACCTTCAGGGCGAGGGAATTGCTTATTCTGCAGACGGGAATTCACTGATCACAACTGCCGAGAATCAACCTTGTCTGGTATCCGTTATTCGCAGAAAGTAGACATTTGAGGCATTTGTTTGGTACTATGACTCGTCGCTTAGCCATAGGCTTTGCAGCCAAGCAGGAGGTACCGAATGCGCAACTGCTCACCGAAAGGGAGTTTGCTTATAGGGCTTCTAGCTTTTGCCGGAATGGCATTTGCTGGAACGTCCGAAGAAAAAACCAGGACCGAGGTCCGGCGAACGGAGATCAAACCCACCGTTCGTTATCAATTTGACCGATCGCTCCGACCGGGCGCCATCCGCAAGATTCAGGATGGAACCGTTGGATCGGTTGAGAAAACCTTCGTTGTCACCTATGTCAACGAACAACCCGTCGAATACAAACTCGTTTCGGAGACTAAAACTCCGGCCAAAGACACCGTATTCCTGATTAGTCGAGCTGGCTATCCAACCAGCCGAGGTTCGTTTGTGCGTGGCTCAGTTATTAACATGAGTGCCAGTGCCTACGATCCCAATCCTCGAGGCGGCTCTGGCCGAACGAAACTTGGCCATCGCGCTGGGTTCGGACACGTTGCCGTCGATCCTCGAATCGTTCCCCTCGGCTCTCTGCTTTACATCGAAGGTTATGGGTTCGCCCTGGCTTCCGACACGGGCGGAGCAATCAAAGGCAAGAAAATCGATCTCTGTTACGATTCTCGAGCTCGAGCCTTCTCCTTTGGACGCCGAAAGGTGACGGTCCACGTACTCAAGTCAGCCTCCTAGAATATGGTCGGTTGACGAACTGGTGCCGTTTCTCAAGCGGCACCAGCTCAAAGCAGATAAGAGCTTTGGGCAACACTTTCTAATCTCTGCGCCAGCGGTTTCCGCGATTCTTGACGCCTGCGCGGGAGCTGGTTCGATTCTCGAAATTGGTCCCGGACCGGGCATTCTGACGCGTCCGCTTTCCGACTCATTCGAGCACGTTCACGCCGTGGAGCTGGATGAACGCATGGCAAAGCCGCTCGCAGCCTGCGCTCCGGGAGTCGCCGTAACCTGGGGAGACGCTCTCAAGCTGAATCTTCCTGAGCTTGTCTCCGGTCTGCCGAAGCCTTTGGTCATCGTTTCGAACATGCCGTACTACATCACTGGTCCCCTGCTGGGGCGGGTCGAGGAGTTGGCCGGAGTTTTGGATCGTGCAGTTTTGATGATGCAGCGCGAGGTCGGGGACCGGATTCTTTCACCGGCCGGTGGCAGTGAGCGCGGCGGACTTTCGGTGGCGATGCAGTGTGGATTTGAGATCTCGCGGGTGGCTGACGTTCCACCGGACGCCTTTTTCCCCCCTCCAAAGGTCGATAGCGTGGTTCTGTTGTTCCAACCCAAGCCGGTTTCCCAATCGGACCGGAAAGCGCTAGGAAAGGCTCTGAACATCGGTTTCGCCCAGAGGCGTAAGACTCTGGAGAACAATTTGTCCACCGGGCTGCGCAAGTCGAAAACCGAAATCGCCGAGTGGCTGGTGGAATTGGAGATTTCCCAGCGTGCTCGCCCTCAAGAACTCACCAACGAGGAGTGGTGGCGTCTCCTAAAATTGATCTGTGAGCGAGTTCCTGGATTCTGGCCCGTTTAAGGCGGCCGCATTAGAGGCCGGTTTTACGACCGCCGGAATCTGCGCAGCCGAGCCAGCGGAAGGTCTGGAGTTCTACCAAAAGTGGCTCGACGACGGAAACCATGCCGGCATGGCGTACTTGCCAAACTCGGTGGAGCTTCGAAGCGATCCCCGTAAACTGCTTGAATCTGCCCATTCCGTCATTGCTCTAACGCTGAACTACCGACAACCTGAGCCGCCGTTGAGCGACTTTCTTGTAGCGCAGTACGCCCGAGGGCGGGATTATCACAAGGTCATTCGCGGCAAGATGAACCGGTTGATTGCTCGCTGGAGGGCCGATTTTCCAGAAGGAGAGTTTCGCGGCTGCATTGACAGCGCGCCAATTTTTGAACGGGAGTACGCGCACCTTGCGGGGCTGGGGTGGTTTGGCAAGAACACATGCCTCATTGACAGCAAACGCGGCAGCTTCTTTTTCATCGCGATCATTCTCACTTCGCTTCCGATTGAGCGAGATTTGCCTGCAAATGGTGGATGTGGAACTTGCCGGGCTTGCATTGAGGCTTGCCCAACGGGAGCGATCCAGTTCGGGCATGGACGCTGGTTCATCAACTCAGGCCGCTGTGTGAGTTATCTCACGATTGAGCATCGCGGAGAGATCGACCCTGGACTAGAAAGGGGCGTTGGTGATTGGAGCTTTGGTTGCGACGTTTGTCAGGACATTTGTCCGTTCAATCAGCCCGGGCCGCGGCAGCCAGACAGGGGGCAGGCAACGTCCGAGCCTGATTTCGCCGCGCGAGAGTATCCCGGTTTGCTTGAGCTTGCGAGAATGCAAGAAGCGGAGTGGGATTCCACCTTTGCCGGCTCGGCGATTCGCCGAGCCGGATTTGATGGACTGATGCGAAACGTTGAACTGAACTTGAAAAACCGTTCCGAACTTAGCTGACGCGTTCGAGTAGAACGGCCGTCGCTTCTCCGCCACCAATGCAGGGGGAGCAGACCGCGTAGCGAGCTTCGCGGGCTTGGAGTTCGTAGGCTGCGGTGAGAATGAGGCGGGCTCCGGTCATTCCGATCGGGTGGCCCAAGGCGACCGCGCCACCGTTGACGTTCAGCTTTTCATGCGCGATGCCGGCTTGTTGTGCGACCAGCATTGCGACAACCGCGAACGCTTCGTTGACTTCAAAGAGATCAACGGCGTCAACCGAAAGCTGGGCCTTGGCCAGAACCGCTTGGATCGCGCCGGTCGGTGCGCTGGTGAATCGCTCTGGCGCGTGGGCGAATTGGGCCTGGGCGACAACCCGGGCGAGGGGCTTGAGGCCGCGCTTATTGGCTTCCGATTCCAGCATCAGGACGAGCGCGCAACCGCCGTCGTTGAGCGAGCTGGCGTTACCGGCGGTGGTAACTCCGTCTTTGCTGAAGGCGGCACGCAGGGAAGGCAATTTCGCTGGATCTCCCTTTCCAGGCTCTTCATCTTGGTTGACTTGAACCGGGTCGCCCTTGCGCTGAGGAATGAGAATGGGGGCAATTTCTCGCTCAAATCGTCCGCTTGACTGAGCGTGAACGGCACGTCGGTAGCTTTCGGCAGAAAAGGCATCAAGTTCTTCGCGGGAAATGCTGAACTCGGCCGCGGTGGAATCGCCGCAATTGCCCATGTGGCAGTTGTTGTACGGATCCCAAAGGCCATCGTGGATCATGAGGTCGAGCAAGGTGCCGTTGCCCATTCGGTAGCCGGTACGGGCTTTCTCGAGGGCGTAAGGGGCGTTGGACATGCTTTCCATTCCGCCTGCTACCACGATGGAGGCATCGCCAGATCGAAGCGCTTGCGCGGCCATCATAACGGTCTTCATCCCGGAGCCACAGACTTTGTTAACCGTGGTGCACGGAACGGAGTTTGGAACTCCTCCGCCGAGGGCAGCTTGTCGTGCGGGCGCTTGTCCTAGGCCACCGCTCAAAACGTTGCCCATCAGGACTTCGCTGACTTCGGACGGATCGACACCGGCGCGGGAGATCGCTTCCCGAATGGCGACAGAACCTAGCGACGGAGCCGATTGGGAACTGAGGCTGCCTTGAAATGCGCCGATTGCGGTGCGGGCGCCAGAAACGATGACCACGTTGTCCATGGCATCAAGATACCAGCCGGTCAGCGACCGATCCGGCTACGAATTTTGTCAAAAGTACGATCGAGCGCGGCGGTTTCGGGCATCTTAAGCGCCCGAGCGATGATCACATAGAGTGAGAAACCAGGCAGGCAGACGAGCAAAAGAATCAGGACGGCACCAAGCTTGTTGGTCTGAAGCGATTGGAGGAACGGAACCTGAAGCAGGCCATAGGTGACGCCGACAAAGACAACCGAGCCCAACACTGCCTTGCCCATCGTTGCGAGGATGCCTTGGAAGTCCACTCCGCCCATTCGGCGATGCAGCGCGAACAACAGCGCTCCTACGAGAAAGACCCCGGAGAGAGATGAGGCTAGCGGGATCGCCAGGTAGGTCAGCGGAGTTTGTCGGCCCAAGTTGATGAGAACAAAGAAGACGCCGGTTGTGACGGTGCCGATGACGATTGGGGTTGTCGAATGTTGCGCGGCAAAGAATCCACGCATGAGAACTGGATGCAGGCACCAGGCCCAGATGCCGAGGCTCAGGAGCCGCAAGAGGTCGGAAACGATGCGTGAGTTCTCGACGGTGAAGGCACCGTGCTGGAAGATCGCCACAACGATCGGCTCGGGTGCAGCGAACATGAGCGCCGAGATGGGGATCGAGATGAAAAGCACCTGCCGGATCGTGGCGTTCATCTGCGACTGGTAAAGACCAGTTTCTCCCCGGGCGAAGTGTTGCGATAGAACCGGGAAGGCCGCGAGAGCCAGCGACTGCCCGAACACTGCGAGCGGCGCTTGCATGAGGACGTTGCCTAGCTTTAGGTTTGTGACCAACCCGTCGGAATACATTTGTCCGTAGTAGCGGGAGATCAAGTCGTAGACGCCCGGAAGCGATAGGCCCAGGACCACCGGCAGCATCAACTTGAACACCTTGACGACTCCGGGATGCCGTACATCGAGCGAGAAGGCAAACTTTGATCCCAGCTTGCGCATGGTGAGGAACGGAATCACAAGGTTCCCGATCATCGCGCCGCCAAGGGCGCCCCAGGACATTCCGGCGATTGGCGGATTGGTGAAGCTAGAAAGAACAAGGGCTCCGAACAGGATTCCGATGTTGTAAACGTTCGGTCCCAGGCCCGGGATGGCGAACACTCGCCTTGCATATAGCGTGCCGAACATCAGGCCGCCGATGAAGAAGGCGTACTGCGTTGGCAGCACGATTCGGCTCATCAGGACGATGTCGTTGAACTTTTGTCCGGTGGCCGACGGCGCGAGTAGGTGAGTTATGGGCTCGGCAAAAATCCATGCCAGCGTGATGAAGCTCAAAACGACGATCGACATGACCGTTGCGACCACGCTGAAGACGTGCCAAGCCTCATCCTCGCGCTCGGTTTGGTAGTACTCCGTGAAAACGGGAATAAATGCCGAGCTCAGGGCGCCGCCTGCAATCAGGAAGAACAGAAGGTCAGGCAGGGAAAAGGCGAGGTTGTAGGCGTCGGTCTGGCTGCCGGATCCGAACTTTCCGGTCATCACCATTTCTCGGACCATGCCAAGAACGCGGCTCAGGAACAGTGAGACGACCATGATTCCGCCGGCTTTGGCTACGCTGGTGCCAACATCGGCCGGTTTTGGTTCGGAACTCACAGGTCAATTAAACCGAAAAGGGCCCGATCCTTGCGGAATCGGGCCCATGAGTTGATGGTTTCGCTTAGAGAGCGGATTCGATCAGAGCTTTGATCTGATCCTTTGGCAAGGCACCGACGGCCTTGTTGACTTCTCTTCCACCCTTGAAAACGTGGAGAGCAGGGATGCTCATTACGCCGTACTTGGAAGCGAGATCCGGTTCCTTGTCGACGTCGATCTTGAAGACCTTGGCCTTACCAGCGAATTCCTCGGCGAGCGCTTCGACCGATGGAGCGATGGCTCGGCAAGGGCCGCACCAAGGCGCCCAGAAGTCGATGAGGACGGGGAGTTCCGAGTTGATGACTTCGGCTTCGAACTGCGAGCTGTTGATTTCTAAATTGGCTGCCATGAGATTGTCAGTTTCCTTAACTGAACTAATACCGGGTGTATACCTGAGGTTCCTTTCTAGGACCTGTTACGAATCCGGGTCCTAGGTACGTCAATTACTAGCGTAAGGGCAGGCAGGATGTCTCGCCCACAATGGAGGACGAATTCCCTTTGAAGACGAGGATTGTTCAAAAAACGCTTACGGTGCTTGCGATGGTTCCGCTTGCTGCGAGTGCACTCGCGCAGCGTGCGGAGACTGGGTTGTTAGGAATCAACCTGTTTGACAAAAGCACTCGCGTATTGCAGAAATTTGGTACACCGGACGAAATCCTACCGGTGACCCTTGGTGGCGGCGCACAGTTCGGCGGCGGTCAAGGCGGCGGAGCTGGTGCTCCAGGAGCACCGGCAGGACGCCCAGGTGCATCCGCTGGTGGCGGCGGACGAGCATCTGGCGGCGGCGGAGCAGCAGGTGGGCAGCTTGCCGACTTTATGCCTCCGTTGACCTCTGAAGACGATTTGCGACAGTTCGCCCCAGGCGGACGACAGAGCGGCGGCTCAAGCCCATTTGGCCCTGGCGGACCACCTCCAGGCGTTCCAAACGGCGGCGGTCCTCCTCCGGGAGTCGGTGGCCCAGGCGGTGGACGACCTGGTGCAGGCGCTCCTCCGGCTGGTGGCGGCGCAGGCGCTCCCCCAGTCGCTGGTGCAGGCACCCGAGTGACCTTCACTCGATGGGTCTACAACAAGAAGTCATCCAAGTACGCATTCATCATCGACCGACTCGGTCGAGTGGTGCAGATCGAAGCCATCGGATTGCGAGATCCAATGGTCAAGACCAAGGCTGGCGTCAGCTTCGGTGCAAACTTCAAGTCGGTTGTCTCGAAGTACGCGAATCCAGACGGATACGAAATCGCTGGTGACAACATGTTCGTGAAGTACCTCACCCGAGGCAAGGTTGCATTCCGGTTCGCCCGGCTTGCACCAAAGAAACCACAGGTCGTTGTTGGCGTTGTGGTTGCCGCTGGAAAGTCGTAAGTCAACCTGCGCAGGGTACTGACCCTGAAGTAGGCTGATAGCATGGATGAGCGAGACGAGATTCGACAAAGAGTCGACATCGTCTCGCTTATTTCATCTGAGATGCCCCTCAAGAAGGTCGGCAAGAATTTTCAAGGGCTTTGCCCTTTCCATCCGGACAAGAATCCGTCGATGACGGTCTCTCCTTCGACCGGCCGCTACAAGTGTTGGTCCTGCGGCGCGACGGGAGACATTTTCAACTGGGTCATGAATCGACAAAACGTCGATTTCGTTGAAGCGCTGCGCATCCTAGCGAAAGAGGCCGGAGTCACCCTAAAGAGCCGCGAAGGCGGTGAGAAGTCGAAATCGTATGCCGAGCCCATGGCGGCGGCGCTTGCATTCTTTCAGGAACAGCTTTCAAAGAGCGCGACGGCACGGGAGTACTGCGAGCGAAGAGGTCTCGATTCCGAGACGCTCACCAAATGGGGGATCGGTTATGCCCCAGAAATGGGAGAAGCGCTGGCAAACCATCTGAAGAAGCTCGGGTTCTCCCTGCAGGACTGCAAGGACCTGTTTCTCGTCGACACCGATCCGTCCGGCGGGTTCTTTGACAAGTTTCGTGGTCGGCTCATGTTTCCGATCAAGGATGAGCGGGGAGCCACGGTTGGCTTTGGTGGCCGTGTGCTCGGCACCGGCATGCCGAAGTACATCAACAGCGGCGATACCCCTCTCTACCGAAAGAGCCGCGTCCTGTACGGGTTCAGCGAAGCTCGAGATTCAATTGGGAAACTGAAGCGCGCGGTGCTTGTGGAGGGCTACTTGGACGTCATTGCCTGCCACGCGGCGGGAGTGACTCAAGCAGTGGCGTCTCTTGGTACTTCTGCGACGGAAGAGCAAGCAAAGCTACTCAAGCGGTGGGCAGAGGAAGTCACGATCCTGTATGACAGCGACGAAGCCGGCCAGAAGGCAGCAGACCGTGCGATTGCGGTGATGCAGGCCGAGGGGTTGCGCGTTCGGGTCTCGCTGCTCCCGAAAGGAGATGACCCAGATTCCTTGCTCCGTCAGAAAGGACCAGCGGCGGTATCAGATGCGGTTGCGAAAGGACTGCCGCCGATTGACTTCAAGATTCGGCGCCTGGAAGAGAAACTGGACCCGGCGGATGAGAGCTTTTGGCAGGAAGCGCTGGAGATTCTCGCGGATGCTCCCAACGAGTTAGAACTTGATCGTCAGTTGGTTCGGCTGGCTCCGAAGTATCCGAACCTAACCGACGCCATTCAAGCGCAAAAGGCCCTTAAACGAACGGTTGGAAATATTCGCCGTGCACGGGCGTTTGATCCGGAAGCGTCTCGACAGGCAGCACGATCGATAACCCGGGCCAGGACTACCGTGAAGGACCTGGAATCGGCCGAAGTCGTCGTGTTTCGGGCATTTCTCAGCAGTAAGTTTCGGAAAGAGGGCTGGATGTTCTCGCGGCATGGCGAGCTATTCGTGACCGTGCTGGGGAAGGAACTATCGACGGCGATTGCGCTCACGTTTCCGACGGCCGCTCCGAGCGGCGAGGTGAGTCAGTGGCTCAGCAACATCGAGCCAGAGCGGTTGCGCTCGATTCTCGCGGACATCGAGGAAGATCTCCGGGGCGACATGCTGAAAGAGGACTACATCACGGAGTCGATCGTGAAACTTCGAGAAAAGGCGACGCTCCAGAAAACCACCGCCACCCGTCCTCTCCTTGATAGCGATGAAGAACGGCAAAAGTATCTTGAGCAACTCAAGAAACTCAAGCCAATTCCGCCTCAGGAAGCTGAATCGACGCATGAAGACTGGTAATTCACGCGGTTCGGAAGAATTCTGAAGGAGACTCGGAAAACCTTTGCTATAGTGTATTGCGTTCGCGCTCACCAACGGAGGTCGCGTGATCTACTAATGCTTTCAGGGAAAGAATTAACGGAGGGCACTACGGAGTGCGGAGGGGGAACCGCGCTCATATTCCATCGGACGCCACGATGTCCGGCTCGCATGCTTGCGGCGAATCAAAACGCCCGAGGTCGCGCGGTTTCGGAAGAGACGTTCGAAGCAGAAGGCGACGTTGAGGCAGGGACCTCGGAGGTTGAACACCACTTCGAAGACTCGGTCCGCATGTGGCTACAAAAAATCGGCCGCATCCCGCTTCTGAATGCCGAGGACGAAGTTAATCTCGCTCGTTGCGCACGCACCGGCTGCGATCGATGCAAGCAGATGCTCATTGAGGCAAACCTGCGCCTAGTGGTCTCTATCGCCAAGCGATTCATCAGTCGCGGCTTGTCCATGCAGGACCTTATCCAAGAAGGAAACATGGGCCTCATTCGGGCGGTTGAGAAATTTGACCCCGAGCGCGGATTCCGATTCAGCACCTACGCCACCTGGTGGGTTCGACAGGCAATTTCACGTGCACTCTCCGATCACGGTCGGACGATCAGAATCCCCGTCCACACGCTCGAAGCCGTCAATCGAATGATGCGATCGACGGGCCAGCTTCAGCAGACCCTCGGACGCGAGGCGACCTCCCAAGAAATCGGAGAGTGTCTCAACATCTCCGTCGAGCGTGTGGAAGAGTTCCAGCGCGCTATCGCCGAGCCCTTGTCGCTTGATTCACCAATTGGAGACAGCGAAGATACGTCGCTCGTTGAGTTCCTCGTGGATCGTTCGGGCGAGAACCCGGCGGATGCGGCGCTCCGATCGATTTTGCGCGGTCAGATCGACGATCTGCTCTCAACGTTGGCAGAACGAGAGAGGGAAGTGATCATGATGCGGTACGGCTTGCTGGACGGGCAACCACACACGCTGGAAGAAGTGGCGCGGTGTTTCCAGGTGACGCGAGAGCGAATTCGACAGATCGAGCAGAAGTCGCTGAAGAAACTCAAGCACCCGTCGAAAATGAAACCGTTCCAAGAGTTGATAGATGTCGTGGTCGATGCGTAGTACGCATTACCATGAATTTGCCAGATCGAACGGTTCTGCTTTCGACCGGGCAAGAGGTCGCCTTAGCGAAGCTATTCCCCCAACTTCCATTTGCGCTCATCTTCTTGCGGCACTCGGGTTGCATCTTTTGTCGCGAGCAGATTCAGCTGCTTAACGAAGCGCTAGACCTGCCCATCGCTTTCGTCACTCTGAGTTCAGCAGATGAAGCTCAGCGGCTGAAGGATGCCACCCGTTCGCCGCACACCTTCATTTCCGATGCGCAGCATCACTTGTATCTGCATTTCGGGTTACAGCGCGCTTCCATCGGCCAGCTCTTTGGTCCGAGTGTCGTGAAGCGTGGCTTTGCGGTGATCAAGTCCGGCACGAAGGGCGGTTTTCTTCCGACCACCGACCCAATTCAGCTTGGCGGAGCGTTTGTAGTTGACGCGGAAGGAACCGTGGTTTGGTCTCGTAAGGCGAAAGACGCCTCGGACAACGTCACGCCTGAAGAGCTGAGGAAGCTGCTTTGTCTACCGGTGGCATGATTTGCCACGGGCGATGAATCGGCGTTCCCGCCACAAGCGACGGCAAGTTGAGCGGCGTTCCATCGGTGTAGCTCGCGACAAGTCCGACTTCGGTGGCTAGGACGAGCGTGGCGGCTACGTCATACAATCGCTCTCCCATGCCGTACAAGCCCCGTAGACGCTGGGTAACCGTCCAGCTGCCATCAACGACGGAAGCGCCAAAACAGCGGAGTCTGCCGGGCACCTTTTCGCTTCCGATCAGCGGCGCGATGTGCGGACAGCAGGAAATCAGTTCAAACGCCTTCGGCCGACCAGAAACGACGGCAGGAATGGGCTCACCGTTTAGCGTTGCTCCCGCTCCCTTTGCGGCAACGTAGAGTTCCTCAAGATCGGGCAAGAAAATACAGCCTTCCCGGAGCTGGCCATCCTGCCATCGAGCAATGCTAACGCCCCAAGTTGGGAGGCCCATGGCGAAGTTCGAGGTTCCGTCGATGGGATCGAGCAACCAAATGCCGTTTGAGCCTTCGTCGTCTCGTCCAAACTCTTCGCCCCAAACCGAGGTCTCAGAAGCCAACGGGGCAAGCTCGGTTCGCAAGAACTCTTCGACTTTTCGATCGGCATTGGTGACCAAGCTGCCATCCGACTTGAGTTCAGTGGCCAGACGCTTCCGCTCCTCTTGCGCGAGGCGACCGGCTCGCGTGCCTATTTCGGCAAGAACATTGAGATCAATAGGCATATGGGCATTATGATGTCAATCGAGGCCGTAAGCACCGCGGTTGGGGTTGACATTGGATGGTGGTTCGGGTAACTTACTAATCCGCGAGCGGGCGTGGCTCAGTGGTAGAGCGATTCCTTGCCAAGGAATAGGTCGCGGGTTCGAATCTCGTCGCCCGCTCCAACTTCTTATTGAAGTTCTAGCCGAATAAGGCTTCTCCCACGCTTACCACGCGTGTCTGCTGATCCACCGTGCACTCCAAGCATGCGGTCTCGTTGACCCGGACTCCAAGGGCCATATCGCCTCCTGGCAGCAGGAAAATCTTTCCTTGTGTTGCGCATCGCTGGCTCCACTCATCTCGAAGCGACAACCATGACGTGGGTTCCGGAACGCGTTGAATGCTAGAAATAACTTTCTGGAGCGCCTCGTCAATCGTCGGGACCTCTCTCGACTCGATGGCAAGGCTCGTTGCCCGAAAAGCGATCTCGGTTGGAAACCGTGTTTGTCCGAGATTGAGACCAATTCCGACAATTGTTAGTCGGTCGCCATCTGGACCAACAATCACTTCGGTAAGAACGCCGGCAAGTTTCTTCCCACCGATCACGATATCGTTCGGCCACTGCAGTTTGGCATCGAACGCGTTGGCGACGGCGATCGCGGTGGCCATGCCGATCAGATGCGGCTCTGGATGATTTCGGTAAGCGTTGAAGACCAGGGTAGTGGTCAGACTCGAGTTGGGGCCAGCGATCCATTCGCGTTGAAACCGTCCACGACCTTTCGTTTGGCTCTCGGTCAAACAGCCTGAAATCGGTTGGCCATCACGAATCGCGGCAGAGACATAGGTCTGCGTTGAATCGAGCTCAGCGAACCTGAAAAATGGTTGTTGGGCAGAAATTTCAAACTTCACAGCAATTCCAAATGCATCGGTAACGCCACCGCGGAGTGGGTCAGCGCGCCAACTGATATGAGATGTACGCCAGTTTGCGCGACTCCGCGAACGGTTTCAAGCGAAACGCCACCGCTAGCTTCTAGAAGCACCTGGTTCTTGTATTGCTTGACGGCCTCTCGCATCATGAACGGATCCATATTGTCTAGCATCACGATGTCCGCTCCTGCTTCCACCGCTTCGGCCACCTGCTCTAATGTTTCGCACTCCACTTCAATCTTCAGCATGTGCGAAGCGTAGGCACGAACGGCTTTCACGGCCGGCTTGATGCCTCCAAGAGCGGCGATGTGATTGTCTTTCAGCATCACGCCGTCATAGAGTCCCATTCGGTGGTTGTGCCCCCCGCCACAGCGGACGGCGTACTTTTGGAGAGACCGCAGCATGGGGATGGTCTTGCGGGTGTCGACGATTCGGGCGTCCGTTCCTTTCACCCTTTCAACAAATTCGTGAGTGAGGGTGGCCACCCCGCTGAGGTGCATGAGAAAGTTCAGCGCCGTGCGCTCCGCCATCATGACCTGGCGCGCGCTGAGGTAGCCGCGGATCATGATGGTTCCGCGCGAAACGGGATCGCCATCGTTCTTAAGAACCTCGATGTTCGCCCGACCAGAATCGTCCGGAGAGGGGGCAAGAAGGAATTCCGCAATTCCTAGGCCACAAACGATCCCTTCAGCCTGCGCTTCGATATGCCAGCGGACCATGTCGTTGGCGGAAAGGGCAGCGCCCGTTATGTCGCCGCTACCAACATCCTCGCTGAGGGCGTCTTCTACGATGTGCCACCACTGTTGTGGTTCTGGCTGATGCCATGCGCTCACCCGTCCTATGTACCTTTTCTCAGGACAAGGTTATTCTGTTTCAGTTAAAGGAATTCCGCTTCGGGCGCTGATTTCTTCGAAGAGAAGCTCGAACGGCACGTCGAGGCCGTTTCGCTGCCAACCAACGGGAACCTTTGCCCGGCCTGCACTCAGGTACGCAAACGGTTTGATAATGACCGTGCCCTTATCCAGAACGAGGGTTGCCCGATCGGTTTGCAGTTGAATCGCCTTGATGCGATCGTAAGGGACGGTTTTGATCGTGCCATTTCGCACGATGTCGAGCTGCGTTTCTTGAATGACAAACTCGTTCGCCTCGGCCACGCTGTGCATAGCTTCGGTGTAAGCCCCTTTGCCGTAGTCCATGATGGCTCCGGCGGCGTTCTTGAGATGATCGGCGAACCGCTGGCGAGGATCGGTGACCTTCTTGGTCTTTTCCTTCGCGGTTTGCTTTTGGGTCTCGGCTCCCATGCGTAGCCAACGGATGGCTTGGTCAGGTCGATAGCGCACGAGTTCCATTCAGCCAATTGTGCGTGAAAATGTCCCGCTTGGAACGCGTTCGGGACCTTTGCACGGTAGAACGACGATGTTATGAAATTCACTCAACTTGGCCGTAGCGGCTTAAAGGTAAGTCGGCTTTGCCTCGGCACGATGAACTTTGGACCGAAGACGACCGAAGCCGATAGCTTTGAGATCATGGATCAGGCCCACGATCTTGGTATCAACTTCTTTGATACGGCCGACGTTTATGGCTGGAAGAAGGACGGCTGGACGGAGAGCATCATCGGTCGTTGGTTCGCCCAAGGTGGCGAACGACGAGATAAGACGGTGATTGCAACCAAGGCCTACGGTGAGATGGGTGACTGGCCAAACTCGGGCCGATGCAGCGCACTGCACATTCGAAAGGCCTGCGATGCGTCCCTTTCGCGCTTGCAGACCGACTTTATCGATCTTTACCAAATGCACCACATCGATCGACTCACGCCAACGGAGGAGATTCTCGAAGCGTTCTCGGTGCTGCGACAGCAAGGCAAAGTGCTCTACTTCGGATCGTCTAACTTCGGGGCCTGGCACATCGCCCGATTCAACGAGCGCGCATCGGCCCAGAACATGCTAGGCTTGGTGAGTGAGCAGTCGATCTACCACTTGCTCAACCGAAACATCGAGCTCGAAGTGCTCCCGGCTTGCCGAGAGTACGGCCTAGGTGTCATCCCGTGGAGCCCCTTGGCAAGTGGCTTGCTCGGGGGAAAGACGGAAGATCAAGGCGCACGCCGAAACGAGGGCGGAACCGCCGAAGCTCGAATCAAGCACGCAGATCAGCTCGGGAAGTGGGAAGCGCTTTGTGGCGAGTTGGGCGAGAATCCAGCCGACGTCGCTCTGGCTTGGACCCTTCACCAGCCTGGCGTGACCGGTCCCATCATCGGACCACGAACCCTCGCCCAGCTGCACGGCAACGCCAAGTCGGTTGATATCGTGCTCGATGCCGAGGTTCTGGCAAAGATCGACGCAATCTTCCCGGGAAAGAAAACTTCCCCAGAAGATTACGCCTGGTAAGGACTCAGGAGCGGCGGAGGCCAAGTTCGGCCCACTGCTGCGAGTCGATTGTGCTGGGGGCCCCCATCATTGGGTCTTGGCCTCCAGCAACTTTCGGGAAGGCAATGACTTCTCGAATGTTCTCGGTGTCGGTGAGGAGCATGATGAGACGGTCAATGCCGGGAGCAATTCCGCCATGAGGAGGCGCTCCGTAGCTGAACGCTTCTAGCAGGTGACCAAATCGATCCTGCTGAGTTGCCTCATCGATGCCGAGAAGGCCAAAAATCTGGGCCTGGATGTCGGGGCGATTGATTCGGATCGAACCTCCCGCGACTTCCATTCCGTTGCACACCAGGTCGTAGGCCTGCGCGCGGATGCTTCCCGGATCGGTTTCGATCTTCGGCAAGTCTTCCCATTTCGGCATCGTGAACGGGTGGTGCATCGAGCTCCAGCGTCCGTCGGTATCGCTCCACTCAACGAGCGGGAAGTCGATCACCCACAGGTACTTCAGGATGCGCGGATCTCGAAGCTTCAGGCGGTCGCCGATTTCGAGTCGGAGTCGGTAGAGAACGTCGTTGGTCGTTTGCCAAGCGTCGGCCACGATGCAGATCAGGTCGCCGGCTTCCGCATTTGATGTCTGCAGAACGGCTTCAAGTTCCGACTCGGCCAAGAACTTGACGATCGAGCTCTTGATCGCAAGTCCACCCGGACTAATGTAAGCACCCTCGCCCGCATCGGCTGCCGGCAGAACGGCAAGATGGGCCATGCCTTTAGCGCCCAGCTCTTTGCAGAACTCTTCCAGTCCACTGACTTCTTTTCGCGAGTAGGTCGCCGCGCCAGGGAAGCGGACCGCGCGCAATACGCCGCCGGTCTCGATGGTGTTTTTGAACACGGCAAACTGCGTGTCTGGGAAACACTCGGTGAGATCGATCAGCTTCAGGTCGAATCGAGTGTCTGGCTTATCACAGCCGTAATCTCGCATTGCGGCGTCGTAGGTGATCCGTTCCATCGGTCCGACGGGCTCCTTATCGAGGCCGAACTCTTCAATCGTGCCGTTTACGACTTCTTGAGTCATCGCTTCGATCAGCGTCAGGATGTCTTCCTGATCGATGAACGACATTTCAATATCGAGCTGCGTGAATTCTGGTTGCCGGTCGGCGCGGCTGCTTTCGTCACGGAAGCACTTGGCGATTTGGTAGTACCGCTCCATGCCCGCGACCATCAAGAGCTGCTTGTACTGCTGAGGGCTTTGCGGCAGTGCATACCAGAGTCCGGACTCGTTTCGGTAAGGAACCAGATAGTCTCTCGCACCTTCGGGGGTGGACTTCGTGATGATCGGCGTCTCGATTTCGAGGAAGCCTCGAGCATCGAGATAGCTTCGGTACCGTCGAATGACCGAGCTGCGAACCGCAAAGCGGCGATGCATCGATGGGCGTCGAAGGTCGAGGTACCGGTGCTTGACGCGTAGCTCTTCGTTCACCGACTGCATTTGCTCTTCGTCGCTGAGTTGGAAGGGCAAAGGCTTCGTGGGGCCGAGGACTTCGAAGTTCTGGACTTCGATTTCGATGTCACCGGTCGGCATTTTGGGGTTCTTTGCCTCGTCGGCTCGCTCAAGAACCTTGCCGGTAAAGCTGACGCATGCCTCCGCACGGAGCGAGGAGGAATCGGGGAAGGTCTCAGGCGCGAGAACGAGCTGAACCAACCCGGTGCGATCTCGGAGATCAACGAACTTTACGCCGCCAAGATCTCGAACGCGGTGGATCCAGCCGTTCAATGACACCGTTTCGCCGACGTGCTCGGCGCGAATTTCGCCGCATGTATGCGTGCGTTTTACAAACCCCATGGGACCGGAAGGATACCGGTTCGGTCTCATTGTCTGTTCATGACAGCTATTCGGTTTTGGGCGGTTCGCAGTAAAGTGGAGCTATGTTGTCCGTGCTGCTTGCATCGGTCGCCCTCGCGGGAAATCTCATCTCGAATCCAGACTTTAGCGCTGGTACGGAGGGTTGGCAAATCACCGCTTCCGAGTTTTGTCAGCGAGAGATTGTAAGTTCGGACCGCGGCGGAAAAGCGGTCAAGTTAGACCTCAAGCAGATTCCCGGGGCTCCAGGCTGGGAAGTCCAGTGTCAGCAGCAAATCAATAGTCCCTTGAAACAGGGCCAGGTTCTTGAGTTCAGCTTTTGGGCCCGGAGTATCACGCGCAACAAAATCAACGCGTTCGTCCAGGCAGCTTCGGCACCGTACAGCGATGTGATGAGCCGAGAGTTAGTTCTGACCCCCGAGTGGCGATCCTACAAAGTCTCGGGAATCGCGAACGCTTCCTTCGCGGCTAAGCAGGCCCAAGCAGGATTTCACTTAAACTTCGGCACCGGAACGGTTGAGCTTGCTTCGGTGAGCTTGGAAGCCATCGAACCGGTTCCGCTCGCTAAGCCGGAGAGGTTGCTGAACGGGCCGAAGCTATCGGATTGGCGGACTCCCGGGGTGACGCTCTCCAACCCAGCCGGGCCACTGCTCTCGAAATTTGTCGTCAAGCGGGGAGCTTCGCCCTGGGACAACCTGATTGGCGTTCCTCTCGACAAAGGAATCGTTGCCGGCCAAACCGTTTCGGTGTCTTTGCAGATGCGGAGCCGAACCAAGTCACGCGCGACGGTGCACATTGAAGAGAGCAATCCGCCAAACGCGAAGTACGTGTCTGGCCCGGTGACGCTAACGCCAACCTGGCAAGCGTTTCGGTTCGCCGGGATCGTTCCGAAGAGCTTGGCCCCGAAGGAGGGGCAGCTGACCATTTTCCTAGGGTACGAGACCGGCGAGGTCGAGCTGAAGGATGTAGTGGTCGAGAACCTCGGCTTTAAGCCGCTGAGCGAAGTGAAGCAGACCATTCAGTACTACGCTTCCGGAAAGCGTGATTTAGCCTGGAAGGCGGCAGCGGAAGCACGGATCGAGAAACAGCGACGGGGGCCGTTGGTGGTGAACGTGGTTCGTAATGGTAAGCCGCTTCCCGGCGCAAAAATCCAGGTTGAGATGTTGCGTCACGCCTTCCGATTTGGCACGGCGGCTCCGGCTGAGCTCATCAATGGGAACAACGCCACGAGCAATCGATTCCGGGCGGAATTGAAGAGTCTCTTCAACACGGTGACGCTGGAGAACGATTTGAAGTGGCCCAATACGGATGCCGACGGGTACGACGCACCGGATAAGGCTATTGCTTGGCTCAAGCAGAACGGCTTCCGCGTTCGCGGCCACAACGGAGTGTGGGGTTCTGAGCGGAATGTTCCGGCGGGAGCATGGGCGATGAAGGACAGTGTTCTGAAGGATCGCGTCTCGGACCGCGTGGAAGAGGTCGTGACTCGCTACAAGGGCCAGCTGTACCTCTGGGACGTGGTTAACGAGGCGGTGACCGAAACGTCGCTCTGGGACCGCATTGGCTGGGAAACGTTTGGCCAGGTTTTCCGGATTGCGAAAGTCGCAGATCCAAGTGCGCTCACGGCGTACAACGATTACAACATCACCGAAGAATCGCAGGTGGGCACCGGGCACAAAGAAAAGGCTAAGGAGCGCGTTCAACAGCTTTTGAACCAAGGCGCGCCGGTTGACATCATCGGCATCCAGGCACACGTCGGAACGCCACTGACCCCGATGCCGACGGTTTTCAAAGCGCTTGACGAAATGGCGGCGCTGGGGCCCCGGCTGGAGATTACGGAATATGATCTCGGGGTCCACGACGACAAGGTGCATGCCGAGCACATGGAAGATTTCCTGACGACTTGCTTCAGTCACCCGCAGGTCGATGGCTTCATCATGTGGGGCTTCTGGGAAGGGGCGCATTGGCGCGCAAACGAGGGCGGCGCGATGTACCGCCGGGATTGGACCGCACGACCGACCGTGAAGGCGTATCGAGATTTGGTCTTCAAGAAGTGGTGGACCAACGAAACGGCGAACAGTGATTCAAACGGAATGGCTAAGTTCCGGCCGTTCTATGGCACCCACAAGATCAAGGTGACCGTTGGAAAGGTCACCCGGGAATTCATTGGGGAGATCCTTCCCGGTGACGCGGCAACCTTCCGCGTCAACTGGGAAGGGAACTAGAGCAATTCGGCGAACTTGCCGAGTTTTCGGAACTTCGCGTGTCGATCGGCGTGGAGTTCCGCGGGCGATAGCTTCAGAAGCTCGTTGAGATGGCGGACAACCGCTTCCTTGATGAGGTCCGAAGCTCCAGCTGGGTCGCGGTGCGCCGCGCCTTCGGGTTCAGAAACGATCTCATCGATGATGCCAAGCGAGAGGGCAGATTTCGCGGTGATCTGGAGAGCCTCCGCCGCCTCTGGCGCTCGTTCTGGCGCGCGCCAGAGAATAGCGGCGCAGCCTTCGGGCGGAATGACCGAGTAAACGGCATGTTCGAGCATTAGCACGCGGTTGGAAACGGCGATGCCGATTGCGCCGCCGCTGCCACCTTCGCCGATGATGACGGAGACGGTGGGGACAGTGAGCTGGAACATCTTAAGCATCGCGGCCGCGATGGCTTCGCTGATTCCTCGGGATTCACTCTCAACGCCGGGGTCGGCGGCGGGGGTGTCCACAAAGGAGATCACCGGCATTCGGAAGCGCTCCGCCATTTCGAACAAGCGGATCGCCTTTCGGTAGCCTTCGGGCTTCGCCATGCCGAAGTTCCGCATCTGGCGGTCTTGAATGTTTCGGCCTTTTTGGTGTCCTAGAACGATGACGGGGCGACCGTTGAACTCGGCTGGGCCACCGACAATGGCGTTGTCGTTAAAGCCGTTGCGGTCTCCCTGGAGCTCGATAAAGCCATTAAAGATGCTTTGGATGTAGTCGAGGGTGTACGGTCTCTTTTCGGCTCGGGCAACGAGAACCTTTTCCCAATCTCCAAGGTTTGAGTACATCAGCTTGACGTACCGGTTGCACTGCTCTTGGTAGGTTTCGGCTTTTTCGATGTAGTTCGCCTGCTTGACCGGATCGGCTTCTCGTCGGGCGGCCTCTCGAAGTTTCGCGATCGTGTCCTCTAGTTCAAGGAGAGGCTTCTCCCACTCCTTGTGGGTCTTGGCGATGTCCTTTGCCATTAGGCTCCGGCCTCCGAATGAAGCAGGTGTCCGCCGAGGGTTCGGACAAGACCCGCGAGGGTTGCTCGCAGCTCTTTACGAGAAACAATTCGGTCGATCATGCCGTGTTTGAGAACGTACTCTGCGGTTTGGAAGTCGTCGGGCACTTTGCCTACTCCGGCTTGCTTGCTGACGCGGAGACCGGCGAAGCCTACGAGGGCTTTCGGTTCGGCGATGATGACGTCGGCAACGCTGGCATAGCTCGCAAGAACTCCGGCCATCGTTGGGTCGGTGAAGACGGCGATGTAGGGAATTCCTTCGGCTCGGCACCGCTCAACGGCGCCGGTGGTCTTGGCCATCTGCATGAGGCTGAGGAGTCCCTCTTGCATTCTTGCTCCGCCGGATGCGCAGAAGATCACCACTGGGCAACGAAGGTCGATGCCTCGTTCAAGGGCACGCGTGATCTTTTCTCCGGCAACGCTCCCCATCGAACCGCCGATGAAGGCGAAGTCGCAAACGGCGGTGCTCACTCGGAGCCCTTCAATCGTGGCCGTGCCAGAAAGCACGGAGTCGTGCGTTTCTCCTTTCGCCTGCATCTGCTCAAGCTTCTTGCCGTAATCGGGGAAGGAGAGGGGATCTACTGAACTCAGACCGGTGTCGTGCTCGACGAATGAGTTCTCGTCAAAGGTCCAATCAATACGAATTTGTGCAGTCAACCGATGGTGGTGTTGACAGTGCTGACACACCCGTAAATTCTGTTCGAACTCCACGGAGAAGATAATTTTCTTGCAGTTCTGACACTGAAGGAATGCTCCATCGGGACCGCTAGCCGGACTTCTCAAGGCTATCCAAGATACCAGACCAAGTACTTCCAGCGACGGTTTGCCGGTGTTGCGTAGGGCTGGTGGGCAAAGTGGGCTTTGCCTACGTAGACTATGACCATGAGCCGACGTCCGGGAGATCGCATTTTTGGAGTGGAGACCGAGTTCGGGTGCCTTGTTGCCGATGAGAACCTAGGGACCCCGGAAGGTGTGGTCGAGGCGATCAAGGACACGTTGTTTTATGAGATGAAGCTCGGGGCGATTGACATTCACGCCCGGGACGACGTCTTTGAGCCGGCACAATCCGGCGGCTTCCTGATGAACGGGGCCCGGATGTACATTGACGCGGTTGGCAGCCACCTGGAATACGCGACGGCCGAGTGCTTGGATCTGAAGGACCTGATTGCAAACGACCGAGCCGGTCAGCGACAGATTGTCCGGGCGATTCATGACTTGGGTGTTGCCGATGTGGTGAGCGTTTACAACAACAGCGTCGACCACTTTGGTGGGCACACTTTTGGTTGCCACGAAAACTACATGGTCCGGGCGGATGATTCGTTGCTCGAATCTGGGATCGTGCTTCTGTATCCGTTCTTAGTCACGCGGCAGATTTTTGCTGGAGTTGGGCGAGTCGGTGGCCACGTTCTCACGGCGGGTGGATACCGACCGAGCTATCAGGAAATGGCGAACAACCCGGTGGATTACATTTGGGTTTCGAACGTGTACGGCGTGATTCCAGACGATGGCGTTGATTTCCAGCTCAGTCAGCGTGCCGATCACATCATCAAAACGCTCGCTTCACGGGTCCGGTTCAACCGAGCATTGATCAACCCGAAGTGGGAGCATTTCTACTCGCACAACGGCTTCACCCGGCTGCACATGCTCTTTGGCGAGAGCAACCAAAACGAGTTTGCTTACGCCCTAAAGGTCGGGACGACGCTGATTGCTCTAAGACTGGCCGAAGAAGGGCGAATTCCGGAGACGATGATCGTGGCGCAGCCGCTGATTGCGCTGAGACAGGTCTCTCGCGACCCGAGTTACAAGTGGAAAGTCGAAATGCTGGACGGTTCGACTTCGAACGCGATCGACATCCAGCGTCAGTACTTGGAGCTGGCTCAGGCGTACCGAGACGAGAGCGAGCAGATCAATTGGACCCTGGACAACTGGGCGGCGATTTTGGACGGCTTGGAGAAGGACCCGATGCAGCTCGGGGACCGGATTGATTGGGTCGCAAAGCGGCAGATTGTTGATCAGTACCGAACTGAGGAAGGTCTTGAATGGAGTGACGACGCCCTCCACTCGGTCGATCTGGAGTACCACAACATCGATCCAAGCGCTTCACTGTTCCATGCCTATCAAGAAATGGGCAAGACCAAGCGCATCGTCGACGACCTCGATATTGTTACCGCCATGACGGACCCGCCCCAGAACACGCGGGCCAAGGGGCGTGCACGCCTAGTGGAACAGGTCCTACAGAACAAGTCGCGGTACTACGCGTTCGACTGGAACGGAGTCCAAACGGCGCGAGACCGACATATCGATCTCAGCGACCCGTTTGACACTTACGACGGTGTAAACGCGAACGGCAAGGTCTGATTACCGGAACTCGAGCATCTGGCCGGCCGGTTGGCTGGTCCGTTCTCCGGATCGGACCGCGACGGCGCCGCCGAGGATGACGTGTTCCACAGCGCCGGTGAACGTTTCGCCTTCGTACGGCGACCATCCGCATTTGCTCTCAACGTGAGATCGTTCGAAAACCCACTTTCGGTTCAAGTCAACGATGGTGAGATCCGCGTCCATTCCGACGGCAATGGAGCCTTTGCCTTGGATGTTGTACAGCGCGGCTGGGCGAGTGGATGACATCTCGACGAGGCGTTCGAGCTTGATACGGCCTTGGGCACAGAATGTGAGGAGCACTGGCATCAGGGTTTGGACGCCGGGCATTCCGCTTGGGGAGGCCGGGTAGGGCTTCGATTTTTCCTCTAGCGTGTGCGGGGCGTGGTCGCTTCCGAAGACGTCGAACAGGTTTTCGTCGAGAGCTTTCCAGAGTCCTGCGCGATCAGCTTCGCTGCGGATCGGTGGATTCATCTGCGCCAACGCTCCGAGGCGTTCGTACGCCTCCGGGCCGGCGAAGTAGAGATGTTGCGGAGTGGCTTCGCAGGTGACTCGGACTCCTTCTTTGCGCGCGTCTTCGATGATCCAGGGCTCTTCCTTCGTGCTGATGTGCAACACGTGCACAGGACGACCCGTCTCCTTGCTTAGCCGGAGAATCTGTCGGGTGGCAAGGATGGCGCTCTCGCTGTCTCGCAAGTAGGGATGCTCGGTGGCCGAAGGTTCTTCCGAGATCAGCGACTTTCGGGAGCGATTTCGAGCTTCGTCTTCCGCATGGATCGGGCATGGTCGAGTGCCGTGCTGCAGGACTTTTCGAAGGTCGTCTTCTTCCGAAACCAGCAGGCTGCCGGTTGAACTGCCCATGAAAATCTTGATTCCGGGGCAGCCAGGGAGCAGCTCGAGTTCACCGAGTTGGCCGGCATTCTCGGTGGAAGCACCGATGAAGAAGCCATAGTTGGCCCAGGCTCGCCCTGCGGCCCGGTTCAGTTTGTCTTGCAGCGTGATCGCGTCGGTGGTGTTCGGCACGGTATTCGGCATTTCGAGAATGCTCGTAACCCCACCCATGAGGGCGGCGCGGGTGCCGGACTCCAGGTCTTCTTTGTGTTCCAATCCGGGCTCACGAAAATGGACCTGGGTGTCGATGACACCAGGGATGATGGTGAGGTTCGTGCAGTCCAGGGTTTGGGCGGCGCTTTCGTTGCTCAACAATCCAATCGCGGCAATTTTGCCGCCGGTGATGCCGATGTCTCCGATAGCCGTGCCGGCGGGAGTGACTACTTGAGCATTCGTGAGGAGGAGATCAAACGGCATGTTTCATTCTGGATTAGAATCACGCCAGTGAAGATTTGCACCTACAATGCGGCCTCCGTCCGGGCTCGGCTGCCACGGCTCGTGGAGTGGCTCGATGCGAACGAACCGGACGTGGTGGCGATTCAGGAAACGAAGGTTGAGAACGACAAGTTTCCGGTTGAAGAGTTCGAAGCCCGTGGCTACGAACTCGCATTGAACGGGCAAAAGAGCTGGAACGGGGTTTGCCTTCTCTCGCGACTTCCGATCGAGAATGTGCAGATTGGCTTTGGGGATGAGCTCATGCCGCAAGACGCCCGCATCATCTCCGCGACAATTTCGGGCATTGAGATCATCAACGCCTACGTTCCCAACGGCAACACGGTGGGAAGTGAAAAGTGGGAGTACAAGATGGCGTGGCTCGAGCGGTTTGCCCGCCTCTTGCGGGAACGGTACACGCCGCAGGCTCCGGTGATCTGGCTCGGCGACATCAATATCGCCCCGACCGGTATCGATGTGTACGAAAGCGAGCGGAAGCTCGGAATGGTCGGCCACCATCCTGATGAGTTCTCTCGGCTAGATCGAATCGTCGACTTCGGCCTCACGGACACTTACCGGCACTTGTATCCAACCGAGGTCGAGTACACGTTCTGGGACTTCACGGTGCCTCGCGCCGTTGACCGAAAGCTTGGCTGGCGAATTGATCACATCTATGTGACCGAGCCGCTGGTGGATCTTGTGCAAGATGTTGAGATTGACCTGGCCGCGAGGAAGCTCGAGAAGCCCAGCGACCACACGTTCGTTACTGCACGCCTCGACCTTTGAGGAACTCGGGTGGAATGATGCAGCCGATCGCTTTGGTTTCCTGAACGGTCACGGGCTTGCCCGCCAAGAACTGATCCAGCGCGATTCGCAGGTCTCGTCGCTGGGGCTTTCGCTGAACGCCGAGTTTCGGGAAGCGATCGTCGATCCGACCTTTGTAGATGATGACGCTATCGTTCCGGATGAGGATCGCCATCGGGCTGATCGGATTTCCGCTATCGAAGATGATCGGGTTTTGGCTTGTGAGAATGATCGTGGACCCGATGTTGTAATCCTTGGCATACACTTTTGCCTTTGCGGGCGTGTAGTCCGGGTCCGCGATCACAGTGTAAGTTCGGATCTTTTTCTTGGCGTAGTCTTTTCGAATCCGCTCCATTTCTGAGGCGTATTGCCGTGCAATCGGGCAGTCTGGAAGAACCAGAAACAGCACCGCCGCCCGTGATGTGGATGACCCCGTGATTGCTTGCACCTTTCCCGTTGAGTCCTTCAAGGTGAACTGCATCACGGGCGGGGCCGGGGTTTGGGCGGCTTGAGCTATGGAGATGACAAGAAGACCGAGCATGACTTTCAACCGAAACCGTTTGTGGTTCAGACGTTTTCCAATAGGTTAGTCGATAGTCGTGGCCGAGAAATTCACTCGCATGGGTCGATAGGCTGAAAATCCTGATACGATAGCGCGGATGATGTCGCGCCTGAAGCAGATTCCGCTCCACACGAAAATTCTGATTGGACTCGTTTTGGGTGCCATCACGGGCGGAATTGTCCAAGCCTTGTTCGGTGCGACCAACGAGAACCTGAAGTGGTTTGTCGACGTCATCGCCACACCCGCCGGAAACATCTTCCTTTACATGCTGTTCATGGTCGTCGTGCCCCTGCTGTTTTCGGCATTGTTGCTAGGCGTCGGCGAGCTTGGAGACGCAGCAAGAGTAGGGAAGGTCGGGATCTATTCGCTCATCATGACCGTCGTCCTCAGTGGAACGGCGGTGGGCCTCGGCGTTGCGGCAGTGAACCTGGTTCAGCCCGGAAAGGTGATCTCACTCGAACAGCGTGGCGCACTTGAAAAGCAGTACGGAAACACCGAACAGGCGGCGAAATTCTTGGAATCCGCCAAGAAAGGCCCCGATGATCCTCCGCTGCTTGGCGTGATTCCCAAGAACCCGTTCAAGGAGATCAACCGCGCACTTGAAGGCGGCTTGCTGCCGTTCATGTTCTTTGCCATCGTGTTTGGCATTGCGCTTTCGGCGATCGAGAAAGAAAAGTCAGAGCCGGTCAAGGTGTTCTTCGAAGGCATTTTTGCTGCAAGCCAGAAGGTGATTGACTACGCGATGAGTTACGGCCCGATCGCAGTGTTCTTCCTCGTGTTCCGGGCGACCTCGACTTTGGGCTTGGAGGTGTTTGCGGCGGTCGGGGCTTACGTGCTGGTGGTGTTAGTGTGCCTGCTTATACACCAGTACGTGACCTATAGCATCGTGCTGAAGCTGATCGCCAAGCGGAATCCGGTTGAGTTCTTCCGGCAGATGCGCACAACGATGATCACGGCGTTTGCGACCAGCTCTAGCAATGCGACCTTGCCAACGGCCCTCAAAGCCGCGACGGATGAAGTTCATTTGCCGAAGGATGTCTCTTCGTTCGTTCTCACCGTCGGTGCCACGGCAAATCAGAACGGGACGGCGCTCTTCGAAGGCATCACGATCTTGTTCTTTGCCCAGATGTTCGGGCTTGACCTAACGATCACCCAGCAGCTCATGGTGATGGGACTATCCATTGTCGGAGGAATCGGCACTGCCGGAATCCCAGGCGGAGCGTGGCCGATGATCACCACGATCATGGCAGGGCTAACTTCGGCCAACGGTCAGGTCATCCCGGTCGCCGCGGTCGGAATTGTGCTTGGAGTTGACCGAATTTTGGATATGTCCCGAACCGTACTGAACGTGACTGGTGACATGACAATTGCGGCTTGCGTTGCGCGGATGGTCAATCCCACAGGGAAAGCAGCAAAGGATGGGCCTGGAGAGTCCGTTGTCAAGTAGGGCTCGTAACGAAGGAATGTCAGCGAGTTCCATCGGCACGGCAGTAGAACCTTCTCGCTGCGGCCAATCAGATCTGATCGCATGGTCACGAACTCTCGTTCGATCCATGCAAGATTGTGCGGATCCGGTTGGCCAGATTAAGCTCATCTTTGATTCGGCAACCGCTCAGATCGATGCCTTGGCTGGCTTTCTCTCAAAGTCGTCGATCTCAAATATGGGTCAATTGAACATCGAACGAATCATTGATGTCGGCGACTGGAGTACGGCTGCGCGGAGCCAGCGTGACCGCTATGCAAAGGACTGTGATGCCTTTCCGGACCCGTTCGTTGAGGCCTTCATGAAGGATCCAAAGTTTGGTGGTCCTTTCGCGGCGCGTCGAGAAGACCTCATTTCAGATGAGGCATGGTACGAGTCACCGCACTATAAGGAGTTTCGTATTCCGGCCGGGCAGGACGCCTGCATGTACATTTCGACATCATTCCGGGATTTGGCTAGCGGAACAAAGGTGATTTGGACGGTTTGCTTCGTGCGCGCCATCGGTAAGCCGCAATTCACAGAAGAGGAACGGGATCTTGCCTTTTCTTTCCTACATTCGGTTGAGCCTATTCTCGCGGACATTTGGAGAGAGGCATCAACCGAAACTGAAAGTCAGATTCAGGCGCTTCCACATCGATTGCGCCGAGTTTTGGGAGGGATCCAGGCCGGTTTGTCGGAGAAGGAAATTGCAAAACAGCTGTCACTGAGTCCGCACACCGTTCACGGTTATGTAAAAGATCTGTACGGAAAATTCGGCGTGCGTTCCCGTGCCGAACTTCTCATCGCCACCCTTTCGCAGCGCAATGCGATGACATAGATCCCAAGGAACCCCCTGATAAGGGGAATTAGCGTTCGGCTTGCATATCAGACAATCTTGCTCTGATCGAAATGCCTAAGAAAAGTATTGCGCGTTTGGTTTCTCGTACTTGTTGTTATGGCCTCCTATTAACCCTCGCCGGTTGCGGCGGAGACGGCTGCGGTAGCTCTTCCTCTAGCTCAGGCGGCGGCGGACCGATCGGGAGCATCAGCAATTTCACCTTCAAGGATTCGTCTGGCGGTCCCCTGACTGGTTCAATCGAGGCTGGGAAGGGCTTAATCGCCGAGGCAACTGGCTTAGCCGAGAAGGCATATTACGAGGTCGTCGTAACCGGTTCAAAGAATACGATTACCGCTCCGAACGGGGAGAAAGTAGTGTCCTACAACACTGTCATCACGGATAAAATCGGGTCGCTGAGATCAACGCTTGTCACTCCACTTTTGGAGACAGGTACATATACGATGCGAGTGTCTCGGCTGACAGAAACGGGAACGACGCCCGTAGGCACACAGTCCTTTACGGTCGCGGAACAAGTCGGCAAGGGATTCCGAGTCGGTAAGAAAGGCACCGCTTTTGAGCCAAGCCGATTGTTTGCCGCGACCGAATCGGTTTCAGCGAAATTCTACGGATTCGCCCCAGGCGAGACCTTTGACGCCTTTGTCGTGCGAACAATTCCGAGCGTCAGAGCAGGTGAGAAGCTGAAGGATGTTTCCGGATTTCGTGAGAACCCTGGTGTTCCACCGGGCAGACAGCGGCTCGTCGGAAATGCAGATCGGGTGACCATTGGCGCAGACGGGAGTGCGGTCGTTGAACTCTGGCCCACGATCAATGCGGAGGCAAATTCTTACCGCTTCGAAGTTATTCTTGACTTGAACAAAAACGGCACTTACGAGGAAGGTGTCGACCTGCGACAAGACGAACTTCTTGGATCTTTCGGCGTGAGCGGTGCGCGACGTTCTGCCGCTGGAGGCGAAATCGATGTCGCGGGCAACACAGATTTGGAAGCCCAGACCCAGTTTTTGGTGAATGACACACCGATGGCAGTTGCGCCCTCAACCCTGTCCGGTAGCCCAACCGTCGGAAGCATCCTTGTTTATCGCGATCGGACTTTTGCGGCAGGAGACCCAATTAGCTTTTTCACAGCGAGTAGCGCACATTCCTTTACTTCTCCAAGTGCTGACGTGCTTTTTGATCCGAAAATTCTGCTCACCCCGGACCTCAGCCCTGGCAAGTATGACGTTGTAATCGATGTGGACCGAAATGGAGTTTTTGACCCAGCAGTTGACTACACGGATGGTCAGGATGGCGTCTCCTTTGAAGTCATCGGTACTCCGCCAGCAAACCAAAAGTGGACGGTCATGATCTTCATGAACGGGGACAACAACTTAGATCCGTACGTGGATCCGGATTTGAAGGAAATGGAAAAGGTTCAGTACGTTAAGGGACTGAACTCAGACGTTTCGGTCCTCACCCAGATTGACCGGTCGCTTAAGAATGATACGGCGCGCTACCTGATGGCGTACGACTCTCAAAACAAGACTCAGGTCGCAACCCAGCCCGTCCAGCGGCTCGGTGAGCGCGATATGGGCCAGGTAAGTGAACTGGAAGAATTCATTCGCTGGGCGAAGGCCTATCGCCCAGCCGAGAAATACGCTCTCATTCTCTGGGATCACGGAAACGGTTTCCGTGCAACGCCCGCATTACGTCGAAACGCGAACCATGCACGCGCTGTGGCACGCCCTAAGCGAGCTGGGTTCTCTTACGATGACTCATCCGGCAATTTCATGACGGTCGATGACTTGCATGACGTGATCAAGCGCACGGGCCCAGTTGACGTCATCGTCAATGATGCTTGCTTGATGGGATCGTGGGAAGTTGTGAGCGAGTTCCAGGACGTTACTCAGGCCTATGTAGGCTCACAGGTATTGATGCCCGGACGCGGACTCCGCTACGACTTGACGATGCAGGCGCTGGTTGATAATCCGGCGATGACGGCCCAACAACTCGCGGTAAGGGTAGTAGACGACTTTGCTGCTGACAGCGCAGCACTTGGAATCAAAGATGAGCATATTGCCGCTTACGACTTGACAAAGATGCCCGCCCTGGACACGGCCATCGACGGATGGTCAAACCGCATCGTTTCTGACCCAGATGGGAACGGTCTGAATGGGCTTTACGATACTCACGTTTGGCGGAGCATGCTGGATATCAAGGCGTTTTGTCCCTCCGTGCTACGGCACGAGGCAAGTTCTGGAGGCAATAGCTGGCCCGACAGCCGTGATCTGAAACAGGTAGCAGACTTCCTTGTCTCTAGCATCAACATCCCTTACCGCAACACAGGTGTTGCCATAAGAGACGCCCTAAAGGCCGTGGTGCTCAAGAACTACGCAGGCAGCGCGATTCCGGGTCGGAACGGGATGTCGCTTTGGTATCCGGACCGAGCGGAGTTTGACCACTTCATCTATGACTTCGAAGGCTTGGAAGTCTCTCGTCGTACGAAATACGGGGAGATGTTGGTGGAAATTTATCGGCACTTGTATGCAGTCAAAGTTACTAGCCAGGCTGACTTCTGCATGTTCGACTCGGATAATTTTCCAGGAAATTCCGAACCGCGTTGGTCATTTGATCGTGGCTATCATGTGATCGAGGATATTGACTCGTTATCGGGGCAACGCTTCTATTTGATCACTGAAAAGGCGGTCGATACCAAGCATTACCTAACCGTCTTCAGTCAAATCGCTAGTGAACCTGGATCGGTGGGATCGTCTGAAATCGAGATCTTTGACTACGCGGGAACCTCGGTCAAGAAGGTAACGGTGCCTGGGTGGACTTATCCGGACAATGCTGGTGCGGGACGTTGCAGGGTGAGCATTAATCCGATCAAGGAAATTATCTCCAACGAGAACCTAGACTTCGGATACGGCTTGTAAAAAAGAAGCCCCGGCCTGCTAGGAGCAGACCGGGGCTTCTATGCGTCAATCCTTACTTCTTGGCCGAGAGAGCCTTGAGGATCGTTGGTGGGACTAGGACGGTGTCGATGACGTGGATGACGCCGTTGCTAGCCATGATGTCGGCAGCGCTGACCTTCGACTTGTTGAAGGTGACGGTCTTGCCCTTGATCATAACGGTGACTTCTTCGCCCTGGACGGTCTTCGCCTTGAGGCCGTTCTTGAGGTCGGTCGAGAGGACCTTGCCAGCAATAACGTGATAAGTGAGAATGCTGGTCAGGAGTTTCTTGTCGCCGACGATCTTCGCGACGAGAGCCTTTGGCAGCTTAGCGAAAGCAGCGTCGGATGGAGCGAGAACGGTGAATGGGCCCGATCCCTTGAGGGTGTCGACCAATCCAGCCTTCTGAACGAGGCTAACGAGAGTTTTGAAACTACCTGCGGCAACGGCGGTGTCGACGATATCTTTCTCGGCCTTTGCAAAGGCGAAGGACCCAAGGGCGAGAGGAGCGACGAGGGTCAGAGCGATCTTGTTGAGTTTCATTTTCATTCAGGAGTCAGCGACTCCACCAAACCTTACGCAGCCCGTGATGGAAATTGCGTCAATTCATCATAAATCAGTGATGGAATGTTTGATTTTGGATGGTCAAGCGCCTTGGATAGCCAAAAATTGAACGTGGAGTTGAAATTCGGACGAATGATGAAGGTAATATCCGACGGTCTGGACTCCTGCCTGATTTGGCAGGGGCTGGATCGTTTGCCCGGAGGGAACTAGCGATAGGTCTTGGAAGTGAATTGCCACCGACCCCCTGAACCCCGCCGTGCATTCGCGCGACGGGGTTTTTGGTTGCCCGCTTGGCCGCCCGCCCGTCTCGAACAGCGAGAAAAATAAAGCAGAGAAAAGTATGCCAACCGTTAATCAACTGGTTCGAAAGGGACGTTCGGTCCCGAAAGTGAAGTCAAAGTCACCGGCTTTGAAGAGTAACCCCTTCAAGCGCGGTGTTTGCACCGTCGTGCGAACGATGACCCCGAAGAAGCCAAACTCGGCTCTTCGAAAGACCGCACGTGTGCGATTGACGAATGGCATCGAAGTAACTGCCTACATTCCGGGCGAAGGCCACAACCTTCAGGAGCACTCGGTTGTGCTCGTTCGCGGAGGCCGAGTTAAGGACCTTCCGGGCGTGCGCTATCACATCGTTCGAGGAACCCAGCAGACCGCCGGTACCTCCAAGCGAATGCAGGGCCGAAGTAAGTACGGCACCAAGCGACCGAAGGCTGGCGCTCCGGCAGCAGCAGGGAAGAAGAAGTAATGCCACGTAAAGGACCAGCAACAAAGCGACCAGCGATTCCAGATCCTATCTACGGATCGGAAATGGTAACGCGATTCATCAACCGAATGATGATGGACGGCAAGAAGACCGTCGCCGAGAAGATTTTCTACGCCGCCATGGCGAACTGCGAAGCAAAGGCCGGCGTGCCTGCGCTCGAAGTCTTCGACAAGGCTATCCACAACTCCATGCCGACGGTTGAAGTTCGACCACGACGAGTTGGTGGACAGACCTACCAGGTTCCAATGGAAGTCCGACCAGACCGACGCCGAACCTTGGCCCTCCGCTGGATGGTTGCCGCAGCCCGAAAGCGATCTGGCAAGACCATGGTTGAGAAGCTCTCTTCCGAGTTCCTCGATGCCTACAACGGCACGGGCAGCACGATCAAGAAGCGAGAAGACACCCACCGAATGGCCGACGCTAACAAGGCGTTCGCTCACTACCGGTTCTAAGCTCATCTGACCGAAGACGAACAGCCCAGAACGGATATCGTTCTGGGCTGTTTTGTGCCTGCCTCTATTCCAAACCAGCCGGACCCAGTGGGCGGCTTCGGTGCACAGAAAAAGTGCCCCGAACGAAAACGTTCGAGGCACTTGGGCTACCAGTGAATTACGGGTTGACCGTAATCACGACACTTCGCGAGTTGCCACCATTCGACAGCGTTACCGTCACGTTTGTTGGAACGAGAACGGAGCCGGGGAAGGCCTTAACGCTCTTGCGGTCCGAGGTGGACGGTACGAGGAACGTGCTGCTAGCGAACGAGATTGCGTTTGGATTGTCCGAGGTCACGGTGATCGTTTTGCCAACTCCGCCAACGACTGCGTTCATGAGCGCCTCGATAAAGATGCTCGAACCCTGGTTGACCACGGTGCTGCTCGGGACGTTTGAGAATGCTGTCGCTCTACGGCTTTTCAGCTTGGGAGAATCCGAACGCACGTCAATGTTCAGCTGAATGGGTGGCCGCGGTCAGCGAGTCTCGCTCGAAATCTTTGAACCTGTCCCGTAGATGGTCCCACCGCGCGAACTTGAATTCTTGCGTTTCTCCCCTCCTAACGTTCATACTCCTAGGTTGGACCCGATTGCAATGCCTCTCGGCAAAGCGGGCTGGTGTCCAAAAAATCAACGAGAAGATATTCCCATGCCCCGTAGTCACGCTCTAAACTTCGTTCGGAACATCGGTATTGCTGCGCACATTGACGCCGGCAAGACAACCACCACCGAGCGCATCCTCTATTACACCGGTAAGAGTCACAAGATCGGAGAGGTTCACGACGGAGCAGCGACGATGGACTGGATGGAACAGGAGCAGGAGCGAGGCATCACGATCACCTCGGCTGCTACCTCGTGCTTCTGGCGCGTTAGCCGATTTGACGATGCAGACGGAAAGAACACGTCTGACCAGTACAAGATCAACATCATCGACACCCCAGGCCACGTTGACTTCACGGTTGAAGTTGAGCGTTCGCTTCGAGTGCTCGACGGTGCAGTCTGCGTTCTCTGTGCGGTAGGTGGCGTTCAGCCCCAGACCGAAACGGTTTGGCGCCAGATGAACAAGTACATGGTTCCTCGAATCATTTACGTCAACAAGATGGACCGAATCGGAGCCGACTTCTACTCGGTTCTGGAGCGTGCTAAGGATCGACTCGGCGCCAACGCGGCACCGATCCAGATTCCTATCGGTCAGGAAAGCGAGTACCTCGGATACGTTGACCTCATCACAATGACCGCCGCCGTGTACGACACGGACGACGACAAGGGCAAGAGCTTCCGCCGAGCCGATATTCCGGAGAACATGCGAGAAATCGCCGCTTCTTACCGAGAAAAGATGCTCGAAGCGATTGCGGACTATGACGAAGAAATCATGGTTCGATTCCTTGACGGCGAAGAGATCAGCGAGCAGGACATCCGCGTTGCGCTCCGAAAGGGCTGCCTCGCCAACAAGATCGTTCCGATGATCAGCGGCTCTTCGTTTAAGAACAAGGGCGTCCAAGCCATGATCGACTCGGTCATCGACTACCTGCCATCGCCGCTCGACGTCGGTGCAGTTAAGGGCGTTGACCCAGACACCGAAGAAGAACTGATGCGAGAGCCAGACGACAAGGCTCCGTTCAGCGCGCTTGCGTTCAAGATCCAGAGCGACAAGTTCGTCGGTCGATTGACCTACCTTCGCGTTTACAGCGGAACCCTGAAGAAGGGCTCTTCAGTTACGGTGACCTTCCGAGACCCCGTTTCGAACGACTTCCGAACTCGAACCGAGCGAATCGGCCGAATTCTGGAAATGCACTCAAATCAGCGACAGGACATCGACGAAGTATTCGCCGGTGACATCGTGGGCGTCATCGGTCTTGCCGACGTTAACACCGGTCACACGGTTTGCGACGAAGATCACCAGATCGCGCTTGAAAGCATCAAGTTCCCAGAGCCAGTTATCCAGATCGCGATCGAGCCGAAGTCTCGATCCGACCAGGAAAAGCTTGGTACGGCGCTTGTTCGACTTGCGCAGGAAGACCCAACCTTCCGAGTGTTCACTGACCCTGAAAGCGGCCAGACGATCATCTCCGGAATGGGTGAGCTTCACCTTGAAATCATCGTTGACCGACTGAACCGAGAGTTCGGCGTTCAGGCGAACCAAGGAAAGCCACAGGTTGCTTACCGAGAAACGGTCCGCGGCAAGGCGAAGGCAGAAGGCCGATTCGTTCGACAGACGGGTGGTTCCGGTCAGTACGGTGTGTGTACGATCGAAATGGAACCATTGGAAGTCGGACAGGGCTTCGTCTTCGAGAACAAGGTTGTTGGTGGTGCGATTCCGAAGGAATACATCCCGGCTTGCGAAAAGGGAATCCGCGAAGGTCTGATCTCGGGCGTTCTCGCCGGTTACCCGGTTGTAGACGTTAAGGTCTCGCTGACCGACGGTTCGTACCACGACGTTGACTCGAACGAAAACGCCTTTAAGCAGGCAGGTCTCTTGGCTTTCAAGGAAGCCATGAAGAAGGCAAACCCGGTTCTAAAGGAGCCGATCATGCACGTCGAAGTCACGACGCCAAACGACTACGTTGGAGACGTTGTTGGAGACATCAGCAGCCGACGCGGTCAGTTGCAGGGTCAGGATTCGGCTCCGGGCGGAGTTGTGGTCATCAACGCCCACGTTCCACTTTCGGAAATGTTCGGCTACGTTACAACGCTTCGATCGCTCACCCAGGGTCGAGCGGCTCCAAACGTGACGCCAAGCCACTACGAAGAAGTTCCGAACAACATCGCAGCGGAAATCACGGCGAAGGCCGGCTCTCGCTAAGATAGGCCCTAGCGGCCCTGCCATTTGGCAGGGCCGCTTTTTTGTGCCTGTACTGTTACGACTTTGTGCCCATCGGGCTTAACCAAGACGGTAGCTTCCATATCGTAAGCAATGATTGTTCAGAGACAGGCCCCTCGGGTCCCGCCAAATGCGCCGAGTTCAACCCCGCCCCCGCCGAGCCCAGCGCCAACCTTAGGTGATCGACTGTTTGGTGTCGCCTATGGAATATTCACGATCGGCCATGCTTCGGCGTGGCTTTTACTGTTCTGGAATTCGCCGGGTGGTATCAAAGTGTTGCAGCAGTTCGTTGCAGTATTGGTGATCGTTCTCTGCACGGCTGATCTTTGGTGGGTGGCTGTTGCAGCGTATAGAGGAAAGCAACGTGCCTACGAACGTGCAGAACTCTTTTCATATCTTCATGCTTTTTCCCCGTTCATCGTCTTGCTGATTGTGAACTTACGTACTTTCCCGCTATTCCTAGGGGTTGTATTGCTGATGTTCGCGGCCGGTTACCGGCGAAGGCGCGGATCTTGGACGTGACTTCGCTTAGCTTGTGAACTCAAGCAGCCTCTAGGGTCTGAGGTTTTTAGGACCTTAAGTGGGAAACTTGCTCTTGCTCGGTAGCTTCTAACCTGCATGCCGATCATTGTTCAGCGTCAGCAAAGTGGCCCGACACCGCCACCAATCCAGGTGCCCGGTCAGCCATCTGTTCCGGTAGGGGACACGGTCTATGCGGTCGTTTTCGGGATCTTTGCCGGGGCTTTAGCGTTGGGTTCGCTTGGTGTCTCAGTTTGGCTTTGGAGCCCAAGCGTGATGAAAGATGCTGGGATGGGAGCCATTGGAATTCCGATCGTGTCTGGCATTTTGATGGCCGTTTTTGTTGCTGCCTCTTTTGCTGCGATAAAACTCGTGCCGATGATGCTGAAAAGCGACTCTCACGGTTTCAGTGGCGCCGGGGTTTCGTGCTTAATCCTTGTGGGATCGCCGATTGGTAGCTATGCTTTTTTGAGCTATGTTGCGATTGCGCTCGCGGTGCTTATCATCGTCCTAGGATTCGTGGGACTTTACCGCGGGATAAGAGGAAGATGGTGATTGCAGCGATGCCCGACGAAACTCAAGGAGACCAAGACTAAATGGGACTTAAGATTTCAAAACACGACCCGTCGCAACCGCCGCCGGTCATTGGTCCGAAGTCGTCCAACGTGGTTTTCGCGATCCTTTATGGGGTGATGTGCTTGGTAACGGCCGTTGCAGTTCTTGCGACTTTGTTCAACCAGACTCGAGAGGTGCAGACGGGAGGGCTCGGATCGGTCTTCAGGATGGCATTGATTCTGTTCGGCGTACCTATCACAAAGTTGTTGATCGCAGTGTTGTCGCTCCCGCTTTACCAGGGCAAACGATGGGCATACGAATGGGCATTCCTGACCCTCCTTGCCTCGCCGCTCTTTTTATTCCTCGGCGGCGCAGCCACAACGCTCCCAGCGGCGCTTTTCTACTTTGTTGGCACGCTGAACCTTGCATTGGCATCCGCTTCGCTTGTTGTAAGTCCGCCGAAGCTGCGCCCTTAGGTATGGGCCGTTTCTGGTGCACGTAATAAAAGCAGCGACGGGTTTACAAAAAGGTGGTCCGAAGTTTTTGGGACTTTGACCGGGAAACTTGCTCTGGATCGGTAGCTTCTAACCAGTATGCCGATCATCGTTCACTGTCAGCAAACTGGACCGACTCCAGGGCCAGCAAAGACCCAGGCGCAACCTGCGGTCTGGGTCGGTGACACGATTTACGCACTTGTTTACACGGCTTTTGCCGGGGCACTAGCCGCCGGCTCGTTGGGTTGGCCGTTTTGGGTCCGAGACCACTCGCTTTTGAACGTCGCACAGAATGGAACGCTCGACGTGCCGTTTGCTTTTGGGCACTCGATCTTGCTTACCCTCGGCGCCACGATTGCGGTCGTGATGTTCGTGCCGAAAATGCTAAGGGGTGACTCAAGCGCATTTAGCGAAGCAGGGGCATGGTGCTGGGTACCTCTTGTTTTGCCGTTGGAAATCTACATGCTCTTCGGCTACGAGGGCGTCGTTGTCTCGTGCATCGCACTGGTCCTTGGCATTCCAGCTCTACATCGCGGTGCAAAGGGAAGATGGTGATTTCGATGACGAATACGCAATGCTTGGGCAGGTCAAGGTAAATGGCACATCAGATTTCCAAGCACGATCCTTCCCAACCGCCTCCGGTTATCGGCCCGAAGTCGTCCAATGTGGTTTTCGCGGTCCTTTACGTGCTGATGTGCCTAGTGACAGACATCGCGGTTCTTTCGACGATATTTTTCCAAACGGCAGAAATGAAGTCGGGTGGCCTCGGAGTTGTAGGTTGGCTATTCTTTGTCACTCTTGGTGCCCTGGTGATCAAAGTGCTCATTGGCGTGTTGTCGGTTCCGCTGTACTACGGCAGACGCTGGGCTTATGACCTTGCATTTCTAACGCTGCTAGGCTCGCCGCTGTTTCTCCTTCTGGGTGGGCTGGCCACGACGCTACCGGCGGGAATTTTCTACTTTATCGCCACTCTGAACCTGGCTCTTGCGGTCACTTCGTTGGTGATCAGTCCGCCAAAACTCTCCTAGTCGAACTGGAATCCTTAGTACCGGACATGGCACATACAATCAAAAAACACGATCCTTCTCAACCTCCGCCGGTCGTCGCGCCGAGGTCGTCTTATTTGGCTTTTGCAATCATGTACGGAGTGATGTGCCTCGTGACGGGCGTTGCAAGTGCGGCGACTTTGAGTAACCAGACGGAACAGACGAAGTCGGCAGGGCTCGGCGTGGTCTTCTGGATGGCAATTATTGTCTTCGGTTTGCACATTATCATGGTGTTGATCGCCGCACTGTCGTTTCCACTTTACAAGGGAGAACGTTGGGCCTTCGAGTTTGCGTTTTTCACCCTCCTCGTTTCGCCGGTCTATCTCTTTTTGGGTGGCGCTGCTTCAACCCTCCCACCGAGCATTTTCTACGTGATCGGCACGCTCAACTTGGCGATGGCAGGTATCGCATTCATTATCAAGCCACCTGTCCTCAAAATTTGAAGACAGGTCGGGGTTCAGCACTTTCTCGCGGCGAAATGATTTCGAACGGTTGGTCGCAGGTTTTTGGGACCGTATGCGGGAAACATGAAAAGATCCCCTTTCCTCTAACGAACATGCCGATCACAGATTTGGCAAGGACAAGTTAATCCGATGGCGCAGAAAATTTCTAAGCACGATCCTTCCCAACCTCCACCGGTCATCGCGCGAAGGGGATCGGGTCGATCGTACGCCGTACTCTATGTCCTGGCTTGCCTTCTTAGCGCGGCTATGGGAGTGGCTGCCATCAGCAACATTAGACCGGACCATCGATATGTTAGCTATCTCGGCGGCGATAACGACTGGAGACCAATTCAGCAGTTGACAACATCGTTCAGAGTTTTGAGCGCGATAGCTTTAGCTTTCGCATTTGCGGTTCCGCTTTGGAAGGGACAGCGGTGGGCGTGGCAGCTCGCGAGTGGGAGCTTGATTTTCTCCTTCGTTTATCTGGGCTGTTCAGCGGGGATGACAACGATTTCGATCGGATTCTATGTCCTGGTAGGTTCGCTCAATCTTGTTCTTGCGGCAGTCGGATTGGTTCTGACCCCTCCGAAATCCTGATTAATGAGCGCGGTTCTTCGGTGCGGTGGAAATCGAGAGAATCGTAGCAGGACAAAACAATCAACCTTCGGAAGATGAGAAAAGATTCGGTTGCGCTGAAAGAATATGAGGGGTAAACTGCACGATTGTCTAGACCCCTCCTGTGGGAAGGTTGAGACCGAAGTTGGGCGACGGGTCGCCCCCCTCCATCCCACATTGGGACAACAAAGAATTAAGACATGGCACGAGCAAAATTCGAAAGAACAAAACCTCACGTCAACATTGGCACCATTGGCCACGTTGACCACGGTAAGACGACCCTAACCGCAGCGATCACGGGAGTCCTTCAAACGAAGGGACTCGCAATGGCCCGAAAGTACGATGAAATCGACTCGGCCCCTGAAGAAAAGGCCCGTGGAATCACGATCAACATTTCGCACCAGGAATACGAGACGGATACGCGACACTACGCGCACGTCGACTGTCCTGGACACGCTGACTTTATCAAGAACATGATCACCGGTGCCGCTCAGATGGACGGCGCTATCTTGGTCGTGGCTGGTACGGACGGCCCAATGCAGCAGACCCGAGAGCACATCCTTTTGGCTCGACAGGTCGGTGTTCCTCACATCGTTGTCTTCATCAACAAGATTGATGCGGTCGACGACGACGAACTGCTGGATCTCGTCGAAATGGAAGTTCGAGAACTCTTGAGCAAGTACGGCTTTGACGGCGACAACACGCCAGTCATCCGCGGTTCGGCTCGAAAGGCCCTCGACCAGGTTGAAGCCGGCACGGTTGCTTACGACGACAAGTACGTCAAGGCGATCACCGACCTCATGGATGCAGTCGATGCCTACATCCCAACCCCAGAGCGAGACAAGGACAAGCCATTCTTGATGGCCGTCGAAGACGTCTTCACGATCACCGGACGAGGCACCGTTGCTACGGGCCGAGTTGAGCGCGGTCAGCTGAAGTCGATGGAAGAAGTTGAGATCGTTGGTCTCTCCGAAGCTCCTCGAAAGACGATCTGCACCGGCGTTGAAATGTTCCGAAAGACCCTCGACTACTGCGAAGCTGGCGACAACGTCGGCTTGCTTCTTCGAGGCGTTGACCGAACGATGATCGAGCGCGGCATGGTTATCGCCAAGGTCGGCACGATCAAGCCTCACCGAAAGTTCAAGGCAGAGGTTTACGTTCTGTCGAAGGAAGAAGGCGGCCGACACACCCCGTTCGTTAAGGGTTACCGACCACAGTTCTTCTTCCGAACCACGGACGTTACCGGAACCATCGAAGAAATTCAGGGTCAGGGCGGCGCGGTTGCAGAAATGTGCATGCCTGGTGACAACGTCACCATGAGCATCGAACTGATCGAAGGCAAGCCAGTTGCTGTCGAACAGGGTTCGAAGTTCTCGATCCGAGAAGGTGGCCGAACCGTCGGCGCCGGCGCGATCACCGAGATCCTCGAATAAGAAAACGGCTCCTGCCGTGATCTGAAGAGCGGGGCTCCCAATTTGGGAGCCCCGCTCTTTCTTTATTCACCCTTCTTGAGCAGGACCAACTTGTAGCTGTTCGTTGTGCCAAGAACGGTCTGCTCTGATGTTGCCACCTCTGAGCGTCCGCCCATCGGGCCGCCACCACCCATCGGACCGCCAAAGCCACCGGTTTCTTGGAGTCGGACGACGTTGGTGAAGGTTTCAAACGCGTCGGCAGGAAGAGACTTCGCACTCTTCACATCCAAGAAGTACGTGCCCCAGTACTCGAGCCCATGTCGCGCGACCAGTAAAGTCTTGCCCTCTTTCGGCAATTTAGTCTTCAAGCTGGCCAGCTCATTGGCCTTTTGCCGGTTCATTTGCGGTGGCATCGGGTTCTTGTTCCACTCCC
Source organism: bacterium (assembly GCA_027485645.1). Lineage (GTDB taxonomy): Bacteria > Armatimonadota > Fimbriimonadia > Fimbriimonadales > Fimbriimonadaceae > Fimbriimonas. The sequence goes on from JAIXQR010000007.1 coordinate 347,767, forward strand.
CAAAGAGCGGAACAAGAGTAGCGATCAGCGGCACGGCGGAGAGGTATCCCCAGTTGGAACTTCGCGCTAGCAGTCCAAACGACGCCACCAAGGCAATCGCGGCGGGAAGGCTGGCGAGCAGGATCAACCGAGTGAAGTATTCGCTTCCGATCAGCGGACAGGCCAGAGCCAAGGCACCGAGAGCGGCACCAACGATCACGGTTCGCTCGGCTCCGTTTGAATCTTTCCAGCGGATGGCAAGAATGATCAGGGCGGCGAAGGCCATGCTGTAGGCCATTCCGAACAACAGCGAGGCGTTGTCGTTTGGACCTCCACCAGGTCCTCCTCCACCAGGTCCGCCTCCAGGACCGCCACCGTTGGGTCCCCCTCCAGGACCACCAAAACTAGGACCACCGTTGCCTTGTCCGCCAAAGCCGGGACCACCTGCGCCAGGACCTCCGCCGTTGGGTCCCCCTCCGGGACCGCCAAAGCCGCCAGGACCACCCTGCCCGCCGAAGTTTGGCGGGGGACTGCCCATTCCTTCGCCGAAACCTGGCGGTGGGCCACCGGGTCCAGATTGTCCTGGCTGGCCGGTCTGGCCGACCAGCATAGCTCCCTGTTCAGCGTTTCCATCCCAGCTCATGGGTTGGAAGCCACCACCTTGTGGTCCGCCGGGTTCGCCATTTGGACCAGATGGGTTAAAACCTTGACCGCCGCCAGGAGCACCACCCATGCCAGGACCTCCTGGGCCGCGCCGATCATTGCCACCAAAGATCATCGCCGTCGCTGGGCGATCGAATAGGCGCGACAGTCCAGACTTCACAAACTGCACTTTCTGGGGCGCAACCAGGTTCATGGCGGAGACGCTAAGCACTGCAATCGTGGCGACGGCCGCAATCGACAACGACTTCGAATTCTTGGGCACCTCTGAGAAGATCAGGGAAGCCAGCCATACAAAACTAAGGATCAGAACGGTCGCTGCTCCGGTGCCAATATGGGTCAGGCAGCTTGCCGCGATGCTAAATGCCACCGCGAGGCCAGAGGACCACGACGGGCGGTCAAAGAACCGAAATGCCAGGTACAGCGCCATCGCGAGCCACAAGATGGCGACGCTTTGTTTCTCGAAGTCGCTGATCATCCGCAAAAGCCCGACCGTCATCAGACCAGCAAGCGCGCTTGCAACCGAAGGGAAGAGACCGGAAGTGCTGCCGCGCGAGATTTGGCGACCCAGCAAAACGATCGGGATTGCCGCCAATGCCGGGATGACGGAATCGCCAATCCGAGAGGCCAGTAGCGCCGCGGTGCTCGTATCCATTCCGAACCCTCTCAGAACAAGGCCAATGAGGGCAAAGAGGTAGTAGGCAACGGGCAGGTCAGACTTCAGCAGGCTGCCCGTCTCGAGAATGGACCGAACCTGGTTTGCGTAATGCGCCGCGTCCATCCCGTTCGGAAACTCGGAGGAGAAGCTCACAGAGGCGCGAAGTCCGATCACGACCACCGTTGCGGCGAACGCGGAGGCGTACCAGATGCCCTTTGTGCTCTCATCAATCGTTGACTCGTTCCGTTGCATGCGAACAAGATGGCAACGAGTTATGAGTTTTTCCTCGGAAAAACCTGGAAAGGCGACGTACCTTCGATTGAACGGTTCTGGCCCAATTTTGATTAAGAATCGTACGCATGCTCACGCGGGAGAATGACCCCGGCGTATATCCCGTGTATGAGTAACCCATCGGTGCTTCCAGAGATTCTTGAAGCGAATGCGCAGTACGTCGAAAACTTTGGCGACAAAGGATCCCTTGCCCTACCTCCGGCCCGAGGCTTTGCGATTCTGACCTGCATGGATGCAAGGCTAGACCCCGCCAAGTACGCCGGCCTGGCCGAAGGAGACGCCCACGTCATCCGAAATGCCGGTGGCCGGGCGAGCGACGACGCCATCCGCTCGCTCGTGATCTCGTACAAGCTCCTTGGCACAAAGGAGTTCTTTGTGATTCATCACACCAACTGCGGCATGGAGTTCTTCACCAGCGAGCTGATGGCCGACTTGTTGCACAGCAGCTTGGAGACGGCAGCACTCACAGACGAGGGGTTCAAGGACGTCGGAACCGGACCCGGATCGGGCGAAGGCGCGTACATCAACTTCCTGACGATCAAGAATCAGGAGGACAGCGTTCGAGAAGATGTGGCCCGGATTGCGAACCATCCCCTCGTGCCGGAGACCATCCCGATTCGCGGCTTCATCTACGATGTGCGAACCGGGAAGTTGAACGCCGTTGACGGCGCTGTCAGGGAGTAACGGTAACCCGAAGTTTCAGGCTCCGGCCCGTATAAGAAATATAGACCCAGCCGGAGCCGGTCGTTCCTGACGCAGGAGCGGTGACGCGGAAGTACGTTTCGGTTCCGCCAGGGTTGAACTCGGCAACGGCCGGTGTGGTGAACATCGTGCCGCCGGTATTCGCAATCGTTGCTTGCCGTTCCTGTCTCGGTGCGCCGGTTCGAAGGTCCAAATACACCTTGACGTTGGTTCCGCGCTTCATCGTGATGGACGAATTGCGAAGATGCTGGAGGTTGTAGCTCACGTTCAGCCGCGTTTCATCGCCCGTCTTTGACAGGAAGAATGCGTTGTTCCATTGGTCCAGATAGCCGAGAGACGTTCCAGGAACTTGGTGTTCATTGAAAGCACCCGACGCGCTCAAAACGAACAACTTGCTCGGATAGTCATCTGGGGCGTACAACGATATCTGGCCGGCACTGTCGACTTTGTGCTTGAACGTGCCGCTCATGAAAATTGGCACGTGAGCGATTCTTGTGATGACGCCAGTCGGAGAAATAAACAAGAATTGGTACCTGGTGCCCAAAAATTTTCGGACAACAAGGCCAACCGCGTCCACATGATCGAGTTCGGTGATGATGCCAGTTTGGTCCACAATCTTCCATTGAAGCGTGCCGTCCGGCGAGAATTTTGAGATGCCGTCAGATCCAGCGACATAGATATCATGCGGCTGAGACTTAGCGGACGAAGACTTTGGGACGATGCAGACATCAATCGGAATCCTCATTGGGACTGCGACATTCGAAATCTCGCTCATTCCGTAGCTGTACTGTCGAACGTAGACCAGGCCAGGAGAAAGTTGTCCTGAGACCGCGGTCACTCCAGTGGCAGCCGCATCCGAAGCGCTAGCGGTTAGCAAGTGCTCCTGCCCTTGATACAGAAAACGGTCGTCGTTGAAGAGGGGGCGCGTGGGAAAGTTGTTGGAGGCATCGGTCACCGCAACAAATGTATTCGGTGAACGGTCAGCCGGGATACTGGTTGACCCGCGAGTTGTGACTCGGACTTGGCTGCTCACGGCCGTTGCCTCAATCCGACTAAAGAGGTCTAGTTCCCCAACTCCGTCAAGAAACTTCGCCGGCCCGCTTTGCGGCACGTGCGCCAATACGGAATATTGCCTCTGGTAACTCGAAACCGTTTTGACACGCGGAAACACCAACGTGGCACCGCCGGTAGAGTCAAGCGCACCAAACCTTGCAGATGTACCGACCACGCCTAGTTCCTCGAAAGTGTCGTCCCGGTAGTTGGTGAGGGAATAGGAATAGCGTTGATAGAGGGTTCGCGGAGTCCCGGATCGGGTGTAGCGTAACACGTGAGCGTAACGTCCTCCCGCATCGAGTTGGACGACGTCATTCGGATTGGAGGTCAGGACGATCGATTTGTCGCTCACAAGGAACTGGGCGTGAGCGCTGGCGCAGAGTGCCAAGCCCAAAACTGCAATCGACTGACACCTGATATTTTTCATCTCGCTAGAGTCACCCTACTACGCTTGGACGGTCTGTGACAAGCTTATGGTCAGTAAAGCCGTCCAGTTATTGGGTTCGAAGACGGAAAATTTCGGAACCGATCCGGGAAATCTGGTTTAATAGACGGGCTGAGAGGTTGGGTGGCGCGTGCCGTGCTACCGTTATTCGCAGCAAAACTGATACATCAAGGCACTATGAAAGTACGAATTCGACTTCGAGCATTTGACCACCGCGTCATCGAGCAATCCGCAGAAAAGATCGTTGACACCGCCAAGCGCACCGGCGCCGGCGTGAAGGGACCGGTTCCACTTCCAACCCACATCCGACGCTTCTGCGTTATCCGAGGACCGCACATCGACAAGGAGTCGATGGAGCACTTCGAACTGCGAACCCACAACCGACTGATCGACATCATCGAGCCGACCAACAAGACGATTGACGCCTTGATGCGACTCGACTTGCCAAGCGGCGTCGACATCGAAATCAAGAGCGCCTAAACAAGAATTTGAAAGCGGCTCCGGGCAGGTTGCTCGGGGCCGCTTTTTTGTTTGTGAGTCCTAGCTGGAACGCATCTGAGCAAAACCAAGCATTTGCGTTCAAGGGAAAGGTATAACCTTTTGTTGCGCCTCACCGAGAGGTTTGGTTGCGCATGCTTCAGAGCGACGATTGTCGGGCGCCCCGTTTAATGGGCAACGCCACTATTCCTGACGGAACAAAGCGGCTGATCGTTGCGGCGAAGCGAAGGAGATTCGATGCTACCAGGCATTTTAGGGCGAAAAGTGGGCATGACTCACCTCTTCTCCGAGGACGGAAAAATGATTCCGGTCACGGTTTTAGAGGCTGGTCCTGTCTTCGTTACCCAAATTAAAACGGAAGAAAAAGACGGATATTCGGCAGTTCAAGTTGGCTATGAAGAGATGAGCGATAAAAACCTCACCTTCCCAAAGCACGGTCACTTGAAGAAAGCCGGTTTGACAAAGAACCTTCGAACCCTGCGCGAGTTTCGACTTAGCGGCAAATCGCCGTTCGAACTCGGACAGGAGATCAAGGCAGACATTTTCGCCGACGGCGAAGTGATTACGGTTACCTCCACCAGCAAAGGTAAAGGTTTCCAGGGTGGCGTCAAGCGCTATCACTTCAAAGGTCAGCACATGACCCACGGTTACATGACTCACCGACGACCGCTCTCGAGCGGTGCAACTGGTCCTCAGCGCGTCTTCAAGGGCGTTCGAAAGCCAGGTCGAATGGGTACCGACACCGTTACCCAGAAGGGACTCAAGGTCGTTAAGGTCGATGCAGAGCGAAACCTGATCATGGTTAGCGGAAGCGTCGCCGGACCAAACGGTGCCCTCGTGACCATCAACAAGGTGGGCAACTAATGGCAGAACTGATTGTTAAAAGCCGCGATGGCAAAGAAGTAGGCAAGCGAACTCTCTCGCCAAACTTCGGAACCGTCCGCATCAGCATGACCTCGCTCCACCGAGTCGTGGTCGCCGAAGAAGCCAACAAGCGACAAGGCACCCAGAAGACCAAGACCCGAAGTGAAGTTCGCGGTGGTGGTCGAAAGCCGTACAAGCAGAAGAAGACCGGTAACGCCCGACAGGGAACCATCCGAGCTCCGCACTATGCCCACGGTGGTATGGCCCTCGCTCTTACGCCTCGCGACTACGAAAAGAAGGTCAACAAGAAGGAGCGACGAGCTTCGATCCTTGGCGTTCTTGGCGCACAGGCAGAAGTTGGAAACGTCACGATCATCGATTCGTTGGTCTTTGATGCTCCGCGAACCAAGGATGCAACGGCATTCCTGAAGAACCTTGGTCTCGAAGGCGCACGACGAATCCTCATCATTCTTCCGCAGTACGACGAAGCCACCTACAAGAGCTTCCGAAACCTGCAGAACGTTGAAGTTCGAACGGCACCAACCGTCGATCAGAGCGAAAAGAGCCAAGCGTTCTCCGCCCGAGATCTGATGGTCGCAAAGAACATCATCATCGTACAGGCAGCTCTCGATCGAATCGAGGAGGTTTGGGCTAAGTGAAAAATCCTTACGAAATCATCGTTCAGCCTCACATCACCGAGAAGTCGGTTGAGTTGAGCTACGGCGACCCTAAGATCCGAGACGAAGCGGAACTGGTTCGCAAATACACCTTCATTGTTCAGCACACCGCGAACAAGATTGAGATCAAGAAAGCGATTGAAGCCATCTACAACGATGGTCGCCAGAAGGACAACTCGATCGAAGTGACGAGCGTACGAACCATGACCGTTCTCGGCAAAAAGCGACGCCGCTCCCAAAAGAGTGCCGGCTACGAGCCAGACCGAAAGAAGGCAATCGTTACTTTGAAGAAGGGGCAGTTGCTGGAGGACTACGGAGTCTAAGATGCCGACCAAACAGTACAAACCAACATCGCCTGGCCGACGCCATATGATCGGCGCGGATTACTCCGAAGTCACAAAGTCGAAGCCAGAGAAAAGCTTAACGAAAGCTAAGCCTAAATCTGGTGGTCGAAACCACTTCGGACGAATCACGTCGTTCAACCGTGGCGGCGGTAACAAGCAGCGATACCGAATCATCGACTTCAAGCGAACGAAGGATGAAGTGAAGGCGAAGGTCGCCGCGATCGAATACGATCCAAACCGAACCTGCCGAATTGCTCTTCTTCACTATCTTGATGGAGAAAAGCGATACATCCTCGCCCCTAAGGGCTTGGAAGTTGGCACCTTGGTTGAGAGCGGCCCACAGGCAGACATTCTGCCGGGCAATGCACTGCCGTTGAAGAACATTCCGTTGGGAACGCTGGTTCACAACGTTGAGCTTCAGCCAAACAAGGGGGGCCAAATGGTTCGATCCGCCGGCGCATCTGCTCAGGTTATGGCGAAGGAAGGCATGTACGTCACTCTTCGACTTCCTAGCGGAGAAATGCGAATGGTCCACAACACTTGCCGAGCAACGGTGGGTGAAGTAGGTAACGCAGAGCACGAGAACGAAGCGCTGGGTAAAGCCGGTAAAGCTCGAGGCCTCGGCCGAAAGCCACACGTTCGTGGTGTTGTAAAGAGCCCACGAGACCACCCACACGGTGGTGGTGAAGCCAAGTCGCCAGTTGGACGTAAGAAAGGTCCAGTTGACCGATGGGGCAACAAGTCTTTGGGTGAAAAGACCCGAAGCAACAAGCGAACGGACAAGTTCATTGTTCGACGCCGCGACAAGAAGTAACGTCGCAAAAACTAAGGTGGAGGCTGCGAGTAATCGTAGCCCCCACCTTTCATTTATTCAGGTCCGTTTTCTGATATTTCCGGATTAGGCTAAGCGGATGAAGCAACCGTAAACCGCGCCAAGAGCCGTTCGAAATTGAACCTTGCAATAGTCCCACAAGGTTGGGTACCATTCCTGTTTGTGCCCGACCGAGTTTCGGGATTTGGCACCGATTAACTTGTCTCAGCAGTAAATTCGCCGCTGAGATTAATAACGGAGGAATATGGCAAGAAGTTTAAAGAAAGGTTACTTCGTTGATGATCACCTGCTAAACAAGGTGATCGTGCTCAACGAAAAGGACGAAAAGCGACTCATCAAGACATGGAGTCGACGATCGACAATCATCCCCGATTTCATTGGGCACACATTCGCGGTGCATGATGGACGGAAGCACGTGCCCGTGTTTGTTACCGAAAATATGATCGGCCACAAGCTCGGTGAATTTGCGCCAACGCGAACCTATAAGGGTCACGCAGGCGGCCTCCCAGAGCGAGGAGTGAAACTCCGCTAAGGGGAGGGTAAATCATGGAAGTTCGAGCAGTTGCAAAATTTGTCCGGGTACAGCCACGAAAAGTCCGGCTCGTCGCCCGAGAAGTCCGAGGAGCGCCCGCAGCGCTTGCGGCAAACAAGCTTCGTTTCCACCCAAGCAAGGGTGCGAAAGCTCTTCACAAGGTCCTGGTTTCGGCTATGGCCAATGCCCAGGAAAACCACGGCGTTAGCCCCGACATGCTCCGCATTTCGAACATTGCCGTAGACGAAGGTCCGCACATGAAGCGAATGCAGGCCCGCGCAATGGGTCGAGGCAATCGAATCCTTAAGAAGACCAGCCACATCACGGTTACGGTTGAGGATTACGAAGGCGAGCAGAGCGTGAAACCGCACGGTACCAAGGCGAAACCACGACCAACTCTGGCCGGCAAGCGTGGCAAGAAGGGATCTGCACCAGCAGCCCCAGAAGCTGTCGCAGCACCAGTCGTCGAAGAAGTCACCACGCCAGAAGTCACTAGCGAAGAAGTTTCGGATGCAGTGGAATCCATCGAAGTGACGCAAGCCGCCGCTGAAACCACCGAAGCCGCATCCGCGCCGACCGAAGAAGGAGAGAACAAGTAATGGGTCAGAAAATCCATCCAGTCGGCCTTCGCGTCGGCGTAATTCGAGGTTTCGATTCGAACTGGTACTACGGAAAGAAAGGCTATGCCGCCGCTCTTCTGCAGGATCACCGAATCCGTGAATTCATCAAGATGCGAACCGGTCTTGGCATCGTTAGCCGAGTCGAGATTGAGCGAGCAGCTAACCGAGTTAAGGTGAACGTATTCACTTCTCGACCTGGCGCCATCATCGGCCGAGGCGGAAAGGGAATTGACGAACTGTCCTTCATCCTGAACAAGCTGGTTCGCCAAGGCGACCCAACGAGCATGGTTCAGGTGAACGTCACCGAAGTTCGACAGCCTGAACTCGACGCTCAGCTGGTTGCGGAGAACATCGCCGCTCAGCTCGAAAAGCGAGTTAGCCACCGACGAGCCATGCGACAGGCAATGACCCGAGTCACCCGAATGAACGGAAGAGGAATCAAGGTTCTCATCTCCGGTCGATTGAACGGTTCGGAAATTGCCCGATCGGAAGGCGACAAGCTCGGAAAGATTCCACTTCACACGATTCGAGCCGATATTGATTACGGCCTTGCCGTCGCGAAGACCATCTACGGAACGGTCGGCGTTAAGGTTTGGATATACAAGGGTGAAGTTCTTCCTGAGCGACGCATGCGAGAAATCGCAGAAGGTCCACGCGAAGAGCGACGCGAGCGACGACCTCGACGAGAAGACGGCGACCGAGAGCGACGTCCGTTCTCGCGAACTCGAGACGAGAACGCGCCAGCCCAAGACCAAGGTGCAGCACCTGCTGCAAATCCTGGAGGTGAAGCTTAATGTTAATGCCAAAGCGAGTTAAAGGTAACCGACGAAAGATGCACCGAGGACGCATGTGCGGCCGGGCAAATCGCGGTAACACCATCGCCTTCGGCGAGTACGCGATCGTGTCGCAGGATCCGCAGTGGGTCACTAGCCGACAGATCGAAGCCGCTCGAATTGCCATGACCCGCCACATCAAGCGAGGCGGAAAAGTCTGGATTCGAATCTTCCCAGATAAGTCCTACACCAAGAAGCCACTCGAAACCCGAATGGGTAAGGGTAAGGCGCCGATCGAAGGCTGGGTAGCCGTCGTGAAGCCAGGCCGAGTCCTGTTCGAAATGTCCGGACCTCCGGTTGAAGTTGCCAAGGAAGCTATGCGACTTGCGATCTTCAAGCTGCCAATGCGCTGTAAGTTCATGACCAAGGCCGATATGGCCAAGGATCTGGCAATGCGCGGCGGACAGCGAACCTTGAAGGCAGTCAAGACGGCAGAAGTCGTTGAAGCTGAACCGCTTGGACTCGAAGTGACCGACGTCAACGTAACCGAAGCCACCGCGTTCCCGACCGAAATCTTGGAAGCCGTAGAAGCTACGGAAATCAACGAGTCGGTTGAATCGACGGAAACCACGGAGAACACCGAAGAATGAAAGAAACGAAAGCACTTGATCTCCGAGAGAAGTCGGTTCCAGAGCTTGAAGAGTTGATTCGCCAAGAGCGAATCAACCTGTACAACGCTCGCCGCGACCTGGTTTTCCGGCGCGTCACCGATACGACCAGTTTGAAGGCCCGACGACACAACATCGCTCGGATGCTGACGATCATCACCGAGAAGAAGCGAGGAAATGCGAATGGCTGAAGAAACCCCAAAGGTAGAAACCACTGAGGTTGCGGAAGTTACGGAAGAGCGAGGCCGACGTAAAGTCCGCCGAGGCATCGTAACCTCTAGCAAGATGGAGAAGACGGCCGTAGTCCGTGTCACCCGACGTGTGCAGCACCCGCTGTACGGCAAGGTCGTTATCCGATCCGAGAAATTTAAGGCTCACGACTTGCTGGGCTGCGACGAAGGAGACACTGTCGAGATTATGGAAACTCGTCCGCTTTCGAAAGAAAAGCGATGGCGCGTTACCCGAATCCTCGAGAAGGTCAAGTAACCCAACGGGGCCAACTTTGGCCCCAAACCAACCACGCCCACCTCGATTGCTCGAGACGGCCTCTGGAATTGGAGCAAACCGATGATTCAGCAATTTACAAGATTAAAAGTCGCCGACAACAGTGGCGCACGCGATGTCATGTGCATCCGCGTCCTTAAGGGCTCCCAGCCACGATATGGCCGAATCGGCGATGTAATCGTTGCTTCCGTTAAGGTCGCAACGCCAAACATGCCGGTTAAGAAGGGAGAAGTCATCAAGGCCGTAATCGTTCGCACCAAGCGACCGGTTCGACGACGAGATGGCAGCACCCTCCGATTCGATGAGAACGCCTGCGTTGTCATCAACCCCGCAAACCTGGAACCACGAGGTACCCGAATCTTCGGACCAGTGGCCCGAGAACTTCGCGATAAGAACTTCATGAAGATCGTATCGCTGGCACCGGAGGTGCTGTAAACATGCCAACCAAAGCAGAATTTAAGGCAATGAAGAAGAAGCCGATCAAGCTTAAACTTCGACGCGGAGACAAGGTAGTTGTCATCGCCGGGAAGGATAAGGGAGAAACCGGTTTCATCGCGGCGATCTCGCCACGAGAACAGAAGGCTATCATCCTCAAGGAGAACGCCGAGAACCCAGAGCAGCCGCTGCCGCTTAACGTTGCCATCAAGCACCGAAAGGCGAAGACTCAGCAAGAGCGATCGGCTCGAGTCAAGATTCCAATGCCAATCCACGTGAGCAACCTCATGCTCCTGGACCCTAAGACGAACGAACCAACTCGAGTTGGCCGACGCGTCGAAGATGGCAAGATCCTTCGTTACGGCAAGAAGTCGGGCGAACTGATCCCCGACCAAAAGCTTCCTGGCGAAGCCTGATAACAAAGTAGGGCCTGGTCAGCAATCAGGCAAAGAACAATGGCAAGAAAAGCAAAAGAAGATACGTCAACTTTGGTTGCGGGATCCCTCCCGAAGCCACGAATCCGAGCTAAGTACAAGGACGAAGTCGTGCCTAAGATGCGCGAGCAGTTCAAGTACAAGTCGGTGATGCAGGTTCCACGACTCGAAAAGATCGTGATCAACATGGGCACCGGCGCATCGGATAAGGATCCGAAGCACCTCGAGAACTCCATGCGAGACATGGCCCTGATCGCAGGTCAGAAGCCCGTTTCGACCGTGGCCAAGAAAGCTGTTTCGAACTTTAAGATCCGAGAGGGCCTGAAGGTTGGATGCAAAGTCACCCTTCGCGGCGACAACATGTACCACTTCTTCGACCGACTGGTCACCGTGGTTCTCCCGCGAATTCGAGACTTCCAGGGCGTCTCGCCCAAGTCGTTTGACGGCCGCGGCAACTACGCCATGGGTCTGAAAGAGCAGCTGGTCTTCCCAGAAATCTCCTACGACACCTTCGACCGAATCCGCGGTATGGATATCATCATCTGCACCAGCGCCGCAACGGACGAAGAAGCCCGAGCCTTCCTGAAGGCCATGGGCCTCCCACTTCGCGAGAAGTGAGACGCTAAAACTCTGAAGGCGAGCCCCAAAAATGGGGCTCGCCTTTTTTGTTGAAGAAATTTGCCGGTTCTCGGGTCTAGAGTACGTGGAGCAGTTCTTATGTCGGTAGTTACCCAGGCAGTGCATGCCGTATCCGGACTCTTTGCGAGGGCTAAGCGGTCTGAGGAGGTCGTCAGTGCGTTCTTGCAGAACGAGCGGCCGTGTATGTATCGGTTAGCCCTCAGCATTACCCAGCGGTCTGATCTGGCAGAGGACGCCGTTCAAGAAACTTTGATTCGATGTTGGCGATCAACCAAGAAGCTGACCCAGGTTAGCGATCTCAAGGCGTTCTGCCGGCAGGTGCTAGTGCGACGTGCGATCACGGTGCTTAAAGCTCACAGCTCAGCTGAGCTGCCGGAAGTTGAGGACGCAAAAGTGTTTGGTGAGCAGGTCGATGTTCGTCTGGTTTTGCAATCGCTTCCGGCCGATTCCCGCGCGATCCTCTCGCTTTCCTACTTTGAAGGGCTGTCCTACCAAGAGATTTCCGACACCCTGGGAATTCCTGCCGGAACCGTAGCCTCGCGGCTGAGTACCGCACGTGAACGATTTCGCGATGCTTGGGAGGCGAAATGAGCGATCCGCTGAAGGGGTTCTACGAGCAGTTTCATGAGGCCGAAGTGCCGGCACGGTTGGCGCATCTTGATGTTCCGTCGCTCGAAAAGCGCCGAACCGTGCGAGAAATTTCAGTTTGGATGACAGCCTTTGTTCTAGCGTGGGTGTGTACGAGCGCACCAACCTGGACCGCTGTTGCCGTTCAACCCAGCTTCGCTTGGACGTCTGTTCTGAGTCGACAACTCGAACCGCTGGCATCACTTGAGTCGGAGGTACGGGAGTGAAGCTGTCCGAAAGAGACTGGTTGCGGTATTCGCTTATTGCCGCTTTTGCCGTGTTTCTTGCTGTGTGCCTGAATCCGAGTTCGGCTTGGATCATGCGTCGGACAAGTGCGGTTCTACGAGGTGAGTTTTCAGCGTTAGAGGAGACCTTTGCGTCGAGCCAACTCTTAATCCGGCGAGAGCTATCAGCGAAGTTTGCAAATTTCACCCGTCGAGAAAGCGGTGGATTTGAATCGCTAGAGCGCACGGCAAACTTGATGAGCAAGTCCGATGATCCCGTGTCTGATGGCATTTTCTCCCGGAACGGGGCGGGTGACTTGGCCGCGATGTTCGGGAAAGGAAACCGTCAGATTCCCGGCCAGTTACGTGAGCGATTGGTTAAGGAATTAGATTCAGCAGCCGAGAAGGCCCCCGACAACATGCTGTTTCCATTACTCGCAATGTTCGCGTTGGAGGGGGCATCCGACACCAAACGAGTGAATCAGTATCGAAAGCTAGCCGCCAACCGTACCAGCTACACAAGCTACGTTCAAGCCGAAGCCGAGCGAAACTGGCAGACCTACTTAGAAAGGCATTCATATGACGGGGAAGCCGCGAGGATATTTGCCTATTACGGAATCGCTTTGCCGCATCTTTCCCTATTGCGCCAAGTCGAACAACCCCAATTGAAAGGAGCCCCACGAAGCGATCCACGCCGGGTCGAGTGGTTAGGTATTGCGCATCGTATGTACTCCGACGCCGACACGGCAATTGAGATCCTCGTTGCCGTCACCGCGATGGACATTGCAATTGCGGTAGATCCTTCAACGTCCAATCCGATCGGTCCGCTGGACAAGCGGCTTCCATATCTTCGCGAGCAAGCAGCCAAATTCAAAGATGCTCATCCCGTGGCCGTGTCGATGGTTGACGATCTGATGAAGGCTAAGAAAGGACTCAATAGCGGTCGAGTCAACCCGTTCGAAACAAATCCACTTGGACTCCCCTTGACACCAGCAGGAATTGCGGCGGCAGTGCTCCTCGTTGTTGTAGCCGTCGCAGGGTTGATTCGAACCTTCGTCGAACGCCCGAAGGCACTAGAACCAACGCTCACCCTTGCCCCTTATGGGATCATCGCAGGGTTTCTGCTGATCCGTTCCGGAATGCAGAGTTTCACCGAGGCGCTACTTTGGACTAGCGTGGTTCTTGTCGCCCCGGCAGTCTTAGCTGTGACGATTCCGCACCCGAGAGCAAGCGTCTACGTCGCACTCGGAACATGTGTGCTCTTTCTACTCGGCGGTCCGGCGCTTGGGCAAATTGGTGACGTGTGGATCATCTCGGGACTATTGCTGGCGATGTCATTTGTTCCGTTCCTCAAGCACCTGATCCTTCCCGGCGCGGTGGCCGCGTTATCTTTTGGGCTTGTTGTGACGTCCCTTGCGATCCAGCCGAACTTCGGACCACTCGTTGCGGTTGGCTGGCTCATCGTGGTCTCCTTGCCGATGCAGCATCTGAAAACGCGACCCCTTGCCGCGCTTATCGCTGGGGCTTCGATTCTCTTTATCGCCGGGGTTGCGGTGCAGGTTTCAGAAAACGAGACCCTTCGGGCAAACACCGACTTGTTCGCCGAGGAAGTGAAAGAGATGCGCCGGGCGATCAATGATTCCTAGCCCGCGCGTCGCGGGGAAATCAACAGATTGATCAAACCGCCGTCACCTAGCAAAAAATCGTGCTTTCGCAAAATTGACGATTCTTCTACCATCATATTTGGCAAGCGCAGAATCAACGGATCGCCAGGCTCATCATCAAATTTGGCAAAGATGACTTTGGGTCAGACCTCATAGTTCTACCCATGGGTCGCAGAACCGGCTTTACCCTCATCGAACTCCTCGTCGTTATCGCAATCATCGCCATCTTGGCGGCGATCCTTTTCCCCGTATTTGCTCAAGCTAAGAACGCCGCAAAGAAGACGGCAAGCTTGTCGAACATGAAGCAGATCGGGACTGCGACCGTCCTTTACATTGGAGATTACGATGACGTGATCGTGCCGCTTCGCTGGCTCACCTTTAACCCTGCCGAGCCGCTCGCGGCCCAGTATCCGACCGCATGCCAGAGCGGCGCTTGCTTCTTCTTCTATCCCGTGCTCTTCCAGCCCTACACGAAGAACACCGACTTGTTCCTTTGTCCCGCCGACAAGAATGAGGACGCGACTCAAGCCGACGCTCAGGGGCGCGGCCGATTGAACAAGCAGTCGTCGTTGTATTGGTACAACATGGGCTTCTCGCCGAGCTACGGCCTGAACGCCGAGTACTTGAACACGGTTACCGTCTCCGCCTTCGGCACGAAATCGTACGCCGGGAAGTCGGCCACGAGCTTCGAGTCACCCGCACAGACGGTGACCTTCGCGGAAGCCACGGCCAAAGATACAGGATCCCCGGGACGGCCTGGTCCAACGGTTGACGTCGGGTTCCATCGCATCGTTCCGCCGAGCGGTGCGTCGTCACCTTCCGCGGCTTGGGCAAACTTTGTGGCTCCACACGCCGGAAGTCAGGGTCAACTCGTTGGTCGGTTCCAAAAGGACAAAGTCCTTATCAGCTGGCTAGATGGGCACGTTTCGTACCCCGCCATCCGAAGCTTGATCGGAACCAACGAGAGCACGGAATCCCTCGACCGCGCATTCAACGGTCGAGGGTTCTAACCTCAGCGACGCGGACGCTGCAGCAGACTTTGAAGCCGGGTTCGGCGGGTGTTTGCTGTGGCGTCTGGGTTGTCGAAGGTGTAAGCCGTGACCATCAAGAACATCTCGTCGGTCGATTCCTCACCCCAAGTCACTCGCTTTGGCGGATTGTTGGGATTGTGCGGATTGTCCGACGAGTTATCGTAGATCGCTTCAACAATCTGCTTCGTGCCTTTCGGCAGCTTGAGCGGTTCTTTCAGGGCATAGTTCAACTGCCAGTTGAAGTCCCAGTCGTCCACGTGAACGAGCGGCTTGATCGTGCCGTCGGGCAATTCAAACCACGACTTCATATCCCTCCCCAGTAGGTGCATGTGCGGCATGGTCTGATGGATTGTGACGTCCTCTCGATAAACGTACTCCTTCCGCATCTTGTAAGCTTTCTCACCAGCCGGAATGTTAACTCCAAAGTTGAAAATCCAATTTAACTTCATCTCGCGCTTGGGTGCTTCTTTCGCGAAGTACATCGCCACTCGGGTTTTGTCTGTCTCAGGTTTGCCAGACTTGTGATAGTGGACCTGCATGACGAGGCGAGTTCCGGGGTTAATGCGGTAGGCCGTACCTGGGCTGAGATGGCCAGCTCGAATCCCTGGTGCCCATCCGCCGAGAGATCCACTTGGAGCGAATCCGACGCCGCCACCTTGACCAAGGTAGCCCGGCTGGCCGTCTTTGCTTGCCGCCGCCAACTTATCTGAAGCGCCACGCTGGTCTAGGAACATGATCACGTGGTGAACCACTTTGCTGTTGCCTGGCTTCACGTCAATGGCGGTGACGAAACGTGGCTCGGTAAAGTTGGTAGGAATCACGAAGTTTCGGTAAACATCTTCACCTTCTGGCGCGAGGTTATAGGCGCGGTCTGGCTCAATGATCACATCAGGCTTGCCAAGCGTCCACTCTCCGCCACTGAAAGTAGGAGGCTTTGGTTCCTTGGACCTTTCGCCTCGCGGCGCACCTTGATCGGCCCAAACTTTGAGGGTTGCGATTTCCGTTTCTGAGAGTCGATTTTCGTGCTTGAAAGAGCCATAGCCTTCCTTTGCCTTCCAAGGTGGCATTCGTCGCGATGAGGTCGTTGCCGCAATCATTTTCGACCACTTCTTCGCGTCCTCAAAGTTGACAAGCGAGAACGGTCCAACTTCTCCCGGGCGGTGGCACTGTACGCACCGATCGTTAATGATCTTCGCAACATTAGTCGCGTAGGTGGGCTTGAGCGGAACTGAGTTGGCTTGCTTGGCTGGAGCAGGCGCCTCGAGACTCGCGCCAGTGGTAACAAATCCGGCGGACATAACAGTGGTGACAGCAAGAATCGCGAGAGTCCATTTCATAGGCGATAAAATATTACGATATTGCGCGTGGACGGTAAAGAGAATTCGGACACAATCTGGGCACTTTCTAGGCAAAGTTCTTTGCCAAGTACAATGTTCGGGTGGCGATTAAGCGTGTTTTGGTCACCGGAGCATCGCGGGGGATCGGCCGAGCGATTGCCCTGAAGTTGGCAGCCGATGGCTGGCAGGTTGCAGTTCACTTTAACTCTGCGAAGGCCGAGGCAGAATCGCTCGCCGTAGAGTTAGGAGATCAGGCTTCCGGAATCTACTCCGCGAACTTAGCCGACCCCGCGCAGGCGACGCAGCTCTGGAAAACCGTAACGCAGGACGGGGAAGTGCACGCGCTCGTTAACAACGCTGGCATCTACATTCCGGTCGCTTTTACCGCCGCAGAACAAGAGTTCGAATCCGCCCGCAAGGCGATGTTTGCCGTCAACTTTGAATCGCCGCTTGCGCTCATTCGAGCGGCCGTCGCAGATTTTCAGCACCTTGGCGCCGGGAACATTGTCAATGTTGCAAGCCGAGTCGGATTTCGCGGCGAAGCCAACGCCTCGATGTACGCCGCCAGCAAAGCCGCCCTCATCAATCTCACGCGTAGCCTTGCCGTAGAGCTTGCATCGAAGGGCATTACAATCAGCGGAATCGCTCCGGGTTGGGTGGCCACCTCAATGGCGCGGGACGGAATGCAGGATCGATTGCCGAGCATCCTCGAAACGATTCCCCTCGGCCGCATGGCTAGCCCCGAGGACTGCGCAGAAGTTACGGCGTTCCTGCTGAAGCCCGAAGCGAAATACCTGAGCGGCGTGGTCGTCGATATCAACGGAGCGAGCTACTTCCATTGATTCTTGCCGCCACCTTTCTTTTGGCCCTGCAGGCCGAGCCGCCACGACTGCGGACGCAGCTACCGAACCGGGCTACGATCCTCGTTGAGCGGCTGCCCGCAGCAGACTACGTCTCGGTTCAGCTTTGGGTCAATTCCGCCTCGTTCTCCGATCGGTTCTCAACTCACGGCTACCGGCATTTGCTTGAACATTTTCAAGCAAAGGGATTCGACAATCGGCTGGACTACCGGTTGGAATCGAAGGGGATGTTGCTGGATGCAGAGACCACCCGAGACGCGATCAAGTTTGGTATCCGGTGTCAGCCCTCGCAGGTGCGTTTAGCCATTCAGGCTATCGGAGATGTTCTGCGTCCACGGTTGGTGAGCAAGACCGACATTGAGATCGAATCGGACATTATTCGAGAAGAGCTCGCCCTTCGCGCTGCATCTAGCCAGCTCTCTGCCGATGCCTGGCTCAAAGCCTTCGGCGAAAGCGGTCTAGATCCGTACGGCAACCCGGATGTCCTTAGCAAGGCCGATCCGACCGACCTGCAAAACACCTGGGTCGAGATGACATCTCCAGAGAACCTGGCCCTCGTAGTTGCCGGAAACGTCGAAATCGACCCCACAACTGAGTTGGTGAAGAACTTGCTTGGCGCCAGAAAGGCAGTCAGCTCCGTGACGGTTAAGGCAGACCGGCGGGGGCTGAACGACACGATGGCCAAGCGGGGAAGCGTGATCGCGTCGAAAGTCGGTTCCTTCCGCGAACCAGGAACGGCGGCACGTATTGCGGCCGGACTTGCGATTGCGAACCTTGTTCCGGGGACCTACTTCCAATACGGCCCTTCAAACGTGCCCGGACTCGTGTTGGTGGGTTCCGACGAAAAGTCGATCAACTGGGTCGATATCGTTGTCCGAGAAAATCCAGACAACCACTTTTCGGTTGCGAAGAAGCTAGTGGATCGCTGGGTGGAGATTCAAACTACCGATCCGGCAAAGGTCGCCGCACTTCGGGGTCGACTGCTCGCTCAATCCCCGTCACTTCGGCCGGAAACGTTGCTAGAGAACCTTCGGACGCTCACGGTTGAACAGTTCCGCGATGCCTGGAAGTCGTTCAACGTCGAGGTGCGGTCTTGATCCTTTCGCTCGCCTTTGTGCTTGCCGCACAAGCCGACCAAGCGACCGTGATCGAAGTGCGGTCGATGACGCCGAGAAGGGTGGCGGTAGAGTGCGTGGTCAAGCTCCCGGAACTGAATCTGAGAGAAGAGAAAGCCCTGGCCGCTGCCATAGCCGCCATGGATATGGGCACCCGACGGCATTCCGCCGACACCATGCAGGACCTGCTCGATGGGCAACGGCCTGAAATCACGCAGTTCTCCGATCACGTCCGCATCAGCTTGCTCGGGCCGCGAGATGGCACTTCCTCCGCACTCTCCATTCTGTTCGGGCTTACCAACCAAACTGGATTTGAACTGAAATCCATCGCCGCGCTGGAAGCCACGGCAAAGGAAAAAATTGGCCAGGGCTACTGGTCCCGGTTCTACCAAGCCAAAATTGACGGGCGCGCCCTGACGATCGGGGAGATCGAAGCCACCTACAACAAGGTTTTCCGCCGAAGCCAGATGGTGATCACCGTGTCCGGCGCACCATCCACCGTCGAACCGACTCAAATGTGGCAATCCCTCGAGCGGAATTGGCAAAAGCGCAACGTTCTGTTTCGAGAGGCGCCCTCTGTACCAGCCGATGTGGATACTTACGGCCCAACAACCGTTGGCTTGAAGGCACCGGAATTCGCCTGGGGCGGTCAAGGCCCCGCACGATTGCTCGCGACAATCGCCCTCGGATCAGGCAAAGGATCTGCGCTGTTCCACTCGTGGCGCCAGCGAAAAGGTTGGACTTACGTTCAAGAATGTGCCTGGCTCCCTACGACATCAGGTTTCCAACCGGTCTTCGCGGGCATCACGGCCGATCCGGCAAACGTGGCCGAACTCGAACCGTGGCGGGCCGCGCTGCTAGAAGAAATCGACCGCTGGACGGAAGAGGATCGAACGCGAGCCCTCGGCTTTGCCAACGGCATCTGGAAGAACGGCATCGGCTTTAGCCCGTTTTTGGGTTCGGCAGATCGAACCCTGACGACCTCTCCCAGCGATCAGGCCTACCTGCTGGCCTACTGGTTTGCAAAAACGGGAGCGGTGTTTGAAACCGATCGGTTCTTGAGCCTGTTGGAAAGCACCGATTTGGAAGCACTCAAAGCGACGGCCAAGGAGCTAGTCTCCGGTGCCGAGATTGTTCGAATCGGAAGCTGAAGTCGGGATCGAGTCCACGTAATCCGGATTGTGGGAGCAAAGCGGTCGGAAGTCGCACCCTTCGCATAGCGGCTTCCACTTCGGAATCACGTCATCCCAGTCGGAAGCAAGGATCTGCGCGCCGATGCTCAAAATGTCGCTCTCCATTTGCGCCAACTCTTCATCTGATAGCGAAACCTCCGCCCGGTCGTTGGACTTCAGCGCCACGATTTGAGCAGAGATCTGATTCTCAGGGAATTTTCGCTTGAGGATGAGCTGATAAATGCCCATCGCCGGATCGTTGCGAATCTCCTCCTCGGTAACCGTCTCCCGCCCCGATTTGTAGTCGACAATCCGCCACTTGCCGGGTTCAATTTCGTCAATTCGGTCGATCCGGCCAAGAAGAACGAAAGGTCCCAGATCAAATTGGTAAGTCTTTTCGACAAAGAGCGTTTTGCCCTCCTTCGGCCGAGCTTGTTCGGCGGCAATATGCCGGACGAGAATCTCTTTCCCTTCGCCGAAGGCGTCCATCATGTCCTCCGCGCTCTCGTAGCCGGCATCAATCCAGCTCTCTTCCAGGGCCGCCACCGCTTCTTCTGTGGTCGCGACGCCGGTGTCAGCGGAATCATGGAATCGCTCTAGAACACGGTGCAGGGAAGTTCCAAAACTGAAGTAGCTTTTCGCGCGGAGATACAGCTTGCCGCGAGGGTCCACGTAGGTGTACCGATACTTCACCGGACACGCCAAGTAAGTGGTGATCTTTGTGGGACTGAGACTCTTCTTCCTCGGCATCGCTCTGTTTTACTCGGTAAAGGTTCGAAGTGCCTTCCATGAGTTTTATTGTCTCGGTAAACTCTGGTTATGTCCGTTGAGATCCTGATGCCCGAATTGGGCGAGTCCGTTCACGAAGGCACCGTCAGCCGCTGGCTGAAAAAAGTGGGCGATACCGTGAAAGAAGACGAGCCGATCGTGGAGATCATGACGGACAAGGTGAACACCGAACTCCCGTCGCCCGCATCCGGTGTTCTCACGCAGATTCTTATTCCTGAAGGCGAACTGGTTCAAGTCTTCGCCGCCATGGGTGTGATCGAGCCCGCCGGCACCGCCGTACCAGCCGCAAGTACTCCAAAGCCTGCCGACGCACCAGCTGCCGTCGAAAAGCCAGTCGAAGCCCCAGCCCCGGTTGCTGCTCCAGAAGTCAGCTCCGACGAGCGACGATTCTTTACTCCGGTCGTTAAGTCGATGGCGAAAGAAAGCGGCGTCTCGGATGCCGAACTCGCCAGCATCGCCGGAACCGGCGAAGGCGGACGCGTTACCAAGGCCGACCTTGAGAAGTACCTAGCCGAAGGTCGAAAGCCGGTGGCCAGCAAGCCGGCCGCTAAGGCTCCAGAGCCGAAGGCGGTAGTCGCTCCAACCGTCGCAGGACCAGAGCAAGAGCTCGTGCCGCTTGCCGGAATGCGAAAGATGATCGCCGAGGCAATGGTCCGATCGTCACAGGTTCCAACGGTTTCCACCGTCACGGCCTGCGACGTGACGAACATGGTCAAGTTCCGAGACATCAACAAGGAGTCGTTCCTCGAGACCTATGGCGTCAAGCTCACCTACACGCCGTTCTTCATCAAGGCACTCGCCGAGGCGCTCATGGAGTTCCCTTTGGCGAACGCGCAGCTCACTCCAGACAACCAGATTCTGAAGACCAACGGCGTCCACATCGGAATCGCCGTTGCCCTCGGCAAGAACGGAGACGAAGGACTGATCGTTCCGGTCATTCGAGACTGCCACAAGAAGAACCTGATTGAGATCGCGAAGGACCTCGACGGCATCGCAAAGAAGGCCCGTGCAAACAAACTCGGACTTGCGGACGTTCAGGGCGGAACCTTCACCCTGACGAACCCTGGAACCTACGGCGCGATGTTTGGCACGCCGATGATCAACGCTCCACAGGCTGGCATTCTTGGCACCTATTCGATCGCGAAGCAGCCGGTGATCGTCGACGACATGATCGCGATTCGATCGATCATGCACTTGGTGCTCACGTACGATCACCGATTGATCGACGGCATGCTTGCAGGCAAGTTCTTGGCCGGAGTTCGAGATCGGCTTCAGAACTTTGACTTCTTCAAGTAATGCCAGAACTGCCAGAGGTTGAATCGGTCCGACGCCTGATGGCGTCGGCACTGGTCGGGCAGCGGTTGATCGATGTCGAAGTCGTTCCGGACGAGATCGTCTGCTCGGGACACTCAACCGAAGAGGTCGATGCGGCCCTGCGAAACCGGGTCGTTTCCGGAGTCCATCGCCGCGGCAAGTTCTTCTGGCTAACGTTTGACTCGGCGCCCGTCGTCTTCGGGCACCTTGGGATGGCTGGCTGGATTCGAGAAGTCGGCGCAGATTCGCTCCGACTCCATTCTCACGGCGAGGCTCCTCTAGATGAAGAGAGCGGGCGTCCTCGGTTCCTAAAGTTGTTGATGAAAGCCGAGAACGGACGCCAGATTGCCTTCACCGACTCCCGCCGCTTTGCCCGAATCTGGCTGGGCGAATCTGCCGAAACCAACGATCGTGTGAAGAAGCTTGGCCCAGACGCCTTCAACGAACCGTTGCCGGTTGAGATCCTTACCCGCGCGATTCAGAAGCGAAAAGCCCCGCTTAAGGCCATCCTGCTTGACCAAGGGCTGGTGAGCGGGATCGGAAACTGGATCGCCGACGAGGTTTTGTATCACGCTCGCATCAATCCAGCTCGCCTCGGCACTAGCATTTCGGACGACGAGGCAAAGCGCCTCTATGACGCCATTGCCTACGTCCTCGATCTCGCCGTGAACGTTGAGGCCGACTATACGCGATTCCCGGAAAACTGGCTGTTCCACCACCGTTGGGGCGGCGCAAAGGGAGCCGACATCATCGACGGACGCGAGATCCAACGTGATACCGTTGGAGGGAGAACTACCGCATGGGTGCCCGCGATTCAACTTTGATTGTCCGACCTGCGGAATTTTGCGAGTTGGAGGAAGTTCGTAACCTCTTTCGGGAATACCAAACCGAGCTAGACGTCGATCTCTACTTTCAATCCTTCGAAGAAGAGCTCGCGACCTTGCCAGGGAAGTACGCCCCACCAAAAGGCGAACTGCTATTGGGTTTGGTTAACGACGAAATCGAAGGTTGCGTCGCATTTCGATTTTTAGAAGCAGGCGTTTGCGAGATGAAGCGACTTTTCGTCCGACCGGAAGCGAGGTCATCGGGCCTTGGTGGACTGCTCGTCGAGGAAATCCTCAAGCGAGCAAGCGCCACTGGGTACGAGAAGATGGTTCTTGACACGCTGGACCGACTCCAAAACGCTCGAAACCTTTACGAAAGAAACGGGTTCACAACGGTTCCAGCGTATTACGACAACCCGTTAGAAGGCGTAATTTTCATGGAACGCAAACTGTAAGGTTCATCGAATACGTCCTTGTCGTGTTATCCTAGCGAGGAGCGAGATCATGAGAACCGCCTTTTGCCGACCATTCGTTTTGCTAACCCTTTTCGCCGCAGCGGGCTCGGCATCCGCTGGGCAACAAGGAGGACCTACCGCAATTGCCGGCAAAGAAAAGGCTTGGATGCTCCTGAGCCCCAAGTTTGTTGCCGAAGGTGAATGTGCCGACATGGCTTGGTCGCAGGACGGACGGTTTCTTTTGGTGAATCGCACCTACATGGCCGTGACGCCGAAGTTCATTCAGCAGAGCCTTTCAAACCCCACAACCGTAACTCCACCCGCTCACCTTGGCGAAGTGATCATCTTCTCGCTCGAAACCGGAAAGTCGCGGGTGATCCAAAAGTACGACGCCGAAGAGTTGAATTACACCGGGCGCTGGCTCGGCACCGGCAGTTCGATCTTCTTCGTGCTCCAATCTCGAAAGGAAGCTATTGCCAAGAGTTTCATCAGCACAGCCGATGGAGACATTAAGAAGATTCAATTGGACGAGAAAGTCAACTATATGGATTTCATGCCGTGTCCAACAAGGGCAGAAATTGCCGTCAGCATTAACACGCCGACGGAAGGCAAGATGCTGATGCGATTCGCCTCTTCAGGACAAATTGGCGGACCGATTACGACGAGCAGCGGAAGCGAACCAGTCGGCTATCTGAAGAATGGAACCGAGATTCTGTTTAGTGGATACAGAAAGATCGCACTCGCCGCTCCGAGCGACGCGAGAGTAAAACGCCAAGAAGTCTATTACGAGGCCGTTAATGTCCTCACTGGTGCCACTCGAATCAGTTCGAAAGTTGAATACCAGACGCTGTTTGACTCGGACGAAACTGAACTGTCCGTAGACTCGAAAGCCATTCCGGTTGATGCAAAATTGAGGCCGCTCACTCCTGCACTATTTCGGTCCGGTGATGAAATCGCCCTGATTGCAGGTGATGTCACCCGAGCGGAGCCGAATCGCCAAATGACCGGAGTCGCCTACTGCTCCCAAGGCATGGTGTTTGTTCGACCAATGGCCGAAATGCCGCTGGCCGCTTTCCTTGCGGCAAAGGAAGCCGCGGAACGAACGGCGATGATCAGTAATGCAAAGCAAATAGCCACGGCTTGCATGATCTATGCCGCAGACAATGATGACCAATTGCCGAGCAATGCCGGAAAATGGCAAGACAATCTGCTCCCATATCTTAAGAACTCGAAAATGATGGAGGGTTTCGTGCTGTCGTTCAAGGGCGGGAACCTGCTTAAGGTTGAAGACCCCGCAAACACCATTCTGGGCTACATTCCCGGCAAAGGTGGTCGAGCCGTGGCATATGTAGATGGTCATGTGAAGTGGATTAAGAATGGTCCGTAGGATTCTTGTCCTCGGAGCGCTGCTCCTTGCTCCCTTGGCGACAGCGCAACAACGCTCACAAAGTTCCACCAACTGGATTCTTCCGTTCAAAGAGACCGCGCTATTCTTCCTTCCGGCCAAGTATGTGTCGGAAGGGGATATCAAAGAGATGCTCTGGTCGCAGGACGGCAAGTTTCTGTTGGTGAACCGGACATCAAGACCGATTACGCGCGAAGTTCTAGAGGCTCAGTTCAATCCAAGTCCGCAACCCACGGGGATTCCGAAGCTCGAAGGAGAAATCCTGGTTTGGAACCTCGCGAGTTCCAAAACGTGGAGCATCAAGAAGTACGATGCGACCACGACCCAGGCAACCGCACAGTGGTTGGGAAACAGCAACACGCTTACGTTTTGCCTTTCCCGGCAAAAGGAAGCCGTATCGCAACTATTCACGAGCACGGCCGATGGCTCCGTTCGTGAGTTACCGCCCTTCACGCAGTGTGCCGAAACTTCGATTCACCCTTTGAAGAACTCCGCTGACGCGGTGCTCGCAATGAAAAGTATTGAAGGGACCTACTCCGTCCGCCGCTTCAACGCGTCGCTACAGTTCGGTCCGGAATTGAGTCAGCCGCGAGAAGCGTTTGTGCGATTCATTCATGACCGTGACGAAGCGGTTCTTTCCCCGCTCGTACCCATGGACGAGCAAGGCAAGCCCCAAACGGAAGTCGCGAGTTATAGAGGAGTCAACGTTCTAACCGGCAAAAGTCGCGCGCTCACGATCGATCAGACTGAACCGCCGATCGCTCCACCAGACGCTGATCCAGCCCCGAAAATCATCAGCCGAGAGATGTCCGTCAACATGACCGGCGGCGCCACGCGCATTGTGATGATGCAGTCTGAGAAGGAGTCGGTACTCATTAGCGGCGATGCCACCCTCGCCCTGGCGAACGACCAACTGACGGCCGTCGCTTTCCAGACCCAAGGCGTTATTCTCGTTCGCCCGATCGCCCGCGTGCCGCTGATTCTATTCGAGCGCGCAAAAGAAGAGGCCGAGAAGACGCTTCTCATGGAACGTGCAAAGGAAGTGGCGAAGGGCTTTGCGATCTACGCACAAGACCACCACGACACGATGCTTGGGGCGGGCAGCAACTGGAAAGCAGAAATGCAGCCGTACATGAGGACGGCATCGTTGCTGGATGATTTCGTTCTGGCCTTTCCGGGTGGGGTCGTCAGTTCGCTCGAGAAGCCATCCGAAACTGTGCTGGGCTATTTCTATGGAAAGTCGGGCCGAGTCGCCGCGTACGTGGACGGCACCGTGCGCTGGATTCCGAACGGCAAGTAACCTAACAACATGGTTGAAGGCCGCTGGGACTTAACGATTCATGATGTCAATGGGGACTATCCGAGTTGGGTAGAACTCTCCGCCCAAGAGGGCTGGTTTGTCGGCCGGTTTGGAAGCGCAAGACCCATTCCGACGATCTCACTCACCGAAAGCACGGTTGAATGGGCACTGCCAAAGCAGTACGAAGGTCGCGAAACTGACTTGCAGTTCACTGGAGAACTCACGGAAGACGGCATCGCCGGGACAACGACCAACGACAGCGGCGAGATCGTAAAGTGGTCCGGTCGAAAAGCTCCGGCACTAGAATCGACCGAGAACCCGGTCTGGGGTGAAGTAATCTCCCTGGTTCAAACGGACCTGAGCAACTGGCACCCACGAAGTCCAGAATGGGCCAATCAGTGGAGCATCACGGAGAACGGCCTCGAGAATGCCGGCGTTGGAACCGACCTCATCACCCGTGATCTGTTTAGCGATTTCCGGCTCGTTGCCGAGTACCGCTATCCGAAAGGTAGCAATTCTGGGATCTACCTGCGAGGACGGTACGAATTCCAAATCCTCGATGACCACGGACACGGTTCTACCGTCGGAAGTAGCGCGGCAATCTACGGATTCTTGACCCCAAGTGAGAACGCAGTGCATCCGCACGATGAGTGGAACACCGCCGAGATCACCCTTCTTGGGCGATTTGTCACGGTTGTTCTGAACGGAAAGACCGTGATCGAAAATGCCGAAATTCCTGGCATCACCGGTGGTGCGCTAGATTCGAGAGAAGACCTGCCTGGACCGCTGTTCGTTCAGGGAGACCACGGCCCCGTCACCTTCCGCAAGCTCGACCTGTACCCACGCGTTTGAGACTAGAACGCGGGCGACCAAATGTCGTCCGCGTCATCTTCATCTTCAGATAGCAACAGCCCGGGAGCAGCGCTGACCGGAGCGGATGGTCGTTCGATCGGAACGCCAGTGGTGGCTTTTTCTTCGAGGTGAAGTTCCTTTGCGCGATCCTCGGCCCCCGGAGAAACCGGCCAAACCGTTCCGGCGGCCCAGTAGCTGTCCAAAAATTCGCTCCACACCCGCTCGTAAACGGCGATGGTTTGAGTGGCCAGATTTGCCCAGGAGAAGTCGGTCGATAGGCGCGCCTTTGCTTGCTCGCGGATTCTTGCTGCTCTTTCTGGGTCTTGTAGCACCCGCAGAACACCCCAAGCCAGGGAAGCGGTGTCACCCGCGAAGGTCGTCGTGCCGGTGACGTCGTGCGTGACAACCTCAGGCAACCCGCCCGCATCGGAGCAGACGACGGAAGTGCCGGCGGCCATTGCCTCAAGGGCTACGATGCCAAACGGCTCGTAAAGTGAAGGGAACACAGCAACGTCGGCACACCGATAAAGCTCAAGCAGCTTTCGGCCGGAGATGAATCCGGTGAAGTGGATGCGTGACCGCAGTCCCGACCAATCGACAAAGCCTTCAAACTTCTCGCGATTTCCTCCGCCCGCAATCACAAACCGTGTGTTCGGCTCGGCTGCGAGGATGGCGTGAGCCGAGTTCAGCAGGACCTGAATGCCCTTTTCCCGGACAAATCGTCCGACGTACAGAACGATCTTCTCGTGCGGCGCGGCATATTGCTCGCGGGCAGCTAGCCGCTCTTCTTCGGTCCAATCAAACTTGAACTTGTCCGCGTTGACCCCGTTGAAGATGACGTCCGTCTTTTCCCAAGGACAGTTGAAGGTTCGATGGACCTCGCCGCGCATGAACTCCGAACAGATGATCACGCGCCAGGCCTCGTAGGTGAGCCAGTACTCCTGATCGTGGATGTAGCGCGAAACGTTGTTGTGGATGCCGCCGTGCCGACCTGTCTCGGTTGCGTGAACCGTGGCGACCATCGGAAGCTTGTATTCGTACTTCAGCTCGCGAGCGGAGTCCAGCGAGAGCCAATCGTGGGCGTGAAAGATCGTTGGCTGCCCACCCGGACGCCAGTCTTCGAGAAGTTGCCGCACCCGTAGGTCCGTCGCTTGGTTGAGAAGCTGAATCTCGTGCAGAAAGTCGTTGGGCGTATCGGCAAGCTCAACGCGATGCACGCGCACGCCAGAAGCCTCGACTTCTTCATTCGGTGCGTTCGGCGTGGCCTTGGTCACAACGTGAACCTCAACCCCTTGCTTGACGAGTTCTTGCGATAGCTCGTAGACGTGCGGGCTGATGCCTCCCACAATTCGAGGCGGATATTCCCAAGACAGCATCATCACGCGCATAGCTGTCTGATTATGCGGCAGGTTGCTCCGATTCGAGAACGTAGATTTCGCGATACGCTCGGAAGAGCTCCAGGCCAAAGAAGAAAATCTGGGCGGTATAGAAAATCCAAAGCAGCAAAATGACCAACGCACCCGCTGAGCCATACGCCTTGGTCACCGGAATGAGCTCAAAGTAGTAGCCCATCAGGTTCCGGCAGAGCCAAATTCCGATGGCGGTCACCGCGGCGGCGGGCCAAACTTCTCGCCACTTCACCGCAATCGGCGCCAGGGTTCGGAACCAAATTCCCACCAGCCCGATCAACACCGACAGCAGGCTTACCATCGTAAACACTTTGCCTACAGGCCCCGCAAAACGCTGAGAGAGCCCAACAAGAACCGAATCGGCAAAGATCCAGAGCAACGCCGTTCCACCGTAAACCACAACCCCAAGGAAAGCGCGCGCGCGCATGATGAGCCAGTTCTTCACCACGTGCCCTTTCATCGTGTAGCCGAACACCGTGTTCACTCCGTCCTGCAGTGCGACGAAGAGGTTCGATGCGGAAAAGAAGGTGATGGCAAAGGAGAGCAGGGTAGCCAGAATTCCGTTCTCTGGCTTCTTGGCTCCAGCGATTACTTCGCCAACATAGTCGGCGGCTTCCTTTCCGACCGCATCGCGAATCTGGGCAAGGATCGGTTCGTTGGCGCCTTGTTGGCCAAACCATTGCGCGGCGACGTAAACACCCACGACCAAAGTCGGCGCGATACTCAACGCGGCAAAGAAACTGAAGGCACCGGCCAACCGAGCCAGGTTATGCGGACCGGAGTTTTCTATTGCTCGCCAGATCCACGCGCGGAATTTCTCAAACCAAGTCATATTCGAATTCCCCGCGCTAACGTAGTATCCCAAGAAGTCATGTCATTCGCCGTGTCCGAGAACCCGAAACTACTTTCCCTCACGGATCGCGGATTGTATTGCGAGGTCGGAGATTTTTACGTCGATCCTTGGCGATCGGTTGACCGCGCCATCATCACGCACGCGCACTCGGACCACGCGCGATGGGGCATGAAGCACTATCTTTGCTCACGAGAAGGCGAAGGCGTGCTCCGGAGGCGACTATCACCCGAGAGTCATATCACTTCTTACGCCTACGGGGAAGAGATCACACTAAACGGAGTTCGGGTCTCCCTACACCCAGCCGGACACATCCTGGGCTCCGCGCAGGTACGGATGGAACTGGACGGGGAAGTCGCCGTCGTTTCCGGGGACTACAAGACGGCCGCCGATGCCACTTGCACCCCTTTCGAGCCAATTCGTTGCCACTCGTTCGTGACCGAATGTACGTTTGGCTTGCCAATCTACCGCTGGCAGCCGGATGAGGAAATCTTTGCGGACATCAACGGCTGGTGGCAAGAAAACCAGGCAAAGGGTCGGTGCTCGATCCTGATGGGATATGCGCTGGGCAAATCGCAACGCGCACTCTCGGGGCTTGATCCGAAGCAGGGCCCGATCATTGTTCATGGCGCGGTTCATGCGATGAACGAGGCTTACCGAGAAGCCGGAATCACGCTTCCGGAAACGCGACGTCTGGGCGAGTTGCCCGCAGGGTTCGACTTTTCTCAGGCCATCGTCCTTGCTCCGCCAAGTGTTCAAGGTTCAACCTGGCTCCGGCGGTTTGGAGAAGTATCGTGTGCCTTCATGTCGGGCTGGATGGCGGTTCGCGGGGCAAAACGCCGCCGGGCAATGGACCGTGGATTCGTCCTGAGCGACCACGTCGACTGGCCATCCCTGCTTGGCGCAATCGAAGCGACCGGCGCCGAGCGCATCTGGGCAACCCACGGTTACACCAACATCCTTGTCCGACATCTGCGCGAGCAAGGCAAATGGGCCGAGGTGCTCTCGACGGAATGGGAAGGAGAGCAGGATGCGAGCGAGGCCGGTGCCGCCGAGCAGGAGGAGTCCGCTTGAGAGACTTTGCGACGCTCTACTTGGACTTGGATTCGTCGAACCGAACCAATGACAAAGTCGCCTTTATGGTCGAGTACTTCCGTACCGCATCGGCCGAGGATGCCGGTTGGGCGGTGTACTTCCTCACCGGGCGCCGACCCAAGCGACCGTTCGCCAGCACCAAGTTCCAACTCTGGGCCGCCGAGACGGCCGGAATAAGCCCTTGGTTGTTCACGGAGTGCTACGACGCCGTTGGGGATCTCGCCGAAACGATTGCGCTTGTCCTTCCACCCCCGATAGAAACCAATCAAGAAGGTCTCGCATGGTGGGTGCAGAACGTCCTGCTTGGACTCGCCAAGGAGCCAGAAGAAGACCAGCGTCGGATCGTGCAAGAATGCTGGCAACGTCTCACAACCCCAGAGCGGCTTGTGTTCAACAAGTTGATCACGGGTGCATTTCGAGTAGGAGTTTCGCAAGAGCTTGTCGTGCGAGCGTTGTCCATGTCAAGCGGCGTGCCGCAAGCGACGTTGAGTCACCGCCTGATGGGCGACTGGACCGCCGGATCGCTATTCTTTGAAAGCCTTCTCTCGCTGGACCAAGATGCCAGCGAGGATCTGAGTCGGCCATATCCATTCTGCCTGGCCCATCCTCTCGAAGCTGCAGCAAGTTCGTTGGGTGACCTTTCGGAATGGCACGTTGAGTGGAAATGGGACGGCATTCGAGCGCAGGTCATCCGGCGTGGTGGTAACACCTACGTTTGGTCGCGCGGGGAAGAGCTGATTACCTCGCGATTCCCGGAGATCGCCGCCATTGGCGACCGATTGCCCGAAGGCACCGTCATCGACGGAGAGATATTGGCCTGGTCAGAAGGACGCCCACTTCCATTTGCCGAACTGCAGAAACGAATCGGCCGAAAGACGGTGGGCGCGAAGTTGTTGCAATCCGTTCCCGTCACCCTGATCGCCTTTGACGTTCTCGAGTTCGAGGGCGTGGATCTTCGTGCGAGGCCGCTGTCCGACAGGGTTCAGATTCTTGACCAACTCAAGACCACCGGACTCGTCGAAGTCCCGATGCCCAAGACGGTCAACGGTTGGTCGGAACTTGCGGCTATTCGCGATCAAGCCCGCGATCTTCGCGTCGAAGGGCTGATGCTGAAGCGGAAATCGAGCGTTTACGGGGTCGGTCGAAAGCGCGGTGACTGGTGGAAATGGAAGCTCGATCCGTTCACCATCGACGCCGTCCTCATTTACGCGCAGCGGGGAAGCGGTAAGCGGGCCTCGCTCTACACCGACTACACCTTTGCCGTTTGGAACGACGAACGACAACTGGTCCCCGTCGCTAAAGCCTACTCTGGCCTGACCGATGCCGAAATCAAGGAAGTCGATGCCTTTGTCCGGAAGAACACTCAAGACAAGTTCGGCCCGGTGCGAACGGTGACGCCGATGCTCGTGATGGAATTGGCCTTTGAAGGAATTCAGAAATCCAGCCGGCACAAAAGCGGCATCGCGGTGAGATTTCCGCGGATTGCGAGGTGGAGGCACGACAAGTTGCCCGCAGACGCAAACACGTTGGAAGAAATCAAGCGCCTGATTCCGGACTAGACCGACTCTTCGTCGTCCAACATTCCAGGAATCAATTCGACGGTTATCGTTTCGGTGTCGAAGTTGACTTCTCTAACGAAGTTCTCGACGAACGGAATCATCAAATCACCGATCACAAGCGTCTCGTGCGCCGGAGTATTGAGCACTTCGTCGACTTCACCCAGCTCGCGGCCATCGACCGTCACAACCTTAAGATTGATCAGGTCATTAAGGAGGAACTCATCGTCCTCAAGCTCTGGGCGTTCTGAGTCCTCAATATCGATGAACTCCCACTGGAGTGCTTGCGCAGCCGACATCGTCGTGATGCCATTGAGGGTGATCAGGGGGCGGCCTTTGTGGACCACCGAGGTTTCAATCGTGTACCAGTGAGCACCGAGGAGAACCTTTGTGCCAACCGCAAACCGTTCGAGAAATTCGGTTTGCGGTTGTACTTTTAACTGTCCGCGAATGCCATGCGCACCGACGATCTGGCCTATTCGCATGTTACGGAGCTGATTTATTCGGTAACGACTTTGACGTATGCCTTTTCGCGAGACTTGCTGGCGACGGCGCTTACGACAAACCGGATTGCGTTGATAACGCGTCCGCTCTTTCCGATGACCTTACCAACGTCATCTGGTTCAACCGTGACGTGGAAAGTTCGCGTGCCCATCTCGAGTTCTTCTTCGATGGTCACCTTTTCTGGACTGTCAACGACGCCCTTCACCAGGGATTCGACGAGAGGTCCGTAGCTCATTCAGCGTCTCCGGCGGTTTCAGCGGCGGCAGCGGCTGCGATTTCAGCATCTTCCGCAACTGGCACAGCAACGTCGGTGGTAGCCGTGGTCGCTGGCGTTCGCTTGTCGAGGTAAGAGAACTGCTTCTTGTGTTGAGGTCGCTCTTCGAGATACTTCGGAAGAACGCCAAGTCGGTTCAAGATGTAGGCCGCGGTTTCGGTTGGCTGAGCACCATTTCGAAGCCAGAAGAGGGCTCGATCTTCCTTGACTTCTAGCCGCTTTGGCTGAGCAATCGGGTCATAAATGCCGAGGGTCTCAACAAACTTTCCGTTTCGTCCTGTGTTGCTTTCTGCAACCACAATTCGATAGAACGGGCGGTTCCGTTGTCCTAATCTTCGCAGTCGAATCTTTACCATGCTTTCTCGTTTTCGGTTCGGTGATCAGCTTCCGCTCATCGGCGTCTGCCGCCGCCCATCTTCTGGAATCGGCCTTGCATCTGCCCAAGCTGCTTCATGCTTCGACGACTCTGATAAAACTGTTTCAACAGATGGTTGACTTCTTCCACCGTTGTGCCTGAGCCTCTTGCAATCCGCTTACGTCGCGAACCGTTAATTATATCCGGATTTGCTCGCTCTTGTGCCGTCATGCTGTAGATGATCGCTTCAATGCGCTTCGTATCGGCTCCGTTGATCTGATCTAGCGCCTCTTCCGGGATCTGCGCACCGAGTCCGGGGATCATCTTGAGGATGTTCTTCATCGGCCCCATCTTCTTCATCATCTTGAAGGTCTGGAGCATGTCGTTGAAGTCAAAGTTGCCCTTCGAGAGCTTGTTCTCGACGAACGACATGTCCTCACCGGCAAAGGCCGCCTCGGCCTTTTCGATGATTCCAAGCACGTCACCCATGCCGATGATGCGCTCGGCAACTCGCTCGGGGTGGAAAATGTCGAGCGCTTCAACTTGCTCGCCGACACCAATAAATCGCACCGGAACCCCGGTCGCCGCACGAACGCTCAGCACCGCACCACCGCGAGTGTCGCCGTCCATCTTCGTGAAAATCGCGCCGGTGATCGGAATCAGGTTGTGGAACGCCTCGGCAACATTGACGGCTTCTTGACCGGTCGTCGAGTCCAGAACCAAGAATGCCTCGTGTGGCTTCACCGTCTGGGAGACCTGTTTTAGCTCTTCCATCAGGTCCGCGTCGATGCTCAACCGACCGGCCGTGTCGACGATCAGCACGTCGCGCATCAAATACTTCGCGCGCTCTAGGGCCTCTTTCGCAATCTGAACCGGGTTCGTGCCGTCGGTCTTGGCGTACACCGGAACCTCGACCTGCTCGCCGAGAACCTGAAGTTGCTTGATTGCAGCCGGGCGCTGGATGTCACAAGCGGCCAGCATCGGCTTTTTGCCTTGCGCGATCAGATACTTGGCAAGCTTCGCGCAGGTGGTGGTCTTTCCGGACCCCTGAAGACCGCACATCAAGATCACCGTCGGAGGCTCCGAACCGTAGTTGAACTTGACGCCTTCTCCACCTAGGGTTTCTAGCAACTCGTCCCGGACAATCTTGATGATCGTCTGGTCCGGCGTAAGGGAAGCGAAGACGGCCTCGCCAACCGCCTTTTCCTTCACCCGGGCAATGAACTCTTTCGCGACCTTAAAGTTAACGTCAGCTTCAAGAAGCGCAACCCGGATCTCGCGCATGACCTCGGTCACGTCAGCTTCGCTCAATCGCCCCTTGTTTCGAAGGCCATTGAGAATTCCGGCGACGCGACGGGTCAGGTTGTCCAGCATTTCGTTAAGGGTACCGGTTACTTCGGTTTGAGAATGGCGTACACCACCGGCGCTAGGTTCTTTGCGTAAATCTCGTACCCCGGAGCGGCGAGGTGGAGGCCATCGGGCATCAGCGGTTTCGGAATCGACTTATCCGGTGCCAAGAACTTCAATCCGAAGTCAACGAACCGTACCTTCTGTCCATCCGCCGCCTTTCCGATCGCCTTGTTGAACTCCGGCACCACGTACCGAAACGCCGATTCAGGATTCCGGTCCGTAGGGAAGATTCCAACGATCAAAATTTGTGTCTTCGGGCATCGTTGCTGAATCTTTTCAACGATCTGCTTCACCGCCTCACCGGTCCGCTCGGCACCAAACTGGTCCTTCCACAGGTTGTTTGCCCCAACCGCCACCACCACCAGCTCCGGCGTCAAGCCATCCAAAAGACCGTCCTGCAGCCGGTACAAAAGCTGATTTGTCC
The DNA here is from genome assembly GCA_027485645.1 of bacterium. Classification (GTDB taxonomy): domain Bacteria; phylum Armatimonadota; class Fimbriimonadia; order Fimbriimonadales; family Fimbriimonadaceae; genus Fimbriimonas. The sequence continues at coordinate 382,221 of JAIXQR010000007.1, forward strand.
GATCTCCGCGGATCCCGAGATTCACCGCCCCCAGCTTTTCGAAGTACCGGGCCCACACGCGCTCGTCCCAAAGCTCGGTAATCGAATCGCCGAGGAAAACCACCTTCGGATTGGTGGCTTGAATCAGGCGCTTCTGCCGCTCGTGAACGGAGAGCCAGACCTCCGTATCCCCCTGAAACCGGCCGAGATATGGCTCAACCGGGTCCTGCTCGGGCATCGGCGGCGGCGTCGCGAGTTCGGGAGAGAGCGACATTCCCGGCACGGGTTCAAAGCGAATCCGATCCACCCAGATCGATCCCGGTCCGACGGTGTTGAAACCGACTTTTAGCTCCCGCGCGTCCTCCGGAATCGTCACGTCCTGCTCAAAGTTGATCCAATCGACCGGCCCTTCGACCACCAGCAAGTTCATGGAGCCGACCGGCTGACCAGATTCGCCGAGGTACTGAACCCAAACCTGCGTCCACAAGTTGCCTTCAATGCGCACATGGCCACTGATCTTGAACGTCGTTCCGGGGTCAGCGGACATGCGTTGGGCGACCGAGCCTTCGCCGTATTCCGAAATCAGCCGAAGCGAAGCCTGCCCGTCAACCTTGACCTTTTCGTCTCGTCGCAACGACACGCCCTCGCTCGCACCTTTGACGAGCTTCCATTCTTCCGGCATCTTAATGCCCCACTCCATGCTCCCGTTCCGCAGGCGAGGGACGTAGGGAAGGGCTGAGCCTGATCCGTTCGGATTGGGTTGCGCCCAAGCACCCGCTGCGGCAAGTAAGACTAGGAGGCCGGCAAGGGATTTTCGGTGGGAGGAACGGGCGGTTTTCTTCTCCACTGGCCAAAGAGGATACCGTTTAGCCCCAATTTTTCGACGGCAATTGCGAATCCGCAAGAGATCAGAACCGTGCCAAACCAGACAATTGGAACGTTGATGTAGCCCTTCGGGAGCACCCGTGAGACGCTCGGAGATGTCAGAACCACGAGGAAGGCGGGATGGGCTAGGTAGATCGCCAGGGAGTTTCTGCCAAGCCAGGCTAGGCCAGTTTCGACGGTGCGCTGAAACGGAAGTAAGAGCGATAGCACAACCACCAGCCAGGCAAATCCTGATGTGTATGCGATGTTTGCGTATTGCACCAAAGAGCCGTCTAGTGTTCGCTTATCCAGAAGCATTGAGTGAACACGAAAATACTGGCCGAAAGAAGAAATCGCCAAGAGTCCTAGGGGCATCAAACGCATAAATACTGCGTCTCTGTGGACGTCCTTTCCAAGCTTTGACTCGAGTACCTCTTTCTCCTGCGGATTCAAAAAGTTCAGGGGGTCAACAAGTGACTCGAGTCGCGCGGGATTGAGGCCGTACCAAATCGCCGGCAGTAGCACCGGCGCGTACCCCAGCGCAAAGCTCCCAAACGAAACAACCAGATGCGTTTGCTTCTGGATCGTCAACACAACGAACTCAAAGGCGACCGTAAAGGCCATCATTGCCCAAAACCCAACTTTGAACCGCTTGAAAATCCAAGCGAACAGCGGCACGATCAGGATCAGCTGAGCAATCAGCACCATGAAATACAGGTGGTAGGCCGACTTGCCGAAACTCAGCTCAAAGCCGATCCGCGAAAGGCTCGGCCAGGGCTCCGACGTACCAGCCCGCGTCCGGAACGTGATGTAAATCAGGCTCCACAGCAAATACGGATGGGCCAGGCTGACAAACCGCGTCTTGACGAACTCCCAAAGATCGGACTTGCGCTCAAGCGAAATTGTCCACAGCCACGCGCTGATCAGCAGAAAGCACGGAACAGCAAAAGCCGCCGCCAGATTGATGTATCGTAGCCACCACCAAAACTGACTGCCTTCAACGGCGATCTGCCGCGACCGATTGCCGGTGACGTGGATAGTGATGACCGCGAGAATCGCGATTCCTTTCGCCACATCAAACCGAACATTCCGCGACATGCTCGAATGATTCTGACGCGCCAGCCTACAAAATGACCATCGGTCCAGCTAGAGACTCTTTTCTGATAATCATTATTATGAAATCAGCAGAATGAACTTTCGGCCAGACGCGAAATCGGCACTTCCCGGCACTCGCTTCCCGTCGTCACGATGACCCGGTCACTCTCGCTGGGCCGGATGCGGCTGCAGCCAGTAAACGTTCCAAAACTCGGCAGCACCGTCACGCCAGGCGTGATCCAAAAGCACGGGACGGTCATGCTCTGTCTGCCTCGGCCATCCAAGCCGTAACCCGGATGCAAATGGCCCGCCAGCACATGACCCTCATCCATCGGCTCTGGCTCGTGCCGCAATCGAAACGGCCCCACCGTGGCTCCGTCCGGAACCGTCAGGATGTCGCTTCCCACCGGAAGCTGCCCCGATTTGCGATCGTGGTTACCTTCGACCAGCAAAATCTCGACCGAAACCCGACTTCGCCATGACAGAAACTGCTCAACCGCTTCCGCCGTCTTGCCTTGCCGCGCATGCCACAGGTCGCCAAGAATAATCAGCCGCTGCACGCCGGAATCCAGAGACAAAGAAAGCTTCTCCAAAGTCGCCAGCGTCGACCCAGGCGGCACCGGCAATCCCTTCGATCGAAAGCTTGCCCCCTTTCCGAGGTGAATATCCGCCACGAACAACGTTGATTCGCTTGGCCAAAGCAGCGTGCCGTCGGGCCGAAACTCGACTTCCTCCCCGGCCAACTGCGTGCGCATGCCTTCTTATACCTCGTCAGGTGTCTACGTTTCAGGTCAAACTACTCGCGGCCAACTCAAGTTCATCGACCAGTCGATTGATCCGATCTGCCGTGGTTTCGTTAGTAACAGTTTCCCGAAGTCGGTCTACCAAAATCGGAAACGACATCGGCGTCGGGCGTTCGGGCGCGGTCAAAATGAGTTCGCTTTCTGATAACCGAGTTAAGGCTGCCGCTAACCGGCTCTGTTCCAACTGCCGCTCCAGCACTTCCCGCTGGGCCTGCTGAAGCAGCATGTTCTCCGGATCGAAGCGGTTGAAGACATCGAAGAGCAATCCGGTCGATACTTGCAACTGCCGGGCCGATTTATTCATTCCCGGATAGCCCTGAAACACCAAGCCCGCGATGCGCGCGATCTCTCGGAATTGCCGCTTTGCCATCTCGACCGAGTTGAGCGATTCCAAAATGTCCGGCCCAAGATTTCGTGAACTAAAAAGCCCGCGCTCGATCTCCGATTCAATATCAATCGGCGTCACGCTAAGCAGCTCGAACCCGTAATCGTTGCAAGCAATCGTGAAGGTGACCTTTTGGTGCTGTGAAATCCGGTGAGCGCAAAGCGCGGCAAGCCCTTCGTGTACGAGCCGCCCCTCGAAGGGATAGAAGAACAGGTGATGCCCTTCCCGGCTCTCCACCCTCTCGATCAGAAATTCGTTCTCGGCCGGCACCGCCGACCAGCGCGCTTGGAGTTCGAGAATCGGCGCCAAAAGCTGCATTTCCGGAGACCGAAGCTCCCCGTTTCGCGCATGGTCCAACTCTTCCCGAATCGCCTGCGAAAGCTCACTGGATAGCGGCAACCGCCCGCCGCTCCACCTTGGCACGGCACCCTGGACGCTCGAAACCTTCTTCACATAGGCCGTCATGTCCTTGATGTGGGCAAACTGCACGGGCCGACCGGCGAAGATGAACTTGTCCCCTGGCTTCAGCCGAGAAAGGAACGATTCCTCGACCGTCCCCAGCACCGACCCGCCAAGATACCGAACCGTCATCGCGGCATCGCTGACTATGGTGCCGATGCTCATCCGGTGTCGATGTGCGATGTCCTTGTCTTCCACCCGGTACCGGCCATCCTCCCCGCGGACCACGCGCCGATACTCCGGATAGGCCCGCAGACTCTCGCCTCCGCGAACCACAAAGTCCAGCGTCCAGTCCCAGTCGCTCAAAGTCAGGTCTCGGTAAGAGCGCGTGGTTTTCACCTCGCGGTAGAGCTCTTCGGCATCAAATCCCGGCCCAACCGCGATGGTGACGAGATGCTGAGCAAGCACGTCCAGCGGGCGCATCACCCCTTCCCGTGCCTCCACCTTCCCCGCCATCGCCGATTCCCGCGCGGCGGCGATATCCACCATCTCAAAAGCGTGGGTCGGCACGCAGGTCACTCGCGAGGCCGCTCCCGGCCGGTGTCCGCTTCGCCCCGCACGTTGAAGTAATCGAGCTACCCCCTTCGGCGAGCCAACTTGAATCACCCGATCCACCGGCGAGAAATCGACGCCAAGGTCAAGCGATGACGTGCAAACGACCGCCCGCAGCTTTCCGAGCTTAATCCCCATCTCCACCGCCTCCCGAACCTCTCGGTCAAGCGATCCGTGGTGCAAGCCCAGCACGCCTTTCCATTCCGGCTTCTCGTCGAGAATCTGCTGGAACCAAATCTCCGCCATCGCCCGGGTGTTCGTGAACACAAGGCAACTCTCGCTTTCCTCGATCGCCTTGATCACGCCGGGGATCATCTGCGTGCCAAAGTGCCCGGCCCAGGGGAACCGCCGCATCGACTCGGGAAGAACGGAATCGATGATGATCTCCTTTCCGGAGAACCCTTTGACGATGGATGCCGTGCCACCAGTCCCGACCAGCGTCTCCGCCGCGGCGCTCAGATTGCCGAGGGTCGCGCTGACCCCCCAGGTTCGGAGATTCGGTACATATGCCCGGAGCCTAGCCAAGGCGAGCTCGGTCTGAACACCGCGCTTGCTCGACATTAGCTCGTGCCACTCGTCCACCACCACGCATCGCAAGTTCCCGAAGACCGCCTGCGGGTCCTTTTGGCTCAGCATGAGACACAGGCTTTCGGGCGTTGTCACGAGAGCAAACGGTTGATGTTTGGCCTGCTTTGCGCGCTGGGCCGTGGTGGTGTCCCCGGTTCTCAACTGAACATCTAACGGCAAGCCCAATTCCCGCAATGGCCGGAGGAGCGACTCCGTCGTATCTGCCGCCAGCGCGCGCAACGGGGTGATCCAGAGGACATTCAGGCCGTCTTGCGGATGATCGATGGCGTCAATCACCGGCCCGAGCCACGCGGCGAGAGTTTTACCGGTACCGGTCGCGCTGTGAACTAGCCCAGACTCTCCGTCTCGGTACCGCTGCCAGATTTCTCGCTGGAAGTCGAACGGTTCCCAACCGCCCTTGGCGAACCAGGATTCGATCACCTGCTCGCCCGGAGTTTTCATAGGTAGTTATACGGTGGCAGAACTCGCTAGAATTTTGTTGTGATCACTTCCCTCATCGGAGCCGTGCTGGCCGGACCATCGCTTGTCATTGTCAGTTGGGACGGAGGCGCCGATTGGGTGGTGGATCGCCTGCTCGCCGAAGGTCGCCTGCCGCATCTGGCCGAGATCGCGAAAACCGGTGCGGTGGCGGAGGGAGTCATCCCGCCTTTCCCTAGCAAGACCGCCGTCGGCCATGTAGCCCTCTTCACCGGCACCGATCCGAGCCGAAACGGCGTCACCGGCAACGTCGTGCCCTTGCTGCCCCGCTCGGCCCACACTTTACTGGAGTCTCAACGCGGATTCGCTGGCGAAGCGCACACCGCCGATCCCCTCTGGGTGACCATGGCCGTCGCGGGCAAGAAGGCAGTCGCGCTCAGCGCCGCCGGTTCCTATCCGCCCGGACCAGATCAGGCCCGACTCAAAGCGGGCGGCGGAAAAGCATCGAATTTCGTCGAGTTCAGCGGGTTCGAAACCACCCTCGCACCGGCGAAGCTATTGAACGTAGCCTCGCAAACGGATCAGACCTTGAAGCTAGGCGACGTCACGTTCCGTTTCCGCGCGTTTGACGACCCGAAGGATATGGTGGAGGGCTTCGATTCGGTCGAAATCACGACAGGCGACAAGACATCAGTTGTTAAGCCCGAGCCAGCTTCGAGTGACATCGGAACCTGGAGCCAGCCGTTTGAAATCCGGGTGAAGGGCACGCTCGGCCTCGTGTATTTCCGCCTGTTCTCCCTCGACCCGAAAACCGGAAAATCAGAACTCCTACAGCGCGAAACTGCGGGAATCGAAGGGACCGAGACGAGGGAAAACATCGACGATTACGTTCGCGCCTACGGCGGTTTCCACGACTCGCCTTTCTCCCTCTACGAGCGTGGCCAGCTGGGCAAGACCTTGTACGAAGGTGGTTCCGGGGAAGCCGAAGCGCGGGCAGTCGAGCTTGTCAAGTTGGACTGCTCCTTCCTCAAACGCAGCTTCGACTACGGCTGGAAGAAGTACCGACCCGAGGTTCTGTTCCATTACACCCCCATGAGCGACTCCGCGGGACACACCTGGATGGGAGTCCTTGATCCGAAGTCGCCCGCCTACGACCGCGAACTGGCCGAGAAGATTTGGCCCTACTACGCCGAAGTCTTCGAAGCCCAAGATGACTGGCTCGGACACATTCGCCGCACTGCCGGAAAATCCGCGACCATCGCCGTCGTCAGCGATCACGGCATGACGGGAATCAATAAGTACGTTGCCGTGAACGACGTGCTGCAGCGGGCAAACCTGATGACCTGGACCACAAATGGTCAGATCGATCTCACCAAAACTCAAGCCGTCTGCCCCGGCTGGTCCGACTTTGCCGTCGTGATCAACGGAGCCGACCGGAAAGGCGGCATTGTCTCCGCCTCCGAGCGTGAGGCGGTTCTCGCCCGTGCGGAAGCGGCGCTGTTGGCGGCGGTTGATCCAAAAACGGGCGTGCATCTCTTCCCTCGCGTTTGGCGAGCAACAGACTTTGTGGATCAAGGATTCGGCGGCGAGGCAGGCGGAGACCTGTACTTTGACGTCGCGCCGGGCTACTACCCTTCGACCCGCAAAGCGGCGTTAGTCACCGAGGCCGACACAGTCATCGGCGACGGCGTACACGGCTTTTGGCCGTACCGCCGCGAGATGCAGTCAATCTTCTATGCCGCCGGGCCGACGATCCGCGCCCAACGCTTGCCGAACATCAAGATGATTGATATCGTGCCGAGCCTTTGCCGCACACTTGGCTTCCCGATTCCGAAGAACTCAACTGGCGCGGTGCTCGATCTCAAGCGATGAGTCCTAGTGCGTTGAAACGTCGCCGAAAAGAATCTTGTAGAATGATTGGAACTTTCGAGGATTATTGAAAGTTCAAGCAGGTAATTTGATGGAAACTTCCGAATCGGATTGGAGCTTAGAACGGGTGGCAAAGGCCGTCGAGTCTGGCCTGACCGGTTCGCTCGGAATTATCCTTCGCAGCATCGGTCCGGATGAAGTCACCGGCGAGATGGCCGTGACCGACCGCACTTGCCAGCCCTTCGGAATGCTTCATGGCGGTGGCTACTCTAGCCTTGCCGAGACCCTTGCCTCTGTCGGAGCTCTCGCCCGAATCGACTTTCCCCGGCAGCACGCGGTTGGCCAAAACGTCTCCGTCCAGATCGTCCGCCCTGCTCCCCTCGGCACCGTGGTCACCGGAATCGCGACCTGCGAGTTTTCTGGCCGAACTTCCCAACTTTGGAATGTCCGCATGTTCAATGAATCCGCCCCAGACCGCGTCTTGGCCCTGGCCCGAATTCAGATGGCGGTAATCACACCATGACGACAACCGGAACTCGAACATCCGTGGACGCTTTTCTCGATCAGATTCAGAAAGCTCATTGGTCGTTTGCCTTGTTCCGCGAGCCAAGTTCGAAGGTGATTCACCTCATGGCGGCTCCGCAGCCCGTCCGCGCGGAACCCAGAATCATCGGTGCCCGAACCGGATTTGCCATCCGTCCCTTTGACGAGGAACCAGGATATGTCCTCCCGGCAGTCTTCCATGCCGAATGGCGCGACGGAGGACTCGTCCGCGCCGAAGGTGAAATCGTTGCCCGCGAAGAAGCCTCGACTCCGCCCGACCTCGCTCCGCAGAAGCAAGATGGCGCAACCTACGCCGATCGCGTGTACCGAACGCTCCGCAACTTGCACGAAGGGATCGCTGATAAGGTCGTGATGAGCGACACCGTCCGACTTACGGTTCCCGAAGAAGACCCACTCACCATTTGGAAGCGACTTGAGTCCGCATACCCTGCTGCCTTCGTGAGCATGGTCAAAACTCCCGAGTACGGTCTTTGGCTCGGCGCCACCCCGGAGCTGCTTGTAGGCTGGGAGGCCAGTCGGTACGTTCGAACAATGGCCCTCGCTGGAACAAAGCCGATGCCAAGTTCTGGCGACCCGGACGACTCCTCTTGGAGCCAAAAGGAGATCGAAGAGCACGCGTTCGTCGTGCGCCACATCATCGAGCGGTTCAAACAAATTCGCCTTCGCGAGTATGAAGAGACCGGGCCGAGAGCGGTTGCGGCGGGTCCCGTGGTTCACCTTCGAACGGATTTCGTCATCGACGCTCACGCTACGGAAAGAACCACCCTTCCTGACGATCTGAGAACGAGATTGCACCCCACGAGCGCCGTTTGCGGTTCGCCGACGAAAGATGCGTTGAATCTCATTCGGCAGATAGAGCCGCACGATCGACAGCTTTATGCCGGTTACTGGGGCCCGTTGGCTTTGAATGGCGAGAGTCACTTGTACGTCAACTTGCGATGCCTGCGCTGGTACGACGATGCCGTCGATCTCTTCGTGGGTGGAGGCATCACTCGCTCGAGCGATCCGGAGCGAGAAGCTCAGGAAATCCAACTGAAAGCCGACACCTTGCGGGCGGTGATTGTTGGCCAGCGTTGACCTTAGCTTCTGGCTAAAGTGGGTCTCCGCCTGGAAGGCAGAAGGGGTGAGCCGAGCCGTCGTTTGTCCCGGGTCGCGGTCCTCACCCCTCTTGCAAGCCCTGATTACCGCCGATTGGGACTTGTATTCCTGCGTCGACGAGCGAAGCGCCGGCTATCAAGCGCTTGGCATGGCGCAGGCGTTTCGCGCTCCGGTCGTTGTGTTGACTACAAGCGGTACTGCCGCCGCAAACCTCGCACCCGCCATGGCCGAGGCCTTTTTCAGCCGCGTCCCGTTGGTCGCATGGACCGCAGATCGGCCACCAGAGTGGATTGGGCAAGAAGACAATCAGGCCATTCACCAGGTTGGCCTTTTCGGCCAACACACCCTCGGCGCTTGGAACTTGCCGCTGGCCGATGGAGACGAGCTTCGGAATTGGCACGTCGACCGATGCGCCCGTGAAGCTCGGGCGATGCTACGGGAATGCCCGTCGGGACCGATTCATTTGAATATCCCGTTCCGTGAGCCCCTTTACGGAACCCCGACGAATTGGGACCGCGTGCCCGCCGGCAACTGGTCCTTCACTTCGCTAGCTTCGGAAGACTCCATCGACTTTTCCTCGTTCAAGCGTCCACTGCTACTTCACGGCCAACCAAGGCTCGGCGAAGAGCACCTTCCGACGACCGGAATCGGCGAAGTCCTGAGCCACGCGCAGTGTCGCCTTCCCGCCGAGGCATGGCTGCCCGCGCTGGCGCAGAACGAGAACCTGCGACCGGACCTGATCGTAACTACCGGCGGACCGTTCGTAAGCAAATCTCTCCGTCACGAACTCCGAAAATGGTCATTCACCCATGCTCACCTCGGCTCGACGAACGCGGAAGTGTTCTGTCGACCCGTTGAATCAATCTCGGCCCACACGCTCAAGGCGCTGGATAACGAGGCGTGGAGCGAACCGATTCACAGCGCTGGACAACGGATTCGAGCCGCGTGGGACATGGAACTTTCGCTTGAGTTCACTGCCGTTCGTCGAATTGTCGACTCTCTTCCCGAAGGATCAAACGTTCACTTAGGCAACAGCCTTCCGGTCCGAGTCGCTTCCCTGCTTCCCGACATTCCGACCGGTCTCAAGTTCCGCTGCAACCGAGGCACCAGCGGCATCGATGGTTGTATGAGCGCCGCCGTCGGACACGCCCTTGCCACCCCGAACGAGCGACATTTGCTGATCATCGGCGACCAATCCTTCTTTTATGACCGCAACGCCTTGTGGCGAGAAATCTTGCCTTCGAACCTCAAGATTGTCCTGCTGAACAACCACGAAGGAGCCATTTTCCGTGCCCTTGATGGTCCCACCGAGTGGAAAGACGACCTGCGATTCTGGACGACCCCCCACAAACGATCGGCGGAGTTCACCGCCCGAGATCACGGACTACAATACGAATCGGCGCACAGTCTGGCCGAGCTAGATCATGCTTGGAACGTTGTCAGAAACGAATCGAAGTGTGCCCTGCTAGAAGTCTTTACCGATGCCGCCGAAACCGCCATCGACTTCCGACGCATCCTAACCTTCCTCCGAGAAACAGAAACCGCATGAGCATCGAAACCATCGAACTTTGGCATCAGCCCTGGGAAACCATCAAGTCGTACAAAGAGATCACCTTTGAACTGTTCGAAGGGGTCGCGAAGATCGCAATCAATCGTCCAGAAAAGCACAACGCGTTCACGCCGAACACGGTTCAAGAAATGATCGATGCGATGTTCATTTGCCGCGAACGCGCGGACATCGATGTGATCATCCTCACCGGCGAGGGCGGCCGGGCCTTCTGTAGCGGCGGCGACCAAAGCGTCCGCGGGCACGGTGGCTACATTGGCGAAGACCAAGTGCCACGGCTCAACGTTCTCGACCTGCAACGCATGATCCGAAGCATGCCGAAAGCGGTCATCGCATCGGTCGCTGGTTGGGCGATTGGCGGCGGACACGTTCTTCACGTCATCTGCGACCTCAGCATCGCGGCAGAAAATGCGCGCTTCGGTCAGACAGGACCGAAGGTCGGCTCGTTCGATGGCGGCTTCGGCGCCAGCTACCTCGCTCGAATCGTCGGCCAAAAGAAAGCGCGCGAAATTTGGTTCCTCTGCGACCAGTACGACGCGGCGGAAGCACTCGACATGGGCCTTGTGAACTGCGTCGTACCGCTCGATCAGCTTGAGGCCAAAACCCTTGAGTGGTGCCGAAAGATTCAGAAGAAGTCGCCGCTTGCGATCCGAATGCTGAAACGTGCCTTCAATGCCGAACTCGACGGCCAGGCCGGACTGCAGGAACTCGCCGGTGACGCGACCTTGCTGTACTACCTGTCGGACGAAGCTAAGGAAGGGAAAAACGCATTCCTCGAAAAGCGAGACCCGGACTTTGATCAGTTCACAAAGTTCCCCTAAATGACCGCCTCAAACTCGAATGCGAGAGACCGAAGGCTTTTTGAACTGGATCTACAGTTCAAAAAGCCCGCTGGAACCAGCAAAGGAGTGCTCCACTCCCGACCGACGTGGATTCTAGCGGAGCAGAAACCGGCCGGAATCGCCCTCGGCGAGGCCGGTCCTCTGCACTGGTTGAGCCGAGAAACTGCGGACGAAGTTCGAGCGGCTGGCAGCGCGTGGACCGATGGCAAAGATGAGCCTTCTGAAGTTGCATCCGTGCGCTTTGCCCAAGAAATGATCGACCGAGACGCAGGGGACCACATCCTCTTCCCCAGCGCTTTCACCGAAGGCAAGTCCGAACTCGCCATCAATGGCCTCATCTGGATGGGACCTCGCGACGAGATTGAGCGCCAAGTTTCAAACTTGCTGGATCGCGGCTTCCAGTGCCTAAAAATGAAAGTTGGCGCGGCAGATTGGGCCCAGGAACAAGAAATCCTGCGCTGGATCAAGCAGAGCGCCCCGGATGCCGAGCTCCGCGTCGACGCGAACGGCGCCTGGACGCCTACCGAATCGACCGTCAAGCTCCAGCAGTTGGCTGACTGCGGCGTAAAAAGCATCGAACAACCCATCGACCCTGGTCAACCTCACGAACTCGCCGCCCTTTGTGAGTCATCTCCCGTCGATATCGCGCTCGACGAAGAGCTTATTCGCTGTTCAAACCCCGCCGAGCTGCTTGATCTCGTTCGTCCTGCCGGCATCGTCCTCAAGCCCAGCCTCATCGGAGGCTTCGCTGTCTCCGAAACCTGGATCAAGCTGGCCGAGGAGCGCGGGATCTACTGGTGGGCAACCTCTTCGCTAGAAAGCGGAGTCGGCCTAAATGCCCTCGCCCAATGGCTCGCCGTTCGCGCCGGAGACCGCATTCACGGCCTCGGGACTGGAAGTCTGTACGTGGAAAACATCGAGTCCCCCCTCGTCCTCAAGGGGCAAAGCCTCACCTTCGATCCCGAAAAGCCATGGAACTTGAACCTGCTACCTGGATTTACTGGCCATTAACGCTCGAAGGTCGGTCGTTTCAAGACCGCGCGGAGCTCCTTGCCGGACTCGCCGAGGTAGGTCAAAACTGGCCGTCACGCGCAGTTCAAGAAGTCGAGTATCTCGTCGGAACCGCTTCTCCCGTCCTGAAAGTGCGCAGTAGCGGAAGCACTGGAACCCCGAAGGAGATGGAGTTCTCCATCGATCAGGCAATGCTCTCCGCTCGAGCCACGGCCGCTGCTCTTCAACTCCAGCCCGGTCACCGCGCGTTACTCGCCCTCGACGCCGAACCCATCGGTGGACGCATGATGATCGTCCGTGCCCTCGGATTGGGACTAAATCTGAGCGTCTGTGCGCCAAGTTCCATCCCCGTCCGACCCACCTCGCAAGAACAATTCGACTTCACTGCCCTTGTCCCGCGCCAACTGCACGAGATTCAAAAACGTGCACCGGACCGATTGAAAGACTTCGGAACCATCCTCATCGGTGGAGGACCGATTGATCCCGAATTGGAAGCCCGTCTCTCAGGCCACCCCGGAGCCATCTATCACTCCTTCGCTATGACGGAGACCCTTTCCCACTTCGCCCTGCGCCAACTGAACGGCGGCCCGGCATACACCGCCCTGCCAAGCGTCGAAATCAAAGTCGATGACCAAAGTCGCCTGATCGTGAACTGTCCTTGGGCAAACGAGATGCCACTCATGACTCAGGATGTCGTCGAGCTCACTGGCCCGAACGAGTTCATTTGGCGCGGACGGGCAGACCTCGTCATCAACTCCGGCGGCCTGAAGATCCATCCTGAGCAAGTCGAAACCTGGCTCAACTCTGAATTTCCGAACCGAACCTTCGCCATATCCTCCGAGCCCGATACTTCTTGGGGAGAACGATTGGTTCTCGTTCTAGAAGGCGACGCCCCATTGAATCTCGAAAAGTTGGTCCCACCCCACCCGGCATGGGTCCCCAAACGCCAAGTCCTCGTGACTGAAATCCCGAAGACCCGCACCGGAAAACCGGCCCGTGCCGAACTCAAAGCGCTTCTGTCCCGAATGAAAGAGGGTCCAAGCACGATACACTGAAGAAATGTTTCTCGATGAAGCCATCGTAGAGTTCATCTCCGGGCGTGGCGGATCGGGAGCCGTGAGTTTCCACCGCGAAAAGCACGTTCCCCGAGGCGGACCAAACGGTGCCGACGGCGGACGGGGCGGAAGTATTATTCTGGTTTCCGAACGCGGCAAGCGAACCCTTTACGACCTACAACTTGCCCAGAAAATTGTTGCCCAATCTGCCGATCACGGCATGGGTAACAAGCGCGGGCGAGATGCCAAAGATATTGAAGTCAAAGTGCCCGTCGGTACCGTAATCGTGGACCACGAAACTGGCGATCCACTTATCGACATGGCGACGCACGGCATGCGCTATGTCATCTGCAAGGGTGGAAAAGGTGGCAAGGGCAACATGCACTACACCTCCTCGGTGCGACAAGCCCCGAACTTCGCTCAGAAAGGCGCTCCCGGCGAGCGAATCCTCGCGAAGCTTGAGCTTAAGATGCTTGCGGACGTGGCTCTCGTTGGGCTTCCGAACGCCGGCAAAAGCACGCTGATCTCACGACTCTCCGCCGCAAGACCGAAGATCGCTGACTACCCATTCACCACCATCATTCCGAACCTCGGCGTCGTCCGGTTCCGAGACGAAAGCTTTGTCATCGCCGACATGCCCGGTCTCATCGAAGGTGCCAGCGACGGAATCGGCCTCGGTCACCAATTCCTCCGCCACGTCGAACGATGCCGAGTCTTGGTGCACGTGGTTGACACGTTCCCGGTCGATGGCTCAAACCCGCGAAAGAACTTTGACCTCATTGAGACCGAACTGCGCCGGTACAGCGAAGACATCTGGTCACGCCCCCGCATCATCGCGATGAACAAGCTCGACATCGTGCCGGCGGGCGAGTTCAACGAGATGCGCCAGCAGTTCGAAGACCTAGATATCCCGCTCATCGCGATTTCCGGTGCCACCGGCGAAGGCACCGAACGGCTACTCGACGCCATGCTAGAAGCCCTCAAGGCGGCGGAACCGATGGACACCCCGGTGATCTTGACGCCAGACCTCCAGGCTGCAACCGACCAATTCTGGGATGTCGTTCCAGAAGAAGGCGGCGGATTCAAGATCGTTGGCAAGCGCATCGCCCGCATGGTCGAAATGACCGAACTGACCAACGACGAAGCGGTCCGCTATCTCCACCGCCGACTCGAGCGCGTCGGCGTCATCGACAAATTGCGCGAACTCGGAGCCGAGGAAGGCGACGAGGTGACCATCGGCGAACTCACCTTCGCCTTCACGGATGAATCATGAAGATCGGAATTCTTGGCGGAACCTTCGACCCTCCGCACATTGGGCACCTCAAAATTGCCCTCACCGTACAGTCGGCGCTTGAACTTGACGAAGTTCTGCTCCTCCCGGCAAACCAGAACCCGCTCAAACAGAGACGAAGTTCGGCAAGCACGGAGCACCGCCTCGCTATGGTGAAAACCATGATTTCCAAATACGAGGGCCTGAGCCTCAGCGATATGGAAATCACGCGCGGCGGCATGAGCTACACCGTGGACACCCTTGGTGAACTCAGCATGATCCGCCAAGCCGAGTTTTGGTTCATCATGGGAGCCGATGGCCTCGGCACCATTGCCGAATGGAAGGGCGTCCCCCGGCTAGCCAAAATGTGCCGACTCGCCATCGTCCTCCGCCCACCCATCACCGAGGAAAACGCCCTCACCATGGTCCCGGAAGTCTTCCGAGACCGATGCGACTTCGTCCAAATGGACCCTATGGATGTCTCCTCAACCGAGATCCGAGACCGGATTGCCCGCCGAAAACCCGTGACCGATTTGGTCACGCCGGAAGTTCTGCGGTATATCCAAGAAAAGCGGCTTTACACCGACTCCTGAACTGCATGACCATTGAAGAAAAACTGAACCTAATTGCCGACGCGGCTGATGACCTGAAAGCGGAAAACATCGAACAACTCGACGTGCGCCTGAAAACCTCAATTGCGGACTACTTTGTTGTCTGCACTGGAACCAGCGACCGCCACGTACAAAGCATCGCCGAACGAGTGGAAGAAAAGATGGCGCTCAAGGGCGTAAAACCTCTCCGCATCGAAGGCGAGCGCTCCGGCTGGATCCTCCATGATTACGGCGACATCGTCCTCCATATCATGCGAGAAGAGCAGCGCCAGTTCTACGATCTGGAAACCCTCTGGAAGAACACCCAGACCGATCCAAACCTCAGCTAAAACCCGCTTCTGCGCCTTCGTTAACTCGCTTGGCGCAGAAGATTTAACAGCTTCTCGTTCGACGTACCTTGCATCGCAAAAACGAAACCACCGGTCCGCCAACCAATGCCGTTTCCGATGTAGAGGTAGCGATTCCCAACGCTCTGGAACGCAACATTTCGAAGCGCAGTCTCATCCTTCTTCATGTACAGGCGTACCGTGTCGCCGTCTAGGATGTAATCCATACAAGCCCAGTCCTCGCCTTTCCTCACCAAAGAGAACTTAAGGCCTGGAGTTTTAAACTGCACGGGCGTCACATCGGAGTACCCCGCTTCCTTTCGCAACCATCGCCAAGCGTCGTCCTCCGTACGCGGAGCAAGTTGCTCGACTTCTGGAGACTTTGCAAACCGCAGCGGATCGTTATCAAACTGCTGCCTCGCCACCATTGCGACAAGGAGCGCCGCACCCGCAACGAAGACCACGCCCCACCTTCGAATCTGGTGAGGATCTGCCGAAGGCCGAGCAACCGTTTGCAACTCGTAACGCAGACGCTCCATCGGCACGGGTTCCGTCTTCACACTCGCCCGCACATCGTTCTTAAAACTTTGAAAGGCCCGGTACTCGGCGCGAAGGTCAGGGTCAGCCTTCAACGCTGCCTTCACTTCGGCCATTTCGGCCGGCGGCAGTTGATTTCTCTCGTAAGCATCCCAATCGATTCTCATGGCCGAACCTCCTCTCGCGTCCATTGACTCAGCTTTCGCTTCAACTGATTTCTCCCTCTGTTCAAACGCGACCGCACCGTTCCGATCGGAATTTCAAGCGCTTGGCTGGCTTCTTCATAGCTCATCTGCTCAACATCACACAGCAAGACCGGCATCTTGAAATGGAACGGAAGCTGGTCGATCTCCCTGCGAATGTCTTCAAGTTCGAATTTGGTCGCAACCACTTCCCAAGTCGGTTTATCGTCTGGGTGCTCTGCTAAGTCTTCAATCTCTGCCATCAAATTCTTCTCGCCAACCAAGGCACCGCGCTCATTTCTTAAGATCTTGACTAGCCAGCTTCGAAGGTACTTTCCATCAAAGGTGTGCCAACCCCGAAACGCCGAGACCAAGGTTTGACTGACTAGATCCTCCGCATCTTCGCTGCAAGAGGTCAATCGGCGCGCAACCCGGTAGAGCATAGGAAGCTCTCGACGGATCGAGCTTTCAAAATTTGGCCGAAGAAAGTTAAACATAGGGTTTGTTCCCCGCCTTTCGGCGGGGAAACTCACATCAGATTCCGCTTGGCGTTCTTCGTGCTTCCAAGATTTCTCCAGACGCTGAGTTCGTCCAGAAGATTCGTCCGTCAATCGTCACCGCGACGTCCGTAGGCTCACTATCGCCGTAGCTCACAATGGTTCGCGTGCCCCGCGCCAGGTTGTACTCCCAGACAAAGTTCCCGCCACCCATCCGGCTCGAAAGGCCAGGAGTCGGTACTTCCGTGAAGTAGATCGTGGAACCGGACTTGTTGATCGCGATTCCGGTTGGCTTGTTCAAACCGCGCAACACAACTTCAACCATGCCGGCCGAATTGCGATGAAGGATGACTCCCGCCGATTTGCAAGTCCAATAAAGATCGCCACTTCGGCTGGCCACGATATCCGTTGGCTCAGGTTCGCCCATGGTCAAGTTCGTCACCATGCCGCCGGAGAACAGGTCAACCGTGTTCATTCCGCCGTTCATGCCATTCATGCCCGGTGTTGGAACCTGGGTGAAGGCGATATCGCCGTTCGCCAGCGCCGTGATGCCTGTCGGCTTGGCAAGGCCCGTAAGTAATGGCGCAATCGCCCCTGC
The DNA here is from genome assembly GCA_027485645.1 of bacterium. GTDB lineage: Bacteria > Armatimonadota > Fimbriimonadia > Fimbriimonadales > Fimbriimonadaceae > Fimbriimonas. The sequence continues at coordinate 399,390 of JAIXQR010000007.1, forward strand.
GCGGTTCCGCTTGAGAATCACGCCCGCAGACCGGCAAGTCCAATAAATCGAACCGTCGGAAGTAGCCGTCAGGTTCAACGGTTCAGGCTCTCCCATGTTCAGGGTCCACTTTCGGTTGTTCCAAAGGTCCAACTTAAAGATGCCGTTGGTGCCACCCGCCGCGCCAGAAACGCCCGGAGTCGGGACCTGAGAATAAACGAGCGAAGTGAAAGTCCCGTAGCCCATAACCGTAAGGCCGGTAGGTCGATTTAGCCCCTTGGCAACGACTCGGGTTTCAAACTGTGCGTTAGAAGCAGCGCTAAGGGCCGCAAATGCGAGGACGAACATCCAAGTAGATGAATTCTTCATTGTCTTTCCATTTGGTGTTCCGGCCGGAGCATCCGAAAACGGTAAGGGAAAGCAATCAAGAATCGTTCCAAGAAAATTGGCGATCTAGAAAAGATCGCCAATTTCTCTTTGCGTTACTTCTGGATCGGCATCGGTTCCAAGAGCATTTCTTTCGTATAAACGAACTGCTCCCGGTGATAATTTGCGAGCTCAAAGTCCTTTCGCAGCACAATCGCGCCGGTCGGACAAGCCTCTTGGCAGTAGCCGCAGAAGATGCAGCGGAGCATGTTGATCTCGTACCGAACCGCGTACCGCTCGCCCGGAGAGAATCGCGCATCGTCCGTATTCTCATCTGCCTGAACGTAGATGCATCGTGCCGGGCAGGCGCCAGCGCAAAGCGAACAGCCAATGCATCGCTCCAAGCCGCTCTCGTACCGCGTCAAAACGTGTCGCCAACGCGTGCGTGGATGCTGCTCCCGAACTTCCTCGGGATACATAAACGTGATCTTGTCCCGCTTAAGCCGCTCTCGCGTAATGCCAAGCCCCGCAAGCATCGGCTTAACAACCGACTTCAGCAGGTCCATTAAGCTTCCACCGTTTCCAGCGTTCGCGCGTTGACCTCAATCAGCTTGAGGTCCTTAAACGACTTCGACCGTCCGCGCTTGATCTTTTCCTGAAGCTTCAAAATTCCGTAGATCAACGCATCTGGCGATGGCGGGCATCCCGGAACGTAAACATCAACCGGCACAACCTGGTCCGCGCCCTGAACAATCGCGTAGTTGTTATAAACGCCTCCCGAAGAAGCGCAAGCGCCCATAGAAATCACCCATTTCGGCTCGGGCATTTGGTCATAAATCTGTCGCAAAACCGGGGCCATCTTCTTCGAGACGCGACCGGCGATGATCATCACGTCCGCCTGTCGCGGCGTGGCGCGGAAAGCTTCACTGCCGAATCGAGACAAATCGAATCGCGAACCCGCGCTCGACATCATTTCGATCGCGCAGCAAGCGAGACCAAAAGTCAGCGGCCACAGAGAGTTGGCTCGCGCTTGGTTAATCAGCGTCTCTGCCGAAGTGAGAACAATGTTGCCGCCCTTCTGGGTATCGCCCAAAACAGGAGTGCTTGTATCGTGAAGAACGATGGTTTCGACGCGCTTTGGCATAGGGTTTTGAACCTGATAGGAGTATAGCCCGGTATCCTCTTACAAGTGCGTACGGCTGAATGGGCGAAGAGATTTGCCGAACTGCCCGCGGTTAGCGAGCTTTTTCGTTCCAGCACTGCGTCTGCGGTTTGGCAAAGCATCGCCCCCGAGGCTCGACCCTTCTACATTGCGGCCCGGTATCTGGAGCAGCCGCAGAAAACGCTGATCGTCACCGGTAGCTACGATCGCGCCCTCGCGTGGCAAGCCAAGCTCCAAATGTGCGGGATCAGCCCCGGCGTGATCCACCAGCTCCCGAGCGGAACCAGCGCCCTCTTCGAAGACTCCGCCCCCGAGCACATCTCCCTTTCCGACCGTCTCGGCAGCCTCCGCGCCCTCGTCGAAGATCATCCGAACATCGTCATCACTTCCCCGCAGGCGGCCCTCGAACGCACCTTGCCGCGCGATGTCCTGATGGCGGCGTTTGTCGAAGTCAAAACCGGCCAGACCCTCGACCGCGACCAGTTCCTCTCACAGCTTTCCTCCCTCGGCTACGAAGCCAGCGACCCCGTTCGCATTCCCGGCCAGTTCTCGCATCGCGGCGGAATCATCGACGTCTTCCCGACCGGACGCGACTACCCCGTCCGAATCGAGCTCTTCGGAGACGAAGTCGAATCCATCCGCCAGTTCGATTCGAACAGCCAAAGATCGGTCGGAAACATCCCCGCCATTTCCCTGGCCCCATCGCGCGAAACCCTGTACTTCGGCCACGTGGAAGACATGACCGAGTGGCTCAGCACCTCTGCGGAGCGGGAAGCCACCCTGCTCGACGATGATGCCGCGGAACTCCTGAAGACCCGCATCGCTGCCGACATCGCCGCCCTGGCCCAGCGCAGCTACTTCGACCGCATCGATCTCTACCGCCCCATCCTCCACCCCGATTCCGGCTGCGCGGTTGATTTGCTCAGCGACGAAGACTGCCTGATCCTCGATGAGCCGGTAGAAATCGACGCCATCGCAACCCGCGCCGAGGACGAACTCGACCAGGGCCTCAAAGCCCGCGCTAAGCGCGGCGAAATCCTGCACAGCCCGATGAGTGACTTCGGCCTTCCGCCCGAGAAGCTCGCCGGCCACGCAAACACCCTCAGCCTCACCAGCATGAACGACCTGCCCGAGTGGGTCAGCGCCGCCGCAACCATCGACGTTGGCGCCGTCTCGCTGGACAGCTATCGCGGCCGACCCGATGCCCTCGCTGCCACCCTCCGCAACTACGGCACCCAAGGCTTCACCGTCCTCTTCACCACCGATCAGCCGATGCGCGCGAAAGCCGTGCTTGGCCAAGCCGATATTCACCCCTTCGAAGTCGCCGAGAAGGGCGTCCCTGGCACCTACCTTTCCCACGGCAACCTCGGCGGAGGCTTCGTCCTTCCGAACGACAAATTCGCCCTCGTCTCCGATGCCGAACTCTTCGGCGTCGCCCGCCTGAAACTGCCGCAGAAGCGGTTCATGGAAGGCTCACCCATCGCCACTGTGCTCGACCTGAAGCCGGGCGATTATGTGGTCCACATCAACTTCGGGATCGGCGTTTTCCGCGGCCTCGTCAAGCGGACCGTCGAAGGCGTCGAAAAGGAGTTCCTGTTTGTCGAATACCAAGCCCCCGACAAGCTCTTTGTCCCCACCGATCAGCTCGACCGCATCCAAAAATATCTCAATCCGTCGGATACCGAGCCAAAGCTCAACCGACTGAGCGGAGGTGAATGGCAGCGGACCCTGGGAAAAGCGAAGGAGGAGGCCAAGGCCTTCGCCCGGGACCTCGTTAAGCTCTACGCCCAACGAACCCGCGTTCAGCGAAGATCGTACGGACCCGACACGCCGTTCCAGTACGAAATGGAATCGACCTTCCCTTGGGTCGAAACCCCAAGCCAGCTTAAGGCGATCAAAGAAGCCAAAGAAGACATGGAAAAAGGCCATCCCATGGACCGCCTGGTCTGTGGAGACGTCGGCTTTGGCAAAACTGAAGTCGCCATCCGTGCTGCCTTTAAGGCCGTGCAAGGCAACCGCCAAGTCGCCGTCCTTTGCCCAACCACCATCCTCTCCGAACAGCATTTCCGCAACTTCCAAGAGCGGCTCGGCTCCTTCGGAACCCGCCTCGCCCTCATCAATCGCTTCACCACCACGACCGAGAAGAAGGACATCTGCAAGCGACTCGAGGCGGGAGAAGTCGAGATCATCGTCGGAACCCACTCCCTCCTCGGCACCGGAATCGGGTTCAAAGACCTCGGCCTCACCATCATCGACGAAGAGCAGAAGTTCGGTGTGAAGCAAAAGGAGATGCTGAAGCAACTTCGGAGCGAAGTCGACGTGCTCACCCTCTCGGCCACGCCCATCCCCCGAACCCTCAGCATGGCCCTCATGGACATCCGGTCGATGTCCCTCATCAACGACCCACCGCCGGGCCGATTGCCCATCCGCACCTACGTTCGAAGCTACGCCGGCGAAGTCATTCGAGAAGCCATCCTCCGCGAACTCGCCCGTGGCGGGCAGGTCTTCTATGTCTACAACCGCGTGGAGTCGATCATGCACGTGTACGAGAAGCTCCGCAAGCTCGTCCCCACCGCGCGCATCGGCGTGGGCCACGGGCAGATGAACGAGAAAGAGCTCGAACCGATCATGGTCGGGTTCATTCGCGGCGAAATCGACATTCTCCTCTCCACGACCATCGTCGAAAACGGCATCGACATCAGCAACGCCAACACCCTCATTGTCGAAGGTGCCGATAAGCTCGGCCTGTCGCAGTTGTATCAGCTACGAGGCCGCGTCGGACGTTCCGACCGTCAGGCCTATGCCTACTTCCTCTACAGCGGAACGATGGACCTTTCCTTCATCGACCAAGGTCCGCGCCAAGACAGCGCCACCGACCTGAAGCGGAAGCACAAAACCGTCAGCGAAGGCGCGATGGCGCGGTTGCAGGCCCTGCAAGAGTTCTCCAGCCTCGGCTCTGGCTATTCCCTCGCCTTCCGCGACCTCCAAATCCGCGGCGCGGGCGAGCTCCTTGGCGCAAAGCAAAGCGGAACGATGGTCACGGTCGGCTATGAGCTCTACACCCAGCTTATCAACGAAGCCGTGACGCAGTTGAAGAACTCGGTCGACGGAACGCGGACCGGGGATTCCGACGAAGTCCGTGACCCGCTCGCGAACCTCGAGCCGTTGCCGATGTTCGAAGTACCCGTGGTGGCGATGCTGCCCGAGTCGTACATCCGCGACCAGGCGCAACGGCTGTACTACTACCAGCGCATCATGTCGGTGCGAGACTCGCTCACCCTCGGCGCGGTCCAGGCCGAAGTCGAAGACCGCTACGGTCGCCCGCTGCCCGAGGTTCGAAATGCCTTCCGCGTCATGGAACTGCGCCTCCGCGCGCGAGACCTCAGCATCGAAAAGCTGGACGCCCGACAGGCGAAGCTAACCATCAAGTTCGCGGCCGACGTCTCCCACGGCCCCCGCGTCTTCAGCCTCGCCCAAAAGAAAAACCGCGACTGCCACACCGGCGCCGGCGGCCTCGTCTGGCCGTATCAGGGCAACCCGCTGACCGCGATTGAGAACTTCATGAACATCCTCACGGAAAGCATCGCCGCGGTCGATGCGGCGCGGATGTCGCTGAGCTAGTTTTCTTCCATCAGGCAGAGAGACCTCAGGGTGTAATGATGGAACGACTACCACTGCCCGCAACCGTTGCCGAAGTTCAAGCCATCCATGGCCCCACCGGGGAGCGAATCGTTCATCAGGCGCTGGCATACGTCGCCATGAGAAATCTGCAGTTTGTCGTTCAAAACGCGGCAACCCCGCTGGTGGATCAAATAGGAGAATCACTGCCTGAATGGGTTCAATCGGGAAAATTCGAAGACTTTGCGCAGGACTATCCGTTTGGTAGTGTCTTGCGATTTGCTGTCCAGTTCGAAGTCGCCTCCGAGTACAAGAACGAGCAGATCAAGACCCTGCTGGAGTCCCTCGATCCTGATCACGCGATGATTCTCGGCAGCATATCGGTCCCCAAATCCGAGATTGTCTCGGTATCCGACCTTTTATCGTCCCGGCATTACACCTATGTTGAAATGTTTTGCATTTATCCGCAGTACGGCGGATGGGTGTTTTGGCGAACCCGAGAATATGAGTACTACGGGGCGGGATTCATGCCGCTCCCCGATAAGGTCCTGGCGTCTAGCGTCTATGACTTGGCCGACATGAAATACAGGGAGTATTTCGGTTGAGCCATTTCTTTTAAACGCTTCCAGAAGGCAAGACTATGGATGTAGCTGGTCGTAGTTGCTTCACGAACCCAACTTGCAGTCCCAATGAGAACTAAGTCGTGGTATATGCCGCCCGCGTCTCGCTGAGCTGAAGCCAGTCCTTAGCCAAAGTGCCGGATAACGTCGATGCGGACCGAGTCCAACTCGTTTCGAACGTAGGTGAGGCGCAATTGGATGGACTCGACCTTCTTGTCAAATCCAAAGTGCTCGGCGATGATCCAGTGCTCCGCACCCTTGATCTTCTGGTTAACGATGATGCGTCTGGCGTCAAAGTTCCCGACCGCGCCCAACTTCGAATCGCCGAAGACTTTTGCCCAGCCCAGTTTCCTGGAACACCAGTCGCTCAGGGAAAACTTGGCGCTCCTTCGTTTATCGGCCATTTTCATGAACGCAATAGATTCCAAGAGATACGAACCGTTCTGAACAACCCATCCATTCGCTTGAATCGCGACCTGTTCCGTCCTCCAAAATCTTCCGCTGTTTGGATGACCGCCGATCGTCGTCGTCCCTTTGCCGAAGAGCTTGTCAAAATGATGAATCGTAAGCGATTCGATCTTCCTTGTCCCGATGTAGCAAAAGAACGGTGCTTCCGTCGGAACCTGAACTCTGCTCTCCCCCAGCGCAAGGAGCATCGCTGCAGCGGACAGGATGACCATGTCCAAATCTTAACCCAAAGGAAATTCTGCAAAAGATCCATTTGGTTCCAAATGGTCAAGGCTTTCAAACAGCTGGTGAAGTATCTGAAAATTCGGTTGGCGTTTAGCGTGAGAACCGATAGAATGAAATCTGATCGTGACAAGGCTTCCTCACCTTGATTCGCAAGCCGTAGATGCAGGGACGAACGTTCGCTATATCGAGGGCACGGTCCGTTGATCATCGTTTGCGCACGAAAGCTCCACCACCTGAAGTTAGCCTGATGAAGACCGAATTGAACCCGCACCCAAAGGCCCCATGATCCAACAAACACTGATGGCAATTGGCACTTTGACAAGTGTAGTCGTCCCTGGACAAAGTACCGGCGAGTTGACTGAATTGTCAGCGTCGTTCCATACTCGCATTCCCATCATTACGGTTTACACTCTGCAGAACGGTTCTACTAAAGCGGTCCGTTTCGTCTTAGATTCAGGCGCCATGAACTCCAGGCATCTGCGCATGAAGTCCGAAGGTTCGCGAACCTTCTTCGCCGACCCAGCTCGCAAGGTAAAGATCAATAAGGTGAACTTTCTTCCCTTGACCGAAGCATCTGTCCCTCTTTCGCTTCAACTGGAGCTCAAAAAGATCAGAGTTGACGGTATGTTCGGCTTCGATTTCTTTGATGAGCACGATATCGTCATTGACTATGAGAGGAGCAAAGTGTTCATTTCAAAGAATTCGCTCTCGCCCGAGTGGGTCGCGCGTAATGTTGAATGGTTCAAGAAACTCAAGCTCACTGACTACTATCTCTGGAAAACGGTCTTAACAAAGAATCCTAAAAATGAACGTGCCTTTAATTTACTTGTATTTGATACTGGCGCATCAATCACTTGCTTACCCACAACTGGGTACGAACACGAGATAAACTCGGATGTTGAGCCATACCATTTATATACGATCGATGGCACCATCGTCGGCAAGCGTTTAGAGCGCGAGTTAACCGTCGACGGATATAACGCGATTCTGCGGGCGAAAGTCTTTGTCGGGCCTGCAACCCCCCTCTTTTCTCCTTCCGATTTTGGCAGCCGGCTCCTGATACAGTTCCGCCAAAACACGGTTTGGAAGCTGAAGCCTGAGTTTCGAACTTCTTCCATCCAACAACTTAAGGCGGCCAAGGCGACGAGATGACAATCGTATCCGCGCTCGTCGCGATGATTTCCACCGTCAGTTCTGGCGGACATCCACCTCAAATCCCCATAACGGACACGGGATACTTCTCTGCCGTGACGGTTCCGATCCGCGTGGGAGACAAGATCTATCGCGCATTGGTAGATACGGGCTCCCCGGATAGCTTCATTTCTTCTCACCTGACCAAAGAAGCTTCGGTGGTTGGCCGGATATCGACCCAAGATGGCGAGCTTGCGATTAAGTTGTCATCTTGGGATATGTCGGAGTCTGGAGACGAAAGTAGCGAGGTCGAAGTTGTAATCGGGATGGATGTTCTTGCAAGCCAAATCGTGGAGATTGACCTCAAAGAACGCAACCTCCGCTTCCTGTGTGAGTCAAAGAACGGCAATTCACAACCAGTAGATCAGTCGGTGAGATCGTATAGAACCAAAAGACTCAAATTTAGGCGTGATGAAAGCCTTCGACCAGTTGCGGACTTTGAAATCGAAGGCAAGATTCGCGAATTTGCGATCGATACTGGGTCAAATCAAACGGCCATCACCCGCGGGGACGTGCCGGCAAGCTTCTGTATCCGCGTAAGTACCTTTTATGGTAGAGATTTGGAAGGACACTCTTTAGTAGCTTTACGATTGCAAGATGAATCTACCTTTGCGATCGTCGGATCGTGGGATTCGGCCAATGTTCTTGGCCTTAATCAGCTCACAAACACGTATGCTCGCTTTGATTTCAGGGCCGGTACCTTGGATTACGTTCCGTACAAGAGGAATGAGCGTTCTGCCTTTATCATGAGCCAAATTTTGGGTGTCCCGTCGCTTGATGGCATCACTTTCGGATCATCCTCAGCGCCTACTTTCACTTGGCAAGGAACAAAACGTGAAAGCAAGCAAAAGATTCTTCAGCAAATCCAAGGGCTAACAACGAAGTCCGTTGAAAGCGTTCGAGAAAAGATTCCGGAATGGAGAGCCACCGCCATGTTCACTCTTCTGAACGAAAAGTCGGTCATCCCGCGCGACGACGAGTCTCTCGAACCGACATCACCACCGCCACCTTTCGCGGCAATCAAGGGCTACTGCTGGACGTGGTTACCAGGGAACGGATGGTCCGAGCATCTTCGGGATTCCGAATGTAAAGAGCGAAGCCGCTGTTGGCCCTATACTGCTGCCGATCTTGAATCTGGCAAATGGCCCCGATACGGACTAGCCATTCTCTCACCAAGCGGGCAAGAACTTGCATTGCGGCCAGGCAGGAATATCTTTCCACCAGGAACTACCCTTAAGTATATTCATCCGAAAATGATCAAAACAGACGCTGCCAGCGGCCATCACACCGTCCTTATCCCCAAACAATGAATTGGATACGCTTGATGAAACAATTGTAGAAGTTCGACTAGCAACAGCTGCAACGCCGTAGTCGAGCCGACGCTAGAACCCTGTTACATGTGATCCGTAGTAAATCCCCACTAGGAGCGGCATTTTGATTGACGAAGACTTTGATCGCCTCTATGAACTGCAATGCTGGCCCGAGATATTGGTCCGGTTGCGGTGCTCGGCGCGAAACCTCAGCTCCCCGAACCTGCTCCGAGCGATTGGTCTCGCTTATTCCTTTCAACTCCGGCGATTGCATCGGTCCCTTTGGAGCGTTTCCGAAGACCATGAAGATTTGACTGATCAAGTGATCGATGAATGGGTCGCGCGCATGATTGACCACGATCTTGATCGCATCGATCCCACGTTGCCTCGAGAGTTCGTGAGCGCCATCCAAGATTCCATCCTGATCCAGGAGGAAGTGCAAGGGTTGTACCGATTCCATCCGATTCGCGGGATACCGATAAGTAGCTGTGCCCGATTCCTTGTTTTTCATGAAACACGCAGGAACACCCACCCCGTCGGACCAAGCGAAAATGTCTATAAAAGCCTCCCAGAAGGATCACTATCGCAGAAACTGGCACGCCTTTATCTGGCCGGTCGCGAGCGCGACTACATTCTTTTTGAATCGCTCTGGGAGCAGTTTCGACCGGAAATGGAGAACAGTCCGACTTTCTGGCAATTCGGCGCAGCGGCTGCATTTCGGCGCCGGAAGTTTTCTACTGCCCACACGAGGGCAAGCAAGTCGGTGCAGCTGTTTCGGCAAGCTCACGTCAACTATTTGACGTTAGGCAGAGCATCCTTCCTTTGCGGAAAGTGGCGAACACTCTATTGGGCCGCCGGAGAAGTGGTACTTAAGAAGGAGAGAATCGAACGGCGGGTCAGGAACTACGCCAACTTTCGATGACCACCCCCAAGACCCTTCCGATGCGATTCTAGAAGTGTCGTAAGATTGAGTGTAATCAACCGCTGCCCACCTATGGGTCCAAGCCTCAACAAAAGATTCTCTGCCCATGACCGTCTCCGCCATCCTATTCGCCGCTTCCCTCCTCCAAGCTTCCAGCTTAGAAAAGCTTCCCGAAATTTCCTTCAAAGGCGCGACGACGAATGCAAGATGTCGAAGTTTCGGATTAACAACTCTGTACCGAGTCTATGAAGGAGACATTCAGAATTCTTACAACATTACTAGCTTGGTTACCGATCTTTGGCGCAACGAGCTCGTTGCCTTCATAAACAAGAACGCACAGGCGACCAAATGGCGAGAAATGAATGTGCGCTTTGCGTTGTACACCGACAAGAACGAAGCCCTTATTTTGGATGAACTGGGTTACTTCGAATTTCGGTTCAAGGAGCAAAGAGTCCGTGGGATACTTCCCATCCAAGAGCTTCGAACAGTCTTTGCTCGCCTGTTCCCTTTTCCAGACCTACAAGGACACGGCCTTGTGGACTGGCCCCAAGACATGCCGTCCCCGATGCTCAGTTCTGCGCATACTCAAACACCACAAGTCGAGGCTTACTACATCACCTTCGGTTATGAAACGTTATTCCCGCTCAACTCAACGAGCATAAAGAAGGACGGGTTTGACGTAACGTCGCTGGTGACCACTCGCGGCACGTGGATTTTGCCCTTCTTCAAACAGCCCACTGCTACCGGCAAACTGAACAAGCAGGATATCAAGTTGTGGCTTAGAGCCGGCTCCGACACCCTCATCGTCGATTCGGCGGGGAATTACAGTCTGAACGGAGCCGAGCACTCGCTTTGCCGAGACAGGTTCAAGGAGTTCAAGCGGAAGTTCTTCTTCTGTATTCCAATTAACGACCCTGATGCTCTGCTGGAAAACGAAAAAACTTGATGGATGAAACCAGTTTCGATTCAGAGTCGCCAGAGGCCGAACAGTCCTCTGAGGACTCCGTCATCGATGACCGACCGAGGGGTTGGTTTGAAGACACCGTTATCAAGAACTTCTCGGGTCTGCTCCGAGGTACCTCCAGCCGTGGCTTGCACTTCATAAACAGTCAGATTGAACAACAGAACTCACGCCGGTCACCGCTCTACAGCGGATGCCTCTACATAACCGACTGCAAATTCTCAAATCTGGATCGAATCGCGGACCTGAGACTGGAAGGTCTGGATGTTCGGAATCAAAAGTTCGAAACAGGATTCACTCAGAACTTGAGCGTTCGGGGAATCATGACGCTCGAGGAGTGTGATCATCGCGCCTCGTGCATTGTCTCTGGCGTCACCAAGTCCACCTGGCTCACCTATAGGCACTGCCACGAGTCGGTGCTCGATTACTCGGTAGACCGCCGCATCGAAAGCGTTACCATCAAGTCGGTCCTCGCAAATCCCGTACGTCTGCCATCGAGCTACCGGCTCACCGCGGAGCGCGTCCGTCTCGAGCATGTGATCGTGCAATATCCCGTTTGTCCCATGATCGCTGAAGCCAGGGCGATCTTCATCATCGGCATGCCACTTCCCGAAGCCCATCGCCTGGCGGCGGAAACGAAGGGAAAGGTCTTCTGGGGCCGCAAGCGCAACCGGATCAAGTGATCAAAAGCCCACGGCCCGCCCAATCCCCAGAAAACTCGACAAAAACCAGGTTGACTTTCGTCCTCCCTACCGCCCTATAGGTGTGAACCTCTCCTCCCCGAAAATTCAAAAATTTATACTCTCGCGTAAGGCAGCAAACATAAATAATAAATTTCTGAGGCTCGCAAGGGCCATCTTTCGCCTACGACCAAAGGCCCGGTCACGTAAACTCTAGGGCATGCAAGCCAGTCCAACAGCGGTTAACCCTTGGATTCTTGCCATGAGATTACGAACCTTGCCCGCCGCGGCGGTCCCGGTCGTGGTAGGCGGAGCGGTTGCCTATCGCGAGAATGTCCTGCAGCCCCTGCCGCTCCTCGCCGCCCTGATCGGAGCCCTGCTCATCCAGATCGGCGCGAACTTCGCCAACGACCTCTTCGATTTCCAGAAAGGTGCCGACACCGCCGAAAGAGTCGGCCCCGTCCGGGTCACCCAAGCCGGACTCCTGACGCCCAAGCAGGTCGGCTTCGGAGCCGTCATGGCCTTCCTCTTGGCCTCCCTCTGCGGTCTGTACCTCATCTGGTTCAGCGGCTGGCCCGTCGCGGTCATCGGCGTCCTCTCCATCATCTCCGCCGTTCTGTACGTCGGCGGCCCGCTGCCCTACGGCTACCGCGGCCTCGGAGAGTTCTTCGTCATCCTCTTTTTCGGTGTCGTCGCGGTCTGCGGAACCTACTTCGTCCAAGCCCTTAAGGTCTCCCCCATGGCCGCGGTCGCCTCTATCCCCATCGGATTCCTCTGCGCCAACATCCTCGTGGTCAACAACGTCCGCGACATCGAAACCGATCGCGTCGCCGACAAACGAACTCTCGCCGTCCAGTTCGGCCGAGACTTCGGCCTTCACGAATACGCCACCCTGCTGCTCCTCAGCCACGCCATCGTCCTGGTAGCCGCGATCGCCAAAATCCTCCCCGTCGGCACCCTAATCGTGCTACTCTCTCTCCCCCTTGGCCTAAAGCTCTACAAGCGCCTCGAAACCCTAACCGGCCCCGCCCTAAACCCGGTCCTCGGCGCCTCCGCCCAGTACGAGCTCCTCTTCGGCGCTCTGCTCTCCGTCGGCATCCTCGTCCCGATCCAGTTCTAAACCGCATCTAACGTACAATCCGTACCGGTGGAGAAGTTCGACGTGATATTGCCCGCAGGAGGCACCTTCAAGGGCCCCCTAGCCGACCGAACCAAGGTCCCGCACAAAACCCTCCTCGCCCCGCACGGAAAAACTCTCCTCGAAGTCGGACTAAAAGCGATCGAAGAATCCGGCCTCGCCAACCGAATCGCCATCCCCGGCGAAGACTGCGTCCACGATGCCCTGAGGGAAACCGACTACCGCCTTGTCCCCGGCGGCACCACCGGCCCCGGCACCATCCTAAACGGCCTCCGCGCCCTCCGCCAAAACGCCCCCCTCACCGACCGCCTTCTCCTCATCACCACCGACCTCCCCTTCCTAGAAGCCCGCCACCTCACCGACTTCGTCAACCGCGCCCCGAGAAACGCGGACCTCGTCGTCGCCGTCTGCGAAGAAGCCCAGTTCGAAGTCACCTTCCCCGGCTCAACCAACACCTATGTCAAGCTCAACGACGGCCGCTGGACCGTCGGGGGAGTCTTCCTGGTCAAGGCCGAGCCCTTCGAACGCGCCATCAGCCACCTCGAAGCCGTCTTCATCAACCGCAAAAGCGTTCTCGGCATGGTCCGCTTACTCGGGCCGAAATTCCTGCTACAGTTTGCTTTGCGCCGAGTTGGCGTAGAAGACGTGATTCGGAAGGTAGAGGCGATCCTCGGCTGCTCCGGAGCCGCCGTCCACAAATCCGCGCCCGAACTCGCGTTCGACATCGATGACGTTGAGGACTACGAATATGCCATCGCCCACCGAAGAACTCGCGCCTAAAGCCGACCCGAACGCGCTCCCAGAAGTGCCTTCGCCCTACGCCGGGCAAGTCCTAAAGCCGTGGCAGCACTTCATCCTCGCCGCCTACTGGTTCGCCTCCACCTTCCATTGGGGCGCCCTGCTGGTCACCATGCTCCCGGCGCAGATCGCCGCCTTGGATCCGAAGCATCGAGCCGAAACCCTCGGACTCGTTTCAGGCGCATCCGCAATCGTTGCGCTCATCGTGCCTCTCTTCTTCGCGGCCCTCACTGACCGCTGCGCCTCAAAGTGGGGTCGGCGGCGACCTTACATGGCGATCGGAATCGCCATCAACATCCTCGGTCTCGCCGGAATGGCGGTCAGTTTCATGGCCGGGAAACCAGCTACCGCAGAAAGCTTTCCCGCCTCCCTATTCACGAGTCCGTCATTGCTGCTGTTCTCGCTGGCGTACATGGTGGTTCAGTTCGGAAACAACGTCACCAGCACCGCTTACATGGGCGTTATTCCGGATCTAGTGCCAGAGAATCAGCGAGGTGCCGCGAGCGGCTGGATGGGCTTGCTGTCCCAGCTGGGCACACTGGCTGGGGCAATCGTCATCGGAAACGTGATCAAAGAGGACCAAATCGCGCTTCAATACACCGCGATCGTGGCGGCTCTCCTCGGGGTTGGAAGCATCACTCTCGTCGGCATGAAGGAAACGCCGCTTCCCATCAAGCCACCGAAGATCCATTGGCCAAGTTATCTCAAGAGTCTATGGATTAGTCCAAAGGAGTACCCCGACTTTGCGTGGGTCTGGATCACCCGCGCGCTTGTCATGCTCGGGTTTTACGCGGTACTTCCGTTCCTCAACTACTATCTTGTTGACGTCATCGGTGTCAATCAAGATGAAGTGGGTGTGGAAGTTGGGAAACTCATTGCCCTGATTCTTGTTTTCGCCAGCTTCAGCGGCATCTATGGCGGCCAACTGAGCGATAAGATCGGCCGAAAACGCGTCGTCTACGTGGCCAACGCCGGAATCGCCGTCGTCGCGATCTTCTTCATCTTCTGCCAAAACATGACCCAGGCGATGATCGTGGGCTCCTTCTTCGGCTTCTTCTACGGAGCCTACGGCAGCGTCGACTACGCCCTCGGCACCGACGTTCTACCAAACAAGGCCCACGCCGGAAAAGACATGGCGGTTTGGCACATTGCCATGACGCTGCCGCAGTCCTTCGCCAGCCCCATCGCCGGTGCGCTCATCGCCTCCTTCGGCACGACTACGCTGATGCACAAGGGCGAAGAGGTCATTCGCTACACCAGCGCGGGCTACTCGGCAGTGTTTATTCTTTGCTCGCTCACCTTTGCCGCCGGAGCGTTTTTGCTCAAGAACGTCAAGGGAGTTCGTTAGTCCGATCGATCCAAAGAACGCGCCAAGGCAAGCATTCTTTGGCCGTGCAGAGTTGGTACCGAACTTGAATCTTGTAGGTCCCCAGCGGTAGCGCCACCTCAAGCTCGTCTTCGTTTTTGTAGATGATCACCGGCAATTCGCCGTTCACAAATCTCGCGGTTTGCTCATACGCAATCAGAATGCCTTTCCCTTCCGCCTCGCGGTTGAGCTGATACCCCTTGGGCATGAAGATTCGAAGCTTGTTTTCGGCGATCTTGTAGGTCACGTCAAAGGTGCGATTCACACCAAGCGCTTGGGCTTCCAGCATCGTGGTTGCGATCGCCTCACACGCCCCCGGCGCTTTGTGGACCCAATCGCACAACCGAGAAAGATGAAACGCCGCGCGTTCGGTCTGACCTACCCGCAGGAGTAGCCGAATCGCCGTCGCATTCGCGCTCGGAATCGGCGTGTCAAAGACCGGCTTGCTCCGAGCAAAGAGGTCCATGCTGTCATTCCTCGCTAGCCAGAACCCACCAAAATCTGTGTCCTCAAACTCGCCAAGTTGCTCCACAAGAAGCCGAGCGGCCGCATGCCATTTGCTGTCATCGGTGGATTCAAATAGATCTAAGAACGCCATTCCCAAATGCGCAACGTCGTCCAGAAATGGCTTCCCTTCCGGCCCCACCGAAGTCAACTGGTGGCAATCAAGGTTCCGCCGCCAAACTTCCGCACATCGCTTAGCCAGCTCAATTTCGCCCGAAGCAACGAGCCCAGAGATAGCCAGCCCGTTCCACGCCGCGATGCGCTTATCATCGCGGTTCGGCCTTGGTCGCAGGTTGCGGACCGGCACTAATCTATCCAAGACGGCCGGGAGCTGTTCTGGCAACGGCTCGGGACTCGCAAACAGGTTCCGGCCAGAAATCTCCCGCGTTGCTTCTTCGTCGTAGTTCCCCTCCGGTCGAAGGTCGAAGTGAGACTGCATGAGTTCCATTTCTTCCGCGGTCAGCAGCCCACCGAGTTCATCAAAAGTCCAGGTGTAAAACATCCCTTCCTCGGCATGTCCACCCTCCACCTCGGGCGAATCCGCGTCCAGCGCGCTAGTGAAAGTGCCGTCTTCCATCTGCATTTCCGATACCAGCCATGCAATGGTCTTGGTCCGGGCGCGGACGAGTTCGGGATCGGTTTCGTATCCAAGCTCCTTCAACAACAAAGCGTTGTCGTAGAGCATCTTCTCAAAGTGCGGCAATCGCCATTCCGCATCGGTCGAGTAGCGATGGAACCCGCCACCGACTTGATCAAAGATTCCGCCACGAACCATCCGCTGCAAGGTGAAAGTCCGTAACGCCTGCACCTCCGGATCGCCGGTAAGTCGAAAGAACTCCAGCGCACTGTGGGGAGGAAACTTCGGGGCAGTCCCAAATCCGCCATGCGTCTCATCGAAATCCTCCCGCAATCGGTCGCTTACAAACTCACTTTTCCAATACTGTAGAAACCGTTCCACAACCTTCGGCATCCGCGAAAGGGCATCCTCCACGCCTTCGCTAAGTTGCTTTGCGGTTTCCAAGAGCGCCGGCCGGTTGTGCTGCCACGCCTCCGCAACCCGATCAATAATCGTGTGAAATCCCGGGTACCGGTCCCGATCCTCTTTCGGAAAGTAAGTCCCAGCAAAGAAAGGTTCGAGCGACGGGGTCAGAAAAACCGTCATCGGCCAACCACCCCGGCCAGACGTCAGTTGAACGGCCGTCATGTAAAGGTCATCCACGTCTGGCCGCTCCTCTCGATCGAGCTTGATGCAGACAAACGCGGCATTTAGCTTTGCCGCGATCTCTGGATCATCAAACGACTCGTGCGCCATCACATGGCACCAATGGCATGCGGAGTAACCGACGCTCAGCAGAATCGGAACATTGCGCCGTTGCGCTTCGGCATGGGCTTCTGGCCCCCAAGGCCACCAATCGACCGGTTGGTCGGCATGCTGTCGCAAGTAGAGAGAGCCTGAATCTTGAAGTCGGTTTGGCAAAGGCTATTTCCTTGAAATGTCGCGCCAGGCTTCCCTGTACTTTGTATGGACGTAACGAGGAACCAGATAGATTGAGGGTGCCCGTTCGGCGGGTCGTTGGGCCTCCGTAAAGGCCATTTCGTACCCGACTTGCTTCGCCAGCTTCGCCGTCCGATCATCGTATTTACCGTTTGGATAGGCCAAGTACAACGGAGTCTTGGGCCCAAGTTCGCTTCGAAGCCGGAGCAAGGAAACCATGTACTCGGACTTCACTTGGTCGTCTGTGAGCTTAGTAATGTCTGCCGGGTGCGAAGATGTCTGGCTGGCGACCGTGACCCCGGCGCGCTGGCAATCTCGAAGCTGGTCCCAAGTCATCTTCGGCCGACCTATTTTCACGCCTACGTAGCCGGTGTGCACAAACATTGCTACCGGAATCTTCCGCTTTCGCAGTTCGGGCAAGGCGTAGTCGTAGAACCCGCGATAGCCGTCGGCAAAGGTAATCACGACGGTTCGCGGAGGGATCGGTTTGCTGGTGATGGACTCCTTGAGATCGGTGACGGAGCTAAACGTCGCGCCCTGTTTCGTCAGCCAATCCAACTGCTGCCGAAACTCATCCACCGTGCAGTCGAACCAAACCGAGGACTTTGTGCGCTGTGGAATGATGTCGTGGTAGGTCAAAACCACGGTGCGGCTTGGCTTTCCCGGCACGATTTTCGGGACCTCGTAAGCAACCGTTAGACCTAACAACGCCGCCAGCATTGCCCTATCATGGCCCATCCGTTCGTATACTGCAACGGTGGATGTTTCCGTAGCCGCTCTATCAGATTACGCGCTCATCGATCAGCAGGAGAAGCTCAGCATTCTCGGAATTTTCGGAACTTTGGGTGCGATGGCCGAGCCCGTGACCCATCCGAAGATGTGCCTTGTCATGGTGTTCCAAGCCTCCCGAGGCGACTACGGCCGCGTGCGTGAGTGGATTGTTGAAGTGACCGATTCTGATGGTCGCCCCGTGAGTGGTCGCATCGGCGGGGAAATCCGCATAGATGGTTCGCCCGAATTTCCGCCGATCGCGAACATCATCGTCAACTTCGACAACTACACGTTCCCGAAGTTCGGAACCTACAGCTTTACGATTTTCATCGATGGCGATATCAAGAAAGAACTGAGGCTCGAAGTTCGACAGGTCGGAAACGAACCAACCCCGCAACCACCCGAAATCCAGTAGCTACGACTTTCCGCCCGTCGTTGCAATGCCTTGGATAAAGGTCTTCTGTGCGAAGAAGAAGAGCACGATGATGGGGATCGTAAAGATCGTGCTCGCCGCCATCAGCTGGGCCCACTTTCCGCCGTGCAAGCTCAAGAACTGCTGCAAACCGTAGGCCAAGGTGTAGCTGTTCGGATCATTTAAGTACAGCAAGGGTCCGAAGAAGTCGTTCCACGTGCCGAGGAACTGGAACAACGCACAAGTTGCGAGTGCCGGCTTCGACAGCGGTAGAACGAGCTGCGTGAAAATCCGCCACTCCGAAGACCCGTCAACTCGGGCCGCTTCCGCCATTTCGGCCGGCAGAGTGCGAAAGAACTGGGTTAACAGAAAGATGAAGAACGCGGAGCCAGTGAACGCGGGCACGATGAGTGGCAGAGGAGTTCCGTACCAACCCAGGTTCCGGAAAATCGTAAAGACCGGAATCATCGTGACCTGCCCCGGCAGCGCCATCGTGGCCACCATCAAGGCAAACCACATCTCCTTGCCTTTGAAGTCGATCCGGGCAAACCCGTACGCGACAACCGCACTTGATCCAACCGCCCCAAGAACGGTCAACAGGCAGAGAATCAGCGTGTTCCGAAGATAGATTCCAAAAGGCACGGTCTGCAGCGCTTCGGAGTAGTTCTGCGGGTGCATTGGGCTCGGCCAAAGGCTGCTGATCTGGAAGCTCTGCATCCCTGTGTTCGTGTAAATCTGGGTTTCGGCTTTAAACGAGGTGGAAATCATCCAGATCAGCGGCAGAATTGCCGGAATGGAAAGGCAAATCAGCACGATGTGGATAAGGAGTCGGTTGCCTTTTTCCATCGCTTACTCCTCGTATCCCAGCGCTTTACGCTTACGCTGTTCTTCTGCTACCGTGTAGCTCAACTTTTCGAGCGCGGACTTTGGTGACAATGTCCCGCGCACTGCTTGATCTTCCGCTCTGCCAATCTGGTCGTTCAAAAATTGCAGGTACGGAACCGGCGGCATTGGCAAGCAATTTTCGCTCGACAGAATATCGATGAAGCCCTGAAACTCTGGACCCTGCTTCAGCCATGCCTGGAATGTCTTCGTTTCAACAAGATCCGGAAAGAGTGGCAGCCAACCTCCATCGTTGAAGCACTGGGCAGACGCTTCCTTATCCGCGAAACCTGACCAAAATCGAATGAAATCCCAAGCGCCTTCCTTTTGTTTTGCGGAAGTTGGAATGACCATGAAGTTCCCAGAAAGGGTGCCACCCATCGCCCGCCCGTTTTTTGCCGGCGGAGGGATGGGAATCACCCGATACTTCATGTCCGGTCGGTACTTTCGAATCTCTTCGACCCGCCATTGACCATCGATCGTGATCGAAAGGTCGCCCGTGATGAAGGGCCAGCCGCCCGTATCGGAACCGGTGTTTAGCCCAGCCTGGAACCGAGTGACGCGTTCGAAGCCGATCTTCCGGCGTTCCTCTGTGATGAACTCAAGCGCTCGCAGGTTCTCAGCCGTATTCAGGCTGAGGGATTCAGACACCGGATCATAGAACCCCGGTCCAAAGTTGTAGGCCACAAAGGAAAAGCTGTTGAGCAGGAACCCAAGTCTGGTCAGGTTCCCGTTTGCGTCAGTTTTGTTCAGCCGATTCCCGAGTTCACAGACCCCCTCAAGCGTCTCCGGGAAATCCTCGACGTTCAAGCCGAGCTCTTTCAAATGCTCTTCGTTCACATACAGAGCATAAAGATCGCTGCCGATGGTGACGCCGAATGTCTTGCCATCGAACCGACCAGAGTCACGAATAACCGGATAGCTTTCATTCATGAACCGATTCTGGTCAGCGGGAGACATAACCTCCTCCAGCGGAGTAAGCAAACCGTTTGAGGCCAGCGAAGGGATCGCGCCGTTCCACATCGACATCACGTCTGGTGGGTTTCCACCGATGATGCCCAGGGTCAACTTTGCGTCGGCGCCAGATCCAGGCACGGAGAGCGGAACCACTTCGTACTTCGTCTGCGATTGGTTGTAGCGTTCCGCAATGTCGGCGACAACTTTGGCCCATTCGCCGCCCCAACGATGCCAAAACCGAACTTCGATCCGGTCCGGATACTTTCGCTGACTCGGCGGCTTTTGGCTAAAAACGAAAGCACCGAATCCGAGCGCCAAGAGCAAGAAGACGACCCACTTTAGGTTCTTAACCATAGTGCACCCACTTCTTTTGCGATCGGAAAACGATGGCCGTGAGCGTCACGACGATCAGGAAGAGGATCCACGCCATGGCGCTGGCGTAGCCCATGTCGTAGTACTTCCAAGCGCGATTGAACAGGTACAGGGAATAGAAGAGGGTGCTATCCTGCGGGCCGCCGTTCGGCGTCATGACGTAGGCCTGCGTGAAGTACTGGAATGCCCCGATCACGCCCATTACGAGGTTAAAGAAAATGACCGGGGACAGCATCGGCAGGGTCACGTGCCGCAACCGCTTGATCGGCGTTGCACCATCGATGATCGCCGCCTCATAGAGGTGCACCGGAATGTCCTTGAGTCCGGCAAGGTAAATCACCATCGAGCCACCAACGCCCCAGAGACTCATGATGACCAGCGCCCAAAAAGCCCAGAACGGGTCGTTCAGCCAAGCCGGACCTTGAATCCCAAAGTTTCTCAACAGGTTGTTAATCATCCCAGTGGTCGGATTAAGAATCCATAGGAAAACAACCGACGTCGCAACGGTAGGCACAATCGATGGCAGGAAGAAAATCGTACGGTACGCGGCAATGCCCTTCACTTCTCGGTTCAAGAGCAGCGCCAGGCAAACTCCGACCACCACGGCAAGCGGTACGTGAATGACTGCGAACTTGACCGTAACGAGAGCCGACTTCCAGAAGAGTTCGTCCTGGGTCAGAAGCATCTGGTAGTTCGCAAACCCAACCCACCTCGGTGGCGTGATGATGTTGTATCGGGTGAACGAGAGGTAGATGCTCTGCAGAAACGGAATGAACGTGAAAACAAAGAATCCGATGAGCCACGGAGCGATGAAAAGGTAGCCGGTGACGTTATTGGTTCGACCTGGCTTCATTGCGGAATCGACACTCGCGGAACTATGTTTTGGGGTGGTGGGCGGTGAGGGGCTCGAACCCCCGACATTCTCGGTGTAAGCGAGACGCTCTACCAACTGAGCTAACCGCCCCAGTGGAGAGAAATTATAGCTTGGTTTTTTCCATTTGTCACCGTATAATTAAAACCGCAGGGATATGCGACTACTCGTCTGCTTTTCGCTAGGGATGGCGGTGGCGACGGCTGCAGCACAATTGCAGCCCGCAGAGGTTCAGTACATCGGCGCGGAAAAACCGCTTCGTGGATACCGTCTTGGCGACGAATGCTTCGTTCCCATCGAACTTCTCTCATCCATCGGTTGGGATGCAACCCTTCGAAGCGACAAAGTCACCCTGACTGTTGCCGGTCGAAAAGTCGAGTTTCCCCATCGAACCTTTGCCGGAAGCCAATCTATTCCGTTTCGCAAGGCAATGGCGGAGTTCGGTGGAGAGACCGAATGGGACCGCATTGGGCGGGTTCTAAAAGCCGTCGCGGTCGGTAAGTTCACGGGCGGACAAATCAAGTTTGCGTTGCCGGTCTCCTCGGTTACTCTGGACGCCGGCAAGATCCTGGAGATTCGGGGAGCCAAAATCGTTGCCAGCCCGGTCCAAATTCCGAAGGGACTGAAGATTCAGCAAGGTCCCGACGGCGTCCGAATCATCTCCAGCCAATACGCCTGGGAAGTTCCGAACGGATCAGAGCAATTTAGCTTCAGCCTGCCTGCCGCTCCAATGACCAACCCATTGCCGGTCGTCGAGAACTCCGGTAGCCCTGTTGGTACTCCGCCTCCGGTAACCACCGAGCCGATTCCGATTGTTCCCGTGGAGGCGCCGATTGCTCCTGGCTCGGATATTCCGCTGGACTTGATTGTTCAGTCAGACAACGCGACGTCAAGCATCATTCAGCTTCGAACCGTAGTTCCACTCGCTTCGGCTCCGCAACTCCGAATGATCGAACCGAACGTTTTCGAACTGGTTCTCCCAAGCGTGGCGATCTCCATCACCAACCCAGACGCCGCAAAGACGGCAGGTGTGACCAACGTGTCCGTTACCAAGGAAGGGACAAACTCGGTGATCCGGTTTATTCTCGATCGTCCGATGGGCTACGAAATTTGGACCGATGCCGCCGGTGTAAGCATTCAGCTCATCAAACCTGCGATCGGAAACGGCAAACTCGCGGGCAAGCTCATCGTTGTTGATCCTGGACACGGTGGAAAAGATGGAGGTGCCAAGTCCGGCGTCGCTCGAGAAAAGGAACTCACCCTTAAAGTGAGCCTTGCTCTGGCCGAACAACTTAAAGCAGCGGGAGCAACCGTCATCATGACCCGCCGCACTGATGTCTTTATCGGCCTAGCAGAACGGGCTGAGGTTGCGAACCGAAACAAAGCAGACTTCTTCATCTCGGTTCACATAAACTCCACTGCCAAGGCTTCAACCAGCGGTTCCATCACGTTCTTCCATGGCCCGAGTGCGGTGAAGGAACTTTTGGCCCGGTGCCTTCAACAACAGCTTGCTAAAATCAACGGACTGCCCAGTATTGGCGTCTGGAGTGATAAGCGAATCTATAACAGTGGATTTGCGGTTTTGAGAATGTCAAAAATGCCCGGCGTGTTGCTGGAACTCGGATTTATCAATCATCCAAACGACCGTGCTCGCATGCTGCAAGCCGACTTCCCTTCGTCGGTGGCCAGCGCGGTTGTGAAAGGACTCAAGGTGTACTTAGGCGATGGCAAATAACTCTGGAGCAAATCGAGGCGCAATCATTGCGGCGTTCATGCTGTCAGCGGCTGGCCTAGCGGGAGTTGCTACCTATGTGATGCAAACTCCGCAAGCACAAAGAGTGCCGGATGACATGCGTCGTACGGAGGAATCACGCACGAATACCCAGCCCGACACTCCAGAAGTCGCGCGAATGCAGAAGGTTCGTTTCGTGAAGATGAACGGAGAGAAGCTCGAGCTCTCTGACCCGGTTGAAATTCCGGCGTCGAAGGGTCCTGCCCTCTACAGCACCAACGAAACGATTAAAGCCCTGGGGCTGAACGACATTCGGTGCCTTGGCATTGACATCGACCACGGTGTTGCTGAGCTCAACATGAATCCTGCGGTCGAAAGCGGGTTCGGCAGCATGGCGGAGGCCGAGTTTATCAACGCGCTCGCCATGAATCTAGGTCAGTTTAAGAACATCGATTCGTTCCGAATCACGGTCGAAGGAACCACCATCGAAAGCCTCGGGCACTTTGAGATTGAGAATCCAACCAAGGTCATCCGGGCTAGCGAGACGGTTTCGGAACCCGCTTTGCCGAAGACGACTTCCCCTTAGCTCCACCGAATGACTGGTGCAGTGACCATCCGATGAGTCCCAAACTGATGGCAACCCACGAAAATGCCCATATCGGCGCCGGCAGACCCGTGACTTCCTGAAGGATCGTCGCATCCGACGTCCCACCGGTCCAGCCGCTCATTTTGAAAACGGTCAGCACACTGGTGATGCTGTTTAGGCATTGCTGGACACCGATGAACTGGGCCGCATAGATCGGCAGATCGTTCTTCGTGTTTCCCAGCACCGCACAGATTCCCGCAATCACGACCCCGCTGATCATGCCAACTGGGTTACCGCGAACTAGCGCCAGTAGCGAGATAACGAGCAGAAAGCTGGTGCCTAGCAACGCATGCTGTGCTCGCTGTACGGTTGTGCTGTACAGGATCAGCGCCGCGCCGAAGATGCTCGCTCCGATGTAGCCGGCGCTGCCGATGACGAGGATATTCCCGCCTCGAACCGGCGTGGTCCCCGAGCCATCCGGAAACACCTGGATCATTTCGGGCACTCCTCCCGTACCGAGCGCCGCACAAGCATGAGCGAGCTCATGGATATGCGTGTTGAGATAGAGCAACGGAATCAACAGGGGCCGAAACGGTCCGAACGACATCAACACCAAGGTCAAAATCGCGGCAACAATCAGCGCGCGTTGGGCGGTGGTTTTATTCGGCATGGTTCGCTCCGGCGTTCATCGAGTCCGTTTTTGGGTTGCCCCTTCTTTCAATCGCAACCCACAGTGAATGTACGGCAAATCCCACTGCAATCCCAACGCACCATCCCCAAAGGACCTGCCCAGGAAAATGTGCCCCGCAGTAGATTCGGCTGATTCCCGTTAGAAGCGCGATTGCGATCCATGGCGCCCCCCACCACTTCAGATTGAGCGTCATCGCCACTGCAACCGCGGCCATGTTCGCACTGTGGGCGCTCGCCGTACCCATGCTGTCCGTTCCTCCGACTCGCATGATCACGTCGGGCAAGACCTGAAACGGTCTCGGATCGGGAAACTGCTGCTTGAGAACGTCCGTGATCTCGTTTGCAATCGGAAATGCCACAAGCGCCTGTATGGCGGCCAAGCGCGGTTCTCGAGCCCGAAACATCATTCCAAGCAGTAACGCAACCAGAAAGATCTTGACCGCAGGGTAGTTCGTGGCCTCACTTAGAAACCGAAAGAACGTTGCGAGCGCTTCCGGCCATCGATTCACCCAATAGAATAGGGGGAGATCGATGCGCTGCATCATCGGATGGTATCTCAAACGTTATAGATAGCTATGGGCCAGCTCAGTCGTTTCCTTGCAAGGCAAATATGGATTGCCCTTGTTTGGTACATGCGACGCCCACCGATCAAGCGGATGCGGAGGCAAGTTACCGGACTGATGCCGGGACAATTTGGCGAACGTGCCCGTCAATCCCTGAGTCGCCAAGATCGGTTTGCCCGAAAGTACGGCATTCTGATGCTCACGTGGTCGCTGAACCTTCTGTTCGCCAGCTTATTCGTCACCGGCACTTACATCCTAATAACGACGGCTTCCGAAAACGGATGGCTGACGGTCCCATCGGCAGAGGAACGCGCTAATTTGCGCTGAATCGGGACCAGTCACCGACGAAGAGCACTTCTTCTTCCAACTCGACGCTATACCGATCTCGAATCGTTAGTTTCACATGCTCGGCAACCCGCCGGATTTCGGTCGCGGTTGCCCCGTTAACGTTTAGGATGAAGTTCGCGTGGCGATTGCCGACCGCCGCGCCGCCGATCCGAAATCCTTTCAGTCCAACCCGCTCAATCAAGAACCCAGCGGGAATGATGCCTTTCTCCTTCAGCGGCGCAGGCAGATCAACTAGGGTCCCGGCGAGGGCGAAATCGGTGATGTTTTTGAAGAAGCTTCCGGCACTTGGCGAGGGAGGCTGCTTTGAGATTCGCTGCCGCTGGTACTCCCGTGCCTCATCGTAAGAAGCCTTTCGAGGGCCGCGCGGGAGCTCGAGCCGAATCGCCAACACCACCGCATTCGTGACCTCGCCGGTTCGTAGCACAGAGTCGCGGTACTTGAAGCCCATCCACTCAGCGCCAACCGTCTCGCGTTTGCCATTCCAAACCACGTCGAGTTCGCGGACGAACTCGCTGATATTGCTTCGGTACGCCCCGGCGTTACTCACCAGCGCGCCGCCGATGCTGCCCGGAATCCCGACCGCAAACTCCAGTCCTCGGTACCCAAGCTGAACCGTTTTCAGAAACAGGTCCTGATAACCAAAGCCGGTTTCCACCCAAACGGATCCTGCTCCGTCATCGACGAATGACCGTGCGAGATTTCTGATAACAATGCCAGGCACCCCGTCGTCCGACGGCAACATATTGCTCCCCCACCCGAGCACCGAGATGGGCCATCCTTCGGCTTGAGCAATGAGCGCATGCATTGCAAGCCCATCCCGGGTTGCGGCCGAAACAAATCGTTCCGCACAACCGCCCGCCCGCAAGGTCACGTATGGCTTGAGAGAAACGTTACGAAGCACCAGGAACTCCCGTTGCCGTCTTGTACGGCTTCTTCGGCGTCGAGATGTTCGGCTCTGCCATGTATTCCGGAAGCAGCTCCTCGGGAGCCAGCAGGGGCAACTCAGCCCAAAACGTGGCCAATCGTTCAGCGCGAGGGAAATCCGATGCTCGATCCTCCGCCCCGTATCCTCGACTTTCGGCTGGCAACTCGTGAGTCCGACGACTTTCCTGCCCCGGCTCACGGAGCCAAAACTCGCCCTTTCTCGTCGGGACAAAAGCCATTTCGCCCCGGGCAATCAGGTCAAACGAAGACGCACCAATACACGGCACACCTTGGGCAAACGCGAAGCTTTTCGCTAACACGATACCGACGCGCACTCCCGTGAACGATCCAGGCCCCAGGTCAGCCGCAAATTGCTTTGCCGAGCCGAGCTCCGCGCCGGTCGCTTGCAATCCTTGCTGTAAAAGCCGCAGACAAACCGCTCCGGCATTTCGGTTCGCGGCTTCGCTCGCCGCAAACAGCACGTCTTGCCCCGAGATGAGGGCAACGCTCGCTTCGGGGCTAGACGTGCTAAAGGCGATGATCACGGGTTCGAACTGAGCTTCAGCGAGTTCAGCAAACGCTTAATCTCCCGCTGTTGTCCTTTCCACTTGTTAAGATCCGAGCTCTCTGCCGAGATAAGCACATAGAAGTCAGAGCTCTTCAAGTAAGCGTCGTATGCCGCGATCTTCTGGTCCTCTTGGTTGATGCCAACCCGGAGCACCGAACCCACTGTCCCGCCGGCCGGAGTCGCTTCCGCTTCTACATCCTCTCGATAGCTCACCGTTTTGAACAGCGGAAGTCGGTCCGAGGCCTTGCCCATCAACGCTCGCGAAGGCTCAAGGCTGTCGGCGAGGAAGTTGAGCTCCACCGTAACCCTCAAGTTCTGCTTCTTGAAGAAGAACTCAGCCTTCGAGCCGTTAACGTTCTCAAGCTCCCAGCCCGATTCGGCGAGGATATTCACCGTGCGCTCAGAAACCGACATAGTGGCAACCGGCTTCGCGTTCACTTCGGATGGCCGAGGAGCACCGTCATCCAGTACTCGTCGCGCGGGTCGAACTTGAACCTGCTTCTTCGTTGGCGGCGGCGCGGTCGGATCCTCAACCGGCAATGGGTCGCCGTTAATCGTTTTGAACGTCTCCATCACCTTTTGCCACTGGAACCAAACGTTCTCAAACGAGGTCCCCGGTGCGCGCAGGTGGAAAAGGAGCTTTTGGGAAGTTCGGCTGTAGAACAGTCCCGACACCTGCGTGTAGGCAACGCCCTTCTCGCTGTATTCAAGTTGGGTCAGCAAGAGTGGAACACCCAAAACCTGCTGCTCCCACTGTCGGTTCACTACTCGCTTCTGCAGTTCGTTCGACGTCCGCTGCAAGCTCTGCCAAGCCTCCGTGTCGCCGCGGAAATTGGCCCGGATCAGCTCAAGCTGGCCGCTTCGATCGGCAGTATCGGCCGGAATTCGAAGCACCGTTCGACGTTTGTCGCGCTTTTCGATCTTCCAACTAGCGGGATGTGAAAATCCCAAATTGAGGTCTTTGTCCGCGTAAGGGACAAGCTCTGGCTCCTGATAAAGCGCAAAGGTGAGGCCGAGGGCCAACAACTGCATAAAAACATTATGCGACCTTCAAGCCGGCAGTACCAGAACGAACCGGGCCCCTTGTCCCAGAACGCCCTCTTCCGTCGCGTTCCCGCCGTGCGCTTCCAAGATCCCCTTCACAATGCTCAGGCCCAGGCCCATACCCTTCGCCCGCCCCGAGTAGAACGGCTGGAAGATCGTTTCTTTCCGCTCCGGCTCAATGCCCGGCCCGGTATCCGCAATCACAATCCGCACGTACTCGCCGTCCGGCGTGAGCTGCGTTGTGACCGAAAGCTGACCATCTGAAATGTGGTGCAGGCTGTTCTCAATCAACTCCGAGATCGCCCGCCGCAACCGGCGATCATCCGCCAAAACTGGCGGCAACTCGTTCAAGGTCAGCACGAGCTGAATTGGACTGCGCTTCGGGAAAACCTCTTCAACCGTTTCGCGAACCAGCGCGTTCATATCAATCGGCTGCTTCTGAATCTGCGTCGCCGATACGAAGTCCCGGAAGTCGTTCAGGATCTCTTCCACTCGCATCACGTTCACCGACAGGCTCTTCTGTAAGCTTCGAATGCTCTCAATGTCGAGCACGGGCTCGGAAGCCAAGAACCCAAGCTCATTGACATCGCCCTTAATGGCAAAAATCCGGTTGCCGATCATGTGTGAAGACTTCGCGCTGAGCTCGCCCCAAGCGATCATTCGCTCGCTACGAACGATCTTCGACATGATCTGGATGTTCTCCAGGCCCGAGGCGACCTGCTCCGCAATCGCCTGAAGCAGCCGCTCATCCATGTTTGTAAACCGGTTGTCGACAAACGGGTTATCACTCCGACGTCGCAGAGCCCGGATGACGCCGTGGATATGGTCCCGGAACATGATGGGCACCGCCAAAAAGCTCGCAATCTGCTCGCTCGGAATCTCGACGTACTTCCCTCTCCAGCGAAGGTCCGTCTGCGGGTCGTCCAGCAAAATCGGCTTCCCATTCTGCGCCACCCAGCCCGTGAATCCCTCGCCTTTGTCGTAGGTCAGCTGCCCAATCTGATCCTTCAGGTGGCCAATCGTCCCGCGCAGGACGATCTGCCGATTGTTGGCATCGAATAAGAAGATGCTGCAAGAGTGCAGTCGAAGTGTCTGCTCGGCAATCTCGATGACCTGCTCGATCAGATCTGCCTCATCCATCACCGTGTCGAGCGAATTGCCGATTTGAATAAGTGCTTCTTCGCGTCGGTTCTGATCAATCCGGTCGATCAGCGATGCGCAGATGGTTGCCGCGCTTTCGATGATAGTCTGATCCGAGTCGGAGAAAGCGTGCTCATGGTCCGACTCCACGTTCAAAACCGCGCGCAGCCGCCCACTGATATCGCGAACCGGAACCGCCATCTCACTCAAAGTCGAATCAAACAAGGCTCGGTACTTTGGATCTTCGCGCACGTTTCCGGCGACGACGCTGGTACCCGTCGCCGCAACCCAGCCGACAATTCCCTCTTTCAGCCCCATGTCCAGCGGCAGGTGTCGGTTGCGCGCGACGCTTTCCCAGTCGCGTCCGCTGCCGTAACGCACCGTCAAGTCACCAACTTCCTCGTCCAACACCGCCAACAACGAATGACTCGCGCCGACAAGGCCGATGAGTCCGTCAAGCAGGCCCGCGATCGCCTTCTCGGCATCGGGTTCGCGCAAAGTCTCAGCTACAAGTCGGGCCAGGCGTTGTTCTGGGAGCACATTCGAAAGTATGTCTCCCATAATCAGAATCAATGTACGGCCTTGCAATGGAGCGGGAGATCCGAGAACAACCGACGGTTCTACAAAATGGGCCCGCGACCTACGCGCCAGTCCTGAGCCAAATCCGAGAGCAAGGGCCGTTCGAAATGGTTCTTCTAGCAGCCCGCGGCTCCTCCGATAACGCCGCGCTCTACGCCCGCTATCTCTTCGAGGTCAAGCTCGGCATCCCAGTTTCCCTTGCCGCCCCAAGCGTTTGGACCCGCTTCAATGCAACCGTCCGCTACCCAAAGTGTCTGGCCATCGGAATCTCACAGAGTGGCGCCGCTCCCGATGTTTCCGAGGTCCTCGAACACCTGAAACAAGCCGGACACACCACCGTCGCCATCACCAACACCGCCGGCTCTCGACTTACCACCGTCGCTGACCATACGATCCTCATCAACGCTGGCGAAGAGAAATCCATCGCAGCAACAAAGACCTACAGCGCAACCCTCCTTGCCCTGTACGAACTCGTCCGAGAACTCAGCCAAGCCCTTCCGGCCCCGATACTTCCGGATGCAACCTGGGTCGAAAACTGCTTTGCCGAAGCTCAGATTGCCAGCGGACCGGTCGTTCGCAGTTCCCCAAACTTCTGCCTTGCTCGCGGATATGGGTTCAGCACCGCGATGGAAACCGCCCTCAAGCTGATGGAGTGCGCTCTCATTCCGGCCAAGGCCTATTCCTCTGCCGACTTCGAGCACGGCCCGAAAGCGCTCGCCGGTCCAAACAGCGTGGCCATCACCTTCGATGGCGCGAAACCGCACCTTAGCGAAAACGGCTGTGAAGTCATCCAAGCCCCGTCGAACTCCGCGCCGGATGAGATCAAGCCGATTTGGGACGTGATCTTCGGTCAGTGCTTAGCCCTACAAACGGCCCGAGCTCGTGGCCTCGACCCGGACGATGCCCGGTTCCTCCGCAAAGTCACCCGAACCCTCTAATCCTCGGGATCGGTGGTGACGAACGGACACTGATCCCAGACCGTTTTCACCTTCAGAGCCCTTTGAAGCAAGGTCAGATACCGTTGGTTCGTCACCGGAAACGCCCCGAGAGATACCAAATGGTCGTTCATGATCTGCGCGTCAAACAGGACAAAACCAAGCTCCCGGCACTTATCCACCATGTGGTACAGCGCGACCTTGCTCGCATTCGTCTCGCGATGAAACATCGACTCCGCACAAAACACGCCGCCCAGCGCAATTCCGTACACCCCGCCGACCAGCCGTTCCCCGCTCCAAACCTCGCAAGAGTGCCCCCAGCCTTGGCGATGGATCTCCGTGTACACCTGAATGAACTCTGGCGTGATCCAGTTGCCGCTTGGCCGAAGACAATGCTCCATCACTTCGGTAAACGCGGTATCAAACGTCACTCGAAAGCGATCCTGCTTGAGCACCTTGGCCAGCGACTTGCTGACGTGGATCCCTTCGATCGGAAATAGGCATCGCGGATTCGACTGGTACCACTCCACGACGTTGTCGTCGTCGCTCATCGGAAACGCCCCTTGCTCGTATCCAAAACGGATCAGCCAGGGGGTCAGGGGTCGTTGCCGCACCCAAGCATTATAGGGATTGGCGACAAATTTCTGCCTCGGTAATATGTTCCCGAAATGCACGCACGAGAACTACTGATGAAGCAGATTGAGGAAACCGGCAACATGCTGTTCAAAGCAGTGGACGGAGTTGACGAGGCCCATTACGACTACCGCGTTCACGAATCCATGATGTCGATTCGAGATCACGTGCATCACCTGTGCGAAGCCTACGTAGCGTTCCTGGCCCACGCCGACGGAAAGGAGCACTCTTGGGGCTCTTACGACCTCCCAGACAAGTCGCGCGCAAACCTTCTCTCCGAATTCGTTCGACTCCGAAAAGAAGCAACCGATGCCATCCACGGCAACGCCGAAGTGCAGATTCTCTTCTCCGGTGCCGCCTACATCGCCAACCACGATGCCTATCACATTGGCCAAATTGCCGCAACGCGCCAAGCTTTTGATCCAGAGTGGACCAGCTATTCCCTTTACAGTTGAACCGATTTTGAACCTGTAGGGGTGTGATTTGGAGGTCGCTCGGGTATCCTACGGCCTCCAATACACACGGACGCGGTTGCTGAGACCAGGTCCTGAGGTGCTTGCGCCCCAGGTAATTCGAAGCAAAAATCCACCGCTCCGGAGGAATAACCTGGAGGTTACAAGAAAATATGGTCCAACTTAGCATGAAGGAACTGCTGGAATCCGGCGTTCACTTCGGTCACCAAACTCGTCGCTGGAACCCAAAGATGAAGCGATTCATCTATGGAGCTCGAAACGGCATCTACATCATCGATCTTCACCAGACGATCAAGCTCTTCGAAGACGCCCTCAACTACGTCCGAAAGCAGATTGAAGACGGCGGAACCGTCCTCTTCGTCGGTACTAAGAAGCAGGCTCAGGCCGCCATTAAGGAAGCCGCCGAGCGATCTGGCCAGTACTTCGTTTGCGAACGATGGCTGGGTGGCACCCTCACCAACTGGAAGACAATCCAAGGTCGCGTTAGCCGACTCAAGGAACTCGACCGAATGGATGCGGAAGGCTATCTCGATCGATTGCCGAAGAAAGAAGCCCTGAAGCGACGACAAGAGCGAGACGAGCTGCAGCGATACCTCGGCGGAATCCGAAACATGACTGCCATGCCGACGGTGATGTTCGTGGTTGACCTCAACAAGGAGTCCATCGCAGTCAAGGAAGCCAAGAAGCTCAATATCCCCATCGTGGCGATCGTTGACACCAACTGCGACCCTGACCTTGCCGATGTGATCATCCCTGGAAACGACGATGCAATCCGCGCGATCCGATTGGTTACCCAAAAGATCAGCGACGTGATTCTCGAAGCCCGACCGCTAAGCGATGCGCTTACGGAAGGCATCTTCAGCGATTCCACCCCGCTCGACGAAACCGATCCGGCGTTCGACTACGTCCCGCCAATCGACGACGAGCTCCTTAAGGCCTTTGGCGCAGACACGGAATAAAGAACATGGCGAACTACACGGCAGCAGACGTTAAGAAATTACGTGAAGAAACCGACGCACCCATGATGGAGTGCAAGTCGGCTCTCGACGAGGCAGATGGCGACCTCGCCCGAGCGAAGGAAATCCTTCGCGAAAAGGGTAAGTCCGCCGCCGGAAAGAAAACCGGCCGAGCAACCGGCGCAGGCGTAGTTGCCTTCGCCCTCAGCGAAGACAAAACCAAGATCGGAGCCGTCGTTTTGGAAAGCGAAACCGACTTCGTTTCGAACAACGAGAACTTCCAGAAGAAGGCACAAGACATCGCGGATTACATCCTCGATAACGGTGCTCCAGAAGGAAATCCGATGGACGATCCGAAGTTCAAGGAACTTGCTGACGACGTGATCGCCCTCTTCCGAGAGAACGTTCAGATCTCGCGAGCCGTGAAAATCGAATCGACCGCACCGATCGCCTTCTATGTTCACCACAACAAGATGAAGGGCGCGCTGGTCGTGTCCGAAGGCGACAACGCCGGCAACGAAGCCGTCCGAAAGACCGCCGTCCACATCGTTTCGCTTCCTCCAGAAGTGATCACGAAGGATCAGCTGTCCCAGGAACTCTTGGCCAAAGAACTTGAGCTAGAAACGAAGCGAGCCCTCGACGAAGGCAAGCCAGAAAACATCGCCAAGAACATCGCCCAGGGTCGCGTGAACAAAGAGTTCGTGAACCGCGTGGTCCTCATGGAACAACCGTTCTATGCCGAGCCAAGTCTCACCGTGAGCCAGTACCTGGCCCAAGAAGCCAAGGGCACGAAGGTCACTCGATTCGAGTACTTCGCCGCCGGCGCTTCGGTTCCAACCGAATAAGAGCCAACAAACAAAACGGGGGCCGGATGGATATTTCATCCGGCCCTTTTTGCGTATTCGCCTCACATCTTCAGAGAGTTGTCCAAAGGTACATCTCTGCGCAGCGAAACGAATCCCCAGCAGAAACGTCCGTGCAACAAGGTGCTTTTTTCTCTGGTCGTATCTACTTTATTGACCGTACAGGGGCCATCATTATCGATCCCTTGCCTCGCAGTCGACCCGGCTTATGAGAAACAGAGAGATCAGACGAATCCTGGTAAGTGGCATTCTTCGCGCTACCTCAATTCTTCGCAGAACATTGTCTTGACATTCGCGTGGAACAAACTTCCAGAACTGGAGGAAAAGCGAAAGTTCGATGATCCAGCGGCCCCCCTGAAAGGAGTTTCTGAGGTTTCGCCCGACGGTTTTCCTCTCGGCTCGCGATTCCGGCTCATATCCAACCCAGGCATGTTTACGATTGAGGCATTCTTGCCAGATGGCATCGCCTCACTTAAAGTCGCAAGAGCACCAACTCCAGAAGAGCCCAATCCTGGAAGGGACAAATCGGACTTCGGTAAGGACTCCAAGAAGTGGCTACAAATTTTCCGGCAGTACAGTGCTCAAATCGCGGCTCGAAGAGCCTTATCCACCTCGACCTTTACGGCAGAAGGAACTGGAGTTGAATTCAAGAAAGTGACAGACTTCGAAAGTCTTGACGCGGCATGGCCAAATACTTCAAAAGTGAAACTGCGAAGAAACGGTAGCGAACTCATATTTGTATTCGGAGCCAGCGGGTACAAGAAAGACGGCGTCTGGAAAACCCTATCAGACGGACCGATGGTTCGTGGAACAGAGTTACTTGTGCCATCAAGTTCCCTAGAATAGGAGATTGTTCACAGATCCGATAGAGAGACTCACCCCAAAGTAAGTAATGAACTTAACCCTTCTGATTTGCCTTTCAGCCACCACCCAAGCTCCGGATTTTACGATTCCGCTGCTTAGTGCTGATTCTGATTACACAAACGACGTTACGCGAAACCAACCGGGGAAGTCAACTGATCTCGACTTTCGTTCAATTGATGGGAGTTCCCGGCTCTTTTTTTGGTTCGTGTCGCAGAACGAACACCCTGGCACCAACTTCACTGAAGCCGCAGGCGGGGAGGTTGGTAAGGAGCCACCTGAGATCTCTGAGAAGCTTGTGGATGGCTATTCACTCGGGTTACGCGCCCAGACGTTCTCGGTAGAGCGATTGCACAGAATTGAAACCTTTCTGCCCGATGGCTTCGCTTCCTTTAGTTTCTATGGAACGAAAGGCCATCAAGGGGTCGCCTCCAGTAAACCGAACTCGGTTGCTGCCCGGTCGAAATGGCTGATTGCGTTCCGGCAGTTCTGTGCAAGGCTTGCTGCCTATCGTGCTGGAAACGGTGATTCGTTTCAGGCGAAAGTGACGAAGGTCGAGTTTCAGAAAGTAACGAAGTTCGAAAGTCTCGATGGTGTCTGGCCGAACGCGTCGCAGGTGAGAATCAGGGCAAAGGATGGCGAACGCATCTACGTGCTTGGCGCCAATGGTTATAAGAAGAATGGAATCTGGCAGGAGCTAAACGACGCACCGATCGTAAAGAACGATGAGCTATTCGTGCCATCAGATTCCCTGAGAAATTGAACGGATCGTATGAGTAAAGCAATCGCCTTTGGAGAAGAGTTATGAACTTGACCCTGTTACTGTGCCTATCGGTAGCAACTCAAAATCAGGAGATTTTGGTCCCGCGAATAGGTGCTGATCCTGCCTACAAGCAAATCCGACTGAGACACGTTCCGGAACAAGACATCGAGCTCTCGTTCAGGTCAACCGTTGAAAATGCTCGCTTGGACTTTTTTTGGATAGATTCTTCGCAAGTAACACAAAACTCATTTATGGATCCTGCCGCTGAAAACCTTGGGATTTCGGTTGGAACGCAAGATGGATATCCTCTTGGGCTAAGAGCTAGAACGATAACAGATGATCGTTACTACATCATTGAGGCTTACCTTCCAAATGGCTATGCCTCGTTCAGGTACACGCGTGCATTGGAAGCCACAACAAACCTGGACCCAGCAAGTCCAAACTTCATTGCTGCCCGATCGGATTGGTCAATCGCATTCCGGCAGTTTTGTGCCAGACTCGCAGGCTTTCGCGCTGGATCTGGAGATTCCTTCCGGTCCAAACTGACAGAAGTCGAGTTTCAGAAAGTGACCCAGTTCGAAAGTCTCGATGGCGTCTGGCCGAACGCGTCACAAGTGCGGATTGTGAAGGGCGGGAACGAACTCATTTTCGTACTGGGCGCTAACGGCTATAAAAAGAATGGAGTCTGGCAGGACCTGCAAGATGCACCAATCGTCAGGAACGATGAGCTTTTCGTGCCGTCTAGCGCCATAAAATAATGTAACCCCAGCCCTCAACTACGATACTTGCCATGAACTTAACTCTCATACTATGCCTTACCACTGCGCCTGACGTGCCGGACTTCATAATCCCAAGGCTTGGTGAAGATTCCGCATATCGGAGCCTGTACACACGAAACCAACCCGGGAAAGAAGTTGATCTTGGATTCCGGTCTACCACTGATAAATCTTCGTTGTATTTCAGCTGGGCGTCGAACATTGTGAGCCCTGCAAAAGACTTTGTTCAAACCGCCAGCACGACCGGTGTTGTCGGTGAACTTCCTGATGGCTATCCGCTCGGATTCCGAGCCCGGATGATCACTACTCCATATGATTACCGGATTGATACCTTCCTTCCGGACGGGATTGCTACGCTGAGATTTAGTCTTGGAACCATAGATCCAAAACTTGATCGCGGCTCTCGTATCTTCAATGAAACTCATTCAAACGGGCTTATCGCGTTCCGTCAGTTTTGCGCAAAACTTTCGGCCTATCGTGCTGGAAATGGTGATTCGTTCCAGGCGAAAGTGACAAAGGTCGAGTTTCAGAAGGTGACGAAATTCGAAACGCTCGATGGTGTCTGGCCGAATGCGTCACGAGTGCGGATCAAGAAGAACGGTAACGAATTGATCTTCGTCTTAGGCGCACTCGGATACATGAAAAATGGCTTTTGGCAAGACCTCAAGGACGCGCCAATCGTAAAAGACGATGAGTTGTTCGTACCGTCCAGTTCCCTAAATTAGCAAACTGGACGGCACGTTAGTCCTCAGTCCTTCGCCCAGAACATCGCGCCGGCGTCTTCGTGGATTACCGACTGATCGAGGATCGTTACGGCCTTTCGCAGACCCTCAAGCGAGTTCATCAGGCCATCTTCGTGCTCGATGCTGAGAACGTAGTCGTAGCCGACGGTTCGGAGGACGCTGCAGAAGTCCTTCCACCACTCCAGCCCGTGACCGTAGCCGACGGAGCGGAACACCCAAGATCGCTTGGCGATGTCGCCGTAGCTCTTGGTATCGAGGTTTCCGTTGAGCGCCGAGTTCTGCGGATCGACTCGCGTGTCCTTCGCATGAACGTGGAACAGCGCGCCCTCTTCGGCAAGCTGCTTCACTGCCGCAATCGGATCGATTCCCTGCCACCAAAGGTGCGATGGGTCGAAGTTCGCGCCGATCTGCTCGCCCGCTGCGTGGCGAAGCTTGAGCAAGGTGTCGTTGCTGTAGCAAACAAACCCAGGGTGCATTTCGATGCCGAACTTAACGTTGTGCTCCTTCAAGAAGGCGTTCTGCTCGGTCCAGTAAGGAATCACGACTTCCTTCCACTGGTATTCGAGGATGTCGCGAAACTCGTCGGGCCAGGCGCAAGTGACCCAGTTCGGGTTGATCGCCGTCGGGCTGTCGCCAGGGCATCCCGAGAAGCCATTGACGCAAGGCACGCCGAGCAAGCTGGCGAGTTTGACGCTGTTCACAAACGCCTGGTGGTGATCCTGCGCGATCGCCTTGACCGGGTGCAGGGCGTTGCCGTGGCACGAGATCGCGGAGATCATGAGCCCGCGGCTTTCCACGTCGTGCATCAGCTCCTTCCGCGCGGCGTCGCTCTCCAGCAGCTTCTCGACGTCGAGGTGAGAAGCCCCTGGATACGCTCCGGCTCCAAACTCAACGGCCTTGATGCCTTCGGCCGCGATAATATCGAGCGCCTCTTGGCGAGTCTTGTCTCCGAATAGGGCGGTGAAAATTCCGATCTTCATAGTTCTCTGCGCCGCGACTCTGCGTCGGACACTTGATTATGGGCGGTTTGCCGGGCCGGGGTGGCCGAAAAGGATCGAACATTCCGGCTGAACGGTCTGATCAGACCATCGTCAAAAAGAGGAATATTTGATATGTGCAGGATACGCAGCATGAACATTCCCGAACAACTGAGTGACGTACTTATTTCAGATCCGGAATTTATCAGCGTTGCCATCCGGTTCAAAGGAACTCGCGTTCCGCTACAAGCGCTGTTAGAAACGCTTGAGGAAGGCGGTACGGTTCAAGATTTCCTTTCGGACTATCCTGGAGTCTTGCCACCGCAAGTGAGAGCCGTAATTACCTTTCTCGAGAGCGATCGACGCGCTGTCCTTTACCAAGAACTTCCGAAAAGAGCGCAGTAAAAGTAGCAGGATTCACCGCGCCACGTAACGACGAGGCAGTTCCAGAAACACTTGGGTGTCCTTACGATCCGGGTCATCAGTCCAGATTTCCCCGGCTAGGGTTATGCCACTCTTCGACACCCTTCCCGATGTAAAGCCCTGCACCAAGAAGAATCGTTTACTCCAAAAGTACTTATGTTTAAGGAGGTTATCCGATCTTTCGTAGATGCTGATCAGTGGGTGATAAACGCCGGATGCCGTATCATGCTGGACAATCACCACATCGAATGTCTTCAGCCGTGTGGTGCACAAGATTGTTCCAATCCGCTTGTCGGGAAAGTATCGAACCAGCTTCTGCTTCGACACACCGTACCGCATGGGTATCTGCCCTATGATCCCGAGAATCTCCTTTGGACAGCTCGAAAGTTCCTTTCCTGTGAATTGAATCCAGGAACCACCTGAAGAACGCTGCCGGGCCTGAGACGTCTCCGTTGGCGCCTTTTGTGTCGTCAACGTTGGCCAGGAGCTAGAGCCGGCTACAGGCCAAATTGCCAATACCAAGTACCACCTCATGACTTTGCCCTCCAGCCTAGCGATCCGATCCGCCGAGAAAAAGTGCAACCACAGATACCGGCAACATTAGAACTTTCGATTATTGCCCCATCATCAAGAATCTTCATCCAATGTCCGCTATTAGTGATCACGTTGTTACCAACTCGACTGGGTCGATATCGATCCGCCTACTAGAATAGGCAACAGAAGCATCACAAGAAATGCGATAAACATCACCCAAAGTGTCCATCGAACGAACTTGGCCGAGCCCTTGCTCAGTGTCACATTCTTGGTCATCTTTTCTTTTAGGCTAGCCAGCCGTTCTTTTCGGAGTTCTTTTGGGTCACGCACGAGATTCCTTTATGTTGTGCTTCCTACAACACAATTCGGGGCCCCAGTTACCTGCCCAGATCGCATGAACGCGAACTTGATCCTGTTGGCATCAAAGGTTGGCATAGAAATGCTTGCCACCTCAACCGAAGTCAGCAGCCGCCAACTCTCATGTAACGCCTTGTCACCGGACCGCAACCAGACCACGGTAGGGGTCAAAGAAGGAAGCAAGGCGTTGAAAATGCCTGGAAAAACAACCCGCCCCGCAAAAGTCCAAGGCGCGCAGCGCTCCCCGCTCGAACCGAAACCACCGACCACGCTCACATTGTAAGGCAACTCCGCTCATGGCGAGGAGTCAACTTCCAACGAATCCGAACGCCCGAACTAATCAATGGTTGACTTTCCGCCGCATCGGCACCTATAAGCTAGATGCAATCCATACGCCACGCAAGGCCACCAAAGCGCTTCCAACCAGATCGAAAGCGGCTCCCGAGAATTAAATTTACACTCCGTCCTAAGGCGGGAACATTAAATAATAAATTTTTCGGTCCGAGAAACCGGCCGCCGACCGCGGCGCTGTCATCCCACATTCGGACCGCGACAAACCCGCACTCCCGAACCAACCCGAACAAATCCGAACCTAGACAGAGGTGTAATTAATTAAATCGCCTGGGGGGGAACGTTAATTAATTCCGCCGCTGAAGCCATCCGAAGCCACGCAAGGCCACGCGGAGCGCCCCGAAACTCGCGACCCAGAGAACATACTATTTGCCGATGACGGCAATAATCCCCGCCGCCGGAAAAGGCGTTCGCATGCAGGCCCTCACGGGCGGGCTCCCCAAGGAGCTTCTTCCTCTTGGCGGAAAAACGGTCCTCGGCCGAATTGTTGAAGAAGCCCAAACCGTCGCCGACCGAGTCATTGTCGTCAGCGCGCCAGACAAGCCGGAGATCGAAACCTGGGCCGATGAGAACGACGTCGAACTCGTCTACCAGTACGAACGGCGCGGATTCGCCGATGCCGTCGCCTGCGCCGATGTGGAAGATGACGTCGTCGTCCTACTCGGAGATTGCCCTTACCACGGCGGCTCCCCGCTAGAACGGATGGCCAGCATCGTCCTCCGCGGCATCGACGGCTGCATCGCGGTTGAAACTGTTTCGGAAGAAGCCATGTCCCGCTACGGAATCACCGAGGTCAACGACTGGGGCGGGATCACCAACATTTTGGAAAAGCCGAAACCTGATCAAACCGAAAGCCGCTGGGCCATCGCCGCCCGCTACGCCTTCTCGATTCGGACCATGGCCCAAATCCAGCGCATCGTCGTCGAACAAAAAGCCGCCCGCCCCGGCCAAGAAGTAGGCCTCACCGAGGTCATTGTCGCGCTCATCAAAGAAGGTGGCGACTTCAAAGCCGCCGCCCTGCAAGACGGGCAGCGCCGCGCGGATTGCGGAACGCCGAGCGAATACGAAGCCGCCCAGAGGTTGAGATGGAACTAACCGTCAGGTTCAGCGCCCCCGGCCGCTGCGGAATCATCGGCAACCCGAGCGACATCTACGGCGGAAAGGTGCTCTCCTGCTCCCTCCCGCTGCGTAATTCGGTCACGATCCAAACCGGTGAAACCGCCGAACCGAATCTGCCCGAAGACCTGCGACTCTGGAACGCCGCACTAATGGAACTTCCGCTCACGGTTCCGGTGAAATCGGTCGAGTACGAAAGCGAAGTACCAAAATCCAGCGGCCTCGCCGGATCAACCGCGCTCCTCTCGGCGCTCGTAGCGGCAATCCGTTGCCTTCGGGGTGAAACGTTCCTCCCCAGTCCCGCGCTGGCCGAACAAGTTCGCTTCATCGAGCGCCATCATGCCGACGTGATGTGCGGCTACCAAGATGCCTACATGACCGTCCACGGGGGACTGCAGCTGATGAACTTTGCCGGCAAGCACCCGGTCGAGCCCGGCCCCGCCGCTTCGCTGGAACCGATCACTGCCGAACTGCCGTTCCTCATCATCACCACCGGCGTCGAGCGCCTCAGTGGCAGCGTCCACGGCCCCATGTCAGAGCGCTGGCTCGCGGGTGAACCGGAGGTAGTAGGTGGAATTGCCACCATTTCGAGTCTCGCCGAACTCGGATTGCCATCGCTCAAGGCTGGAAACTGGACCGACTTTGCCAAGGTGATGACCGAAAACCAGCGCATCATCCGCAATCTCGGCGGATCGGGCGAACAGATCGACGAGCTCATCGCTCGCTGCCTAGAACACGGAGCCCTCGCTGCAAAACTGGCCGGAGCCGGAATGGGCGGAACCGTCATCGCGCTCACGCAGGATGCCGCAAATTTGGAAGAGAATCTCCGAGCCCACGGCTACACCCGCTTCACGCGACCCGTGATATCCGAAGGCGTTCGACAAGAAACTTCGGGGTAACGTTTCGGTGATGACCGACTTTGTTCTCACCGGTTTTGCCGACGAAATCAGCCCCGATCTTGGCGTTCAGCTCGATACCATCTCCGGTCTTGGAATCAAAGGCCTCGACCTCCGCGGCGTCAACGGCCTCAATGTGCTGGCCCTGTCCGATGATGACCTGAAGACGGTCAAGGACAAGTGCGACCAATTCGGCCTCCACGTCAGCTGCATTGGTTCCCCGGTCAACAAGGTCGCCTGCACGCCAGAAAACCGAAAAGGCGAATTCGAGAAACTCCAAAAGGCCAT
Organism: bacterium; assembly: GCA_027485645.1. GTDB lineage: Bacteria > Armatimonadota > Fimbriimonadia > Fimbriimonadales > Fimbriimonadaceae > Fimbriimonas. The sequence continues at coordinate 440,577 of JAIXQR010000007.1, forward strand.
CCACGCCGCAAAGCTCACCGGCACAGACCGCATCCGCTTCTTCACCCCCGAAGTCGGTCCGGACGAAAATGAGTCGAAGCGAGAAGACGTCCTCGACTGGGTCCGCGAACAAGTCGCCCTCGCCACCGATCACGGCATGATCCTTCTCCACGAAAACGACGCCCGATTCTGGGGTGCCTATCCGGAGAACTCCAAGATCCTCTTCCAAGAGGTCCAGTCAAGCCACCTCCGCGCCGCCTTCGACTTCGCCAACACCGTCCTCATCGGCTTCCGCCCGATGACCGACTGGTTCCCCTGGCTCCTTCCCCACCTCCACACCCTCCACATGAAGGACGCTCTCGAATCCGAGCACAAGGTTGTCCCCGTGGGCGAAGGTGAGGGCCAGGTCGAGGAAACCCTCCGCTGGCTCATCGGCCAAGGTTGGAGCGGCCCGCTAACCCTCGAACCCCATCTCCAAGCGGCCGGCGCTTTTGGCGGCTTCAGTGGTCCACAGCTTTTCGAAGTCGCCACGAACGCCGTCAAGACCACCCTCCAAAAGGCTCAGGAACCCGCAGCGTGAAGTTTGGACTCTGCGGCTCGCTCGACGAAGCCCCGCTGATCCTGGATGCCGGTTTCGACTACGTGGAAGGTTGGGCGGCGAACCTATTCTCGCCAACCGTCGAGCGAGACGCTAGAGTCGCGGACAGCCGAATTCTGCATACCAACGGATTCTTCGGCGGCGACGTGAAGATCTACGACGCCACCCAATCGGCAATCGAGCGAGGTGTCGCCACCGCCCTTAACGCGGCGGAAGCCGGCGTTGAGCTGATGGTCGTCGGCAGCGGCGGCGCCCGACGCGCGCCTGAAGGCGCTCCAGCCTCGGCATACACGGCGATCTTCATGTCAGTCGTTGGCGCAATTCAAGCCTCGGTTGGCGATCGGATCATCCTAGCGCCCGAGCCGCTCAACCGGTTTGAGTGCAACGTCGGAACCGACCTATCCGAAATGGCCGCCCTCAGCGAGGTCGTCGGCTGCAAATACTGCGCCGACTCGTACCACGTGCTGAAGGAATGGGCGGAAGATGAGATTCCGGCGACGATTCAAAACTGGCGCATCGCAATGCCCTTCGCCCCCGCGCACGTTCACATCTCCTGCGGAGATCGAAAGCCGCCACGGGCGGATGATCCCGACCTGCAAACCTTCGTCGCCCGCCTCCGCGAGCTTGGCTACGCTGGCAATGTGAGCGTAGAAGCGAGCCGCGAAGCGACGCTCGAGTCCTTCCAAGCAATCCTGTCTGAACTCAGAACCTTGTTCAGCAACTAAGCGGAAACGCGGAGGAAGCTGAGCAGATCGGCTTCCTCCAGCTTCGGCTCACCGGGCGCCACGTTATCCAGCTTGCCGGCCCGCATCCAAGCCTCAAGGCGATCCACCAAGTCAAAAAGGTGATCAAACGACTCGACCCAAAACAGGATCGGCTGGTAATGGTCGATCTCGAACGACTGATTGATCACCCACTCGAGCTGAAGCGGATAGCGCTGAACCTTTGGTGAAACGATAGAGTGCTCGATTTCGCCGTAGCTGCTGAGCAAACCGCTGCCGTAAACCTTCAGCCCCTTCGGACTGTTCATGAGCCCAAACTCAATCGTGAACCAGAAAAACCGAGCCATGGCCTGAATGATGCTGGTGAGGCGATGCAGGCGCTCCGTTTCGTCGGAGATGCTGTTCACGATCTCAGCCGCCGTATGCGCGCAGTCGCCAAACCGCACCAAGGCATCCGCAAATGCCCGGTCGGTATGCATCGGAACGTGGCCAGCGATGTCATGGAAGATGTCCGGTTCCGGTAGGTAATCCAGCCGATCACTTCGCCGAATGGTAATCGTAGTCGGAAATTCGCGATTCCGGAGGCAATCGAAGAACAGAAACGCCGGAACGTACCCACTGACAGCTTTTGCCCGGAATCCGGTCAGCGGATCTAGGAACTGGTTCACATCCTCCAGCCGCGGCACCTGGTTCGGATCGAGACAAAGCGACTCGATCCCTTTCAGAAACCACTCGTTTGCATACAGCTCCCATCGCGGCCGCATTCGCGCGAAGAGCCGTGTCCATGCAAGGTGGTTTTCGGCTGAGTAAAGGTCGTAGGGCTGCTGGATGTAAAGCTGTCCGCTTGCCTGAGCTTCCTCGATGAAGGGCGACTCCGTTGTCGTTAGCCCGCTTAATCTCGTTGCCACTTCGTTAGGATATCACCAGGATCAGCTATTGCACGGCCTCGCTGGCCCATACAAATCCCGATGCCTTGAAATCGGTCCTCAAACCGTTCGCATCCACGCAAACTTCCTTCCCGCACGGGTGAAGCTCGTTCACGGAAACGGAATCGGCATGACCATCGAGGTAGCTGACATTGGAGCGCGATCCAAAGAATCCCTTGAAGTTCCTGCCCCAATAATTCGCCATCACGGGCTCGACTTCCGAACCGTGTTCACAATTGCCGTCCACACATCCGCCGGGCCATTGCGTGCCGATGGAGGGGAAATCGCTCCAGATCGCAACCTTAGAAATGCTCGAGATTCGTCCAGAACTGTCGCTAATGCCAAGATCAACGGCAGCAACGGTCAGAGGATCGCCCCAATGCGGCCCCAGGCAAGTGGCTCCACCAGCTCGTTCGGTGAGGGAGTCATTCCATTGGTAATCCAAAGGCGGATACACGTCATCAAAATAGTCTTTCCGACCCCTTACCGAACGAGCAATATTGCCAACGCAGTTCGAGCTCGGGTCTTCCATGAAGTTGCCAAACGGATTGTTCCCTTGTCGTTGTTGCCAGGTCCCAATGGCGAAATGTGAAGTTGGATTTTTGAATATCTGTCGACTCTTCGTGTAAGGAAGGAACCGTGCCGCGTTGGCATAGAAATCTGGCCATGAGCAGAACGGTGTGGTCCCGTCGTGATCCGTGCTGTAGAGCAGCGCTCCAAGGGTCGACTGCTTGAGGTTTGAAAGGTCGACTTCCCTTTTGGCAGCGAACTTTGCTTGAGCCAAAACAGGGAGCAACGTTCCAGCAAGAATCACCGTGATCGCGATCACCACAAGCAGTTCGGTGAGTGTGAATCCTCGCTTCAAGTTTCTTTGCATGCTTCCGCGCCCAAAATCCCAGTGATTTGTATATCACAAAGTTGGAGGTAAATAGGGTCGCACAAAAGCTAAAATCGATCAGCTCTGATTTCCGTAAAAACTATAGCTTGGTTACAGAGACGTTTGAGACAGATTTGACTGCCCGCATTTCAACGGGCAGAACGGCTAGCCACCGCCAGGAACGGGAGCACCGGCTTTCGAGCTCAGCACGTCTTTGGCTTTCACGCCAGTTTCGGCTTCGATCTTTGCGTACTCTTTTTCCTTTTCGGGCTGCGGCATTGGACTGCTCGCAATGGCTCGAATCTTGTCTTCTGGAGACATTCGCGCGATCGCATTTTTCGCATCATCGCCCGACATGCCCGCAGGAGCGTTACCGGCATCGCATCCGGTGACTGCGCTGATTGCGGCAACCGCCAACAGCGTTAGTGCAAAGGTGTTTAGCTTAATCATTTCGCTTAGAGATGGTTTGGAACCGCCATTCGGCGGTTCCAAGAGGTTGACTTACTGGTTATCCGGCGAGGCCCAGTTGGTTCCCCACCAGTTGAACGCCTTACCGTTCTGCTCTGGGTGTGGAGCGCCAGCTGCCCATCCGATGTTCGCCGGGTTAGATCCGCCTTCTCCACCGTTCCAGGTGTCGTTGTAGATCAGGTCGCCATTGGCGTTGATGTTAGGCAGAAGCTTCGTTGCTTGGTAGAACTGAGCGTGTCCGTCCATGTGAGCAACGTTCGATCCGCCGTTCCAGTAGCCGGTCTTGACGCCCCAGAAGCCGCTGAGACCGTTCTGGTTGCCTGGCCAGGTCTTTCCGCTTGGCGGGAAGTCAGACCAGAGGACGACCTTAGCGATGTTGACGAACTGAGTGGTGCCAGGGCCAACGCCTTCAACTCCACCGTTGCTGCCGCCACCCGAACCGCCATTTGACGACGTGTTTGGAGCTGGAGCAAAGTAGCCGTAAGCGCCGGTGCAAGGACCCTGCTGGTATCCGAAGATGTTCGGGTTCAAGCGGTAATCCATCGCTGGGTAAATGTCGCTGTAGTAGCGAGCGCCGCCGACGGTGGAAGTGCCGAGGCCAACGCAACCGTCGTTTGGAGGAAGCATGTAACCTGGTGCGCCACCAGCGAAGCCGTTATCTGCCTTTTGTCGCTGAACCGCACCCTGCTTTGCAGAGCTGGCTGGGTTCTGGAAGATGTTTCGGTTCTTGGTGTATGGAAGTACTCGTGCAGCAAACACGTAGTCCTCTTGCCAGTTCGTGTGAGGCAGATAGTCATCGGCATCGTTGCTGTAAATCAACGAAGCGGTCATGTTCTGCTTCAGGTTCGAAAGGTCGGAGGTCTTCTTTGCAGCAAGCTTAGCTTGAGCGAAAACTGGGAACAGGATAGCGGCAAGAATCGCAATGATTGCGATAACGACGAGAAGTTCAATGAGCGTAAAGCCCTGTCTGCGTTGACTCTTCATGTTAGTTTGAGACTCCGGTTCTTTCTAGTGAATCGGTTGATAAGGACGTGGCCTTCTGGGTTTTCACCTTTCGGGCAGATATGGATGTTTGAGATGGTATCGGTCGCAGAATTGCGGCCGACATTGGCTCAAGAGTTAAAGCGAGGGTTCGGCTATCGCCGAGGGATGAAAACTGTTTGCCAGACAAGGCGTCTTGCCAGCTCCTTTGTGCCAGCAACTTCGTGCTGACCGTGAAGCTTCGGCGATCGGTCGAACGATTTACGGCGATGATCGAAGCGTCATTCTCGGCTTTTCTGGCGAAGGCAAGGACGCCAGCTTGATCATCTGCATGGAGCCGGATCGGAGATCCCACTTTGAGCGACTCGCTGCTTTGCCGAATTCGACCGAGTTGCTTGTAGTAGTTAAGAAGATCGTTCTCTGAAGTCGCTTTTGACCACTCCATTCCCCGCCGATTCTGCGGATCGACGCCACCTTGCATCCCGATTTCCTCGCCGTAGTAAACGGACGGCGTACCGGGCCAAGTGAACTGAACAGTTGCGGCAAGCTTCTGCTTCTTGACATCTCCGCCACAGAGGGTCAGGAATCGAGGCGTATCGTGACTCGAAAGCAACAACATCAAGTTGCGGCTTACTTGCGGAACGTAACTGTCATAAACGCGGAACAAGGTGTCGAGGTACTGACTCGGCGTCGTGCGCTGCTCGGCAATAAATCGAAGGTTTGCGTCGCGGAACTGGTAGCCCATCATGGAATCCCATTGATCACCGCTCAGCCAGGGACGTCCGTCTCCCCAGTGCTCGCCGACAATCCAAAGGTCCTTATTCAGGCCCTTAACTTCTTTCCGGAAAGCCCGCCAGAAGTCCATCTCAACTTCATTAGCGACGTCCAGTCGGACACCCTGCAATCCAGGTGCAGTCTTGTACCAGAACGGTGCCACCGAGAGAAGATGCTTCCGAGCACTGACGTTTTTCGTATTGAGTTTTGGCATGCTCGGGAAGCCAAACCAAGCTTCGTAGTCAGGCCGATCCTTAACGACCACCGGGAAGTTCTTGATGAAATACCAGTCGAGATATTCCGACTTCTCTCCGTTCTTTACAATGTCGTCGAATGCGAAGAATCGTGGTGAAGTGTGGTTAAGACAAAGGTCTAGCACGTACCCAAGCCCCTGAGCCTTCATCGCTTTACCGAGATCGACAAACTCGGCGTTTGTTCCGAACTGGGGATCGATTTCGAAGTAAGTGTCCGCCTCGTACCGATGGTTCGATGGGGACTTAAAGATTGGATTGAAGTAGACGGTCGAAACGCCAAGCGACTTCAGATATGACAGCTTGCTCTTGACGCCGGTAATGTCTCCACCAAAACGGTTTCCGTAGGTTGGAGTGCCATCCCACGGCATTACGCCCTCGGGATCGTTTGCGGTGCTACCGTTAGCAAATCGATCTGGGAAGATTTGATAAACGATTCCGCGGCTCACCCAGTTCGGAGTTTCAAACACCGGAACGGACTTAGGATCCACCGTGTACGGCCCAAGCTTCTTACTTCCAGCACCATCTAACAAGACAATGGTGTATTCAAACCGTTCTGCACTCACCGGAATCGAGACCTTGAAGAACTCGTAAAGGTCATCCCCAGCCACTCGATTCATGGCGATGTTTACGCGACCAATAGTCACGCTGGCAAACTCAACATCTCCCTTGCGTACTCGGACTGAAACTTGTGCCTTGCCTTGATCAACGTTGAAGTACGGGATAGAGGTCGAGTGCTGGAGCGCGCTCAACGTGAAGCGCCCGTCGCCAATGTTCGCTGGAAGCTTGAAATCCGCTGGTTCAACGAAGAGGAGAGAGTTGATATTCCCGCCGCCATCATCTTGTGATTTGGCTTTCGGGTCAGTCACCCAAGTTGATGAATTGAGGACGAACTTGTACTGGTGTTGACCGAGAGACAGCGGCAAGGTGACGGTCCAGGTTCGACCATCGGCTTCGACCTTCATCGGGTTCTTGGAGTTGCTCCAGCCATTGAAGGTGCCAGCAACGTGAACCGAAGTCAAACTGCTCTCGGAAACGTATCGGAACGTGTGCTGCGCCGTCTCAGACTGCGCGATTGCGAGCAAAATCATTCGAGCACCGCCTCGCGCTGACTACTGCCACGCACGGAAAGTGAGGTTGGAACGATGACTCGGCGATTCTCCCAGGTGTCTTCGCCGTCCAAAATCTGGAGCAATCGAGCACAAGCAACCCGAACAATTTCTCCCATGTTCAGACTTACTGAAGAGAGCCCTCCATCGATCATCTCGCAGAGGTGAGTGTCATTGAAACTTACGAGACCCAGATTCTGAGGAACCTTCAGGCCGAACTCTCTGGCTGCGCCGACGACGCCGAGCGCCATGTAGTCATCCAGGACCACTAGCGCATCGGGACAGTCACCCGAATTAAAGATGCTCCGGGCTACTTCTCGCGCTGAGAGTGCGCCGAAGTCGGCATGCCAGATTCGGTCGGACATGTTTCCACCGCGTAGCGCTCTCTGGTAACCGGCAACGCGGTCATCGCTCACCGTAACGCCCGTTCGTCCGGCCAGCATGCCAATCCGTCGGTAGCCCATCTCCATCAGATGGCGGGTCGCCAATTCTGCGGCCGCCACGTTATCGTTATCGACCGAGTGAATCTGATTGTTGTTCAGCGGGTTGCCAATCAGCACGAACGGAAAATTATCTTGCTGAAGTCGCCCGATGCGATAGTCGGTGGCTTCACTCTCAACGAGAATAAGCCCATCAACACGGCGCGTGCGCAGCATCTCGTCATAGATGAATGACTGTCCGGCCACCGAAGTGACCATGTCGAGGCAAAGGTGATAAGGCGACCCGTTGAGGACGTCAAGGATTTCGGCGACCAAGCCTGCAAAGAACGGGTCATCACTCAGGCCACCCATTGGCCGGTTGAGCACGAGCCCGATCAAATTTGTTCGTTTGCTTCTCAGAGACCGAGCGCGCACATCCGGCTGGTAGTTATGTGCTCGCATCGCCTCAACGACGCGGTCTCGAATGGCGGCCTCAACTTTCTCGTCACCGGCAAGGACACGTGACACAGTTGCCTGTGAAACGCTGGCTATTTTTGCGATGTCCTGCTGCGTGACCCTCATTGGTTCTTCCGCTCTCAACTGTGAGAATACGAATTCTTGTCCACACTATACACAAGAATTCGTATTCTCACAAGTGATTCCGAAAATATTCTCAGAAATTTTTCGGAAAACTCGAAATCGCCAAGGCGCAAAAACAAAGAGACCGGATGGTTTTCACCATCCGGTCTCTTTCAGAAATCCTTTTGTCTGAGCTTAGATTTCGTAGCGCTTCGAGCCAGAATCGTCCGTGCCCTGAGCAATTCTCTTAACGAAGGTCACGAGTTCCATCGGGTTAAACGGCTTCGTGAGATACATATCCGCGCCGTAGTGATAACCTTCGAAAACGTCCTTATCCTGTGCCTTCGCCGTCAACATGATGACCGGGAGATTTTCCGTCTCCGGTTCTCGACGAATCGACTTCAAAACTTCGAAGCCATCCATGTACGGCATCATGACGTCAAGAACCACGAGGTTCGGCTTTTCTGCTCGGATCTTCTCCAAACCTTCTTTGCCATCGAACGCCGTTACCACTTGGTAACCCTGACGCTCCAAATTGACCTGAATAAGCCGCACAATGTGGCGCTCGTCATCGCAAACCAAAACTTTCAACGCCATGAGTTGTCTTGTTCCTCTCATTCAGCGGAGCTAAGCCCAGCGCCGAACGCGGTCTATTCTACTCATATCTCCGAACTTTGCGGAACGGTCCGCGAAATATTCTTCTTGGGTCAAACGAGGTCCCGCGATATCTGCGACAATCTCAGGCATGTTTCCGGATCACGATATGGATGTCGCGACCATTCTCGCCCACCTTGGAGAGCAACCAAAGAATCAGGGGGCGGTCGTTCCTCCAATTTTTCAGAACTCACTCTTCACCTTTGAGACCACCGAAGCGCTGCTGCACGCTTTGGAGCAGAAGCCGCTTGGGCCGCCTCACCACTACAGCCGGCTGAGCAACCCAACCCTGAGCGTCATCGAACAGAAGATTGCCGCTCTCGAAGGCGCTGAAGCATGTAAGGTTACGGGCTGCGGCATGGCTGCCATCACGGCGGCCGTCACGCATTTCCTTAAGGCCGGAGCGCACGTTGTATGTCCCGACACAGCCTACGGCCCAGTGCGCCGACTGCTGTCGGATTATATGGCCCGGTTCAACGTTTCCGTCACCTACGTATCTGGAACCTCAACGGACGAGATCGTTGCGGCATGTCGCCCGGAAACCACCCTCATTTATCTAGAGAGCCCATCTTCAGCTCTGTTCCGCATGCAGGACCTCCCGGCAATCACTGCATATGCTCGAGCAAACGGCATCAACACCGTCATCGATAACACCTACGCGACGCCTCTACTGTTGAATCCGATCAGCCTTGGCGTTGACGTGGTATGCCACAGCGCAACGAAGTACATGTCGGGACACAGCGACATCACCGCCGGGGCAATTGTCGGCAGCCAGAAGATGATCTATGACATCACGATGGCTGAGGTGAACATGATGGGCAACATCCTGCACCCGTTCTCCGCTTGGCTGCTCCTTAGGGGCATCCGAACCCTTGCCGCGAGACTTCCCCTCCATGGCAAAACCGCGGACGATGTTGCCAACTGGTTGGAAGGGCACCCTTCAGTCGCACAGGTTCACCATATCTCGCTGGATTCGTACCCACAACGGGACCTCTACCAAAAGATGTTCAAAGGGTCTGGCGGACTCTTCTCCTTCGAACCGAAGGACCAATCCCGAGAGTCAGTTTTGGCATTCTGCGATGCGCTCAAGATCTTCCAACGAGGGATCAGTTGGGGTGGCTTCGAGAGCCTTGTGGTGCCGCTGTTGACCTCTCCTGCAGATTACGAAAAGCCACGCTGGGTAATCCGCCTCTTCTGCGGACTAGAAGGAGTCAACGATCTCAAGGCCGACATCAGTCAGGCCTTCGATCGCGTAGAGGCTCTCTCTGCCACTCGAGTCTAAAACTTATCGGTAGCAGGGTTCTTTCCGAAATACATCGGTAAGTTCAGGTCTTTCAGAGACTCCCACGGAAAGCCGGCCGGATCGCTTTTGCGACCGGCTGGCACGGCGATGAACTCGTGACTCACGATCTGCTTTAGCGGGAACCGCCGCTTCAAACCCGCAATGATCCACTTGAGCACTTGAACTTGCTCCTTTGGGTACGGCTGCTTGCCATCGTTGAGATTCACCAGTTCAATGCCGATTGAGTAGTGGTTCAGGTTTGGGCGACCATTAGGATCGACGCTTACGCCTGCGTGCCAAGCACGGTCAAAGGTGCTGACGTGCATCACATAAGAGCCATCTCGTCCGATCGTGTAGTGGGCGCTCACCTGGCTGGATTCACGAAGAAATGCGTTCGTTGTCTGTTCTAGAGTCGGAATGACCGTGCTGTGAACCACAACCGTGTCTACAACGGCTCCCTCAGGACGGGGTCCAAAATTGGGGGACTGGATCCAAAGGAATTTTGCGAAGCCAGGTTCTTTCCAAGGGCTCGGCATGGCGTCTCTCGGGTCGGGTGGTAATCCGCCTTGCAGTGAAGCTGAGACACACGCAACGATGCCAAGAGTGAACATTCCGGCGGTTTACCCGATGCCCCTTCCCTATGAACTCACGCCGACTCGGGGAGAAGCAAAGCCTCTCGGTGTAGTACGACCAGCCAAAGCAGGAACCCTGCGATTACGGCGTCGTACAACTTGGGCTCGCTTGCGGGCAAAAGGAGACCAGCTGCGATGATGAAACTGGTTGATTTCACTTGAGCCGAGTTTTGAGTGGCTCGTTTAAGTTGGCGGAAATAGAATCGGTCCCCAAGAATTCCCACCAGAACACCTAGGCCAACAACAAACCATAAAGCCGGATCGCGCAGTCCAAACGCATACCACCATACGTTCAAAGCTTCGATGTCCCAGTACGTAACGAACCGATCTAGGGGCGCAAAAACGACGGCTCCACGCAGAACGGAAAATGCCCCGCAGCCAAAAATCGCGCCGGCGATGATCCAATTCGATATCCATCGCTCGCTCACCATCACTGCCCAAAGCGGTGCAGAGAGAATCACTAAGCCAGCTGCACTCCACCAGAATTGACCTGTCAGTCCAGCCAGAAACAGCCCAAACAGAATGAACCGCACGGCCCAAGTCCATTTCGTCGGCTTCTCGGACGAAACGCCGGCAAAACCCATCAAGCTGAGCAACCAGCATCCGACCCAAAGACCAGACATGGGTCGATCGGTCTCGACAAACACGCTGGACAGCGGGCTCCAAGACGGCTCACCAAAAGCCAGTGCGCACACGTTGATGCCTGCGAGAACGGCCACTTGCGACACTGCACCATCTTCCCTGCCCAAAAGTCGACCAATTCCATCTGCTGACAGCAAGAGCAAGATCAGTACAGGCGGAATACTCAGCCACATGAGCTCGGGCCCGAGGTACCGAGCCGCAACGCCCGATAAAGCAAAACACGCTGGCAAAAGGAGTAGCGAATCCAGACCGGTTCGGATCCATGGCGGATTTCTCTCTTGCGCGATGTTCCAGGTCGCAATAGCGAGCACCCCGGCGAACAGGACGGCGAGCGCCACCAGGCCAAAAGCATTTTCCTGAGACTCGCCACCCCAGCGTCGTCCGACTTCCCCGCGATTGATGCTGGAAAACTTGAACTCTTCCGGAGTCGCAAGCAACCGTCCGATCTCCGTCAGAGCTAGCGTGCCATTCGTCCGAAATTCGTTTGACTTAGGCACTCCCGACTTCCACCCCTCACCCATGAGCCAAAAGTGGGTCAGCTGCTTCGTGGTTTCCTCGGGCCACTCCAAAACGAGAATGCGACCCTTTGTCCTTCGACGAATTGCCGCCACTTCATCCCAACTTCTGACCTCGGTAACGTACAGGTTGTTGTCTTGGAGTGATTGAGCACCGGAGATCACTGAGACGTTGCTCGACTTCGGCGAAATGCCTGCAATCAGGGCTATCCGAGAAGCACCCTCTTGGGGATTTCCTAGGACCGTGAATTCGCGTCGATCTAGATTGCTTTGTAGTCGAATCGCTATGCCCCGATTCACAAAGTTGATGTGCGAGTCATAAGCCCACTTGCCATCGACGCTCGAGATCGTGAGTTCAGATTCGGTGATTCGCCAATGCTGCCCCGTGGTGACCGAAAGAACGGGCCATAGCACTTCTCGTGCCTCCCTCTGCGGCCACTTCACCCAAAGGGGATGATCGTCGATCTGGTCCGGTATGGCCGGCCCTGCATATTGCGTTTTGATAAAGACCAGCACCGACGCTGGCTCGGCTCCGCACACCTGGCTGAGAACGAAAACAATCGCCAGCCACAGGTACCGCATTACATCTCCAAGTGAGGAATTGCCGCCTCAAGAATCTTTTTCGCCGGAACACTCGCGATCAGGCCGTCTGGCGATGCAAGAACGGTGTGAGGGTGGTACCGATGCCCCCACTTAAGATGCGGCGTTGGACCAAAAACTGTTACGGTCGGACAATTTACGCCAGCTGCCATATGCATAAGTCCGGTGTCGCTGCCAATCATCACCTTAAGGTGCTTTAAGGCGGCCAGAGTTTCTCGGATCGAAGTCTTTCCGACAAGATTGATCGGCTCGAATTCGAGCTTGTCTAAGAAATCGGCAAGAAACTTCTGTTCATCCGGGCCACCTAAGAGGGCAACGCGCTGGCCTTGCCGGTGGAGCTGATTTGCGATTGACGCGGAAGTCTCGATTGGGATTTGCTTCTGACCAAAGCGAGCTCCCGGCTGCACGCCGACGGTAGCGCCGTTAACCAAATCTCGTACACCCGCAAATTCTTGTTCGGAAACCGAAAGAAGAGGATGAGCAAACTCGTACGGAATCCGAACTTTGTCTAAAAGATCGAAGCAAGACTGCGTCTCGTAGTCGTTTTGACCATACGGAACCGGATGACTCAACAGTGCGCCTCGATACTCCTGTGAATGTCCAACTCGAACTTTGATCCCTGCAAGCAAGGCCGTCAAGGCAGACCGAAAGCTGTGATTCACGAGTACCGCAACTTGAAACTGCTCTTGCCGAAGTCTTTGTGCCTGCGCGAAAACCTCATTAGGTTTCCGAACTTTCTTTGCTCGGATGAAAGTTCGCTTTGCCGTGGAGTTCTGAAGAATTTGATCGACAACACCCATCGTGAGGCACGTAACCGAGCTAAATTGGGACTCTAGTGCAGGCAAGATCGGCGATGCCATGACGGCGTCCCCTAGGTACGACTTGAAACTGACTAATACGCGCTCATAGGACGCCAAGGAGGGCCTCCTTTGCAAGGGTCACTGGTATGTCAGCCACCGGACCATCAGGCTCTGAGACCAATGGAATTACATTTCCGTACGGCGGCGTCCAGAGTCGATGAATCCCATACCGAAACAGCGCTACGACGGGCTGGTCAAACGCCGACGCAAGATGCATGATGCCGTTATCAAGCGTAAAAACGGCCTTCGCGCACGACAAAGCGCCCGCAACCTGAGGCAAGGTCAGCGTGCCTCTTAGATCAACCGCAAGTCCTGCGTCTACGACCGCATCCTCATCCGACAGACCTTTCCAGTACTGCCCTTGTGACTTTGGTTTGGCACCGAGCAATCCAACCGTGACTCTCTGCGCTTTGAGATCCTGGAGCAAGGCAATCCAAGACGAGACGGGCCAGAGCTTTTCGGGCAGACTAGCGCTCATCGCGATCAAGACGTCTGGAATTTCTTGCGTCGGCAGCTCATGATGAACTCGGTATCGAGGAACGTCACCTTCGCAATATGCAAGTCGGCAGAACAGTTCTCCGATGAATCCAGACTTCAAGAAAGGATAGTCAACGGAAAGGGATTCTCGAATCCACTCGCGGTCTTCCCAGAGCGCCCCTCGGGAATTGTCCTCGAACGGCAGCCGCCCACGAGATTCCCGGTCGAGACATGGCCCGGTTACTCGACCATCCTTCCCCGCCAGCACCGGCACGAGCATTCTTGCCCAATCGTTGCTCTCCACGTTGATCACCCAGTCAAAAGTAGGCATATTGAGCACGTGCTCCATTGCCGACCGCAGATCGGTTCCGAGGAAGCTGTAGCCTGAAGAGATGGAGGCATCCTTCTGCCAAAGTTCTTCCGAACGAGTCCCAGAAAAGTAGACCAACTCCGAGCCCGGATACTTTGCCCGAAGCATTTGTAGCAACGGCGTGATCACCACTGAATTTCCGAGGGCATCGTTCGAGATCACCGCAATCCTAGGTGTCTCACCAAGCGCTTCTCCCTCAAAACGTATCACTGGGTTCGTTTTACCCGGACGGCAAGTTCACTTCCCACGATTAGAATTGGCGGTAAATTGTGCTGGGACGGACGCGAGATCAGATAGCGATGGGCGTTTTTGTTGGTTTAGATTGCGGTGGTTCTTCTAGCCGCGTCGTGGCGGTTGACGTTCACGGCCAAGTGATTTTCCAAGGACAATCTGGCGCCGCTAACCTGACGACCACCCCAGAGAAGCGCTTGGCGCGAAACCTAGCCCAAGCTTCCAAGGGTTGCCCACCCGCAAATTACGTTTGCGGATGCTTTGCCGGAATGATCGGGCCAGACTCGAAGGAACGCGGTGAGGCTTTACTGCGGGAGCTGTTCCCCGGGGCCCAGATTAGGACAGAAGCCGATTACGCTGCCGCACTCTACGCGGCGCCGAAGACCACCGACATCCTGATCATCTCCGGCACCGGGTCATTGATTTGCAGTCGAACTCCTGAAGGAATCGTGAAATCCGGCGGTCGCGGTTATGTTCTGGGAGATCAAGGAAGCGGCTATCAGTTCGGCCGAGATGTTCTCATGAACTACCTCGATCATCCGGAAACAGCAAGCGAGCCGTTGAAAGCTGAGCTGGTCCAACAGTTTGGGGATCTCACCGAGCAAGGAATCGTCGCAAGGGTTTACGGTGCTGGCTCGCCGGCCACGGTTCTCGCCAGGCTCGCGAAGTTTGCCGGATTCGACGCAATGGCCGGGCAGCCGTACGCACTTCAAAGCCTCGATCGAAATCTAGGAGCCCTAATTGATGTTTTGGAGCAACACATAGAGAGGCACCATTACGTAAACTCAAACCTCGAAATCGTGCTGAGCGGTGGCGTCTGGAAAAGCGCGCCGATTTTTCGTGAGCGACTAGTTCAGTTGCTCGAGGCCCGCTTCCCTACGCGCGCCTTCGTCGTGAACCGCATTGCTCAGCCGCCCGTTTACGGCTCGGTCGAGCTTGCAAAGGAAATGCATGCGGCAGCATAGCAATCTGCTTTCACAGGCAGAAAGGAAATCAATTGGGTACTGAAAACCGGAATCCTCGTTCTTACGGCCTCGACACCATGACGGCCAACCAAATTGTTCGCTTGATGAACGAGGAAGAAATGGCCGTGATGAGATGCTTGCAAGCATCAGAAGATGCCATTGCCTTTGCTGCTACCAAGGCGGCGGAGGCGTTTCAGAACGGCGGACGCGTGTTCTACGTAGGTGCGGGAACTTCTGGCCGGATGGCAACGATGGATGCGGCAGAAATGCCTCCGACCTTCGGAATAGAGCCGGGACACTTCATTGCCATCATCGCGGGCGGATCTAGCGCGGGCCAAACCGCGATCGAGGACGCCGAAGATGACATTCACGCGAGCACGGTGGCCCTGAACGAGTACGGAATCACGAAATCTGACATCGTGATTGGTATTGCGGCCAGTGGATCAACTCCGTTTGTTGTCTCTGCGGTACGTCATGCTCGGCAAAAGGGAGTCTGGACGTGTGGAATTGCCAACAACCAAAAGACTCCCCTGCTGGAAGCTGCGGATCATTCGATTTTGTTAGACACCGGACCGGAAGTTCTGACCGGATCGACGCGCTTGAAGGCCGGGACAAGCCAAAAGCTGGTTCTCAACCGCATCTCAACCGCCGCCATGGTACTGAGCGGGAAGGTCATTGAAAACCTGATGGTTGACGTGAAGGCCAAGAACTCGAAGCTCAAGGAGCGATGTATTCGCATCGTTCGCGAGTTGGCTCCGGTCACAAAGGACGAAGCCCTCGAAGCGCTTGAGCAGAACAGATGGAACGTGCGGCAGGCGCTGAATGCACTGAACGCGATTCGGGCTCGCTAAGGAAACTGTCCCTGGATAGGCAGCAGTATCGACGCTGCCTATCCAGGTTGTAGGAACTTAGCGACCTTCGACTTGCCCGAACGAGTCGGTCATTGGCTGGCTGAGGAAGAAGTCCTTGTAAACGATTGCCAGGCAGATGCAGAGCACGGGGAGCCCGATAACGACGCCGATGCAGAACGACTGGCTGACCGAGAAGATCAGCGAAACGAGGAAGAAGTAGCCCGCCGCTTTCCACATGTGTGGCTTCAGGGTTTCCCAGCTCTTACCCATGGCTTCGAAGACGCCTAGGCGCTGCTCGACGATGAGCGGGTAGGTGAGCATGAACGCGCCGGAGGCGAGGAAACCTGGAATGCAGCAGGCGACGTAGCCGAGGGTGGTGAGGATTCCGATGGAGATGGCGGCACCAATGACCGCGCCAACTTTCCCATCCAGCTTGTAAGCGTCCGAAACTTGGATTGGCAAGCCGTTGACGTCTCGAATAGCCATTCGCATGATGCCGGCAATTTGCCAGGCCACCACGAAGTACATGACGAACATGGAGCCATACTGGAGTGCCAGCGAGGGCCCTAGGCTTGCGATGTCATTGCTCCGGGAGAAGCCAGTCATGAAGCCAGCGCCGATAGAGATGACGAAGTAGAGCGTAATGGCCACCAACGACGGGACGGACGCCGGGATGTAGACCTTCCAATTGCGGGCGAATATTTGGAATGCTTCGCCGATGGCATCAAACCGAATTTCAGGGTTATTGAAACGCGGATACTGGGTGTAGGTTGGTGGCGGGGTCAGCATTGCTATTCGTTGTACTTTAATCTGGCCTAGATTAAAGCTGGAGTCAAAAGATCAGACGGCCACGTAGGCCCAAACGGATTCGCCGTCAGAAGTTTTTGCTTCGGTGCGACGATAATCGGGCACTTCGTAATCGTCGGCGGCTTTGAGTTCTGCTTCGGTGAGATCGAGCAGGTGACCTTCGATCGGGCATGCCGCGGAATCGGGCACGAGGATGCGGTGGGTGCTTTTGCCGCTGAGGGAGACGACGAGCTCGTTCTCAATTTCGATCGTCGTCAGGGCGTAGCCGACTAGCTGGGCTGGTCGCATCGGAACCTTGCGGCCGAAGAGTGCTTGTTGCACATGTTCGAGCCCCAAGGTTCCATAGATGAACAGTGGTCGTTCCAACGGTACGGCGAGGTTACCGAACTTAGACGGAAACGACAGTGGTAACTTGCGAGGTTAGGAGCGAACCGACTTCGCTGAAGACATTGTGTCGGAGCGTCATCTTTGCGAAGTCAAGCGACATTGTCTGCCCGATGTTGCCTTCCCCAGCTTGGCCAGATTCGCTATAGCTGCTGATGATCACGTTTTCTAGGGTCATTTCGAAAATCTTCAGCGGGCCCTTGCCGAAACCAACGGTGGATCCTACGATGATCACCTTGTTCAGAGGTGAACCGAGGAAGTGCTTCTCCAAGAGTGGCATGCTGCCGAGCTGGAGCTCGTGGGTGATCTCGACGGAACCAACGCGGACCGGCTTTGAACCTTGCGAACCCCAGCCCTGCGATAGAAGAACGAACCAGTCCTTGAATCCTTCGGCCCGGCTTGAACCTTTGATTTGGCTGGCAGTAGACGCTTCTGCTTGAACGTACATGTAGTAATTCATTTTTATTCTTAAGGTTGAATTGCGATTTCTCTTAGATTCAAGTTGTAGGTGGTTCCGCCGCCGGCTTGGCTGGTGACGAAGACGGTGCCGCGGGTTAGGGCGGCTTCTAGTTCGCCGCTGAGGGATTCTAGAGGGGTTCGGTAGGACCACACGTTGGTGTGGGGGTCGTAGATTTCGACGCTGGAGAGGTTGGCCGGGCTTTTGCCGCCTAGGACTAGGATCTGGTCACCAGGGAGGGCTACCGTGGCGTGGTAGGCGCGGCCGGTGTTCATTGGGGCGGCGAAGTAGGAGTTACCGGTGGTTGGGTCTAGGATGAGCGCGGTGGTCACGGCTCGGGCTCGGGGGCCTTTGCCTAGGATTCCGCCGGTGACTAGCAGCAGGCCGTTTGAGAAGGCGGTGATGCGGTGGCCAGGGTTTAGGCGGGGCATCGGGACGGCTTCGGCTTGTTCTGGAATCGCGGCCCAACCTAGTTTGGGAAGGAGCACGGTGCCGACGGTGGCGGCGGAGGCGGCTAGGAACAATTTTCGCCGGGAGACCGTATTGTCGTGCGGTTGCATGGGGCCAGCTTAGCTTGGGATGGGGCTGATGTCAACTGTTAATTGGATCAGGTTGCTAAAATGGGGCATGAGATTTGCAGGTTTGACGCTTTTGGTCTTGGTAGCCGTTGCGGGTTGTAATCCTACGGATTCTAAGGAATTAGCGGAGGATGCCAAGAAGCTGGGGCAAACGGCGGGGCGGGCGGCTAATAATGCCCAGTTGGCCGGTCGGGTTCGGCTGGCTTTGTCTCAGACCAAGGATGTGGATATTTCTCGGGTCGAGATTTTTGCCGAATCTGGAGTCGTGACTTTGAAGGGTGAAGTCAAGACGCGTTCGGAGCGGCCTTTGATGGTTCGGCTGGTTCGGGAGATTAAGGGGGTGAACCAGGTGATCAATAAGTTGGTGGTTTCGCCTTCTAAGAAATAGAAAAGGTCCCGACTGGAGATTCCAGTCGGGACCCCTTTTTGTTTGTCTTTACTTACTTCTGCTTTCGCTTTCGGAGGAAGCCGAGGGCGCCGAGGCCGAGGATGGCCATGGAGGCTGGCTCTGGCACTGGAGCAGCGGTCTTGAGCTGGACGTTGTCGATGGTGGCACCGAGGGAGTCGCTCTTACCGGTTCCGAGGAAGGAGAGCTTGTCCATTCCGCCGGTTCCCTGCAGGGTTAGGCTGAAGGACTTCATGCTGGTCATGGTTGGCGAGATGCTGGCGACGATGACGTTGTTCCAGAGGATGTCGAAGGTTCCGCTGCTGGCGGCGACGTTCTTTCGGAGAGCGGCGTCGAGGGTCAGCGTGTAGAGGCCAGCGGTGGTGTTGACGTTCTGGCTGATCTTCGAGTTTCCGGCGGAGTCGAGTTCGAGAACCTGGTGTCCGGTTGCTCCGGTGACGCCGTAGACCGATGCGGCTCCGACTTCCATCGTGTTCTGCTCAGCGAACCAGCCACCGACCTTATCGTTCGGGTAGGCGCCCCAGCCACCGTTGGTGTCTGGCGATTCGAAGCTGCCATTGATGAGCAGGTCGGCGGAAGCGATTCCGCTTACGAGGGCGATTGAAGCAACGGCGGCAAATTTCAGGTTCATGTTTTTGTCTCCGCCGAAGTTGTTCCTCGGCCTTACGAAAAGATGATGCCGGATTTGCGAGGGTGGTCGGGGTCCCGATTTAGCGGTCACGGGATAGCGGGACACGGTCCTCGAGGAGAGCGCCTTGCCTGGCTCTGCATGGCCTTGAGTGGCCTTGGATGGCGTCCGGAGCGGAATTAACAAATGTTCTCCCACGAGGGCGTTCGGGTTTGTTCGGATTGGTACGGAGGTCCGGTTTGTTTTTCGGGGCGCGGGGTGGAATTAATTAATGGTTCCCCCCAGGGAGATTAATTAATTACAGCCGTTTTGGGGGGCGCTTTGTGTGGCTTTGCATGGCCTTGTGTGGCCTTGCGTGGCTTTGCATTGCTATTGGGACACCGCTGCGGGGTGGGAGGGGCGAGGAGGAAGAGGGGGCGGGGTTTGCGGGGGAGGGTGGGCTTTCTTGGGGGGTTTAGTTTTCTGGGGGAGCGGGGGGATCGGAAGGGCCGGGGGGCGCGGGGTGGTTTTGGGCGCGAAAATTTATTATTTAATGTTCCCGCCTTAGGCGCGAAACATAAATTTTCGTTTTCGGGGCGTTGCAGCGGGCCGCGCGCGGCGGGAGGAAAGATGGGGGACACACCTTAAAGGAGCGCGCGGCGGCGTTTGTCAACCATGGATTTTCACACGCTACAAACACTGCGGTCGATCCAAAAACGAGTGGCCAAATGACTGAGTCCAACAAAGCGAGACCAACAGAGCCAGCACACTCCAATGCCGTGGGCTACCCAAGACATTCTTCAATTTTCCAACGGCGGCCCGCGTTCGTAACGCAACCAAAATTGGCAAGAGTTTGCATAACGTATCGAACCCGGCGGTGGACCATGCCACGGTCCCCATAGATCTGCACCAGACGTTCGTACAGGTGCTTCAACTCGACGTAGACAGTCCCTGCACTCTTAAGCTTTCTAAGAGTGCGAACGCAGTCATTAAAAAAAGAGTTTGATTGGCACAGGATGTCGAGACGGATGCCGTTCCTTTGCTCGGGCTCCAGATTCGAGAGATCCTTGTAAAACTGTTGGAGTGCTGCAGTACCAAGAGTCGATTTGTAACCAACCGTCCGTTGTAGTTGCAGCGCCGTCTTCTGCTGCGTGTATACGCCGCAAAAATGGGCAGACATGAATTCACGTAGCGTCCTTCTCAGTTCAGCTTCGCTGCGAGAAATCAGGAACTGCTCCAAAGCAAAGTCGATCCATTCAGGGCGCAGTGCTCTGTCGAACAGAATCGGTATGCGCTCGCTCAACGTGTCACCTCAACGACAGGGACTATAGCCTCTTCGATGGTCAGACCGCCATGACTCACGCCTTGGACTCCAGGCAGATCGAAACTTTCAAGTTCGCGAGCAAACATTACGTACTCGTTTTGGCCAAGTCCGTATGGTCGAAAATCCGTTATCCCATGCGATGCATAAGATTGAAGGAGTGCATCATTTTGAAAGACGATTGCTCGCTTATGCCTGTGCTCAGGCAAGGAACCAAAATTTGGTCGGCCGGACCCCGTGCAGGCAATTTGTCCGTGGTCGGCCGTGATGACAACCTTGTACCCGTTGTCGAGTGCAGACTTAAGAATGCCAGTTAGAGGTGTTGAGACGCACCACCGCCTGGCGGCAGCAGAAATTGAATCAGCCTGGGGCAGAATCGCGTGGCCCATTGAATCCCAGAATGTATCGACAATTACTATTCGCTTCGTCTTGCGAGCGAAGGCATGATCGAGTTTCACCGAATCGGATGGGGTGAAATAGCCTCCATCTTCGCCAAAGCGCGCTTTCCAAGCTCGGCGTTCGAACTCTTGACTATGTTCACCGGGGCCGAACTGGCTTGGCATCTTTCCTTCAAAGAATGCTCTTCGGCTTAATGTCGTAATGGTCGGAAGAATTGCGAAAGCACCCCGAACATGCGCGGCTTTGTAGCCAATGAGATCTCGCCATATGGCTGAAATTGCGTACCAGCTCTCAACTCCCAAAGCATCGACAACAACGATCAAGAGCGGTTGATCTGCGGACTCCTGGTCTAGTTGCCTCACCAAGGTGTGGAGTTTCAGAATTTCCGGGCTGGAAGAAGTCATCGCATAGGAATAGTTCTGACGCAGCCACTCTAGGAATACCTGGCTCATCTGGTGGCGGTCGTCTTCCCCAACATCGCCGGTACTCGCATAAGCACCATATTCCAGCGCAAACTTTAAAACCTGGGTAGGGGACTTACTAACTGCTTCCCACTGGCCAAGCCAGTTAATGGATGGCTTTGAAGAATAATCCTTTCCTCCATCAGAAACTTTTCCTGGACCAGTCCCGAGCGATATCTTCGCAGCGGTGGCAAATTCTTTGTTTGAGTGCAACAAAGCCGTAACTCTAGAGCGCGCCACAGCGTGCTCAGTCAAAACCTCTACAGCGTCTTCTTTTGGGAGATATGGTGGCGATTCAACTCGTTCCAAAAGAGTGCGAGCGACCGTTATCGGAAAAACTCGGCCCGATGCTGCAACCCGATGAAGCAACTCTGGCCAACCGTTCCCGAAAGTTAAGAATAATGGGTCAGCGCCGTAGAATGCCCTGCTGATCAGTACGGCTGTCTCCTCCGGAGTGCGGTGCGCTCGCTCCTCTTGATGCAGATTGAACAGTTCATCCCAATTTTCTTTTGGGAGTTCTTTCACTACATTGGCATGAAACTTACTGAAAATTTGTTGAATACTGATAGATTCCAACAGATGGTTCTTAAGACGGGACTCTATTAGGTGCTTGGGGTAGTCGGGTTCAACGATGACGAGCGGCCTGTCATCAGGAGCCAAATCGAGCCAGAGACTTAAGGAGTCCGGTGTGCCGTCCCAATAGTGAAGAGTCATCCCTCGCGCTTCAAGCGCGCTTCGGACTTCGGGAAGCTGCAAAAGTTCGTCACGGTCTTCGCAAAAGGTTGGGAATCCTCCAATAGAAGGACACAGATTAGCAACGATGTATTCAATCCAGCTCAAGATGTTTCGACCCTTGCGAGGAACAAACAATCTAGGACTGGTAGCGCTTCAGCAGCACCAGCAATCTGTGCCCGGCGCTCTTCGTACTCCGTTTCCAACTCTTTGCGCCGAGCCTCGCGAACATTGTCCAAGCCGATCTGACCGAGAGATGTACGACGCGCAAGGTAACTCATATCCAGAGCGTTAAGCCTTCGCTTTGCACGTTCTCGGGATTTAGAGACAACACTCTCGTACATTTCGTTCGCAGCGTTTTCGGCTAGCGACTCCATCATCGCAAATTCATAGGAATCCAACTCTTCAGTCAGGCGTATCCGTGCCTCGCGCGTAGCCAGTGCATTCCAAATTCGTTGGGCCGACTTTGCCAAGGATTTTCCATCGGGCTTACAAAACTGAGCGAACACGTGCTGCTGCCGCCAAGGACCGTCGGCAATTCCGACTCGCCAAATTGAAAACCAACCTTGCACCTCGAATCCTAAATTATCTAGGCGCAAGCTAGGCACTGATTTGCCTGGGCAAAAATAGGGACGAAGTGAATTAATTTGCTCAACCACCGACTGAGACAGTTCTTGAGCAGAAACATCATCCATGAGCGTTTTCTGCTGAGAGCCTCTCAACGTATCCAGCCACGCCCGAAGCGGAACAGTCGGTATTTGGTCCCCCTCGGAGACGTGACCGGTGTAAAGAATGCGGGTTTCCCGCCCCTCTGCGGCAATACGCCGAATATCGGCGACAACTTGGTCGATTTCACTGTCTAGCGCCTTCGGGTTCAAAAGAGCGGTTCGAGCTAGTCGTTCAAAGTCCGATGCAGCCTCAGTGGAATCGAGCACGTCACCCGTTTTGTCAACACCAAACTCGGCAAGTATCGTAGCAAGTTTCTGTTGCCACACTTCGTACACCCGCGCTTCGACAGAGTTCTCAAGGACCAGATTCAGTGCTCGCACTTCCTTGGTCTGACCAATTCGGTCAACCCGCCCGATGCGCTGCTCTACTCGCATCGGGTTCCATGGCAAGTCGTAATTAAAAATGACGTTAGCGAACTGCATGTTCAAGCCTTCGCCACCCGCGTCAGTGCAAATCAAAACCTGAGTCTCATCTCTGAAGTGTGTAACTGCTTCCCTTCGTTCAGTCAAATCCATCGAGCCATTCAAAGTGGCAACGGAATATCCACGAAGCTCCAAGAATTCCCGCAGCATTTCTTGGGTCGCGGTGAACTCCGTGAAGATCAGGAACTTCTTGCTTGGCTCGGAATCTTCTTGAGCTATACGAAGCATGTGCTCATACAGAGCTTCGGTTCTCGCATCGGAACCAGCGTTCTCAACCTGAATCGCTAAGTCAAGCAAGCGCTGCACATCCTGAACTTCGGTTGATGTAGATTCAACAAAAAAGAGCGCCGCTTGGGTCACCTCGTCAAGGTCAGCATCTTCGGCCAAATTTTCTCCTACCACGGCTCGTTCCTTCGCCTCATCGTTTTGCAACACATCAAGGCGTCGCTCCAAGAATCGCCGAATCGCTCGGGTCGAACTGCTCACCAGGCGCTGAATAAGGATGAGCAACAGTCGTGAGCCTTTATCTCCAGTTCTGATAACCTTGTTGTAGCCTTCAATCACGTAGTCGGATACTTCTTCGTAAAGCTGCTCTTGAAGGACGTGGCGAGATTCGAACGGGACGGAAATGAGCTTCGTTGAGCGAGCGGCAAAGAGTGGTTTGCCATCAGCGTCGGTGGCCGTTCGCTTTTCCGTACGAATGACATAGGGCTCAACAATCTCCCGATTAAGCGGTGTTCCCGGTTGAAGAGCAATTGGATCAAGCAGGGATAGCAAGCGCCCAAATGCATCCGTCTTTCCTGAGTGTGGAGTCGCCGTGAGTAGCAGTAAATGCGGCGAAGCTTTGGAAATTTCCTTTGCCAGCGCATGCCTGGCGACTACGTCAGAAGCGCCGGCAATCTTGTGCGACTCATCGATGATGACTAAGTCCCAACCAGCGCCGACAAGGTCGTGGAAACGCTCCAAATTGAACCGGTCGATGCGCTCTTGTGCCCAACCACGCTGGCCATCCTTGGGCTTTACAGAATCGACTGAACTGACAACCTGTGAGTAGCGCTTCCATTCGTTCTCGCCGCGGGCCGCAACATCCGCTCCCCAAGTTCCCGGCAGCACCAGATCAAATCGCTCACCAAACAGGGTGTCCATTTCCGCAATCCACTGGAGCAACAAGCTTTTCGGAGCCAGAACTAGCACTCGCTCAACCAGCCCTCGGAGCTTCAACTCCTTGATCACGAGGCCGGCTTCGATGGTCTTTCCCATACCAACTTCATCTGCAAGCATCATGCGAACAGGGAAAGAACTCATTGCCTTTCTTAGCACCCTGAACTGGTGAGGCAGCGGCAGAACCTTGCTGACCAACGGAGCAAGGAACAGGTCAGAACCTAGAGCACTCCAGATCCGAGCGCCAGCAGTCACGGAAAGGGCGTCATCGAGGTCGAAGGCTCGAGCCTGTTCTAGTGAGTTCGCGGCAACGGTCTGAATCTGATTCGAGCCATCCACCAAGACTTTGACCACATCTCGACCGAAGAGCCTTTTTGCTTCCAGCACTTGAACCCATGCCCGAAGATTTGCGCTCCAAAGTCGAGAGCCAACCTCTGGCCAAGGGGGGATGGTCCCTGAAGAGTCGGTCCTTATCTGTGGCAATCAGCCTCCCCGATCGCACCAATCAGAGCGCTAGAGTCAATCTGCGAATTTAACTGCTCTATTCCCATTTGAACTCAAACTGTGTGATTTTCTGTGGCACCCGCTCCTTGGCGATGTCGCAGTACATCACCAGGTCTTGGATTTCCTGCAGAACTTTGGGTGGGATCTTTTCGCAGACGCCGACGATGACGTCGTATTGCTTGCTATCCCAACAGTGGGCGAAACCAGCGAGCACCGCTTCGGTTCTGAAGAGCTTGAGCTGCCCCGTTCGTCGAACGTATTCTTGGAACTCTCGTAGCATTGCCTTTCGTCGCACTTCTTCCAAGTGCTTCTCGTTATCGGGGTCGGGTACTACCCAGTTCTCATCATCTTCCCGGATGAAATATTGGTGGAGTAAGTCTTTAAGCTCCGGCATCACCTCGTGGGTTCCCCAATCCTGAGAAGCCTGCATGAACTTGGGCGTCAGTTCGCCAAGGGTTTGTGGGCTCCGGTCGAGTTCATTACGAACCCACTGCACCGCCGATTTTTCATCTCGAACGAAGATGGAAAGCTGCTCGACTTCAATGCCACGGGACTTGAGCGCATCGTAGCGAACAACCTGGCTGGGCAAGAAATACATGCCATCACGCTCGTAGCAAAGCTCTTCCAGCATGACTCGAAACTCGGATGCCGAAAGCGGAATCCGGGCGCCTCTCACCAAGTGGTAAGCAATCATTCGGTCAAACAGCACTCCTAACGTTCGCTCAGCCAGTGATTCAAGGCTGCCTGTGCTGGTGGTTGGAGCGACCGGTAGCATTTCGAGATGCTGCTCGATGAACTCCCGCACGCCCTCTGGAGTCCCTTTATCTCGCTCGAATTGCTCGATGAAACGGGCAGTTGGCTTGTAACAACTGATAACCAAATCCTTCTTGGTAGCGCCGCTTGAGTTGACTTGCTTGAACGAATACTGACCTTTGTCGAGTACTCGAACGTCCGCAACTATGAAACCAACTCGCTCAAGCGCTTCCTGAATCGAGTTCCACACCGCATTCGCGCTATTGTGAAACTCGACGGTCATCCAGCGACCGGGCTTGAGCGACTTGTGAAATTGCGCGAAACACCTCTGCATGAGCGACTGGTATTCTGGAAGTCCTTTTCTTTGAACAGAGCTTGTAATTGCTTCCGGCTTGTTGTCTGTAACCACTTCAAGCCATGCTTCCCAAAGGTAACTCAACTCGCTGTAATTTAGGTTTCCGCCAAACGGGGGGTCAACAAACATGTAGTCAAGAGACTCTGGCTTGAGGGCGACTGTGGCACTGCAAGTCTGAACAATCGCAGAGCCACACCTTTTGGGGAACTCAAGAGCCTTAGTCTTTTGTACACGGTTCTCCCAAGTTTCAAACGGTTGCACCTCAATAGAGAACGATGGAATGTACAGCGTGCCCGACAGCGGCCCCCCAATCCAGCCACCGCCGCCATGAAAGAAATAGCTGACAAGCAGGCGGCTCAATTTACTCTGCCGAATCACCAGGCTATCAAACTGCCAACGGCCGAGACGATTGAGCTGACACGTGCCTTGCAGTTTCGCATTAAAGGCTGCCAGGGTTTGAAGGTTGCGTCGAGTGTAGAAGTGGTGCACGTGCGAGATACCCGCCGGGTCATTTCGACGCGTTTCCTGACCAAATGGCATCCTCTCTCTGGGAAAACGACCGAGCACTGGCAGTCTTGCGATTAGGCTGACCACCGCTTCATCGAACGAATCAACCGGTCGTGAAAATCTTTTTTTGCCCACCACATAGGTCGCTAAGACCGGCACTTGTATAGCTTGCTTTATTGTTTCGCCAATGGCGTCATCAAAGAAAACAGCGTAACGGCGCTCGCACTTGGATTTAGCAAGGACAGCATTACAGCTAGGGCAAGGAAATTCTTCAAGAACTTTTCCTTCAGCAGAGTCTACCGCTGCAATCCAAAACACTACGTCGGAGCTGCAGTTAGGACACACAAAGACATCCGACCATACAACGCTGTTTAGGCTCCCAAGAGTGAAACCGGAGGCGGAAAGCCCAGCCACGTATTCTCGTGCCCCGGATGCCGAGTTTGCCTGTGAGATGCCAGCCGCACACTGTTTTAGTGCTGTGGCCCATTCTTCGTCAGTCCACTTGTCCATCTCTCTATGAAGCGTCGCGTACATC
Source organism: bacterium (assembly GCA_027485645.1). Lineage (GTDB taxonomy): Bacteria > Armatimonadota > Fimbriimonadia > Fimbriimonadales > Fimbriimonadaceae > Fimbriimonas. The sequence goes on from JAIXQR010000007.1 coordinate 467,457, forward strand.
CAACCGCAGTCTGCCTGCACATCTGCAAGAATTTGAGAAGCCTCAACTGCGAAAGCAGCTGCGTCGATTGGGTTGTTGTAGTTGGTCGCTATAAAAGTCGCAACTGGCGCGAGGTCATTTAAAACGGCGCTTCGTGCTCCAAGCTTGCTGAACGGCTTCGGTTCGACAAGATGCGGGTGTGGGTTTGTGCGCTTGGCTTCAATAGCTTGGTTCGCTTCCCAGGACTCCAGCTCCCAAATGTTGCCATCTCCACCGACCTTGTAACCGAGCGCTTCGACTTCTGTACGGTCACCGCAAAGCTGAGCAGCAACTCCGGTCATACCCGTTCCGCAGAAGCCGTCGTACACCACGTCTCCAGGCTCCGTGTAGTGGAGGATGTAGCGCATGATGGCTCGATGCGGCACTTTGGTGTGATAGCTATGGGCATTGTAAATCGGGTGGTTCTTGCCCTCGCTCACGTCCGCCGCAAATGGCTTTCGATGGTAGTCGTCCGTCTCCGGGTCGAACGACTTGCCATGCTCCTTTAGCCACTCCTCAATGAACGGATTCGGGCATGCGGTGTAATACGGCGGGTCGCTAAGCGCCAGAATCGCTTCATCTGTGCCGATAGGAAAACCTTCAATCTTACGAAACTCAGGGTCTTTAAGCTTCTCGGCAAGCTTGGCACGATACTCCGCCCTAATCTTCTCCTTCTCCGGGTCTGGCGCATAGACTGCAGCAGTCTCATTGATTAACTGCGGTTGGTCTTCCTTTCTCATATCAGTCCTCCAAGACAAATCGAACTGAGTTAGAATCGTCGCTTCCCACTTGCTCCTTAAGCCATGCCTCAAACCGGGCACGAATCTCCTCGACTTTGAGCGGTACGCCGTCTCCTGCAATCGTTTTTGCAAAGTCAGACGACTTGACAGACTTCTTCTTCACGCCCTTAAAGCAGTCGTTCATCGTGGTGATGAAGGCGTCAGAAATTTCTGCGGGCAGAACCCTGGCGGAAAGAAAGTCCGTGATGAGTTTCTGGGCTTCCGCATTCAAGAGATTCCGAGACGACTTGACCGTTGGGTCTTCAAGCTCGTCCAAAAGCTCGTTTGTCCAGCTTTTATGAAGGTCTGCGATCTCATCCTCACGTTGTTGAACCAAATCAACGGCTACCGATTCCATTGGATGCGTCTGCGGGTCGAAGCGACAGTTCGGACAAAGCGACGTTGGGCTCTTGAGAACATCTGCATCGGTCGCACCAGGACAGGACACCACGGCATCGATTCGCGCCAAAAGTTCTTCGAGCTTCGCACGATTTAGGGCGGTAACTAACTTTAGCCTGCTTAACTGCTTGAGTTGTGGGCTATCAACGATAGCCTTTTTGCGGGCGTAACCCGCTTTGTCGAGCCGATGCTTTTTGTGAAGGTCTTGATATGCATTGACGCCCGAGCTGACCGCATTGTGAACTGCCGCTTCAATATTTGCTCGCTGCGCTTCGAATGTGCGGGGATCGAGATAGACAGCTTGAAGGCCGATGCGGACGGCGTCAAGGTGACTCGCAAACGTGTTACTCACGCCAGCCAAGATGGTCTCAAATCGCTCGATCGCGCCCAACTCATTTGCCCTGACCTTGCAGAACTCTCGAACCGAAAGTAGCGCACTCACTGATTTGGATTCTTCTGCCAACTTCTCGATCGTCGCGGCATCAAGACTGAGATTGCGCATCTTTGCCTTGGTGTTGAGCGGTGACAGATTGCCTTCAAGGACACCCTTGACCACGCCGACGAGTTGAGCATGACCTGTTAGCGCAGTTTCCGAATCTTCATTCGAGAATGGGAGCCTTGTCTTGTCTCCTTCGGCTTCGGCAAGCCGCTGAATCTGCTTCTGAACGCCAGTCTGGAACTTGTGAATTCCATCTTCCTTGGTCTTGTCTGACGCAATCAGAGCGACGTTTACATCGAACATCTCCATCAGCTTTCGCCACAGGTCGAGGTTCGGCTCGGCTGGACGACTCAAGCGCTTGATGTTCTCAAACTTGCGGATGTCTTCGTACTTGGCTTGAAGATTCGCCGCATCAATCTGCTCGTTTCTGCTGGTTGTGATGATGAAGTCACCAGCGTAAACTCCGGCAGCGATCACAACATTGAGGAACTCGGCTTCAATGCATTCCCCCTTGAACCACCACTTGTCGTCCTTTCGCTTTTCGAACAAGTCACTCTGGTTAAGAACTTGACCATCGCCTTTACCCTTTAGAAGATTGCGAGATTTCTTGAGCCAGTCACTCTTGTCGAGCGTGAGCACTTTCGACTTTGCAAGCCCAAGACCTTCGAGGACTGCCCAGCCTTCGTTCGAACCTTGGAATCGCTGACAGATGATCTCAATAGCGGATTGGCATGCACCCGGACGGGAGTTTTCTGACACGTTTACTTCAAAGCTCGGATAGTCAGGGTATTCCGTCTCGAACCAACCTTTGAACATGCCCTGAGCGACCGAGCTAAATTGCGATTTGAATGGGAAGTTTGCCTTGGTCGGGTCGAAGGTCTGCACCCATTCCCTGAAGCGCTTCTTGTTCCCTTTGTGGGTGATTGATAGCCATTCTCCGGCGTTCTCCCTGAAATCTTCGGCGAGCTTTGCCTTAAGCTTTTTGGCGATGCCCTGGAACGCTGCACGATCGTTCGAACCTACCGGGCACACGTCCGCCCGAAGGCTTGCAGATGTGTACTTACGAAGGGTGTCGAGGAAAGTCTCGGGGTCCTCGTCCTTTGCCTCCGCTCCCTTTTCATGGCGGGATAGTGGGAAGTCCTCGATCGTCACGTAGCTTTCGTCAGGCACGTTCGGCATTGCATCTTCTTTGCCTGTGATGCGTTTGGATGCCATCAGGAAGATGTAGAAGTCAAGTGGTGGCTTAGCAGTGGAGCGCTCACTTGGGAACCCAAAGAACAGCCATCCTGGTCGCTCAACTTTCTTGTCTTCCCAGTTGATTGCGTAGTTCCAGATCGTTCCTTGCGGTGCCTTTTGCGCGTTATCTAGTTCCAGGGCGATGCCGATGATTTCGTTTAGGCAACTCTGAACGCTGTTTTTGTCCGGGTTGTACGCATTGACCTCTTGGTCGTAGTCACGGTCACGAGTTGGGTCGATATACCACTGCCCGGAAGATTCTGAAACGGCGATGTATTGCCCATTGGCTGCTTCTCGGGTCTTCGACAGCAATCTCTTTGCGGCATCTGCCAGGAAGGATGAGTCTCCGACTCCTGGTGGCAACTTTGTCCACCATAGCAAGCTGTCCTTAAGCGCCGTTGGTGTCACACCAACCGGAGTTGAAACGTCCGGGGTCGTGAGTCGATTTACACCGAGGGCCTCGACCAACCGTTCCGCAGAATGCTTGTCTTCGTTAGGCCCGAAGTGAGCCTGAATTTTCGCCTTGATGGTTGAGACATTTTCTATCACCCGGGAAACGTTCGGATTCGCTTTCAACCCTTGGTCCGCTTCGATATGCTTCCAATACCTGTCGCTAGTGATGAGTTCAGGAGCCTCCTCGCTAACGGCAAGGTCCTTGATTCGCTTGGCTTCCTTGGAAAGAATCGTGAGAATCTCTCTTCGTTCAACGATCATCACCCGCTGAAACTCGTCGATGAACAATGGGTGCGCCGGGAACAGGGATACGAAGTTCTCCAGCTCGGCGCCGATGACCTCGTAGAATTTCGAGCGAGCGGAAATGAGCTTCCGTATCGAGCCCTTTTGCGCTTCAGATTTTTTGAAAAGGTACTGCTCAATAAGTTCGTTGACGCCCTTCTTGTCGATATTGAAGTCGTTGAATCGCTTCCGAATCCGAGTGAGTTGTTCGGCAAATCCTGCGAACTCCGGATTGTCGAACAGAGACTGCTGCACGCCAGCCATGATTCGAAGTCTCGACTCATCGCAAAATTCGCCAATACCCCGGAGGGTGGATAGGTCGCCAACCCGGTCGGAGCTATCCCGGAATCGCAAATAGTCCAACACTTCATCAATGACCAGGAGGGCTCCCTTGTTAGGCTGGACGCGCTCAAATTCGGTCATGAATCGCGCGAACTCCTTTTTGATGTTGTTAACGCCTTCCCTCTGAAACTTGAACTCGAACCCAGTCGTGGACGCAAGTTCTTCAAGGCTATCGCAGATAATTTGGAAGAGGGTCACGCTCTTGTCGCTGACCGCAATTTCCTGTCGGATTACGACGTATTTGCCGGCGAAGGTGGAGAGTTTGCTCCGCCATGCATCGTCCTGAACGTACTTGAGCATGTCGGCGTTCTCTGCCAGGATTGACAGAAACGACATGACGTGGCTCTTACCGGTTCCATAGTTGCCGACGACGAAAATGCCTTTGCCTTCGGCACCGCTTTCAAAGTTCAGCTGCGGAATTGCGATCCCATCTATCGCCTCCGAAAGGCTCTTGGTAAGGACAAATCGACTGACCAACTCCTCCGCACCAGACAGCGTGTCGGCCTTGGCAATCTTTATCACCTCAGTGATTTCGTTGAGCTCAAACAAGTCCCCGTATTTCATGTTCTCGCCTATCGTTACAGTCACAGGCTACCTCAGCGACAAAACCACACCAGATCAAAGCTAATGTAGTACGGAAAGTTATGGTCAAATCAAAGAAAAAATCCCCCAACCGCTTCGCGGTCGGGGGACTCCAATCCTTCCCTGCGCCTTACTTTTCCAAAGTCGCGTTGAGGGTGAAGGTGCCGGTGGCGGGGTTTCCGGCGTCGGCGGAGGGGGCGAAGGTGGCGTTGATGAGCTGGAACTTGATTTTTCCGGCCGATTTTGAGATGAGCTTGAAGGTTCCGCCGTTCGCGACCCAGGTTTTTGCGTTTGCGCCGATGCCATCGGTGTAGGTGAAGATGGTGACGCTGTTTAGGTTGCTGCTATCGATGGGGTAGTCGTTTCCGGAGGTGGCGCGGGATTCTAGCAGCATGTTTAGGTTCCGCGAGTTATCGGTTTGGGCGGGGATGGCGAGGACGGCGGAGAGGCCACCGGCTTCGCTGATGAGGAGGAAGGGGGTGCTTGGCCAGGCGGTGGTGTTTACGTTTGATCCGCTGGCGTTTGAGATGGTGAGGTTGCCCGATCCTCCGCCGGCGCTGACGCTGATGGTTCCGTTGTAGGAGTCTCCGCCGGCGGTGATGGTGTAGGTTCCGTTTCCGGTTCGGCTGAGGGTTCCGGTGATGGTGAAGGCTCCGCCGATGGGGTCGGTTCCGGTGGCGTTTAGGGTTCCGCTGGCATCGACGGTGCCGGTGAGGTTGAAGGTTCCGACGCTGAAGCTAAAGTTTTTGCCGGGGGCGGTTGGGGCGGCGGTGACGGCGAAGGTTCCGGTGAGGGCTCCGGTGCTGCTGACGGAGGCGGTGAGGGTTCCGGTTCTTCCGGCGTCTAGGGTTGCGGTTCCGTTATAGGCGCCGGCGAAGGGGTTTGCGGCGGTTGATGAAGAGGAGTCTGATCCGCCGCAGCCGGTGAGGAGGCTGGTAAGGAGGATGGCGCCGAGGAGGGTTTGGGTTTTCATTTCTTTTCCGAGTGGCTTTGGGGCCTGTTGGAAAGAGTAAATGAGGGCCGTTTCATCGGCGTTTCATGGGAGTTTTGGGCGCAAAAAAGCCCCCTCGCTTTTCGTTGCTTGGGGGCTTTTTGGGGTTTTCCCTTACTTTCGGTTAGGGTTGCTCGGGTCGTTTTGGGCCGGGACCGATACGAAGGTCGGCTCCTTCCCTTCTACTTCGCCTTCGGCATTCTTATTTTGCGCGTCGGCGACGGGGGCTTCGCTCTGGCAGCCGATGGCGGACAGAACGAGAGCTACGAGCAGGAATGGGAGGGCGCGCTTCATTAGTTAGGCACTCGGTCTGGGCGGAAGAGTGGAATGTGGCACTGGGTGTCTTGGTAGATACCAGCCTGGCTTGGCACTCCGTTGGTCATGTAGGTTCCGGCTGGGGCGAACGGGTCGTTGTTCGGGTTACCGGATCCGGCTACTCGGGACTTGGCGTGTCCGTCGGCATAGACCCAGTTCTGGGTTTTTCCGCCGAAGATCCACTGGGTTCCGTAGCTGACGTTACCGAAACTGGACTGGATTCCGTTCGGGTCGCTGATGCCTCGGTCATCTCGGCCGGCGTTGCAGGCGCCACCGAATGGGCCAGCGGCGCTGAATCGGCAAGCCTGGTCGGCCTGTGGGCAGATGAGGAACGGGTTGGTGTATCCGCCGCCGCGCTCGGCTTTCTTACCGAACATTGGCCACCAGAGTGGAACGTCTGCGGACGAAACTGGTTCGGTTGCGGACATGGTGCTGAGCAGTCCGTTGAAGCTGTAGGAGAGGTTTGCCGGTGCGGTGGCGAGGTTGTTGGCTGCGGTGTTGAAGTCACCACCGCCGATTTCTACGACCGGTGCGTCTGGCTGATAGAACATGTCGATGTTCTTGGTGTAGGGGATGATGGAGTTTGGCGCGGCGTCTCGTCCACCGCGGATTCGGCGGAAGCAGCCGGCGGCTTCTTCGGCGTTTCGCTGAATGTTCCAGTTGGACGGGATGAAAATTCGGGAGTTGTAGTTCCACTCGCCGTCGCAGCTGATGCTTGCTTGGAGCATGAAGACGTCATCGTAATCTGCGGTGTAGATCATCGATGCCGTTCCCATCTGCTTGAGGTTGGAGAGATCCGCGGTCTTCTTTGCGGCCTGCTTTGCTTGGGCGAATACTGGGAATAGGATGGCGGCCAGGATGGCGATGATTGCGATCACCACGAGGAGCTCGATCAGGGTAAATGCGCGTGAAGATTTCATGGATTTCTCGGCGCGGCATTTTTTTATAACGCCACGCTAGGCGCGACCTTACAAGCGCAATGTTAAATTTGTGTAAACAGTTCGGAAGTATTCGGGTTTTGACGCGAAAATCGCAATTTTCGATTGTTGGTACTTTTGGTGTTCTGGATTCCCTGGTTGGATTGGGAATTCTGGGCCCGGCTTCGGTTTGGCGGCTGATTGCCTTTGGCAATTTCTCGCGTCCGGGTAGGAAGGAAGGAATTGGTGGACCGTGTAGGGCTCGAACCTACGACCCGCTGATTAAGAGTCAGCTGCTCTACCAACTGAGCTAACGATCCGTGAGGAAAAATATACCCGATTTGAATACGGGACTTAACCGGATGTTGGGCTTAGTTCTGCCACGTCGACTTCTGTTACGGAGAGTGCGAACTGGACCGTATCTGCCAGCCAGAGGTTTGTCAATCCTGAGAGTGGCACCCATTGTGCGACATCGGTCGAGCCGTTGATCTCGGCTCGCAATTCCCCGCCCGCGACCTTGGCTACGAAAAAGAATCGGACGGAATTGATGCGGCTATCGGGGTTTTCCCACAGCTTCGAGATCACCCACGGCCGTGGCTCCAACTTTACTTGCAAGCCAGTTTCTTCTAGAACTTCACGGTGGCAGGTTTCCTCGGGTGACTCGCCGAAATCGCCGCCGCCACCTGGGAGAGTCCACAACCCGGGGTCTAACGAGTCTTCGGACAACCGACAAAGCAGCATCCGACCCGATTCGATGATGATCGCGTATGCGCGGATGGATGTGATTTCGGGTCGGTTCGGCATCGCGACACGGTACCCGAATTACTTGGGTACCGGGTCGTCTTTGAGCTCGAACACTTCGCTTTGGATCCACTTTAGGCGGAGTTGGATTGGGTGAGCGACTCGCTCCTCGATTCCGGAGCGGAGGGCGGTCATGAGGGCGCGGGGCGGGGGTTTTGGTCCGCGGAAAGTGAGTTCCACTTCGGAGCCTTCACGCTTGATTTGCGGATCAATATCCGATCCTGCCGGAATGCTGAGACTCGAAATCGTCGCGTGGATGGCTCGGTCTTCCCCGCTTTCTCGGGACAGGCGGGTGAGGGTGTTAAGCAAGAACCAACCGATCACGAGGCTGACGGCGAGATACGGCAAGAACTGGGCGATGTAGGCGCCGATGCCGGCGCGCTCGGCCTTGCGTGGACTGCCTAGTCGGTAATACAAGAACACGCCTGCAGCGGCGAGCAAGATGCAAAGGAAGTTGGCGGCATACAGCACGATTGCTCCGCCGGCAGAGTCCCAATGGCCTAAGCTGGCGAAGATCCCGCTGGCGACTACGGGTGGCGCTAGGCTGACGGAGATGGCGACTCCCGCGAGGGCCGGGTTGACGCGAGGGTTCACGAAGCCGTATGCCCCAGCGAGCCCGCTGGCGAATGCGACTACCATGTCGAGAAAGGTTGGCGCGGCGCGGCTTGCCATTTCTGCGGTCACCCCGTAATTGAGCGGGAGACTGCCGATGACGAACCCGAGGACGAAGGCGATTAAGTTTCCGTAGATCAGCGCGATAATTGCGACTCGCTTCATGGCGGCTCGAAATCGGACGAGACCTAGGGACAAGCCCAAAATCGGTCCCATGGAGGGCTCAATGATCATTGCGCCAATGATGGTCGCCGGGCTATTTGTGAGCAAGCCAACCGCAGCGATCACGGATGCCAATACGGTCAGAACGTAGTACCGACGACACGAAGCGGAATTCTCTTCGATCTCGTCGATGATTGCCGCACGGTCGTCGGCAGACAGGCGGACGGGTCGGAGGGTCGCCAAAGGCACGAATCACTGTAGCAAATCTGGAGCGCCTTCAGGGAGTACCTTAGAGGCTCATGTCCACGCCTTCGATCTCACGGAATTCCGCGCTCTCAAATATCCGATTGGCGACGGCAGAAGATCAACCGGGCGTCATTGATGTCATCAAGACGGTGTACGAGGAATACAGCTTTACGTGGGATCCGGATGATTACCACTACGACTTGTATCACCTGCAGGAGGTTTATCTGGATGCCGGGCTCCCTTTTTGGGTGTTCGAAACGGATGGCTTGATCCAGGGGACACTCGCTTTGGACCTGTACCCGCTGATCACCGAGCAGCCGGAAACCGGACTCATGAGAGTGTTAGGGACGGATTGCTCGATGGAGCGGTTATACGTGCACCCCGCAGCGCGACGTCAGGGAATTGCGCGGGAACTTTGTCTTACGGCGGTTCAATGGGCGAAAGAGAACGGTCGGACGGCAATGGAGATTTGGTCGGATAAGCGGTTTACCGCGGCGCACGGGCTTTACCTAGACCTCGGGGCCCTCATCGTGGGAGATCGCGTTTGCGATGACCCCGATGAGAGCCCCGAATTTGGGTTGTTGCTTAGCCTTTAGAAGGCTGGTGGGATTGCGCCGCCGCCGCGTCGACTGCCGCCTTCCTTTCGAGCCTTATCCATGGCTTCCTTGCGGAGCTTTTCGAACTTGGCCCACTGGTCCTTGTTCAGGATCTTCTTCATGGCGTCATCGTTTTCCTTTCGCATGGCCATCATCTTTTCGCGACCCGCGCCTGGGTTGCCCTTCATTTCTTCTCGCATCTTCTTCATCTTTTCGGCATTGCCTTTCTGAAGGTCAGCGAGCTTCTTCTTCTGGTCTTCGGTGAGGTTGAGCTGCTTGAGCAGGTCCTGCATCCACTTGCCTCGTCCAGCTTGGCCTGCGCCTCGTCCGGCCTGGCCCTGCTTGGCACCGCCGCCCTGCTTCGGACCGGCGTCTTGGGCAACGGTGGTTGCGGTAACGGCGAAAACTGCGACTGCAGCGAGGGCGGAGATGAGAATCTTGTTCATTTTAGGTTTCACCGTGGTTCGGTTAGTTAGGAAAACGTGCAGTTCCGGCTAATGTTCAGTGGCTGAGCACAAACTCGGTCGCGCGGGACTTTTGGATTATCTCCTGAATCTCGGGATGGGTGCTGGTCTCGAACTCGGCGGGGGTTCCGTCGAAGACAAGCTTGCCACCGGTGAGGAAGGCGATCTGGTCGCTAACGCGGAGAACGGAGCTTACGTCGTGGCTGACGATGAGGGTGGTGATACCTTGGGTTCGGGCGAGTCGGACCATGAGTTCGTCGATGACGTAAGTGGTCACAGGATCAAGGCCGGTGGTGGGCTCGTCGTAGAGCATGACCTTCGGGCGGAGGGCAATCGCGCGAGCGATGCCGACTCGCTTGCGCATTCCGCCGCTTAGCTCGCTGGGCAGGAGCTTGCCCGCGTCAGGCGTGAGGCCGACGTCTTCCAGTACTTCCGCAACGAGGTCCTTTTCGGATTTCTCCTTTTCGGTTTTGTGGCGACGGACGCCGAAGAGGACGTTTTCGGAGACCGACATCGAATCGAATAGGGCGGCAGATTGGAAAACCATGCCCATCTTTCGGCGAGCAACATCGGGTTCTTCGATGGCGTTTACGCCATCAACGGTGATCTCGCCCTCCGTGGGCGTGAGCAAGCGAGACACGCATTTAAGGAGGGTCGTCTTCCCTCCGCCACTGCTGCCCATGATGGTAGCGATTCTGCCGACGGGGACGTTGAGGTTGATGTTATCGAGGATCAGGCGCGGGCCAAAGCGGTGCGAGAGGTTTTTGATCTCGACCACTCAGCTTCGCCTCGCGGTGGATGGGCTGATTTCGAAACGTTGTTGAAACGCACGGCTGAAGTGAGCGAGTCCGCTGAAACCTACGGAGCGGGCAGCTTGGCTGACGGTGATCTTTTGCTCGACCAAGAGCCGGCGGGCTTTCTCGAGGCGTAGGCCGATGAGATATTTGTGGAATGGCTGGCCGGTGGCTTGCCGGAAGAGGAAGCGGAAATGGCTGGTGCTCAGGCCAAGTTCTTCGGCGACGATCGCGTCCGTAAGGCTGCGGGCAAAATTTCGTTCGACGTAAGCAAGGGCTCGGTCAATGAGGTACGCGCTTGGACCCGCGGCTTCGCCGAGCATTGGAGCGGCGACTTCGAAGATGTACGTCTGGGCGAGGTCGACGAGTTCGGAAGCCTTGTTCTTGCGTTCGAGTTCGCGGGCCAGGTCCAGTAGGCGCCAGTGCATTTCTCGACCGCCACCAGCTTCTAGCGAAGCGGAAGTGACGAGGGCGAAGAAGGTGAGCAATTGACCACGGGCTTCATCCAGGTTGCTCGATTTTCCGAGCGCGGCTTTCAGCTGGTCAAAAGCGCGTTGGAACTTCACTCGATCGCCCATGCGCAGGGCAACGGCGACTTCGCTAAGCGGAATACCGCCACCGGCGCGGTGGAATGGGCATCCGTGGGGCACGGGAGCATCGAAGAAGACGTCGAAAATCGTGAAAGAAGCTGGGCTACCCAGGTCACGAATACGGACGGAATCGAACGTGAGTCCGGCGGGAACATCGATCGTCAGGGCGTCCACCTGAAGCTCCTTCCCTTCAATCTCAATCTGCCCAATGGTCTCAAGGCTAGATCCGTCGCCGTTGATTTGGAGGATGGGTTCACCTTCCGCGTCTCGGTAATGTTGCCCAAGAACCAGGTCCTGCCGAAACACAAGGTTCTCACCCTGCATTCCATGGAGCGTGGCCCCCATCGTGCCAGGAGCCTCTTGCCCGCTACCAGCATATTGGGCAAAAACACCGATGACGTGAATTCGCCTCGAACCGGCCGGGGCGGCACATTCCATGGTGAAAGGAAAGCTTCGCGCGGGGTGGCTACGCGTTGGGCCGCCGTTGCTGCGCCAGGCGGGAAGGTTTGAGAGACTATAGGTCCGGGAGTTCGCAAACGAAGGGCCTTCCGGCGGTCGCCGGAAATCCCCTCGCAGCAGTTCTGTTTCTGTCGTCCGGTCCATCCGTAGAAGTCGCGCTATTTCAGGGAGACGGTGGTGTGCGGCAAGTGACCAAACACCGACTCTCGTAGCCCTTCTACGCGCGGACGGATCAACTCTGCATCCCGCTGGAAGTAAATCGGGATGAATGGTGCATCGTCGAGGACCAAGTCCTCTGCTTCACCATAGAGTTTTTGTCGCTCAGCCTCATCCAGCGAGACGTCTGCCTTCGCGGTCAGCGCGTCGTAAGCCGGGTTCTTGTAGTTGAGCTTGTTCTCTGGTCCGTAGCTCGCAAGAAGCGTGCTTAGGAAGTTCTCAGCGTCAAGGTAGTCCGCCGCCCAGCGCATGTGGAGGAATGGAATCGCGGACTTGTTGTGCTTCTCAAGGTAGCTGCGCCACTCCATCGTCTGGAGCTTTACGTTCATGTTGAGGTTCTTCTTAAGGTCAGAAGCAACCTGCGCGGCGACGAGCTGGATGTCCGGTCGCGCTTCGCGGAAGGTGATGGTGAACTCAGGGAGTCCCTTTCCTTCGGGATATCCGGCTTTCGCCATCAGCTCACGAGCGGCTTTCGGATCGTAGGTCAAAAGCTTCGGATTGTCGCGGTGTCCGAAAACGCCCGGTGGGACAATGCCGTTTGCCTTTTCGTTGACTCCGCCCAGAACGTTCTTAACGATGTTCTCGGTGTCGATAGCGCGGGCAATGGCCTGGCGCATTTCCTTCTTCTTCAGCGGCTCGTACATATCGACGTTAAGGCCGATGTACCAAACCGACGGACGGTTGAAGAACTTGAGCATTCCCTTCAGCTCGGCGTCTTCCTCGATCGCTTTGATGTCCTGTCGTTCCAATTGGACGAGGTCGACTTCCTTGTTCTTGAACAGCTGAAGTCGAGTGGCCGCGTCCTTTGCAACTGGTCGCTCAATGCCGTCAACCTTCGGAGCGCCGCCATGGTAGGCGGTGTTTGCCTTGAGCTTAAGAATCTGCTCCGGAACAAACTGTTCGAAGGTGTACGGGCCGGTACCGACCATCTGGTCCACGGTGGACATTTCCTTCTTGGCGTCGGGCAGCTTTTCGAGGTCGTAAACGAAAGTAACGGGGTAGGTCAACTTTCCGAGGAAGTACGGTCGCGGCTTGTCGATCTTAATCTTGATCGTGTAGTCGTCAACAACTTCGTAGCCCTTCACTTCGTCGGCTTTGCCAGCAAGGCGCTCTTTCACGCCGACAATGTCGCTCAGGTAGGTTGCGGCAGTTGGGCTGTTAAAGGCAGGGTCGCAAGCTCGCTCGAAGCACTTCTTGAAGTCGGCAGCTTTGACTTCTCGGCCAGAGCTGAACTTGAGGGCTTTCTTGAGGGAGAAGACGTAGCTGGTGCCGTTATCTTGGACTTCCCACTTCTCGGCCAAAATTGGCACGACTTTGTTATCTGGGCTAAAGCCGACTAGTCCTTCAAAGACCTGCTGAATGGCGTCAATCGTGTCGCCATCTTGAACCATGGCCGGGTCTAGGCTTGTGGGAGAGGTGACAATCGGATAGCGGAATACGTTCGCTTTCTTGTCATTTGTCTTCTCCGAAAATCCGCCCTGGTTGCAGCCAGTGAGCGCTAGGCCGACGGCAAACCCAGCCGCCAGAAGTGCGAAACCGCGATTCATACCTTCGATTCTACACTCGTTTGGGAAGAATCAAGCCTTCGGTCCCTTTTGCCTCGGCCCGGGCAAGCTCCGTGGCCGGAATCGGGGCGTCCACAATGTTCTTCCAGAACGGAAACAGAAGCTCAAGGCACTCAATTGCGGGTTTGAGATTCTTTGGCGGAGCCTCCAGTTCGAACATCCGATCCACTGCGATCACGGCTTCGTAACTCGCCTGGAACCGATCGGCGGGAACCATCGAATCTGAAGAAATAGAACCGCCTTGGCTCGGTGAGAGCCAGCACCTTCGTGATCCATCCGGCAAGCTCCAGACTTCGCAAGCGTCAAAACTCGGCTGAAATCCGGAAATCGCCAGCAACCGGCAAGCGGCCCAAACATAAACGGGTAGTGGGTTCTCTGAATCGTTCAGGAGCTGAAGGCTCTGAAAGAGCAACGTGAATTCGTCCGGCGCCGGATGCTCCCACGGTAGCAGACCGGCATACAACTCAGTCAGCGATACCGCAAAGGTGAGGCGGTGGTAATCGGTCCTTAGCTTCGGGAAAGCCGACTCAGGCTGAACCTGGGTGATGTACCGATTTCGCTTTGATACTGCGACGGTGAAGCGGCCAACCGTTAGCGGCTCAGAGACGGCCGCAAGCCGCGAGGTTGCCTTTTTCGCCCCACGGGCGACGGCGTCCACTTTGCCCAGTTCAACAGAAAGCAGGGTGAGTCGACGATCCGACTCACCCTGCTCCCTTCTGCGCAAGACCACCGCACGGATGGTTTGCTCCATGTACTTATCGTCCCGAAATCATCGGGAACACGCCATCGCGCAACCATTCGATCCAAATGAAGTGCATTCGGTCGATGAGAAGCGTGAAGCGCATCATGACTGTACTGCCGAAGATCGCGCCGAAGCCGATCATGAGCAAGTATCGCCCCATCGTGTTGATACCCTTAACCGCTTTGCTCTTAACCTCAAAGCTGAACAAGAAGTAGCTCAACACGCTCACAACGGTGAGAGTGAACAGGAAGTTGTTCACCGCCTGCGAGAAGTAGATCTGGCTTTGAACCTGCGACAGCTGCTCTGGGGTCAGACCGTTCGTCGAAGGAACGATCAGGGAATCCCAGGTAGTCGGCAGAATCGGCTTCAGCGTAGCATCAATCTGCGGGCCGTAGGTGTTCCACCAAACCTGAACCTGCTGTCCAGACCAGAGACCCAGAATGATTCCGATCGGGATTCGGCTAATCCAGTTGTGCTTCTTGCTAAACACGAAGTAGCCCATCAGGCCAAACGGGATGAGCAAGGCATACGCGAACATGCCGTTCGTCGCCGCGGCACCGGTTTCGGCCGGGGTGCCAACCATCTTGTCCCACCAGTTGGCTTTCAGCGTTTCGGTCCAAAGGGCAACCATGGTCCAGCCTGCGGCAAGGCCGAGGAAGACGTGTTCGAAGAACCGATAGAACTTGTTCTCTTTCCAGAGAACGCTGTAGAGACCGATGGTCGCGATGACGCCAGCGGTGATACGCATCAGGTCATAGTTCACGACTTATCACCTCGCTTTGCTAGGAACATTCCGACGTTTCCAAGGATGATCATGATGATCATCAGAGCCAGCGCGTAATGGAGGGTTGGGTAGTACCGTGTTCCCTGCCCCTTGTTGTCGGGGTCCGGGAATCCTTCGATCGTGCCCAGCTTGTCCGACTTGATCTTCGCGGTGGCTTTGTCTGGGAAGTTGACGCCCGACTCCATGAGCTGCTCAAGGTCGTAAACGCCCTTGAGTCCGCCGCAGTAGCCGACGATCTGCTTTGATTGGTAGAAGACCTGGGTTTCTGGAACCATGACGCCGGTAACCGCGAAGGCCAGCGGAGTTCGGCCAGAAACTCGCTCAACGGCGAAGTTCGAGGTCTTGGAAGCGGTGATGACGAGCATCAGCGGGAAGTCTTCGACCTTGGTTACGCCTTGCAGGACCGGAGACTGGAAGACATCTCGTGGGGGAGAGTTGGGTGGGAAGTCTTTTCTTCCACCAAACGCACCTTTGAGGTCGTTGGCAATTCCGTTGATGGCAGCTTCCGCGTTCGGGAAGTAGCCGATGTTGACCCAGTCGTTCCAGCGGTCAAAGGTCGGAAGGTTCTTTCGCTTCCGCTCCATGTTCAACTCGTTGATGGCGTCTTGGGCAACGCGGGGCGCCTGTGGGTCGGCCGCCGAGTAGATCGCGACCTTTGCCTTTCGCCGGATCAGGATCTTAAAGATGCTTCGGAAAGCACCTTTGCTCTCGCCACGGGTCGATCCGGTCCAGTCCGACATCAGCAGCACTTTGCTGCCTTCGGGCAGGGCCATCAGGGTGGCGTAGAAGTCCTTTGTCGATTCCACCGGCTCGTTCGGAACTTCGGTTGGGAAGAACAGAGGAATCGAGGTCGCCAAGATCAAGATCAGATACAAGATTGGCTTCGGTAGCGACTGAAGCTTTTCTCCAAGATTTCCTTTCATTACGAACCACTTCCCGGCTTTTCAAGGCTCAGCCAAAGTCTCAAGCCCATGGCAAGGGCGCCCAAACCAACTCCGAACTGGATGCCGCGGATGCTCGAGGTCTGGAAGGTATTCCGGATCCACTGAGCAACTTCGGTGAGCTGGAAGTTGAGAATAAACGGATTGCCGTTTGCGATCGCCTTCACGTTTTCGTCCCAAACGAATGAGACGGCCCCCATGAGGGAGAGAAGCACGAGCAGCGCGGCAGAGAGCAAGATGGTCGCTTCAACCGACCGAACCCGGAAGGCTCGGTAGGCGGCGCTAAGAATGTAGAACGCAATGACGGAGAACATCGCGGCGTCCATTTGCTGGAGCAGACCTTCGAAGAGGAAGTCTCTTCCGTACTGGGTGAAGCCCCAGTTGTCGCGGTTGTCCAGCATCGCGCCCCGCTCGCCAAGTCGGTCGAACCAGTCAGCGTAACCAAACCAAATCATCAAGCCCATGCTGGCGAGCAGCACGATGCTGAAGAAGGCATCCTTGTGCCCCTTCGAGATCTTGGTGAGGTGGATCTTCAAGAGCGAGAAGATGCCAAGGCCGAGGAGGAAACCGGTCAGGATCTGAGTGAAGCTAACAACAACGTTGTTCGAATCGGCAAGCCAGAACGAAACCGTTTCGACTGTATTGAGCGGCATTTCGCCGGGTTGTCGGTCGATGGGTTTGGGCCACAGGTACAGAAGCACCCAGTAAGCACCGGAGATGAACGTGAAGAACGCAACGATCGGCTTTCGCGCTCGAATCGGCGCGTACAGAAGTCCGACCATCACTACGAGCCCAACGATGAGCGTGATGATCAGCTTTGTCCAAAGCTCCGAGGAGTTGAAAGCCTCTGACCAGAAACTCGTAGCGGGCGCTTGTGCCTGAAGAAGTGGAATCACTTTGCTGCCTCCCCTTCTGGAACGTAGTTCGGATCAATCGGTCGCTCGACTTTCACTTTTTCAAGTTGTGGTTTGAAGAGCTGAGACATGAAAGTATCGGACTGTTTCTTGTTTCGCTCTGGAATCTGGGACCACACGCCCTTGGTTCGCTCGGAAGTGGTTTTGCCCTGGATTTCGAACGTGTTGAGAATCGTTCCGAAAACGATCATCAGGATGATCATCAGCTTGCTCCAGTCTTGCCCGACAAGCGAGCCGACCAAAACGGGCTGGCGCGTTAGGTATGCCGAGGCGGCATAAAATTCGTCACCGATGAGAACGTAGTCGCAGGCCGCAATGAAGAATGGTGTCTGCGTCGTTTCGGTCGAGCTCGCAACCTGGATTGCGCCGATAGAGTTGGCGGTTTCCGCGAAGATCAACGACTCAGCATAGAATTCACCGAGGAAGAACGTCGCCGCAGTCTGCTCGCGGAGAATCAAACCAGAGACACCGGCGGCAAAGGCGAACTGGCGGTCCGAGACAAATCGCACGGAGTCGGGATCGTAGCGATCGGCCACGCCTTCCGACTGGTACACGTCTCGAATCGTTTCCTGAGCGTAGGTGTAAACCGCCGCGTTGTAGCAGCACAGGAGAATGGGATTCGCGAAGCGGGCGGCGATTCGGCTGACGTACGCGAAGATGTTAACGGCCTGAACCGCAATCGCGTTGATCGTGTCGCTTAAGCCGGGAACCATGAGGACCGGCTTGCCCATTTCGGTAGCGCGTCCAATGGCTTCGTCGATGGCATTGAGGCCGGCGATTCGTCGAATGTAAAGGTCTTTCCCGCCACGGGCGCGACGAATGTTTACCAAGACGAACGCGGCCACCAGCAGCGTCATGAAGACGCCGAACCAGCCACTGTCACGGTACTGCTCGCCGATGTAGACCTCAGAAAGCGGCATCATTGCGTATCACTCTCCTTAGGCAACTCTAGTTTTTTCATCAGTCGTTCAATGTTCTCCGGTTTCGAAAGAACCCTAGTGTAATCGTTAACATTGTCAAAGCCAAGAAACGGGACGAGGAAAGGAGCAAAAACGACCCCCGCACTTCCGGCAATGCCAGCGAGAGGCTTGTGCATTTCAAGCGCCATCACCGCGGGCACCTCCATTTTCTTCGAGCGAATTTTGGTTGCGATCTTCTCCAACAGCTCCTCCGTGCCCTCCTCGGACATCTCCTCCACCCAAAAATCCGACATCATTTTGAACTCGATCCCTCACGTACGCGAGAACCGCGTCCCGATTATCCCCCGAGACGTTTAACCACACTCCCCGTGTCTCGTCTAGTCGGGTTTCTTGCCCAAATGGTGAAAGGTGAATTCGATTCTCGAACACCCTCACCTTCTTTACCGATTCCCAATCCATGCTGGAAACCCCGAGGAGCACGCCGGCCGAGGCCGATTTCTCATCGAGCCGGTACTTTACCGGCAAAAACATTGGAACCACGGTGGTCGCCACCAGAACGCTACCAACTAACCCGAGCACGATTTCCCGAACGGAAAGCCCCCAGACCAGCGGAAGCAAGATTCCCAGGCCGGTAACGACCTTCTTTCCGGTTCCGCTGGCGCGTGGCGCGGTCTGCCAGACCAGCGGCTCCAGACTAGCGCCAGTCTCCAAACAACTCACTCACCGACTCATTGCAGTGAATGCGTCGGATCGCATCGGCCAACAACTGGGCGCTTGGCAAAACGGTCAGCTTCGGGAACATCTTTTCGGGCGTCATCGGGATCGTATCGAGACACACCACCTTAGAAAGGGGTGAATCCTGAAGTCGAAGCGATGCGGCTCGGCTGAAGACAGGGTGGGTACAGCAGGCGATAACGTCCTTGGCACCTCGGTCCAGCAACGCCTGCGCGCCGCTGACGATGCTGCCGCCGGTATCGATCATGTCGTCGATCATGATGCAGTTCTTGCCAACGAAGTCGCCGACGATTTCGACCACTTCAACCGCATTCGGTCTAGGTCGTCGCTTGTTGATAACGACGAGACTGCCGTTCAGCATTTTCGCCAGAGCGGAAGCTCGGCCGACACCGGCGACGTCTGGGCTAACTACGACCACGTCATCTCGGTCTTTGTAGCCAAGCTCGATGAAGTGCCGGCCAAGGATCGGGAAGCCGTAAAGGTGATCGACCGGAATGTTGAAGAAGCCTTGAATCTGTTCGGCGTGAAGGTCGATCGCGACGACGCGGCTGGCTCCGCAGGCTTCGATGATGTCGGCAACAAGTCGAGCCGTGATCGGCTCGCGTGGCTTGATCTTCTTATCTTGCCGAGCGTAACCGTAGTACGGCATCACAACGGTGATGTTGCGGGCCGAAGCGCGGCGGAACGCATCGAGCATGATGAACAGTTCCATGCAGTTGTCGTTCGTCGGTGCACACGTTGGCTGCATGATGAAAATATCATTGCCACGCGCCGACTCCTCGATCATGATGCGGATTTCGCCATCGGCAAACCGGTCGGTCATTAAGTTCCCTAACGGAATGTCGAGGTTCTCGGCTACTTTGTGAGCCAGCTCTGGGTGGGCATTCCCAGAGAACAATTTCATTTTTGATAGATCGTAATCGTTGCTCACTGTTCTTTTCCTTGCCGAATGCCGCGCCACCGAGTGGCCCAACCGTCTTTGTTTTCCTGTCGCGAACGTCCAAACGCACCGGCGTCGCTCGGAACATCCTTGTTTATCACGCTACCTGCTGCAATGATTGCTGCATCGCCGATGCTGACCGGCGCGATGAGCGTGGAATTGGTTCCGATGAAGGCTCCCTTGCCAATTTCGGTGCGGTGCTTCGCGAAGCCATCGTAATTGCAGGTGATGGTCCCGGCACCGATGTTGGTGTATTCGCCGACCGTTGCATCGCCGATGTACGAGAGATGCGCGACGCTCACCTTTTCATCGAGCCGCGAATTCTTGATCTCGACGAAGTTTCCGAGCTTCACCTTCGGACCGATGTCCGCGCCGTTTCGCAGCGTGGCGTACGGGCCGATTTTCACCATGTCGGCGACCTTAGAGTCAAACACGACGCTGTGATGGACGAGCGAGCCGCTTCCGACGTGGGAATCTTTGATTCGGATGTTTGGGCCGATCTCGCAGTTCGATCCGATAACGGTGTTTCCTTCCAGGTGGCTGTCGGGGAAGACGATCGTGTCATTGCCGATCTCGACATCTAGGCCGATGTACACGCTGGTTGGGTCGATCATCGTGACCCCGTTTCGCATGTGCCGCTCATTGATGCGCTGCCGCAAGACGGCGGATGCGCCGGCGAGCTGGACCCGGTCGTTGACGCCGGTAAAGAGCGAGAAGTCGTCGTACATTTCCGTGACGACCACGTCGCCCTCGGCGGACATGATTCCTGGCACGTCGGTTAGGTAGTACTCGCCCTGGGCGTTGTTCGGCTGAAGCTTGGGCAGGGTCGCTCGGAGTCGGGCGGCATCGAAGGCGTAGACCGAAACGCAGACCTCGTCGAGCTTCTTCTGCTCGGGGGTCGCGTCCTTCTCCTCGATGATTCCGGAGAAGCGACCGTTTTCCCACAAGACGCGGCCGTAACCAAATGGATCGGGCAACCGAACGGTGGCCACAACGGCGCTGGCATTCTTCTCTGCTTGAGCCGCAGTAAGGGCGGCGAGGGCTTCGCCGGTCATGAGCGGAGTGTCTCCGGAGGAGATAATGACCGGACCTTCCCAGTCTTCGAGGCAAGTCATGCCAACTCGGGCGGCGTCTCCGGTGCCCTGCGGCGGATCTTGCACGGCGTAATCGTAGCCATCTCCCAAGCGGGCCCGAACCTGCTCTGCTCCGTGACCGATGACCACCACGATCTTTGTGACGCCGGCTTCTCGCATTGCACGGGCTACAAGCTCCACCATCGGCACGCCGCACACCTCGTGCAGAACTTTCGGAATCTCCGACTTCATGCGGGTGCCTTTTCCGGCGGCGAGGATGATGCCAGCAACTTGGTTAGCCATAGGAAGGTGTCCATTTTGACCGGTTCGGCACCGATCCGACAAGCAAAGCCGAAAATAGTCAAACATGGAAGAATAGGGACATGTCGCTGCACGTGTTGCAACACCCCCTTGCTGGCCATTTATTGGCCGAACTTCGCAACAAAAACACTCGCCCGACCGAGTTTCGCCGTGCGACAAACCAGCTGACGACGCTCCTCGCGATTGAAGCTACGCGGGATCTTCGGGTGCGGGCGGAGATGATCGAAACGCCGATGCAAGCCACCGAGGCTCACGTTTTGGATCAGGCCATCGCAGTAGTGCCGGTTCTTCGAGCTGGACTCGGAATGTTGGCTCCGTTTACTGAGCTCTTTCCGGAAGTTGCAGTGGGTTACATCGGCCTAGAGCGATGCGAGGAGACGGCGGTGGCCCGTCGGTACTACCAAAAGCTGCCGAACCTCAGCGGAAAGTTTGCGCTGTGCATTGATCCGATGCTGGCGACGGGCGGCAGCGCGAGTCAGGCGATTAGCTTCATCAAAGAAGCTGGGGCGAGCCGGGTGATCATGGTTTGCATCGTTGCCGCGCCGGAGGGGGTGGAGACGCTGACCAAGCACCATCCGGACGTGGAGATTTATTCGGCGGCCTTGGATGAAAAGCTCGACGAGCGCAAGTACATCCTGCCGGGGCTCGGCGACTTTGGCGACCGACTGTTCGCCACGCCTTGAAATGATGCAGGACCGATTGCGCGAGATTCAGGCGCGAATGTGCCAGGCGGCGGAGTCGGTTGGTCGTGACCCGGCGAGCGTCACCTTGATTGCGGTGAGCAAGACGCGTTCCATTCCCGAGCTTCAAGCGGCCTACGATCTCGGCCTACGGCACTTTGGGGAGAGCAAAGTTCAGGAAGCGATTCCAAAGGTAGAAGCCTTGCCAACCGACATTACTTGGCACTTTATCGGGCATCTTCAATCGAACAAGGCTCGGAAGTGTGCGGAGTACTTTTCCGTGATTCATTCCCTTTCTAGCGAGGGTCAACTGAAAGAGATCGAGAAAGGATCGAACGCGGTTGATGGGCTCATTGAGATCAACATCGCGCAAGAGCCGCAAAAATCAGGAATTTTGCCGAGCGACCTTGATCAATTCGGTACTTCAGCCCTACAATATAAGCGGACTCAGATCCGTGGTCTCATGACCATTGGTCCCCAAGTTGACAACCCGGAAGAGATGCGTCCTTGGTTTCGCACGTTGGCGAATCTAAGTGCAAGTGTCGGAAGCGGCTGGAAAAGTATGGGAATGAGTTCAGATTTTGAGGTGGCAATCCAGGAAGGAGCCAGTCACATCAGGGTCGGCACTGCTCTCTTTGGCGAGCGGGTTTAGAGAGGAAATCATGGAAGAAATGGAACTTCAAGATCGTCCAGGTTGGATGAGCAAATTTACTGGCCTTTTTGGCACCAAAGACGAGGAAGCGATGCCTCAGTACCAAGACACCGCGACCGAGCCACGGCGCACCTACGCTTACACCGTTACCGTTCGAAAGGACATCATGACCTTCGAAGATGCGCGAGCCGTTGCAAACGGAATTAAGCGAGGCGAACAGCAGATCATTAACTTGAACGACACCGATGCCGGAATTCGGCAAAAGGTTGTCGACTTCCTGTGCGGCGTTAACTACGCAGAAGATGGCACCTGGGAAGAGATTGGAACGAACATTTACATGATCGCCCCGATGAATGCCTTCATCGAAGTAGCACCAGCTACTCCGCATTCCAACTCCGTTCGAAACTAACCGCCCGCCCATGACCACTCGAGACCGCGTGTTCCGAGTGGTCAAACTTATTCCCAGGGGGAAGGTTCTCGGCTACGGTGATGTTGGGCAACTACTCAGCCCGGCTCTAAGCGGATTACTTGTCGGCCGTGCCCTTGCTACGGCGCCCCCTGAAGTTCCTTGGTGGCGCGTTGTGGGCCGAACCGGTGAACTCCTCGTCGCAAAGCGCGATCCTCAACTTGCCGTCGAGCAGCGGTTGCGCCTCGAAAACGAGGGTGTGACTTTAGAAGAGGACCGGGTGGACATGAATGCCCACCGGATCGATCCTTTTACGCTAGAAGACTAGCGCTTCCCTTCCCAAAGCACTTTGCCGTCGATGATCGTGGCGGTGCAGTGACTCGTATACTCGAACGGGTCACCATCGAATAGCGCAAGGTCGGCGTCTTTTCCGACCGCTAGTGAGCCGGTTCGCTTTTCGATTCCGAGCAGCTTCGCTGCGCCGAGGGTGAGGCCATTGAGAGCTTCAGTGTCAGCCAAGCCATTTGCAACCGCTACGGCGGCCTCCATGAGGACCACGCGGACCTTTGGAACATAGCCCTCGAAGCCCGAAGTAAACGCGAAGGCAATCCCGAGTTCGTTCAGCTTTGCTGGAGTCTCATAGGACAGGTTCTGGGCTTCCCCGTTCGGTCGCTGCATGAGCGGGTGGATGAAGACCGGAACCTTCGCGGCTTTGAGTTCCGCCGCCATGGTGACGGCTTCTGCGCCGCCGTCCAGGACCATGTCGAAGCCAAATTCCTTCTTGAGACGAAGCGCCGATGCGATGTCTTGAGCGGTGTAGGCGGTTACCAGAAGCGGAATTTTCTTCGTGATGACGAGTTGGAGGGCGTCGGCTTTTTGGCCTTTTACGGTCCCAGCCTTGGCTGCGCGCTGGGCACCTCGGAAGACGTCTCGGAGTTCGGAGAGTTGCTTCGCGCGGGTTCCGGGGCCCCGCCCAAGCGAGCCTGGTCCGAGGGTGGCAAGCACGAATGAAGGTGATTTGACGCTGTCGGCGTCCGGCGTTCGGCCGTGGAGCTTGACGACGAAGGTTTGGCCGGACATCAGGCTACCGGCGGCGTGGCCGGTGTTGACAGTGGTGATGCCGTAGGAGCGGACGTAGGAGATGAGCGTCTCGCGGGGGTTGTAGGCGTCCATTGCCCGGAGTTCGGGTTGGACGGCTCCGCCATTGTCCTGCTGGTCTTGGTCGTGCCCCTGTTGGTTGTAGATGCCGGTGAGGCCAAGGGTGCTGCGGGCGTCGATGAGGCCGGGAGTGACGACAGCGGCGCGCAGGACGCGGGTACCGGTTGGGATCGTGACTTGATCCGCAGTACCGACGGCTTTGATCTTCCCGTTTTCGACGAGGACGACACCGTTCTTGATCGGGGCGCCTTCTTGGGTGTGCAGAAGCTCGGCACGAATGGCGAGGGTTTCCACCACCGGAGCGGGCGAGAGAATGGCGAGGGCGGCGAATAGCGTTGTCATGTTAGTTGCCACCTTTGCAGCAGAGGTAAGGCTCGACGGCGTGACCAGCTCCCGGTCCGCCGACAGCGTAGACCCGCATTTTGGGGTCGTTGAAGTCGAAGCGGAGCGCACCTTCGACGAAAGTCTGAAGCACGCGGGTTCGGGTGGCGAAGGGCGAGCCGGATAGGACGACGAAATCGGCGTCTTTGCCGGGCTCTAGGGAGCCGACGCGCTTTTCGAGGCCGAGCATTTCGGCTCCGCTCAAGGTGAGAGCGCGGAGGGCGCCGGATTCGGTCATTCCAGCGCGGACGGCGTAGGCGGCGGAGCGCACGAAGAGGCGGCTTTCGGTGATGCCGTCGTCGGTGTGGATCGCGACGTTGATGCCGAGTCGCTCAAGGACGCGGCCGGTTTCGGATGTGTAGTTGACCGCCTCCAGCTTTCCGCCCGGGGCGTCGAGGACGATGATGCTGCAGGGAGTGTTACTCTTGGCGATCTCGTCGGCGACGATCGCACCTTCGGAAACGTGTTGGAGGACGACTTTGAGTCCAAACTCTTGCTTCAACCGGAGAACAGCCAGGATGTCATCGGCGCGGTGGGTGTGGTGCTGGACAATGCGCTTCCCTTCTAGGGCTTCAACCATCGCGTCAAGGCCGGGGTCTCGGTCGGGGGCTTCGCCTTCTTTCTTGGCTTCCCAGTCCTTCCACTTCTTTTGGTACTCCTTAGCTTCTTGGAACTTCGCGCGGATGAGCGCAGCAGATTTGCTTCGGGTGCCGGGGAATGGCGGCGTGCCGATCGGGTTGGTGCCGTTGGCCATTTTGAGGCCGCCGTATATCCAGCCGTTTTCGCCGAGGATCAAGAGGTCTTCGACGGTTCGGGCCTTTCGGTTCTTCGCGTAGAGGGTTTGGCCGCTCATGAGGTGGCCAGATCCGGGCATGATGTTGATCGTCGTGAGACCACCGGATGCGGCGCGGAGGAAGTCAGGGTTTTGGACGTCGATGCCTTCCCAGACCTTGGCGTCGGGCTGAATCGGGCTGGATTCGTCGCCGCCATCTCCACCACCAACGTGGCTGTGGGTGTCGACGAGGCCGGGGATGACGACTTTGCCCTGGAGGTCGACTCGCTTAGCGTCGGCGGGAATGGTGACCGAGCCGACCGCGCCGATGGACTCGATCTTGTCGCCGCGAACGAGCAGAACGCCGCGTTCGATTTTGGGGCCGGAGACGGGATAGATGACCGCGTTTTCGTACGCGGTCACCGTTCCGCTTTGGGGAGCGAGCAGGCAGAGTCCCGCCGCGAGGGCAAATAGCATGGCCCTATTATCTCCAATGAATGGTCCCGACCGAAGCTTGCCAACGGAACCTGCCCAATCAAACCTTGAGACTCATAAACTTCGAGAAGCTGGCCTTCTTACATTTTACTTGGCTTAACGCACACTCGGAAAGAGTTACTTGTGCGTTCAGATTATAAACTCGGGCCAAATTTCAGGTGGTTAAATGTATTGGACGTTTAAGACATTCCGATTCGTTCATCGAAATCTAAGATTTTTTGATCAATAAAACAAACACCGAAGCGTACGACGATTACTTGAATAGTCTCCCCCGGCAATTTTGCTAAATCATCGCATAATTCTGATTTGAGATTGAAAGTTGGATAGCCCGTCGATATACTCGCGACATGGGTCTACTCTCAATCGCCGGTCTACTCGCTGTTGCATCCACAGCAGTCCCGACAGGAAACGCAGGTTCGCTCGCGGTGCAAGCTCAAACGCACCTATCTGGGGCCTTCCAATGGACAGAAGGCGTCTTGTTAACGGACGTTGTTCCAAAGTCCACGGTCCAGGAAATTTCGGTCAAAGTTGGAACGAACACCTTTAAGTTCACGGGCATTTTCGCGAGTTCGAACTCTGCGCGTGCCGGTGCCGCCGTGCGCGTTCTCCGCTCGGGATCGATTCCGATGCGGGTACCGGTCTCTACCGGAGTATTGAGCGTGAGCGGTTACACGTTTAGCTATCAGATTCCTGCCGACAAAGTCACGGGAGCAATATCGACGAACGTTCTGATTCCATACTCGTTCGATAGTATCCCGACTATTTCTATTCACTATCCGGCCTTTAACCTACTCGGATACTCCGTGGTCAACGGCGGACTGGTACGGCTTTCGACAAATCCGGCACGGTACGAGTTTGAGATCCCGACCGCCACGAAGCGGAGAACCGAAGGGGTGCTTGTCAAAAACTCAAGCCGCTACTCTCAGATCGTCCTGTCGACAAACAGCAACGATCACGAGGGCCTTTGGTTTGCCGCTTCCGGCGAAGGCAGCACGCTTCGGTTTGGACCGACCAGTTGGGGAGACGTCGGTAGAAGCCTGTACATGTTCGAGCTAAACCTCTAGTCGGTTCTTGGGTCGGTCCAACGTCTCGGACCGACCCACAGGCTTTACTTCTGTACGCGCAACGGACCAGAATCCGAGCCTGGAGCAGGTTTCAAACCTACTCGCTCGTAGCCGCGCTTGATGGCCGGGTGGCTCATGGTTAGCTTCTGAATCATTCCGGTGCGATGCGCTTCGATTCCGAGCATCATCATGCCGAGGTCGATGCCGATGACGTCGGGGCCGATCCAGTTTTGGTTTGGGTTATAGCCGTTCGGGAAGCCGTACTTACCCCAGGCTTTCGGGTGGTTCTTTCGCATCGCTTCGGCAAAAGCGAGGGATTCCTTTGGCGTGAAAGGCATGCTCGCAACGGCCGAAGTCGGGGTGATGGTTCCGTTGTCGTCGATCCAGCCGGGAGCACCGAAAGCGTTGTAACCGCCGGGGTGATCGCAGGCACTGAGGCCCCAGAAGTCGGCTCCGTAGGCCTTGAAGTTCTTCGGATTGTCAATGCAGTACTGGCGATTCGCCAAAGTGGCGTTCTTTGTGTTAACGAAGTAGTTGACGCCAAGCTTGTCTCGCATGCCCTTGAAGCTGAAGAAGCCTTCAGACATTTGGTGAATGAAGAGTGGGCCGCCGGTGATGAATTCGATGCCTTTGTAGTTTTCGTACTTGCGTCCGATGGTTTCCCAGCCATCGGTGCGAATATTGCTGAGGCCGCAGCCCATGATGTACAGCATTTTCTCTTCGCTGTACTGGGCGGACCAGCGGCCGCCGAGGAACCCTTCTTCCGGCTTCCAGCCGTGTCCGATAAGGGTTTCGTTTGGCTTTTTGCCGCCATCAGTTAGGGCCCATTGCCAGTCAATTCGGTTCCAGAACCGTTCGGAAAGTTGCGTGATTTCCTTGTCTTTCCAGTAGCGCTCGGTGGCAAAGACTCCGGCGAGCAAAATGGCGGTATCGATGGTGCTTGCTTCACACTTCCATTCCCGCTTACCGGTTTCCCAATTGATAAAGTGATAAAGCCAACCGTGCTCCCCTTCCACGAGGTCGTTGATGGATTTCAGCGTCGTGACGGTGCGCTTCTTGGCATCGGCGCGGTCAATCCACTTTCGTTCGGTGCCAATCACGTAGGCAGTGAGAGCGAATCCGGTGGATGCGGCGCTGGCCACGGTATAGGTATCTCCCCCTGGCTTGTTGACGGCGCGATCTTTTGTCAGTCCGGTCTTCGGGTGCGAGTGCTCGATAAAGAAATCGAAGGCTCGGCGCTGGAGATCGTCTAGGAGGGCTGGGCCAGAGCTCATGGAGGCGAAGCAAAGTACGGAGACAGCTATCATAACTTTCAACACAAAAGAAACGGAGCTGCGTATAAAATACGCAGCTCCATTCGTTAGATTAGCGCTGGCTTGGCGGCAGCGTTTGGCAGAAGGTATCTACCCATCGAACATCACCGAGACCACCGTACGCAGGCAGCTGGTTTCGAACGTAGCCCCACATGTTTCGCGAGTCATCGCGACCACACATTGCACTGTTCGCAGCTCTCTTTGCATGGCTATCGTGGAAGATAAGGACCATTGCCTTGTCATCCCACTTGTCGCCGGCCCATGGCCAGTCGCCAATGGTGCCCGTAATTGGATCCCAGTCGTCGCGGTTCCAGTCAAGCCAAGGACCCGTGTCGACCCAAGCGCGCTTGTGCTCTGCAATTACGAGAGTTCCGGCTGGCTCTTCAACCTGCGTAGAACTCATAGATGTAGCACCCCAGTTCTGGGTGAAAAGCCAAGGCGCATCAAAGAGCGCATAGCCGCGGCCCAGAGCTGGACCAATGACGTTGCTTCCCCACGAGGCTCGGAGCGCTGGGTCCGACGTGTCATCTGGCAACTTTGCCTTAGCGTTCACAGGATCGGTGAACAACTGGATGTTTTTGATATATGGGAACGAAACCTGCTTCCAGCTGAGTTCGCCGGGCAGTCCGGTTGGGCCGAAGCCAGCGACTCGGCGCAGAGGATACACATCGTCGTAATCCGAGATGTACATCTGAATCGCGGTGCCGATCTGCTTCATGTTGCTGAGCGACTGGGTTGCCTTGGCCGCTGCCTTAGCCTGAGCAAAGACAGGGAAAAGGATAGCGGCGAGAATCGCAATAATTGCGATAACTACGAGAAGTTCAATGAGCGTGAACGCTCTATTCTTGGATTGCATATGGAATCTCATCTTTGAGCTGACACTTGGCATGGCGCCGTTGAGGCGCGAACGTCGATTTGAGGGGGAAAAACGATTTGATCCATTTCTGGCGTCTGACCACGCATCAGGCTCGTGAGCATGCGTGTCGCGGCACGGGCCATGACTGTGATTGGCTGTCGGATGCTTGTGAGATTGGGTGAAACTCTAAGACAAGCCGACGTGCTATCAAACCCAACAATGCTTAGATCACGAGGAAGCTCGAGCCCCATGCTCGTTGCGAGACTCATACATTGAAACGCTACGTCGTCGGACCACACGAAAAGTGCGGTGGGAGGATTCGGGCGCTGCATTAGACGACAGAAAGCTTCTGGTTGGTCGAGAGGGCTGTACATCACGACGATGTCACGATCCTCGATTTGCGCACCAGCAGCCCTAGCGGTGGCAACAAAGCCATTCTTCCGGTCTGCCGCATCAACGGAGTTCTCGGAACCAGCAATCATAGCAAGCCTTCGATGCCCGAGTCCAAGCAAGTGCTGGGCTGCGAGCCTTCCGCCAGAGTAATTGTCCGTGTCTACAAATGGAACGTCTGCTTCGTCAGGCCGACTAAAAAAGCTAACAATCGGCAATCCGCGATCTTTGAGCGCTTTGATAAGCGGGTCGCCAGCATCCCGAAGAATTAAGGCTCCATCTACTCGACCGCTTGCCAAGTAGCTCGCATCTGAATCGGGACCATCTGCTACGTTCGTGTGAAGCATCACGTCGACACGCTGCTCGACTCCCTCTTCGCAAACGCCTCGCAAGACCTCCGGGATGAAACTAGAAGTACTCGCAAAGTAGCTTGCCCCCTGAAACACAACCGCAATCGCGTTGGTACGTCGCTGAGCCAACATCTGCCCGACCGCATTTGCTGTGTAGTTAAGGGAACGAGCCGTGTTAATGATGCGTTGACTCGTAGCTTCGCTTATTCCCCGCTCGCGGGCTCGACCGTTGAGCACATAGCTCACGGTGACTTTTCCCACTCCGGCTTCTCTCGCCACGTCACCAATAGTTGTTCTTCGCATCATTGCTGAACCGCTTCAGTACCCTACTCACATGCTAACAGACTGGAAAACTGAATCTAACGGGGAGCGCCGGTTGCTCGACCAGCCGTAGGTGGATTCTTGATCACATCCCAGTACTTTCTGGCACTTTCTTCTGACTTGCTTTCAAATGTATTGATGAACTTCTGCTTATCTTCCGGTGAAAGTGCATCAAAGTCACCTTTTGCTTTGTCAAAAAGTTCTTTGCGGGTCTTGCCGAGTTCTTCAGCCGTGGCCATGTAGCCCTTGTCAAGTTGTCCGGTTTCCGACTCGCTGCAGCCCGACACGCCTAGACCGGCAAGCAGCAACATTGCTAGAAAAAAGGCACCAGTGACTTTCATGTCACTAGTTTAGGTGAACCGGTTCAGTTTGTCAAGACCGAGAGCGGCTCTTTCTACCAAATGCTTGGAGGTGGCGCATCGACTTCGCATTAGTCAGTTGCTGGATACCGGTTTTACGCAGCAGAATCATCCCCGACTATCAACAAAATCCTAAATAAACGATCAACGTCCGAGATCAGCACCCGTTCATCAATCCCGTGCATGGCGACCGGGACGAGGCCGAACTCCAAGGTCTCGATTCCCTCGGCAACAAAGTGCCGGGCGTCGCTGGTGCCGCCGCCGGTGCTGAGGTTGGTTTCGATTCCCGTCACCGACCGGATAGCGTTTGCCACCTTCTCGGCCAAGGCACCCGGGGGCGATAGGAACGGAACGGCGCTGGCGTTCCAAACCGCCTCGAACCGCACGCCATGCTTCGCTAAGATCGCCTCGGTTCGCTGAATCAGAACCTCGGCCGGTGAACCGGGTCCGTTACGGAAGTTGAGCCCGACAAAGGCTTCGCCGGGAATCACGTTCGAGGCACCCGCTCCGGAGCGGAGTTCCCAGACTTGCATGCTCGTCGGCGGGAAGAATTCATCCCCCTCGTCCCACTGCTCCGACACCAACTCGCTGAGCGCGGGAGCGAGCATGTGCGCGGCGTTCTCGGCCAGGTGGGCATAGGCGACGTGGCCCTGAACGCCTTGGACGGTGATTCGCCCGGTGAGCGATCCACGCCGGCCCGGTTTGCAGGTGTCACCGAGCACCGAAACCGAGGTCGGTTCAGCGACCAGCGCGCTCTGGATCACTTCCCCACGTTCCAGCAGGAATCGCAGCGCGCGGACGGTACCGTCGTCGGCTTTCGCTTCTTCGTCGCTAGTCAGCAGCAGCGCCAACCCATCCGCTTCCCCGCTCGCGGCGAGGCGTTCGAGCGCGACGACCATTGCCGCCACGCCGGACTTCATGTCGCTGGCGCCGCGACCGTGGAGGTAGCCGTCCTTCTCGGTTGGCGCAAAAGGATCGCTGCTCCACTCGGCAATCGGTCCTGGCGGAACCACGTCGGTATGACCATTGAAGCAGAGCCGCACCGGTCCGGTGCCCATCCTCACCCAAAGGTTGTCGGTCTCGCCAAACCGAATTCGCTCGACCGCGAACCCGGCACGGGTCAGCCGTTCCGCGATGATGTCTTGGCATCCCGCATCATTCGGCGAGACCGACGGCCGGGCGATCAGTTCTTTGAGGAGGGCGAGGACTTCGGGCATCAGTCGTTCCGAAGAAGCTCGTTTAGGGCGGTCTTGGCCCGCGTTTGGGCGTCGACTCGCTTCACGATGACCGCGCAGGCCAGCGAGTGCGAACCGTCCTTGCTTGGCAAGGAACCAGGGACTACAACCGATCCCGAGGGGACGCGGCCGTAGGTGACTTCGCCGGTCGCGCGATCGTAAATCTTCGTGCTCTGACCAATGAAAACGCCCATGGAGATGACGGAGTTTTCCTCGACAATCACGCCTTCTACGATCTCGCTTCGGGCACCAATGAAGCAGTTGTCTTCGACAATCGTCGGGTTCGCCTGAATCGGCTCCAGCACGCCGCCGAGCCCGACGCCGCCGCTGAGGTGGACGTTCTTGCCGACCTGCGCGCAGGAGCCGACGGTCGCCCAGGTGTCAACCATCGTGCCCTCGTCCACGTAGGCACCCACGTTCACGTAGCTCGGCATAAGGACGACGTTCTTGGCAAGATACGCGCCTTTTCGGGCGAAGGCAGGGGGAACGATTCGGTATCCGGCGGCGCGGAAATCGGCATCTTCCAGCCCTTCAAACTTCGAGGCGACCTTGTCGAAGTACGGGAATCCAGCGGACATGATTTGGTTGTCCTTCAGTCGGAACGAAAGCAGGACCGCTTTCTTGATCCATTGGTGGGTCACCCAATCGCCGTCGATCTTTTCGGCGACGCGGATGGTGCCGCTGTCGAGTTGGGCTAGGGTCGTTTCAACCGCTTCTCGGACGTCGGTCGGATGGCTGCTCGGCGAGAATTCGGTTCGACGCTCCCAGGCGTCGTTGATGAGGGTTTCCAGATTCACTTAGCCGGGTGTACCCCAGCAGATGCGTGGATACGCGGCACGTAGCCCGCTTGCAGAATGCGGACTAAGCTCGGCGCGGTGATCTGATGCGCCCGGTGCGGCAGATGAACCTCCGGTCCGTAGCCGGAATGTGACCACTTTCTCGCGTGGCGACCGAGTTTGACGAACGCATCGCCATCGGCTTCGAACATCGCAAAATCGGGCAGTTCCAGCGGCACGATCTTCGGTCTTTCGCCGTGGATCATGGGCACTCGCTCGACGTGGAGCTGCCGATCGATATCAAACGCGGGCGGCTTTTCGTCGAATGCCTCCTGCCAAGCATCGCGGAACCGGTTGTAATCCTCCCGACGACATAGCGCACAAGGTCGGTGCCCCGCGGCGAGCGCGGTGACTTCATCGAGAAAGAACAGCTCGGTGTAGGTGCCGGGCGACATGAGGGGCCGCCGAACGCCCTTGTATTCCAGTTCGCAACTAATCCAAAGCCGCGCCTTCCAGCGTTCGGAAACGAGCTTCCCGTCCAGATGCAAAATTCCGCGGTTCCCCATGAGGTCTCCGCGAGCGGAGCTGGCTTCGATGCGGCTAAAGGGGGTGACGCGGTTTTGTCTTGGCATGGCTCTTTGCCAGTTTTACCGAGTGTTCACTGACTCCAGATCAACACCCGCCGTCGTGGCGAGTGGGACATTGAGATCGCATAGAACTCGCACCTAAGGAACTATTCCGGTTCAGGTCCGAGGAAGTTTTTCCTGTATAGCTCGGTTACTTCCTTTCCGACACTATCAGGGTCGACGTATATCCAGAACGGAAGCATCTTGTTCACACCCTGTTCCTTCCACACGAAATAGAACGTGCCAGCCCAAGGCTGCGGCTCTTCTATCTCGTACCCCCCATCTTCGTTCTCCTTATGCCGTGTGGAACGAGTAAGCGCTACCAATATCTTTCGAATCACCTCTGGCCGGCGCTCCGATGTCGGGCTGGCCAGCGGAAGCTTAAGTTTCTGTCGACCACGTGCCCATATTCCACTTACTCGAATTTCGTGGACTCGCTTTTTGAGGAGGAATCTGGCTATGTGCTGTATTTGCTTGTTCGGAATTCGCTCCTCCGCCAAACCAATTGCCAGAACCGCCGCGGCGAGGATCATTGAATTGGCCCCGCGCTACTCACTGCACTGTTCTGGACCAAGTCAGACATCGCCTCTGCGGCGCGGACGCAAGTCGCCAGATCAGCAACTAACGCAATCCGCACGTATCCAGCGCCGGAGTTTTGGCCGTTTGCATCTCGGGCGAGATACGTCCCGGGTAGTACGGTCACGTTAGCGGTGGCATAGAGCTCCCGAGCGAACGCCTCGTCCGACCCTGCCCAGCGAGATGACTCCGGAACTTTCGCCCAAAGGAAGAAACCCCCGGCCGGGATTTCGCATGGCAACACCTGATTGACCATCGGCTGACAAACCTCAAACTTCTCCCGGTAGAGTCGCCGGTTCTCCCCTACGTGGGCTTCGTCTGACCAGGCTACGGCGCTGGCCTGTTGCACGACCGAGCTAGGTGCAGCACCGTGATAGGTGCGGTGGAGGCGAATCTTATCCATCACATCGGGCGCACCAAAAATGAATCCCGAGCGAAGCCCTGGTGCGCTGGATCGCTTGCTGAGCGAGTTCAAAACGACGACGCGCGGATTCTGAGTTTGAACGCCCCCATAGGGCGGCTCGGATTGGTACAGCTCGGAATACGGCTCGTCGGAAACGATCAGGAAGTCGAACTCGTCGGCGAGCTGGGTCAGCGCCTGGTAGTGATCGGCGGAGATGACCGAACCGGTCGGGTTACCGGGCGAGCACAGATACACCAGTTGCACCCGTGGCCACACTTCGGCGGGAACAACCGAGAAGTCGGGCAGGAACTGCGTTCCGGCGACCGTCGGGACATAGAACGGTTCCGCCCCGGCCATGATCGCGGCACCTTCGTAAATTTGATAGAAAGGGTTCGGAACCAGCACGACCGGCCGGGTTGATGGATCGATGATCGCCTGGGCGGCGGCAAACAGCCCCTCTCTTGACCCGCTCACGGGCAAGATTTGCCGGGAAGCATCGACTTCCACCCCGTAGCGTCGGTGAATCCAACCGGCGACGGCGGTGAGAAATTCTGGCGTTCCACCGGTCGGCGGATACTTTGCAAGCAAGCCGAGGTTGGCGTGAATGGCGTCGAGCAGAACCTTTGGCGTCGCGTGCTGCGGCTCGCCAATGCCCATGTTGATGTGCGGCAAATCTGCAGGTGGAACCACGCCAGCAAAGAGGGACCGCAGACGTTCAAATGGGTACGGATGCAGCAGGTCCAGCGCGGGGTTCATACGAGGGGTTTACCCAGATTTTTGGTCCCAGATATTGCAGTCGTTAGCACTCAAAACGGTATAGTGCTAATAGCAGGCAACGCCGGAGAGTGCTAATTCTTGGCTTGCCTTCCAACTCAGGAGAACCTATGGCGATCAAACCGTTACACGATCGAATCATCATCAAGGCGGCCGCGAAGGAAGAAAAAACCGCTAGCGGCATCATCTTGCCAGACACCGCACAAGAGAAGCCACAGCGCGGCGAAGTGCTCGCGGTTGGCCCAGGCAAGCGACTTGACAGCGGCCAGCTTGCCGCCGTCGACGTAGTTGTCGGAGACATCGTTCTCTACGGCAAGTACAGCGGAACCGAAGTTAAGGTTGACGGCGAGGACCTCATCATCCTTCGCGCCGAAGACGTTTTGGCCGTTCTCTCGAACGTCGCCGTGCCTGCAAACGCATAAGAGAAACCCATGGCAGCAAAAGATATTAAATTCCAGGACGAAGCACGTAAGCTTCTTGAAGTTGGCGTGGACAAGCTCGCCAACGCGGTTAAGGTCACCCTTGGCCCTCGCGGACGAAACGTTGTTCTCGAAAAGAAGTTCGGATCGCCAACCGTCATCAACGACGGCGTGACGATTGCGAAGGAAATCGAAGTCGAGAACCGATTCGAGAACATGGGCGCTCAGCTCATTCGCGAAGTTTCCAGCAAGACCAACGACACCGCGGGCGACGGCACGACCTCTTCGGTCGTTCTCGCTCAGGCCATCTTCAAGGAAGGCATCCGAAACGTCGCTGCAGGTAGCAACGCTACGCAGATCAAGACCGGCATCGAAAAGGCCGTCAACGCCATCGTCGCCGAGCTCGCAAACATCAGCAAGCCGGTTGAAGGCGAAAAGGGAGCCATCGAAGTTGCAACCGTTTCCGCCAACGACGTTGAGCTCGGCCAGCTGGTCGGCGCGCTCATCAACAAGGTCGGCAAAGACGGCGTTGTGACGGTTGAAGAATCGAAGTCGACCGAAACGGTTACCGAAACCGTCGAAGGACTTCAGTTCGACAAGGGCTTCATGAGCCCTTACTTCGTAACCGACGCCCAGCGCATGGAAGCGGTTTACGAAGATCCATACATCCTCTTCCACGAGAAGAAGATCAGCACGGTTCAGGACCTCGTTCCTCTGCTTGAGAAGGTTCTCCGACTCGGACGACCATTCATCATCATTGCGGAAGACATGGAGAACGAAGCGCTTGCGACTTTGGTTCTCAACCGAATCCGCGGTGGACTCCAGCTCGCAGCCGTTAAGGCTCCTGGCTTTGGCGACCGACGAAAGGCGATGCTCGAAGATATGGCGATCCTCACCGGTGGCCAGTTCATCAGCGACGATCTCGGCGTGAAGCTTGAGAACGTGACGCCAGACATGCTCGGCACCTGCCAGCGCATCGTCATCACCAAGGAAACCACTACGATCGTTGGCGGACGCGGCGACAAGGCCGGCATCGATGGCCGACTGAAGCAGATCAAGGCTCTGGCCGAGAACACTGATTCGAGCTACGACAAGGAAAAGCTGCAGGAGCGATTTGCGAAGCTCAGCGGCGGCGTTGCCGTCGTGAAGGTTGGCGCAGCCACCGAAACCGCTCTCAAGGAAAAGAAGGCCCGAATCGAAGACGCTCTCGCTTCGACCCGAGCGGCTCTGGAAGAAGGCATCGTCCCTGGCGGCGGTACGGCTCTTCTCACCGCCGGTAAGGTGCTCGACACCCTGCAGGCTGATGGCGACGAACAGATCGGCATCAACATCATCAAGAAGGCGATCGAAGCTCCACTTCGAACCATCGCCGAGAACGCCGGTGCCGAAGGCTCCGTCGTGGTTGCCGAAGTCAAGCGAAACGGACTCGGATTCAACGCGGCAACGCTTGAGTTTGGAGACCTGCTCGCCCAGGGCGTCGTTGACCCAACGAAGGTCGTTCGACAGTCACTGCAGAACGCAGCTTCGATCAGCGGACTCTTGCTCACGACGGAAGCAATCGTCGCCGAGCTCCCAGAGACCGAAGACGAAGGCCACGGCCACTCGCACAGCCACTAAGATTTCTTAGTGAGCTTCGGCCCCCTTGCCACTTTGGCGAGGGGGCCGTTTTTTTGTTACTGCTGCTTCGAGTACTTCTTCTCGGCGAGGGCGAAGAGTTCGAGGGTGAATTCGGTTACCGGGAATCCTCGGTCGTTGCCGAACGGCTTCGGGTTGCCGATTCCTAGATTCGAGAGCATGATGACCGACAGGCCGGTGTCGAAGTTACGCGCAATGGCGGTGCCGGTGTGTCCGGTGTGGAAGCCGGTTCGTCCGCCGCCACTCTTCACGACTGTCCAACCTGCGGCGTAGGGCACTGCGGCGTTCGGGAGCTTGCCATTGTTGGTCAGGAACGGAGTCATCGCTCGTTCCCAGGTAGCGTTCGAGAGCAGTTTTCGCTGAGCAATTGCGGTTTCCCACTTGGCAAGGTCATCGATGGTTGAGTAGAGACCGCCGAAAGCGTTGAAATCGAACGAGCCCATGGCTTCGGCAATACTCCAGCGCGCGAACTTGTTATCGCGGATCGTGTATTGATCAGCCAGCATCGGGACGACGGCCGAGCGATTGATAAAGCCAGATGAGGTCATGCCGAGCGGGGTGAGGATGCGGCGCTCGACTTGCTCGGGGAACGGCGCTCCGCCCGCGGCTTCGATGACGTGGCCGAGGAGCTGGTAGCCGACGTTGCTGTACTGGAACTTGGTGCCCGCCGGGAACGCGGGGGTCATTTTGAACGTGTCTTCCAGCTGCTGTGCCCGCGTGTACGGGAGGAAGGAGAGCGAGCTGTACCGCGGCGGAACCACAGCGAATTCGGGCAGTCCGGCCGAGTGATTCATCAGATGTTGAACCTGGACATTCGCCCAAGATGCCGGTGCGCTTGGGAAGAATTTGGACAGCGGATCTTCGAGCGAGAGCTTCTTATCGTCCACCAAAAGGAGCGCCAGAACGGCGGCGAACTGTTTGCTGACGCTGGCGAGCTCGAACTTGGTTTCTCGGCGAACCGGAACTTGCCATTGGATGTTGGCGACGCCGGCATTCACCTGCTTAACGACTTTGCCGTTTTGCACCACGGCGATGGCAACGCCGGGGATTTGGTACTTCTTGACCGCGTTCTTCACGGCATCGTCGATCGCGTCGGCCGCGCCGATGCTTGTGAGGGCGAGGGTTAAGCACAAAGCCGGAATTCGGAGTCGCTGCATGTTCGTATCGTATCCGTAATGGCAGGGTGGCGTAAACCGGTTGGCGAACGTTTCGCTAACGGTTCTTCGCCTAATCTGAGGAAAGCCGAAAGTTCTGACGCGTCCAATGCGAAAGGAACAATCCTTTCGGATACCATGAACATCGGAGGCAGATGATGAGCAACGCAGAAGTAGAAAAAGTAGCAAGCACCGGCAAGATTGTCGAATCGGAATTCATTCGAGTGGTGTATCAGCAGGGGCTTCCACAGACCGTTGGCGTCAACGGCTGCCGCGTGGAAGACGTGATCGCAGTGGCAATGGCCCGGTTGGATGACTATCAGAACGGATTACTCGCTTGCGAAGAGAACGAAGAAGCGATCACGTTCCTGCGAAAGGCGACCCGCGCTCTAGAGGACCGACGGCGACGACGAATGGAGCAGGGTGTGTTTAACACCATGTCTCGCCACGTCATCATTCGGACCGAAGACGAGCACGAAGACTTTTCCGCCACTGGGGCTTGACCTAATTTCGGGTGCCTAAAGGCCCAATCTAACGGGCCTAACCCCCGCTCAGAAAAATTTTCGCATAAAACATTACACACCCGGCACAAAGCCGAATGTGAGATGCGTATAGCACGCATCTTTGGTTCAAGGGAACAAATGATGTTGAAGCGAACACTGTATGCGCGATTCCTCTCGGCAAGTCTCGGACTGTCGGTTCTGCCCGCTTTTGCTGGGCAAGACCCCAGCCTCAACCTCCAGTACGCCATTCCGGCTTCCGAGGAAATTTCGATTCTAGAATCGGTTCCGTCCTCGACTTTGGAAGATCAGGCGAATCAGACAGTTAGCGTTCGGTTTACGAACGCAAAGGCGAAAGAAGTCTTCGGCTGGCTGCAAAAGAAGAACGTCAACTTCGTGGTTGATGATTCGCAGCTGCCGGCAAACAAGACGATCACGCTAAACCTGCAGAACCAGCCGCTGGAAGATGTTCTGGAAGCAATCGGAACGGCACTTGGCGGACGATTCGAAAAGCGAAAGGAAATTTACGTCTACCAGTCCGGCGAGGGCCTGCGCGTCTCGCCGATGCGGGCGCTGGATTCCAGCCGATCGATTCTGCCTCGAATGCGAATTGAGACACGTCCGTCGCGGCCAATGACCCCGGAAGAAAAGAAGCGGTTCGAAGAGTCGATGCAGAAGTTCGAGTCGGAGATGAAGCGCTTCGGAGAAACGATGGAGAAGAAATTCGGACCTGAGTTTGAGAAGCAATTCAACTCGAAAGAGATGGAGCTGAAGCTGAACAAGGCTTTCGGACCTGACTTTGAAAAGCGAATGGAAGAGTTCGGCAAGTCATTCGAAGGGATGGGCAAGCAGTTTGAGCTGAACTTCAAGGACTTCGATAAGGACCTGAAGGCATTGGACATCGAGATGCAAGAGCTCTCGAAGCTCGGTGAAACGATCGACATCGCGGTTAAGGAAAAGGATGTCGATGGCCTGCTGAAGTCGCTCACGCCAGAGCAGAAAAAGCTTCAGGCCGACCGCGGGTACCTGCTTCTGAAGGATCTGACGGAGAGCCAGCGAAAGCACTTCCCGAAGGACATGAAGGGCAAGTTCGAGATCAGCATCGTTAAGGACGGCCAAAAGCTCACCATTAAGGGCGAGTAATCCCGATCCATTCCGGGGCGAGCGAGTAATCGCTCGCCCCGTTTTTTGTTAGGTACCTTGAGGTGTGGGTATTCGCACCATTCGCATTCTGGCGGCCACCCTTGCCTTCTTCGGGGTTGGCCTTGGTGCCTTCGGTGCCCATGCACTAGCCGCTCGTCTGGCCGAATACGGAAAAGACCAGTGGCAAACTGCGACGCAATACTTGATGTTCCACGTTCTCGCGGCGCTGGTTACCACGTTTTGGAACCACAAGTTTTCACGTCTGGCGGGCACTTTGTTTGTGTGCGGAATCTTTGTTTTTAGCGGCAGTTTGTATGCGTTAGCGCTTTCGCGGGTGAAGATTCTTGGCGCGATCACGCCAATTGGTGGAGTGCTGTTTCTATCGGGTTGGATCTGCCTGATCCTGTTCGCGGCGAAATCGACAGAAAACGAAGCAAACTAGCTTTGTGCAAGCGACTGCCGACTGGACCCTTATCTTCGACCAAACCAACGGCCTGCGTACCGGGCGACTCAGCGAGTCCTATGCGTACATTCGAAAACTAGCGGCTTACTCGCCGAAGGCTAAGGTCATCCGATATGGCACTTCGCCCCAGGGCCGCGAAATGTTGGCGCTGCTGATTTCCGACGAAAAGAACTTCTCTCCTGAGCAATGGGCAAAGTCGGATAAGCCAACGATCTTCATCCAAAACGGAATTCACAGCGGCGAGATCGAAGGCAAAGATGCAAGCCTGATCTTGGCCCGCGAACTGTTGGTCGAAAAGAAGCACGCGGAGTTCCTCAGGAACGTGAACATCGTGCTGGTGCCGGTGTTCTCGGTAGACGCACACGAGCGGTTTGGTCCCTACAATCGAGTCAATCAGAACGGACCCGTGGAGATGGGGTGGCGGGCTACCGCGCAGAATCTGAACCTGAACCGGGACTGGATGAAGGCCGACTCGCCAGAAATGCGCGGACAAATTGGGCTGGTGCAGCGTTACCGACCGGATTACTTCTTTGATAACCACACGACGGACGGTTCGGATTACCAGTACGTCCTCACGCTTGGGATTCCTTGGGCACAGACCATTGCCCCGAAGGCGGCGCAGTTCGGGCGCGACCTGTATGCCCAAATCAAAACCGACTGCGAGAAGGCAGGCTTCCCTACTGCTCCCTACTTCGGCATGGCAGACCGAACAGATCCAAGCAAGGGAATCTCGGTGACGGACTACTCACCGCGCTTCTCGCATGGCTACCTGGCGACCATGGACCGACCAGGAATGTTGGTCGAGACCCATGTTCTCAAACCATACAAGCAGCGAGTGGAAGCCACCCACCGCGTGATGATCGAGACGATTCAGTACTGCATTGCCAACAAGGCCGCCTTGAAGCAGATGAACCGGGACTCCGACGCTGCCGCCAGCGCGGCAAAGGAAGGCAGTAAGTTTGTGCTTTCCAGCCGGCTCACCGCCGAACGCACGCCGTTCACCTTCCTTGGCTACGAATATGCTCCGAAGCCGAGCGCGATCACAGGCGATCAAATTGCGGCTTGGCGACGAGACAAGCCGACGACCGTGAATACTTTTGTCCGTTGGAACTTCGAACCCGAAACCATCGCCACAGCGCCAGCGGCGTACGCGGTTCCGCCCGAGTGGAAGGCGGTCAACCAAACGCTTGCCTTGCACGGTCTTATGAGCTACACGATCGGTCGGGAGGCCAAGACCTTTGGGCAGGTCACGCGCTTTTCAAACGTAAAGTTCCCAAGTCAGCCGTTCGAGAGCCGCTTCCAACCGAACTACCAATCGGCAACCGCGGTAGAGCCTGTCACGTTGCCGGCCGGAACGCGGATTTATTCGATCAACCAGAAAAACGCCAAGCTGCTGGTCCACTTGCTCGCGCCAAACGGGCCAGATTCCTTGCTGAAGTGGGGATCGTTCAACCCGATCTTTGAGCAGAAAGAGTACGCAGAGGACTACGCCATGGAACCGTACGCGAAGAAGATGCTCGAAGCGGATGCAAGCTTGAAGGACGAGTTCGAGAAGCGGCTACAAGAACCCGCGTTCAAGAACTCGGCTTCGGCTCGGCTGAACTTCTTCTTCGAGCGATCACCGTTCTTCGATAAAGCGCTGAACCGGTATCCGGTCGTGATGTTCTCCGCAGAACAGCTCGCGACGATTCAGAAGAACTCTAGGCAGTAAGCGGGCAGTGGCGGGAAGGCGGCTAGCGCCTTCTCGTTCACCATCGCCACTGGGCGATTGCGGGCCAAGTCTTGGAGGCTTGGCTCGCCGAGCACGATTTGCGCCAATTGGCGATGCGTCACGCTGAGATCCACCTCACCTTCCGAACCAAAAACTCCGCTGTTTGACGCGATCGAGTCATCCGTCACCGCAACCCGCAGCGATGGCGCGAGTTTGGCCAGGACTTCCGGCACGTTCAGAACGCGGTACATGATGCCGCGTTCGATCTTCGTCTCCACTCCCTGATCCAAGTACTGCGCCATGAAAGGGCTGTCGGATGGCTCGTACCAGCTGAGTCCGTTCTTGTTGACGGCGAGGCCACGCAGGAAGCTCAGGATCGAGTCGTAACCAGCAGCGGTGGACCAAACCACCTCCGAAACGTGATCCACCGTCCAGAAAGATGTGCTGTGACTAATCACGGCATATGCCTCAACCGGGTCGCCGGCGGCATAGATGCAGAGTTCTCGATTCTCGGCTAGCACCCTCATCCACTGAATGCCGTTCCGGATGTTCAATCCAGATCGAGATTCGGCAAATGCGCGGTGGCAGCCAACGAGCTGCTCGTAATCTGCCGGACCTAGCAGGCGGATCGGAAGGGTTTGTTGAATCTTCGGAAGGCGCTCACGCGGACACGTGATCTTGATTCGCTTGCCGCACGACTCGTAACCAGACTTTCGGTAGAACGTTTCGCTGAAAGGATAAAGGCTCGACATCAGGTAGCCCTCTTCCTTCAGCAGGTTCACCATGCCGTTGAGCATCTTTGTTCCGATGCCTCCTCCGCGTCGATGCGGAAGAATCGCGACGGCGGCGATGCCGGCGGTTCGCATCTCGACGCCTCGGAAAAGGCCGGTGAAATCGACCACTTTGAACGCCCCTTCGATGACGCCGTCAACTTCTGCGACATAACCCTTGGAAAATTCGAAGGATCGGTTCCCTTCTGGAATGTTGTCGCCGTTGTTGTAGGTTAGCGACAATACGCGCCAGAAACTTTCCTCATCGCGGGTTGGGTCGTAAGGGCGAACGGTGACCGAAGACATCATCTTTAGCTTACGCAGATTGTCGTTCTAGCCGCCTGAGTAAATTCCGTGCCGATTGCGTAAAGTAGACGGCAAACATGAATATTGAACTTCTGCGCGAACTTACCGAAGCGCACGGCACCTGCGGTTTCGAAGATGCGGTTCGCGAAATCGTCGCCCGCGAACTCGGCCCGATTTGTGAACTTTCCACCGACGCGATGGGCAACCTAATCGCTCGAAAGCCGGGCAACGGAACCAAGGTCATGCTGGCAGCTCACATCGATGAAATTGGCTTCATGGTGAAGTTCATCGATAGCAACGGATTCCTCCGGGTCAATCCTCTGGGCGGCTGGGATCCGCGCCAGATGAACAGCCAGCGGGTGCTTGTCCACACCCGCACCGGATCGCTGCCTGGCACGTTGATGCACGGCACAAAGCCAACTCACTTGCTAACCGATGCCGAGCGAAATTCGGGGCAAAAGCTTGATGACTTCTTCATTGACCTTGGCCTGACCGCCGAAGTAGTGAAAGAGAAAGTCCGGCTGGGCGACACCGCCACCATGCTTGGACGATTTGAAAAGATTGGTAACCACTTCACCTGTAAGGCGATGGACGACCGAGTTTGCGTCTTCATCATGATCGAAGCGATGAAACAGGCTCTGAACTCAGGTGCCGACATTTACGCTGTCGCGACGACTCAAGAAGAGATCGGGCTCCGAGGGGCTACGGCGGCCGGTTTTAGCATTAAGCCAGACGTGGCGATTGCTCTCGACATCACG
The DNA here is from genome assembly GCA_027485645.1 of bacterium. Taxonomy (GTDB): domain Bacteria; phylum Armatimonadota; class Fimbriimonadia; order Fimbriimonadales; family Fimbriimonadaceae; genus Fimbriimonas. The sequence goes on from JAIXQR010000007.1 coordinate 510,531, forward strand.
TTGGCCAACGACATTCCGGGCGTGCCCGAACCCGACCAGATCACGAAGCTAGGCGCTGGTACTGCGATCAAGATCATGGACTCTTCCCTGATCTGCCACCCGAAAGTTGTGGCGCGGTTCCGGGAGCTTGCCGAGAAGGAAGGCATTCCGCACCAGATGGAGATCCTTCGCGCGGGCGGCACCGATGCGGGCGGCATTCAGCGGCTCCACGGCGGCATTCCGGCGTTTACGCTCAGCGTTCCGACTCGATACGTTCACACCGTTAACGAGACGGTTCACGAGCGAGATGTCGAAGCGAGCATCGAACTGCTCACCGCTTTCCTCAACCAGGCAACCGCCGAGAATCCTAACGCGCCTCTGTTCTGATCGCTCAGACCAGGCGGCCTTCGATAAGCGACTTCTGCTCGGGCGAAAGCTCAACGAGCGGGAGTCGCACTCGTTCCGTGTCGAAGCCTCGCTTTGCCAGCGCGAACTTGACCGGCACCGGGTTCGGATACGCGAACAGTGCTTGATACACCGGCAGTAGGCTGAGGTGAATCTTCTTCGCCTCTTCTGGATCACTTGGATAAGCATTCAGAAGCGCCTTGATTTGGCTGCCAACGATGTGACCCGCAACGCTAACGATGCCGTGTCCGCCAACGGACAGGATCGGCAAGGTCAACGCGTCGTCTCCGCTGTAGACCCGGAATCCGCAAGGGGCCTGGGCGCAGACGTCCTGAATCTGCGGCACGTTTCCGCTGGCTTCCTTGACGGCAACGATGTTCTCAATCTCGGCTAACCGCATAAGCGTCGCGGTTTCAAGATTGATCGCGCTGCGGGGCTGGATGTTGTAAATCATGACCGGCAGCGTGGTCTTCGCCGCGACAGTTGAAAAGTGTGCATACATACCGTCTTGGCCGGGGCGGTTGTAATACGGGTTGACCAGCATGATGCCGTGGGCACTGGCTTTGGTGCCGACTTCCGTCAGTTCAATGCTTTCTTTGGTGTTATAGGTACCAGCGCCAAATACGACCGCTGCACGATCGCCAACTTCTTCAAGTACGGCCTCGAGTACCGCGACCTTTTCGTCGTGCTCAAGCGTGGGTGACTCACCGGTCGTGCCGTTGACGACAATACCGTCGTTCATTTGGTCGTCGACCAGGTATCGCGCGATTCGGCGCACTTCGGGAAGATTGACCGCTCCCGTTTCATCAAACGGCGTAACCATGGCGGTGAGGAGCCGACCCCAATCTTTCGGCGCGAAGAACGATCCCATCTCCTCAGTTTGTACCCGTGAGTTCGAATTCGTTATTCGGCAAGTCTGACGATTTCATCCACGACTTCATCAACTGATTTCCCGCCGGTCTCAATGATGACGGCGGCGTCGGCAACCTGCAGCGGGCTGTCCTCGCGCGTGATGTCTCGGTGATCTCGCTGGAGGATTTCTGCGCGCACCGCACCGAAGTCACCCGCGGTACCACGATCTTGATACTCCACCGTTCGTCGCTTGGCGCGCTCTTCAAGGCTTGCGGTCATGTAAATCTTGATGTCCGCGTTCGGCGCAATCACCGTGGTGGCGTCTCGGCCTTCGAGAATCACGCCGCCTTCGGCGATCATCGCTTGTTGTCGCCGAACCATTTCTTTTCGGATTGGGGTGTGCGCGCTGAGTTGACTGGCGAGTTCGCTGATTTCGGGAGTTCGAATCTCGCTGGAGATGTCCGAACCATCTAACACGAGGCGTTGAGGGTTTTGCCCGGTGAACTCCAAACTGCGGGCCTCAAAGGAATCAGCAAGGGCTTGGGGATCATTCACGAGTCCCTCTCGCACCGCCACGAGGGCTACCGCCCGGTACATCGCGCCGGTGTCGAGGTATCGGATGTTTAGCTTCGCCGCGACGGCCTTCGCCGTGGTGCTCTTCCCGGCTCCGGCGGGTCCGTCGATGGCGATGACAATGTTTGCTTTCATGACTTTACGATGCTTCGAAGGTGCGATTCGAAGTTTGGATAACTGGTTTGGATGCTGTCGGCGTTTTCGATCACCGTGTGGCCATCGGCAACGAGACCGGCAATGGCGAACGCCATACCGATGCGGTGATCGCCGCTAGCATCGATGGTCGCGCCCTTTAAAGGCGTTGGACCTTGGATGACAAATCCGTCTTCGGTCGCCTCGACGTTCGCTCCCATGGCGCGTAAGCCTGCGGAGACAACGCCAATACGATCGGTTTCCTTCACTCGGAGTTCTCGCGCGTCTCGGATGATCGTTTCCCCATTCAGTTGAGTTGCCAACACGGCGAGTACAGGTATTTCATCGATCAAGCGCGGGACCAAGCTGCCTTCGATGACGAACGGCTTCGTGGCATCTCGGGTGATTTCGAGATCGGCAACCGGTTCCCCGTTCTCTTCTCGCGGGTTCCGGTGGACAACGGTCGCGCCAACTTGATTGAGCACATCCAAGATGCCAGTGCGCGTCGGGTTCACGTTCACGCCGATCAGCGTGAGAGGCTGCTCGGCTAGGAGTGCGCCCGCAACTAGCCAGAAGGCCGCGCTGCTGATGTCGCCCGGCACTCGCATTTCAAAAGGCTTGAGGTCGAAGCTGGGCTCGATGGCTACGGCGTTTCCATCGACCGTGATCGACGCTCCCATCGCGGTCAGCATCCGCTCGGTGTGGTCTCGACTCTTTGTGGGTTCATGTAAGACGGTCTTTCCCTCGGCTCGAAGTCCGGCGAGAAGGACGCAGCTTTTGACCTGGGCCGAAGCAACTTCGGAGTGGTAGGTGATGCCGTGCAACTGACCGCCTTGGATGGTCAGGGGCGGGGTTTCACCGGTAACGACCGCTCCCATTTCGTTTAGCGGTTTTGCGATGCGCTTCATCGGGCGGCGAGAGAGTGAGGCATCTCCCTTCATGGTCACGGTCCGCGGTCGGCTAGCGAGAAGCCCGCTGAGAAGGCGCATGGTGGTTCCGCTGTTACCGCAATCGAGCGGCTCAGTTGGTTGAGACCATTCTGTGGCGGGGATCACCGTGACGAAGGTGCCGTCGTCCTCAAAGCGCGTTCCAAGTTGCTCCAAGCAGTGACGCGTTGACTCACAATCTTCACCGCGTAACGGATTCTCAATCCGGCTTGGCCCGTTTGCGATGGCACCGAGGAGATAGGAACGGTGGGTCAGCGACTTATCGCTTGGGATCACGATCTCCCCAGAAACGGCTTGGGCCCGAGTTACAACTAGCTTCATCTTTTCTTTGCTCCAGTCACATCATCGCCCGCATTCTTGGGCAGTTTTGCCTTGGCCGCGGCGGCGGAGACGAAGAACTTCTTCACCGCCGCTGCGTCGCCCTCGTCGAGCTGCGTTGCTAAGGTCTCGAGTTCCTTTGCGAACTCGCGCAAGCTGGTCGAGACGGCGGTTCGGTTGCCGAGCAGAATCTGGGACCACAGTTCAGGATCGACTCCCGCCACCCGGGTCCAGTCTTTCCAGCTCCCGCCCGCGGCATCCACGTGGGAGAGTTCCGAGGCGTTGAGCACCAATTGTCCGGCCAGGACGTGCGGCAGATGGCTGAGGATCGCAACGTGGCGGTCGTGGTCTTCCGCCGATATCCGCACCGGCTTCGCCCCCATTTCGGTAATCAGAGTTTCCAGCACTTTCAGATTGCTGGTTGATTTACCGACTGGGGTCAGAATCCAGCGGGCGTTGCGAAAGAGCCAAGCGCTGGCAAACTGTGGGCCGCCCTTCTCGTGCCCGGCCATGGGGTGACCCGGCACGAACCAAGTTGCCTTCTGGCTGGTCGCCCAGCTGACGATCTCCGACTTGACGCTTGTGCAGTCGGTCACCACCGTGCTTGCGCCGACATGCGGCTCTATTTCCGCTAAAACTTGGGTAACGATAGCTGGCGGGATGGCGACGAAGACGACGTCCGCCTTGGCGACCTCGCTGAGCTCGGCAGCCACATCAACGCAGCCACGCTCGAGGGCAACGCGGACGTGCTCCGGGTTCGGATCGCAACCGATCAGCTTGTGTCTGGACGCTCGGAGCGCCAGCCCAATGCTGCCGCCAATCAACCCGAGTCCGACAATCCCAATGGTCACAGGGATTAGTTTGGCATGGCAACCCGCTGGCAAGATGGCGATTGCTTTGGCCCTTCGCCGGTCCGAGCTGCGGTCCGCTGGTGGGTCATCTTCCCTAACTGCATTAATCCGGCACCATTAGTGGCAAGTTTCTGTTAACTCTCTGTACAACCATCTGAATCGTTATCATCGCGAAACTGGAATCTGCCACCACACTATTTTTGGGACAAAGAATGCTATGCGGCTCCTCCGAAACTCTATCCAGACCACATCCTTAATCGGGTTAGCGCTATCTGGCTGTGCTCAAGTTCGCACTGAGCAGCCGAACGAACTCATAAGTTCAAACACGCAGGCTTCTGATACCGGCTGCACCTTCTCAAAAACAGCACCTGCTGGTTGGCTCGCGAGAGAAGATGTAAGATGCGCAGCAGGAACGATCCTCCCCATCATCCACATCTACATCGATGGAACAGAGAATTTCCGGGTAATCGACGAGTTACCAAAACGTATGGAGCCTTCCTTGGTCAAAGCACTAGCTCGCGCTAGATACAAGCCCGAGCGCAAACCTCAAGGTGGCTTCTTTCGGCAATATCCAGACAAGAACGACCTTCAAATTAACGTCTACAGCGATCGTTACCGCTTCTTTGGCGTCAACTTCGACACAATCGAAGACGATCTAGGGCCCGAGGTTGCCAAGTGGTTCAAGGACAACATGCCGGAGTTAAAGCGGTTGGGAGCTGCCGCGTGGGCTGGGCAGCCGACCGAAGCCCAGCCAAAACATGCGTCAAGGCAATCAATCCAACGGAATCTGCCAAGGTCCTCCCACGGAGGCGATGTTGTCCTTCCGTAATCACAACTATATCTTCACCTTACTGGCCATCTGCTTAGCCAGCTGCTCTCCAGAGCGGCCTATTCGTTCAAACGCTCTGGCAGGTGCCGGATTACGGTCACCGGAGCGCGAATGTACGTTTTCGAAGGAAGCGCCAAAGGGTTGGCTGTCACGGGATGACGTCAGATGTGCGGCCAATCCGAACGGTCAAATTCAAAGAATCATGACGAATAGTTCCAGAGGCTATCCGTTAGTCTCGAAATTTCCACCGGACTTACAACAGTCGTTTGTTTCAGTACTTTCCCAAGCGAGATATCGCGTGCCGAAGAAGCGTGAGTTCAAACGGGTTGGGTTGGGAGCCAATGATATGCAAGTCCATGTCGTTAGCGATCGAATCCGGAACTTTCCTGTGAACTTCGACTCCATCGAGGATGAGTTAGGACCCGAGGTGGCCAAGTGGTTTCGGGACAACATGCTGGAGCTGAGGCGGTTGGCAGCGGCAGGGCAACCGTCCGAGGCGGAACTCAAACAGAGGCGACCGAACACGTTCGGCCAGAACTTTGCCAAGAAGCTACTGACCAAGAACGTGACCGAGATCACCCTTACGAATCACCCTCATCCGAACATTGTCTCAATTAAGAAGACAGCGGTAGTAGGGCGGCTCAAAGACCCGCAAGCCATAAAGGCGATGCTGGTAGCGATGTCTAAGTCGACCCATACCTTGGCAGGAGAGGAACCCAAGAACGCCCCGGACCGGCCACAGGAACTATCCTTCATGTACAAGGAAGGTACGGAGACGAAGATCGAGTCCTTCCGATGGTGGGGCTGGGAAGCCGATACGTGGGGCGAGGAGTTTTCCAGGCTCTTTAGCAAGCACTTCGAAGGACCTTGAGCACTACGCCGCCGGGACACCTGGAAGAACGTCTACGACGATAGACGTTAGCTTCATGTTTAGGTAGTCGGACCCTGGTAACGTCACAATGCCATGAAACTCAGCAAAAGCCTTCTTCCTGTGATTCTAGTTGCTAGTGTGGCAATTGGCTGTGATGCTCGCAAAGCAGACTACTTCAACGGGTGCACGGTCGACAAAACTGCACCCAGCGGTAGAGTAGCGGATGTGAGGACGCGTTGCGCAGCACACCCAGATCGCGGCCTCAGATCTGTGACAATCCTTGGCGTCTCACCAACGGGAAAGAATCGTTTAGGAACACGTCAACACGTTTCTCTCACTAAGTCCGAAATCTATAAGTTCAGCGAGGTCTTCAAGGTTGCCTCATCTGTTCCAGAGTGGGCAGGACGAAGCGCTCCAAATCCGGATTTGATGGTGAGGACCGCTCCTCTAGAGAGCGGTCCAGCGCGCGCTTTCTACATAAGTATTGAGCATTGCGATCAAATGTATGGATCAGAAGCGAGGGAGTGGTTGCTCAGGGACTTGTCAGGACTGACAAACCGTGGAAAGGTTTCGCTTCCGTAATGTGATTACCCGTATCCCTCTAACTGTCGGTTCGTCTAGAGGGCGTCAAGGACCCAAAGTGCGAACTCATGGTAACGTCAGAATGCCATGACTAGGATTAACCGCTGGCTACCTTGGGCAGTTGCCTCGTGGAGCACTATATTCGGCTGTAACCAATCACAAGGCATGGACTTTTCAAAGTGCGAGTTCTCAAAGGATGCCCCACCTGGGCGAGAGGCAAATCTTGAGGACAGATGTGCAGTGAGCAGGAAGGAAGGACGAATATCGGGATTACTTGTAAGCATAAATTCGAACACTCGAATTGGGCGGTTTCGTGGAGGTGGTGCAGTCGTTACGGGTGGTGAACGTTTACGTCTCATTAAGATTCTTCAGAAAAGCAGCCACACAGTTAGTTGGCAGTATCCGCGTGGAGCGGATGTCACAATTCACATAAAGCTCTCGGATGCGAGTACGCACCGGATAGCTTTGGAAATGGATACCGTTGCACAATCACACGGCGACGAATTGGCAAACTGGCTAAAAGTTGATCTTCCGAGGTATCTGGAAGAACGAGAAGCTCAAGCGCGTTCGGTCAAAGAGTCACCGAAACAGGAAGAAGCTATGGTCAACCAAGCGATCTCGAAATCGAAATATATAACGGGTCCTGACGGCAAGCTGATCATTAATCCAAACCGAAAACCTTGAGTCTTAGCACGGATGTTCGAGTGGGCCATTGAGTGATCTCTTCAAGAGTTCGGACAAGCGGGCGATTCGAAATCCGTTACGTTTGGTCGAGTGCGAGCTACGCCGCCGGGACACCCGGAAGGACATCTTCCAAGTACTGCCGGATGATCGGCTCGTTGGCTTCGATTCCGAGTCCATGCGGGATGGTTTCTGGGGCGTCGGAGAAGGTTTGGACTCCCCATTCCGCCGCCAGATCGGCAGGAAAGGCATCGTCGAATTCAATGCGAGAAAGCGTCAAAATTGCCGAAACCCACATTCGCGGCACGGTGTGGAGACTGTAGCCGCCACCGCCGACGGCGACAGTCGGAATTCCGAGGTCTCGGCAATGGCGGACGGCGCTGAGCCAGGAAGCCTGATCGCAATTGACGTGAGCGAGGGGGTCGAGGAAGTGGGGATCGGTGCCCATTTGGAGGACCAACGCTTGCGGCTGGAAGCGCTCCATTGTCGGCAGCGCGGTTCGTTCGAAGGCATCGAGCCAGGCCGGACCGGAGGTTCGAGCGAGGACCGGCATGTTGGTGCTTGTGCCCGCCATCCCGGTCTCCTCGACGTAGCCCGTTCCCGGCCAGAGGGACTTCCCGCTTTCGTGGATGGAGTAGGTCAGCACGTTCGGATCGTTCAAGAAAATGCCTTGCACGCCATCGCCATGGTGTACGTCGATGTCGATGTAGACCACGCGGTCGAATCGCTCGCGCAGCACCGACACGGCGAGGGCAGGATCGTCGAAGACGCAGAATCCGCTGGCGCTGTTTCGGTGCGCATGGTGCAGTCCGCCACCGATGGCAAAGGCCAGCGGAGCGCCGTCGCGGACGGCGTAGGCAGCTTCCAGGCTCGCACCGCAGTATGCCGCGGACGTTTCCCAGATGCCACGAAACGCGGGGGTATCGCCGTAGAGCGAATGCTTCCCGATGAGGTCTCCAATCCGCGGCGAGTTCTCTTCCCCGCGCTCAAAGGCCGCTGAAATCTCCTTCACCGCCTCCACGTACTCCGCCGAGTGGACGCGTTGCAGGTCGCTTTCGCTGGCCGGTGCGGGTTCGATGACCTCGGTCGGATGTATGGCCTGCAGCAGGCGCATGGCCCGTCGAAGCCGCTCGGGACGAAGCGGATGGGATGGCCCGAAATCGTAATTCGTCGTCAACTGGCTGAGGTAGAAGTTCGGGATTCCCACGGTTCGGTCTTACCTGAACTCAACCGGTAGACTCCACCCAATGGGCAGTTCCTTCGGTCGCGCTTTCACCATCAGTACCTTCGGTGAATCGCACGGAATTGGCGTCGGCGTGGTTGTGGACGGATGCCCGCCGGGCACGGTCATTTCTCTGGAGGCTATCCAACGCGACCTGGACCGCCGCAGGCCCGGACAAAGCTCGATTGTCACCCAGCGGAAGGAAGCGGATCAGGTTGAAATTCTGAGCGGAGTTCAGGACGGTCTTGCCCTTGGAACGCCGATTGCGCTGCTGGTCCGAAACGCGGATCAACGTAGTCACGACTACTCCGAAATGCGCGAGAAGTACCGCCCCAGTCACGCCGATTTTGCCTATGACCAAAAGTACGGCATCCGTGCGGTCGCCGGGGGCGGCCGGGCCTCGGCTCGGGAGACCATCGGCCGAGTCGCGGCGGCGGCAATCGCACGCGAAGTGCTGAGAAACCTCGGGGTGGAAGTTCTGGCCTACGTCGAGAAGGTCCACCAGATTTCCGCCGAGATTGACCCCAGAACGGTGCAATTTGATGACGTCGAGGCCAACATTGTTCGTTGCCCCGACCCAGTGATTGCCGAGCAAATGATCGCCCACATCGAGGAGATTCGGAAGCAGGGCAACTCGGTCGGTGGCGTTGTGGGGTGCGTGGCACGGGGAGTCCCGGCGGGTTGGGGCGAGCCCGTGTTCGACAAGATCGAAGCTGATCTCGCGAAAGGGATGCTTTCCCTGCCCGCGTGTAAAGGGTTTGAGCTCGGCGGCGGATTTGGCATGACCGATTTCACCGGGCTTGAGGTGAACGACGAGTTTGAATCGATCGACGGCAAGGTCCAGACCACGACCAACAACAGCGGCGGAATCCAGGGCGGGATAACAAACGGAATGCCGATCACCTTCCGAGTCGCCTTCAAGCCCACCGCAACCGTAATGCGCGAACAGAAGACGGTGACTGCGACGGGCGAGAACACCACCCTCCAAGGCAAAGGACGCCACGATCCGTGCGTCCTGCCACGAGCGGTGCCGCTAGTGGAGGCGATGACGCTGCTAGTCCTTGTGGACCATGCGCTTCGTCAACGCGGCCTAACCGGGCATTTTTAAGCCCGAAAGTGACAACATAACGTTCGATGAGCGCGTCACCGCCCGTAATCGTAAACGCGAAGATTGCCGCAGAACACGTTAACTTTTATTACGGCGACAAGCAAGCGCTGAGGGAGATCAACCTCCGGTTCTTGCCGAACACCACAACCGCCCTCATCGGACCATCCGGCTGCGGAAAATCCACCTTCCTTCGCTGCCTCAACCGCATGAATGACCTCATCGATGGCACTCGACTTGAGGGTCAAGTGATGCTGGATGGCAAAGATATCTACCACGAGGACGTTGACCCGGTTGAGCTTCGAAAGGAAGTCGGAATGGTGTTTCAAAAGGCCAACCCGTTCCCGATGTCGATTTTTGACAACGTCGCCTACGGACCAAAGATTCACGGCATTCGCGACGCCGGAGTGCTCGGAGACATCGTTGAGCAAAGCCTAACCAAGGCGGCGCTTTGGAGCGAAGTCAAAGACAAGCTACGAGAAAGCGCGCTTTCCCTTTCTGGCGGTCAGCAGCAGCGACTATGTATTGCCCGGACTATCGCGGTCAAACCGAAAATCATCCTGATGGACGAGCCTTGCTCGGCGCTTGACCCGAATGCAACGCTCCGCATCGAAAAGCTGATGGAAGAGCTGAAGCAGGACTTCACCATCATCATCGTGACGCACAACATGGAGCAGGCGAAGCGAGCCAGCGAGTTCACCGCTTTCTTCCTGCTCGGAGAAATGGTCGAATACAACACGACTCAGAACATTTTCCTTTCCCCTCAGGATGAGCGAACCGAGGCATACATCACCGGTCGCTTCGGCTGAGGTGTAGACTTGATGCAATGGATAACAACGAGCGGCTGATTCGTGCCGTTCAACGCGCAACGCGAAAACTGGCAAGCACCGGTAAATTTGACGCGTTGTTGCAAGAAGTTCTCGCGATTTGCGTGGAAGCGGTAGGGGCAACAAACGGCACCATCTACCTTCACGATCCCGCAAATAAGCGGCTCGTTTTTCAACACGTCATCCCTGGCGAAATCGCGGATCTCCTCCCTTCCCGCGATATTCCCGATGACTTCGGCGTCGCGGGTCAGGCATTTCAATCCAACCGATCGGTGATGAAGGAGTTCGCCTCCCGACCGGAGGATCAGTGGAACGATTTTGAGAAGTCGACCGGAGTGCAGGTGCTCAGCATTCTCGCCACGCCGCTCTCAATGGAAGACGAGGAGCCAATTGGCATCGTCCAGCTCATTAACAAGGATGACGGGCACTTTGCCGATACGGATGTTGCGGTCATGGACATTGTTTCCGCCGTTGCGACAATGGCGTACTTGAATGCCCAGCTCGTGGAGCAGAACGCCCGCGCGGCGACCCTGCTTGGTATGGGCCGGGTGAGTCATGACATCGGCAATCTGGCGGCTTCCCTTTACGCAACGCTCGGATTCGGCGACATGGCGATGTCGGGATTTCGGACCCACGTCGAAAAGATCAAGCCAGATCGAACGACGCGGATGTACATCGATTCGCTCGAACCGATCTTTCGCGAGCTGAAGGAATCGGTTGATCGCATCGTCGGCTACTCCACGCTGATTTCGGACATCTCCGCCGGGCGCGCCTTGCGGCCGAACTTGCAGCCAACGTCGATCGGCGAAGCTGTTTATCACGCGGCTTCTTATTTCGAAATGCAAGGCAAAGCGCAGCACGTGGCGCTGGATTACAAGATTCAGGAAGATGCCCCGCAGGCAAATTGCGATGAGCTGTACATCGTGCGCATCGTTCAGAACCTGGTCGGAAACGCCATCAAAGCCGTTCGCGAGACCCTGCCGGTGGACCTGCCGGACGTGATTGATGACGAATACCATCCGCCGCTAGGCTCGGTGATCGTTGGCTATGAGTTCACCGACAGCCACAAGATCTGGGTTCAGGACACCGGTCCCGGTATGACGGAGGAAACGCGGCTGCGCATTCTAAGCGGTACAGCGCGGAGTCAATGGGAACGCGCCGGAGGCTCTGGCTGGGGACTGAGGATCGTGATGGAACTCACGGCCGCCTTGGGCGGAACCGTCAGCATCGAATCGGAACTCGGGCAAGGTTCCAAGTTCTGCGTTCACTTTCCCAACTAGGTAGACATAAAAAAGCGGGCGAGCCAAATGGCTCGCCCGCTAGATTATTTGCCTTACTTCTCTTCTTTGAAGTCGGCGTCGATGACGTCGCCGTCGTTAGAAGCGCCTGGCTTAGCTTCACTGGCATCGGCCTGTTCTGATACGTGCTTGTACAGAATCTCGGAGATGGCGTGGCTCTCGGTTTCGAGCTGGGCCATGGTGGCCTTGATTTCGTCGATGTCGTCGCCGTTGACCGCCTTTCGCACAGCTTCGATCTTTTCGGTAGCGCGCTGTCGGGTGGCTTCGTCAACCTTGTCACCGGCTTCGCGAAGGGTCTTCTCCGTGCTGTAAGTCAGCTTCTCGGCATCGTTCTTCGCTTCGCGGAGTTCATGCTCCTTTCGGTCGTTTTCGGCGTTGATCTCGGCGTCGCGGATCATTCGCTCGATGTCGTCTCGGTTGAGGTTGCCGGATCCGGTGATCGTGATCGACTGCTTCGATCCGGTTCCCTTCTCCTGCGCAACAACATTCAGGATGCCGTTAGCGTCGATGTCAAACGTGACTTCGATCTGCGGCATGCGAGCCGGCATCGGTGGGATGCCCTGGAGGTGGAATCGGCCGAGGCTCTTGTTGTCCTTCGCCATCGGTCGCTCTCCCTGGAGGACGTTGATTTCGACTTCTGGCTGGTTGTCGACCGCCGTGGTGTAGGTTCGGCTCTTCTTGGTCGGGATCGTCGTGTTTCGATCGATGATCTTGTCGAAGATTCCGCCCTGGGTTTCAACGCCGAGACTCAGCGGGGTGACGTCGAGAAGAACGATGTTCTTGACTTCTCCGCCAAGAACGCCAGCCTGAATCGCTGCACCAACGGCAACGACTTCGTCTGGGTTAACCGATCGGTTGGGCTCCTTACCGGTGAGCTGCTTGACCAGGTCTTGCACCTGCGGCATTCGGGTCGAACCACCGACGAGGATGACTTCATCGACTTCGGTTGGCTTGAGCTTTGCGTCTTCCAGAGCGCGGAAGAACGGAACCTTGACTCGCTCCATGAGATCCGAAGTCAGTTCTTCGAACTTCGCTCGGCTAAGGGTGATGTCGAGGTGCTTTGGACCGGTGGCATCTGCCGTGATGTACGGCAGGTTGATGTTCGTGGTTGCCTGGCCAGAGAGTTCGACCTTCGCCTTTTCAGCGGCATCTCGCAGTCGCTGAACGGCCGCTCGATCCTGGTTAAGGTCGATGCCCTGGTCCTTCTTGAACTCCGTGACGAGCCACTCAACGATCTTGTTGTCGTAGTCATCACCGCCGAGGTGGCTGTCGCCTGCTGTTGCCTTAACTTCGAAAACGCCTTCGCCGACGTCGAGGACGGAAACGTCGAACGTTCCACCGCCAAGGTCGAAGACGAGGATCGTTTCGTTAGCCTTCTTATCAAGTCCGTAAGCCAGCGCCGCGGCGGTTGGCTCGTTGATGATTCGCAAGACGTTGAGTCCCGCGATTTCGCCGGCATTCTTCGTTGCAGTTCGCTGAGCGTCGTTAAAGTAAGCCGGAACGGTGATGACGGCAGAGTCAACCGTGGTTCCGAGATAAGCCTCGGCATCGGCCTTCAGCTTCTGAAGGATCATCGCGCTGACTTCTTCTGGCGATAGCTCCTTTCCGAGGGCCGGGACGCTGGCGGCGACGGTGTTGTTCTTGCCCGGCACGATCTTGTAGCTGACGCGAGAGGCTTCGTCCTTCACTTCGGAAAGCGCGTGGCCCATGAATCGCTTAATCGAGGAAATCGTGTTCTCAGGGTTGACGACCGCTTGTCGCTTAGCGATGACGCCGACCAATCGGTCTCCGTTCGATTTGAAGCCAACAACGCTGGGGACGGTTCGCGTGCCCTCGGCGGTCGTAATAACGACTGGCTCTCCACCTTCCATAACGGCTACGACCGAGTTGGTCGTTCCAAGGTCAATTCCTACTGTTTTTCCCATCTGTGTTACTCAAGCCATTTGAGCCTCATGGACTCATATGTATGCTTTAAGTATACCAATCCCTGGATTTAGCGTTTCAATCCAGGGACTTTCGGTCTTCAGATCAGGCTTGGCGAAGGGAGACGCGGCGTGCGTTTCCGAATGGCGTCACCATGGATGGTACGTTTTCTGGCAGCGTAACGACGTCACCGCGTCGGGCCAAGAACGAGTACTCGCCGATGGTCACCAGCGCTTCTCCGGCCATAACTCGGAGCATCGCTACTCCGCGCTTGAAGAACTTCTTCGGAACACTCCAACGCGTGGTTCCGGTCACTTCGATCACTTTCTGCTCACTCCTCTGTTCGCTCATGTATTGTTCAACACCGTGAGCGTTCCATCCGACAGCGGCTTGGGACTATCGGCTGAATTTTGCCGAACTACTCGGCATCTCGAACGTACAGGCCGGGGTATTCATCCGGCTCCTCACAGAGTTCTGCCTTGATGGAACTCTCAAGAATATTCGTCCAGAACTCTTCATACTCCGCTTCGTCACGCAGTATCCGGTCATAGCTCTCTCGGTAGAAAACTGGCCGCTCTTGTCCAGATCGTTTTGTGATCTGCTTGTTTGCCCGGTTCTTCGCTTTCTCTAGAACATCAGAAAGTTCGTACGGTTCATCGTTGGGACCGAATTTCACCCGGAAAATCAGTTCCGATTGCTCGGGGAGCACGCAAATGATATCGATCTCCAGCTTCTTGTCGTCTGGTTTTCGAAGCTCGCTCAGCAGCGTTTCGGCTTCATGTCCCGAGAGCGGGCGGCGGTGCTTGAAGGTGGCATAGTAGGTGACGTTTTCGGCCCGCCAGTGGGGCAACCGGCCGCGCCAGATCGTGAAATTTTCCCACTTTGCCATGTGTTCGGTCGCTTAGGTGAGGGCGATGTCGCCGCGCTCACCGGTTCGAATACGGATCGCGTCCAGCACTTCGGTCACAAAAATCTTGCCGTCTCCAATTTCCCCGGTGTGGGTGGCTTTGACGATGGCGTCAATCGCGTCATCCAGCTGATCGTCCAGCACCACGACCTCAACTCTCATTTTCGGCAGCAGATTGAGGGCGTAGGTACTTCCTCGATACTTGTCGGTTCGACCCTGTTGTCGACCGTAGCCACGAACTTGTTCACAACTCATTCCGCGAATTCCGACCTCTTCGAGTGAAGCTTTCACTTCCTCAAGTCGGTTCATTCGCACAAACGCTTCGATGCGCTTCACGGCCTAGGAGTACCAGATTCCGAAGTTTCTTGCCGCACATCACGATCACGTGTTGTTTTTATCGATTCGTACCGCACAATGATGCGGGAGAGATTCGACTTAATGCGCCGCCTTTGGACCAGCCCTTTTTTAGTTGCCATGACGGCGGCTGGGCTCATGATCCTGGCAGGAATTCTCTTCGTTTTTGGACCTGGCAACCTCAGTGGAAGATGGATCGCCGTCGCCGCAGTTTCGATGGCCTTGGTTGCTGCTCTCCGCATCCGCGCTCTAGAACGATCTGCCGTTACAGATCAGGGGCGACTGACTTCACAACTTGCCACTCTCGTTGAGCAAAACGACCGCTACCGATCTACGGTGGATGCCCTTGCCGATGGGCTTGATGTCGCGTTGTTCGTTTGCGACTCTAAGGCGAATATCGAATATGCCAATCGAAGGGCGATTGCCTTCTTCCAAGCAGAAAGTTGGCGCGGCAAGAGCTTGCTTGCGGTGAGCTTGAACCCCGAGCTGGAGCAGTTGGTGAAGTCTGCCGTTATCAACGAACTGCCCCAGGCTGCGGAACTCTCTTTCCGACACCCGGTTGAGCGCATTGGCCAAGCGAAAGCCTGGCGCGCTCCGGGGGATCAGGTGTTCGTGAGCGTTTACGAAATCACCGAGCTGCGACGTCTGGAGCGCATCCGGCAAGACTTCGTGGCGAACGTTTCCCACGAAATGCGCACTCCGATGACTGTGATTCGCAACATGGCGGAGACGATGCTCGACGGCGACGATGCGGTGCTTCGCGAGAAGTACCTGCCGAAGATCATCAGCGAAGTTGATCGACTGTCGACCATCTCCCAGGACCTTCTCATTCTCAGTGCCGCCGAATCGAACCCGGTGCGAAAGCAAGACTGCGATATTGCGGATGTTCTAACCAACGTCATCTGGCAGCTCACGCCGAAGGCAAACGATAAGGGCCTGAAGATTGGCTACCGTGGACCGGAAGCGTTTATGATTGAAGCGAATCCGGCCCAAATGATCCAGGTGGCGCTGAACTTGATCGATAACGCGATCAACTACACCGCGGAGGGCCACATCCTGGTGAACGTGAAAGAGCAGTCAGACACGATTGAGATATCGGTTCAAGACACCGGTATGGGGATTCCAAGTGAGCACTTGCCGAGAATCTTTGAGCGGTTCTATCGGGTGGACAAAGCCCGGAGCCGCGCCAGCGGCGGCACCGGTCTGGGACTCAGCATTGTCAAGCACATCGTGGAGGCACACGGCGGACGGCTAACCGTCCAAAGCGCGCAGAACGAAGGCTCAACCTTCCAGGTCAGCCTGCCCATCGGCTGCCCGAGCGTCTCTTAATGGCTCACGGCCCGATAAGCCGGCTCGGACATATTCCCGCTTCGATCGACCGCCGCCACGGCAACCGCATCGACTTTCACTTCCTTCCCGGGAGCGAAATCAAAGCGAAACTCGCCATCTACCCCTTGGAACGGAACTACGGTCCTTGTCCAGTTGCCGTTGACACGCTGCCAAAGCGCCCAGACAATTGGGTTCTCGCCCTTACCGGCGGTCCACTTCACGTGGCCGTTTTCGGAGGCAACCTCGATGGTTGGCTTAGGTGGCGCCTTGGCATCTAGCCAAGGGGTGGCCGGAGGCAGCGCGTACTCTCGGTACACCGAACCTCGCAGTGAGCTCGTGATGTTGTTCCAGTTTCGGGAGAACGCCTTCATGCTGAAGTGCACGTTTCCGGTCGCGCCTGCCCCGCGAGTAATGGCGATTTGCTGCTGAACTTCCGCGGGTTTCCAGTTCCCTTCCGCCGGATTTGTTCGAGAGGTGAAGTTGCCCGGCCAGATGTGTCGGCCCTTGACGTTCTGCTCTAGCCAGTAATTCAAAAGAACGGGATAGCTCTGCGGCGTTTGGGCGACCGGCCAATAGAGCTGCGGCGTGAAGTAGTCGCACCAGCCCTCCCGGAGCCACTTTTCGGCGTCGGCATAGAGCTGGGCGTACTGGTCTACCCCTGCCTTGATGCCCGCAGGGATTCCAGGGCGATAGATGCCGAAAGGGCTGATGCCGAACTTGACGAGCGGCTTCTCACGCTTGATCAGCTTGTAGAGATTTTCAACAAAGTCATCGACGTTCTTTCGTCGCCAATCCCCACGTTCGAGCTTCCCGCCTCGGGCTTGGTACTTTGCGAAGCTCGGGCCGTCCGGGAAGTCGACGCCCTTCTCTGGGTACGGATAGAAGTAGTCATCGATGTGAATTCCGTCCACGTCGTACCGCTTCAAGATGTCGGCCACGACGGCGAGAGAGCGCTTTTGCACATCTGGCTCACCCGGATCCATCCACTGGTACTTTCCGTAAGACTTCACCAGCTCGGGCCGAGTCTGCGAAAGGTGACTGGAATGTGCCGGTCCTTTCTGAGCGGGATGAAAAGCCCGGTAAGGATTCAGCCAAACGTGTAACTCCAGTCCGCGCTTTCGGGCTTCTTGGATGGCGAATTCCAGCGGGTCGTATGCTGGACTTGGGGCCTTGCCCTGCCTCCCAGTGAGGTACTCCGACCACGGCTCAAGCTTGGAAACATAAAGTGCGTCCGCGGAAGGTCGAACCTGAAAGATCACCGCGTTCAAGCGAAGTTCGTGGGACCGATCCATGATCGCCACCAATTCCCTTTTCTGCTGCTCAGTCGTGAGGTCCCGCTTCGATGGCCAATCAATGTTGTCTACGGTCGCAACCCAAACGCCCCGGAACTCCCTTTGGAATGGCGGAAGATCTGGCTGCTGAGTCGCAATCACGAGGAGCGGAAGAAGGGCCATGGTTGAGTCTATCCCGATGATTCTTTCAACGTTTGGCCCGGGTAATGCATCGAAGCCGGCCGAAACGCGGTATCTCTTGCCATGCCCGAAGATTTGGCGACGAGCCCCAAAACCGAACTGACCGCGAGCAGCGTGTCTGCCACTCTAACGCAGGTCGTTCTGCCGATGGGCTTGGTCATCGATGAGGTCACCTTTTCTGGACAGACGATCACCGTTCAGATGGATCCGTTGGACATTCGCGCACCTCACCCAGCAACCGTTACGGCAACGGTGAAACTGACCTCCCTTGACCGGTACCTGGAAAGCGACGCGCCGGGCGGTTTGAAGAACTTTCGATGCGAAGGCGAAGACGGCTGGCTCTACGTGAATGCCGTCAAGAAGGTTATTTTTGACGTCGCCGTAAAGGCAAAGTGCCGAGTGAGCATCCGGGATCAGAAGGAGCTTTGGGTCGATCTCGCAAGCGTGGAGGTGATGGGTGGTGCATCCGTAACGAACCTAGTGCAAAGCCAACTCGCGAACCTCAACCCCCTATTTTCGGTCGCCGAACTGCCCATCGTCGCGCGGCTGACCAGTGCCGAAGTCGGCACGGATCAGATCGTGATCCGGCTTGAAGTTGGACCGCCAAACGCCTGAGCGGGTACCTTATGAGTCCGCTCGGGCGAGTGGCGAAATTGGTAGACGCACTGGATTTAGGTTCCAGCGCCTAAACAGCGTGAGAGTTCGAGTCTCTCCTCGCCCACCACTTACTTCTTCTTAAACTGCCACTTGTCGCTGCGGCTGCCGTTCTCGAGCGGAACAAGATTTCCTTCGAAGAGTTCGTAGTTCGCGCCGACTAGTCCTTGGCTCTTGCCGAAGGTGACTTTCGATCCCTCCATTTTCCAGTCGGTCGATAGTAGGTTCATCGGACCCGCATCGAGGGAAACTTTGCCGTCCTCTTTGAGTTCAAGCACGACCTGATCGGCACCAGGGAGCAGAGCCCGGGCTTTCGGGTCCTTGATATCGACACTGTACTTACCGACCGGGCTTGGGCCGCCACATCCGAAGGCGATGAGGAGAGCGAGTGGCGCGAGGCGAACGAATTTCACCCCCCGATTCTAGAGCATTTTGTTTCGGTAAGCCAGATTCTGGGACTTTGTATTTTCAAGTTTTCTCTGGGCTGCTTCCATGATCAGCGCCTGCATGCTTTCCTGAATGGCCGATGAAGAGGCATGCTCGACCTTACGAAATCCGAGGCAGACATCGACCTTTCGATAGTAAGGCAAGAGAATCTGGAGCGTGGCCGCCGCCCAATCTCGATCGGACGGTTCGCGCAGGTACCGCAAGATCACGGCTCGACTCGCGCGCTCTGAGATGACGCCTTGAACAAAGCCGGTGGCCAGCGTTACATCTGGAAGGCGAGCGGCCAGCTTAGCTGCGCTCGGCGACCAGTCCAGAAGATTTGGCCCGCCGAAAGGGCGAAGACTGATATCAGGCTCGATTTTTCCGGCCGGGAACGTGAGCAAACTACCGCCAGCTTGCAGGTGGCAGATCGCGCTGCGAATTGCTTCGGTAGAGTTCGGCTGCACCAAGATCAGGTGACGCTGGATGTTCGGCAGATGCCGGAGTAGATCTCGCTCCGCGGCGATAATTTTGAGATCCTCCCGACCGATCGCCGACCAGACCGCCATCGCGTCGGTCATGCCCGGGTGGTTGCAAGCCACGATCAGCGCCCCGGTTCTTGGAAGGGTCTCGTGACCAGAAACCGTTACCGACCGCGTAAAGCGATCCAGAATGAACTTCCCCGCCGCGACTAATCCCTTTTCCAAAACGCAGGCATCAAACTCTCTTAGAAGCCGGGCGAACCGACGGGCAGGCGTCGCCGCGATGCGTCGCCAGGGTCCAGCAGTCTTCGAGAGCTTGAACGCGAGCAAAAGGTCTTCAACGCACAGCTCGACCAGGGCATCGGCGTTGCGGTCAGACATAACCGTTCCTACCGATCATTGTCGTGTGGCGTTGCTTCCAATCGCCAACCCAGGGATACTGCGACCATGACTCAGCGCTTGCCGGTAACGCCTAATCCCACAAATGAGGCGACTCAGCTCCTGAACCACCTGTATGAGCTTCACGGGAAGGCAACGGTATCGGGTCAGCACAACCAGCTTTACAACATGTCAAATGAATCGGCCGCGATTCAAAAACTCACGGGTCGCTATCCAAAGGTTTGGGGTGGCGAGTGGGGGTTTTCGGACGATCGGCACGATATTGACAACATCGCTTACCGGCCGAAGTTGATGGATGAGATTCGGCGGCACCACGAGATGGGGTGCATCATCGTGATCACTTATCACCAAGCCGATCCGCGCGTTGGCGAACCGTGCGACTTTGATCCGGGCGTCATTGGCAACTTGACGGAACCGCAGTGGGATGAGTTGTTCGACCCAGACTCGGACCTACATAAGGTTTGGCAAGAGCACGTCGATCGGCTGGCCGAAGCGTTCAAGGTTCTGGAGGCCGAGAACATTCCCGTCATCTTCCGCCCGTATCACGAAATGAACGGTGGCTGGTTCTGGTGGGGCGGAGATGCTCCGCGATTCTTGCAGTTATGGAATCTCATTTTCGATCGCTACGTATGCGTTCACGGGCTTCGAAACTTGCTTTGGGCATGGAACCCAGATAAGCCGTGGCCGGGGGTGGAAGCGTTCTATCCGGGTCACGATACGGTCGACTTGATTGGCACTGACATCTATCCCGGCGAGGACCGAGATGAAACTTATCCGCAAGAGTGGTACGAGCGGATGAAAGCTCTAGCCGATGGTCGCCCGCTCGCGCTTTCTGAAAATTCTCAGCTGCCGACCTCCGAGGAACTTGCGCGGCAACCTTGGAGCTACTTTATGGGGTGGGACAACCTGACCCTGAAGGCAAATTCTGAGGATGCTCTTCGTTCGACGTACCTGTCGCCCAGCGTGATTTCAATCTGAATCTGCTCTTCGCGACTGGTTTCGTTAAGGCCAGGTTATCTGGAACCTCAATTGTTCCTGAAGGCCGAGCTTTTCGGAACAACTGCTGCGTCTAGTTCGTACTACCGGCTAGATATTTTGCGTCTCCTCAGTAATCGGTGAACAAATCTGCCGATTCTTCGTCAAAGCCAGCTTCGATCTGTCACGATCTAATCCCTCCGATATCGCATCCCCCGACTCATGAGCCTGAACCTTCCCTTACGTTCCCAACCCGAATCGCCTGAGATTGCGAGCAACGGACTCGAGTTTGTTGACTTAAACCTGGTCAAACCCGAGCACGACGCAATGGCTCTGGCCCCTGGGGACTTCGCGCTCAAAAACCAGCTTCTGCCGCTCGCCCTTGATGGCGAGACCCTCGTGGTGGCGATGCCAAGCCTGCTCTCGCTACCTGCCGTAGACGACCTCAGCATATTGGTCCAACGACCGATTCAGGCCGTTCTGGCTGATCCGAACCTAATCAAGCTCAAAATCGAGGAGTTCTTCCTTGAGCGGATCCTCAGCCAATTGCCCGGTGAAGACTCCGGAATTGCCGAACTTGACGACAGCACCGACCTCGCGGACCTCACCAAGATGGCGGGCGAAACGGCGGTCGTCCAGATGGCCAATCTGATTTTTGCTCAGGCAGTTCGGGATGGTGCATCAGACATCCACATCGAACCGTACGAGCGAGAAGTTAAGGTCCGGTACCGCGTTGACGGCATGCTCATGGACATGATGCGGCCGCCAAAGCGGATGCATGCCGCCCTGATCTCCCGACTCAAGATTCTCGGCGAAATGAACATCGCCGAGCGACGACTTCCACAAGACGGCCGAATCAAAGTCACCATCGCGGGCCGACAGATCGACGTCCGCGTGAGCATTGTCCCGACCGTATACGGCGAACGCGCGGTCATGCGAATCCTTGATAAGGGCACAGCCATGCTGGGCTTGGAAGAGCTTGGAATGCAAACCGACGTACTGACCAAGTACCGCAAGTTGATCGATATTCCGTACGGAATCATCCTTGCGACGGGCCCAACCGGTTCGGGTAAGTCAACTTCCCTTTACGCTTCCCTTCAGGAAATCTGGAGCCCAACGACGAACATCCTTACGATTGAGGATCCAGTTGAGTACCAGGTGCCGAGCATCAGCCAGATTCAAGTTCGGTCGGCGATTGGACTCACCTTTGCTTCGGGCCTTCGCTCGATCGTTCGGCAAGACCCGGACGTCATCATGGTTGGTGAAATCCGCGACCAGGAAACGGCCGATATCGCGATCAACGCCGCTTTGACCGGTCACTTGGTTTTCAGCACGCTTCACACGAACGACGCAGCCGGTGCCACCACTCGACTGCTCGATATGGGCGTTGAGCCTTATCTCGTCGCTTCATCGCTGATGGGCGTCATCGCCCAGCGACTTCTCCGCCGCGTTTGCTCGAACTGCGCCGAGGAATACATGCCTCGCCCCGAATCGCTTGAAGCGGTCAACATCGATCCCGGCAACATTCCAGCCGGAGCAGTCTTCCGCCGAGGAGTCGGCTGCGACAAGTGCAACCAGACCGGCTATAAAGGTCGACAAGGACTTTACGAACTGCTGCTGATCGACGAAGAAATTCGAAGAATGACGGTTGCCCGCCAATCTTCAAACGCGATCAAGTCATACGCCATCAAGACTCAGAACATGAGAACCTTGCTGGGCGAAGGAAGCTTGGCGGTTCTCGCCGGAAAGACCACGCCGGAAGAAGTCATGCGCGTCTGCCACCGAGACGAGTTCTAACATGTCAACTTTTGCCTACACCGCCCTAGAGCCAACCGGCAAACGCAAGTCGGGCTTTGTCGATGCGGCAAATATCGAAGCAGCAAAAGCCCAAATTGCTGCCGAAGGACGCTTCGTCGTCGACATCCAAGAAAAGCGCGTCGCCGCCCCGGTCAACTCGGGCCAAAAGAAAAAGGTCAGCAAGTCGGATCTCGCATTGTTCACCCGCCGAATGGCTGATCTTGCCTCCGCCGGCTTGCCGCTTGACCGCGTTTTGCAGGTTGTTTCGGAACAGTCGGAAAGCTCGACCCTCTCGGAAGTGGCGCAGCAAGCGCTTGACGACGTCCGTGGCGGTTTGCCCGTTTCCGATGCCCTCGCTAAGCACCCGAAGCTATTCCCAGTGATCTACACCCAGACGCTGAAATCGGGAGAAGCTAGCGGCCAGTTCCCCGAAGTCGCAACGCGACTCGCCGAGTTTCAGGAGACCGAAGTTGCCCGACGCAGCCAAGTAACCAGCGCCCTCGTTTATCCGAGCATCTTGGCGTTCGTAGCGCTTGGCGTAATCATCTTCATGCTCACCTTCGTTGTGCCGCGACTTGCGGGCATCTTTAAGGACTTGGGCGACAACTTGCCGGCGACCACCAAGATTCTTCTTGCGACAACGGGATTCCTCACCAACAACTACATCGGCATCTTCATCGGAATCGGAGTGGCGTTCTTCGGATACAAGGCTTGGGTTCAAACCGAACAAGGCGCGCTCACCCGAGACAAGTTCTTCCTGAACGCTCCGGTCATTGGCCCGGTCGTGAAGAAAGCAACCGTTTCCCGATTTGCCCGAGTGCTTGGAACTCTGGTTTACGGCGGTGTTCCCATTTTGCAAGCGCTTGACCTTGCTGGTCTTGCCGCCGGTAACCGCGTCTTTTTGAAATCAGCTCAGGCGGTTCAGGACGATGTGCGCGATGGCCGACCGATCGCAGAAGCCATGCGAGACACCGGCGCCTTTCCGCCCGTCCTCACCAACATGGTGGCGGTTGGAGAAGAAACGGGCGACCTACCGAAAATGCTCGGACGAGTGTCGGACTCCCTCGACTTTGAGGTTGATAACGGCATGCGTCGACTCACCGCGCTGGTGGAGCCCGCCATCGTTCTCATCATGGGCGTGTTTGTAGGATTCGTAGTGCTCTCCGTTCTCCTACCCATTTTCGCCGCACAAGACCTGGCCAAGTAACCCCACAGAACAATGAAACTTTTTCGACGACTAACCACAACACAGAACGACATGAAGATCAACCGAACTCACAAACTCCGCGGTTTTACGCTCATCGAATTGATGGTCGTCATCTTGATCATCGCGATTTTGGCGGCCTTGGTTGTGCCAAAAATCGTCGGTCGAGGCGGCGACGCAAAGATTTCGGCGGCAAAGGCGAACATCTCCACCCTCAGTAGCTCGATTAACGCATTCCGACTGGATACGGGTCGCTACCCAACCACGGAAGAAGGGCTGTCGGTTCTGCGAATTCCACCCAACGACGTTCAGAACTGGAAGGGACCGTACACGAGCAAAGACATTTCGAACGACCCGTGGGGAAATCCTTACATCTATGAGTACCCAGGCCCATTTGGTGCCGAGTCGTTCAACATCATCACCTACGGAGCCGACGGCCAGCCGGGTGGTGAGGGCGAAGCAGCCGATGTGAGCGAGGAAGAACTATAAGCCGAAGAGCTTTCACTCTCCTCGAGCTATCTACCGTTGTCCTCATTCTCCTCGTTTTAGTCACCGTCGTCACGCCACAAGTGACGGCTTGGGAACGAGGTCGAATCGAACGCAAGTTCATTGGGGACCTCGTACGGCTACCCCGAGAGACTAAAACGGCCGCCGTTAACGCCAGCGAAGAACGGTCGATCCGCTACGACGCCGCAACTCGAAAGTTCGAGGTGCAGGGCGAGCAGTTCGTTGCCGAGATCCCCAACGACACCGTGACCATCACCGTGTTGAAGGACGGCAACGAAGACGTATCGGAAAGCGACTGGGAACTCAAGTGCTTTGCTGACGGAACCTGCAAGCCAGGAGGTTTGCAACTCTCGATCGACGGTCGCACTTTCTTCATTTCAGTCAGCAAGAACGGAGACGTGACGACCGGTGACACGGAACTTCCCCCGTTTGAAGATGAGTCATGGTCCGCCGGAGAAATTGAAACTCGTGGTTAAAAAGCGCGGATTCACCCTGATCGAGGTCCTGGTTGCCATTATTCTGCTTGGCACCGGGGTCGCTTCGGTGAGCCTGGCCCTCGGCAACGTCGCGAGAAATGCGGCCCGCATCGAGGAAAGCGCAACCCTGAACCGCTTAGCCGCGCGAAAACTTGACGAACTCGTCGCGACCGGCGAGGCCATCAATGGCAATGCGTCTGGAACCTTCCAGGACGAAGGCTTCCCCGACGTCAACTGGTCCGTCACCTCCGAGCCGACCGGAGTTGAGAACCTCAACACCATCACGATCACCGTTTCGAAGGAAGCAAATTCCGAAACCGGCAAGCAAATTTCGACCCTTGTCTTCGTTCCACCGGCGCAGGAGGAAGCATGAGCAACCGCCGTCAACGTGGTTTAACGCTGATTGAAGTTCTGGTGGTCGTTGCCATCACCGGACTGCTGACGATTTACGCCGCTCAGTCTCTGATTGCCGGGGCAGATTACGAGCGACGCATTCGCGAAGCCAGCTCCCGCCAACGATCGGACGTGGAGCTTGAGAACGACCTTCGAACGTTCATCGAATCCGCTTTCCTTTCCCTCGAGAACACGCAAACAACCTTCTTTGTCGGTTCCGAAGGTCTGCTGAATCAGGACGAAGGCGGGAGCAACGCGGATACGCTCACTTTCACCCGAGTCGGTGCGCGATTATCTTCCGACGCGCTGGACTACGACGATTTCGAACTTGCGAACGAGGAGATTGGCACGGTTGGGGGCACAGAAGAGGTGACCATTTCTCTCTCGGCAACCGGCTCTGCCAGCGGGAAAACTGGACTATTTATTCGCCAGCAAAATCCGGCCGATGGCGACCCGTCACAAGGCGGCATCGAGCGCGTCCTTAACGCCAACGTCACCAGCATCAGCTACGAATTTTGGGATGGCGCAGCGTGGCAGACCGTTTGGGATACGCGAACTCAGGGCACGGCTCGACTCCCTGCCGCCGTTCGGATTACGTACCGTTTGTCCAACAGTGAAACGGACCGCATCGTGACGTTGCGGCTGCGAAACAGTGACGTCACCCAAGACAATCCAGTCGAACAGGAGCAAATAGGATGAGAAGAGACCGCGGTTCCATCTTCATCTTCGCCCTTGGCGTGCTGGTTGTTCTCGTTGGCGTTCTCGCGAGCACCGTTGCGACGCAACGCGCTTTTGCGCAGCAGGTCACCCAAGAGAGCGAGCAGATTGAGGCTCGAATTGCCGCTTATGCTGGCATCGAGAGGGCGCGTCAGACCCTTCAGGAAGTTGCCGATCTCACGTCGGATACCGGTACCGGCACAACCGGTCAGACAAGCACCGCCATCACGCTGAATGACACGTGGGCGACGCTTGGAAATAACGGAGACGAAAACTTCGTGCTCGGCGGATCAACCTTCCGAATCCAGGTGCTCGATGCTTGCGGCCTGATCGACATCAACGCCGCCACCGAAGCTCAGCTCCAAAAACTGCCCCTCGCGCAAGACCAAATCGAATCTCTGTTGGACTTCCGAGAAGGCAACTTGGACCCGAGAGCCCTTGGCGCAAAGGACACGTACTACAACAACCTGGACACTCCATACAACACGAAACTGGCCCGGTTTGATACGTTCGATGAGCTTCTACACGTAAAGGGATTCACCGCGAAGCTGCTCTACGAACCCAGCGAGAACACTTCTGGTTCGGACTTGGTGCCAGGTCGCAACGGTGAGCTTCCGGTCCTTTACGATCTCCTCACCGCAAATGCCTACTCGCCTAACACTCGGCCGGACGGCACCGCACGCGTGAACATCAACGCACAAGGCACGACCGCCCAGACACTTCAGCAACCGCCAATCAGCATCCCGGCCAACATCGCGATTCAGATTGCGGCGAGAAAGAACTGGGGTGGAATTGGCGAAGTGCTCGCGCTGCCTGGAGCGCAGAACGCTGATGTGCAACGTTCGGTGCTGGACTATCTGACCACCAACGGGGCAACTCGATTGAGCGGAAAGATTAACCTGAACACGGCATCGGAGAGCGTTTTGAGTTCGGTGCCCGACCTCACGCCGGATATGGTGCAGGCGATCTTGCAGCGCCAATCGCAAACGTTCACCACGCTGAGCGAGCTCACGTCTATCCCCGGAATAACGGGCCAAGCGCTCCAGTCTGCGGCCAACGTTTTCACCGTTCAATCTCAAACCTTTTTGGTTCGCGTCATCGGTCGACACGGATCTCAACGCTACGGAGTCGAAGCCATCATCGAAATAAGAAACAACATCCCCACCGTCGTTGCCATTCAAAGTCCACCGTTCACCGATATGCGATCGAGATGGTACTGGCAAGACGAAACCACGACCGAAGTCGTGCTGAAAGAGGCTCAATGAGTAAACAACACACCACGCCATCACTGGTCATTGAATGGTCCTCGCGCGGCTTGCGGACCTACGATGCCCTAAACGGGACCTCTGGGCAAACCTTGGACGGGCTCAGCGGCCGAGAAGCTGTGCTGGCCCTGGGTCGACGTACGGCCTTCCTAAAAACGGCGTTCCTGCCTTCCACGTCAGAGAGCGATTTGCGCCTTATCGTACAGATGCGGGCGGCGGAGTTCCTTCCCTTGCCTGGTGACCAAATCGCGTTTTCGGTCAATCCAACCACCCTGATGGGAGACGGTGGACGCCTGAGCCAGATCGGTGCGGTTGCGCTTAATGAACTCCGTGCAGCCATGAGCCAGCTTGCGACGGCCGGTATTAAAGTCAAGCTGATCACGATTGCCGCGGTTGGCTCAGAAAAGCTTGCGGCAACAAACGGCTTTTCGAACGTCGCCGTCATCCAGCCAACTTCAGACGGAATTGCGGTGGACATTATCGCCGAGGGCACGCTGCGGTACTCCCGCGTCGTCAGCCCCGGTTCGGACCTGGAAGGTGAGATTTGCCGGACCTTCACCGTCGCCGGACAACCTTGCGGATCGGTCATCGCGGCGGGCGGATTGCCGTACCCCGAGGCAGACCGAGCGATTTCTAACCATTCACTTGAGTCTCTGGCAAACGCCGCTTGGCCGTCACTGGTCATCGAACTTCCGGAAGCCCGGGAAAAGCGAGAGAAGGAAGCAAAACAGTCCGTCACTCGACAGGCCATGCTTCTGGGAGCTGCGACGCTCGCGCTTGGCGTTTATGCCTATGCCGATTGGGATGAGAAGCAACTAGCTGAGAACAAGGAAAAGACTCGCTACGCCAGCAGAACCAAGAAACTCGAAGCGGCAAAGAAGGTTGTCGAAGCCGATTTGACGAAGGCCACAACGCTGGAAGCCGCGCTGCAGCGAGCCTTTCAACCTGCCCAAAAGTTTAGCGACGTGATCAAGGTGATTACTTCGGAAGTGCCTGGAGGCGTTTGGCTCTCTGGCGTTACCGTGGAGCGTGGCAAGCAGTTGCAGCTTCGAGGAACGGCGCTGGATGGTGCAGCGGTTGCCGACTACGTGCGACGACTCACCGGTCAAAAGAGATTGCGCGACGTTAAGTTGGTCTTCGCAAACAACGCCGAAATCGATAAGAAGCCGGTTGTGCAATTCAGCATCTCCGCCTTCCCGGTCGGAAACTTGCCCGTTGTGGATGCGCCTAAGGGCCGAGGAGTGAAAAAGTAATGAACTTTAGAAACCAGCAACACTTGGTCCCAAAGATCATCTCGGCCGTGTGCCTAGTGCTTCTTATTGGGCTCCTTGGATTTGTGCTCTTCACTCCGAAGCCTAACAAGCGGGGAGTTGCCAGCCGTCAGCGACAAAAGGAAGTCGGAATTCTTGCCGAGACCAACGAAGCTCGAGATCGAATCAAGGCTGCATCTGCTTTTGCTGAGAACAAGCTTTGGAAGGGCGATGAGCAAAACCTCGCGCCTGCTGCGCTCGCGGTTGCTAATCGACTCGTTTCTGAATCAAAGCTGAAGATGATCCGGTTCCAGCCACAAAAAACCGCTTTGGTAGGTGAACTGAACCAAGTTCCGTTCGTCCTTACCGTAGAAGGGTCGTACCTAGACGCGCTTAAATTGACCGAATCGCTTGAGAAACCTGAGAACAAGTTTGTGGTGAACCTCGTTCAGATTGCATCTGCCGATCCGAACAGTGATGCAGTCACCGGTACTATCGGGTTATCGGCATTCATCAAGCCGCCACTACCTGACTCGCCGCCGGCACTGACCACACCAAAGAAGGAGACAACGAATGGCAAAAGCTGAACCTAAGAAACCAAGCGTAGTGCTTTGGGTCGGCATCATTGCTGCCGTCATTGTCATCTACGTCTACGCCTCGGAGGAAGCTCCGCCGGTAGCAAAGAAGTCTGCCCGTCCGGTTAGTCGCTCTTCTGCCACCTCGAAGTCTGGCTTTTTGCCGGTGGACTACACCGCGAAGTTCGCCTCGGTCACAACCCCGGCCAAGAACGCTTTCAAGCCGCTGGTCATGAAGACGGATCTTCGCGCGACCGTACCGACTAAAGATAACGGTATCCCCGTCGCGTTTACCGGCGGAGAACCCAACTGGATCTTTACCGGTTCGGCCACCGTGGACGGGACACCGAGAGGTCTGTTAGAAAATACTTCGACTGGAGAAGGCGTTTTTCTCGTTTCGGGAGAGCGCTGGAAGACTTCGCGCGTACTAACCATTACAAAGGACGAGATTGTGATGCAAGGCCCCGAGGGTGATGCACGAACGATTAAGATGGAAACTGAAGATGCCGCCGCGGAACCTAAGATGGCTTCGGTGACTCCATTGCCTCTGCCTTTACCCGGCCAACTCGGTGCCCAACCGGTCGCGCAAGGCGGAAACGCTGGAGGACAATTCACCTTCGGACAGCCAGGAGCGTTCCCTGGCGCCCCCGGCAATGCGCTTGCCGCGCCGGCGGCTGTTCCGCAAACCCTTGCGGACCCCAATTTGAACAACAACAACCAACGGAGAAGAAGACGTGGAAACTAGGAAGTTACTTATTGCTGCCCTCGCTATGCTGCCCATGGCAGCATTCGCCCAGTTCGATTTTGGTGGCGGCGCTTCGGCTCCTCCACAAAACAACAAGCCTTGGGCGAGCTTCAAACTGCCTAAGAAGAGCATCAAGCTTGACTTCCGCAATGCGAACGTCGACATGGTCCTTTCCTTGTTCCAGACCACGTCGGGCGTAACCATCGTTAAGGACCCTTCCCTCGTGGATCGAATGACGATCACGAGCGCGAAAGCGGTGCCAATCGCCGACGCATTCCAGATTCTGTCGACCACGTTGTCGCTCAAGGGCTACGACATGTCGAAGGAAGGCAATCTGCTGGTGATCAAGAAGCGAGATCCGAAGCAGCAGCAGCCACAAATGCCTCAGATCGATCCTTCGATGTTCATGAATACAACTCCGCAAAGCGAACTCAGGGTTTATCCCGTTCAATTCGCTTCGGCATCTGCCCTCGCTCGCGTGCTGAATGACATCTATCAGTCCGGTGGCGGCGGCCTCGGAGGGTTCTCCTTCCCAGGCGCGATTACCTTCGGCGGCGCAGCAGGCGGTCGTGGAGGTCAGGCCAACCGATTTGGTGGCTTTGGCGGTGCATCTCCGTTTGGTAGAGGCAACAGTGCCCCGTCTGTCCGAGCAAGCGCGGATGACTTTAGCAACTCTCTCGTCGTCAACGCCCCTCGCGACCAGCATCGCGAAGTTGCTGACCTGATCAAGCAGCTTGACAAGCAGACGGACGCGCCCCAGCGACCTGTGGTCTACAAGCTTGAATTTGCTTCGGCCTCTGAAGTTGCAACCTCAGTTCAGACCGTCTTGACTGCAAACGCTCCAAAGGGCCGTGGTCAGACGACGCAGCAGCAGCCAACGGGCTTCGCTGCCCTGTTTGGTGGTGGAAACCGCCAGAACCAGAATGTCACCGCCGATACTCGTAGTAACACGATCATCGTTACCGCGACGGATGAAAACCATGCCCTGGTGAAGAACATCGTGGCGGAGTTGGACAAAGAGATTCCAATTCAGGCATCCACGGTCGTGATTCCGCTTGAGAATGCACGAGCGGACGATGTCGCCGGATTGCTCAACCAAGCCTTCGGCCAGCGACAGGGCACGGGTCAGAACCGTGGCGGGACACAGAACCGAAATACCGGGACCCAGAACCGAAACAACCAGAACCGGAACCAAGGTGGTGGCGGACTTGGCGGAAACAATGCAAATCCGAACGACTTGATGCTGGAATTCCAGGATCCAAACGCGGACGAAGGTGAATTGCTCACGACCGTCGGCGTCGCTGGACAGTTCGGCTTCTTCGGTGGCGGACAACAGCAGAACCAGAACAACCAGAACCGAAACAACCAGACCGCGCGAGACTCAAGCGGCCGAATTGTAAACGTTCAGGATCTCACCGGTCAGGTCACCACGATCGCCGACCCGAACACCAACTCAATCATCGTGGTCACCACGCCCCAGGGCGCCGACCTCATCAAGAACATCATCGGACAGCTGGACCGAATTCCAGAACAGGTGATGATCGAAACGATGATCGTTGAAGCAAGCCTCGACGAATCGACAAAGCTTGGATTCGACTGGACGTTCTCGCAGGTGAAGGCATTCGGCCAGAACGGAGTCACCGGAAACGCGTCCACGCGGTTCCCAGAAACCGGAACGAACGCGACTCAGCAGAATGGCTTCCGATACACGGTCGTTGGCGGAAATCTGGACTTGGTGCTAAACGCGCTGAAGACGGATGACCGATTCCAAGTGCTTTCCACACCTCGAATTTTCACCTCCAACAACGTTGAAGCGCAGATCAACATCAGCCAGAGCGTTCCGTACGTTACGAACAGCCGGCAGGACGCCAACGGCAACTTCACCTTCAACTATGCGTTTGAAGATGTTGGAATCGTTCTAACCGTTACGCCACGAATCACGAGCAACGGCTATGTGACCATGGTTGTGAGCCAGACGGCGAACGACCTGCAGGGCTACACCGACTTCAACGCACCGATTATCAACCAGCGACAAGCCGATACAACGGTTTCGGTTAAGGACAGCGAAACGATCGTTTTGGGTGGAATCATCCGAAGCACCGTCACCTCGAACGTCCGAAAGGTTCCGCTCCTCGGAGACATCCCGCTGCTTGGCGAACTGTTCCGCTCGACCACAAAGGGCAAGCAGAAAACCGAGCTGATCGTCTTCCTAACCCCACGCGTGGTTAAGGATGCGGATGATGCTCGACTTCTCCGCGACCGAGTGAAGGGTCAACTCTCGCCCGGCCAGCAAAAGCAGATTGACCGAGAACTCGGCAAGATCACACCAAACAGCGCCAAGCCCGTCGAAAAGACAAAGGGTGAGGCAAAGCCTGGTGGCACGACTTCTGATCCAAACAAGACCGGCAAAGGCGGTCAGTAACTCACAGGAAAACCATGAAAAATCTACTGAAAATTATGGTGGTCGCGGTAGCGATCGCCAGTCTCGCCATTGCTAGCGCTCAGCCAGGAGGCGGCGGTCGCGGTCAGGGCCGCGGCGGAATGATGGGCATGATGCGCGGCGGTCAGGGCGGCGGCGTTGCACTTCTCGCTCGAGAAGACGTCAAGGACGACCTCGGTCTCACCAGCGAACAGAACAGCCAGATCAAAGCGATCCAAGACGGAGTCCGCGACAAGATGATGGCAAAGATGCAGGAAGCTGGCATCAGCTTTGGTGGCGGGCAGCGACCAGACATGGCCGAAATCCAGAAGATCATGACGCCGGTCATGAAGGAAATCGAAGCCGAAATCGAGAAGGTTCTGAAGCCAGAGCAGAAGAAGCGACTCGATGAAATCGACGTTCAGCTTTCCGGTAACCGAATCGCTCAGCGAGAAAAGTTCCAGAAGGAACTCGCCATGACCCCAGACCAGATCGCAAAGGTTAAGAAGCTGTCCGAAACCGCTCAGCAGGCAAACCAGGCCGTGATGGAAAAGGCCCGAAACCAGGAGATCGAGTGGACGGAAGTTCGAACGATCAACGAAAAGAACAACAAGGCCCTTGACGCCGAAATCGGCAAGGTTCTCACCCAGGCCCAGAAGGACAAGATCAAAGAAATGTCCGGCAAGCCATTCGTCGCTAAAGACGACAACTAAGTACGCTCAAAGTCGCCCGGCCCTTTGGGTCGGGCGACTTTTTTTGTCACACTATCCTCGGCCATGCGAGAAACCATCGAGAGACCAGCACCCCTCCTTTTAGATGAAGCCATGATGGGCGGCTTCGGAGGCTTCCCAGACCGGGTCTTCCTCATCAGCGTCGGTGACAACAAGTTCGCCTCGAACAACGTGACTCTTCCTGACCAGCAAAACGTGAACGGACTTGCGTGCTTTCCCTCGCCCGATGACGCCACCACCTACATGGGTCTCCTGGCCGGGCTCAGTGGCGAAATCGTTCAGAAGACGTTTGAGGAAGCGCGAGAAATCGCGGTCTCAAAACCGATCCTCTCTTGCCTGCTCCTTTTCAATGGCAGCCACATTGTGGACGTGCACTGGATTCGCTAATAGATGCGGTATCGTCCGGGCGATGTATCTTGCACTTTCTCCCGGCGCCGTGGGAATTCATCCCGAAACTCTTGAACATGCCATTGCCGCTGCCCAAGCTGGTGGCTTTGAAGGGCTAGAAATCAGTCCGCAAACGATCAAGGATCGTGGGTTGGATACGGTCAAGTCGCTTTTAGAACAAGCGAACCTTGCCCCGGCCGGTTTCGGCCTCTCGGTCGACTTTCGCCAGGAGGTCGCGCCAACGGATGCGCAGATGCAAGAGTTCGCAGAGGGTGTCGAACTTGCCGCTGCACTCGGGATGAAGCGATGCATGACCTGGATCATGCCGTGCTCCAACGTGCTCCCTTTCGATGCCAACTTTGAGTTCCATGTCGAACGACTTCAGCCGATCGCGAAGATTCTTCAAGACAACGGCGTTGGCTTCGGCCTAGAGTTTGTTGGACCTAAAACGCTCCGCGATAGTCAGACCTATCCGTTCGTTTATGACATCGCTGGCATGACCAAGCTGGCAGAAGCCGTCGGTCCCGAGGTCGGATTCTTGGTCGACAGCTTCCACTGGTACTGCACCGGGTCGAGCGTCGATGATCTCGCGGCCATTCCGGTCTCGAAAGTCGTTTACGTTCACATTAACGACGCTCAGCCCGGAAAAACCCCGGAAGAGCAAGTGGATAATCAGCGAGCGCTTCCTGCCGGCACCGGCGTTATCGACGCTAAGGCGTTCCTCGGAACCCTGAAGCAGATCGGTTACGATGGCCCGCTCGTCGCCGAGCCCTTCCTCGATCTTTCGCTCTTGGCAAA
This sequence comes from bacterium, assembly GCA_027485645.1. Taxonomy (GTDB): domain Bacteria; phylum Armatimonadota; class Fimbriimonadia; order Fimbriimonadales; family Fimbriimonadaceae; genus Fimbriimonas. The sequence continues at coordinate 544,188 of JAIXQR010000007.1, forward strand.
CGATGCCGAGCGCGCGCAACTGATTGGCGAAGCTGGCCGCAAGATGCTCGCGGCCGCTTTCAACTAGTCAATCGTACGGCCAAGAACTTCGGAATAGACTTTTTTGGTCTCCGCGATCATGTGATCAAAGGTGAACTCGGCTTCGTACCGTTGCCGACTTACCTGCCCCATGCGGGTGCGGAGCTCTGGATCGGACAGCATGATTCGGAGCTTCGCCTCGACCGCGGCATCGTCCTTAACCGGAACCGAGAAGCCGCTCTTCCCTTCCTCAATCGCCTCTTTGCATCCGTTCACGTCGGTAACCAGAATCGGTAGGCCCGTGCGCATGGCTTCAAGGGTGGACCTCGGGAAGCCTTCGTAGTTGGTAACCAGCGCAAACAAAGCGGCACCCTGCAAGAACGGCTTTACGTTTTTTTGCGAGCCGTGGAAATGAACTTGCGGTGCAATCCCCAGTTCAACCACGAGCTGCTCGTACTCCGCTCGCTTTGGGCCGTCTCCGACGAGGTCGAGGTCCCAGGGAATGTCCTTGATCCTTGAAAGCGCTTTGAACAGAGTTTCGTGGTCCTTCTGCAGGTCCATCCGCGCAACCACCACGATCCGGTTCTGGGAGGCGCCGGGCTCAGCCCGCTCGGGCGCGTCTGGCATTCCATTGTGGACGACGGTGAAATGGCTGGCCGGGCCTATTTTCTCCGCCAAGGCGACTTGCTTATCGGCCTCACAGACGCAAATGATTCGTGGCCCCATCGGTCGGCAGAATCGTTCAATGGCGCGGACAATGATGCGCTGAACTTTGGAAATGCCATCGACGAAAGTCCAGCCGTGGGCGGTGTAGAGCGTCGGAACCTTGATGCGCTTTCCGACGATGCGTCCAACCATCCCCGCCTTGGTGGAGTGGCAGGAGATTAGCTCTGGTTTGTAGGCCTCTAGCGCCGCCTGAAGCTCCTTCATCGCCTTCATATCGGCGCTTGGGCTAATCGGGCGATCCAGATGACTTAGTGAGTGGAACGGCACCTGTCGCTCAATCAGCTGCTCGGTAAATGCGCCGGTACCCCCGACAAAAACTTTGACTTCGTGACCTTGCTTGATCAGGTACGTGCTGACATCACGAACATGAACATAAGAGCCGCCGATGATGCTGGCGTGTGTGCAAACAAAAGCGATTCGCATGGTTCAATCGCCCGGCGTCCACGAGCCGGGCGAAGATGAGTTTGACATGAATCGCGGCGTATTCACGCTGCCTCAACCTAGATTGAGGCAGCGCATTGAGACTAGAACCGCAGGATGTGAGCGATGGTAAGGGTCGTTCGGTTGTTCGACAGTCCGCCGTTGGAGCTGTTGAACACGTTCATGTTCGACTTGTCGTAGCGAAGCTCGGCCCGGAGGGTCGAATTCGAGCTGAGACCCATGTCGTATCCAGCCGTGATTGACTGGTAGCGAGCAGCGAATCCAGTTCGGAAGCCGTTCGGGTCGTTGACCGTTTCAACGCGCAGACCGATCGACGAGTTTGCCGAAGCGGTGTACTTGAGGTAACCGGCCGCGCCGTAGAACTTTCCGCCTGGGTCGCCGGCATCCAATCCGGTTGCGCTGGCGTAGTCTCCGTTCACGGTGAACTTGAGCTTGTCGCTGATTGGGTACTGGAAGATGACATCGCCCTGGTGAACGCTGGTGTTGCCGCCAGCGCCAAAGCCGTTGACGCGGGACGAACCTTCATTGCCGCCGATGTAGTTCAGCGTGAGGGTGCCCTTTCCGACCGGAACGCTACCGCTGGCGCCGTAGGTCTTGCCTGCATTGCTATCTTCGGTTTCGTTCCAGCCGTTTACCAAGTACAGCGACACTGCGACTGGTCCGACGGTTGAGCTTGCGCGGCCACCGAGGTGGTAGATCGGCTGGGCGAGCGTGTAAAGGAACGGGCGTGAATAGTGATCACAGTCGGCGGCGACGATGCCCTCGTAACCAACCCAGGCGGGGAACTTACCAAAGTCCAGCGTGTAGTTCTTGCCCTGATAGGTGACGTATCCCTGCTGCACGTACTTGAGGGCAGAGTTCGGACCGGCTGGCTCTGTGGCGGCCAGAATGTCGGCGTTCTTACCAAACGAGAACTGAAGGGTGAATCCCCAAGGGTTCTCGGCCGTAGGCTTCATGACCGCCGTGCCCTGCACGGAAGCGATGGTGAAGCTATTGTTCGTGACATCGAACTGGCGGAAGTTCACCGAGCTGCCGGTAGCCGACTTCTTGAAGTTCGACTGATAAAACATATCGATCAAACCGGAGAAGCTAATCTTCGGTTCCTCGGCGTGGGCGGCGATGCTAAGAGTGGAGAGAACGGCGAGCATCGTTGATCGCGCAAAGGTGGACCGGTATGAAATTTTCATTGACGTATCACCAGAGCCATATCTGGTTGGGCAACATCATACGGCGAAACTTCCGGAATTCAAAAGAAAAAGTGGATTTTTTACAGATTCTTAACTCGATACTTAGGTAATGCCGTGCATTATCCCAGCAAATATTCCTGGTTCAAAGATGATTGATAAATCAAAGTAACCTAACGGTTTGATTAGGTTGGTCTCCAACGGATCGGCCAAAGAAATTGGAGGCAATTTGATGAGCGACTCTGCAGTAACAAAGGTTACGAGTTGTTCCGGTCACGCAGGCATCACCAGCTTTCTTTCAAATGGAGGTTAGATTTGATTCCTTTTGCGGAATTGCAACGAAGCTATGGCAGTGAAGGAGTCGAGCTCCATTGACCGCTTCAAGACCCTTTTCGGGCGCAGACGATCAGTTCTTGGTCGTGTTTATCGGAGATATCTCGTGGCCTCTTTCCCTCTGGCGCAACGATCAGGGTCAAAGAATTGCCGTTGAGCCGATAACCCACCGCCACGGGCTTCGATTTCTTGTCACCTCCAATTGGCCAAATCAGGCAAAGCTTGGGCTCGCGCTTCGGGTCTAACTTGAATGTGTACTTTTCCTCTCGACCGGTTTCATCGGTGAAGGTCAACTTGTCGCCCTTGAAAACGTACCGAAAGTTGACTTGCTTGGACTTTCCGTTGAGACTCTCTTTTAGCGCCAGCCAGACTCCTTGGATATTGGCCTGGTCATCAAGTGCTTTCGCGTGGGCCGGCACACCAATGCAAAGGGCACTCGCGACCATCGCAAGGGCGGGAGAAAGCTTCATCGAACTTTCCTAACGTGCAAGCCGAGGGCAGGTTTCAAACCAACTTCAGGTTGACGTGCGGCCAAGATCATCCTTCGGTGGATTCGGAAATGAAATGGCTGGAGCCGATGACGGGATTCGAACCTGCGACCTGCTGTTTACGAAACAGCTGCTCTACCCCTGAGCTACATCGGCTGACGAGAAAAAGATACCCGAACGCTCTCGCAGAAGGCACAATAGAGGAATCTAGGCCCTTCCAATGACGCAAGACACCTTTCCCATCCGCCGAGTCGATCACATCCGCCACTACGTAGGCAACGCCCGCCAGGCCGCTTTCTATTATCGAAACGTCTTTGGCTTCAATATCACCGCCTTCCACGGTCTTGAGACCGGTCTGCGGCACGAAGTTGACATCCTTTTGGAGCAGAACAACGTCAAGCTCCTCTTCAGTGCCCCGCTCCGCCCGGGACACCCAATGGCCGAGAAGATTGCACAACATGGCGACTTTGTTCAGGACATCGCTTTCGAAGTCGACGATGTGGACTGGGCATACAACGAGGCCGTTAGCCGCGGTGCAACCTCCGCCCGCGAACCGTTCACCCTTTCTGACGAGAACGGCGACGTTCGCATCGCCAGCATCAAAACGTACGGCGACACGCTTCACACCTTCATCAACCGCGACAACTTCCGCGGCCACTTCTTGCCCAACTATCGAGAGCATTTTGAAGCTGGAGAAGGCATCGGCATTCAAGAAATCGACCACTGCGTCGGCAACGTGGAGCTCGGCCAAATGAACCATTGGGTGCACTGGTACGAAGAAGTGCTCGGATTCAAGCAGCTCATCTCGTTCGATGACAACGACATTTCGACCGAATACACCGCCCTGATGTCAAAGGTGATGGCAGGCGGAGGCGGAAGGGTCAAGTTCCCTATCAACGAACCAGCCGAAGGAAAGAAGAAGTCACAGATCGACGAGTACCTCGAGTTCTTTGGCGGAGCAGGAGTGCAGCACGTCGCGCTGCGGACGGACGATATCATTCACACCGTCACCTCCCTTCGCAACAAAGGGATGCAGTTCCTGACGGTTCCAAAGGCTTACTACGCTGCCCTACCGGACCGGGTTGGAACGATTGACGAAGACATCGCAACCCTCGCCGACCTCGGAATCCTTGTTGACCGAGATGACGAAGGCTATCTGTTGCAGATCTTCACGAAGCCGGTCACTGACCGACCGACATTGTTCTATGAGATCATCCACCGAAAAGGCGCGACCAGTTTCGGCAAGGGCAACTTCAAAGCGCTGTTCGAAGCCATCGAACGAGAGCAAGAATTACGCGGGACTCTTTAACAATTCTTAACAGTGTTGCGAATTTTTTCGCAACACTGTTTGGCGAATCGTTGTAGATTATGTTTGGGTCTTTTGACTCAAGGATTCAATTCATGCTTAAGAAAGTTGCATCGACGCTTCTCATCGCCATGATCGCCGTTGTCGCGCAGGCCGATCTGTTTGTCTTCCGCGCCAATCTCACCACTGGTCAAGAAATTCAGACCCCACCGGTCACCACTCCAGCATTCGGCCTTGGCCGCCTGAAGGTGTACACCGATACAAACGGCCTCGTCTATTACGAAGGCTTCTTGGAAGCTCGAAAGCTTTCCGGCGCCCCAACGGGTTTCCACATTCACCGTGCGGCGGCTGGCACAAACGGCCCGGTAGTCGTCGACTTTTTGAGCCAGTTTGTGCAGACGGTTGATCTAGGCGGCGGCAATCGGAACATTTATTTCCGAGGCAGAATAACCGACCGAACGATCAGCGGAACCCTCGTGACTCGATTCCAGATCCTGGACGCCATCCGAGCAGGTAACGCCTATTTCAACGTCCACAACTCCTCGTTCCCGGCCGGAGAGATCCGTGGCCAGCTTGCTGAAGTCATCGCTCCCTAGTTTCTAGCGTTACTTTGCCCCGAGGAGCCAACGGCTGCTCGGGTTTTTTTTGTGTTTCAGGACCCAGAATGACTTTGGGAACAATAATACGTTTAGGTGCTTTGAATCTCGCAGTGAATAGAATCCTCAATCATGTTGCGGAAGTTTGCTCAACACGGTTCGGCGAATCGGTGTAGGTTGTGTTAGGGTGGTTTGGCCAAAGGAATCTATTCATGCTTAGGAAAGTTGCATCGACGCTTCTCATCGCAATGGTCGCGGTTGTCGCGCAGGCAGATCTGTTCGTCTTCCGCGCAAATCTCACTACGGGGCAAGAAATTCAGACTCCGCGGGTGACCACGCGAGCTTTCGGCCTTGGCCGACTGAAGGTGTACACCGATAGAAACGGACGCATGTACTACGAAGCCTTCCTTGAGGCCCGAAAGCTCTCCGGGCCGCCAACAGGGTTCCACATCCACCGAGCTGCTGCTGGCGCGAACGGTCCGGTCGTCGTTGACTTTCTTGACCAGTTCGTTCAGACCGTAGACCTTGGAAACGGAAACCGAAACATTTACGTCAAGGGCCAACTCTTGGACCGTATCGTTGGTGGAGAAATTGTTACGCGCTTCCAAATTCTTGCCGCGCTTCGCGCCGGAAACGGATACTTCAACGTTCACAACGCATCCTTCCCCGCTGGGGAAATCCGCGGACAGCTGGTTGAAATCACTGCTTCCTAGTTTTTAGCGAAACCTTGCCCTGAGCAGCCAACGGCAGTTCGGGGCATTTTAACGTCTTAGGATCCATAATCACGGTGGGAACCGTAGTACGATTTGGTGCCTTCAATCTCGCAATGAACAGAATCCTCAAGCTTCTTTCGATCCTGGTCGCGCTCTTCACCCTGAACGTGTCCCAAGCTCAGTTGGCAGGTGGTGGGCCAGAGCGAATGACATGGGAGGCGACGGCGGAAGGTGGCGAGCTGATTCTCAAGGGCGAGATCGAGAAAGGCTGGCACCTCTACTCCACTATCCCGGTGAAGGACGGTCCATTCCCGACCACGATCGAAGCAAAGGGAATCACGCTCGGCAAGAAGATTGTCGAACTTACGCCGAAGAAGAAGTTCGATCCAAATTTTGAACTGGACGTTCAAACCTTCGACGAAAAGGCCGAACTCCGAATTCCGATCACGGCCAAAAGCGGCGACTCCGCCACCGTCGATGTCACCTACCAACTCTGCAGCGACACCACGTGTCTGAACCCCAGAACGAAAACCCTGACCGTCGACGTTTCGAAGGTCACTCCCGGAGCGGCTCCAGCAACGGTAGGAGCTACGACGCCTGATGATTCTGCCTCCGGAAAAATCACCCCGGTCAAGAAAGACTACGGCGGGCTGATTGCCTTCCTGGGCACGGCGATAGCCGCCGGTTTCTTCGCGCTCGTAACGCCGTGTGTTTTTCCGATGATTCCGATCACGGTCTCAATCTTTTCGAAGCAGGGCGAAGGTAGCGCGATCAAGCCGGCAATCGCATTCTGCCTCGGGATCATCAGCACCTTTACGATTCTTGGCGTCGGCGTCAGTCTTCTGTTCGGTGCGACGGGGCTGCAGAACCTAGCCAATGACCCCTGGTTGAACTTGGGAATGGGCATCTTATTCGTGGTTCTCGCCTTCAGCTTGTTTGGCGCATTTGAGATTGGCGTGCCAGCAAGTTGGGCCAACAAGCTCAACTCCAAGAAGCGATCAGGCCTGGCAGGTCCGATCGTCATGGGCTTGGTTTTCTCCCTCACGTCCTTCACGTGCACGATGCCCTTCGTCGGTACCTTGCTCGTTACCGCGGCCCAGGGCGACGTGCTCTATCCAATCGTCGGAATGCTTGGGTTCAGCTCGGCTTTCTCGCTTCCCTTTTTTGGCCTCGCCCTGTTCCCACGGGCGGTATCGAAACTGCCGAAGTCTGGAGGCTGGCTCTCCACGGTCAAAGCGTTCATGGGCTTCGTCGAGCTGATTGCCGCGATCAAGTTCTTTAGTACTGTCGATTTGGCGTGGCAGCTTGGCTGGCTCACCAAGGAGGTCTACCTGACCCTTTGGTTCGGCATCATGCTTCTTGCTGGCCTGTTCCTCCTTGGCTGGATTCGAATCCCAACCGTTCACGATGAATCGAAGCCGGGCATTCCTCGAATTGGGGCCGCGCTCGCCTCCATTGCGGCCAGCGTTTGGTTCCTCACCGCTCTAAACGGCAACAGCTTGCAAGACCTGGAGGCGTTTGTTCCTCCGGATCCTTACCCATACAAAGCGGGTGCCGGAGCGACGGCAAAGGCGAATGAGGAAGGCTGGCTTGGCTCTTACGACCTCGCGGTCGCCGAAGCAAAGAAAACCGGAAAGCCGATCTTCATCGACTTCACAGGAATCTACTGCTCGAACTGCCGCTGGATGGAGAAGAACGTCTTGAGCAAGCCGGATGTTAAAGACGAGCTCAAGAACTTTGTGCTTGCGAAACTTTATACGGACCGCCGAGACAATGCCGAAGATCAGCGCTACCAAAAGCTCAAAATCGATCTCACGGGTAGCGCGGCAAACCCGGTTTATGCCGTCGTGAATGCTGAGGGCAAGCTATTGGCTTCTTCGGAGTACGACCGCGACGTTCAGCGGTTTGCGAGCTTTATGAAGTCGGGCCGCGACAAGCTAGTCAGTCTCCGCTAGGAGTAGGCCAGCCGCGACCATGGCCGCGTGTTCCACTCTAAGAACTCGCGGACCGATGGTCACCGCCAGATCTCCGATCATCTCGACTTCTCGAGGAGCCCATCCACCTTCGGGGCCGATTGCAATCACGCGCTTTCCAATCCGGGTCCGTGTAAGCCGACGGCCAACTCCCTCGACTTCTGACAACACATCGGCCTCGGGGTACTTCGCCAAGAACTCCTTCAGGTCGTTGACCAAGGTGAATTCGGGCAGGCGGGTTCGGTAGCAGACTTCGGCGGCTTCCCGGGCGATCGACTCGAGTCGCCGAATTCGGTCCATCTTCTTGCCGGCGTCCCATTTGACGACTGTCCGATCGGTGGAAAAGAGTACGAAGTGCGAGACGCCGATCTCGGTTCCGGCGCGCACGATTTCGTCCAACTTTTCCCCCTTGGGAAGAGACTGACCTAGCGTTACGTGTACGAGGGGTTCCGTTTTCGGATACTCGACGGCGACCGCTTCGGCGTCGTGGCCATCGAAGATGGCGCGAACGAGAGATCCGTCATTCGGAAGGATCGCAATCTCTGCTCCCGCACTTAGTCGGAGGACCTTGCGCAGCTTGTCGATTTCTGGCTTTGGCAGCTCAATCGTGCCTTCAGTTGGAGCGCCTGGGATGAAGATCCTAGGGAGAGACCTGGAAGGCCTCATTTACGGAAGGAAGCTCCCACCCAATCGTCTTCCTGCCGCATTTCTACCAGCGTGAAGCCAACCGCTTCGGCCGCGAGTTGGACATCGGGCCAGTTCTGCTCAATGATGCCGCTCACGATCCAGTAACCGCCAGGCTTAACCGCCGCGTATGCCTCAGGGGAAAGTCGGATCAGGATCATCGAGATGATGTTGCTGAGAACGACCTCGAACTGTCGGGCCGCCGCCGGAAGCTCGTTTGGCGTGACTCCGCGGTCGGCGTCGGTGAGAACAAGTTCATCCTCGCCCCAATCGCCCGGAGCACCATCTTCGCCGTGGACCACCGGATCAAACCCGCCGCCAACAAAGTACTCGATGCTGACGTTGTTGCGATCTGCGTTCTCGCGCGCGACGGAGACGGCCGTGGCGTCGATGTCGCTAGCATAAACCTTTGCGGCGCCGAGAAGCTTCGCGCCGACCGCCAGAATGCCGCTACCGCAGCCTACGTCGGCTACGTCTAGACCAGCAACCGGAACTTCCGAGAGCAGTTCAAGGCAGAGCCGGGTGGTTGGGTGATCGCCGGTGCCAAACGCCTGCCCCGGATCCAACGTGATCACGAGGTCTTCTGGAAGGGGCTCATATGGTTCCCAACTTGGCGTGACGACAAATCTCTGGCCAATGCGACGTGGCTTAAAGTACTGCTTCCAGACCTCGTCCCAGTTCTGCTCTTCGAACTCAACCACTTGCGTTTCAACCGCACCGGCAGCCTCGAGTCCGGATGCAAGTTCGGCGGCCGTATCGGAAGCACCGGGAACAAGCGGCAAGCAGCCAGATAGCCAAGGCTTGGTCTCGATGGTGTTCTCGATTCCAGATTGGAGGAAGAGCTCAATGATCGGCGAGGTGTCTTCTGGCCAAGGTTCAAGCTTGGCTTTCACTTCGATCCAGGTCATTTTTTCCATCCAAACAGGTTGTGGAAGAAACCGCCGGGTTCGGCGCCGTGCGGCATGTTTTCGCCGCGAAGCTCGGCAAGCTCTCGAATCAGTTTCGCTTCGGGTTCGGTCAGTTTGGTTGGAATCAAAACGTTCACTTGCACGGTTAAATCTCCGCGTCGTCCACCGTGCAGAGGCGGGAGTCCTGCTCCGCGCGCGGTCAAAGGCGTGCCTGGCTGCGTACCGGCCTTAATTTCGAGCTCGATGTCCGAGTCGATGCCTTGAATCTTGACCTTATCGCCCAGTGCGGCTTGGGCAAAGGTGAGATCAAGAATGGTGAAGAGATGAGTGCCCCGTCGCTCAAATCGAGAATCGCCCTCTACTTCGAGTGAGATGTACAGATCGCCTGGTCGGCCGGTTCCAACGCCTTCACTTCCTGCACCCGGAATTTGCATCGTTGCGCCGTTGTCAACACCAGCCGGAACGTCTACCGACATGGTTTTCCGTTGGCGTTCAAGCTTTTGTCCTCGGCACTTTTTGCAAGGGTTTGAGGTGGTGGTTCCTTCGCCGCGGCAAGTTGGACAAACGGTCTGAGTTCGAACTTGCCCGATGAAGGTGCTACGGACGGTGGTTACCGCTCCCGCGCCCTTGCAGCCAGAGCAAGTTTCGGGAGCTCCGCCGCCTTCGACGCCCGTTCCGCGGCAGCTAGAACATTTCGCGTAAGTGTCGAAGTTGACTTCCTTCTTGACTCCGGTCAGGACTTCTTGAAGGGTGATGGTCGCGGTCGTTTGAACATCATCTCCATCGCGCCCGGTTCGGCGACGCCCGGTTTGGCCGCCGGCCGCACCGCCGAAGAACATGTCGAAGATGTCGCCGATGCCGCCACCGCCGTTGAAGAAATCTCCGGGGCCAGCCGTTGGGCCATCTTCGGTCGTACCAAACTGGTCAAAGCGCGCACGCTTCTCAGGATCGCTCAGGACGGAGTAGGCAGAGCCAATTTCCTTGAACTTCTCCTCCGCCGTCGGGTCGTTTGGGTTGACGTCGGGGTGATGTTGACGCGCGAGACGGCGGTAGGCGGACTTAATTTCGTCCGCCGACGCGCTCCTTGAAACTCCGAGAACCTCGTAGGGATCCCTAACCGCCATCTGCTTTGTATTACTCGCTTACGGTTTCGTCATCGTCAGAGCTTTCTTGCTCTGCGAGATCGTTCAACGAGAGGGTGCCTTCGCCATCGTCGCCGATTTCCGTTTCTTCCTCTTCTCCAACAAGGTCGGAGAGGGACATGATCTCTTCCGGGTCAACGAGTTCTTCAACATCGTCGTCCGAAAGAATGGTGTCATCGCTGATGAGAACAACTTCAGCTTCATCAAGCGCCGGCAGCAGCATTCCGCGCTCGGAAACGCTTTCATCAACCAGCAAGTCGACTTCCATCGCAATGTCGATGGCTTCGAGCTTGTCGGGCAAGATCGGCTTAATTTTGCCAGCCGCAATTTCGGCAAGGGCAATCGTTAAAGGGTGTTTGGAGTCAACGTGGACGAGTGCCGGGGCACCTTCTCCAAGTTGCTTGGCGCGCTTTGCGGCGAGATTCGAGAGTACGAACTTTCCGTATGGATAGTCGTTGAGGATATCGGGTTTTGGAAGCATAGCCCAGTGATGCGAACTTTCAATTTACCCTTTCGAAGCAGGTAATTGCCATCCGGTAACCTCATTTCATGAAGTTGATCCGGTTTGAGCTCAAAGCCGATCCGAGCAAAATCCGTTCCGGAATTGTGCAGGCGGGCAAGGTTTACGAAACGGAAGGCGGCCAAGGGGTCGGAGTGCACGAAGCTGCCCTCGTTCGGCCTTTGATCCCCGTGGCGAAAACAACTTCGGTCCGGATCTTCCACCGCGACTTCCAGCCTGACGCGATTCAGCAGATGGAGATGGAGGACTTCCACTACTTCGTTGGTAATCCAGGAAGCCTGATCGGCCCGAGCCAAATTGTGCCGTACCCTTACTGGACGGATCACTTAACGGTAGTTCCCTACTTGGCTGCCGTCGTACTTGGCGATGCTTGGAAGGTTGATATTCAATATGCCGACGAACTCATTCTCGGCGTCACCATCATGGCCGTTCTCGTTGCGCACGATATGTTCCAACAAGATCGAAAGCTGGGACGCGGCATGGGCCGATCCTATGACGTCGCCGCCGCCTTTGGCCCTGTTTTGACCACCCCGGAAGAACTGGATGGTTCGGTTACGAATGACGAGATGGGCCGACGGTACGAACTTGAGTCGGTCGTTCGAATCAACGGCGTAGAAAAAACCCGGGGCAACAGCGTCGAACTTCCATTGACGCTCGCGCAAGCAATCCAGTCCGCCAGCCAGGGAGCACCGCTCCGCGAAGGCGATATTGTTGCCATCGGCCCCTTGGTAGATGAGCCCGAACTGGTGCGAATTGACCCCGAAGATGAGATTCAAGTAGCGGTGGAGAGCCTCGGCGCGATCTCCATCAAAATGGACGCGTAAACGAACCTATGTCAAACATCGTGAAGCACACTCTGCCCAACGGCATGCGAGTTCTTGTGGAGCCAGTTGGCCATGTCCGCTCTGCTGCAGTCGGCCTGTGGTGCAAAACCGGTAGCCGGCATGAAAACGAGAACGAAGCCGGAATTACGCACCTGATCGAGCACATGCTCTTTAAGGGCACGAAGAACCGGACGGCAAAGCAGATCGCTGAGTCGATCGAAGGTCGAGGCGGTTCCCTAAACGCCTTCACCGACCGCGAAAGCACCTGCTACTACTGCCGAATCTTGTCGGATGACCTGGAAAACGGCATCGATGTTCTCTCTGACATGATGCTGAACTCGCTCATTGATCCGGAAGAGCTGAAGCGAGAAGAACAGGTCGTGCTTGAGGAAATTCGCCGCAGCGAAGACGAACCTGGAGACCACGTTCACGAACTCCACCTTGAAGGTCGCTGGGGGAGCCACCCTCTCGGAAAGCCGATCATTGGCACGCGCGAATCCGTGTCGTCGTTCGAGCCATCGCACATCCGCGCCTACATGGATCGGCAATACCGCGCCGAAAACGTGGTGCTTTCGATTGCTGGGAATGTTGATCCAGCCGTCGTGATTCACAAGGCAGAAGAATGGTTCGGGGCCCTACCGACTGGTGTGAGCGATTCTCAGCCCACGAGGCCATCTGGAAGCGGTGGAGTGAACTACATTGAAAAGGACGTCGAGCAGGTTCACTTCTGCATCGGCACGGAGGGTTGTTCGCTCTACGATGACGAACTATTCACCCTTGCCGTGTTGGACGGAGCTATGGGTGGCAGCATGTCCTCTCGGCTCTTCCAAGAAATCCGCGAAAAGCGAGGGCTCGCATACTCCGTCGGAAGCTACACCCTGACCTACGGTGCCGGTGGAGCCTTCACGGTTTACGGAGGAACCAGCGAACAGAACTGGGAACAGGTTCAAGATCTCGTTCGGCTAGAGTTCGACAACTTGATGAAATCTGGCTTGGAAGAAGAAGAGCTTGCGCGAACCAAGCGCCACCTGGCCGGCTCGATCGTTCTGGGGCTTGAAGGCATGAGCAGCCGCATGATGCGGATGAGCAAAAACGAACTGCACCACGGTCGCATCATTCCGATCGAAGAGACATTGGCCAAGCTTGAAGCAGTCACGAACGACGGAATTGTTGAGATTGCAAACCGAATCCTCAAGCCAGAGCTCGTAAGCACGACGGCCATTGGACCGGTTGCCGAAGCTGAAACTGCATGACAAACCGACTTTTGGCGCTGCTAGAGCGTGCGACGAAGGCGGACAGCGTCAGTGCGCTTACGGCCGAGTTGGTGCAGGTCTTGGTCCAGCTGTCCGGTGCCGAGTCGTGTGATATCTTGCTGCGAGAAGGATCGGACATGCTCGTGCTGCGAGCCAGCACGATGTATCCCGAACTGCTGGGACGGTTGCGTCTGGGCAAGCAAGTTGGGCTTTGCGGCATTGCGCTGGCATCGAACACGCCGGTTTACATCGAGGCCAACGTCCAGAAGGACCCTCGCTATGCTCGGTACCCGGACACCCATGAGCATGCCTTCGAGGCAGAAGCGGTATTGCCACTAACGAGTGCGGATATTCCGAACGGAGTTGTACTGTTTCGATTCACTGAGCCGACGCAGTTCCCGACAGAACGAAAGGCAGAACTTGAACAGGCCGCGGTGATGACACAGTTGATCATCGATGTTTGGCGCAATGCCTACGGTCAAGGGACTCGCCACACTCGCCTTGGCGCGCTGAGCGAAGTTTCCAAGACGATCTCCCAGTCGCCGTATTTGGAGGAGATTCTGCAGCTCTTGGTGAACTACACGGCCCAGCAGTTCAATTACCGGGTCTGCACCGTTCGTTTGCTTGATGAAGCGCGAGGCGAGCTCGTGCTACGCGCCACCCAGGCTCCCGCAAAGGCCTACCAAAAGAAGCGCGCGATTAAGCTTGGAGAAAGCTTCGCGGGTAAGGCAATTGCCGAAAATCAGCCGGTCATCGTTCGGGACGTTCAGATCGCCGACGAATACATCGGACACGACTTGGCGGTCGAACAAGGACTACGGTCAATGATCTGTATCCCGTTGACGATGCAAGGACGCCCCATCGGAGTCCTCAGCTGCTACACGGCCGAGGTCCGAGATTTCGGGGCAGATGAGATCAAGGCGCTTGAGACGCTGGCTAAGCAGGCGGCAGTCAGCATTGAGCACGCGAAAATGCAAGTTCGAAACACCCTGATGCAAGAGATGCATCACCGGGTGAAGAACAACCTGCAACAGGTCGCGTCCCTGCTTCGCCTCCAGATGCGGCACAGCAGCTACAAAACTCTTGAGGACGCCCTCGGAGACTGCCTGAATCGAATCCTCGCAATCAGCAGCGTGCATGATCTTCTAAGCCGAGACGACCTGGACCATGTGGGACTGCGTAGCATCGCCGAAACCTTGGTGCATCACCAGCAGAGCTCATTCTTGCTTCCTGACCGCAAAGTCCGGTTTGAAGTTCGCGGATCAGATGTTCGCTTGAACATGACTCAGGCAACCCAAGTTGCGCTCGTGCTGAACGAACTGATCCAGAACGCAGTGGAGCACGGTTTTGAAGATTCACTCGAAGGTGAGATCCACGTTAATGTCGAAGACTCGGATGAGGAAGTCAGCGTTTGGGTCAGCAACAGCGGCGACCCGTTGCCCGATGACTTTAACCCGACCGTCAGTAGCCACCTGGGCCTCAAGATTGTCGATAACCTCGCGAGAGGCTTGAACGGCAAGTTCAAAATGTCAAATGTCCTTGGTTGGACGGTGGCAGAAGTCACCTTCCATCGGTCCACAAGCGAGTAATCGCTTGTGGGTAAAACGCCGAAATGCCTTTGGTGGACCTGCCTCTTGACGAACTGAGAACTTACGCCGGACGAAACCCGAAACCCGCTGACCACGCAGCTTTTTGGGACGCCGGGCTTGAAGAACTGTCCTCGTTTGACCACCAAGTGGAAATCGTTGACAGCTGGTTTCAGCCCGCCAACGTTCGGTGTGCTGACCTTTGGTTTACGGGCACGGGCAACTCACGCATTCATGCCAAGTTGCTGATTCCGCGACACCTCAGCGGTCCGGCGCCCGCGCTCTGCCATTTCCACGGCTACAGCATGCGGGCCGATGATTGGATGGGATACATGGCCTATGCCGGGGCTGGTTTCGTGGTTGCGGCGCTTGACTGTCGCGGGCAGGCGGGACAGTCACAAGACGGTGTTTCGGTAAAGGGTCCAACACTCGACGGTCACATCATCCGAGGATTGGATGACGAACCGAGCAAGATGTACTACCGAAACGTCTTCCTCGACACCGCTCTCTTAGCTCGCCTGGTGATGAACTTGCCGGAAGTCGATCCAGCTCGCGTGGGGGCGTACGGAGGATCGCAAGGCGGCGCGCTTGCCTTGGCCTGCGCATCGTTGGAGCCCCGAATTGCACGAGTTGCGCCGGTTCACCCGTTCCTCTCCGACTATCAGCGAGTTTGGGAAATGGATCAGGACGTGGCGGCATACGCCGAGCTACGCCGCTTCTTCCGGCAGTTCGATCCGCAACACAAGCGAGAAGCGGAGATCTTCGAGCGACTAGGCTACATCGACGTGCAGCATCTCACGGACCGAATCCAAGGGGAGGTTCTCATGGGCATCGGATTGATGGACACGATCACTCCGCCATCAACTTGCTACGCTGCATACAACAAGATTCAGTCGCCAAAGCGAGAGGTTGTCTATCCCGATTTTGGACACGAAGGGCTGCCAGAGTTTGGCGACTACGCGTTCGAGTTCTTCAGCCAAATGTAATTTCAATTCGATAGGCCGAGAGACCCAAGGTCGGGAATCTTCGCGGTAAATTGAGTGTTAGAGACTCATACGGTTGAGTCTCTAACTGCTATGGCGAAGAACTACTACGACGTGCTCGGCATTGACAAACGGGCGGACGAGAAGGAGATCAAGTCTGCTTATCGTCGGTTGGCGCGGAAGTATCACCCCGACGTCAATCCGAATGATGCTTCGGCAGAGGCCAAGTTTAAGGAGGTCTCAGAGGCGAACGAGGTTCTCAGCGATCCGGAAAAGCGGAAGCTGTATGACCAGTACGGCAGCAACTGGGAGCACGCCCAAAACTTTGGCGGAGCAGCGACCGACTTCACTTCGCAAGGCGGCGGGTTCAACTTTGGCGGTGGGGTGGGGTCAATCTTTGACCACCTCTTCGGGTCTGGCACACGAGTGCGGTCCAACGTCCAGTTCGACACGGATGTCTACGAGCCTCAGGATGTTGAGAAGGTGGTCGAAGTCAGCTTGGAAGAAATTGACCGTGGTACCAAGCGAACCCTGACCTACCAGACGATTGATCAGCAAGCACTTCGTGACCGCGTGACGACGATTCCGACCACGAAGAAGGTCGAAATCACGATCCCGGCAGGAATTGCCGACGGAAAAAAGCTTCGCGTTCCGGGCAAGGGCCAAGCCTCTGCGACTGGGCAGGCCGGCGACCTGTTTGTAACGGTCAAATATGCTGCTCACGAACGGTTTGCGCCGGTTGGCGACCATTTGGAAGTCGAAGTGGCGGTTCCGTACACGGTGGCTGCATTAGGCGGAGAGATCAAAGTTCCGACCTTGCGCTCGACAATGAGCATGCGGATTCCGGAAGGTACGCAGAGCGGACAGAAGTTCCGTCTGGCCGGTCAAGGAATCACTCGATTTGGTGGTGGACGGAATGATCTGTTCGCCCGGATCAAGATCACCGTTCCCAAGACGCTTTCCGACCAAGAGCGAGCTCTTCTTCTCCAACTTCAAGAGGTCGGTGGGAACCCATGAGAACCGATAACCAGCCGGTGTACATGATTGGCGTAGCAGCGCAGCTTTGCGGAATTCATCCGCAGACCTTACGGCAGTACGAGCGGCTTGGGCTCGTGAGCCCTCAGCGAGCCGGGGCAAAGAACCGCCTTTACAGCGAGAACGACATTCGCCGAGTGAAGCGAATCCAGCGGCTCACCCAAGAAATGGGGGTCAACCTTGCCGGGGTGGAGCTTATCCTCCGACTTCTAGAAGACATGGAAGAGGCCCGGCGAGAGATGGATGAGCAGCTGGAGGCTTATCAGCGGGAAGTTGAAATTCGAATTCAGCAACTGCTCGAGCGACCCAATATTCCGGTTCGGAAGGATGAGTCGCTCTTGCCGGTGCCGAACTTCATCACGCGTCCGCCAATTGACTTGTAGCCCGCCAAGGTAACCGCTTCTTCGCAACGGCGCTCCTCCACAGCCACTCGACGGGGCCGATATCGAACTTGCGAAGCCAGAGTTCGGAGAAGATGAAGTTGATGGCCCAGACTCCCAGGACGACCATGTACTCTTGCGCACGACTCAGCTTGCCGAAGTAGCCAAAGCCCCACGAATAGAAGAACGTTGTGCACAGGAGCGATTGGAGGATGTAGTTGCTGAGAGCAATCTTTCCTACTTTGCCGAACATCCGGCCAAGGAAGCCTGACTTTCCAGCTTCGACCAAGGAGGCAATTGCGGTCACCAATCCAACTGCGAGCAACGGGCCGCAGACCATTTCCCAAGCGATCGATGCCGTGCTCAGTGCCTTATGCGGGAGTACGAAGGCTATGAGGTTCAGCGGAACACCCAAACCCAACCCTGCCCAGAGAAGTCCGTTTCGGAGCTTCGGATGTGCCGACGGTGCGGCGAGGAAGTTTCGTCGCGCCATTAGAATTCCGATGCTAAACAGTGCTAGTAGGCTTGGCAGGATGGTGAGAACGATGAACAGCGTCATGGCCACCCACATAATTCCTCTGTACTTGAGCTGGTCCAGGTATGTGCCCTTTGCAAATGCCGCGACCTCATCGGACACTCGGAACGGATAAAACTCTATGCCGCTACTTCCAGCACTACCGGAGCTAAAACCTGCTGCGAGGCCAATAATCCCTGCGAAGAGCAAATTCAGCCCGAACACGCCAGCGATGATCCAAAGCAGCCCTTTCTCATCGCTCTTCACCATGAACGCGGCGATGAACGAGACGACAGCGTACGAAAACAGAATGTCCCCGATCCAGATGAAGAAGCCGTGGATGAAGCCGAGCACGCCTAGAAGCAACGCCCTCCGGAAGTAGGTCTCGGGCCAGGCTTTCCCAGCCACCTCAGCTTTTTGGAACTGCAAATATAGCCCGTAGCCAAAAAGGATGGCCAGCGAAGACCGGAATTTTCCGGCCGCAAGAGCAATTTCGCCCTGGTTGAACAAGTGTGTCAGGGAGTCGACGGAGTATGCCCCGCCGAAATTTCTTGAGAGGTCCGGCCCGGCAAAGGTGGCAATGTTTGCGAGAAGGATTCCTAAAATGGCAAAGCCCCGAATGACATCGAGGCTTTGAATTCTCGCTCCGGCAGTCGCTGCAGACATGCCGGTGAATATAGCAACTTATCCCTTAATTGGTAGGCCAGTTCGCGGAGAACAGGACTTCTTACCCGTCTTCTCATCGTACTGCTGGTGGTACTCCTCGGCCATCCAGAACCGCGGAGCCGGGAGGATCGTGGTCACGATCGGCTTATCCCAGTTCTTCTGTTCTTTCTGCTTGCTGGCGAGAGCGAGCTTGCGCTGAGTTTCGGAGAACGTCCAAATCGCAGTGCGGTATTGATCTCCAATGTCTGGACCTTGGCGATCAATCAGAGTTGGGTCGTGCCAGTCCCAGAAGTTTTTCAGAAGCTTCTCGTAGCTGTTCTTCTTCGGATCGAATTCGACCAGGAGCGATTCAGCGTGCCCCGTGCTGGTGTAGCAAACCTGCTCATAAGTCGGATTTTGGGTTCGTCCACCGGCGTAACCGACCGCCGTCTGCACAACGCCGGGTTGCATTCGGAACCAATCTTCGATTCCCCAGAAGCAACCGCCGCTGAGCATGATCAGCTCGTTGCCAGGCTTCGGCTTGGGTGGCCACATTGTTCTGACCTGGCCTGGGTTTCCGCCGATCGGACGTTTCACAACCTTTTGTGAGGTCGAGGTTCCTTGCGCCATGAGGGTGACGACACCGCCAAGGCTAAGCGCAACTACAGCTAACGCGATCCATTTCATTTTCTATCCTTACTAACGCTGAGAGCCTGACCATTGTTTCTGGAATCAAGCTCCATTGCCATAAGCCACGGGGTGGCGCATGGGTTCCTACGGTTCTGTGGTCGCGATGAGATTTCTCATCCAAGACTGCATATCATCAAAGCTGTCGGGGCTAACCGCATGGCCCATCGGATACTCCCGCAACACGACCGTGTCCCCGATGGCTCGGAGTTCATCGCGAATTCTCTGTCCTTCCGACACTGGGATCACCTCGTCGTACCGACCATGCTGGACCAACACTGGTGGGACGTAAGACGGAAGATGATCGGGCTCCGGCCATCGAGAGCTCAGGATCATCGCTCCGGCGTACTTCTGCGGTCGCGATAGGAGCTCTTGAAGCGCCATCATGCCGCCTTGACTGAATCCCATGAGGACGGTGTGCTCTACGGGCGGTAGGCCGTCGATTGATCGCTGTAGAAGCTCTGCGCTTTCTTTCACCTGGGCAGGATCGAACCGGATGCCGGCGTCCGTCCACTCGATATCGAACCAAGCAAACCCCTGGAGATACGGCCACGGCGCCTCAATGCTGACCCGTTCAATCTCGCCATCAAGTTCTGTGAGCAGGCCAAACAGATCGTAACGATCGCTACCGAGACCATGAAGTGCGATCACTCGCCAGTTTGCGGTTGTCTGGTCTGATTCGATTCTTAAGGGCATGGAGACTTTTTACTTCGAAACGGGCAGGTAGCATCGAAAAATGGCCGGGAATCCGCTTGCCTTGCTCGCAATTCTTGCTCTTTCGCCAAATCGAATGACTTCCGACACTCTTGATCAAGTTTGTAGCGATGTCGCAAAGCGGGCCGTCACCAAGTTCGCGGACGCTAAGGTGCTTACCGAAGAGATCGGAATCTCGATCGCCGTTCTCAATCGAGACTCGCTCAGCTACGAAACGGGTGGACATCGAGAGCGCGAACCGATGTACCCGGCAAGCGTTGTGAAGTTCTTCTACTTGGTTCACTTGATGGAGCAACTCGAGAAGGGAGAGGTGAAAATGTCCGACGAGCTGAAGCGGGGCACGACCGACATGATCAAGGACTCAAGCAACGACGCGACGGGCTACATCCTTGATGTGCTCACGAAAACCACCGGCGGGGCCGAATTGGAAGGTCCAGAGCTCAAGGCGTGGATGGATAAGCGTAATGCCGTGAACCGATGGTATTCCTCGCTCGGCTTTAGCGGAATCAACGTGAACCAAAAAACTTGGAACGAGGGTCCTTACGGTCGGGAGCGACAAGGTTATGGGCCGAAATTTGAGTTCCGCAATTCGCTCCATCCGGCGGCCTGCACTCGGCTGTTCGCGGAGGTCGCGCTTGGCAAGATTGTCACACCCGCGCGCTGCGAGGAGATGCTCACTTACCTTTCGAGGCCGATCATCGCGGACGATCCGAAGGCCGATTTTCAGAGCCGCGCATTTATTGGCAAGGCGCTCCCATCTGGCTACAAGCTTTGGTCAAAGGCAGGCTACGTAACCGCCGAGCGGCACGACACGGCCTATGTGAAAAGTCCGGACGGACGCGAGATGGTGATCTCCATCTTCACGAAGAATCACACCCAAACCCCTGACCTGATTCCCTTCATTGCTTCCGAAATATTGAAAGACTTGAAGATGCCAGCCGTAGAAACCATTTCGGGAACCGAAATTGAAGGCTAAGACTGGTGCGTTTACTCTGATCGAATTGCTGGTGGTCATCGCGATCATCGCGATTTTGGCGGCGATTCTGTTTCCCGTCTTCAGCCAAGCCAAGGAAGCAGCCAAGCGAACGGATTGTCTGAGCAGCCTCAAGGACCTTGGCACGGTTATCGCGCTCTATGGCTCGGACTATGACGACCGGCTACCCGACCGTCGCGACCTGAAGGCGTTAGATTATCGACCTTGGACCTCTTGGCCGCCATCAGACCCCCGCGCAGGTTGGATTGAAGAAATCGTCAACACCTATGGCTCTAATGAGGGACTGCTTTGTCCCAGCGTTCAGGGTTCACGAATGGGCCAAATCGTGCAGGTCAAGCAGGGCAATTCGAACTACTGGATGTGGCGCTTTGACCGGGCAGATACGACCGTCGCGCTTGACAACTGGTGGGGCAAGACGCCGGATCAAGCGGTCTCCGACTTGATTTCGGCAAACAACCCGACCGTAGGCGAAATCACAGGCACGGCAGAAGCGGAGCTCGGGGTCGATCCTTATTTTCCTCGGACTATTCCAAGCGTTGCGCCGGAGCTTCGCGGCCTGGCCGTCCATTTCGGCGGCCGGAACCGGGTGTTCCTAGACGGCCACGCCAAGTGGTTGAAAGACCGGCGATTGAACCCTTAAACCTTTCGAATTTCTAGGGTGTAGCCTGAAGCCGGACCTTCTGACCGTAAGGCTGCTGCAATCAGAACTCCACGGTCATTGAACATCGCTTGGTAACTGACCGGGATTTTTTCCGAGCGGATGTTTTCCGGGGGGCGACTCCAGGACCCATCCACGATGATCTCCTTTCGCTCGTTTCGGTACATGTTTGTCACCAGGGTGCCGACCACCTCGGTACCGTTTTCTGACATATCAGAGGCGACTTGGGTGAGTTGGCTAGGAAGCGTAAAGCAGATCAGTCCAGCGTAGGGATCTTCGAAGGGACGCCAAGGAAGGCCCTGCGGAAAAGGGCCGTTCAACTCGTATTCAGATTCTAAACTGCCGAAATTCTGGGGTCGGCTAGCACGGTTCTTTCCCGATTCCATCATTAGGTTTGAAAAATAAACCCGGATGTGGCGTGCTTTCTTCTCCTCCGGTGGGAGCACTTCTAGGCGCATTTTGTACCGAACGACGACTTTGTCAAACCCGATCGAAGTCTTTACCGTGATGGCGTAATTGAACTTCTCTTTCGGCTTCCACGCCCGAGTGACAACCGGGGCAGGAACCGGATCCTGCTTAGAAACGTCGGTTACGGGCGGGATTTGCAAACTAAAAGTTTGCAGAATTCCTGCACACACTGGGACCAAGGGCCACTTTTTGGCGTAGCCTAGCTGTATCCTGTCCCCGGTAAGGAATCTATTCATGAACAATCGATTTGTACTCATCGTTCTCGCCCTCTTCGCACTCTTTGGTTCTGCGTTCGCGCAGGGTCCTATGGGAAAGATGACGCCTGAGCAGAAGGCACAGCTCTCCAAAATGCGAGAAGCGCGATACAAGCAAGCTGCGAAGGACCTCAAACTCACTCCAGATCAGATCAAGAAGATGCGCGCGGCAGACGATAAGATTCAGGCCAAGGCCATGAAGATTATGGAAGGCCCAGGAGACCAGCAGTCGAAAATGCCAAAGCTCATGGGCATGCGGGCCGAACTTCTCGCTGAATACAAGAAGTTTTTGAAGCCTGATCAGTATAAGAAGGTTGAAGAAATGATGAACCAGCAGATGGGCGGCATGGGCCGCGGCGGCGCTCCTAAAGGAAAGGGCTAACCTCCCGAACCCGGACCGCCGGGAACCACGGGCGGCGTGTATGGCACCCCGTCCGTGATCCAACTCTCAGGCTTCGCCCCTTTTAGATACACATCTAAGTAGTGGCGGAGCCTTTTTGCGTAGTCAAGTCGGTTAGTCGGCTTTGCGAGATTGTGATTCTCGCCGGGATACACCAGCAACACCGCCGGTTTCCCAAGTCGCCGAAGGGTGTTGTAGAACTGAACTCCTTGGCGGAAGTCCACCGCGCCGTCTGCGTCGCCGTGCGCCATCAGCAGAGGTACCTGACGCTTCTGGGCTTGCCAGACTGGACTGTTGGCGATGTACTTTTCGGGAATCTCCCAGAACGGTTGCCCCATTCTTCCCTGGCTGGTTTCAAAGATCTCTCCGTTTGGAGTTCCAGAATTCCAATAAACGACGCTGTACATGCTCACGAGCTCGGTGAGCGGAGCGCCGGCGACACCGACCGCAAAACTCTTGGTAACCGTGGTTGCGAAGGCCGTTTGGTAGGCGCCCCAAGAGTGGCCAATGAGCCCGACTCGATCGGGATCCACGCCGACCTTCTTCGCGTAGACCGCGGCCAAAGCTGGCTGAAGACAGTCCACCGCGTCTTGGCCGGGGGTTCCGGCTCGGTAGGCGATGTCGGGTTTGAAGACGAAGTAGCCGTTTTGGCTGAGCCACTGCTCGTTGTATGCGCTCGCCTCGAGCGGTCGAACGAAGCTGTGAAGGCTATCGCTGAGTCGCTCGTAGATGTAGGTCACCATCGGATAGCGCCGCTTTGGGTCGTAGTTCGCCGGGTAGATCAGCACGCCGTTAAGGGCTTTGCCCCAGCGGCTCTTGAACGGAACCAGCTCCGACTTGCCCCAGGCGTAATCCTTGAGCCAGGTATTCGATCGGCCCACCGGCTTTGCGGCGGAGAATGCGGTGTTCGTAATGTAGATGGCGGGCGAGTCGTCGAATCCGCCCATCACGAACATCATCCGGTCCGTCCCAGGAGCTTGCGAAAGCGCCTGCATCGCCTTGTCCTGGAATAGGAGCGGCTTCAGCTCGCCGGTTGCCGTGCCTTTGGCAAACCCAGACGCTTTGGTGTTTTCATCGAAGATTGCATAGAAGATTGGGTCAGAAAGCTTCGGCCCCTCAGGATCATCTAAGACGTCGATTGGTGAGTACTTCACGCGATCCTTGGCCCCCTCGGTTAATCGAGTCAAGGTCTTGGCGGACGGACGGTAGAGATAGGCATCGTGATTTGTCGAGAAGATCGCCGCTTCGTCGCCGGCAAACCAATAAGGGTTTTCCGCTGGTCCTTTCTCCGGCACAACAAGGTCAATCTCCGAGTCCTCAAACTGAACGCCAGATTTCCCCGTTACCGATGCGGTGACTCCGGTTCGAACATCGGTCAGGAACCACTGCTTGTTGGCAAAGTGGGCGAAGTACTTACCATCGGGGGATGGCTGAACGCCGAAGCCTGCCTTCGTGACCGCCTTCTTAGATTCCCGGGTTGCGACATCAACGATGTAGACATCCTGCGAAGTTCGACCGTTGGTAATGGGACTCTCGTAGGGCCCGGAATCTAGCAATACCGCCTTTCGGAAATCATCCATCAAGACGGCGATTTGGTCTTTTCCGTTGCTCAGGCGCGTTGCGGAGGTAGTGCTTCGGTCCCAGACGACTAGGTCTGTTCGGTTCTGGAGGGCACGGTATCGAACCTTTTGCTGGGGCACGATGTCAATGTCCCTCGTGTTCCAAACTTCAACATCACTGACTTCGCCCTGCTTTGCTGGCTTCGGCTTTTCGGCCCAGGATTGGATTCCGAATGCAACCTTCGTTCCATCGTCGCTGACGCGTAGCGGCCTTGCTTCGCTAATTCGATAGCCCGCCGGGAATTTATCGTCCTTGCCAATCTCGTACGTGCCGCGATCCTTTAGTTCCGTTCCGTCGAGGGCAAGGGCATGAACCCGGTAGTTGATTCCCACCTTGTTGGGTACTTCCGATCCGGCGAGCCAGGCAAGAACGTTCGACTTCTCCGACCAGGTCAAGCCGGCGATCTTGTCTCTTCCCCACATTAGGGTCTTGACCCGTCCGGTGCCGGGCTCTAGAATCTGGACTCCGCCTTCGTCGTTGTCGGACGCAATTTGCATCGCGATGAGGTTTTCGGCCTTGTTCACGCTCGCAGAAACGACATTGCCAATCGTGAGGGTTTGCCCGGTGCTGCTTTCGATAACGGTGAGGTCGCTTCGCGGCTCGGTAGAACCCACAGGCCGCGATCTTCGTGTGAGAATGAACTTGCCGTCTTCGAGGAGCTCGAACTGCTCGACATTGTCGACGTACCGCTCTTCGCCACCGGGCAACAACCGAAGGCCCAGGCGTGGATTTGCGGGCTTCTTTTCGGCGCGAAGTTTTTCAGCGACGGCTCGTGGTGGAGAAACCAAGAACGCAACGAACTGGTTGTTCTTCGCAAACCTGGCCCCGCGTCCGCCGAGGACAGCCCAGGCGATCGGCTCATCGGCGCTCTTGATGTTGAGCAGGGGCTCCCCCTCGACCGGTGAAAGGACGTAGCTGATCCACTTGCCGTTAGGGGAAAGTTGGGCCGCTGAGAGGGCTTCCACACGCTTCCAGTCGCCATCTAAAACGGACTTCTTGGCTTGTTGTCCGGCGCCGCTCGAAAGGAGCGCGAAGGAAAGGAAGGACAAAAGGCCTAGCCGGGCCGGTAGCAATCGTGCGGAGAGCATCGCAATAGCAACCTACCAGAAGAATTCCGCCTAGAGTTCCGACGATCTTGTCCTCGGGCGGTTTCGAATTCTCTCCGCTTAGGTTATGATGCTGTTTGCGGAATCTTGTCGAATCCGGTGCTAGAGCATGAGAACCCCATTCAAGTACGTTGCCTTTTTGGCGTTAGTCCCTTTCAACCAACTTGCCTTCGCGCAAACTCCGCCACCGGCCAGCGAAGCGACAGCCGCCGCCGCTGCGGAGCAAAAGCCAGAAACTCCGGCGCCAAAGCCTGGTGAGCCAAAGCCTTACAAAGACGTTGTCACGAAGGATGCGGTCACCCAGACCGGCATGTTCAAGGTTCACCGAATTGACGACAAGATCCTTTGGGAAATTCCGGTAAGCAAGCTGAACAAGGAATTGCTTTGGCAGACCGAAGTCGCCGAGCTTCCGCCGCTTGGACCTTTCAGCTACCCCGGGACTGCAACTGGAGCCCGCGTGGTGCGGTTCACCCGACGCGGAAACAAGATTTATCTTCGCAACGTTGAGAAGGGCCTTCGCGCCTTCAACGACGCTGGACTCGAAAAGGGCGTTGCCTGGAACACCCTTGAGCCGATCATCTTTGACTTCGCAGTTGAAGCAGAAGGCGGCGAAAAGGATGCGAAGACGGCCGTGATTGACGTCACCCAGCTGTTCACCTCTGACCCTGCAGACTTCAGCGTTCGAAGCGCAGTTTCGGCCGGTGGAGCGAATCCAAATCGATCTTTCGTTGATAGCGTCAAGGCATTCCCGAAGAACATTGAGACCCGCTCGGTTTTGACCTTTATGGGTGCCGGTGGTGGAGGATTCTTCTTCGGCGGCGGACCACGGTCTGACGCCAGCACCGTGACGGCAAAGGTGCACTACAGCCTCGTTGAGCTTCCAGAAAAGCCAATGCAGCCACGACTGAAGGACAGCCGAATCGGCTTCTTCACCGTTGGTTTCACCGAGTTTGGTCGGCCAGATGGAATCTCTAAGGCAACCGAGTACATTTCCCGGTTCCGACTAGAAAAGAAGGACCCTAATGCCGCGCTCAGCGAGCCAAAGGAACCGATCGTGTACTACCTGTCGCGCGAAGTTCCGGACCGATGGCGAAAGTGGCTGAAGAAGGGCGTTGAGGACTGGCAGGTGGCTTTTGAGCAGGCCGGATTCAAGAACGCGATCATCTGCAAAGATGCTCCAACCGAAGCCGAGGATCCAAACTGGCACCCCGAGGATGTCCGCTACAGCGTCATCCGCTGGGCACCAAGCCAGATTGCAAATGCAATGGGACCAAGCATCCAGGACCCACGATCTGGCGAGACGATTTCGGCTCACATCATTTTCTGGAACGACATCGTGAAGCTGCTCGAAGAGTGGTACTTCGCCCAGTGCGCTGCTACCGATCCAAAGGCGGCGAAGCTGCCGTTCCCAGAAGAGCTGATGGGCGAATTGGTTCGCTACGTGTCCGCTCACGAAGTCGGTCACACGCTCGGCCTTGAGCACAACTTTAAGGGCAGCGCCTGGTACACCCCGGCTCAGCTACGAGATCCGAAGTTCACGAACCTTAAGGGCCTTTCGGCTTCGATCATGGACTACTCGCGGTTCAACTACGTTGCTCAGCCTGGCGACAACGTGACCCGAACGATTGGAATGATCGGCGACTACGACAAGTTTGCGATCGAGTACGGATACAAGCCAATCCCTGGGGCGGGCAGCGCCGAAGCCGAGAAGCCATTCTTGGATCGACACCTTGCCCAGCAGGTGAACAACCCTTCCCTACGATTCGGAAACTACAAGTACTTCCAAGATCCAACGGTTCAGACCGAAGACATCAGCTCCGACGCGGTTGAGGCGACTCGGTTGGGCTTGCTCAACTTGGACAACATCGCGACGACGAAGCTGCTGACCGCCACCACGAAGTTTGGTGAGGACTACACCAAGCTTTCCGAGATGGTGAGCAACTTGCTGGGCCAGCGATTTACTGAGCTGTATCACGTTGTGGAGAACATCGGCGGCGTCATCGAATCGGATAACCACGCCGGTCGCGGCGGAGTCGTGTTCCGACAGAACCCGGTCGAGAAGCAGCGACGCGCGGTGAAGTTCCTTGCGACGACCGGAATGCAGACGCCGAAGGGCCTCTTCACGCCGGAGATTCGCGACCGAATTGCTCCGGATGGATTGGTCGGCGACGTCGTTGGCCAGCAGCGATTCCTCTTCAGCGCCCTCTTCAACGAGGACCGCGTGAGCCGCATGTTCGACCTGGAAACCGCAAACCCGAAGAACCACTTGAGCGTGGAAGAAATGCTTAAGACGATCCAGGGTGGCGTGTTCACCGAGTTGGCTTCACCAGCACCAAAGATCGACATCTTCCGACGCAACCTTCAGCGCTCGTACCTTACGGCGATGGACGGACGAATCAACGGATATTCGGCCACCAAGACCGACCTGAAGCTTCTGGTGAAGGCCGAGCTGAAGGCGCTGGCTAAGCAGATCGACGCGGCGATGCCAAAGACAAAGGACAAGCTGACTTCCCTGCACCTCGCGCAGACCCGAGAGGACATCGGCAAGATCCTTGCTGACAAGTTCTCGAAGGACTCTGGTGGTGGCGGATTCGAAATGTTGTCGATGTTCGGAATCGAGAAAGCCACGTGGTCGAAGCTGAGCTGCTTCAGCCCTTGGGCTAAGCTGCCGCGATCGGTGCAGAAGCACATCGAAGCGCAACTCGCCGAGAAGCACTAGGCTTCTTCAGGAACGGCCCCGAGAGGATGTCTCGGGGCCTTTTTTGTTTAGTAATCGACCGGGCGGAGGTAGTACTCGCCGATGGCGGTGCTGCTGAGCATCGCGACGGTCGGCAGGCGGCGCTTCCAGTGTGTGCCGTCCACCCGCTTGAAAACGAGGGCGACTTCTTCGGGCGCAAAGCCCATCTCGATCAACTTTTCTTGGTTGTATCCCTGCGTCATGAAGTGCAGGAGACGGTCGGCTTTTCGGTAAGTGATGCCGAAATCCTTCTCGTCGGTTTGGCCCTTGATGAGGTCGGCCGTAGCGGGCTTGTTGATGATCTCTCCCGGTACGCCCAGCTCTTCGGCCAACTGCCACACCTGGGTCTTGAACAAGTCGCCGAGTGGATTGATGGGCGGGCTGTCATCTGCGTGCCACGTGAAGTAGCCAAACAGCCGTTCGCTCTTGTTCCCCGTGCCGATCGGGAGTCCGCCAACCTTTGCGCTTTGGTCAAAGATGGTGATCATTCGGCAGCGTGCGCACACGTTGCCGAGTCGGCTCGCGCTTATTTCCGGCTCGAAGTTTGAAATGTAGCCGTCGACCATCGCGGTGATTTCGATGGTTCGGACGTTGATACCAAGATCGTCAACGACGAGGTTCGCGTGGTCAATACTCTCCTGCGACGAGATTTTGTACGGCATTCGGAAGGCGTACACGTGCTCGGGACCGAAGGCACGCGCGCACAGGTAAGCCACGACCGCCGAGTCGACTCCGCCAGAGAGTCCAAGGACGACGTTCTTGATTCCGCGGCGTTCTAGGACTTCTTCGCGAAGAAACCGAACCAGCCAGTCCGCCAAGATGGGCGCATTGATCTGCAAATAGTCGTCCTGCTCCGAGTCGAATCGGGCGGTTTTTTGCACAGGAAGCGTCATATCAACACTCTACACCGGATTTCGGCCCTGGGTTGCTGGTGCTAAACGTCCCAACCCCGGTCCCGTTTCGGAGAATCTGGTGTAGATTACGTTAGGTCAACGATGGCGTTGATCTCCCTCCGAAATGGCAAGGAACATGGAAAAGAAGTCAAATAGCTGGAGATTGTTGGGATGGATTTTGGCCGCGGTCGTGATCGTTTGGCTAACCACACAGATCCTCTTCCCTCTCATCATCGGCGCGCTGAAGGTTGCTTTGGTGGTGGTCGTGATTGGTGCGATCGCTTACGGAGCCTACAGTCTCTCGGGAAAAAAGTCACTCGGCGGCGGTAGAAGGACCCTTCCTTAAGTCCCGCCGGGTATTCTCCGATGTCCTGATTGCTCCGGTCGTCTAGCGGTTAGGACATCGCCCTCTCACGGCGAAGGTCGCGGGTTCGAATCCCGTCCGGAGTACCAACCTCTTGAATAAAGATTCCTATATCTCCGGAAATCTCGGAAAATCTGGATCGGTGGCTTCCGTACGTTAGTGCTTAAGGAGAGTCTGATGATGGTGCTTGCGATGTGGGGTGGAACGATTATCCTTGGCGGTGATGAGGCCAAAGAAATCTTCTTCAGGTTCGAGCGGAATCTGTCCAGACATCGAACTTTAAGCGGTGACCTTGTTGGCAAAGGGCCAGGCGGCGTGACCTACAAGTCAAAGTTCCTGCTTCAGAAACCGAGGTCTTTCCGTATCATAGACGGCCAGATCAATATTTATTGCGATGGCAGAGTCCAATTCAACCACCTGGTTTCCGAAAGGGAATATATCAAGAGTAAGATCTCAAAGGGATTGGGTTCAGGCTTTCCAGCCGCTTTGGACTCATTCTTTGGCTTTCCGACCGGTGCAACTGCACCCTACTTCGTAAAGAAAACGGAGTTCCGAATGCAGAAAGTTGACGGGCACATGTGTGCAGCCAAGGCCATTCACTTTGAGAGCTTTGGTCGCGACGACCGGATGGTCTTCTATGTCGATCGTACAACAAAACAAATTCTGGGATGGGATCAGGTTTTCGGCAATACGAAGATGCCTTTCAGGTTCAAGAATCTGCGCTTTGACGTCGACGTTCCAGGAAATGCGTTCGAGTGGAGACCATCTACCGGGCTTAAGGAACGGATTTGAAGGCACGGAGCAGGCAAGTACTAGTTCGAAACCTATCCCGTCCGGAGTACCAAGCCGCTTCCTTGATTTAATGCCATGGATCCGAACTTTGCTAGGATGGTCCGAGAGCAAGTCGCTGGTTACCGTGCGGCCAATGAACTCCAACTTGAGGAAAAGCGGCAAAGGTCTCCGCAAGAACGCCTTAGGCTAGCGCAGGTTTTCCTCAATCGTCTAGCCGATATGGATCGATTGCCGGTCAATCACGATAAGGAAATCTATCACTCCAAGTGGCAGCTTTTGAGGGAGAAGTGGCTTGAAAGATACGCCGAATCTTGAGGGCGCTCTTGAACGATTGGCTGCAGCGGCTAGATCCGTCGGTTTGCCGTTTGCCATCATCGGTGGGCTCGCTGTAATTCTTCGGGGATACGATCGAGCCACTCAAGATGTGGATGCGCTCGTGATGCAGCTCGATGAGCACTTGGAAGCATTTGTTCAAGCAGCTGAGGCACACGGCCTTCATTTCCGAATCTCTAATGGCGTGGAATTTGCCAAACAAAATCGCGTGATCTTGCTCGAAGCACCGGACGGCACAACCGTTGACGTCTCGATGGGCCTTCTTCCCATAGAATGGGATGTCGTTTGGGCCGCGGAATTTCTGACGGTCGCAGCGGAGCTAACGGTGCCGGTCGTCACGCCAGAAGACCTTATTATCCTTAAACTCACGGCTGGTCGAAAAAGAGACTACGAAGACGTAACGAACCTCCTCGAGCTCTATCCAGAAATCAACCGCCCCCGTGTAGCTGCGATAGTCGAGGAGTATGCGGGCTTACTTGAAAGTCCGGAACTCGTGACTAGAATGAAACAACTTCTGGGTTAGAGTGCAAACGAGGACTGGAATCTGAAAAGGACCATCGCAGAAAAATCCTAAAAACGCGCTCAATAAAGGCACCGATGCAAATCCCCCGTAGCTTCCCTTTCAAAGCCGCGATCCTAGGCACATCGATTCTCCTCACGGCAGGAGCTTCGGCTTGCACCATCATCTTTGCCTTTCGTGGCGGGAGCGTTTTTGCGGCGGGCAATGAGGACGAGGTTATCCGGCCGCAGCTTGCTAGCCACTACGTCCGGTTTGAGCCCGCGAACAAAGAGAAAGGCACGCTCGGCTACAAAAACAACCCATTCTCCGACGAATCCGCGATGAACGAGGCGGGGCTGTTTTATGACTTCAATGCCCTAGAGCCGCTCCAAACTCCGCGCGAGGGAAAGCCGAAGGGGAGTTTCTCCACGATCAACCAGATGCTCGTGAAATGTAAAACGGTGGCCGAAGCGGTCAGCTTCCTCGAGTCCGTCGACCTGCCTCAAATAAGCGGAGCGCAATTGCTTATAGGAGACGCAACCGGGGCTTCCGCCATCGTCGAGCGACATGCCACCACCTGGCGAGCCAAAAACCAGGACTTCCAGATCGGGACGAATTTCCGAACCAGCACGACTCCCGAATCCAAGATCACCTGCGAGCGATTCAAACTCTGCAACGCGACCCTGTCGGCAAAGCAATCGGTTTCCTTGATCGATATGGCGGCGATGCTCCGAAAAACCGCGGCCGCTGCACACGGCATTAGAACATGGTACTCCCTTGTTTGCGATCTCAAAAAGGGGGACGTTTATCTCAGCGTCAAAGGCGACTTCAGCAAGACCATCAAGCTAAACCTGCAAACCGAACTCAAAATGGGTTCTCGGCGCCTTGATATGGAAGAATTGGTCGCCACCGCCAAGACCCATCTCGATTGGGGAGGGCCAAAATAGTTGAAACGCCCCTTTTTATAATAACTCTTGAGGGATCCTCAAACGATGAGAAAAATGTGCTCTGGCCACGAAGGGCGCGGCAAGTCTGGCAGTTCCGATTCGAATGAGTAGTCTGGTTCGCCCCAGATGGGCAACTCGTTGGTGCACCTATGCCTAGCACTCTAAACACATGCCTTGCCTCACGCTCATTCGCCAACACTGAGCAGGAGCATCTTGCTCAAACATTTGCGCTGGCTATACTGGGAAAATCTGGAGCCGAAACTCTCTTTTGTAGTGCCCCAATAGTTCGACCCCAACGACGATCATGATGCTGCTTCCGCCCACACTCGACCCAGCGCACACGCTGCTGTTCTCTGCCCCTGCAACGCATTTCACCGAGAGCTGTGCGCTCGGCAATGGACGATTAGGGGCGATGGTTTTCGGAGGAGTCCAGCGGGAAAGAATCGTTCTCAACGAATCAACCATGTGGTCTGGTTCCGAGCAGCCTGCTGATCGTCCCGACGCCTACAAAGCGCTCCCCGAAATTCGCAGGTTGCTTCTAGCGGGCGATAACGCAAAGGCTCAGGCGCTGTTGCAGAAGGAGTTCGTTTGCCAGGGGCCAGGCTCAGGGTTCGCCAATGGAAAGGAGATTCCGTTCGGTTGCTACCAGGTTTTCGGCGACCTGTCGCTCGATTTCGGCTCGGCCAGCTTTCAAAAGTATCAACGCACTTTAGATCTGGATAAGGCAATGGCGGTCACCGAGTACGAACAAGCCGGCGTCCGATTCCGGCGCGAGAGCTTTGTGTCTGCTCCGGCCCAAGCCATCGTTTACCGCCTGACTGCAAACCGCCGAGGCGCGATTAGCTTCGCGGCCTCACTCAGCCGTCCTGAGCGCTCTGCAGTCTCAAATGAAGGTACTGACTTAGTCATTCGTGGAGCCCTGAGTAGCGGCGTTTCCAATCAGCTTGGTGTGCAGTACGAGGGTCGGGTTCGCGCGATCGCTTCTGGAGGCACAACGAGATTCAAAGATGGTCAACTTTTGGTAGCAGGAGCGGACTCGGTCACCCTCATTTTCTCTGCTGGCACATCCATGTTTGACCCAGGTTTCGCATCGCGGGCGAAGCTTAACGTGGAGTCGGCGGCCAAACTGCCATACCCTTCTTTGCGGAGTGCCCATTTTCGGGATCACCAAAGCTTCTATCGCAGGAGCGCCCTCACACTGCCCTTCGGCCCTTCTTCCCGCAAGCCGACATTTGAGCGATTGATGGCGCAGGCCGCAGGAGAGTCCGATCCTTCACTTTCGGCACTGGCTTTCCATTTCGGCCGCTACCTCCTAATCAGCAGTTCTCGACCGAATAGCCCTCTCCCGGCCAATCTGCAAGGACTGTGGGCGGAAGAGTTGCACACCCCATGGAATGGCGATTTCCATGTTGACATTAACCTTCAAATGAACTATTGGCCCGCCGAAACGACCGGGCTAGGCGACTGCACGAAACCGCTATTGAATTTTCTAAAGCGGCTTTCCGTGAACGGCCGAAAGACGGCGAAGGCGTACTACAACTCGACCGGTTGGGTGTCGCATGTCATCACAAACCCGTGGTTGTTCACATCGCCTGGTGAAAGTGCCGAGTGGGGATCAACTTGTACTAGCGCCGCCTGGCTTTGCCAGCACATCTGGGAGAGATTTTTATTCAGTGGCGACGTTCAAGAGCTTCGAGACATGTACCCTGTTTTCAAGGGTGCAGCTCAATTCTTGTTCGATATCCTCATTGAGGAGCCGAGGAAGGGGTGGCTCGTAACGGCACCTTCCAACTCACCAGAAAATCTATATCGCATATCAGGCTCAAGTCCGTTAGCTACGGCAATGGGTCCCACGCACGACATGCAGATTGCACGAGAAATTTTCGGTAATACGATCTCAGCGTCAAAAATTCTTGGCGTAGACGAAGAATTTCGGGAACGGCTCAGTGCGGCCCGCACACGCTTGGCACCGCACCAAATTGGACTGGATGGACGCCTCCAGGAGTGGCTCGAACCTTATGAAGAAGTCGAACCTCAGCACCGTCACGTTTCTCACCTCTATGGGCTATTCCCTTCGAATCAGATCACTCCCAAGGACACTCCCGATCTGGCCGTTGCCGCAAAGAAGACTCTAGAGCGCCGTGGAGATGGAGGAACTGGATGGTCGTTGGCTTGGAAAGTGAGTTTCTGGGCGAGGCTGCTTGAGGGAGATCGCGCCCATAAACTCCTCCTTAATTTCATGAATCCAACCGCAGTTAATGACTCAAAAATTCAACACGGACCCGGCGTTTATTCAAACCTCTTCTGTGCATGCCCGCCTTTTCAAATTGATGGCAACTTTGGCGTGACGGCCGGAATCGCCGAGATGCTGGTGCAGAGCCATACAGGTGAAATCCAACTCCTACCCGGCCTACCTCGAGCATGGGCAGCCAACGGCTCCGTCCGCGGACTGCGGGCCAGAGGCGGCAAGACGGTCGACATCGTTTGGAAGGACGGGAAGGTTGTTAGGAGCCGAATCCGATGAAACTCATATCCACCATCTCTCTGGTTGCTCTCGCGTGCGTTTCTGGAGCAGAGCTCAAGCCCATTAGAGTCAGCTCGGACCGACGTAATTTTGTGACGTCCGATGGCAAGCCATTCTTTTGGCTTGCTGATACCGGCTGGACGATGACGACGCGTCTTACATTTGCTGAAATCGACGAGTATCTGGCCGACCGCAAAGGTAAAGGGTTCAACGTAATTCAGCTCATCCTTGTGCCATGGGACGCACGCCGCAATGGAAACCTAAGTGGCGAAAGGCCGTACTTGAATGACGATATGGCTATGCCAAATCCGCGGTACTTTGACCATGTCGAGAAGGTCCTGGATCGGATTGTTAGTAAAGGGTTTTATCCCGCGGTTGTGCCCTTCTGGCTTTCTGGTCTTCCGGAACCTGGCCCCGATGAAGTTGCGAAGCACCAAGCTTATGCGCGCTACCTTGGGAAAAGGTTTGGTAAGCGCCAAATGTTCTGGTTGCTCGGTGCCGACCGTTGGCCGAACGGTTGGGCCGATGTAATTCGCGCCTTTGCCTTCGAACTCGAAAAAAGTTCCGGTCGGCCTGACCAGTTGATGACACATCATCCGGCCGGCGGCCAGACTTCCTCTCGCTTCTTCCATGAGGAGCGATGGCTCGATTTCAACATGATTCAGTCGGGGCACAATGCAGACCTTCCGGCATATCGCCTTACATTGGGAGACTACGAGAAAACCCCGATCAAACCGGTGCTGGACGGCGAGGCAGCGTACGAAAACATCACCAATGCTCTGCTGCCATACGGACCAAATGTGCGAGTTATAAAGGACTTTGATGTTCGAAGACAGGCATATCAAAGCGTCTTTTCTGGCGCTGCTGGCCACACTTATGGCGCTTGCGAAGTTTACGAATTCCACCACGATGGCGCTGGCAAGGCACATTGGACGATTGGCATCCATTGGCGGGAAGCGATGAAGTTGCCAGGGTCCCGGCAGATGGGGCACATGCGACGGCTCATCGAATCGCACTCTCCTTCGACTCGCACACCCGAACTCGGACTGATTGCCTCGCCTAATCCGGATTCTCCCAACGAACATCTTGCCGCGCTAAAGGACCGCGATGGAAACTGGGCAATGATCTACACGCCGACCGGTGATCGGCTTGAAATAGCCGTGAATCGCCTTCGGAAAAGACCCGTAACTGGTCGCTGGTTTGATCCAAGAAGCGGTGAATATGGGAAGCCATTCCCAGTATCTTCTGGCGATAAAGTTCCGTTTGACCCTCCGCGAACAAAGGAACAGTTGGACTGGGTGCTGGTCTTAGAAGTCAAGAAATAAGAGACTTTTGGGCCCTCCTCACCGAAGCCCGCCTGAAAGAACTAGCCGGAGGTCGAATGCCTCGACCTCACGGTCTTCCTGACCACCCACTGGCTTTTGCCAATTTGGCGGACTTGTTCGAAGCCCTCGTCCAAGAACATTCGAACCGTGCCGCCGTGAAGAAATGAACTTGAGGTCTTCACCGCCTCCACATCATACGGGTAAGCCTCGACCGTGCCGCCGCCCAAACGGGCAATTTCTTCTAGCGCTGCCTTGAGTGCGAGCTTGGCGACTCCGCGTTTGCGATAGCCTTTGCCTACGAAGAAGCACGGCAGTCGCCAGTCTGGAACTTCGTCCAATCCAGCTTCATAGTTCTTTCGATTCTTGATGTTTGGGAGGTCTTCGGTTCTCCCAAATTGACACCAGCCAAGGGCGATTTCTCCTTCGAACACTAGCGCTGCCTGGGCGCGGCCTTCCCGAACCAGCCTCTCTTTCGTTTCACGGTATGGCTTGCATTGTCCCTTTGGCCCGGAAGGGTCTAGATGAAAAGCGATGCACCAGCAACCGCCAAAAATCCCTCCGTTGTCTTCGACCAGCTTTGCAAATGCTGGCCACGTACTTTCGTCAAGCAATCTGGTGCTGAACACGTACACAAGGTTACTTTAGACAAGCTTTAGGTCCCGAAATCCGGGAACCGGAGTGCGAGATTGACACTGGCGCTTCCACCGATGTTCTATGCAGCGGTACGGGTGCGATTCTAGAGGCGGCACACTCCAGTCACTGCTGCTCTGACGCGCTGTCAATCGCCTGCTGAACGGCGGTCATGGCGGCGTCGCCGGCTGGCATGCGAATGAAGCCAAGCCGAGGGTGATCGAGATCGATCAGGATGGTTAGGGTTAGCGCAAAAGTGCCGGCCAAGATCCACTGATGGAAGTCTGGATGTTTCGATTTGGAGCCAAATGACCTGCCAGCCAAGAGGGCGGCCAGGGCGCTCATTACAACTAAGGCGGCGAGAATGAGCCACGGAACGTGGACCTCGGCGCTTCTCGATCGTCGAGTGGCCGCATCCAGCATCTCGTTAGTTGCCCCAACCACTAGTATTCGCTCTGAACCACCAGCCTTCGTGCCTTTTACGCTGAGCTTCCAAATTTCGCTGCCCACCAACTCGGCTTCTCTCCACGGCTGTTGTGCCGCATTTGTATCGGGAAGGAGCCGAGTTCCATCGATCCGCAAGACGACGTACTTCGCATAGAGCGACCGAAGTCTAGGTTGATCGTCGGGATTGCAGAGGTCAAGGCGCAGGTATGCCGTGCTCAAGCTGTTGGCTTCCTCGATCAGAAGCTGCGTTCGCCCTTCTAACCTCGTCTGAGCCGAGGAAAAGCTGAACGCGATGAAGAACGCGACCAATGCGAACACGGCGCTCTCAATTGTCGTGGAACCGCGCGTCTCGGGTTGCGGTCCCTTTCGCTCAACCCCACATTGCCCCAAAACGAAGGACCAGCAAGAATCCAACCAAGAGTCCAGCAAAGAGTAGAAATGTAACCATAGCCGAAAAGTCTGGGAGCAGGGCTTGGCTCCATTATGTCTGCTCAGATTCGTTCTTTCGCTCGAAAGATCACTGCTCCTCGCACTGCCAACCAAGGGTAAGTTCCGACTATGTCGGCGTGTCTTGTGCTTTCTCTCTTGGCGGTAACTGCCCACCAGGAAACTCGCCCCATCAAGGTGTTCATCCTCTCCGGCCAATCGAACATGGTTGGGCACGGATTCTTTGAGTCAAACCCAGAGCGAAATGGAGGCAAGGGCAGCCTGCGCGAAGCGATTTCGAAAGGAAAGTTCAAGCACCTGACAGACAAGAACGGCAAGTGGCGCGAACGAGACGACGTCTGGATCCAGTACTTCGAACAAAATGGCAAGCTCACGACCGGGTACGCGGCCGGTCCAGATTGCATTGGACCGGAACTTGGCTTTGGTCATGTGGTCGGTGACGCACTGCGCGAACCCGTTCTCCTGATCAAGATTGCTTGGGGCGGGCGGAGCCTGGCGGTTGACTTTCGCCCTCCCAGCTCGAAGGGCACGGTTGGCCCAACTTACACCGAGCTGATTCAATTAGGCCGCGAAGCGATCGCACAGATCGGAACCCGTTTTCCAGCGTGGAAGGGGCGATCGGTCGAGCTCGTCGGATTTGGCTGGCACCAAGGCTGGAATGACCGCGTGGACGAGAAGTTCGTTGCGGAGTACGAGCGCAATATGGGCAACTTCATTCGAGATATCCGAAAGGATTTGAAAGCGCCAAATCTGCCGTTCGTCATTGCCGAGACTGGCATGGGTGGCTTTCAGGAAAAGGACGAAACGGCGCTGGCGCTCATGCGCGCTCAAGCTGCGGTCGCGAGTTATCCTGAGTTCAAAGACAACGTCGCATTCGTGGGAACGCGAGCATTCTGGCGGCCCGTTGAAGAGTCGCCAAGTGACCAAATCTACCATTGGAACAACAACGGCGAGACTTACTATCTGATTGGAGATGGAATGGGCAAAGCAATGGTCAATCTGCTGAAGAGGAAAATGCGATGATCGGCCTTCTGAGCTTGGCCATCGGGCTTTCTACGACTCGACAGAACTCGCCGCAATTGACGGAAATGGCCGGGTATCTGATCGTGCCTCACGAACAGGTTGATCGATCATTCAATGCCGGGTTCTCAATGTACGTTTCAGCGTGGCCGCTGCTTGAAACCTATCCTGGTTCAGATTTCCAGAGCGGGCTGTTTGGCACTTGGATGTTTCCGCAGTTTGATGGTGAAGGCCCGAAGGACCACTACACCGACATCGAAGGCGGCTTGGGGTGGTGGCGAGATACGAGATTCGCGACCAAAACGCCAAAGTTCATCATGGGTGGAGTCACCCTCAATTTTGCGGAATGGGCAAACGGCCCGGGTGCCGGCAAAGGACGCGACTGGAAAAATCCAACCGGGCTTTACGGCGTTGCCCAACTCAGCCCTTGGGTGATCTGGCCGCCAGATGGGCTCAATCTGAAACAAGGAACCCGAGGAGAATTGTTCGGTTACGGCTATCTTCCCTTGCCTCTCACCGAACCTAAGGCTCGCACCGCGGGCAAAGCGGTCCCAACCGGCAACAACTGCTGGACGCTCTTCCTGAACACGGCGAACTTCAAGGGACCGGTTGCCTTCTTCACCCCTTACTTCTGGTCGAAGGCCTCGGCTGAGAATGAGAAACTCGCGGGTCTCTTTCTTGATAGCCGTCCCTCGGAACCGAACAAAGCGGTCCAAATGGAGACCCAGCATATTCCTGCAATGGTCGCAAAGGACCGGAGTGGGGTGACTTACGCGCGAGTTGCGCCGACCCATTTTCCAGACGCTTCGAGCAAAAACGCTCCGTTAATCCATCAGATCACCGCGTACTCGAAATCCGCGCTTTGGAGCCAGGTGGATCGCTGGTTTGGGGGCGACAAAGTTGTCCCAGGTGCGATTCCGGCTTCGGCGTCCAGTATCCACACTTTCAAAGGCGGTGGATATTCGACCTGGCAAATTTACCTACCTGGCGGAGACCGACAAAACGCACCCGAAGTTGATTGGGCATCCTACGCGACACCCATCGCGATTGACCGGCATACCTATGGGATTCAATGGAAACGTGAACTCCTGAGTCAGTCTGCCGACTCCGCGGTGCTCACCCTGCCTGAGTACTACCAGCTGACCAAAATGGCAGATTCAAAGCAGCGCTGGGTGGCCGTGAAACCGAGCGAAGTGCCTACCGAGACCGGACTACTAGAAGCCAAATTCCCTGCCCCTAAACGGACCAAAGAGCCATACGTAACACCAGTCGAAGCAAGTTCGCCTTGGAAAAAACCGGGACCTGCCGCTGGGCCGTTCAAGCGTAATCTTGGCGACGGCAGCGAGATCACCTACTATTGGTACCGTTTTGCGGATCAACCGGCATTGTTAAACGCCGACCTCTCGGCAGAGGAACGCGAAGCTTTACAGAAGCGAGTGGAGAAGATCCATCGAGGTTGGAAAAAGGACCGTAACTACTTGCCACCGAATACCACCGGAAAGCTTGCAAGCATCGATCCGGCGCTGATTGTGAAGCCGCCGAAAGCTTTCGAATACGGCTACGTGCCAATCGTAACTCGACAAGCATGGCAGGCATCGCCGAGTCGAAAATGAGGAGCAACTCCAGAGACTTTAATCAGCAAGCGATCCGATTGGATCAATCGTGAGCTTGCTGATCTTGTCGTCCTGAACTTCAAAGCGATACTCAAACTTGTATGGGCTTCCCGGAAACTCGCCCGATACGACTACGCCAACCAGATACGTCACGCCTTGTTCCTGCACGGAGACGACTTCCGAGCTGAGTTTGTATTCGGACATTGTTCGAGTCATCCAGTCGCGAATGGACCCGATTCCTTCGAGAGTGAGGTCTTCCCCGTTGTCCAGAACGATCGCACCTTCCGAAAAACACGTGAGCGCGGCTTCGATGTCAGCGCCTTCCTTGGCGGCGAAATATGAGTCAATCGGCAGTGGAAGAAGGTGGTTTGACATATGTCTTGAGTCCGGAGTGCTTGAAAGTAAGTATTGCAGATTCGATCTGACCTCACCGGCCCTAGAAAGAGGACAGGTAGTATGCGAGCGCGGACGGCGGCAGGAATGATCAAGAGCTTCGATCAAGTGACTTCAAACTGGCTCGCAGAGGTCACCGGAAAAGATGTTGTGGAGTTCTCGATGCAAACCGAGGAGAGCAATTGGGCACGGCACGCACGCATCTTGACCACCTTTTCTGACGGAACCCGTCGCAAACTCTGGCTAAAGATCTGTTCTCACCCGCAAAGTGGCAAGTCTGAAGTGGACTACTACTTACAGGATTACGTCAACTTGCCCGCTGCCCCGCTTGTAAATTGCTACGCTGCGGATTACGAACCGGGATGGGGCTACTGCATCCTGCTCGATGACCTTTCCGATGATTTTCAGGATCGCAAGGTCATACCACCGACGTTAGAACATGGCCTAGCCCTTGCCGAGTCTTTTGCGATAATGCACGGGCACTATTGGGAAAGCCGACCAGCAAAGGATCCAGCATCGTGGGAACCCGAATTCGCCAGGCTACAAAAAGGTGCAGCCCATATGGAAGCCGCAACCGGAAGGGCTTACGCTGAGCGGTTTGCCAAACTTCAGGTCGCCCTAACCGAGCGTTGGAGTAACCCGGCGGGCATGTCCGTGTTGCACGGCGATGTCAATCCGACCAATGTTCTGACCCCAAAGGGTCAAGACAAACCGGTCTACTTTTTGGACCGGCAACCGCTGGACGGAGTGACGCCGTACGGCGTTGCCGTGTATGACCTTGCCTATTCGATCGCACCTTGGTGGAATCAATGCTTCCGGAAAGAGCACGAAGAGGCGATCCTGAGACACTGGCTCGAAACGCTCAATCAATCGACTTACTCTTGGGAACAGGCCCAAGCCGATTGGGCTTTGTCCGTTGAGCACTGCCTCTTGGTCCCGATTGACTGGTGCGTCGATCCCACGGAATGTGAATCAATGCGCGGACTCTGGGGATGGCAGCTTGAAAATCTTGATGGCTCCGCATCCTCCGACTGACTGCGCGGACAGATGATTCAGTGTCGCCATTGCACGCAGGAGCCAGTCCGTAGCCCATTCCCTTACAGCCGAAACCCGACTTTAGGCATGGTAAGATTCCGCTTGTCGAATCGGTTCGACAAAGAAGCCAAACCGCTATGCTCGTGCTCACCGCCACCCTTTTGATCCTGACCAACCCTGCCCTGCCGTTGCCGCAGCGGTCAACCGTCTTCTCCGTCACCAGCTTTGGGGCAGACGCGTCTGGCAAGCGGATAGCGACGCGAGCGATTCAGGGCGCGATCGATGCAGCAGAAAGAGCGGGGGGCGGTACCGTAGATTTTTCAGCTGGCACTTTTCGATCTGGAACGGTGCAGCTCAAGAGTGGTGTTACGCTCCATCTGCAGCAAGGAGCTACCCTCAAAGGGTCCTCCGACTTAAGTCATTACCAACGCGGGAACTGGCCGGCTCTCATCATTGGCACTAACTGCAAGAATATCAAGATCACGGGACTCGGAAAGATCGATGGCAACTCAGTTGAGCTCGAGAAAAGGTTCGCCGAAATCAAGACCAATCGCCGCTTCCTGGAGTACTTTCCCACGATCAGGAAGGGCGAAAAGCTTTCCTACATTGGCCCAACCGGAAACCCGACCGAACTCGATCCATACGCCATGAACGAGGCCGGCAAACTGGAGCAGCACCTCTACGGCCCCTACACTCGACCGAGCGAAATCGTGCGGCCGCAGGTCATCGAACTGCGAAAGTGTGTTGGCGTAACCATCCAAGACATCACGCTTGCCGATAGCGCGAACTGGGTGCAGACCTATCGCGACTGCGAGGAGATGAAGTTCCACCGCGTTAAGGTGCGGAGCACGAAGTATTGGAACAACGATGGGCTAGACCTCGTGGACTGTCGGCGTGTCGAGATTTACGACTGCGACTTTGACTCGGCAGATGACGCCCTTTGCCTAAAGTCCGAACCGTTTGGGGCTGGCTGCTCCGACATCGTCGCATCCCGACTGAAGCTGGCCTCCCGAGCGAGCGCCATCAAATTTGGCACCGCCTCACATATCGGATTCAAGCGAATCTACATTTCCGATGTCGTAGTGCGAGACACGTACCGATCTGCCGTAGCAATTCAGAGCGTGGATGGCGCCGAAATTGAGGACGTTACCGTCGAACGCTTGAAGGCGACGAATACGGGCAACGCCATCTTTGTCCGCCTGGGGCACCGTAACAAGAAGCGATCTCCAGGCTACATCCGGCGCATTCGACTGCGCGATTTTGACGTTCAGGTTCCGCCCCTCCCGAAGGACTACCATCGCGAGATTGGCGAGCCACACAATCTAATTCCGGCCTCCATTGCTGGCATTCCGGGATATCCAGTGCAAGATGTCGTTGCCGAGAACATCAAGATCTCCTATGGCGGCGGAGGGAACGCCGGTCACGCAAACGTTCCGCTAGATCGCATCAGTGAGATTCCCGAGAAGGACGGAAGCTATCCAGAGTTCTCAATGTGGGGTGAGCTACCCGCTTGGGCGCTTTACGTCCGGCATGCAGATGGCATCACCTTCAGAAACTCCACTTTCGGTTTGCAACAGCCCGACTTTCGACCTGCATTTGTAACCGACGATGCGAGCAGGCTGACGCTGGACAAAGTATTGGTCTCGGGAAATGCCGGAGAGCTACACGGATTCTTTAAAGATTCGCCGCAAAAGACGATCAAGGACATCACGTGCACTTCCGCCACAGCTTTCAACTATAAGTCAGAAGGCGGCGACACCTCAAAGATTCAGGATTCCCGAACTCCGGCGTGGGTTGACCCGACGCAAGCCGAGGTCTATCGGGCCATCGCCCAACTTCAATCTACGCTTCGGCCGTGGGTCGTTCCAGATCAGGTGTTTTCGGTCACTCAATTTGGTGCGATTCCAGACGGGAAAACGATCTCGACCGCGGCCATCCAGCGCGCCATTGATAAGTGCCATGAGAGTGGCGGTGGAGTTGTCCTGCTACAAGGAGGGGATTTTGTTTCCGGCACGATCGATCTCCGATCGAACGTGATGCTTGAGGTCTCGAAGGGGAGTCGATTACTGGGCAGTCTCAATCAAGCTGACTACCCTGATCGCGTACCAAAGACGTTCACCGTGATGGACTCCAACATGAATCTGCGGCAGTCGCTGATTTATGCGGAGCGATGTAAGAACATAGGGATTCGTGGTGAAGGGCAAATCGACGGTCGAGGATCGCAAAAGAACTTTCCCGGTCCGACAACGATCACTGCCGTAACCGGACGCCCCTTTTTGATGCGCATCATTGAATGTGAAAACGTCACCGTCACCGGGATCACGCTTAAGGACGCCGCCTCCTGGATGCAGAACTACCTTGCGTGCAGCAATGTGATCTTGGACAGCGTTACGGTTGACAGCCACGTGAATGGCAACAACGACGGAATTGATATTGATGGCTGCCGAAACGTTATTATCCGAAACTGCAAGGTCCGTTCTGGCGATGATGCTATGTGCTTCAAGGCGGCAAGCATGCGGCCAACCGAGAATGTGCTGGTTGAAAACTCAGACTTCTTTACTTACTGCAATGCCTTAAAGTTTGGTACGGATACCCAGGCCGACTTTCGTAATGTGCTCGTTCGAAATTGCCGCCTAGGCGGAATTGAGAACGGACAGGCGACGTCTGGAATCACTTGGGCAACCGTTGATGGCGGGAACGT
This sequence comes from bacterium, assembly GCA_027485645.1. Taxonomy (GTDB): domain Bacteria; phylum Armatimonadota; class Fimbriimonadia; order Fimbriimonadales; family Fimbriimonadaceae; genus Fimbriimonas. The sequence continues at coordinate 588,041 of JAIXQR010000007.1, forward strand.
TCAAAACATCATCTGCGAAGACATCGACATCAGCCGCGCTGGATCACCTATCTTTATCAGACGCGGGAGTCGGGGGCGAACCATCCCTGGAAACCCACGGCCCGTCACCGGACAGCTTGAGCGAGTGATTCTCCGCAACATCACCGGCAAAGACAACGGAGCTCGAGGCTCCATGATCTCGGGCGTCCCCGGCTTCCCGGTACGCGACTTGTTGTTATCTAACATCACGCTTGACGCCGCCGGAGATGCTCCAGAATCGGCAAGGACCATTCAGGTTCCCGAAGGCGAAACCGGCTACCCGGACGCCGGCTGGTTCGGAGTCAAGCACTTTCCCGCTTTCGGGTTCTTTTTCCGGCACGCCGAAGGCATCCACTTTGACCGAGTAACGGTAACGCCGCGAAAGAAGGATCCGCGGGAGTTCATGCATTTCGGCAATCAGGTGACTTCGACGCAAGCGAACGGTCTTGGCTCGCCACCCACCAAATGACACCTTTGTCGTAGTTGCGTCTGAACATCCTCATAACGTGGCAAAGCTCGCTGATTCACTCGGATTCACGATCCAGCTCTTGGGCTTCCGGTTTTCGATCCTAACGGACAAACCACCTCCCGGTCAACCGAAAAAGATCCCAAGGTCAGGGACCATGAAAATAGAACCAGCTTGAATACAACTTTGGATATTCAGTCGTTTTCACACTTTGCATGGTTTGGCCGTCCAAACAAGACCCGGCAATTCTCCAGCCGCAGCCGAGACTGTTTCTTCCCTCTCGATCTCGAACCCGGCCACCTGTAACCGCTCGCGCCAATCACTTTCTGTTCTCAGGTTGAACTCGGTCCGCGTAAACGGCATAGAGGCCAGAGTTTCGTACGGCCGAAACCCGATGACAAACCGACCACCGGGCTTGAGGACGCGGCGAATTTCGGCAAGATTTTCATGGGGATCCTGCCAGAAGTAGATCACATTGACGGCGAGCGCGACATCGAAGGAACCCGACGGCAGGTCACCATCTGCGGATAAGATCTCAATTCGACCCTTGTCAATTTCTTTTCGAAAGGCTCGCTCGGCTAGCCGGAGCATTTCCGCAGAAGATTCAATTCCAGTGAGGTGTAGTGTTGGATCGAGGTCCAGGATTTGGCGAAAGTGACTGCCGTTGCCGAACCCAACTTCAAGAACTTTCGCATTCGGTCCCACTTGCAAGCTGCGAATCGCATGAGAGTAAAGCGTGCGGTTGCCGCGATTCATCACCCGCCCCATCAATGGAGCGAGCCATCCGTGCGGACGCCGCAGCTGCGCCGCAATCTGAGCTGCGAGCCAAGATTTCATGGCTTCCCCGTTGAGAAGTGAACGTGAATCAGCATTAGAGCTTTTACTCTACCAGATTTTTAGAGTAATTGCTCTATTTTGTCCAGCGTTCCTGGAGATGGCGGAAGCCGAGAAATGGTCACGACTTTGCCAAAGAATTCTCCCCTTGCCAACCCCGTGTTCACATCGAGAACGACAACCCTCACAGCAAGTTTATTGCCCTGCGCATCCGACGAACTGAGTCATGATTCGCATGATATTTTCTGAGGGATTCCAAGCCCTGCTAGGACGTCTTTCGGAGCTCGAGCACGCAGAGCACAGACGGCTTCCGTAGCCCGACACATGTGAAAGCAAAATCGGGATTGAACTCATCAGCAGAAGCGAGATTGCCGCCGAGGCTTTCTCACTTCTGCCGCGCAACGGTCACCCAGCGAGGCGATGTTCCATCGAATCGATCACGCCAGGAACTTTAGAGTTCAGTACCGGCGTAGTCCTGCGCTCGGAACAGCTTTCCGGCCGTTCCGTCGTTGATGAGGGCAGGCACGAGCGCGCCGGGAAGAACCGATTCCACCGAATTCGGCGCATTGGGACCGCCCAAATCGGTTCGCAGCCAGCCTGGATCGAGCAGGTTCATGAGGACGCCCGTACCTTCCAGCTTGCCCACCGTATCGTACACGAACTTATCAACGGCGGCCTTCGATACTGCATAGGCGATGAGTTCCGGCTGGTCGGCAATTCCGGATGTCACGTTGATGATTCGACCCCAGCCTCGACCAACCATGCCTGGAATTAGTGCGTGGCAGATATGGATCAGAGCAGTCACGTTCACTTCAAAGCTTAGTCTTAAGTCGTCGGCTGGAACAGTGAGCCAATCACTGTAGTAGCTAGTCATAATCGCCGCGTTGTTGTAAACGATGTCAATGCGAGGGCCGTTGAGTAGCAGCTCTTTCAGCATCGCAGATACGTCGGCTGAGCTGGCCAACTCGGCTTCAACTTGCCTCACTTCCACGCCCTTACTGGTCAGTTCCGCCGCCAGAGCGTTGGTGTTTGAAACGTTACGGCTGTGCAACACCACGTTGCACCCATGATCAGCTAGCCCTAAGCTCACCTGTCTTCCAATACCGCGGCTTGCGCCGGTCACTAGTGCCCACTTTCCTCGAATGTCCGCCTTTGTTGTCATTTGTTTTTCTTTTCCTGATGCAGTTCGAATCTAACGATTCCTGGATTATCTAGAGTTGATCTTGATTTCGATATCGTCGTTAAATAATGTCGCCCGCGTCATAAGGCGGTTCGTGTAGAGTCCCATGTGAGCGCCGGCGAGGCCTGGCTTTCCCATGTAGGGACCAGCCGAAGCAAGCTTGCCATCCAGATAGATGCGGACTTCGTTTTTGTTTACGTCCGTCTCCACGCGGACTTGGGTCCACTTCCCGAGAACGAACTCCGGGCCATCGTCAGGCACGGGATAAAACGTGCTCCTTGAATAGCCTTGGACCTGGTACTTTCCGGGTGATCCAACCAAGTTCACCATCACGGAGGGACGCCACCCTGTTCCTCCGGCCGGAACGGTCTCGTCGAACAGGGTGACCAGGTTCAGCCAAGGTTTGGTGCGGTAAGGGCCGAGCTCCACAGGATCCAGATCGCTCACCTTGACGTCGAATGTGACCTTGGAACTGCCGGGTCGGAATCGGTCAAAGGTGATCTCCGGGTGGAGATGAACGCTTTCCGGATCTTCCACCTTGAGATCTGGTGTTAGCCGCCCCGCGAAAACGAGTCCCCTTTTCGGAACCGCAGGATCTGGCTCGTAACCGTAATGCCCAGAGATCAGACGTTGGTTCGAGTTTATAAAGCTCGATTCGCTTGAACAGTCGCTCCGCCAGACGAAACTTTCCTCCCCCTTCCTCGCGGTTAGGGCCTTCTTTACATAGGCTCCCCAATACGAAGTAGGAGAGTAATCCCAGCCGGTGATGAGGCAAGGATTAGCGGATGGGTGGAAACTCCAAGCAGTCCAATTCAGTTGGTGCTTCTCGATATACGCCATAACCGCCGGCGCCCATTCTTCGGTGTAAACGTTCTCATGGGGAGGGTCGCCTTGCTTCCATGGCTTCGTACCCACCTCACCTACGAGTACCGGATGCTTCGCGATAACGGGAGTGACATTTGCGTCCCAGTCTTTTTTCCAAGGGTAAATGTGCGTGGCATAGACAATGCCGTTACCGGCTTTGTCACTAAGTCCGTGACCATCAAGAACCCCTCGAAGGTCGTAGGCCCAGTCTAGTCCACCAACAACAACCACATTCTTGGCGCCAGTTGATCTGACGGTGTCGACTAAGGCTTGCATTCCCGGGGAACGGTATGAAACACCTTTGCTCGCATCTTCAACTTGCCCACCTTTCTGCCAGATGTCCCAAGAAACGCTATGCGGTTCGTTATAGAGATCGAACAAAACAGCAGGGTTGTTTGCGTACCGCTTGGCGAAGTCCTTCCAGAACACGATGCTGTTCATGTCCGGCATCTTGTGCTGCCCTACGTTTTGCCCCCACTTGCCCGCGTCAGACCAGTGCAGGTCAAGAAGGACGTAGCAATTCTTTGCCGAAACTTTCTTTACGATGTTGTCGACGATCTTTCGATACGCCTCACCTTGATCCGCCGCTCGCTTTCCCTTCTCGTACCCAAACCAGAGGTCTTGGGTAAGCGGGATTCGGATAACGTTCGCTTTCCAATCATCGATCGCGACGTCGATCGACTGCATGACGTTTTCACCGGTTGGACTCCAGTCCAAGCTCGGCACATTCACGCCTTGCAAGCGCACAACATTGCCGCTTGAATCTCTCAACTGGTTGCCCACCACGCGTAGCCCTTGCGCTGCACTTCCGCGATTTTCAACGGCAATGTCGTCGATCAGGAAGCTCCCGCTGACTTTGCCGCTGGGATTTATCCCGAGATCAAGCTGGCTGACGATCTTGGGATCAAAGCCTTCCGGCTGGACGAGGTCTGCGAGTGGAATGGCGACTTCGTGCCACTGCCCATCCCGGTAGTTCGGAGAGTACAGGGCTATTCGAGCCTTTGACGTGTGGTGTTCGGGTGTATCGAGCACGTCTCCGTTGCAAAGCAATTGTGCATCGAGATCGCCCGTAGTTCCTTGGGCTTTGATCCAAAAGGTCAAGTGGGTCATCGAGCGAATGTCTGTGCCGACGTTCGTCCCGGTCTTCCATCCGAACCAGTGGAAGCCGCAGCCGATCCACACGTTCTCATCATCAAATTTGAATTCGAGCGCCGTATCGCCGCTGTGCGCCTCACCTGTTTTGGCTGCATAAGTTGACGTTGGTGGGTTTGCCCAGCCGCCGAAACTCTTCGCCGATTCCCCGTCCCACACCACGACTCTGGAAGCTTGCGGCGGCACTTTTACCGCTGGCTTCGGAGCGGCCACTGTCTTGAATGGTGCGGCCGTCAGCGAAACCTTGGAAAACCAATATTTCGCGCCCGGAGCGGTGGCCAAGTTCGTGAACGTGATTCGAGCGTTCTTGTCGTCCCAAGGTCCGCTGAAAGCGAACGTTCGCTTCTCCCACTTAGTGGAGAGGTTGACTTCTGTCGCGGCCCCGTGGTGCTCCCACGGCTCATGATTCTGCATGCAGTTGACGGTGATGACCGTAGGTCGCGCTGCCTTTGCCCAATAGGTCAGGGTGTACTTCCGACCCTTTTCGATCTTCAGCCCACCTTGGTGTAGTTGAACTTGCCAGGACTGCTCACCTTTGCTTTGGATGTTTACTTTGAGGGCGGTCGCACCTCCTGGTCCCTCTTTCGCGACGGTCATAGCGCCCTTGGCGTTGCCAGCTTGCTCGAGCGTCCAGCCCTGCGTTCCTTTGCTGTAGTCACCATTAACGAGCAACTCAGAAGCGCCTCGCGTCGCGGTATTTGGCTTGACCGTTCTAATCTGCGGAACCGCCGTGCAAGTTACGGCAAGAGCAATTCCCAGGATGACGAGCGAACGTGCGTGAATATTTGACATGGGTTGACTCACTAGATGCCGGCCGAAGCGAAACCTCGGGTTCTTGGCGGAGCGCTCGATGCGCGGACGATAAGCTTTGGGGTGACGATGATGGACTGCGGAGCGGGTTCGGGATGCGTTCCCTGAATTCGAGCCACTAGAAGGCTGACAAAGGCCGAAGCCAGCGGGGAAATGTGCGCACCTACGGTTGTCAACCGCGGGGAAAGGTACGTGGCGAGGTCAAGATCATCGAATCCGACCACGGTCATTTCGCTCGGAATCGACACGCCCGCTTCCTCCAACTGCCGGTAGACGACCGCAGCAAGGGAGTCTTGATACGCAAAGATCGCGGTCGGAGGATCGGGCAGAGCTAGTAGTCGCGTCACTCCAAGTCTCACATCCTCTTCGTTCTTCACTTCGATGGACATGGCTGGAGGCAGCGGAATGCCCCTTTCGCGGAGAACGTCTCCGAAACCGACCAATCGATCAAAGGCGCCTCGGTGCGGAGCTTTTCCGAGTACGGCAATCCGGGTGTGTCCAAGATCGGCAAGATGACTGGCCAATTCACGACCTCCCGCAGAGTCGTCTCCCGCCACTAAATCGAGGTGGTCAGAATCCTCCACCCAGCCCATTATCACCACGGGCGTTCCAGAGGCCGTCAAGGCGTTGACCTGACTTCTTGCAACGAGGCCACGCTCGCCAGTCACCAGGAGAACACCATCTGCCCGGTTCGCCGAAAGCGAGGCGATGCAGTCACTCTCCGACTCTTGGTCCGCGGCGCTCAAGTGAAGCTGCAAGCTGTATCCAGCGAGCTTTGCGTGGTCGGCCACCCGTTGGATAAGTTCGGGATAGAACGGATTCGAAACCTCTGGAACAACCAGGCCAATCGTCTTCGTGGAGCGGGTCTTGAGGTTCCGAGCAACCTGATTGACCTGGTAACCAGCTTCCCGCGCCAGGTTTTGGATTCGTTCTTTGGTCGAAGGATTTACAAGGGGGCTGTCTGCAAGCGCCCGAGACACCGTCGAGTGGGAAACGCCAGCCTTTAGCGCAATGTCTTCAAGAGTAACCAACCCTCATTCCCCCTTCTCGGACCTGCTTTGCACACGATTGCAGAGATACTACCATCACTCTTTGCAATCGTGTGCAGTCGGGTTCTCTCCAGAAGTTCGCTCGGCTCTGTTCGTTTGTTGCTTACTCTCTGTGCGATTCGGCGATGATTTCGTAGGTCGAGCCTGCTGGCCCAAGGTGACTTTCGAACAGAGCCACCCGTGTTAGTTGGATCGCGAGCGCGCTCATTGGTAGGAGTGGGATCGACTCCGAGGCTTTTTCCTTGTACCGCGCAAAAGTCACGTGGAACGGCATCGGTCCATGACGTTGATCACGATACAGACGCACCAGCTCCGGCTCTCCTTGCGCGAGCATAAGCTGGCCCAGAGGTTCGCTCCGAAGGCGGTCGTACAATGACGAAACTCCTTCCCTCTGGTTTTCATAGTCGGCATAAAAGAAGCTGCCGCGCAAGAGGCGGCGGTTGAGGTGCAGCTCGACGTTTTCAGACAACTCAAAGCCCAACGCGAGCGCTCCCCTGCCTAATTTGTACGTTTCGCAGGTTAGAGCTTCAAGAGGGTCCCATTGGATACTTCGGACCATCTCTGCCATCCACTGCCGCTTCTCGGCCGTCACCGATGGGAAGAACGCGATCGTCGAGTGCATTTGACTCGCTTCAACCAGACGCACCGGCTGCCCAGCGTAAGCGCTTTCGGCCCACTGTCTAATCGACGCTGTGGACTTCAAATCAATGCAAAAGCCGACGAACAAACGATGGCCAGAAATTGAACCAGTCGGACGGTCGGAAGAATCCACATCAAATTGTAACCGGGGCCTACTCATGCATTCCTGTCTAACATGGTCAAAAGCAGTGGAGTATTCCTCCCAACTAGAGAGCCTTCGAATCGCGACGTTGACCGGCACTACGCTCATCCCAAACGATTGGCCAAGCCAACCTACCGATGTCTTTCACCTCCAGCTAATACTTTTATCGAGCAAGAATCGCGTCTTCGGTTTGCAGTCAGTGGAATCGTGTCTGAGCCACGGTCGGCAAAATGTTTGGGGCCGTTGTCTAGAGGATCAGCCTGTCAATGCCGGTCTGATCTTCATGTTAAGAAGGCGGTATCGCTTCTGTTGAAACTTGGGAAGATCTGGCCGGGATTGCGGTTCCCGGCCGGAAAAAAGACGCCGACCCCGGACTAGTCAGCCGTGATGAACGTGCTCAGGCTGCCCTGGCCTTGTCCGGTTGCTCGAAGGAACACCGTGAACCGGCGGCCAGGGATGGCCGTTGAGGTCGGGTACGGAATGGTAACCAGTGGCTGCCGGGTTCCGGCGGGACAGATGGCGATCGAGTTGCCCGGCGTGTCGCCGAGGCGATAGGTGGTGCCAGCGTATTGTCCGACGCTGGCAAACGCGCGGCCAGCGGTCTGAATCGTTTCCGTGCCCCGAATCACGTAGACGTCAACTGCGCCCGTGTAGCCGATGGCCATGTGCCCGAACGCGATGTTCCATTGGCCAGCGGGTACGGCAATCTGGCTGATTGGAAAATTCTGGATCCGCGGTGCGGTCTGTCCCTGGCTCGCAACCGCGACGGTATTTTTCGATCCTGCGGTTAACGTGAAGCTCCGGGTTTCGAGGACCTGGTTGTTGGACTTCACCCGTAAAGAAACGGCTTCCGCGTAGTTCTGAATTTCGCCCACGGACACGAAGTCGCTCGGGGTCGAGCTGTCGGTAATGCTCACAAGCTCGATCTCCGTAGTTCCATCCACACGGTAGAGCGCAGCGGCACCGGTTAGCGAGCCAAGAAACGCGAGCCGCACTCGTGGGCTGACCTGAAACTCGCTTGAGTCTGTGCCGCCAAGGCATGCGATGCTGGTGAGCAGACCGAGGCCAAGCAAAAAGTGAACCGGACGAAATTTCATCTGGCGTAATTTATCACTTTTTCAAACTCTGCAGTACCAGCATCTACTTCAGGTTTGCTTTTCGGCCTCTCGAGAGTGCTGTCTTTTGCGTGAACTGAGGATGCCAAGGTGAGTGGCCGATCGGGACTAACCAGTGGTCGTAACCGAATCTGCCGTTTTTAGTTGCTGAGACTCGGTCACATTCGGCCGCTCGGAGACAGATTTCACCGCCAGGAAACGATGCCACCTGATCGCTATTTCAGCTTCGAGAAGCGGTCAAACCGGTTGATAGTTTTAAGTATGCGGTAAGCCTTAATGCTCGCAGCATCATCCTTCGAGTCCTGCAGCAAAAGTAGGTAAGAGCGAAGTTGATCGGTGATCTCCCAGCGACGATACCGGCCCGCGAATGGATCCCTCACTTTGTTTTCGCGATTTTCGATGAGTAACTGATCTGGCCCGACAAATTTGGTGGAGTACTCCGAAGTAGTGGTGCCTGGATATGCATTGCCACACAATGAGTAGGTGTCAATGAAAAGACGGCTATTCTCGCAGTGCCATAGCCGCTGCCTGAGGCCGTCCAAGTCCGCTAGTATCCGGTCTGGCATCACATAGAACGCTTGTGCCACGTTCGGACTAGTCGCTGCCCCATCGCGAACCCAGAGGCCGACAAATTTCGTGGGTTGAGTTCCGTGCCTCCACTTCGGATGTCCCCGCAAAGTGTCCCACATTAGGAGTCCCAAGCCCATCCCGAAAGGAACTGGCAAAAAGGCAAAGAGGAAGACCCCAACTCCGGCAATACCGTAGCACCGAGTTCTGCGTGGACTCAAGTTAGCTAGAAAGTTTGCCAATGCTGCTCCCAAGTAAAGTATCCCAACTTCTGCTTCGCAAGCATCTGCCGAGGGTGCTTTTCTTGGGAAAGAGATGTGCAGCGCGGTCGACACTACCGGTGCCTACGGGGTTTTCAAACTGCAAAAAGAGCATTGAACCGGACTCCCGTAGCTGTTTGGCACAACACAACTATCGCGTTGAGCACGTCGTCAGTTCGAGCACTTCCTCAACGAAGCTGGCCGTGCCGGACAAGGGCTTGGCGCGGGTAGTTTGACGAGCGATGGAAAAGAGAAAGGTGATTCTCGTCGGCGGCCCATCCGGGGTCGGGAAGACGACATTGGCATGCAAGCTTGCTTCGCATTTCGGCGGGGTCGTGAGCCAGGTCGATGATCTCGTCATCGCCCTTCAGGCTCTTTGCACGCCCGAGCAAGTTCCGGAACTTTTTTGGTGGGAACTCATCGGGCAATACGGCGCCAGCAAAGTGGAGATTGTCCAGCGGACAATTGCGGCGGCAGGACGGCTCACTCCTGGCCTTAGGCGCATTATTGTCGAGCGGCTCAAGGATCCCGTACCGGTCATTTTGGAAGGTGACTATATGCTTCCCGAAGTGTTGGAAGGCTTTCCGACCGATGCTGTTTCCGCCATCTATCTTTTCGACACGGTTGAAAACATCGCTCAGAACTATGCCAACCGGGAAGGCGAAACAAATGTGTTCAGAGCCGAAATCAGTGTGCTTTTCAGTGACTATCTTCGAGCCCATTTGCCGTCATACGGAGGCATCTCATTAGATGCTCAGCCACACGACACCGTATTCGCTCGGGCGGTAGAGCACCTGGAAAGCCTGGGTTTTTAGTCGGCTGACGCACACAGATTCAGCGAAATGGGAGTCAGATTCTGCCAAGTGAACAGAAATCCGTTCAATTCACAATTTTCGCCCAGGATCAATCGCACGCGGACTACGCGCTCTCTTCGCTACCAATGAACGTGTAGACCAGCGCTCCAAGCACTGCCCCGACGATCGGTGCAACCCAGAAAAGCCACAGTTGCGAAACGGCCCAGTCTCCAACGAAAACCGCAACTGCCGTGCTTCTCGCTGGATTCACTGAAGTGTTCGTCACCGGAATGCTGATAAGGTGGATCAGCGTGAGGCAGAGCCCAATGGCGATGGGCGCGAAGCCTTGGGGGGCCCGCTTATCGGTCGAACCGAGAATGACGAACAAAAACATCATCGTCATCACCACTTCGGCGACAAGGGCCGCGACCATTCCGTAGCCACCCGGTGAGTGCTCGCCGAAGCCGTTAGAAGCAAAGCCGCCGGACAAGCTAAATCCATCTTTGCCGCTAGCGATTAAGTACAGCACGCCTGCCGCAGCGATGCCACCTAAAACCTGGGCGACGATGTATTGGAACAGTTCCTTGGATGAGAATCGCCCTGCGACGCAAAGCCCAATCGAAACCGCGGGGTTGAGGTGACAGCCAGAGATGTGCCCGATCGCGTACGCCATCGTTAACACGGTCAAACCAAAGGCGAACGAGACCCCCAGCAGGCCAATTCCGACTTCCGGAAATGCCGCCGCAAGGACCGCACTGCCGCAGCCACCGAGCACGAGCCAAAACGTTCCAATAAACTCCGCAAGATACTTTTTCATTAGGACCGTACCAGCGCCACTCTAGCAACCGTAACTCGGTCCTGTCAAGCCAATGCAGCTCGACGACTTGGATTAGGAGTCTCGCTTTTTCTTAGCGTCGACAGTGCAGATCTGGTGGTTCTATTTGCTTCGCAACGGCGAAACATGGTTGGAGAGAATCAACCACTGGGCACCCTTTCGCTGCAATGCTGTGGTGATTCGGAAGTTCATCTTTCGGTCTTTGATCACTAAGCTCTGGCGGTAGATGGCGATGGCAACGGAATCCCCGGCTTGCCGCACCGTCCATTCAGAGAACTCGACCTTGTCGGGAGCAAACCCGCGCTGCTCCGCCGGAACGCGATAGTAAGAAAGAAACTTCTCTCGTGGGTCCACGTCCCCCAGCGGAGACACCTCTACGAACTGAGCATCCGTTAGCCGCTCCAAAGTTGCGACATCATAGCGGATGGTCGCGTTGGCAAAGGCTTCGATGGTCGACTTAATGTCGGCGGCTTGAAACGAGATGATTGCGGAGAGAACGGGTAGCACGCTTGGAGTATTTCATCGAGCGCAATTCACAGTCTTGTAAGAAATTACGATTTCAGCCGCCGGATCTGACGCGGCGTCAATCCCAAATCTTGCTGGCAAGCCCGCCAGAAATGACTGACGTCGTAGAATCCGGCATCAAGCCAAGCGTCAGGCACAGAGTCCATGCGCCGCAGGGCGTCCTCTAAGCGAAGACGACGAAGCATTTTTGATAGCGGCAATCCATTCACCGCCTTAAAGGAAGCGGAAAGATGGTTCGGGCTGATGCCTACCCTTGCCGCAATGCCGCCAAGCGTCAACAGCTCGCGGAATTCGGCGTAAACGATATCGGTAGCCTCGCGGAGCCAGGCGTTCTCATGATCCAAGAGCGCGGGCGTTTCGGAAAAGCAACCCAACTGTTCCTCCAAGTGGAAGTCATCTACCCTGCCCGACAATATTTGATCCGCAATTTGCCAAGTGGTTCGCAATTGGGTTGGGGACAAAACCGGAGATCCATTAAGCTGAAACAGTTCGATCCCAACCGCAACCGATTCCTCATCAACCACTCGGCGGCACGGCTGACGCGGGGCGTACCGACGTACGTCATAACGCTGAACTCTTTCCCGTCGGCCATCGCCGCGCTCGTTCCATTCGCCTGACAGTAAGAGCCAAATCTGGGTGCTCGGGCACGTTTCGCGAATGCTCTGCTCGCCACGTTCCGCGCGATGGAGCACGACCCGCGCGGCGGCATTTTGCCAAGATTGCAGAATCGCCATGAAGAACCCGAATCACTCTATCTGGGTTCTCAAAGAACAAGTCGGCTGAGCAGACTTTGTGCCCAGCCGACGGATGACGTGACTTACTTCTTGATTTTCAGCCCGTCGAACTGCCGGCCTTCAATGTCGAAGGCGCTCATTTCGAAGGTGTTGCCGTTGATGCTGACAACACAATAGTGGTGTCCATGTCGAATGCGGTTGCTAAATTCGGGTCGGGTTGGACCATGCGTTTCGAGCCCGCCACCACCACCTCCGCAAACGATGTACACGGGTCCTTTCTCAGAAGCGCGATTCTTTAGAATTGGCCAGGTTCGTTCGTACGAGTGGATGTGTCCGGTCCAAACGACGTCGACTTTGTACTTCTCGTAAAGTTGAACCATGTCTCGGAGTCGAACGTCCCCTCGAGTCGATTGACCTTCCCAGAGATTGCCGAAATCGTCTTCGTCGCTGCTGTACGGTGGATGGTGGTGGGCCACAAACTTCCACTTTGCTTTGCTACCCGCCAGCGCTTTCTCAAGCCACTTGTATTGCTCACTGCCAGCTTCCACGCTGCGATTTGAGTCAACAACGAAGAACTCGGCAGGACCGTACTTGAACTGGTACCAGTACTCCGGCGCAGGTACATGCATGTAGTCGTAGTAAAGCCTTGCATCCCCTTCGTGGTTGCCAAGTACGGGAATCAGCGGCACTCGATCGAAGAGCGGTCGCATTGAACCGAAGAAGTGGTCGGTCCAGTGCATTTTGTTTGCGCCCGTTCCGACTAAGTCACCAACGATCATAAAGAAGTCGGGCCGCTCGTTCCACATGTGCTCCGCGATCCGGTTGTTCACCTTCGGCTGATCCTGAGTGTCACCCAAGATCGTAAAGCGAATCGCGCGGTCGCTCTCTGGGGCGGTCTTGAAGGTCAACAGACCTGATTCCAGCTTCTTGCCAGAGGCATCCGTGCTTTCGACCTTGTACACGTAGTGACTGTCCGGTTGAAGCCCAGTGAGGTGCACCTTGTGGATGAGCGTTTGGGGGTTCGTTTCGATGCTTCCCGTCGCAGGCTTGAGACTGTTCTTGTTTGGGCCGTAGTGAACAACCGAGGTTCCTGGGCGGGAGGTTTCCCAAAGGATCGAAATTCCGGTTGGAAGCGGCAACTGCTGGTACGGCTTCACCACCCAATCGAATTCGGCCGCTACTGGCACCTCGGGCTGGGCATCCGCCAGTTCTTTCTTGTGGGAGAAGAGATGCTTAACTCCCTCCTCGGTCGCGACGAGATCATACATCGCCACCTGGACGAGACGGCCGTTGAGCGGAAAGTTCTCGTCGTCATCTTTGTAGACGCCAATGGTCCAAGGGGCCTTTTCCGGATACAAGACATCGCCGGACTGCTCTGAGGATTCGCCGTCCAGAACCCCGTTCACGTAGATCCGCATTTTTCCGCCATCGAACGTGCCGACGATGTGATAGAGCTTTCCGATCGTAAATGGAGTCTTGCCCTTAAGGTATGTCATCTTGCCGTCGCCGTCGTCGGCACCGGTCGTACTGAGGGCAAAAGTGAAGTTCTTGTCGTCGTGACCAAGAACCCATCCCTTCTCAAAGTTGCCGTTGTCCTGAATCACGCTCATGAAGGAGCCGTAAGACTGCCCCATGCTGATACTTGCCCAAGCTTCAACCGTGAACTTCTGCTTGGGCATCATCGCGGCATGATTGCGGAAGTTTTCCGCGATGATGAATCCGTCATCCTTGCCGTTAAGCTTTAGGCACTGGCCGAGCGGGGTCTTCGCCTCAACCGGATTTCCCGCCACTTTCGCGTCTGGCCCGAGCCTTGCCTTAAGCGACCCATTTTGCAGGTAACGAGGCTGCAAATCGTAGGCAACACGCGGATCCGGGCCATCGTGGAACGAAACCGAGGAGGCAATAGCGAGAACGGCGACGGCGAACATTGCGCAGCATGCTACCGAAACTGCGTTAGGACATCGTTAAGACAAAACGGTCACGACGCCCCGTCGGAACATATCACGCACTCGCCAATTCTGCACTGGCAAGACGGTACGCTAACTTCGCGTTTGTAAACCTTGCGCAAAACCTGCAACCGGAAGTCCCGATCATGCAACCGAAAAACACTATTTGTCTCTGGTTTGAAAAGGACGCAAAAGAAGCGGCCGAGTTCTATGCCGCTACCTTTCCTGACAGTCACGTCACTTCGATCAACACCGCCCCCGGCGACTACCCAAGCGGTAAGAGTGGCGACGTGATCACGGTCCATTTCACCGTGATGGGTATTCCTTGCATGGGCCTCAACGGCGGGCCAGCCTTTAAGCATTCCGAAGCTTTCTCGTTCCAGGTCTCTACCGAGGATCAAGAAGAAACGGACCGGTTTTGGGACGCGATTGTTGGCAATGGCGGCAAAGAGAGCCAGTGCGGCTGGTGCAAGGACAAATGGGGAATTTCATGGCAAATCACCCCTCGCGCGCTCACCGAAGCGATGGAGGCAGGTGGCGAAGAAGCGGCTCGAGCTTTCCAAGCCATGATGACAATGTCAAAGATCGACGTCGCCGCCATCGAAGCAGCTCGAAAAGGCTAACTCTTCGACTTGTTCGCCAGCAGGAACTGCACGAGGGCAATGCCGAATGCCGGTTTCGCCAAAGTCGTAGTGTGGTCCGCGTTCTCCACAATCTTCAGCGTGGACCACGGCAGTTCCTTCACGAGTTTCGCAACGCGCGATTTCGTGGATTCTTCCTCTTTGTCTCCGTGAATGAATAAGGTTGGAACTTTGGCCTTTTTCAGGTAGCTCAGGTTGACTTCCAGCCCGTGGAAGCTCTTTCCGGCGAGCGCCCACGCCTTCACATCCTTCCCGTCGTAGGCGATCTTGGCGTACGCCTCTGCCGTCTTCTGCGTCAGTTCGGGTCGGACGTACATCAGGTATGGCGCGAGCCCTGTCCCGTCCTCGACCGCTTGGGCAAAAACATCGATCTCCTTTGCTCCCGCTTCTCCGGTCAGCAGCGGCGCTTGGCCACCGTAAACGAGGCTGACTACACGTTTCGGCTGAGTCGCCGCGACCTTGCCAGCGATGAACGCACCCATGGAGTAGCCGACCAAGTGGGCTTTCTTGATCTTTAGATGGTCAAGCAGCCGAACAACATCGGCGGCCATTTCCGCGCCGTACTTGCCCGGATCGTGAGGCTTGTCGCTCTTTCCGTGCCCCCGACAATCGAGCGCAACCAACTTGAATCCCGCGAGCGGCGAGAGCTTCGGCCCCCACATTGAAGCGTCGCTCATCCAGCCGTGAATCAGCACCACCGCCTCCCCTTCTCCCTCGGTGACGTACCGAATCTTGACCCCATTGGAGTCGAAAGTCGCCTCGTCGGCATGGGCGAGCGCGGAGATCGCGCTCCATGCTAGGAGAGTCAGCAGGAAGGGCTGGTGATTCACCACCGGTATGTACCCGGCAAAGCGTGAGCGCGTTGCAGGGCAAAAGTACTCCATTCACAGACATGCGACTCAAGCCGAGATTCCGGCCACGCTTGCCGGGTCTGGGTTATTTACCGTAATATAAACCAACGAACGAGGGGCGAAAGCTGCTCTTTCCATAGCGTCATGCCCATAGCAAGGCAATGCTAGAAGTCAAAACAGGAACACCCATGACCTTTAATCGCATCGTGAAGCAACGAAGACCATCACGCAACCCTCTAGCATTAGCTAACGCCGCCGTGGCATTTTGCCTCCTCGCAATCCCGATGTCGGCGTTAGCTCAAAACGACAAAATGACCCCGATCGCGATTCCGAAGCAGCCGACGGCGATCGTGCTCGGAACAGGTCCGTTGCCAGGTGCGACCGTTGAAGAGTCTTGGCACTCACAGTACGGCAGCGTCTTTGCGAGAAACGTCACCGTAGCCACGCTCACGCCATTCCTTCCCCCAAAAGGCAAAGCCACTGGAGCGGCCGTGATTGTTGCCCCTGGCGGCGGATTCCGGACCCTATCGATGCAAAACGAAGGTTGGGATGTCGCGAAGGCGCTTAACAAAAAGGGCGTTGCCGCGTTTGTTCTGAAGTATCGACTCAACCAAACTCCGGCGAGTTTGGAGGAGTTTGCAAACCCGACCCAACCACGACCGGCCCGACGCCCGGGAACGGATGAAGCCGCCGTTGCCTACGCACCGCAAATTGCCGATGCATCCGCCGCATTTGCGCTGGTCCGATCTCGGGCGAAGGAGTGGAACATTGATCCGACCAAGGTCGGAATGATCGGCTTCTCCGCCGGAGCGATGCTCACGATGTCCACAACCCTGTACGGCAAGGACGCCAACCCAGCATTCATTGGCGACATCTACGGACCTCTCAATGCGATGAAGGTGCCCGACAACGCGCCGCCGCTCTTCATTGCCCTCGCGGTGGATGATCCACTCTTTGCCAACGCTGGGTTCGGACTGATTGAAAGCTGGAAAGCAGCCAAGAAGCCCGTCGAATTCCACTACTACGAGCAAGGCGGCCACGGCTTTGGAATGTATCCAAAGGAAACCACCAGCACCGGCTGGTTCGAAAACTTCGCCTCGTGGCTCCGCATGCGCGGATACATCAAGAAGTAAATTCAATGGGTCTGCGAAAGCACCTCGCAGACCCAATCCGCTATTCAGCGGACGCCTAAGTGCTGGTCCAATTCTTCCGCGGCCTTTGCGCCGGTTTCCAACTCTGCCCGGGCACCTCGCAGGTTCGCTAAAGGATCTGCGAATGCTTCACGATCAACTGCACTGGCGTGCTCTAACAGCGATTGATCGAGCAGCCTTAGTTCTTCGAGCATCGGCTGCCCCCATGCCAAAGCCCGATTGTGGGCGGCATGCTCGGTTTGCACCGCGACTTCCATCAGCTTTATCATCGCTTCTTCAATCGCTCTCATCGCTTTGGTTGAAGGCTCCGATGCGTTGCTATCTTTCACCGAACAGTGTCGCAAGTAGATTCCGGCCGCCTCGTCCAGAAGGTTGGCGAACGGTTCGGCGAGACACATATCTCCGGAGACAACGTTCCCGAAGCTCGTGTACCTCTGCCCAAACTTGAGAATCAGGTCGCGCAGATGTCGCTGGGCAGGCGGGATGGCACGGTAAAGCCGATAGAAAATGAACCAAGCTGCGGCGGAAAGAACCACCGTTGCGGCGCTTCCCAGAATCAAAGGCAGTCCCTTGTTGCCCATCACCCAAGCCGCGAAGACGCTTAGCCCGCCGAAAGTCGCTATTCCGGCCGGGATAGCGCAGGAAAGAATGAAGAGGTTTCGGGCTGGCTCTCGATTTTCTTCTGCATCGATCAACGCCTCCAGATTCGCAAGCTCGCGCTGGCGCACAACACCCGGCAGCCGTCGCGACAGCCGCACCCAATACATCGCACCCATCGCGTAGTCTTACCAGTTGAGGCTCAACGGGGTTGCACGGAAAGGGACCATCTCTAGGTCTCCGAGCTTCCGGGCCGCCGACACTTAAAGCTCAGTAGGTAGCATCCGGTCCATGCTTGCGCTGGCGTTGAGTTTGGCCATTTTCCAACAGCTGCCAGAAGAAGCCCTGATTCGCGGGAAAACAGCAGATTCGGAAATCGTAATCCGGGCGAATTCTCGATTTGCGGGAGCCATTTACTCTCTCACTTGGCGCGGGAAGGAGTTTCTCGATTCTGCTGACCACGGTCGCGAATTGCAGTCGGCGAGCAACTTCGACTCCGGAACGCCAATCACAAACGAGACTTTCAATCCAACCGAGGCGGGCTCAATGAACGATGGCGCGGGACAAACGAGCTCGAGCCGACTGCTTCGAATCGTTGCGCGCGGAAACCGATTGGAGACCAGCACCCAAATGGCGTTCTGGCTTGATCCAACGCAACGATCCGGCGATCAACCCGCAAAGAACCGCACCGTTCTTTCCAATCACATCCTGAGCAAGCGGGTAACGATCGGGCACGATAACAATCCACGCCGCATTCGGTACGAAGTCACATTCAAGCTTCCACCGGATGAGCCGCATACCAGGGCCGTTTTTGAATCTCTCACCGGATACATGCCGCCCGAATTCAGCGAGTTCTGGAGATTCGATCCTAAGTCCAAAACCTTAGTGGCCCTTTCGGACGGGCCAGGAGAGCAATCCGATCCGGTCGTCTTTTCTACCAAAGACGGCGCTTTCGCTATGGGAATTTACTCGCCGGACGTGCGCACTAAAGGTTACGGCAGATGGAGGTTTGCTGCAGAGCGCGTGGTGAAATGGAACTGCGTGTTCCGGGCAACGGCTCCGATCGCCGGCAAGCAGTTCTCATTTGTTCACGATCTTTCCGTGGGAAGTCTTGCCGAGGTCGAATCCGACCTTCGAGCATGGTCAGATCAGTGAAGTAGCGCTCCGGAATGTATAGGAATATGCGTCCTAGTGCTGAATCGTTTCCATGGCCTGGTCAACCGCATCAATTCGAATGAGACCGGACCGTGGGATGGAGTAGTCCAGGATCATCGTGAGAATTGTTGCCGTCATGACGGCAAACACAAACCGCTCCCAGTGCTGGGCTTTCCGAGGTCCCTTGAGGGAACGACCGAGGACAACGCCGGCCAGAAGTGAAAAGCAAATGAGGAGAGTCATCGGCTCCTTTTGGTGGCGAGTCACGAGAGCAATCTGGCGCTCGACCGCTTTATCTTGAATTCGTTGAACTTCCGCTAACGCGTCCACTGTGGCGTCTTCATACTTGCCATTCCTCGCGTTAGCCCGCAAAGTTACGTTGAGCTTCCCGAGAATCTTTTGCCCTTCTTCAAAGAAGACTTTTGCTTGGGCCTCGTTGTTTGTTGTTCGGGCGTAATCTCGCCGTGTTTGAATGTATTGCGAAAGAAAGAAGGAGCTGTTGTTCCGAGTTTTCGAATCGAGCGATTCAAACGCAATGTTTGCCAAACGAATAGCCTGAACCTCGGATAGCACAAGGGCAGTGCGAGCGTTGAAATCGTCCCGGGCCGAGTTGATTCCAAATGCAAGCAACAAAGTTAACAAAGTAATGATGTACCCATCAATACTTGAAACTCGCTCTACCGGCTGATCTTCGGATTTCGAACGGCGGTTTGCAACTCGGTAGCCAATCTCCACCGCGAGAAGAAGGGCGAAAAACAGAACTAAAAAAATCGTAATCGCTTCGATCATATGGCCCTGGACACTGCCAGCAGGAGCGCCGGCTTCTAAGCGACCGCTTAAGCTGAAGTCATTCTAACCGATGCACCACCGGGTGTTTTATTGCCAAACCGGCGAGCTTGGCGAGCTATGCCCAGGAGATGACGTCGTCTACGGGTCGACGCATCGACAAGGGCATTGCCTCTGCGTAGCCGAAGCGCATTAGGAGCTGCGGGAGGGCATTGCCAAATCCCATGGCGGCCTGAAACTGTCCTCGAAGCTCGGGAACCTCACAAGGCTGATTGAGGAATGCGGATTTCACGTTGAGCGAAGTCATTCTGAGCGCCAACCGCTGATAAACCTGCCCGGTCCGGACCCAAGCCGACCGATCATCTGCGTCGGATGCAATCGCAATCGCCCCGGCAGAACTTCGCAACTTGGCGGCGTCAGAATCCGCCTGCTTCCCAGGAGTCGTGCCGTTAACGAAGGCTTGCCCAACCCAACGCGGCACCTGTGGACTGCCGGAGCAACGGGAATAGAGCCCATCTAGCGAGCCCAATGCTTCCCTTTTGTCAAACCGAATCCACTGCACCAACTCGGTCATGAATGCCTCATCCGCAAACTGAATCCTATTCCCTTGGTTCACAAACTCTTGCACCTTGGTGAGGTCGCTCGAACTATCAAAGACGCGCAAACTGATCCCGTTCTCCAGCGGAATCGAGGCGATCTCGCCCAGCAGCGACGCTCCGAGCTTTCGACCATCATAGGCCGATCGGGTGTTTTGCCGAAGTGGAATAGCGTCAAAGTGCCGACCCGATTCGGACTTGGTCACGGAAAGCTGGACCCGGATGAAATTTTCAGCTCCGGGATATGTGACCTCAGGTTCAAACCCGAGATGGCGCGCCGCCAAGCTCAGGTTTTCGAGCGCGCAACCCAGGCTCATCCAGAGTTCACGATCTTCAGGATCAACTGCCGCCAATCGGCGCGCCGAGTCTGGCTGAATCTGGATTTCACTTCCCGTAACCAGAAACTGCCATGGTTGCGCGTTATGCCCACTGGCGGCGAGGGTTGCGTAGCGTATGAGCTCCCTCGATTGGTCGTTGCCCTTCGTGTCACCTCGCAGTGGAAGCCGAACTCGATTTGCCGGAGCCCGGTCATCCATCCATGGGGCCAACTGGAAAAGAGCATACGCTCCCGCCGCGCCCCCGGCTACGGCCGCCGAAAGCTTCACAAACTGGCCACGCGTAAGGTTTCGCGGAATCTTGGAAGGGTTCATGATCCTTCCCTGCTACTCCCAGATTTGGGAGAAAGCCCGATAAAGAGTGACTAAACAAGCACTTCCAAAAACGCTTTGAAACGCGTCAGAAAAAACAGCACGCGTGCAGCATCGGCAACAGAACTGGATTTCCAAGTCTTCAATGAAAGAGGCAACGCCGAATAAGGACGGCATTGAGAGCAAAGGATCAATGCTTAAATCAATTGCTCAGAATCAAAATAAGTCACCAGCTTTAGTGTCGCCCACCCAATTCGGCCGCCTTAGATCGAGCTGGTCCTAGGCCCGGATGGCAATTCCTAAAGTTAGAATGCAGAATGAACGCCATGCTTTTTACCGTCGCCCTTGTTCCGTTCGCCCAAGTTATGGTTCTTGGGACCTACCATTTCGCGAATCCCGGGCGTGATGCAGTAAAGACTCGCCTCCGTGATACGATGTCTGCAACCCGTCAGGAAGAAATAGCCGAGCTTGTCAAGCGATTAAGCGCCTTTCGACCTACCAAGATTGCCGTAGAATCGCAACCTCAGAATGCCGCAAAACTCAACGGCAATCTGGCCGCATACAGCGCTAAAACTTATGAACTAGGGGCGAGTGAAATCGAGCAGGTAGGTTTTCGACTAGCCGAACGGGGCAAGATTAACACCCTTCTGCCGATCGATAATCAGCTCGACCTAGATTTCAATCGCCTGATGGGCTTTATGCAATCGAAAGAACCAGATCGAGCTCAAAAGTTCGGTATGCAAATCCAGCAAATCGGGGAAAAGTTTGAAAACTGGGATTCCAGGTTCTCGGTAAGCGCGCTGTTGGCTATCCACAACAATCCAACGTTCATCAAACAGTCCCACCAGTTTTACGTCTCTCTTTGCGACACCACGGACGGAACGGATTATCCTGGCGCGGACATTCTGGGCGACTGGTATAAGCGCAATGCTCGAATCTACGGCAACCTCCGCAAAGGCATCGCCAAAGGGGACCGCGTGCTGGTCATCTATGGCTCCGGTCACGCAAAGATCTTGCGTGAGTTGATTCAAGACTCGGGCGATCTCGAGTTAGTTGAAGCCAGTAAGTACTTACCTCCATGCCCAGTTCAAGGAAAGGAACTTAGCTTGAGTAATTGAACTTTTCGGGAGGTCCGTGGCCAACATTGAAACAAAAAGCATCTCTACCCTCGTTACAAATTTAGGGGGTCGGTTGACTCGTCCAAACAAATCCCGTGCTTGAAGCGGATGTTCTATTGCATCGGTACATCTTGGGCAGCCTTACTGGCAAATAATTTGAGTCTTTGACTAATCTCTTGGGTTCAAGCATCTAGAGGTTGCCAACAGCTTATCGACCTGCGGGTACGGTCCTCCACAGTATTGAATGTAAGTATCCAGCGACAGTCCATGCGGTCGTACGTCGGCGTTTGCGCCTCGCTCAAGCAAGACGCTCACGCACTTTCTTTTGCCTTGGCTAGCGGCCATTGCCAGCGGAGTAAGTCCTTCCGTCCCGCCCTCCGCATCAATCTGTGCACCATGATCAAGCAACAGCGTCAGGATCGGCGTGATTCCAAAGTGTGCGGCGACCATCAGTAGCGTCCAACCGTTGCGCAAGTTTGGATCTCCTCCTTGCGCCAAGTACTCTTGAATCTTATCAATTCGCCCACGCTTGATGTGCTTGTAAAGGGCATCAAATTCGCTTTCGATCCTCAGTTCCCTTCACCCTTCTTGCGCGCACGGTTCTCTTTCCGGCGGGATTTCTTCACGCTGGGAGCATTCGTGCGGAAACTCTCCGGGCCAAACCCTTTCTGAGCCGCAATAATTTCGTCGCTACCAACGGTCCGCACGCTTTCATCCGTCTTCGCCAGGGCAGACCCAAAGAACATCGAGATTTCTTGAAAGGCAGTGAAGGCGTCGAAATGCTTTTGAAACTCGAAGTTTGCCAGTCTCACGTTGGTATAAATCCGAATCATCTTCGGCTCATTCCACTCGTACTCCCCCATCATCGCCAGCCAAATAGGAGCTTCTACAAGCTGGAAGCTTTCTTGTCGTATTTCGATTCCTTGTTTGTCTAGCACGTCCCAGGTTTTATTCCCGTAACTGCGCTCATACCAGGCACGATCTGAGCCGTACAACTCCTTGTGATAAGCAGTCAGTTCCGTTCGGGTCATAGCCAAGTTTTTTGGGTGCTTTATCGAGAGCAATTCCGGGCTAGGGATAAAGGTTGGGAAGAGATAGACCGGGTAGACCCGACCACAAAATCCGATGATCGCCAACTTTGAGTCGAATCGGTAATGCCGACACGCTTCGGACAATAGCGTGGAAATTTTCGAATCCAAGTCTGACGCCCGAACATTTTTCACCGCAACTTCACGACGATAGATCAGCGACGGGTCGTACCCGAGCCCGAGCGCTGTGTCGTAATAGTCATGAAACGGCGAAATGATCCTCAACGCGGATCATTATTGCCCAGCCACGGAACTTGGAGCCGATCCACTACAGCTCAATTGCTCCAGCGAACGACGCAGAAGCTAATGCTTGTCAATCCTGGGGGCGGGCATGGCCAAAGCTTTCTGAGTTTTCGACGCGATCATTCCGCAGCGCTGGGCTTACCCGCCCAATCTAGAAAGCCTTGCCCTGCCAAGATTTTTGGAACGCACTTCTCGACCCGGCTTTCGCGCGTTTTGCTCTGCTTCGCCCCCGAAATGTGGATCACGTGGCTGCGCTGACGCCCGGGCGTCAGGGCAAAGAATGCACTCGCCAACAAGGGGTCTGCATCCATCGCGACGACCAGTTCCTCTGGGAGATCCAAGTCCGCCGGATTCCGCTTCGGGACCACCGCACCCGACCGCTCAATCTCAACGGCCTGACGCAGAATCTCTCGGATCGCCTCCGCATTCACCTGCACCTGCTCTACGCTCCGAAATCGCCCGACCATCGCCTCCCGCGAGTTCGGTCCCGCAAATTCAAGGATCCCCGACGGATCGTTAATGAGAACCCCTTTGAACATATTGAGTCCGCAATACTCTTTGAATGCGGCGATGATCAACACGTTCTTCCCGTTCAGCGTGTAAGTAGGAACCTTCCATTTCACTTCCTCCGCCAGGCCACTCTCCAAAACAAGCTCACGAAGCGCCTGGAAAACGTCGTACCAACCATGCACTTTGCACTCCGGAGTGTTGCCAAGCGGACACCGCATACAACCGATGGCAAGATATTGATCGACCTCAGAATTTCGGATCATGGCTATGCACGCTCTTCGCACCGACAGTTTGCCACTTCCGGTGAAAGTTTCTAAGTCATCCCCAACCCTTTCGCCGAGTGACAAACTATCCAAAAATTCTTAATCATTTCTACATTTCTAGAAATGTATGGTAGAGTTGGTTCATGGACAGGACAGTAACCGCAGAAATGTTCAAGGCGCTCGGAGACCCGACGCGGCTTCGCATTTTCGAATACCTACGGTCGTGCTGCGGGCCGATGGCGATTGCCGATGCCGGGGAGATCCGACAAGTCTCTGGCCCGACGGTTGGAGAAGTCTGTTGCTGTATCACCGGCGTCGACAAAGTCACGTCCACCATCAGTTTTCATCTCAAAGAACTCCGGAACGCCGGACTCATCGTCATGGAGCGACGCGGAAAGCATATGGTTTGCAAAGTGGACGAACAAGCCATCAGCGCGATCGAGAACTACTTTCGAACCCAATTGTCCACCGCCCAAGATTGTTGCCAGGAACCCACCCATGTCAAACGAAACCCTTAATCAAAGAGAAGACGTCCGCGAACTCGTTCGCCAGCGGTACGGCGCGGCCGCCCTCCGCGTCCTCAGCAACCAGGCCGCAACCTGCTGCGAAGCGAAGGAAGAATGTTGCCCACCCGATACCCAATCAGAAGCAAGCGACTGCTGCGAGAGCAAACGGGACGGCAACTGCTGTTCCGCTGAATCTGCGAGTGACCCCATCAGCGGTGATCTTTACGCCGAGACCGAAGCCGCCCAGATTCCCGAAGCGGCCATTCTCGCGTCCCTCGGGTGCGGAAATCCAACTGCTCTTGCCGAACTGAAAGAAGGCGAAATCGTCCTCGATCTCGGCAGCGGAGGCGGAATCGACGTCCTCCTCTCCGCAAAGCGCGTTGGCCCCACCGGTTTTGCCTTCGGCCTAGACATGACCGACGAAATGCTGGAATTGGCCGAAAAGAACCGAGTGGAAGCCGAAGCCGAAAACGTCCGGTTTCTCAAAGGGCACATCGAAGAGATTCCGCTGGAAGACAACTCAGTCGATGTGGTTATCAGCAACTGCGTAATCAACCTGAGCGCAGATAAAGACCAAGTGCTTAAGGAGGCCTTCCGAGTACTCCGGCCAGGTGGCAGGTTCGCCGTTTCCGATGTCGTCGTAGATGGCGAGCTTCCTGCAGACGTTCGAAAAGACCTTGAACTTTATGTAGGCTGCGTCGCGGGAGCGCTTGAGCTTCGTGAATACATCGAAAAGCTCACGACCGCCGGATTCGACGAAGCAAGCGTGACGCCGACTCGATACTATAGTTTCTCGTCCATCCGCGGCAGCCAAAGTGTTGGCGATCACCCCGAGCTGGATGGCAAGGTCATGGGCGCCTTTATCCGCGCAACGAAACCAAAATGAGGATCCTTTTCGTTTGTGTTCATAACGCTGGCCGATCCCAGATGGCTGAGGCATTCGTCAACCACCTCGCCCGCGAGTCCGCGAGCGACTTTGTGGCGGAATCCGCGGGCACGGTCGGCGGAAAGGTTCTGAATCCGCTCGCAATCGCGGCCATGTCCGAACTCGGGATTTCGATGGAAGGGCAAGCGCCGAAACTGCTCACCCAAGAAATGGCGGACCGCGCCAATTCCGTGATCTCCATGGGCTGCGGAGTAGATGTAGAGGCGTGCCCGGCAAAATTCTTGCTTGCAGAAGATTGGGAGCTCGATGACCCCGCCGGAAAGGACATCGAATCCGTTCGAATCATCCGAGATCAGATTCGCGAAAGAGTTCAAGAACTCATGTCGAGAGTTCCCTGATGGCTTCGGGTTTGGAGCTTGCTCCAAACCCGAACGAACCCTTTAAATTTCTTGGCCGGCCCAGTCCTGCGCTCTAAACAACTGGCCGCAAGTACCGTCGTCGAGCAGGGCTGGAACGAGGGCACCCGTCAAGACCGACTCAACCGCTCCTGGAGCGTTCGGTCCGCCCAAGTCTGTCCGCAGCCAACCTGGATCGAGCAGGTTCATCAGCACGCCGTGCTCCTTTAGGTGCCCAGCGGTGTCGGTGACAAACTTGTCTACTGCACCCTTCGAAATGCTGTAGGCAATAAGCTCTGGCTGTTCCTTGATCCCCGACGTGACGTTAATGATTCGGCCCCATTATCGGGCGATCATTCCCGGAATCAAGCGGTAGCGCTTCGGCACGCCTAGATTCCAAATAGCTTGGTCGTAGGTTCAATCTGCGCGAAATCTACGCTGCCGGAGTCGCCGTCGCAAAGTCGCCTTCGCCTTCAATCTCGCCCAGATAGCCGCCCCAACCGTTTGGATTTTCTTGCTTCGGAAAAGTAAGGACGAGCAGTTTTGTCCGTACTCCCTCCGGAATGGCGTAGGTGTGCGGAAGGCCCTGCGGCAAGAATACAAATCCGCCTTTTTTCGCCGGAAACTCTTCCCCGTCGCAGGTGAAGGTCACCTCACCTTCCAAAACGTAAAAGACTTCGTCCTCCGTGCGGTGAGTGTGCATTGGCGGCTCTTCACCATGAACGGTGTCCAGCGCAAAGGCCGCCAAACCCCGCCCAAGCCCACGCTCTCCGGCTTTGATCAGGTGAGGGATTCCCAATTCCACGACGGTGCCTTCATTGGCGGCGAGTGCGTACGGACGTACCATGCCCATAGTCTGGCTCCAGCCGACTAATTGCCGTGCTCAGTTGTCGGGTGTCGTATCACCCAAAAGGTGCCGCACCGAGTACATCTGCCCGGTGTGGTACGAAACGTGAAAAATCATGTACTTCAGCAAGTCGCCAAAATTGGAATACCAATACGGTGCCTTGTCCGTCATCGCCGGATTCCGTTCTTTAAGAAATGCCATTGCCTCGGCATGAACCCGTAGTAACTCCGCCTGAACTTGTGCCGCCGTCATCGCTCGATGCGCCTCGGTGGGTAGCTGCGGAATGTTCGAAGTGTAGTAACCAAATTGCTCGGCGAGTAGCGGGCTTTGGATTCTGCAATTCGACAAGTCTCGGCTTGATCCGCCGTCGGGAGTGTCTCCGCCAAAACGTGCCGCTTCCCAATAAGCAATATGCCCGGCAAGCTCACCAATCGAGAGCAGGCCATCGGCCGGTCGAACCCAAACCAACTCATCCGGAAGGTTCTTGAAAGCCTCCGTGACTTCGAAATAGCCCAAATCCAAGCACGCTAAATACGTTTCTAACATCGCGAATCCCAACCCAAACTTTACAACGAAGGGCGCCAACAGAGTGATACCTTAGAAACATCACACTTGCGGGCATCTATATACTTCCCTAAACTGGAGGACGATGAACGCAGGCACAAAGTCCGATCCGTGGAATCTCAAAACCCCGCCGGGAACCGCCGAGTACCAAATGTACCGAGACGAGAAAGACGGCAAAGCGGTCATCGTCTGCGTCGTTGGCTCGACCACGTTGCTGTATGATGCTCGCTGCCTCGAAGACCTCCACGCAATGCTGAAAGCTCACGGCGACTGGATGGACCTTGGCGGCGCCGATGAGCAGAAAGAAGCCAAGCCCGGCACCGTCGAAGCTTGGGGCCGGTCGGAATCCAACCCGGTCGGAGGCTGGTACGGACTCAAGAAAGGACTCCGGGGCCGCTTCGGAGTCTACGTTCCCCCGCTCATGGAGGCCCTCGGCCTCGCAGAACTCACCCACGAAGCAAAAAACAACAAAATGCGCGCGATTTAGAATTCTCAGGAACTTATTTACGCGAATTCTCGTTCACCTATTTGATTCCGAAGGGGAGTAGCACCTGCTACGGCAGGCACTGCGTTCGTCATCACGCTCGAAAGAGCCGGATGCAGTGGCAATTGCAAGACCTTCATCGCTCCGCGATGAAGGTCTTTTTCATGGCGGACGTAAGGGATCGAGAGAACAATCATGAGATGCCCGAACTGCAATGAACCCCTCGTCATTTCCGAAAAGCACCGTGTCGAAATCGACTACTGCCCTCGGTGTCGTGGCGTTTGGCTAGACCGAGGCGAGCTCGACAAGATCATCGAGCGATGCCAACACGTGAGTTTCGACCGGGATGACGACGACCACGAATACTCGCGCCCCCGCGAAACGACGACCTACACCGAACGAGCCCATCACAAGAAAAAGCGTGGTGGCTTCCTTGAGGATCTGTTCGACTTCTGATGACCGAGATTGCCAACATCCCCGTTTGGATTTGGGGCACCTTTCTGGGCTTTGTCGCCCTCATGCTGGCCCTAGACCTTGGCGTGTTCCACCGGACCCCGCACAGAGTAGAGCCCAAAGAAGCGCTCATCTGGAGCGGGATCTGGATTGCGCTCGCCTTGGTCTTCAATGCCGGCCTGTTCGCCTTTTGGAACCAAGTTCAACCGAATAGCTCCTATACGAACAGCGAAGCAGGCATTGCCTTCCTGAGTGGCTACCTCATTGAAAAGGCTCTGAGCGTCGACAACATCTTTGTCTTCCTCATGGTCTTTTCGTACTTCCAAGTTCGCGAGGAGTACCAACACCGGGTGCTGTTTTGGGGCATCATTGGCGCTCTCCTGTTTCGGGCGTTGTTCATCGCGCTTGGAGCCGTTGTTCTAGAAAAGTTCTTCTGGACGATGATCCTGTTTGGCACCTTCCTGATCGCCACCGGCATCAAGATGGCCTTGCCGAAGTCGAAGGAGATCGACCTCAACCGCAACATTGTCGTTCGGTTAGTTCGCAAACTCCTTCCGGTAACCCCAGACTTCCACGGTGAAAAGTTCTTCGTCCGAATCGATGGAAAGCGTTGGGCAACGCCGCTGTTTGTGGTGCTCCTCGTGATTGAGTTCACGGACGTGATCTTCGCGGTGGATTCGATTCCCGCGATCTTCGCGATCACCGAGAATCCGTTCATCGTATTCACGTCCAACGTGTTTGCAATCCTGGGATTGCGCTCGCTCTTCTTCGCCGTTGCTGGACTCACCCAAATGTTTCGGTACCTCAGCTTTGGCCTCGCCGCCATTTTGGTATTTGTCGGCGGAAAAATGCTGTACGGCTACGTGGAGAAAGTGGTCTTCGTGGATTGGCCGAAGTTTCCGCCGATGCTCTCGCTGGGCATCATCGCGGGCATCCTCATCATCGCAATTCTTGCCTCGGTCCGCGATTCAAAGAAGAATCCGGACAAGGCAAGTCACTAAACCGTCACCGGCTCAAAGGTAACTAAGCCCGCTTCCACGCGGGCAAAGTACGCGTCGATCGCATCCAGACCGGTGACACGGTTCACAAAAGCCGCGGCTCGCACTAGGTCCGCTCGTTGGACCAACTCCAGCCGCGGCTCCGCCAGTTCCAGGCGAGAGGCATAGAAGGCGCAACTTTGGTGGGCAATGAGTACAACCCGCCGAAGCTCGTGGGCTTCGACCAAAAAGTGGAGTTCATCAACCACCCCTTGCTCTTCCAAGTGAGCCTGCGGGTGGCCCGCCAGACAAGCTGGGCCGCCCGGAAGGCACAGCCGGTCGTACCGCGGAAGGTTCAAACCGTTCACCAAAAACTCGTCAAACTGCGCCCCAATTCGTCCGTCCGAACAATAGATCGCCGCCGCGTGAATTCGAGAAGGGTCGTATTGGCTAGCGCTGGTGAACATGAATTCGTTCAAGGGTTGCAGGGTACCTGCCCCCAACTTCGGACAAAATACGGCGAAATGCGCAAAAGGCTCGCAAAATGGACCTACAATTCGTGAGTTCCTGACTTACCTGCTTCACGATACAAGGAGTGTCGTCTCAATTTGAGTTGCTTTGTCGTCCCCGAGAAACCGAAAGCGTCGCCTTCCACTTAGACGACTACTCAGGCCTTCCGCCAAACGCACAAAGATATCTAGGGCACGCCATTGCCGAAGGTACTCCGCTGGCGACTTGGGTTCAGTTTCAAATGAGAGGTGTCATAAAGCTCGGAAAGTGGCGACCGTTCACCGCGCGACAAGTCATTAGAATTGGGCATGGCTTCGTGTGGGAAGCTAACGTACCTCTTGGATTTACATTCATCAGCGGGTTTGACCAAATCGTGGATGGTCACGGCGAGATGAATTGGAAACTTCACGGCCTGCTCAAAGTCATGGGCTTCACGGGTGCCGACGTCTCTCGGGCCGCCGAGGGCCGTCTAGCATGCGAACTCACCCTGCTACCTTCTGCGCTATGCAATCCAAACTATCGCTGGACAGAGGACGGTGACCAGGTGACCGTGCGGATGCAAGGCTATAGCGTGGAATCGAAACTGGCGATGAACCTCGAAAAGTCTGGCGAAGTTGAGAGCGTCTGCCTCGACCGTTGGGGGAATGCGGACGGTGGCGACTTCAAGATGATGCCCTTCGGCGGAACCATGGAGTCCGAAAAAACATTCGGCGGCTATACCATTCCCACTCGAATCCGAGTCGGCTGGAACTTTGGCAATGAAAAGTTCGAAAAGGGCGAGTTCTTTCGAGCGGAAATCACAAACGCCGAGTTTCACTAGTGCCCACCCGCCCGAATCGGATGCTGTACATTTGCACTCCTTCAATGACTCAACTAACTTTCATCCCGTGTTACTGATACCAAAGTCGATCCACTAAACATAAAGTATTCGCTGTGTTCCTGTCCGCCCATAATGAAAATTCGATCACATTGTGGGTCTAAATCTAGTGGACCCCCATAACAGTCAAAACGAAGCCAACTGGGCTGGTTCAACTTTGGATACTGCTGAACCTCTCGACGATAGATGGTGACTGCTTCTTTACACTCACTTGATACTTCATTCGGCGATCGACTGGCTTCTCTTTCGATGCAACTTAGGACAAAACGAGCTTTGGAAAAGTTCTGATGTGACCAAACGCCCAAAACGAGGACAAACAGAATCATTCCCCATAACAATACGCAAATAATCAACAAGCTTTTCTTGTACTCCTCAGACCGCTCAAAGCTCATGAGTGGGTACTAACGCTCAGCCACCCAAAAAGTTCGCGACACGGCACCGAATCCAACTGCCGTTCCTGGCGGCCGAAGCGACTCATGAGTACCGCAACGTCACTGCCTTGCACTACGGTAACCAGTTTCACGATCAAGACTGGGTGAATCCGAAGGTGATGCGCCTTCTCTCCGAAAACCGCTGAGCTTTACCAAGGTCGACGTGCGGCAGAAAAATCCGCACGTCGCTTCGGCCGCAATCGTTTACAATGCTCCCACCTTGACCGACGCCATCCTTGCCGCCGACCAAATCGCTCGCCCAAAGATCGTCGAGATCGTCTCTTCGTTTCCAGAAGGCGCGTGCCTTCCCGCAAACGAGCATCTCAGCTTGCAAGTCGCCGACAAACGGTTCGGTTGGTACATGCAAAGCCACCACGGCGATGGCCGAATCGACGTCAACTGCAAAGCCCCGCGTGGAGTTGCCGAAATCCTAGTCTCCTCTAACCCGCTGCTCTACCACGTGCCGCAGTACTTCGGGCACCTCGGTTGGATCGGCATCTATCTCGATATCGAAGAAATTCCTTGGGATGAGGTTCGAGACGTTCTGTTTGAAGCCTACAAACTCTCCGCCCCTAAGAAGCTGTTAAAGGCGCACAACTTCGTCTAAAATGACCCACATCATGACGATCGACCAGTTCTGGCAAATCATCGAAGATGCTCGCGGTAACGCGGCAAAAGTCACCGCCGCCTTGCTGCTCGTACCGGCAGAAGAGATCGAAGCCTTCGCAAACCTGTACGGCGAGCAAATGAACCGCCTCCACCACTGGGATATCTGGGGTGCCGCGTTCGTCCTCAACGATGGCTGTAGCGACGACTGCTTCCATTACTTCAAGGCATTCGTCATCGGAAAAGGCCGAAAGTTCTTCGAACAAGCTGTCCTTGCCCCAGATGACCTTGCTCCGCTGATCAGCAGTAAGGACCTGAAGAATGGCTGCGACAATGAAGCTCTGAACTACGCCGCCGCAGAAGCCTACGAGCAGATCACCAACGCGGATCTAGTCACCGAAGTTGAATCGCTGGAAGGCACCGAACCGGCCGGCGAGACCTGGGAAGAGGACGAAGTCTACGACCGCTTCCCCAAGCTCGCCGCCCGTGCGGAAGCTGGCTAGTCCGCCTTCGCGATCACTTCGCGCATCCATTCCATCATCATCTTTCCGAACTTCGGGTTGAACTTCCCTCGCTGGAAGTTCCGCATGCTCGCCTGTTCGGTCGGAAAATCGTGGAACAAGTGGTCAGACCCCGGCGCAATGACGAACTTGCCCGTGCCTGGCTTCTTGCGGTTCATGATGTCCGCAATCAGTTTGTGGTCGGCCTCGTAAACCACGAAGTCGGCTTCTCCTTTCGCCGCCAAAACGTGCGAGTCTAGCTTTGCCCAATACGAGGCAAAGTTAGTCGCCGCAAGTTGACGCCAAAAGTCGAGCGACTTCCCGTTGAACAACCCGCCCGGGAAGTAAGCGTCTGCCGCTTTGGCGAGCGCAGGATGAGACTTCTTCACTTCTTCGGGACTCTTGTTTTCCAGGAACACCAGTGCCATCAGCCGCGCGCCTTCCCGAGCGGATTCATCCGCATTTTCAAACGAGTCGCCTCCAACGAGCCCCTGATAGCGAATTGTGTCGAGGATGTACTCAAACCAAGTTCGCGCCGCGACGCCGTAAACCGCCAGACCCTTCACCTGATTCTCCGCCGCAATCATCGGGCCGAACGCGCCGCCCATGCTGTGGCCAAAGATGAACACGTTCTTGGTATCAACTTCTGGAAGCGACTTGAGCTGCTTCAAAGTTTGTCGGTAGATATCCAGCTCCGTGGTGTAATCCATCGGCGCGAATGGTCCACCTTCGCTGTCTCCAACTCCCGGCTTTTCCACGCGAATCGTCACAAAGCCGCTGTTCGCGAAGTCGTACAGAATCGGTCCGTCCAGCGAACTGACGTCTCCGACCGAAGTCTCCAAGGTGTAGTCATAGGAGATCGGGGAGAAGCCTTGAATGAACATAAAGGCGGGGTACTTACCCGGCTTTCGGGGCTTCGAAATGATGGTCCGCATTCGCTGACCATTGCTGACGACATGGCTGTAGATGACTTCAAAGTTCGCATTGCCCGGATCGCGTGGCTTTTCCAGCAACATCGCGCTCAGCGAAACCGGCTTTGCATCGCGCAAGACTTCGAACTTAACCACCTTCCCCGTGGGAAGCGACCGAACGTACTCGCCAATCGTCGCTTGCTTCAGCGTTTGACCGTTGATGGCCATGACAATGTCCCCTTCCTGAATCCCTGCCTTCTCGGCGGTGAGGCCAGCAATCGGCTTGCGGGCCAGCATGCCTTCGCCAGCCTTGAGCTTAAGTTTAGTGACAACGTCGGCGGGAATCGGCGAGAAGGGCAATCCAAGCGCGCCGCGCCGGGGTAGGTCTGGCCCCGAAATGGGGGCTTGGGGAACGTGAAGGGCGAGTAACAATCCGAAGGCGATCATGGGTGAATCCTATTACAATTTGTAATACCAGGAATCCGCGTATCATAAGTTCCCATTTCCGGCAGAAATGCACGGGCGACATTATGAAGAAGAAACCGGGCTCGAGATCAGAACGAAACCTTTCCACCATCGAGTTGAGCGTGCTCGGCTTGGCGTGGCTTCGTGGGCCCTGCACCACCTACGCGATCATGAAGGAGCTCTCCACTTCTGGATCGAGCTACTACAAGTCCCGCGCTGGCACTGCCTACTCCGTATCAAAGCGACTCGTGAGCTTCGGTCTTCTGGAGGAAACCGCCGAGAACAATATTCAAATCACCCCCGCCGGCGTCGCCGCGATTCAGGAATGGATGGCACCGCCAATTCCCTTGCCCGATATCGCGCACTCCGCCGACTTGATCCGGCTCCGATTCTTCTTCATTGGCATCATTCCGCTCGCCGATCGGCTCGCCTTTATCGATAGCTCCATTGATGGCCTGCTGGAGTTCTTGGAAAAATGCAAGTCACTTTTGAAGGACAACGAGGATATCGGCGACTACTTCGGCGTCCTCGCGACTATGTCCACTGTTCTCGAAACTAATGCCCGCATCGCGTGGCTCCGAGTGGTCCGTGACTTAGTCGAAAACCCGCTGGGACCCGACGATCCTTGGGCAGAAATCGCCCTGCAAAAGTGCCAAATCTAGCGGAACCACCCGAACCAACTAAAGCTACATGCTTACACCAAATTCAGAATTCATCGGCATAATGCCCACGCGGTGAGCAATAAGTGACACTTTTGCTTCCGATGGCGATAGTTTGACCACTATCGGAGTACCTTGAGATAACGCGGCCGGATTCGGCTGCAGGACATACCATGAATTGGAACATCATCGAAGGCAAATGGAAGGAACTCTCAGGATCACTAAAGGAAAAGTGGAGTGATCTGACCGACGGCGAGATTGGTCAGCTGACCGGCAAGAAGGAGCAACTAGAAGGCCTTGTCCAGCAGAAGTACGGCCTTACCCAAGAAGCCGCCGCCGCCCAAGTCAACGAGTGGAGCGACAAGCTTAAACACTAAACAACCTAGGCTTGGTAAGTGCCTTGGAACTGACCCGATTACCCCTTACTCCCGATCATCAATTCCTATGAAACTTACCGCTCTCGCCATTCTCGCTGCCCTTTTCGTCGTCGGATGTGGAAACACTGCCGAAGGCATGAAAGAAGACTCCGCCAAGAACCGTCAGAAGTCTGCCGAATCAACTGAGAACATCGTTGAAGGTGCGAAGAACGCTGGCGCCGCATTTGGTGCGGCCACGATGCTCACTCCAAAGATCAAGACCGCGCTTGAAGCGGACACGCGGCTCAATCTGCCCGCCAACCTGATCGATGTCGACTCCACCGACGACAATGTCACCCTAACCGGACACGTGACTTCTCAAGAACTGAAAGACCTTGCCGGGTCGATCACGACGAAGGTTATTGACGAAGCCAAGTCGAAGCAGAAACTCGAAAACAAGCTCGAAATCAAGAGCTGATCCAGCAGAACTCCAACCCCGAATTTGTAGAAATTCGGGGAAAGTTACTTTTGCTGGCGAATATTCAGAGGCATCGGAGCGTACATTTGGCATGCGCTCTGCATGGCTCATACTTCTCCCGGCTGCTGCCCTCCTGATTGCCGCAACTCCCCAAAATCCTAACGCGATTGCTTTTGACCTAGATGACCCAAAGGGAGTCACGGGTATGACCATCGGAATCGACGCACCCCTTGAGCCAGTGCGAGGGTTCGCAGGTGGAATCACAGGAAACCTTCTCCTCAATCTGAAGGACCCCAAAAAGTCGACCGGCAAAGTCATCGTTGCGGCCGATAGTACGGAACTCGGTCGCAAGAATATGACCGGAGCCATGCATCAGGGCTGGTGCCTCGACGTGAAGAAGTACCCGACCATCGAGTTCTCCGTAAAAGAAGTTCTCGAAGTGAAGAAGGGCGAGGGCGATACCTACACCGCGAAAGTGGCAGGCGATTTCCTGTTCCACGGCATCACCAAGCCGCTCACGATCGACGCTACCGTGAAGTACCTGCCCGGCAAACTAAAGGCGCGAGGCGGCGTCGAAAAGGACGGCGACATCGTTCAGATCTACAGCAAATTCTCCGTCAATCGGCTGGACTTTGACGTGGCCCCCGATCTCAGCACGGACCTCATCGGAAACAAGATCGATATCGATCTTGCCCTCACCGGGATTGCCGTTCGATGATCGCGCCCCTTGCGTTCGCTCTGAGCCTCCAAACGGCGGCCGTTCAATCTCCCGGCCTTGCCATTGGGGACGAAGTCGCGCCATTTGAACCTTATTGGGTCTCCGGACCATACGCCGAAACTCGCCAGTGTCCCGTTTGCGAATATGGCGTGATGCCACTCGTCATCGTTTGGTCGCAGCTTAAGTCTCCCGACAAACTTAAGCCGATCGTTGAGGGCATCAATCAGGCCGTCGGTCAGGCTCCCAACGGGCGGCAAAAAGCGTTCCTGGTCGACCTAAACGAAACTGCCGGCGACGAGAAGTCTCGAACGAACTTGAAAGCCCTGGCCGATGCTTGGAAACTGCCGAAGGTCTTCTTCATGAGCCGAGTCTTCAGCACCAAGGCGGTTCAGAAGGACTACAAACTCCAACCTTACGAAGGTTGGGAAACCATCGTTTACGTGGCCAAGAACCGACTCGTGACCGCGAAGTTTGTCAATCCGAAACCGGCTGACATCAAGCAAATCCAAGAAGCCATCCGCGCCACCACGCGCTAGTTCCGCTCAGCGCAACAGACCAAACAAGACGATCAGGATCGCGATCCCGATGAGAATAAAGAGCGTGCGCTGAGATTGCTCACGCTCTCGCCGAAGCTCTTCGGGACTCTGGCTCGGACGCCGCGGTAACTCGATCGCCCGGCGATTTCGCTCCATCAGCTCCCGCACGGAGCGTAGCTTTAGCAACGGATTCGCTTCCTGCCGCAGTTCTGGGCTGGTTCGCTCCACGCGATAGAGCGGCTCTTCGAGCTCCCTCATCACGCCAACCAACCGCGCTTCGAGGTCCTGCCGCCGCATATCGGCAAGCTCCGTCGCCACGAAATCCGGATCTAACCCAAGGGTCTCGGCGACGTCCTCAACGGTGATGACATCCCGCGAGCGCCGGGAGACAACCTCTTCTTCTCCAGAAAAGTTATCGAGTCGGTGAAGAAGGTGTCGGAGCTCGTCATCATTTTCAATCTCGCCCCGAAGTAACTCTTCCCCGCTTTCCATAGACTCAATTCAAATACGTTACCAGGCGTCTTGGGTTACCGCAATTCGATCACATTGACCAAGGTTCGGCATGAGAATCATGGTCCTCTGACCACTTTCGGTGCAGGGCCAAAATCGCATCCATGATCTCTTCTGGCAACGCTTCGGCCTTCTTTGCCGCCCGCTGGAACTCCAAGAAATTCTCTCGCCGCGCCGTTGATCCCACCGTCGCCTGAACTTGGCCAATCCCAAGCGCAAAACGAACCGAAAACTCGGTCCAACTCTCGATTCCAGAACTCTGGAAGAGCGGTTCAATCTCCGCCGCACGTTGCCGCAGATACTT
This sequence comes from bacterium, assembly GCA_027485645.1. Taxonomy (GTDB): domain Bacteria; phylum Armatimonadota; class Fimbriimonadia; order Fimbriimonadales; family Fimbriimonadaceae; genus Fimbriimonas. Next base: position 624,590 of record JAIXQR010000007.1, read on the forward strand.
CGGCGCTCGATCGTTCTCGCGCAATGCCTTGATGGATCCACCAGCCACGGTTCGCATCGCAATCACCGAGTGCTTTTGCCGCATCAGGATGTCCCACAGGTCGTTTCGCACAAACCGCTGAAGCGGGTTCAGATAGAAAATGTAGCCGTCAATCAACCCTTCGGCAAACCCACCTTGAATCGCCATCTGCGCCGTCATTGAGGTCCAAGGCCAAACCTCCATCACAAACCGCTCCACCAGCCCTTCCTTCTTTAACTCGGCCAGCCCGGCGAGGCTGTCGCCACCATTCCGAAGGTCTTCCGCCAACTGCCCACCCGGACAAAGCTGACCAATCGCGAGGCTTGGCACATCTAACGCCTCGGTGTGAATCTGAACCTGACTTCGGACCTCATCCACCGTATTCCAGCCCAGCTTGAAGATTCCTGGCGGAACGCGCGAACCGTCTTCGTCAAATGCCGTGCGCAAAACCGAAAGCGCCTCGCCGTACTGGTGGCTGCTGTGAATCCAGATCCCGGCGTTCATCGCCGTTCGCGCCATCAGAACCCGTTCCGGAAATGGAATCGCCTCGTCCCCAAGCCGCGTTGTGCCGTAAATGTATGGGGAAAGGTCGGTGAGATTAGCCACGCTAAACAGTACCCATCCCGTCCGGCCTAGCTTATATCACACTCTGCCATAATTGATTTAGCGTGAACTATCCGCAGATCATCCAGGGCGGCATGGGAGTTGCCGTTTCCTCTTGGCCCCTCGCTCGGGCCGTCGCTTCGCAAGGTCAAATGGGTGTCGTGAGCGGCACCGGAATTGACACCGTCCTCGCCCGAAGGCTTCAACTGGGCGACGAAGGCGGCCACATCGCCGAAGCTCTCAAGCACTTTCCGATTCCAGAAATGGCGACTCGAGTCTGGGACCGGTACTACATCGAAGGTGGAAAGGCCGAAGATGCGCCATTCAAGTCGAAACCGATTCCGAGCATCAACCCAAGCGATGCTCTCAACGACCTTGTCATCGTCGGGACGTTTGTCGAGGTCTGGCTCGCAAAAGCCGGCCACGCTGGCCTAGTTGGCATCAATCTGCTCGAAAAGATCCAACTTCCGACCCTGGCGACGTTGTACGGCGCGATGCTAGCACACGTTGATGTCGTGCTCATGGGCGCCGGAATCCCCCGCGCTATCCCCGGCATATTGGACCAACTCGCCAAGGGTGAAGCCACCGAAATGCGCATCGAAGTCAGTGGCGGTGACCCAGCCGTCTCCACTTTCGATCCCAACGACTACCTGCCCGGCACCCTCCCAAGACCAAAGTTCCTTGCCATCGTCTCCAGCGCATCCTTGGCTCAAGTTCTGGCGAAGAAGGCGCATCCGCCGGTCGACGGCTTTGTCATCGAGGGCCCAACCGCCGGCGGTCACAACGCACCCCCTCGTGGCACCATGCAGCTAAACGAGCGCGGCGAACCCGTCTATGGACCACGCGACACTCCCGAACTCGAGAAGTTCCGGGACCTCGGCCTCCCGTTCTGGCTTGCCGGATCGTTCGGCACCCATGAACGGTTGCAAGAAGCCCTCAGCGAAGGTGCCCAGGGCATCCAAGTCGGCACCGCCTTTGCGTTCTGCGAAGAATCCGGAATGTCCGATGCGATCAAAGCCGAGGTCATTCGCCGAAGCGTCGCGGGCGAGTCCGAGGTCTTCACCGACCCAGCCGCATCCCCGACCGGCTTCCCATTCAAGGTCCTCAAAATGGCCGGTTCCGTCTCTGAACCCGAAGTTGAAGCCTGGCGAGAGCGAGTATGCGACCTTGGCTACTTGCGCGAGCTTTACCGAAAAGAAGACGGTGAGATTGGCTACCGCTGCCCTGCCGAGCCGATCGAGCTGTACGAAAAGAAGGGCGGCGACACTGCCAACACCGAAGGTCGAAAGTGCGTTTGCAACGGACTCCTCGCCACGGTTGGCCTAGGACAAATCCATCGTGGCAAAGCTGAGCCAACTCTCGTAACCGCCGGAGACGACGTCGCCCACGTGGCGCGCTACCTCCAGCCGGGCCATGAGACCTACTCGGCCAAAGACGTCATCACCACAATTCTAGGTAGCGCGCTCGAATCCTGAACCCGTTCGAGCGCGTACTTCCTACAACCAGATGGCCGAACGTCGCTTCACCGAAAAGCAAACCGCCGAGATTCTCCGCCTAGCCGTTCAGGGGCAGAGCGAAAGCGGGCTAACGTCTGAGTCGGAGTTGCGAGCCGCTGCCCAAGAAATGGGCATCTCGCCCGAGGCCATAGAACGCGCGATTGCCAAGACCGAATCGGCCCCGCCCGGCACCAGCTACAGCCGGATGTGGGGCGGGCCGATGGGTATTGCTTTTGATGAATCGTTCGAAGGTGAGCTCACCAACGACGTTTGGGAAGAAACCATCGCCGATGCCCGCAAGACCTTCGGTGACGAAGGCACCATTTCTGAACGCGAGAACGTTCGGGAGTGGACGTGCACAGGAGGCGGGCTCGTCCCGATTCAGCTCACCCTTCGGCAACAGAAAGGCACGGTCCGGCTAAACGCTTCCAGTCGCCTCGATGGACTCGCGACAATGACCGGCGTCCTCGCGCTCCCGGTCCTCTTGATCGGAATGGCACTCATCGGAAAGTTCGGCGGCAGAACCCCGCTCGGAATCCCGCTCTTCATGATGCTGTTCGTAGCGCTGGTGCTGTTTGTTGCCCGCCATCTTTTCAGCCGCTACTCGCACGGGCATGCGGAAAGCATGAACTTAGTAACCAGACGGTTGAGGTCCCGGCTTGCCGAGACCTCAACCGAGCCAACTCTTCAGGCCGACCAAGCGGAAGAAGAGCACCTGACCGCCTAGTTCAAAACTCGGATGGGGATCGAGAGAGTCGCCGACTCTAGTCCCGGAGCGCTCGCTCGGATGACCACCGAGCCTGCTCCAGACTTGCTCTGAACCAAAACCTGGGCAAGACCGTGGAAAACGCTTCGCGTCCAAGATGGTTCTGTGTCTGGCCCGACCAGTCGGACTCCTCCGGTAAACCCACCTTCGCCGCCGTTGTTCTTCACAACGATCGCCAACTCGTTCGCCCCGTTCAAGATCTTCCCGTCCACGCGGAACGAGTGGCTGGCGTTCCATTCCTTGGTCGTACCAAGCAGTTCACCGTTCAAGAACACCCACCCCAGGTCATCAATCGGCCCAACCGAAATCGACGTAGGCGAATTCACTAGGGCACCGTCGAAACGCGTTCGGAATACGCCCTGCTCCCCTGGACGCAATTGGTTCTGGCCCAAATCAGCCGGCCGCCAGCCGACGGTATCAAAGTCCGGCTGAGCAACGGATAGCGTTAGAGGATCGCCATCCGCCATCGTCATCTTCCAGCCTCCAATCTTCGCGGCGTTCGGTTTCGCCAAATACACATCCGGTTCGTGACTGCTCGGATCGCCGTTTCCGACGCCAATAATCTTCCCGGACCCGGTCGTTTCGAACTTGATGTTCTGGTCCGCCTCCGGCACAATGCGTCCTTCGGCGTCAACCACCTTCACCGTAATCGGGAGCGTATTCTCCTCTACCGATAACGACGCACCAGGATCGATTTCCAAAAGAATGCGAGCCGCTGGCCCTGTGGTTTGCACGAGCGTTTCTTGGGCGACTTTTCCGTCCCGGTAGCCCACCGCCTTCAAAGTCCCCGGGGCGTACGGAACCTTCCACTCCAAATGCCCGCCACGCACCATGCTTTGCTTGCCCAAGCTCTTCGAGTTCAAGAACAACTCCACCGCTTCGTGATTCGAGAAGACCCAAACATCGACCGGCTTTGAGACATCTTTCGGCTTGTTCCAATGCGGCAAGACATGCAGCACCGGCTCTTCCGTCCACCAGGCTTTGTAGTAGAACGCCAAGTCTTTCTGGAAACCGCACGTATCCAAAATTCCAAAATGACTATTGATGTTTGGCCAGCTATACGGCGTCGGTTCACCGCGATAGTCGAACCCGGTCCAAACAAACCCGCCGCTGAACCAAGGTCGCTCCAGCGTCGTCCGCCACCAACTCTCCGCCGTCGAACCCCAACTCAGCCGCTGAACGTCATACGCCGCAACGTACGCCTTCTTCGGGTCGTCCAAATACTCCCCGCGCGTCGTGACCGTGCTACCGACCTCGCTCCCGTGAATATGCTGCTTCGGCCGCGCTTTATGATAAGCGTCTAGCCCGCCAAGGTTGTAGTTGAACCCGCGCACATCGACCACCGAATTGATGCCGTTCAGCTCTCCGCCGTTGTTCGCCCCGAAAGTCACCGGTCGCGTCGGATCGAGCTGACGAATCGCCGTCATCATCGACTTCGCAATCCGGGCCGACTCCGGCGAGTTCTGGGTGCCCCACTCTTCGTTCCCGATCGACCAGAAGATCACGCTCGCGTGATTCCGATCTCGCTTGACCAACCGCGTCAACTGCGACATCGCTTCTGGACCCGAGCCGAACATCCGTGTCTCATCCAAAACGAGCATCCCAAGCCGATCGCACGCGTCCAAAACCTCCGGAGTTGGCGGGTTGTGGCTGCTGCGGTACGCATTGCAACCGAACGCCTTCAGTTGTTTGATCCGCCACACGTTGAGCGAGTCCGGAATCGCCGCCCCAACGCCGGCATGGTCTTGGTGATTGCACGTTCCTTTGATTCGGACGACCTTCCCGTTGAGCAACAGCCCTTTATCCGGATCGAAATTCACCGTGCGGAATCCAATGCGTGTTCGGTAGGAATCCGTTGCCGTTGCAACATCCGCGGTGTAAAGACACGGGTCCTCAATGGACCAAAGGCTTGGCTTAGCCACCTTCACCCGCGCAGAAACCGTTGCCGTTTGGTTTGCCCCAATTCGCGCCGGCGAACTCTTACCCTCTCCGACCACCTTGCCCGAACGATCATAGACCTTTACCGTGGCGACCTGAGAAACCGCGACGTCCGAGTCATTTCGAACCTCCGCGCTCACCACAACTTCCGCTTTTGAACCCAAAACAACGGGCGTCACCGCAACTCCGTCTTCGACGAAGTGAACCGGAGCCGATTTGGTGAGCCAAACGTGCCGGTAGATCCCTGCGCCTTCGTAGAACCAGCCCTCAAAGTCGCTTGCGTTCGCTCGAACCACCACAACGTTGCGGCTGCCGTACTTCACAAAATCGGTGAGATCGTACGTTTGCCCGATGTATCCCGACTCATTTCGCCCGAGCAAGTGCCCGTTGATCCAGATGTACGCATCCCGATAAATGCCGTCGAACGTGATCCGAATCCGCTTCCCTTCGTCCGATTTCGGAACCTCAAACGACTTTCGGTACCAGCCAATCGAGTTCTGCGGAAAGTCGCGACCGACCGGCTTAAAACCGTGCATCATGTCCGAAGTCGGGTCGAAGGGCAGCTCTACCGCCCAGTCGTGCGGCAGATCGACCGTGCGCCAGTCGGCATCGCTCGTACCAAGCCCAATCGGCCCTGCTTCCGTGCCGGCCTTTCCAAACGCGCTAAACGATCCGCTGCTGAATCCGAAATCCTTCTTCGCGTCCGAGGCATGCCCGAGCGCGAACTTCCAATCCGCATCGAAATTGATGCGCTCACCCGCCGAAGCAACTTGCACACCGAGGCAAACTGCCGCGACGGAAAGGGTGCGGAACCACGAAGACGGGCAAAATCCCATCCTCGTGGTTTACCGTAATCTACTTCAGCAATAGCGGCATAAAGACGCCGCCAACTACCGATCGCGCCTGGAAACCGACCTGTCGGCCATCGCCCGTCTCGTACCAGTCCGTGAGCGGCACTCGCGATGGAGACTCATTCGCCATCTTCCAAAGCGGCGCCACGTGCGCGTCAAACTCGGCGCGGGAATCGGCAAGGCAAGCCGTCCAAACGCACCAGTCCAGCTTCGTGTAGCCCTTTCGGTTATCCAGCGGCAAACCGTACTTTCCTAGTTGCTTCTGGTAGTAGGCGAGCTCCTTCGTATAGACCGCCTTAGGGAAGAGGTTCAGCTTCAGAACCTTGTCCCAAACGAGGTTGTACTTCTGGCTCCAAGTGCCCGGCTTGTCGAACGCGAGCCGGAAGTGGTCGCCGTCATCCGCCATCTTGACCCATTCAAGCGCCATCTTCTCGGCCGCTTTTCGCACCGTCGCGCTCTTCTCTTTCGGAGCCCCGAGGTCGTCCAGCAATCCAGCGTAGGCACCCAAAGCCACGATTGCTTTCAAGCTTAGGTTCGAGTTGTGCGCTAGGTGACCGGCAAAGTCGTCGGTGCAAAGCTGGTTGTCTGGGTCGAGGCCCTTATCCATCAGATACTTCGCCCACTTATCCAGCACCGGCAGGTACTCACGGATGAACGCCTTCGAGCCGCCCTTCTCCACCAGCGCCGCCGCCAGAATCAGCATGTTGCCGCTCTCTTCCACCGGCATCTGGTTCTCTTCCGTTCTTTCGCCTCCGCCATAAACTTGCCCGTTAGCTAGCGGATAGGTCCCGAGGTCGTGCGGAGCAAAGTCCCACTTCCAGCGCGGCAAGCTCGCGTAAATGAATAGCGGGCGCAGGTTCGCTTCCAGCATCTCCGGGTTGTAGGCCAGCATGATCGGCGCCGCCGGATAGAGAACGTCTACCGTCCCAATGCAGCCGTTGCTGAAGTTCTCTTTTGAGAACATCATCGGCTTGCCATCGATATCCGCGACGATCTTGTGCGCACCCAGAGACTGTCGATAAGACAGATTCGCGAGATCGGCGAACTTCTGTCCCCCGGCCGCCTCGGCGTCTTTGCTAATCTGGGCATCCAGCTTCGCGCCTTTTGTCACCCAAGCCGCTTCAGACCGAACCGCGCCTTCGAGCAGCGATTCGAAGCTCTCCCCCGTTCGTCGCCAGTACGCAGGCACCGGTCGATAGAACCACTCAAGCGAGAACTGGTCGTCATACGCCAGCAGCACCGATTGGCTCTTGCCCGCTTCCAGATCAAACACCGAGCTCAGCACCGGCCAAGAGTCGTTCGCCGGTCGTGGCATTCGCAAATCGTCACTGGTCGGCAACTCGCCATCCTTAATAAAGGAATCCCGCGCCGCGCGGTCTGCTCCGATCGACGACTCTGCGCCGGACGGTGGTACGACAAACATGCTGCCCCAGTCGATCCGCAGGTCATCGCCGCGCTTCTGCAAAATTGGCTGTTCTTGGGTACCAATCCGCAAGGCATCCCGCCCCGCAACCTTCACTCGGCCCCAGGTCACCTTCTGGTCGGTCCGGTTCACCACCCACTCTGCGGTGGTGTCGAAGTAAGTCTTCACATCGTGCCGCCTGCCATCCGCGCTCTCATAACGGAACCGAACGAATGCCACTGGTCGGGACAGCACGTCGAGATCGTCGATGAACGAAGGCGAGAAGAAATCAACGTGCAGCCGAACCCCGGCCCCTTCGAAGGTGTAAGCCGTCGTCGTCGCCCGCACCTCAACGCCCACCTGGTTCATCGCCGGAACGTCAACATTCGGCGATCCGCAGAACCGATACGGCTTCCCGTCGATCCGCACAATTCCCACCATCGCCATCGTCGACCCGGTCCAGTGCCGCGACCAATCGTCGGTCAACTTATCCGATCCGCTCCAAACGCTGAAATAAGGATCATGGACGATCAACGGTACGGAAGGCGGGCGGAAATTTGATGCATTCATTGCGAGGCTAACTCCGATCAGCGAGAGCATGCCCTAGAATTGCACATCATACGGCACTTTTACCTGCCCTTTGGAGTGCGGCAGCTCTGCTGCCGCTTTGGGTAACCGGCGCAGTCCAACAATCTGTCTCGTTCTCCGTGCAACCGAGAACTAGGTGGGGATGAGGAACCTCGCGAATCTATGGCTTAACGGCGCTTCGGTCATAGCAAGAGCCATATCCAAGTCCACAATCGAGGACTATTCTCTGGATCCTTCGGAATCATCCGCTTGCTCCAGCGCTGTGCAATGCACAAGCATCAAAACACCACACATCCGAACTATCCTAAAGACGCCAACGGCCCTTACAAGAGAATACGGTTGTTCCTTTACTTTCACGAAGGCATATTGAACAAAGGCCCAAGTCACCAAACTAATAACGATTCCGACCCACTGATCAGATTCGCCAGTGAAGAGCCGATAACTGCTCACGACAACTAAGCCGAGGCACATCGCAAGAATCAAAAGCAACATCCATCGGGTTGCCCTCACCGTTTTGCTAGGATCCCACGGATTCGACGGCTGCTCCATCTTAAACCAGTCGAGACCGATTCGACATCTTCAGAGAGCCGTTTCCTAGCGTCTCTGCATCCTCACCAAAAATATACAAAGATGCCGTCATGTCCCAATCAATATCCTACATCGGAAACCGGAGTGAAGCAGTCGATCTGGTCATAAGGACCTCGAAATTCTAGAGCTACAAGTCCGGTACGGTTCATTTTTTGACTGCCTTCATTCAGAACCGTTTGGGTCTATTTGCTGTCGTGCGCACCCTTACAGCCAACGCACGGACAATCTGTTTCACTGGCCACAAGGCGCACCGAGCACCTCGGCCAGACGCTTCTCAATAGTCAAGACAGAATCCAAAAGCCCACCAAGCGATTCAGACTCGTAAGTTTTGAGTTCCGCTACCTGCTCAAGCGTGAATAGCGGGCCGGACATCCAGTACGGCTTGCTGCGTTTCAACACCACCCTACCAACCAGGACGAAGCCATTGAAAAGACTTATCCCGGAGAACGTGGCCCGCCTCGACGGCTCAATCAGCACTTCGGCATGTCCAGATTCTTTCAAAAGCCGACTGACCTCTTCCGAAATCTCAGAGACAAGTTTCTCTAATCGTCGACAATCGGCAATCACGCTTAGCTCCGGATCACTTGCGATAAATCTCCGAGGAAACGGGAGTGCGGTGTTTTCGGTTTGAGTACTAAGACAATAGGCTGCGAATGTCAACAGATACCCGAACAGCACAAGTCCGCTCAAGGCGCTAAAAATTCCTTTCGGGGAGGCCATCAAACCGATAAAGGCGAGAAACGGGAGTAGATCCGTCCATGCTAGGTATCGACGGATTTTTGCCCCGTGCACCCACGCCAAGAATGCGAACAAGACGAAACAAAGTGCGGTTACGGCAAGAAAAGGCGCTTGGCTAGATTCAATCTGAGAAGCTTTCCACCACGCAAAGCCCAGATAAGCAATCACGCAAAAGGCGATCTGCGCATAAACGGATTGTCGTTGTGCCAACTGCATCTGACTTCCCTCACGGATCTAACTTTGCGTAAGAAGGGCCCTACTGAACCGCACGAACCGACGGCAACTTCAGCTTCCCGCCCGGCTTGATCCCGAACTTCGACGCCATGCCCTGCCGCAGTTCAAGCACGTACTGACTATTCCCCGAACTCGGCAGACCCGACTCCTCGTACGGCTTCCCTTTCTGAATATTCAGCACCTTGCCCGCCGCATCCAGGTAGATGATGTCCAGCGGCAGCACCGTGTTCCGCATCCAGAAGCTCCGGGGCGCCGCACTCGGGAACACGAACAGGAACCCTTCGGTGTTCTTCACTTCCTTCGCGGTAAGGAACATCATGCCCTCTTGCCGCTTCGAGTCTGTGTCGCAAACGTAAGCGGTGATTCTGTGGCTACCCTGGGCAAAGCTCACTTTCTTCAGGTCAGACAGCTGATAAATCCGATCTGGATTATCAGAAGCAACCACGAAACCGAGGATGGCACTAACCGCGAGAAGGGACAAAGGCTTTTGTAGTTGCTTCATAGCTAGCTATTTGAGGTTCGAAAACTAAAGTCGTTCCGATCAAGTCCCGACCTTCCAAGATGGCTTGCCGATTCCCTTCGTCCACGCGGAACGGAATCAACTTTTCGCCAACCAAGATCGTGTTCTCCAAGAGATCGACGGTGACTTCGGCCCCGTTGTTCAACGAGGCCAAAACGACATGTTCCGTTGGACCGAGCTCGATGAGCAAAAGTCCGTTATTGGCGGCGTTCTGCCGAAAGATGTCGCTAAACCCTGGCGAATCAGAGTCGACTCGGCTGATGACAACGCGGAACCCGGCCTGCTGAATGGCCCACACCGCGTGCTCTCGACTCGATCCGCAGCCGAAGTTCGTCCCAACCACCATAACGCTGGCCCCGGCACTTTCTGGAAGGTCAAGCGCAAACTCCGGACCGCGGATATCCGCAAAAAGAAGTTCGCCGTAGCCCGATCGCTCGATGCGGCTCAAAAAGCGCGCGGGAATGATGCGGTCCGTATCTACCTGGTCCCCCGGCACCACTGCGACTTTGCCGGTGTGACGTCCAAACGGTTCCATGCTCCCATTATGAACACGACCGCGCGAAGGCGGGATAATGGAGCGGTATGCCGTTTCCCAGTCGCGACGAATATCTACTTCAAACCGAAGGTCGTCGCGCCATGCCCATTGTCCACGACATCCTCGCGGACATCGAAACGCCGGTCAGCGCCTACTGGAAACTTGCCTACGACCAACCGCACAGCTTTTTGCTGGAAAGCGTCACCGGCGGCGAGCAGCTCGCCCGGTACTCGTTCATCGGCACCCTCCCGCGAGACCTCATCCGCGTGAAGAACGGACAAGCCAAAACCTTCACCCGAGAATTCGAACTCGCCCCGGGCCAAGATCCGCTACACCTCCTAGAAGAAGCCGTTGGCACCGAACCGCCGATCAAAATCGAAGGGCTCCCCACTTTCACCGGAGGCGCGGTGGGAATGTGCGCCTACGACCTGGTCCGCTACTTCGAAAAGCTTCCGGACAGCACCGAGGATGATCTCAACCTGCCCGATATGGCAATGATGATCGTGGACACCGTTGTGGTGTTCGATCACGCAAAGAATCGAATCCGCATTGTCGCCCAAGCAGATGGTAGCGAAGCTGGCTACGACGCCGGAATCGAGAAGATTGATGCGATCATCGAGCGCCTAGCCGGCCCCCTACCAGCTCTCCCCGCCGGAAAGTTTCCGGTCAACTCCGTCGCGTCGAACGTGACTCAAGAAGGCTTCGAAGAGATGGTTTCGGCAATGCGCGAATACATCAAGGCGGGCGACGGCTTCCAGATGGTGCCGTCGCAACGGTTCCAAACCGCCGTCGCGGCGCATCCGCTGACCGTCTACCGCTCCCTGCGCAGCATCAATCCTTCGCCGTACATGTTCCTCCTCCGACTGGGCGACTTCGACCTCGTCGGCGCATCACCAGAAATCTTGGTGAGCCTGCACGGAAGAAGAGCCCGGGTACGCCCGATCGCCGGCACCCGCTGGAGAGGCAAATCGGAAGCCGAAGATGATGCGCTAGCCGCCGAACTCATCGGGGACGAAAAAGAACGCGCCGAGCACGTCATGCTCATCGACCTCGGACGAAACGACCTCGGCCGGGTTTGCGAGTACGGCACCGTCCACGTGAACGAGCTGATGGTCATCGAGCGCTACAGCCACGTGATGCACATCGTTTCGGATGTCACGGGCGAACTCAAAGAGGGCAAAAATGCTCTGGACCTCCTACGCGCAACCTTCCCCGCCGGAACCGTTACCGGCGCACCCAAAATTCGCGCGATGCAAATCATCGATGAGCTGGAACCGAATCGGCGCGGAAGCTATGCCGGATCGGTCGGCTTCCTTTCGAACAGCGGCGACCTGGATATGTGCATTACGCTACGAACGATCCTGCTCAAGAACGGGATGGCGTACGTGCAGGCAGGTGGTGGCGTTGTCTTCGACAGCGACCCAACCCTCGAATACAACGAGAGCCGAAACAAAGCCCGCGCCGCCCTCTCGGCCATCGAAACGGCACAACGCGGACTGTAGTCTCAGCCGTCGATTTCTTTGATGATGCGGTTCAGAAGGTCGCGGTCGTACGCGTCCATCTTGTTCGCCAGCTTCTTCTCCGGCTCCGCTTCCGCCGGCCGACCGTCGCGATCCAACATGATCGCCAAGAAGCCGCGATAAATCAGCTTGTCCGGGTCAAGATCACTCGCAAGGCGAATCGCCTTCACCGCCTCAATAACCTTCTTGGCCCGCCAAAAGGCGACGGCAGCGCGAAGGTACAGGTGGTCATCGCCCGGTGAAAGCTCAATCGCCGCTCGATAAGACTCCAGCGCCTCATCAATTCGGCCCATTCGGGCAAGTAGTTCGGCAGTCCAAAAGTGATAGAACGATTCGTCCGGCTTGAGGGCAATCGCGTACTGAATCGCCTGCAGCGCCCGCTTCTTCTCTCCGAGTTCGGCAAGCGTTTCCGCCAGCTTGAAGTGGTGTTGCGGCTGCTCAGGGTCAAGGTCAATTGCACGCTGAAGATGCTCAATCGCATCGCGGTACCGACCGTACCGTTTGCAAATGTCTCCAAGCCCAAGGTGCGGCTCGGCCGTTTCCTTAATTCTCAGGGCCTTTTCAAAGTTCTTATACGCCGCTGGAAGCTCGTCGCCAAAGGTCAGCGCGTCGGCCAGGTCCAGCAAGTGGGTCGGATCGTCAGCTTCCCGCTGCTCCGCCGCTCGGCGGAAATGCTTCACCGCCGCATCGTAGTCGCCGTCGTTCAGGCACTGCTGCCCAAGTTCGCGCGATTCGGCGGCATCTTTGCCTTCCTTGTTGCGACGCTGGATCCCTTCTTCGGTCAGTTCGCCTTGCGGCTGGTGAAAGAGGTCAAAGATGACCTTCATCGAAGGATCCATTAGTTCCCCCCGATGACGCCTGTGCTCAGGGTCTGGAGTGGACGAATGGTGAGCTGAGCGGGATAGCTACTCCCAGAAAGCGGAATCGTCATGAGTTCAAATCTTTTTACGTCGTTTCCAAGCAGTCGAAACTTCTCGATGCGATATTCGGCCTTTGGTTGCAGCAAAGGACTCTCCTTAAGCACACCGTTGACCAGGAACAGCGCCCCCGAGTAGCCCGCCGAAGCCTCGAAGACGAGCTCGATCTCAATCGGCTCGGAGGTGGGATTGATGATCTCGCCCGTGATGTTGTAGACGACCCCAAAGTTGCCGCTGAGCACGCGCTGGTTGTCCGAGCCCGAGATCGGCTTTTCACCGATCTTAAAGAACTTCCAGTTCTCACCAAACCGGTACTGGACCTTAAGCTGCTTGTAAGGATCTGGGTAGATGTGATCCGAAAGCTGGTACGGCGCCTGATCGTAGTCGTTGATTGGGTTGCACCCGACCTCGCGCCAAGGGGTTGTGCTCTCAATCGCCGTTGCCCAGCGCCGGTCCAGGTTGAACGGCGGCCAAGCGTCGGTGCGAACGAGAACCGATTCTGGACCGTCAATCAGCCGCAAGCTGCACAGGCCAGAAACCGTTTCCATGTTGTTCATCCGCCGAAGCGAAATCGGCATCGTGCTGCGAGGCGGAATCGTGACCACGTCTCCGCTTCCGGCTGCCCATGCCTTCATGTACTGGAGCCCGGCCTTTAACCCAGCTCGCACCGGATTCTTATCCGGATCGCTATCGCCCGGAAGGATGAGCACCCTTGCCGGCAAATCAGATTCGTTTACGGCCTGAATGCGAATGAAGAGCGGAAACGAAGCGGTGTTCTGGTGATGATAAAGCAACCGAACCGGCTCACTCTGCTTGAGATTCGCACTAAAGAGCGGACCCGCCGTGTTCACGTTCTCTGGATCGTTGCAGTACCAAAGCGCAGATTCCTTGCTTGGCGCAATACCGATGTTGCGGACAATCACCGTGACCTCTCCTTCGTTCTCAAACGCGTCCTGAGCGGCAACCCGAATCTTTGCTGTGAAAGACTTACTGGTACCAAGCCCGATGGACTGCTCCGATAGGGAGAGAATGCGGATCACCGATCCAGGAACCCGTTGAAGTTGCGTAGTAATAGCCCCTTCAATCGCCCCTCTGATTGTCGAGGCCAATGCGGGCGAACCAGAAACTTGGGTCGAGAAGGTCTGTGGAAGAATTGCCGCGTACGGTTGCACCGACACTTCAATCGCCTCAATCGCGGTTTCGCCTTGAATCGTGATGATGGCGTTGCCAGGCTTGTTTGCCGCCAGCTTGATCCCACCGGGAACGCGGATCGGCGTTACAACTTCTGCCTTGGAGGATGAGATCGTAGCATCCGCAAACTGGAAGCCTTTGACCGCAACAATCCGATTTGAGGGGCAGGCTAGGCGTAGCGAGGATTCAGCAACCTTTAGCGGTGGCGAAACAAATGCGGTGCGCAGGCGGCCCGACCATAGTTGGGCAAGCGCCGCCGGGGTCGACTTCTGGGCTTTCGCCTCTTCTGGCGTGATCGTGACGATCCGCTCACCACCGGCAAAGAGCACATGAGTCTTATCGACCTTTCGAATTTTGACTTCGCCCAGGTACGAAAGGCTGTTCAAAGTGGATGCAATTGTCTCTGCTCGAGATTCTGGAGATGATCCGTCAACCGAATAAGTTTTGAGGGAAAGGATCACCGCGTCGTTAAAGTAAACGACGGAACCACGTGCTTCGGCCCCGCGCGCTACGGCGCTTGCGACGGCGGAAAAGGCGGCTATCAAAAGTATCACAAGCCGGAAAACGCTTCGCATGGGCACCGGTCAGGGTACCCGCAGGTACCCTGAAAACAGCATGAATCCGGTAACCGCTCGGAACTATATCAACGGCGAATGGCGAAACGCGACTGACGTATTTGAAAGCGTCAATCCTGCCAATCGAAACGAAATCATTGGTACCGCCCCAAACAGCACGGCACAAGACGTCGATGACGCGGTAGCCGCCGCTGAACACGCCTTCAAAACCTGGCGAGAACTCAGCTGGGTGAAGCGGGCCGAGATCATTGACAACTTCGCTCAACTCATCAAGCGAGACGTCGAAGAGATCGCGGTTCTCGTAACTCGTGAGTGCGGAAAGCCAATCAACGAAGGCCGCGCGGACGCGGTTGAGGCCCTGCACATGGCCCAGTACATCGCAGGTCTCGGCCGGTTGCCACATGGCTACGCCGTGAGCTCCGAAATCTCCGCGAAGGACGCCTACATCCTGCGAAAGCCAAAGGGAGTCGTGGCTTGTATTACGCCTTGGAACTTCCCATCCGCCATCCCGCTTTGGTTGGTCCTCCCTGCGGTTCTCGCGGGTAACACCGTCGTCTTTAAGCCCGCCGAGCAGACGCCAATTTGCGGCCACAAGCTCATGGAACTGTTCCACGAAGCCGGATTCCCAGCAGGCGTCATCAACCTCGTCCACGGCTTTGGCGAACCCGTCGGCGACCCGCTGGTTAAGCACAAGGCAGTTGACGCCGTGCTCTTTACCGGTTCCCGCGCCGTTGGTAAGTACATCCAGCAGGTTGCCGCCAATGACCTCTACAAGTTCGCGGCAACAGAAATGGGCGGCAAGAACGCCACCATCGTTCTCGAAGATGCTGACCTCGAACTAGCGATCAACGCTTGCGTTCTGGGTGCTTTCAAGACTTCCGGACAGCGCTGCGTTTCGACCAGCCGAATCATCATCGACAAGAAGATCGAAGCGGAATTCACCGCTCGCTACGTCGAGAAGGTGAAGCGAATTCGCGTCGGCGACGGCCTAAATCCAGACGTATTCATGGGTCCGCTCATCGAGGCTGGTGCCATCGATAAGTGGCAGCACCACAACGCCAAGGCGAAAGAAGAAGGCGCCCAGGTTCTCGTGGACGGCCAGGTACTCACCGAAGGCGAGCACGCAAACGGCAACTTCGTGTCCCCGTTCGTTTACCGATTCGACGGCTACAAGAAGAACACTTTCTGCCTCCGCGAAGAAGCCTTCAGCCCGCACGTTGCGATCATTCCGATCGACGGACTGGAAGAAGCGGTTGAGGTTTACAACGACACCGACTACGGCCTTGCCATGGCGGTTATCACCGAGGACTACCGAAAGTGGCGCTACGTTCGAGACCATGCCGACTACGGCCTTGGCTACGTGAACTTGCCAAGCATCGGCGCCGAAGTGCACTTGCCATTCGGCGGTGTTAAGGCCTCCGGTAACGGACATCCAGGCGCAGAAGGCATTCTGGAATCGGTCACCCACCGAGTGGCGTTCACCGTCAATCACGCCCGAGAAATCGTGATGGCGCAAGGTCTAACGACCAACATCTGAACGTAACGTTGCCCCGGCTGAATTCAGCCGGGGGAAATTTTCATTGGCAAGATCGCCGATACCTGGTATAGTGCGCATGTCGCCGGCGATTGCGATTCATGAGTTTTGTCTTCTATTCCATAGGTAGCAAGGTCACGTTCGAGTTCGCAAGAAAATTTGATTGGTGGGCGACCCGATCAAGGATTAATGGAAATGGAGACTAAAACCCTATTCGTGGGCAACTTGCCCTACTCGCTGACCGAGCAGCACCTTCTCGACCTGTTTGCACCATACAACGCAAGCAAGGCTCGCATCGTCGAAGGACGAGGCTTTGGCTTCGTTGACGTTGCTGGCGACATGGCCGACAAGGCTATCGAAGACAAGGACGGCTCCGAAGCCGGTGGCCGACGCATGAACGTCAACCTCGCCCGACCTAAGGGTGAAGGCGGCGGTGGCGGCGGCGGTCGAGACTTCGGCGGCGGCGGCGGCGGCGGTGGTCGCAGCTTCGGCGGCGGTGGTGGCGGCTATGGCGGCGGCGGTGGTCGCGGCGGTAGCGGCGGCGGCGGCGGTCGTGGTGGCAGCAGCGGCGGCGGCGCAGGTCGCGGCGGCTTCAAGCGCTACTGATAATTAATGTTCACGGTGCCGTCAAAATCCGTCATTCTTTTTGACCTTGACGGCACCCTCATCGATTCCTTGCCCGCCGTAGAGCGGGCATGGTCATTTTGGGCCACCCAAGTTGGCCTAAACCCAGACGAGGTGCTTCCGCATATTCACGGTCGCCGAAGTCTAGATTCCATCCGCCTTCTCGCTCCTCACCTAGATGCAGAAGAGCAGGACCTCGTCCTCCGCAAGATCGAATCATCCGAGACCGAGGGCGTTCGCCTTTTGCCCGGAACCACCGAACTTTTAGCTTCCCTTCCTGTCGGCTCTTGGACCATCGTCACGAGCGGCACCTCCGATGTTGCCCAAGCGCGACTTCGCGCCGTCGGAATTCCCGTTCCAGAACACGCCGTTTACGGGGAAACGGTTAGCCAAGGCAAGCCAAGTCCCGAACCGTTCTTGCTAGCCGCCGAACGCATGGGGGTTGCTCCCGACCAAGCGCTGGTTTTTGAAGACACCGATGCGGGTGTACGTGCCGGACACGCCGCCGGCATGCAAGTGATTCGCGTTGGCGCTCCCCATGCGCTCGCCCTCGCCAACGTGGCCGACCTTAGCCAAGTCGCTGTAGTAGGCGTGAACCCACTACAGCTCTCGATTGCCTAATCTCAGCTCGGCCAGGTGACCAGCTGAAGCTCGTGCGGCACCATGATGTCCGCATGGAACGGCACCACTCGGATCGTATAGCCCTGGTGCCCCAGAATGTCTGCCTGCGCTTCGCCACGGAACACGAACTTGCCGTCCGCTTCTTCGATGAACGATAGGTTCTCGACCCGGGTTTGGGTCAGATCGCGGTTTGGACCGACCTTACCGTGCACCACTTGCACCTGCACGTCTGCGGGACGAATCGAACCGAGTTCAACGACCGCCGTGACCTGAAACTCCGAGCCAATGCAGTTCGTCGTGCTGGCCGAATCCTGAATCGACACGATTCGGACGCTTCGCCAGTTGTCTCGAACTCGGTCGCGCCAAGCAACCGCCGCTTGGCTGACTTCCAAACCTTCCTGAGCACGGCGTGAATACGCGTGCATCGCCGGGACATAGAACTTCTCCGCGTAGTCGCGGACCATTCGCGCGGTGCTGAACTGAGGAGCAAGACTCTTGATGGAGTTCTTGACCATCCGCACCCAGCCAACCGGAATTGCGTTGTCAGAACGCTGATAGAACAGCGGCGCAATCTCGTTTTCAAGCAAGAAGTACAGCGAGCGGCTATCGAGCCAGTCCTGGTGCCCAGCATCTTCAGACTGCGTCCGATCACCGATGGCCCAGCCAACACTCGGGTCAAACCCTTCGTCCCACCAACCGTCAAGCACGCTGCAGTTCAAGCCGCCGTTCGGCACAACCTTCATGCCGCTAGTCCCGCTGGCCTCATAAGGTCGCCGTGGGTTGTTCAGCCAAACGTCAACGCCCTGAACAAGCGCTCGGGCCACCTTCATGTCGTAGTCCTCAAGGAAGACCATGCGAGATCGGCCACCTTCGCTGTTGATGAACTTAACGAGGTCCTGGATGATGTGCTTGCCGCCGTCGTCGCGCGGGTGCGCCTTTCCAGAGATCACGAACTGCACCGGGCGTTCTGGATGGAACAGGAGCTGCTTGATGCGCTCACGGTCGCTCAGCATCAGGCTTCCCCGCTTATAGGTCGCAAAACGTCGGGCAAAGCCAACCGTCAGCAGGCGAGGATCAAGCACGGAACCTTCCGCGCCAAACTCCGTTCGCTGCTGCTTCTGGGTCAATCGCTTACGCACGAACCGAACCAAATCAACGCGCCCGCTTTCGATCGCAAACCATAGCTCTTCGTCCGGAATCTCGTCGACTCCCGCCCAAGCCTCGGGCACGTGCGGATAGCGCCGCCAATCCGTACCGAGATAGCCATCAAACATGATCGCCATGCGTCGGCTGACCCAGGTCATCGTGTGGATACCGTTGGTGATGCCCGACACCGGCACTTCATCGTCTGGATAATCCGGCCATCGCGCGCTGAACATCGTCCGCGTCACCTGCGCGTGAAGCTGCGAAACCGCGTTCACGTGGTTCGCGGTTTCCATCGCAAGAACCGCCATGTTGAACGCCTCGCCTTGATTCTCAGGATCAATCCGTCCGAGCCGGACGAAGTCAGAGAACGACAAATTCGTGCTCGCCACCGTCGCGCCCATGTACCTTTCCAAAAGCTCGGGGCGGAACAGGTCAAAACCAGCCGGAACCGGGGTGTGGGTCGTAAATACGTTGCTGCCAACAATCGCGTGCCGCGCAAGTCGGAAGTCCGTGTTGTGCTGCTCCATGAACTGCCGAATGCGTTCGACGCTCAAGAACGCCGCGTGACCCTCGTTCATGTGGCAAACCGTCGGGTGAATACCAAGCGCCTGCAGCGCTCGCATTCCGCCGATGCCAAGAATCATTTCCTGGCGAATTCGCATCTCCTCGTCGCCCGAGTAAAGCGAGTCGGTAATGCCTTGGTCCGCCGGAGCGTTCTCCAGCACGTTCGAGTCCATCAAGTACAGCGGAACTCGGCCAACATCAGCACGCCAGATCTGACAAGTGACAATGCGGTCCGGGAATTCAACTTCAACCCGCATCGGGTCGCCGTTGTCGTACCGCATCAAGGTCAGCGGCATCTGATAGAAGTCGTATTCGGGATAAACCTCTTGCTGCCAGCCATCGAGGGTCAAGCGCTGGCGGAAGTAGCCGCGATTGTAAAGCAGCCCAACGCCCACGAGTGGAAGTCCAAGGTCGCTCGCCGCCTTAAGGTGATCACCGGCAAGCACGCCGAGGCCGCCAGAGTAAATCGGCAAACCCTCGGTCAGACCGAACTCAAAGCAGAAGTAAGCAACCTGGTTCTTCTCGCGCAATCCCGGGTAGTTCTGGTCGAACCACGTTTCCTGGGTCATGTACGCGTTCAAATTCTCCGCGCACTCGTTCAACCGCTCCAAGAAAGCCGGATCATTCGCGAGGGTGTGCACGCGCTCGGTCGGCAACGAATTGATAAACGAGATCGGATTGTGCTCCGAGCCATCCCACCGGGCCTTATCGATGGTCCGGAAAAGATCTCGCGTGCCATGGTCCCAAGTCCATCGAAAATTCGAAGCAATGTGCTTGAGCGGGGCTAAAGATGATGGCAAGTCCGCCACTACCTCAAAGGAACGAGTGAATTTTGGATACTTCATGACTTCGCTCGCGGCGGCGCTGCCGAGCCGTCATTGTACGGCATGACAGGTACGATCTTAGTCATATTTAGTCACCACGACGAAGTGCTATGCGAATCCTAATCCCAATCAAGCGCGTAGTTGATCCCTACGCAAAGGTCCGAGCCCTCCCTTCTGGTGAAGGACTAGACACTGCCGGCCTCAAATTTGAGATCAACCCTTTTGACGAAATCGCCCTCGAAGAAGCCGTCCGCATGAAGGAACGAGGCGAGGCCACCGAACTCCTCGTTATCACCATCGGCGGCTCCGAGTGCGAAGAACAGCTGCGGAAAGCCCTCGCCATCGGCGCCGACAAGGCAATCCTGGTCGAGACATCGGCCCCCCTAGACCCCAGCGCCGTATCAACCGAACTCGCCGCTTGGGCAAAGGAACTTCAGCCCGACTTGATCCTGATGGGCAAGCAAGGAACCGAGAACGACGAGAACCAGACCGGCCAACGCCTCGCCGCAAAGCTGGATTGGCCCCAAGCCACCTTTGCCAGTAAGATCGAAAAGCAGTCGAGTGGCTTCCAGGTCACGCGAGAAACGGACCTCGGCGAGGAAGTTGTCGCCGTCGCTCAACCGGCTGTGATCACCGTAGATCTCCGCCTCAACGAGCCACGATACATTGCCCTCCCCGGCATCATCAAAGCCCGCTCGAAGCCGTTGGAGCGCGCTACGCCTAAAACTGCGCTGACCGTAAAAGTGAAGACCCGATCCTACGCCAATCCACCCGCCCGTGGCGCAGGAATCCGCGTGAACTCGGTGGATGAACTGGTCGCCGCCATCGCGGCAAAAGGAGTGCTATGAGCCGGCTTCTACTAATCGCATTTGACGAATCAGATCTGAACTCTTGCGGAGGCTTCGCAGCCGCACTGGGCCTCCCTTACGATGCGCTGTTGCTCTCGGGAAGCTCGGCCGTCGGAGGAGAGAAAATCTTCCAAGCCGGACTTGCGGAAATCCCAACCGCGGACACGATAGCCGGACTACTCGCGGTGTTTGTCCACACGTACTCTCACGTCGCGTTCGTAAGCTCGATGCGCTCGAAAGACCTAGCCGCCCGAATCGCCGGGATTCTGGACGCCGCAATGATTACCGACGCGATCGGAATCGAGTCCCCCACAACCTTCCTTCGCCCAATGGTCGCCGGTGCGGTGATCGCTACGGTGGATGCCGAGCCTCCTGCGTTCGTCACGTTCCGCCCGTCCAACTTTGCCGCGGCCGAACTTACGGCAGGAACGGTCGTGCCTATGGGCATGGAATTAGCCCCACGCAGCCAGATCGTAAAGGCGTCCGCCAAAACCGCCGGAAGACCCGACCTGAGCCAGGCGAAAATCATCGTGAGCGGAGGCAAACCGCTTAAGGACGCGGCCACTTTCGAGAGCGTTCTCGGCGGACTTGCTGATGCCCTCGGTGGAGCCGTGGGCGCAACCCGCGCCGCCGTGGACACTGGCATCGCGCCGAACGAACTTCAGGTCGGACAGACCGGAAAGATCGTCGCCCCGAACCTCTACATCGCTGCAGGAATCTCCGGATCAACCCAGCATATGGCAGGCATCAAGGACAGCAAAGTCATCGTTGCCATCAACAAAGATGGTGATGCGCCGATCTTTGAAGTCGCCGATATTGGCATCGTTGCGGACCTGTTCGACGTCCTCCCGCAACTGCAAGCCAAGCTGCCGGGAGCACGAAGTTAGTTTCTGGAGTAGAAACGGTTCGTCTTAACCTACATGAACGTCTGGAGTTTTCGTTGAGATCATTTTTAACTTTTGTTGTTTGGGTCGCGTGTGTTTTCGCCACCGCCCAAGTGGATGTGAACCGTGTCGTGATGACGGTCAATGGCGAGGAAGTCAAAGGCGCGGATTACTACCGGCGTATGGAGTTCCTTCCCGGAGTAGGCAAGCGCATGGGCGCGGGCTTCACCGAAGTACCACCCGGGCTATTGACCATCGACCAGATGGTCACCGATCTCCTCATTCTCCAACTGGCTAAGGAGAAAGGCGTCTATCCAAGCGACATCGAAGTCACCGCCGAGATGGCCGATCGGAACCGCGATAATCCGGACCTTCTCGACATCTGGAAGAGTTCCGGCCGAACCGAAGAAGAACTCAAAAACACGATCCGAATCGAGCTCGCTCAGTTCAAAATCGTGACCTTCGGCATCACCGTCACCGACCAAGAAATCGATCGCATCTACAAAGAGCGCGCCAGCGAGTTCTTGATTCCGAAGCAATACAAGCTCAGCGTCGTGGTTGTCGTGAGTGACGCGGAGAAAGCCGCCGTTGAGGAGGACCTCAAAGCTGGCAAACCCTTCGCCGAAGTCGCCAAGGCACGAAGCCAAGACGTGAGCAAAGTCTCCGGCGGACAGTACGGCACCGTGCCAGAAACGGCACTTGGAACCGAAATCCGAACCGCACTTTCGAAAACCAAAATTGGCGAGACAACCCCGTGGCTCAACACGTCAGCCAACGATGCCCCTGCGTTCGTCAAGTTCCGCGTGGACGACGTTACCGCCGAGAAGAAGGAAGAACTCACTCCCCAACTCCGAAAGCGGATCCGCCGAAATCGAATGTTGGATCTCGGTCGAGTCAAGAACGAAATCGGCAAAGAGATGGGTGCCATGCGCCGAAAAGCCAAAATCGACATCAAGCAGCCCGAACTCGCTAAGGCGTACCAAAAGCTGATTGAGGCCTACCTTAGCCAGCCCAGCACCGGAGGCTAGTCGAAGATGATTCGGGTCGTTCGCCTCGTTCACGGCCAACGGCCCGAAATCAATCCGGGCTCACCAATCTTTGCGGACTCCGAGCCGACTCAACGACTTTTGGCATCTTACGGATTCACCTCTTCCCTTGCCCCGGATAAGTTGCCAGACGACGGAATCTTGGCACTCGCTCCGCCAAGTGCGCTGACGGACCTCGTCGCGGTCGTCGATCGCTTGCTCGGTCCTGGCGGTTGCCCCTGGGACCAAGCCCAAACCCATGAATCGCTGAAGCCTTATCTGATTGAGGAGGCGTACGAAGTACTCGACGCGATTGACCGTGGGGACACAAACGACCTGAAGGAAGAGCTCGGGGACGTCCTCCTTCAACCTGTTCTGCATGGCCAAATTTCAAGCCTTGCCGGTGGATTCTCCACCGAGGAAATTGCCCGAACCCTTGTCGACAAACTCATCCGTCGTCACCCTCACGTTTTCGGCGATGCGGAAGCCCGAACTCCCGAGCAAGTACTTGTCCACTGGGACGCTATCAAGCGCAAGGAAAAGCCAGACACCAGCATCCTAAGCGGAATTCCAATGGGAATGCCTGCGCTCATGCGAGCACAAAAAGTCAGTAAGCGCGCCGCGAAAGCCGGATTCGAGTGGCCAGACCTGGATGCCGTGCTCGACAAGGTCATCGAAGAAATTTCAGAAATCCGCCGCGCCGAGTCGCCCGAGGAGCAATCTGCCGAGTTTGGCGATTTGCTCTTCACACTCGTGAACGTTGCCCGCTGGCTGGGCATCGATTCCGAAGCGAGTCTGCGAACGATGGTGACGCGCTTCGAAACCCGTTTCCGCGCCATGGAGGAAGCAACTACCAAGCCGTTGACCGAACTGACCTTGGCCGAATGGGATGATTTATGGGGCGCGGCAAAGGCAAAAACCGCTTCGGCTTCATAATGTAACGGTGCCGATTTGGGGAATTGTTAATCAGAAGGGCGGAGTCGGCAAAACCACGACGGCCGTCAACTTCGCCTCGGCTTTGGCGGCGAAAGGCAAAAGGACCCTCATCATCGACTGCGACCCGCAAGGCAATGCCACCACCGGGGTCGGCATCGATAAATCGCAGACCAAGGCCACGCTGTTCGACGTTATTGTCGCCAGCGTTGATGGCACCGAAGATACGGATGTCCTCCAAAACTCCCTCCACCCGGTTTCGGACAACTTGTGGGTCATTCCCTCAAACATCGACCTAGCCGGGGCCGAGTCGGTACTTATGAACGCCGTGGGCAAAGAGCAAATCTTGGCTGAAGCGGTGGCAAAGCTCGCCCCAGACTTCGACTGGATTCTCATCGACAGTCCGCCCAGCCTTGGCCTGCTGACCGTAAACATCCTCGCCGCATCGGATGGACTCATCGTTCCCCTCCAATGCGAGTTCTATGCGCTTGAGGGCTTAAGCCAGCTTCTAAAAACGGTTGACTTGGTCAAACGCCGCATCAATCCAAAGCTGTCCATCGAGCTTGTTCTGCTGACGATGTACGACCCACGAAACCGCCTAACTCAGCAAGTTGAAGAAGAGGTGCGCGAATACTTTGGCGAAAAGGTCAGCCAGGTCGTGATTCCTAGAAACGTTCGTCTGAGCGAAGCCCCAAGCCACGGCGAGTCCGCAGTGGTAAGGTATCCATCCTCGAAGGGGGCCGAAGCATACGTTGCCCTGGCCAACGAGGTGTTAGCACGATGAGAAAAGCACTTGGAAGAGGACTTTCCCAGCTGATTGCCGAGCAATTCGACAGCACGCTCAGCGAGGTCAACGTCAACTCGATTTCGCCCAACGCGCGTCAACCTCGAAAGGAGTTCAATCCAGACGCCCTGGAGGACCTCGCAAGCTCCATTCGGCTTCATGGCATTCTGCAACCGCTGCTTGTGCGCCCCGTGTCGGAAGGCAAATATGAACTTATCGCGGGCGAGCGTCGCCTGCGCGCCGCCAAGCTAGCGGGCCTAAGCACCGTTCCCGTGGTGATCCGCTCCACGGCCTCACAGTCATCGCTGGAACTCGCGCTGATCGAAAACGTCCAGCGCGAAGACATTTCCGCAATTGAATGTGGTTTGGCCTACATGCAACTAATCGAAGAGTTCGGCCTCACTCAAGAGCAAGTCGCCACTCGGGTTGGAAAAAGCCGAGCCGGGGTCGCAAACGCCATGCGGCTGCTCCGCCTTCCCCAACTGGTTCAAGACTCCGTGCAAAACGGGCTACTCAGCGAAGGACACGCCCGAGCCCTTTTGGCGTTGCCCAACGAAGATCGGATTTTAGAGGTGTTCTATCGGATCGTCGACGAGGGCCTCAGCGTTCGCGATGTCGAGCAGCTTGTTAAGCCAGAAAGAACGAAGAAGCCCGCGCCAAAGAGCGATCCGACCCCGCACCAGCCGCAAGACATGGCCCTTGAGTCTGCCCTTAGGGAGCACTTCATGGCACCGGTTTCAATCCGCAGAGACTCTCGCGGCGGAAAGATCAGCGTGGAGTTCTATTCCGAAGACGATCTGACCCGGATCATCGACATCCTCAAGATCCAACTATGAGCTTTCAGATTCGGCTGGCGAAAATGGACGATATTGCCGGCGTCGTCGCGCTTCAGCAAAAAGCGTTCCCGCCCCCGTTCGACCCCGAACTGCATTGGGACCCGGAGCATATCGAAGCTCATATTCAAGTCTTCCCCCTTGGCCAGTGGGTGGCGGTCACTCCCGAAGGCACCGTCATCGGCTCGTGTAGCAATACGCTCATCAGCGAGGAACGCTGGAACCTCCACGCCCCCTGGTTCCGAACGGTCGGTGGCCCAAGCCTGGAAGGAATCGAGCACGACGGCAACACGCTCTACGGCCTCGATATCAGCGTGGATCCTGATTTTCGCCGTCAAGGCGTTGGTCGCGCCTTCTATGAAGCTCGTTTCGGCTACGTCCGGGATCATCATCTAACGCGCTACGGAACGGCGTGTAGAATCCCGGGATTCGTCGAAAGCGGCCAATCGTCGGCAGAAGCCTACGTTCAAAGCGTGGTTGGAAAGGAGACAACGGACCGCACGCTGACGCCACTGCTACGGTACGGACTTAATTGCCTCGGAGTGATTGAAAACTACATGCCTGATCCTGAATCTTTGAATCATGCGGCGCTTCTGGAGTGGAAGCCCTGAATATCCGCGTTGCCAGCGTCGCGTGGAAGCTTCGAACAATCCGGAGCGATGGTGACTATTTCGGTCACCTGCATGACCTCATCAGCTCAGCTCATGGCGAGGGCGCGCAGGTCGTTGTCCTACCGGAACTCCACGTTCTCGAACTCCTGTCGATCGAGCGCAACCTGCAAGAACACCAAAGCCCGGACTATCTAGTCCAGTACGCCGAGGCACTTGAGCAGTGGCTCCAGCGCATTTCCACCTCCAGTGGAATGACCATCATTGGCGGTTCGCACTTCAAGAAAAGCGGTGACGAGATCAAAAACGTCTGCGCCATCGCGAGGCCAAATGCTGCGATCGCTTTCGCGGAGAAAAACAACCTCACCCGGTACGAGCGCGAAGTCTGGAAAATCGCCCCGGGCCAAGGGCTAACCACGTTCGACCCAGGAATTGGCGTCAACGTCTGCTATGACTCCGAGTTTCCCGAGGCGGGCAGAGCGCTTGCCGAAGCCGGCTGCCAAGTTCTTGCCGTCCCCGCATGGACCGAAACCGTTCGTGGGTACCAGCGAGTCCGGTGGAGTTGCCAAGCCCGCGCGATTGAGAACCAGTACTTTGTCGTTCACGCGTCGCTCGTCGGCGGCTTTGGCTATGAGCCGGTGCCAGAAAGCTACGGAAACAGTTCCATTATCGCCCCTAGCGTCGAACCGTTCCGAGAAGAAGCAATCCTTCGCGAGTCCGAAATGAACGAGGAAGGGGTGGTGGTCGCAGATCTGAACTTAGAAGCTCTGATGGAGGCTCGCCAACACGGCGAAGTTCAGAACTGGACCGACCGACACTCGGGCCGTTGGGACGTTGTGAACGCCCCAACGGAACTCATTTAGAGCCGAGCGGTTAAGTTGCCGGATCGCTTCGGATCGGTGACCCCAAAGGTCATTCGGCCGAAGTCGTCCAGCAGCGCCAAGCGTGCCCGCCCGACATCTGGACGACATCGAACCTTACCGAGCGCAATCACGCAGGACTTGCCGTTCTCCAGCGTCACAACCGCCATTGCGCCACCCGCCGTCAGGTCGACGATGCGCGAGCCGTTCTGGAGCTTGTTTCCTTTCACCACAAAGCCCGCCTTTGCGCACAGCTGAGCCATTCCGGGCAAGGTTTCTGGGTGCCCGACGATGAGATGCCCGGCGGGGTCAGCCGGAATCTTGTTCACGCTGGATGGGTTCCAACCTTCGGTAAACCAATCTTGTCGTGGGTCCGTCACCCGGCGGTTCCGTTGGTACGAACTTTGAATCGAAGCCGGAGTCTCGTTGGCATTTCGATCTCGCAGCAAGCGGTTCCACGGATCAATCGAAACCAAATCCGGCTTCACTGCCGATTCGATGGAATATCGTCCCGACTTCAAGACCGTCAGCTTGGTGAAAACCTGCCGCCCACCGGGGTACTCGAGGAGCACGTCCACCGGCAAGTAGAACTCTTTTCCGTTGAACGTCAAGTCAAACGAGACCGTCCGATTTGCGTACCGCACGTTCGAAAGCGCCAATTTTGCCCAGCCCGGCTGATCCAGCCAGTCGGCAAAGAACCGGGTCAAGTTTCGATCCGGGTGCCGGGCAATCGCCAGGGCTCGGAACGCCTGCCAGTCCGCGACTTCCGTCCGCGCCTGCTGATCCTTCCATTTGCGCATTGTTTGGATAAGGGCTTGCGTTCCTACAATTTGCTCCAGCATCTGCAGAACCTTCGCTCCCTTGCCGTAGCCGAGGGAGGAAGCCACGCCACCGACGTAGGCGCCGCCATTCGTGATCGGATGCTCGTTGTAAGCCGGAATCGGATCGGCGTCGCTGACGTAGGCTTGTTTGCGCGAGGTCGGGTCGCCAATCGCCACGTTGCGGGAATACAACCCCTCACAGAACACAGCAAAGCTCTCGTTCCAAAAATCGGTGAGGTACGAGTTGTTGACCATGCCGCCCCAGTAGGTGTGAGCGGTCTCGTGGGTGTCTTCCATTGGCAGACCGCCGCCCCAAGTGGCATGGCTGTATGCCTCTAGTGCGCCGCCACCGTAAGCCGGGCTGTCAAGTGCGCCGTAGCCGGGGAACGGAAACGGTCCAAACGCACTTTCAAAGTAGTTGACAATCGGCGCGTACATCCGCGCGGTCGTATCGAGTTGTCGCTCGGTCAGCCTCGGGCTCCAGGCTCGGTAAATCTTTGTTCCAAGCTTGACTGCAGTGGATTTATAGGGCCCGGCCGCGAAGCTGTAGTAAACGACCGGCAAATCCATCTTGAACTTTGTCGTCTTCAGCCCAGCATCGACGGACTCCGAAACCTTGACGCCCTGCCCTACCGGCGTCCACTCCGCCGGAACCTGCGTGGTCAGGTCATACGGCGCTGGATTTCGGCCAATGAGCGGATACCAGTAATCGTTGGTGAGGGAAATCTCCTTGTCCGAAATGCTGCCGGCATACTGCGGCAAATTGACTTTGCCGACATAGCGGACGTTTAAGCTGAACTCCGCGCCGGGCCGAGAATCAAACAGCACGACTCCGCCAAACTGCCGGAATGGAACGTTGACGCCCATCGTGGTTTCGACACTTTCGACTCGATATGCTGGGGAGAGACGGAAGTTCCAAGGGCCTTGGCCCGTGCTCTTGAACTGAACCACGTCGCTGATGATGGCGAGTTTGTTGTCGATATCAAAGCTAGCACTGAGCGAATGTCGCTTAATCCGGACACCAAGAGTCGAAGTCTCCGGAAGGTAGCGAAGCTTGCCGTTTTGCACCGAGAACAGATAGTCGCCAATGTCCTCCGAGGTGAGCGCCGTCGTGAGCACGACGTTCCTAGCATCGCCTTCGGCCTTCCAGCCAAACCGTCCCGTGTCGTAAGCCCCGTTCGTTTTGATCGCAGCGAGGTGTTTGATTGCCTCTGGCTGACCGGGTGCCAGCCGGGAAACGATTCCCGCGACATCACGCGATTTGGCAAGTTGATCTAATCCGGCAAGGTCGTAGCCCTGGACAACGAGTAACAATGCTCCAAGCATCACAAAACAGTATGGGCAGATGCGAGAGAAAGCCTGCTGGTTCGTGTCATAATAGCTTTCCTCGAGGCGGCGTAGCTCAGTTGGTTAGAGCACTCGGTTCATACCCGAGTTGTCGGAGGTTCAAGTCCTCTCGCCGCTACCACCTTTCCGAAATCTCCGGCTAAATTCGTTGCCAGGTGGTTCCCATTGGTCCAAGTTTGCTGTATTCTGGCCCAAGAACCATGTTGCTTAGCGTTGCGTTCGCCCTCAGCATGTTAAATGCTCAGCTTAAAGCTGAGACGATTGACAAATCTCAACTGCAAGGACCTCGGCCAACCCTCGAGATCCCTGCCGGAATGGACCGAGTAAAAATCGTTCCTGCAACCGGCGCCTACGAAGCCGCACGATGGCGGAGACTAGGCCAACTCGACGAAAACGGACAGATTGATCCGAACGGATATACAAATGCTCTGAAGCAGATCAAAGGTCTTGTGTCCGAGCGATCGCGCTTTGGCCCGACGGAAAACGTGTGGGCAGAAATCGGCCCCCACAACGTCACCGGCCGAACTCGTTCCCTGCTCATTCACCCAACCGAACACAACCGAATGTGGATGGGTGCCGTAAGCGGTGGAATTTGGTACAGCTCCGACTCCGGAACGAACTGGGCGCCAATCAACGACAAGTTGCCTAACCTAAACATCACCCACATGGCGTTCGACCCGGGTGACCCGGAAATCATGTACGCCGCAACCGGCGAAGGCTACTTCAATGGAGACGCTAAGCAAGGCAGCGGTCTATTCAAGAGCACCGATGGCGGCAACAACTGGGCGGTGATGCCGAACACGAATTTCGGAAACATCAACAAGGTCGCAGTCTCACCGACAAGTGCCGGCAACATCATTATTGGAACGCAAGGCGGCGGAATCCAGCGTACAAACAATGGCGGTACGACTTGGACGAACGTAATCCCAGCACAGATGGGCTACGGTGCCGTATTCCATCCTAACGGTCTCCAGGCGATCGCAACCGTACTTGACTACGACTTTTCCGGTCGCGGTTGGTACACGAAGGCTTTCCGCTCGACCGACTCCGGCGCAACGTGGACCGCATGTGCCGGGCTCGATTTCACCGGATTTGAATCTCGAATTGAGATCGCCTACGCCCCAAGCAATCCGACCATTGTTTATGCCCATACGGGATTTGGCAGTGGCAAAGTCTATAAGTCAACCGACTCCGGCGCAACTTTCACCCTCGCGACGACCAACGGGGTAACAAATGCTAGCTGGTACTACAATTCCATCTGGGTGGATCCGTTTGACCCGAACATCGTCATTGCAACCGGTTTGAACATCAACCGCAGTACCAACGGCGGCGCGACCTTCAGCAACATTGGTTACGGCTACCTCCAAACGGAAACGCCACACCCAGACATGCACCTGGGCGTCGCTCATCCCGCCTACGACGGCACGACCAACTTGCAGTTCTTCGTCTGCACCGATGGTGGCATTCACAAGGCGGACAACATTCGGACTGTCACCAGCACGACCGGCTGGACGCGCTTGACGCGAAACGCAAGCACGATGCAGTTCTACGGCGCAGCCGGGAACGGTACGACCGGAGTCCTCTTTGGCGGATCGCAAGATAACGGTTCAATTCGAATCGACCTCGGCTCGACCGTATCGACCAACCCGTTTGTCTTTGGTGGAGACGGTGGATTTAGCGCCGTGAGTCATCTCGACAGCAACTATCTCTACGGTGAGTACATCGATCTCCAAATTTTCCGGTCAACCAATGGCGGAAGCAGCGCTGGATACATCACGAACGGTCTAAATCGCGCAGGTGCCAACTTCATCGCCCCTCTCGCGCTCGACCCGAACGACGACAACTACCTTTACGGTGGTTCCGCAACCCTTTCTCGATCTGCGAACGCTAAAGCTGCAACACCAACTTGGTCGGCCATCTTTAACTTCGGCAGTTCCATTTCTGCAATTACGATTGCGAAAGGCGATTCGAATCTGATCTACGTTGGTGGAAACGATGGTCGCGTCTACAAGTCGGTCAACGGCCAAGCCGCGACCCCAACCTTCACCGCAATCGACAACAACGGCGGAACAAACCCATTCCCTTCCCGATATATCCACCGAATTGCCGTGGATCCATCGAACCATAACAACGTCTATGTTGCTCTCGGCGGATTCTCCGCCGGCAACATCTACAAGTCGACGAACGGCGGCACAACTTGGACGGCTCTCACTGGCATGCCAAGCGCACCCATTCACGGCATCTGCGTCAACCCGACCAACTCGAACGAGATTTGGGCTGGAACTGAAGTCGGAATCATCCGAAGCTTGAATGGCGGTACGACTTGGACTGCGCCAGCAGACGGACCGCTCAACGTCGCAGTTGATGAAGTTGTGTACATGCACAACTCCACGAAAGTGCTCGCAGCAACCCACGGCCGAGGTCTCTGGGTCTACGGCCCAGTCAGTCTCACCGGATTCACTGGTCCGGCAAATCTCCTAGCTGGAGAGGTCGGAACGTTCAACGTCACCTTTGACCTACCAGCCGGAGCTTCTGGCCGGGTGGTCAACCTGACTTCCTCCAACCCTGCCCTCCTGCCGGTCCCGGCTTCGGTAACCGTGCCTGCACGCGGAACGACCACCAGCTTCACTGCAACCGCCGCTGGTGCTGCATCTTCCGCGAGCGTAACGCTCACCGCGACGACTTCGGATGGATTGTCTCAATCCCTCACCGTCGGCATCGGCCCGATCGGTCTGGACCGAGTTGAAGTCACACCTACGACGCCAATTGGTGGCCGCTCAGGCACTGCAGCACGTGTCTTCCTGAATGGCCCTGCGCCAACGGGCGGCATCGTTGTGAACCTCACAACGAGCAATGCCGCGGTCTTGACCGTTCCCGCAACCGTTACCATCCCGGCTGGCCAAACCAACCGAGCGGTAACTGTCACCACGGCCACGCTCTCGACCCGATCCCCGGCATGGGTTAAAGCGACCTACAACGGCGTTGCCAAGCAAAAGAACTTCAACATTGAAGTTCCGCTTCCAACTGCCTTGACCGTAACTCCGTTCTCCTTCACCGGTGGAACGAGCACGGTGGTAACCGGAAAGATCGATCTGATCGTTCCTGCAGGCCCTGGCGGCCTCACCGTTGCTCTCACAAGCAGCGACGCTGCCATCACTGTCCCAGCGACCGTGACGTTCCCTGCGGGAGCCAGCACGATCAACTTCCCGATCACGCATACGGCAGTAACGTCGTCTCGCGACTTCGGCATCAAGGTCACGGCCGGATTCCAAGAGAAGCGAGGCTATGGCCGAGTAGTCGCTCCGTCGATCTCGAGCGCCGTCGTCACACCATCGACCGTCACGGGCGGCAGTGGTACCGCGGTCTCGCTAAGGGTTAACCTTACGGGTCCTGCCCCCGCCGGTGGACTTCGGGTCTACCTCTACTCCTCGATTGGTTCGGCAGCTTCGATGCCAGCGTCGATCTTGATCCCGGCTGGAAGCACGTTCGGCACGGCTACCGTGACTCACTTCGCAGTGACCTCACAGAAAGTCGTAACGCTAACCGCCTCGAACTCGAGCTACGGCAAGCGCACGACTACCCTCACGATCAATCCTTGATCGCCTCCATTAGGCACCGCTCGCGGTGCCTAATGACTTTCCTAAATGCCCTGCATCCAGTCTTGGATGCAGGGCATTTTCTTTGGTAGGCCTTCTCCACCGACCGCAACACAGCGGCCCTTCAGCATCTAGAGCGTGCGATGCATAGCCATCCCGCGCACAGTGAATGGGCGCGAAGGCAATGTCCCGGAACCGATACCGGTAGCTGCAGAGTGCGGTCACCGGTATCGGGCCATTCCACAAACTTCCGTTGCGGCCACGGCAATGCTTGGCACGAAAAAGCCCTCGTACTCAACACGAGCACGAGGGCTAAAGCACTCTCAGCCGTTATTCCCGGCGGAGTGCAACGATCGGATCAAGCCTTGAAGCAGAAATGGCCGGATACAAGCCAAACACGATTCCGATGAGCGCGGAAAACACCGCCGCACCGATTGCCGCGACAACCGGGAAAGTCGTCGGCAAGCCGCCCTTACTCGGCCAGTTAATGGCCGCCGTGCCGAGCGTCACCAGTTTGCCAAGGCCAAAGGCAATACCCATGCCGATCAAGCCGCCTACAAGCGAGAGCGTCGCGGATTCGACCATGAACTGGATCAAGATCGACTGCCGCCGAGCACCGACAGCTTTACGCAGGCCGATCTCTTTGGTTCGCTCCGTCACCGAAACCAACATGATGTTCATGATGCCGATGCCGCCAACAAGTAGCGACAAAGCGGCGATCGCGGAGAGCACGATTCCGGCGACGTTGAAAATGTTGCCGAACACGTTCATGATCGATTCCCGAGAATCAACACGATAGATTCGCTTGTTCCCGGATTTGAGCATCAACGCACGCCAAACGTCGTCGAGCGCCTGATCAACCTTTACGCCAGGCTTCGGCCGGGTGGTGATCATCATGAGCTTGTCGCCGCCGAGCCACTTATCCTGAGCCGTCGTGATCGGAAGCAAAATGTCCCGAGCGTTTGTTTCGCCCATCATGTCGACGCGCTCAAACACTCCGATGACCTCCAGCGAGATGCCCTTAAAGGAGATCAGCTTTCCGAGCGGGTCTTCGTTCGGGAAAAGAACCTTGACGACTTCGTCACCCACCACGCAAACGTTCGCGCGGTTTCGGATGTCCTCTTCGGTCAATCCGCGCCCCGAAGTCATCTTCACCCGGTTCAGTTCGGCGAAGTTGCCGTTGCTCGCGAAGATTCGGGTCTTCTTAACCTCTTTATCATTGCGGACGACCTTCTCCGCCGGTCCTTGCACCAGCGGCGCGATGATGTCGATGCTGCTAACCTGGTTCGCCAAATAGGCGGCATCATCCACCGTCAATCCATCGATCGACGCTTGTCGCTGACCGCGGCCACCCCAGGAGTCGTACGTGATCAGAATCGTGTCGGATCCGAGTTTCTTGAACTCGTTCGTCATGTAGAACTGGAATCCACTGGAGACCATGACGATGATCGTCACCGCCATAACGCCGATGATGACGCCGAGCATGGTGAGAAATGCCCGCAGCTTGTGCATGCGGAGCATTTCGAGCGCAGTTACGAAACTTTGAAAGACACCCATGAATTACTCGTCGTCTCCGCCGCCAAACTGAATAAAGCTCTTTCGGTCAGGACCATCGTAGTCCGGCTTCACAACCTTGTCGCCATCTTTAAGCCCGGAAGTGATTTCCAGAACCGAGCCCGACTGAGCACCGATGGTGATCGAGACTTGCTTTGCCTTAGCCTTCGGATCCTTCGGATTGTCTGGCGGGAAGAACGCAAAAGCCTTTCGACCTTCTTTCTTCACGTAGTCCACCGGCAGGGTCAGCACGCCTTGCCGATCAATGACGGCTAGAGAGCACTTGGCCGACATGCCAGAGCGCAATCGCTCGTTCGGATTGTCGATGAAGATTTCAACCTCGTACCGAACAACGGCGTCCGCTGTTGCCCCCGCTGCCGAGACCGTGCTTGCCGGAGCGATCTTGTTCACTTTGCCGGTGTACTGGTCAGCCGGCAGCGCATCGACGTCCACCGTCGCCTTCATTCCGAGCGTCAGCTTGGCAACGTCAATCTCGTTCATGTTAAGCTTGACCCTCATCGAGCCACGATCCTCAATCTTTACGATCGTCGAACCGCTACCGAACGAGCTAAGACCCGTTGCAAGTTCCCCGACTTGAATGCCCTTCTTGACCACGATGCCGGCGATCGGCGCGCGGATTTCCGTTTCTCCAAGATTTCGCTTGGAGTCGTCGAGAATGCTTTGCAGCTGATCCACCGAGGCGAGATTCTGCTCTCGGGTCTTCATCAGCACTTCGGCATCTCGTAAAGCGGTTCGTGCCTTTTCCACTTCTGCCCGGGCAGAGAGCAGGTCTTGCTCCTTCATTGGGTTCTGAACGGCGTTAGCCTTCGCTCGGCTCAGGGTAGCGCGGGCGCTGGCAATCTGCTCATCGGCTTTGCGAAGTTCAACTGCATGTCGGGCAGGGGTGCGGGAAAGGTTGACCTGCGCGTTCTCCACTCGACTTTTCGCGAGTTCGACGTTCAGTCGAGCAGTCTCAACATTTCGAATTGCTACGTATCCGTTCTTCAGCAGTTCTTCCTGCCGATTCAGTTCGGTCTGTGCGTTCTGGACGTTTGCTTCGGCTTCTCGAACCTGCGACTCGGCCTGAGACTTCTCCGTTGGGTGCACGCTGCGGACCAGGCGGGTCTTCTCTTCCATCGCCACATCCAAAGTCGTCTGAGCTTCGTCAATCGCGGCCTTGGTTAGAATCGGCTGCGACTTGACTTCCAGTTCCAGCGACTTCACGCGGCTGATCGCCTGCGCCAAGTTTGCGCGAGACGACTCTCTTCGCTGCTCGATTTCAAGCGCAGTCCGAGAGGCAGCGCTGAGAGCACCGCGAAGCTGGGCCGCATCTTGGCGGACGCGGAACTCCGTCTCCTGCGGGTCGATGATAGCGATGAGTTGCCCTTTCTCAACTCGGTCACCCTCGTCCACGAGCAGCTTGGCCAGTCGTCCGGTGACGCGGCTCTTCACTTCGACCGACTGAACGGAGTCAATCGTGCCGTTCTCAATGACCACAACCTTGACATTCCCTTTTGTCACGGTCGCGGTCTGAACGACCTTCTTGCTTGCCGCTGCCATCTGTGCTTGCCATCCCTGCCAAGCAAACGCCCCACCGCCGCAAATGATGATTACGGCAATCCCTGTTCCAACCAAACCCTTCTTCATGAAAGTCCCCCGAAGTATCACCGTCTTGGTGATCTTTGTTCAGTGTGGTAGGTCTATTGCCTTAACTGCCAGAGGAGAGCCAAAGTCCGTTCGAAGGTTTCGGCAATTTGGCCCCAATCGGGTGCACAACGTACACCGTTCGCTTCGAATACAGCCAAGCTTTCTCGAAATCAGCTCGCTTGTAGACGTACCGAACCTGGTTCTTTCGGGCCGGATCGTTAAAAACTGGATCGCCGTCCGAGGTGAAACCTACTAAAACTACGAGGTGGCCACTTTCGGTTGGCGACAGCGGCAAGCCCCGAATCATGTCAAAGCTGACGGAGCAAACCACCGGCAAACCTGCGATCACCCATCGCTCGAGATCCGAAATCGAGCCGAATCGGGCGACGTACGATCTCATTTTCGGGAACGAGCCCACATAGGCCGTATTGAAAGACCAGTTTCCGGCGCCTTTGTAAACCGGGTCCCAAACCTTCGCCTCAACTTCCGGCACATCCTGGTTCATCGATGGAGCTTCGAGAGCGTTGCTGTAATGCCAAAGCATCATCGACATCGAAGTTGGGCTACACAAAACGTTTCCGCGCGGATAGTTGCCTTGAGCCCGCTGCGGCACCTCGACCGTCTTCCCCCAAGCCTCGGATTTCGCTGCCGTATCGTTCGGCTCTTTATCTTTGCCGGCGAAAGACAAGCCGATCATTTCAAGCTCCGGCAGAGGCCCATCCCCCGGCAGCGTTGAAAGCGTGACGCGGACGTCGACCGCTTCCGCCGCAGACTTCAGAGATAGGGTGTCGGTCAGAACGTCGCCCGATGCGTCTTCTTGATCATTCGTGGACTGCCGCGTCCCCGCAGCTGAAAGCGCCCAATCCGCCATTCGGTACCACTTCGACGGTTTCCCGGCAATGTGCGCCCGAATCTCAACGATCACCTGAGCTCGCTCCGGGTTTTTCACGTTCCATGACGGAAT
Organism: bacterium; assembly: GCA_027485645.1. Taxonomy (GTDB): domain Bacteria; phylum Armatimonadota; class Fimbriimonadia; order Fimbriimonadales; family Fimbriimonadaceae; genus Fimbriimonas. Next base: position 661,087 of record JAIXQR010000007.1, read on the forward strand.
CACCTCTCGAAACGGCGACGTGGGCCGAATGTCCGTCGAGTTGATCACCAAAGATTGCCCAGGCTCGGGAAATTGAGCTCGGGGAAACAACGCGAGAAACTGCGGACCGGGGGCAATCATGGCGGATGTGAGCGTTAATGCGAAAAGGATCATGAGATTTGTTGAAATATCTGGCGCGTCGGGGTACTATCTCTGGTTCGTGAGTCTATCCGACTCATCGAATACCAGTTCACATGGCAACGTACCGAGGACGAAAAACTGATATATGCCGAACCGTTGGCTTTGATATTTGGGGTCGACCCAAGAGCCCGGCAAGCAAGCGACCGTATCCGGCAGGGCAACATGGCCCGAACCTGAAGGATCGGCGACAATCCGAATATGGCGAGCAGCTTCTGGCCAAGCAGGTCATCCGCCGCTATTACAACGTTTTGGAAAAGCAGTTCGCAAACACTTTCCATAAGGCACAGCGAATGAGCGGCAACACCAGCCTCAACTTCCTTCGCCTTCTAGAACTGCGACTCGCAACCGCTGTTTACAAGCTCGGCTACGCGAAGACCATCTTCCAAGCCCGACAGCTCGTAAGCCACGGCCACATCACGGTCAACGGTCGGAACGTCAACATTCCTTCCTACTCGCTGCAGGTCGGCGACGTGATTGCCGTTCGAGACCGAGAACAGAGCCGAAGCATTGCGCGAGCAAACCACTTCGAAGGTGCTCCAGTTCCGGCTTACATGGAAGCAGACGTCGTCAACTTCTCTGGCAAGATCATCTCGCTGCCAGAGCGAGAAGACTTCCCTAAGTTCTTCCAAGAACAGCAAGTCGTCGAATACTACGCACGTTAAGTCTTCGAACAAGGTACAAATTCACCTCTCTGCCCCTCCGCAGAGAGGTTTTTTTATGCCTGCAGATTGGAACGAGCACGTTGTTTTAGAGAGCGAATGGGTACGGCTCATTCCAGCTAAGCGGGACCACGCGGCTGAACTTGCCGAAATTAGCACGGCAGATACCTTCGCATACTTCGTGCAAGACCTCCCGCGGACCATGGATGAGAGCGGCTTTGCTACGTTTATTGATCGACTCGCGCAAACGCCAAACGTTCAGCCCTACACGGTGATCGACCAAAGCTCCGGCAGCCTCGCCGGCATGACGTGCTTTATGGACATTCGTGCTGCCCATCTAGGGTTGGAAATCGGATGGACCTGGTACGGCCCACAATTCCGCGGGACAAAAATTAACCCAGCCGCGAAGCTTCTCCTGTTAACCCGTGCGATGGAGGAGTTACAAGCCATCCGGGTTCAGCTGAAGTGCGACGAACGGAACGTTCGGAGCCAACGAGCGATCGAGAAACTCGGAGCCGTTAAGGAGGGTGTTCTCAGGAAGCACGGTATCCAACTCAACGGCTATATCCGCAACACCGTGATGTATTCGATCACCGAACTTGAGTGGCCCTCTGTAAAGGCAAATCTCATTCAACGTTGCCAGTTATAATCCGTGCAATGTCCCCGTTACAAAAGGTGCGAGCTGAATACAGAGACTTGACTGCGTTGCATGCCTCGGTATCACTCCTCAACTGGGACCGCCAAGTTCTTATGCCGAGCGGCGGAAACGAAGCGCGCTCAATTCACATCGGTCGGCTCACTGCTCTTGCCCACCAACGACTCCTAAATCCCTCCCTTCGCCGAGCCGTCGAAGACGCCCGAGCCGAAGTCGCCGGAGACCCGGTCGCCGAGCGCGAGCTTGCGCTCATCCAGCGTCAAATCGATCACGCCTCAAAACTGCCGCTAAAGCTGATTACTCGAAAGGCGGAAATTGCGAGTCAATCCTACGAAGTCTGGCGTCGCGCCCGGCCGTCCAACGATTTCGATGCCCTCCGGCCGTATCTGATGTCCTTGTTTGACATTGCTCAGGAAACTTCCTCCGCCCTTGGATACACCGAACACCCGTATGATCCATTGCTTGATCTTTACGAAGAGGGAGCAAAAACGAGCGACGTGCTCCGAATGTTTGATCAGGTCAAACCGCGAGTCTCTAAGCTGATCCGAGACATCAAGGTGAACGGCGCGAGGATTGACGCAACCTGGCTAAACGGCAGTTGGGAGACTGAACCGCTGCGCCGGGCTGCCCAGAACATCGGCGCGAAGATTGGTTTCGACTACTCGAAAGGTCGACTCGACTTGTGCGCGAACGCGTTCTGCACTACCGTGAGCATGAACGACGTGCGCATGACGACGCGCCCAGGAACGCACATTAAGGGGGTTCTGTCCTCGTCCCTCCACGAACTCGGTCACGGACTCTACGAGCAAAACGGCAACCCGGCCTGGAGCGCCACCAGTCTCGCCGGTGGCGCATCGCTGGCCGTTCATGAAAGCCAGAGCCGCATGTGGGAGAACATCATCGGAAGATCTCGGCCATTCTGGCGGTACTTCTTCACGTACCTTCAAGCCGAATTCCCGACGTTGGCATCAAAGATTCCCGACCAGTTTTACGCCGCATTTAGCGCCATCCAACCCGGCTGGCTTCGGGTGGGTGCAGACGAGCTCAGCTACAACATGCACATTCTCGTGCGGTTCGAAATTGAAGTCGAAATCTTGACCAACAAGCTCCAAGTCCGCGACATTCCCGAAGCGTGGAACGCGAAAATGAAGGAATACGTTGGCGTAAACATCGAGTCAGATGGCCAGGGCTGCTTGCAGGACGTTCACTGGAGCAAGGGCTCCATCGGCTACTTCCCAACCTACGCCATGGGGAATCTTATCGGTGGGCAGATTTGGGCAAAGATCCGAGAGCAAATCCCAGCATGGGAAGAGCAGCTAGAGCGAGGCGACACCTCACATATCCTGGCTTGGCTCACCGAAAACATCTATGTGAAGGCAAGCTCCCAGGCCCCGCGAGACCTGGTGACCGGAGTTTGCGGTGACTATCTCAACCCGAATCCTTGGCTCGACTACGTTGAGGAAAAGTACACCGGACTCTACGGGCTGAACTAGCCCGTAGCTTTTGCGGTCTCGTACTGCTCAACGTGCTTGAGGCAGCACGCCCGAATTCGACTTCGGATGCGATTGATGTACACCGCACGTTCGGTAACGCCAATTGCTCCACGCGCATCGAGCAAGTTGAAGATATGTGATGCCTTGAGGGCAAGGTCAAGTCCCGGATACACCAGCGCCCGTGCCCCGGCATTTTCAGGAAACTCGCTCGCGTTGAGCGGATTCGAGGTCATGATGCCTTGCTCCGAATCCCAGAAGACCGGCGTTTCGATAACTCGCTTCGATTCAGCCTCAAACTCATCAAACAGGCGGAACAGCATCGAAGTCGACACGACTTCGAAGTTGAAAACGTTGTTCTGCATTTCGGCCTGCCAGTCGACGTCCCGATAGCTTGTAGTGTCGTTCCACATGAGGTCTTCCCAGAATCCTTTACCGTTGTTGAGCATCAAGCAAAGTCGCTCGGGACCGTAGGTGATTTCCGCGCAAACCGGGTTGCACTCGATGCCGCCCATTTGTTGGAAGAACGTGAACTGTGTGATCTCGGCACCATTGACCCAGACCTCCCAACCAACTCCGCTAGCACCGGCCGCTTGGCTCTCCCAGTCATCCTCAACAAGCCGCACGTCGTTCTTCGAGGTGTCAAAGCCGAGGGCGTCCAGCGAACCCATGTAGAGGTCCACGATGTTCTCGGGCGACGGCTTCATGATCACCTGGTACTGGTAGTACCGCTGGCTTCGCTGCGGATTCCTCGTATAGCGACCATCAGCTGGTCGCCGACTTGGCTGAACGTAAGCCACGTTCCACGCTTCCGGACCCAAAACGCGAAGGGTCGTTGCCGGGTGCATGGTGCCCGCGCCGACTTCAACGTCGTATGGCTGCAAAATCGCGCAGCCCTGCTTGGCCCAATACTCGTTGAGCCGGAGCACCATGTCTTGAAACGTCATGCCAGTGAGGATACCAATCAAGAACGGGTCAGATTCAGTTCGACCGGATGGATCCGCCGCTGCGCTTCTCGGACCGCGTCCTGAAGATGCTCGGGAATCTCCGCCGCCTGCCGGTCGGCAAGGGCGTTCGCAATCGGCAGAATCTCGACGATCCAATCCACGCTTCCTGGTTCCCCACTCCGAATCGCGGCAACGAGTTCCTTCAATTCATCCTCCGTTCGCCCCGAAAAGTGTGCAATCGAAGTCGCGAACACAAGAACGCGATCTCGGCGCAGGTTTGCGGCAAATTCCGAAGGTTCGACCATCAACTCTGATTCTATCGTCCTAGCCATTCTTAACTCTTGCTGTACAATCCTTCCCATGCAGACGCCTCCAGCGCCGTCTCAAAAGAAGAAATCGAATACCGGGCTCATTGTTGGCCTCATCATTGCCGCAGTTGTAATTTGCTGCGTCCTCCCGATTGCCGGCCTCGTCGGATTCGGATTCCTGGCCGCCGGCCAAGGAGCAGGCATGATTGGTTGCACTATTTCGATGAGTGCCCTCGGCGATAGTCTTCGCGCCTACACGCTGGACCACAACGGCACGTTGCCAACCGCAAAGGATTGGCAGACCCAAGTTATGCCGTACCTTGAGAAAGAACTGTCCTCGATGGATGATCCAGGTCCGTTCAAGATTTTCGATCCGAAGGGTGAATGGGGTTGCGACGAAAAGGAATTCAAGTCCGGTCTCGCGTTTAACACCGAATTCAGCGGCAAAAAGCTGAAGGACCTTCCAGACCAGACGAAGGCCGTCATCCTCTTCGAAACCAAGACCCGCGGAAAGAACGTCTCCGCGAAGTACGTTCCGCTGAGCCACGCCGAAAGCCCTGCCCTCTTTGGTGGTGTTGTTGGTGGAGAGAAGCGCGGATGGTTTGTCATCACCGCCGACGGATTGAGCCGCCTTGTTAACAAGAACGGTGAAATGCGATCTCCAGGCTCCACCAGTCGGAACCTAAAGAAGAACTGAACAGGTCCCGAATGCGGATCGTCTGTTCAGACGTATACTGAAATATCATGTTTGGACTCGGCGCTCAAGAACTGCTCATCGTCCTGCTTATCATCCTTGTACTGTTTGGTGGTAGCAAGATCCCTGAGCTCATGCGAAGCGTCGGTCAGGGCGTCTCTGAGCTTAAGAAAGGGCTCGACGACGGCAAAAACGGTAAGGACTCCTAATGTTTGGTCTCGGTGGTCAAGAGCTTCTCCTCGTACTCGTCATTGTTCTCGTGCTGTTCGGCGGGAAGAAAATTCCGGAGCTCCTTCGTGGAGTGGGTAAAGGCATGGGCGAACTGCAGAAGGGCCTAGACGAGGGCAAGAGAATGCTGCACGACTCCGCTCGCAGTGAGCCGGAACCGATCGAGCGAGATCGAACGCCGGTAGAAACCCAAACTCCGAAGTAATTGGCCTTTGCTTGGTACGGCATAGAACTCGATCTTGACGACGAGTGGGCACCCGTCAGTATTGAGGGGAACCAAAAACAAGGCTATGCCCGGCTCGGTTCAACCCGAGCCCACCAAGTCCAGCTTCGCTGGGAAACCGTCACCAAGCCACCTTCCCTCCCGGACTCGGTAAATCGGTATCTCAATCGAATCGCCAAAGATTCGAGGAAGGTGTCGTTTTCGAAAGAAATCAGCCTCGCGAGCGAATCCGAGGCCAGCTACCGATACTCCGGACGCGCCAGCGGCCGAGGCTCAATTCGCTACATTCCCGACCGCAACCTCGTCGTGCTCGTCGAGTGCGTGACGCCAGGCAAAGATAGCCTCTCCTCCGCACACCAGAAGATCAGTTCAAGCCTGAAAGTGGACTGTGGCGACCTGTACCACTGGCAAGTCCTCGGGCTCAATGTGTACCTGCCCAAGGACCTCGAAGTTGGCAAGCGCCAACTCTTTGCTGGCCGAACGACGATTCACTTCACCGCCGGAAAGCACACCATCGTCACGGCCGAGCGCTGGGGCCTGGCTTCGGAACTGTTGGCAAAGCACGACTTTTTGGAATGGGCCCGGGCGGCGCTCGAACTCCCACGTGCCACGATCACGGACGAAGACGTCGGCATTCGCTTGGTGCAAAAGGGCAATCTCTTCGCCAGAACTCAGACCGCCGTCGTCGGTCTATATCCAAAGGAGAACCGGATTCAGAGCGTCAAGGTTCAATCAAACCGGTCAGAATGGAATCCAGAATGGCGTTGGATCGGCTTTTCAAAAGATGGATCGGAAATCGAAACCGCTTAGATCCAGAGCAGTTTCGTAAAGCGCGCCCGATAAGAAATCCGGTCGTGGAGTGGACTACCGCCGAAGACGGGAGCCTCCTGATGCAAGTGCCACTTGAAAGCAAGCGAAAGTGGCTCCAGAAAATCGCTGTCCGAGCAAAGTGGCCCACCACGCGCAAGTTCGAACTTGAGCCGATGGGCGCCTTTGTTTGGCAATTTTGCGATGGACAACATTCGAATGAGGCGATTGCGCGTAAGCTAAAAGAGCGGTACAAAATGAATCGACTCGAAGCGGAAGCTTCGCTGTCGGCATTTTTGCAAACCTTGAGCCAGCGTGGGCTCATTTCATTACTGATCGGAACAAAGAAGTGACCGAACAAACCGGACGAGCACAATTTAAAAACCAAGACCCGCCGCTGTGGGTCGCATGGCACCAGGCTCTTGCGAGCATCCGGGTGCGATTCTTCCGGCAACTCATCACCTCCTCCGGCATCGCGCTCGGCATCGCTTTCTTCGTCAGCATGCAAATGCTTCGGATGGCCGAAAGCACCGTGGCCAAAGATGAAGCCCGCCTCACCTGGCTTATCGGCACCTCCCTCATCATGTGCCTTGTTGGCGTCACCAATTCGATGCTCATGAGCGTTACCGAACGGTTTCGCGAAATCGGCACGATCAAGTGTCTGGGTGCCTCGGACAGCTTCATCGTCCGTGTCTTCTTCATCGAAGCCGCCCTTCTCGGCTTCTTCGGATCCACCCTCGGATCACTGCTGGGAATCGTTCTGAGCATCATCGTTTGCCGCGTCAGCGGCCTAAACCCGCCGTACGCGGCGGCCCTTTCGTCCCTTGGCCTGGGCATCGGAATGGGCATCGCGATGACGGTCATTTCCGCCATCGCCCCGGCAATTCAAGCGGCGAAGATGCCCGCAGCGGCCGCCCTACGGATGGACATTTAAGCAATGGAGCAACAAACCGACGTCGTCGTTCGCACCGTAAACATCGTCAAGCAATATGGCGAAGGCGAAGCGCTAGTACGCGCCCTCAGCGGGATCAGCTGTGAAATTTACGCGGGCGAATACTTGAGCATCATGGGCCCATCCGGCTCCGGAAAGTCCACGTTCTTTAACATGATCGGCGGACTCGACAAGCCGAACGAGGGTTCCGTTTTCGTGAACTCGGTCGACATCGCCCAGCTCACGCCCCGAGAGCTAGCCTTCCTGCGCTGCCACACCATCGGCTACATCTTCCAAACCTTCAACCTGATCACCGTCCGAACCGCGCTTGAGAACGTGACCTTGCCGATGCTATTCGCCGGCGTCCAACCCGACGATGCGGAGGAAAAAGGCATGAAGCTACTCGACACCGTGGGCCTCGGGCACCGGTACCATCACCGTCCCACCGAGCTCTCCGGTGGCCAGCAACAGCGCGTTGCAATCGCCCGCGCGCTGGCGAACAGCCCAGCAATCATCCTTGCCGATGAGCCCACCGGAAACCTCGACCTGAAAACCGGTCAAGAAATCATCGACCTGCTCAAAATGCTGCAAAGTGAGCATGGTGTCACGATCATCTCGGCGACCCACGATCACAAAATGCTCGACGTGAGCGACCGGATTTTCCACATCCGCGACGGCCAGTTGGCCGAGATCGAAACGAAAGCCGACTTGGTTACCGCTTCAGCTGCCGGAAAGTGAACTTCACTTCGCGGGTTGAGGTGAGTTCAAAACCTTCAGAGGTATCCGCCTCGGCCCGCGTTTCGATCGTCCCGCTCGCCTGAACCAAGGCTCCGGTCGTTCGATCAACTTCCGCTTCCATGTTCAGCTTGCTAATCTCGGTGCTCTTGATTCCCCCCGATTCGCGAAGGATGAACATCTGCACAATCGCGTCTTCCGAGTAGGAACCGCGGACTTCAAACTTCACCGTCTTCGGGAGAACTTCCGTCACCGTGGCGTTAACGAAAGAGTAAGTCAGCTCCGGAACGGCTACTTTCCACTCCGTTCCTTCCTCAACGCGGGCCGCCGAAAACGCTGGCCAGAGTGGCAGCGGCACCGTGATGAAGCTCGCCATCAGTTCGGCAACTGTCTTCTCTCCCGTTTTTCCCCAACGAAATGCTCCGAGCTGATCAACTGTTCCAACGTTGCGGCCCGGCTTCAAAAAGCCTCGCTCATCCAAAGTCCCGCCGACCGTTCCCGTCGCCGAAGCTTTCGAGGGGTACCAAAGCATCGTGACGCTCGTGCCGTTGAGGTTAGATTTGCCGTAGTCGCAAACCATCGAGCCCGAAATGGCAAGCCGAGATTGGTCTTGCCCGAGCCCACTCGGAAGCTGCGTCTTCAAACTCGCATCGATCACAAACTCATACTTCTCTTTCGAATTCGCCCGAACTGTTTTGCGAAGAAGGACCGAGTTGCCTTGCTCTGCCGGAAGCATGACCGCAGCAAGAATGAGTGTCGAGAACATCACAAACAAGATACGCGATTCTCGACGAAGGATTACGGCGTCTTAACGCTGATGATGTTTTGCTGTTCGGTGTTAGCCCAGGCGGAACCGCCGCTAAAGTTGTGCTTTGGCGGAGACATCATGCTCAACCAGGTCTCGGTCAAAGCAAAGCCCCTTTCCCGTTTGGCCCCCATCTTTGGCCGCGCCGATGTAGCGTTCGGAAACTTGGAAGTCCCCCTCACGAACTCAAAGACGCCGACCACGCGAAAGACCGCCGAAGAGATTCGTAAGCGAGATCAGTACATCCTCAAAGCCGATCCACGCCATATTGCCGACCTGAAAGCTTCCAATATCCGGTTGGTTGCCTTGGGTAACAACCACGCGCTGGATTACGGCCCGAAGGGACTGTACGAAATGCAAGCCGCTCTGACAAAGGCCGGAATTGCTTACGCCGGAGCAGGCGCAAACGCCGATCGCGCGATGGCTCCGGCGTTTGTAAGCCGTGGCAAAAAGAAGATCGCCCTGCTATCCGTACTCGCCTTTATGAGTCGAGGAGGACTTTGGAAATGCAGCCCCGCCACCGCGAAATCGGCGGGGGTTGGCGTTCTGAGTTTCGGCGGATCCATTGATGACGCCGCAAAGCAAAAACTCCAGGGCTGGATTGGTCGCGCAAAGCAAAAGGCCGATGTTGTTGTCGTAGCGTTGCACTGGGGGCTGGAACGAAAAACCCTTCCGACTTCGTACCAAGTTGCGCTTGGCCGAGCCTGCGTGGAATCTGGTGCCGACGTTGTCTGGGGGCACCACCCGCATGTTCTGCAAGGAGCAGAATTCTTTAAAGGGAAACCGATTCTTTACTCCATGGGGAATCTGGTCGCTCCGCGCGGAGGAGAAACGGCGTTGGTCACCGTAGCCTTTGATTCGCCATCGCCCACCCTCACGGAGCACCGGATCGTGATCCGTAACGGTTCCGCCGTCCCCACGCCCGGTGGCACGGCTCTTCCTCGCTTGTCTGCCCAGATTCAAAAGGCGTTCCCGAGCAAGCATTCTGTGAACCCATTTGCCCCCAGAAAGGTAGATTGAAGGTCTATGGACGGGGAATCGCTCTTTCGCGACGTCGTCGACAAATACAGCCGGCACATCAATCCGCAGCTGGCCAAGTTGATGTCATTTGCCGGTTTCGGGGTCGAAGTCCGGGCCGAAGGCTGCATGATCTACGACCACGAGGGCCGTGGATTCATCGACTGCCTTGGCGGCTATGGAACGTTCATCCTCGGACATCGACACCCGGTCGTGGTGCAAGCCGTCCGAGACCAGCTTGACCAAATCGCGCTCAGCGGAAAAGCCTTCTTCTCTGCCCCGGCCGCGGACCTCGCGGCCCGCTTGGCCGAAGTGACGCCAGAGGGTCTGCAGTATTCGTTCTTCAACAACTCCGGAGCCGAGGCCGTCGAAGCCGCGCTGAAGTTCGCCCGGTCAAGCACGGGACGAACGAAGTTTGTCTCCACCTACGGCTCCTACCACGGCAAAACCATGGGTGCCCTGTCCGTGACCGGTCGGGAGAAGTACCAAAAGCCGTTCGCCCCGCTCCTGGATGGCGTGACGTTTGTCCCGTTTGGCGACTTCGACGCCCTGTCTGCCGCCCTAGATTCTGAAACGGCTGCATTCATCGTCGAGCCCGTTCAAGGCGAGGGAGGCATCATCGTCCCGCCGGATGGCTACCTCCAGCACGCCCGAGAGGCCACAAAGAAAGTCGGAGCCTTGCTCATCGCGGACGAAGTACAGTCGGGACTCGGACGTACCGGAAAGAATTTCGCGGTCGAATGGGAAGGCGTTTCGCCCGACCTGATGTGCCTCGCGAAAGGCATGGGCGGCGGCGTGATGCCGCTAGGTGCGACGGTCGGCACCGAGGAAATCTTCAACCGCGTTTTCGGCACAAACCCCATTGCCCATAGCTCAACCTTCGGCGGAAATCCGCTCGCCTGCGCGGCGGGCCTTGCCGGATTGAATGTCCTCATCGACCAGAATCTCGCGTCTCGAGCCGAGTGCTACGGCACTTACATGAAGGCTAAGTTCGAAACCATCGCCGCCAAGTACCCCGACATGATTGCCGAGGTCCGAGGGCGCGGTCTGATGATCGGGCTTGAATTCTCGATGGACGAAGTCGGTGAGCTCGTGGTCGCGCAGTTCATGAAGCGCGGAGTCTGCGTGGCGTACGCGCTCAACAACCCTCGAGTCCTGCGGTTTGAGCCCCCGCTCATCATTGAGCAGGAGCAAATTGACTACGTCTGCACCGCGCTAGACGAATCTCTCGCGGAAACGACAGAACTTCTGGCTGATCTTGTTTAAAGAATCTCGCTGAGCTTTACGCGTCGGCCAGCTTTGCTGGATTCAACCACCGCAAAGACCATCGCGAGGCTCTTGATGTTGTCGTGGCATTCGCCGTTCGGGGTGATCCCGGTCTTGAGCGCACTCAAGAACTCGCTAAGGCTCCCTTTAATGCCTTCATCGATCGTTCCGACTTCGGCATCGATGGATTCCATTTCGGAGAAGAAGCCACCGGCCTTGATGACCGATTGGGCGGTCGGGGTCGTGTTGTCTGCCCAAACGGCGCTTCCCTTCGGTCCAACCGCCCGCCAGTCAGCGTCCCAACTCGTGTGGCAGCCATCGGCGCACCAGCTGCCTCGATAAGTGAACCGAGCACCGCCCTCCATCTCGAAAATCGCCGTCGCGCTAGAAGCGCCTTTGTACCAACTCCAAGACGGGTTGAACTCCTCCGCGTAAACCGAAACGGCATCAAGATCGCAGATATAACGCGCTTCGTCGAAAGTGTGAATCGCCATATCGAGAATCAACGGGCTATCCATTTCGTCCCGGAAACCACCAAAGTGCGCCCCGATGTAAAAGTCTGCATTCAGAATTCCGACCGTTCCGACCTGCTCCTGGATCAGTTGCTTATAGGCTTGAAGCTGGGCATTGTAGCGGCGGCTTTGGCTCACCATGTAGAGCTTCCCGGCTTTCTCCGAAGCGGCGACCATCTCTCGTGCCTGCTCCATGTTGACGGCCATCGGCTTTTCGCCGAGCACCGGAAGGCCAGCCGCCAGAGCGGTAAGCGTCACCGAATGGTGAACCTCTGGCGGGGTGACATCCACCACGAAATCGGGCTTGAAGTCGGCAATCGCTCGCTCAACATCGGTATCGGTGTGAGCGACCGTTAGGCCAAGCTTTTCCGCCGCATCGGCCGCCGCACCTGGTCGGACGTCCACCCAGGCATGCAACTCCGCTTCTTGGCTCTCCGCAATATTCCGGGCCCAACCCTGGCCCATACCGCCAGCACCGATCAACAACGCTTTCATCCCGCCGGTTTTACCTTTCAACCGCCATCAATGGCCCCGGCATCTTCCCTTGGCATAATCTAAACATGCCCGTTGATCTAAGAAGCGACACCGTAACCCGCCCGACGCCCGAAATGTATGCGGCGATGCAAACGGCACCTCTGGGGGACGATGTACTTCAGGACGATCCGACGATCCAAGAACTCGAAAAAGTCGCCGCCGAAATGTCCGGCAAGGAAGCAGCGATGTTCGTTTCAAGCGGCACGCAGAGCAACCAAATCGCCATCGCCGTGCACTGCGAGCGTGGTAGCTCCATCATCGCCGAAGAAGAGTCCCACATCCTTTACTATGAGGGTGGCGGTCCGGCGGTGATTGCCGGCGTCGTCAGTTGGACCGTCCCGAGCCAGCGTGGCACGATGGATCCCGAGGCCATCGAAAAGCGAATCCTCACCGAAGATATTCATCGCCCAGCAACCAGCTTGATCTGCGTTGAAAACACCCACAACCGGCACGGCGGCGCGATTGTGCCGACCGCCGCTCTCTGGGCCTACCGAGAGATTTCGGATCGAAACGGCGTGAAACTCCACCTCGATGGTGCGCGAGCCTTCAACGCCGCCGTAGCGCTCGGTGTCCCGATCGCGGATATCACGGCACCGTTTGACACGGTGAGTCTGTGCCTTAGCAAGGGCCTCCGATCGCCTGTAGGATCGGTTCTATGTGGCCCGGCAGACTTCATGGAAAAGGCCCGCAAATGGAGAAAGAGATTGGGCGGCGGTATGCGCCAAGCCGGCATTCTGGCCGCTTGTGGACTCGTCAGCCTTCGCCAGATGGTGGATCGCTTGGCCGAAGACCACGCCAATGCCAAACTACTGGCGACCGGCTTGCAGGGCCTAAACGGACTTAGCACAAACTTGGCGCAAGTGGAGACCAACATGGTCATGGTTGAAACGGTCGAACCGGCCGCCGATTGGCAGGCCCGGCTGCACGCGGCGGGAGTTTGGTGCTTCCCGGTTGCAAAAAATCGCCTGCGGCTCGTCACGCACGCCGATGTCTCCGCGGCTGACATTCAAAACGCGATTGACGTTTTCAGCGAGTTGAGCTCACAAACGGCCCGATAGTCTGTTCGTGAAGCAGCGTGTAGGCGTGCTCAGCGAGGCGCTCTAGGTTAACGACGTCTTCCCGGTTGTACTTAATCAGGGTCTCAAGCGCGTCGGCGTCGCCTCGGCGCTCGTATTGTCGCCAAAGCCGAATCGCGTCGACCCCGTTCAATCCGTCAGCCTCTTCGTCCCGCTGGATCCCAAGCTGCTTCTCGATCTTCTTGAGTCCGCCCTGAATTCCGAGCTTCCTCATCGTCGGGCAAAGATCGAAGTGAATTTGGTCGATCTCGAGCGTGCTCCAACGCTTCTTGATCATCGGGAGATCGAATCCGGCCCCGAAGAAGGTGACGATCATCGAATAGTGCGAGAGCACATCGGGCAGTTCAGCTAAGTCCTGATGCCGCACTAGGCATCGAAACTCGGCCCCATCGTACAGGCCGATGCAAGTGATAGCATCACCGCTGTTGCCGCCGTCCGTTTCAATGTCGAGATAAACCGTCCGGCCCGAAAACTCGCCCCAAGCTCGCCACGCCTCGGCCATCCCAAGGCTCTTGGCAAAAAACTGATGCTCACCTGCGCTCAGAGCAGCTTCGCTTTGTTCGAGGTGCTTAAGCGCCGCCGCATCCGCCACGGTTCCGAATGATGTTGTTCGCTTGCTGGAAAGCGCGTCTTCCCAAGTCAGGCACCCGGAAGACCAAAGGGCCAGTTCCGTCTTGGAACCGACCCCTGGGATGTGAACGAAGGTGTTTCGAAGCACCGGTGGACTATGAGTCCTTGATCTTGATGTTGTCCGTGTTCTGCTTGTAGATCTGCTGCGGAACAACCTTAATGTTTCCGCCCGTTCCCCACGGCTCTTTGTCGCCGCCGGCATACATGACCCAACCGGTGTCGAGCTTCTTGTCGAACTCTCCGTAAAGGCGCATCAGACCGGTGCCTTTGAACGTTCCCTGAACGTCTCGGCCGAAGAACTGGATGCTTCGTGCCTTACCGGTGATCGTGATCTTTCCTTTGCCAAAGTACGCGGTCTTGCCGAACTCTTTGTTTTCGTACTCTTTTCGCACGCCGCCTTCGGTGACGGCAGTTCCTTCGAGGCCAGAAACGAGCACGCTACCGTTAAAGCTGAAGGACAGCTTTCCGGAGGCAGGAGTTTCGTCCGAGCCGAGGATCTTGAAGCTACCGACGCTCGAACCGAACAGTAGCGTGTCGCTGCCGAGAGTGACCTTCGGAAGGGGCCGCGGCGCAGCGCCCAACTTGGTTTCATCGCCCAAAACGATGGCAACGCCGCCGATCAGGCCAAGGGCTACAGCCGAGAAAATAAGGTGGTTGTTTCGCATGCTACGTCTCCGTATTGTATCTGACTCAACCCACTAAACACTCGGGGAGTTCCCGACGTAGTTAGCATCAGTTGAGGTAGCTTCAATGAGTATGAAACTGGGTCCGCTGATCTCGGGAGTAGTGGCAGCAACCGCGCTGAGCGCGGTAGTGATTGCCTTCACGACGGGTGCAAGTCCGTATGTCACCATCCAGCAGGCGAAAGCTAGCACGGGGGATCGACTTCACCTCGCCGGAGACATCGTCAAATCCACCGTTCAAAACGATGTCTACACCCAGACCCTGACCTTCCAAGTGATCGACTCCAACGGAGACCGAATCAAGGTGAAGCACAAGGGAGAAAAGCCAGCGAACTTGTCCGAAGCAACAAAGGTTGTTGCGGTCGGAAAGATCGAAAATGGCGAGTTCCAATCCTCGGAACTCATCGTCAAGTGCCCATCTAAGTACGAAGCAGAGAAGAAATAACGAGTGGAACACAATCACAACGAAGACCCTTTCGCCAATATCCCCCGCGCGGAAGCTTGGTCACTCGTCGTTGGGCAAGCCGGATCCATCGCGGTCTATGTAGCGCTCGCCTTCCTGGTCCTGTCCGGGATTCTCTATCTGATCTCCGGCAAAGTACCAAAGGCTGAAAAATTTGCGACGATCTCGTTCGTCATCGGCAGCATCAGCATCTTCGTTCCATTCGGATGCTTGCTCGCCCTTTTCATCAAAGACCAGTTTCAGTACGAGTACGTCTTCAGCCACGGCGACTCCCTCACCGAACTCAAATACAAAATCGCGGGAGTTTGGACTGCCCAAGAAGGCAGTTTCCTTCTCTGGGCCTGCGCAACAAGCCTGTTTGGCCTCCTCACGATTGGCGGTTCTGGCCTTTATCGTCGAACCTACGGTACGGTTTTCGCGCTGATTCTGAGCGCGCTATGCGGCATTCTCGCCTACGAATCGCCTTTTGACCTCCTTAAGGACGTCGTCCAAAAGGGCGAAGTCCTGATGCCGCCACGAGGCAACGGAATGACGCCGAGCTTACAGAACTACTGGGTTGTCATCCACCCGCCCACCATCTTCCTCGGCTTCGGCGCGCTCACGATCTTCTTCGCTTACGCGGTCGCAGCGTTGGTGCACAAGAACGCCAAGGATTGGATCACCTACTGCCGTCCTTGGAGTCTTGCCACTCTCGCCATTCTCGGTCTCGGCCTCAGCATGGGCGGTCTTTGGGCATACGAAACTCAAGGCTGGGGTGGATTCTGGGCCTGGGATCCAGTCGAGAACGTGAGCTTGGTCCCCTGGTTGCTGATGGCAACCCTCATCCACGGCATCATCGTGCAAAACGTCCGCGGCCGATGGGCAGCTTCGAACCTGATCATGGGCGGCCTGCCGTTCCTGAGCTTTGTTTACGGCACCTTCCTTACCCGCTCTGGATTGCTCGACAAAGTCAGCGTCCACTCGTTCGCGAGCATGGATCGCAACGCCCTCGGCATCCTGCGCGGCTTTCTCATTTTCTTGGTCGTTGGGTTCATCGCGCTCTGCATTTGGCGAGCGAAAAGCGTTGCTAAAGAAACGGTTAAGCCGATCGACCCCGAAAACGGCATCAGCCGCGAGAACTCCTACCGCTTCGGCATGATGGTGCTCTCGATGCTGGGCCTTGTCATCGCGGTTGGAATGTCCTGGCCCGTGATTGCTGCCCTCCGCGGCGGCCAAGGTGCCCGCGTCGAAGAGTGGCTGTACCACCAGGTCGTCGTCTGGTTCTTCATCCCGCTCATGCTCCTCATGGGCGCCGCACCTTTTGTTTCCTGGCGCGAGATGGGTGCGAAGGCACTCTTTGGCCGAATCGCCAACGTGCTGAGCCTCTCGATCGGTTTGACCGGCTTCACCTTCATAGGGCTCATGGATGGCCCGTTCGGCGTTCGATCGCACGCTGAAAGCACGGTCCGAAACCCAATGGGCGGCACTTGGCCCCTCATTCCCGTGCTCGGCTTGCTCATGTTCCTCTGCTGGTTTGTCGCGGTCACCGGCGCGTGGCGAGCCATCGAGCTGGCGAAGAAGTGGAAGATGTCGGTCGGCGGGTTCGTTTCCCACCTCGGCTTCGCCGTTCTGATTGGTGGCCTCATCCTCTCGCGCGGAATGGAAAAGAAGCAGCAGTCATTTGTCCAATCCGGCTCGCCCGCATCCGCGCTCGACTACGTCGTCTCCTTCAAGAAGCTTGAAGGCAAAGACCTATTCGACCGCGACAGCAAGGCCGTCTTCGAATTCAAAGACCCGGCTGGTCGAACCTTCGACGCAACTCCGGGGCTGTACTACTACGAGCAAGGCGAAGAGCTCAAGACCCAAGTCTGGCCATTCGTCAAGTCGTCCCCAACCCACGACGTCTACGTTGCCCTATTCCCGCCGGTAACCGACGTTTGGGACATGCCAAAGACCTTCAAGCCGAAGGAAAAGCGCACGGTCGACCAAATCACCGTCGAGTACCTTGAGCCAACCTCGAACGGAACAACCGGAGTCGGGGCCAAGTTCGGCGCGAAGATGCGTATCACCACCCGTACCGGCACCTTCGATGTCGAACCGCAAATGCAAGTCACCGAAGGCGGAATTCAACCTTTGCTCACCCCGGTCGGAACCGAATTCTTCGCCGTTCTCGGCCGAATGGATGCCGCCACTAGGGCCGTTGATTTGAAGCTGATGTTCCAAAAGCCGCTCTATCCGCTTGAGGTGTTCTACAAGCCGATGACGAGCTTGGTCTGGATTGGAACCGGTATCCTGACCATCGGCGGGTTAATGTCCGCCTTCGCCCGACGACGAAGGCACAGCAAAGCTCCTGCCCCACTTTCGCCGGTAGAGGTCTAGCCGATTGCGACTTTCTCAGCTACTTAAATCGAAGTTACATCACGCCCACGTAACCTACGCGAACCCAGAGTACGTTGGGAGCATCGAAATCGGTGCCGAGCTCATGCAGCAAGCCGGCATTCAAAACGGCGAGATGGTGAACATTTGGTCGGTGGATGGAACAGCACGGATTCAGACCTATGCCTTCGCCGGTCCAACCGGAGCCATTGGCATCAACGGAGGCGCCGCTCACTTCTTCAAGCCCGGCGAGCGCGTGATCATCGCGGCCTTTGATTACTCCGACGAGCCCATCACTCCCATCCTCCTCCTGCTAAACGAGAAGAACGAAGTTGTCCGACAGATGACGCCCTTTACGACCCATGGATGATCTCAGCGAAAAAATCGGCAGCCTGCTCCGCGAATCTGGCGCAATCCTAAACGGACACTTTCTGCTCACCAGCGGCCGCCACAGCGCGGTGTACTTCGAGAAGTTCCGCTTGCTCGAGGAGCCAGGAATTCTTTCCCAGGTTTGCGAGCCGATCGCCGAGTTTTTCCGCCCCTTGGGGCTGACCCACGTAGCTGGCCCGACCACCGGCGGGATCATTATCGCCTTCGAAGTTGCGCGCCAACTCGGCCTTCCTGCAATCTATGTGGAGTCCGAAAACGGAAAGCGGTTGCTTCGACGAGGCAAAACCCTTCCGGATCACGCCCTGATCGGCGTTGTCGATGACGTTCTAACTACCGGCATCTCGCTGCGCGAAACCGGCGCCGCCCTGGAAGAAGCCGGAGGCAAGATCGCGGCATACGGAGTGCTGATCAACCGTGCCGGGAATCTCGACCTTGGATTACCCCTCCACTCCGCGTATGAAGCGAAGGCAGAATCGTTCGCTCCAGACGAGGTTCCTGAGTGGCTTGAGGCCATCCCGGTCACAAAGCCTGGTACCCGCGTAATCGCCTGAGGTACCATCTTTAGTCTTGCCGTCGTGGCGAAATTGGTAGACGCACCGTCTTCAGGTGGCGGCGCCCAAAAGGCATCTCGGTTCGAGTCCGAGCGACGGCACCAAGCTTTGGCGAACTTTCGATTAAAGCAAGGTTAAGAGAATAATAATTGCGCTACCATCATGTAGCAAAGGAATGGATTCCCCAATTCCACCCGATGGGCCAACGCCCACTTACCGATCCATCTTCATCTCCGACTTACATCTCGGTTCCGCTCAATGTCGGGTAGATGAGCTCAGCCAGTTTCTGGCAGGTGTCAATGCAACGTATATCTATCTCGTAGGAGACGTTGTCGACGCCTGGGTTGGCGGCAGCACGACCCGATGGAAGCCCGGCCAAGAACGCGCCTTGCTCTCCTTGCTCGAGAAAGCTTCGCCCAGCTGCAAAGTTCGCTACACCCCCGGAAATCACGACGCCGTTATGCGGCGCTTTATTGGTATCAAGGTCTTCAGCACGGAGATCCAGCACTCTTTCATCCACGAAACGGTCGATGGCCGACGATTCCTGGTTGTGCACGGCGACCTGTTCGACAAATTCGTCACGACCTACAAGCCGATCGCCTGGTTCCTTGCCTGGATGCACGAAATCACGCTGGGCCTGAATCACTACACCAACCTGATCGGTGCGAAGTTCGGACGCAAGCCCAGCAACTACGGTCGAGACATCAAGCGAAAGGTGAAATCAATCACCGAGCGCGCGACCGGGTTCGAAAATCTCCTGGCTGCCGAGGCGCGCCGTCAGAATATGGACGGCGTGATCTGTGGACACATCCACAAGCCGAAGATTTCGATTCTCGAGGGCAATACGATGTACGTCAACACTGGCGACTGGGTTGAGCACTGCTCGTTCGTGGTCGAACATTGGGACGGATCGCTCGAATTGCGATCGTTCTCGGCCGAAATCAAGCCAGCAGCGGATGCCGCCAACGAAGCGCGAGAGTATCGAAAGTCCCTCTGAACGGGGCCGAAGTGCTATTCTTAACGTTCGTTGGTGCCGCAACCTATGACTCCGCAGCGTTTGGAACCTAAGCCCAAACGAGACCGAAATCTGTTCCAACGAGCCTCGATCATTCTTCGCCGAAGCGGACTCAAGACGGTCAAGTCGTGGGTAAACCCGGCTTACCACCTTCGCAAGATTCGCGAAGACCTCAGTTCTGCCGCTCACGGACTCAAGGTTTGGCACTTAGGCCGGCTACTTGAAGATCCACCTCGGTTCGCCACCGCCGCCCGCGGAAAGTTCTTTGCCACGTTCGTTATCGCTGGCGCGTGCGCTTCCGTTGCCCTGCCCATCGGTCACGCAGCGCAAGCTTCCTCGAGCAATTTCTGGACCGGAATGTTCGTCACCATCGGCGTCGGGCACGGCATTGCGAACTTGGGCTTCTGGATAATCTGGGGCACCACAAACCGAGACCTGTACCGCTCGGTCAACGGTTTTGTGCCGAAGTTTGTGGCGATTGCGAAAGACGTTCTGCCCCTTCTCGGCCGAGGGCTCCAAATCGCGATTCCGCTCACCGCCGTAGCCCTGCTTCTAAACGTGCCCATCGTTGGCGCAGTTGAGAAGTTCCTTCCCGCGTCCGTCCGGCTATTGCCGGTTGGCGTGATCATGGCCATCGTGGACGCGCTGATGTTCAACAGCCACTATGTGCGGCTGATGGGCAACCTGTTCGAAAAGTACTCGAACGAGATGGCGAAGAAGTACTGCGTGACGAACTAAACCGCAGCCGTTTGCCCACGCGCTACGCCGCTCTCGGCCGCCAGCTCCAACACCTTCATCGCAATTTCAACCGCTGCGTGAGGCTTTCCGCACCGCTGGGCGTTCTCCGTCATGATCTTGAGCGTTGCGGGCTGCTCAACCAGTTCTCGAACCACGGTCTCCAGCTCTTCGTTGGTCTTCGTGAACCGACCAATGCCCTGCTCCACCAAGAAGCGCGCGTTGTCCTCTTCTTGTCCCGGAATCAGGAACGGCTCGTGAACGATGAACGCCTTTCCTGCCGCGAGGGCTTCCGACACCGTCAGTCCGCCCGGCTTGCCGATGATGATATCGCTGCCGTGCATCAACTTCGCCATGTCCGTAACCGGAAGTCGTCGCAGCACTCGGACCTCCTTCGCGATCCCCTTATCCGTTGATGCGCTGATCTTTTCGTACATTCGGTCGTTTCGACCGCAGACGATGAGGATCTGAAGGTCCTTGATTTTCGTTAAAACTTCTACCGCGCCCTCAAAATCGCCCGCACCAATGCCGCCGGCAGTGAGCAAAGCCACCGGATAATCTGGGTCGAGCTCGAGCTTCTGTTTGGCTTCTCGAAGATCAGGTCGCTCGCCAAAAGCGGCATGAACCGGGATGCCGGTGATCGTGTACTTGTCCGTCGCCTCTGGCATGCGCTTGGCAAGCTCGGTCAAGCTCCATGGTTGCGGCAAGAAGAACCAGTCTGGCTTGCCTCGTTGCCACATGAGGTGCGGATACAGATCGGTCACCACGACGGCGAACTTGAACGGAATCGTCTCACGCAGCACGTTGAGCTTTGGTTGCGGAAGCGAGTGCGTACAGAGCACCAAATGTGGTTGGTAAATATCGATCAGGTCTTCGAGCCGCTTGAGAAAAAGGTTGTCGGCAAACGACTGAACCCGGAAAGCAAACCCGTTGACATCACTGATCCGGTAGAGCCAGCCCCAAGCCTCGGGAGCCGACCGCACGGTCGCCTCGTAGCCGCCGCCGTACCAAGTCTTAAAGGCAGGTGGCGCGTAATCGAGGCCGTCGATCACTTTGACGTCCGCACCGAGCCGCTTGAGCTCTGCTTCGACGGCAATGGCGGCGCTGATGTGCCCATTACCGGTGGATGCGTGGATGATCAGGATCTTTGGCTTCATGGGCTCTTATCAAGTCTCAGGGCCTTCCACACGCGTGTGCGGTGGAATCGTTGCAGCAAGGCGAGATACAGGTCCATGAGGACAAGCAAAGAAATGTAACCAACGAGCAAATATTTCCGTTCCGCAATGAACGGGACCATCATGCAGCCACCCATGGCCGAAGCGATGAGGTGAATCTTCTCCGCCGCGATGGTGTCGTTGACGAAGTTGTAGAGTCCCTTTCGCGAGGAACGCTCCGTTGCCGGGCCGCCAGAAAGGCTGTCGACGAACGTTGCGACGCGCTTTCGGAAATGCTCCAATCCGATGCGCATATAGCCCGCCTGGGTCTCAAACCAGTACGGAGCGAACAAACCGGTCGCTTTCGGCCTCTGAGGGCCAGGAATCTCGGATTGTGCTTCGTCCTCCGTCACGCGGTCATGAAGAATCGCGATCCAAAGCAGAACTCCCTTGTATGCCTCGGCAAGAATCGAGAGCACGTGGAAGGCCACCAGGAGGGCCAAAACGGTAACCGACAAAGGATGCGGATTTTCCTTGATCCCGAAATAGATCGGAATATAAGATGCGAGGCGGATGGCATTGGCGCTGGCGTAGTAACGACAGTCACGCACGCCTTTGCGGTAGGCCGGACCAGACATGATCGCCCCCTTTGCCAAGCCAGAAGCCTTTGGCAACTGGTGCCAAGGTGGGGCCAAGAACGTATAGAACACCCGCACTCCGATGAGCTCCATCAATCGAGCTACGAAGAACAGGGGATGAGCTTTGCTAAACTTCGGCAATGCCTTTTCGTCGGGTGATGCGCCGTATTCCTTTGCAGTGCATTGAATTAACTGATCCATTTTGGTCTAATCGCCAGCGCGTGTTAGCTGAAACGTCCCTTCCCCTCCAGTGGGAACACTTGGAGAGCACAGGACGGCTGGAAAACTTCCGCCGCGCGGCCGAGCAAAAAGGCGAATTTCAAGGTCTCTGGTTCAACGATAGCGATGTCTATAAATGGGCCGAGGCCTGTGCGTACGTACTTGCCCATCAATCTAACCCCAAGATCCGCGAAAAACTAGACGAACTGATTCGTCTAATCGCCGCAGCGCAATGTCCCGATGGGTACTTGAACACGTACTTCCAATTGAAGTTTCCCGATTTGCGTTGGTGCAATCTCAACATGATGCATGAGATGTACTGCGGCGGGCACCTCATTGAGGCTGGGGTCGCAATAAACCAAGCCCTTAATGATGGCCGATTGCTGGAAGTTGGCGTCAAATTCGCCGACCACGTCATGTCCGTCTTTGGCCCCGGAAAGCGGGTTGGGTACTGCGGACACGAGGAATTTGAACTTGCGCTCCTCAAACTCGCGGATGAAACGAACGAGCAAAAATACCGGGACTTTTCTCGCTGGATGGTAGAAGTGCGGGGTTCGCGCCCGAGCCCGTTCGAGAGCGAACTTCGAGATCCAATCTCGCTGAGCGTCACGCCGAACCCGGACCAAAGGCCCAGTACCACCGAGTACACCGGGGAGTACTACCAAGATCACACGCCGATTCGGGAGCACACCACCGTCGTCGGCCACGCCGTCCGGGCGATGTACCTCTACACTGCCGCAGCCGAACTTGCCAAAGACAAAACGGATTCGGAACTGGAACAGGCGCTTCTTGCCACCTGGAATAGCCTGGCGAAGCATCGCCTGTACGTCACCGGCGGCCTAGGGTCAAGCTCCTCGAACGAAGGGTTCACCCAAGATTTCGATCTGCCAAACCTAACCGCCTATGCCGAAACCTGTGCGGCATGCGGACTCGCCCAGTGGGGACTTTCCTTGCTCGAAGCCACCGGCAACAGTGATTTCGCCGACATCATCGAGCTGGCTCTCTACAACGGCATGCTCGCCGGCATCTCTCTCGATGGGAAATCGTATTTCTACGACAACCCGCTAGAAAGCCGCGGGCAACACGCTCGCAAGCCGTGGTTCGCTTGTGCCTGCTGCCCTCCGAACGTAGCTCGTGTGATCGGGCAGATCGGCCAGTTTGCCGTCAGCGAAACCGAAGCCGGAGTTGCCGTTCATCTCCCGATCGGAATGACGGTAACGACCGACAAGGCAGTCGTCACGGTCAAATCCAATTATCCCTGGTCCGGAGAGTTCACCGTCTCAATCGCACCGAAGATCGCCGGAAAGTTTGAACTCGCAATCCGAATCCCGGACTGGGCAGAAGAAGTGACAGCCGACCTAGAAGCGAGCGATGAACCGGCAGACTATCGGGACGGCTACATGATCTTCGATCGCGTCTGGAGCCCGTCTGACGTCCTCAAAGTCGAATTTGAGATGCCCGATCGGTTCCTCGTCAGCGATCCCCGCATTCGGGAAAACATCGGCCGCGTTGCCGTCGCGAAGGGACCGCTCATCTACGCGGCTGAAAGCACGGACAATCCTGCTATTCCCCAGCTTGCCGCAATCGACACCGGGCTAGAAATGGAAACCCGAACGGATGTGCCCGGACTCAAGGGAATCACCGCTCTTGTGACCGAGGCGGAGTATCTCAGCGAAGCCTTCCCGGATTCGCTGTACGCAAGTTCCGACACGCTAGAGTCCGAAACCAAGCCCCTCACCCTCATTCCCTATTTCGCCTGGGCAAATCGCGGAGCAAGCCACATGCAAGTCTGGCTACGGAAGGGTTAGTAGCTTTCGAACGGTTGCAGAACCGGCGTCCACTTCGAACTCGGCGTGTACGTTGTTTCTGCAACGCGAGCCAAGAAGAATCCAAGCGCGTCACCAAACTGGCTCGCGGTGAACTTATCCGCCTTCATGGTCGCCAAAGGGCTGATCTTTGCGACGTATCCACCTTTGATCAGACTTGCCAGCCTTGGATCTTTTGAGACCAAGCGCGAAGCATCGTATGCCACGGGCACGGGCACGCTCTTAATGTGAGGGGCCGCCACCTTTCGCAGGCGATCTAACTCGGCCAGGAACTCGGCTCTGGTGAGTGGCGCGGTTCCAGGCTTGACGCCGCTTGCCGGCTTGCCAGAAGCCTTGAAGATGCTTCGCATCACCGTTTCTGCCTTCACGAAGTACTTGTGAGCGAGCGCCTTCGAAACGATGGGCTCTGCAACCGGCTTTGAAATAGGCGGCGCAGGCTTCTTTCCTGCTCCCTGAACCGCATTGGCCTGAGGGGCAACAAAAGCAACACTGCAAAAGGCGAGGGCAACGCTGAAGCTCATAATGAAGTGACGGCGCCACTGGCTCGAATGGCAGGCAATTCTTCCAAAGCCCTACCCGTGCCAATCGCGACGCAGTTCAGAGCATTATCCGCGACTCGGACCGGAATGTCCGTAATTTCCATCAAAAGCTTGTCGAGACCTCGCAAAAGCGCGCCACCGCCGGTCAGCGTGATTCCCCGCTCGATGACATCGCTCGCAAGCTCTGGCGGAGTAATTTCCAACGCCTGACAGACCTTTTCGCAAATCTGGCGCACCGGCTCGGCTAGTGCGTCGCGAATCTCATCGCTCGTGATCTCAACCGATTTCGGTAAGCCCGCGACCAGGTCCCGGCCTCGGATCTCCATTCGAAGCTCTTGCTCCAGCGGATACGCGCTGCCAATCTTAATCTTCACTTCTTCGGCGGTCGGTTCGCCGATCATGAGGTTATAGGCGTTTCGGATGTGCCGAATAATCGCTTCGTCCAGCTTGTTCCCGCCCACCCGAATGCTTTGGGAGAGCACGATGCCGCCGAGCGAAATGACCGCGATATCGCTTGTGCCGCCGCCGATGTCGACGACCATGTTTCCGCCCGGG
This sequence comes from bacterium, assembly GCA_027485645.1. Taxonomy (GTDB): domain Bacteria; phylum Armatimonadota; class Fimbriimonadia; order Fimbriimonadales; family Fimbriimonadaceae; genus Fimbriimonas. The sequence continues at coordinate 685,907 of JAIXQR010000007.1, forward strand.
GCGCTAATCGGCAAACCTGCGCCAATGGCGGCAGACATCGGCTCTTCGATGACCATTGCCTGCCCTGCTCCGGCCTGCTTGGCCGCCATGATGACGGCTCGCCGCTCAACGTTCGTAACGCCGCTGGGAACGCAGATCAGCGTTGTGGGTCGAATTCGGAAGGGGAACGGACCGCCACAGGTCTTCTTTATGATGTATTCCAACATCTTCAAGGTGGTCGTGTAGTCCGCGATAACGCCGTCTTTTAGCGGCCGAATGGCGGTGATGTTGCCTGGCGTTCGGCCGAGCATGTCACGCGCTTCGAGTCCGACGGAAAGAACCTTACCGTTGCTGGTGTTGATCGCAACAACGGTTGGTTCCGAAAGGACGATGCCCTTTCCACGCCGGTAAACGATGATGTTTGCGGTACCAAGGTCGATACCAATTTCTGGAACCAGTTTCAAATTGTGTTTTCGGTCCTGAGGAAGTTGTAGCCTTCTTCCACTTCGCTGCGACAAATATCCGCTCCGAGGGAAGTTAGGGTCTCCTCAAGTTTCTCATATCCGCGGTCGATATAGTTGACGTTTCGGATGTGAGTTTCGCCCGATGCCGCAAGTCCCGCAAGAACCAGGGCCGCTCCGGCTCGAAGATCGCTTGCAGAAACCGTAGCTCCAACGAGTTGTGGCACGCCTTGAATGACGCTGGTTCGATCGCTTAGCGTGACCGAAGCACCCATTCGGTTCAATTCCTGAATGTGTCCGATTCGGCCTTCGTAAACCGTTTCTTCAACGATGCTGGTTCCGGTGCTCAATGCCATCAGCGCGCACATCGGCTGCTGCATGTCGGTTGGGAAGCCAGGGAACGGCATGGTGCGAAGCTTTATCGGCTCTGGTCGCGAATTGCTGACCACGCGAACGTAGTCTCCGCCAACCTCGACGTCGAAGCCCATTTCCTGGAGCTTGTTCACGACCGGGGTCTGCGTTTCTGGCAGGATGCCGCGAGCCGTAACGTCGCCCTGGGTAATCGCGCCGGCGACTAGGTAGGTTCCGGCTTGAATTCGGTCACTCGGGACCCGGTAGGTGACGCCGTCTAGACTACGAACGCCGATGACGGTGATCGTGCTGGTGCCAGCACCTTCGATCCGGCCGCCCATCGCGTTGATGAAGTCAGCCAATGAGGAGACTTCGGGCTCCATCGCGGCGTTGTGAATCGTGGTGATGCCGTGGGCCAACGCTGCGGTTGCCATGAGGTGCTGAGTTGCACCTGGGCTGGCGTAGTCAAGATAAATATTGGTTCCCTTCAGGCGCTTCGCCGTGGCGTGGAAAACGCCGGCGTGGTAGTTGATGGAAGCGCCAAGCGCTTCGAGGCCCTTGATGTGATAGTCAACCGGGCGAGCGCCGATTTTGCAGCCGCCAGGTGCCGGAATGGAAGCCTGTCCAAGTCGCGCGAGCAACGGTCCGAGAAGGAAGAAGCTGGTTCGAATCTTCGTTGCAAGATCTTGGTCGAGATCCGCGTTGTGCAGGTCCGTACAGTCGATGATCAGGGAGTTCTCGCGCCACTGCACCTTGGCTCCAAACACCTCGAGGATTGATGCCTTAATGCGAACATCCGCGATATCCGGAATGTTGTGAAGAACCGTGACGCCTTCAGCCATGACAACGGCCGAAAGTAGGCTAAGGGCAGAATTTTTTGAACCTGCGACGTCCACGACGCCACACAGTCGGCGTCCTCCTTGAATCGACAAAACTTGCATTATGTTTTAACCTGCCATCCGTGGTTGGTTATAAGACCGCTCTGAGCTTCTTGCTCGGGCGACAAGTGTACCGTTAGGTCACCGGTCGCCAATCCCATCAATACGGGACTCTTTCGAGTTACAAAAGGGTTCAGATAGGTCTATACAGCCATTCTAGGCCGTTAGCTCAAAGAAGTCCAGCCCGTTGGCAAACTCTTCGAAGAACGGCAAGTACATCCGCCAGTCGTCTTTCCCTTGAGCCTTTAGGTACAGCGGCAAGCTGAGGTACGGAATAAAGTGCGGACGTTTAGGCTTGCGCGCCAGTTTCATGTGCGCTTGTTGCGGGGTCTTGTCCCCTTTCTTGAGATTGCATCGACGGCAGCAAGCCACAAGGTTGTCCCAGGTGTGCGGCCCGCCGCACCACTTAGGCACAACGTGGTCGATCGTCAAATCCCGTCCTTTGTTGCCGCAGTATTGGCACGTATAGTTGTCGCGGGCTAAAACCGAATGCCGAGACAATCGGAGTTGAGGCATCGGTCGCCGCACCTGATAACGCATCTTCAGCACGCTCGGCGCAATATGCGGACCAGACGCAGTGGAAACCGGGCAGTCTCGCTGTTGGAGGACTTCGGCTTTCCCAAGCAACATCAGGCTCATTGCGCGGCGCAAGGAGCAAACGTTCAGCGGTTCATAGTTACTATTCAGGACAAGGACTTCGTGGGCTGCCATGGCTTAGTTCCCTGCTCCGCTCACCGTAACTCTTGCCCTATTCAAGGTTTGCCAGACCTTTTGCATCAAATGCCCCGGGCCAGATACAAAAAGACCCGTGAACGACAGGCGTTCACGGGTCTTTTCGTCTGCTTGGCACAAGCACACACGTATCGCGGTGTTCCCCATTTGGGGCGTCCACCGCGCACGTATGCAATGAACCAAGTCGAAGGTAAGCATCGCTATCTCATTGAGTTTATACGAACAACCGACTAGATTCGCCGCGATTTTTGGTTAAGATTCTGGAACCATCGGGTGAGCGTCCCGTGGATCGGATGTTCTGGACGGTGCATCCCGATCAACGCCAAAAGGCAGGCGGAAAATATTCCCGCAAATGCACCGGCAAGCACGTCGGTCGGCCAATGAACCGCCCGATAAATGCGGCTAATCCCGACGAGGATCGCAAGCGAAAACCAGCCGATTCGCTCGAGCCACGACGCGTCCTTTCCGCGAAGGATGCAGATCATTGTCGCAAGCGCAAAACTCGTCGAGGTGTGCCCGCTTGGAAAGCTGTTCGCCAGCCACTCCTCCTGCGGCGTCGTCCACGCCAGGTTGCTCGGGCGATCGCGCGGGATGAGCTTCTTCATCAGTTGCGCGACCGGCAAGCCCGAAATCACGATCGCGTAAACGCAAGCCGTGGTGAAATGCTGCATCTTCAGCACCCGCAAAAAGCCGAACGACAACACACCCTGAACTCCGCCGAGCCCCAAAAAGCTGAACACGGTGAAGAAAGCGTCGAGGACCGCCGAGTGCCAACCGATATGGATGGTCCGGAGAATGGCAAGATCCATCTCCCAAACGGATATCAAGAACCGGTCACCGTCACCTGCACGATTCGTTTTTCGTTCGGCGCCACCGCTCGCTCTCTCGGCTTCTTGGCTTCGGCGATGCGCTTCTTAACCGCCTCAATTTCCGTGTCAAGCTCGCGAACTGGCTTCGCGTCCTCGTAGAACTCGGTCAGCAAAACGACCCGGCGCTCGTTGAGGGCTTGAAGTTCCTTCTCCAACTCATCCACCGGAATGTCGTCCGCCGTGGTCGGTCGAGCGAGGTTATTTGTGCTTGTGGAAGCTCCATTTGCGGGGAGCGAATCCGTAACCGATCCAAACTGTCCGAGCGAAGCGCGCAACTGTCGCACGAACGGACTGGCGTTGGAGCCGATCACGGAGTACACGAAGAACTTGCTCTTAGCGCGGCTTCCGACCGTTTCCGAAACCAAACTTGCTCGGTACTGCTTCGCGATGGACTTCACAACGAGCACAAGTTCATCCAAACTCCGGCCGCCATCAATCTCCGAGAGATCGGCTGGAGAAAACGGTCGAAGTTTGCCAGCAATCGGCGAAGGCAGCGGTCCGGTCGGCATCGTCATCGAGCCGCCCCCGCCATTCACACTCCGCGTTCGCGCAAGCGCTTCCTCTGCCGCGTACATCTTCAGTCGGTTCGGGTCAACCGGCGGACCTTGAATCTCAGGAATCTTCAGCTTCGGCTCGCCCGACTTCGCGTTACGCTCCAGGACCGATTCCGCCAGAGCCTGAGCATTTGCAGAAACCGCCCCGCTCGAAGGTGCATCTGCCGTTGGTGCGGCCGATTTTGTGAACTCCTCTGGACTGTCCAAAGTCGCTGATTTATGCTGCGCTAAGCTTGCGACCTGCGGTTGCGATAGCGAATTCCAGTTTTGGTTCGGAACCAGGAGCAGCCCCGCAATGCCCAACGCAATTGCCACTTTCAGCACGTTCAAGCCCACTCCGTTCCACCATGGTGTGCGCTTCTTTTCCACCAGCGCAAGCATCGTTCGCTCCATGCCCATTACCGGTGGCTGGACGGCCGTTCGGAAAGCGCTCTGGAGATCTCGAAAATCTTTCAACTCTTGGGCGACCAATTCGTCGCTGAGACTCTGATTCACCTCGCGCTGCTCCGCTTCGGTGAGTTCTCCATCCAAGAAGGCCTTAAGGTTGAGTTCCTTTTCGGTCATCCCCTCACCTCATCGCGCAACGATTTTCTCAGATTGATGAAGGCATGGTGAAGGCGCGACTTGACCGTTCCGCTCGGAATTCCGATCACGGCCGCAATCTCGTCGTATGACAAACCTTCAATTTCGTGCATCACCACAACATCTCGATGCTCATCCGATAGCGCGTTCAACGCTTTCGAAAGCGCCGTCCGATCAATCCACGCATTTTCCCGCCCCGATGCGCTCGCGTCCGGCAGATCGAACTCAATCGTCGGCGGAAACAGCTTCCGCTTTCGGATCAATGCCCGACACTCGTTCAGCGCGATCCCGACGAGCCAGCTTCTCAGAGACGATTCGAACCGGAATCTTTTCAGCGCCTTTTGCGCCGTCAGGAACGTTTCTTGGGCAACGTCGGCCGCCCAATCTTGTCCTACGCGGCGAGCGCAGAAGCGATACACCACTTCGTAGTGCTCACGCACAATCGCGCTCATCTCCAATGGAGTCGACTCAATATCGGCTCTCACCGCACTCTTTATTGGCTCGCTCATAAAGTAGGTGTCGCTAACTTCCTCATCCGTTCAAACCGATTTCAACCATTTTCCGTGCCGCTTTCCGGTTCCACTTGGCGGATGATGCGCGTGGTCAACCAGTATTCTTACAGAGATGACGGTACCGGCAAGCGATTGGCTTTCACAAGGTGGGGCCTACGCCGTAGTTTTTATCCAAACGGTGCTGATCATGGGCGTCGGCGTCTATCTCGCCATGTCGATTGGAAAGAGCGCCAAAGCCGAAGGCGACGGCTGCCTGCTTGCCATGGCGAACATCGTTCTAGCCGCCCTTGGAGCCGGAATTGGGTTCTTCTCCTCTCAATATCCGTTCTTCGTCCTGACGTCGCTCATCGGGGCCTGCATCTTGCCAACCGCTGCCACCGCAATCTTTGCCAGCCGAATTCGAAAAGCTTCCGCAAAGGTTGAGCGACCATCCGACAAAGAGTCCTGATTCGCCGTTAATCACGAACCGGCCCCGTTTCGCCATAATTCGCCCATGACGCGTCGGATCGCAGTTCTCGCCGGAGACGGCATTGGCCCCGAAGTCACCGCCGAAGCGGTGAAGGTCCTCGAAGCCACCGGAAAGCAGTTTCATTTCCAATCCGCCCTGGTCGGCGGAGCTGCCTACGATGCGGTCGGGCACCCGTTGCCAGCTGAAACGTTAGAACTGTGCCGCAACTCGGACGCCGTGCTCCTCGGCGCCGTTGGCGGTCCGAAGTACGACGCCATTCAGCCGCCATCCATGCGTCCAGAAGTTGGAGCGCTCCTTCCGTTGCGGCGCAAACTGAACCTATACGCAAACGTCCGCCCGGCAAAGGCGATGAAAGCGCTGCTCAACGCAAGCCCACTCAAAAGCAATCGGGGGCTCATCGACCTCGTCGTCATTCGCGAACTCACGGGAGGCATCTACTTTGCCGAGCCACGGGAGCGGCGAAATGAGGGCAACACCGCGGTGGACACCTGCATGTACCACCGGCACGAGATTGAGCGCATCACGCATCGCGCCTTTGCCATCGCCCGCCAGCGAAAGAACGAGATCGTTCACGTAGACAAAGCCAACGTTCTTGAAACCAGCCGGCTCTGGCGAGAAGTCGTGGACGAAATCGCGAAGGCAAACTCCGACGTCAAGGTCACCCACATGCTAGTGGACAACTGCGCCATGCAGCTGATTCGCGAACCGAGCCAGTTCGACGTGATCCTCACCGAAAACATGTTTGGCGACATCATCAGCGACGAAGCGTCCATGATCACTGGCTCTCTTGGCCTTTTGCCATCCGCGAGCCTGAGCGACCCGAAGGACGGTCAGGTCTTCGGACTTTACGAACCGGTCCACGGCAGCGCCCCCGACATCGCGGGCCAGGGACGCGCCAACCCCATCGCCGCCATTCTGAGCGGCGCGCTGATGCTGCGCTACAGCTTCGAAGACGACGAGACGGCAACCCGAATTGAAACGGCGGTTGAACACGCGCTAGAAGCGGGCCTGCGAACCGCCGATGTCTTCGAGCACGGCTGCCGACTGGTGAGCACTTCCGAATTCGGGGATGCGGTTGTCTTTAAGCTAAAAGCGGCGGCCTAAGCCTCGAACTCTGCCCCTGGGAAGATCTCCTTCAGGCGACTCTCCGTAAGCGCGAGGGTCGCCTTTCCACGATCGGCATCAAGCAACGGCCCGAAGTCAAGCGAAGTCGCGGTCGCGATCTCCGCGATGCTGACCTGGAAATCTTGAATTTTGTCGAGGACAAGCGACTCCTTCTTTACTGCGTCTGCGATGTCGTCAACGAACTTGGTCTGCCACTGCATGAAGCCGTAGCTGACCAACTGCCCGTTCTCCTCGTACGCAACCACCTTCCAAAACGCGACCGGGCACTTCACCCCGAGGATAACCGGGTCATCGAAACGGAGCACCGGGCCGGTGAAAACAACGTACTTTCGGCCGGAGTTTCGGGCTGAGCTGAGAATGCCGTTTTCCAGCCGAAGCCAGGCTTTGCTGTTGAAGTCTTCGTGCTGCGGGCTACAGTTCGTCATGTAGAACGAGTCGTCGTTGCCCTGCACCGCTTCCCAATCTTCGTTGCCCCACACCGGGTCCTCGCGACGCACTAAGTGGCCGAAGGCGAACTTCGTAGCGTCGTAGACCTCAGGTCCGAGTTGGTACTGAAGGTCGATCCGTGGGTCGTACCACCACTTATCGGCTGCCGCCTCGAGTTGCGGAGCGCCAAGATTTTTCCAGTCTCGAAGCTTGCGGTCGATCTTGATCTTTCGCTGCTTGCCGCCATCAATGTTCACCACCGTATAGCGAGCGAGTTTTCGGCTCTTCGACATCACCACCGAATAGTGCCGGTACTTCAGCTCGAAGCCCTGGCCATCCTTTCTCGGGGCCAAGTCAGACTGAATCCACTCCGGCATTTCTGGATGCGGCACCGAGATTCCGTGCCCCAAGAAGTCAACGTCGTGACCATCCCGACCATCAAGATCGGCCTCGGGCCGGGGCTTGACTGCGGTTTTCGTGCCCTCGGTTGAGATTTCGCGAACGGCTTCTACGACCACTGCCTGCTTTCCGCGGACCGGTCGGCCGTTTCGGATTACGTCTGGATCGGTGATAAGCCGGTGGAGGGCTGGACCGTCGCCATCTACCGAGTTCCCTTTCTCCGTTTTGCCGTTCTTGATTGCGTCGATGATCTTGCTGATTCGAATGCCCTCGTTAGCGACCACCGCGGAACCGCGATGCTGGATCGGCAACGTGAGAGATGCGTGATGAAGGGCGACTACCTGCCACTGGCGGTTGAACACTGGCGAGCCACTAGACCCTGGCTCGGTGTCGGTCGTGTAGTGCAAGAACGCCTGGACGCGCTGAACCAGCTCGCTGTTGAAAAGGCACAGCTCCTTCTCTCGACCGTTCGGGTGCTGCACGATGACCACCGGCTCACCCTCCAGAATCTTGTCCGTTCGTGGCTCTAGCGGAAGCCAGCCGAGACTATCCACCCCTTCCCCAGTTATGGCGAAGATCGCAAAATCGAGATCGTCTTCACCCGAAATCGCGAACGGCTTGCTGAGATCAACCTTAAACTTGCGTCGGCTCGGCTTGATGTCGTCAAATCCAAATTCGTAGCCAAACTCCAGCAGTGATTCGCGAGCTTTGTCGGTATTGGCAATCACATGTTGGTTGGTCATCACTACGCCAGGCGCGATCATGAAGCCCGAACCCATGGCTGCTCCGTCGACCAAGATTCGGCAAACACAGTCTGCCGCCGCGCGGCCGTAGTCTAGGAAGTTCACGCCTGCAAGATCCGTGCCACCAGAGATGGCCTCGACCCGACGGCCTTCGGCAACCGTAAGGTGCGCTACACGGTTCACCGCCGTCTGCAGCCCGGCTGCTCCAAGCACGCCAACCGTTTCAATCTCCGCCAGCCGCCCCTCTCGAACCTCGGTTTGCGACTCGTAAAGGTCCTTAAAACGTTTGACTCGCGCTTCGGCGGTTTCTGGCAGTTCGATTTTCACGAACTATAACTACAACTTTACAAAAAATATTTCAAGTCTTGTTAAGAAAACTTAACGTTTCATTTCCGAAACGTCCGTCACGCTCGCCAGGGTCGCGATGAACCTTGCGATCACCACCGTGAGATACAGCGTGCCGAGAAACCCTTGCGTCACCGCAATCCAGCGGGCATCCCCTTTCGGCGTAAAGTCGCCGTAGCCGATGGTGAGCTGAGTTACGAAGCTGAAGTAGAGCGCGTCCTGACCGCTGTTCATCGTGGTGCCAGATTGAACCACCGAAGCATTCGGCAGCAGCCAATAAAGCATCGCAAAGCAAAGCCCGGTCTCCAGGTAGTTGATGAAGCTCATCACGATGACCCTCTCCTTTGAGCCGATCACGTGTTCGGGTTGCGCCGCGCCCATCGCCACCGGAATGTACCGATCGAAAATCACGACGCGCTGCGCGTATGCCGAAACATCCAAGATCCGCCAGATGGCAAAGGCGATCAGAACATTGCGGAGCGCGATGGCCGGCGGGTTCACCAGCTCGAGCCCAATCACCTCAATTGCCACGCAGCTCATCGTGAGGAAGTCAACGCGCAACCCGTGCCAGAGCCGCCGCTTCGTGTACTCCTCTGGCTTGTCCAAACGCGTCTCTTTCCGGCCCAGCAACAGGGTGCCGGGAAAAGTCATGAGGCACAGCAGCGCTGCGTACAAGGTCACGATGAGCGAGGCCGTGTGCGTTTCTCGCTTGTACCGCCAATAGCCAATGAGCGGATAGAAGCCCTCCTTCACAATCGTCAGCCAGGTGTTCAACGCGGCTTCATTCTAACTCGGATGCCCTTCTCGCATTCCTGATACGATCATTGTTGTGATCACTCTTATCTCGGCACTGTTGATCGGCTCTCAGGCCATGCCAGACATGCATCTGGTGTCGAAATCTGCCCGAGCGATCGTCTCGCCGAAAATCGGCCGCCTCATCTACTTCGGTCCGCTCCACGGCCCGAACCTGCTCTGGCAAGATCGATCGGCCCCCGATGCACCGTGGCGCAATTGGGGCGGCGATAAGCTGTGGACCGCGCCGCAAAGCGACTGGAACTGGCCACCGGTGTTGGAGCACGATGGCCAACCGCACCACGCCAGCCTCAACGAGAACACGATCCACCTACTCTCTGACCCCGATGCCCGCGGCGTCCGGTTTGTGCGCGAATTCTGCCTCATTGGCCGAGAGCTGACGATTGTGAATCGGATGGAAAACTTTGGCCATGATCCGGTCCGCGCCGCCATTTGGCAGATCACCCAGATTCCCGCACCGGCCGAGATTCGCTTTGCCTACGAGCCATCCTCGCTCTTTCCCGCCGGCTGGGAAGCCTATCCCTGGACCACCCAAGGCGCAACCCAGATCTCTCGAAACGCCGCTGAGGTCGTGATCTCGCCAGACTTCTCCACCGCCCAGAAGTACGGCACGGCCACTCAAGCCGGCTACCTTTGCGCAAAAATCGGCAACTACTGGCTCCGCCTCACCCACCCCTACGAGCCCCACGCAACCTATGCCGACCAAGGCAAAGCCCAGCAAGTCTTCCTAAGCAACAGCCCCCGCTACGCCGAACTAGAAGTCACCGCCCCGTTGGAAACGATCCGATCCCGCGGACACCAATCGATGACGACAACCCTCTCGTTCGAAAGGGCCCGTTAGCCTCTGGAGTGCGGCAGTTGGAGTTAAAAACGAAACGTAGCTCTAAGCTGCCGCCAAAACAAATCCGAACCACGAACGAATCCGAACTAATCCGAACTAATCCGAACTAAGGATGGCTAATCCTTAGCCTTCCACGCGAACAACGTCATACATCCGACAAGGTAACTAGCTTGCTGCACCGGCGGAAGCACGTTGAGCAGTCCCTTTGGCAAGTTTTCTTTGACCGATAAAACAAGGCAACTTGCAAGACAAAGAATGGCTGTGATTGCTAAAGCCTTGTTCCTAAATGCAGCTATAGATGTACTGGTTGATGCCAGCATAACAACCGCCGACACTATCACAACGGAATCGATCTGCGGCATGCTTGGACGCTCAAAAATCCGCGAGCCAATCCAGAGAACTAAGAACACCAATCCTCCGACAAGTCGTGCGCGCTCAGATACGGACTGTTTCATCGGCTTTTCGTCCTCAGCTCTGTTAGTCTATCACGTGGCAAACCCAGCTTTTGCAGGACCGGCCAAAAGTCGCAGTCAATCCGGTCGCATCGAAACATTAGTTGAACTCAAAGGATATTGATGATAGTGTCCACTACATCACTTTGACGAGGAAGCTCCACCACCACAACATCCGGGAGCCCAGCTTCCACTGCGTTAAACGTCGGCGTCACGGGGCCGGGAAAGGCCAGCACCACCATACGTCCCTTGCTCTTACACTGGCGGCACACTTGATAGCCATCCATTATTGGCATCATTGCTGCCACGATGGCTAAATCCCACGGCTCCGTCAACAAGCGTTCCAATAGCTTGTCACCTTCGAAAACTTGCTCAAAAACCACACCGTCGCGTGGTGTGAGTTTATAATCGTACAAAAGACCCTCAATACTGCACAACTCTCTTCACTCGATCGTGTCCATCAGGCTTCTGGCCCTCTAAAGAAGCCGCGGTAAGAAGTTCTGTAGCGAACGCTCTCAGATCATCTTTCAGCGCATAACCGTTCAACTGTTGACCGTTAGCCATTGAGACTTGGACATGCAAGGTATTGGGAACCTTACAATTCCGTATGGTCCAAACGAAGTCTCGAAGTCCCGCTTGAAGGCAAACAGAATCTTTAAAGGCTACGGGCCAGGCGTCATGCCAATCGGCATTTGTAGCATCAATCACCGCTTCTGCAATCCTCGTCAGAGCAAAAGCCCCGCTCGAACCGAGTTCGTAGGCCAGGCACTCGGTTTTTTCATATTCAGTCCAACAGACACTGATTTCTTGACCATCAACCTGGAAACTGATGATCGGCCCTCTGTCCGTGAATAGCTTCTTGAGCTTCAAGGTGGCACTCATATGTTCTTCTCAATCATCTGTGATAGGACCGCAAACTTCATCGAAAATCGAATCTATAAGTTTGCCTACATCTTTGGAAACGACTTCGATTCCAAAGCCCCCAAAAGCAACATCATGAGCACTAACAACCAAGGACGTAGTTCTTTTGAAGCATGGAAGAAACTCAGATACAATAGCCCGGCAATAGCACCTATAACCGCAACATAACACAAAAGCCCTTTAACGTTCATCGTGGATTCCTCAACTGGTGAAGCGCGGCTTCAGTTTCGGCCGGATGGGCCAGTCGACAATCCAGCACTACCCAACGACTGTTCACGTGAAAATACCAAAGCTCGCCCCCAGGCAGCGGATGCATGCCGGTCCGTCGAACCTTTTCGGCCGGCTGGGTCGTGCCATCCGAGAGCAACAAAGAGAAGGAGTTCTCGTCCCGAATAAGGTTGTAACGCATGTCCCGACATAGCCTCCAACACCCAAATCCGAGGTGCGCAAAGTACGTTCCAGACATCACAAAAAACGCCAGCACGACGTAGCCTAAGAGATCTTCGATCGGCATTCGGGTGAACAAGATTTGCAAGACGAAAAACACCGAACCTACGACCAGTAGAAGAAAAAATGTGCCGCAGATCCCAAGGAAGCGACGCGTGTACGGACGAAACTCCATCCTCTGCTTCATAAGCTCGACTTTTCACGCAACAAACATGCCGTCATGCTCCGTGACTATCGTACACGGGAATCAAAACGGAAATCGTTTGTCCAGACTAAAGGACCTCAAAATCTTAGAGTATGAGAAGCAAATTTCCTACCAGAAAGTTACGTCTTGATACAGCTTTGAAAATCTGCGGCCGCGCTTGCAGATGCTGCAAAACACAAGAACTCGCCACCTGTCCCATCCATTGCTCCCGACACTCTTAGCGAAGTCGCATCCAAACGAAAAACCCGCCCAGTTTGCACCTCGTTAGAACAAGCTTGAGCCAAAGCGGAACCCGGCGGAATCCAGGACGTAGCTTCTAGTTGATCACGAACAGCTTCGAATTCTGGGCCAAAGCAGACTTGGAAATAGCCGACATCGGTAGCCGCGCTTCTAGGCAACCAAGCTTCAGATTCATCCCAAATCCAATCCGCGCAAAGAATCGCTTGTGAATCGGCCGGGAGCTTTACGGGCGCGTTATCAAGTCCAGGAACGACAACGCGCAAAATGAGTGCGGGCCCTAATCTTCTCAATAGGCAACCGAGAAGATTGCGGACCTCATCCATCACCAAATCGTCCCACGGGACTTCCTGAACGGCTGCCCGGCCAATCCATGCATGGCTCCAATCGCCCAGATCATAGACCCCAACTGATCTTAGGTCCTCAAAACTCGGATTAGGCACCCATTGCATTCTTCACTCCTCAAGTCTACGTCCGACGTGCTATGAAAGGGCCACCAGACCAACAACGCAATAAACATGCCGTCATGCTCTGCGCGCATAGTACACAAAAAACTGTTTGAGCCCCTTCTCCGTTCCGACGGAGAAGGGGTCGGGGGATGAGGATCCATTTCGAATCACTCCATCTCCTCACCTTGCATGCAGCTCGCGAGAAATCGAAGCAGGTACGTTCTACGCTGGACGACAAGAGCCTCCACCATCCGCTCAAACTCGGCTTCATTCACCCGCTCGACACGATGATGCACCAGAATCGATCCGAAGGCCGCCCTCCCTTGGTAAACAATGTGGACGTCCATTGTCTCATTCCCGTCCGCCACGGATGCTTCCCCCGTAGCCAATAGGTGACCAAATAGTCGAGTGCGGTAGGGCCCAATATGCTCGACCTCGCTCATCTTCAAGAAATGCCCCTAACCTCTTGTATCAATTCAGCTTAGGCGGGCCGATCTGGCCGTCTCAAATTCTGCCACCGCTCAATGTTCTCCGCAAGCGATAACGGCGGCAGAATCTGCCCGTCTTGCGGCGACCAATTTGTCCCGAGAGCCCTGTTCTCCGCAATCTCTGCCGAGGTCGTCACCAAACTTCCGACTGGCAATGGTGGCAACTCCAGATCATTTCGATGCCATAAGAATGCGGTGTTAACGCTAAACTCGAAAACGTCGGCAAACACCGCAAAACTGCACCCCTCTATCCCCGCGGCGTAGTTGGCGAAGCTGGAAGCTGAACAGTGCTCGAGTGTTAGGGGGGCCTGATATAAGCCATTTAGCCAAGAATCACGTGTAGATCGCCGCGCAAACAAGAGGGCTATCGGCGTCGTGGATATGATCTTCAAATACTCTATACCCGCTACTATCGAAGGCACATCGTTAAAGCTCCAAGTCTGCTGAAAAGCTGAAGCGTCGTTAACTAGAATCTGCACACCTTCTGACTCCACTTGAGGTACGCCACGTAGTTCCGGAGTCTCCAGCTCAGTCAACATCAGCCCGCGCAGTTTCGGTTGGACTTGCTCAAGAAGTTGCAGAAACGCCACAAACGGCGACGGCATTTGCCCTACCTCCAACGCAGCACCGTGCCAACCTGGCAGAACGATCACTTCTTGGTTGTTCATCGTTTCGTCAACCCCTTCTTAGTTTCTAGAATGTCTAACGGCAGTACTTGGTGTCCACCTTACCGAAGCTCGGGCCATTGCATGGCCATATCTTCCCGCGTCACTGGCCATCGCCGTGCCTCCGCAGTTGCCGATTGTTTAATCTTCTGATGAACTTCCTCGAACGTCGCGGCATCAAGATATCTTAACTCCAGAGCCATTTTGTAAAGGGAGGTTTCACCTCCCTTCATCCTCCGAAAAAGTGCGCCCGAATCTGCAGGCGCGGCCATTCCCTGTGTTGAAGTCAGAAGCCAAGCGTTTTCCACGTACCAATAGCGAATGATGAATCTCAAACGTTCGCCGTCCGGCTGTTTCTTGAGTAGCCGAACCACGTGCCTATACCGGGAGTTCATCGTAGCCGAACTGAACACAACCTGAGCCAGCGCTCCAGGCAATCGAAAGATCTTAGGAATTGTCATTTCCAGAACTCGTACTCTTAGGTTCCATCTCAGGCTCAGGCTTGTCCCAGCTCCTAGGCTTCGACTTAAAATATTGTACGAAAACCACGGCAAGGATAGTTTGAACCAGGAAGCTCAACCCCACACCGCGAAAGCCAGAGTAAATCCCCGATTCGTAAACCCATAGGACCATGAAAGAACACGCGTGGGCTCCAATTACTCGTCCATCTTTCGTAAGCGTGCCAAGCCCAATCATGAACAGGGTCTGCACGCCGAATTGGATGACTCGAAAACAGTTTCTTTGCTCCATGAGCACTTCGCTTCCAATCTCTGCAACGAGAGAAAGTACGTCCATCATCGCTGAGAAAGCGACCCCGATTTCGCTGAAACACCGACGGTATCGTCCGTCTGAACGTTTTTCACCGGGAGTGAAATCAAGCGAAAACAACCCACCGCATCAAGTACCAAACATGCCGCCATGCTCCGTGACCATCGTACACGAGAAACCGTTTGAGCCCCTTCTCCGTTCCGACGGAGAAGGGGTCGGGGGATGAGGACACGCGCAGCCAAATATCGGACAATCAACGAACCAAAAGCTTCCAACTCAGTGAAGCTCGGACCATCGCAGAGCTAAATACGTTTGCGCCACTGGCCACTTCCATGACTCCGCTATTACCGCTTGCTGAACGTTCTGACGGATTTCCTCTGGAGTCGGAGCATCAAGGGCTCTTAACTCCAGAGCAATATCCGCTATGGAGGCTTCACCTCCCTTCATCCGCCGAAAGAGTGCATTCGAATTTGAAGGCACGGCTGATCCTGATGTTAAGACCAGCAGCCAACTGCTTTCCAAGTACCAAAAGCGAATGATGAAGCCGAGATGCTCGCCGTCTGACTGACTCCCCAAGTCCCGAACCACACGCTTATACCGGGAGTTCATCGTAGTGGAACGGAACAAAGCCTGAACCAGTTCGCCAGGTAAGCGGAAGATCTTAGGAACTCTCATTTGCCGAACTCCCGCGCTGCGGTTCTAATTCAGGTCCAGTCTGGATCGCAGTTCTTGGCCTCGACCTGAAAAATCGCACCAGGACAACGGCAATGAGAAGTTGCACTAGAAAACCCAGCCCCACTCCGCGAAATCCCGAGTAAATCCCCGATTCGTCAACCCATAGGAACATGACTGAAGGCATGGAATATATCAGCGCTCTGTCTTCTTTCGTAAACTTAATGATCCCAGCACCGATCACGGCCTGAAGGACTATTTGCAAAAATCGAATGTAATCTATCTGCCCTTCGGGCGCCTCGCTTCCAATCTCCGCAACAAGAGAAAGTAAGTCCATCACCGCTGAGAAAGCGCTCCCCATTTCGCTGAAACTCCGACAGCATCGTCCGCCCCGGCCCGGAGCCTAATCAAGCTAAACCAAACCTCCCCATCAAGCAACAAACATTCCGTCATGTTTCCGCAACTATCGTACACGAGAAAATCCGTGTGAGCCCCTTCTCCGTTCCGACGGAGAAGGGGTCGGGGGATGAGGACCCGCCCAACCGAAACTCGGACGTTCGTCCTATCGGTAGTGTCCCAACAAGCCCGCTCACAAGTCGAAGGCCACTCTAAACCCAGCTGGTTCTAAGTTATGGCAGCGCATACCGACCATCGCTCCGGATAGATAGTCCTCATTCATCTCAATTCGCAGGCCCGAATAGAAGATTTTGTCCCGGCGTCCCATGGGTTTGATGACTGGGCCTCTGAGCCAATAATCCGGACCATAGGCTCCTTGCACGAGTTCACGAACATTGCCCCATAGCCCTTTAACGCCCTGAGAGCTGCATGCCAGATCGGGGGAATCAACCGGAATTACGTCCGGCAGAATGTCTTTCACGGTTCCTTGCGTAAGGCTTCGACTAGCTTGATACCCAAGAAAACCGCTGCGTTGACGCCCCCTGAGCAAAAACTCAAACTCTTCTTCTCGAAGCAAACGACCGCCAACAAGGGAACAAAACGTAATGGCCTCAGCATAGGAAACTCCTAGCACTGGCATGTCATCGGAGTAGCCCGAAATATCGAAAGTGCTATGCCAGTACTGTTTATGTTCGTCTGGGATCGACAGAGAGGATTCAAGGTATATCCTGCGAAAACTCTCCTTCGTAATTGCGCAACGCATGACTCGAAATGGGCGGATGCGAGCCCGTCTCGGCGGGCAGTCGCCTAGAATTTCAGCCGCAATCTTCTCACCAAATTGGTCATTGATCGTGTCCATATCGGGAGAGTGAATTCCGAGGCGTACAGCGGCGGGCCGCTCGATCGTAACCACGTTCGCGGTGGAACAAAATTGACTTACATAGTCTTGCCAATCTGACTTCAATTAAAGACACCTAAAGTTCCTAGTACCTCGGCACAAGAAGCGCGAATCAAAAGCCAATCCGACTTCTTTCGGATCAATTCCGTACTGATAACCTGTCCCGCGCTATGGCGCAGCAAAAAATCCCTCATCTTCCCGTCACCATCATACGCACGAAACCGTTTGAGCCCCTTCTCCGTTCCGACGGAGAAGGGGTCGGGGGATGAGGACACGCGCAGCCGAAATTCGGACGATCAACCTGCCTGAACCATTCATAACGGCAGCCAACGAACCTCCCAGACGCAGGTCATCTCCAACCGACCCGCGGCAAGAAAATTCTGACCCCTAACTCCACAAGCGCAATGAGAAAGACAAAGTTGACCACGACCCAGAACAACTGGCGCTTGGGATGGTTATCCAAAACACCAATGAGCACCAAGATTGCAAAGAACAAGTAAATCATCGGTCACCGCATCATCATCTAACCAAACGAAAGAACCTTGTCGCCTCGTCCAACCCAGTCTTCTAGCTCCACGACATCCACAATTCCTCCTCCGCCAACATCGTCATATATGTAGACCAAGGATCCTGTCAACAGCCTAATCACGGTCTGCACCACTCTTTCAGCAAACGTTTCTATATCAGGGCAACCACCAATCATATAGAAATCGTGCATGTACCCGAACCTGGAGTGCAACTCGACATAGCCATTAAATCGCACGACGATACCTTCCGCTGATTTGCGTGGCGACACCACCAGATCACCATTCGTTTCATGACTAAGCTCAGCCAATTCCAACAGGTCTGCCGACCCCAAAAGCCGATCACGGATGAACTGAAACTCCTCGGCCTCGTCATGTTGCATCTTCACAATCCTACTCCAGCATCACGTACCGAAAGTCAATCTACGATGGCCATTCCGCAGCACCTTCAGGCGCAGCTCTGATCGAAGCAATGTTGGTCCAGAACTAAACCGCCACCTAACCGATCGGCTGACCCATCGACCAGTTGTGCCCAAACGGGCACCGGAACTGCCCGTACCGATCGCCCCAGAACTGATCCGCCAACGGCATCGTCACCGTGCCACCCGCATCAATCGCGCGCTGGAATTGGTTGTCGATATCCGTGCAAGAAATGTGGATTGTCACCGGAACCGACTCGCCCTCCTTTGGACCAAACGCGCCGTAATCCGGGAACTCGTCGTTCAGCATCAGCATTGAATCGCCGATCTTCAGCTGAGCGTTCATCACCTTGCCTTCCGGCGTTTCCATCACTTCGATCGTAATCGCCCCGAGCGCCTGCTCATAAAACGCAATCGCCGCGCGGGCGTCACGAACAACCAAGTAGGGGGTCAAAGTTGACAAGGTGATATGTTCAGCCATGGTGTGTAATATATTCCTTACTCGCGAGTTTGTGATATATAGTCGGTGGCTCCGGCCAAATACGCCATGTTGACCACCCTCCTCGCCGCGACAACCATCCTGACCGCGCCAAGCTTGGTCAACAAAGCTTCGACCCCCGAAACCGTCGCCCTCAAGTCCTACCTAGACTCA
Organism: bacterium; assembly: GCA_027485645.1. GTDB lineage: Bacteria > Armatimonadota > Fimbriimonadia > Fimbriimonadales > Fimbriimonadaceae > Fimbriimonas. The sequence continues at coordinate 704,239 of JAIXQR010000007.1, forward strand.
ATCTACGGCCAGAAAATGCTCTCCGGCCAGTGCGACGACAAGTATCTGGAGTTCATCAAAACCACCACCGGCGGTAAAGAACCCGCCATCATGGGCTACGACTTCAACGGCGTCTGCCCTTCCCAAAACGGAAACCGTGATGCCGAAAAAGCCATCCGCTGGGTTAACGGACGCGGCGGAATCGCTACCTTCCAATGGCACTGGATCTCGCCCAACGCCGATGGCGACTTCTACACCGACAAGTTCAAACTCGACCAGGCCATCGCAAACCCGGAGAGCCAAGGCTACAAAAACCTAGTCCGAGACCTAGACCTCGTCGCGAACAAGCTCAAGATCCTGCAACAAGCCAAGGTCCCCATCATCTGGCGCCCCCTCCACGAGGCTGAGGGCAAATGGTTCTGGTGGGGAAAGTCCGGCGAGGCCGCCTGCAAAAAGCTGTACCGCCTCATGTATGACCGGTTCGTCAACCGGCATAAGCTGAACAACCTCATCTGGACCTGGACCAGCTACGGCAGCCAAAAGGGCAACTGGTATCCCGGAGACGACGTCGTCGACCTCATCGTTTGGGACTACGAGGACAAGTCGTCTTGGACCGACTACCAAACCCTCTTCGGCGGCCGAGGCAAGCTGTTCGGACTCGGCGAAGAAGGCAAACTGCCAGACCCGGAAAACTTCCGCGCCCGCCCCTGGCTGTACTTCCTCACCTGGGCCTACATGATCGAGGACCCCAAGAAGGGCAACACCCCGGAATGGATCAAAAAGGTCTACAACGACCCCCGAGTCGTCAACCTCTCTGATCTCCCCACCTTCCGCAAATAACCCCTAGCCGCTCGCCGGCACCAAACCTATACTGAAGGCATGATGTTGTCGCTGTTGCTAGCATCCGCCGTGCCCTTTTCTCCGCCGCTGGAGTTCACGCTCGACCGCACGGCCAACATCCGCGTGTCGGAAGAAGGCGAAAACATCGCGACCTTCGGCTTTGGCATGTTCCGCACCGGCTGGCAATACACCGGCACCCAATCTGCCGAAAACGGCCAAGGCAACCCCACCACCGCGAAAGCCGTCTGGAGCGGCGGCGAGGCGACGGTGGTCGGCGGCGTCACCGAACTCGCAGATGGCCTCCGCTTTCAAATCCAAGCCACGACCAACGCAAACGTCGGCCTAGAAAGCGCGCACCTCTACGGCAACTTCCCGACGCCAAAGTGGGCTGGCAGCATCGCCAACGTCGACGGCACCGACTACCCCATCCCCCTCAACTTCGCGGGGAACACGTTCCTCCGCGGTGGAAACGGCAAAACCGTCAAGTTCTCCAAAGGAGATATTGAAGTCACCATCGAAGGCGATGCCAGCCGACCATCGGTCCTGCAAGACTCCCGCCAATGGTCGCCGCATGTGGAATGGCGCTTTAACGCCGTCGGCGGAACATGGGCCGCCAACACCACCCGAACCTACACCGTCACCCTAAAAACCAGCCGCCCCTATACGTTCTCCGTCCAACAGCCATACACCATCACCGCCGGCCCCGACTGGGCCGAGCTCCCCTTCCCTCTCGACGTCACCCCCGGCTCCGCCCTAGATTGGTCGTCCACTGATTACAAACGCGCCGGATCAGAAGGCTGGCTCGAGTCCCGAAACGGCCACTTCTACTTCCCCGGCAATCCTCAACCGCAGCGATTCTACGGCGTAAACCTCGCCTTCTCGGCCATGTTTATGAGCAAAAAGGATTCGGAAAAGCTCGCTACCCGCCTCGCCCGAATGGGCTACAACGCCGTTCGGCTCCACCACTTCGATTCTGAGCTGACCGGCTGGTCTGGCGGAACCACCAGCACCAGCATCTTCCCGGACAAACTCGACCAGCTCAACTACCTGGTCGCAATGCTCAAGAAGCGCGGCATCTACATCTCCCTCGACCTGTTCACGATCCGCCAAATCCGCAACAACGAAGTCCTAACCGGTGCAACCGACGGCGACGAGTTCAAGGCGCTTCAACTGGTCAATCAAACTGCCAGAAACAACTGGCTAGCCTTCTCGACCAATCTCCTCAACTCGCTCAATCCATACACGGGTCTGCGCTGGAAGGACGACCCGGCCATCGCCTGGATCGTGCCCGTGAACGAGAACAACATGGGCAGCGCCACCCGGTCCCTCTCCGCCACCTCCCGCGCCCTCTTCGATGCCGCCTGGCAGAATGCCGGGAACACCGGCTCCTGGAACTACCAAACCGACGCCGGCGCGAGGTTTGGTGCAAACTTGCATGCCAACGCCTATGCCTGGATGAAAACCGAGCTTAGAAACCTCGGCGTTAAGGCACTGCTTTCCGACGTCAACGGCTGGCACGACCAAAGTGTCCTTGTCGGACATCGCTCCAACCTGGATTACGTCGACAACCACTTCTATTGGGATCATCCCAACTTCTTGGAAAACGCGTGGTCGATCCCGTCTCGAGGCTGGGACAATGGCGGAATGGCGACCAAGGTCCTTGGTTCTGGTCTCCAAAACACCGCCCTTTCGCGGGTCTATGGCAAACCGTTCACCCTCTCCGAATTCAACTTCGCCGCACCAAACCGCTTCCGCGCCGAGGGCGGCTTACTGCTCGGTTCGATCGCGGCCCGCCAAGATTGGGATGCCGCGTTCCGGTTCGCTTGGAGCCACAACTCGGCGCGAATCCAAAACACCAGTCGCTTTGACTACTTCGACATGCAAGCCGACCCGATCGGCCTCGCGTCCGAGCGGGCCATCATCGCGCTGTTCCTCCGCCGAGACCTAGACTCCGCATCGGACGAAGGCGTCTTGCGCATTGATCCAAACGGAAGCGGCGTCGCGGGCGGCTACAACGCCCAAATGAGGCGGCAAATTCTCTCCCGCAAGCTCTACAGCTCAACGACTACCGGAGGCGACGGCAACCTCACCGACCCAACTGCCGCGCAGCCGGTTCAAGTAGATACCGAAACCGGAACCCTGACCGTCAACACGCCCCGCACCCAAGGCCTCTTCGCCCCCATTGGCGCAAACGTCACAGCCGGCGGCGTCAACGCCACGCTCTCCGGTCACCGAGGCGCCCTCTGGATTACCAGTGTCGACCGAAAGCCCATCGCCAGTAGCGGCCGAATGCTCCTGACTTTCCTCACCGACGTTCAGAACACCAACATCCGCTACTCGGGCCCAGATCGCGATGTCATCGAAAGCTGGGGCACGGTTCCCCACCTCGTCCGGGTCGGCAGCGCATCCGTAACGCTCACCGTGGCCAATGCCAGCCGGTACAAGGTCTACCGACTCGACATGGCGGGCAATCGTACCGAAGAGATACCGGTCACTCGCACCGCTACCACCCTAGGCTTCACCGTCACCAACTCTGGCCCGAACGGCCAAACGCTGTATCACGAAATTGTCGCGGGAAGCATTTTGCCCATCCGCCGCAACCCTGGCCCAGCGCAAAGATGAGCACGATTAACAAGCTCAGACCAATAAATATCTGTAAAACAGATCAGTTACGAATAACACCTAATGATTCTAGAAAACAATCCAATAATGGCCGCTTGAGGTTTTCTTGCGCACTAACAAACCGCAACTAACGGTATGCACAATTCGACATCCGCATAGGTAAAGTATCGCGATGTGCTTACTGGGGATGGTTGGTGGGGCAAGTTGGGTTTCGACGGTTGAGTACTACCGTCACGTCAACAGCCTGGTAAACGAACGCGCAGGCGGGGTCGAAGCGGCAAACATTGTCCTTTGGTCCCTTAACTTTGGCGACCTCCAAAGAAACAACATCGCCAACGACAGCGGAGCAACCTTTAATCTCATTCTTGAAGGCTGCAAAAAGGTCGAGGCCGCCGGCGCAGAAGCCATCATCATTTGCGCGAGCTCGATGCACCGGTACGTCGCCGATCTTCAGCCGCAACTGAACATCCCCATCATCGACCTTCGGCTCGCCGTGGCCCAAGAGGCCGAGCGCCTCGGCCTCAAACGCCTGCTGCTTCTTGGAACCCGTCCAACCATGGAAGACGGCTTCTGCCGCGATTTTCTAGAAAGTCACGGCATCGAGGTTCTCATCCCAAATCCTGCCGATCGCGACGTGATTCATCGAACCATCTTCGAGGAAATGGGCAAAGGCCTCTTCCGAATCGCCACCCGCCAGTCGTACCGCGAGATCATCAATCGCGGCATCGCCGACGGTGCCGAGGGCGTGATCATGGGCTGCACCGAGATTCCCATCCTCCTAGAAGGCGAGAATCAGCCGGTGCCTTTCCTCGACAGCACTTTCCTGCACTCCCGGGCCGCTGTCGAGTTCATCCTCCGCGGACTCGAAGCAAAGTCACTTTAGGGTTTTTTCGAACCAGTCCAGGATCAGACCAACCTGGACTTCCATTCCGGCCCAACCGTGTCCCTTGCCGGGCACTCTCACGAGCTCATTCTTAACGCCAAGGTCCTTGAGCTTCTTGATCGTGATCTCCGATTGCTGAATCGGCACCAGCAAATCGGCATCTCCATGCACCAAAAACGTCGGCGGCATCGCGCTCGTCATAAACGATAGCGGCGACATGCTTTTACCTACCTCCACCATCTTTTCCTTCGGAGCCGTTTTTGGGTCTTCCAAAAATGCCCGACCGTAAGTCGCCATCAATGCCGGATTATCGAAAGCAAAGAATCCGTCCTTGCCGTAGTTCATAAAGTCCGCTGGCGGATAGAACACTCCAACAGAGTTCACCGCCGCCGATTCTCGCTCCACCGGATCAGGACCTCCCGGGTTACCCGGCGAAGCCAGACTAGCCACCATCAGCGACAAGTGCCCGCCCGCGCTGCCGCCCGAGATGGCAAGCTTGTTCGGGTTCACCCCGTACTCCGCCGCGTGTGAACGCACAAAACGTACCGCCCGCTGTACCTGCTTAACAATCTCCGGAACCTTGTATCGAGGCTGCGCACCATGTACAACCTGAAAAACGGTAAAACCACGGTCCGTGCACTGCTTTGCGAAGTCAGCGTTGATGCTGTTATGGTTCGAAACCCAGCCGCCGCTGACCATGAAGACCAAAGCAATTCCGTTCTGCTTCGCCGGGCGAAAAACGTCCATTGTAAACGCCGCCCCGTCCTGCTTCAGATAAACCACGTCAGACTTGCGGACAAAGTCCTGCGAAAAAGCAGTGGTGACCAACAGAGAAAGGGCAAGAATGCCGAGCGGCTTCATGGCCAAAGCTTACAACGAAAAGGGCGTCTCTTCACCCGAAGAGACGCCCTTTCCGAACCAAATCAAAGAATGATCAGGTGTTCGCTTTGCCGCCAGGAACGCCGCTCAAGTCGCATGGCAGCGTATAGGTCTGGCAGTCGTTTCGGTCTGGATAGAAGTCGCAATCCGAAGTCGAGCGACCAGGCAAGTTTCCGTCGCCGCGAATCCACTTCGCGTGCCCATCGCCGTAGTTGACGGTGATTCCGTCGTTCCCCTTGAAGTTGCCGTGGAAGTTCATCCACTCAAACGCGCCCATGCGAGCTCGCTGGTACATCTGGTTGCAGTACGTGCCAGGTCGATAGAACTCCGTCTTTGGTGGGGTTGCCGAGGAGGTGAAATCGTAGTACTTCGAGTGGAAGAACACGGTCGTTCCAACCGGATCCTGCATGTCCGCCTGGTTGAAAACACCGTCGCAAAGTGAACCGACGCCTGGGTCTTGGAACACCGCGAAGTTTGGTCCGAAGCTGGAATAGCGGTAGGCGCCCGTCGATCGAACCGAGAGTCCAAGCGGAGCTAGTCGAGCCAACATTGCGTTCCAGTCTTCGCCTGGAGCATCCACCTTACTTTGAAGAATGTCCACGTTCTTCATGTAAGGAATCAAAGCATCGTAAAGCGTGAAGATCGGTTGGTTGGCCATGCTTCCGAGCACATACACTTGGCAGGACTGGCTAGCAATCACGCCGTTCGTAGCGTACAGGCTCTGCGGGTAGTTGTCGTCGTAGTCTCCCAGGTAAAGCATCGTTGCCGTTCCCAGCTGTCGGGTGTTACTCAGGTCAACTGCCTTCTTTCCGGCCAGCTTCGCTTGAGCAAAAACCGGGAACAAAATTGCCGCAAGAATCGCGATGATCGCGATGACCACCAAAAGTTCAATCAGGGTAAATGCTCGCTTCATAATTCCTCTCACAAACGGAATACGAGCCATTCTAGGCGAAGGATTGTTAAGCAACGTTTAAGGCGCGAGTTTTTTCTTAGTCACCAATATTTAACTCGTATTGTTAAGAAAATATAAAGAAGAGCGTCCGCAAACGGAACTTCAAATCGGGACCAAAGCTCCGGCCGACCGCGCTCCTATGTTAATCTGGACGCAATGAGCTCGTTCCGATACGCCCTGCCTTGCGCGGCGATCATCCCCCTTATCGGGATTTTCTATGCCAACCGCCCCACTGACTCGGCGGTCGCTGGCCCCACCGTCCCGGTGATGAACCGAACCACCATCGACGGGACGACGGTGAACATCGGCACCGGCAAGCTCACCGTGATCGCTCTAACCGGCACCACGTGCCCGGTCGCCAAGCGCTACGGCCCAACTCTGGCGTCGCTTGAAAAAACCTACGCGGCAAAGGGCGTGCAGTTCGTTTACGTAAACCCCACCGAAAGCGAAACCGCCGCCGAAATGCGCTCGGCCAAAACTCGCCTTGGCCTTAAAGGCGCCTACATTCACGACAAGACAAAGGAGGTCGCCAAGACCCTAGAAGCAACCACCACGACCGAAGTTTTCCTGCTGAACGCCCAGCGGCAAGTCATCTACCGCGGAGCGGTGGACGACCAGTACGGCCTGACCTATAGCAAGGCCCAACCAACCAACAAGTACCTCGCCCGCGCTATCGATTCCGCCCTAAAGAACTCCGCACCCGCCGTCGCCAAAACCGCGGCCCCGGGTTGCGCGCTGGACCTTTCGGACGTTCAACCCCTCCAAAAGCCCGTCACCTACCACAACCGGATTTCGCGCATCATCCAGGAGAACTGCCTCCCTTGCCACCGTCCCGGAGGCGTAGGCCCGTTCACCCTGGACACCTTCACCAAGGTGAAAGATCGCGCCGCAATGATCAAGCAGGTGGTGAACAACAAGCAGATGCCACCTTGGTTTGCCGCCGACGCAAAGCCCAGCAAGTGGAAGAACGACCGAAGCCTTTCGGAAGCCGATAAGCGAGATCTCCTCGCCTGGATCGATGCCAAAACTCCCCTCGGCGACGCAAAAGAAGCTCCCGCACCCGCCAAGTTCAACCCGGATTGGCAAATCGGTAAGCCCGACGAGATCTATCAGCTCCCCAAACCGATAGCCATCAAGGCCGACGGATTCATGGAGTACCAAAACGTCATCGTTCCGCTGAACTCCGCAACCGAACGTTGGGTGAAAGCCATCGAGATCATCCCGACCGCCCGACAAGTCGTGCACCACATTCTTGTCTTCGTGGTCCCCAAAGGACAGCGAACCGGCGGCCGAGCGAGCGAGAATGTCGAGGGCCTGAACGGATACTTCGCCATCTATGTGCCCGGAAACAGCTCGATCATCTACCCAGATGGCCTTGCGAAACAGATCCCGGCAAACTCTGACCTGCGGTTCCAAATCCACTACACTCCGAACGGCGAAGCCACCACCGACCAGTCGAAAATTGGTTTTGTTTACAGCGCTACTCCGCCGAAGCATGAGGTCCGAACCGCGGGCGTTGCAAACGTGCTGATCAATATTCCGCCCGGAGCAGACAACCACAAAGAAGTCGCCGCGGTCACCGTGCCCACCGACGTCGAAATCCTCTCCTTCCTGCCCCACATGCATGTGCGCGGAAAAGCCTGCCGCTACGATGTCGTTTCTCCCGGCGGAAAGAGAGAAACGCTCTTGGACGTACCTCGATACGACTTCAACTGGCAGCTCAGCTACGAGTACGCCCAGTGGAAGAAGCTCGAGAAGGGCCAGAAGATCGAGTTCAGTGTCTGGTTCGATAACAGCGACAAAAACCCCGCCAACCCCGACCCAACCAAACGGGTCCGATGGGGGGATCAGACCTACGACGAAATGCACCTCGGCTACGTGGAATACATCGTTCCCGGAGCAACGCCCGGAGCCGACACCCCCGGCATTGGCACCGGTCGACGCCGCGCTGACGCCGGCGTTATCGACAGGACTTTCGCCCGCCTCGATCGAAACAACGACGGCTTCGTCGTAGCCGCCGAGGCCGGATCAGTCTGGGACCAAATCAAATCCGCCGACCTCAATGGCGACGGCAAAGTCTCCCTGGAAGAAGCGAAGAAGGCGTTCGGCGGATAGTAGGAAATTAAGCTGGCTCAACAGACTTCTCGGGCGTCACGTCCGTAGCGATTTTGCCGTCAACCACGGTGATCATTCGCCGGGTCTTTCGAGCCAGATTCTGATCGTGCGTAACGATCAGGAACGTAGTTCCCTCACTCCGATTAAACTCCTTCATCAGTTCAAAAACCTCGTTGCCGGAAACAGAGTCCAAGTTTCCGGTTGGCTCGTCTGCCAGCACGATGCTTCGCTTCCGTGCTAGCGCCCGCGCGATTGCGACCCTCTGTTGCTGCCCACCCGAAAGCTGTGCCGGCTTGCTATCAAACTTGCTTCCAAGCCCCACCCGTTCGAGTAGCGCCTTCGCCTCCGAAATGTCGGGCGGCTTTGCAACGCCAACGCAAATGCGGCTTGGTACAAGCACATTTTCGAGTGCCGTAAAGTCTGGCAACAGGTGGTGAAACTGAAAAATGAACCCGAGGTGAATTCGCCGAAGGCGCGACAAGCCGTCGGCATCCAAATCGTTCAGCCGCACTCCACCAATCTCAAGCGTGCCGCTTGTTGGCCGATCAAGCGCACCAAGCAGGTTCAAAAGTGTGCTCTTGCCGGAACCTGATGGTCCCGTGATTGCAACAAACTCTCCGCGCTTGAACTCGAGCGAGACTTCCTTAAGCGCATGGACCTGGACCTCGGTCCCATATATTTTTGAAACCGAGCTAAAGCGGATCAGGGTTTCGTCAGACGCCACGAATCGCCTCCACCGGATCCAACTTCGACGCCTTTCTGGCCGGTATGTATGCGCCGATCACCGCAACCAGCACCGCAACAATGACCGCCTCCCAAACTTGCCTCATCTGAAAGTCCGTCGCGAAACTTGGAGCGCCCTTCGGAGTGTTTGCCGATACAACTTTCAACGCGGCATTCAGAACGTAACTCAGGAATGCTCCCGCAAGTCCACCGAGTAGCCCAATGAACCCGCCCAAAAAGATGAAGACATACAGAACCTGGCTTTGAACTGCCCCCATGCTCTTGATAATTCCTATTTCCTTGCCTTTCTGAGTAACGGTTACATTCAAAACCGACGCAATTCCAAGGGCAACGCTCAACAAGGCAAAAGCTCGAATGACTCCGGTCGCAATGTTCTGCGAGGAGATGAGCGTTAGAACCTGCGTATTGTTTTCCATCCACGGCGTGCACTTCAACTTAACTCGCTGCCGCAGAATCTCCGCGACTTTCGCAGCATCAAACACGTTTTTCACCTTCACTTCAATTGCCGAGATGGATCCATCCAAACGCAACAGCCTTTGCGCATCACCCAAAGTCACATAAATCGTTGATTCGTCCGCAATAGGATTACCCGCATAAACGATTCCTGCGATTTGCACATTGGTCTGAACGCCTCGGTTCGAAATAACACGAACACGGTCCGATACCGAAACATTAAGCTTCTTTGCCAACGTGATGCCGATAACTGCCTTTCCTGCCGAAAGATCAAAAACCCCTTCGACAAGATCCTTCTTGATGTTGACAATCCGATCCATCAACTCTGGTTCACCACCACGAATGGAAACCGGACGAGATTGTGTTCCGCGCTCTACAAAACCACTGCCAAGCACCGCCGGGGAAATAACCGTAATCTCCGGTAACTCCCCGAGCCTCGCAATTTCAGACGGCCAGTCACTGATCTTCTTTTCCCGTTGTTGGCCGGTCTGGATTGTGCTTAGCACCTGACCACGATCGATTGTTCTATCCACAATGGGCAAGTCATCAAACGGCTCGATCGTCACGTGAGAACTGGAGCCGAGGCTGTTCCGGATAACGTCACTTTGAATCCCTTGAACCGTGGCCGTGATGAATGTGTAGGCGGTGACACCTACCATCACCAAGCAAAGCATCAAAATCGTCTGGTTCCTTCCAGATTGGACATATCGGAGCGCGGTATAGAAGCCAAAGATCAAGTCTGCTTCCTCTTGCTTTGCACGAGTGCGCCATCTGAGACAGCCTGAGCGTCTAACACCAGTTCGTCGGCTGCCGAAACTCCAGAAGCTAAGATAACTCCCTCCGCCGTTGACGAAACTACTTTCACTTCTTGCCGCCGAACCCGCTTACCTTCGACAACCATCACGAAACTAGTTTCATTCACCTTGGCGATGCAAGAATTCGGAACGACAATTGCGTTCTTGTACTGTTTCGTAACGACGGTAATGTTGGTCGTAAGGTCTGATCTGAGCTGCTCATCTGTCGAAGTCAGTCGAAACCGAACAAGGACCGTGCCGGTTGTGCGATTGGCTTCCCGACCAATTTGATCTACAACGGCGCTGTATGCCATAGACGGGTTCGCATCCGGACGAATAATCGCCGCTAAGCCCACCTTCAACTCTGGTAGCAGCTTCTCGTCGACGTCAGCGGATGCGCGGAATGATATGCCCGAAGTGATTCGAAGCAGTACCTTGCCAGCTTGGACGGTATCTCCGAGGGAAACGTCGCGACGACTCACGTATCCTGCAATCGGCGCTCGCAGTTCCGTTTGCTGCAATTTGGCCGCGATTTCATCAGCCCTTGCCCGACGGACTTCAATCAGCAGCTTCGCCGCTTCGAGAGCAAACTGATTGACCTGAACTTCATTTGCCGCCGATTGAGCCTGAGAACGCAGGGACAAACGCTCTTGCAACGCGCGCTCGGCCCGTTGAAGCGCCATCTTTGCCGCGGCATACGCGGTCTCCGACTCCGCCAAAGCTGCTTGCGACTCCGCAATGTCCTCGGCACGCCCACTCTCCAGTGACTTAAGTTCTTGGCGGGCCGACTCGGTCGCGGCCTTTGCCGTTACGAGGGCCAACTCTGCGGATTCGAGGTTCTTCTTTGGAACCGCCCCGGTTTCATAGAGGTAGGACTGGCGCTTTACCTCTCGCTCACGGTCCGCCATCGTCGCTTCTGCAGAGCCAAGCGATGCCTGCGCTTTGCGAACATCTTCTGGCCGTGCTCCGGTGGCGACCTTTTGCAACCTCGCTCGGACCTGCAACAGGCGCTTCTCCGAGATTCGTAGGTTCTCCGCCGCTTGGTCACGACTAGCGCGGAGATCTAACGATAGTTCGAGAGATCGATCTGCAATTGTTCTACTCAGCGAACTTCCCCGGTACGCCGCTTGAGCCCGCATCAATTCCGCCTCAGCCTGTTTCAGCAGAGACCGAGCCTCTCGTTCCTGCGCTAACAGCTCGCCGTCATCAAGTTTCAGGAGTAGCTGTCCTGGTTCTACTCTTGCGCCAACGTCAACCAACAACTGCCGTACTTGAGCGACAGAACTTGCCGAAGAGATTGAGACCTCCGAAATGGGCTCAATCCGTCCGGTTAGCGAGAGAACAGTGTCAATATCACGTGGATTTACCGAGAATGTTTCAACTTCACGCGGTCGGCCACTAAAGAGTGAGTAGCCAATTGCCACGGATATTGCGACCGCGACAAAGTAAACCCATTTAGGCAGCGAAAACAAGTACCGTAATCGACTCATCGCTTGATCCTCGGCAGTTCGACGTAATACTTAGCGACGGGATCAAACTTCTCTAACGGGCCAAGTAACTTGCTCAAAGATTCGCTCTGTTTTGGCGTGAGTACTGCTACCAGTGCTTGCTTCTCCGAACCATCTGTGTTGCCTGGCAACTGTTCATACTTCGCTCGGATGGAGTCGAACTTGCGCTGTTGATCTCGGGTTAGCTTTAGACTTCGTTTGGTTTCCTTTTCATGAAGAAAAGCCGGTCCTTTCAGCTGGTTCATGAGCTGTTCTAACCTAGCAAGTCGCGCGTCGGACAGAAGAGTCAGCACTTTGGCTTCAGTCTCGGCAAGCTTTCCGCGAAGAACGTCCTTGATCATCGAGTCGCTGATGAACGATGGAAGGCCTCCACCATTCGGTGGCTTTGCATTCGATTCAAACGTCTCTCGAATCTTCTTCTTTAAGTAGTTGCTCAGATCAAGCTGTTTAGCCACGTCCGTTCGCAGAATCGTTCCCAAGCGAGTACCAGCAAGGATTTCCTCAACTGAGATATCAGCTGCCGTCGTCGAATCGGCAACCTTAACCGAGTAGTTCCGAGGCTGCGGAGCCGGCCGACAGGAGGCGAGGAGCCCAAACGAAATGACGAAAACGAAGAGAATTTTCGAGTTAGTTTGATGACGGTTCATCGGATGTACCACACGCATTCAAGATACGTGTAGAGTACACAAGATTTGTTTCAGTTCTAGTACATGTGGGACATTCAGAACTTATCTTCAGATTTCTTCCAGAATTGTGTTTGGGTTTTCAAGCCGACGAATGCACGCGGCCTCCGCTTCACTCAAGGCTTCAAGCGTCTTGAGTGCTCCCCGTAAATCCTCCGCGCTCAAATGCTCCAACAGATCCGGAAAGATGGTTGCACTCGCTTTCCGAATCGCAATCTCCACTCCAAATCCGGCTTCGGTCACCTGAACTTCCGTAATCCTGCGATCCTCCTTGTTCAGAGTCCGATCAATCAGGCCCTTGTTCTCAAGGCTATCAAGCATTCGAGTAATCGTCGTTCGATCGCGCTGCAGAGCGTCCGCAATTCCGGTCACCGTGTTCTGCTGAAACCTTGCGATCGCGCCGAGCCCCATTGCTTCTTCCGGAGAGAGATCAATGCCCTGGCTTTGAAGCAATCTGGAAAGCAATGCGCGTGAGGAATGGGCCGTCCTGGTTACCCGGAAAAGTAAGGACGCCAAGAGCATATGGGCTTCAGGACCGGATGGAACTGGTTGCGAAGCCACTCCTCATCATACAATCCCGGTTTTCAAGATGCCTAGACTCTTCATCAACGAGGTTGAATAAAATCTGAACTGATGGGAACTGATAAATTCATCATTTTCGTATGATGTTTCACCGCGACCGTCGTCGCCCAAGAACGCATATGAAAACTTTCAAGTCCGTCATCTTCTTCGCTGCCACTCTCGCAACCGTTGCATCCGCCACGGCGGCGGACATTGTCGACACGGCCATTGGGGCCGGTAACTTTAAGACCCTCATCACTGCCGTTCAAAAGGCCGGACTCGAGTCCAGCCTCCGCAAGGGCAATAACCTCACTGTCTTCGCCCCGACCGACGCCGCCTTCGCCGCCCTGCCAAAGGGAACGCTAGAAAAGCTGATTCAGCCGAACAACAAAGGTGCGCTCACTCAAATCCTAACTTTCCATGTTCTGCCGAAGGAGGTCCTTGGCGCAAATCTCGACCGCGTGAAGTCGAAGACAAACTTCGAAACCCTTAACGGCGCAAACCTCACCTTCGAAAAGCGCGGCGCAAAAATTGGAAACGCTCGCATCGTTACCCGTGACATCCTCACCGACAACGGCGTGATCCACGTCATCGACGCCGTCTTGCTCCCACCAAACCTGCCTAAGCTCAACGATGCAGAAGCGTCGGAAGCAAGAGCCGATGGCAACCTCGTTGAAGTCGCGCAAGGTGCTGGTCAGTTCAAAACCCTCATCAAGGCCGTCCAAACCGCAGGTCTTGCCAAAACTCTCATGGGCGACGGACCTTTCACCGTCTTCGCACCAAACGACGAGGCATTCGCAAAGCTCGGCCACACGGTTTCCGACCTCCTGAAGCCAGAAAACCGAGGCACCTTAACTAGCATCCTCACGTACCACGTCCTACCTACCGAAGTCCTCGCGGCAAACGTTCTTCGCTTGCAAGATGGAGCCCACGTTAAGACCGTGAACGGCAAAACCGTCCGCATCCGAAACAAAGGCACCCTCCGCGTCAACAACAGTCGCATCATCGCCACCGACGTCCTCGCCAGCAATGGCGTCATCCACGTCATCGATTCCGTTCTGATGCCGCACTAAGCCCAAAACAGCTCCCTCTCGCAATGCAACCCAGAACGTGAGAGGGAGCTGGCTCAAGAACAATCTAAACCGGAAAAGTCCCGGCCGCGATCTGATCCACCGCTTCCGCCATTTGCTCCGCCGTATTCAAAACAATCGATCGGTACTGCATCACCGGCTCATTCAAAGGGGCGGCGGCAAACAGAATGATGTCCACCGGTCCCGCGTCTGTCGCGCGCAGCCGCACCGCATCATCCGCACCAAGCACTCCTAGCTGTGCCTCAGCGACCGTCTTCGTGCCGGACTCAAACGAGCCTCGAGCGGCGTAGACCCCGCCAAGAAACCCCGCTGGAATCGGCACCGTCAACCCAGGACCAGGCTCAAGATGGATATGCAAAACAAGCGGGTTCACCGCGATTCCGCTGACGGCGCCTTTGACCCCGAAGTACTCACCCGCAATCACTCTCACAAATCCAGCTGGAACTGGAACCTGCGGAATCTGATCTTCCGCCTTCGCGACGTATCCCGGCGCGACAAACTTCTGCGCCGCAGGCAGGTTGAACCACAATTGAATCGAGTCATTCCCATCGGCGTGACCGACGAGCATTTCGGAGTGCCAAATCCCTGAGCCAGCGGTCATCCATTGCACCGCGCCTTTCGAAATCGTATCGTCGTTCCCTAGCGAATCGCGGTGATTCACCTGTCCGCTCAGCACAATCGTCAGCGTTTCAATTCCGCGATGAGGATGCCGCGGAAAACCAACCGATTCCGCACCTTCACCCGCCGGAACCGTGAGGTGGTCCAAGAGCAAAAATGGATCCAGCGTGATCAAGCGCTCACTCCCGATGCTGCGTCGAATGCGAACGCCTTCGGCTTCTGCGGCCTCAATCGGCTCGGCTACAAAGGCAATCTGTTTTGTACTCATGATCTTTCTTACGTTATATCACCGTGTCATTGACATTGCCTTTCGCAGGCGGTATACATCGGTTGAGCGTTGCCAGCCGGGGCCACGAAGAAAGACGCTCAACTCGTCTCCGTCCACCCTCTTCCCTCTGTTTTAGGAGCCCATAAATGGAAACCGCGCCTGCATTGCGCCCCGGGGATGCCCCCCTCACCAGTTCAGAAACCCTCATCGAGCTCATCGGAGACTTTGCCGAGAACGGCCGTTTTGGCAGCCGGACCCTCCTTGTCGACGCCACCCAGGTGCGCGTCCAGGAAACCGGCGGCGCCGTCTCATTCCAAATCCCCATCGCCGATATCAAGAGCGCTCGAAACGAGCCTCTTGTAGGTGGCGGTCGCTTGGAAGTCACCACCAAAACCGGTGAGATCCTTCCGATCATCTCCTACTCCCTCACCGTCGCGGCAAAATTCAGCGAAGCCGCCCGAGGCATTGAGCAACTAGCAAAGGGAGAACCGCTCTCCATTAACCTAAAGCAAGAGCGACTTCGCTGTGCCAAGTGCAATCGCCTGCTTCCGGAGAAAGATGGCATCTGCCCCGCCTGCGTAAACCGTGGCCGCACGATGCTTCGCATCGGCAAGTTCCTTCACCCGTACACCAAGCAAGCGCTTCTCCTCACCTTCATTTCGCTGCTCACCACGATCTTAAACCTGCTCCCGCCGATGATCCAGGGGCAGCTCATCGATCGCGTCTTGCAGAAGCATGAAGAGCTACCCATGCTCTGGCAGCTCATGGGCGCCTGGCTTGGCGTACTCGTGATCAACTCCGGCCTGCAAATCCTCAACGGCCGCACAATCAGTTTCCTTGCCGGTTCGATCGCGGCTGACCTACGCGCTGCTGTGTACCGATCCATCGAGTTCTTACAGCTCAGCTTCTTCGATAAGAAGCAGGTCGGAGCGATCGCATCCCGCGTCACCAGCGATACCGACCGAGTTTGGGGCTTCCTCGTTGAGGGTGTTCCTTATCTCCTTCTCAACGGCCTGACCCTCATCGGGATCATGGGCTTCCTTTTCTGGACAAACGCGTTCCTCGCGGCGTGCATCCTGGCCCCGGTACCGATCATCCTCGGCATCGGCGCGTTCTTCTGGAAGCCGATGTCGCAGATGTTCCACCGCGTCGGCCAAAAGTGGGCTCGATTCCATACTCACCTCAATGAGTCGCTGCACGGCATCCGCGTCGTCAAGGCGTTTGCCAACGAAGACAAGGAGTACAACAAGTTCCGCGACCGGAACTACGAACTCCGCGATGCCGGTGTCCAAGCCGACACTCGCTGGCACACGATTTTCGGCGCGATGACCTTTTTCACCGCCCTTGGCGGCCTTATCTGCTGGACCGTTGGCGGATACATGGTCTACAACAAGCAGCTCACCCTCGGTGAGTTCTGGCGCATCAATGCCTTCTTGCAGCTGGTTTATGGACCGCTCATGTGGTTCTCCGCCATCAACCAATGGTTTAGCCGCGCCATGGCCGGTGCCGACCGCATCTTCGAAATCATCGACACCGAAGCCGAAAACTACGGCGACCTCGGCAAGAAGATGGAGATCAGCGGTCAAGTCAAGTTCGAAAATGTCCGCTTTGGCTACGACAAGTCGAACCCGGTCCTGAAAGGAATCGACTTCACCGCTGAAGCTGGAGAAATGATCGGCCTAGTTGGAAAGTCGGGTGCCGGAAAGTCCACCACGATCAACCTCATCTGCCGGTTCTATGAGCCAGATGCCGGTGTGATCAAGATCGACGGCGTCGACTACCGTGACATCTCGCTCCAAGACCTCCGCCGCCAAATCGGAATCGTTCTTCAAGAACCGTTCCTGTTCAATGGCACGATCGCCGAGAACATCGCCTATGGCAAACCTGGCGCGTCGCTGGACGAAATCATCGAAGCCGCCCGCGCCGCAAACGCCCACAACTTCATCCTCGCAAAGCCAGATGGCTACGACAGCATGGTCGGCGAAAGAGGGGCAAAGCTATCTGGCGGCGAACGTCAGCGCGTTTCGATCGCTCGAGCAATCCTGCACAACCCGCGCATTCTCATCCTCGATGAAGCAACCTCGTCGGTTGACGTGGAAACGGAAAAGCAAATTCAAGAAGCCATCGGCCGCCTCATCAAGGGCCGCACGACCTTCGCGATCGCCCACCGACTTTCGACGCTAAGAAACGCAAATCGTCTGATCGTGCTCGATCGCGGAGAGATCGCGGAAATTGGAACCCACGAAGAATTGATGGAAAAGAAGGGAGCGTTCTACACCTTAGTAGAAACCCAAACTGCCATCAACGAGATCATTGGGCTCGGAAGTGTGTAGTAGTGTTTTGGCCCTAATGATGGTTTGAATCGAGGGCCACAACACGGTACTATCTCATCGTCAAAAGTCAGGCAATGTTGCCAATTGACTGCAAACTGGCTACGAAGCCTAACGACGCAAGCGGTTCTGAAGCAAGAACCGGAGGTGAACAAAATGATCAAGTTAATGAAAATTGTATTCAACCCCCTCGCGCGTCGGTTCGATCGCGCGAAACTTTAAACCCAACTCGCACGATTTTGACGGAAACTCTAAACAAACCCGAGCCCACTTTGACGTCTGCCCTGACTGAAAGTCAGGCGATCCCATATCCTCTCCGTGCCCGGCCCATCGCCGCCGCACTGAGATCACAAAGAGCCTACGAAGGTCTGCTCGCTATGCTCGGCATTGCCGTGGTAAAACGAGCCGAAGGGCCATACATCCGCGTTGAAGCACGGCTAAATGATCGAACCATCGCCGAACTTCTGCTGGATGTCACCCCTGGCCAGCCAAGGATTGGCGCCCCCGTCGTCGACCCAGACTTCGAGAGATGTGGACTAGAGCAAGGGCTCCGCGCCCATGCCCTCCGGATGCTCTCAAGCTCTGGCGAGCGATGGGTTGAACTCATTCAGAACTGAGAACGCCATGACTCCGCAAACCATTCGCCTCTTTCACGAACCCAAAGACCGTCTTCGGCTCACCGCCGAGGACCGGTCTTTTGTAACCGTTAAGCCCGTCTGGTCTGCCCCCCTCAGCCACCCAACGAAGTACCTGTCGTTGATGAACGGCAAAGGCGAAGAAATCCTCCTCGTGCCAAACCTTGAGGACCTCAATCCTGAGAGTCTAAAGGCTGCAAACGAGGAGTTAGCTCGTCGGTACCTAACCGCCCAAGTGCAAACCATTCTCGACGCAAGAACCGAGTTTGGGGCAACTTACTGGACCGTCGAAACTGAGCGAGGAACCCGCGAACTGGTAACGCAATCGCTTCAGGAAAACGCCCAGTGGCTGTCGCCTACCCATCTCATGCTCATCGATGTAGATGGAAACCGGTTCGAACTAACGGACATCAATGCCCTCGACGCGAAGAGCCAGCAACTGCTCCACTCTGTCATCTGATTCTCGCTACTTCAAGGCGGTAACTTGAAAGCAACCCAAATCATTAAGCCACTGTTAAGATCGAACCCATTTGCAACCTTCGAGTTGTATCCTAAGTAATTCGATGGTGACTCAACCGGAAGCCGAAGCCGCATACCAAGCGGGTGATTACTCGACCGCAGCCCACATCTATGGCGAACTGCTGGCAAAAGAGCCGAACAGTTCGTCCCTCCTGCGCGGCTACGCCCTATCCCAGGGCCTCCTCGGCAATCACACCGACGCCCTCGAAGCCGCCCGCAAGGCCGCAAAAATCCAGCCCGCCGACCCTGAGGTTCGCTACACCCTCGGCTACCTCCTCGGCCTCTCTGGCGATCATCGCGCCGCCGTCAGCGAACTCGATACCACCCTCATCCTAAAGACCAACCACGTTCCGGCAAGGCTCGCCCTCGTGGCTTCCCTGGTCATGGACGGCGAAGCGAGTGAAACCGACGACAAAGAGCACGCCGAGCAAGTCTTGAGCCGTGCCTACAAAATGGACCAGCGCAATCCCGCCACGGTCAACGCTTACCTCCAGTTTCTTCACCGCACCGGTCAACGAGGAAAGGTCGTCCGCGAACTCTCCAACCTGGACGAGTCAATCAAGGGCCTCGCCCCTCTCGCAGCCTTCGTCGGCAAAGTGAAAATGGACCCGCAGTATCAGGCTATCGGCGGTCCTGCCTCATCCACGCCAATCTCGAGCGTGCCTATCCAGCCTCAGGTCGCGATGCCGCCCATGGGCTCAAGCCCGCAACTCTTTGCTGGAGGCAACACCGCCGACCCACTCGCCAGCGGTGCCGCCCAACCCGCCGCCGCACGGCCTCAACCGGTCATCACCGGCCCCACTGGCCACGTATACGCCGGAAACCAGGCCCCGCAAGCCCTTGCCACGATGCCTTGCCCGAACTGTCGGCAGCCCATCATGGCCCACGCCGCCATCTGCCCCCACTGCAACTTCCAAAACCGAGCCGTCGGCACCTTCGCTGGCCGCCAAGACGGCCCCAACCACGTTTGGCAAGAAATCGCCTTCAACATCATTTGCGTCATCTGGGGCCTTGCTGCGGCTTGGGACATCGTCGCCTGGGCGCAAGCGAAGTGGGAACCCGGCTTCCTTGCCGTCGCAGGTCTCTTTGGGGTAGCCCGAGTCGGAATGTGCATCGGTCTTCTCTTCCGAAACGAGTTCTGCGGCATTTGGGCAAAGTGGGTTCTCTACTTAAACCTGTTTGGCACCGGCATGGGTTTCATGATCAGCCTCTTCTCGGGCAACATCTTTATCATCCTTTTAAGTGCAGCCATGCTTGGTCTGACCGGATTCATGCTCTACCTCCTCAACTTCGTCATGGGCGACTACTGACAAAAGACCCAAACCTTTGACACCCTTCAAATAAGATCACTTGAGCCTGTTACACTAATGTCCATATGCGATTGGACAAACTCACCCTCAAAGCTCAAGAAGCGGTGCAGGAGGCGCAATCTGTTTCGGAACGCCTCCAGCACACCACGATCGACGTCGAGCACCTCGTCTCTGCCCTCCTGGCAAAAGGCGATGGCGTCGTAGCACCGCTTCTGAAGAAGATCGGCCTCAATCCGGACCAAGTCCTGACCGAAGTCGAAGCCGAACTCGCCAAAATCCCCAAGGTCCAAGGCGGCACCAGCTACGGCTCGGCGATGTCCTCGCGCCTCCAGAACCTCCTCAACGCCGCCTTCAAAGAAGCCGACGCCCTGAAGGATGAGTACGTCTCGTCCGAGCACATCCTCCTAGCCGCCACCGAAGACTCCGGATTCACCGGCCGCCTCTTAAAGTCCCTCGGCGCAAACAAAGCCATCGTCCAAAAAGCCATCGCAGAAATCCGAGGCGGCCGCCGCGTGACCTCCCCGAACGCCGAAGAGTCTTACCAAGCCCTCGAAAAATACGGCCAAGACCTCACCGCCGCCGCCCGATCCGGAAAGCTCGACCCGGTCATCGGCCGCGACGAAGAAATCCGCCGCGCCATCCAAGTCCTCTCGCGCCGAACCAAAAACAATCCCGTCCTCATCGGTGAACCCGGCGTAGGCAAAACCGCCGTCGCCGAGGGCCTCGCCCAACGCATCGTCAGCGGCGACATCCCAGAAGGCCTCCGCGGAAAGTCCGTCATCTCCCTCGACATGGGAGCTCTTGTCGCGGGTGCCAAATATCGCGGCGAATTTGAAGAACGCCTCAAAGCCGTCCTCGAAGAAATAAAAGGCTCAAACGGCGAAATCATCCTCTTCATCGATGAACTCCACACCCTCGTCGGAGCCGGAAAAGCCGAAGGCGCGATGGACGCCGCCAACATGCTCAAGCCCATGCTCGCCCGCGGCGAACTCCGCTGCATCGGCGCCACCACCCTCGACGAGTACCGAAAATACATCGAAAAGGACAAAGCCCTTGAGCGCCGATTCCAAATGGTCCTCGTCGATGAACCCACCGTCGAAGAAACCATCAGCATCCTCCGCGGACTTAAGGAGCGCTACGAAATCCACCACGGTGTCCGCATCACCGACGGTGCCATCGTCGCCGCCGCCACCCTCTCCAACCGCTACATCACCGCCCGCTTCCTCCCCGACAAAGCCATCGACCTCGTCGACGAAGCCGCCTCGCGCCTGAAAATCGAAATCGACAGCGTCCCCGCCGAAATCGACGAAGTCGAACGCCAAATCGTCCAAGCCGAAATCGATCGCGAAGCCCTGAAAAAGGAAACCGACGCCGCCAGCAAGGCACGCCTCGAAGCCATCGAGCGCAAACTCGCCGAACTCTCCGAAAAATCCAGCACCCTCCGCGCCCGCTGGCAGCAAGAAAAGGACAAGATCGAAACCGTCCGCGCCAGCAAGCAGGAAATCGAGCAGCTCCGTACCCAGCTCGAAGCCGCCCAGCGTGAGCTCGACTGGGCCCGCGCCGCCGAAATCCAGCACGGCCTCATCCCCCGCCTCGAAGCCAAACTCAACGCCGACCTAGAAGAAGTCGCCGCCCTCCAAACCGCCGGCAAAATGCTGAAAGAAGAGGTCGATAGCGAAGACATCGCCGAAGTTGTCGCCAAGTGGACCGGCGTCCCGGTTAGCCGCCTCCTCCAGGGCGAAATGGAGAAGCTCGTCCTCATGGAAGACCGACTCCATCAACGAGTCGTCGGCCAATCCGAAGCCCTCGAAGCCGTCGCCGATGCCATCCGCCGCTCCCGATCTGGCCTCAGCGACCCCAATCGCCCCATCGGCTCCTTCCTCTTCCTCGGCCCCACCGGCGTAGGAAAAACCGAAACCGCCAAGGCCCTCGCCGAGTTCCTCTTCGACGACGAGCACAACCTCGTCCGGATCGACATGAGCGAATACAGCGAAAAGCACGCCGTCTCGCGCCTCATCGGTGCCCCTCCGGGATACGTCGGCTACGATGAAGGCGGCCAGCTCACCGAGGCCGTCCGCCGCCGCCCCTACTCGGTAATCCTCCTCGACGAAATCGAAAAGGCCCACCCAGAAATCTTCAACGTCCTCCTGCAGGTCCTAGATGACGGCCGCCTAACCGATGGCCAGGGCCGGACCGTGGACTTCAAAAACACCGTCCTCATCCTGACCAGTAATATTGGCTCGCACTACTACGGCGACCCCCTTGAACCCCGCGACTTCGCCCAAGTGCAACAACAAGTCCTCGACGAAGTCCGGCTCCACCTGCGCCCCGAGTTCATCAATCGGCTCGACGACATGGTCGTCTTCCACCCCCTCGGCTCTGCCCAAATCCGCGAGATCGTCGGCATCCAGCTCCAAAGCCTGCGCCACCGCCTCGCCGAGCGCCGCATCGAAATCGACATCTCCCCCGAAGCCATGGACCTCGTCGCCGCCGCCGGCTACGACCCCGTCTACGGCGCCCGCCCTCTAAAGCGCGCCATCCAAAAAGAGATCATGAACCCCCTCGCCACCCTCCTCCTCCGAGGCGAAATCCGCGACGGCCAACTAGTAACCATCACCGCCCAAGAAGGCCAATTCACCTTCACCGGCACCGACCGATAACCCTGGAGTGCGGCAGTTCTACTGCCGCTTTTCCCTCGCCGTAGCCACCCCCAACCCAGCGCGGGAGCTCTGAATTCCACCCCCCCACCGAATTCTAGAACCTACAAGCTTCAAAAGCGGTGGCAGAGCCCCCGCACTCCAAAGCGCCCCCTGGAGTGCGGCAGTTCTACTGCCGCTTTTCCCCCGCCGTAACCACCCTCAACCCATCGCGGGATTCCGCCCCGCCGTACCCACCCGCAAACTGCCCCGCCACCCCGAACAAAACGCACCCCCCGGTAATATGTTCCCAATGCCTGCAACGGCGGAAGCCAAACTTGCCATCGAGGAGCTCAGCGCTTACACCGCCGCAGCCGCCGAACGTGCTGGCTCAAAAGACGCCAAAAACCCCGGAAACCGCGTGCTCTTCCGCTGGCCGCCGCACCCCGTCAGCTGGGAATACAACGTCCACCCCACCGACTGGACCGGCGAGGCCACCTTCGAAGCCCACGGCGAAACCTTCTCCGTCCAGGTCGCCCGAACCGCAAACGGAACCTTCGGAAAGTGCCACGAACTCTGGCTAGAAGCCCGGGGAGAAGACCTCGAAGACATGCTGGCCGAACTCAAAGAGGCCAGCCAACCCCTCTTCAAAAGGCAACTCGCCATCGCAAACTGCATCGGACAACCCACCCGATTCACCAAGCATCTCCGAGACCTAAACCGAACCCAGCTCCTGCGACTCCTCTTCTGCGAAGACCGAGACGTCGCCCACGAAACTCGCGTCCTCATTGAGAGCACCGCCACCGACCCCTTCTGGCTCCCCTGCCTCATCTTCATCCTAAACGACCGCAACCACCCCTACCGCCGCGTCGCCCAATGGTGCGTCCTCGACCTCTTCGAAGCCCTTCCAACCTTCGCCGGAGATCGCGACACCACCGAAGCCGTCGCCGCCATGAAATCCCTCATCTGGGACGCCGAAGACGATTTCGCCCGAACCGTTTACAAAGCCGGCGTCGTCCTCGGAGGCCACCTCCCCCACATCCTCGGCGGCCCAACCCTCCTAGAATGTCTCTCGGCCCCCAGTCCCATCGGCCGCCGAGCCGCCATCCACGGCCTCTATCACGTCGTCGAATGGATTCCAGAAATGAAGGAAACGGTCACCAAAGCCCTTCAAAACGTCGCCGTAAACGATCCGCACCCGCTCCTCCGGTCCTACGCCGCCGCCATGGCCCAAGATATCCTCAACGACGAAGCCGACCACGTGGTTGAACCCCTGCTGGAAAACGAACGATGATCCCCGCGCTAACCCCGCTCCTCCTCCTCGCCACCCAACAAGCCCCCTCGGCCACTGACCAACTCGAAGCCCTTCTAAACGACCCCAAACTCAAAGGCGCCCTCGTCACCGCCAGCGTCACCAGCCTCGACGGAACCACCCTCTACGAGAAAAACCCCGGCCTAAGGGTCATGCCGGCCAGCAACCAAAAGCTCATCAGCAGCGCCTTCGCCCTAAACCAGCTCGGCCCCGACTACCGCCCCCGAACCCGCTTCTGGCGCGTAGACGACAAAGTCATCATCGACTCCCCCGGAGACCCGCTGATGAACTACCGAACCCTGATGGAAGCCTCCCGCCTCCTCCGAACCACCCGAGCGCTCCGAGTCTTCGTCCGCCAATCCTACGCCCCCGGAGTCCCCGACACCTGGGAGTTCGACGACCTTCCGAACAAATACGCCGCCCCCATAACCGCCTTCACCGTAGACCGGGCGAGCGTCGAACTTTGGAACGTCAACGGAACCCCGGCAATCCGCCCGACCAAGTACTACCTAAGGATCGAGCAACAGGAAGGGCCAAAACTAACCACCCGCTATGCCCCCTTCGACCGCACCATCTACATCTCCGGAAAGCTAGAAAAGAAAACCGAACGGCTAGACACCCTCAGCCTCGTCGCCCCCTCAGAAGCCGCCGCCATGCTCTTCGGCCGCCCCCAAAGGGCGACCCCGGAACTCCCCGAGGCCCCACCCACCCTCGCCATCGACGGCCGCCCCCTCGCCGACATGCTAAAAGAGTGCCTCCCACCCAGCGACAACAACATCGCCGAGCACCTCCTTCTCCTAGGCGCCCAAGCAAAAATCCCTCTCGGCGAAACGCCCTACACCGTCGCCCGAAAGTCGGCCCAAGCCTTCTTAGAAGAAACGGTTGGCGTAGCGAAAGGCGATTTCCGAATCTACGACGGCAGCGGAATGAGCCGCCACAATTTGGTCACAACAAGAGGAATAACGAAGCTCCTAACCTGGGCCGAAACCCAACCGACCTCGCGGCTCTACCGAAACGCCATGGCCACTCCGGGCCGAGGAACCCTCGCAACTCGCCTAGACGGCGTCCCATTCCAAGGCAAAACCGGATCCCTCGACATGGTCGTCGGCCTAAGCGGCTACCTGCGCTGCGAAAACGGCCGCCAAGTCGCCATCAGCATCATCCTAAACCAGTTCCTCTGCTCCGCCACCGAAGCGAGAAACATCCTCGACGACTTCACGCGCTCGGCGCGACGCCTGCAGCCCTAACCTTCTCCGCATCAATCACGGCCTGCAACGAAGCAATCGCAACCTCAAGGTGCTTATCTTCGGGGTCCCGCGTCGTCAAGTACTGACTCATCAACCCCGGCCAAAAGATGCCCTGAACAATCTTGTTGTTCTTCATCTTCCCGGCCCACCGAATCGCCTCATAGGCGAGACCAGAGATCAACGGCAACACGACCAGCTCGATCAAAAACCGAACCGAAGCGTCAATAAACCACCCCCTCGGCGCCCCAAACGGATACCGAGGAACAAAAGTGAAAACGATAAAGCTAATGATCAGAACCACGATGGCAAAGCTAGTGCCGCATCGCGGATGCAACCGAGTCTGCGCCCGAACCTCTTCCAGGTTCAAAGGCCGCCCCGCCTCAACCGCATTGATCGCCTTATGCTCCGCACCGTGATATCGGAACACTTCCTTGATATCCGGCAACTGCCCAATCCCCCAAAGGTAGCCGAGGAAGAAGGTGACCTTGATGATCTCCACCACCAAGTTGATCAGCATCCCACTGGCCCCAAACCGCTCCAATGGTTGCGCAAGCAAGTTCGGAAGGTAGTTAAACAGGAACAAGCCCATCGCAAGGCCGATCACCAACGCGCCGCCGATGGCCACGTCCTGGATCTTCGCCTGGTTCTTCTCGCCCTTCGTCGGCCCCGCCAAGGTTTCGCCCGCAGCCTCGGCGGCTTCGCGCTTCATCTCCTCTTCCCCGTCGGTAATCACCTTCGCCGCGTACCGCATCGCCCGCGCCCCTAGCGCCATCGTGTCAAGCAGAGCCAGCGACCCACGGAAGAATGGCCACTTCAGCCAAGCCTGACGACCAATCCAAGTCTTCTCCAGTGGCTCGTGGTGAACCACCACGTCCCCCTTTGGAGATCTCACCGCAACGGCAAAAAAGTGCGGAGATCTCATCATGACCCCCTCGATGACGGCTTGGCCGCCCATTTGGAGGTACTCAGCTTCGGGCATGCCAGAAGTATACAGCCGGGCCCTACTCCTAAAATTCTGAGATAATTTTTAAAAAACACCCGCACAAATCCCAGCAAAACACGTCTAACATGTCATGCTATCGGGCATACAGGAGGGCTGATATGATTACTGACACCAGTCAGGAAGGTCTGCAGCTCACCGAGGATGAAGCGATCGCGCTTCTGGGATTGTGTATGACAAGCCCGCTGAAGTTAGATCCGGAGTCCGAGAAAGCGTTGAGAAAGCTTGCGGATTATTGCCAAGTGCAATTATCTAAGTCATCATCCGTGGAGTATCGCTCCACGATCCAAAAGCCATTTCTCGACTGTGAGCTAAGTAAGGTGGGGACCTAGGTTCCCACCGACCTTATAATAAGCTCGTGCCCCTGAAATGTACGGTTCAGTCTGTTCTTTCAACCCTGGAGAGCATCTCTCCAGCAAGGTTTGCGTTTAGTTTTGATTCGGTGGGCCTCCTGCTGGGAGATCGCAACGCCACCGTATCCCGGGCCCTGGTCGCCTTGGACCATTCAATGGCTGCCGTCGATGCCTGCATCGACGCCGATGCACAGCTCCTGGTCTGCCACCATCCGATTTTCCTAAAGCCGGTCCAGCGCTTCAATACCGACACCTATGAGGGTCGAGTCGCTTGGAAAATGGCCAAGAACGGCATCTCGCTGATCACCGCGCATACGAACTGGGACTCTGCCATGGGCGGCGTAAATGATGCCCTCGCGGCAAAGCTTGGCCTGACGGACGTCACTGCCTTCGGCAGCGGCGCAGAGGTTTCCCGTTACAAACTTGTCACCTACATCCCACTTGCGGATGCCGATGCCGTCGCGCTGGCGCTCGCCGAGGCCGGAGCGGGCCGAATCGGCAACTACGAACAATGCTCCTTCCGAAGCGAAGGCGAAGGACGCTTCCGCCCACTTTCTGGAGCGAACCCTGCAATCGGCGAAGTCGGCGAGCTCACCCGCGTGCCGGAAGTTCGGCTTGAAGTGTTGGTTCCCGGCGAAGTCAAAGCCAAGGTCCTTCGCGCCCTCCTGGCCGCCCACCCTTACGAGGAACCCGCTTACGACCTCATTCCGCTCGAGAAAACCGTCGAGCAACCCGCAGGCCGCATTGGTCTACTGCCCGCCGCAATGCCGCTAGAACAGTTCTCCACGCTCGTTTCTGGATGCCTAAACGAAGCCATCTGGACATTTGGCGATCCAAAGCGACCGGTGAGAAAAGTCGCCGTAGTCGGCGGCGCGGCAGATGGCGATTGGATGCATGCGCAACGCGCCGGGGCGGATGTGTTTGTCACCGGAGAGGTCAAACAGCACGTCGGCCTCGAGGCCAGCGAATGCGGAATGCCCATCATCGCCGCCGGTCACTATGCGACCGAGCAGCCCGGCGTGGTCGCCCTGCGGGACCATCTAGCAAATCGGCTCACCGAACCGGAGTTCATCACCTTTGAACCGGAACTCGGGCAAGGCGGCAGACCGTTTGGCGTAAAGGTCTAAAGCGCCTTGCCAAAGCAAGTGCTGGCTTCGACCCCAACGTATGGCCCGTAGTTCGGAATGATCGCGTAGCCCGCATTTTGGTATAGCGAAAAAGCCGCAGTTAGGCGGATGCTGGTTTCCAGAATCGTATTTGGAAACCCGAGTTCCGTTGCCCAGCTCTCTAGCTCTTCCAGAATCGCACGCGAGATCCCCGCTCCGCGAGCGTCCGGAACCACGTACATTCGCTTCACCTCAATCTCCGATTCTGAGAACGGGCGAATGGCGCCACAGGCAACCGGCCGATCCTCCAGGTACGCAACCACCACGTACGGAATTGAGTCCGCCTTGTTAAATTGCTGAAAGAAGCTCGCTTGCTCCCCGTCGTGAATCGCCAAAAACTGGGTCAGGTCTGCCGCCAGAATCTGAAAATCTGGGTGTTGTGAATCACTGCGAATGATGTGGAGTGGCTTCTTTTCGCTCATCGGGAATGCCGACCATTATCCACAAATGTCTCAGTACCCGAGTATTTGAAGCAAAACTTAAGTAATCTACGCTATGGAAAGACCAAGTAAGAAACAGATTCGCGAAGGAATTGAGCAGCTCAAAGCCAAGCCAACCTCCGACGGCAACGTTCCGAATCCGCAAACCGGCAAGCTCGCCGAGAAGAAACTGAACCAGCGAATTCGAAAACAGGGCGTTTAGGGCGCCCTGTTTCTAGGTTCGAACCTTGGAGATTAAAGCGCAGCTAGGTGCTTTTTGGCAAGATGCGCAATCGCATTGGCCTGATCGAGCTTGTTAACGACCCTACGAGCATTTACAAAGTCCGTCTTCTCGGTGTTGACATAATCCGCGAGCTTTCGTCCCGTGAATCCGCCCGTCTTCATTCCGTGGACCAGTACGAACAGTGCAATTTCTGGCTCTAGAGCTAATTCAGGATTATCCACCAAACTGACATTCAGAATTTCCGCGTACTTTTGGTAGTTAGTTTTCCAAGTCAACTGGACGTAGCCGCGGCCGTAGTAAGGGAAATATGGCTTCGTCCGCAAGTGGGCCTCTTGTCCGCTTCCCAAGAAAAATGCCTCTTCAACCGGCTTGTAGGTGTGAGCCGTCTCCCATTGGACTGTAGCAAGAACGTAAGCGATCTGCGTCGGCAACGACAAACCTTGAGCTTTGCACTCTTGGATGATCGCTTTTATCGTTCCTTCCTTCGTCGCAAAATCGTGATTCCCTTTGTTGGCGATTTCATCAAGGTTCTCTTGGAGCAACCTGATTCCGCCTGGTCCAATCAAGTCTGGATTCCCTTGAAAAACATCGGTCTTAAACTCTGCCCAGCCGGTTTTAGTCCGGACTCCAAGTAATCCGTCAATCGGCCCAACCGGGTAACCCAAAGTGCTTAAAGCCTTTTGCAACTCCTCAACCTGACTTTTTGACAGTTGGTCAAGTTCAACAACTTCCGTGATTTTGATGAGCTGTGTGAGCTTCATGCCAAGAGTATAAAGGAACATCTTTTTGATGTCAATTATCAAAAATCGTCAATATTTATAATATTTTATTGTATTAACTTAACACTATCAAAACACATGTCACCAGTAGCACACGTCAAAGATTCCGCAAGAGCTTCGCCGCCGCAGACGCGTTGTGAAACTCCGTTTCCTGCAGCGGAGTTCGACCCGCCGGGTTCTGCGCGTTCGGGTCTGCGCCGCGAGCCAATAGCAATTCCACAACCGCCTTCTGGTTCCCATGGGCGGCGGCGTGCAACGCCGTATCGCCCCAATGATCATTCTGGTTTCGATCTTGAATATCCGCGCCCGCATCGAGTAAGGCCTCGACAACGGCAACGTGCCCCTTCCAAGCCGCGCAATGCAATGGGGTCGAACCGTCAGAATCTCGCACCGACAGCAGGTCCGAGGACTCCGCGAGCAACTGGCTAACCGTGGTGACATCCCCATTTTTCGCTGCCTTCAGCATCAACTTCTCCGAACTTGACAACGCCATCGTTCATCGATCGTATCACTTTTGCCTCACCAGTCAAAAAAGACGCCATAAACCTGCGAAGTCTCGCTATACTCCGAACACCTCCCGGTGAATTAGACAATGGAACTTGGTGCCTTTTCAGTAAGTTTGGCCGTGAAAGACCTTGCCGCCTCGATGGCGTTTTACGAGAAACTCGGCTTCTCACAATTCCATGGAGACCCAGCACAAAACTGGGTGATGCTAAAGAATGGTGACCATGTGATCGGCTTGTTTCAGGGCATGTTCGAAAAGAACATTCTCACCTTCAACCCGGGCTGGAATCAAAATGGAGAATCCACGGGTGAGTTCACTGACGTTCGCAAGATCCAACAACAGTTAAAAGCCGACGGACTGTCGATCCTCATGGAAGCCGACGAAACCACCACCGGTCCCGCGAGCTTGGTCCTGGAAGATCCAGACGGCAACCAAATCCTCCTCGATCAGCACGTCTGAGCTGAACCGATTCTGATGACTTATGCCCGATAGCATGCCGGGCATAAGTTAAACCTGAGCGCATTCGCCTAAAAATGGACCTAGCCCGGTTCCACTTCTCCCTTAAATTGTTAAACTTGAAGTAGCCTTCGGACTTGCTTACCATGTCTAACATTTTCAAGATTCAAGTCACCTCTGTCGCTACCCTATTCGTTTTTGGTTCGGCGACAATCGCCCTTGCCCAGCCCGCAGATCGCGGCTCGGCTGTCGTCTACCCCACCGTCTTCGACCAAAGCGGAACCAAAACCTCCCGCGCGGCCGCCGAAACTGCCCTCAACGACATCCTGAAAAAGGGCGGATTCAAACTCCAAGACAGCCAAGTCGCCGCTAGAGTCTGGAAGGCGAAGGGCATGCGAACCCCAACCAGCACCCGGCCCCCAAGCACCTCCGACCTCACGGAACTCGGCAAAGCTATCGGCGTTCGCTACGTCGTCGCCACCACCGTCAGCTTCCACACCCGATCCATTTGGGTCAACCTCGGACCCAAAACCGTCTCGACCTGCTCTTTCGTCACCACCATTGTTGATTCAAAAACCGGCAAAGTCGTCCACGAAGCTGACACCGAGGGCCGAAGCGATGAGAAGTCAGACACCCTAAAAGTCGTCGGCTCCCTCCTAGTGACGCCGCTCGTCTCGGCCGTCAGCGGCGGCCCCAAGACTCCGCACGAAACCCGCGCCGCCCAAATCGCTGCTGCCCGAGCCCTCGAAAAGTTCGTGACGGTAACGAATTAAAGAAGAGAACTTCAAGTCTGGAGTACGTTCGGCACTCCAGACTTGAAGCCCAGTCGTGGCCTTCTCCGCTAGTTGATAACCAGCAGATCGTGAGGGAGGTATCCCGAAAACACAGGATCGACAGTCACAAGTTTCAAACCACGCTACTGCGCTTGGACAGCCAAGAGACGATCAAATGGATCCCGATGATCCTGAGCGGGAAAACCTAAGGTGGCATACGCACTAACGTCATCAAGCGTAACCTCTAGTAAGTTCATCGCTTGCCTTTCGAAAGCAAACAAGTCCTCCAACGGCATCTCGAGTTTTAGCTTGCCGAGACCAAGTTTTATAGAGATCTCCCAGCACGTCACGATGCTCACAAACACTTGTGCATGAAGATCGTCAATAAGCGTTCGCGGCTCCCTTCCCAGCCGCAAATCGTTAGTGGCGTACCAAATGAAGACGTGCGTATCTAGCAGAATCCGGCTCGAGTGTAATCTTCCATCCCAGGAATAGGATCATCAAACTCGGGCAAAATCCGAACCTTCCCTTCCGCCCAGCCACTCTTCCGCACCGGCTGAACCGCCGCTCCAAGCTTTAAAACGATAACTTCGACCCGCTCGCCAACAAGCGCGTCAGGAACAGTCACGGTCCCGCCCTGCCCCACCGTCGTTTCAAATCGGATCGCTTCCACCTCACGAATCATACAGCAGAATCTCCCTCGCTCCTGGCAAGTCCCAACCCCCGACTCGCCAGCTCCTCCCTCAAAACTCGCAGCGCTTTCGGACCCAACCCATGCAGCTTCTTAAGCTCCGCTTCCGTGACTCCAACGAGCTCCTCCAAGTGGCAATATCCCGCCGCCGCTAACGCATTCCGAGCCGGCTGCCCAATCCCCTTTAGGTCCTTAAACTCCATTACCTTCAAACCAGTGTAAAACCTAACCCATGACCGTCATCGAAGCCGCCAAGCGAAATACCGTCAACACCATGGAGATGTTCCTGCGAAACTTTTCGCACATCCCCGATGACAAGCTCACCTGGACCCCGAGTCCGACCGCAAAATCCCCGCTCCGAATCGCCGCCCACACCGCCCTCTATGCCGACCGATTCGCAAAAATGATCCGCGACCAAAAACTCCCCATCCCCGAAAACCTCGAACAGTGGCTAGAAGAAAGAAACCAAGAAGAACAAGCCATAACTACCCGCCAAGAAATCGAGCCCATCTTCCGAACCGGCACCGACCAAGTGCTCGCCGCCCTCGACTCCCTCACCCCCGAAGATCTCGACTCCGTTCTAGATTCCGGCCAAGGCTGGACCATGAGCATGCAGCACCTCATCACCCTCCCGGCCCTCCACGCCACCCTCCACACCGGCCAAATCGACTTCCTCCAAACCTGCTGGAACGACCAGCAGGTTTATGTCGGATAAGTCAGCTCAGTAAGGACAGGTACGGGCAAGAACCGCCGCCTGCCCTTCGCTTTCATCCAAGGACCGCAATTCCTGCAAGAACGCTCCAAAATGGCGGCTTGGGGCATAGCCCACCTCATCCCAACCGAGTACCGGGCCGTTAACCTGCGGCCTCCGCGCAATCCGAATGTCGTACTTCTGAATCAAATCGGCAGAACCAGGGAAAATGCGCTCACAGGTCCCAACCGGATCCGCTTCCCAACCTTCCAACTGCTCCTCCGTAAACGCGTTCGGTCGCAAAGCATCGACAATAATCGATTCCGGCTCCCCATCTAGTTCACGCTCCAGCCGCTGAACGGACCGCACGACGCAGTCCAAAACGTCCTCGCGATCAACCCCGCCGTAAAGCAGCTTCGCGCCATACCGATTCACCCAATCCGACCCC
Organism: bacterium; assembly: GCA_027485645.1. Taxonomy (GTDB): domain Bacteria; phylum Armatimonadota; class Fimbriimonadia; order Fimbriimonadales; family Fimbriimonadaceae; genus Fimbriimonas. The sequence continues at coordinate 736,743 of JAIXQR010000007.1, forward strand.
CAAGGCGTCAAATCTGCGGGGCGAACGGACACGTAGCGAAGACCGTTAGCACGTCGGTGGTACTCGCACAACTCTTCTCCAATGCGCTTAGTAAAGCCGTACTTGTCGTAGTGCCCGTGCCAAGCCTGCGAGCTCAAAAAGACGAACCGCTTGATTCCGCTGGCTTTGGCTGCCTGCAGCGACCAGAACAATCCATCGACGTTCAGTCGCCAAAAGTCGATCTCCGTCTTTTGCTGCCAATGAATGCCGTGCCAAGCCGGCAGGTGAATTATCGCGTCACACCCTTCGACGGCCTTCTCCATCCCAAACCCCTGCTGAATATCAACCTGATGAAATGGGAGCTCGGAAGGCTGAACCGGTTGCGAAAGGTCCGTAAGAACCAACTCGTGACCAAGAACTTGGAGCTTCGGAATGAGCCCGCTACCGATGTTGCCGTTGCACGCTGTGACCAAAATGCGCATGCGGAATTATCTCCCAAGACACGCCCATCGATGTGCTTGGCGAAAAGCCTATGACGGATAATCCAAGAACCAGAAATGTCCACGCCCCAAGAACTCCCAGCCGAAATTTCCTTCGAAGCGTGGATTAGCCACATCTTCGACCACGACGATCCGGATTGGCATTGGAAGGCGGACGCGCCGTCTTGGGACGAAGCATCTAACCGAGCCATCGCCCTCAACCACCTCGACCGTCTATTCTCCGAACCAGCGTTTCTAATAGAACGCTTTACTCCAAACCAAATTGGCACAGGACTCGCCTTCCTAGTAAACGGCGCGCTCTCTCAGTACGGTTTCGTGTTTCTTGACTACAGGCTTTCGATCGACCAACGAACCCGTTGCCTCCGAAACATCGCGACCGTTTACGAATCTGTTTTCACCAAAATATGCTCGAACATGAAGCAGCACGGTCGCAGTTCTTCACCGCCCGAACTCAAGATCGTCGACGGAATTTGCTTCATGTTCTGGGACGTCTTTGGATTGTACGGCCGAACGCGAAGCGACAGGCGCGATGAACCGAATATCAAAGAGAACTGGAACGACAATTGCCAGATCGAGGCCGCCTGCCTCGACGCGATGGAACGCACCCTCGCCATCGACCACCTCTCGTGCCAAGAAGCCGCCCTCCATGGCCTCGGTCACTGGCAAATGTACTACCCCGACCGCGTCGTCCCCATCATCGACCGCTACCTGGCCAGCGACATCACCAAACCCGAACTAGCCCAATACGCCCAAAACGCCCGCCGCGGCGAGATCCTCTAACGCTCGCGCTTAAACTCAAACCGACGCGGCGTTCCGCCTTTCAAAAACCCGATCGTCGCCGTCAACCCACCCTCGGCCGATAGCTCATAAATAATCCGCTTCGGATAGTCGTGCCGCGGGTTGTCAAACACCGCGCGGTTCGCGCTTAACTCCGTCAAAACAAACTCCGTCCCCGCCGCACCCCCGGGCTGCGCAATGTAAACCAGCCCGCCGTCCCGCTCAATAATCCGCAAAAACTCAAACGCCGACATCTTGTCTCGCGAAACCGTTCGAGACGTGGCCAGCATCGCGCCTCCCTTCGGCGCGCTCCATCGCTCTTCAAAGGAGATCGCGCCGTTCGTCCCCCGCGTCCCCACCCACGCCCCGGCCAGCCAAGCCAGGTCCCCAATCACCGCCCGCGCCGGCACCGGCATCGGAATATCCTGCGCGTGCCGATAAAGCCCCGTCGAGGTGTATTCCGTCGGCGACCCCAGGTTCGACCGAACCATCAATCCGTCCTTCGTCACCCGAAACTCTCGCCGAATCAACCCGACCGGCGCCGCGCCCTTGGCCCGAACAAAGTCGACCTCATAAGAAAAAGCCCCGTCCTTCCAAGCCCCCCGATACCGCGCTACTTCCCCCTCCGAGCTTCCCGGAACTTCGGTTACAGAGCCATCCAAAGCAACCCGAACTTCTCGACGCTGGCCGCCATGCCCGCTAGCCAAGATCATCGCCATGCCCTCTGTTCGGAACGCAAACTTCGATCCCATTGGTGGCGACAATTGCTCGTCCGTCCTCCCTACCGTGCGGTCTTCCACGAAAATCCATTCGCCATCCAGGGCCCGAAGTTCGGCCTGAGCAGACATCTCCGGCTTGGCAAGACCCATTGAACTTATGGCCACAAAGACCGCCGCGATTGATCCGACAATTGCCATTTCTTTTACAACAATACTTGCCCGTGCGGTCCCCACGCCTCGGACCTCGCTAAGATCGCATTGAAGGCTCCCAGGCCGTCCAACCTATAACCCCGACGGGTAGAAGAGGTGTGTACAATAGCCAAAACCCATTTGTCTAAGGAAAGGAAACCCAAATCCTCCAATGCTTATCCATTATATTTGCTGCGCAGTTATGACTCAATCAGCCTCTCACCTTGGTCCCATTCCTGCGGTCTCTGGAAAAGTATCCGTTTCCCCGGGAAGAGTCGAGGGACTTGCCGTCAAGCCACTAACTAGTAAGCCGACTGGGGTAGGGAAATGGATTTGGACGGATGGAGATCCGGTGGCACTCCGGTTCAAAAAAGTCATCGAGACAAAAACTTTGCCGCGAAGGTCGACCGTACGAATCTCTGCAGAATGTAGCTATCGTCTTTATGTAAATGATCAGCTCGTTGCGCGTGGACCAGCAGATGTGGGTCGCGACTACGACATCGGTCCAACCGGCCCGTGGTTCTATGACGTTGTTGACATCAGTAAATGGATCAAGCGCGGCCCAAACACTCTTGCGGTTGAGGTCATTTCTCGCGCCCTCGTTCAGAGCGAAGGACGATTAGGTAAGCCGGGCCTTTGGTTAGAGGCAGAGATCGGACAACTGAAAATCGGCTCCGATGAAACCTGGCAAGTTAGTCCAAATGAATCCCTCAACTTTGCTGAAGCCCAAGCTGGTGAACCCCTCAGCGGGAAAGGCAGCTTCTTAACCCTAGGACATCAATCCCCACCTTCTTTGTGGGAATCAGAAAACCCAAATAGCTGGGTTACTGCAAGGGTTGTGAAGGCAGCCGAACGGCCAGTGCTTCAGAGCGAGATTCCTGCTCCGATGGAAGCAAACTACCTGAGCAACGGCTATAGTCGCATCACTGGAGGTGCTAAGATTGCCGGCAAACCTTCGTTCGTTTCCGATGGTGCATTTTCCCTGGACTTTGACCGCGTACTCAGCGCGCACATTGTTCTAACGGTGAATGGTGGAGACGGCGCCGTACTTTCGGTAATGCCGAATGAGCGCAAATCGGCGGGCTACCATCGAGCCGTCCGACTGAAGCTCGGCAAAGGAAAGCAATCCTTCGAGATTCCGTTCTTTGACAGTTTCTCAACCATCAATCTTCAAGCGACCGGCGTCAAATCTCCGATTGAGGTTGAAGAAGTCCGCGCCGTGTTTCGATCCTATCCGGTTCGGTACCAAGGTGAGTTTGAATGCAATGATGCCGCGCTGAACGAGATCTGGAAAGTCGGCCGCTGGTCCACCCAGATCTGTATGCAAACCCACCACCTAGATTCGCCGCACCATCAGGAACCCATCAGTGACCCGGGCGACTACCTGATCGAATCGCTGATCAGCTACAACACGTTTGGGGAAGCCGGCCTAGCAAAGCAGGACCTGCGCAAGTACGCCCAAATCATCCGAAATCGAAAGTCCAAAGTCTTCCACACGAGCTATGCCCTTCTCTGGCTGCAAATGCTCATTGAGTACTGGCAACACACGGGAGATGAGAGCCTTCTCCGCGAACTCGCGCCAACGGCTTTCGATTTAGTTGATACATGGGAAACCTGGCGCGGATCTAATGGCCTAATCTCAAACCCACCAAACTTCATGTTCATTGACTGGGTTGAGTTGGAAGGCTTTAACCTGCATCATCCTCCCGCAGTCATTGGTCAGGGAGTACTAACCGCCTTCTACTATCGCGCTCTCGAAGACGTTCAAAGAATCTCCAACTTCCTCGGTGAATCAAAGCGCGCAAATCGTTGCTCCGAATTGCGCGATAGCGTTAGATTTGCCTTCAACCGAGAACTTTGGTCCGCGCAAAAAGGACTCTATCGCGACGGAAAACCCGGGCAGTCCAAATCCCCAATCGGTACCTGGCTCCCGGAAGACAAGTCCATCGAAACGTTCTCCAGCCAGGTCAACATCCTCGCTTCCGCCTACGGGATTGCACCGGCGAAAGAAGCGCCACTAATCCTACGGAAAGTAATGGAAAGCGGTCCGTCTAACTGCCAACCCTACTTCATGCACTTCGCCTTCGACGCTCTCGAAGAAACTGGCCTTTTTGATACCTGGGCCACCAAGCAAATGAGACGATGGAAGGTCGTACCAGATACCCAGACTTTTCCAGAAATGTGGGATCGAGGTGACTTGAGCCATGCCTGGCAGTGCACCCCTACCTACCAGTTAAGCCGGCGAGTCCTCGGGGTCTCACCCATCGCGCCAGGATTTAAGCAGATCCGGATTCAACCGTTGCTCTGCGACCTCACTTGGGCACGTGGTACCGTCCCGACCCCTCTTGGGCCGGTCAAAGTGTCATGGCAAAGATCAGCCGCCGAACTAAACCTGGAAGTCACGATTCCGAAGGGCTCGGAAGCCGAAGTTGTACTTCCAGATCAAAGCAAGAAGAAAGTAGGTCCCGGCAAGCATAAGCTGCGTTGCCCACTCCCCCAAAAACCCTAAGCCCAACCGTACTCAGATTGGGTGGTTCCCTGACTCCATCGATGCGGAGTCAGGGTCGCCAGCCAATCTTCCGGCACGGCCACCGCTTGCGGCCGAGAAGCAAGATCAAACGCCTCAGTCAGCGCGGCCTCTTGCTCCACGCCTAGAGCCTCCGAACTCGCGGAGACAAACAAAGGGGTGCCAGACCGTGCAACCGCATCAAGCCACATTCGGTTAAGCCGCCAATCAATTTGCGGAGTTATCCCGACGCAGTCCGCATCAGCCGCAAACAGCGTGTCGTGTTGAATCGACCGAAAAGCCAACGTATTGACCCCCATTTTCAGGGTGCGGCTCCACTCTTTTCCGCTTGTGTCGTCACCGGTCCGCTGAATCTCGTGCGTCCCGGCCGCCAGGTGACCAAAGGTGTTGCAGCCAATCAGAAGTGCTTCACCGGCTGCAGATCGAATGGAATCGTACAAATCGCCGAAGATCTCCGCGCTCGTCTTTTCCCGATTGTGAAACTGACGATCGTTTCCAAATACGCCATCGGCCATCTCGAAACCCCAGCGCCCAGTGCAGTCCCAAGAACTAAAGTCGTGCTTGATCAGTTCGAAACCCCACTCTCGGCACCGGGAGATATCCCGTCGGACTCGGTCCAGATTCTCCGGAAGGCTTGGATCGAGCGTGCCCGGATGCATGGTCAGCCGATCATCGATCGGCTCTCCCACCAACAATGGTCGAATCCAAATTCCCGGTCGACAGCCCATCTCCGCAATGTCGCGCGCTAGGCGCCCCATGTCACCAAACCGGGAATTTCCAGCATCCCAAGGTCCGCCCTCGCACCCGCCATTCGGCTGCCACCCAGCATCAATCACCGAAAACGGGCGATTATCGGGATTCTGCGACCAGCGACTGACTCGTTTAGAATCCTGCAAGATGCCGTCCCGAGTGTTATTCCCGTAAGCGTAATACCAATCGTTCGCGCCGTAGACCGGGAATCCCGCCAATCTAGGATTCGGACAAAGTTGCTGACTCAGAATCCGCATGAATCCACACAAATCCACGCACGAAGAACCGCTTAACTGAATGATCTCCGCCGCCACGAGCGTTCTTCCGTTCAACAAGCACGGCAATGAACCGCTACGAACGTCGAGGTGAAGCGTAATCTTCCCTTCCTCAAGTGTCCAATGCGCAAAAGACTTGGCTTGCGTCCGGACACCAAAGCCCCAAACTCCCGAAGCATTCGATACCGCCGAAAACCACGGCAGATGCCGCTGGCTGTCGATCGTATACCACCCAAGATCACCGTAACCGCGCTCCCAAGCATCTTGGAAGCAGTAACCACCCACCAAAAAATCAACGTTCCAGGTCAGCGAAATGGAGGAGACCCCGCCACGCGCACACGAAATGGAGACCTCCAAGACCTCGCTAGCAAATGCCACCCCGACTTCAACCGCCCCCGGAAACTCGGCGTTAATCCGAATCTCCGGGCCGCTATCTAAGAAGGGGAAGCTCATTTTCCGATGACCAGATGAACCGCACACTGCTTTGGCAGTTCAACCGTCAGAGTATCACCAGAAATGGAACCGCACTTCACCGGTTCTAAAGCCGACTTGTACGTCTGACCAAAACCGACCGAAGACAGGACTCTTAGCCCCGAGGAAGGCAGATTCACCGAGAACCGCACGGGCACATGCCGCCGCTTCCCGATCAGCACCAAATGGAGGTTCCCAGTTTTTGAATTCTTCGAAGCAAACACCGAGAACGACTTTCGATCCTGAGCGCTCACCGCGAAATTGAGATCACCAAACGTCCCGCCTTTTCCATCAAAGTCTCGGTAAAGCCGAAAAGCCGATCGCGTAGGCGCCAGCTGCTCCTCTGTGAGCTTGTCGCCCAGAAGCGACCACCACGTTGCGGCATCCAGCTTCTGCTGCCCGAAAACCCCCAGCATGTCCGCCGTCGCAATTCCACCGGTCAAAGTTGTCGGCCGCTCAGAATTCCATTCGCTGAACGCCAATTCCGTACCGTCAAAATATCGCTTAATGGACTGCCGAATTCTCGGAATCAGCGGAAAGAAGTTAGGATGAACCTCGCCCAACCAGCTTTGTTCGGTGTAAGTCGGATCCCACATCGCCCGCGCCGATTGCAAGTGAGCATCCGTTCCCCCTTCCTCAATCACGCCGCCACCGACGTAAAAGTGAAGATCTAACACGTCAAGCAGCCGCTGACCAAACTCCTTAGAAGCCTTCGCAAACTCCTCAAGGTAGTAGTCAATGTACCAAGCATATCCGCCCTTCTTCTGGATCTCCGGCCAATCTGGAGCACCGGTCAAAGCCATGTACTCGTAAACGCCAAATGGAGCGAATCCATGAATTTTCGCCGAAGGATCAACCGACTTGATCGCCTTTGCCGCCGCAATCGACTTCTGAACAAGCTCCTTAGCCCCGGTCTTTTCTGGGTGGGCATAAGGATGCGTATGGTGCCACAGCCCCGGCTCGTTATCCAGCGAGTAAGCATGAACCCCAGTTCCCGACTTGGCGGTTCCAAACTTCTTCACCAAGTAGTTCACCATCTCATCGATGTACACCACGCCATCCGTGGTATCCGGAGTCAATGAAAACGGCGTCGGCTTCTTCGGCTCGACCCGTACCCATCGCTTGCTTGGCGCTTTCTCCGATTCAAGAACCGAACCGTCACCATCGGCCGCAACGTAGCCCATTAAGTTCACCTGTACGATGGACTTAGCTCCGATTTCTAGCGCTTTGTTCTGATGGTTAATAATTGCCGCCGCTGGAATGCTCCGCATCGAAGCTGGCGTGTGCCGCATCGACCAGCCATACCCGCTGCTCTGCTTCCAGTCACTTCCCGCGTTGTCAAAGTTGTTCTCCCAGTTATATGTCGTAGCGGCATTTCCGCCAAACCGGTAGAGAGTCCACTTTACATGGTGGTACTGACTGTCATTTGCCCCATAAATTAATGGACTAATGACATGAGTACTTTTCGACCAATCAACCTTGACCGTACTCAGATTCGAACTTTGAGCGGCGAAACAAGCCAGCGCGACGGCAAACATAAGCGACCTAGTTCCCAGCCCCGGCTGGCGGTCCGCCCGCCGTCGTCTGCTTCATTCGCTCCGCAGCCTGAGCTTGAACTTCCTTGAGCTCTTCCTCGGTCGGCTTCCTACCCATAAACGCCTTCTTTCCTTCATCCGTAGGAGCAGGCGTACTCGAATCGCATCCCACCGCAAAAATAGTGAGAGCCGTAACGACGAATGCTGTAAATCTTTTCATGATTCAATGAGATGTCAGGTTCCGAGAGATTCCCGGAACCTGAACACTAGGGGAGTAAAGGGGTCAGGAACTTATCGCTTCGCGTCCCACATGTTTTCAAGTGGGCGGGTAGATGGGTTCGGATTAGTCGCTTCAGGTCGAAGAGACTTCGCGTGCGTATCGCTGAACACGAAGTTTGCAAGACCAGAGAACTTAGCGGAAACCGATCCTGCTCGTCCATTCGGATAAGCCGCCGTCGCGCTTCGCGTTCCGTTTGGAATCGAATTCGCCTTCGTGTAGAACACTCCGCTGAAGAAGACGCCCGGGCCAAAGTTCGTCAAAGGAGTATCCCAAGCCTGCAAAGCGGCTCCGCCGACGATTCCCTTAACGTCCTGAGCATATCGCTCACCCAAAAGAATGGTCTCGGCAACATTGGAAATGCTCGTTCCGCTCACCGCTCCAACCTGCTGAATCCAGCCGTTACCCGAGCAAGCAACCATGCCCATAGCGCCGCGGTGCTCAAATCCGGTTCCGTTGATCCAGCCGCCGTGGTATGCATTCGCGGCGAGCGAGAAGTTAACGCCGGCCCAGCTCAGTCCTGGCCAAGGCTTGCCCGCGTCTGGGTCAGCTGGGCTGTAGAACATGTTGTAGTTCTTAACGTATGGCTCGGTGAACTTCACAAAGTTCACGTTTCCGGCCCAACCGCAGTTCTCGGTTCGGTCATTCCATGCTGGTGGGTGGTTATCGTCCTGGTCTGCGGCATAGATCATAATGCCGGTGCCGAGCTGCTTAACGTTCGAAAGCTGTTGGGTCTTCTTTGCTGCCAGCTTTGCCTGAGCAAAAACTGGGAAAAGGATAGCGGCTAGAATCGCGATGATTGCGATAACGACGAGAAGTTCAATGAGCGTAAAGGCCCGATTTCTTGTATTCATGATTACACCTACGGTGGTGGAGAAGTTGTCGCTCGTGCAATGAGCGACGTCGGCAGGACAAGGTCAGAAACTGACTGCCCCTCAATCTGGGACATGATCCCCTTAACGGCAGCAGTTGCCATTTCAGGAATGGGTTGACGAATCGTAGTAAGAGGTGTCGGAAGGCTGCGAGCAATTCCGTCGTTGTCAAATCCAATAACGCTCAGCTGGTCAGGTACTCGAATGCCAAGGTCATAAGCCACTCGAAGCACCGCCGCCGCAACCAAGTCGTTAACGCACATCACCGCCGTCGGTCGATCCGACCTGTTCAGCAGCTCGTGCGCGACAGCCAAAATTGGATCAAAATTTGATCCCGAATCGATCACCCAAGCTGGGTTGATCTCGCCGAAGTAGCTCTCCATCTTCTCCCTCACAGATTCCCAGCGAATCCGAGTATCCGTGTTCTCCGTCGAGCCAAGGTAAGCAATCTTTCGGTGCCCTAGCCCAAACAAGTGATCAAACGCCAGTGCCGCACCGCCCGCGTTATCCGCATTGATCGAAGGAATCAAACCGTCCGACTTGCCCGCAATCGCAATCAGCGGCAAACCCCGATCAATAACGTCTCGAAGTGAACTCAAACTCTCCGGAAGCAACAGAATAAACCCATCAACTGGAGCGTTAAACAAATGCTCACGCGTCTCATTTGCGCGGTCGGGGTCATATCCGCTCGGCAACAAAACATGCAGCTCATGCTCATGAGCCAGCGAATAAATGCTCTGCAAAACATGCGCGGCATACTGGCTATACATCGTCGCCGGCTGCAGAGCATTGGGAATAAAACCAATCGTCTTGCTTCTTCGATAAGCCAAAGAACGGGCAACCGGGTTCGGACGATAACCAAGCTCCTTAGCCGCGTCCAAAACCTTCTTTCTCACTTCCGGAGAAACCGGCTTCGGACCATTGTTCAAAGCGTAACTGACCGTACTCTTCGAAAGGTTCAGCGCCTTCGCAAGCTGAGCGATCGTCATAATGACCCCTCCGCAAGCGAAATGAAGTAGGTCTGGCCAGCAGAAGTGTGGAAAGACAGCGTTTCGTCGGTGCGTTTCACTTGGATAGCATGCCCGGAACCGAGCGCAACTTTCACCCGCCTATCCCCCCAAGCCGCCTGCAGTTTCACTGGCCCGCCCCGCTCACTCTTCAACGTGATCGATTTCAATCGCCCGCCGTCCAAAGCCGCCGAAACCAAGAAGCCTCCCTCTGCCCGTAAATTGCGGAAGGAAGCATCCGACCACTTCGATGGCACCGCCGGAAACACCCGAACCACCCCGTCCCAACTCTGCAACAGCATGTAGTTGATCGACTCAACCGCCGAAAGTGGCGTCTCGACCACCGGACTCCCCTCTGCATACATCGTGTTAGGAGTAAGCCGAGGCTTCAAAAGGTTAAGCACGTTTAGCGCCGAATCACCCTCTCCCAACGCCGAGTACATCGCGCTACCACCGGTGAACGTATAGCCGGCATGGCCACCCTTCAGGGTCAACCATCGCTCCAAGGACTTCTGCACCAGCTCCCGCGACTTAGTGCCGTTCCGCGGGTTAATCAAGTGATACGGATAGATGGCGAGCAAGTGCGAATAGTGCCGATGAGACTCGTCAAAACCCTGATCTTCCCCAATCATCAGCCCATGCTCATTCGTTGGCATCGGGGCAAGACTTCTACCCACCGCTTCCCAATGCTCACGGTCCGAAAGCTCAACACCAAGCTCGCGCTGCATCTGCTCCAGAGCTTCGATCATCCAATAAACGCCCGAAAGCGCATAGTTCGCATCGCGATAAAAGAACTCGCCGTCCTTATACTCTGGAGATCGGGACGCGCTCATGTGCAACTTCCCGTCTACCCCGCGCTCAAAAAACGTTTCCTGGTACCGAAGACTCTCGACCAGCATCGGCAATAGTTGCCGACCCATCTCGTCATCCCCGCTGTAGCGCCAGTACTTCCAAAGGCAATGAAGCACCCAAGGTAAGTTCCCTAGCTCTGTTCCCCAAGAGCCGCGACCAAGATAAGAGGTAGACCGCCCAATGTGAATCCCCGGCTTCCCTTCGGCATTCTTGTGCAGAACCCCGGTATCAAAGAGCTGCTTCACTCCAAGCCACAAAGACCGACCCGCATCCAGCTGGTTCGAGCTGTACATCGGATAGTAAGAAAGCTGAACGTTTAGGTTCCACCAAATCGCCGCCCAACCCGACTTCCAAATCCAGGGCCCGCAAGTATCAATCACCAACGGCGAAGACTCAGAAGAAGCGCTCGCAAACTTATAAAGGTTCAGGTACCAAAACTTCTCCCAATACGGGTCGGCGGGAAGCGAAATCGAACTGTTGCTCCAATACTTCGCCCACCACCGGTCCTGGTCGCGCTCAAGCCGAGCAACTCCCGCCCGCAAAGCGAGCGACAACCGAGAAATCGCATCCTTCTCTGCGCGAACAACCGCCTCAGCCGGATTCAGGTGATCATCCGTCCCAATCGCGCAAATCAGGGCCACCTTCTTCGGCGATAACCGCACAAGCTTCGAAGCGACCGTGTGCCCGCCGCGCTTAGCCATCCGGTTAAGCACCAGCTGCATGCCATCTCGGGTGCTTACGTCCGGCTTTGGCGGAACCAGTTCCGGCGGAACCGCCATCGGCGGTTTTTCAAGGTGATACTTAGCCGAAACTCCCCACTCTGGCCGAACCGAAAGCACCGAATCTGCCAGGGCCGAAGTCGATTCTAAAACCGCAACCGTAACGTGGTGCGTCCGGTCAGCAAAGACCGTAAGCGTCGCGGTATCGCCCTTACTCTGAAACCGGGCCTGCACTCGACCGCGAGAAATCTCGGTCTGCGCCCCAATCTTCTCGATGGCGCCAAAAGGTTTAGCGATAATGCTGGCCGCATAAACGCGAGAGTCGCAGTACTCCCACTTTGGCACTCCAGAATAGGTGATCGCCTTGTAGTGACCAAGCAGAATCCGCGCCGCCGAGCCATCCTGCTCATCCGAAAGGAGCGTCCCGCCCTGGACCCCGTCCCCAAAGAAAGGGGCATCGTAGAAATCGGCCGAAAGCTTCTCCCAAGTGAGATCGTGCACGTCCGTCCTCCGGCCCTGCCCCATCGATAGCGCCGAAAGCGAAAGCAGCACCGCCGCGCCCGTTACCTTCCCCTTCCAACTCCTGTTTCGATCGAGCCACATTGCCCAAATTCCTCGTCGAACTGGTTCGACAAGGAATCATAACACGAAGTCGAACCGATTCGATAGCCCTTTTCGAAAAAATCGCCCACTTTTTCTGGCCCGAACCTGCAGGGGTCAAGGGAAAGGAATCGCCCGAGCGGCTCTAGGGTGCGGTCGCCGAATCCCCAAAGCGCGGCTTTTCAAGTGGCTCCAAATCAAAGACCGAACTCGGCTTTCCTGCGAGCAAATCGCTCAAGGTGTATCGGTAGAGAACCCCTCGCCGAGCCACGATGAGCTGCCCCAGCGAATCATAAACCGCCCAAGAAACCTTTGCATCCAGCACGCCCGGAAGCTCAGGCAAGTCCCACTCAAAGATCATCCCGTGCTGGTACCCACGGTATCGAACTCGCAATTCCGGGTGCCCCTCCGTCCGCCGAAGAACCCACTCTGGGTCATCTCGACGAAGGGATTGCCACCGTGTTCCCTTGACGTCTTCCTCGCGACCACGAGGGCCAACCCGTCGAAATCCATCTCGATAGAATCGCGGATACTCCTCCTTCAACTCTTTCCGGTAACGCTGCCTATCCAAAAGCCCGATCTCAAATGGCAGCTTGTCCCCAACCTTGCCAATCGCCTCTAGCACCGCGGCCTCGTCCCTATCCGTGTTCACCTCCAGCCGATCCGCCGAAACAAAAACTCCGCCGCCAGCCCCTGTCATGGCGTGAGGCCAATCGACTTCCGTTCGCAATTTTGGCGGTCGGCATATCCCGGTCCAATTCTGAATCTTCCCGCTCGCCGCGTAAACCATGAACTGACCGTCAAACGAGAGATCAGAGTTCAGCTCATGTATCCGCCCATGAAACCAACTCCCCGACTCAATCTCGTCCCGCTCCGTATCCCAGCGCAAAACATGAAACAGCTTCGTCGGCTTCCGCCGCAAAACCACCACCACCGGCGCTTCTTTCGCCGCCAGTAGGTGGATTCGTGCTGGAATGACTTCGGGTTTACGCTTGACTCTCAATTTCCGCCCCTACCACACCCAGGTTACAACAACAGAGTGATTCCGGCAGACGAGAGTAGCTTAGGGCTCGTCAGCATCAATGCGACGCACTTTTATCCCTAGGCGTCCGAGTTCTTTCGCCGAGGAATTCAACTGGTCTGCCGGTCCCTACCGGATTGAACAATTGTTCGCGATTTACATTGCCAGAGATCGAAACCCTAATCTTTAATCCTCGGTTACCTCTGGATCTTGACCGTTGTTTTCGGGTTAAGGTCTTTCCTAGGATCCTGCAGCTTGCCCGCTGGAAAAGAAACTGATAGCGGCGTACCAGCGACGTCCAAACAAAGCTCATGATTGTTATCCCCGTCACCTAAATCAGCCAGTGCGAAAGGAGTAACCTCAACTATACGGCCATCGTCACCTCGAACTGTGACTTTGTAGAGGAGCCTTTCAACGTCATTCACTTCACCATCACCAGGCTTACTAACGCCTCCGCTCCAAGTCACACGAACAACTTGCTTCGTTCCTTTGGCAGCCCCGCTGCCACCGCCCCAAGGCAAAGGGGTCGCCTTCTTACCAATATCCCAGGCATCTTCTGGCACCATTTCCGCCCAAACCATCGATGCGCCGACTTCGAGAGGCGTGACCTCGACACTTGCGCCCTTGAAATTGAGCTTTCCATCGATAGACAGGAGGTTGCCTACAACCTCCACCTTCACCGGTTGGTCATCAATACTGCCATAGCTCCCGGCAAAGAGCACCGTCCTGTGCTCTCCTTTATCATCTGCGGGAGCGAGAGTTACCGCCAAAATTTCCCCAACTTTGCCAGATGCGGTCGTAACCCGAAAGTCTCCTGCCTGCATCGTCTTGTAGTCGATTTCATGAGAAAAGATGACGGGCATCCCATCTGAACCTCCAGCTCCTGGCCAAATCCCCTGATCCGCTGCTCGGGGCAAAGCATCATCCAATCCGTAAAAGGCAGAAATCAGTCCGACCTGCCGTCCACTACTATCACGTTTGGATACAACCGTGCTTGCTGTAGTGTCCACTTGTGAGGCATTTGAGAACACTGGCTCATATTTTCGGATTGCCTGAATTTGTTGAACTTTTGCACAACCCGTTATCGTTAACGATATAGTGATTAGTATTAGAATAAGTCCTCTCATTGTTTTCCTTAATCGGGGTCTTGATAAGTTGTATGACGTGAACTAGTGACTTCTGACCGACTAGTTCCAACAAACGCAAACTTCCTTAGAGCTCTACTAGGGGCGCGATGCACCATCACGTCGTTGGTTCGGTGGGGAACACGTGATGTTCGGAAACACTGACACTCCCCTTTAGTTTCAGTGCTACCACCAGACGGAGTAGCACTCCAAACATTAGCGCGATTGGCCATTTCAGGTTCAAGCCGATGTTTCAGGGATTCGTATCCACCCATCACAATTCGAAAGCCAATGTGCGAGGTGCTCAAACCCGCTTCTACGCCTTGGCGTGCCGCAGGTCTGAACCGCTTGCAGTGGTTCTCGCTACACAGGTAGGATCCCCCCTTGATTACGTAATGAGGGCCGATGGGCGTATCGGTCCATTCCCAAACATTACCGATCATGTCGTACGCGCCGGTCCCACCAGGTTCAAAGCTCCCTACCGGTGCCGTGCCCTCATAACCGTCCTCTTGCGAATTCATCTTTGGAAAGACCCCGGTCCAGACGTTGGCGCGCAGCGTGCCGTCCCGACGACGCGCTCCTGATTCTGGGTCCATTGGATCAAACAGCCCGAGACTCGCCGCGTATTCCCATTCGACTTCGGTGGGAATACGCCCGCCAGCCCACTTTGCATAGGCTCGAGCGTCGTTTAGGGTGACATGCACTACCGGATGCAGCGATCGCCCGACCACGGTGGAGCCTGCTCCATATGGCGTTCGCCAAGTCGCCTTAGAATCCATACTCCACCAAGTCGGCAAGACCTCGGGGGTTTCACTCTTCCTAAACCGCGCGGAGCCCCCGTTCCGTTCGGCATCGGTAACGTAGCCCGTCGCCGCCACAAACGCATTAAATTGGTTGTTGGTCACCTCATGGGCTTGCAACCGAAACGGCGAAACCATTACCTTTTGGGGAGGGCCCTCCTCGGCATAAAGAGGATCTGCTCCCAGCACGAACTCTCCACCAGGGATTTCCACGAAAGTACCTAGGTTTTTAGGGTCGAGTGCACTCGTACTGACGGAAGAAATGGAACCGACGCGGTTCTGCCAGAGCATCGTGCTCGAGACAAAGATCACTGCTACAGCCGAACCCAAGAAAGGTATCGCCTTGCAAAACAGTTTCACGCTATCGCGCCTCCAGTAGCTCGAGGATACGATGGGAAGTCTCATAACCGCTGTTCTGATTCTGCCCCGTCACAAGGTTGCCATCGACCACCGTGTGGGTTGCAAAAAAATCGCGCCACGCGGTACTTGCTTCGAACTTGGCATTGGCGGAACGCAACTCGGTCTCCGGATGCAAAGGAGTGATCTCTATGCCAAGCTGCTTAATCTGTACGTTGGTCACCGCCGTCACACGACGCCCTTCGAGAAGTGGAGAGCCATCCACATTGCGGGCATTGACGAAGGCAAGCGCGCCATGGCAGACAGATCCTAGGATCGTGCCTCTGGCACTAGCCTCGCTGATGACCTTACTGAGTTCTTTACTTTGCGCGAGGTCATAGGCCGCACCCCAGCCACCGGCCACGAAGATGACATCGTAGTCCGCCGGATTGATCTGGGAGATGGGGATTGAGTCTGTGAACTTCTTCTGAGCCGCCCTATCAACAAGAAAGCGCTGGTCTTCCGCAGTAGCGATCGGCCAAGACATTGACCCCGGCTGAACGGGAATTGTGCCGCCCTTAATTGAGGCAAGGTCAACTTCAAGCCCCGCGTCTAAAAATGCGTAATACGGTACGGTCATTTCGGACCCAAAAACGCCCGTAGCCTGCATGGTGTCGCCCAAAGTTGCTTGACTTGTTGTGACCACAAGAGCACGTTTTCCAGCGAGGTTAAAATTCGGAATGTCGTAATGCGGATGCAACCCTAACACCCTCAGGGCAGATGGTGTGCCGAAATAGATCGCAATAGCTAACGAAGCCAGAATGATGGCAGCCTTAAGTATCCGTTCTTTGCGTCCTTTCTTGATTTTCTTCATAGGTCTTCTCAAAATCGGTATTAAACGAAATTCGTAGCTGCCCGGCAGCTCGGTGGATATGGTTGGGATTGATCAGATCTAGCTGATCAATGAATGACAAACTTCAGCGCCGCCAAGGCAGAGCCAATGCCTCCAACAAAGATTGCTCCACCCAAAGGGAGCCAAGACTTGGGGTGGATGGCCCATCCAATGCGGATACCGAGAAGGACGAGTACGGCCACGCAAAACACTTGTGAAAGCGACACCGCAAGCGAAAAACTGATCCAACCAAACCCTGCCGCTAGGATCACGAAGGTGGGCACGTTCGCGACAGCGAGAATAGGTCGAGTTCCCCGCAATGCCGTCGACCAAGCCGTTCGTGTCAGTATTCGTTCGTGGGTTTGCACCGCATGGGCGAGGACTTCTGAAAACACTTTTGCCAAAGTCACGGCCAAAACCGATCCGAACAGGACGATGGCGGGCCGATGTGGTGTCGCCGGAGCTTCCTCCAATGCCAGAAGCAGGCTCAGAACAGTGATCGATCCGTAGATCAGGCCGAGAGCGGCCTGATCAATCCGGTTCCAGTCGGGTTGTAGAACTGTGTGCTTCTGCATGTTTTATCCCTTACCGGTTCTAGAGGAAGTCCTACACGTTTCGTTGAGTAGCAAGCTTTTCTAAGATGCGGTGTGCCGTCTCGTATCCACTGTTTTGGTTCTGACCTGTTATCAGGTTTCCATCGATACTTGTGTGGGTCATAAATGGATCCAAACGTCCATGTTGGCACTCGTAGATTGCGCCAGCCTTTTTCAGCTCTTCTTCTGGGTGTTTAGGGGTAACTGCAATGCCGAAAGTGTTAATCTGATTATTAGTGACACCGGTAACGCGACGACCCTGTACCAACGGTTGGCCATCCGTACCCTTGGCGCTACACAGACCCAATGCTCCGTGACAGACTGAACCAAGAATTTTGCCCTGAGCGTTCGCACGCGTAACAAGGTCGGCAAGCTCCTCACTCTGCATCAGGTCATAGGCCGCCCCCCAGCCACCGGCCATGAAGATGACATCGTAATCCTCCGGTCTTACGTCGCTGATTTTTATGGAATTCTTCAGCTTCGCCATGGCGTCTTTGTCCGCCATAAACCGTCGATCATCTTCACATGAGAGTGGCCATGACCAACTTGGAGGCTGCACTGGAATCTCTCCACCTTTAGGCGAGGCCATATCTACATCCATTCCAGCGTTTATGAAAGCATAGTAAGGAACCGTAAATTCCGAACCAAAGGCACCGGTATCCTGATTGCGCGGATCCAAGCGATTGTGGTTCGTACACACGACTAGCGCGCGTCGTCCCTTAAGATCAAAACTGGGAATAGTGTAATGACGATGTAGCCCCATCGCCGCAAGGATTTGACGCAGAAAGCAGAGGATGATTGCAAGAATGACTACAAGTCCGCCAAGAAGGTAAAGGCTCCAGTGCATAGTATCGGTGTTCTCCTTAGGATGTTTTCGCTTACTTCGGCTGACCAGTGCCGGATTTTGAACGTCTTCGTCGCACAAGTTTCCGAACCGCACGGATTGTGAGGTACACGATGCCAACAAGTGCCAAGATCACTCCGAGCGCATGAGGCCAATACTTGTGAAGGGCTTTGGTAGCGACGTTTTTGAAAAGTTGCTTAAAGGCCGAGTCATTTGGACCAAGTTCAATAACACCGACTCTTTTCGAGTAAGACTGATACTCTGCCAGCATGCTTTCGAACAACTTCGGATTATCGGCGGACAAGTCTGTGGTCTCGCCCGGATCTTGTGAAAGGTCATAGAGTCGCCACTTGCGGTCACCCAGAGGAGGCGACAGGCGAGTGATCTTCCATTTTCCACGGTAAAGCGCAGCATTACCGCTTACCTCAAAGCCAAACCCTTCGTCCTCGGTTCGGCTACTTGCCCCCTCACCGGCCAAAACCGGAAAGGCGCTGCGCCCATAAAAGTCGGAAGCGTTATAAGGTACTCGCGCGGCTTCTAAGATCGTCGGCACCAAATCCGCTACGTGAACTGGTGCGTCTGAAATGCCAGTCGCCTTAATCCCAGGGCCGGCCACAATGAACGGAACACGCAAGCCCCCTTCGCTCCCATAGAATTTGTATAGGTGGAACGGCGCAGAAGACACCGAAGCCCATTCGGGCCCAATGGCGGTCAAGCTGTTAATCTGCCCCATATTCTCCGGCGAGGTGTCAAAGCCTTCAATCGCCTCAATTCCTCGCACTAGCACCTTCTGTAACCCTTTGAACTTGGTAACCGCTGCTTCGGCACCATTGTCCGACGTGATGATGACGATCGTGTTCTTGAGCTTGCCGGCGGTTTCCAAGCTCTCTAGCAAACGTCCGACATGCTCGTCGGCGGCCGTCATCATTCCCGCATTAACCTGCATCTCTCGAGCCGCGAGGGACTTTTCCTCGGGCGTAAGATCGTCCCACGCGCGGTGGGTTTTGGGTGCTGGTGCGAGTTTCGTGGTGGGCGGGACAAGACCAAGTTTGATGGCACGCTCCAGCCGAGCCTTACGCATGACATCCCAACCGGCGTCAAACACCCCGTTATAGGAGTCGATGTACTTCTTCGGCACCTGAACTGGAATGTGGACGGCCTGTAGCGGCAGAAACGCAAAAAATGGCTCTTTCGGGTCCCCCGCATCGATGTAGTTAATCATCTTGTCAACAAGGGAGCGGGAGGAATAGTAGTCCGAGGGTAGCGTGACCGGCTTGCCGTCTTCAAACCAGCCCACATCGTGGTAACCGGGCAGATACGGCTTTGCGTTGTAATTGCTTCCACCGGTCGCGTCCATCACGTAGGACCGGTCAAACCCGAATTTGTTAGGAAGATTCGCACCTGCTTCGCCAATTCCCCATTTGCCAGCAACGTAGGTTCTGTAGCCTGCTTCCGAAAGTAGGCTTGCAACCGTCTTCTGATTCGTTTTCCAGAGCATCGAGTAGCCCGGCTGACGCCGCATCTCTTCGGTTACCGTTTCCACAAGTGTCCCCATGCCGACCTGGTGATTGTCCATACCGGTTAGGAGCATCGCGCGGCTTGGCCCGCAAAATGGAGAAGAGTGGAAACGCGATAAGATCACCCCTTTCTTGGCTAGAGCGTCGATCTTCGGAGTTCGTGTGTCACTTCCATAAGCCCCAAAATCCATGAAGCCCACGTCATCAAATAGCACAACAAGAATGTTGGGGCGTGCATCTTGCCCCTTAGCGGCAGCGACCGCTGCGAAGCCAAAGACCGCCGTAGAGAAGACCGCGCGGGCTACGAGAACCAATGCTCGTTGCATAGACCCTAAAGATTCGCTTAGAAGATTGTTCATATTCATCCTTTGCCCACCCTTAGAATCGCCAAGTCGCTCCGAGGATCGGACCCGAGAGCTCGGCATCTACGCGAGCACCGTTTTGGCGGTAGTCCACCGAAAGCTCGCGATAGCCGAGTGAAAGGAAGAAGTCACGGCTCGCCTGATAACTGATAGTGCCAACAAACTGGCGGGTCTCATGCGATCCGATTCGAAAGACGCCTGCGTCCGCGTAAAGGAGGATCGACCAGTCATCCGAAATCCGGAAACTCCGACGCATCGCGACGACCATGTCCGTAAAACTTTTCTCCCGAGAAGCTTCGAAGCTACCGGAAGCGGATTCCACTGCAGGCTTCAGAAGCCAAGACCGGAAACCCACGAACGTGTCGAGAATCGTCTTTTTCTTGGCGACGGCTCGGTACCCGACGGCCATGGTCAACGAAACTTGCCGCAGGCTCCCGCGCGCCCTTGTGTCCGGCGGGACGACTCCGTATTGGGATAGGTCCACGAAACTTAAATCGCCAACCAAGACGAGGCGACCCTTTCGCGCGGAAGCAGCCAGAAAGAAGGCGCTGTTCAAGTCTTCCAGCACATCCGAGAATGACTCTTGGAACTCGACGGTCCGCCCAGCCGCCGATGGTCGGATCGACCCTCCGACTCCGGTGGCCCAAACGTAAGGGGTGACTTCCCAGACCCACTTATCTTTCGCGGGCGCATCCTTTGTTGCCTGAGGTTCCTGTGGCGGCTTCAATGAATCTGGGGAGCTAGGCGGCTGTTGTGCTTGGGCGAAACCTGTACTGGCAAACAAAACTAAAGCGAAAATGCCGACACGGGCTCCTGCCGACAACGATCGCGCGATTGACACACTTGGGCTGCATAGGAAACCGTTTATGTTCATGACTTGCCACCTCACCCGTGCCGTTAACCGCGTCTATTTGCGACAAGAAGGTACGGCTAATGAGTTAGCATTGAGTATGAGGAGAGCAGGCCGCCCCTTGAAGTTCTAGGACGGCCAAAGACTATTCAGTTTTGACCGGAACCGTCGTTCTCATTTCCCACCGAGCGAAAGTCCGAAGGCGATTTTCCGGTCCACCGTTTAAAACTCCTTGCGAAGTTAGAAGCGGTCTCAAAACCCAACTCGGACGCTATGGTCTGAATCGGTATGTCTGAACCCGCTAGCATGGCGCGAGCCCTGCGCTCTCGAATCTCGTTCGTCAGGTCTCGAAATGTTGTGCCCGACTGCTCAAGATGACGGCGTAAGCTTCGTTCGGAATAGCCGAGGGCCGCCGCCACCTCCGAGAGCGGTAAAGCAAGGTTCTGCCCTTCTTTGAGGAACCGGGTGACTCGCACGACGGGTGTCGGTTCGCCTTGCGCCTTCTCCGCAACTTTTTCACAAAGCGCAACTAAGCGAGGATGATTAAGCGGATCTGCTCCCGGCAGTTTTGTCGACAAAAGCTCGGCGGACAGAAACAGCCGGATTTCCGGGGCCTCAAATCGAATTGGAAAGCCAATTTTTCCTTCGACCTCGGCCCATCCCTCGGGCTTACGGACACTCAATTCACCGCGCAGCGCAGCGTTCGGCGTGCGAAGGATTGCTTTGCAAAGACCCTCGCAGCCCACCAAGGCACTCACGGACGCAAAATATGAGATGTCCGCAAGCGGCAATTCCGGCCGAAGCCGAATCGCGAATTCGCCAGGTCGGACCTCCGCTTCCTCGTCAAAGAACGTGAACTCTATTGCCGGAAACGCCATAAAGAAGAAGCGACTCAACACCGCCAGTGCGTCCTGGAAGCTCGCTGCGTTCATCGCGGCGTAAGCCGGTAGGCCAATGAAGCTGGCTTCAAACTGCTCGCCCAGCCGAATACCAAGGTGCGGCTCACCCGTCAGTTCCATTGCGTTCAAAAAGAACCGACGAAGTGGCGGTAACTCGGTCAAGAACCTCGGATCGGAGAAAGCAGCCTCCGTTAATCCCGTGTTTGCAAGCAGGCGGACCGGGTCGTGGCCCTCTTTGCAGAGCGCACGAAACACGAACGCCGGATAAATCAGTCGCAGCACAAGGCCTCCATCGTATGGGAGCATAGCGCAGAGCCCGCCCACCGCCAATACAAAAACTAGTCATTACACTCTTATTTCTCCGATGAAGACGATGCACGAATTCTTCCGTGCGCGGACAGATCATGATCGGCCCTCGCGGCCCCAAAAGCACGACCAACCGGGTCGGTTAGAGTCTCCGAATTTGCCGGACCTGATCGCGATGGACAGAGGAAGACTCTGCGCAGAGCCTCAATGTTCAAGGAGCTCCAAATCAAAAACCGCGCTTGGCTTCCCCGACCACAAATCGCTCAGCGTGCACCGGTACAAAACCCCGGGCAGATTATCTCCATGCCCAACTCGTACGCTGGCAACGATCAAAGCGGCACCGCGAAATCGCGTGCCGGTCAATCCTAAGACGATATCTTAGAGAATGGTATTCTGTGAGAGTTGAAAGGATGCTCACGCCCTACCACGCGGCCTACTTTGCACACGAACTGACTCGAAAAAGTGCCTCCGACGATCCGAATAAGCTCGGAGCGTCGCTGTATAGTGCCACGGTCGACCTGAACCCGCATCAAGTAGATGCCGCCCTATTCGCATTCAAATCACCTCTGTCTCGCGGCGCTATCCTTGCCGACGAGGTTGGCCTTGGCAAAACCATTGAAGCCGGACTGCTTATCTCCCAGCTCTGGGCGGAGCGAAAGCGGAAAATTTTGGTCATCTGCCCCACAATCCTCCGCAAGCAATGGGCACAAGAACTGGCGGATAAATTCCATCTGGACTCTCTTGTCCTAGACGGCAAAGAATTCAACGCCCGCAAGAAGCAAGCCGTTGACCCCCTAAGGCCACAAAATCAGGTCGTAATTTGCTCATACAACTTCGTCCAAAGCAAGGAGACCCAGGTCCTGTCTGTCCCCTGGGATTTCGTGGTAATCGATGAAGCCCACCGTCTTCGTAACGTCTGGAAACCCGGAAACAAAATCGCCGCGGCCATCAAGCGGGCAGTAAGCCAACGGCCCATCGTGCTGCTCACGGCGACCCCGCTTCAGAACAACCTTCTCGAATTGTTCGGCCTTGTAAGCCTGGTTGACGATCACATTTTCGGAGACGTCGACGCGTTCAAAGCTCGATACATGCGCGGTCCGCTAGAACAGCGGGAACTCAGAGACCTAAAACTCCGCCTAGAACCAATCTGCCAAAGAACTCTAAGACGTCAAGTACAGGAGTACGTTAAGTTCACGGCCCGTATCCCTATTACCCAAGACTTCACCCCAACCGACGAAGAACAACGGTTGTACATGCTCGTTTCGGAGTACCTCCAGCGAGACAACATTCAGGCACTTCCTGCTAGCCAACGCAAGCTGATGACTCTAGTTCTTCGGAAGTTGCTGGCGTCCTCTACCTTTGCCATCGGTCAGACCCTCGGCCGAATGATCGAGCGAATCAAAGAAAAGAACCCGGACATTACCGGTTCGCTTGAAGATGACTTCGAAACGCTCGACGAAATTGCAGAAGAGCTGCAAGCATCTAACGAAGACGTTGCCAACAGCACGGACGCAAGCGACACGGAGCAAATTCTTGCTGAGCTAAAAGAACTTGCCCAGTACCGAAAGCTCGCTGAGTCGATCACCGTAAACGCGAAAGGCACCGCCCTCTTGGAGGCGCTTCGCAGCGGCTTTGGAAAACTACAAGACCTTGGTGCCGCACAAAAGGCTGTCATCTTCACCGAAAGCCGGAGAACCCAGGAATACCTCGTCAACCTTCTAAACGAAAACGGCTACGCCGGTCGATTCCTCACTGTCAATGGAACAAACGCAGACGATCGCTCGGGTGCCATCTATAAAACTTGGCTCGAACGACACAAAGGCGAGGGCGTCGTCACCGGGAACAAGGCCGTCGACTTGCGGGCGGCCCTCGTCGAAGACTTCAAGCTGAACAAGGACATCCTCATCGCCACCGAGGCCGCTGCCGAAGGTGTTAACCTTCAGTTCTGTAGCTTGGTCGTGAACTACGACCTTCCGTGGAATCCTCAGCGTATCGAACAACGCATCGGCCGTTGCCACCGCTACGGACAGAAGCATGACGTTGTCGTGATCAACTTCCTAAACCGATCCAACGAAGCCGACATGCGCGTCTTCGACTTGCTCAACGAAAAATTCAAACTTTTCGATGGAGTTTTCGGTTCATCGGACGAGATCCTCGGAGCGCTGGAATCCGGCGTTGATTTTGAGCAAAGAATTCTCGCCATCTACCAATCCTGCCGTACGGATGCAGAGATTGATCAAGCTTTCAATGCCCTCCAAGGTGAGCTGGAAGAGCAGATTCAATACCGAATGAAGCAAGTCGCGCAAGACGTGTTGACCAATCTGGACGAAACCGTACGCAAACGCCTACGACTGCGAAAGCGAGAAGCGGAAGCGCAAATGGGCGAACTGGAATCGTTACTATTCCGACTCGCCAAATCCGAACTTACCGACCATGCGGACTTCGACGATGCCGGATGTGCATTCACATTACGGACGGTGCCAGACGGCTGGAGCAATGTCGAGCCCGGAAGGTACGTCATGCTGACGCGGCAAGGATCCGAGGGAGCGAGAACCCTTCGCCTCGGCCATCCGTTGGCCGAAGCGATGATCAAACGCGCCAAGGAACGCCAGTTAGGTCCCGCCAAACTCGCATTTTCTTACGACCAGTCACTCGGCCGTAATGTCCTATTGGAGTCCCAGGTAGGCCAGACTGGACACCTCATTATCTCGAAGCTCGAGATCAAATCGGAAGTGGACGAAGAAGAGCGACTTCTGTTTGCCGCTACGGATGCGTCGGGCAATCCTCTTCACTGGAAGTTTGCCAAAGCGCTTCTCGGTCTGCATGCTAAAGCATGGGAACCCGCTCTTGCGGCGGACGACATAGAAGCTCGATTGAAGGTGCAGATCGCCCAGGCTCAGAGTCTCGTTCTGGGCGAACGTGAAGCCCGGAATGCTTCGTTCTTTACGGATGAAATCGACAAGTTAGAGCGTTGGGCCGACGACCTAAAGCACGGGCTAGAAGTCGACATCAAGGATTTGCGGGCAAGAGTCAACCAACTCAAGAAAGATTTTCGCACGGCCCAAGCACTTGAGCAGAAACTGGGAATACAAAAGGAGCTGCGCGAAGTCGAGAAGCAGCGTGACCGTAAGCAACTCGAACTGTACAAGACTCAAGATGACATCGACTTAAAAAAGGAAGCCCTAATTGATGGTGTCGAAGCGCAACTCAAGCAGGTGGTACAAGATAAGGCCATCTTCATGATCCGCTGGCAGTTAAAGTCAGAAGTGCAAGCAGAATGTGTCGACTTTAACCTTGCGTCAATGGAGGGCGCGTTCCCTTTATGATTATTGTCAGCAACGGTGTCCTCAATCGCGAGTTTCTGGAAAGTGCTGCACTCCAGAACGTCCGAGCTTTCCTCAGGACAGCCCATTCCGAGCGAGGAATCAAGGGAAGAAGTCAAGCGGACATCCTTGGGCAACTAACCGAAACTGATCTCCAGATGACCGTGCAGCAGTTTCGGACAGCGTGCTGGAACTTGATGGGTGAAGAGTTCAAAGGCAATCATCATGTTGCCCTTTCAGCTCTGGGTCCATTCTTGAGCGATCCGAATCGAGCTGATCTTGGTCGCAAACATGAACAAACTCAGAGTCTCATCGCTTCGCAACAAGAAGTTTCTACAAACCAGATTATTGACAGCACGATGAACACGGAGTCCGAGACATTGAAGCTACTCTACGTTGGCGAGGCCGAAGCAGAAGTCTATGACAGTGATCAGTCCTATGAGGACGAAATAAACGACCAAGCGTACAGTTTCAAAGCGTATAAACTCCTTAATGTGCCCGTCTTCTCGCAGGTTGAAGTAGGGCTTTTCATGCCTTACGCAACGATCACTACAAGAGCAATCCATCAGAAAGTGCGCCCCACGCACCAGATTGAAGCGGTGAGGGAGCGAATTGCAAGTGAGCTGGGCTCACCGCTTCCGCCGCTTGGAAATATTGCTTCCGGCATCACCGCACTGTGGGGAACGCACATCACCCCCCGGAAAGTGTCTCAGCAAGAGCCGGACGGAACGGTCGTAGACCTAACAAGGGCAATGGGGCAACGGAACCCTTCCTCCCGGAATGTTGAGGACTTGGTTAGGCAATGGGAGTTCAAACATGGTGCCTTGCACTTTGATGATCAAGCGCAACAAGCGCCGTTCTATGTTGATGCGGGGCGAGCAATCTTCTCGTTCGGAACACGAGTCACTCGGGAGGTGGCGGACCATGTTATTTCAGCGATCCTCAGCGCTGCCCCTTGAATACAGTATTATTACGAAACGGATTGAGCAAGCCGAAGCTGTGATCGCGATGGCTTGGCCAAAGATTGTTTACTCACAGGAGGAAGTCCAAGCACTAGACGCTGGAAACCCATATCCTAACATCAGTGTGATTGACGCCCTTCTTGCGATTGGTATTCTGGAGCGGTGTGAGTATCGAAGGAACCCTGACACCGGTTTTCACCTCGATGATGGGTTTGACTTTGACGAAGATACCTATTTGCTTGAAGTCAAATATAAAGTAACTGGAATACCAATGAGCCTTATCAACGATTTTCGAACCCTCAAGGCAGAGCCCTACTTCATTTCCTTTCATAGTGGAGGCGCTTTAGCCGAAGCCCAGTCTTTACATACAGCTCTGCAAAGCGCCGGTATCAAGGGCTTCCTCAGCGACGATCTTCCGAACGGAGCGCCGTGGAAGCAAGATGCTGCTTATGCGCTTAGGGCGGCAAAGACTGTCATCTTGATCGAGTCAGAGATATATCATCAGCGGCCAAGATGTATAGTTGAGCGAAATTTTGGTGTTGCGAACGGTGCTCGAGTCCTACGAATCGGTCTGACTCCTCGAGGTGATCTGAAAGACTGCCCAGCGTGGCTTGAAGGAGGAATTCAGCACCAAATATTCTGGAATGGAGGGGTCTTCGATCTTGGTAGCGTTCTAGCCTTAAAGCTACCAAATATTGCCAATCTAGCTCTTCGCAAGCGAGCTGGCCTGGAACTTATTCGCGGTCTTAGCGAATCTGAGGTAAGGTCGCTTGCCACTACGCTAGGCGTCAGGGGTCAAATAACTGGCGAGCCGGATGACTGGCAAAATCGCCTTGCCGAGATCATGTTTGGGAACAATGTCAAAGCCGATCAATTTGGACAAGAATTCGATCTCTTAGCGATCTTCTAAGCAAATTACGATGCGAACTCTACGGCAAAGAATCGCGACGCAATGCAAAATCGGGTTCCACTCGGAACGGTTGATACAGAGTTTCTTGAACAAAGAAGAGCGGATTTCGAGACACCTTACCTACCGTGGCTTGCGGACGCTTGGAAGTAAAGGAGCCCGTGACTTTCGAGTTGGAGAAGAAACAATGACCGAGGCCATGGTTCTGGACCTTGGCTACAGATTCAGGCGTTCTGTTGAAATTGTTACTTTCACCAAATATGTCGAGAATAGTGTCTCAGGGGCGGACTGGCTTTGGACGCTGGAAACCTCGCCTAGTACATGGATTTCGATGCTTGTTCAGGCAAAGCGAACGAAA
Organism: bacterium; assembly: GCA_027485645.1. Classification (GTDB taxonomy): domain Bacteria; phylum Armatimonadota; class Fimbriimonadia; order Fimbriimonadales; family Fimbriimonadaceae; genus Fimbriimonas. The sequence goes on from JAIXQR010000007.1 coordinate 763,886, forward strand.
GAGGTAACGTCGAGAACGGCCTCGAGGTACAGATTTGACGTTCCTGCCACTCAACAACGTCAACTTCTGTCCTTTGCCAGTACCATTGGAGTAGTGCCAGTATATGCGTTATATATGGCTACTCCCAGACTTGCTCCTTGTCTTGCAGGTATGCGTGGGTCTTCCAAGTCTTCCATACACTTGTGTTTACCCTCCGCTGTTCCGGTGAGCCCCCCGAGTCTTGCTGTGAATACCTCAAGTCCACCAGGGATCACCTTTTCTGAGCTGTTGTGTTGCCCTAGCAGGTTGTTAGCTTTTATTGAGCGAGCACGGGAGTATGTACCAGGACAGACAACAGCTTTCGATGACCTTGTCAGTCGGTTCACTCGAGAGAACTCTGATCGGCCAATTGCTGGCGCCTTGAAAATTTCATTGGGAGAAAGCGAGTGGCAGGAAAACTAGAGCTTACATGGGTAGGAAAGGATGTTCGGCCCAAACTGGAGCCAAGGATCCTACTAGAGGATCCCACCAGGTCATATCACGCAGATCGGCGAGTTTCCGAGAACGACATTTTCGATAATCGGCTCATCTTTGGGGACAACCTGCTTGCGCTGAGGGCATTGGAGCAAGACTTCGCCGGTAAGGTCAAGTGCATTTGCATTGATCCTCCATACAATACTGGTTCGGCATTCGAACACTACGATGATGGTGTGGAACATTCCGTTTGGCTTTCTCTGACGCGCGATAGACTCGTGATCCTACGGACCCTCTTAGCCCAGCACGGGTCGATTTGGATAACATTGGACGATGGAGAAGCGCATTACTGCAAGGTTTTGTGCGACGAGGTATTTGGCAGGCAGAATTTTATTGCAGACGTAATCTGGGAAAAGTCGGATAGTCCGCGAATGGATGCGCAGTTCTTCTCGGTGCGTCATGATCACGTTTTGGTCTACGCCAAGGACAAGAAGTTCCTTCAACTTTCTAAACTGCCCGAGGAAGGAGAGCTTGCTGCACATTATGATAAAGTTGACGAAACGGGACGGCCGTACTATCTCAAACCTCTAAGAGCTATGGGAGGTGACGACTCAAGAGAGGCTAGGCCGACTCTCTTCTTTGAAATGTCCGCTCCAGACGGAACGGTCGTGCTTCCATTACGTAAGGATGGCTCAGACGGGCGGTGGCGTTGGGGCAAAGAGAGAACGATTAAGGATCGGGCGTTAATTGAGTGGGTCAAGGGCAGAAATGGCTGGACGCCCTACTACAGAATCTATGGAGACGGTGACCTAGCCAGACCCCCAGAAACCATTTGGACACATTCCGACTGCGGTTCCAATAGAACTTCGAAAGCCGAAATCAAAGGCTTGTTTGGAGACGCTAATTCTTTCGACACTCCAAAGCCCGAGAAGCTTATTCAACGGATTCTTCAATTGTCGACAGGAAAAGGTGATATTGTGTTGGACTCCTTTGCCGGCTCTGGTACCACCGGGGCAGTCGCCCACAAGATGGGCCGTCGATGGATCATGGTTGAGTTGGGCGAGCACTGCCATACCCATATCATTCCCCGCCTCCGAAAAGTAATCGACGGCGAGGACCAGGGCGGAATAACTAAGGAAACTAATTGGAAGGGCGGAGGCGGTTTCCGCTACTGCCGGTTAGCACCCTCGCTGATTACGACCGACAAGTACGGCAACGAAGTTATCAACCCGGAGTTCAATCGAGAAATGTTAGCCGAAGCGGTCTGCAAACTCGAAGGCTTTACCTATGCTCCCAGTGCGGAACGTTACTGGCAGCACGGACAGAGCCCGGACACTGACTTCGTCTTCGTCACGACTCAAACACTGACTCAGGAGCAACTGGCGGCGATCAGTGAAGAAGTTGGTGATGAACAAACACTTCTCATCTGTTGCGCAGCGTTTCGCGGTAACCCTGACGTGTTCCCTAACTTGACCGTTAAGAAAATTCCAAAAGCTGTACTTAACAAATGCCAGTGGAATTGGAATGAATACGAAGAGCGGGTTAGGAAGCTTGGTTACAAGGCTGAGCAATTTGGTGGCCTTTTCACCGCGACTGAAGGGTTGGATGCTGAATGAACCGAGCCGTTAATGCCATCAGTGCACGACTCAGTCTGCGAAAACCTCAGCGAGAGTCGCTCGAAATACTTGCCCGCTTAGGGGAAATTCTTGAGCTCACTAAGGATCAAGACTTGAAACAGGCGTTGCGACGCGTGAGCGACGAATTTGGCCACGTAAAAGACTTCGAGCGTGACTTTCCCTCGCTTTGCTTCGAACTGGCCACCGGCGTCGGTAAGACGCGACTTATGGGAGCATTCATTACCTACCTGGTTCAGGCGCAAGGGGTCCGCAACTTCTTTGTCCTCGCCCCTTCCTTGACCATTTACGAAAAACTCATCCGAGACTTCACCCCCAACACGCCCAAGTACGTGTTCCATGGTATTGCAGACTTCGCGCTCAACGCTCCCCTTGTGGTTACGGGGGAGAACTTCGAAGACGGACGGGGTGCACGATCTGACCGGCTGTTTGACGAAATCACGATCAACGTTTTCAACGTCTCTAAGATCAATACGGATGTTAGAAAAGGATCAGAGGCACGCATCCACAAGGCGGGTCGCGAAATTATTGGTTCGGGCTACTACGACTACCTTGCGAGCCTGCCAGACCTTGTCCTGTTAATGGACGAAGCGCACCGGTACCGTGCATCCGCCGGTATCCGTGCAATCAACAACCTAAAACCGGTGTTGGGTCTTGAGTTAACGGCCACCGCGAAGTCCACCGGGCCTAGCGGTGCCCGTTTTAAAAACGTCATCTATTCCTATTCTCTTTCCTCTGCGTTGCAGGATGGCTTCATCAAAGAAGCCGCTGCTCTCACGCGCCAAGACTTCAATCCAAAAGACGTGCCACGTGATCAACTGGAGAAGTTGATGCTGGAAGATGGCGTCCACGCCCACGAGAAAGTTAAGGCAGACCTTCAGGTCTATGCTTTGGAGAATGACAAGCCGCTTGTAAAGCCGTTCATGCTTGTGGTTGCCCAGGACACGACCCATGCAGACCAGCTGTTTGGCTTCATCCGGAGCGAGGAGTTTTTTGACGGACGGTATGCCGGTCGGGTCGCGGTGGTTCACTCAAATCAAGCCGGCGAAATGAAAGACGAGATGGTTCAGCGTCTTCTTAAAGTCGAAGATGCGAAGGAATCGACAGAAATTGTAATTCATGTCAACAAGCTCGGCGAAGGATGGGATGTTTCCAACCTCTTCACCATTGTGCCGTTGCGGGCTTCGGCCTCAGAAATTTTGACCGAGCAAACCTTGGGGCGTGGCTTGCGCTTACCTTATGGCAAGCGGACCGGCAAAAAAGAGCTAGACACTTTGTTCGTGTCGGCTCACGCCCGGTTTCAAGAGGTCATCGAACGGGCCAACGATCCTAATTCGATCATTCGGCGCGGCGTCGAGGTCGGGAAAGACATCCCAACGCAGAGGCCCCAGGTGCTCGCGGTAGCCCCGGCTTACCAGCCGCGGAGTGGTGGAGACAAAAACGCAACCCAGTCCGCGATGGTCTTTACCGACCCTAATGAGCAAAAGTTGGCCGAGGCTGCCCAAGCCGTTGCGAAAGCCATCACCTACCTTCCGCGAACCGCCGACTTAATGAACCCGGAGGTGCAAGCAAAGATCGTCCGGGAGGTCACCGCCACGTACGATCTGGGGCAAGGGAAACTAGAAGACATGTTTGACCTCCCAAAAGTGCAGGAGGTCGTTCATACCGCGGTGCAGGCGTTTGTCAACGGCACTATCTCCTACCCTCGCATTGTTGTCATTCCACTAGGAGAAGTCACGAGTGGGTTTAACCCATTCCTCCTGAATCTGACATCGGTTCGGCCGCAACCGGTCGCACGGGACATCCTAATTCAATGGCTCCGAACGCAGGAGCGAACAATGTTGATCACCGATCCGAGCGGCGTCCAAGAGGACCGGCTCGAAAACTACATCGTCCGCAACCTCATCGACTTCGATGATGTGCATTACGATAGCCAAGCAGACTTGCTTTATGATCTTGCTGGTCAAGTTGTCGGACATGTTCGCAGCTATCTGAGTTCTGAGGATGATGTTCGGAACGTACTCCAATATCACCAGAAGAGCCTAGCGTCCACCGTGCATGCGCAGATGCAGGAACACGCGTGGGAAAAACAAGACGGGTTTGAAGTGAAGGTGAGCCCCGGCATGCTCAACTTGAAAGATTTGGCTATAGAGATCCCGCACGGTGAAATCGTGCGGGATTTCCGTGCCCCCGTAACGGATCGGCAAGCAATTAGACGGATGGCATTCGGCGGGTTTACGCGATGCTTGTATCTGGTTCAGAAGTTTCAGTCGTACGAGGGTGAACTCATGTTCGCCCGCATTCTTGAGGCAACTGAAGGAGTCCGCTGGCTTAAGCCCGCCCCGAGGCAGTTCCAGATTTTCTATAACCGCGACGTTCCCTACGAGCCCGACTTCGTGGTGGAAACCCCGACTCATAAACTTCTTTGCGAACCCAAAGCTTCTTCCGAAATGACCGACGAAGTGGTCCAAGCAAAAGCGCGCGCAGCGACCGTGTGGTGCCAGCGGGCTAGTGAGTATGAATTAGCCCATGGCGGAAAGCCCTGGGCGTACGTCCTGATTCCCCACGACGCCATCACCTCAAACCGCTCTTTGGAAAGCTTGGTCAACGAGTACAAACAATGACTTTCAATTTTGAAAGTCGAGTCAGCCGTCAGCCGAACGTCTTAGTATCTCCCTGATTTACTTTGGCCCGTTTGGCTAGCTATACGGTTGTGGACCATCGCGCGAAAAAACGAAAATTTACACTCCGCCCTAAGGCGGGAACATTAAAGAATAAATTTTTGGCGCCATGAGCTGCCCGCTCGAAACGCCCCCACCCCTGCGCCCGTCGTCAGCGCGATCGGACTCCGAAGCAACACAAGGCCACCCAAAGCCACGCAAGGCCATACAAAGCGTTCGAAGAATGCAGGGCCACGCAAAGCGACGCCGTTGAACCTAAAAGGGGCTGTAATTAATTAATCCGCCTGGGGGGGAACGTTAATTAATTCGGTCCGAGACCCAAAAGGGGACCTGGTACTCCTTGCCGTACCATTTGCAAACTCTTGAGAGCAGGCTCAGGTGGCACTTTGGCAAGTGGTCTCGCGCAGCAGAGGAATCCGGTGACCGTCCAAAGCTCGCCGGACGTCTAGCCTGCCATGAAAGAGTTAGGACCGATGAAGCGACCAGTTCGCGCAAGTGCAATCTGATGCATCAAAAGCGCGCATTTCGGTAATGTGCACCTTAACCAGGACGACAGCGGCGAGGTTCCCTGCGTTCACGAGAAGCAGACATGAGTTCATCGACGACATTAATCGCAGTCGACCTCCGCAAGCTCCAAGAGGCTGTCGGCTCAAAAGACGAGGAGCTCAAGCGCCAAGCCATTGATCATTCCAGCGACGCCGGTGATCAGACCGTTTGGCCGATCAAACTCGTATTCCGCAAAGAGGGTGGGCTCCTGCTCAATGGTGAGAGCGTGACTCCGGATGAACTGCGAACGGAGCTGAAGAAGACTGAGAATCATGGAGTCAAACTGCATTGCGTCGAGCTGCGGAAAGGCTCGCCACAATTTAAGTTCGCCCTTGCCGGGGATTACATCAACGTCATCACCGATGAGATGCAGGCAGGGACAGTTGCGGCGTGGAAATGGGAAGAGCCTGACGAAGCCGGAGACTCCGACCTGTTGCCGCTTGAGCAGGCAATCTCGGAGCTCATCGACGGAAAGCTCACCGTGAAGGACGAAGACTGGACTTACCAATACGGGTATGCGTTGGAGTGTATTGCCCGAACCATCGGCGAGCATCTGGCGACGATCGAGGGTGACATTCTCTTAACCCACCTGAAACTCAAGACGCCCTTGTCGCGGCGGCGCAAGCCGGTTAAGTTGCCGCGCAGCGACGATGTGCCAGAGATCAGCTACATGACTCCCGAGGAAGTTCAGAGCGAAAACGCTCGATTGCAAGGGATCGATCTGGCGCTCTCGACGGATGAGGAGACCGAGACCAGCCGTCGCGAATACGCGGATGCCGTCGCTCGAGCGGCTGCGGTCGGGAACGCAATCGTCGCATTCGGCTACTGAAAGCTTGTGCAGATCGGTTATTGGGAGTGTGTAGCTCACTGGCCCACGTTGCTACCAGCTTGGCTTGATTCACGTCGTTGAGTTCGACGGGGAAAAAACTTCTCATCCCCAAGGCAATCAGCAAATGTAGGGGAGCAGGAGCGTGAACTGTAGTCCAAATTGATTTGGTACTCCGGACGGGATTCGAACCCGCGACCTTCGCCGTGAAAGGGCGATGTCCTAACCGCTAGACGACCGGAGCGAACGGTAGATTATGACAGATGTTTGCCGCCGACTGCCATCAGCGGCAAACAAAGGAAGTTACTTCTTGCCGAGAACCGAAGCCGCTGGCTCCAGAGCCGGAACCTTGTCCGGGAATTTCTCCACCGGAGCCTTAGGCTTGGCCGCCGTGTTCGAAACGGCCTTCTTCGAAACCACGCGTCGAGCGGTCACAAACCGCTTGGCATAGTAACTGCTGCTCAAAGAGTCGGTTCGAACCCGGCCCTTGCCGCTGCTGGCATGCATAAACTTGCCGTTGCCAACATAGATGCCAACGTGGGAAATTCGGTTACCGCGCGTGGTTCGGAAGAACACGAGATCGCCTTCGCGCATCCCGCTCTTGTCCACCTTCGCCCCAACCCGAGCCTGCTCGCGGCTGGTCCGAGGAAGCTTCACGCCAACGCTTCGGAAAACCTGGGAAGTGAATCCGCTGCAGTCCGTAGCCGACCGCGACATCGCGCCGTAGCTGTATCGAACCCCGCGGAAGCTCTCGGCCTTCGCCAGCAGCGAGCCACCCGCAACCGGAGTTCCAACAATTCCGCCGCCGCTAGACTTCCGGCCAAACCGAGAAGACTTCTTCGGTGCCGAAGCAACCCGCGTCGGCTTCGTCTTTGCTCGAGCCACAACCGTCGAGCGCTTAGAAGAAACCTTCGACTTAACGGGAGCCTTAGCAACGACCGAAGAAACCGGCCGAATGCCGAGACTGCTCACCGGAGCCAGCAGATCCTCTCGAACCCAACCCGCCGTACCATGCGGGAACTTGAGCTTGAGCCACTGCCCTTCTCGGTCAACCACGGTCCCGCGAACGCCAGCGGCAACCGCCATCAGCTTGCTGGCATCCGTAGTTGGCCCGCGCCGAACCGAAACCCGGTCCGCATTGATTCGCGCATATCGAGACCGAATTCGAGGCCCCTTCGCCGCCTTAGCCGTTACCGGCGCCGCCGCAATTCGGGTTCCCGGAACCGCCGCCGGAACGCGCAAGGTGTGACCAGGCTTCAAGCCGGTCCAATAAACGCCAGGATTCGCCGCATGCAGCTTGCTCGGAGTCGTGCCAAGCTGTCGGGCAATCACCCAGTCGTTGTCGCCGCTTCGAACCGTGTAAAGCGCCGCCGAAGCCGCCGGCTGCTTAACCTCGCCCTTAGCCGGAGCCTTCGCCACCAGCGAAGCCGCCGATCGGCCTACGTTGATCTTCTGGCCAATCTGCAATCGGCGCCAATTAAGCTGGGGGTTCAAAGCGCGGAGCGCCGATGGAGTCAGGCCGACTTTGGCCGCAATGTTCCAATCGTGGTCGCCGTTGCGAACAACGTAAGTAGCGCTTGAAGAAGTCGTTGTAGAGGTCGTCTGGCGAGCGACGGGTCGTTGTCGCGGAATCACCAAAACCTGACCCAATTTCAGCTGATGAATATTGCTGAGATCGTTTGCGCGCAGAATATCCCGCGCTGGAACACGATATCGCTTGGCGATATCTAAAAGAGTGTCTCCGCTTGCGACCGTGTGACTCCCGGCAAACGCCGGACTCACCGCTGCAACGCATAGCGCCACACTTAAGGTTAGCTTCTTGATAGGCATATCCTCCTCCGCGGTACTGATCCCGCGCTGCCACTCCTCGAAAGGGTCCCTTGCTCAGCTCCGATTAGCTGAGCGATCATAAAAGTACCGTCAACAGGACTTGGAAGTCAAGTTTAAGTACCAGGTATTAGGACGAGAACTGGCAACAAGATCATTCCCAGATTTCGGGAATCACGGCAAATTTGCTAGGCCACCATCAATATTTCCGCAATTCTTCCCGCCCAATCCCTTAGGTATCTTCCGCCAGTGCTCAGCGTATTGATCGTGAACTGGAACACGCGCGATCTCCTGCGAGCCTGCCTCCGGTCCATCTTCCAATTCGCCCCCAAACGTGAGTTCGAAGTCATCGTGGTCGACAACGACTCCCACGACGGCTCCGCCGAAATGGTCGAAACCGAGTTCACCACCACCGACTTCCCCAACCTAACCCTCATCCGCTCCGGCGGAAACCTCGGCTACGCGAAAGGCAACAACCTCGCCTTCGCCGCCGCAAAAGGCGACCTCCTCCTCACCCTAAACCCCGATACCGAGTTCCTAGATCACGCCCTAGAACAAGCCTGCCAAGAGCTCGAATCCCGCGCCGAAGCCGGCGCCCTCAGCATCCGCCAAATCGGCACGCAAGGCGAAACCCAGCGCTCCATCCGCGGATTCCCCACCGTCCCCCGCCTCGCCTGGGAGATGCTCGGCGGAACCAAGCTGTTCCCCAATTCCGACCAATACTTCCTGCGCCGCCTAAACTACGACCAAGCCCAATGGGTCCCCCAACCCATGGCCACCTTCACCCTCCTCCGCCGCTCCGCCCTACAACAAATCGGCGACCCCAAAGCCCCCTTCGACGAGCGTTTCCCCATCTTCTTCAACGACGTCGACCTCATGTACCGCCTGCACGTGGCAAACCTCCCCTGCTGGTACACCCCAACCGCGCGAGTACTCCACCACGGCGGCGAAGGCACAAAGCAAGTTCGCAAGAGCATGATCTGGGAATCGCACCGATCTTTGCTGACTTACCTCCGCAAACACGCCGGAACGGGTCTGGCAAGCTTTGGGTTATTCATACTGACTCCGCTAGTGCTCGCCGCAGCGTTTGTGCGGGCAAAGGGCTACCATGCCGGATTTCGACCTTAGCATCACTATCTGCAGCTGGAACACGCTAGAAGACACCCGAGCCTGCCTCGCCTCTCTAGAAGAGGTTCGGCATGAGGCCAATTTCGAAGTCATCCTGATCGACAACAACTCCGAAGACGGATCGCCCGACATGGTCGCCGCCGAGTTCCCTTGGGTCACCTTGCACCGAATGGCGAAGAATCTCGGCTTCACCGGTGGCCACAACTTCGCCCTAGCCAACCGAAACGGCCGCGACGCCCTGTTGCTGAACTCCGACACCGTCGTCCACGCGGGAGCCATCGAAACCATCATGGCGTTCTCCAACGCTCGCCCCGAGGTCGGAATCGTCGGTCCCCGGCTCCACAATCCCGACGGCTCTCTCCAGCCGAGTTGCCGAAAGTTTCCAAATCCCGTCGCCGCCATCTTCCGGAACACCCCGATCGGGCGACTCTTCCCAAACAACTCCTTCACCAAGGCCTATCTGATGGAAGATTGGGACCACAAAAGCGAACGCGAGGTCGACTGGGTCTCCGGCGCCGCCCTGCTTGCAAAAGAAGAGCTGATCAACAAAATCGGCGGCCTCGACCCGGAGTACTTTATGTACTGCGAAGACGTAGATTGGTGCTGGCGAACTTGGAAGGCCGGAATGAAGGTCATGTATTGTCCAGACGCCGTCATCACCCACGCTGTCGGGCACAGCACCGACAAAGCACCGAACCGGATGATTGGACGCCATCACCGCTCGATGCTGCGATTCTACAAAAAGAACATGATTCCCGAACTGCCCATCGTCCTCCGACCGCTCGCCCTTGGCGCAGCCTACGCGTTCGTCGGGCTCCGTGCCGGATTCTTTATCGCCAAGAACAAGCGAGATGACATCGTAAGGAAGATGCGCCGATGAAGCACACCTTCACCACCCGACAAATCCCGGGCCTGCTCCTTGCCATCGCGGGATTCCTAGCCGTCCTCATCGGCGGTCAGGTCGTAACGGAAAGCCAGATGATCTTCGGCGGAGCATCGCCCGTGATCTTGGCGCTCATGGGCGACGCGTCCGTTCCACTTCTCACCCATGCGCTGATCGGCACCATCACGGTGATGGCGCTCATGACCTTCTTAGGGTCAAACCGAGTGTTTCCAATGCCCGCGCACCGGCTCGGGCTCATGGTCATCATCCTCGCCGGACTGCTAGCGGCGAGTGCCCTCACCGCAACCTTCCGCGGTCCAGCGTTTGCCGCCTTGGTTCAATGGGGCTTCTACATCCTGGCTTTCTTCACGGCGGCCGCCGTGGTGGGTCGCGAGCATGGTCCCCGCCTCGTTCTCTACGCCATCTTCATCGCCTGCACCCTGCTCGCAGTGCGAGGGCTCATGGAGTACGCCGAAATGAAGGCGACCGACCCAACCTGGCGCGTCTTTGCCGGATGGATCAACCCGAACGCCACCGCAGCCATGCTCATGGTCGGTTGGTTTCTCGGACTGGGGCTCACCCAGCTCACATCCCGCGTCGGAACCCTACTTAGCGTTCTCGGGCTCGCAGTGATCGGCCTGGGAATCTTACTGACCCAATCCAAGGGCGTCCTTCTTGTCACGGCAGGACTGTCTGTTCTGACCCTCATCTTCGGTGCGGTTCAAAACGCGGAGAAGTCGCGGCTGAAGGTCCCCGCCGCCGCCATGGTCCTTGTGCTCATCATGGGTTTCGGACTCACAAAGAGCCAAGCTCCGGCCGCAACTGAAGCCGGAGGCGCGTCGGCCACGGCCCTAACCCGCCTAGGTAATGCTGGCGGCACCGCCGAGCAATCCGCTGGTTTCCGGACCCTTCTCTGGAAAGGCGCGATCGACTTGATCGAATCGAACCCAATCGGCTACGGACTTGGTGGCTACCGGTTCGAATCTGCCCGGCCCGGCCTCACCACACAGACCGTTTTCGCGCACAACTCCTACTTGCAGATGGCGGTGGATTCCTCCATCCTGGCCCCACTGCTTCTCTTCGCCATAGGAATCGCATGGTTAACCCTCATGTTCAAGGGTTACCGAAACAGCCCTCCAGAAAAACAGATCATTCGGCTGGCCATCATCACCGCCGTACTCGCGGTTGCCGCTCATGGCTTCGTCGATAGCGATCTTTCGTACTTTGGCATCGGCTTCGTCTTCTTCCTTCTGATGGGACTAGGCTCAACCGTAGCCGCCGATGCAATCGCGCCCGAGCTTTTGCTGCGCCCGTACCGCCTTCTGGCCCTCAGCGTCCCCGTTCTGTTCCTGATCTTCGCCATGTTTGTTTCGGCCGGTGAGGTCGGAAAAGCGAAAGTCCGGGCCGGACTAATTTCCGGCGAACGTAGCGTGAGCGAGGAGCTTTCCAGCCTTCAGAACCTGGCACCGTACGATGGCGAAACGGACTATCTCACCGGTCAGTACCGCATGGCCATGCGCGAAGCCGGTGCCGTGGAGTCCTACCGACTCGCCGCGACAAAGAGCCCGAGCCCCCGGAACTTCCGAGTCTTAGCCCGAACCCAAGAATCGCTTGGCAACTACGCCGCTGCGATGGATTCGCTCCGCTCAGCCCTGCGCCGAGATCCAAACAACCTCCCCGCCCTCGCCCAGCTCATGCGAACCCAAAGCGCGTTTGGCACGGAGGAAGATTCGATCAACACGGCAAAGCAACTCCTAGCCGTCGAAAAAACGACCTACTACCAAATCCGGTCGCTTCCAGAACTCGTCCCGACCGAGACCGCCGAAGCCAGAATTTTCCTCGCCGAACGACTGCCCCAAGACGCGGCTCGAGAAGAATGGCTGACCGGCGCGATCGACATCTACAACCGGTACGTTGCCTCGACGGTCCCTCTTGTAGAACGAACAGAGAAGTACGATCCGGGCTCAAACTTTGGCGGAGAGACCATGCGCAGCGCAAAAGCGAAGATGGAGATGGCGCTCAAAGCCACGAAGATGCTGGCCGAGCAACGTCAACGAACCGGAGGCGACTTAGCGGAAGTAACGGCTTGGGCCGATGGCTTTGCGGCCGTACTTGCCAAGTAACGCTTGACCAGCTCCCGAGCAATCGGCGCGGCAACTTCTCCGCCGTGACCCGCTTCTTCCACGCGGACGCAGATCGCAATCGTTGGGTTTTCAAGCGGGGCAAAACCGACGAACCAGGAGTGAGTTAAGCGGCCCTTTCGCTGCTCCGCACTACCCGTCTTGCCGCCCCAGGCCAAGCCGGGAATCGCGGCAGACCTCGCCGTGCCCGACTCAATAACGAGCCCTAGCGACCGCCGAAGCGAAACCCAAAAGTCATTTGGCAAGTCCACGCGGTGCGACTCCTTCGAAGGCAAAACCGTCACTTTGCTGCCATCAACCGGATCAACCGTCGCGTGCACCAAGTGAGGCACGTAGTTGACCCCGTTGTTCGCAACAAGCGCCATTAGGTTCGCCATTTGAAGCGGCGTGGTACCTACCGCTCCCTGGCCGATCGAGGCGTTTACCACGTCGCCGCCAAACCAAACCGCCGGCTTCCGGTTTCGCTTCAACCACCGTTCGTTTGGCAGAGAACCAGGATCCTCTCCACCAATCTCGATTCCCGTCCGAGAAGCAATGCCCACCGACTCTGCGGCCTCAACCAACTTCTCGCGCCCCATTCGATAACCGAGCGTGCAGAAGTAGGTGTTGCAAGACTTCTCCATCGCCCGCTCAAAAGAAACGCTGCCGTGATGACCCAGGCACTTGAAAGTTTTCGAGCCTAAGGTGAATCCACCCGCACAAAATGCCGTGCCACCCTCCGACCAAAGACCGGCCTTCGCGGCCGCAATGGCGGTCACGATTTTAAATGTAGATCCAGGAGCCAACGGAGTCTGAACCGCGCGGTTCATCATCGGAAGGTTCGGATCATCCTTCAAGCTGGCGTACTCAATTTCACTGATGCCGCCTAGGAACAGCGAAGGGTCAAAAGTGGGGTTGCTGACCAAGCACAAAACTTCGCCATTTCGAGGATCAATCGCCACCGCACTTCCCTTGAAGCCCTTCTCGGTCAGCATCGTTGTTGCCAGCTTCTGCAGGCTGGCATCCAGGCTGAGCACGAGCTTCTTGCCCGGAGTACCGGAATCTCTTCCCATGATTCGCAGCGGACGCTGCCGAGCATCCACTTCGATGTACTCACGGCCAAGAATGCCCATCAGATCAAGTTCATAGGCACGTTCGATCCCGCCCTTACCAACGTAAGGAGGAACCTTCTGCTGAAACTCTTCCTTGATCCGCTTTTCCTCGTTCGGATTGGGAGTCCAAACGTAACCCAGAACGTGGCTAAAGCTAGTCGGGTCTGGATAAAACCGCATCGGCTGCGTATCCACCGAAATCCCGGGCAGGGTGTCAACAATTTCCGCTAGCTTCGACCCAGCGGCAACGCTCGCGCCAACGTAGATCGGTGTTGGCAGGTGCTTGCGCCAAAAGCCGTCGTTCAGCTTCTTCTCAAGCCGCTTTTTGTCCGCCCCTAGGATCGCCGCCACGCGATCCAGAACTTCTGGGTGCTTGCGAATGATGTCAGGAACACCTTTGACCACGATCTCTGGTCGAACGCCGGCGACCATCTTGCCACGGCGATCGACGATCAGCCCTCGGGGTGCAAGAGAATCGATCCCGATTTGCTCGCTGGCCTCGGCTCGCTCGGTGAGCTCGGTTGCTTTGACGATTTGAAAATAGTACAGGCGACCAAAAAGCGCGAGCAAGGCAACCGCCATCACACCAGGAAACACAAGCAACCGCGCGTCGAGATCGGGCTGTTTCGGGGCGTGAATAACGGACATAACCTAAAACCAAAATTTACTGAGACGAAGGTCGAACTCGGTGCCAAATCTTCCGAGCCGTACGAACACTCCAACGCTGCGCGCGCTCGAATAGTTCAGGCGTTCTGGGTCGTGAGGCGCTCGCAACGACCGTCCGTGGCTTCGTAACGCGATGCGTCTGGAAGTCATCCGCTCGGACAACCTGGATGTAGCACAGTTTGAAGAAAACGCAGATCAGCGCAAACGCCATCACGCCCGGAAAAACCCACATTCGGCCAGGTTCTTTCGAGGCCTCTTTTACAGGACCTTGAGGCGTCACCGCTCCGTCTCCTGATGCACCGGACAGTTTCGGCGCGGCGCATTGCTGCGCTTCATCTTGCGCGTTATCGTATTTGAACAAAACGGATTTGCCAGCGCGAGCGTTTCTGCGCACAACTCAACTTCAACCGTTTCATCGCCAGCGTCTTTCGGAGGCGTCGGCTTTGGAGTTTGCGGCTTCTGCTCTGGCGGCTTGGTTGTTTCCGGCTCTCGCTTGGGTTCCGTGTCTGGGTCAGGTTTCGGCTTCTCTTCACCTGGTTCAGGCTCAAGGTCGGTAGATTGCGGCTCCGGTTCGTCGTTCTCGCTCACGGGCGGAACCGGTACGTCGTCAACAATCGCCGGCGTCGGCGGCTTCGATACTCCTACCACTACATTTGAACCGCTGCCGTCATACTTCGGAACTTTGCCGCCGTACGCGTTTCGCGCGAAGCGCATGATATCAACCCAGAAGTTGATCGACACCGTGCCGCCGAAGACGCTGCTGCTCATCCGCGCATTGCTTCTTGAACCGACCCAAGCGATGCCCACGAGCCCGTCGGAATAACCACAGAACCAAGCGTCCCGGTTATCGTTCGTTGTTCCGGTCTTTCCTCTAGCGTTTGGAATCACTCGGGCTGCCGTGGCGGTTCCTCGCTGCACGACTTGCTCCAACAACTGATCCATCGAGTCTGCGACCCACTCATCGATCACGCGGGGGAACTTGCGGGCCGTACCCACGTAAATCGCGTTACCGTCCGGCCCAGTAACGCGGCGAATCCCAAAAGGTCGAATTCGATCGCCTCTCGAAGCGAAAACGCTGTAGACCTCCGCCATCTCAAGCGGATGGACGCCCATCGGTCCCAAGGCAATGCTCAGAACAGGATCGAGCTTGGACTGAATACCAAAGCGGTCATGCGCGTACTGCACAACGACTTCGCGCCCGGTCTCGAACGAGGTCCAAATCGCGGGTCGGTTGATCGAGTAAGCAAAAGCCGTACCGAGGTCATACGAACTTGCTTCCCATCGCCCTGAGTTCTTCGGCGACCAAACTTTGCCGTTGGATTGCGGGAAGGAAATCGGACGGTTGGAAACTTGCTGCCCCATGGCGAGTTTGCCCTCCTGGAGCGCCGCAGCATAAACAATCGGCTTGAAGCTGGACCCGGGAGATCTCAGCCCCATGGTCACGGTGTTGAACTGGTCCTTCTTGTAGTTCGTACCCCCAACCATCGCCACGATCTCGCCGTTGGCGTTAGTCAAGACAAAGCAACCGTCCTGGACGTTCTGGCGTCGATGCCTCTGGACTTCTCGCAACACCGCGCCCTCGGCGTACTCCTGAATGTCCATCCGGATCGTCGTCTCGACCCGGTAGCCGCCCTTTCGAAGGTTGATGTCGGGCAACTGCTCGCGAAGGCTCTTAAAGATGTAGTCGACGAAGTACGGAGCCAGCGTTTTCGAGGAGACGAGCACTTTCGACGCCTTCATGACGCGAGGCTTCTCGGCCTTCCCTTGCTTCGCCTCCGCCTGGGAAATCATCCCTTCCTCGAGCATGATGTCGAGGACGACGTTCCGGTTTGCGAGAGCCCGCTTGTAGTTACTAATCGGGTTCTCATCGCTCGGTCGACGCACGCAACGGGATAAGATGGCGGCCTCACCGATCGTGAGATCCTTGATCTCCTTGCCGAAGTAAATCTCTGCTGCCGAGGCAAGTCCGTAAGCGCCTTCGCCGAAATAAACCTGCTTGAGATACAGCTCAAGGAGCTGCTCTTTTGTCTTCAGCTTTTCAAGCTGAAGCGCAAGGGCAATGTCGCGAAACTTACGATCCATCGAGCGGTCATCGCCGTTGACCAGTCGCTTCGCCAGCTGCATCGTGATCGTCGAGCCTCCCTGAGACAATCGACGTTCTCGTGCGGCAAGGAAGGCAACGCGGAAGAGACCAACAGGATCGACGCCGCTATGGGTGTAGAACCGCTTATCCTCCGCAGCAAGAAAAGCATTAACAACGTGGTCTGGAACATCTGCCAACGTAAATGGCTTGCGGTACTCGTCAACGAGTCGAAACAGCTCGACACCATCGGCGCTAACAATCGTCGTTGGCTCAGAGTCGGCAACCAGCATCTTCTGCTCGATCTGCTCGGCATCCGCTTGAAGATTCTTAGAAGCAAAGAAAATCGTGATCGCAACTGCGCATAGAAGCCCTAAAAGCAGGATGAGAAAGGCAACGAGGGTTCGCTTCAGGCGACGAGGCCACGGGTTGCGGTACTCCTGCGCGGCTTGCTTTGGGCTAGCGGCTGGCACAATAGGCATTATAGCGGATGGTTGACGCTTGTCTAGTTGGGTCCGTTACCTTTGGACCCAAAAGAGACCTACTGCGCGCCCAAATCTCGCTTTAACCGATCGGCGATTCGATCAAAATTCTCGCTCTTTGGTCCAACCAAAGCAAAGTTGATTCCGCCTGAGCGCCAGGTCCGCGTGGCGATATCTCCCCGCGCAAACTTACTCAGCCGCTCTGGCTTCAAATCCGTTTTCGTCTGGAATACCGTAAGGCGGCCAGACGGTCCGGAATACATCAGGGCCAAAATCGGCTCACCTTCGGGGCGAATAACCCGCGCAGATTCCAATCGGTAACCCGAGTCAGGCGGAATCTGAATCTCTCGCAGGTTGAACTTTGCCGCAAGCTGTTTCGCTTCGCTCTGCGGAGATACGGTTCTTAGCCCCTTCCGGGATACGCGGAACAGGTTCGCATCAATTCGATCTTTGAACTCAATGTTCTTGAACTCGTAGCTACCGACCGACGTACCAACAAAATCGAAGACCTCGCTCTTGAGCACTGCGCCTGTGGTTGGATCAATGAAAAGCTTTTGAAGCGGATTCCCACGCCGGTCCGCGACCAAGAGCAGCCGCGTCATCCGACCGGCAATGACGGAGCCGTTCTCTACCGAGACCTTTCGCTCTTGTCGGAACCGAGCCAGGCTCGCTACCAGCCGCATCAGTGACTCACCACGGCGCGGCGGAAGTACTCGGACTTCGTTTTGCGTTGGCAAATAATGTCGTCGTTCCTGGGGATCTTCGATAATCACTTGCCCGGCAAAGGCGGAATCGTTCGGAAAGTCAATCCGAATTCGATTTCCGTCCCGCGTGATGTACTCAACCGTATCCCGCTGCGCACCTCGCGCCCGCACGCTCACAATTCGCGTGCCGGTATAGCGAAGTGAGTCCGCTCGGGAAACCGCCAGTTTTAGGATTTCTGGCAGACCTTCCGCCAAAGCACCTTTCTGAGCATGCCCAACCGCCGCACTGGCAACCAATATCACGCAAGCACTGAACTTAGAAAACATCAAGGTCCAACAAGGGGTCTGCGACTGGGGTCGGATTGGAGAACTCAGTCATTTCGTCAACGCTGAGCCCGGCTCCGGTCACCGACGCGTAATTCACATCGTCCTGATGGGTTGCAATCATCAGTGACTCTACCGAGCTGCCAGTAGTATCCGGCGCGATCGGTCGAAAGACGACAACAAGCGCAAGCGCGGCTGCCAATCCGAGTCCGATCGCCGGTCGAAGTAGCCATCGATGCAAATCAAAGGCTTTCTTTGGCTTGGCTTCGGCCAGGATGCGCTCGTTAAGTTGGCTTCGCCAGCTCATGCTGGGAATGTCATCCGGCAGGCCTTTCACCATCTCCGAAATAGCTCGCATACCCTCAGAGTTCAGTTTTTCATCAAGCTGATTCTGGTCTTTCACGCGTTGCCTCCTTCTGTCATGTACCGTTTGACGACCGATTGTAGATGAGCCCGCGCCAAAAACAGCCGACTTTTTACCGTACCAACCGGAACGGACAGCGTTTCCGCAATTTCCTCGTAGGACATTTCCTCTCGGTCGTGAAGCAGTAACACCATTCTCAACTTTTCGGACATCTCAGCAATACCAAGTTCTACGACCTGAATCAACTCCGCGTCTAGAGCCAGCGATTCGGGCTGCCAACGGGAATCGGAAACTTCCATTTCCTCACCGTCTTCAAAGTCAGAACCGAAGCCAACGGACTTTGGCGTTCTCCCCAGTCGACGAGATCGATCAATGCAAAGGTTGTTCGCGATTCGGAAGAGCCAAGTTCGGACACTCGAACGTCCATCGAACCGAGTGAAGCTTTGAAAAGCGCGAATGAAGACTTCCTGAGTGACGTCCGCTGCCTCGTCGGCGTTGTTTACCATTCGCTTGACAAAGCCGTACACTCGGGCTTGGTAAGCATCAACAAACTTGCCGAACGCTTCCACGTCCTGCCTGCGACACCGCTCGATCAGTGCTTCTTCAGCACCGGCTTCCATTTGTCGCCTTGGAGTTCCAGGCATCGCCCGAACGCACAGTTCCATCTTGTAATGCAGAAACGCCTGACCGCATGAATTGTTCAGTACAAACAAAAAGCGCCCGAAGTCCTGGGACCTCGGGCGCCTTCGAGCGTGCTCTTTAGAAGCGGACGCCGACGAACAGGCCGTAGCCGTTCAGCGACGAATCATCGTTGCCGAAGAATCGACCTTCGACGAAGACTGGAGTCGAGCCCGTCGTGAGGTTGTAACCGAGACCGAGGGTGTAAGCGAAGTTCGTGTCCTGCTTCGTACCGCCGCCTGCTGGCTTTCGGGAGAACGAAACACCGGCGCCTGCGGTGTAGAAGAACTTCTCGTTCAGGTCAGCAACGTAGTTGACCAAAACTGGGAGAACTCGGTAGTCGTTTCGGTTGTAGAAATCGACCGACACGGCGACGTGTGCCTTGTAAGTTGGGCTCTTGGTAGCAAACGAGAGGTCTCGAACTTTGTACTGGAGACCAACGGCGAGCCAAGTCTTCGATTCAGCCTTAGCTGCTCCGCCGGTTGGGAAGAAGGCTCCAACTCGGGCGCTCAAGCCATTCATTGGCGTGCTCTGAGCCGAAGCGGTCTGAACGGCGAAAAGGCTAGCAACCGCGATTGCGACGAGGGTGATGTTCTTATTCATGTCTATATCTTCCGTGACTAGAGTCGGATTCGCTTAACTATAGCACCCGGCTATTTTCACCGACAACTGCATTGTCGGATGATTTCGACCGCAAGTTTAGCGGTGTTTACAAGGTCAATTCGGGAAATGCGCTCCTCGTGCGTATGAATCTTGTCCATTCCCGTTGCAACAACGATAGATGGAATGCCGCGCGCGTTGAAGATGTTCGCGTCACTCCCCCCAAGCGTATGTCGAAGCGCGGGCTCGAACCCCAGCGCGCGGCTCGCCGCCTGAGCCTTTTGTACAACCGGTTCCGACTCCGAAAGCGAAAAGGCGGTGTAGTGCCGGTGATGGTCAAAAACGACGTTCGCCCCTGCGGTCGCGGCCGCGGCAGAGAAGCGAGAGCGCATGTGCTCAATCTGCTGATCGAGTTCGGCAAGGTCTAAGCTGCGTGCCTCCGCCCGAAGCGTGACCTCCGCACACACGACGTTCGTAGCTGTTCCACCCTCGATGGTGCCGATGTTCGCCGTGGTGACTGCCGAGATTCGGCCCAAACTCATTCCCTGAATCGCGTCAGCCGCAACCTGAATCGCGTTGATGCCCTTTTCCGGCTCTTTTCCTGCATGTGCCGGCTTGCCAAAGATTTTCACCGTCAACTTGTCGTGCGTGGCCGTTTGATTCACAAACGTGCCGACCGGTGGGCCGGTATCGAGGACAAAGCCGTAATCAACTTCGACCTGACTGAAGTCCAAGACCGAGGCTCCGAGCAGGCCAATTTCTTCCGCAACGCTCACTAGCAAGTAAATGTCGCCGTGCGGCGCGCCGTCTTCCATCACGGACCGCACCGCTTCAATCGCCGGTGCAATTCCCGCCCGATCATCCGCGCCTAAAATGGTCGTCCCGTCGCTGACAAAAACTCCGTCAACTTCCGATATCACGAGGCGGTCGGTCGGCTCGACCGTATCGAAATGAGCCGAGAAGAAAATGCGAGGCAAGTCTGGACCCGTCGCCGGAAGTTTGGCGATCAAATTGTTCGCGTTCCCTCCAAGCCGCTCTGCCGCGTTGTCTTCCCAAACCTCCAATCCAAGTTCGATCAGATGTGCTTTGGTCCAGGCGACAATTTCTGCTTCCGCAAGCGAAGGGGCGTTGAATCGGCACAGGTCCAGAAAAAGTTTGACCAGCCGCTCCTCGTTAATCATTGACTAGCTTTTACCCTTCCAGGCTGGTTGCCGAAAATTCCATCGAAGTCACTCCGCGAATACGAACACTTCTGCCCTTCTCTCCGCTAGAATTGCCCCATGGCATTGCACACCGTAACCGTTGATGGCGTTGGATCTTTCGAAGTTGAAGAAGGCACAAAGCTCGTTTTGGCCCTGGAACAGAACGGGGTGGACGTTAGCCATCGCTGTGGCGGTCACGCCCGATGCACCACCTGCCGCGTTGGCTTCGCAACCGAGGCACCGGCAATCGAAGAAGCCGAACAGGTCAGCCTCACGGAAGACGGCGTTCTCGGTTCTTTCCGACTCTCCTGCCAGGTCCGAGTCGACCGCGACATGCGGGTGAATGTTCTCATGCGCGCTTCAGAAAAGGGCTGGGAGCCAGGACCAGCGGTTGAGGCGTAAGACACCTTTGGTACATTGAACACACATGCATGAATTGCTAGCCGAGAAACTGATCCGCGATGTTCCCGACTTCCCCAAGCCAGGAATTGTCTTTAAGGACATCACTCCGGTTCTGGAGTCGCCCGAAGCCCTGCAACAAGTCGTCTACTTGATGGCGGCGAATGCCGAATCAAAAGGGGCCGACGTCATTGTTGGAGTCGAGAGCCGCGGATTCATTTTCGGCGTGCCGGTAGCGATGGCGCTCCAAAAGCCGTTCGTGCTTGCTCGAAAGGTCGGCAAACTGCCGTACGAAAAGATCTCCGAGGAATACTCGCTGGAGTACGGCACCAACACGGTTGAAATGCATACCGATGCAATCAAGCCCGGACAGAAGGCGATCATCCTCGATGACTTGCTCGCTACCGGTGGAACCGCCAAAGCCAGCGCACGCCTCGTCGAGCGACTCGGCGGCTCGGTGGTCGGATTTGGATTCCTCATCGAACTCTCGTTCCTTAAGGGCCGCGCAGCTCTTCCGGAGTACGACGTGCACAGCCTGATCACTTTCTGAAACCCATGAGAATTGTCGCTCCGATCACTCTTGCCACCCTGCTCTTTGCCGCCAGCGCATCGGCTCAAACCACCAAGGCTCCTGCCGCTAAACCCGTCGTCGTAACCGTCTCCGACCTCGCAAAGAAGGCCGCTGACTTCGACAAAAAGAACGTTCAAACCACCGGCAAAGTCGAGAAGTTTGAGCAGCGCACAAGCCGAAAGGGCAACGCCTACTTCGTTTTCGATCTCATCGAGGGCAAAGAGCGAGTCCACATCTATGGGCAAGGCAAGCTCGACGTTAAGGTGAAAGACGGCGACAAGCTGAAAGTCACCGGCTTCTTCCGCAAGGAAAAGAAGATCGGAGATCGCAGCTTCAAAAACGAAATCCAAGTCGATCTGAAAAAGAAGCCGATCGAGGTTCTGTAAGTTTGATCGCCCCAGGTTCTTCGGAACCGCGTCTCATTGCGATGATGGGCACCACGGCGTCTGGAAAGACCGCGCTTGTGGAGGCCCTCGCCGATGAAATCGATGCCGTGCTCATCAACGGTGATGCCTTCCAAATCTACCGAGGAATGGACATCGGCACCGGCAAATCGACTACACCCGAGCGCTACGCGCTGATGAACATCCGAAATCCGGACCAATCCTACGGGGTTGGTGAATTTGTTTTAGAAGCGCTCGCCGTTCTAGCCGAGTCGCACGCTCAGGGAAGAGACGCAATCGTCGTCGGCGGAACCGGGCTGTACATTCGGGCCCTGTTCGAAAACTACGCGGACCTTGCCGAAATGCCCGCGCCAGAGCTTCGACAGAGACTTAACGAAACTCCGCTGGAAGACCTTCTGATCGAACTGAAGGAACGGGATCCAGGCTCCTTCGAGACGATCGACCTGAAAAACCCCATTCGCGTGAAGCGCGCAATCGAGCGGACTTTTGCGGAACGGCGAACTGTTCCGCCGAATCCATACGTTTTACAATTGAAGCTCGCGCTCGATCGCGAACTTGAAGTGTTAAGGGAAGCCATTTCCCATCGCACCAGCTTAATGGTGCAAAATGGCTGGATTGAGGAAGTCGAAAGACTTGAGTCCGCCGGATACGGCCAGAACGATCCTGGTTTCCGAGCTATCGGTTACCGGACAATGAGCAAGTACCGAGCGGGCGAGATTCCTCTGGATGTAGCGGTGGAGACAACGATTGTCGAAACGGTGCGTTATGCCAAACGGCAAAAAACGTGGCTACGAACAGAGAAGAATCTCACGATCCTTGATGGTGGAAAAGATGCGGTCTCAGCGGCGAGACAAGCGATTTCCGCGATGTATTGCTAATCGGAGATTATTTTGATGGGTAAAGCCATAAACCTACAGGACATGTTCCTGAACCAAGTGCGCAAAGAAGGGATCGCGGTGACGATCTACTTGACCAACAGCGTTCAGCTCAAGGGTCAGGTGCGCGGATTTGACGCATTCACCGTACTACTTGACCAGCCTGGTAAGCCGACTCAATTGGTTTACAAGCATGCCGTCGCCAGCATCGTTCCTGCGCGCCCCGTAGGAAGCTATCGATCGCCAAACGACGGGCCCGAGGCACGCGACGACGAATGATTAACTTTACCAAAATGCACGGAATCGGCAACGATTTCGTGATTTTGGATGGAATCGGAAGCGAGCTCCCGGCCGGCAACCTAGCCGAGCTCAGCCAACAAGTGAGCAGTCGGCACCGTGGAATCGGTGCCGACGGGCTCATCCTCGTCGAGCGAGGCAAAAACGCGCCCTGGCGAATGCGAATGCTGAATCCAGATGGTAGCGAAAGCGAGATGTGCGGCAATGGCCTGCGTTGCTTCGCGCGCTACTTGCTTGATCTTGGCTACGAAAAAGCCGCTGAGTTCCCGGTTGAAACCGGTGCTGGTGTGCTGGTCGTTTCGAGCTCCAAAGACAAGATCAAGGTCGACATGGGTCGGTACTCGGTTCCTCCGAAGGGCACCCCAACCCCTATCCTGCCCTATGGCCTCTACGGCTTCCCCGTCTCAATGGGAAATCCGCATCTCGTCATATTCGTCCCGGATGTCGCCGCAGTACCGCTTGCGACGTGGGGACCGGAACTCGAGAACCACGCCGCGTTTCCTGAACGCACCAATGTGCACTTCGTCCAGGTGATAGACCGAGGCAACGTTCGTATGCGGACCTGGGAGCGCGGAGCTGGCATCACGCTCGCCTGTGGCACGGGCGCCTGCAGCGTCGGGGTTGTCAGCAGCCTCACCGGAAAATCGGAGCCGGAAGTCCGGATTCAGCTGCCCGGCGGCGAGCTATTCATCGAAGTCCGGCCGGATCAACACGTGATGATGTCTGGCCCCACCGCCACCGTATTCAGCGGCGTCTGGCCAAGCTAAAGCTTCTCAGACCGCATTCGGTCAATCTCGCGCCGCGTGTCATCTTTCGCGATCGCGTCTCGCTTATCGTAGTTCGACTTACCGCGAGCAAGCGCAATTTGCACTTTCGCCTTCCCACGATCGTTGAAGTACACCGACAACGGAATGATGGAAAGTCCCTTCTCCAGTTGCTTTCGCTCCAAAGTCGCGATTTCCTTTCGGTGCATCAGCAACTTCCGGTCTCGACGCCGCTCGTGGCCAAAAACGGAAGCCTTATCGTACGGCTCGATATCAAAGTTGAGGATCCACAGCTCCTCCTTCATCACGCGGCAGAAAGCATCGGTGAGGTTGCCCTTACCTTGATAGAGGCTCTTCACCTCCGTTCCCGAAAGGATCAGCCCGGCCTCGTATGTGTCCTGGACGGCGTAGTCGTACCGAGCCTTACGATTCTGAATCGACTTCGGCGCTACCCCTTCCTTCCCTGTTTTGCCTGCCTTTGCCATAACTTCCCCAACCTGTGAGGACTTTGCAGTGTACCGATGGCACTACTTGGCGTCCTGAGGCGTTAGCCTTTGAGAGTCCTGCAGACGGGTACACACGCGTCCGCACGGGTAGATTGGAACATATATGAAATCGCTTTACGGCATCTTATTGGCCGCCGTCGTCCTTGCGGGTTGCAACAACACCGCCGCGACGCCAGAGGTAAAAAAGGACACTGAACCTGGCAAAGTCAGCAAAACAGCCGAAACCTCCGACATTCTCGACGAGCTGGTGATAAAGGACGTCAAGGTCGGAAAGGGCGATCCAGTTAAGGAAGGCGACACTTGCTTCGTGCGCTACCGCGGATTGCTCGTTGACGGAACCGAATTCGACTCCAACATGGTCGAGGGTCGCGAACTGTTCTCCTTCCAGGCTGGTCCTGGCGGACAAGTCATCGAAGGTTGGAAGACTGGCGTCATTGGCATGAAGGAAGGCGGAGAAAGAAAGCTCTCGATTCCTTGGAAAATGGCCTACGGCGAAGGCGGCAGCGGAAAGATTCCACCCAAGGCCGACCTGTACTTCACGATCAAGCTTGAAAGCGTCCTCCGAGCGGGAGAAGAAGCAACCGTCAGCCGAACGATCCTCAAGCCGGGCACCGGAGCTGCCGTCAAGAAGGGCGACAAGATTGAAGTCGACTTCGTCGGCTCCCTCCTCGATGGGAACCAGATTGATGCTGGCAAGTACGTTTTCACCGTTGGTGAAGGCGAAGTCATCCCCGGTATCGATGCTGGCGTCATCGGAATGAAGAAGGGCAGCAAGATCAAACTTCGAATTCCACCCGCAGCCGCTTTTGGGCAGTTTGGCAAAGAGCCAACCGTTCCGGCGGGAGCCTTCGTAATTTACGAAGTGGAGCTTCTAGGATTCAAGTGATGATCTGTCGCGCAGCAATCGCGGTCGCCGCATTGGTAGGTTTCAGCCTCCTTCCGGCGGCCTCGTACTCTCAGGTCACCGAGAAAAATGGTCTTTACGACTTTCGCGTGAAGCTGGTGGCCGGGAAGAAGATCAGCTACATGAACTCGGTTGTCGCTTTGGGCGGCATCACCGTCAACCTTCCGATCAGCATGAAGGTTTTGTCCGTCACCGGCGGCAAGGCAACGGTAGAAACCGTGACCGGCCCCGGCACCATGAACGGCCAATCCATGGGCCAGAACGCCGTCACCGAAAAGGCTGTGATCGACATGAAGGGTCAGCCAGCCGGAGCTGGTTCAACCGGAACTGGAACGGTCTTCGGATCGATTCCAAGCAAGCCGATTAAGGTTGGCGCGACTTGGACCGGAAAGGCACCCACCAATAACTCGTCGATCGGAATGAAAGACATCACCGCTACCTACACCTTCGTTGGCGTAAAGAACGTCAAGGGCAAGCAGGTCGCTGAGATCAAAATCACGATTAAAGGGGCTGGAGAGTCGTCCATGTCGGGAAGCGGTTTTGTCCACATCCTCACTGCCGATGGCCTCTTGGCAACCAGCAAGCTTTCAATGGCCCTCAAAATGGCTGGCTCAGAAAAGCCGATGACGTTCACGGCGAACACGTACCGAAAGTGATTCAGGTCAAAGCCAACCCCGACGTGCCCGGGCTCCTTTCCGCGCTTTCACGCCATCCACGCGTGGAATCGGTAACGACCGGGTGGTCGGGCATTTCGTTTGCAATCAACGATTGGCACCGTGAATTGCGAATCGCCGACCGGGACTGTGAACTGGCCGGACTGATCGAACTGATGGACAACAATCCGCTTGTCTGTGCGGACATCGTCTCCGTCCTTCCAGCTTCGGCCGTTCTGCCCAGCATCGCCATCGGTCCCCTTGCTCAGGCAGGTTTGCTCGTCGAAGCCCCGACCGTTTTAACGTCGATGGAAACCGACGAGGACGACCTGACCTACTGGCTCACCCGGTCCGGTTGGGACGGCGGCGTGACCGTCTCGCACACCGAACTTGAACTGGGCTCCGTGGCAGCGACCACCGTCATGGCCGCGATCACAACGCCAAGCGATCCGAGTGACATCGACGATTTGTTTGAGGAGCGCTATGGCCGCTCGTTTTTCATCCAGCGTAACGAAACTGACCCCTGGGACATAAAACTCGTGCAGGGCTCAAACAAGGCCGTTTATCGGCTCCGCTGGACGCCAGATGAACCCCACAGCTTGCTTACGATCCAGCTCATGGCAGACCTCAACGGCAAGCTCGGTCCTGGCCAGATCGTTCATTGCTTCAACGTAATGAACGGTTTCGAAGAAAGCCTTGCCCTGGACTAGCGCGTTCAGTCTTTGGCATCAAGGTCAATGACCTTTGATGGGCGCGATTTTTCTGCCTCGATCTGGGCCATTTCTTCTTTGTCGCCGACCATGTAGTCGACCCCGTCGCCCGTACTCTTTTCCCAAACTCCCTTCTCGGCGCGCTTCCAAACCGTGAAGCCGTGCTTTCCTGGGTCGCGCTGTTTGGAAACCTTAAACGAGGCCCGGCTGATCACCCGCTTCACTTCCAAACCACAGTCCGGGCAAAACTTCAATGCCTCATCATTCACCGATTGAATCGCCGCGACCCGATTGGGGCACATGAAGCAATCGCGATCTACCGGCTCGTACTCGTACACTGGCATCAGTGAGTTCATTGTCCCTCATCGAAAGCTGGAACCAGGAAATCATTGCCTGCCGAAAGTGCCCGCGGCTAGTTGAGTGGCGAGAGTCGGTAGCCGAGACGAAGCGAAAGTCATTTGCCGACGAATCGTACTGGGGGAAGCCCGTTCCCTACTTTGGCGATCCAGATGCGAAGCTACTCATCCTCGGCCTCGCTCCGGCCGCCCACGGCGCAAACCGCACCGGACGCATGTTTACCGGCGACCGCAGCGGAGACTGGCTGTATCGGGCGCTACACCGCGCCGGACTCGCCTCGCAGGCTACTGCGACTGACGCCGACGACGGACTGAAATTGACGAACGTGCTCATCGCCGCCAGTTGCCATTGCGCTCCGCCCGACAACAAGCCGCTGCCCGAGGAACTAGAGAACTGTAATCCGTACCTCCGCCGCTTACTTTCAAGCCGAAATTGGGACGGCATCCTGTGCCTGGGTGGGATCGCCTGGACCCAACTCCACCGCACCCTCGCACTCAAGGGCCCCAAGTTTGCCCATGGCACGGTGCACCAGTCACAAGACACGCGAATCGTCGCCAGCTACCATCCGAGTCAGCAGAACACCTTCACGGGCCGGTTGACGGAGGAGATGTTGGACCGAGCGGTGCAGCTCTGGCAGGGCTAGTCGTTCAGCAGCTCTTTTCGCTCAATCTCGTACCGCTTCACTTCCCCATTTCGGGAGGTCACAAGCTTCACTTTTGAACCCTTCGCGCCCTTCATCAGCTTCTCAATGCGTTCGTAAGTTCCCTCAATCTGCTCCTGACCATCGACGCTGAGCAGCTGATCCCCAACCTTGATTCCCGCCAAATCTGCCGGACTCTCGGGCGCAACCGCGAAGATAATCGTTCGCTTTCGCTCATTACTGAACGCCGCTCGGATTCCAACGTCGCTTGACGAATCATCGGAAACTTTGCCCGTAAAATTCTCAAGCCAGACACGCCGTCGCTCGTAGTCGCAAACGATGTTGAAGTTCTTTAGGAATTGGAAGCCAATGGTGCCGTCCGAATCGGCCGAACTCGATGGAAGGTCAATCACGCTCCAACTGCTTTCTGGAACCGGAACGCCAAAAATCGTGGCGTTCCTCATCCGGTAGTACCAAGAATCGACCGCGCCGCTGGCAACGCCGGCCGTGAAGAAGTACTTCGGCTTCGTGCCTTCTTTCCAAAGCCCGACTCGCTCTAAAGAGTCCTTATGAGTGGTGGCATAGAATCCGTTCCCGGTATCCAGGGCAAGCGTAAGTTTCTTGCCCGTGCTCACCTGAACCGATAATTCCATCGCCGAGCCGCCAATGGGTAACAGCTTCGCGAGGAACGTTCGCTTGTTGTCTGGAACCTTCTTGGTTATGTCCAGCGACTTCGGGTGGAAGATGAACTGGCTCTTCTCGAAGTTGATCTCCATGACGTGATCCCTCACGCCGTCCAAGCCAAGAATGCCGTCGACATGCGTGCCGTATGAGGCGGACATGTCATCTGGCATCACCACGATCGTTCGGTCTGCCGCTGGCACGTTCAGGCCGCCAATCGACATCGACTTCAATTTCACCGTGCTGGCCGCAAACGAACCCACAAAGTCTCGAAGCTCTTGAACTCCCGTCGCAGGGCCGATGTTGAGATTCGAGGCAAGCAGCAGCGTGCCGCCATAGCCCGTGTCAAACATACAGGTCATCTTCTTCCCGTTAGCCGTGATGTCCACGAGAATCGCGGAATCGGTCTGCCGAAATGGAACGACGATGGGTGCCGCGATCTGCGCGGTAACGAGGGCGAGGAGACTTGTCACGGTTTACTGTTCTCGGCGCTTACGGCCTACAAGGAAATATACGGCGGTCGGGAACCACGGTAACCCACAAAAGCAGCAAACCATTTGCGGGATCAACCAGGCGATCCGAGCCTTCCGATTTAACATATCTATAATAAGCCAAGAAAAGCTCGCGAGCCCACTAGAAATCCACGCACACAGCACAAGAAAGCTCACCATGTCGGATTTCGGTTTGGTCGTCGAAATCGGCTCCTTGGCGCTCATATCGGGCGGAGTGATCGGCTGGAAAACCGCCAGCGCGACCGTGACCGCTATCCCCAGCAGAATCACCCCAATCC
Source organism: bacterium (assembly GCA_027485645.1). GTDB lineage: Bacteria > Armatimonadota > Fimbriimonadia > Fimbriimonadales > Fimbriimonadaceae > Fimbriimonas. The sequence goes on from JAIXQR010000007.1 coordinate 792,747, forward strand.
CGACTCGGCTCCAGAACGGCTCACGCTGCACCAAGCTCTGGAACGCCGGCGGCAACTGCCCGTCTCGTTCCAATACCGAGAGCGCCGTCGCATCTTGCGGGTCTATCTCCAGCACTTCTCGGGCAATGAGCAACGCCTCAATCCGCTTTTCGCCGCTAACGAGGAGACTAGCGAGATTGCCCGCCACCTTGATATCGCTGGGATCTAGCTCGCGCGCCGCTCGTAGGTCTGCTTCTGCCCCCGAGACATCACCCGCCCGAGCCCGCGTAACCCCACGCAATCCGAGGAGCTTTGCATTGCTCGGGGACTCCGCAATCAGGTCATCCAGCAGCGGCAGAGCGTCGGAATGTTTCTCGGATCGTAGAAGTTCAAGTGCCTGAGAAAAGCGAGGGTCAACTGAACTCACTACAGAATGTTACCGTTCCGCATGGAATGGGCTGGATTTTTGTATAATAGGCGCACTCAGGTCACCGCTAGCTCGGACTAGCGTGGGACAAGCAACCATGAATATTCAATTCTCCTGGAAACATGGGCTCATCGCCCTCGCTGTAGCCGCCGCGATCGGATGCAACGGCGGAGACTCAAGCGCCACCACGCCGACCGTCGAAAACAAAGGCACCGAAGCCGCACCTGCAGCAGGCGCCCGAAAAGCTCCTACGGCCGAAGGCAACAAGGTCGACGGCGACGTCATCAAGATTGGCATCGTTGGCAGCCTAACCGGAGACCAGAAACCATGGGGCGAAGACAGCATTGAAGGCGGCAAAATGGCCGTCGAAGAATTCAACGCTGCAGGTGGCATCAACGGAAAGAAAGTTGAGCTCATCACCGGAGACTCCAACTCCAAGGCCGAAGGCGCAAAGACCGCCGCCGAAAAGCTCATTTCTGATGGAGTCGTTGGAATCGTCGGTGAAGTCGCTTCGGGCCACACCATTCAGATCGCTAAGTCCGCTTTCGATAAGGGCGTTCCAGTTGTCGCAATCGGCGCTACCAAGACCGACTTGACCAACGAAGGCACCCACGTCAGCCGCGTTTGCTACATCGACGACTTCCAGGGCCCTGTCATGGCGAAGTTCGCCTACGAAGAGCTCGGACTTCGAAAGGTCGCTTTGATGACCGACAACAAGCAGCCTTACTCGCAGTACCTGAGCAAGACTTTCGGAGATAAGTTCAAGGCTCTCGGCGGAAGCATCGTTAAGGAAGCTTTCTATGAATCCGGCCAAACCCAGTTCTCCGGCCAGATCACCGAACTCAAGGCCGAGAATCCAGACGGCCTGTTCCTTAGCGGCTACTTCACCGAAGTCGGCCCAATCGCTCAGCAGGTTCGACAGGCTGGCCTGAAGGACGTCAAGCTCATGGGTGGAGACGGTTGGGATAGCCCACAGCTCCTCACCAGCGGTGGAGACGCCATCCTCGGTTCCTACTTCTGCAACCACTACAACAACAAGGAAGATCGCCCGATCGTCAAGTCGTTCCTCGAAGCCTACAAGAAGTCCCACGGCGGCAAAGAGCCTGGTACGACAATGGCTGCTCTCGGCTACGACGCGACCAAGCTTATGCTGGACGCTCTGAAGCGAGCGAAGTCCCTCGACTCCAAGTCGCTGATCGAAGCGATCAACGAAACCGAAAAGTTTGCTGGAGTTTCCGGAGACATCACGCTTAAGGGCTTCAACGGCAACCCACCAAAGCGAGCTCTCGTTGTCGAAGTGCGACCTCAGTCCGAAGGGTTCCAAGTCTTCCGAAAAGCCTACGAGGCGGACGAGATTAAGTAAGCGGCCGAATGACCGTATTCCCACACCTCTTGGCAGGGTTGGAGCTTTCCACCCTGCCGCAGCAACTTGTGAATGGCATCCTTTTGGGTGCCATTTACGCGCTTATAGCCCTCGGTTACACGATGGTCTATGGCGTCTTGAAACTCATCAACTTCGCTCACGGCGAAGTCTTCATGCTCGGTGCCTACACGGCGCTGTTCACCTCGTGGTCCTTTGGATTCACCGAAGTCGGAAACAAGCAGGACTCGTCGCCAGGAATTCTCATCCTGATGCTGATCGTTTCCATGACGGTCTGCGGCGTCGTTGGCGTGCTCATCGAGCGGTTCGCTTACCGGCCAATGCGAAGTCAGCCGAGAATTGCGTCACTCATCACGGCAATCGGCATCTCGCTTTTGCTCCAGTACGGTGGCCAGCTCTTCCTGCCTAGCAGCCCACCGCCAAGCATCAGCGACAAGGTGAACCCATTTAAGGGCAACATCGAAATTCCGCTCAAGCCAGCTGATAGCGCCCTGCTTGCCCAAGCAGAACAGCTCAAGGCAAAAGTCACGAGCACCAAAGCTGCCTACGACGAACAGCTCAAGTCGGAAAAGGATTCCTTCAACCTCAGCCCAGTCGGAAAGGAGCTTCGCACCGCCTCGCAAGATGCTGAGCGCGACTATAGAAACGCCATTGACAAGGCCAACAAAGATGCGCTCGTGATCACGCTCCCGCAGGGGCAGGTCATCATGCTCGTCACCACCGTTATCTTGATGGTCATCCTGACATGGCTAGTCATGCGCACCACCGCGGGTCGCGCCATGCGCGCTGCCTCGCTCGACTTCGATGCCGCGTCGCTGATGGGCATCAACGTAAACACCGTCATCGCCTTCACCTTCTTCATCGGCTCTGCCCTGGCGGGTGCTGGCGCGATGATGAATGCCTCGTTCCTCGGCGGAACCAAGATCGACACGTTCTTCGGCATGCTGCCGGGCGTTAAAGCATTCGTTGCGGCCGTTCTTGGCGGAATCGGAAACATTCCAGGTGCCGTTCTGGGCGGAATCCTGATGGGACTAGCCGAAACCATGGTCATCTGGGCCGGATATGGCAACTACAAAGATGCCATCGCCTTCATCGTCCTCATCGTTGTGCTGCTCGTAAAACCGGGCGGACTGCTTGGCTCGAACAAGGTGGAAAAGGTTTGAAGTTCTGGGGCGTTCGTCTTGCCTCGATCCTCGGAGCGGTGGCGTTTTGCTTCCTGCTCGAAGCCGTTGCGCAAGGACAAAGTTCGTTTGTCCAGCGCCTCTTTGTTCTTGCCGGCCTGTACGTCACCCTTGCGGTTTCGCTCAACCTGATCAACGGCATCACCGGCCAGTTCAGCATTGGTCATGCGGCCTTCTATCAGGTTGGTGCCTACACCGCCGGATTCTGTGCCAGTCGGTTCTTTGCCCAAATGAACTTGCCGCCCGCAGCATGGCTACTCCTGATGATGGTCACATCGGCCATCACCGCCGGATTGGCGGGGCTCCTCGTCGGATTGCCCTCACTACGCCTTAAAGGCGACTACCTGGCCATTGTCACGCTCGGATTTGGCGAAATCATTCGTATCTTCGCCCAGAACCAGGAAGCTCTGGGTGGTGCGTATGGTCTTACCGTCGCGCCAAAAATTCAGTACGTTTGGGCTGCATGGCTCCTGGCGATCCTCTGTATCGCGGTCTGCCGCAACCTTCTTCGGTCAGCGCATGGACTTCCCTTCCTGGCCGTTCGCGAAGACGAGATTGCCAGCAGCGCCATGGGCGTAAACGTCACGCAAACCAAGGTGGTCGCATTCGTCCTCGGCTCCATGTTTGCTGGTGCCGCCGGCGCGATCCTTGCCCACTTCGAGAGCTTCGTCAGCCCGCCCATGTTCACCATGGACGTCAGCTTTACCATCGTCACGATGGTCGTTCTCGGTGGAACAGGTTCCATCACCGGTTCGGTTCTAGCCGCCATTCTCCTGTTCTATCTGCCGGAGAAAATGCGCGACTTCACCAACATCCCGTTGGCCGGAGTTGCCGCTGCATTCGTGGCCATCAGTGCCGCCGTGTTCGCCATCCGCTGGGTGATGCAGAACTTCCATGGCAGCACAAAGGACCGCGCCATTCGGTACCTCGGGATACTCGTCGGCGCCGTCGTCATTTGGTTCCTCAGCAAGGCTCTTCTCGGAAACGTGCCTAGCCTAAAGGAAAACATTGACGGCTCGAAGCTCCGAATGGTGGTCTTCAGCGTCACCCTCGTTGTGCTGATGTTGCTCCGTCCGCAGGGCATGCTCGGACACCACGAATTCTCGTGGGACTGGGTGCGCAGCAAGTTCGGAAAGCCCACAGTGAAGGAGGCCACCGCTTGAGCCTCCTCCAACTCGATCAGGCAACTATCAAGTTCGGCGGTCTCATCGCCGTCAATAGCGTTAGCTTCGAGCTCAAGAAGGGTGATCTATTCGGCCTCATCGGCCCGAACGGTGCGGGCAAGACCACTTGCTTCAACCTCATCACGGGCGTATACAAACCGACCAGCGGAAAAATCACCTTTGATGGCAAAGAAATTGGCGGCACCCCCGCCAACAAAATCGCCAACCTCGGAATCGCCCGAACGTTCCAGAACATCCGACTCTTCAAGTCGCTGTCCGTGCTTGAGAACGTAGTCGTGGGTGGCTTCCTTCGGCACAAGACTCCTCTGCTCTCCGCGCTGGCGTACATGCCAAACGTGATCAAAGAGACGGAAAGCCTGAAAGCCGAGGCCCTCGAGCTGCTCAAGATCGTGAACCTCGACAAAGTCGCCGATGTGCGATCGGCTGACCTCAGCTACGGTATGCAGCGACGACTCGAGATTGCGCGCGCCATGGCAACCCAGCCTAAGTTGCTTCTCCTGGACGAACCTGCCGCCGGCATGAACCCCCAGGAAAAAGAAGAGCTGAACGCAATGGTCAAGCACATTCGCGACGAAGTCGGCCTCACGGTCCTGCTCATTGAACACGACATGCGCTTCGTGATGTCGCTGTGCGAACGAATCGTCGTCTTGGACGCTGGCAAAGAGATCGCCGCCGGCCCGCCAGACGCCATCCGAAGTGACCCCAAGGTCATCGCCGCCTACCTCGGCGAAGCGGTTTAACGGCCCGAGGCAAGAATGGAAACAACGGTCGCGAGGCTGAACTCCATTCTTGCCAATGCTGACATGAGCGATGCAATCGGCACCGCCATTGTTTCCCACCTGTACATCATTGGCCCCGTCCTAAGTCTGTTTTGCCTTGCTTGGGCATACAAAGAGGCCAGGCGCCGACGCCAGATGCAGGGGCTACCTACCAGCCGCGTCAAGGGCGTGTTCATTGGCTTTGTAGAGTTGCAGGGCATCCTCCGTTGCCAAAATCCCGTCACCAGCTTCTTGGCCGAGCTTCCCTGCGCGTTCTACCGGTACTCCGTGCAGGAAGAGTGGCGACGCGTCGTCGTTGAGCGAGACTCTAAAGGCAACACGCGGACCCGAACCGAATCGGGGTGGAGCGAAGTTGCGTCCGGTAGCCGCATGACGTGCTTTGATCTTGAAGACGAAACGGGCCAAATCCAGATCTGGCCCGAGGGAGCGGAAATTGAACCTGCTTCCGTATTGTCCAGAACTTGCGGACGCAATGACCCGATGTACTACGACAAGGGTCCGGCTGGCTCCATTTCGGACAGCACTCACACCCGAAGATTCACCGAAGAAATCCTTCCCCTTGACCGCCTGATCTTCGTTGTCGGCCAAAGCCGAGAGCGCGCAGACCGGGTTGAACCCGAAATCGCTTTCCACCGGGACGCCCCTCGGTTTCTCATCTCGGTTCGGCAAGAAGCCCAGATCATCTCCAGCCACGGGTGGACCGAGTTTGGAGCCCTCATCTTCGGAGCCATCCTCTGCATCGGATTGCCCGCATTTCAGATTTATCAAACCGAGTTTCGCCCCTTCCGCCCCGACATGCTCATTGCCTATGGCGGCCTGTATTTGCTGGTGCTCGGGCTGCAGGGTGCCATCGGGGTTTACAACAGCTTGATTGACATCCACCAGCGCGTCAAGCAAGGCTTCAGCCTCATCGACGTTCAGTTAAAGCGCCGCTACGACTTGCTGACGAATCTCATCACTACGGTCCAGGGTTACAAAGGCCACGAATCGAACGTGCTAGAAATGGTCTCGACGCTTCGAGCCGAAGCACAGGAACAACAGCAGCAACATGGGGTTGGCCGAAAAGTCCTAGCCTTGGCAGAGTCCTACCCCGAACTTCGATCCAACCGAACCTTTCTCCAGCTTCAGAAAGAACTGCAGGACACCGAAGACCGGATTGCCCTTGCTCGGGCCTACTATCTGGACATCTGCAGCAACTTCGACATCCTGCTCCAGAAATTCCCGAACAGCCTCATTCAGTCTTTGGTGCAGTTCAAGGCTCCGCCAAGCCTGGACTTTTTGCCAGAAGAAAGGGTCGTGCCGAACGTAAAATTCGGTCACGACCCTCTTCAGGACGAGTGATCAGTACTTAGCAGTTTGGAGTGCAACCCGAACGATCTTCTCGACCGACGGGAGGACGTGCAGTTCAAGCGGCTTGACCCAAGGAACCGGCGTGTCCAGTCGGGTCACTCGTGCCGGAGGCGCATCGAGGAGATTGAAAGCATTGTTCGCAATTCGCGCCACGATCTCACCGGCGAAGCCGCAAGTCATCGGAGCCTCGTTCACAACCACCACGCGGTTGGTCTTCGCGAGCGACTTGTAGATCGTCTCTTCGTCCAGCGGAACCAAGGTTCGAATGTCGATCACTTCTGCCGAAACGCCGAGCTTCTCCAGCTCAGCCGCGGCGGACATGCAGTGATAAACGCTCTGACCGTAGGAGACGAACGTAATGTCCGTTCCTTCCTTTCGCACAACTGCCTGACCAAGCGGAACAATGTAGTCCTCGTCTGGAAGCACTTCCGCGATCTCGTTCTTTCGATAAAGCTCTTTGATCTCGAAGAAGATGCAGGGGTTTCCATCTCGCAACGCGGCCTTCAAGAGTCCTTTGGCATCGTACGGCGTGCTCGGCACAACCACACGAAGACCGGGGCTGTGGCAGAACCAAGCCTCGTTCATTTGGCTGTGGTAAAGCGCACCGCCACCGTAGCCACCCGCTGGTCCACGAACAACGACGGGCAGGTTCACTTCCCCGGCGGTTCGGTAATGGTAGGTCGCCATCATGTTGACGATCTGGTCGAAGCCGCAAGAAATGAAGTCGATGAACTGCATTTCGGCCATCACCGTCTTGCCGTTCAAGGCCATTCCGACCGCGGTGCCGATGATCGCCGCCTCCGCGATTGGTGCATCTATCACGCGGGTGCTTCCAAACTCTTCGAGCAGGCCTTCCGTAACGCCAAAAGCGCCACCGAGCATGCCGATGTCCTCGCCCTGACAGATCATCTGATCGTTTCGGCGCATCTCTTCGATCAGCGCCTCACGAAGAGCGGTGAGGTAATTCTTCTTAACCAGAGTTGGTTCGGCGGCAACGGCTGCCATTAAGCGTTCTCCTTAAAGACCCACATGGCGCCTTCTTCTGCATCCGGGAGCGGCGAGTTCAACGCGAACTCGATGCCTCGGTTCAAGTAATCAACCACCGCTGGCGGAAAGTCGTCGTTCGTAGCTTCGCTCGCGCTCTTGCGCTCGGCGATGTACTGTTCGGCTTCGGCACCGCTGAGGAAACCGCGCTCGATCAAAGACTGTCGGCAAATCGCGATTGGATCCCGAGTTCGCCCCGCTTCGATCTGATCATTTGGCCGATACTTCATCGCGCGATCATCGTCGTGGTCGCCGTGGCCGTAGGCGCGGAAGGTTTTGCATTCAACAATGCTCGGTCCTTTGCCAGATCGAGCGTGCTCAACCGCCGCCATGACCTTGTCGTAAACATCAAAAACGTCTTGGCCGTCGGCAACCAATCCAGGAATTCCGTACCCATGAGCGCGGTCTGCGACATCAGGGGTTGGACAGCCCAAGTGGACCGGCGTGCCATAAGCCCACTGGTTGTTTTCAACGATTGTAACGACCGGAAGCTTGTGCACGGCCGCAAAGTTAACGGCTTCGTGAAAAATTCCTTGGGCCGTTGAACCTTCGCCGTTGAACGTGAGAACGACTGCATCGCCTCCGTTCATTCGGTCGGCATAAACCACGCCCGCCGCAACCGGAATCGTGCCCGCGAGCATCGAGGTCGAGTGGATAATTCGCTTCGACTTGCTGCCGATGTGCGACCAGTTGTCGCGTGCTCGGCCCGGAGAACCGACCTTGCCCCACACCTGGGCGCAAACCTCTTCGATCGACATTCCGGATCGCGTTGGGTCATCCCACTGGAATTTGGAATCCTTCAGGAAGAAGGCCGGCATGTCGCGGTGAATGGGCGAAATCCAATCGGTGGATTTCAAGCCAAACAGTGCGCCAACCAAAATGGCTTCCTGGTTGTGGGAACTGTAAAGAGTGCCGCGCAGGCGTCCGCGCTTCTTCTCTTTGATCAAGCGAATGTCAAAATATCGCGCGAGATACAGTTGGTTGAAGATTTCAAGACAATCTTCTTTCGTTAGAAGTTGACTTGGGCGCGAATCAGAAATTGACTCGGCGGTTTCGGCTAACGGCTCGAATGCCGCTGTGCCAGTAGTTGGAATAACTGACATAGTCCTCTTTCGTGGTCAATTAAAGATACCCGAGTCAGGAATTTTGAATCTCCCGACTCGGGATATATCCCTTAACTTTCTTTGACTTACCGGAACAACGGCATTCGCAACGCTTCCAAGAGCCAATCGAAGAACGGAATCGCTCCTTCGTACTTGTCGTAGCTGTCGACTTCATCGCCCTTGTCGTCAAGAATCAGCTGAGTCGGGTAGGTCGTCACCCCATACACGCCAGCCGCCTTCGGATTCTTTACGGCGTCGATTCGCACGAAAACGAGCCGGTTCTCAAACGCCTTGAATCGAGGGGTCACGTAGACCTCTTTCTCGAGCTTTGCGCTAGTCGCGTCCTTCGGAACATAGAAGTCCACGAACACCTTTCGCTTGGTGCGCCGGGCAAGATCAACCGCCGCCACCAGGTCGGTGGACCACTTTGGCGATTCGTACTCGACCTCAGAGATTTCTCCCTTTGCCGTCTTCGGGTCGAAGGCAAACTTCGTTGCTGGAACATCCGCGCCGAGCTTGATATCGGGTGCAACGAAAACTAGATTCGGAAGTGGAGCCTCTTGGTACTCAAACTGGCGAGCAATGTTTGCCTTCGTATCCAAGTAATAGGTCGTCACGCCACGTCCCAATGGAGCTTCCACTGCTCGGAAATCCGTATTCAGCCGCGATCGAATTCCCAGGTCTCGCACTGCCGGAGCCTTAGCCATTGATGGATCAAAGAATGCTCCCCAGATTCGAAACTGCATTGGCGCGAAGAATCGACCCAAATCGTTGGCCACTTGAGCCCGCTTTGTAAACTTCTGCGAAGCTACGTCGAACCGATAAAGGGTCGTGCCATCGCCGATGATCGTCTCGGTCGGAGACTGTAGCCGGAACTTGTTTGGCTTCTGGAGGGTTACCGAATACGCTTCGCGAGTTCCGCCAATCGTTTGCACCGTGTAGTCCACGGAAAGCGTCTTCGCTTTGGAAAGTGAGTCAAGATAATCGCCAAGCGCGTATCTTCCGTTCTGGGCCGGGGCCAGAACCGCCAAACTGCACAATAGTACGATGGTCGTAAATTTCGTCATCAGCATCCTCAAGAGTGGGCTCCTTCGCTCAAAAATGATGATATCCGAAGCAAGTTCAGATTCGTGCAGATTCCACCTCGCGATCAGATAGCAAAGCAATGACGATTTCCCGATCTACCTGGACCGCCCTCGGACTGCTCATCCTTGCGCACGTGATCCTCGCGTCTGTCTTTGCGTCCATCACCCCGTATCGCCAAAGTGGCCTCGTAACGCTGAACAGAACGGTTGAAAAGGACATTGGCGCACCAGACGAACGGCAGCACGCCAACTATGTCGCCCGACTTTTGAACGGTGAGGGTTTCCCTGTATTCAATCCGAAAGATCCCAATCTTTACGAAACCTATCAGGCCCACCAGCCACCGCTTTTCTATGTGGTGGCTGCGGGTTTCGCGAAAGTAACCGGCGTCAATGACCCGACCGATGCTGAAACGGGCGGCAGACTCCGATTTCTGAACGTGATCCTCGGCGCGATTGTAGTAGTCGGGGTTTTCTTCCTCGGCAAAAATTTCCATCTGCCGGAACCAGGAATCATCGCCGCAACCGCCTTCGCCGCTCTGCTCCCCATGAACATCGCCTTGAGTGGAGCGCTCAGCAACGATCCCCTGTTGTTCGCCCTGTGTACATGGACGCTTGTCGGACTCGCCGAGGGGTCACGAAACGGCTGGAATCTGAAGCGCGCCGTTACCGTCGGCCTGCTCATTGGTCTCGCCTGTTTGACCAAAACCACCGCGCTCGCGCTTTTGCCGGTTGCCTTCCTCACCATGATCCTTCCGGGCGAAAACCGCCCCGGAATCCGCGAGGCTGGTATTGCCCTTGTACTTCCAATCCTTATTGCCGGCGGCTGGTGGCTACGAAACCTGAACCTGTATGGCGATCCGTTCGCCATCCGCGCCTTCTCAGAAGCCTTTCAGGGCTCGGCGCAGAAGGAAATGTTCGTCACCCAAATCATTCCGTCTCAAAGTCCGGAAGCAAACCCAGAACTCGAGTACTGGACCCGCTGGGTGGGCTGGTGGACGGTGCGGTCGTTCTACGGCGTCTTCGGCTACATGGACATCTGGATGACCCAGACCGGTCGTCAGTCGCCAGACTTTGAGCAAAATCGCCTGTACTGGGTACTCATTCTTGTTGGCGCCATCGGACTCGCGGCCGGACTGTTCCAATCCACGCGAGACAAGGAAAACCGGACTCCGTCCATCGTGCTCGTCGCATTCTCGGCGCTCATCGGATTGCTCTTCCTTCGGTTCAACAATCAGTACTTCCAGGCCCAAGCACGCTACCTACTGCCCGCGATTGCGCCAATCGCGATTTGGATTGGTAGCGGCTACTCGTCCCTGATGAAGAGTCGAGCAAACTTGGCCGTCGTTGTCGTCGCGGTACCGCTGCTGCTGGCGAACGCTTTTGCCATCTCGCGGCTACCTGGCGAGTTCTCCGCCCGAATCGAGGCGGGACGAGCGGCCGCAAGCCAGCAACCGTAACACCGCCATGTCAGACCGCGTCGAAGAAACAACGGTGGCCCCATCTGCGGTCGATAAAGCGCGACTTCCTGGATTCGATGAGGACCTTGTTCTGGTTGAACGATTCCTCTCCGGGGACGAAAACGCCTTCGAAATGATCTATTCGCGGTACCACGACAAGGTTCACGCGATCGCCCGAGGAATCCTTCTCGATTCCGACGAAGCCTCCGATGCCGTTCAAGAGATTTTCACCCTCGTTCTCCGGCATCTGCACCGATTCGACCGAAGATCGCGATTCAGCACTTGGCTGTTCCGAGTAGCCGTCAACCGCAGCATCCAGGAAGCCCGGAAAGCTCGACACAAGCACAAGCATGTTGAGTTGGTCGAGGCGATGGAAACCAGCGTTCCCGATCCGCCAGAACCAGACGACGCGAAGATCCATGTCGCGATGGAAAAGCTGTCACCCAGCGACCGCGCAATCTTGGTGCTGTTCTACTGGGAAGAACTGAGCTTGCAGGAAATTGCGGACAGTCTCGGCTGCAACGTCAACGCCGCAAAGACTCGACTTTATCGGGCTCGCGAGCGATTCCGTGTGATTTACGAGGAGGCAGAAGATGCGGCCGCCGCGTGACATTGACGATCTCATGTGGGAACTGGCGGAAGGGCAAAACACCCTTGCGATCGACCAGTTTTGCGTTCGATACCCCGAGTTCTCCCCCGAACTCCGAAAGCGCGCGAGCATGGTGAAAGGCCTGAAGCGCGCCAAAGTGGTCGAAGCGGTGACGCCAAAACCGACCCCGAAATTTGTGCCGCGCCCGGCTCCCGTGCAACCCAATCCGTGGGCCGTTGGCTGGACGAGTGGCCTTGTGCTGGCGGCCGTTGGAGCCATCGCCTTTGCGGTAGCGATGTTCGCCTTCCCTATCCAAAGCCCTGAGATGAAGAAATCTGGCCCGACCCAGGTCGTTCAAAGCTTCCCAACCGAGCCTGCCCCAGAAGTCGCGCCACCAAGCCCGGTCACGCAAAACGATCCAAAACTCTCAACCGAGCCGCGACCGGAAGATTTGCCCCCGGTTACCGAGCCCGTTCCTGACTATCTGAAGCCAACCAGCGTCAGCCTCAAGGGCGCAAAGCTCACCGATGCGGTTCGAATGGTGGCCGCTCAAGGCAACCTTGGCGTTGTCGTCGCTCCCGGATTCCCCGATATCAGCGTCGACATCAATTACGAACAGATGAATCCGATTGAGATTCTTCAGGCTATGGGTCGAGACTACGCCTTTACCGCCTTCGATCAGGGCGATGGCACCGTGATTGTCGTCCCTGCCGTGGAGCCGGCGATGAGAGAACCAGTTTCCGCGGAAAAAATCCGCTGATGGCGAACGCATTTGATGCTTTTCAGCGTCATCACCCGTTGCTATACTGTAGGAAGCACGCCGCCGACCGGTAGAGCGCTGACCAAATCTTAGAGAAATGCGACGTATTCAGCGCGTATCGGACGTAATCGAACTGATCTCAGAGAAAGCTCTGGTTTGGGGACTGGGAGGCATTTTGTCTCTGTGCTTCTCCGCGCTTTTCTACTACTATCGGGGGCAGTCTGGGGGCACCGTGCCTCTCGCGACGGTGTTTCTGCTCATCGGATTGGGCTCCCTCGGCTTCGCCATTCGCCACGCCTTAACCATCCGCGAAGTCACAAAGTTTGACGTCAAGTGCCCGTACTGTAACGAAACCAACCAGGTGTTAGAGCCGCCGGAAGATGACTTCACGTGCATGTTTTGCCACCGGTTCATCCCCATCCAAGATCAGCAGCCGATGTCGGTCGCACAGGTCCGATGCGGTTTCTGTAACAGCCTCAACTTCTACAGCGCGAAGACGGACGTTCTCCTTTGCGAAGAATGCAACCGAGAAGTCCCTATCGCCACCTCGGACGAATCCCGTCCAAAGAAGCAACTTGCTGCAGCGTACGTCACCCACATCGACGACGAGCACATGTACGAGTTGCTCCTCACCGATAAGGGACACAAGCAAGAGGACCTGATTGCCGCCCTTCAGCACATGCTGGCCCTGAATAGAAACCAGGTCAAGCAGATGCTGGATGAACTGCCGGTAACCCTTTTGACTGGCATCAATCGCCGAAAGGCAGAAATGCTCCAAGCGCAACTGTCACTGCACGACGCCGGAACGGAATTGCGGCAGATTTCCGACAACGCAAACCGCTGATCGCAAGTTCAGTTTGGAACTCAGAGAACCCGAGAAAGGTATAACCTTTCCACAAGTTCTGTCCGTCGTCGCGGCCAAGTGCAATAGGCATGGAAGCGTGAAACCGGCAGGGGAGTTTCACCTTTATGGACTTTAATGAGCTTGCGACCACGTTTTGCCGCCGGGCAAACGGGCGCTTTTCCCGATTTCTCCTACCTGTTCTACTCACCATTCTCCCAACTTTTGCCTTCGCCGCGGAAGGGGACCACGTCAAGCTCAGCTTCTCTAGCGATGTTTTGCCGTACCTGTACGCGTCCATCGGCTTGGGTGTCCTGGCCCTCGTTTACGCCTTTGTTTTAATCAAACAACTGATGGCGGAATCGCCCGGCCCAGACACGATGCAAGTCGTTGGCAAGGCGATCAAAGACGGTGCCATGGCCTACCTGCAAAAGCAGTTCTTCACGATGGGCATCGTGGCGATCTTCCTAGTTGCTGGACTGTTCGCGCTCAATGCCTCCAGCGGACCTGCGGTAGCGGCTGGCGTTGCTGGCTGTTTTGTCGCGGGTCTCCTAGGCTCCTACGCTGCAGGCTATACCGGCATGGTTATGGCTGTCAATGCGAACATGCGCGTTGCCTTCGCCGCTCTCAATTCTTACAAGAAGTCGCTTGAAATCGCTTTCCGAAGCGGTGCGGTGGCCGGGCTGGTTACGGTCGGCATCGGACTGATCGGCGCGACGCTTATCCTCATCTTTGGCGGCGAACAAGCCGTGAAGTATCTCGTCGGATTTGGCTTCGGTGGTTCCCTTGCGGCGCTCTTCATGCGCGTTGGCGGCGGAATCTTCACGAAGGCTGCCGATGTTGGTGCCGACTTGGTCGGCAAAGTTGAAGCCGGTATTCCTGAAGACGACCCACGAAACCCAGCGGTTATCGCGGATAACGTCGGCGACAACGTTGGCGACTGCGCCGGTATGGCGGCAGACGTCTTCGAGTCTTACGAAGTCACTCTCATCTCAGCCATCGTTCTCGCGGCGGCCACCGCTTCCGTCTTCGACCGAGACACCTGGACGAAGCTCGTCGTGTTCGCTCTCATCGCCGCTGGCGTGGGAATCTTGAGCAGCATCATCGGAATCGCTCGGGTTAAAGGAACCGACAACCTCGACCTCGACCCGCTCGTTCCAATCCGAAAGGGCTTCATCACCTCGGTGATCATCAGCCTCGTCGGTACAAGTGCCGTTGCGTTCATGCTCCTCGGTGGCCAAAAGCCGCTGACCACCGGACGATTGGTTTCTGTCCGAAAGTTTGAAGTCGACGAAGCGAAGTACCTGCAGAATCTGCGAAAAGAAATCGCATCGCAGAACTACGACAAGGAAGCCATTCGCTCGGCCGCCGACGCAAAGGCAAAGGAACTTAAGAAGGCCTTCAAGGACCTCACGATCTTTGACCTCTACGGTGACCGTGCCAAGGTCCCGGCTGCCCTAAAGGCAGTTCCACAGGCCGTGACCGCAAGGATCATTGCTGACAAGGACACCCCGGTTCTGCCGTACGAAATCACTTCCGCGGACATCCTTCAGTCGCCAAAGGCGATTGCCAAGGGCTACAAAGAAGCGGATGAAATGGTCATCACCAGCGCGCTCAACGTGAAGCTCGCAGATATGGCTGTCCCGGCCTTCGAAGGCTACACCCGGGTCACGAATCCAGACGACGCAAGCATTCCGCAGCTGAAGTTTGCCGTCCCGACCCCGATGAACCCGCAGACGAACAGCACTACGCCGTTTACCACCGTTGCGGCCTTCTTCCTCGGAAAGGGCGACGACCAACTCGTTCTCAAGAAGCTTCAAATTAAGGCCAACCTTCCCGCCCAGCCCGGCGCGAACGGACAGCCAGGCTCGCCTGCTCGCGACATCGATCAGATCCAATGGGTTGGGCCGGTTAAGAAGGGCGAGATTGAGAAGCAAATCACCGACCAACGCGCTCAGATCAAGCAGCAAGGCCTCAAAGCCAGCATCGATGATCTGAAGACCGTTCCCGTTGAGCTTTATGCAAACAACCAAGGCAAGCTCGCTTTGGGTGTTCCGGCCGAAGTCGACCGACCGCAGACCCTCCGAGCTGGAGCCACCACATTCTTCCCAACCGATGTGAAGACCATGGAAGCCAGCCAGCAGCCTTTGGCGGGTATGCCGATGTCGTCTCCGCCTCTGGAGAACGTTGAACTCGCGGTTGTCCAGAGCTATCAGGTGCCTTGGTACCTCTTCGTCGTCGCCTTCACGGTTGGTCTGATCTTGGCCCTCGTCATCGAAAAGGTGACCGAGTACTACGTCAGCACCGGCAAGAAGCCGACTCAGGAAGTTGCGGGCGTTTCGAGCGGCGGTGCGGCTCCGATGATCATTCAAGGCTTTGCTTATGCATGTGAATCGGGCGCGTTCATGACGCTCGTTCTCGTAATCGCGCTGCTCTGCCCAATGTTCATTTTCCCCGCCGCGCTCTACGGCGGCTACGAGATGGCAATGTTCGGAATCGCTTTGGTTGGCCTCGGCCTTCTCAGCACCACCGGATACGTCCTCGCGATGGACACCTTCGGACCGATTTCCGACAACGCACAAGGCGTTTTCGAAATGAGCGGCGAGGGCAAGAACAGTCCGGCCGGCATGCAAGCCGTTTCGCGACTTGACGCCGCTGGCAACACCACCAAGGCTCTCACGAAGGGCTTTGCGATCGCTACTGCCGTTGTCGCTTCCATCGCGCTGTTCAACAGTTACCGAACGGAAGCCAACCTCCAGAGCATCGGTCTCAAGCTCGATGTGCCGGAAATCTTCCTCGGTCTCTTGATCGGTGGAGCCGCGCCGTTCCTCTTCTCCGCTTTCGCGATCAACGCGGTTGGACGCTCGTCCTTCCAGCTGATCAACGAAGTTCGACGCCAGTTCCGCGAGAAGCCCGGCATCATGACCGGAGCCGACAAGCCCGACTATGCCCGCTGCGTTGACATCGTCACCGCATCGGCCCAGAAGGAACTCCTCGGTCCTGGAATCCTCGCCATCGCGCTTCCGATCGCCGTTGGCTTCGGATTCAGCATTGGAAAGGAACCAACCGAGATCAACGGCCAGATGTTCAACCTGGTCGGTGCTCAGGCACTGGGTGGCTTCCTTGCCGGAGCCATCGTTTCTGGACAGCTGATGGCCGTTCTCCTCGCAAATGCGGGCGGAATGTGGGACAACGCGAAGAAGCTGATCGAAGACGGTCAGTTCGGCGGAAAGGGATCGGAGAACCACAAGGCCTCCGTCATCTGCGACACCGTTGGCGATCCGTTCAAGGACACGGCCGGACCAGCGCTTAACCCGCTGATCAAGGTTATGAACCTCGTTGCGCTCCTCCTCGCTGGCGTCGTCACGATGCCGCTGGAGAACAGCGTACGGATCATCGTTACTGCCGTTTGCGTGCTAGCCCTGGGCTACGCGGTCTATTCCACAAAGCAAGGATCATTCGCGGATGATCTCAACAATGTAGGAAAATCTGAAAATTAACGACAGATAAGCACCGTTATCGGTTACCACTCCTGAAACTTCGCGCTGGGCCATTGTGCCCAGCGCGAAGTTTCATTTTGGAGGGGGTGATTAACTGAGTCTGTGAGCTCCCATGCGAAGTGAAAGCGATACCAGAGGGCTCAAACTAGCCCGCAGTGAATTCAGTCGACGCGGCCTAGATATCTCCCGAGCGGATTTTCGCTTAACTCGAGGTGTCCTTCAGGTTCAAGGAATCTTAGGCGTCGGCCACAGTTCCAACTCCGACGTGAAGAGCGCGGTAGAAATCATCTTCAAAGTCCTGAAGTCCAAACCAGAGATCAAGGACATCGTCATCACCGCGATGTTCCGCTAAGCCACGAACTGGTTAATCGCGTCGCCGACGAGATAGAAGCTACCGGTCACGACAACCAGATCCTCCGGTCCAGCTAGGGCAGAAGCCATGGCTCGCTCAAGACTGTCGTGAGGTGTCGCCGAAATCCCGAGATTCTCTATCTCGGCGGCGATCTCCTCGGTGGCACGTGCCCGGGGATTGTCAAGCGGCGCGACTTCTGCTCGCGTACAAGGTCCAATGAACGATTCGTAGAACGGCTGCGCCTCGTGCCCGCGAAGCATGCTCGTGACGATTGCGTACTTCCGATCTCCAAAACGAGCATCGAGCGATTGTCGCAGCACCAGAGCCGAATCGACGTTGTGGGCGCCATCGAAGACCACCGTCTTGCCCTGAATCGTTGCTGTCTGGAATCTTCCGGGAGCGAACGCCGTCGCGATGCCATTCAGCACTGCCTGCGTCGTGGCAACACCGGCGAGCTGAAGCGCAGAAATCGCAAGCGCGGCGTTGTGCGGTTGCTTTGCGCCAAACAGTCCGGGCCGAACTGGCCCGAATGTTCCTGCGGGCGTGACCAAGGTTTCGCCCTCCAGCCGAATCTCATGGCCAAACTCCCAGACTTCGGCACTGTTCTCGCGAGCCACTTCAAGGATTGCCGCGCGCGCCTCTGGTGGCGTCTCGCCGAGCACGAGCGGACGGCCGGGCTTGATGATTCCCGCCTTCTCCCGAGCGATCAGTTCGAGGGTGTCGCCGAGAATGTGCATGTGGTCCATCCCGATGCTCACGATAATCGCGCAGGCCGGATCAACCACATTCGTGGAATCTAGCCTTCCTCCGAGTCCCACCTCCAGCGAGACCAGCTCGCACTGCCGTTCCTTCCAGTACCAAAATCCGATCGCCGTTTTGAGCTCAAACTCGGTAACCCCACCGGAATCCGTGGTGTCCATTTCTTCGACCGTCGTTTTGAGCAAAGTCGTGATGCGCGCGAACTCATCCTTCGGGATCAGCTCCAATCCAAACTGCACGCGCTCTCTCGGATCAACCACGAATGGGCTGAAGAACGCCCCGGTTCGTAAACCAGCGGCATGGGCGGCGTGTTGAACGTAAGCCGTTGTGGAGCCCTTGCCGTTGGTTCCGGCGATGTGGATGTACTTCGGTCGGTCTTCTCCGCGCAAGAAAGGCACCAACCCAAGGCGCTTCATGAACTCGGCCGTTCGCTCCATTCCGAGCTTCCAACCCCGACTTTCTAGACTGGAAATGTACTTAAGAGCCTGTTCGTATGTCATTTCGCATCTTTTTGCAACGCACCTACGTTCTCTAGTTGAGACAACCTCATGAACCAAACTCAATTGGCTCTCTGGAACCAACTCGAAGCCTTTAATATCGGCACTGGCTCGGAACCATTCTCATTCACCAAACGGCTCGCCGCGGAAAACGGTTGGAGTGTGGCGTACGCGGAGCGCGTTTTGCAGGAGTACCGGAAATTCCTCTTCCTCTGCATGGAGTCCGGCCATGTGTGCACGCCGTCCGTCCAAGTTGACGAAGCCTGGCACCTGCACCTCACCTACACCCGAAGCTACTGGAACGAGCTTTGCGCCAATGTCCTTCCTCGACCACTCCATCACGACCCAACCACGGGCGGAAACCAACAAGCTTCCTACTTCCGAGAACGCTATCAAGAAACACTGGAGTCTTACCAGAGCTTCTTCGGTTCGCCAGCGCCAACCGACATTTGGCCCAGCGTTGCCGCAAGATTCAGCCCGACCGCGGAAGCCAAAAAGGTCTTTCCAAACGAATACTGGCTGATTCCGAAAGCTGGCTTCAAAAAGCGGCTCTCCTTCGCAGCGATGGCGCTTTTGGCGAGTTTGGGAGTGGTTGGTTGCGGAACAGCGGTTGCCGCAATTGGCCCATCGAACACTCTCATCCTCTTTGGTGCCCTGATTCTGATCCTGGTGGTCATGCTGGTGGTCTTCGTCCGACGAAACCGCGAACGCTACGGAGACTCATCTTCGGATAGCACGAGCTTCCACGACGCTAGCAGCGCGCCCTTCTGGAGCGGGTTCCACGGCGGCTCTTACGACTCACGCAACTCCTCGGATAGCTCCTCGGGCGATAGCTCATCTAGCGGTGGCGACTCCTCCGGCAGCGATGGCGGAGGAGGCGGAGGGAGCGACGGTGGTGGCGGCGGCTGCGGTGGAGGCTGCGGCGGCGGATGTGGCGGAGGCTAGCCGATCACGGCTTGCGTCGGAACTGGAACTTCGCCGGGTTGACTAACTCATAGGCATAAGGCACCGCGTTCTCGGGGTGCTTTTTGCCGTAAGTCGTCTTGCCTTCCAACATTTCCATCAGCACGCCGCCCGCGCCAGAGTGGCCAACGATCAGAACCGAACCATAGCTCGGGCCAAATTCGCTGGCCAATCGGGTAGCTCCCTGCCGAACTTGCATGACGCCATCCGAGAACGTCTGGCTGACGATCAGCTTTTCGTGACGCGTTTCAATTCGGAACAACGGGGCGATGTCCGACGGGATGGCGAACTTCGCGCCGTAACGAATCTTCCCGTTACCGTCCATCCGCTTGTTCCGCCCGGTGCAGCACTCGTAAAGCTCGGGCCAAACCGTCGCCTTCTGCCCGGTAGCTTTGAGAAACGGCGCAACGGTGCGTAGCGCACGCTCGGATGGACTCACGATGATCGCATCGAACCGACGGTTGCCCAGTTGTCTTGTCAGTTGGGCAACTTGGGCCTTACCTTTGTCCGAAAAGGTGTTGATCGTCTTTGAGTTATAGCGGCCGGAGGCGTTGGCGAGCGTCTCGCCGTGCCTAACGATGACAAGGCTGGTTTGCTCGGCCGGAGCCAAGACCACGGAGGCAAGAAGGGCCAGCATCATAAGGCGGCTGGTCGCTCCTTCGCCTTGTCAGATTCCGCTACTACGCTTCGCATTTCTTCTTTCGCCGCCGACATCTCTTCGATCGACTTCGTGTGGATTCGAGCCGCACCCGCGTACTCCTTCGTCGGCACGTTCGAAGTTGCAAGCCGTTCCTTTGCCGCTGGAATAGCATCCGTGTACTGCGGAAGCCATTCGGCCAACGCCACCAGCATCTCATCCGCCATTTGCCAGACTTCCGGCGGGTTGCAGACCGCCGCGGTGAGCGGATCCAGAAGCATCGCCTGTTTGAGCATCGTCACATCCCCACTCACGGCCGCTTCGACCGCAAGTCGCTGAACAGAGATCGAGGCATTGCAGACTGCGGCGCAACCGAGCGGCAAATCTCCGACTTCCGGCATCGAAATTCCGTTGGCGTCCACGTAGCCCGGTGCCTCGATGATGCAGTCCGGGGGCAGATTCGCGATGATCGAATCGTTGACCACGTTAAAGTGCCCACGGTACACCCGGCCAGTCTCAAGCCCCTCGATGATGTAGCTAGCGTGCTCTTCTCCACGCTTCTCGGGCTCAAAAGTCAGCGGATCGGCGGTCATCCAATTTGGGAAATCATGCTCAAACCATCGTCTGCCTTCGGTGCAGACCCGCAGGTAGCCGCCCGTTTCGCCGTTGATCCAAGATCCCAAGTCGATCCAATCCATGATCTCAGAAGCTCGCTTTCGGTACCAAGGCAGATACTCGCTAAGGTGACCGTTCGACTCAGTGCTGTAATAGCCGAAACGGCGCAACACATCGATGCGGACCTTTTCGGTTTTGCGGAAGTCCTCGACCAGTTCGAACGCTTCGAGCAAGTGCGGCACCATATCCTGTCCACGCCAACGGACCTGGATGTACCAAGTTTGGTGATTGATGCCCGCGCAGATGATGTGGACATCCTTTTTGGTCACCGTCTCGTCGGGTCCGATGAGCTCATGCGCCTTGGCCCAGGCCTCGATGGCCCGCGAAATCTGCCAATGCCCGCCTTGCACTCCATGGCAAAGGCCAATCGTGTTGACGCCGCCGTACTGGTTGCAGGCCCACGTCAGCATCGCCATCGGGTTCGAGTAATTCAAGAACAGGCAGTCGTCTGCCGCGACCTCTCGGATGTCCTTACAAAAATCGAGCAGCACCGGAATTCCGCGCTGGGCATACATGATGCCACCGGGTCCAAGGGTGTCGCCGACGCACTGGTCAACGCCGTATTTCAGCGGAATATCAATGTCGTGCTGGAACGCTTCCAGCCCACCAACCCGCACAAAAGACAGCACGTAGTCGGCGCCCTCCAGGGCCTCGCGGCGGTCCACCGTGCTTGAAACCGTGGCCGGCATGTTGCTCGAAGTTAAGTCGCGCGTGACCAACTGCGTGACCATGTCCAAGTTGTGCTGGTTCAGATCGGTGAAGTGAAACCGCGTGTCTCGCAACTCCGGAACGGTCAGAATGTCCCGGCAAACGTTTCGAGTAAAGCCGACGCTCCCCGCACCGATGACAGCTACTTTGATACTCATAAGTCTAGGCGTATCTTATCCGTTCGGAACCCATTTCCAGATTCCGTAACAACTGGTCGCAACCCAGATTTCGCCGGTTTTCGGGTGAATTCGAACGCAGAAAGCTTCCCTTCCTCCGTCAAGTTGCTTCTCGTCGAGCCGGTCAGATTCAATTGGTTTCTGCCTCGTGAGGATCGACCAGGTCTTGCCGGAATCTCGCGAAATCACCACCGACGTCGATGAAGAATGGATGTTTCCGGCGCTTGCGACGACCACCGTCTGAGGTTGGCGCGGATCAATCGCAATTCCCCTGGCGTCGTACCAGCCGAACTGATTTTTCGGAATCTCCAGCGGAACCCACGCGCCTTCGACCAGCACGTGCGGGCGCTCGTTCAACACGGCGTACAAACGGTCGCCTGCGTGGTCATAGGCGAGATCTCGAATCTCGCCTTCAAAGGTTGCCAGTTCGCGCCAAGTTTTCCCCGAATCTGTCGAAGCGACCACCGCCGCCTTCGCCCCGCGCTTGATCCCGAACAGCCGACCATCCGGCCCGGCCGATGCCGTGATTACTCCGCTGCAGCCGTCCATCTTCGCCCAAGTCTTTCCTCCGTCCTCGCTCCGAAGGTTGGAGGCAAAGATGACTTCTGGCCTTCGGGGATCGCCGAATGCCGCGTCCTCTCCTTCGTACTGATGAGGCTGCTCGGACCAGGTCTTTCCACCGTCGAATGAGGTCTTAAGTTTTCGCGGTGCGCCCCAACCTGCGGCGTTTCCAACTACGAGGGTCTGCGCCGAAGCCGCATACCCTCCGTAACAGAAGCCACCCCAGCCGTTCCCGCTCGGGTTCAAGTACGTCCACGTTTTGCCGCGATCCTTCGTAATCGCTCCGTTGTAATCCTGCGAGCCGAAGAACATTACGTCCGGGTTTTGCAAGTTGAAGTTGAACTTGCCGCCGACGAGTACCCCGTTGTTGCCTTGGTTCGACCATTTGAAGGTCGCCCCACCATCGGTGCTCTTAGTCGCCAGATCGCCGCCGATGCTGTACAACACCTTCTCATCCGTCGGACTCCAGGCAAAGATTCCTTGGCGCGTGTTCGAAGGCAGAAAAGCCTGCGGCACTTCGATCTTTGATTGACGCCACGTTTGCCCGCCGTCATCGGAGTAGTACCGCCGCCAATCCCAAGCGTTCGGCTCTTGGTCGCGCCAAAGCACCATCCGATCCGAGTTGACCGGGCTAACTTTGATGTTGCGAAGGATGTGGCCGGTCAATGCGAGTTCTCGGCTATTCAGCGGTCGCCAAGTCTTCCCTCGGTCTTCGCTACGAAGAACCTCGGTCGGCGTTGTCATCCAAATGCTCAAGGGATCCTTCGGCGAAACATCGAGTCCGGTGACTTGGTCTTTGGTGAGCTGCTCAAAACTCTTTCCTTTGTCCTTCGAAACATACAGCCCGGTCGAGTTCCCGGCAATCAGCCAGCCGGATTCTGGCAAGCACCGCAAAATGCTTCCCCCAAGCGCGGCGGTGTTCGGGAGTTCTTGCCAAGTGTCGCCGCCGTCCTCGGAACGATAAATCGCCGGATGTTCTTCGGGTTTGCCCCAGCCTGCGGTGTCACCCTTCACTCGGCTCCAGAAGACCCGCATCGTCTTCCGCGCGCCTGCAGCGTAGCTCGTTGGATCAAAAGCGATTTGCTCCCGGATTTCCCCGATCCCCGCCATCTGGAGCGGCAGAACGTTTCGCCACGATCCGCCGCGATTGGTTGACAGGTAGATCCCGTGATGCCCGCCGGGGGACGTGTTCCCCCCGATTGCGATCACCCGCAAAGGATTGTTCGGGTCGAAGGCAATGGCCGCGGCTCCACGCGGCGAATAGCCAACGTTCGCGGGTTCCCAACGATTTCCAGCATCAAGCGAGCGATAGATGCCGCCCACGTCGATCCCAAGAAGGACGGTTTTGCCCGTGGAATCAACCGCCAGACTTCGGGGCCACTGCGCCCCTTCTCCCCCAATCTGGCCGGGTTTTCGATGCTCTGCGGCGACCAGCGGCACGGGTTCCCAGTGACCAGATACTTTTGTCTGACCCACAGAAGCCAGCCCAAGCGCGCAAAAAAGCATGATCATCATTGTTCCGACGCCTCGCTACTCGCCTCCATTCTATGCCGTTTGTGAACCGAAAGCGTAGCGTTCTAGGCTGCACAAATTCCCAAGGCCCCTCGCTGGCTCATGGTATGGTCTAGCCATGATTGTTGGAGTAGGAGGAGATCATGCTGGCTTCGAACTTAAGGAGCGGCTGCGGGGCGAGATTGAAGCCATGGGGCATCAAGTCATCGACCTTGGCGCGACCGAATACGACGCGCTAGACGACTATCCCGATTTCGCCTACGCGGTTGCCCACGCCGTGGCCCTGAAGAAAGTCGAGCGAGGAATCGTCGTATGCGGAAGCGGCGTCGGTGCCAGCATCGCCGCGAACAAGGTTAAAGGCGTCCGCGCAAGTATTGCGACCGACACTTACTCCGCCCGCCAAGGCGTCGAGCACGATGACATGAACGTGCTCGCCATCGGCGCGCGAATCACCGGAATCGAAGTCGTTCGGGAAATTGTAAAATCATTCCTCGGAGCAGAGTTCTCCGGCGAAGAGCGACACGTTCGACGCCTGAACAAAGTTCTTGAAATTGAAGCGAACCCAGGCAACGGCGCCTAAACCCACACACTGCCATGCCAGAACAAGCGCTCTATCTCGACCCTTTGCCTGACCCACTGATCGCGCTACCCGACGATTTTCGATCGCGATTCTGGCAAAAGGATCCGTCCCTCTGGCCCGCAGGCTCAGCGGCAGATGTGGCCGGAATGCTCGGTTGGGTCGATGTGCTCGGAAAGGTTGGAGCGCACTTTGACGACATCGATGCTTTCGTCGAAGGCGTAATCGCCGATGGCTTCACGAAGGTCGTGCTCTGCGGGATGGGTGGAAGTTCCCTTGCCCCTTATGTCCTTCGCGAAGTCTTTGGTCAGTTGCCGGGCGGACTTCCGCTGACGGTTCTAGATTCCACTCACCCTGGATCGATTCAGGCCATTCTAGATTCTGGAATCGAGAATACGCTCTTCATCGTAGCCTCAAAATCAGGCTCAACTGCTGAACCAACGACGTTCGATAAGTTCTTCTTCGATCGAGTTGGCAACCCGAACGCTTTCGTCGCGATCACCGACCCCGGCAGTCCGTTCCATCGCGACGCCGAAGCGCGCGGATTCCGAAAGATCTTCCTGAACTACGCCGACATCGGCGGTCGCTTCTCTGCGCTCAGCCTCTTCGGTCTCGTGCCCGCGGCTCTGCTAGGTGTGGACATCCGGAAATTCCTGCAAGCCGCTCAAGATTACGCCGCCGCCCTGCAAATCGACGAATCAGATGCGTTCGATCTCGGTCAGGCACTCGGCTCGTATGCGAAGCTGGGGCGAAACAAGCTCACCATCCTCACCGACGATCGACTTGCCAGCTTCGGCCTTTGGTTAGAACAATTGGTAGCCGAAAGCACCGGCAAGTTCGGGACGGGCATTTTGCCCATCGCGGGAGAAGCCGTCGGCGCAGTGGAAGTGTATGGCCCGGATCGATTCTTCGCCGCATACAACGTGCTTCCGGTAGCAAACCCATCGTTCCACGTTCACTTCGAAGATCCCTACCAACTCGCGGTGGAGTTTCTTCGCTGGGAAGTCGCCACAGCAACCGCCGGAGCGATCCTTGAAATCAACCCGTTCGATCAGCCGAACGTGCAGGAGTCGAAGGACGTCACCAAGCGCATTTTGGCTGCCGTGGAAGCCGAAGGCGAACTGCCCGAAACCGACAAGATTTTCCCGGCATCGAACGAGCAGCTCTCCGAGTTCCTTGGCGATGTTGCCCCAGGCGACTACATCTGCATTCAGGCTTATCTCCACGAAACCGCCGAACTTGACGTCCAACTCAAGACCCTGCAGGCAAATTTGCGCGACCAATACAAGGTGCCGGTCACCATGGGTTACGGACCTCGGTTCTTGCATAGCACGGGTCAGTTCCATAAGGGCGGACCAAACGTCGGGCACTTCATCCAGCTGCTAGATGACCCGCAAGACACAATCTCGATCCCCGGCCAGCGCGCAGATTGGACGCGCTTCGTCCTCGCCCAAGCCCGCGGGGACTATGAGGCCCTCGCCGAAAAGGGACGACGAATCGTTGCCCTGAACCTCGGTGCCGAACCGGCGCAAGCCCTCCAGACTTTGATCTCCTAAGACATCTCATGAGCGACGCAAATTACGATTTCGGCCTGATTGGCCTCGGCACTATGGGGCACGCGCTCCTTTTGAACATGCTCGACAACGGCAACACCGTCGTCGGTTACAACCGAACACCGAGCAAGGCGGCGGAGATTGAAGCCATGAGCGAAGGTCGTCTTAAGGTCTATTCCGACCTTGAAGCATTCGTGAAGAGCATCCGCAAGCCCCGCGCCATCATGCTGCTGGTCACCGCGGGCAAAGCCGTGGACGATGTCATTGCGGGCATGTTGCCGTATCTTGAGCCGGACGACTTCATCATCGACGGCGGCAACAGCCACTTCCGCGACACCGATCGACGAATCGGCTACATGACCGAAAAGGGCTTCGGCTTTATGGGCATGGGCGTGAGCGGAGGCGAGGACGGTGCCCGATTCGGCCCAAGCATGATGCCCGGTGGAACCCCGGCGCAGTACGATCGCGTCGGCAAGGTTTTCGAAAGCGTCGCCGCGAAGGTTGACGGCGTTCCATGCGTGGCTCTGATGGGCAACGGCTCCGCCGGCCACTACGTCAAGATGGTCCACAACGGCATTGAGTACGGAATCATGCAGGCCATCGCGGAGGTCTACGACGTCCTGCGACGCGGTGCCGGTAAAGACATGCCCTACGCTGCAAACCTGTTCCACACCTGGAATCAGGGCGAACTGGCAAGCTTCCTCATTGAAATCACCGCAACCGTCCTGAAGAAGGAAGATGAACTGGCCGAAGGTTGGCTCGTGGACAAGATCAGCGACAAGGCACGCGCGAAGGGCACCGGAAAGTGGACGAGCCAAGACGCTATGGACCTCGGGATTCCCGTACCAGCCATCGACGCCGCAGTGTCCGCCCGTGAGCTCAGCGAATCCAAGCCGCTGCGCCAGCAGGCCGAAGCGATTTACGGCTCGGCTGGAACGCTGGAAGTGACCGATCAAGACTTGCACGATGCACTCCTGGCCACGATGCTGCTGAGCTACGCCATGGGGCTTACCCAAATTCGTGCCGCATCGGCCGAATATGGCTACGAATCGAACCTGGAAACGGTCGCGACCGTCTGGCGCGCGGGATGCATCATTCGTAGCGTTCAGCTCGAACCGATCCGGGCTGCTTTCGCAAAGAATCCAGACCTACCATCCCTCTTGCTTGACGACGCCTATGCCGCAAAGCTCAAAGGAACCATCTCGGGCCTTCGAAACGTGGTTACAGCTGCTCAGGAAGCGGGTATTCCGGTGCCGGTCCTCTCGGCAAGCCTCGCCTACTTCGATGGCATTCGCTCCGGTCGTCTCCCGGCAAACGTTATTCAGGCGCAGCGGGACTACTTCGGCGCGCACACCTACGAACGACTGGACCAGGAAGGTTCGTTCCACTCTAAGTGGGCCTAAGAAATGCCAAACCCCATTGCTCCAACCGTGGTCGCCATTTTTGGCGCAACCGGCGATCTGACGCAACGGAAACTGATCCCGGCGCTGTTTAACCTCTTTCTGGATCAGGAGCTGCCAAGGCAGTTCACGATCATCGGCGTTGGTCGTCGCGGCGATCTGGAGAACTTCCGCGAGTCCATGCGCCTAGCACTGGCAAAGTACTCCCGGCGCGGAGAGCCGAACGAGGAGAAGTGGGCCGAGTTCGCGGGGCGAATCCGCTACATCGCCGAAGACTTCCAAAGTGTTGAGCTTTACGAAAAGCTCAAAGCCGAAGTTGACGCCAGCGAAGCGGAGTTTGGCCAACCTGCCAGCCGCGTGTACTACCTCAGCGTTCCACCGGACATCTTCGGTCGAGTCGCCGAAGGCCTCGGCAACGCCGGTTTGAGCGCCGCAAAGGACCGGGACCGAATTGTCATCGAAAAGCCGTTTGGCCGAGATCTCGAGTCTGCCGAAGTACTGAACCGAAAGCTCATTGAGCACTTTGATGAGCAGCAGATCTACCGAATTGATCACTACCTAGGCAAAGAAACCGTCCAGAACATCCTGGCCCTTCGGTTTGGAAATGCCCTGTACGAGCCGATTTGGAATCGCCGGTACGTCGACAATGTCCAGATCACGGTCGCTGAAGAAGTTGGCGTCGAGAAGCGCGGCGGTTACTACGAAACTTCCGGCGCACTCCGAGACATGGTTCAGAACCACCTTCTGCAGCTCATGTGCCTCGTTGCCATGGAGCCGCTTGTCAGCTTCGATGCCGATGAGGTTCGAAACAAGAAGGTCGACGTACTAAAGGCGGTTCGCCCAATGGAGGCTAAGTCGCGGCACCTGTACTCGGTCCGAGGACAGTACGGACCTGGCTATTCTGGCGGAATGCCCGTGCCGGCCTACCGAAAAGAAGTCGGGGTTGATCCTCACTCCGGTACCGAAACGTACGTCGCGTTGAAGCTCTACGTCGATAACTGGCGCTGGCACAACGTTCCGTTCTATCTTCGAACTGGAAAGCGCATGGCCCGTAAGGTCTCGCAGGTCGTCATCAACTTCTGTCCGGTGCCGCACCAGATGTTCCCTGCCTCCAGCACGGACGACTTTGAACCAAACCGGATGATCATCAACATCCAACCGGAAGAGGGAATTTCGGTCCAGTTCCAAGCGAAAGAGCCGGGCGCCGGTATGCGTTTGCGAACGGTTTCGATGGACTTCAACTACGAAAGGGCGTTCCAGTCCGAAAGTCGAGAGGCTTACGAAACTCTTCTGCAAGAAGTGATCGAGGGCAACACGACCCTCTTCATGCGCGCCGACCAGGAGCACTTGGCTTGGGAACTGCTCATGCCCTTGCTGACCGCGTTCGAAAATAGTCCACCGGCGAACTTCCCGAACTACGTGGCCGGAACCTGGGGACCGGAAACTAGCGACCTACTTTTGGCAAAAGACGGTCACCGCTGGTACAACCCACCCGTCCTTCCTCAGTAACCACCATGACTTTGTACGTTCTTTCCGATCCGATCGCGGTCGCGCAGAAGGGGGCATCCTTCTTCAAAGAACAGTACGAAGTCGCGGTACAGGATCGGGGCAGATTCATTGTCGGTCTCAGCGGCGGATCCACTCCGCTGCTGATGTACCGCGAGCTTTTGTTGGATACGGAGATCGACTGGAAAAAGGTCTGGGTGACCTTTACCGACGATCGCTTTGTGCCGCTAGATGATCCGCAGAGTAACGAGAGGGCCGCGCGAGATGGCCTTCTGAACCACGTTCGGATACCGGCGACCCAAATTATCAGCCTGGTTCGCACCGAGAACCCAGACCTCTCCGCCCGCTTAGTCGAAACGGACTTGAAAAAAGAGTTTGGGGACGAGCCGGTGTTAGACCTAGCTTTCCTAGGGCTCGGTGAAGACGGTCACACGGCTTCGCTGTTCCCAGGCGACCCGTCGGTCCACGTTTACGATCACGACATCGTGGTGAGCCACGCGCCGGTCAACGCTCCCATCCGAATCACGATGACGCCGCCCATTCTTAACCGGGCTCGCCGCACGGTTTTCTTGGTGACCGGGGTTGGAAAAGCAGATGCCGCTTGGCGCTGCCTCGAAGGCCCCGCGAATGTCGACGAAACGCCGAGCCAAGCCATCGCACGCTTTGCGTGGCGGGCCGAAATGGCAATTGATGAAGCCGGCGCCAGTCGGCTGAACCACTAATCCTTGCTCTCTTTGAGGATTTTTTGCCTCAAGTACCGAAACACTCGGTAAATTGCTCACATGACAACATGTTCTGATACTATTGTCCTCGTCACACAAAAGTGGCATGTTTTGCTCTCAGGGGCGCAATTATGGACAATATTAAGAACCCATTTTCGGATGTTGAAATCGACCGACGCGGCCTAATCAAGGGTGCCGGTGCGGCAACTCTGTCTCTTGCTTTCGGTGGTCTTCTGACCAGTTCCTCCAAAGCCGGTACGGCCGCGGATGTCGACATTCTTGGCGTGGCGAAGATCGCGGAAGCGCTCGCAACCACCATGTACACGGGAATCATCAACGAGTCGCCCTTCTTCGCCGCGCTCGATCCCGACGACCAGGACTACTTCCGCGCGGCGCGAGACGAAGAGAAGTTCCACTACGACCTCATCAAGTCGGCAACCGGCAACGTTGATGCTGGCACCACCTACTTCTTCCCGGCCGCGATGTTCACCAGCACAAAGACCACGCTCAACACGTTGATCAAGCTGGAAGACATTTTCATCGCCGCTTATCAGCTCGGCGTTTACTTCTTCTCGTCGAACGAGCTGAAGCTGCTTTCCGCGCAGATCCTCGGCGTCGAGAGCGCCCACCGAACCCTAGGACGACTGATCGCGGCCGAACTCGGTCGAACCGAAGTCGCCGGTGCGAGCGGGTTAGAACCTTCGAGCCCACCGAACAATAACGTTTACGAGCGGCTCCACGGCATCAACACGCTGGACCGGGCAGTGAACCAAGTTCTCGGCTACATCAATCCAACGGAAGCCGCGCGAAAGGGATATACGACGGTCCGAACCTTCGATCCATCTTACGTTCCTGCCTTCCCTGGCCTGCGCGGTAACCCACCAGAAACGGTCTGACCGGTCGCCCAAGTCTGTTGCTTGCTTTGCCCCGCCGAATTCGGCGGGGCTTTTTTCTTAGTGGACTTTGAACTGGCTGGTCAGCGCGATGACATCCTTCTTCACGGCCGCAAGGTTCTCCGCGTTCGTAAGGTCACTGAGCGCCCGATCGATCAATTCCGCGACCATTTCCATTTCGGCTTCCTTCATGCCACGCGTGGTGATGGCCGGTGTTCCGAGGCGGATTCCGCTGGTGATGAGCGGCGACTTATCGTCGAAAGGAACCGCGTTCTTGTTGCAGGTGATGCTCGCAAGGTCAAGCGCGGCCTGAGCAGCTTTGCCGGTGAGACCCTTGTTGCGAAGGTCCACAAGCATCAAGTGGTTGTCGGTGCCCTTCGAGATGATGTGGTAACCCCGGTGCATCAGCGCGCCAGCCAGAGCCTTTGCGTTTCGAATGACTTGCTTCGTGTACTCCGTAAACTCGGGTCGAAGGTTCTCGCCAAAGCCGACCGCTTTCGCTGCGACCACATGCATCAAGGCACCACCCTGGACGCCAGGAATGACCATGCTGTCCAAGAGCTCGCTCATCATCTTGGTTCGACCACTCTTCGCCGCTACCGCACCAAATGGGTTCTCGAAGTCTTTGCCCATCATGATGATTCCGCCTCGAGGACCGCGCAGGGTCTTGTGCGTGGTCGATGTCACGACGTGGGCATACGGAACCGGCGACGGCAGCTGTCCGGTTGCGATCAGTCCAGCCGGGTGCGCGATATCTGCAAACAGAAACGCCCCGACGGAGTCGGCAATTTCACGGAACGCTTTGAAGTCAATCGGCCGCGAGTATGCCGATGCTCCAACCGTGATCATCTTGGGCCGAATCTTCTTGGCTTGATCGGCAACGTGATCGTAATCCAGCAACTCGGTTTCACGGTCAATACCGTACGCCTCGAACTTGTACAGTTGTCCGCTGAAGTTGACGGGCGAGCCGTGAGTGAGGTGGCCACCGTGCGACAGGTCCATGCCCATCACGGTATCGCCGGGCTTGAGGAAGGTGAAATAGACCGCCGTGTTGGCCTGCGAGCCGCTGTGTGGCTGAACGTTGGTGTATTCCGCACCAAACAGGGTCTTCAGTCGATCTCGGGCGATGTTTTCGACTTCGTCGACCACTTCGCAACCACCGTAATATCGCGCGCCGGGATACCCTTCGGCGTACTTGTCGGTGAGCACCGAGCTCATCGCGTCTCGGACGGCTTTACTGGCGATGTTTTCGCTCGCAATCAGTTCTAGATTTTCTTCCTGTCGCTGCTCCTCGCGGTGAATGAGGTTCGAAATGACAGGATCAGACTCGCCCAAGGAAACTCGATGGAACGAGGCAAAGTCGGAAGGCATCCCTTATTATGGCGGTTAGGAACCGCCTGAAATTACTTTGCGCGAGGATACAAATCGATCACATCGGGGTGATCGTAGTTGATGAAAATGACGCTGTAGTCGTTTGGCTCGCCCCGCCGTCGCTCTACGGCTATCGCTCCACAGTCGGTCAAATTGGTAATGAGAGCCTTTCGCTCGAACTCCGCCAACAGGGGCATTTCGAATCTGAGTTTATGCAGGTACGGGGTCACCCAGACCTCGCGCTTGTCTCCGAAGTACTTGAGCATGATTTCAAGCGCCGTGCGCTCGTTTTCATCCTCAAGCTTCATCCACTTTTCAAACTTGACCGGCGAGTTCGTGGTCGGAGCCGGCATCAATTCGGACTGCGCGCGGACGCCGACGGACGTTCGGGAATCTTGAACTTCCTTCATCCGCACCGTAGCGGGCAGAAGCTCTTTGGCCTCCAAGAAGTTGTCGCGGCTCACGATCTGCAGCAAATCGCCTGAGACGTTTTCGCTAAAGGCAACCACCAAAACGCGGCGACCGTGCTTTTGAAGGTGCTGGATGAGAGGAATGTAGTCTCGATCTCCGGCAACGAACACAAACGTTGTAATCTCGCTTCGGGTGTAAAAGACTTCGAGCGCATCGATCGAGAGCCGCATGTCGGCGGCATTCTTGTGATCGGTGCCCATCACGAAGTGAGGCTCGATACCCATCAGGTAGAGCGGGCTTTGGCTATTTTCCTCGATCCGCTCGAAGTCTGCATAGGCATGCATGACGATCGGCTGAATGCGGAGCTCTTTGGTTAGGCGCTCGCGAAGCGCTCGGAGAAGATCGATGCAACGATCATTCGCTTCGCTCGGGTTAGCCAAGCGTTGCTTAAAGAAGTAATAAACATTCTCGAAGTCGACAAACAGGGAGCCGCGGGAGAGAGAGGAAGGTTGCACCCAGTTGGTCCAGACAAGAATGGGGTCGGAGCCGCGCTTTCGCGCGGCAAATTATTTTCGAGCGGTGGCAGGCTGATTGCCGTAGCGTCGCATGAATTTCTCAACGCGACCTGCGGTGTCAACGAGCTTCTTCTGGCCGGTATAGAACGGGTGGCTGTACGCGCTGATTTCAACGCTGATCACTCCGTACTCCACGCCATCAACCACTCGGGTCTGAGATGGTTTGAGAGTCGAGGTGCCGGTCCACTCGTGCTCACCGTCCACAAAGATCACCGGATAGTTATTCGGATGTAGTCCTTGCTTCATGGTTCGAATCACAGAGGGTACCGGAAAGCCCTCGCGAGATGCAATGTTCCGTTTCGAATCTCCGAACCCGAATAAATAATTACGAGCTTTTGAATACAAACCTGAATAAATCTTGCACAACCTGCGAGCAACGTACTAAAGTGGTCAGTGGGACATCGTTCCCAAAATGGTCATGAAAATTTCACCCTTCTATAGCCTCATCGGCATTTTTGCGCTCACTGCTCTGGCCTGCACCGGCGGCGGTGGCGGCGGTGGCACGGCTTCCGATCCGTTCCAGAACCGCAGCTACCGCGTTTGGAACGCCATGTACGATGGCGTGGGCGCGATTGACGTTTTCCGCGACAACGAAGCTCTGCAAACCTCAAGCGCTGTTGTTGTCTCTAACGACGTTCCGCAGAACACCCCGTCGGCCCGAAGCCAGTTCTACAACGGTCAAACGGAAATGGCCATCCGCGTCACCAATGCCGCTGGTTCCTCGACTTTCTTCAACGACTCGGTTATCCAACTTTCGTCCGACCGACACATCATCACGCCGTACGGCCCTGGCAACGCAAACGCAAAGGTCGTCGTGCTTCCGTTCGAAACGAGCCGAGTCGATCAGGCCAAGAAGAACCAAATCGTTTGTGCCCACACGCTGAACCCAACTGACTTGAGCGGCTTCCCTAGCCAACTTGACGTCCACGTCTCCACGACGATGACGCCAAGCGCGACTACGAAGATCATGTCGCTCCTCACCTACAACCCGAGCCGACCGGCCGACCAGGTGAAGCTGGAGAACACCGACTTCGAAGGAACGCGGAATGTCCTGTTCACCCAGGCGGGAACCCTCAACGTCGTCGCTTCCATCTCGGGAGTGAACTTCATCAACGGTAACCACTACTTCTTCGTGCTCTCGAAGACCACGACCAACACTCCACGCGTGTTCACGTGGAACGAAACCTACGGCGCTCCGGCTCCTTAGTCTTTCAGACGGTCACGAAATCTCCAAAAACGTTCCGCCAAAGATTCTTTGGCGGAACGTGCTGTTTATGCCTCACGGGTATCCTCTCCCGGGACGTTGAGCCGCGACAATGTCGTTGCGAGTTGGCCTCCATTCAAGTTCGGAGAACAAAAAAAATATGGCAAACAAGCGCGTTTATCTATTCCGCGAGGGCGACCGAAGCCAGCGTGATCTCCTCGGAGGCAAGGGAGCAAACCTTGCCGAGATGACCAACATCGGTCTTCCCGTCCCTCCCGGATTCACCATCACCACCGAAGTCTGCACCGAATACTACGCAACCGGAAAAACCCTTCCAGAAGCGCTGTTCGCGGAAATGGAAACCGCACTTGCGGACGTTGAAGCAGCCCAGAACAAGAAGCTCGGCGACCCATCCAACCCACTGCTCCTCTCCGTCCGATCCGGTGCGAAATTCTCGATGCCCGGAATGATGGACACCGTCCTCAACCTCGGTCTGAATGACGAAGTCGCGGCCGCCATGGTCGCCGCCGGTGCCGATAAGCGATTCGTTTACGACAGCTACCGACGACTCATCATGATGCTCTCCGACGTGGCCTTCTCCGAGGGAGATCACCACATCAGCAAGCACGGATTCGAGAAGCTCTTCTACGACCTGAAGGCGAAGCTCGGAGTAACCGACGACCTCCAGGTTAGCGGCGACGATCTTGAGCAGCTCTGCAAAGACTACGACGCTCACCTTTTCGCACACGCTGGACGACGCTTCCCACAGGACAGCCGAGAACAGCTTAAAGAAGCCGTCGAAGCCGTCTTCCGAAGCTGGAACAACGACCGAGCCATCGTTTACCGACGCAAAGAAAAGATCGACGATGCCATCGGAACCGCCGTCAACGTTCAGGCCATGGTCTTCGGAAACATGGGCGACGACTGCGGAACCGGCGTTGCCTTCACCCGAAACGCGTCTACCGGTGAGAACGTCGTCTTCGGCGAGTACCTCATCAACGCTCAGGGCGAAGACGTGGTTGCTGGTGTGCGAACTCCGTTCCCAATCAGCGAGCTCGACAAGGTCAACCCAGAAATTTATGCCGAATTCGTAAAGACCTGCCAGATCCTTGAAGATCACTACAAGGACATGCAGGACATCGAGTTCACGATCGAGCGAAACAAGCTGTACATCCTGCAGTGCCGATCTGGAAAGCGAACCGGAACCGCAGCGGTCCGAATCGCCGTCGAGATGGTCAACGAAGGCCGAATCGACAAGAAGGAAGCCGTCACCCGAGTGGCCCCAGACCTTCTTAACCAGGTTCTTCTCCCGGTTATCGCTCCTGGAACCAAGTACAACGTCATCGCTAAGGGTCTCCCAGCGGGTCCTGGCGCTGCAACCGGTATCGCCGTCTTCGACGCAAGCCGCGCAGCGGCAATGGGCAAGGGTGGCGAAGGCCAGCGAGTCATCCTCGTTCGCGCCGACACCTCGCCAGACGACCTCGCCGGAATGCTCGCCGCTCAGGGCGTTCTCACCGAGCGCGGTGGCATGACCAGCCACGCGGCCCTCGTTGCCCGAGGCTTTGGAATCCCAACCGTTGCTGGTTGCGGCGAAATCAAGGTTGACGCTGAGAACCGACAGTTCACCTACGCCGGCGGCGTGATCAAAGAAGGCGACTTCATCTCGCTTAACGGCGGAATGGGCGAAGTCATCGAAGGTCAGGTACCGGTTGAAGACGCTAAGATGACCGGCGACTTCGGCACCTTCATGGGCTGGGCCGACGAGTTCCGAACCCTCAAGGTTCGAACCAATGCCGACGCTCCTGCCGACGTTCAGAAGGCGATCAACCTCGGCGCAGAAGGCATCGGTCTCACCCGGACCGAGCACATGTTCTTCGAAGAAGATCGACGACCGATCGTCGTGGACATGATCCTCGACATCGATAACGCCGAGACCCGAAAGGTTGCCCTCGCTAAGTTGCTCGAATTCCAGCGACAGGACTTCAAGGAAATCTTCGAAGTTCTCAACGGACTTCCAGCGACGATTCGACTCATCGACCCACCGCTGCACGAGTTCCTTCCCCACCTCACCGAGTTGGTTGCGGAAGTCGCTACCCTTCGCGCTAAGGGCGAACCTCTCGGCGACAAGGAGCGAATCCTGAAGGCTGCCGAATCGATGCACGAGATCAACCCGATGCTCGGACTTCGCGGTGTGCGACTCTCGATCGTCTACCCAGAGATCGTGGAAATGCAGACCCGGGCTATCTTGGAAGGCGCAGCGGCGGTCATCAAGGCCGGCGGAAAGGCCGTTCCTGAAATCATGATTCCGCTCGTCGGACACGTGAACGAGCTCCGCGTCGTCAAGGCCGCTCTCGAAGCGACCGCAAAGGCGGTTGTCGAGGAGCAGGGCGTCGAGATTCCGTACAGCTTCGGCACGATGATCGAAGTTCCACGCGGTGCCCTCACCGCTGACGAGATCGCGGTGGAAGCCGAGTTCTTCAGCTTCGGAACCAACGACTTGACCCAGATGACCTTCGGCTTCAGCCGAGACGACTCGGACAAGTTCCTCAAGCCATACGTCGAGCAGAAGATCCTGCCCGGCGATCCATTCGACAGCATCGACCAGAGCGGCGTTGGCCAGCTCATGCAGATCGCCATCGAAAAGGCCAAGCGAGTTCGACCAAACATCAAACTCGGCATCTGCGGCGAGCACGGCGGAGAACCAGAATCCGTCAAGTTCTGCCACAACATCGGCCTCGACTACGTGAGCTGCTCCCCGTTCCGAGTCCCGGTAGCCCGCCTCGCCGCCGCCCAGGCTGCGATCGGTAAAGGCGCCGCCGACAAATAAGGCTGCGGTCCTTTCGGCCCCGGGTGCATTGCAACCGGGGCTTTTTTGTGCCTGAGCGCCTCGCCCGTGTACGCTGGACGGTTCACAATTCGAAGCTGGATGCCGTTCTAAGTACCACTAAACTTAAATCTGTTCCAACGGCACAGTATTTGTTCATAAAATGAATCCGTCACGCAAAAGCGCTACGTTGAGCTAAGACTGCGGCAGGAATAATGCCCCATGAGATGGTCGGCGCCGAGGCAAGCGTGAGTCTGCGTGCCAAAAATTCGGTTCTGGATCGTGTGAGCCGAACTGCGACTTCACTGAACTCGCTGATCCGTGGTCACGCTGAAAAACTCATACGCTGAGGAAGCGCGAACCAAGTGTATTCGGCACAAACAAATCTTGTGACTTTCCCATCGCAATCACCATCCCGTGGAGATTGGAGCAATTGACAATGAACAAACCTCGCCTGGTTCTAGGAACCATCGTCACTCTAGCATCGCTCTCTACAGCACATGCCCAGTTTTTCCCCGTAAGCTTTAACGTTCACTATCCTGGTTACAACGAAAGTAGCAAATGGAATGGTCCAGTTGGTGAAAAACATCTGATGACCGTTTCCTTCCAGAACTTTAGCGACACGGCCTACAACGCACTAGATTGGGAGTTTGTCCTACTTGATCGATCCCCGTACAACGATGCTTTCAAAAACCTCGACGTTAAGATCAAGTTGTCAACGCGTTTCGGTCGAGATGAAATTATTGCGCCTCTACAGTCTAGAACTGTTTCACTGTACTACAACTATGAAGCACTAACTGCAACTCAGCCGGCTTATGGCAGCTTTCGTGGGGTCTTCCGACTTCGACACGAAGGGCAGCTGTATGTGAGTCACTACTATTCACACACTATCTCTCCACCGATTGCCCCACCGCCAGTACCAGAACCTGCTACGGCATTGCTTTTCATGCCCGCGGCTGCTTGGATTATCCGGAAACGACAGAGTACTCAGCGAACCAAGACAGCAGCCTGATCGTTAGTATCTTGATACTGGCCTTGTAGTCAGCGAAATTCTTCTTGCGCGCGTAGCCCAGTCCCGCACGAATACGCCGCCATCTCACCCTAAGTCCCCAGACCTCAATGTCTGGGGACTTTGTTGTCCTTGCCCCGACTCATCACGTAGTCCATTGAACACCGTGATCGCAAAACGGTCGATGACCTGTCTCACCGTAAACCTAATAGCCTTAGGTCGGTTACCGAATTCGAACGCAGGTTAGGTCTTCTAGCGGAAAATGTCGATGATCCAGACCTCTCGCAAAGCCGCGCAGTTCGAAGAATCGGTCATTCGAGAAATGACTCGGCTGTTCCTTGCGCGAGGTGATCGCCCCGGCGTGAACCTGGCCCAAGGGTTCCCCGACTTCCCCGCTCTGGCGGCGATGAAGGATGCCGCGTGCGAAGCTATTCAGGCTGACGTCAATCAGTACGCCATCACCTGGGGTGCCCCATCGCTCCGAAACGCGATTGCCGACAAGACCGAACGCTGGTATGGCCATCGACCGGTTCCCAACCTGAAATCAGCGCGGCTTGCGGCGCAACGGAGGTGATGCACGCCGTGATGTATCCGGGTTAAGTCCCAGAATTGGTGCGGTGGTAGAAAGAGTGCTGTAAACTTCTACCATGATTCTGAGCATCGAAGATCAGGGGGTCCACGCGCTGGCGACCAAGCTAGCGCGTGATAACGGCAAAACCGTGAGCGACATCGTACGCGAAGCCCTGATGCTCTATCAAGAGCATCAAGAGAAACTGAGTCGCGCGAAAGTCATTGCCGAGCTTCGAGGGTCTGCCAAGGCCGGAGCGAATCCGAACTTCACAGACAACGACTTCCTGTACGACCCAATCTACGGCCTGCCGCAATAGAAACGGATGCAGAGAAGGTAGAAACATTGGCGTATACTTCTACCATGACCATGAATATCAAGGACGAAGAGGTTCATCGCCTTGCTCGTGAGCTTGCCGACCGAACCGGGCAAAGCATGACCCAGGTCGTGCGAGAGGCTCTGGCAGAGTACGACGCGAAGCTTAAAAATGCGGACAGTGAAGAACGGTTCGTCCGAGCGCTGCGAGCTCTAGAGGGATCCGGCGCAAAGTCTGGACTTACAAATCAGGAAGCAGACACCATGCTCTACGACTCTGAAACAGGAATGCCAATTTGATCGTTGACACGTCTGCGCTGATCTCAATTACCACCGGCGAATCAGATGCCAGCCTTCTGAGATCGAAGTTAGAGCTTGCAAGGGTGAGGCAGATCGCCGCGCCGACCGTTCTTGAGACATACATAGTGCTTGATCGACGGAACCTCAAGGACTCGGCAGAGCTCGTCGACCTCCTGCTGGTCGAGCGACTAGAGGTGATCACGTTCGACCATGACCTCGCCTTGCTGGCCCGTGAAGCCTATCGGCAATTTGGCAAAGGAACCGGGCATCCCGCGCAGCTCAACTTTGGCGACTGCTTCAGCTACGCCCTGTCGAAGCGCACCGGCTATCCGCTACTTTGCGCAGGTAACGATTTTCGTCAGACGGACATTAGAATCGCTTAAAGAACCTAAATGACCAGTTCTTGTGGTACTTTAAAACAATGGAGGTTTCCGCAACCGAGTTTAAGATCCACTGCCTCAATCTTTTAGATCGAGTCCAGGAGACTGGTCAGGTTCTGCGCATCACGAAGCGAGGCAAAGTTGTGGCAGAGTTACACCCTCCAAGCAACCCGGCACCGGCTGTTCCGGCTGGCTTTGGGCTACTGGCCTCCACCGGCAAAATCCACGGTGACATCATCTCCCCCATCGAAGACGTCCCCTGGGAAAACCCGGCCGAGGTGTCTTCGGCCATGCAATACGGCCTCGAGACCACGCGCATAAACGCGCAGTTTGTCGCCGAAGAGAGCCGGGCCTTTGATGTCAGCCCAGAGCCTATACGAGACCAGAAATGATCGTTCTCGACACCCACATCCTGATTTGGTACGCCCTCGGCAGTCCGCAACTCTCCCCCTCGCGCTTGCAGCAGATCCAAGCTGCAAGCCCGAGGGTTTTTGTCTCGGCCATCACCCTTTGGGAAGTCGAGATGCTGCTGGAACGTGGTCGTGTCAGCGGCTTTAGCGTAAGTGATCTCCGCAAAGTCATCGCCGTTTCCGGATTTCAGGAAGCCGTTCTTTCTGGAGACATGGCAGTGCTAAGCCGACGCCTAGCCCTGCCCCATCACGACCCTGCCGACCGGTTCATTGCCGCAACTGCGATGACGATGCACGCGACGCTCGTCACCAACGACGTAAATCTACTCGGCCACACGTGGTTGCCGACTATTTAGTTTCAAACATTCTGCTAGCGCCCATCAGTAGGTTTCAGCGGACAATTCATCTACTTGAGCCCAAGACTCGATCCGACTGTGACCATCTAGCATCAATGCTCCAAATTTCGGTACTGCGCCACCGGTATGAAACCTAAATCCATCCCGAAGCAGAAGAGTCCTTGAGGGATCCCTATTATCCAGCACCACCCTTTTCGACTCAAAGGGATAATAGTAACTACTTCCGAAAGCAGAATAGTAGCTAGCATTTTGCGGCGATTCAAAGGGCGGTTTGCTATCCAGAGGGCATCTCAGTAAAACCGCCGACGAACCGTATGGCCGCAGTAAGTCCCATATGATGGGTGAAACCGCATTCGTGCCAGTCTGCTGAGCTCGAGAAGATATAGCCTGCGGGTAAGTATCCTGATGATCTGCTACGTATAGCGCAACTGACACCCCGAGCTGGCGTAAGTTTTGCACGCATTGATGATCTTTCGCCTTTACTTTGCTGGAAAACAATGCCGGCAAAATCAACCCAACCAACAATGCGCATATAACGATCAAGCACATCAACTCAATAAGGGTGAAGGCAGAGACGTTAGAGGTTCGCCGCATATGATTGGACCTCTTTATCTGGATGTTTGAGTAACTCCTGTTTGATTTGTGCCAGATCTGGAGCCTCGAGCCTCTTCAACGCCAAAGCCGCTGACTTCACGTGCCACGGATCTTTCGCGGTCAAGGACTTCCTCGCCAAATCAGTTGCTTCAGCTTGAAAAGGCGTTCCTCGGAACTTAGCCAGCAAGCCCAAGTTACGCATCACCATTTCTGGGTTCTTACTCGCCAGTAACCCTCTTAGTTCATCGAATTCTCTTTTGCTGATCTGCTTGGCTTGAAGGGGATTTTCACCCACCAAGCGCTCGTCAAGAGATTTTGACAACTCGTATTCTCCTACGTCATATCCAGCCTCAGCAGCGATTCGCTGAAGTTCAGCATTGGGGCGAGGAATGAATAGATAGAATGCAATAGCAAGTGCAATTCCTCCAATCAGCGGCAGAAACCAAACGTGCTTTGTAATCTTCTGCAGCAAAGTATTAACATTCATGGCCAACGCTCGTCGCAAGCCAGATAGCACTGGCTCTTGGAAGATCCGCTACATCTAATATCACATGCAGCTTTGCAACTTCCCTTGCCTTATGCGTTTGCGCAAAAGTTCGGGCCCTGATTTGCGCAACACACCGGAAACGGCGTAATCGGAATTCCATCGTCTGCCAAGGACAAGGTTGTAAAGGTCAAAATAAACGCGCCAACGAAAATCAATGGCTTCATCAGGAAGCGAGTTTACGAGAGAGCGGCGCATTTGTCAACCACCAAAGATTAAAAATTTTCTCAAGCCAACCATTATAATGCAATTCAAATGAAATTAATAGCTTCAAAGCTCTTTTGTGGATTGAGCCTCACTTTTTTCATCAACCCCTTAAGACCGCTCGTTTGCCGGATCGAGCAGCGGATTGCCGTCATAAAACGCGGGCTTGTCCAGCTTCATTCGTCCCAGTTCCCTTCGGACCGCGCCGATCTGCGCCTCAACCTCAGCAAACTCGTTCTTGCCCGTGTGATGCTCAACTCCGAGCGCGCCGGTGTAGCCCGCCGCTTGCAGAATCTCAAGCGCTGCCCGGAGCCGCGTCTCGCAGTTCTTCTGGTCGATGTGGGTGTGCATCGCGATTGGCGCGAGCGCCTGGTCGTACTCGTCTTGGGTCTTCCAAATGTCTTTCCCAACGTGCAGCAGCACGCCAAAGTGCGGCGAGTCAACGGCTTCGCTCAGGCGCAAAAGGTTGTCAGGATAGTTGCCCGCGCCCCAGTGGGTTTCCGGCCCAACTCTAAATCCTTCCTTCGCCGCAAACTCGCAAAACTCTCGGTAGCTCTGTGCAATGATCTCAAACTCCGCGTCTTCCCAGTGCCGATTACCTCCGCCTGGATCGATCCGGACCGTTTGCGCGCCAAGAATCGCGGCCGCTTCAAGGTGTCGATCTGCCAATTCTCGGTGTCGAGCCCGGACTTCCGCGTCAGGCTCGTACGGATGGCACCCATCGGCGTGGTAGTTCACACAAACCAACCCGCGGTCGTCCATCGCGGTTCGAACCTTGCGGAGGCGCGCCGTATTGAGCTGAGCATCAGCATCTGGCCCAAGCAAACCGTTCCAAATGTCTGCGGAATCAAGGTGGTACCGGAACCGGCAGGTTTCCAGGTAAGCGAATATGTCCATGGTCCCTTCGGCAACCATGCCGTGGAACGAAAACGAAGCAACACTGATCG
Source organism: bacterium (assembly GCA_027485645.1). Lineage (GTDB taxonomy): Bacteria > Armatimonadota > Fimbriimonadia > Fimbriimonadales > Fimbriimonadaceae > Fimbriimonas. The sequence goes on from JAIXQR010000007.1 coordinate 834,910, forward strand.
GCCCGAACATATCGGTACTTTAACCGATTCTGCGGTGATCTCGAAGTAGGCGGGACTAGACTTGCTGGTGAAGTGTCAAACGCGCACGAAACAAAGAAAACGGTGCTCATCACCGGCTCCGAAGGACTCATCGGCCGCGCCATGGTCGCCGCATTCCGAACGGCAGGGTACGAAACCGTTGGCATAGACATCGTCCCTTCCGCCGACGTACGAATTGACCTTGCCGAGCCAGCGGAGATTGAGGCGCTTGTCCGCGGATTAGATCGCCCCGTTCACGCCCTCATCAACAATGCCGCCATGGCGAATTGGGACAAGCCGATCGAAGAAACGACAACGGAAGACTGGGACCGCGTGCTGAACGTCAACCTCCGCGCCCCTTGGCTCCTAACCAAGCACTTGCTCCCCCACTTCGCGCCCAAAGCGAGCATTGTGAATATCGCCAGCATTCGAAACCAAATGACCGACGCCCGAAACGAGCCATATTCAGCATCAAAAGGTGGGCTCGTTGGACTCACGCAAGCCCTGGCGGTTGAACTCGGGCATCGGTACGGCATTCGGGTTAATGCGATCTCGCCGGGCTACATTGCAGACGAACACGAAAAGCTAGCGCCGATCGAGCACGCGGCGCACCCGGCACAACGCGTCGGAAAGCCAGAAGACATCGCGCATGCCGCGGTCTATTTGTGCTCAGATCAAGCCGAGTTTGTGACCGGGGCGGAATGGATCGTTGACGGCGGGATGTCCCGGGTCTTTGCCTATCCCGTTTAGATGGCGACAGGGCTGAAATCGCCGATTTTTTGGAACGCGCAGGACCGTTTCAAGGGTAAAAGCATCACATGCCTGTTGATCTCAAAGCCCACGTCACGATGCAACTTAATCAGACTCTTGCTCTCTACAAAAAGGATATCGCTGCCTGTACGGATGAGCAGCTTGGAACCCCGTTTAACGAGACCACGCGAACGGCCTACGATTTCCTTTACGAATGTGAGTACGTTAATCGACGCATGACTCAGCGCATCAAGGGTGAAGAGCCAACACCTGCACCTTGGACCGGTTGGGCGGTTGCCCCAGAAGAATGGCGAAACCGAGAAACCGCCATCGCTAAGTTCGAAGCTTCGGTAAACGACCTGCTTGCAGCAGCGCTTGAAGATCCGGAAAAGGAGATCGTTTTGCCCGACGAAGTCACAACGCCATACGCATTGGCCCTCTTCGCCGATATGCACTCCATGTATCACCTGGGTCAGATTGATTACATTCAGACCCTGCACGGCGATACAAAAATGCACTGGATGTAAGCAACCGGTACCCTAGCCGCATGGGATCCAACTCGGTCAGTCTCGACCGAAACACAAATCAAGCGCTCGGCATCGGGCAATTCGCGGTTGACTTTATGAACGGCTCGCTCGGTCCTGGACCGAGCGAAGCCGTTTTGAACCGAACTCGGGATTTTCACACCGATGCCGTCCTGTGCGGCCTGTCCGCTTTGGCGCTAAAAACCAACGCGCCCACCATTCTCCGCGCCGAAGCGCTGACCTATCCTGACGCGGCCGGGGCAACCGTCTTCAATTCCCACGTCCGCGTGAAGCCAGAGAAGGCGATCGTCGCCAACTCTGCGGCTGTCAGAGAGTGGGATAGCAACGGCACGAACTTTGGCTACAACCCATCGCTCGGCCACGTTGCCGGCGAGTTTGGCCACAACGACTTCTATCCGGTCGCCATTGCGGCTTGTCAGGTTGCCGGAAAAGATGGCGCGACCGCGCTCAAGGCCATGGTTCTGCTCGACGAGATTCGAGGTCGGCTTGCCGAGGTCTTCTCGCTGAAAACCTACAAGATTGATCACGTCGTGCACGGAGCCATTGCCTCCGCCGCGACTTACGGCGCGGTTCTGGGCGCAACTCCCGAGCAGATTGAGAGCGCGATCGGCATGTTCGTCGCCCACTACATTCCATGGCGCGCGATTCGTGCGGGCAAGCAACTGAGCGATTCAAAAGGTGCCAGCGCTGCAATCTCCACCGAGGCCGCCGTGCTGTGTATGCAGCGATCGATGAACGGTTTTGTCGGGCCCAAAGACATTTTCCGCAATCCAGAATCGATGTTCCGGCAGTTCGAAAAGACGGACGGCGACTCGCCCTTTGATCTGGTTCTCAACCATTCTGGGGACGACTTTGCGGTGATGGGAATGCACTTCAAGCTCGGACTCTACGAGCACCAGTCCGCGGGCGCAATTCACGGAATTCTTGAATTGCTTCTTGCAAACCCAGAGCTTCGCCAGCCCGGAGCCATCAAAGGGATCACGGTGAAAGCCTACGAACCCGCGTTCGGCATTATTGGAGACCCTGCAAAGCGAGATCCGAAGACCCGGCAATCCGCTGACCACAGCATGGTGTTCATCATCGCTCGCATTCTCAAGAACGCCATGGCCGCTGGTTCGGTGAACTCGCTCGAGGACATCTGGGAAGCCACGATGCTCATGCCGACCGACTACGACGATGAGGCCCTGGCAGACCCGCAAACGCGCGAACTGATGGCCCTGATCGGCTTTGAGCACGGCGGATCATCGTACGATTCGGCTTATCCCGAGGGAATTCCCACCTCCGTCCATCTGCAAACCACAAACGGCACGGTGGAAACCGACATGGTCATGTTCCCAATTGGCCATGCCCGCAATGCCGGCAACGACCTAGAGAGAATGCTGACGGCAAAGTGGCATCGGCTCGCCAGCCTGTCTGGCGCGAACGACCCTGCCGAAACCGTTCAAACCCTATCGGCCCTACCAAACGCCTCTGCAGATCAGCTTCTCAGCTTCTGAGGAAAACAAAAAAAGTCCCGTCGCATTTGCGACGGGACTTTTTGTTTGGCCTAAGGGCCAGATCTTACGGGTTGATCGTGTACGAGCCCGAAACGGTGGTGCCGCTCGAGAGCGCCGAAACCGTTACAACCGTCGGCGAAACGACCTGCTTGCTGAAGACCTTCTCCGAGATTCGCTGGCTTCCCTGTGGAATCGTCAGCGTGATCGTGTTGGTTCCGTTCGAGAATCGAGCGGCGGTGGTTGGCGTGAGCGTCAGGACGACACTCTGTCCGGCCACGTCTTGGACGGGAGCATTCAACTCAACCGCAACGAAGTTGGTCTGCGTATCCGAAATGCTGTTGCGGCTAAACGAAACGCCGGTTGGGTCCGTGTAGAAGCCGAGCACGTTGATGAAGCCAGAGCTATCTGGATTGGTGTTCTGGAAGCCACCGGTCGAGACCTGCATCGAGAAGGAAGCGGTTTGCCCGACGACGACTGCGTTGTTCCACGTTCCGAAGAGCGCGATGCCGTAAGGCGTATCAATACCGGTATCCGTGACCACGCTGCCACCAAGAAGGCTGGCACCAATGAGGCCCATGCCGTTCGAGAATCGAGCGTGGAAGCCCTGAGTGTTGGTCGTCGCGGCGGCAGTTGCCGTCATGTTCGTTCCGCCCGCTGCATTAAGCGGCAGAAGCGCCGAGGTCGTAGTTCCAACAACTTGGACCGTTCCATTTGACTGGAGCGCGATGTCGGTTGGCTGGTCGTTACCAGCGTCTCCATAGTAAGTCATGATCGCCTGATTCAGGTCCTGGCTAAACGATGCCACGATGACATCATTACCGGCACTGTGCGTGCTGTCGAATCCGAATTTCACCGGAATGGTCGTACCGAAACCAGTCGAGTTGACCTCACCGGAGATCAGAGCAGTGATGTATGGTCGGTCGTTGACCATATCCATTTCCATGCCGCGGAAGGTGTCTGCGCCTGCAGAAGCACCGAATGCCGTGCTGAACTGAACGGCTGCCGTCTTCACAGCAAATCGCGCAAGGAAGAGGTCTCGGTTCGCACCGACTGCACCGTTGGTGAAGGTCAAATCGGCCGTCGACTGAACCTGTCCGCCCAGAACGAGGGTGTTGTATCCCTTTCCGAAATTGACGGTCTTGCCGGTATCCGTGGAACTTCCACCGAAGAAGGTGCCCATCTTGACCGTCGCAAGCGTCTTGTCAAGAACCAGTACGAATGCGTCGGCGGAAGTTCCGCTCTTCGTCGTATCTGCGCTTGACCCAGCGGTCAGCGGGCCTCGGGTGGCAACGGTGGCGGAGAAGTCGGCCGAGCCGTTCTGCATCGCAAGTGCCACTTCGCCGTTCGCTGGGTTAACGTCCATGTCCCAGATCCAGTCCGTACCAGATCCACCGACGTAGGTCGAGAACATTCGGCTTCCGCCGTTTGCACGAAGTCGAAGAACGTATCCGTCGTTGCCGCCACCGTTTCCGGTCTGCACGCCGCCGGTTGCTGGCAAGTTCGTGCTGTTACCGTTCGCTGCGAACACGATGTCCTGGTTATCCAATACGCGGACCTTCATGCCTTGCGTACTTCCAGCCCAGCCGACTTCCGTGCCAGTGCCCGAAACATAAGTGCTGAAGACATCAACGTCGGTGAGGTCAGATCGCAAGTGCGAAATGAACCAGTCAGCGCCCGTGCTGTCGGTATTGTAAGGTCCGACGCTCGTTGGGAAGTCAGCACCTGCGGCCAATCCAGCAACGACAATCGCGCCGCTCGGCGAAACGTCAACTGCGCCAACTTCGTCAACGCCCGTTCCCCCGATGAAAGTACCGGAGAGGAAAATCTGAGGGTCGATCACAACCGGCTTGGTGGCGTCGTAGCCCGAAAGCTTGAAGCCAACCTGGCCGTTGTTGATCGTGAACTTGGCCGAAACTTCCTTCTTGGCACCGTTCACCATCTGGTAAACGAAGAGGTTCTGTTCTCGAACCGTGCCAAGCGAGATGTCGTACTGGAGCGAACCGTCAGCGCCCACGCGAAGGTTCTTGGCACCTTCGTAGTTCAGCTTGACCGACTCAGGCTTTGCGCCAGCCGAGAGAATAACGTCATAGCGTGGTGCGCCGCCGTCGAGATAGTAGCGGGCGGTGACGCCAGGAAGAACGTTAACAAGCTTGGCTTCTTGGAACGATGCCGCTCCGTTGAACTCCTGCCCTGCAACGATGAAGTTGGTTTGACTCTTCTTCTTCGAAACTCCGACTGGGACCACCGAGTTGGATGCGCCAACGAAGTTCACTCGAACGACGTCGCCGGTCGTCGAAATCTGCTTTCCGGTGATCTCTCCATCGACCTGAACGGTCTTCGAAATGTGCTTGTAATAGTCAATAACGGCACCGGAATCGGTGACCCAAAGGTTTGCGCCTGGCGACTTCATCAAGAATCGAGCCGCGGAATTCCACTGGCCTTTGTTCTCGATGAATGCGCCTTGCGAAAGGGCAGTGTTGCCCATTGATGGACTGGCTGCGGAAGCAACCGTTGCAAGGACTAAAATTCCAATCATCAAGAAGGAGTATGCCGATGGATTTATCCACTTCACATCACCCTTAACAAATTCTTAACTTTAGTCAGCCGAACTAGCAAATATACTAGTGACGATTGGAACATTCCCAGCCAGCTAGATTCAATTTTGAATGGGCTCGGAAGAAAAAAGTGGCTATCCACCGCCAACGCGGTGGATAGCCACTGACCTCAAACAAGCGTGAGCTTAAGGGTTAATCGTGTACGAGCCCGAAACGGTGGTACCGCTCGAGAGCGCCGTGACCGTAACGAGGGTTGGGGAAACAACCTGGTTGCTGAAGATCTTCGCCGATACTCGCTGACTTCCTTGTGGGATGTTGAGAGTAATCGTAGCCGTGCCGTTAGAGAACCGAGCTGCTGTGGATGGCGAGAGCGTCAAGACGACGTTCTGGCCGGCTACATTTTGCACAGGTGCGTTGAGCTCGACCGCAACGAAGTTCGACTGGGTGTCGGAAATGCTGTTGCTGGTGAACGAAACGCCGGTTGGATCGGTGTAGAAAGCGAGGACGTTAACAAAGCCAGAGCTATCTGGGTTCGTGGACTGGTATCCGTTAGCCGAAACCTGGAGAGTTGGCGAAGCAGTCTGACCGACCACAACCGCGTTGTTCCAAGTGCCGAACAATGCGATGCCGTATGGCGTGTCCAATCCAGTGTCCCCAGCGTTGTTTCCGCCAAGAAGGCTGGCGCCGGTAAGTCGCATACCGTTCGAGAAGCGAGCGTGGAAGCCTTGAATGTTGCCGGACGAGGCGGCGATTGCCGTCATGTTCGTTCCACCCGCATTGTTGAGCGGGAGAGCTGCCGAAGCGGTCGTTCCAACGATCTGGACCGAACCGTTTGACTGAAGAGCAATGGCGTTAGGCTCATCTGCGCCGGAACCACCGTAATACGTAGCGGTTGCCTGGTTCAGGTCTTGGCTGAATACTGCAACAAAGCCGTCGTTGCCAGTGTTAAACGTGCTATCCTCGCCGAACTGAACTGGAATCGTCGTTCCAAAGCCAGCGCTGTTTATGGTTCCAGCAACCATGGCCGTGAGATAAGGTCGGTCATTAACCTGGCTAACTACCAATCCTCGGAAAGTGTCGTTGCTTGAAGAGCCGAAAACGGTGCTGAACTGAACCGCTGCGTTCTTCACTGTAAATCGCGCCAAGAACAACTCACGGTTCGTGGTTGAACTAACGGAACCATTAGTGAACGTTAGACCAGTTGTCGAAGTGGTCTGTCCGCCGACAACAACCGTGTTATAGCCGCGGCCAAAGCCAATCGTCTTAGCAGTATCCGTGTTGGCACCACCGAAGTAGGTTCCCATCTTCACCGTAGCTAGGTTCTTAGAAAGAACGCCAACGTAGGCTTCTGCGGAGGTCCCGTTTCGGGCACCGTCAGCGGAGGAGCCCGCAATGAGAGATCCTCGAACGCTGGCGATCGTGTTATCAAAGGCGGAGTTCGCCTGGACCGCAACTGCAACTTCGCCGTTGGCTCGGTTCACATCCATGTCCCAGAGCCAGTCCGTACTGGTTCCGCCAAGGTAGGTCGAGAACATTCGGCTACCACCATTCGCTCGAAGTCGAATGACATAACCGTCTGCGCCGCCCGCATTCGCGGTCTGAACGCCGCCCGTGGCCGGCAGGTTGGTGCTTTGGGTGTTCGTTGCAAAAACGATGTCTTGGTTGTCAAGAACGCGAACTTTCAGACCTTGAGTGGATCCCCAACCAAATTCTGCGGCACCACCCGAGATGTAGGTGCTAAAGGTAGCGATACCCGTCAGGTCAGCGCGAAGGTTTGTGATGAAGTTGTCGTTACCAACATCGTCACCGTCGTATGCGCCGCTCGTAGTTGGGAAGTCCGCGCCGGCGGCAAGGCCAGCAACAACGAACGTTCCGTTCGGGGACACATCAACCGAGCTGACTTCGTCGATGCCCGATCCGCCGAGGAACGTGCCGGCGAGGAAGATCTGTGGGTCGATGACCACTGGCTTTGAGGCATCGTAACCAGCAAGCTTAAATCCAACTTCGCCGTTGCTGATGCTGAACTTGGCTGGAACTTCCTTCTTCTCACCGTTGATCATCTGGTAGACGAAGAGATTCTGCTCTCGAACGGTGCCGAGCGAGATGTCGTACTGCAGCGAGCCGTCTGCGCCAACGCGAAGGTTCTTCGCGCCTTCGTACTTCAGCTTGACCGATTCTGGCTTTGCGCCGGCAGCGAGGATAACGTCGTATCGTGGCGAGCCGCCATCAACGTAGTATCGAGCCGTTACGCCTGGGAGAACGTTGACGAGCTTGGCTTCCTTGAAGGAGCCTGCACCGTTGACTTCGAGGCCTGGCTTGATGAAGTTGACGACATCAGCGTTCTTCGAAACACCGACCGGAACAACCGATTTGCTCGCGCCAACGAAGTTGACTCGAACAACATCGCCGCTTGCCTTGAGGTAGCGGCCAGTGGCTTCGTCGGTCAGTTGGACCGTGCGCGAGCTCAGCTTGTAGTAGTCAATAACGGCACCCGAATCGGTGACCCAAAGATTAGCGCCTGGCGACTTCATCAAGAATCGAGCCGCGGAATTCCACTGGCCTTTGTTCTCGATGAATGCGCCTTGCGAAAGGGCGGTGCTGCCCATTGATGGACTGGCTGCGGATGCAACCGTAGCAAGGACTAAAATTCCAATCATCGAAAGCAAGTATGTCAACGGATTTATCCACTTGACATCACCCTTAACAAACTCTTAACTTTAGCCTTTCGAACTAGCAAATGTCACAGGTGTTGCGACCAGCATCGCAATTTGTGATATGTCAGATTTGCGCAGATAGTTCACACATTTCCTAAGTCAAAACCGTTTGGCACGCGCCCGCTGTCATACTTACCGCGTCGTGGTTGGCCTCCCGAACCAGCCGAGGTGATGTAAATGGAAACGCTCAAGATCTCCCCCACGCGGTTGTCCGGAACAGTTGAAGTCTCTGGGGCAAAGAACAGTGCCCTCAAGTTGCTCGTGGCAACGCTGCTCTCTTCCGACCCGATTCGAATTGAGAATCACCCCAACGGGCTTCTGGACATCCAGATTCAAGCCGACATGCTGAAGGCCGTCGGCAAGGAATACGTGATGGAGAACAATGCCATCACCGTAACTGAGCCCGGCGATCTGAACACCACCCTCAACTGGGAACCGGAAAAGTCCATTCGCAACACGCTGCTCATGCTCGGCGCGATGGTTTCCCGCTTTGGCCACGCCCGCGTGCCGTACCCAGGCGGTTGCAAGCTCGGTGAGCGCAAGTGGGATCTCCACGAGCAGCTTCTCACCCAGATGGGTGCTCGAATTTGGACCGAAGGCGACATCATCTGCGCCGAAGCTCCTAACGGCCTCACCGGCACCGATATTCATCTCTCCTTCCGCTCTACCGGTGCAACTGACAACGCCATCCTTGCTAGCGTTCTTGCCAAGGGAACCACGCGAATCTTCAACCCGCACGTTCGTCCTGAGTGCCTGCGCCTCATCCGCATGCTCAACAAAATGGGCGCTCAGATCGAGGTCCACTCGCAGGAGCGCGTGGATGTTCACGGCGTAGAGCGACTTCGAGGAACCACCGAGACTTCCCTTGCCGACAATGTCGAAGCTCTCACGTGGCTCGTTGGCGCGGTCATCACGGACGGCGATGTTGAAATCCGAAACTTCCCCTTCGAGGACCTCGAAGTGCCCCTCATCTTCCTACGCGACAGCGGTGCCAAGTTCTTTGTGAACGGCGACAGCATGATCGTTCGTGGCGGACGCCCTCACCCGGTCGACATCTGCACGGGCCCTTACCCCGGCATCAACTCAGACATGCAGCCACTCTTCGGCGCATTTGGAGCTTTCGCGAACGGTGAGACCCGAATCATCGACTTGCGCTTCCACGGCCGGTACGGCTATGCGGACGAATTCGCAAAGATGGGCGTCCAGAGCAAGGTTGAAGACGCCTACCTCAAGATCATGGGCGGCAGCAAGATTCATGGAGCCGACGTCACGGCGATTGACCTTCGAGCTGGCGCGGCATTGATGCTTTGTGCACTCGCCGCCGAAGGCGAAACGACGATCCACAAGGCCTGGATGATCACCCGCGGCTACGAGAACGTCGCCGAGAAGTTGGCCGGCCTCGGCGCAACCGTTCAGATCGGCGACTAAGCCTTCGGAGCCTTCATTTGAGCAGGAATCCCGACGGCGATGTAGCCGTCGGGAACATCCTTTAGAACGACTGCATTGGCACCAACCTTCGCGCCTTTGCCAACTCGAACGTTGCCGATGATTTTCGCGCCGGCATAGATGGCGACGCCTTCGCAGATGACCGGATAAGCGTCTTCCTCCGTCCCAGAGCCCAAGTGACCTAGGGTCACGTTCTGCAGGATGGTCACGTTATCCTCGATTGTCACGCCCTGTCCGATGATAATCCCCGTAGGGTGCGGCAACAGCACGCCACGACCGATGATCGCGCGAGGGGACACTTCACAGCCGCACAGTCGGTACTGGCGCATCCGCAAGTAAGGCAGAAACATTTTCATGCCCTTCACACCGGAAAGGAACCGTGCAACGCGATAGAGGAATAGCAGCCGAAAGCGGACGCTTGTCCAGATGGTCAAGAACCAGAGCTTCGGCCGTCGTCGACTGTCTACTGCGATATCCGCTTTGACGTCTGCCTTGAACTGACCAAAACCGTACTTTGCCATCGCACGCATCATACCGAAGACCCGTGATCCTTAACGATCCCAGATTGGTAGCGGCTTGTCGGAACGGAACGGCGCAGCCGGATTGCCGGCCCCATTGAACAGGTTTCCGACGTAAGCATCGGCCCAACCGTACCGAACGTGAACCGGCTTTTGCACGAGGTCGTTCCAAACCGTCACGGCCCCGCGCTCAATGATGGCCTGCGCTGGTCTCCAAACCCCATCGTCGCCGGCGATTTCGAAGGCCGTCAGGGCGGTGGCGGTCGAAGTCAAACCTCCGTTGTCATGCTTGTAATAGACCCGCAGCTTGTTCCCTTCCCGAGCGTGGCTCATGTAGAGCGGGCTCGCTCCCACCACGCCGGATCGTTTGTACGTCGCGCCGAGTGCATATCGGAGAAGGCGGTTTGCGACGCCCTGCTTGTTCACGGGATGGATGTCGTTCAGATCATCCACCAAATCGGACACGACGACCATGCCGGTGTTCCCGAGGGTCAGCGAGTTCTCTTGGCCTTCCCGAGAGACCGGCGCACCGCCCTTTCGCGCTCCCGAATAGTTGTAAGTCGGCAGTTGTACAAAGTACGCCGGCATTGCGCCTTGGTTCCAACTTAGCCTTAGGGTCGTGAGCCACGTTCTCCAGATCCGCCCAAACTCATTCGGACGAGAGACATTCCCTTCCCCGGTCCAAATGATCACACCATCTACCGGAAAATCCGTCATTGGTGCGATCATGCCGTTGTAGTACGTAGTCGTCGGCAAAACGCTGGATCCCGACTCCGCAAAGGCCGAGTTAGGCATCCATTCCTCAATCGTCGTTCCTCCCTTAACCGCGGCGATCATGCCAACCGGTTTGGCGAGTTCGATCGATAGGTCTCGCCCGAAGAAATAGCCAACCCCAGAAAAGCTCGGAACGGTTTGGCTCGTACAGACTTCCCAAGTTCCAGCGATAGAAGCTGCCGGTTCTGCTGCCTTTGTCCGCGCTAATCGGAGCAAACGAAGGTTTGGATAGTTCGCGTTGGCAATCTCTTGTTCGGCGTTCAAGATCGAGCGTAGGCCCGGCGTAGCCGCCAAGGTGTGCTCCATATTGCTCTGGCCGATACAGACCCAAACGGCACCCGCCGCAACATTAGAAAGTGCAATTCGGTTCGTCCCAACCACCTCAATACTCAGGCCGGTTGTGCAGTTAGGCGTCAGTACGGTGGTACGCCACTTCCCGCTCTCATCGACCGTTGCCCCGGCCACCGCTCCCCAACTGCCCATGATGACCAAGGACTCGCCGGGAGTTCCGGTGCCCCAAATCGGCATGACGGCCTTATCCGGAATCACCATGTTCGATTGGAACATCGCGTTCAATCGAACTTCGGCCGAACCGACGCAAACAAGACCCAGCAATCCGAGAGCAACAAAACAACGCACAACTTATTTTGACGTGCGTATCTCCGTTTCAGATGGGGCGAATTCGGTTTTGTGCTCCGAGGATATCGGGGCGCACGTCGCGATGCTTTCGATACCAGATCGTTGACTGCGGTGCCACCGAGCGACAGAACGTACTTCCGCTGTCGTAGCTGATCCCGAGCGCCCAACCTTGACTTGCATCGGACGCCCCCTGGCCGATGCGGAGGTCAACAGAAGTGGAGCCGGTAGCTCCGGATTGCCCGATCGTGGAGCCGAACAACAACAGCGAGCTGTTTCCGGTCGCCGTGACATTTGGACCAAAGTTTGAGCGGTAGATTCCGTTGACAACGATGCCGGTTGTGGCGTCAAACGCTGCGATGCCCGAGTTCTCGGTCCCTCCCGAGATGCCGTTCGACACGGCAACGTTAGCGACGTCCATGTACTTCACCCCGCGCCGGTAATCGAACCCATCGTCTCGATTTCCGACGGACCAACTAAAGAATGAACTGACTTGCCCCGGGCCAGACACGGCGAGACCGTCCCCGGAAGCAGCGTATTTGAACCAACAATCAACGAAAGTAAGCTGGGAGTCTTCGGTCAGCGTCGCCGTGAACGCGTTTGGGCCGCCGAGAAAAATGCATTTCCGCAGCCAGATCTTTCCGCCCTGAACAACGCCGTTTGTTGTGCCCGCGAACAACAACAATTGACCATCAGGAGCCGAACCATTCAGGCGATTCACCCAAACTCGTTTCGATTCGGCGTAGAACGATCCCGGCGTTCCTCTCACCGCAGAAACGCTGGCCACCCGAACGAGTTTCGAGCCTGCCCCATAAAGATCGCTCAATGCTTCATCAACGACCTGTGCCGTCGTTGTGGAAGTCACCGAGGTGAAGATTCCGTCGTCTGGCTGCCAGCTCAAGTTGTCCATCTGGGAACTGCTGATGACATATCCAGTTTCGTCCCAAGGTTCAATCACGATGTTTCCGACCGGAGACGCACCACCCCAAGAGGTTCGAAAGTCGAACACACCCGGGCGACAAAGGATCCACTTATTCCCGGGACGGGAGAGCGCAAACGACAATTTTCGAAATGCAGAAAGTTTGGTCGTGCCCGGATTTTGATCGCTTCCAGTGAGCGGATCAACGTAATAGAGCGTGAAATTGTGGGCATCCGCTGGGCGAAGACTGATCGGATTAAGATCGGTTGTGAAGGCACCCGAGCCGGTTTCAAAAACCTTGAAGTCACCCCAAAATCCGGTCCAGTTTGGCGGAGCCAAGTACGTCGTGCGTGTCGAAACTCCCTTCGGCTCGTACAACAAATCCGCGATCGCCTTTGTCAAAACGGTATTCGGATCGTACTGAGCACCCGCCGACGCCGAAGCAACGATCGCCACAAAAATAACAAACTTGCGCATCATATGGGCCGAATCGTTCCTAGTGTTTCGGTCAAGTCGATAGCATCGGAAACGTGGTTCCGGTACCAAATTTTCGAAGCCGACGAAGTGGATCGGGCAATGGGCGACCCGTGCAAGTAACGAATTCCGAGTGCCCAAATCTCCGATCTGTCTGGCGTTCCGGTGGTACTAGCCCCAGAGCAAATGTCCGCATTTGACGCTTCGATCCCGCGAGATTGACCGACGGTTGCTCCCAGCAGCAAACGCTTACTATCAAAAACGTCGTGAATGTTCCGGCCCTTGTTTTGCGTGTACAAGCCCCCAACCGTGATTCCAACCGAGCCGAAGTGCGCCGTGGTCCCGTTGTCCAGATACAAGTTGCCAAGTCCATTGCTTACACCCGCGCAATCAACCTCAACGAACTGCCTCCCGTGCCGGTAGTCAAATCCGTCACTGTGATTACCGGTTGCCACGCATCGAACGGCAATCGACATCCCCGGCCCCTCCATTGCGAATCCATCCGAATCGGTTAACGAGTACTGGAACTTGCAATCAACAAACGCCACCGTCTGTCCCGGCACCAGCGCCGTACTCTGAAACGGCTTAAAGCCACCTTTAAAGATGAAATTTTTTACGAACAGGGTGCCGTTTGAATCGAATCGCCCGTTCGACTGGTTGCAGAACACCAGCAGGCTCTCCGTAGGGCTCAAGCCATCTCTGGTTCGAAGGGTCAATTGCTTTCCAGAAACGTGAAAACTGCCCGGAACCTCGAACACATCATCGCGGGAGTCCAATTCCCGAAATCGAACGCCATTCCCCCAACTGTCCAAGGTGGTCTCATCCACGACTTCATGGGGGTAGGTACTGCATCGCGCCGTGTAGACGCCGTTTCCAACCGAAGACCAGTTGATGTTCGAGATCTGGGCTGAACTGATAACGGGTCCAGAGTCATCCCACGGCATGATGACGACGTTTCCGGTGGGCCCATACCCACGCCAACTCGTTAGGAAGTCAAAAACACCTGGCCGGCACAGAATTCGCTTGTTGCCCGGCATCGAGAGCGCCTTGGAAATCGTACGGAAAGCACGGTCTTTGCCAGAGCCGCTTTTTGAATCGGCGCCGAACTGCGGGTCCACATAATAAACCGGGTACGCGTCATAACCCGGCGGCAGTAGAACACTTTCTCCGAGGTCGGCAAAGTACTTGCCTTCTGGATTCTCAAAAATCTGAAATGCGGGAGCAAAGCCTGGCCAATTTCGCGGCAGCGCAAAATTCATCCACTGAGTGGTCAAACGGGTGGGATACAGGCTATCTGCCTGCGCCTTCGTCAGTGGAGACTGTCCCGAGCCACTTGCGGCTAGCAGGCAGCAAGCAACAATCGGCATTGCGCAGACAAGTCTTGTGAAGCCCTTTCGCATTTCTAAAAGCATGTTTTGCAAACTGCAGACAAATCCTATGAAATGGCTAAATTAGAGCCAAAGAGGTGCAATGCGCATATAACCTGTAAAGTAAGTACGACTCAGGCCCCCAATTCGACGCACGTTTTCGTCCTGAACGCAAACCTTAACAATGAAAACCTGGGCCTTTCGGTAGTCCGCTTGCTAGACTTGCATCGTGCAATCGAATCGTCTCCGTAGCGTCAGCATGTTGGCCCTGGCAATCGTCGGCATCAGCACCGGCCTCGCCCTCACATTCCAGTCGATCAACAAAGTTGGCGATCTCACCGGAAAGGGGATCCTCGTCAATACCGGACAGTGGATCAAGCCAGACGGCCAGCTCTCCGTCTTTGCCGACCGACCGGTCGATGTTCAACTGACCGCAAACGGAAAGACCGCCTACGTTAAGGAATCGAACGGACTCACCATCATCGACGTTCCGACCGGAAAGATCCTTCAACGACTGAAGATCACCGGGGCCTCTTCTCACACTGGCCTCGCCCTTTCGACCGACGAGTCGAAGCTGTACTACAGCAATGCCAACAACGGCATCATCGAAATTAACGTGGCCGCGACGCCTGCCACGGTCGCACGCACCATTACGATGCCGCGACCATCCGTCGGCGGCGCACCATACCCTTGTGACCTCGTCCTGCACGGCGGAAAGCTGTACGCCGCCCTCAGCCGATCTAACCAAGTTGCCGAGATCAACCTGGAATCTGGCAAGGTCGAACGAACGATTGACGTTGCCCCCGCACCATTCGGACTGGCGGTCGACTCCGAAACGAACACTCTTTGGGTTTCGAGTTGGGGACGCACACCTCAAGCCGGGCAGCAAAAATCAAACGCATCCGGCACCCCGGTAGCGGTAGACCGACGCGGAATCGCGACCGGCGGAACCGTTTCGCAAATCTCGCTAGCAAGCGGAAAGGTTGCCAAGGCCGTCGAGGTCGGCCGCCAGCCATGCGAATTGGTCGTGCGCGACGGCCAGATCTACGTTGCTGTGGCAAACGACGATGAAGTCATCGCAATCAATGCGAATTCTGGCAAGTGGGTCCCGCTCTGGAAGTCAACCGTCGGGGCCGCTCCTTCCGCGCTCACGGCCCTTCCCAACGGCCAAATGGCCGTCGCTTGCGGCGGAAGCAACGAAGTCATTGTTCTCTCCGCCGGTGAATTTGCGCCGGTCGAAACCTACCGATCCGGTTGGTACCCAACCGCCGTCCGTGCGTTCGAGAACAACCTCGTCGTCGTGAGCGCCAAGGGGCTTGGCGGCCGACGAAACGAGCTTCGCAATGGCAAATTTGACTCCTTTGCCGTCACCGAAAAACTCGGCACTCCGCTCTCGGTAGCCGACGAAAAGTCCCGCGGCGTCTATCAATTCACCGGCACTCTGAGCGTGATCCCTCGAACCGAGACCACCCTTAAGCCAGAGACCGTAGCTGCCGTCCTACCGGCTCGCAAGAACATCGCTCCAAAGCCCGTACCAGAGCGGCCCGGCGAACCAAGCGTTTTCAAGCACGTGATCTACGTTCTGAAAGAGAACCGAACGTATGACCAGGTATTCGGCGACATCCCCGGTGCCGATGGCGATCCAAGCCTCTGCATTTATGGCGATGACGTCACGCCAAACCACCACGCCCTCGCGAAGGAATTTGTCCTCCTGGACAACTACTACTGCAACGGCGTCCTCAGTGCCGATGGTCACTCGTGGAGCACCGAAGGCAATGCCACGACGTACTTCGAGCGATCCTTCGGCGGCTGGACCCGTAGCTACCCGTTCGGCGACGATCCACTAGCAATCTCGTCCACCGGACACATCTGGGATGCCGTGCTGGATAAGGGGCTGACCTTCCGAAACTACGGCGAGTACGACTACGCTGCCCCAAGCAAAGGCGAGAATCACACGGCAGTTCTGAAGGACTTCCAATCCGGGGCGCGCAAGGTCAAATTCAGCCACAAGATCGAAATTGAGCGGCTCAAAAAGTACAGCCACCCCGAATGTCCGGGCTGGAACATGGAAATCCCCGACATCGTCCGCGCGAGCTACTTCCTGAAGGATCTCAAAACGGCCGAACAAACCGGGAAGCTTCCGAACTTCAACTTCGTCTACCTTCCGCAAGACCACACGTCTGGCACCGGCGCGGGCGCACCGGCCCCAACCGCCCACATGGCGGATAACGACCTTGCCCTCGGCCAAATCGTCGACGCCGTCAGCAAATCGAAGTTCTGGAAGAACACCGTCATCTTCGTGATCGAAGACGACCCTCAGGCTGGCTTCGACCACGTGGACGGACATCGATCAATCTGCCTGGTCGTGAGCCCATACACTCGCCGGGGCGCGGTTGTGTCGAAGTTCTACAACCAAGGCGCCGTCCTCAAGACGGTTCGTCACGTCCTCGGCCTAAAGCCGGCGACCCGGTTTGAGATTCAGGCGAACCTGATGTCGGATTGTTTCCAAGCCAAGCCAAACCTGAAGCCGTTTAACGTTCGCCCGAACCGCGTGGCTCTCGATCTGATGAACCCGAGCCGCAGCACATTCCGAAAGCTGGACATGACGCGACCAGACACGGTGGATGAGAACGAGTTCAATCGGCAACTCTGGGCGGCTGCGAAAGGTAACGTTCCCTATCCGGCTAGTCTCGCCGGAGCCCACGGAACCGGCCTAGCGGCAAAAGGGCTCAAGATCGATCAGAACGTGACCGAACAAGACTAGGCCGCTCGCCCGTACAATATAGGGATGGCAGAAATTGACGGTCGTAAGAAGACAATTCTGCACGCGATCATCGTGGAGTACGTGCTCACGGCAGAACCCGTGGGCAGCGAATCCCTTGTCGCGAAATACCCCCTTGGCGTAAAGTCCGCGACCGTTCGCAACGAGATGGCGGAGTTGCTCGATCTAGGATTGATCGAGCAACCCCACACCAGCGCGGGTCGAATTCCAAGCGATCTCGGCTACCGGTATTACGTCGACAAACTTGTGATCTCGAAAGAGATCGAGCTCAGCATCCAAGATCGGCTCAAGTCGGCTACCGGAGACGGCGAAGCCCTGCAAACCGTGCTTCGCGATGCCACCCGAATGCTCAGCCGTCTGACGCACCTGCTCGGAGTTGCCGCCACCATCCGAGAACCGAACCTGTCGATCAAGACCGCCATCCTGTCTGCCCTCGGGCCGAACCAAGTTCTTTTGGTCATTGCGCTCAGTAACGGCCAAATTGAGAACCGAATGATCGAAGTCCCGGCCGACCTCACCTTAGAGCAAGTCGGAGCGGCAAACGAATTTCTTACGGCGAACCTGCTAGGGGTCGGACTCCGAACGGCGGCGCAGATGAAGCCACCGGTTTCTGCGAACCCTGCTGTGGATCGGCTCATCAGTGTCAGCTGGACGCAACTCAAGGCGATTGCCAAGCTGTACTCTCGTGGCTCGCTCATCACCGAAGGAGAGGAGTATCTGGTGACGCAGCCAGAATTCCGCCGCGACCTCGATACCTACACGCAACTGATTCAGGAGCTAAACGACTCCGAAGCGCTGTACCAGAGCGTCGCTAAAGGTGACTCCAACCAGGTGGTCACCATCGGTCGCGAGAACCGCCGAGACGAGCTCAAACAGTTCTCAATCGTGCGCCAAAGTTTCTATGTGGGAGAAACCGAAACCGGAGTGATCGCCGTTGTCGGCCCAACGCGAATGCGGTACGACGACAGCATCCCCTTGGTGAACTTCACCGCCCAAACGCTAAGCGAGTCGCTCACCAAGTACTTCGGCTAACTGTCACTTCATCAAGAAGAGGTTGTCGCCGAGGCCGGTGTTTACCTTCACGCTCTCGTACCGGGTGACGCCAGCAACGACGTTATTCACGTTCTTAACCGAGACCTGCGTCGGAATCCAAACACCACCGAACGACTTGGGATTCTCGTAGATGAACGTCGCGAGTTGTCGGCCGGGCTGGTTGTACCACTCCCGCTTGTTCGTGACCCCTTTCTCAACGTCAACCCAAATGCGGTGCCGACTGGTGTCATCGGTGTTTTGGTAAGTGAGATCAAAAACGGCGTCGCCGGTCGCTCGGTCCATGCGCACAAACTTTGCCTGGAACAAGTCCTTGAACAGCGCGGGCGTCAGCACACCAAAATCCAGCGGCGTTTGGCGACGGCCTGGCGATCGAGCAAGGTCTTGCTTCGTATTCACCCGCAGGCGCGGGACTTTGATCATCTGCTGAGGACCATCAATGATGTAGACCGCCGAGGTCTCGTCGACTTGGGCCTCCAGGCGCAGCTTAAGGGGTTCCTTGTACTGAAACTGGATTCGATCGAATCGGTAGGTGGTACCAAAATCGTCGTTAATCTCACGCAAGTCTTTCTGAGAAGCTTTAACCTTCTTTGCAACGAACGTCGCGTCACGAAGGCCTTTTTGGGTGTAGTCTTGAATCTCTGGAGCAAGGGAGCCGGACCCAAGGACTACCGCCATCAATAATTCGGTCATCATTTTTCAAAGGATATCTCCCCGCAGGGAAAACCATTAGGCATGACGTCTGACCCTATCGAGCGTTATCTCCGGAGGTCCGCTCGTCTCGATCGGCGACAGCGGATTAGAGTCATGTCGTCCTCTGAGGTGACCGATACCGGTCTCGCCGCCCTGCAAGCGATCGGCCGCCGGATCATTCCCGGCAGCGCGGTCGGATTACTTTTCTGCTCCATCGGGCTCACCTTCCTTGGGCGCTATGTCGTTCCGGCCCTGAGCGAGACCACCAACCCAGATCGGATCGAAGTCCAAATTGCCGAATTCATCGGCACGCTATCGCTTGGACTGTTCGTCGCGATCCCGCTGATGATGTTCGGCATCGCCCTCATCGTCCCGCGAGCAACCAAACTGACCGCTCAATGGATGCTCGGCGAACCGCTAGACGACTCTGACCAAGTCTTTGGCGGCGCCGCATTTCGAGATGCCGCCAAGATCATCTTCACCATCGTGGCCCGCAGTGCTCGCTTCCTTATAGCCTCGTGCGCGTTGCTGATCGTTAGTGGCCTGCTGAGCCAAGTCCAATCGAACTTTCGGTTCCTCATTGCCCTGATTGCGATCTTTGCCCTAAACGCCGTTGGGCTGAGCCTTTTGGCGTTCATCGGCACGGCGGCAAAGTACTCCCTTGCCCTACCAGCGATGCTCGTCGAAAAGATCGACGCGAAAGCGGCGCTAGATCGATCGCGACAGTTGATGGCCACGGAGCGTCGAATCCAAAGCGGCTACATCACGGTTTGGTTCCAGTTCGGCTTCTTCATCATCCTTTTCGGACTGCTGACGTTAGGTTTTAGCGTCGCTGTCAGCTACATCGCGGGCTTGCTACAGCTGGAGTCCTTTGCCCAAACTCGCACTTACGGCCCCATGATGATGGAAGTCGTATCTCAGATTGGCCCGTACATTTCGTTACTTTTGGTCGTCCCAGCGTTTGCAACCGTGACCACCGTGATCTACTTTGAACGCCGCACTCGATTGGAGGGATATGACATTGCGCAGTTGGCACAAGAAACTCGTGTTACTCGTCGTAGTCGTTTCGACGTTACTGAGTAGCGCTTTCGCCGAAACCTACGGTGAACTCCAAAACCGAATCGCTAACGCAAAACCGGCGGAAGTTGTTGCGGCAGTGCGAGAATCGTCGCTGGTCAAATCCGACGCGCAATTGCGAAGCCTCTTGCAGTCAAAAGAGCCGATTGCCAAACGCGCATCAAGCATGCGAGATTGGGTCGGCACGCGCGCCTGGGCAGCCACAATCGAGCCCAAGCGCGACGGCAAAGCCATTGCGGTGACCGCAAAGCGCTCACGGCTTTACATTGACCAAACCGAAAAGGCAAAGAGTAACTGGCTCGAAAATGCCTTCAAAGGCTTGCAGTTCAATTTTCCGCAGCCGAGGTTTTCCTCGAACCAAAGTCCGTTCGATGGCCTATTCGGAGGGCCTTTGCTGGTTCAAATCATGTGGGGGCTGCTGGCGCTCGCTGGCATTGCACTGGCGTGGTTCGCCATCCAACACATCCGCACCGTCCAAAGCCGCAAGCGCGTCGCCACGGCGATTTTGGAGGAAGACGAACCCGAACGAACCGTCGATGAATGGCTCGCCCAGGCCGATGCCCTCGCGGCAGAAGGTCGCTACCGAGAAAGTGTCCGTTGCCTTTATCTCGCGACCCTACTGCGCATCGATGAAGCTGGAGTCGCAAAGTTTGAGCGTAGCGAGACCAACTGGGAGCACTTAGCCCGAATTGAGGCGAGCAACAAACTGCCCTCCGAAATCGAATTCCGAACGCCGACCAAGGCTTTTGACCGCATTTGGTACGGGTTCATTGTCCGGGGGCAAGTTGATGTCGACGAGTTTCGCGCCATCTATCAAAACATTCGCCAGTCGCTTCAAGGAGCCAGGCGTTGAAGACCAAGTGGATCGCCGTCACCGCATGGCTTCTGGTCGGCGTCCTCCTCGTCAGTGGAGCTAGCCTCTGGATTGGCAAGCGATCTAGTGAGACGTTCCCTTCGGCAAATTCGGTTGATCCGTCTGGCCTCCAGGCGTTCCAAGACGCGTTAAAAACAACCGGAGCCCCGATCGTTGTTGACCGGCGTGGAAAGCCGCAGATCCAGCCCACAGACTTGGTGATTGTCTCGGCGATCGGTGGCGCTGACTTCAGCTTGGTTGCCTCGGCCGAGCCAAAACCGTCCCCGGCATCCAACTTCAACGTGCGTGAGCATGTTCGGAACGGAGGAACGGCAGTACTGCTCTCCTATCCTCCGAACTTTAAAGACCGGACCGCCCTTTCAAAGTCCGAACCGGAAGTTGTAACGCTGGCCAGTGGAGTCAAAAAACGAATCACCCCTGGGGGTGAAGACTTCTCCAAGGAGTTTGACGACGCCGTTCCTTCCCCGTACCTCGAGATCGCAAAGGGTGAATCATGGCTCGCGGTGGGCCGAGTCTTCGGGAAAGGAAAGGTGCTGGCAATCAACGATGCAACCTTAATCACGAATCGCTTTATCGCCGCCCATGATAATGCAGAGGTCGTCCTCGGCTTAGTTCAAAACCTCGTGCAGCCGGACCGAAGGATCGTCTTTATCGAGCGAGACTTCAATCGCCGTGATCCCTCCCTTCTCGACGTTCTCGGGCCGGAAACAACAACCGCGTTCTACCAATGCCTCTTCGTTCTTTTCGTGATCGCTTGGAGCCTAGGCAAACGCTTTGGGGAACCAGATGCTGAGCGTGTCGCGCAACGAGGAAACCGAGACTTGCTGCTCGCGATCCGGGACACCTACGCTAGGGCGCAGCGGCACGATGCGGCGATTCAAACCAGCATCGATCGCGCTGAGGCTGTGATTCGGAAACGAACTCGCTCCGACATTTCGCTCCTGAACTACGCCAAGGGCCATCCGGCCCTCGACGCCGAGTATCGCCGGCTCCTTCATTTCCAGATCCTTGGCGCTCCTCCCGAGGCAGATTGGCTCGAAGCCATACAAACTTTTGAGACGGAAGTGGAAGAAACCTTCAAAACACCCGTTTAGTGGACTCACGGTCTTCGTCAGGTGTGGATACTTAGAGCATGCGTGCAATGACTGTTTCGATCGCGGTGCTCCTAGCTGCCGCAGCCATGGCTCAGACCGCCGCCCCGAAGAACGAAAAGCCGGCTCCACTCCCGGCGTCGCTCGTGCCGCTTGAAAAAAATTACAAGTCGACCAAGGCCGTTTTCGCCAAGAAGCCGAAGGACAAGGCCGCCCGCGAGGCGTTCATCAAGGCCACCACGATCTTCGGCCACGAAACGATGATTCACCCAGAACTGCCCGCACGGACCAAGTACCGAGATGCGCTCCGGCTTTACCGAGAAGTTCTGAAACTCGAACCAAAGCACCCGGTCGCCAAGAAAGAGCACGACCTCATCGTTTCCATCTATGAACAGATGGGTCGACCAGTTCCGAAGTAATTTTCCATCCATATGACCGAGGTTTCGCCGGAAGAAAGGCGCGAGATAGAGAGCAAATTTGTTCGCAATCTAGCCATTGCCGCGGCAATTCTGGCCGGATTGCCGGCGCTGATTGCCTGGCAATCCGGGCCTATTGGCGGCGTGTACCTCGGTCACCAGTTCGCTACCGACGACCACATGGTCTACGCCGCTTGGATGCGGCAAGCCATGGATGGCCGCTTCTTATTCGACAACCGGTTCACGACCGACGCGCAACCCGGTCTGACGATCCACCTGTACTTCCTGGTCATGGGGTGGATCGCAAAGTTCCTCGGTATTCCGATCACCACCCTCATTGCCCGAATGGGCTTTTCGGCTGGCTTCGTTTACCTGCTGCACCGCCTCGTTCGGCGAATGGACTGGACCATCCACGCCACTAAGCTCAGCTTGCTGTTTTCCGTGCTTGGAGGAGGCATCGGCTTCGCGCTCTGGCATGACTTTGGCGTTGCCATTGTCAAATCGGCACCGGACTTTTTGAACCAAATCCTGATGGGCCGACTGCCCATCGACACCTGGCAGCCCGAGGGCTTCGTGCTCTCCTCCATGCTCACCAACGGCCTGTTCATGGTGAGTCTGTGCCTCATCCTCTTCATCTTTGACTGCTTCTTAGAAGCCGAGCAAAGCTGGAAACCGGTGCTTCCCGGAGCGATCGCCTTCGGCGTGCTGATGAACATCCATAGCTACGATGTTCTGCTCATCGGCATGGTCATGTTCGGATTCTTGGTGATGGCCTGGGCGCGCGATAAGGCGACGAAAGCCTGGATCATTCGCTCGCTTGCCATCTCCGCCGGCATCATTCCAGCGGCGCTGTGGTTCGTGTATGTCCTTCGCGAGGATCCCGTTTTCCAAGCCCGCGCGGCGACGGAGACGTTCTCCCCGAACTTCCGACAGGTTCTGTTTGGCTACTTCTTCCTGATCCTGCTTGCGGTTCCAACCTTGTTCGCCTCACGCGATGGCAAGAAACGACCGTACTTTGCGTCGGGGCTGTACGTCGCGGTGCTCCTATTGCTCGCCGTACTGGCCCAGAACCACACCGATGGCTACTTCATTCCGATGGTGGTCTGGGTTCTGCTCTACGGGTTCACCGTGTTCCTGCTTTACAGCGTGGCCAACCTGAATTCCGCCCGGAACTTGTTCGTGTCCTGGGCACTTGTCGGAACCATCGCGATCTACTTCCCGATGCTCTTCCAACGGAAACTCGGCATGGGTTTGGTGATTCCTTGGGCCGTCTTAGCTGCTGGCGGAGCGGCGATCATCCTCGCCAAGCAAGAGCGCTCCGCGCGTAACTTGGCCACCGCGCTTGCGATCATCATCATCGGCGCGAGTAGCTTCCGCTGGGTCTTCCGAGAAATCACCCTCGCCCAGACGAACGTCGCAAACACCATTGTCCATCCTGTCTACTTGTCGGCCGATGCCAACAAGGTGATCACCGCGCTCAACCAGATCTCCGAGAAAAAGGTCGTGGTGGCTCCGCCGGGCATTCCGGCGCGTGCCGTCGATTCGGCCGGGCAAACCATCCCGGACACTTTCCTCACCCCGATCATGCCGGACTTGAATCCGATTGCTAGTGGACTTTCTGGCGCGTACACGTATGCCGGCCACTGGAGCGAAACGCCTAAGTACAACGAACGACGCGGCGAACTCGAGCGGTTCTTCTATCGCCCTGGCCTGCCAGAAGATAAGAAAGCTTGGCTGAACGAGATTGGCGCGACCCACGTGATTGTCCCGTCACCGGAAGCCTTCCCACAGATGGAACTACCGGACCTCAGCAGCCTCGGTGAAGTCGTGGTTCAAGGAACGCAGTTCAGCTTGATCAAAGTGAACTAGGGCCAGACCGGGCGCCTACCGCGACGACGCGGGGACTACCGCCATAGTAGCTGGTCCCCAGGTTCTCGCTCTTGACCACCTGCCCGTTCACGCGAACTGTGCGGAAAGCCGAAACAACCCGAGCTGGCGCTCCACCTTCGAGAACCCGTCTTGCGCCCGCTGGGAGATTGCGATCAACCACCGTTCGGACTCCGCGGGTCCGCGTGGATACGCGACCCTGCGTGACAACAACTTGCTGTCCAGGCACCTTCTGCCCGAGAATGCGGAACGTCAATGCTCCGGGCGTGTAAGTCGAAACAACCGCAATTGGCGCATCGGTCGTGTTTTGCAGAACCAAGTCGATATTGCCGAAATCAACCGTCGCATCCCGGCCAAGCGGAACGTATGGAACCGGTAGCGAGTGGCTCTGGCGCTGGCGAATGCCGAGGTTTGCGAACAGCGCCGCGTTGTAAAGGGTCGTGCTGACCTGGCAGATGCCACCACCGACTCCGGTGTCGTGCTTTCCGTTGATATACACGCCAGCAACCTTGAACCCACGCTTAAGGGTTCGGCGGCCGACCGTATCGTTGTAGCTCAACTTGTCGCCCGGCATCAGCACCTGGCCATTGAAGAAACTTGCGGCAAGGGCGATGTTGCTGCTTCGGGGTCGATTGCCGGCGGAGAACCGAGTCGTGTACTCGCTGACGACATCGCGAACCTTTGCGAGATCCTCGTCCGGAACCCGCTTCTTGCCTTCAATCACCGGCACCACCGTCGGATCAAACTTTGGCAACATTTCAAGAACCGCCTGCTGAAGCTTCGCGGCATCAAGAACGAGACTGGCCCGTTCTTTTCGAACCAAAATCGCGCCCTTACTGTAGGTCACACGTGCTGGTTCCGGCTCTGGGCTAGCCTTGAGAACCGCATCGTAAAGCGCCTGATCAACCTTGCCTTCGGCCTTAAAGAGGAGCTTAGCGTCAACTCGATCCTCCGGAATCTGGCCCGCAAGCGCCTTCGCATCCGTCATCAAATCGCTTAGCGGAAGCGGCGCAATCGTCGCCTCATCATCGAGCACAATCCCAAACTTGCTCGGGGTCAGTTCTGGCAGATTAGAAACGATGTCACTCGTAAGCGGTACCGGCTTAAGTCGCTCCGTTTCCCACCAAGATCGCAGTCGGAATCGGGCTTGTTCTGTCGTAAGACCACCAACACTAACCTGCCCCACGTAGGTGTTGGGCCGAATCGTGGCTGGCTTTTGCAGCATGGCAACGGGAAGGCCAATCACTGCGCAACCCAGCGCAGAAAAGGTGATCGTCTTCGCGTGTTTCATCGTTGTCTAATGACTTGAGTTAAGTCTCTTGGTTCCATTATGGATGTTCAGGAAATCGCTTTACACGTTCTTGACAATTTGCGCGCCCCTCATCCCGAAAAGACGAAGCAAGTACACTCGAAAGATGCCAAAGGTCGTCTGGTTCAACGGAACCGTCACTCCATTTGAGTCCGCTGTCGTGCCCGCGATGGATCACGCTCACCTCTACGGCGACGGAATTTTTGAAGGAATCCGCATCTACGATCGAAAGGTCTTCAAGCTAGACGAGCACCTTGAGCGGTTCTATCACGGCATCAACTACATGGGCTTTGATATGCCCTACGACTACGCCACCTTGCACGCGGCGATTCTTGACACGTGCCGCGCCGCAGACATCGACAACGGCTACATTCGCCTAAACGTCACGCGAGGAACCGGCCTTGGATTGGACCCCAAGAAGTTGGAAAGTCGAGCCAACGTGATGATCGGTATCTCGACCCTCGCGCTGTATCCGGCTGAGTCGTACGAAACCGGCCTCCACGTCGTAACGGCCCCAATTCGCGTCATTTCCCCCGACGCCCTCGACCCACGTCTGAAGTGCATCGGTCGCTACGCTGGCAACATCATGGCAAAGCAGTTTGCCAACCGAGCCGGAGCCGGCGAAGCACTCATGCTCAACGCCCAAGGCAACATCGCGGAGTGCACCGGCGACAACATCTTCTTGATCCAGAACGGAATCGTGCGCACGCCGCACTCTTCTAGCGGAATCCTCAAGGGCATCACCCGGGACACCGTTTTGATGCTGGCAAAGGACGCCGGAATCCCGACGGAAGAAACGACCCTCACCCCGTTCGACCTCAGCGCTTCGTCGGAAGCCTTCCTCACCGGAACCGCCGCTGAAGTGATTCCGATGGTCAGCATTGATGAGCGCGTTATCGGCGACGGCAAGCCCGGCCCGATCACTCAGCAACTCATTGCCCTCTTCCGAGCGCATACGAAAATCGGCACCGCCTTTTGAACCTGACTTGCTCCGTTTGCGGATCCTCTGCCGTCCTTTCCATTACGGAAAACGGCGAGACCGACGCTGTGTGCGATGCTTGCGTTCGCAAGCGAGCGCCGTATTCGGGCTTTCCCGACTTCATCGGTGGTTTCAAAAAGGCGGCCCGGCCAACCAAGGTCTGCCCGTACTGTGAAATCACCGAGGAGAAGGTCGTCGCTACCGGATTGGTCGGATGTCCGCTTTGTTACGTCGCATTAGAATCTGCCGTGGAGTTAGTCCTCAAGTCCGTTGCCGCGGACTAGTCAACCAAACCCGCTCGGAGAACCCATGAAATTCAGAACTCTCAATGCATTCGTGCTCACGTTAGCCACCGTATTTCTGCTGGCTGGCTGTGGAGGCGGCGGTGGCGGGACGACGCCAAGATCGACCGTGAAGGTCATCAACGCGATCCCTGATCTCGGAACGAGCCTGGAAACGCAGATTAACGGCCTTGCCGCCGGAACCACCGCGACTTACCTTGCGGATAATGCGTTCTTCTCGATCGAGCCAGCCGACGTCGATTTGGCGATCAAGGAGACCGGAGCCGTCGAGGACCTCGACATCATCGCCAACGTTTTCAACTCCGATGCTTCCTACATCGTCGCAGGAATGGGCATCAAGAACTTCGGCACCGAGTTCGAAAAGCGGCCCCGAATTGGCCTTTTTGAAGTGAACCGCGCCGAGCCAAACGGCAGCAAAGCGCGCGTATTCGTCCTGAACGCGCTTACCGGCCCCACCGAGTTTCCGAGCCCTACCCTCGACTTCCAAGACGGAGACCTCCCCCGTTTCCCGTTCACCGACATCGAGTTCTCAAAAGCGAAAGTGCTGACCGTGGATACCGGCACCTACACCTACGAGGCCAGAGCGAACGATTCTGAATTGGTCTACGCTTCCTCTTCCCTCACCTTCGAAAGCGGCAAGGTCTACTTTGCCGTTGTGAGCGGAATCGTGAACGGATCGGGCGCGTCTGCCCCGACAATTCGGGTGTTCGAACTCCCCGTAGTTGACTGATCTGCCCGCTTGCGGTAACGTTCCGCGATGGGCGTACCTCGTCACCTCAAGCGAATCCCGGTCCTGGGAATCGTCACCCTCCTAGCTTTCAGTGCATCGGCCCTAGCTCAAACCGTTCCGCCCGAGGCATACAGTGGCCTCAAGTGGCGAGAAATTGGGCCCTTCCGAGGCGGTCGCTCCCTTGCCGTCGCCGGTAGCACCCAGCGCCCAAATGAGTACTTCTTCGGCGCAACCGGCGGGGGCGTTTGGAAGACGATCGATGCAGGAAAGTCTTGGAAGCCGGTATCTGACGGATTCTTCACCACCGCTTCCATTGGCGCTCTTGCGGTGGCTCCGTCCAACCCCGACATCATCGTCGCCGGAACCGGCGAGCGCGACATCCGAGGCAATATTTCCCACGGTGATGGCGTCTATAAGTCCACCGACGCTGGCAAGACTTGGCAAAAGATCGGCCTCGAAGCCGCCCAGTCCATCGCCCGAGTCGTCATTCACCCGACAAACCCCGATGTCATTTACGTCGCTGCCCTAGGTCACATCTATGCCCACCCGAAGGTGAAGCCCAGCTACGACCGTGGTGTTTACAAAACCGTTGATGGCGGCAAAACGTGGACCCACATCCTTCCTGGAGACGCTCGTACCGGCGCGGTGAACATCGTCCTAGATCCGCAAAACCCAGACATCATCCTCGCCGCCATGTGGGAAGCCTGGCGCAGCCCATACACGATGAACAGCGGCGGCCCCGGCTCGAAACTGATGAAGTCGACCAACGGCGGCAAGTCTTGGACCGACCTCAGCCGAAAGAAAGGAATGCCCGAAGGTGTCCACGGCAAAATCGGCATGGCCATTTCGCCCGTCGATTCGAAGCGCTACTACGCCATCGTCGAAGCGCTTGAAGGCGGAATCCTGAAGTCCGACGACGCAGGCGAAACCTGGGAGAAGGTCAATGACGACCGAAATTGGCGACAACGCGCCTGGTACTACACCCACATCTTCGCCGATCCAAAGGAGAAGGAAGGCGTGTACGTCCTCAACGTCGGCGCGGGCAAAAGCACAGACGGCGGCAAGAAATTCGCTGGCCTAAGAACTCCCCACTCCGACAATCACGATCTTTGGATCGCCCCGGACAATCCGAACCGAATGATCAACGCCAACGATGGTGGCGCAAACGTCAGCGTCGATGGCGGAAAGACCTGGACCGAGCAAACCTTCCCTACCGCCCAGTTCTATCACGTCAGCACGGACAACGCCTTCCCCTACCGCATCCTCGGTGCGCAGCAAGACAACAGCACTATCCGAATCCCGAGCCGAACCCAAGGCGCCGGCATCGGCCTCACCGACTGGACGAGCACCGCGGGTGGCGAAAGCGGCTATGTCGCGGCGAAGCCGAACGACCCCGATTTGGTCTTCGGCGGTAGCTATGGCGGCGACCTCAGTTGGTTTAATCACCGAACCGACCAAAGCGGCAGCGTCGACCCATGGCCCGACAACCCGATGGGACACGGTGCCATCGACCTCGTCCAACGATTCCAGTGGACCTACCCCATCGTCTTTTCCCCGCACAATCCAAACCTGCTGTACACCTGCTCGCAGTTTGTTTTGAAGACCACAAACAACGGCCAAAGTTGGACCAAGATCAGCCCTGATCTGACCCGGAATGACCCCAGCACGATGGGACCATCCGGCGGGCCAATCACGAAGGACAACACGAGCGTCGAGTACTACGGCACGGTCTTCACCGTTGCCGAATCGCCCAAGAAGCGCGGCACCATTTGGGCCGGATCGGATGATGGCCTCGTTCACATCACCCACGACGGCGGAAAGTCTTGGACCAAAATCACGCCGAAAGGAGTGCCAGATTGGGCCCTCATCAGCATGGTCGATGCGTCTCCGCACAAAGCAGGAACCGCCTACCTCGCCGTGGACAACCACGAGAACGACGACCTGCGACCCTACGCCTTCCGAACCGACGACTTCGGCAAAACTTGGACGTCCATCACCAATGGCCTGCCCAACAATGCCTTCCTCCGCGTGATCCGTGAGGACAAGAAGCGCCCAGGCTTGCTCTACGCCGGCACCGAAGTTGGCATCTACGTTAGCTTTGATAACGGATCCAACTGGCAATCGCTGGCCCTAAACATGCCCGTCGTTCCGGTTCACGACCTTGCTTGGAAAGACGATGACCTCATCGCCGCGACCCACGGCCGATCGTTCTGGGTCCTCGATGACCTTTCCCCGCTGCAGCAACTTGCACCAAGCCAGAAGCTCGACAAACCGATCCTCTTCGCTCCGCGAGACAGCTACGCCGTCCGCTGGGGCGGCCGCGGAAATGCCGCCACTGGCGCGGGCGCAAACCCGCTGAGCGGAGTGGTCATTAGCTACTACCTGCCCAAGAAAGCCGAAAAAGTCTCGCTCGAGTTCTCCGGTGCGGACGGCAAAGTCTTCCAGACCGTAGCCGTTGCTCCTAGCGAAGCCGGATTCCAGCGAACCTCCGCGTTCTTGCAAGAATCATCTTGGAAGTCCGTTCCAGGCATGATCCTTTGGGGCGCGTTCCCAAGCTCGCTGACCATGCCACCGGGCAAGTACACCGTTCACCTCACCGTTGACGGCGTCAAGCAATCCGCCACCTTCAACTGGAAGCACGATCCGCGCATCCCCGCCACCGAAAAGGACCTGCAAGAGAAGCACATCTTCTTGAAGCAGATCGCGAAGAGGACCGACGACGCGAATAACGCCGTTCTCGAAATCCGCCGCGTGCGCGATGCGTTCGCCGGAAAGAAGACGGAAGCCAGTGCGAAGGGCCTCACCGCAATCGTCACCGAGATCGATAACCTTTCCGCGATGCTCACTCGCATCGAAGAAGCGATCTATCAGACCAAGAACCGCAGCGGACAAGACCCTCTGAACTACCCAATTCGACTCAACAACCGAATCGGGGCGCTCATGAACGTGGTCCAAAGCGGAGCCGGGCGACCCACCGCCCAGTCGCGCGAGGTCTACAAGATGCTCTCCGACCTTCTCGATCTTCAGCTGCGAAACATGTCCAAAATCCTGACCGCGTTCATGGAGACCAACGACAAGCTCAAGCAGAACCAGATCGCCGAAGTACCGATCACCCTGCCAAAGTTCGACAAGTAACGGAAATTGCCGGTATTTGGGCCCTGCCGAAGACAACGTGCTTCGGCAGGGCCGTCATCATGTTAAACTACCAACCCGCGCACCGATCATATCGGAGCGTTCGTCCTTCCTATGCCGAATGACGCACCGCGAGAATCTCTGGCCGAAAAACGATTGCTTAAGGCTCTGTCCGAAGGCGATCCGAACGCGCTTGGCCAAATATATGAGATTTATGGTGAGCGAATTTTTCGCTTCACCTACCGCTTTTTGGGCAACCGTACCGACGCTGAGGATGCGACGGCGGAAACCTTCCTGCGAGTGTTACGACGTTCGGCAGAGCTTCGAGCTGATGGCGCGTTTAAAACGTGGCTTTTTCGAATCGCTCGAAACTTATGCATCGATAAGCTGCGGCAACACAAGCTCCTGGAGCTGCCGCCCGACACGCCACTTGAGGGATCAGAAGAGCGAACAACCCTACGGGTTACCGTTCATGCCGCCCTCAATCAACTCCCGCAGGAGTATCAAGACCCGCTGGTCTTATGCGATCTCGAAGATCTTAGTGCGCAAGAAGCCGCAAACATCTTAGAGATTAGTGTTCCGGCGCTGAAAAGCCGACTATACAGGGGGAGAAAGGCCCTCCGAGATAAGTTGGGCAGCCTCATGGAAGGTACGTAATGAAAACTGATTTACATAAAAAGCTCGTAGACCTGTACGCAGGGAGGGAACTTCCCTCGGAGTTGAACGAAGACCTAGAAATGGCTGCGTTCAACGATGCGGAACTTTCGCACGATATGTCGACCCTTCGACAAACCGTGGATCTGTTGAAAAACGATCCAGGTCCGGAGTTCACCGAAGAAAGCTACCAACGCGTGCTCATGAAGATTTACGCCCGAGGCGGAAACATCGAACCACGCGCGGCAACGCCGATCCATATGCAGTACCAACTGCCAATGCAAGGCTAAGTAATCTCATGCGAACCCGGCAGCAAACCAAACAAACCCGACTTCTATGAAGTTTCAATGCCCTCGAAAGGAATTCTTTGAAGCAGTGAGCGCGGCAAACGCCGCGTCCAGCGCTCGTACCCCCGTCTCGATCCTTCAGCACCTGAAGATCAAGGCCAGCTCATCTGGCATCACCATCACCGGATGTGATGGCGAAATGTGGGTCGTGCGAGACGTTGCCTGTTTGGTTGAGGACCCAGGCGAACTCTGCCTGCCGGCGAAAACGCTCACCCAAATCGTCAGCCAACTTCCAGATGGCGATCTCGAGCTGTTCACCCTTCCCGACCACGGCGCGATGCTCGTGCAGTCGAAGTCGGAATACCGACTACCGACCCTGGAAGCGGAAGACTTCCCCGACGTACCTGTCTTCATGGGCGAAGCCGAACTGAAGCTGCCCTTGGGCGAACTTCGACAAGCCGTCGACTCGGTTGCCTATGCGGTTTCCACCGACAACCATCGACAGGTCCTGACCGGCGTTCTGTTCTCCTACAACGGAGACATCCTTACCCTCGTCGCCACCGACACCCACCGCCTCGCCGTCCGACGGATTTCGAAGCCGGGAATCGGCAGCCAAGTCACCGCCATCGTTCCAGATAAGGCTCTCCGAGCCATCAAGAACCTGCCGCTGGCCGACGACATCGAGATCACCCTGAGCTTTGATTCCGTCCGCGTTGGCGTCGAATCGACAGGTGCGACCGTCGTTTCGCAGCTTCTCGCCGGAACCTATCCGAACTGGGAGCGAGTCGTCCCGAGCGAATTCACCCGAACCTGGAGCGTTGAAAGCGACCAGCTTTATGAAAAGGTTCGCCGAGCCATGATCCTTGCCCAAGACAACGCCAACCGCGTTCGATTCAAGGGCGATGGCGACCAGATCGTGATTGCTGCTCGAAGCGAAGAAAAGGGCGAAGCCAAGGAAGAAATCCCAATGATTCCTTCGAACGGCGACCTCGAAATCGCCTTCAATGGCAAGTACGTCACCGACTTCCTGGGCGCCGTAGATGGCCCTGGAGTTCGTGTCGAAATGACCGAAAGTTCACGGCCCGCCGTATTCCGACCGGCCGAAGATGACAGCGAATACTTCTGCGTCATCATGCCAATGGCCTTGGCCTAAAGACAAAAATTAGTGTTGGTGGGAACAGTGCTTCCCACCGCACTGATGCTGCATCCGCTGGTTCACCAAGTGAAACGCGACTAGCGCCAGCCCGGCCGTTACGCTGACCACTGTTTTGGCAATTTCTCCGCCTCCAGCGACTTCCGTACCGTCGTGCGAATGTGGAAACGCAAACTGCCGCACGATGAGCAAACCGATTCCCAGCACGAAGATCCACGCCGGAATCATGCTGTGGTGCCGCCGGTGGCCATGAATCAGCGCCGCTAGACCGACCGTCACCGCAACCCCAAGAAACACGTACTCGGCGGGCTCCGAAGCGACAAATCCTAGCCCCGCTACGCTGAGCAAACCCAGCGCAAGACCGGTGAGCAAGCAATGAACCGCACAGACGGTGCTGGCCACCGCCCCCAATTGGTCTAGGTTCATTCGCTTCACAACAGAAATATACCCTAGCAGGGTATCAGCCACCAAGCATTTCGGCCCAATCCGTTATAGTGAACTCGATGAAGAAATGGCTAGTACCCATCGTTGCGGCCGCGCTGGCATATTGGGCACTGGCAGGTTTTGGCGGGGAGAAGGCTTCAATCGGCGCTCTCTTTGCCCTCACCGTTTCGCTTTGGATCACCGCGCCGATTCCCATCGCCGCCACCGCTTTGCTTAGCACTTCTCTGCTCGTCCTTACTGGCCGAGCGGGCGAGAAAGCCGCCTTTGTCGCCTATGGCGATCCGATCGTGCCCCTCTTCATCGGAAGTTTCATCTTGGCCAAGGCGATGGAGCTCACCGGGCTTAGCGACCGCTTTGCGTACTACATCCTCGTTCAAAAGTGGGCCAACAAATCTCCCAAGGCCCTCCTCTGGGCCCTCGCCATCGTGCCTTGTGTGCTGTCGCTGATGGTCAGCAACACCGCCACCACCGCGATGATGCTGCCGATTGGGCTGAGCCTGCTTGCCGCGATCAAGTCCCGCAACTTAGACAAGCCCTACGCCATCGGCGTGATGCTCATGCTGACCTGGGCCTCGAGCGTCGCCGTCGGCCTTCCCGTAGGAACCCCGCCCAACCTGATCGGTCTCGGTCTCATCGAGAAAGCGACCGGAACGCGCATCGGCTTCATCCAGTGGATGGCGTTCGGAATGCCGATCACCATCGTCACCCTAGCCTGCTGCTGGGGGATTCTTTGGATGCTTTACGGCAAAAACGCTCCGGAAACTTCGGGCGCGGCAGCCGTGGTGAAAGAGGGTCAAGAGTCGATGGGCAAGCTCCAACCGAGCGAAAAAGCCGTCCTCGCCGCGTTTTCCGTCGCGCTCATCGGCTGGATGCTGCCCGACATGTTCGAGCTTGCGCTCGGCAAAAAGCACGAGCTCACTTCCCTGCTCCAAACCCGCGTCCCGCCATCCGTTCCCGCGTTGCTGGCCGTTGCCTTGCTGTTCGCGATTCCCTGCAAAGATAAGAGCTTTGGCCACGCGATCACCTGGAAAGAAGCCGCGACCATCGACTGGGGGACCATTCTCCTCTTCGCTGGCGGAATCGCTATGGGGCAATCCCTCTTCGAAACCGGCCTTGCAAAAGACCTTGGTCAGCTCGCGGCCACTGCAGCCGGGGCGAAATCGGTGTGGGCGATCACGGCCCTGTGTACCGCCGCCGCCATCGTCTTGAGCGAACTTGCCTCGAACACCGCCGCCGCGACCACGCTGGTTCCGGTCGCTATCGGCCTTGCGGAAAGTGCTGGGGTAAGCGTCATTCCCCCTGCCCTCGGGGTCGCCATCGGCGCTTCCTTCGGCTTTATGCTCCCCGTAAGCACCGCGCCGAACGCGATCGTCTACAGCTCCGGCCTGGTGCCTTCAAAAGAAATGGTGAAGGCAGGCCTGATTCTCGACGTCGTTGCCTTCGTCGTGATCGTCGCCTGCCTCTATTTCATTCTGCCGATGCTCGGCCTCGCCTAACTTACGACTTCTTCCAACCCCATTCGATGTACTGGGTTTCGAAGGAGCCGTCATCGAACAGGTCGAGCACGCGGTAGCCGGGGTTGAAGCCGCCGTTGGCGCCGTTCCACCACGCGCCACAAACCGCGCCGCCGCACATGTAGCTGACGCCGCTGAAGTCAACTCGGTCCACCATGTGGATGTGGCCACTGAGGGCGATCTTAACGTGCTTGTGCTGGCCGAACAGGGCCCGCAGGTCGTCGCTGTTCTTCGTCATCAGGTTTCCGCCGACCGTCCAATCGCCCTTCGTTTTGTCGTAGGCACCGGCCAGGGAGGTGATGCTGAGAATTGGAATGTGGCTGGTGATGACGGTCGGCTTGTTCGTGCTTTGCAGGTCTTGCTTCAGCCATTCCATCTGGTCCGGCTCCACCAGGCCGTTGTAGCCATCGGGGGTTAGGAGAATGTTGTCGAGCACCACAAAGTGCCAACCACCCTGGTCGAACGAGTAGTACGGCTTTGGAAGCTCGAAGAGGTCGGTGAACCAGCGTTTGCCCCACTGCCGCTCGGACCCGGTGGTGTTGCTGTCCTTCTTGTTCCATCCCCAAACGTCGTGGTTGCCCATGCAAGGCTTGATCGGCACGTTCGTTTCCGCCTTCGTGACCTTCGTAAACAGGTCCCACTGCGTCTTTGTCCGCGCTTCGGTCTGCGCGTAGGCGTCCATGATGAGGTCGCCGCCCGCGAGGATCAGGTCCACCTTCGGCTTCTGCCCCATCGCGTGCCGCAGCGCCTTCGCGGACCCTTCGGTCGCCGCGAGCTCCGGCTGAATGTGGAAGTCCGTCATGTGCGCCACGCGCAGAGCGCGCCGCTTCGGAGCCAGCGCCATCGCCGGCTGGACGAGCAGTCCGGTAGCCGCCGCCCCGGCGGCGAGAAGAAGCTGTCTTCGAGAAGTGTCTGCCATGAGGGCAGTTTAGTTCAGGCGAGGGTGCCCTAACGTTCTCTTAATCTTCGGTGGTCGTAGTTTTCTCGGCCCTACAGAACGCCAGACAGAGGCAAACTGTCCGAGAGATCAATGAAAACAAATAGCGTCGTTAGAACGGTCCTTTGGGTGATCGCCATCGGGCTCTGGCTGGTCACCGGCATCGCGGGGCTGGTGTTCTTCCTCCGACTCACGCTCGCAATTCCAACCATGTTCAGCGCCGACACCTCCCGACCGACCGATACCGTGATGGAAAATGCCTTCAATGTCGGCAGCACAGCGTCCCCCTACGCCATCGTCGCCACCATCTGCGCCGTCGCCTGGACCGTGTACTGCAAATCTCAGGCAGCTAGAAGTTAACGCGGAGCAGAGCCAGAATCTGTCAGCCCAAGGTCACGCTTTCTTCCGCTCTGCTAGCACCAGCGACCCATCCGCAGCACGCAACTGAATTCTCACTGCTCCATCCGTCGGATTAAGTCGGTCCGGTACATCGCGTAGCTGCCGAAACTCCCAGGTGCCATCTTTCAATACAACGCTTGAGGGGAAACTCCGCCTCATCGCAGAGTCTCCAAACTTGCGGCACCCGATGGCGTGCGCAATCGCTTCGGCCGTTTCCCCTTGAGTGATTACGTCTCCCTCGAAGATGCTTTTGTAGCGCAGCAACTCGATCTTAGCCGTCGCTGCATCGATCTCAACGACGAATGTTGGGCCCAAAACGGCGAAAAACTCTGTAGAAAGCGAGCGCCCATCTAGCAACCACTTTCCTTTCTTCTTCTCACCCTCAAATGGAAACTGCTGAAGCACCAGTTCCTGATCATATTTCTCAAAGCAAACCGCCCGGGCAATCTCCTGCGCGACTTCAATGTCCGGCACGGCGAGTTTCTCATTCAACCGAGCTTGCGCCGCCGGCGAGCTTGTCAAAGCGAGTCCGTAGGTCAGAGATAAAAACAACATGTCGAGTCTCTGAATTCTAGATGATTACCATCCGCCTGCAATCTCCATGTGGTTCAGAATTACCAAGACTGTAGCCTTGGCGTAGTCGTGTGCGTTCATGACGACGGCTCATGCACCGGAGTAACAGACACGCCTAAAAGCCCAGAAGCCCACTGCGAAATCGCAACCTGAGACTGACCACATTTCGGATAGATCACGATAAATGCACAGCGAGTGCCGAACGGATTCCCGACAAACCGAAACGAGTCGGTCGAAAGAAATCGAAAAACCCGCGACTTCCGACCATCGCTGCAAGTCATCGTCCCAAGTAGCTCGCGCTCCAGATTGTTCTCCGCTTCCAAGCGTCGAAGACCCTCTTCAAACTGGGCCTCCGAAATGGCTTCTCCGTCGATGTCGTCAAAGTACTCCGCAACCCGCCCAGTCAAACCGGCGATGGTTTGGTCATGCGACACGGACGACAGCGAAAATGCGAAGACTAGGACTCCGATCACAATCGCGGCGATTTTCATCGGCCATCTTTGTTCTTCATTCGCCATGCAACATCTCCTGCTTACTCAGCTAGAGTGCCTTAACCTTGAACCAAAGATGCTGGATCAGGAAACTATAAGTTTGGAACCTCTTCCCACTTTTTAAGCCAGGATTTGTCAAATCCATGCTGAGTACCAATCACGCCAGAATGGACCGCTTCCTTTCCGCCTCCGATCACCTCATAAAAGAAATAATCAGACTCGTAACTAATCCGGATCAACAGGTACTGAGATTTGTCATCTTTCATTCGCCTGGCCGCGGAAGCTTCACAAGTCAATTCGGAGATATCACGTTCTAGTACAAATATACGTTGTTTGCGCCCTTCCTTGATCATAGGTAACACAACACAGTCTCGGACGGCAGCCTGCCCCGCAAGCTTGTCACTCTCCGCGATGAGAACGCTACGATATGATATAAATTGCCATATCAACAATATACCTACTGTTGCCACTCCGATCCAGATCGAGAACTTTTTCAGCTTCATTTAATGCCAACTGGCGTACCTTTAGGCTTCTTGCCAGATTTCTTTTTTCCCTTTCCGAAGGGATTACCCCATGGCCGAGGCACTGGATTGCTCGAGACAGGCTTCCTCCACTCTTCTATGAATCCATCCGTAGTGACTGTCGTGTATCCCCGTACAGCCTTGCTCATCTTGAGCCAAGCATTTATCCATTGCGCCTGTTCACAAGTGTTGCAAGATCTCAGAATTACACCTCCCAAAGGCCCGAGCTTGCGACGCTTCCTTTCTTGCGCGATGTATTCAACGTCAGCGGTGGTAAGCGTTTCTTTGTCGTTGATCCAAAAAGCTCCGGGAGAGCCATGCCCCCAGAGCATGATCCATGCTCCCTCAGGCTGATTGATAATGGCCTCAATTAGTGATGCTTTGCTAGGCTGCTTAAGTACAGTTCCACCAACTCCAAAGACATTTTCAGCTGCCCAATCAAAACCAACTCCATTATTGTTACCGATCACGGTCAAGTTGAGCCCCTCTGGGTCCACCGCCTTCAGAGGATTGTTCTCACAATACCCATACCAGTTCCGACCGTCCCGAATCGGGTCACGCGTCAAGAACCGCCCGGTTGCTGGGTCGTAGTACCGATGCCCCAGCAACTGGTACTCGCTCTCCGCATCCGTCTGGTAGCCCCAGCCACCAGCAAAACCCGCCTGCGTGTTCGTTGTCCCCGTCCGGCTCACCGCCGCACCGAAGGCGTCGTACTCCATCGAGTCCGTCACCGAACCCGCCGAAGTCAGCTTCTTCACCGAACCCAAGTAGTCCGCAAGCTGATGTCGAGTCGTCCCGGCGCTCCGCTCCGAAATGCCCGGAACCATGGTGCTCACGCTGTCCGACAGTACGCTCGCCGTCACATGAGCTCCATCGCGCTGATAAGGCCGGCTCCCATTCGAATTCGCCTTCGAAACGCGAGTACCAAGGCCGTTGTACGCATAAGAAGTCGTCGGCTGCCCGGTCCGCGCCAGAGACGCCAATCGGTCATCCTCGTTCCAGTTGAAAGTCCTAACCGTCCCACCCGAAGAAATCGAAGTCGTACGTCCTGCCGCGCCGTAGGTGTAGTTTTTGTCGGTTCCGCGAATCCATAGAACCTTTCGGACCGTTCTTGCGTCCTACTCTGTAGGATGGCTGGATGAGTGGTTCGTACCTCTTCATCGAGGCGATCGACTTTACGCGGAGCGTAAAACGCTACTTCGGTAGCGACGAAAGTTACGCGGAATTTCAGATGGAACTGGCAATGCAACCGGACCGAGGCTCCGTCATCACCGGTGCCGCCCCACTTCGAAAACTGAGATGGAGCGACACTCGACGCGGAATAGGAAAACGAGGCGGCTTGCGGGTGATCTACATCCACATCCCTGAAATCATGGTTCTTTTCATGCTCGATGTGTACGGAAAGGACGAGGCTGACGACTTGACCGGCGCCGAAAAGAAGGAACTGCAAACGTTCGCCCATGAACTAGTTGAAGAATTGAAAGCACGAGGCAAACGAAGAAGGCCATGAACACCCAAATTAAAAGAGCTCCACTCGCC
The DNA here is from genome assembly GCA_027485645.1 of bacterium. Lineage (GTDB taxonomy): Bacteria > Armatimonadota > Fimbriimonadia > Fimbriimonadales > Fimbriimonadaceae > Fimbriimonas. The sequence goes on from JAIXQR010000007.1 coordinate 873,956, forward strand.
GAGCGACTTAAGCAAGGCCTCGTCGAAGGCATTGAGTACGCCCGAGGCGAGGCAACTCTCGCCACGACCCTCGTGCCGATCGGTCGCTCCTTTACCGGCGAAGAGGTCGCGGCAATTCGAACCCGTCGCCACATGAGCCAGGCGCAGTTTGCAAACCTGCTTGCCGTCAACGTGAAGACCCTTCAAAGTTGGGAGCAAGGCGTCCGAAAGCCCAGCAAGCCGACCATGCGGCTCCTCCAGATCTTTGATTCACCCGAAGACTTTCGCGCTGTTCTCTCGCCAAACGACTGACAACTCGACGCCAGCCGCAGTCGAAAAGTCGAAATACTTGGTTGACTTCCGCCCGCATCGCGCCCTATAAAGTGGGTAATCCCGAACGGCATTGAGAAACTTAAATTACACGCGGCCCTAAGGCGGGAGCATTTATAAATAAATTTCTGAGCCGCGAAAGAGGGCGGAAGAAAACTCAGAAAGTGGCGCGCTCGAGAGGACTCGAACCTCCGACCCCCAGCTCCGCAAGCTGATGCTCTATCCACTGAGCTACGAGCGCGTGATGGAAGAGATTACCCGACCGGCAGCGACCAAGGGAGGCGGAGTAGCTTCGAACCGGCCAACCCGACCAGCAAATGCGCCCCATCGGGAGTGAATTTCATCGTCAGCGGCCGCTCGCCAAATAGGTCAAACCGGGCGATCTCTTCGCCCGAATACCGGTGCGCCACAACTTGGTCCCGGTCGGCAATCACAAAGGCCGCTTCCGAAGGATGGCACTGCACCAAAGGCAATCCGGTGCCAACTTCCACCTTCGCCTCCGCCTTCCCGGTCTCAAGGTTCCAAACGTGGGCGTAGTGCAAGGACCGCGTCACCGCATATGGGTGCGACTCCGAAGCATCGAAGCCATAAATCCGCTCCGGCATCCGAATCCGCGCTCGCCGAACCTTCGCGTGCATCGACCATCGGGTCAGGCTAAAACTGTCCGTCCCGACAATCTCGTCCCGCGCAATCTTCAATTGCCGCGGCGCATCGTTGGCGTGCCAAATCACCGCGATCCGGCCATCGTTGGTCCACTGAACCACGCTGCCGTTGTCAAAGCTAGCCGCAATCCGCCCCTCGCCGGCAGTCACCGAGAGCGGCGAAACGACCAAAAATCCAAAGGATCGCGGCGGCGTGTAAGACCAAACCGGCTTGGCCGAAGCCACGGAGAATGCAACGACGGAATCATTGATGGCCGCAATGAGCAGCGCATCATCATCCGAAAAAACCATCCCTCGGATGCGATCAATCGGTCGCAGCAAGCAACTCTCCGAACGGAGCCCCGAGGTCCAGAGTCGGTTCCCGTCGAACTCAAGGTGAATCGCCAAAGCCGTATCGGCCGTAGCAATCAAGCGTCCACTCCGCGAAACCGCCACCTGCCCAATGCCCGGCACGGATACCAACGAATTCGATATCTGCGCCGGAAGGGAGGATGGAACCATGGATAACACTACGTTACGGTAAATAGACCGGCAAATCAACCGATCTAGGCCCTACGGCCCCCAAAAAAGCAAACGTAAAATACGCCGGTGAGCCAGCATCTGATCTCTTTCCTCGTCAATCAACGCGAGGCCTACTGCTTCCCGCCCAGCTTTCGGGCGGATGTAGAAGATTTTGGTCGAAAAACGCTGGCTTTGCTATTCCCGCACTTTGCGGAAGAGGCCAACTGCGAAGTCTCACAAATCGAAGCCCTCGTGGCCCAGTTACGCGAAGACTTTTCGGAACTGCTCAACCGGGTGGAGAGCGCGTTGGAGATCATGCTGGATCACGCCGAGCTCGAATCCGCCTTCTTCGGCAGCCTGACTGACCTCATCGAGCAGCTCGAGTTCGACGCCAAAGCGATGGCCGAGGGCGACCCCGCCGCGCAAAGCGTAGACGAGGTCAAGCTCGCCTACCCAGGCTTCCGCGCCATCGCCATCTACCGCGTCGCGCACCTGCTGCACGGTCTAGATATCCCGCTCCTGCCACGCCTTCTCACCGAAATGGCCCACCGAGAAACCGGCATCGACATCCACCCCGGCGCCACCATCGGCCGATCATTCTGCATCGACCACGGCACCGGCGTCGTCATCGGCGAAACCGCCGTCATCGGCAACGGGGTCAAGATCTACCAAGGCGTCACCCTCGGCGCGCTCACGGTTCAGAAGGCCCTCGCCGACATCAAGCGCCACCCGACCATCGGCGACAACACCGTGCTCTATGCAAACGCCACCGTGCTCGGTGGCGAGACCGTCATTGGCCACGACTGCGTGATCGGAGCCAACGCATGGGTAACAAAATCGGTCCCGCCGTTCAACATCGTAGGCCGAGATGCCGAGTTTCGCCCAAGACGGTCAATCGAAGACGGGGATTTGGAGTATTTCATTTGAGAATCCTCACTTTCGCCGTTATCGACGCAACCATACAGCCATGAAAGCAAACTCCGTATTAGAAACCATCGGCAGAACCCCGCACGTTCGGATCAACCGCCTCTTCGATCCCCGCGTTAACGTCTACATCAAACTCGAACGCGCCAACCCAGGCGGCAGCATCAAAGACCGAATCGCTCTCAGCATGATCGAAGCCGCCGAGAAGTCCGGCGACCTGAAGCCAGGCGGAACGATCATCGAACCCACCTCCGGAAATACCGGCATTGGCCTCGCCATGGTCGCCGCCGTCAAGGGCTATCCCCTCGTGCTCGTCATGCCCGAGTCCATGAGCATCGAGCGCCGCCGCCTTATGGCCGCCTACGGCGCAACCTTCGAGCTCACCCCACGCGAAAAGGGCATGAAGGGTGCCATCGAAAAAGCCCGCGAACTGGTCGAAGCCACCGAGAACAGCTGGATGCCGATGCAGTTCGATAACCCCGCGAACATCGCCATCCACCGAGAAACCACCGCTCAGGAAATCCTAGCTGACTTTCCCGATGGCGTCGATTACGTCATCACTGGCGTCGGCACTGGCGGTCACATCACCGGTGTGGCCGAGGTTCTGAAAGAGAAATTCCCCGATACCAAGATCTTCGCCGTCGAACCAGAGAAGTCGCCGGTCATTTCGGGCGGCGCGCCGTCTCCGCACAAGCTGCAAGGCATCGGCGCCGGGTTCATCCCGTCCAACCTGCACGTTGACCTACTCGACGGTGTGATCCAAGTCTCCGAAGAAGACGCCTTCACCTACGCCCAGCGAGCGGCGAAGGAAGAGGGCCTGTTCATCGGCACATCCTCCGGCGCCTCCCTCGCCGCGGTTGCGAAGCACCTCCCGGAAATCCCGGATGGTGCCACCGTGCTCACCTTCTGCTACGACACCGGCGAGCGGTATCTGAGCATCGAAGGCCTCTTCTAACGGCTCTCGACGATTCGGCCCTCTGGCTTCATGGCCAGGGGGTTGTTCGCTTTTAGGAAGGCAATCAGCGCGTCGATGTCGAGGTTCCCGGTATCAACGCGCTTTCCTTTCGCGTTCTTTAGCACCTCGTGCCCATCGCCGCCGCTGGCGATGAACGAGTTCAGGGCCACCGTGTAGTTCTTTGCAAGGCTCAAGGTCTCGCCACCGATTTTGACCTCGGCGAGCTTGCCGGCAACCACCTTGTAAGAAGTCCCTCGGCTTGGCAACAGCCGTCCGCCCTTGCCAACGCCAAATTGGATGCTGTCCAGAATCTCTTGTCCGGTGAGCTCGAGCAGAACAATCGTGTTGCTAAACGGCACAACGCCGATGGCTTCGCCGTAGGTGATCGTCCCGCCGTCGATGCTCGCTCGCACGCCGCCGGCGTTCGTAAATGCGGCCACAGCGCCTTGCTTCTTCGCTGCTTCCAGCATCGAGTCCGCAATCAAGTTGCCCATCAGGCTTTCGCCTGTCGCGTTTGGCTCTTTGGAAATCTCGTCCTTGGTTTCGCCGACGGGTTGGTTACCGAGGTCGGCAATCGGTCGCTTCAGCGCGTCCACAACCGACTTCACCGCGAGGTCTTCTTCGATCGTTTCGTCGACGACAATCGGCTTGGCTTCATAAACCCGGACAACTTCGCCCTTGTCGTCAAAGTCAGCCTTGAATCGGCCCAGCAACTTGCCCCACTCCCAAGCTTGGAAGACATATACCGTTCGGCCCGTAGAGTCCTTCACCGCCGTCGGATACTCGCCCCGTGATGCTGGGAAGCCCGGCGCGGTGGCGTCACCGACCAGCGAGTGGGAGTGCCCTCCGACGACCAAATCAACGTGGCGCAGCTTCTTCACGAGCGCGATATCTTCGGCGTAGCCGATGTGCGTCAGCAGGACAATCTTGTTCACTCCGCGCTTCACCAAGTCGTCAATTTCGGCCTGAACGCTCGCCACAATCGGCTTCAAGGTCACCGTATCTCCCGGTGAACTGATGGCCTTGAGGTCCTCGGTCACCGCACCAACGATGCCAACTTCTTCCCCGCCGACTTTCAGCACGGTGGAAGGCTTCACGACGTCCTTCAAACTCGGCTCTTTCGAAAAATCAAGGTTTGCCGAAAGGACCGGAAAAGCTGCATTCTTCGAGAATCGCGCAATCGGCGGCACGCCACGGTCGAACTCATGGTTCCCAAGCGCCACCGCATCGGGCCGAATCACGTTCAGCGCGGCAAGGTCGGCCATGCCTTCATAAACGTTAAAGAACAGCGTGCCCTGGAAGATGTCCCCAGCGTTCAGAAAGATCGGGTTCGGGTCACTCGCCCGGAACTTCTTCACCAGCGTCGCCATTCTCGCGTACCCGCCGTATGGCTTCCGGCTGATGTTCACCGGTTCCAGGTGACTGTGTAGGTCGTTGTTGTGAAGAACCGTGATCGTGATCGGCCGGTCGGCAAAAGCCAAGGTTGTTGTTGCACAACAAATAAGAGCCGCGAGAAGGCGCATGGCTCATTTTGTCCGACGATTAGGCCGAAAGTCTGGTCGGCGCATCAATTTGAACATCCACGCCGGGAGACCAAGCGGAATGAGTCGGCGCTTCGCTAGTGAGACCTTCAAACCCTGCCGCAGCAACCAGCTGATCGTCAACGCTCACCGCCTCAAGTTCACAGAAAGTGTACGGCTCATGCCGCACCAAGCCAGTGAGCACCATTCCTTTCCGAAGGCTGAAGAGCCGGTACCGCTCCAGTAAGAAAGCGTCTAGCGACTCGGGCGAAGCGACTCGAAGCTCCGGCGTTGTCGTGACCACGACTTTCGATTCAATCGCACCTCGGGTGCATCGGTACTCAAACTCGCTTCCCCGCCGAACCAAGCTCATCTTCGCCGGAAAATACGGCAGACCAAAAGTCGCCCGCGCGATCCGGCAAGCGGTCGGGCTCTCGGCATCTAGGCTATAAAACCAAACCCCCGTCTGTCCGTTCGGGGCGATCACATAGGTTCGAACGTTCGTTTCCAGAAAATGGCTCAGCTTCGGCACAGGCGGTAAGCCGATGGGCCGTACGTTCATCATTCGGAACGGCACTAGCCCGAGGAAGGCCCGATTCTGAAAAGTGTGGACACGGAAGCCATCCGGCAACGTGGCTTGAATTCGCGCCGGATCGACTTCGTAATGCACAAACGCCAGATGCCGCCATTGCTGGCGCATCACCGTTAGGCTCATACCAGGGACGGACTCACGGCGTCGTCCTCTTGCTCAAAGGTGCCGTAATAGTAAGGGGTCCGAGATTCAAATTCGCCGGCGCAGGTGTCCACCATCTTAAATACAGGCATCACCTGCTGTCGTTTGACCTCTTGCCGCACTTGCTCCAAATAAGTCTCGTCCTCCACGTTGCTTGTGAGAAGCGCCCTAATCGTCGGAGATGGGAAGCCGATGATGAACGCGTCGTGAATGAGCTGCGCAATCGGCTCTGATTGACCGAGCGTTTCTGCCGCCGTTGCAAGTCGATGCTCGATCACGAGGAGCCGCTGAATCTTTCGCAGGAACCACTTGTCGACGCGGCAGATCCGGTTGACTTCATCAACCGTCCAACCACGCCGCAATCCTTCCGCAATCGCCCAAAGCCGCTCGTCGGTCGGTTGCTTTATAGCGTAGCGAAGGTCCTCGTCGGACATCGCGTCCGTCCCTTGGAACTTGGGATGCCGGAGGTCTTTGCTCTTCACTTCCAATCCGCGAATTGCCTTCATGAACGCTGCTTCGAACGAACGATCAATCGCCATGACTTCGCCGGTGGCCTTCATCTGGGTGAAGAGGGTTCGGTCGCCGGAGGCGAACTTATCGAAAGGCCATCGCGGGATTTTGACCACACAGTAGTCCAGAGCCGGCTCAAAAGCGGCTACCGTGGTTCCCGTAACTTGGTTCTGAATTTGGTCAAGTGTCAAACCAACTGCAATCTTCGCCGCGACGCGTGCAATCGGGTAGCCCGTCGCCTTCGAGGCAAGCGCGGAAGACCGCGAAACGCGGGGGTTGACTTCGATGATGTAGTAGTCGAAGCTCTCCGGGTTCAGCGCCATCTGCACGTTACAGCCGCCCTCAATTCCGAGGGCGTTGATGATCTTGAGCGATGCGGTTCGCATCATGTGATATTCAAGATCGCTCAAGGTCTGGCTCGGCGCAACGACGATGGAGTCGCCCGTATGAACGCCCATCGGGTCGAAGTTCTCCATGTTGCAGACCGTGATGCAAGTGCCGTTTTTGTCGCGCATCACTTCGTACTCAATCTCCTTCCAGCCGAGGAGCGAGCGTTCCACCATGATCTGCGACCGCATGGAAAGTTTGAGCCCCTTGCGGCCGATCTCCATCAATTCTTCGGGAGTGTTGGCGATTCCGCCGCCGGTTCCGCCGAGGGTATACGCCGGTCGGATAATGCAGGGGTAAGGCACAACATCCAGCACCGCGCGCAAATCGTCTTCGGTGTTGATGATCCAGCTTTCGGGCACGGGCTCTTTGATCTCGCGCATCAGGTTCCGGAAGCTCTCGCGGTCCTCCGCTTTCTTGATCGCGCTAAGCGGTGTACCAAGCACTTTCACGTTGTACTTGTCGAGGATTCCGGCGTCCTCAAGCTGTGTCGCTAGGTTCAATCCGGTCTGCCCGCCGAGGGTCGGTAGCAAGGCATCGGGCTTTTCGCGGGCAATCACGCGCTCGCAGAAGTCTACGTTTAGCGGCTCAATATAGAGAGCATCCGCGACTCCCGGATCGGTCATGATCGTCGCCGGATTACTGTTGATGAGGACCACTTCGTGCCCCTCTTCTTTCAAACTTTTGCAGGCTTGGGTTCCCGCGTAATCGAACTCCGCCGCTTGGCCAATGACGATTGGCCCGGAGCCGATGACAAGGACTTTCATCGGGCTACAGTATACGCACCGGACCCCTAAACGAACTTGACCGCTCCTCCGGTTGACCCACCTTTTGGTGTCACCGTTAGCTAAAGCTGGATTACAATGGAGCGAAAATGTTGTTCGTCGCCGGGAAAACTGAGCAGCATGATGCGATCTGAGTTTCAAAGGAACCGCCACGAATGAGCCAGCGAAAACAAGCCTTCACGCTGATTGAGATTCTCGTCGTGCTCACGATTTTGGCGATCCTTGCCGCGCTCATTTTTCCTGTCCTCGCGAATTCTCAGCGAGGGGCCGTTACCGTAGAGGACAAATCAAAGCTGAGACAACTTGCCCTCGCCCACAACTTGTATGTGGAAACGGTTGGAGACGTGGCCCCTTCCATCGAAGCTCTGATCTCCCATCAGCAATTGCCAAAAGAACTGTGCGCCTCGAACCTAGATCAGTTCCCGGAGGGCATGTCAAACGCATTTCGGCGAATCTACGCGGGGCAGGCGCCAGAGGCAAAATACAAAATCACTTTCTTTAGCTTGTCGACTTTCGCCATGCTGCCTTCCTTCTTTAAGAATGAGCACGACAAATGCTCAAACATCGGCTACTTCATTTGGCCGCTCGACTTTCCGCATTTTCCTAGCAACAACGAAATTGAGATCGAAGGGCCTTACTACCGCGTGACTACCGAAGGCTCACTGCTTAAGAGACGGTTTGCTCCGGTTCGATTTACCGGGCCAAACAATTCCCCCGCGACCTGGACGAACTTCAACTTCCTTTTCAGTGACCCGGACAAGGAAACCGAAGAACGATGGCTTCGCCACTAGACCGTCGGCTGCGATTTGCCATTGTCGTTCTTGGCATCACTCTACTGACGGCAATCTGCAATTTTATTCTTGTACCGGTAGTTTCGGGGCGAGGCGTGTTGCTCAATGGCTTTGGGAGTGCGCGAGTGCTGACCATCGCCAGCGCCGCAATTCTCGGCTTGCTCTTCACTCGGTACTCCGGCGCAAAGCAGAAGTTGCCCTCCTTACTGTGGAGCGCTGCCTTAATCGGCATGTTAGGAATTGCGACAAGCTTGGCCAGCCGGTTTCTTCATGGGGCAAGCGGCATTCCCGCCTACCTCGCTCCTATGTATGCCAAGCACTTCGTTTCGACAGCGCTCAGTTCCGCGCTCATTCTGTTTCTGGACTCTCAGTATCTTCGGAACAAGAACTAAATCCGCAGCTAGAGCCCGTCCTGCTGGTACCACTCAATGAAATCTTCGAGGGCGAACTTCTCGGCATCGGTGCTTGGTTTGATGCCGTGCCCCATGCCAGGCACAAAAGACAGCTTGGTGCGAACACCCAGTTTTTCAAGCTTTTTGTACGCAACTTGGGAGTGTTCAAACTGCACCCATGGATCCTTTTGACCGTGGATAAAGAAGGTCTGACACATGTTCTTAGTGACAAAGTTCAGGGGGCTAAAAGCCTTAATCCCCGCGGGATACTTCGGGCCAAGTGCTTTTTGCACGATCTTGTAACTCTCCCCTTCCGGCGTCATTTTGATGCTGAGATCGTGAAGACCCGAGATCGAGAGCACGGTACTGACGTCGCCTTTCACTCCCAGCCACATGCTCAGGTGCCCGCCGGCACTTTCACCTCCGGCAATGATATGCCTCGTCGAGTAACCGTATTCGTCCGATTTGGACTTTAGGAACTTCACCGCCGCGCGTGCATCCTCAAGGGGAGCGGGCCAATATGCGGCGGGGGAAAGTCGATAGCTAATTGTCGCGACCGCAAAGTGACGCTGAGCAAAGAACTCCGCCACCTCGGCAAGGTCAGATCGCTTACCCGTAGACCATCCGCCCCCGTGGATCAAGATGACCAACTCTGGCGCCGCTACTCGGAAGGCATCTGTCGGAGCTTCAGGAATGTAAAGGTCAAGATCGAGCCCTTTCTTGTACGTGATGGTAGTCATCTTGAACTTCTTCTCTACCGGAGCCGCCTGGACCGGTTCTTGGGCCGTCGTCTCTTCCTCAAAAACCTCCATCGTTCCGCATCCGGCCGCAAGGCCAGCAACGATCACTGAAAGGAGGACGCCACGATTCATGCGCCCATTGTAAGGGATCAAGCCTTCGCGTGGCGCATCGCTTCTACAAACTCGCGGAAGTACGGGCGAGAATCCCACGGTCCGGGCGCTGCTTCTGGGTGGTACTGAATGCTCCGTGCATTCGCATCCGGAATCTCAATTCCCTCTACCGTTTCGTCGTTCAGGTTAATCTGGCTCACGTTCGCCACCGTGCCGTGCAGCGACTGCGGATCTACCGCGTAGCCGTGATTCTGTGAGGTGATCGTAACCTTCCCCGATCGAAGGTCCTTGACCGGGTGATTGCTGCCTCGGTGACCGAACTTGAGCTTATAAGTCCGTCCTCCGACCGCGTGGCACAAAAGCTGGTTCCCCAGACAGATGCCAAACATCGGCTTCTTGCCCAGAAGCGCTCGGACGGTCTCGATAACCGGCTCCAGCCGCTGTGGGTCGCCGGGTCCAGGGCTCAGCAGAATGCCATCCGGATTCCACGACAGAATCTCTTCCGCCGAAGTTGAGTGCGGAAACACGATCGGCGCACAGCCTTCGCGATAGAAGCGGCGCAGAATGTTGAACTTCAACCCGCAATCCAAAACCGCTAAACGAACACGATCAGAGTCTTCCGTGTCTTCAATAGACACCTTGCCCGATCGTCCCCACCGGTACGGCGCAGAAGTCGAAACCACCGGCACAAAGTCGAGGTCGTCGTATTTGGACGCGTGTTGGAGGGCTGCTTGGGCAGCTTCGAGGGTGTCGGCAATCGCTCCGGTCGTCACACCCGCCGTCCGAATCTGCTTGGTCAGAGCCCGCGTATCGATGCCTTGAATGGCCACCGCATTCCGCTCCTTCAAGAACTGATCAAGGCTTCGGTTAGAGCGCCAGTTGCTCGGAGCCGATTCGGCTTCCTTTACGATCAAACCGGTCGGTTGCAATCGGTCCGACTCCAAATCGTCGTCGTTGATGCCGTAGTTTCCAATTAGGGGATAGGTGAGAATCACCATCTGACCGGCATAGCTTGGGTCCGTCAGGATTTCTTGGTAACCGGTCATCCCGGTGTTAAAGACCACCTCTCCGGCGGTAGACCCGCTCGCCCCTAAGGCGCGACCTTCGAAAATGGAACCGTCGCTGAGTACGAGGAAGCGTGTCAATTCAAAAGGAGAGGATACCTGTGTCGGCGGCCTTACTCACTCAAGAAGTTGCGAACGAGGTCCCCGACGTCAATCGGCTTGGCCTCGTGGGCGGTTTCCAAGCTAAACGGAACCGAACCTTCCGCCGGGCGATAGGTCCTGTATCGGAACGCCAACCCTCTCTCGGCACCGCCGAAAAGCATCAGCAAGTCCAACGGCCGCTCTTTGCGCTCTTCCCGCATCGGACTCAGGAATCGGTTGTCTAACTCCCGCAACCACCAGCCGACCTCCTCCCACATTCCGTCCGGCGCAAACTTTCCGGGCGATTCGAGCACGAGGTAAGTGGTCGTTCCATCGCAATGAGCCAGAGCTTTCTCGAACTTAAAGGGCAACCCCAACCCAAGCTCGGATCGAACGGGTCGGAGCCGAACAAGCCGCGCGAGCCCATCCATTCTCAGAGAGTCGGTCAGCACTTTGCTCGGCTCTCCTCTCTCAAAGGCCAAGTTAGGCAGTTCCGGTCGACGTCCGTGTCCCCAAGGCCACACCAGGTTAACGATTGGCTGGCCCTCCTCATGCCGAATCCGATTGAACTCAAGCTCGGAAAGCATATTGAGGCCAGCGTCGATAAATGCCCTCAAGTGCTGCTCACCATCGCCATCCGGCAGGTGCGCTGCCCAAGGCTTCCCGATGATTTCATCTGCTACCGTAGTTCCCAGGTCTAGATTCGATTCGACCACGAGCGCATGGTCGTACTGCTCTCCCGGCAGGAAAGTAAAAGTTTTTGTATTCAACCGAGGCAAGTTCGCCTTGAGTACAGCTTCTTCCTCTGGTGCCAGTTTGAAAGGCAGTCGTCGGGCGATTCCAGCTTCGTCACTGAGCAAACTCAGGTGAAAGTTCCAGGCCCGTGCGGGTGGCTCCGCTTTAAGTGCGGCCACGGTCAAGACTCCTGGCTCGACCACTACTTCTGAAGGCAATCCCAAGTAAGCCAACTCTGGGGTCGCCCCCTGGAGAAGCGGGTTCAGGGCGCGTACTTCGGATTCACCCGCCCAGTTTCGAGCCAACGACGATTCGAACAAGACGTCGTGTAACGGCAAGTTCGGCAGATGAAGCACCAATCGGCGTTGCATAGCGCTATTCGATCAACGAGGGTTGAACTTTGCTGACCGCCGCCATCTCGCCGACTTCTGGCGGATCCTCAAAAGCCAGTTTCGTCATATCTTCTGGCACGGGAATCGGATAGTGTCCATTGAAGCAAGCCAAGCAGTACCCAGCCTTGTTCTCCCCAACCGCATCCACGGCTCCGTCCACGCTAAGGTAGCCCAACGAGGTTGCTTCCAGATACGCCGTCAGTTGCTCCAGGTTCATCCGCGCTGCCGCGAGTTCCCCTTTACTGGCCATATCGATGCCATAGAAGCACGGGTACTTGATCGGTGGCGCCGTGATGCGCACGTGAACCTCGACCGCTCCGGATTCGAACATCATTTTCACCAGCTGCTTGGTCGTGGTTCCGCGAACAATCGAGTCGTCTACAAGAACGATTTTCTTTCCGCGGATGTGCTCGACCAACGGGGTCAGCTTCATTCGAACCCCGAGTTCTCGCAATGCTTGGTCAGGCTGAATGAAGGTCCGGTGGATGTACCGAGACTTCATCATCCCTTCCTGGAATGGAATGCCGCTTTGCTTGGAAAAGCCAAACGCCGCAGGAATCCCGCTATCCGGCACCGGCACGATAATGTCGGCATCAACTGGGTGCTCGATCGCCAAGTTTCGGCCCATCCGCTCGCGCACGTCGTACAGTAGCTCGCCGTACATGTTTGAATCCGGACGTGCAAAGTAGATGAACTCAAACAAGCACATGTTTGCCGGTGCCTTTTCAGCTCCCCGGGCAAACCGCATGCCTTCCGCATCGATGATCACCATCTCGCCTGGTTCAAGTTCCCGGGTCGGAGTCGCCCCGACCGGACCGAACGCGCAAGTTTCGCTGGCGATCATGTAGCCAATTCCTCGCGTTCCAGCCGATAGCGGCCGAATTCCATCTGGATCGCGGAATCCGAACAGCATTTTCGGGGTCAAAACGGTAACGCTGTAAGCTCCTTTACATCGGCGCATGACTTCTGCTACCGCCTTCTCTGGGCCTTCGGCCAATGCACCAACCAAAATTCGGGCAATCAGTTCGCTGTCGCTTGTGGTGTCAAAGTGTTCTCCCGCCGCTTCCATCTCGGCGCGTAGCTCGCGGGTGTTGATCAGGTTCCCGTTGTGCGCCACCGCGATCTCGCCAACCATCGACTGACAGTAGATGGGCTGGGCGTTTCGGAGCAAGCTGGAGCCGGTGGTGCTGTACCGGGTGTGTCCGACCGACATGTGTCCAGGCAAGGTTTCAAGGATCGCCGGGGTGAAAATCTGGCTGACGAGCCCCATGTCTCGGTGCATCCGCACACGATTGCCGTCACTCACCGCAATTCCGGCACTCTCCTGCCCGCGATGTTGAAGGGCAAAAAGTCCGAAAAAGGTCGTGAGCGCGGCCTCTTGCCCCGGGGTGTACAGCCCGATAACGCCGCATTCCTCTTTCGGCGAATCGTCGTCGTCCCAATGCCTGAGCTCGGCCAAATTCATCACGTTAGGGTACCAGTTACCCCTCGCGCTTTCAGTTCAACGCGGTTCCCCAGAATAAACCCCTCGCCGGACGCAACAAAAAGAGGCAAGCCCATTAAGGCCTGCCTCTGAAGCTGTTTATCTTGGAATCAAACGTTGTACGAAGCTTTCTTCAGCCATTCCTGTGGAATAGGCTTCAGACCGCAAGCAACCGCGTTGAAGATCGGCGACTTGATGACCGATGCGGCTACAACGAGGCGGTAGGTTCCGGTTGGCGTCTTAAGCCGAACGCTCTGCAGGTTCGCTTCCTGAGTTCGGTTCTTGTGTGGGGCCTTGTATTTCCAGCCCTGGGAGTGGCGGTTCCGAATGAACTTAGCCGTGGTGTTTCCCTTCTTACCTGTTACCTGACAAATCTTCGCCATCTCAATCACCTCGTGTCTCCCGACAGAGGAATGAGAAGATACCTGAAGTCAGGTTAGGATGTCTACCGGCATGCCTAATTTCGGTATGGTGAACGAATGGCGCGTGCTTGGTTTTTTTGCGCAGCAATTCTCGTCACCTCTGCGGCAAATGCCCAGAAGAAGATTCTCGACCATTCCGTATACGACTCCTGGCGAGCCCTAGCTAATGTCTCGATCAGTAACGATGGAAAGTGGGTCGCGTACGTCTACCGCCCACAGGAAGGCGATGCCCTCGGCGAGATTCGAAACGTATCCACGGGGAAGATCATTTCGATCCCCCGTGTTTCCACTTGGCGATTCACCGAAGATTCAAAGTACCTCGTAGCAACTCAAGTCCCAGCCCTGGAAGAGACCAAGAAGGCACGGGCCGCAAAAGCCAAGCCCGAGGATATGCCCAAGAACAATCTGATTTGGGTGAATCTCACAACCGAGAGCCTTAAGACCATCGAGAAAGTCACGTCTTGGTCGATGGCCAGCGAAGGAACTCAGTTCTTGCTCTATCGCCCCGAGCCAGCTAAGGCACCGGCAAAACCAGCCGAAGCGCCAAAAACGGATGCTGCCAAAGAAGATAAACCTAAGAAGAAAGCAGATCACAAGGTCGGAGACCTGCACGTCCTTCTGAACCTAGCCACCGGAACCGAAACCCAAGTTGAACGCGCGACCAGCTATGCCTGGGACAAAGACGGTTCGCACCTCGCGCTCGCCTTTAGCGAAACCGATGGAGCGAATGACCGAGTCGAGCTCCGCGATCTCAGGAGCGGAAAGGTAACGAAGGTCACCGCTGGACTCGGACGCTACAGCCGGCTCACCCTGGCCAGCTCCGGCACACGCCTCGCCTACTTCACCGACCGCGACGACTATGCCGCGAAGAAGCCCGCACCTTCTCTCTATGTCTTCGATGCCAAATCGGCTGATCTGCGCCGAGTACAGGCTCCCACCAATGACGATGGATTCCAACTCTCGGACTTCGGCACCCTGAACTGGAGCGAGAGCGGCAATCGCCTCTTCTTCCCGATCGGACCAAAGCCGGTCGAAGAGAAGGAAGTCCCCGAGGACGAAAAGGTCAGCCTCGATGTTTGGAACTGGAAAGATCCACTTCTCCAGCCCATGCAGCTTCTGCAAGCAACCGCAGAAAAGAACCGCACTTACGAGTGCATGCTCGACTTCACTTCCGGCAACATTCGGCAGCTCGAAAACAGCAAGCTCCGCAACGTAACCGTCACCAACCGGCGCGACGGCCGCTTCGCGTATGCAAGCGACCCGCTGCCCTACCAATCCGAAATCTCTTGGGACGGCAGCTACGAGGACCTCTACATCATTGATCTGCAGACCGGCAAAACCAGCCAGGTCGCAAAGAAAGTTCGGTCCGCCGTCTCCGCCAGCCCAAGTGGCAACAACTTCGCGATGTTCGACGAAGTCTCCCAGCGGCTACTCCACCTCAATCCAGATAGCCTCAAGCTCACCGATCTCACACCGAAGGTTCCAACTAAACTGTTTGACCTCGACGACGATCACCCAGACCTCAAACCACCTTTCGGCGGAATCCTGTGGAGCAAGGACGAATCCGGACTCGTTGTCAAGGACAAGTTCGACTACTGGCAGGTCAGTACGGCTGGCACTTCAACGGCAAAGAACCTGACCAACGGCGGTTCCATCCAGCGTCGCTTTACCCGCACCATTTCCGACCCAGACTTCCCTACCGTTTTCAGCCTGGAAAAGGAAATCTTTGCTGGATTCGATGACCGAACAAAAGCGTCTGGCTTCTATCGGTTCAAAGAAGGTCGGCTAGAGCGCATGATCGCCGGACCAAAGGCGTATGCCGGATTCCAAAAGGCCAAGGACGCCGATACCGTGACCTACACCCAAGGTGACGCACAGGAGTTCCCCGACCTTTGGCTGACAAACATGGCCTTTGCCGATGCAAAGAAGATCACGGCCACCAACCCTCAACAAAAGGACTACAACTGGTACACGTCCGAACTAGTTTCTTGGCGAAGCGGCGACGGCGAGCAGTTGAACGGGCTCTTGATCAAGCCAGAAAACTTCGACTACACGAAGAAGTATCCGATGATCGCTTACTTCTATGAGCGAGATAGCGATGGCTTGCATCAGCACCGCACTCCGGCACCAAGCGCATCCACCATCAACGTCCCCCTCTTCGCGAGTCAGGGCTACGTCATCTTCATTCCGGACATTCCGTACAAGATCGGCTACCCCGGCGAGAGCGCGGTGTCGGCCATCGTAAGCGGCTGCAATAGCATCATCGAGCGCGGCTACATCGATCCGAAGCGAGTTGGCATTCAGGGCCAGAGTTGGGGCGGCTACCAGGTGGCCTACCTCGTTACCGAAACGAACATGTTTGCCTGCGCCGAAGCCGGCGCTCCGGTTTCGAATATGTTCTCTGCTTACGGTGGTATCCGCTACGGCTCCGGCATGGTCCGCCAGTTCCAATATGAGCGCGGCCAAAGCCGAATCGGTGGAACGCCATGGAATGCGACGCTACGCTACATTGAGAACTCACCGCTGTTCCACCTCGATAAGGTGCAAACGCCACTGATGATCATGCACAACGACCGAGACGGAGCCGTACCGTACACCCAGGGTATCGAGCTCTTTGTGGGCTTGCGCCGACTACAAAAGCCAGCTTGGATGGTCGTGTACAACGGCGAAGATCACAACCTAGTCCAGCGCAAGAACCGTAAGGACCTATCGATCCGCTTGAGCCAGTTCTTCGACCACTTCTTGAAAGGAGCCCCGATGCCAGAGTGGATGGCAACCGGACTCCCGGCCAAGGACAAAGGCAGCAAGATGGGTCTCGAACTCATCAAGAACTAACCGCGGCCGCCTGAATCAGGCACAAAAAAGCCTGGGCACGACATTCGTGCCCAGGCTTTTTCTTTAAGCTTATGCTCCGGCGAGGACTTGCTCGATCGACGAGGCGTACTTTCGCCACAGAGCGATCTTGCGGTCGAGCTCCCCTAGGCCCAAATCTAGGATGTCGTAGACCCGCTTCTGGCGCTCTCCGGGAGCACCTTCCCAGTGGCTCTTGATGTAGCCCCGGTTTTCGAGTTCGTGCAACAACGGGTAAAGCGTTCCGTCGTTGAAGGTGAGATGGTTACCACTGCGGCGTTCAACTTCGCGGGCAATTTCGTAGCCGTGACGGGATCCATCCCGAAGTACGGCGAGAATTAATGTAAGTGCATCCGAGCGACCTAGAGACTTTTCAGGCATTGAGTGCTATTTATAGCCTGATTGGAAAAAAAATGCGAACGTTTTGGGGGCGAAAACCCGTCATTTCGCCCCTTTTTGTTGAGAATTTAACTGATCTTGCGAACAGCCGCCACAACATCGTTCTCATCTGGGATGCATTGAAGCTCCAAGACGCGCGCATATGGCATCGGAACGTTCAATCCACCGACTCGAACAACCGGCGCATCGAGGTCATCAAAGCAGTCTTCTCCGATTCGCGCTGCGATTTCCGCGCCAAATCCGCCGCTTCGCCAGTCTTCATAAACCATCACCGCGCGGTGGGTTTTTCGGACCGAAGCGTAGATCGTCTCGGTATCGAGCGGAAGCAGCGACCGAACGTCGACGACTTCTGCGCTGATTCCGTCCTTCGCAAGCAGCTCTGCCGCCGCGAGGTTGATGTGCGTCATTCGGGAGTAACCGACCAGAGAGATGTCCGTTCCTTCGCGAAGAATCTGTGCTTTGCCGATCGGAACCGTAAAGTCAGGATCCTCGGGCAACTCACCCTTCATCGCGTAAAGGCCGGGGTTCTCGTAAACGATGACCGGGTTGTCATCTCGAACGGCCGTTCGAAGAATGCCGTAAACGTCGGCAACTGTCGATGGGGCAACAACCTTCAAGCCTGGGCAGTGGGCGTACCATCCTTCCATGCTGTGGCTGTGCTGGGCCGAAAGCTGCTTCGCCGCGCCACCAGGACCGCGGAAAACGATTGGGCACTTCACTTCACCGTTGGTCATGTAATGAACCTTTGCGGTGTGGTTGATGATCTGGTCCATCGCAAGGATCGAGAAGCTCATGGTCATGAACTCGACGATCGGTCGAAGACCCGCCATGGCGGCTCCGGTTGCGATTCCAGCAAAGCCAGCTTCGGTGATCGGAGTATCCAGAATTCGCAGGTTGTAGCGGTTCTGTCGATCGCCGAACTTCTCGACCATGCCACGGGTGACCTTAAACGTTCCCTGGTACCGGCCGATGTCTTCGCCCATGATCAGGACGTTCTCGTCCCGCTCCATTTCGTCAACGATTGCCTTCTGAAGGGCGTCTCGGTAGGTCATATCCAATCCCATTAGTGTCCTTGCTCCGGTGTCATGTCGGTGTAAATGTTGTCGTAGACTTCGCTTGGGTCTGGGAATGGACTCTCTTCGGCTTTGGCCATGACCTGTGCCGCTTCCTCTTCGACTTCCAACTCCATCGCTTCAAGAGCTTCTTCGCTCATGATGTTTTGCTCAATGAGCTGAGCTCGGAGACGTGCGATCGGGTCTCGCTGCATAGCCTCGGCTTCTTCTTCCTTCGTTCGGTAAAGCTGTCGGTCCTGGTCGGCTGCGCCGTGACCCGAGTACCGGTACGTCATGACTTCGACGAAGTAAGGTCGCTGGTTCTCCCGAACCCAATCGACGATTCGCTGTGCATCCTTTCGCATTTGCACAACATCCATGCCGTCAATGCGCTCGCTCTGAATGTTGAATGGCAAGCCGCGCTTCCAGAGTTCCTTGTCTGCGGCGTGGTACTCGAGTCGGGTGCCCATCGCGAACTCGTTGTTCTCGATGATGAAGATGCAAGGCAAGTCCCAAAGGGAGGCCATGTTTAGCGTCTCGAAAACGACGCCCTGGTTCGAAGCGCCATCACCCATGAAGTTGAGAGTGACTCGATCTTCGTTGCGGTAGCGAGATGCAAAGGCCAAACCTGCGCCAAGCGGAATGTGTCCGCCTACGATTCCCCAGCCGCCGAAGAAGCCGTTCTTGGGGTCGTAAATGTGCATCGAGCCGCCCTTTCCACCGGCGGTGCCGCCCTTTCGGCCGATGATTTCGGCCATGACCGCAACCGGATCGGTGCCAAGCACAATCGCGTGAGCGTGGTCGCGATACGCCGTGATGACGTAGTCGTAACCCTTGCGAATGGAGTTCAACCAGCCCGTGGCCAGCGCTTCCATGCCGATGTATGTGTGCATATAGCCGCCCGCAAGACCTTTGCGGTAAGCCGTGTTGCAGTGCTCTTCAAATCTTCGAACGAAGAGCATTTCCCGATAATAAGCCTTGAGATCGGCAGGTGAGAGCGTCAGTGATTCTTCGGCAATGTTCGCCACGCGTGAACTCCTTGAGTGAGACGCACGCACTCCAAACGGAGACGCCGCCAACGTCTATGTATACCGGATGAGCGACCCAAGAGACGGCATTCAGGTTCAAAACCTTTCTGTGCTTTGGGCTCTCGGAGAGTCAAAACAGCAGCCTCTCGACATCTCATTGACCGCCGAAAGGCGATGTGCGATACTCCGTTTTGTGACCTCTGGCTCGCGAACTTAGGTGTAGACCGAACCCTCGCAACCATCGTAGTCAGGTTCACACCTCCGACTGGTAATCGGAATTATGATCCGGGTCCCGGCCACTGCGGCACGCCGCGATCTCGTTAGGCTTTGCGAGTGCAAAACTCCCGCCGAATCGAGGCTGGCCGGTCCGGAAATGAGTCACCTATGAATCTGTGGAGAACCATCACTGTTCTGGATAACGAGTGCGCGGTGCAACTCATCGACGGAAAGTTCGATCGTGTGCTTGCTCCTGGGCGCTACCGCCTGTTCGGCGACCGAGCCACGATTCTGACGTGCGTTACCTACTGGAACTCGGTCCTTATTGGCGCGCAGGAGGCCGAAACAAAGGACAACGGATTCATCCGATACACAGTTCAAGTCTTCTACAACGTGGTCGATGCTGGTAAGCACTACAACGCCGGGGGCAACTTTCGTAAGAGTCCAAACACCGCGCAAGACTTCTACTCTTTTGCCGGTCAGAACCAGTTTGATCGGCGGGCGATCGTGAAGATTCAAGAGATCGCTCAGTCCTTCCTGGCGCAAAGAACAACCGCCGAAGCGATGCTCGCCTTCGACGAATTCAAGTCCGCCATCGAGACCGGGCTCGGTGCGTGGGGCGACCTAACCGGCATCGAAGCGCACGAACTGAGCGTTCTTAACTACGGAGTCGCCGGCAGTCTGAAGGCCGCCTTCGCCGATCGCGTGCGTGCGCAGATGGAAGGCGAGACCGCGATGATTCGTGCCCGAAACGAGGCCGCCACCATGCGAAGCCTCCTGAACACCGCGCGGCTTGTCCGAGAAAACCCCGGCCTCCTCGAAGTCCGAGCGTTCGCCCAAGGCCAAAAGCCAAAACTCACCTTTAACATCGGGCCCGTGCCAACGGGGACGGCCGCCGAAAAAACGGCTAGCGAGGAGAATCAGAAAGATGTCGACTAAATGGGGGCTTGATCTTGGCGGCACGAAAATTGCCGGAACTGTGCTGCGAGATGGAGATACCGGGAACGCCCTCAAGCGGCGCGTCCCTACGCTTCGAGACCAAGGGTATGACCAGATTGTTGCCCAAGTCGGGGCGCTGTTACTGGAGCTCGAGCAAGCTAGCGGCGAAGCTCGACCACCACGCATCGGGATCGGAACTCCCGGCACCACGGATCCTGCTACCGGACTCCTGAAGAATTCCAACACCACCGTTTTGAACGGACGGCCGTTCATTGCCGACCTCTCCGCGGCCCACGGCGTGCAGTTCGTTGCGGCTAATGACGCTAACTGCTTCGCCCTTGCCGAAGCCACATTGGGTGCGGCCAAGGGGTACGAAACCGTGTTTGGAATCATTCTCGGAACGGGAGTTGGCGGTGGGCTCGTGGTTAACGGACGGGTGCTGAATGGCGCGCACGGCATCGCGGGCGAGTGGGGTCACAATCCCCTAGAGCCGGGTGGGTACCACGGTTACTCAGGTCATCGAGGGGTTGTGGAATCCGTTCTCAGCGGGCCCGCCTTGGAGCGCTTCTACTCTGATTGCCGAGGAGAACACGCCGGGCTGGCCGACATCGCTAAACGCGCAACGGAGAACGACCTGGCCGCGATTCAAACAATACGGCGACTGGTCGAATACTTCGGAATTGCGGTAGCAAACGTCATCAACATCTTCGATCCCCACGCGATCGTCATCGGTGGTGGCGTCGGGAATCTGGACGTTTTGTATTCAACTGGCCCGTCTGAGGTCGCTAAACGCGTGTTCAACCCCGCTTTCTCAACTCCAATCTTGCGGCCAACTCTCGGCGACGACGCGGGAGTGTTTGGCGCCGCGATGTTGGTCTAACTCAGGCACAAAAAACTCCCGATCCCGGCCCAAAGGCAGAGATCGGGAGCGTAAACGGTTAAGGGGTTGTGTAAACGTACGTGATAACGAACGACGTCAATCCGCTTCCGTTAGCTTCGATGTCTGGCCAAGTTCGGGTCGGCGTTCGGTACCAGCGGAATTCCACCTGAGCGCCGGCGTTTGCCACCAAGTTCACATTGCCCGCTCCGGTGACGGCAGCTAGCAAAGTTGGATCAGCGAGGGTAACCGCTGCAGCCTGAGTTGCCGAGAACGGAATGCTTCCACCGGAAGTTCCGGTCCAATCAAAGGTGCCGTCGAAAGCCGAAAGAGATACTTCGCGTCCCTTGGTCGTCGCGCCGACAAACATCAAATAGTAAAGATTGCCTGCACCAAGATCGACCGCAAGGTTTGCGCCCGGTCGGAAGCTGGCTCGGCCGATGCCTGGCTGATCCGAGCGGTTCTCATATCGAAGGTTCGCCGTAACTCGGTAGTAGCCGCGAATGCGAATCTGCTGAAGCGTTGCGCCAGGTCGGTTGAACCGAGGAACTTGGGCGGATTGAACCGTACCGTCAATATCCAAGTTCACGTTAACATAGTGAGATTCCATTTGCGCAGACGCAGCGGAAGCTAAAACCAAAACACCAATAGCGAGTGAAGCACGCATCTGCTTAGCTTACGCTCTTTGAATATTTTTGACAACACTATTTCAATTTCGTTCACGCAAAGACGAGACACAAGAACGCCCTCGACCAGAATGAAGTCTGATCGAGGGCGCTGTAACTTAGCAGGAACTGTTGTGTCGGTCTTCGCCAAAGATGGCGAAACGCTCTTCTGTCGAAATCCGAGGGGTTCCCTTCTTTACGTAATGGAACTGAAGCGCCCATCGGCGGCGATCGGATCGGTTGCTCGGCGTTCCGTGAGGAGTGAGGCCGTCAAAAATGAGTGCGCCTCCTGCAGGCAACGGTGCAGCTGCGGCAGCATTCTTTTCCAGGACTTGCGAGTCACAGATCTGCCAATCTCGCCGGTTGAAGTGCGCGATCGGCCCGGCTTTGTGTCCACCCAAAAGGAAGTGCATGCAACCATTTTCGGGCACCGCTTCATCGAGCGCGATCCAAACTCCCACAACTGGCGTTCCTTCTGGAAGATTAAAGTAAGCGTGATCTTGGTGCCATGGCTTTTCTCGACCAATTCCAGCTGGCTTCAACAGTGCCATGTCTTGGAACATCTCTGGCTCACCACCTAAAAGGTCGCTAACGATCTCCATCAGATCCGGACGATACATGATCTCCTGAATCCGCTCATCACAATGGGCAAAGATCATGAACTTCCGCAGGTAGTTCAGTCGCTCTTCTGCTGGCATGTCATCCACCAAGCCCTTCGCCGCGTTCTCGAACTGAAGCTGCACATCACTCGGCAGGTCCGTTCTGACAACGAGCGAGCGAAAAGCGTCGCCAATCGATTGAATTTCTTCCGGGGAAAGTACGTTTGCGAAGCTAACAACCCCGAGCGCATCGTATTGCTCTCGGAGCGCTGGACCGTACTCGCTCAAAGCACCGACAGGTTCAAGGGTCGTTTGAACGTTGTACAGATCTTCCGAATAAGGCTGGTCTTCGAGCTGATCAAAAGGAATAGTCGCCATTGGTTCTCCTGACTCTAATATACCGATAAATCATGCATGGATCAAGGGTGGGGATCTCACGCCTGAGGCTGAGTCACCGTCCATTTTACGATGAGCTCTCGCAAATTGAAAGGCGAAATCGATTGTATAGATGGAACTCAGGGCACCTATTCTTGCCAGAGCTTTAACTGCCCGGAAAGCAGCGGGTGCTTCCTGGCTGAAATTTGAAGGGCCAGACAGATAAAAGGCCCCAACCGAAGTTGGGGCCCTTAGACAATCTTAACCGGGCGACGCCCTTATTTGGCAAGAGACTAATCCCTACCAAGTTCCACCCTGATGAATCTGACGCTGGGACGCCTAATTGCTGAAAAGGACTGCCACTGAACCGTCGATTACTGCCAGGAACTTAGGAAGAAGGTCTTACGATACTTCTTGTGTCGCATTGTTTCTTCGACCGCAATGGGACGATCTCGCTCAACGAGCCCAATGTAATTTGTCAGGTCATAAATCGAACCATCGGCAGTTTTACTTAGCAGCGGAGATGGCTTACTCTTGAGCAGTTTATGGTAGAGCTTCTTTGCCTTGCGAACATCGCCGTTGGAGGCAGTGGTAGATGCATACTCCAGTAGCGCACTCGGGTCTAGGGTTCCGCGCCGAAGCGCTTCTGTCCCGACAAGGTGCATTGTATCACGATCGTATTGCCGGCCAAAGTGGACGGCGACCGCCAAGAGTCGGTCCGCGACCGAAGGTGAAGGATTGATCGCGTCTTTACCTTCCGCAGATGATTCGAACGACGGCAGTGCTTGGATTTTCTGCAACGCAACTTTTAGATCAGATTTTCTGCGACCCTTTACGAGTAGCGCTACCCGAAGATCGGACGCTTGTTCCGGACTGATTTCGTTCTGTCCAAGTTTAGAAAGCACTCGAAGCCCTTCATCGATTTTGCCCTCGGCAAGCAGGCAACGAACCCGCTGTCTACCCAGGTTCCCGAACCCTTCCGCTTCGAGTTCCTCGAAATGAGTCCGAGCAGACTTGTAATCACCCTTCACCAAATAGGCAAAAGCCGGACGAAGCTTCACTTCCCGACGCTTTGCTTCTTCAATAGCCTTCTCGATCTGGACTTTCGAGTCGGTTTTACCAACAGACTTCGACATGGCAACAGAAATGCATCCGCCCAGCCCGAAAACGGAGCAAGCAACACCAACTGCAAGTAGACACTTTGGGGAAAACATCATGAGATTCATAACTCGTGCTAGAAATGTAGCAATACCTTGTCCTCATACTCTATCACAAGTGCAAAATGAATCGGTACTTTTTTGCTATTCGCTGAGCCATCGCGCGGTTGGAAGCGCACAATCCTGTCCAGGTGAACTGCAACACCCGAATCTCAACCGGCTTGGCTCCGGCTGAATGTATGGCAAGAGGTTCCTCTGGCCCTCCATCGACCTGAAACACTCAACATTCAGAATCGCGACCGCTGCCAAAAATCCGACCCTGTGGGATCGGAACAGGTGTTTCCTTCACGCCCAAGTCCAATGTCCGGGCACAAAAAAAAACCCCAACCGAAGTTGGGGCCTTTTAATAATTTTAACCGGGCGACGCGCTTATCTGGCAAGAGACTACTCTCTAACTACTTCCGCCCCAATCAATCCGCCGCCAAGAAGCTTAACTGCTGCCCAAAATCCGACCCTGTGGGATGGGAACAGGTGTTTCCTGGTCACGGATCAAACCGAGCTAAGCCAAGTCAAGCCGACCCAAAATTCCAAAGTCTGGGCACAAAAAAAGACCCCAACCGAAGTTGGGGCCTTTTAATAATTTTAACCGGGCGACGCGCTTATCTGGCAAGAGACTACTCTCTAACTACTTCCGCCGCTGA
Source organism: bacterium (assembly GCA_027485645.1). Classification (GTDB taxonomy): domain Bacteria; phylum Armatimonadota; class Fimbriimonadia; order Fimbriimonadales; family Fimbriimonadaceae; genus Fimbriimonas. The sequence continues at coordinate 898,311 of JAIXQR010000007.1, forward strand.
GAAGCTTAACTGCTGTGTTCGGGATGGGAACAGGTGTTTCCTTCTCGCTATGATCACCCGGAAACCGTCTAGCGCTAAAAGCGCTTAGACAGTTGCACATGATCTTTCCGTTGCGTCATTTGATCACTCGTGAGGCTTGGTCTATTAAGCCCTCGACCACTTAGTATCGCTAACCTTAACACATTACTGCGCTCACAGCTGCGACCTATCAAACCGGTAGTCTTCCGGGGGTCTTACTTTTTCAATGGGAAATCTAATCTTGAGGTGGGCTTGGCGCTTAGATGCTTTCAGCGCTTATCCCTGCCCGACGTGGCTACCCAGCGTATGCCCTTGGCAGGACAACTGGTACACCAGAGGTCGGTTCACTCCGGTCCTCTCGTACTAAGAGCGACTCCTCTCAAATTTCCTACGTGCGTAGTGGATAGGGACCGAACTGGCTCACGCCGTTCTGAACCCAGCTCGCGTGCCGCTTTAATCCGTGAACTCCGGAACCCTTGGGACCGTGTACAGCCCCAGGATGCGACGAGCCGACATCGAGGTGCCAAACCATGCCGTCGCTGTGAGCGCTCGGGCAAGATCAGCCTGTTATCCCCGGGGTAGCTTATATCCGATGAACCCTGACGTGCCCACGCACCATCAGAGGGTCACTTAGCCCTACTTTCGTACCTGCTCGACTTGTAGGTCTCACAGTCAAGCGCACTCTATACCTATACGCTCAACGGCTGATTTCCAACCAGCCTGAGTGCACCTTTGGGCGCCTCCGTTACTTTTTAGGAGGCGACCGCCCCAGTCAAACTACCCGCCAGCCACTGTCTCCGCCCCGGATAACGGGGAAGGTTAGTGAACCAGATGCAGAAGGGTGGTGTTCCATTGGTGCCGAAGCTCCCACCTACGCTCTACATCTACAACCAGTTCACAATGGCAGGGTGTAGTAAAGCTCCACGGGGTCTTTCCGTCCTACTACGCATAGCCCGCATCTTCACGGGCACTACAGTTTCACCGAGCTTCTCGTTGAGACAGTTCCCAAGTCGTTACGCCTTTCATGCGGGTCGGTATTTAGCCGACAAGGAATTTCGCTACCTTAGGACCGTTAGAGTTACGGCCGCCATTCACCAGGGCTTCAATTCAATGCTTCGCTTGCGCTGACATCTCCTATTAACCTACTGGCATTGGGCAGGCGTCAGCCCCTATACATCGACTTTCGTCTTTGCAGAGACCTGTGTTTTTGGTAAACAGTCGCCTGGGATGCTTCGCTGCGGCCTCTTTCGAGGCGCCCCTTATCCCGAAGTTACGGGGCTCATTTGCCTAGTTCCTTAACGAGAGTTCTCTCGAACGCCTTAGTCTCCTCGACTCACCTACCTGTGTCGGTTTGCAGTACGGTCAAACATACGATTAACGCTGCGGGACTTTTCTCGGCCCCAGTCAAACCCAGTTCGTTCACCCCGAAGGGTTCCCTTCCCCGGCCCCGCTCTTCTGAAAAGAACTCTTACAAGTTCTAGAGTTTCGGCCTAGCCCGCAACTACCAACAGTGCGGGATGGGTCTTTCTGAAGCGTCCTCCCATGGCTCGTATGCCTGGGTCCAGAATGTCTACTGGATATCCATCGGTTACGCCTTCTGGCCTCACCTTAGGGACCGCCTAACCTCCGTCTGACGAACATAGCCGGAGAAACCTTAGGCTTTCGGCGTACAGGATTCTCACCTGTATAATCGCTACTCATTCCTGCATTCTCACTCGTGTCCGCTCCACCAGTGCTTCCGCTCTAGCTTCAACGCTGAACACGACGCTCCCCTACCGCTTACTTTCGTAAGCCCGAAGCTTCGGGAGGTGACTTTAGCCCCCTTACATTGTCCGCGCAGAGTCACATTCGGCCAGTAAGCTATTACGCACTTTTTAAAGGATGGCTGCTTCCAAGCCAACCTCCTGGCTGTTTACGCGACTCCACATCGTTTCACACTTAGTCACCGTTTAGGGCCCTTAGCTGTCGATCTGGATTGTTTTCCTTTTGACCACGGATCTTATCACTCGCAGTCTTACTGCCCTGCTAATTCGACGGTATTCGGAGTTTGGTTGGGTTCGGTAAGCCGGTAAGCCCCCTAGCCCATTCAGTGCTCTACCCCCGCCGAACATCACAGAACGCTCCACCCAAATGGATTTCGGGGAGAACCAGCTATCTCTGTGCTCGATTGGCATTTCACCGGACTAACCACAGTTCATCCCGAGACTTTTCAACGTCAATGAGTTCGGGCCTCCATGGTGTGTTACCACCACTTCACCCTGACCATGGCTAGATCGCACAGTTTCGGGTCTGCTGGTAATGACTTGACGCCCTATTAAGACTCGGTTTCCCTCCGCCTCCGCGGCTGAACCGCTTAAGCTTGCCAATACCAACAACTCGCAGGATCATTCTGCAAAAGGTACGCCATCACACTTAAATGTGCTCTGACTGTTTGCGGGTCGTACGATTTCAGGTTCTATTTCACTCCCCTCACCGGGGTTCTTTTCACCTTTCCCTCACGGTACTAGATGCACTATCGGTGACAAGCTGTATTTAGCCTTACCGAGTGGTCTCGGTGGATTCACGCGGAATTCCTCGTGCTCCGCGCTACTCGGGTACCACTTAAATTTGATCAAATTTTAGGCGTACGGGACTATCACCCTCTATGGTCGGACTTTCCAATCCTGTTCCGTTAACTTGAATCAATACCTTTTTCTACCAGCCTCGAATCCAACCCGAAGGCTCGATTCGAGGAGAGAGGTAGTAGTGGCCCCACAACCCCAGCCGGCATGCCGACTGGTTTAGGCTCCTCCGCGTTCGCTCGCCGCTACTTGCGGAATCTCTTCGATTTCTTTTCCTCAGCTTACTTAGATGTTTCAGTTCAGCTGGTTGCCGCTCCAACACCTATTTATTCAGTGAAGGGCTACTAGGCATTACCCTAGCAGGGTTTCCCCATTCGGACACCTCCGGATCAAAACTCTTGTGCAGTTCCCCGGAGCGTTTCGCCGCTTACGCGTCCTTCATCGGCAGCTTGTCCCTAGGCATTCGTCGTACACCCTTAGTAGCTTAACTAGACTACAAATTCTCACGAGTGCTCAAATGATGCTTTCGGAAAGATCGCTATGCAACTGTCAAAGGGCTCTTTTCGCCTCAACCGCTTTGTCTTTCGACTCGTCGCTTGAGTTGGTTATGATACCGAAACCAGTTCCTGATGTCAAGAGTTCGTTAAAAAATTCTCTAAAAAGTCCAAAACAGCCCCAAAACAAGCCGAAAACGCCCAAAAACAGCCTCTGAAGAGCCGCTTCAGCCCTTTTGAACCCCTAAAAAGAAATTCGAGAATTCTTCCGGCACCCCCCGCCGTTCCACTCAACCCGAGACCATCCACAAAGGAACAACCCCAAAGACCAGAACTTCCCTGTGCAAGGACGTCCGCTAATTCCCTGTGGTGGGCCGTTCAACACCTAACCGTTGTGAGCGACGCCAAATTCTGTGATTCCACTGAGCGGCTCTAAAGTCGCCGATCACGCCGGGCAGCGGCAAATCGCCCGACCGGACCTGTCTATCGTGCCGTTGCCGGTAGTCGCCGAGAGATCAACTCAACCCCTTCCATTAAGCACGCCGCACAGAACCCGCTGATCACATCCCACTGCCAGTTCTGCCAGAGCACAATTTCCGCCATGTCGGGATAGACGGTGAAAACGATCAGCGCCCACATCCCCGGCACAGCCAGCAAGATCAACACCGAGTAGGGCACAGCGCGATTCGGGTGTCGCAACCAGGAAAATACGGCCCAATACAGGAAGAACCCGATCGCTGCAGGTATCAGCGACTGCCAAAGAAGCTGCCCAAAAAACTCTGGAGCTTTTGATCGGACCAACGACCAAGCGCCGACCCCGACCGAAATCGACCAACGGAAGAATGCAAAGAGCGCCGAACGTGTCAGTACATTCATTCAGGGTCCTTCATGTCCTCGGCGCGCTCTTCATCGTTGTAGTCGATGAAGAGCCAAACCGGGCTGGTTGCCGGAAAGCCGTTGTAGTCCGCAATCACCGGCCGACGAAACACTACCGAGCCGTCATTCAAAAGTCTCAGGTACGTGCCTTCGGAAAATGTCAGTTTCCCACGGCGAAGCGGAAGCCGCGAAGCCATGACTGCCCAGCCGAAGTTCTGTCCTCGCGAAGGCTTATACGGATTGACCTCGTAGTGGTAACCGAATGTTGCCCGCGTAAGTATCGAGCATCGGAAAGGCAACCGCCCTTCAGCGATAGTAGTCCCGAGGTTCATCCGATCAAACACCTCGTTCGCTTTTCCTTCGCGGACCGGATCCGCTGGGGAAGCGGCAAGCCCAACTGGGAAATGTCCGGTATCCACCAATGCCTTGACGGAATAGACTTCCTTGCCGGTGGACTCTTGGTACAAATGCTGCGCCAAACCAAGCTGCCGCAGCGTGTTGATCTCGACCGTCGTATTCGCCCGATCCCGAGCACTACTCATGGCGGAAAACGTGAACGCCGCTATCACCGCGACAATTGCGATCACCACCAAGATCTCAACCAAGGTGAAACCCTGGGGCTTCCGAAAGTTCCGGTTGCCAGAGAATGGGCCGGCAGGAACTTTTCCGCGCACGATATCTCGTCCGACTATCGCGCCCTCCAAACCGCAAACCTGCGACTCTTCACATGAACATGTTAACGCAAGTCTTGAATTTACCTACAGGCAAATTTACGAGTTCTCACCCTAGTCTCAATGCATCGCGCGGTCGCCCAGCAGCAGCTGGATAAACCCGATCTGACCCAAGTGATAAGTCATGTTCCAAGCCGGCAAACCGAGCACGTCCGCCAAGTTCATCCGCATCCCGCCGCCGAAAGGCATCACCACCTCGTCCATCAGCCGCTCATCCGGAAAGTTCGCGACGATCCCGCACCACTCCGCAACCTGCACCCGCGCCTGCTCCACGCAGTCCTCCACCGTCGCCAGCCGCGCGCTGGCCTCACGCATCGCCAAACGGTCGTGGTCGGTAAAGCTGGGCACTTCCCCGTTCAGCGCAATCAGCTTCAGCCAATCAATCGCCACCGCCAACTCCCGCATTTGGTCCAGCACGCTCCGTGCCGCGCCGCCAGGAGACCAATCCCGCTTATCTTCTGAAACAGCAAGCGCCGAACGACATACGTCGTCCAGCGCCTTCTGGGTCTGTCGAACCAGCTGATCTTGATATCGCATAGAGCCTTATTCGAGGATGTGCAAGCCCGCCGCGTTCCAGTCCGCAAGGAATCGCTGCAAACCAGAATCGGTCAGAGGATGCTTGAACAGCATCTCAATCACCTTGAACGGCATCGTCGCGACGTGCGCCCCAGCGCGAACGCTGTCGAGAACGTGCAGCGGATGTCGAACGCTGGCCACCAACACTTCACTATCGAAACCGTAAGTCTCAACCATCGAGACCGTGTCTCGAACCGCGTCCATTCCTTCCAAGGTCAAATCGTCAACGCGACCCACGAAGTTGGAAATGTAAGTCGCGCCCGCCTTTGCCGCCAAAAGCGCCTGCCCAACCGTGAACACCAAAGTGACGTTCGTCTTAATGTCCCGTCGAGTCAATTCCGATACCAACCGGATCCCCGGCTCGATCAGCGGAACCTTAACCACCACATTCGGCGCGAAGCTGCTCACGTAGAGCGCTTCCTTCAGCATCGTGTCGTAGTCCGTAGCCACCACTTCTGCGCTGATGTCGCCTTCCGGCAAGATCTTGCAAATTTCCTGGACCGTTTCCTTGAAGCCGCGCCCGCTCTTTGCAATCAGGGTCGGATTCGTGGTTACACCATCGATAATTCCAAGTTCCGCCGCCTTCTCGACTTCCTTCACATCACCGGTATCAACAAATAACTTCACAACCGCATTCTACTTTCGACACGTACCCAAGCCGCAACCGGGACCAACCTATACTAACCGTTCGAATGCGAAGGTTTACCGATACCATCGTGGCCCCATTTACCGGTCCCGGCCCGGCCGCCGTAACCGGATATCGCATCTCCGGCCCCGATGCCTGGTTTATCGGCTCAACCCTCGCCAAGAACCAACCCATCGAACATGAGCCGATGCGTGCCTATGTGCAAACCCTCATAACCGGCGAACTCGGTGTCCTGATCTTCTATCCCGAAGGCAAAAGCTACACCGGAGACCAAACCGTCGAACTCTTCGCTCACGGCTCCCCAGCTTCCCAACAACTCTTACTAAACGCCGCCGAAGAGAACGGTGCCCGAATCGCGAAGCCAGGCGAGTTCACGGAGCGCGCCTTCCTAAACGGCCGACTCGAACTCACCCAAGCCGAGGCCGTCGCCGAAATGATCGCCGCCGAAACCCCAGAGTTCTTTGCCCTCGCTCGCGATAGTCACCAAGGCCGACTCCGATCCCGCGTGGCCGACCTGAGAGAAGCCTGCCTCGATCTCCTCGCAAAGGTCGAAGCCAGCACCGACTTCAGCGAAGAAATCGGCGACTTCGATTACGAAGCCGCATCCGCAAAGGTTCGTGAAATCAAGCCGATTCTAGATCAGCTCCTCGCCGATGCCAAGCGATCCGAGATCGTCCGCCGAGGATTCCGCATCGCGATCGTCGGTCGACCAAACGTCGGCAAGTCTTCCCTCCTCAACGCCCTAGTCAAGCGAGACCGCGCCATCGTAACTAACATCGCCGGCACGACCCGCGACACCCTCGAAGAATCGATCGACCTGCGCGGTCGAAAAGCCGTCTTCATCGATACCGCCGGCCTGCACGACACAACCGACGTTGTCGAGCTACTCGGAATAGAAAGAACCCGCCAAGAAATCGCCGGTGCCGATCTCACCATCCTCCTTTTCGACCTAGAAACCGGCTGGACCGACGAAGACCAAAAGTTCGCCCGCCAGTTCCGCGATGCCCTCATCGTCGGCAACAAGCTCGACCTTGCTAAACCCGGTGCCGAAGTCGCAATCGGAATCTCCGCCTCTGAAGGTCTCGGCCTCGAGCGACTTCTAGATGTTATTGAACACAAGATGAGCGCGGCAACCCCCAAGACCCTCGTCAACGAACGCCACGCTGCCCTGCTCCAAGTCTTCGCCGCAAGCCTGCAAGAGCTCGAAACCGCTCTGCAAAGTCTCGTCCCGTCAGACCTGCTCTCCACCCTCTTAAGAGAGGGCATCCACATCCTCGGCCAAATCTCCGGAGAAACCGCTAGCCCCGACATGATCGACGAGATTTTCCGCCGATTCTGCATCGGCAAATGATCCACCAGTAAACTCTCACCCATGAGCGAAGATCTTCGACCGGATTCTGACGAGACCACGGAAGCGACCCTTGACCAGGAAGTCAACATGGATCCAGGCCCAGATGAGGAGGTCATCCCTACCGACGACGCCGTAATCCAACAGCTTCAGATCGAAAAAGCCGAGCTGCACGATCAGCTCCTGCGCCTGCAGGCCGAATTCATCAACTATCGCCGCCTGCAAGAAACCCGCATTGCCCAAGATCGAAAGTTCGCCACCGAGCGACTCGTCCGCGAACTCCTGCCCGTCCTCGACAACTTCGAGCGCACCGTCCGCCACCTCTCCGCCGGAACCCCGGTTCAGCAAATGATCGACGGAATCCAAGCCGTCGAAAAGCAGTTCATGTCCGTGCTCCAGGGCCAGGGCGTCAGCCGAATCGCCAGCATCGGCGAAAGCTTCAACCCCGAAATCCACGAAGCCATCGGCATTGTGGAATCGAACGAGCACGAAGAAGGCACCGTGCTAGAAGAAGTCGAAGCCGGCTTCCGCATCGCCGAACGCATCATCCGCCCCGCCCGAGTAAAGGTGTCAAAAACGGTATGAGCCGCAAACACTTCGGCACCGACGGCGTCCGCGGCGTCGCCAACCTCAAACTCACCCCCGAACTCGCGTTCCAACTCGGACTAGGCGCTGCGCGCTGGCTCCAAGCAACCGGCCAACCCATGCAAGCCGTGATCGGTCGCGACACCCGGCGGTCCGGCCCAATGCTCGCCGCCGCCATCTCGGCTGGCCTCGCCTCCGAAGGCGTAACTGTCACCGACATCGGCGTCGCTCCAACCCCCACCATCTCCTTTCTCGCCCGCACCCGCGAGTACGGACTCGGCGTCGTTGTCTCCGCATCCCACAATCCGGCCCCCGATAACGGCATCAAGTTCTTTGGCCACGACGGCAAAAAGCTGCCCGACGATGCCGAAATCGCCATCGAAGCCGGCATGACCGGCGACTCAACTCGCCCAACCGGCGGCACCATCGGCTGGATCGGGTTCGACGCATCCGGCGTTGAGGCGTATCTCCAGTTCCTCGAAGCCCAGGTCCCCGAGCGACTTGATGGCCTCAAAGTCGTCCTCGATGCCGCCAACGGCGCGGGCTATGAACTCGCTCCCCAAATCCTCCGCCGCCTCGGCGCGGAAGTCGTGACCATCGGCATCGATCCTGGCGATGGAACCACCATCAACGCCCAGGGCGGAGCGACCAAGCCCCAAACCGTCCAGTCCGCAACCGTCGAGCATGGAGCCGAGTTCGGAATCGCCCTCGATGGCGACGCCGACCGCGCCGTCTTCAGCGATTCCCTTGGCCGCCTCATCAACGGCGACCGAACCATGGCGATGTGGGCCCGCCAGGCGCAGCTTGACGGCGAGCTGAACCCAAGCGTCGTAGTCGGAACCGTGATGTCAAACATGGGCTTCGAGACCTATCTCACCGAAAACGGCATCCAGCTCGACCGCGCCAAGGTCGGCGATAAGTACGTTGCCCAGCAAATCACCGCCACCGGCGCCCGCATCGGCGGCGAGCAAAGCGGCCACGTCATCTTCCCCGAACTCGCCCCCACCGGAGACGGCCTGCAAACCATGCTGCAAACCCTCCGCGTCCTCAAACGCTCCGGCCGCCCCTCCCGCGAAATCTTCGACGACTTCGCCAACTGGCCCCAGCTGCTGATCAACATCGCCGTGGAAAGCAAAGATGGCTGGGAAGACCTCCTCGCCGCCGACCTTGCCACCGCCGAAGAAAAGCTAACCGGCCGAGGACGAGTCAACGTCCGCCCCAGCGGCACCCAACCCATGATCCGCGTCATGGTAGAAGCCGACGAAATCTCGCTCAGAGACGAACTTGCCACCCTTTTGGCCGACCGGCTAGTCTCCGGTCTAAACGGCCACATCGAAGGCAAAGTAGACCTAACTCACGAACTAGGCGACTAGCGCAACGCTTGAACCCCCTCTCCATTCCGATGGAGAGGGGGCAGGGGGTGAGGTAGCCGCCCAGCCAAAATCCGCGCGAACCCCATCGCCACCCCGATGGAGAGATACCGTGTTGTCAGCTGGCTGTCAAGCCTTGCTGACAATCGAATGGCACTCCTCCTTTGAGTACTCCGTAGGCGACCCGGATCAGTTTGTGCATCACGGCAACGAGCGCTGAGCGTTTCGCCTTCCGCTGAGCCAAGAGCCGTTCATAAAAGGCTTGAAACGGACCGCTGAACCGGATCGCAGCGACTGCCGCCATGTACAGAGCCTTTCGAAGTGGGCGACAACCTTGCCGCGAGAGCTTCCCAGATCCCGTAAGGCTCGTTCCGGAATGCCGCAAGGATGGACAAAGACCCGCAAAGGCCGCAACCTTCTTTGCAGAGGCAAATCGCCGTACGTCACGCACCTCGGCGAGAATGGACCAAGCAGTCACTGCACCAATTCCAGGAATAGAAGTCAGCAGCTCGCAAGCTCGTCCGAGAGCCTCATCAGATTTGAGAACGCGCACAATCTCGCGCTCAACTTGGTCAATCTGCTCATCCAAAAACGCTGCCTGGGCGGCCAACAATGACCCCTCGAACCCGTTCACCGCAGGATCACTCAGCCGGTTTTTGCTCTGCACGCGCTGGGCAACCAAGTCACTTCGCAAGCGAACAAGGCGACACAAATTCAACTCAGCATCCGTCGGAGGCACGAACAACTCCAACTCGTGAGTGCGGCCGAATTCCGCTAGCACCTGAGCGTCAACTTTGTCTGTTTTGTTACGAAGGCCAAGCGACTTCGCGTAATAACAGGGCCGCGCTGGATTCACCACCGCCACCTTGAAATCTTGAGAATGAAGATAACAAGCAAGTCCCAAATGGTACGTGCCGGTCGCCTCCATCACAACAAGACTGGCCGCTTTGCAGTACTTCGCAACCTGACGATAACCATGAAGGTCGTTAGCAAACGAACGAGTCTTGCCAGCTACACAAACGTCAACCGTTGCCTTCGAAATATCGATTCCAGCAATAATATTCATGGATGGTTTCTCCCTCCACCTCGACCTTGTGAATACGGGCTCATCCCCTTGCACGACCTTGCCAATCAAGGGAACGCACAAATTTGGGAGGCCCAAGATACCGTCCGAGGTTAGAGAGCCATCCGACTCCCCACAATCTCTCCAGCAGGCTCAAAGCCTAGGGGCAGGGGCGTGATTCGTGAGAGCCGGATGCCTCAGCCAAGTAAATCCCGATTCACTTGGCACATACAAGGGGCAGGGGGTGAGGACCCGCCCAGCCAAAATTGCGCCGCATATTTATGGTTTGAGACATGCTTTCAAGATAAGTCGCAAGGTAAAAATGCGTGGACCATGACTGCTGCACTTGCGATCCTTTTGGGATTTCAGATCTCAAATTCGGCCGCCTCCGCGGCCCCCGTTGAACTCTCGCGGATGCCGACGAAGGTCATTGAAGGTGTGTCGCCGGTCAGTTGGAGTTGGGACAGCAAGTTCTTAGTCCTGACCGCACCGGTTGCCCCCAAAGGACGGGCGGGAGTTCGTCGAGCTTTGGGCCTAGGTGAGGACCTCCCTTTCCCCTATCCGCGCCGACTCCTTCGCTACGGATTGGACTCCGATACGCTTGAGGAGGTAATCACGGTCAAAGAAGACTTTCGGATTGAAGACGTGGCCTGGGTCGGGCCCGGAGCCGATTTGCTTTTTGTCGCCTCGTCAATCAACAAGGAATCCTCAAGCGTATTTTTTGCGCCGAAAGGTCAACCTGCCCGCGTCGTCGCGCAATCCGATTCGGCAACGCTCATTACCTTCGCAACCTCAAAGCAAGTTCCGAGAGCCTTGATCTGTCTGAGCGGGCAAAAGAACGCACCTAAATTGCTCCTAGTCACCGCTAACGCGACCACCGATATTCCGGACGTACCGGAAAACCTCCGTGTCTGTTCGGTCGGGAATACAGACTCCGATCGTTTTGCAACGTTTGTTGGCGTCGAGCAGCCGATTGGCCAAGGGCAATCCCGCCTCTTCGGCGTCGACTTGGCGTCCGGAAAACTGGTTCCCATCGAAAGCGTTCCGAAAGAACCAACGGCGAGTAAACCAAAACTCGTCGAATTCACCCTTCGAAGCGCCGAGGCACCGAATGCAAACTTTGCGGGCTACGATCTGCTCGCCAAAACCCCCGATAAGAAGCTGGAACTGCTCACACGCCAGGTGGTTGATACAAAGGACAGTCCCGACGGCCTCAAGACCGCCGCGAGAATGCTTGAGTTTTGTCAGATCTTCGAATTCGTTTTGAGCAAGAAGCGAGCGAGCAAGTAAGTGGGGTGTCTGGGGAGGCAATCCGGGAACACACTACGCTTCCTGTTGGGCTGCATTTGTAATCAAACGCCCATGAAGACCGAGAGATCCCTACTTTCCTCTCCCACCACCGCAGCGGCTCGGCCCAGATTTGAAACCGGCACTAGATTGCAAACACGTAAGCTACCAACAAATGCCAAGACAAATGGCGGGGCATTGTCTTTTTGGAATTTGGTTGATCGAGTCCCATAGCTCAACCGTCTCTGGTGAGTTTTCTAGCCATTAGGCTAAACTAAATGAAAGAAATCCAAGACTATGTAGTTATTCATTTCAAACACCAACCTTTCTCACTTTTCAGCCGTAATCTCTAACGGGCATCAAGCATTTAATGGCACTATCCCATTCTACTATATGCCAATATATCTCTTTGCAATCATCGTAAAAACGAGGTTTGTAAACATTGACATCCTCAGAGGCAAAAATCCGCACTAGCCTGTTGATCAACCTATCACGGTTCAGCTAGCTTTTACGAGCATTTTAGAGTTGAAGACGTTGCAATACTTTAATCATTAAAATGCAGAGCATTAAAAATGAAAAATACATCATAACCGCCGAAGCGATTGACAGTTCAATTTTCACAAGCTGAGAAAGCAATATCGTTAAGGCACTACTGAAAATTGGGACGAATGTTCTGTATCCACTACTGACATTCAAATCAACAATGCCAATGCGAGCAACACAAAACGCTACTGCAACAAAGCATACTGCAATTACAGGCGGCACATGACCTGTCGGTGAATGCCGATATGAATCTTCGATGAAGTCGTCCAAGGTATAGTTATCCTTTCCAATAGCTAGCCAAAGGATCGCCGTGAAAACATAGAAGGGGTCAGAAATCACGAGACACAGAAGTGTCGCACAGATAAAGAAACTGCTATTTCTTCGAAGGAGTCTCGACATTTAACGCTTTACGCCTTTACAAGGCTTTCTTTCGTCAATGCACTTATAGGCTGGGGAGGAGTGGACCCACCCGAACAGGTGCATAAGTTCGTGAATTAATGTACACCACACTGCACCACACTCCTTGGAATCAAACGCAGGAGGACAAAGATAAATCTCGTTCTTACCTTTACCCTGGCCGCACTTAGTCCGCCCAAAACCCTGACAGTAGCCGTTCCAGCCGTCGGAGCAAATAACGGTTCTAGTCTTGGCAGACCCGGAGCAGAAATTATCGAAGTATTCTGGTGTAGGTGTACCCCCGCACTGAGGTTCAAGACTTTCGTTAGTAAAACAATCTTTCACGAATTGCAGAGAGTACTTGCAGAATCGGTCGAGTGAGTTATTGATTTCCGTTTTTCTCGCTGCACTACACCCTACGAATGCAATTGGATACAATCCCGAGTAGTCGATCGAAGCTACGGGCCGACCGTTGGAGTAGGTAAAGCTGGGTTCGACTGGCCAAAGAGGATCTACTGTATACCATCGGGCCGTAATTGGATCAAGCGCCCTTGCCCGGACGTAAAGTCGTCGCGAAGAATCGAAGTGGTAACCCCAAGTACCCACGTACCCCCAAGAAGTATCGTTCACTCCAACCGAGTCCCGAATCTCTCCATAAGGCCAGTATGCCGCGTCATAAACCTCGTTACCGCTTGCATCCAGTACCTTTACGACCGAACCAAGAGGGTCCGGCACCAGCAGGGACTCGCTACCGCCTGTCTCAGAATCCAAAATCTGCGCGTGGACGGTACTGAAAGTAGTCACATTGCTTGGAGTCCGGGATTGTAGATAGTCGCTACCGTCCCAAACGAAGGTCGTCCGTGTTCCGCCAACCTCCAAGAACCGACGCATGCCATCGGCCCAATATGCCAGCGTAGACCGAGCCCCGCCCGGATCAATTGCCGTGCGCATCCGGTTCTCGTAGTCATAAGCAAAAGTAGTCCGAGTCCCACCTGCATTCACCGCCGTCTGGTTTCCATTGGCATCAAAGGTGTAAGTAGAAACCACCGCCCCCTCAACCGAAGTCACCAACCGCGACCCGGCATTGTAAGTCATCGTAATCGGGCTAGACCCCTGCTGACTCTTCACCGTAATGTTCCCGACCGCGTCCATCGTGAAGGTCGCAAAAGCGCCGGCAACCTGTTGCCCCGTGAGCCGGTCCGCCGAGTCATATGTATAAGACGTCAGAACCGCGTCTCGGAGTTGAGAGACTTTTCGACCCGCCGAATCATAGGCATCAACGATTGTAAGAATCGGAGATCCCCCGACCCGCTCGACCTGCGTCACCACCCGGCTCAGCGCATCGTAAGCCGTCAACCGGTCACCGGTTCCATAGTTCACCGTCGTTCGACGAGAATCCGCATCGTAGCTGAAAGTGTAAACCCGGCTCTCTGTGCTCACAAAGCTCGCCACCCGGTTCAGCGCATCGTAGCTGTAAGTGTGCCGCCCGTCGCTGGTGTCACGCAGTAATGTCCGGTTTCCAACCTGGTCATAAGTGTTCGTATACCGAATATTGCCCGAAAGCCTAACTACATCTACTTCATTTCTAGCCGTGTAGCTAACGATCTGGTCGCTGCCCGACAGGTACAACGTGGTCGTCAGATTCCCAACCGGATCGTACTGTAGGGTCATTCTCGTGTTGTCCGGGTAAAGAATCCCGGTCTGCTGACCTGCAGCATCATAAGTTATCGTCTTCAGCCACCCATTGGCGTCCAGCATCGTCACCGGCCGACCGGCGGCATCGTAGCTCGTTGTCGCAAAAGCACCCACCTCATTCTGAATAGATCGCGGCCGCCCGACTGGATCATAGGCAAAGGTAATCCGGTTACCCCGAGCATCCTGCCGACCCGTCTCCTGTCCCGCAAGATCGTATGAGAAGGTCGTGCGATACCCAAGCGGATCCACCTCTGCCAGCACCCGGTCGCTCGTCGGCGAATAAATCGTCGTAGATACAAACCCAAGCGGGTTCTTCACCGTCTCCTGGTTACCGTTAGCATCATAAGTAAACGAAGTCCGGTTCCCCAGCGCATCCACCATAGCCTCGACTTGACCGGCGAAGTCGTAGATCGTTGTTCTGATGAAGCCAAGGCTGGAAATCATCGAGACCTGACGACCGACGCTGTCATAGCTGTAAGATGTTCGGTTGTTCAGCGCGTCGATGCTAGCAATCAGATCCCGCGCGTTGTACACACTCGTTGTCCGGTTTCCGCGGGCATCTTCAACTGCCCATGGACGGCCTGCGTCGTCATAGATGGTGGTCGTGCGGTACCCGAGAGCATCAATCGTCGCCACAACTCGCTTGGCGATGTCGTACTGCGTTGTGGTGATGAAGCCACGGGCGTTCATTACCGTCACCGGGTAGCCCATGTTATCGTAAGACGTGGTGGTCTTGAAACCGAGCGCATTCTCAACAACGGTTCTGCGCTCGAACCGACCGTAACTGTAAGTCGTCCGGTTGTTGAGCGGGTCCACAACCGCCTGAAGCAAACAACCATCGTAAATGTAGGTCGTGACTTCATTTAGCGCGTTCGTGATCGTCACCACGTGGTTAGCGGCGTCATAGCCGTAACTAGTGACACGTCCAATTGGATCAATCGTCGCAATCACCCGGCTGAGCGAGTCGTAAACGTTGGTCATCATCGCGCCATCGGCCATCATTTGAGTCACCAAGTTGCCAATCGCGTCGTAGCTGAAGGTTGTGGTCAGTCCTCTTGGGTCGGTGCTTGTTTTCAGCAATCCGTCCGAGTCGTAAGTAAAGCTGGATACGCGGCCGAGCGGATCGGTCACACGGATCACGCGTCGGGTTGAGCCTGTGCCTTCATAGGCATAAGTTGTGACCGCGCCATTGGCCTCAATCAGGGTAGTAACATTCCCAAAGGAGTCGTACTGGAAGGTCGTGCGGTTTCCAAGCGGGTCCTCAGCCACGCTCACGAGCCACATGGCGTTGTAAGTGATGCTGCCGTAAGTTCCCGATGGCGTAATCTGGGCTACCTTCATACGGTTCGTATCAAAAACATTTGTCACGGTGTAGCCTTCGGGCTTCACGATCTTCGTATTGTTACCGTTGCTATCGTAAGTGTAAGTAGTCTTCGCGCCGTTGGGCCATTCTTCGACGGTGGTCGTACTTGAGTACGTGTAGGACCAAATCGCTGATCCTGCTTGCATCTTTGTGACGCGCTTGGTCGTGTCGTAGCTGTAGGTCGTAATGAATCCGCGCGGGTCCTCAATCGTGTGCACTAGGGTGTTGCCTACACCTGCACCGGCATGACTGTAGGCGTACTTGGTCGAGCATCCGAGCGGAGTGACGTATGTCGTCATTGCCGACCCAGCATCGTATTGCATCGTCCAGCGGCGCCCTGCCCAGTCCTCAATACTCTGGACAAGAGACGTAATCGTTCCAGCCTCATAGTTGAAAGTTACGCGCTGCCCACCTGGCACCACGATAGTCTTCAGGAGCCCATCTTCAACGCCGGAACCATAAAGGTAGGTGTGACAAACATTGTCTGCGTCAACCACTCGGTCCAGCTCGTACCGGCTGCCAGAACTGGCATGCTTCTTGTACTTGAGCTGCATACCGTCATTGAAATAGTTGGTGTACTCATCGCTAGCTGAGTCGTAGCTGAGCGTGGTGACGTTCCCCTTGTTGCTGGAAGAGATAAAGGTTGTCAAAGAGCCTGCGGTTCCGAACTCTTTAAAAGTCTGTTCAGAGAGATCCCCGTAGACGATGCTCGCAATGTCTCCAACCTGATGCAAATGAGTTCTGGCAGTGCAAGAACGACCGGCTCCGTACTCTGTGATTCCGGCGAATTCGGAACTGTAATACATCGAGAGCGCGACATCAAATTTTTTCGCTTTCAACTCGATTTCTGGATCGATGACAAGAGCACCTGTATACAAATCCGGCATTGGCCGGGTCGGATGCATTCTCTCTGTTGGTGCGGCGCTACCGTTGTATCTTGCTTGTGCCTGATTCATGATCTTTAATCCGCGATTTCGTACTCTTCTACCGGACAATAGTTAACAAAAACTGCTCGCTCTGCGGTCGGCCCCGAGTACGCCGGTGGCCCGCTGTTTTGTGGACCATTTGGTAGGTTGCCTAAATGACCGTCAAGACAATATCCGCCACCTCCACCCTGATCGTCTGGAGAACAAGTCGAGCCACTGCCACTCCCTCCGCCACTCCCGCTTCCTCCTCCGCCATAACCGCCACCGTTGCCGCCACCTGGGCGAATTGGAGGCATTGGTCCCCGCGTTGGTCGCATTCCGATGAAGTCCGGTAATCCCATTCTCATTTAATTCACTTGCTCACTTCTCAAATTCTCAATCGCTCTCCGCGCCAAATCGTAGTAGTACTCTTTGCCATCCGGCAGTTTGCCCGCGATAAGTTCAATGTCGGCGCGATCTAACCGCCTAATCGCCTCAATGGTTCGCCCCCGCAGTACGAGCGCGCAACGTTCAGTGACTTGGAGTGCGGAGGGGCAACCGTTGCAGCGACACTTCACGTTAAGCACTGTGCCTTCGGCCAGTGTGAGCCAGATTGAAATGTACGGCCCCTCACCGGGAACGCCGCCGTGCCCAACAAAAACCCCCGATTCAGCATCGGGATGGTTCTCCTGTGTCTGGCTCAGCCTGTCTTCAATCACCGCTTATTTCTCCGGTGCCATCACTATAAATCAAGTCACTCAAACTTAGTAGGACTTTTTATAACAACAAAGGTTAACGAATCTTAACACTTGAACCTAAGGCAATCATTTTTAGGTTCAAAACTTTTTTCACAAAAAGTTCACCACTGTTCTTTGTACAATGCACGCAGCATGACTCTCTGCGCGGTGATTTGCGTTCACGATGACGTCGTCTTCCTTGCCGCTACGCTGGCATCTCTGAGCGACGTTCCTGCACTCGTATGTGTTAGCACTACTAACTGGCGAGGCGAATCCGGGGATTGGCACCAAGCCGTGAAGATTAGCGAAGAGCACAGGGCCACCATCTTCACCGGGGACTGGAACGAAGAAAATGCCCATCGTCAGGCTGCTTATGCGAGGGCCATTGAACTCGGATTCGCTTATGCCATCACCATCGACTCCGATGAGGTCATCGAGCCAAGCTT
>JAIXQR010000005.1 GCA_027485645.1 bacterium
AGCGAGTTCATCCACGGACTCACCATCGGTGGCATTCAGGTCAACCGAAAGATGCTCAGTGAGCTTGCAATCGCAGACATGGATGCGTTCAAAGCCGTCGTCGCCCAAGCCAAAGCCGCTCGCGCTAAGGCCTAACCGAAGTAACCAAGCCCGTCCGGCAGCTCAATCGCTGCCGGACGGGCTTTTTCGTGTATCAGCTTCGGTCGGTCAGCAGCTAGTAGCTACCGACCATTTCTATTTGAGGTCGGTCTTCCACTACTTTTGGATTACTGCGGCTGTGGCCAGACTAGTTTTTCGACGCGGAATTCTCGAGCTCGTTGGCCCGAGCATCCATGTTCGGTAGATGCTCTGTCGCGAACGACCGAAGGTCTCTCGCGGCGAAGTCTGCTCCGGCGGACAAGAAGCGGGCGGGATCCTGATTGACCATCGCTCCGCCGACTCCAATCGTGTAGGGCTGGCGTCGGTCTCGGACTCGGACGAGTTCCTTCAGCAGCGTTTCGGTATCCGCCGCGCTCTCTTCCGCGGCACAGCTCAGAAGGACTAACGTTGGCCGGTGATTGCGGACGGTCGTGATGAAGCTTTTAACCGGCACATTCGCGCCGAGGAACAGCGTTCTCCATCCGTGAAGTCGAAGGTAGTCGGCAATCATTCGCAGGCCGATGACGTGCCAAGAGTTCGGGGCACAACCCAAAAGGGCAACTCGGCCGTGGCGGCGCATCGGTCCCATGATCTGCGACGTTCGGGCGAGCATGCGCTCCGTCACCGCGCTGGCCATGTGTTCTTGCGCTTCGTCAATGGCTTCTACCTTCCACCAGTTCCCGACCATGGTCATGGCCGGAGCAAGAAGATCTTCATAAATCTCGATCAACGAAACCTGCGCTCGGAAGGCGGCATCCATGATTTCGGAGCAGGTTTGCTCATCGCCCTGAACCGCCGCTCGGGCGTACTCCTTCGCAAGCTCGCCTAGATGAACGTCGGCCGCTCGAAGCTCCGGCTGCGTGAACACCGAATTGACGATCGCCTCAATCTCTGGAGTGGCGAGGCTGTAATAGACCTGCCGGCCGGACTTTGTGGCACGGACGATCCCACGCGCTCGCATTCTGGCGAGGTGGTTGCTCACGTTCGGTTGCTTCAGATCGGTTGCTTCGCAAATTTCCGAGACGTTTCTATGCCCCGCTCGAAGCTCCGCCAGAATTTGGCGACGCGAAGTATCTCCGAGTTCTTCATAGACGTTTATCATATTGACCTAGACATATTACAATACGCACGACTGATATGTTTCGTCATAAAAAATTACTGACGAATAAATCTGGGGGTCTAAAGGCAACCATGCCGGTAAAATAGCTGTAAATCCCAGGGAGAGATTCTCTCAAAGGCGAGCTATGTATCTATCCATCCATCCTGAAGAATCAACGTTTCTTGATCGTGTTCGCGAGTTCGTCGCGACTGACGTTTTGCCCAACACCCGCAAATGGGAAGAACAGACTGGCTTCGACGACGAAATTTGGGAGAAGCTCGGGAACGTTGGCCTGCTCAAGATGGGCCTGCCCGTTGACCAGGGCGGCGTCAGCTGTGCGGCGTACTGCGAAGCCGTTCGAGAACTCGCCAAGGGCGATCCGGCACTTGCAATGAACGTTGCCGCCATCAACGCCCTTGTCGTGGCTCACATCGTCGCCTTCGGAACTCCGGAACAGAAGGAAAAGTATCTGGCCGACGTCACGGCGGGCCGAGTGAAGGTCGCCTGGGGTCTCACCGAACCAGATGCCGGTTCGGATGCCCGACGCGTTAAGACCGTCGCCGAGCCTATCGAAGGACGAGATGGCTTCTACAACATCACTGGCCGCAAGATGTTCATCACGAACGGCGGAAAGGCCGACCTCATCGTGATCATCGCTCGAACGAGCGAGAAAGAACTCAGCGCCTTCCTCCTCGAGACCAACCAGCCTGGATTCACCCTCGAGAAGCGAATTCATACGGTCGGCGTTTCGGCCTCGAACACCGTTCAGTTCGGGCTCAACAACGCGGTTGGCTGGCACACCCCTTGTAAGTTTGAAGAAGCCATCGGCCTTCTCTATCGCGGCCGACTCGGTATCGCCGGAATGGCGGTTGGCATCGCAGAAAAGGCACACGAGCTCGCCGTCGAGTACTCCAAGCAGCGAGAGCAGTTCAACCGACGCCTTTGCGACATGCAGAGCGTGCAAAACATGCTCGCCGACAGCGAAGTCGAAGTTGAAGCCGCACGGTTGCTTCTCCAAAAGGGCGCGCAGATGTTCGACATGGGCCTGCCGATCATCAAGGAAAGCTCGATCGCCAAGCTCTACAGCAGCGAGACCGCAAATCGCGTGACCAACCGCGCCGTGCAGATCCATGGCGGTCGCGGCATGACCCGAGAGTTCCTCGTGGAGAAGCTGTGGCGCGACGCCAAGCTCACCGAAATCGGCGAAGGCTGTTCGGAAATTCAGCGAATGGTCATCGCAAAGCAGATCACCAAGTAACCGTAGTCTCGAATAGGTGAGAATGCTATGGCGATGAGGAGATTGCTAGGCTAATATGTCTGGCATGAATCCCATCGCCATTCTGGCTTTCCTGAGCGCATTTCCGTACCAACAGACTCCGGCAAAACCGGTGACGCTCACCAGAAAGTACACCCTTGGCGAAAAGGCGGCATACCGAGTTCGTGCGGACATCCAAATTCAGAGCCGCCAAGGCGAACTGCGAACCTTTATTCCGGAAGACGAGGGCCTCGAATATGACTTCACGACGGAGGTCACGAAACTCAAACCAGACGGCATCGCGGATTTAATCTATCGACGCCCCACGATCAAGATCATCGAGGGAGAAACGTTCGATGCCGGCATCAAGACCACGACCGAGAAGATCAATCTCAACTATCTTCTCACGATGTCGCCCATCAACGAAGTCTTGGCCGACAAGGACCTGAATCCGCCGAAGAAAGAAAAGGCTGGGCCGGACAAACTCAATCTGGCCAACCGGGCCGCCGTAACCCGAAGAGCCCAGAGCTTTTTCGACGGTTTCATCGAGGAGGTTCAGCGGCTCTCAGTTTTCATTGGATCGCTCGATTCTTCCCTCGACTTCAATCCTAAATTCCCGTTTGACGAAGTCGTCAGCGGAGATACCTGGAAGCGAACGGTTGGCTTCCAGCCACAAAAGCTCAAAGGCACCGATGGCAAACAGGCCGTCCAGCGGCTAGATATCACCTACACCTTCAAAGGCACGACCAAGCGGGGCCCGAAGGACGTGTACCGAATTGAAGCCGACTTGAACCACGAAACGGATCTGAGCCAGTTTTTGAACCAGCTTGCCGAAGTGGATTCGGAGATCACCGGCATCAAGCGCTTCCCGCTCCGTTTGAAGGCAAAAGTGACCTACGACATCGATCCAGCCACCGGACGCACCCTCGGGGCAGTTGCCGAGTCGGAGGGCGGGTACGAGGTTGTCCTGACCAGCAATGAAAACGATCCCATCGTGGAAGAAAAGTTGAAGGGCCGAACGACGATGTCGCTCCTCAGCTTGACCAACGTGTCGCAAGCCAAAAAAGCCCCGGCAAAGAAGACGCCAACAAAGACCAAAACGAAGGGCAAAGGTAAAGGCTAAGTACACTGCCCAATCGTGAATTCGCCGAAGAAGCTCAACCTGTGGATCGCCATCGGGCTGTTTGTCCTCGCGCTTGGGCTTCGTGGCTTTGGCATCGGCTGGGGACTACAAAACGAACTTCACAACCAGAGCTATCACCCGGATGAGCTCCCCATCTTCGGGGCGTCGCAGCAGATTGTTCCAACCCAGGGCAAGTTCACGCCTGGGTTCTACAACTACGGCACGCTTTACTTGACCGTGCTGCGGGTAGCGTCCGACGCCGTCACCGCGTATACCGGGGGCCCAGTGGAGAATGATCCAAACAGCACTTGGGCTTGGGTGTCTCGCATCCACCTCGCTGGTCGCTGGCTAAGTGCGCTCTGCGGGGCCGGAACAGTCGTTTTCGTGTTCCTAACCCTGCGACGGTTTATCGGTCAGTTTGGGGCGGTCTTTGGGGCTCTGGTGCCCCTCGTGGCGCCGGCGTTCGTGGTCCATTCCCGCTTCCAAACGGTCGACGTGCCCGCAACGTTCCTCCTGGCGGCATCCACCTTCTTTGCCCTGCTCTTGCTACCAACGGAGAACGATCCAGAACCGAAAAACACGATGCGCTGGGCGATGCTCAGCGGTCTGTTTGCTGGCCTAAGTGCCGGCACCAAGTACACCGGCATCCTGGTTCTAGCCACCCTCGTCATTGCCGCCTTCATCGGGGCAAAGAAGGATTGGCTCAAGCTCTCCGCGACCGCCATCGGTGTCGCGCTCATGGCGTTCATCATCTGCACCCCGGGCGTCGTACTGGACACCACTGAGTTTCTCACCGACTTTAAGTACGAGATGGCGCATACCAGCACCGGGCACGGGCTGGTCTTCGTCGGAACCTCGTCTGGCTTTCTGTATCACATCAGTAACGTCTTGGTCGGCGTTGGTCCGCTCCTAACCCTGCTTGGGCTGCTCGGACTGGGCATGGGGGCGCGGCAAAAGCAGCCCTGGATTTTCGCCATCCTTGCGTTTGCGCTGATCTACTTCGTCCTGATCGGTCGGGCCGAGGTGAAGTTCCTTCGGTACACCTTCCCGCTCATCGTCGGCCTCGCTGCCGGTTTTGGGTTCTTCATGGACTTCTGCGAGAAACAGCCCAACTTGGGTCGAATCGGCGCGGCGCTGGGAATCGCCGGAATCGGTGGCCTCGATCCGGGCGGCATGCGGCAAGCAATCAACATGACCCTTTGGATGACCGGAGACGACCCACGCGACAGCGTTGTGCAGTACCTTCGATCCCAGCAAGGCAACGTTGGACTGGCCAGCCTGCCGTGGTTCTACACCGCCCCAACCTATCGAAACGCCACGCTCGGCCCCCAGGCCCCGCTGGAATCACGACTCGGGGAAATGCGTGAAACCGCCAACCCACCCACTGTGTTCTTCGCCGAATCGATGGAGGATCCTTACGGCTTCAATCTGGGCTTGCTTGAGCAAACGAAGCCGGACCGCATCGTGATCAGTTCGTTTGAATATGGCGACCCGCTCCGCATCAAAGCCGCGGGCATCGAGCCTAAGGATCCGGTCGAGAAACTCTTGGTCGATCGGGCGGTCACCTTCATGGAAGCCATCAAAAAAGACTACGAGATTGAAAAAGCCTTTGGAATCGACGGCATTCGCATCCATGATCTGGAATACATCCGTCCAGAGTTGATGATATGGAAGCGAAAGTCGACGAACTGAAGCAAGACGTCGCTTGGTTCCTCGATCATCTCAAACACGAGCGGGGAGCCAGCGAACACACCCTTCTGGCGTACCAAAACGACCTGCACGTCATCGCCGCACATTTTGGTGAACGGGGTCTTCCCCACTGGTCTCAACTGACCGTACCGATGCTGCTCAGCTTCGAAGCCACCCTTGGTCCCCCAATGGCGCGCACCAGCGCCCAGCGACGCGTAAGCGCCCTTCGTTCTTTCCTCAAGTTTTTGAAGCGGAACAACGCCGGGCCAGACATCGACCTTCCGAGTACCGGCGGATTTAAGCCACCGAAGACTCTGCCAAAAGCACTGACCAAGCCGAAGGTGAACGACCTCCTCGCCGCAGCCGCACCAGACGAAGCCGCCACGTACCGAGACCGGGCCCTGTTCGAACTCATCTACGGAGCCGGACTCAGAATTTCGGAAGCAGTTGGGCTGACCCTTGACGCCGTCCGCCTAAATGAGCAAGTCATCCGCGTCACCGGAAAGCGAGGCAAGACGCGCGTTGTTCCCCTTCCAGATGACACCGCCAAATGGCTGCGGCAGTACCTCGAGGACGCGCGACCGAAGCTCCTGAAGAAACCGATGGAGCAGCTGATTATCAGCGATACCGGCAAAGTGATGGCTCGCCAAACCGCATACCAGCGCATTCGCCGAATGGCCACTATGGCGGGGATTGAGGGCCATCTTTCGCCGCACACCCTTCGCCACACCTACGCGGTCCACTTGCTACAAGGCGGCGCAGACCTACGGGCGGTTCAGGAACTACTAGGGCACGAATCCATCGCAACGACCCAGGTTTACACGCAGCTGGAAATGGACGAGATTCAGAAGCGCTACCGGAATGCCCATCCTCGCCAGTGAGTCGGTTTAGGCGGCCTTACTCAAATCCGTATCGATCGAAAACGCCGTCTCGCCGGTCTGAAGCATTTTGAGGATGTACGGCTTGCAGGTTCCGCATTTCGTTCCGCAACCGAACTTTTCGCTTGCCTCTTCCAACGAGGACACGCCCGCTTCCGCAAGTTTCGCGAAGGTTACGTCGAAGCAAACGCAACGGCGAACGGGGGTCGGATCGAAGGCCACAATGAGAAGTTACGAAACTCGGACGGTGTTTGCGTCCCAAATATCCGCATTCGGCAGCGCATCCAAGTCAAAGTCCGATCTCTCCCCTCGCTCCAGCCGCCAGGACCCAGCTAGACCGATCATTGCGGCGTTGTCGGTGCAGAGGGAGAACGCAGGAACCGCGAACGCAATGCCTCGCTTTTGGGCCTCCGTGGAAAGACGCTCGCGAAGGGAAACGTTTGCCGCGACTCCGCCAACAAGCGACAGGGCGCGCACGCCGGTTTCTTCGATCGCAAGGAAAGTCCGTTTGGTCAGCACGCTCACAATCGCCTCCTGCAAACTCGCCGCCGCGTCTGAAATGTTGATCTGGTCACCTTCAACTTCCGTCAGTCGAAGCATTGCTGTTTTCAATCCGCTGAAGCTGAATTGGGTCGTTTCGCCCCGCAGCCCGACCGGAAGCTTGTACCGCTTAGGGTTTCCCGACTTTGCGGCTTGCTGGATCGCCAGTCCGCCTGGGTAGCCCAGCCCCAATAGCCGCGCTCCCTTATCAAAGGCTTCCCCGGCGGCGTCATCAATCGTCGCACCGATCAAGTGGTACTGCCCGGGACCTTGTATGTGCACCAACTCGGTATGGCCACCCGAAACCACCAGGGCAACGTGCTCTAAAGGAAAATGCTCTTGCTCAGCAAAGATGCTGCAAAGGTGCCCTTCGAGGTGATGCACTCCGAGGAAGGGAATATTTGCCGACATCGCGAGTGCTTTCGCGGCGGTAACTCCAACGCTGAGCGCACCGACCAGCCCAGGCCGGTTTGTGATCGCAATCCCGCCAATGTCAGAAAGGGCCAGACCAGCGATTTCTAGCGCTTCGCGGACAACCGGCACGATTGCTTCCACATGCGCTCGAGACGCGGCTTCCGGCACAACCCCGCCCCACTTCGAGTGAAGCTCAATTTGGCTGGCAATCACGTTGGAGCGAATGTCTCGACCAACCAAAACGGCCGCGCTCGTTTCGTCACAACTCGACTCGATGGCGAGCAAGGGCTTCGAGAAAAAACTTAGGTCACGAACCGTACTCACCGGTAAGGTGGCTCCCAACTCTTCAGGTCGTACAGCCACATGACAACGGCGTCTTCCTGATTATCGGGGTAGTACTTTCGCCGAACTGCGGCCTGCTGGAAACCGAGTCGCTCGTAGAGCCGAATCGCGACCTCGTTCCCGGCGCGAACCTCCAGCGTGCTGCAGAGCATTCCTTGATCTCTTGCCGCCGAAAGAAGCTCGATCACGAGGCGTCGGCCGATGCCTTGGCGCTGCGCCTCGGGCTTAACGGCTACGGTCGTGATGTGGGCCTCGTCGATGACAAGCCAGACGCCGCCGTAGCCGACGACTTCACCGTCTTGAATTGCCACCCGAAAAATGCCGTTGCTGTGGTTCAGCTCGTTGCGGAACGCTCGCTCAGACCACGGCGCGGTATTGACGGTCGGCTCGATCAGCAATAGTGCCGACAAGTGCGACTCATCGAATTTCTCAAGCCGAAGGGTGGATTTGCCGGACATGTAAAACCTGCCGCGGCTTTAGCCGCCGAGGTACGCCTCTTTGACTTTCGGGTTGGCCAGTAGCGACTTCCCGGTATCCGAAAGAACGATCTTGCCGGTTTCCAAAACGTAAGCCCGGTGGGCAATTTCTAGCGCCCGGTTCGCGTTCTGTTCGACGAGCAGAATTGTCGTGCCTTCTTTGTTGAGGTCCAAAACGATGTTGAAGATCTCGGTCACTAAGTTCGGCGCCAGACCGAGGCTGGGTTCGTCGAGAAGCAAGATTTCTGGGCGAGCCATCAAAGCTCGGCCGATGGCGAGCATTTGTTGCTCACCGCCAGACATCGTTCCAGAGTTCTGCTTGAACCGCTCACGAAGTCGGGGGAACCGCTTCAAAACGTTCTCCATGTCGTCGGCCACGCCAGCGTCCTTCCGAATGAAGGCACCCAGTTGGAGGTTCTCATGAACCGACATGTTGGTGAAGATGCGTCGGCCCTCGGGCGAGTGGGAGATTCCTGCCCGCACGATGTCGTGTGGGGCCATCGAGGTGAGGTCCTGTCCCTTGAAGCTCATTGTGCCGGTTCGAGGGCGGAGAAGGCCGCTGATCGTGCGCAACAGGGTGCTCTTACCGGCGCCGTTGCTGCCGATAATTGCCACGATTTCGCCAGGTTCAACTTTGACGGTGACGTCTTCTAGCGCATGGATTGCGCCGTAGTAAACGTTGATGTTGCGAATGTCGAGCATCGGGAACCTTTGGTGATACCAGAACCGGGCGCCCTTGCGACTACAAACGCGCTAACCAGTCGGCGATAAACCGCTTCTCACGTTCATTTCGGGTGTATTGCAAGGCAGCGCTGAGCGCCTCTCGGGCCTCCGAGTTGCGCCCCTGGCGCTCAAGCAACCAACCGTGGATCGTGTGCGAATGCACATATTCGCTAAGCATCCGCCGGTCGCCCTCCACAACTTTCCGCCATAGCTCCAATCCCGCCTCCGTACCTTCGGCCATGGCAACGGCGACGCACTCATTCAATCGAGCAATCGGCGACGGGTACTTGCCCACAAGGTCGGCGAAGTACAGCCGAACCTCTTGCCAGTCGGTCTCTTCGAAGTTGGCCGCCCGTGCGTGACAGCCGGCAATTGCGGCCTCGATGTGATATCGGCTCAGCTCATTTCCGCGTAGCGAGGCTTCTAAGTACCGAAACCCGGCCGAGATACGAGCGCGATCCCAAAGGGACCGGTCCTGATCGGCAAGTTGAACCAAGCTGCCATCCTCCGCCGTTCGCGACGGTAGGCGAGAGCGGTGGAAAAGCAGAAGCGCCATCAACGCGTCTGCCGCGGGCGCATCCCCAATGCGCGAGGTCCGAAACCGTTCCACCAATAGAATCGCCTCATCGCAAAGGTCGGAGCGCACCAAGGCTTCGCCGGACGAAGCGAGATACCCCTCGTTGAACATGAGATATATCGCCCTGAGAACAAGTTGGCGTGCGGAGTCGAGTTGGTCACCAGCGGGAAAACTGAAACTTGCGCCGGCTTCCCGAAGTTTCCGCTTCGCGCGCACGATCCGCTGGGAAATGGCATCCGAACTGCTCAGTAATCCGGCAGCAATTTCTGAAACGCTCAAGCCGCAGAGGGTGTGCAGGATCAGACAGGTTGTCGAAGCGTCGTCCAGGCTTCGATGGCAACACATGAAAAGCATCTGCAACTCGGCGTCGTCCAGCGCGTCCGCGTCAAACTCGGTGGCCGGAATATCGGTTGACTCTGGGGCGTAAATGTGCTCCCGGCGTAACCCGTCGATCAGATTGTTTTGGGCCACGACATAGAGCCATGCGCCCGGATTCGGAGGCGTGCCTTGGGCGGGCCAGGCTTGCATCGCGCGCAGAAAAGCGACCTGGACAGCATCCTCGGCCCGGTCTTGGTTTGCCAGGCCGAACCTTGACACCAACCGCGATAGGATGCGGGAGGCCTCGCGTCGAAACGAAACCTCCAACTGCTGCACGGGACCTCAGTAGCTCATCTGAGCTCGAAGCTCGATGGCTCCGCCGTACTGAAGGGCGGGGCAATCTTTGGCGATTGCGGTGGCCTCTTCCCAGTCGGCGGCGGTGAACACGTAGTAGCCGCCTACAAGTTCTTTTGTCTCGGCAAACGGTCCGTCGGTCACAACGCCATCGGAGCCGATGCTCACGATTTTTGCGTCCAGCCCTTCGGCATCAACGTAGCGTCCTTCCTCTCGAAGTCGAGCGGCGAATGCCTGGTACTTCTGGAGTCCTTCCTGCATCTGGGCGGGCGAGAGTTCGGCCCACTTATCTTCACCTTTGATCAAGATCACGAATTTCATGTTTTTCCTTCGAGCGCGCTGGCTCGTCGATTCTAGATCGAACGGTGGTCGACCAAACCGACAACTTTTTTCAGATTTTTTCGAGCACGGGCAAAATTTGTTCGCTGACCGTCTTTTCGCCCACACCAAAACTCAAGGTCATCCCCGCGCCGCCGATGCTGCCGACGACGAAGACGTTCGGCTCCGGACGCAAAACCAAGTAAGGCTCGGTGGGGTGCTTTCCGTAGACGCCTTCCCAACGCTGAGAAATCGAAAACCGGTCGGTTGGCAAGAAGGAATCCAGGTAGCCAAGGATCATATCGTCCACCGCCTCGCTGGAGTAAGGCATGTGGTGCGGTCCGTAGTGGTGGGAGTCGCCGATCGTGAGCGAGCCGTCGCCATGCTGACTCACGAGCACGTGCACCCCGTTCTCGAGCAGCGGACCGTGCGCCTCTTCCATTCTGGATCGGAGCTGCGGCAAGGTCGCGCAGTCCCGGAAGCTCTGATAGTGGAGATACGTCAGTCCCGCGCAAAGGTGGGTTCCGATTCGGTAGCCGGGGTCGTGCGGAATGGCCCGCAGCATCTGCAACCGAACTTGGACCATGCCTTGCTCCACCAACAGGGGTCCGTATGCCCCGGTAACGCTTGCCCCCGGGCATACGATAATCGCCTTTGCCGAAATTCGGGCAGTATCGGTCACGAGTTCTCGATCGTCAACGACCAAGGCAGAATCTCCGAATCGGAAATCAACGTCAAACTTTCGCGTGAGGTAGGCGGCGATCTCCGAGACGGCAACGCGAGGATCGACACAGAGCTCGTGAGAAGACCAAAAACCCCCAAGAAGGCCCGATGCTCGTACTTGCGGCGCGCGCTGGAGTACGGCTTCCGCCGAAATCACTTCGCCGACGTCCTCGCCAGCACTGGCCGAGAACTCATGCAGCACTTGCAGTTCGTCGTCATGGTAGGCAAGGTGGAAAGAGCCACAAGCCTCGAACCACATTCCCGCATTAACGCAAACTTCACGCCACAAATCTCGACTTTGTAACGCCAAAGAACGCATCGCGCCAAGAGGTTGACCGATCGGCCAGACCATGCCGAAATTGCGAACGGAAGCCGACGATGCGAACGGATGACGCTCGACAACGGTAACGCGAAATCCTCGTTTGGCGAGCGCATAAGCGTGAGCGAGGCCAACGATGCCTGCGCCAACAACTACCGCATCGGTCTGCACCTGAGTCATAAATCGGAGTCTACTGGGGCGGAATTCGTGACGAGGCGAGGTACAACGCGGAAATGCTGAAATTGGCAGTTTTCGACTTGGCGGGTACCACGGTGAAGGACGATCCGGACGGTGTTGCCAAGTGCTTGGTTGATGCCATTCTTGCCGGCGGCTTTGACACCAACTTTGAAGCCGCAAACGAGTACATGGGCATCAAGAAGATCGTTGCCATTGAAAAGCTTGCGCCAGAAGCGACCCCGAGCCAGATCGCCGAGATGCACGAAGACTTTCGCCAGCGGATGCTGAGCTACTACCGGACCGAGCCGTCCGTCGGCGCTTACGAAGGGATCGACGACCTCTTCCTAAGTCTCCAGGCCAAAGGCGTTAGGGTCGGAATTGATACCGGTTTCGACACCGAGACGGTCGACACGATTCTGGATCGGCTTAACTGGCACGACAAGCTCGACGCACGAACCGCCAGCGACCAGGTCGCCGCAGGACGACCGGCTCCATTAATGATCCAAGCTCTGATGACGCAAGCAGGAGTTACCGAAATGTCTGCTGTCGCCAAGATTGGCGACACCCCAAGCGACCTGCATGAAGGCACAAACGCGGGGTGCCCGCTGGTCATTGGTGTCACCTACGGAACCCACACGCGCGAGCAGTTAGTAGTTCATCCTCACACCCACCTTGTGGATAGCGTCGAGGAATTACGCGACCTGCTTTTGGCTCACGCAGCCTAGGCGGATTGGCTAGGTGCCCCGGCAACAACGCCTCGAAGGTAACCGACGAGCAACGCAATATCCGAAGGTCGCACGCCGGGCACGCGCGAAGCCTGCCCGACCGTCATCGGCTTCACTCGCGAGAGTTTCTCGCGGCTTTCGTAGCTCAAGCCGTTCATCGCGTGGTAGTCCCAATCTGCTGGGATCGGCATTTCGTCCAGCTTTTTCGACTGCCCGGCGAGCTTGGTCTGCTTGTCGATGTAGCCATCAAAAACCGCCGCAAGCTCAATTTGCTCAAGAACGTCACGATCGGTTGAGATCGCGAGATTCGGGAACATCTTGAGGACGCCGGCCAACCGCAACTCGGGTCGCTTCACGAGGTCGAAAAGCGAAGCCTTACTAGCGAGCGGATTGCTGCCAAACGCCTGCAGCATTGCCGAATCGGCCGGGAAGACAAACCGATTTTCGAGTTCGGCCCGGCCACGGGCAATCGCCTCCTGCTTCGCCTCGAATCGCTCCCAGCGCAAGTCGGAGCAAAGGCCAAGCTCTCGCGCCATTGGCGTGAGGCGGACATCTGCATTGTCGTTTCGAAGCAAAAGACGATGCTCGGCGCGCGCGGTCAGCATCCGGTAAGGATCATCGACTCCCTTCGTCACGAGGTCGTCGACCATTACGCCAATGAAGCTGTTATCTCGCGGGAACCAAACCGGCGGCTCGTTGTTGGCGAACCTGGCCGCATTGATTCCGGCAACGATTCCCTGTCCACCGGCCTCTTCGTAGCCGCTCGTTCCGTTAAGTTGCCCGGCCAAGAACAAGCCAGGAACGTGCTTCGCCATCAAAGCAGGCGAAAGTTGCAGCGGATCGACCATGTCGTATTCGACCGCGTACCCCGGGCGAATCATCTCTACATTCTCAAGACCGCCAATAGTCTTCAGCAGCGCCAACTGCACGTCCGCCGGAAGACTGGTCGAAACGCCCTGAACATAGACCTCTTCTCCCGTCCAGGTTTCTTGCTCGAGCCAAACCGGGTGCGAGTCTTTATCGGCGAATCGAACAATTTTGTCTTCGATGCTTGGACAGTATCGCGGGCCGACACCCTCGATCTGGCCGCCGTACATCGCGCTTTGGTGGAGGTTATCGTGTACGACCTCGTGGGTCGCCAGCGAGGTGTGAGTCTGCCAACAAGGCAACAGGTCGTGCTTGGGCATCGTGCGCGAGTGAAGAAAACTGAACGGACCAGCGTCATCTTCGCTCGGCGTTTCCAGGGTCTTCGAGAAGTCCACACTCGAAAGCCGAATGCGCGGCGTCGTTCCGGTTTTGAACCGGCGGATATGAAAACCGAGTTCATGAAGGGAAGCCGACAAGCCGATAGACGCTTGGTCGCCATGGCGAGCCGCGACCGTCTTCTCTTTGCCGAGATGGCAAAGTCCGTTCAAAAACGTTCCCGTGGTCAGAACGACCGCCCGCGAGGAGATCACGGTTCCATCAGAAAGCTCGACGCCGGTCACTGCGCCGTTCTCCGTGATAACGCGCTCCACGCTAGCTGAAATGAGCGTCAGACCTGGCTGTGTCTCCACCACCTGGCGCATGTACTGCGGATAAAGGTCTTTGCAGACATGAGCCCGAATGGTTTGTACGGCTGGCCCACGTCCGGTTCCCACCCGGCGAATGTGCGTTAGCGTGTGATCGGTGGTGACGCCCATTTGGCCACCGATGGCATCAATCTCTCGAGCAATATGCCCCTTTGCGGGACCACCGATGCTGCAATTACAAGGGAGATATCCGATGCGATCAAGACGCAGTGTGATGCACGCCACCTTCCGGCCCATTCGGGCAGCAGAAAGTGCAGCTTCGATGCCCGCATGGCCAGCACCGACCACAATGACGTCGAACGAGTTCACTCAGAAATTGTACTAGGTCGAATCTATATCGACGAATCTTCCCGCCCTTCAAGGCAGGCGAGCATGCAAGCAGCCGCCAGCCCGAGCCGACGATCAAACTGGCTCGGAGGCACAAGGTAGCGGATTTTCAGCCGGTAGGTCAGCGGGTTCCAGTTCTGGGTGTATTGAGCAACCGTGACCCCCGCAACCTTCAGGTCGTACTTTTGCGGAATCAGGTTGAAGAGAACTTTTCGAACGATGGAAAGGAGCAGGCTGTCCTCTCGGAGTGCCCCGATCTCCCGTCCCCACGCGTCGTAGACGCGAAAATCATCGTTTCCGACCTTGTGAATCACCCCGATCTTTTGGTTCGACATAAGGTCGACGATGTAGTGCGGTTGGTAGCCAATCACTTGCGGCGCCGTGAATGCGCCAAGAACCGGCCGGGTTTGCGCTTCGTCAAGAAAAACTCGGATGGGTGCTTTGATCATGAGTCCTTCCTGCTCAACCGTCAGCACGACTTTGCCACGCTCTAGGATTCGGAGCTTTTTGCCGAGCAAGCGAACAACCTGCTTCTTAAGGAAAAGTTCGGAAGCGTTTAGGATTGCGGCAAACTGCGCCTGATCTCGGGGCGAAGGAACGAGCGGTGGGTAGTTCATTGAAAAGCTCCACCGCTCGCAGTTGAGTGTTTAGTTCTGGCGACCTTCGATGCAGCCGAGCAACAGGGCTCCCGCGATGGCAACGCGGCGATCAAACTGCTCGGGCGGAACCAAAAACTGAATCTTAAGATCGTAAGTGAACGGGTTGAAGGTCTGCTTGAGATCCACCGCCCTTGCTCCGCCGACGGTCAGGTCAAAATTCTGAGGAACAAGGTTCGAGAGGAACCGCCGAACAAGCGCCAGGATCAAGTGATCCTCTTTGATCTGTCCGATTTCTCTTTCCCAAGCGTCGTAAACAACCCAGGTGTCTTGGATGATGCTCTGAAATCCTTTGCGCTCAAAGACCGCAATCCGCTGATTTGTCTCCAGATCAACGACGTCGTACTTCGCGGAAAAATCGATGATTTGCCGAGCAAAAATCCCGATCACGGGCTTCTTAAGCTCTTCATCCAAGCAGATTCGAAGTTCTTCCTTCCACTTAAATCCCTTCTGTTCCGCGAACAGCACCGGCTGATCACCGGCAAGGAAACGGAACTTCTTGCCGATCAGCTTCAGAATCTTTCGCTTCATGAAAAGCTCGGGATTATTGAGCACGCCGATCAAGTGCGAGTGATTGGCGGTAAGGGTTTGAACTTGCGAAATGCTCTCGGGCTGCATAACTACTCATCCACGCGGGAGAAGTAGATCACCGTCACTCGATGCTCTGGCGTGATCAGCTCGCCATAGATGCGGCTCATCATCGCTAGAACGTCGTCTCCGGATCGAAACTCTGGATTCTCTCGCTCGATATCTCGCGGACTGAGCTCCGCAATTGTTTTGACTTCTACCCGATCTAAAATTGCACTGTAAAGCTTTTGCCGTCTGCCAAACCTTGGGCCGACCGTAATCCACACAATCATCCCCGTCTTGTATTTGTCCGACTTATCCCCAAGTCGAATCGTGACGGTTTTGCGGTTGTTCCGGAGCACGTCTCCGTAGAGGTCAGTGTAAAAGTTCAGGGCGTACATAAGACTTTGGTCACAGGCGGACGGTCCGGCGGACTGCCCATTCTGAATGTTTTTTCAGGATATCGCAACCAAATACCGCAGAAACGGGACCACGCGACGTCTATTTGAATGCGTAGAGTAAAGTCAACCCGGTCGGAATTCGCACGATGTAGTGCCCGCCGCTTGTCAAAAATACGGTTCAGAATGCAACGCGGCGTTCAACTGCACACGACATGTGGAAACAAATCGCTCCTTGGCAACTGAAGCAGTTGCAGCGCCTTTCTTCGCTCGACCCTGAGCGTTGCGAAACGTTTCTTAACACCCTCTACCGTCAGGTGCCAGGGCTGTATGAAGATCTCGTGATCATGGCTGTCGATGCCAATGAGCTCACCGCCGAAAAGGCTGGCGAGCTTCTGCAAGTACCGAGCGCAGAAATCGACGCCCGTTTGCAGGTTTTCCGGCGGCTTGAAGCCGTGGCCGAACAGCAGATCACCCGTGACGGTGAGTCTCAAGTCGCACGACTCCAGTCTGGCGGCGTTGCCATTTGGGAGATCGTTCGGGAGCTCCGCAAACTCGGATCGGTAGAGCGACTTGAATCTAGCTTCCCTTCCCTCTCGCGCGGCGACATTGCGGCAGCCCTGCGGTATGCCCAAAATCATCCCGAAGAGATCGAGTCTCAGATTCGCAGATACGAAGACTCGCTGATGTTCCGGCGCTCGATGTACCCGAACGTGGTTCACCAGTAGGCAAGAAGGGCCGAAGCAATTGGCGGCTAAAAAGGCCGCTGGTACACTCCGCTTTCCATGTTCCCGACGCTCTTTAAGTCCGGCTCCTTTGAGCTACCGAGCTTCGGGCTCCTCATGGTCATCGCTTTCTTTTCGGGCCTTTTTCTTGCCCAAAAGCGGGCTCCACGTTTCGGATTGACTTCGGAAGACGTGATTGATTCGTTCTTGCCGATGCTATTTGCCGGCGTCCTCGGAGCAAGAGTCGTCTTCATCGCGCAGGAGTGGGGCTACTACAAAGACCACATGAGCGAATTGCTCACGTTGCGATTTCAGGGGCTCACCAGCTTTGGCGGAATCCTGTTCGGCCTGATTGCTTGCATGATCTGGTGCAAGCGTAAAGGCTTCAGCTTCCCTCTTTATGGCGATCTTATCGCCCCGGCGTTCCTGCTCGGACATGCCATCGGACGCGTCGGTTGCTTCCTAAACGGCTGCTGCTTCGGCGGAGTCTGCCCACCCAATTTTCCGCTCGGTGTAAAGTTCGTTGGGCAGGAGTTGCTTCACCACCCAGCGCAGCTTTACGATACGGCGATGAACCTCGTTGGACTTGCCGTGCTTCTCGCTTACGAGAAGCGTCCGCACAGCCCAGGACAGACCTTTGGCTTGATGTTCATCCTTCACGGAATGGCGCGATTCATCTATGAGTTTTGGCGCGCTGGCACCGTTGAGGATGTCGCGGCAGGAAAGGCGAGCTCTACGTACATGGCCTCTCTGCCGATCACCGAAGCCCAGGTGGCAGCCCTTGTTCTGGTCGTCATCGGCGCAGTTCTGATGGCAGTCTTCGGCCGTAAGGGCATGATTCAGCAAGAGTTGCGCACGGCATGACGTTCCGAGAACTCCTTCACTCTTTCCAGAACCGGTCCGTGCTGGTCATCGGCGACGTGATGCTGGACGAGTACATCTACGGAACCGCCACCCGCATTTCGCCCGAGGCTCCGGTGATGGTGATTCGGCACCGCGAATCAGCCGCCGTGCCCGGTGGCGCCGCGAACGTTGCCTTAAATGTGCTTGCCCTAGGCGGCCACGCGGCAATTCTAGGCGTGACGGGTGCCGATGCCGCGGCGACGGATTTCCAGAATGCCATCACGAAATCTGGGCTGGGCGGCGAGTTTTTGGTAGCCGACTCTGCCCGGCCCACAACCCGAAAAACGCGCGTGGTCGCCAATGCGGCGCATCAAGTGCTGCGAATTGACCATGAAGTTACGGCGGACATCGATCGCGAGGTTGAAGCTGCCCTGCTAGATCGCCTTGATGCGGCAATCTCCGTGCGTCAACCAGACGCAATTCTGGCCTCTGACTACCAAAAAGGCTGCCTGACCGATTTCGTGATCGCAAGCGTTAAGGCACGAGCGCAATCGCTGGGTATTCCGTTTCTAGCAAATGCTAAACCAAGCACCGCAGATCGCTACGCCGGGGCGACGCTGGTGAGCCTGAACAAGCCTGAGACAGAAGCGCTGATTGGGCGCAGTATCCAGCGAGAAGACGCGATTCGTGCGGCAAATGAGCTCAAAGAACGTGTGCAATGCCATCACGCACTAGTGACTTTGAGTGGTGACGGAATGGCCACGGAAGATTTCTTGGTCGATCCGATTTCGGTAAACGTTTTCGATCCCGCCGGGGCCGGAGACACCGCCATCGCAACGATTGCGCTTGGCATTGCCTCGATTGGCTTCCAAAAAGCCTGCTTTGATCTCGCAGCGCAAACCGCTGGTGCGGTAGTTCAACGTATCGGCGTGGCGGTTCCGACGTCCGAAGATTTGGAACGAATCGCGTCACGAGGGTATCCTTCTTGATCCAAGTTCAAGGGAACAATTTATGAGAGTTCGAAACAAAGAAATTCGGCAGCGACGACACCGCAAGCTGCAAAAGATCAAGGAATCTATCAAAGAAGCGATCGCTACCAAGGACGAGAAGAAAGCGTCCGCTCCTAAGGCTGCTAAGCCAGCCGCGAAGAAAGCTCCAAAGAAAGCGGAAGCCTGATTCGAATGCTAGGCCTCGTCTTGGGTTTAGCGGTTCTGCCTCTTGCTACGGCAAACTCCCAGACAGAGTCGGCTTCTTTTAGCCGCGCCCAAGATACGCACATCGTCAGCCTAGAGCCCGACGAAAATTTTGGCGGCAGTGCAACGCTCAGCGGTGGACCGGATCGTACGATTCTGATCCGGTTCCCCGAAATCTCAACCCTCAACGGAAACCGCGTCAAGGTCAAGTCGGCCACCTTGCGTCTTTCAATCGTTGCCGGGGATAAACCCGAGTTCCGACAAATCGGTGCACTAAAGACCCCTTGGTCAGAGGGACCGTTACGAACGTTCATCAAGAACTTTCAGGCAAAGCCTGCCGTGCCGCTCGGCACAAAGCAACTCGCACCGCTCAATGCAGCGACTTGGCGTGATCGGTTTGGCCAAAGAGCCGGCTGGCAGCGTCCCGGCGCTCAGGGCAACAACGATGCGGTTGAGATCCCAAACCTCCAAGTGACGTCTTCCGAATCGGAAGTCCTCATCGCGGGACTCGGCGCAACCGTACAGAATTGGATTTCGACTCCAGAACAGAACTTTGGCATCGCTCTGAAGCTCGCGAACAAGTTCGAGTTTGCCAGCGCCCAGTCCACCATCGGCCAACCGACGCTGATCGTAGAATTTGAATCTGCGCCAAGCGCGACGGGCCCGGACTTGGCCATCGATTCCGTCGAGTCAGCCGGAGATAGCCTCAACGTCACCGTCACGAACCTTGGAACCGAAGCCGCCAAATTCAGCCTCAGCGCGAACGGCGACGAACGAACCGGAAGTGAGATCGCCAGCGCATCTCCCCTCGCGCCCGGAAAGAGCGAGACCATAAAGGTTTCAAAGCCAAGCCTATCGAAGCTGGCAGACGACTTTGCGAAGCCGATTCGAATTCAGCTTGCCACCGAAGGAA
Source organism: bacterium (assembly GCA_027485645.1). GTDB lineage: Bacteria > Armatimonadota > Fimbriimonadia > Fimbriimonadales > Fimbriimonadaceae > Fimbriimonas. The sequence continues at coordinate 19,382 of JAIXQR010000005.1, forward strand.
CGGACGCCAACCTCGAAGACAATCGATGGACTTACTACGATGGCGCGCCGAGCGTTCGAGTTGCTCCAGAGCAATGGTCTCAACTGAAGAAAACCGCTGGCTTGTTCAATGAGCTGTTGGTGCCGATGAGCCGCTACTCGTGGTGCCCAGCAGGAATCGCCGCCCGAGTGAACCCGTCGAAAGCTCCCGAGGCGACACTTCTGCCCGATAGCTCCATCAAATCGATTGCCCTGAGCCTCGGCGCGCCAGACTTCGGCCCGACAAACTTCAGCCAATCGAAGCCTCCGTTTTCGACTTCCAGTCGCGGCGCGGGCGACTTGGCCCCTGGGTTGACCGGGTACGGCGACACTCGGTTCGACGGAAGCTTGCCCGGAACGCTCACTATTCCGTACGAGCCTTCGTCTAGCCCGATCTTCGATGTGACGCCTCTTTCGGTGCAATCACTCCTGCCCGCGACGGATATAGCGTTCATTGACGCCAAGCAGCGCGGTAAGACGGTTGAGCTACCCAAGACCACGATAGTTCGAGTTCTCGATCTCGTCGGACGTCCGATTTCAAGTGCCGACTATGCGGTCTTGAACCCGAGCACCGGTGATCCTTTTGCCCAGGGCAAGACCGGCACCGGCAGCGTCGTGCTTCCGCCTACCACCGCAGGAGAACCAGCCGGCATGCGGCTTTTGCGCGTCACGAAGAACGGCGTGTCGGATGATTTTTGGATTAAGACCTGGCAGCTGATCGATACCGCGGCGCGTGGAAACCAGGCCGTCGCGTTCCTAGAGGCTCGATTGAACTTGCCGGACTTACCGATCGAGCAAACGGATCTTGCGAAAGGCAAATCTATCTCAAACTCAGAAAATGACCCGCCGGCAAAGCTTGTGAGCTTGGTTGGGACGGGAGCGGCGAGCGGCGTAACCTTCTCTGGAAAGGATCGCGCTTGGATCGAGATCGATCTCGGGCGAGATCGAACGATCGCAGAAATCTCGCTGTTCTCGAACGGAGATTTTTGGAAGTCATTCCAAATTCTCGGCTACGGAACCGGGCAACGAGTCGATGAAGCGTCGCCATTTGCCATTGAGGCCGACTTTAAATGGGCATTCGCGAATCGGAAAGATGCCGATGGTGCGGTTCGCTACCGGGGACCTGCGCCGCGAGTTCGATTCATCCGCATCATCAATCGCGGGAAGTCAGAAGGCCGATTGAACCGGATCGAGATCAAGCCTGCCCAGATTCCGGGCTGAGCCCCACCTTTCAGAAATAAAAAAGTCTTCCTTCAACGGAATACCGGAAGGAAGACTGGTGGGCCCGACAAGACTCGAACCTGTGACCTCACCCTTATCAGGGGTGTGCTCTAACCAACTGAGCTACGAGCCCACGCGATTTCAGAAGATACCTCAAAGTCCGACGCGCTGCAACAGGGGGCGGACCCAAATCTTGTAAGTCAACAACGGTGGACCGTCTCTGAAGCCCACAACAACCCGCGATAAGCGAAGAGGATCGGCGTCTTCGGCCACGAGCCCTTTGGTCAGGGTGACCCCGCGGACCAGGCCAATGCGCTTGGCGACCCGAACCGTGAGGTCGTTGTGAGAGCCGAACGGGTAGCAGACCGATGTGATGGAGAGGCCTGCATCCATGAGCGCCTGCTGAGCCAAAAGCAACTCTTCAAGCACGATTCTCCGCGTGAGCCCAGCTAAATGGGGATGACGAAAAGTGTGGTTGCCGATTTCATGCCCAGCTTTCTCAAGGGCAATCAAGGTTTCCATCGACGCGAGCTTTCTGGCCCGCTTTCCGTCCCAAGAGGACTCATCCAACCCGGGCACCGCATAAAACGTCGCTGGCAGGCCGTGAGGCTGAAAGATGCCGGGAACGTGATCAACCGCGCACTGGTAGGCGTCATCGAAGGTGAATGCGATTTCACGGACGTTTGGGGTCAAAGCGAGGCCACTGACCGTCTGCCCACGAAATCCGCGGCGAAGGAAGAATCGGACATGCTTCGCCAAAGTTTCGGGCGCGACATTCAAAAATCGACCTTCGGCCGACTCCGGTCCAACCTTGTGATAACAAAGAATGAGGCTCGGCATCGCTCAAGCGTGACGCGGTGACCGCTTCGCGCGTCCCAAGTATGACTGAGTGTGTCCGGTAGACATCCCGGGCGGGCTCTGACTACAATGTACGGGGGTGTTATCCCCGGAGACGAACGGTTACGATGCGAAAAATGCGCACTTTCACAACCGGCTTTATGGCCCTCTTCGCTACGGTCGCAATGGCCCAACTTGACGGACCAGCACCGCTTGCGTGGCGATGGCTGTACCCAACGACGGTCGCCCCCAGTGGCGCACCGGTGGTGGATGGAGACACCATGTACACCAGCGTCGGTGGTCGAGTTTTCTCGATTGAAAAGGCTTCTGGCAACCTGAAGTGGCGCTACCCACAACTCGACCCCATTGCAGGCGCTTTCCGATCCGCCCCGGTGAAGGCCGCGGGCGTTATCGTGGCCATCGGCGACAACAAGATCGCCTACGGAATTGACCCAGCAAAGGGTGAACCGAAGTGGACGATCAACACGCCAGGCTCTCCGATCGGGCAGCCGATCGTGATTGAAGACAAGTACGTCGTCTTCGCTCAGGCCAACAACACTTTGGTCGCGCTTGACGCGACAACCGGCGAAACGTCTTGGACCGCGCCTTTGGCCGTTCCTGGCGGCATCGCTGGTGGCTTGGCAGGATTCGCCAACAACATTCTCGTTTTCAACAACCAGCAGGAGCTTCTCTCGATCAACATCGCAACCCAGCGAGTGAATTGGAAGCAGCGATTCGAGCGAGTCGTTTCCGGTGCGGTACCAATCGTTGCCGCCGATACGATTTATGCAAACTCCGGTGGAGTTTTGGTCGCCCTCAATGCGGCAACCGGTAGCCCGAAGTGGCAGGTTGCAACCGGGCTTCAGTTGATCTACTCTCCGGCGGTTTCCTCCTCCGGAATCTTGGTCACCAGCGCTGACGGCCTTTGCAAGATTTACGATCTCAACCGAACGCTGATCTCTAAGGTCCCCGTGAAGTTGGGAAGCGGTCCAATTGCCGCTCCAACGGCTTCCGGCAGCAAGTACGTGGTTCTCACCGCAAACGGCGCAGTCAACCTCGTTGACCCAACCCAGAGCAAGCCAATCTGGAGCTACATCATTCGCCCACTTGAAGAGCCAGCAGGCGGAGCGGCCGGTGGCCGTGGCCCCGGTGCTGGTGGACCTGGTGCAGGCGGTCCTGGCGGCGGCTTCGGTGGAGGCGGCGGTGCAGGCGGATTCGGCGGCGCTGGTGGTGCTGGAGGATTCGGTGGTGCCGGTGGCGCTGGCGGATTTGGCGGTGCTGGTGGCGGTCGAAACGGCGGCGGTGGTCAAGGTGCTGGCGGCGGCGGACGAAACGGCGGTGGCGGCCAAGGTGGCCCTGGCGGCGGTGGTCCTGGTGGCGGCGGACCTGGCGGACAAGGTCAGAACACCCTTCCTCCAGTCTTCGTACAGGCTTCAGGCGCGGCAACTGTTTCCGGGAACACCTTGCTGGTTCCAGCTAAGGACGGAAGCGTTCTCGCCTTCGACAACCTGCTCGGCGTTGACCTCACGGCTCCACAGGTAACAATGCTCTTCCCTAACCCGGGCGACCAGGTTTCGGGCCAGCCTCCTTTGTTCCTCGCGTTCAAGATTTCGGACGAAGCGTCTGGCTGGAACGAGAGCACGCTCAAGATCGAAGTTGACGGTCAGAAGCTGGACTACACGATTGGTCGAGATGGCCTGATCGTTGTGCGATTCAGCACGGCTGGAGCCAACCGCGTTCTCACGAACGGGCGAAAGAAGTTCGTGGTCACCGTTCTGGACTGGCTCGGAAACGAAGCCAAGCAGGACTTTGCGCTCACCATCGATAACTCCCTCGCTCCAGTGAAGCTGCCAGGTTCGCAGAACAACGGTCAGCCTGGCGGTGCCGGTGGCGGCGGAATTGGTGGCGGCGGTGGCGGCGGCGGAATCGGCGGCTAAACCCAACCAACATGACGACGGAGTTCATTCAACAACTCCTCGCCAGCGAAGTATCGCCCGCCAAAGCGCGGGCGATACTTGCGTCTGAGGAAGATTTTTTCACGAGCCCTCTGCTAACCGAGGTCGAGCGAAATCGCGCCAGAAATGCGCCCCTAGACGCCTTGGCGGACGCTTTGCGAAATGGAGCCGAGCCCATTCGGCCCGTCGAGATGCCTGAATTGCTCCACGAGGTCGACATTCCGCCTCCTGCCCTATTCGCCTGGGGCCAGACGTGCTGCCTACATCGCCCTACCATCGCGATTGTCGGCACACGCGGAGCGAGCACCTATGGCAAAGCATGCGCGCAGAAATTCGCGGAAGCCTTCGCTCAGCGGGGCGTCACCGTCGTCAGCGGAGGTGCGCTTGGTATTGACGCCGCCGCCCATAAAGGAGCATTAGCGGTCGAAGGAGCCACGGTTGCCGTTCTAGCCTGCGGAGTGGATGTCACCTACCCCGCCGCCCATGCCGGACTCTTCATGCAAATCCGCGAGCGGGGCGCGATTCTAAGCCAATTTGCTTGCGGCAGCAAGCCGAACGAATACAAGTTTTTGCAGCGCAACAGCCTCATCGCCGCGCTGAGCCTCGCCGTTTTGGTGGTGGAAGCTCCATCTCGCTCTGGCGCACTAAGCACGGCGAACATCGCTAATGATCTTGGAAGACCGGTCTTCGTCGTGCCTGCAAACATCAATAATCCGAACTTTATGGGTTCGTTTGCCCTCATTCGGGATGGCGCCACCCTGGTTGATCACCCAGATCAAGTTCTGGAATCGCTCGATCTCGAAACCACACCGTCTCTGTTTACCGCCAGCAGCTTTGCCCAAACCGACTCAGATTCTTTGGCTGGACGAATCCTGGCAGTGCTCACGGTTGAGCCTCAACCGACCGATAAAATTGTCGCCGCCGTTGGCGCCACGGCTTCGGACGTTTTGGGTGAGCTGACCATGCTGGAGCTGGATGGCAAAATCCTACGCGACGGTCCGGGCTACGCTATAAAGCCATGAAAGGCACATTCCGCGCAATCGGCCCATCGGGGTTTGGTACGTACAACGTGGACCTGGCTACGGAAAGTTGGTCGCTCATCGACGTTCCGCATGCACCATTGCTCGCCCCCGGATTTGTCGACATCCATTTTCACGGTGCTTTTGGCATCGACTTTATGACTTGCGACGCCGACCAGCAGATGGAGCTGGCAAGTCAGCTCGACGCGATTGGCTACGACAAAGTTCTTTTCACGACCGTAACGGCCCTCGTGGAGGATGTCACCCGAGCCGTTGAGGGTCTGCCGACTCATCCGGTGGTTGCCGGTTTTCACTTGGAGGGGCCTTTCATTTCGCCCGTTTTCCCCGGCGCGCAGCCAGCAGCATTCATTCAAAGCCCTGCTGAACACGCTGACAAGTGGGAAGACATCCTGAACCATCCGCTCCTGAAGCTCGTCACCTTGGCGCCCGAAATTCCGGGAGGCTATGAGTTGATTGGCCGACTCACAGACCGGCACGTGGTGACCAGCCTTGGACACACCAACGCAACTTTTGAAGAGTGCGTTCTCGCTGCCGACGCGGGAGCCCGTCACACGACCCACACCTATAACGCCATGCGGCCGCTGCACCACCGAGAGGCGGGAACGGTTGGGTTTGCCCTTCTTGACGATCGCATTCGCGTCGAGTTGATTTACGATCGGATCCATGTTTCTCCACCAGCGGCTCGTGTTTTGGCGCGAGCAAAGCCGGACAAGATCATTGCCGTAAGCGACTCCACCATGGCCTCCGGCCTCCGTGAAGGCACAGAGCTCTTCATGTGGGGATTGGAATGCGTGGTTGGAAAGGGCCAAGTTCGATTGAAGAATGGAACCTTGGCAGGCAGTGCCATCACGCTGGCTCAGGCATTCCAAAACTTGGCAGAGGACTTCGGGCCAGAGATGGCGATCCGCTGCTGCTGTCTGAATCCAAGGTCGGTGGTCGGCAATCCGCCAATTCGCCAGTGGCTAGTCTTTGACGAAGAATTCAACGTAGTCGACCGGTACCGGATGGAAGCCTAACCGACCATTCGACTTAGCCGGTCCCAAACGGCTGCCCACTCCGGAGTGCGTGGTGGCGTCTGGATTTCAATCTCTGGCGGGTTCATCTCCTCCAGCTGATGGAGCGCAGCGTACAATCGTGCAGCATACGCGCGGGGGTCTCGCGGCATCGGAATCTGCTTGACCGTCGCGCTTAGAATGGTCAGTCCGTACGCTTCTGGTGTCGGCGTGTCAACGAGCCTTACCGGAATCTTCGGTGCATAGTGCCTTTTGTACTGCCCAGGCACGCGGATATCGGAAGCGGAATCGATGACCGGAACGAACTGTTCAAGATCGGCCCGAGAGATTGAGCCAGATCGGAGGATGGCCACGGTGTCGGATCGACGGCAATCGACAATCGTTGACTCGATGCCAATCTCGCACGGTCCTCCGTCAAGAATGGTGAAGACCTGACCGGCAATCTCGGAAGAAACGTCCTCCGCCCGGGTTGGCGAAAGGCGAGTAAACAGGTTCGCGCTCGGGGCGACCAGTGGCTCCCCGACCTGCTCCAACAGTCGCAGGGCCACCGGATGAGCGGGCATGCGGATGGCGACCGTTCCAAGCTCCGAGTCGCTCGGCAAGACTACGGTGAGCGGCCCGGGCCAGAACGCTGCGGTCAGCCGATCAGCCGTGTCAGTCCAGGTCGATGAAGCTTGCTTTGCGGACTCAATCGAACTCACGTGCAAGATGAGCGGGTTTTCGGACGGCCGACTCTTTACGTGGTAGATCCGGCGCACCGCTGAGGGATTGCGGGCTAAACCAGCAAGACCGTAAACCGTTTCGGTTGGCATGACCACCAATTCACCGGCAAGCAACGCGGCGGCACACCGGGCAATGTTCTCGGTGTTCGCGTCGAGAATCAAATTCCCACCGCCCGCCGCATCGGCTCGCGCGGGACCGGACGACCGAGCCAAAACTCCATGGCAAGCGCGCCTTGGGCGACCAGCATCTCACGGCCATCCAACTTCGGACGATCGCCCGCGGAAGCCAGAAACACCGTTGGTTCCGCGCTGTACATGAGGTCGTAAGCCAAAGCGTGCGGCTCCGCTTCAGACCAATCTAGGTTCAACCCGTCGCCGCCAAGGGACGCACTCGTTGCGTTGATCACGATGTCGGCATTCGCAACGCTTGGCTTATTCAGGACCGTTAAGCCAGGTACGAGCGCGGCAAGCTCGGTCGCCCGGGATTCCGTTCGGTTCCAAAGCCGGACTTCGTACCCGGCCGCCGCGAGGGAAAGCACAACCGCCCGGGCCGATCCTCCTGCCCCGAGTACCGTTGCACGTCGTCCTGGATAAGCGGCGATTGTTTCCAAAAAGCCCGGTCCGTCGGTGTTGATGCCCGCGCGTGAGCCAAGCGCGATGGTGTTAACCGCATCTGCGGTAGCGGCAAACTCAGAAACCGTGCGGCACCAACGGCATGCGGCGGCTTTGTTCGGAACCGTGACATTGATCCCCTCAAATCCGAGGTCCGCGAGATGATCGAGCGCCGGCCCGACCTCAGATTCCGGCACCTGCACCGCGATGTATTCCCCCGGCTCGGCGAGCTCGCGAAGCGCGGCGTTCTGCATCTTTGGCGACAGCGAATGGCTGACCGGGTCGCCGATTACGGCGAAGCGAGCCGAGCGCGCATGGCGCCAGGGATACACAAGGTTCATTCGGCCGAGGCTCGAAATGCGTAGTACCGCTGGCCGAGGAAGTTCCAAACCGCCACGATGGCGGCGGCAAGGACGTTTGCCATCAAAACGCTATCCCCGGGCAGCACGTTGAAGAAGAACGAAAACAGACCGATGTTTAGCAAAGCGGCAACTGTCGTGACGACATAGAACTTTCGTACCTGCACGGCACGAGGGGCTTTGCCTACCGCCTCAAAAGTCCACGACCGGTTAAAGATCAAGCTGTTAAAGGTAGCGATTCCCCAGGCGATCAATCCGGCTACGGGCGAAGCCAACTTGAGCGGATCGGAACTGCGGAGGATTTCTTGAACGAACGTGCCCTGTAAAGCGCCGCCGATGAACAGGCCGAGACCGGTGAAGCGCATGATGACGAGCTTCACAAAGGTGTCGATGACAAACGACGTTCCGCCGACCACCACAAACCGCGAAAGCTGCTTGAGGAGCGTACGTTCCTGCGCCGCCGGTCCGCCCTCGCCTTCTTCTCGCATGATGAGTGCTTTATAGATCTGAGTTTTCAAGAATCCCTCGATGGCGCGGTTGAGGGCAGTGCCTTTGAACTCCGGGCCGTCCATCTTTTCAACCCAGATTGCGTCGATTCCGCTCCGGTTCGCGCCAAAAATGTCGGTAACTAATTGATCGCCGACCATGATCGCTTCTTCGGGGGCGCAGTTGAACTTGACCAGGGCGAGGCGGAACATGGCTCGACTGGGCTTCATTCGACCACGTACCACCGGAATGTTGAGGGATTCAGAGAGGCGCATGAGCCGGGCTGGTCGGCGGGTATTGCTGATCAGGCAGAGCTGGAAGCCCATTTCCTGCGCTTTCTTGAGCCACTCGGCAACGCCGGCAGCGGGTGCTTCACCTTTCCATTCAACCAGAGTGTGATCGACGTCTAGCAGGATGAGCTTCTTGTTCCGGGCTTTCAGGCGATCAAGGTCAACTTCTTTTAGGCCGTGGACGGCTTCGGCTGGAGTGAACTTGCGGAAGCCTCGACCGACGAGGGCATGATCAAATTCGCCGGTTTTCCAAGTTTTCATTCTGTTAGACCTTGCCGTAATGCTCGCAATGCTCGTTGGGCTGTTTTCCTTGCTCGGATGTTCTTGCCGTGCTCTTCCATGCTGGCGGCGAAGCGCGATTCACCGGTCGGCATGGCCACGTAATACAAGTATGAATGTCGGGCGGGGTTTAGAGCGGCCTGGATGCTTTTGACGGTGGGTGAGCAGATTGGCGTGGGTGGTAGGCCGTCGTTTCGGTAGAGGTTGTAGGGCGAGTCGATGCTCTTGTATTCGCTCCGCAGAAGGGGTCGCCACTTTTGGATGCCGTAGTTGATGGCGGCGTCGATTTGGAGGCGCATGCCTTTGGCGATGCGGTTTTCGATGACTCCAGCGACGATGGGGCGCTCGTTGTCTTCCTTGACTTCTAGCTCGACTAAAGAGGCGATGGTGATGACCCGATGGAGGTCTTTGGGCTGATTCAACCCGTCCCAAACTTTCTTTTCGAAGTTGGCGAGTTGGCGGAGGATGACGCCGCGGGCGCCGAGGAGGGGTGGGAAATCGTAGGTGTCGGGGTAGAGATAGCCTTCTAGCGACTTCTCCGGAAGGGGGAACTTGACGACGTCCTTGAAGGCGGATGGGTCGTTCACCAGCGCCATGTATTCGTCGGCTTCGCAGACGTTCGCTTTTTGCAGCAGGTTCGCCGAGCGGCGGGCCCAGTTGGTTTCGGGCATGCGCACCATTTGGCGGATTGGCTTTTGCAGGACTCGGAAGATTTCACCGAGTTCCATTCCGGGGCGGAGTTCGTAGGTTCCGGTTTGGACCGTTTGCGGGGTTCGCTCTAGACGCGAGAACAGGTTTGCGGCGAAGGCGTCGGTGATGAAACCTTCGGTCTGGAGTCGTCCGAGTGCGTTCTCCAGGCTTGTTCTGGATTCGAACCGGATGAGTTTCGGTTCGCCGTTTGGCTTTGGGGCGAGGCGGAACTTGAACCAGACGCTCGCTAGGATGAGGTCTACGACCAGGAACAGGCAGACACCTAAGATGATTAGCGGTCGGCGGTTCATGCTTGCCCCCGGAAGAATCGCTCTAGGATTCGGCAGGCGGCTTCGCCGTCGCGGCGTTTTCGGCGTTCGGCTTCGGTCATATCGAGCCCGGCCATGGCCTCGGTGGCTTCGACACTCGTGAAGCTTTCGTCGACCATGTGGACTTTGTAGCCTAGATCTTCAAGGTTTGCGCCGAACTGGCGCATTACCTTTGCCATGCGGCCCTCGGTGCCGTCTAGCTCTACCGGTAGGCCGACGACGATGCCGTCGACTTCTTCCACTTTGGCTTTGGCGGCGACTTGTTCGGCGTCGAGGGTCAGCTTGCCACGCGCGGTCAGGGCCGGGCGCGGCGAGACGACTTGGGGCGAGCTTTCGCCGATGGCCAAGCCGATGCGCTTTGTTCCCAAATCTACGCCGAGCAGTCTCATGCAGCCCGGAACATCTCGACGAGTTCGTCGTGGACCACGCCGTTGGTTGCCAGGGCAGCGTAGCCGCCGTTGGCGTCGATGGGCGTGTAGCCGTCTCCGCCATCGGGCGTGGTGAACTTGCCGCCGGCTTCGGTGACGATGAGTCCGACGCTACTGACATCCCAGAGGGCGACGCGGGGGTCGATCATGGCTTCCGCTTTGCCCCAGGCAACGAGGGCATAGCCGTAGGCGTCGCCCCAGGTTCGGACGTCCATGGCGCGCTCGCCCGCCTTTAGATACGGATCGAGGCGGTTGAGGCGCTGCATGGTGCGGAGGCTGCCGCAGCAGAGGATGCTGCCATCGAGCCCTTTTTTGCTGACGTGAATCGGGCGGCCGTTGACGTAGGCGCCTTCTCCCTTTTCGGCGAAGAACATGAGGTCGAGGCCCGGGAAGTAGGCGATGCCGAGGACGGGGCGGCGGTCGACTTCGTAGCTGAGCAGGGTGCTGTAGCTTGGAACTCCGGCGACGAAGGCTTTGGTTCCGTCGATCGGGTCGATGACCCAGCGGTCGGCTACGGCGGCGTCGCCACCCTCTTCTTCACCGAGGATGTGGTCGTTCGGGAACTGCTTTTCGATCAGTTCGCGGATGATTCGCTCGGCGCCGCGGTCGGCGGCGGTTACCGGGGTGTCGTCGCTTTTGGTATCCACCATCGTTCCGGTTTGGAACAAGGCGAGGGTGAATTTGCCGGCTTTGTGGGCCGCATCGAGGGCAAAAGCGAGTCTTGGCGACATGAGCCTCAGTTTGACACCGATCTAGTGAACTCTTGGCAAAATGGCCGGTCAATGCTGGCATGCCATTTGTTGCCGTTGCCTTGCTGCTTTCCGTTTCTTCTGCCGAAGAAAAAGTGTATGACGTTGCCGGCGTTCAGCGCGAAGCGACGATCATTGCGCCTTCTCGCTCGACTCCGAATCCGCCGTTGATTTTTGGATTCCACGGCCATGGTGGTAACCGACGGAATGCGGCGCGGAGTTTCCGGTTGGAACAGCTCTGGCCAGAAGCAATTGTTGTTTACATGCAGGGCATACCGACGCCGGGGATGACTGATCCTAATGGCGAAAAGAACGGCTGGCAGCAGAACGCGGGTGAGCAGGGCGACCGCGATTTGGCCTTCTTCGATACGGTTTTGAAGGACGTCTCCTCCCGATTTCGAGTTGCCCCTTCCCGAACTTTCTCGATGGGCCACAGTAACGGCGGCCGGTTCTCCTACCTGCTTTGGTCGAAGCGCGGCGACAAGTTTGCGGCTTTTGGACCTTCGGCCTCCCCGGTCGGATTGATGCCAATTGAACCTAAACCCGCCTTCATCATGGCCGGGGAGACGGATACGATCGTAAGCTTTGCGAGCCAGCGCCGATCGATCAACCGGGTACTTCGGATCGACGGCCATCGGGGAGACGGCAAGAAGATCGCCGAATACACCACGCGGTACGACGGGGCGACGCCGGTGATTACTTACGTCCATCCGGATGGGCACCGATTCACTTCGGAAGCGATGCCGATGATGATCACTTTCTTTCGCGAGATCGTGAGTGGTACAATTCCTAATCGTTCGGGGGCATAGCTCAGTTGGTAGAGCATCTGCTTTGCAAGCAGAGGGTCAGGGGTTCGAATCCCCTTGCCTCCACCACTTCTCTTTCGGTCCGTTCTGGACCTTCCGCAGCCCATTCTTGGTCCGGGTTGGTTCGGATTTGTTCGGGGGTTCGGGTTCGTTTGAACCATTCCGGTCCTGTCCTTTATTCCCTTCACCGCCCCGTCCAAGTCGGCGGTTGGATGGCCAAAAATTTATTTATTAATGCTCCCGCCTTAGGCGCGGAATGTAAATTTTTTGTTTTCGACTGAATTGCCCCACACTTCTGTAGGGGCGGCGGACAGGAAACGTCAACCTGCGATTTCTTGAATTGTCGAGGATTCGGTCGGAGAGAGGCTCCGGGACAGAAGCTCACTTCCAAAATTGAAGCTACGTGTTCTTCGGGAGCCAAGGGGCAAGCGTCAGGACTGAGCTGCGTCGTCTGATTTCGATCAGATTTTGACCAGCTGGACATGCTGAAACATGCGGTTGATGAGTTGGGCGGTCCATTCTGGGTTTAGGTCTTTCCATCCGCATAGCCGTGCCCAGTCCATTTCGTGGTGCATCTCTTTGATCACGGCGAGACACATGGCGGCATCGAACGATCGTTCTAGTGTTGAACTCGGTTCACCGAACGCGCTCAAATAGGCAGCCTTCAATTCATCTTGAGTAGGTGTCCTTCGAATGTAGCCCCACGGCCCGCCCGAGTTGCCGGTGTCCATTCCCCAGCCGGAGGTGAGCAGCTTTTCCGCGGACAGGAAGGGATGGGAGATGCAAGCGTTTTCCCAGTCGAATATCAGGACCGTTCCGTCGCTCCGCAAAATCGCATTCCCGGAATGACAATCCCCGTGTTCAATCGACAGCGCGATTTCGGATTCCTCCAATAGTTGAACCCATCGACCCACATTCGGGCGCAAGTTCGAGAGCCGATTCAGAACGTCGGCCGCTGGAAAACCCATCGCTTTTTCTAGCTTGCCGTCGTCTGTCTGCCAAACCGGATAGTGGGCTTGAATATTTTCGAAGCACTCTTCAAACATCCGGGGAAGGTCCGCGGGCTCAATCGTTGTTAAACCGGCTTCCGAGTCCGATTCGGCGGTGCAATCAACCTGAATTCTTGCCAAGGTGCTGGCCATACCTCGGAGCGGTGCAGGTCCGGAGGCTGAATCGAACGGCGAACCTTCGAACGTTGCCAACAGAATCATGGAACCCGTTCCAGTTTCCTCGGTTGCAATCACTTCGGGGACGTTCGCGGGAGAGCAACGGTGGACAAGTCGATGAGCCGCGGCTGAGCCAGACAGAAACGGAAAATGGTTGACCTTGACCACCACCTCCCGGTGGTTCGGATCGCCCACTTCGTAGCGTAGCGTTGCCCGCTGGTCCGGGCTGTCGTCGTACAGCGCATGCACCCCCGTCGGACCGCGAACGGACTTTGCGCTGGGAATCGCCCTTCGGATAAAGTCCGGCACGGCATCCAGCCATGGGCGATTTGCAATCTGGAACTCGACATCGCCCATGCGCCGATACTACCGCAGCACTAACGCGCCGCTTGTTACAATTTTCCTTCTTGTGTTTTTATGCCAAGTTCTAGTGCGTGTCCGTTAATCGTGGTCAAACCAAGCAGCATTTCAGGAAACCGGCATTTTCATTTACTCGTGGTCGCAAGCATTTCTGCAGCTAGCCGCGATGAACAACCAAAGGCGTTGAAGGAGGATGGAACCCTCACCGGCTGTCCGAGGCGTGCGGCGTGGGTGAAGCTCGCGGAGGCACGTGTGAGAGAAGAAGGTCCGATGTCTGCAAGGCCGATTATGCAAGTTGGAAAGTTTGAAAACTACTGGACTGAGCTTGAACTCACCGGTCAGCCGGTCGTGGTTGCTCCGTCCAGCCGCCGCCCGTTGGCGCATTTGCGTTCGGGTGAGTTCTTGAGCCGAGACTTGGCACACCAGGTGAAGCTTGAGGGTGAGAAGGTGTTGGTCACCTGGTCTGGGCAGGGAACGGAGACTTTGCCGCCGATTGGGAATCATTCGGTGGTGCCCCAGCAGTAATGTGCACGAAACAGCGACTTGCAGCCCGCCCCTAAACATTCGACGATGAACAAAAAGATGGTCTGGGGATTCATCAACACCTGAATCATCTAGCTAGGCACGCCCGTCCTAGTGATCGTATAAACGTGCATATTAAGCACACCTGAGGATAAAACGATCAAGTGACAGACAATCAACTTATCGAGAGAGCGATCAAGCACAAACTTGACTATGTTCGAATGGCACTTGCAAATTCAGGACAGGCCAAAAGCGGCTCTCGTGACAAACTGCGTGAAAGGCTTAAAGTAGCCCTAGCCGAAACGCCTGCCATTCGAGGCACCCTTCAGCGCCTAGTCCAGGAGCATGACCGATGGGGAAACCAGAGCATATCCTTTTATTCTCTTTCTCCATCTCAGGTAGATGATCTCCAAAAAGTCCAAGATATTAGGGAGAAAGTCCGCCGATTACAGGACTCATTGCACAGGGAAATTGCGGAATCCGATACTCCCGAAAAGCAAGTGCTGACCCCTCCCGATCTAGATGTAGAAATAGCCGCAGATGCTAGTTTGTTGCGCGTAACAGCGACACGCAAGCACGTCCTTGAGGACTTACTTCGGGAGCCGGAGCCTTACCAAGACAAGAACGAGCCAGATGTAATGTGGAAAGCATTTCGTCAGACACCGATTGAACTAACTTCTATGGTCGAGGTCCGGTTTCAAGAAGAACTCGTCATGACGTCTGAAAAGAGAATCTTCACGAAAGGAAATTTGCAACGGTTTTCGACATTCATAAGGAGAATTCTAGCGGATGCCCTCAGCGTAACCCCACAAACATCTAGAGCATCAATCGCAATGGCAATAGCGAATCTCAATGACCCGGGCTTCAAAACCCATCCGCTCAAAGTCGTAAAGGCTCGGCGCAAGTTGATGAACTTTTACTTGGAAGCGCTAAGTGAGACTAGCGAAGAAGATATTAGGTCGAATCCTGATTTATCTGCCGCGATGGCGTCACTAACTTCGGCGCCGAATTGGCTCTCGAATTGCTATTGGAGTACCGACCAACATCTTAAGAATAGAGTCCACACCGTTCTCTTTGCAAAAGACGACTCTATCACAATTCTCGGCGAAGCGGAGGAAAGCGATGTTCGATGCGTACTTGACCGTATCCTCGAAGTTAATTCGTGAGAAGCCTCTAAAGACCGCCGACATTCGACGGCTCGATAAGTTCTTAGCCGGGAGAATCGCGCATTCGGCATTCCCAAGATTTCAACTCGCGGAGTTGTGCGCCGAAACGAACCTGACATCTGCAGAAGCGAAACCCCTTCTCGAATTTTTTCAGACCGCAGAGACAATATTTGAAGAGTTATGGCCAGAGTGCAGTAATTGTAATATCCCTTTTTCGCCAAATGATGCGCGATGTCCACGCTGCGAGAGCGACCAAAAATCTGGCGAATCGGTGACGTACTATGTCCTACAAATAGATGCTGTCGAAGCGATAGCGATAAAGTCCCGATTTACAGAAAATTCCGGACCTGAACTGATTTCCTCCGTTCAAACGGTTATAATACAAAACATGGCTTCAGGTGCAAAATACGAGTTTAACTCAACGAACCAGCAGGTTCAAGTCGTTGAAGGCGGCGGTTCCGGTGGTCAAATGAATATGATCGCCGAAGAAGCTGCCCACGTGACGAAATTGGAACTGGACGAGTTGCTCGGAGCCTTTGAAGCTTCTCGGGCTGCGCTTCAAAGCACTCCC
This sequence comes from bacterium, assembly GCA_027485645.1. Classification (GTDB taxonomy): domain Bacteria; phylum Armatimonadota; class Fimbriimonadia; order Fimbriimonadales; family Fimbriimonadaceae; genus Fimbriimonas. The sequence continues at coordinate 35,000 of JAIXQR010000005.1, forward strand.
GAAGGGGACCTTCGCACAAAAGCTGAAGTTGCCTTAAATAAAGCGGAAGAAGCAGCAAAGGAGCCAAATCCTCTTTGGTCAAGCGTGAAGACGGCTGTATCGGCTGGAGGAGAAATCCTTCAGAAGATTTTAGTTAACATAGCTTCAGAATCCATAAAGAAAATTCTGTTCCCCGGTTAGCCGTCTGCGAGTCATATTAAGTCCAAAAGAGACTCTATTATCCTGCCAATGAATGATAGATTGTCACTAGTAGCGCTTCTGCACTCACGGAGTCGCTCTCCGGATATCTTCTGGGGGCAGCGGTCAATCGCAGTAGCCAAAAGCGAGAGCGTAGTACGGACGTAGATCTGTTCTCGCTCTCGTAAACGCAGTATCTCGGACTGTGAAGCACGATGTGAGCTGAAGTCAGTACTAATGTAAATTACGGCAGGTACATCTCTGGTCAACCCGTATAGACCCAGTCCATGCTCCGCTTTTGGCCGAGTCACATAATCTTCATTCGACTGGATCCAGGCCCGCCAATCGTGAATTTGATGAATCGCCTCACGCAAAGCAAGGGAAGGTCGCCCGCCTGCGGTGAATGCTTGGTCGGTCGGCGCTTCAAGCTCAACAATCTCCCAATTTAATCCCATCGAGTTGCACCCTGCAATCAAAAAGTCTGGAACATACTCGGCTCCTAGTCGTGGTTTTGAGATAGCATATGTGCCGTGTCCTGCGAGCCAAGTCCGTGACAGTAAAGAAGGACAGGATTTAAGTACGCTGTGAAAAGCGTTCTCATCCTGTCTCTGATTGATAACGTCGAAGAGTAACTTGCATTCCTGGACAGAAGGGTTATCGATTAGATAATCAGATAACTCGTAAGTCGCAATCTCTGAAGCTGCACTACGCGAGGTTGATTGGTTGAATCCTAAAAGACCTCGAGCAGACTGAGACGACGAACGTTTCGTTAACAAAAAAGACCCAGTATCGTCAATCCCAACATAGGCATCATAATTTGCGAGACGTAATCGGTCCAACTGCGCTCTAATATTCGCGGCAATATATTGTAGATCCAAGTCATCGGCAGTGATAGTTCTTCCTAATTCATGCAGAATATGCTCTGGTTTGTCGATCCAGCCGCAATTCTCGTGAACGCGCATTTTTCGACCATGCTCACAATAGAAATCATAAATTTGCTGGAACGTGTCCACTTGCTGCATCCTGTTTCAAGTATCCCACAATTGTCGGCATCCAAAGTCGTTAGTGATGAAGCGTTCTCCCTTGAAATCTAGGTTTATAGCGGCCTGCTACAAGTACCTTCGTATTCGTGAATGAACGGAATTTCGGTCCCCACATTTCGAGACTGGCTTGAGCAAATGCGCGTGCTGACTGCGTAAAAATTCTCTGGAAGTTTGAGTCAGATAGCTGAGGTTGCGTGATTCGCCGCTAAAGTCCACCGGCGCCACGGAATAGACCAGTGACTACGGTCAGGAAAAAACCGACACGAGTGGCGAGACATGGTGGTACTCCATCCGTGATCCGGCTCTTCGATTTGGCTCCTGGATTCAGTTCTTAATTTGCCGGTACGCTCGTCTCTCCTTTCTTTCACCTAAGAATCAAATCGATCGAGCCCGCCCACCCCGTCACTGCCGCGACGATCTCGTGGTCACGCTCCTCATCGATCCCGTTCCGTTGCTCCAGAACCAGCAAATGAACCAAATCTGCCGAAAGGAGCAACTTCGGTGGTTGGCCTGCCAGGCCGAGTTGGATTTTGACCGTTAAGCCGAGCGAGTCGGGGTGGAGGGGGATTTTGCAGGCTAGTTTGCCGAACATGCGGGGTTCGTTGGAGCCGTCGACGTCCTCTAGTTCAACGTATTTGTCGATGACCGAATCATCGACTTCGCACCAGACACCCCATTTCCAGGCTCCGGCGCGATCGGTGTAGGGGAGTTCTAGGTCTCCGCGAAGGAACCAGCGGTCGTCGATTGAGCACCACTCGTACGACGAATCGAACTGCAGAAACCAGCTTTTTCGAGACTTCTCGTCCAAGGCCCACACCTCGTCGGGCACTTGCCAGATGAATCCGGATGGTGGAGATTCGAGCAATTCTAGATCGGCGGCGAGGGTCCAAGCATTCACCGACCTTGACTTCTTCCAACCGGCCATTGCCGAATTTTACGCAATGGTCTTCGAAGAATCGCGGCGGCAGTCTTATCGATGCGGGCAGCCGAGAGGCTTCTGCTCATCTCCTCTCTCTCCTTGTACCGCACTGAATATAAGGGCATTTCTGGTAAACCACGGCCGGCCCGAAGGTGGGCCGGCCGTGGCGCGGTTATTGAACGGCCATTTCGGTTAAGTTCTTTGTCGCTTTCGGAGTCAGAACCAGGGTGATGACGCTTCTGGACGGGACTTCTACCGAGGCTAAGGAAGGGACGCGGAGGGGGGCGATGTTGTGGCCTGGTCGGTCGGAAGTGATCCACGCTTTGGCGCTATGCTTCCCTTCCACCGATACTTGAACTCGATCCGATTGGGTTGCCGGGTTCACAAGGATGACAACTAACTCGGAAGTCTGCGGATTCTTGTACGCGCTGACAAGCGTTGCGGTGACATCTGCGAACGGCCCATTGATACTGATTCGCTGATAGCCTGGGCGAACGAAACGAGCAAACTGTCCCATTACCCACAGCGACTTTGATGCGTAGACTGAACCGTTTGGTTGGTACAGATCATCGACATAGACTAGGCCATCCTTAAAGTCGGCATCACTGACGGCTAGCCACCATTGCCAGGCGGACGCGCCGACTTCTGTGATATCCAACTGCATGAGACGAGCCATGTTTAGGGCGGTAGACATGCCTAGGTCGCGACCACGGCCGCCTTCTCCGTTTGGTCCTTGCAGGTGACAAAACTCAGTCATCCAGACTTCTAGTGGGCCAGCTTTCTTGAGCTCGATTCCGAGCTTCGTTCGCACCGACTTCATATTGTCCAGCTTTTCGACAAAGTAGGAGTGGTAGCCATAGATGGGCGCAACTTCCTTTCGCCATTCCTTTTGATCGGCAAAGAGGGACGAATAGTCGCCGTATTCGGCTCCGTACTTCTTGCTGATAGTCGGGTTCTTGTCGTAACCGATATAGGGGCTGGTTGCTTCTGGAGTCACGACCTTGATTCCTAGCCCTTTGCTCTTTGCTTCCTTTGCCAGTGCGGTCGTAATCTTCACGAGATCTTCGTTGCTTGCACGGCAACCTTCCTGGGTGGTCGGGTTGGGGGCGCCGTTCCACTCGTAGTCTGGTTCGTTTATCGGACTGATGAACTTGAAAGGATAACCTTGATCGACAAAGTGCTTAACGGCCCCGACAAGGTATTTTGCGAAAGCGCCTTCCGCACCTTCCTTAAGGTTCGTTGTGCCTAGGCCATCCGTGCAGTTGGTTAGGCCGTTTCTCGTCAGTCGCGTTGGGGGGCTGACTGCGTAGGCTAGCATGCTCTCAACGCCATAGTCTTTGGCCGCTTTCAGCATCCACCTTTGTCCAGGGACCTTTGTAAAGTCGAACTTGCCATCACCAGCGTCGTAGGTGTCGGCTTGGCGAAGGGCCATGGTAATGGACACATCGTTTAGCCCGCCACCCAGGTTATGCCTCCAACCGCTGAGACCTGCGCCCGTCTTCTTATCAAACAGTAAGCGGGCCACTTCTTTCCGCTTGTCTTCTGACCAATGGATCAGTGGTTCTACGGTCCATGAATCCGAGGCACCAAAGTTGCTCATGGTTTGGTGGGTTTCTCTTGGAAACAGGGTGAGAGGCTTCTTGTATCGCGTGGGTTCTGGCTTATTTCCATTATAGGTGAATGAAGTATCGAGCCAGTTGCCGTGGTCTTCTGCATCGCCGCTTCCACCATCTGACGTGACCAACGTGAGTTGTTTGACTCCCTTTAGATCCACATCAAACTTCACGGGGTCTGAACCGCCCCGGACGATTCCGCTTGTCCAGAGTTGCTTCGAATCTCCCCAAACTGAAAACTCGACGGAACCTTTTCGACCGGTGTCGTTGATTGCGACCATGCCTCGGAGGGAAAGTACATCGCCATCTAGAAGGAAACTTGCTCCGCCATGGGCATGAGTTCCAATTCCGTTGGAATAGGTCACCCCTTTAACAAGTAACGGACCTCTTCCGACCGCTCGATTCAGCTGGGTTTGATCGAATCCAGATTGCCAATGTTCTACACCAATATCTGTAAGGAAAAGGATCTTCATGGTCGCTAATGCAAGGAGAGTGGTCATGGATTGTGTCGGAAGAGAAGGTCTAACTGGCCCAACTCTACTGTTTGCTGCGGACTGAAACTAGACGAATTGAGGTAGCTCCTTATTGAGCGCTCGAGCGGTTGGGCGACTACACGATTTGGAGTGTCGAAATCGATACATGTTACGAGAACCGAAGCAGAGCCGATCTTTGCTTCAAAGATGGCTCCCAACTTATAGTTACGCTCATAGCGATCAATTACCTGTAACATTGGCGAAAACTCTGCCGGGAACGAGCTGAGGTTGAGCGACTGCGACTTCATCAGTACCTCCCACCAGTGCCAGTCGGAATGGTTCTCGGTCGGGAACTCGGCAAAGGCGGGGTGCTCTGACTTAATGAGGGTTCCTAGCGTGCCAACTTGCTCGACAAAATGAATTGGCGACCAAAAGGCGGGGGCGAAGCGTCCCGCTATTCCCATATGGCTCTTGCTTGGGTTAAGGCGTAACCAAACTTTTTCACCATTCAGAATTGCCTGTCGAGCATCTGCACGGTACCAGTGGAACACCTTTGCGCCAATGACTTCTGGAAGCACCGGTTCGGGTTCAAAGCTCCAGATGGTCCAGACATTCTCGTGCTGGCCTACGGCGACTCTAACCTCATACCGCGCCGGTGCCGGCAAATCGGTGAGCAAAATTTCCAGCGTGCCGATCTCGTTTTCTCTGAAGGACTTGACGTCAAACCGACCGAGTGAACCGGAGCGCAAGCACTGATTGTTCTCATCGGATAGCGACCATGTAGCTTCCTCATTGATGCTTGGACCACTGTGTGCGATTCTCACGGTCCCTTTCACCACCTCGTCCCTCGTCCAAACAAACTTCGGGAGACTGAGCAACGGAACCGTTGGGGATACGAAGCGCCGGAATTCCTCTCCTGAGACAAAACCTTTGGGTTCCCAAAAGGCGTTTAGCATTCCGATTGTGGCCGTACCTTGACCGGGGAAATCGGACAAACCAAGCAGTTGGTACCCGGCAAGGTTGGATGTCCGCATTAGCGTCTCAATTTCTTCTTTGTACAGCTTAGAGCTAAGGTGACCAGAGGCGTTCGTGAAGTCTGCAGCTTGATCAAGCATTCCTCGCTCTTTCAGTTGCTCCGCGATCTTCTTGAAGTTTCGTGGTTCTAGGACGCCGTCGTACTTTGGTATCTCAGACAGATCCGGGAAAACGGCCCATTCTCCGACTTCATGCGCAATGACCGGGCGATCAAACTGATGTGCTGCCTTATCGCAATTGAGGATGGAACTTGGCGCTTCGCGGTCGAATCTTGAACCAACGCCGAACCAGGTACTGCCGCGTAGTGGCTCGTTATCGGCGCCAGGCTTACCGTTGTCGGCTTGCACATAGTAATCGCAAGCCGGGCTCAGATGCGTTCCGTGGCTCGAGAAGTTGAAGAGAATATGCGGATACTTCGTCTTAAGTGAATATAGTAGTGCATCTACCGGAGGCTCTTCGCCATAGAATGACATCTCATTCCCAAGGCAGAAGAGGACGAATGAGGGATGGTGGGAATAGGCTTCCAAGATTCGGAATGCTTCTTCGCTGATGAAGCGCATCAGCTCCGGATCGGAGCTTAGCGCCCAGTGACCCGTCCAAAGTGGGCATTCGACTTGTAGAAGGACTCCTACTTCATCTGCGGCAAGGAAGGCGGCTTCTGGCGGGCACCAAGAATGGAAGCGAACGTGGTTAAGACCAAACTCCTTCACTCTCTTAAATAGTCCGGCCCATGACTCGGTATCCATAGGAGGATAGCCTGTCTTTGGGAATATGCAGCACTCAAGCGTCCCGCGGAGGAAGACGAAATGGTCATTCAACTTGAAGAACCGGCCCTCTGCGACAAAGGTCCTCCGTCCCAAGGAAAGTGAACACGATTCGGTTCCGTTACTCAGTCGAAGTTGACTTAGAGACGGGTTTTCGTCGCTCCACTCGGGCAATCTGTTTAGCGGTATGTCAATCTGAAATTCACCGCTTTCGGTCTGCTTTGAGTAGAGGGTTTCGCCATCAGACAACGCAATGTGAACCTCCCCAGTTGCCTTGCCACGGATGGAGAAATCACTGTGGGTCCGGCTGACACTCTTTAGTTTGATTCGGTCATCAATCGACCTAATGGTCATTTCGCCGATGATGCCGTTCCAATTTGTTTGGGTCCAGTCTGTGAGCGCATGTCCAATTCGACCGATAGGAATGACTGGAGTGTTGTCAATCCTAATCGTGAGTTCTACTTGCTCACTTTCGGTTAGTTCAAATTCATAATGGTGCGCGACGCTCAGGCTTTCTCGGCGTCCAATGTGCACGCCATTGACCCAAAGATCGGAGAACCAGTGACAGCGTTCTAGCACTAATTCGACTATTTGGTTGCGAAGCTCAGCGGGAACCGCTACGCTTCGTGTAAACCAGGCTGGACCAACATAAGAGACCTTTCGAGAGAGTCCTCCTAGATATCCTTGTTCGAGATTGACTTCGCCAATTCCGCTCTCATCTAGTGATCCAGGCAGCATGGCCGTTTGCGCTGGAACATTCTTGATTTGACTTTCGCTGAACTCCCCTTTGGGGTCAAGTGCAACTTGCCAGCTACCGGCGAGTGAAATCTGCATTAGCTTAGCTCCTGCGCTAGATCGAGGGCGAATGGGCAATATGGATCGTATGCAAGTGCTAAGTTTAGCGCGAGCTGTGCAGATTCAAAGTTGCCTAAGCCCGTATGGGCTTGCGCAAGCATAAGATCGGCTGACTTGTTTTGTCTAGCCTGTAGATTATCTTTAAACAGAAGCATTGTTGGTAGCGATGTTGCGAAGTAATCGATTTTGGCCGTCATAGTCCGGAGCTGAATAGCGTAGTCTTTCAGGGCTAGAAGCATAATCTCCGCTTCGCCGGACCTCCCAAGTGCCTGAAGTGATCTAGCTTGGAAATAGGAAAGTTCCGAGTGCTGAAGAACGCTCATCTCTTGAAAGTCACCTTTAAAGTTGGCAGCGCGTTCATAGTAGCTTTGAGCCAACGCATGGTCTCCCAGTGCCGCGTAGTGGGTCGCTGCGTGGTACCAGAGGTTGCTGGCGTTGGCTAGTGCATGTCGGCTTTCGCCGAGATTCTCGGGGGGATTGATTGCGGCAAGAATATGTTGCAGTTTTTGCTCAGGTTCCTCGGCTTCTCGGCTTAAAAGCTCTTGTGCTCTTGCCCAGGCACCAAGGGCGATACCTTCTCCGCCTTCCCAGGGAGTGAAAGTCTTGCTGCTCAGGACCTGTACGGCTCGCCGCGGATTGCCGGTGATGTTGAGAAGAGTGGCGTACTCTAGCGTTAGATCATCTCGCATTGAGATGAGATCAGGCTTAGCTTCCAAGCGGGCTAATCGTTCTGTAGCGGGCGTTCCTAGCCGCTTGTCGAGTTGATCTCGTTCGTAGAGGAATCGAGCTTCTCCTGGATCAGCTTCCATCGCTGCTTCATAGCAAGTCATTGATGCTGTTGCGTCACCTTGGATGTTAAACTTGCCAATTCCGAGGTTCCTCCAAGCAACGGCCAAACTTGGGTTTGCTTCTACTGCCTTTTCCCAGCATACGATGCCCTCAAGGTGTCGCCGACGGTCGTAGTAGAAGTTCCCGAGCAACATCAAGGCGACAGCATCGTCTGTAAAATGCTCGACGTGAGATTCAAGTTTCCTAAGTTCTTGAAGCCGATTTGGAAACAGGTCAGCCAGCTTCGCCGGTTGCGGGCACCGTTCTCCCAGAAATACTTTAGCCATCGGATCAATGTCTGCGACTTGTCCGATGAGTTCGCGGGCTTCGAGTTCGGCCCCTACTTCTTCTAGGTTAATTGCCAAGTCTAGTCGAGCTTGGAAGTTCTCCAAAACGGCGGTGTTATAACGCCGAGTGATATCATCCGAGGTCGAATCCGGGAGCATGTGGAGTTCGTAGAGCGCCCAATGGTCTAGCGGATCGACTTTGAGTAAGGGGTCGAGAACATCTTTTGACCTGGCTTGCCCACCGAGTTTGCGGAGGCAATGAGCTTCCATACAATGCAAGTCGTTCGCATCTCCGAGCGAGAGCTTTGCAGTGGACAGAAGGCTTAGTGCATGATCGTACTTGCCTCCTCGCATCGCAATACGCGCCATTGCCATATGCGAAGCTCCTTTCGTTGCGTAGTTCCAGGCGGCTTTGCCGAAGTGATTGTAGGCGGACCAATATTCGCCACACAACTCCTCCGTTACCCCGAGCAGATAGTAGGCATCTCCAGAATTTGGGTTCGGGTTCAGTTTTGTCTGTAATTCAATCGCAGATTTGAACCGATTCTTAGCTTCCGCCCACAGACCTCGCTGCAGGGCTCGTTTGCCAAGGCACACGTGACTCTCAACGTGTCCAGGGTCACGACGGAGAGCCTCGTACCAGTAGTCCTCAGGCGCTCTAGTCGCGTGGCGGTACTGGTCTAGATGGACTGCGATGCGATGAAGCTCAGAAACGGATTCAACTTCTGACGGCAATTTTGGCTCTTGAGCCTGCACAGGTGCGGGCTGCGCACTGAGCGTAGAAAAGTCAAATGATACAAGCTCGACCCCGTCTGCGGACACCAATGATGCGGAAAGAACTTCGGAATCGTAGATCCGGATGAGTGGGTCCTCTAGCGATAGGGTTACCGTCTCTTCGCGAGTATGATCTCCATATCGCACGGTTAGGAGCGCTCCCGCGATGGGAGCGGAAGGACAGATTCCAACACGATTTCCTTCGACTGATAGCGCTGCATGTCGGGTTGCGTTTGCGGCTGGTCCGATTTTGCGGATAGGGTACCAAAACTGACTGAATACCTTTGTCTCGTATGGCGCAATGAAAGAAAAGTCGGGTTGGTTGTCGGTATATACACCCGCCATTAGCTCAACATAGGGCCCGCCTTCATCGGTTAAGTTTCGATCCCACGCGTATCCAAACTCGTGATTTCCCCAGGTCCACTGCTTCTTGCCGGGCGAGATTGTTCGGTCGGCTACGTGGATAAATCCAGCTTCAGCCTGATGATCGTAGCCACCGAAAAACTCAAAGTCGGTCGCGGTGACCATGTACGATGTGGGAACGGGAATATTTGCGTACCAGTCAAGTCGATTCGGATCAACACCTGCGAGGGGATTGAAATGATTTGGAACCTCATTCTCGGGAACCCCGGTTGAAGGACGCTCGCCGTAAGCAACGCCGTAATACGATGTATCGCAGGCTGGAAAGCTTGAGGTTGCTCGCTTTGCGTGATCGGCAACCGACGCGACATCTTTTGGAAAGAATGATTGATAGAATTCGTGAACGCGGGCTGCCACGTTTGCCCACCACAAAAAGGTCTGCGTTAGCGGCGTACGATTGTAGAGCCTTGCCTTGAGCTCAATGAGGCTACTATCGGGCCGCAACTTGAGACCATGCATCCCTTTCATCCGATTCATTGGTTCGTGCTCACTTAGCCAATAGATCTTCGAACCATCTTCTTCAAGCTCAAGACACCATTCGCATGGCATGTAGGTGCTCGGCCGGTGATGTTGGGGCCAGTTAAATTCGACTCCACCCGAGATCCAAGGGCCAGCTAGTCCAACAAGGGCTGGTTTAATCACTTCCTGTCGATAGAAGAAGTCGTAGTTCGAAACCTTGTCGTATCCTATATGGATGCGTCCTCCAATTTCAGGAAGGATCATTAACTCGACGTACTTGTTCGCAAGCGAGAGTGCTTCGTAGCTCTTGGGAATCTTGGTTGTTGAGACTGAGCTATAGAATGGAAGAGGATAGACACGTCCACTGCTTCCTTGATACACCCGAGTTTCAAGGAACATTGGAGCTTGCTCGGGAGCGCCGACCGTGTACGTGTCGAACGTTACGATATGCGCCTTCGCGGTGACCTGATCTTTGGAAGCCATCATTTTAATCCCGTGGTGGAAATGCCTTGCACAAATGCCTTTTGGGCGACGAAGTAAACAACAATTACCGGCGCGATGACCATCAGAGACGCCGCCATCAGAAGGTTCCAGGGCGTTCCAGTGTGTTGATTTTGGAAAGCTTGCAATCCGAGTGAGACGGTGAAGTTTCGCTGATCCGTTAGATAAAGCAGGGGTCCCAGGAAGTCGTTCCAAGACCAAAGGAACGTGAAGACGGCCACAACGGTAAGCGCAGGCTTAGCAAGCGGGATGATGACTTTAAGAAACACACCAAATGGGCTGGCACCATCAAGGACCGCAGCCTCGCTCAATTCCTTTGGAATTGCCATGAAGAACTGGCGGAGGAGGAAGATGTTAAAGGCACTGCCAAAGAAGGTAGGAACCCACAGGGGTCTGAAGGTTCCAATCCAACCGAAGTCGCGAAACAGCTTATAGAGAGGAACAATTAGAATCGGACCGGGAACCATCATGGTTGCCAGAGTTAGCGCGAAGAGCCATCTCTTTCCTTTCCAATCAAGGCATCCAAACGCATATCCAACGAGACTGTTCGAAATCACCGATCCGGTGATGCACAGAATCGCTAAAAGAACAGAGTTCTGTGCATAGCGCAGAAACGGGATGTATCCCAGCTCTTTAGAACCGTAAGTCACCGCGTCGGAGTAGTTCGAAACCTGAATTCTGTCCGGGATCCACTTTGGCGGACTCGTCATCGTCTCATCCAGCGGCTTTAAAGACGTCACAACCATCCAAACTAGCGGAAGCGCAAACAGGAAAGCCAGAAAGAGCAATGCTCCGAGCTGAAGAGCCTTTGTTAAAAGAATTTTTTGTTGCTTTGAAAGCATTACGCTCCACCTCCGTAGTGGACATGCCGATCTCCCAATCGTAGGGAGACCCAAGAAAGGATCATCGTGGCAAGGAAAAGCACCCAACCCATGGCACTCGCATATCCCATCCGCTGATAGAGGAATGCATTGTCGTACAAGTACATTGCCACCACGTAAGTCGAGCGGGCCGGCTGACCTCCCGGGAACATGACGAACGGTAAAGCGAAGGTTTGCAGTGATCCAATGATGCCCATAATCACGTTGAACTGAATGACCGGAGAGATCATTGGTAACGTGATGCTCTTGGTCTTTTGCCACGCCGAAGCACCGTCGAGCTCGCCAGCCTCGTAGAGAGATTGCGGAACGTCTTGTAAACCGGCTAAGTAGATCACCATGGCATTCCCGCAGCCCCACATCGAAATCATGATGAGGGTAGCTTTGGCCCAACTTGGATCAGTCAGCCAAGGAACCGCTTTGATTCCGAACTTTGATAGCCCCTCATTGAGCAATCCATATTGACCATTGAATATCCAGAGCCAAAGGACCGCCAACGCTACCGTCGGGACGAGAGACGGAATATAGAACAGCGTTCGATATAGGCTGATCCCTTTCCGTTTCGTATTGAGCAACAAGGCAAGACAAATAGCAAGCGCAGTTGTGAGAGGGACACTTGCGGCACAGATGATCAGCGTGTTTGATAGCGCTTTCAGGAAGATTTCATCTTGCATCAACTCCTGATAATTACTCAGCCCAATCCATACTGGTGGCTTCAGAATCGAATAGCTAGTAAAGCTAAAGTACAGCGAAGATATCACCGGATAGAACAAGAAAATTGCCATCCCAAGAATCCACGGGCTGGCAAACAAAAGTCCAATGACGTTTTGGCGGTTGCTTCTCATTTACCCAAGACCTGCTGTTGATACTTGGCCCACATGGCAACCAGCCTCGACTGCGCTTGATCCAAGGCGGCTTGGGGAGTCAGTTCGCCAAGTTCCATTTGGTCAACCGCATTTCCAACTTCGGAACCAATCTGGGCTCGAATTCCGAGCGGCACGGGTGGAACCGCCCTCGAACTCTTGGCTAGCTTATCAAAGAGCGCGATGGCTTTGTTCGGATGACTGGTTAGGAACTTCTGGCTCGAATTGGATAGTGGTGAGTTGCACTGCTGATCCATGCACAGTTGTTCCATGTTCTTTTGCTCTTGCACAAAAGCAAGAAACCGAAAGGCTTCGCGTGCATGCTTTGCGCCCTTTGGAATGACGAGCGTGTTGAGATTCATCGTTGAAAAGCCTGCTAGTTCGGGGTGGTTGTCGGGGTATGGAAATGGCACAGCAAACCAGTCCATCGAAGGTTTAAACATTCGTATGTAGTTACTAAACCAGGGCCCATCGGCATAGGTGGCTAGCTTTCCGCTCAAGAAAGGGTTCTGCGGAGAGGAGTAGTTTCCAAATCCACTCCGAAAAGACTTTGTTTCCGTCACTCCATAGCGGTCAGTAAAACTCTTAACCCAGGTCCATGCTTCTAGATCATCTTTGCCATTGACATTGATCTGGCCATCTTGCAAGAATCCATCGCCAAAGACATAAGGCATATTCCAAAGTCCCCAGCCGTCGCGCGGCATAAACGATGCCACAAGCAGTTTTCCGGAAGGATCCCGCCGGTCAGTTTGCTCCGCAAACTTATTAAACTCCGAGATCGTTCTGGGAAAAGTCTCTGGACTTGCGTATTGAGGCGGAACAAGTTGACGGTTCACATACAACGCACCCGATCCTGGAGATGTCGGAAGCGCATACAATCGACCGTAAGCCGAGCAAATGCTCCAGTAAGCCGGAATATAGTTCTCTTCAACAACCCCAGCGTCTTTCGCCAGATCCGAAAGGTCGGTTAGAGCATTTAGATCAACGAACTGCACCACCTGATCGCCCCAGAGCCCGGCGATGTCTGGCGGTGTACCGCCACTCGTCGCGAGAAGCGTCTTGTCCGCAATTCCAGAAACGCTCAAGTACTTGACGTGAATTTCAGATTGAGAAGCGTTAAATTTGTCGACGATCCGCTTCATCGCCTCCATCTCCTCTCCCGTCCACTTTTCCCAGTACTGAACTTCGATCCTATCGGTTTTGCTCACAGACACCTGGGAGGACTCAAGCCCGCATGCACATGCGATGCCAAGGAGGACACAGAGTACGGCCGGTAGTGCGTTATTCATGAGAGCAGCGTAGAGCACCAAGACTTCGGCATTCTATTAGTTCAGAATCTATAAAATTGCGACAGCCCGAGTGGCCTGAGCGGATAACCGAACACGGCCGAATGGATGTAATGTTTTCTATCAGCCATAAACATCTGCTAAGCCCATGTTCAAAAGCATTTTCCTCTGCAGTTCGTCCGCCAAATGCGACGCTCAAGCGGGTTTGAGATGCCAGAGCACGGCTGTAGTGAAGCTGCGTCGTCATGATTCACTGTTCGTCATGCCTGACGTTCCGCTCGTTGTGCCCTGCACGAAATGAACTGGGGACAGTTCGTGGCGCACCGGGCAGTAAGGGTTGAGGATGACGTCGTCTAACAGCTTTGCCCCCACTTGAGCAAGGTGCCGCAGATTGACGGAAACCGAAGACACAACGTGCCTTGAAGTGGATGGCCAATGAATAGCGTCGTAGCCAAACACTGCTAGCTGATCTGGAATCTCGATCCCTAGCTCTTCACAGACTTCGATGAAGGCGTAAGCTCGGCGGTCATGCCAGCAAAATGCGGCAGTAGGAAGGGTGTTGGACTCTTGCATCTCAGAGAGTTGCTGGCGCATCTGTTCCGACTCGCCGTTCCAGCACGTGACATGGGTGACGACACCTTCCTTCTGAAGACGCGAGCTCAAAAGTCGAATTCGCAGGTCAGCATCCCGGATATCCGAGTGGTCCGATGTCACCGCAAGGACTGATCGGTGCCCTTCCCGAACGATCTGGTCCGCGACGGATTCCATTCCCGAGTAGACATCGTCCCCAACGGAACTGTACTGACCAAGGGGATCGTGACTGTTAAGAATCACCACTGGCGTTATCGAACTCCGAAGCAGCGCGACCAAGGGATCATCTGCAGCGGGAGCGAACATGAGCACCCCTTCAGCGATCCCGCCGTTCAAGAACTCAAACGTTTCTTGAATACTTCGGTTGAAGTTGCACTGGATCAGTACGTCGTAGCCAATTTCGCCGCATGCGGTTTCAACTGCCGAGGAGATCTGGTCCATGTAAATGTCCCCCCACTCGCGATGGCGAAATGTGCTGTAGAGCGAAACAATATGTGTCCTGCCCTTTCGAAGCGATCTCGTGAGCATGTTGGGAGCAAATCCCTGAAGCGCAGCCGCAGCTCGGATCTTGTTCGCCGTGGCTTCAGAGATTCGTCTCTCGGTTGATTTACCACTCAGGACGAGGGATGCCGTAGAAACTGAAACGCCGGCCGCAATTGCGACACTTGAGAGCGTCGGTCGATTTTTGTCTCTATCAGTTGGCATCATCATCGTTGCTCAAACATTTGACCTGATAGGAACGAAGTTTGGCACAGATTCTGCTCAAACATTTGACCTCAGCAAGGCTTTTTTCGATTGTTTTCCTCATGGCATTAACATCTTTCGTATTAAGACTGTGAATTGGTCGTATCCAACTTGCCAACTCCCGGCCGAAATCAAGCGCAGAACAGCAGGAAGTCAATGTAGGCGCCCCAAGGGTGATGCTCATCTCCTGCCTAGTTTAGGGAATTCGCCGCAGACCTCAAAGGACCATCAGGCCGTTAAAGCAGCCAAACCACGATGTACTGCCTGGTCGGACGCAACGTGAGCGTACCGACGACGGTGGTATCGGAATCGCCAAACTCTCCTAGTTCACAACCAGAGAGAACCTGACTCCGTGTCAGCCCAAAACCGCCGTGACGATCTCGTGGTACCGCGCTTCATCGATCCCGTTCCGCTGCTCTAGGGCGAGGGGGTGGGTTGAGTCTGTCGAGAGGAAGAAGCTCGGGCGGAGGTCGGGGGGGCCGAATTGGATTTCGACGGGGAGGCCGACGGAGTCGGGGAAGAGGGAGATTTTGCAGGCGATTTTGCCGAAGACGCGGGGCTCGTTTGAGCCATCGAGCTCCCAGATTTCGGAGTACCGCTTCAGCACCGACTCATCGACTTCGGCCCAGAGGCCCCAGCCCCAGCGGCCGGGTCCGAACTTGTACGGCACTTCGAGCATTCCCCGGACGAACCAGCGGCCATCGACAAAGGACATGTCCTCGGACCATTCGAGCATCTCGTTTCTGTGCTCTTCGCCCGCGGCCCAGACGTCATCGGGCAGTTTCCAAGCGTAGTCGGAAATGGCGCCTTCATGGGTTTTCCCGCAAACACCACACACCCACGAGCTCTGAGGCTTCTCTTTCTTCCACGGCCACATAGCGGCATTTTACGCTTCCATCATTGAATCCAACCGTTGGCCCTTGATGGCTTTTGCCATGAGTTCCGGGAACATTTCGGGCGTGCAGGCAAAGGTTGGAATATCGATGGAGGCCAGGAAGGCGGCGTTGTTTTTGTCGTACATTGGCGAGCCTTCGTCGCTGAGGGCGAGGAGGCAGATGAGGTTGACGCCGGAGGCTTTGATGTTGGCGGCGCGCTTTAGGAACTGCTCGTTGTCGCCGCCTTCGATGAGGTCGCTGATGAGGACCATGATGGTGTCGCTCGGGGCGCGGACGAGGCCCTGGGCATAGCGCAGCGCCTGCTCGATATCGGTGCCGCCGCCGAGCTGAACGCTGAACAGCATTTCGACCGGATCGTCGACGACGTCGGTCAGGTTCACCACCGACGTGTCGAAGGCGATGACTTGGGTGTTCACCGCGCGGATTGACGCGAGGGTTGCACCGAAGACGCCGGCGTAGACGATGGAGGACGCCATCGACCCGCTTTGGTCGAGGCAGAGGATGACATCGCGCAGGGCACGCCCGGTTCTTCCGTAGCCGACGAGGGTTTCCGGGATGATGGTTTTGTAGTCGGCTTGGTAGTGGCGCAGGTTGGCGCGGATGGTGCGGTTCCAGTCCATCTCGCGCAGCTTGGGCCGCAGGTTTCGGACCGACTTTGAGATGCTGCCGGCGACGGCCTCGCGCAGCGGGTTCGCGAGTCGCTTCTCGAGGTCCTCCACCACCCGGCGCACCACTTGTCGGGCGGTATCGCGGGTCTTGGCCGGTAAAGCGCGGCTGAGGGACATGAGGGTTGCGACGAGGTGAACGTCGGGCTCGACGGCGGCAAGGCACTCGGGTTCTAGGAGCATCTTGTGCAGGTTCAAGCGATCCAGAGCGTCGCGCTGCATGACCTGGACGACCGATTGGGGGAAGTATTCGCGGATATCGCCGAGCCAGCGGGCGACGTTCGGCGAGGATGGGCCGAGGCCACCGCGCTGATCGCTATCGTAAAGCGCTTCCATGGCTTGGTCGAGTTGGGCATCTCTTCCGGCGAGGATGTAGCCCGTGCCGTCGGCATCGCTTCCGCCCAAGATGAGCCGCCACCGCCGAATTCGTTCTGTTTCAGACATTTGTAAGCCCCAAAATTTGTCGGATTACGGGAAGAACGCGGTTCGCCCGCGCTTCATCGATTTCCGATTCTTGCACCTGGACCGAGATTCCCCCGGTCAAGCGCTCGCCGATTTGTCGCCGTTCTGGCTTGGTGAAAAGGGAGAAGGTCCGCCGGATGAGCGGCAGGATTTCGTCGACGGTTTCGGTGTCGAGGTCCGTTACCCACGCATCGACCGCTGCTAACAGCGGGGCTTGGTGGAGCAAGATGGTGCCGGCACCGTCGAGCAGGCCCTCGACGAACATGGCAGTTTCTTGGGCGGTTGCGCCAGACGATGCCTCTTGCCCGAGGCGGATGGCAAGCTGGTCCCCTTCGATTACGCCGAGATCGAATCGGACGCGTTCGGCCTTGCCTTGGACGAGTCGGTGACCGCCGTGTTGGTCGGCAATGATGCGAAGGGCATCTAGCCAGAGGTCAGTTTTCGCGGGGTCGCCGAACAGGGAGACGACGCTCGAGATGGCGGAGATCCGCTCGGCCATCACGCGGGCGGCTGCCTCATCGAGCGAGTGGCAGGCGGGCGGGAGGCCAAGGCAGAGGCGAGTGAAAATCGCATCGAGCACGGGCACGACGAGGTCGGATCGCGTGCCTCGGACGGAGCCATATCGCACGACGGCGGCGAGGGGCGGGAGGGCACTGGCGAGGTCCGCCACGTCGGCGGTGACGGCAGAAACGGCCTGGAGCTTGCTGACGGCGGCCTCAATGGCACCGGAAAGTTCGGCTTCGAGGACGTGCTCGACGAGACGGGCGATTTCGGCGAGTGTCTCGGCCTCGCTGGCATTAGCGATTGCGCATCCGGTGGCGGCAGATTCGACGGTGTTGCCGTGGATGCTGGCTTCGATGAGGGCAATCGTGCGCTCGGGGGTCCAGCGAAGAAGCCAATGCTCGTGGAAGGTGCCGCGCTTCCCGGTCGCGCGGAGGGGGATGCCCCAGTCCACGTTTAGAAGGGCGAGCCGGTGCAAAAGCTGGCTGCGTTCGAGGTCGGTGGCGTTTCGGAGGTCGAGTTCCAGCGTCTGCTCGACGTCGCTCACCTTCATTCGCAGTCGCTTTTGGAGGGCGGTGAGGTTGGCCTGCAGCGGAATCATCGGGATCGAGTCCGGCACGTGCCCCATGCGCTCGCCGACGATGAGGCGCTTTCCGATGAGGTTCCAGACGACGGCGTCTCGAATGAGGACGGAGTTTGCCGCGTCGCGAAGCTCGCGCAATCCGGGCTTCGGTCGGCCGCGGAGGGAGGCGAGGGCGTCGGCAAGGCGCACGGCCTCGATGACGCTGGCGGGAGAGGCGTCGAGGTCCTCTTCTCGCATGAGGCGAGCGACGGAGAGCAGCCAGCTTGTGGAGATGTCTTGCGGCTCCGACTTCCAAATCAGGTCGTAGAATGCGGGCGACCTTGCGCCGGCTCCGTAGCCGGAGGCGAACGTGAGTCGCTCGTAGGTCCACGGGACGATGGTCGAGCCGAATTTCAGCTTCGGCAGTCCCTTGAGGAGAGCGTCATCGGGTTTGGAGGGTTGCAGGACTTTTAGGGCCGGCACATGCCAGGCGCCGCATACGACGGCGATGCGCTCGTGCCCTTCGGCAAGCGCGGCGCGGATGGTGCGCCGCATGTGGGCTTCGCGCAGTTCGTTGAATTCAGCATCGGTGACTTTGCGGCGGTCATCGTCTTCGTTAGCGTCTTCGTTAGCGTCTTCGTCTTCGGTCGCATCTTCGCTCGATTCTTCTCGAAGCGCGCACATGAGGGTATCGATTCCGGCGAAGAGTTCATGCGCGTTCGATCGATGCTCGACGAGATGCTCCCACCAGTCCTCTCCGTCGTCGAATCCGGCGGCGGTGGCGATTTGCTCCATGGCGTCCGAATTCGGCTTGCCGATGACGTTCAGGGCGAGCATGGTCGCGGAGGGCAGGTCCATAAAGGTCACCGGCACTTCGTGCGCGGCGGCCCAGCGAAAGGCTTGAAGTTCGGGCGAGAACTCGGCAAGGGGATAGTAGGAGGCGAGTCTGGGCGTTTCGAGGGCGTATTCCAGCATCGCGACCGGGGTCTCAACCGCCGGGTCGAGCAAAAACGAGATCAGCGACTCGGACCCGGATGGGCCTTCGACGAGGACGATTTGCGGCTGCCACTCATCGAGGGCAGCGACGAGCGAACGGGCCGAGCCGGGCCCGTGGTGACGAATCCCAAACAGGCGAACCGAATCGCTTACAGAAGTTCTCGACATGCGCGATAAAGGTCCTTCCACTCGCCCCGTTCCTTCACCACGGTTTCGAGATACTCCTTCCAGGCCAGGGTGTCTTGGCTGGCGTCTTTGATCACGGCTCCGGTGAGGGCGCTGGCGAGATCGGAGGCGCGGAGTTTGCCATCGCCAAAGTGGGCCGCCATTGCGAGTCCGCTGTTTAGTACAGAGATTGCCTCGGCGGTGCTAAGCGTGCCGGTGGGCACTTTTAGCTTCGTTTTCTTGTCGAGGGTCATGCCGTCGCGGAGCTCGCGGAAGATGGTGACGAGGCGATTGATGTCTTCGAGCGCGGGCGGTTCGGCGGGGAGTTCGAGGGCCCGGCCAATGGCTTCGGAGCGTTGGCGCACGATCTCGGCTTCTTCTTCGAAGGTTTCCGGAAGCGGCAGGTGGACGGTGTTGAATCGACGTCGCAAGGCCGAGGAGAGATCGTTCACGCCGCGGTCTCGGTCGTTGGCGGTGGCGATGACGTTGAAGCCTTTTCGCGCTTGGACCTCGTCGTTCAGCTCAGGGATCGGGAGCGATTTTTCGGAGAGGACGGTGATGAGGGCGTCTTGGACGTCGGATGGGATTCGGGTGAGTTCTTCAACGCGGGCGATCTTGCCGGTTTCCATCGCGCGCATGATGGGCGAGGGGACGAGGGCGGAGCGGGATGGGCCTTCGGCTAGAAGTTTGGCGTAGTTCCAGCCGTAGCGCAGAGTTTCTTCGCTGGTGCCAGAGGTGCCTTGGACCAGAAGGGTGGAGTCGCCAGACGTTGCCGCGGCAAGGTGCTCGGCGAGCCAGGTTTTGGCGGTTCCGGGAACGCCGAGGAGGAGCAGCGCGCGGTCGGTCGCGAGGGTGGCGATGGCGACTTCGACGATGGTTCGGTTGCCGATGTACTTTGGCGTGACTTCGAAGCCGTTGGGCAGGGTTCCGCCGAGGATATACGTTGCCACCGCCCAGGGCGAGAGGTTCCAGCTCGGCGGACGCGGCCGGTCGTCGGCCTTGCCTAGCTCGGTGAGTTCGGACTGAAAGGCCTGTTCGGCGTGTTGGCGGAGGATAGGTTCATTCATGGTTCTGTACTCAGAGAATTAGGCGGGGAGATCTAGGCGAGGGAATCTAGGCTGGATAGCAGGCGTTTTCGGAGGCTCAAAATGTTGCGCACTTCGAGGCGGGTGTCTTCGAAAGCGTGGTGCTCTTCGATTGGGACCTCGGTCCTCGAGATCGCATCGACATGCATGTAGAGGGCAAAGAAAGTAAGAATGGCGTGAGAATGGTTGTTCGTTTTCAAAGTGTCAATGAGGGTGCAGGAGAGCTCGAAGGATAGGGGACGCTTTGCCTCAATGATCATCTGTACGACCAGGCCCGATTGATACTCCTCGCCGCGAAGGCCCTTAAGGGCAATTCGTTCGAACACTTCCGGACTCGCGTGGGCAGCGAGGTCTCGCCCCTTGTATTTGTAGATGTCCATGCGAGAAACGAGCAATTCGTACATCGCGTCGATCCACGGCTGATCCTTAAAGCGGACGGCGGCAACGATGAGCCCCTCCAGCATCGCCCTGTGATAGTCAGACTTACCGACGTGCTCAAAGAACTTTTCGCGGGACCCGTTGGTGACCCAGATAGACGGTGGGACGTTGCTGACGACGTCAATGAGGGCCATGGCCTTCGGGCCCATTCCATGGACCTCCGGCGATTTGGGCAGCCACTTTGGAAGCTCACTTCGGTCGGGGGCTTCGATAATGAGGCTGGTGCTCAGGAACGATTTCTTCCAAGTAAGGATAGGGGCCGCGAGCAGGGCGAGTTCGAGCGCAACATTGAATGATGCTTGGGAGGCCAGGAGCTCGAGTGCCGCCTCGCGGATCTCTTTTCGGCGATCCTTCAGTGCGATTTCTAGGATGGGTTCGTCGTGGATGCTGAGCTGGATTTGCAGTTGCTTGACGGCCTTTAGGCGCTCTTTCCAGTCCATTGCCTCGAACTCTGTGGTGAGCCATTCGCGGTAGGCAGCGGGGTCTTCGGTGCGCTTTGCGGCGAACTCCTCGTCGTCGGATGGTGAGAGGTCTAGTCCTTGAAGCTGACCGAGCCAGTGGCCGCGCTCGCCGATGATGGGAAGTAGTTCTTCTCGGTGCTTCTTGACGAGGGGAAGAATGGCGGTGAGCAAAGCTGGCGGCAGAACCGCCCGAACCTGCCTCGCTTTCGCGGCCCATTCCAGGACGACGTGGATCATCTTTTTATTCAGGGCCTCGCTGAGCGGCGCCTCAGATGCTTGGGCCACGCGGCCGATTTCTTGCGGTGCGGTGGGGAGCGGTTTAACTGAATCTACGCCGACGCCTCCGGCCCGGCGCATCAGGTCGAGGGTGCCAGCTAGAACCAGGGCCCGCTTTTCAGATTTCTCGCCGGGAGTTTCCGGCAGGAGATCGACGTTGGGAAGCGTGGCCCGCTGGGTGCCGACTTGGATGACGCTTGCAACTTCGCTAAGTGTTTTCATTGCATTACGTCCAAGGATCGTCGGAGCCGCAGAGCACGTTTAGGCTGGAGCCATTCCATTCTCCAACGATTTCGATCGGTTGATTGCCAAAAAGGGCCACGAGATACCAAGGGTCTTCGCCCATTAAGGGAAGGGCTCGGCCTGAGGAGTCGATGACGAACCAGTCGGATTCTTTGCGGCCGAAGCTTCCGGCGGTGATGGGAATGGGTACGCGCTCCGCCCATGGGTTCTGCGACCAGACATCCGCCGCGAACTCTAAGCCGTCCGCAATGAGGCCGCCTTTGCGGGGCTGGAAGGGTTGAGGTTCGATTTCGGTTAAGTTGACCCGAAGGGGGTAGGCGGACGGGTAGTACTGCGCTTTTGCGTGGAATGCCGTTCCGATAAGCGGTTGAAAATCGAACGGTTGTCCGGCTGCGGAGAACGCGAGGTGTAGGGCCCACTTGCCGGTCGATCGTGCCTGGAGCCAGCTTCGGCAGGTGGTGATGCGATCTTCGGTTTCGATGGTGCTCCCAAGCACATCCCAAACGTCTTCGACCGGTTCCCCGGTGAGGTCCTCTTTTCGGAACGAGATCCCGACCGCAGTGCGGACGTCGGCCTTCAGACCTTCGGGGAGAGTTTCTATTCGCTTCGCGGCTTCAAGAAGTAGGGTTAGATTGCCGAGTTGGCCAGCGACGGTTGGGCCCCAGGCGTCGCCGACGCCGATGGCGTTGCCGATGCGCTTAAGTCGCGTTGCGATTCCGGGGGCTTGGGCATCGACCATGCGCGCGGCCATTTGGTCCCAACTTCGGGCGGATTGCGAGGCATAGAGTCCTTGGGAGACCGCGTCTTCGAGGAAGGATTCGCATTCCTCGATGCCAGCGAGGATTTTTGCCCAGCGCTTTTCGGTTCGCTTTTCCGCGTCTGCGGGAGACGCGGCAGGGGTGGAGGCGACTTTCTCTGCCTTTTGCTCCGATCGTTCGGCTCGCTTATCTAGCCATTCTTGGACCCAGGTCGGCGGCGTGCCGGGCTCGATTTCGGATTTTGCGTGGCGTAGGAGGAGCCCCAGCGCGTGCTTGCATGGGAGCTTTCGGCTCGGGCAGGAGCATTTGTACGCGATTTCGCGGAGGTCGACGGCGGTTTGGTAGGGGTTCTTTCCGCTGCCTTTTGCTTCTCCCCAGGCGGCAAGTTCGCTCTCGCCGATGCACGCCCACTTGGCCGGGTTGGCAAGTTCTCGCCCAGCACTGACGGCCGATGCATCCGGCGCAAGCGCAAAAACTTGTTCCGGGGTTAGGCGGACCATCAACTTAGTATTACACTCTCACAACCAGTTTGCAGCAGGGAATGCGCGATCCTTGGGGCGTACAATTTCGCCGTCGGGATACCAAGGGCGGCGGTGATATTTACGGGTAAATAGAAGCCATTGATGGGCTGGGGCCCGTCCAAGACTTATGTTGCTCACCCTCTGCATCTGCGGCGCGGCGGCGCTGGCGTTTTCGACCACGGAGCTGAATATGGAAACCGCAAAACCTACAAATCCGATTCTTTGGGCTGATGTGCCAGATGTCTCGATTGTCCGGGTGGGCAAGGCTTATTACATGGCCAGCACCACCATGCACATGAGTCCGGGGTTGCCGATTATGAAGTCGACCGACCTTGTGAACTGGAAGCTGGTGAGCTATGCCTACGAGACGCTTGGAGAGAACGAGGCGCTAACATTGCAGAACGGCAAGAGCGCCTACGGTAAGGGCTCTTGGGCACCGAGTTTGCGCTATCACAAGGGGACTTTTTACGCCTCGACGTTCTCTTCCACCACCGGAAAGACCTACATCTTCAGCACGAAAAATCCGGAGAAGGAGGCGTGGAAAGAGATTTCGTTTTCACCTTCGTTCCATGACAGTTCCCTGTTCTTTGACGATGATGGGCGGGTGTATTTGGTCTACGGGGCCGGGGACATTCGACTGGTGGAGCTGAACGCGGATCTCTCGGGAGTGAAGCCAGGCGGAACCAACAAGGTCATTATCCGGAACGCCACGGCGGTTGCCGGTGGGCAGCCGGGGTTGCCTGCAGAAGGATCGCAGGTGTTCAAAGTGAACGGCAAGTACTACATTTGCCACATCACCTGGCCGCGGGGCGGGATGCGGATGGAGCTTGTACACCGGGCGGATCGCATTGATGGCGAATACGAAGGTCGCGTGATGTTCCAAGATCGCGGCATCGCGCAGGGCGGGATGGTGGACACGCCAGACGGACGGTGGTTCAGCTATCTCTTCCGCGACACGGGGGCGGTGGGGCGAATTCCTTGGCTGGTGCCGATGACATGGGTCGATGGCTGGCCGGTGGTCGGAGTTGACGGCAAAGCTCCGGATGTCCTCGATCTGCCAGATGCGAAGCTTGGGGTGAGCGGCATTGTCGCTTCGGATGAGTTTTCGCGGCGGCGCGGGCAGCGTGCCTTGCCCTTGGCTTGGCAGTGGAACCACAACCCGGACGATGCGAATTGGTCGGTCACCGCTCGACCGGGCTTCTTGCGATTGACGACGGGGCGAGTGGATTCCTCGGTCGTGCAAGCGCGCAACACGTTGACCCAGCGGACCTTTGGGCCGACAAGTTCGGCAACGACCTCCGTAGACGTCCTGGGCATGCGCGATGGCGACGTTGCCGGCATGGTTGCGCTGATGGGCCGATACGGGTACGTCGGCGTGAAGCGGACGGGAGATGAGTTTTTTGTTTCGATGGTGAGCGCGGAAACTGGCGCGTCGGTTGAGGCGGAAAGCGTTCCGCTGAAAGGCAAGCGGGTGTATCTCAAAGTCGAATGCGACTTTCGAGACGTGCGGGACGAGGCCGCTTTCTTCTATAGCCTTGATGGCAAAAACTGGAACCGGATTGGCAAAACGGTGAAGCTTCGCTACGATCTCGCCCACTTTATGGGCTGTCGGTTTGGGTTGTTTAACTTCTCGACCAAGTCGGCGGGCGGCTACGCCGACTTCGATTTCTATCGACTCGGGAACGAGATAACGCCCAAGTCATAGTGATGCCTAGGATGTGCAAGACTTTTTAGATGTTCGTTGCCGCTGCGCTTCTCTTTGCGACTCCCGCCGATCTACTCGTGATCAACGCGAAGATTTGGACCGATGGGGCGCTGAGTCAGAACACGGTTCTCGCTGTACGGAACGAGAAAGTCACTTATGTGGGCAAAAGCTCGAAGGGCTTGCGCGGTCCGAAAACGCGCGTGGTGGATGCGAAAGGCCGAATCGTGACGCCCGGCATTATTGATGCGCACACTCACCTGGCTCGGGCTGGGGTTGGGTTCAAATACGGTTTGGATCTGCGGGTAGCGAACTCGAAAGAGCAGTTCATCGAGCTTGTTCGCAAAAAGGTCGCGACCTTGCCTGCAGGGGCTTGGCTTAGCGGGAGAGGATGGTCCACCGAAAGTTATAAGGTCAAGGAAACGCCTCATCGCGATTGGATCGATTCGGTGACCGGCGATCGTCCGGCGGTGCTCACCCGAATGGACGGGCATAGCCTGCTGGCGAACTCCGCCGCGCTGAAGCTTGCCGGAATCACCAAAGATGGCCCGGCCGATCCGCCAGGAGGAAGCATTGAGCGGGACCCCAAGACGGGAGAACCGACCGGCATTTTGGTTGACGCGGCGATGCCGCTGATTCAGACCCCGCCACCTTCGCGACTTCAGCTACGGGAAGGGCTAAAAGCGGTGGTGGCGGAGGCGAACCGGTTTGGGGTCACGGCGGTCGGGGACATCATGGACCCGCTGGCGCTATCGACGGTTCGCGAGTATGCCGCGAACCCGGCTCGGTCGATCCGTTTTGGGGTTTATCTTCAGTTTGAGTCACCGATGGTTGTGGGTATGGCGACGGAGGCCAAGCCTATTCCAGGCTGGTTCGAGCCTCGCGGCATCAAGCTGTACATGGACGGTTCTCTCGGTTCGCGCAGCGCCTATATGGCGGCTCCGTTCAGCAAGCCGCTCCCGACCCAGCCGGCCGACTGGCGTGGACTACCGCGGATTGGAGCGACGAACGGACTTTACGCGCAGTTAATCAAGAGCGCCGCAGACGCGAACATTCAGGTCATTACCCACGCAATTGGTGACCAAGCGAACAAGGACGCGCTCGACCTCTACGCGAAGGTGCCAGGACTTGCTCGCCGACGCTTCCGGATTGAGCATGCCCAGCATTTGCTGCCGTCAGAAATCGGGCGTTTTGCAAAGCTGGGAGTTTTGCCATCGATGCAACCTTTCCATAAGGCAGACGATGGTCGGTACTGCGATGACGTGATCGGCAAGGATCGGAGTCGAAGCAGCTACACCTTCAGGACGTTCCTCAAATCGGGAGCAAAGCTCACCTTCGGTAGCGACTTTCCGGTGGTGACGATTGATCCTTGGATCGGGATTCACACGGCGGTGACCGGTGAGATTCTCGGGGGCTCGATTTGGATGCCCGAGCAGAACATAAGCTTCGACCAAGCGCTCGATGCTTACACCCGAACGAGTGCGTACGCGATCTTTCGGGAGAAGGACCTCGGGCGGTTGGTGCCGGGGTACCAGGCGGACTTTGTGATTCTAGAAGGATCGCCGTACCAAAAGAACGGCACGAATAACCTTCGCCCCGCCGCAACTTACGTCGCCGGTCGAAAGGTTTTCTAGGGCTAGCGCATTTGACTGATGAGGGCCACGTAGCCCAGAACGCTCACGGACGCGGCGATCCAGAAGGCAACTTTGAAGGAGCCCTTTTTCGTCTTGTGCCGGAACAGCTGCTGCGCCAGGAACGATCCTGGCCATCCGCCGAGAGCGGCGACTAAGAAAATGTCCCGCTCCGGGATGCGTCGCTTTCCCTCCTCCGCCTTGCGCTTGTCAACGTAAATTTGCATGAACGCAAATGTATTGAAGAGCAAAAGTAGAATCGCGACCATCGACGGTGACACCTTACCAGTAGGTAAACGATCGCCTCGGCTATCTTCGGGTTAGACGGATTTGCGTTTCACCTAAAGAAAATCGCAAGGTGTCTTGGCAATTACTCATCCGGTGCCGACCATATAGCGTGAGCCTGATCGTAGCTTTATCGTGTCTGACCGTCTTTACACCACAATCCTCGACGGGCTTTGGTGAAGCTCCCGGCCTTCTGCAGCAAGTTGAGCGTGCAGAAAGAGTCTTCGAACGATCGGGCAACAACTTCCTCGCACAGGCTCCGAGACAACGGTATTCGGCCTCTTTCGCGGCTAGCGGCCAGGTGACGATCCAGGCGGATACAGCCAAGGTGAATCTGAAACTGACCTCCTTCGGATTTGGCGCAGACTCGAACCGGACAGGGGTGCCCTCGCGCGCGATTGGTAAAGACGCCGAGGGATGGCCGAAATTGACTTACTCCCGCCCTGGCATTTCTGAGTGGTACGTCAATGAAAAGAACGCCATCCACCACTGGATGCAGATTGCCCACCGACCCAAAACCGCAAACGGAAATCTTTGGGTTAAGTTGAGCGTCTCCGGTGCGGACGCGATTCGCTCGCTGTCGGACGAGGCCGTGGAAGTTAGCGCAGACGGCACAAAACTCACCTACCGAGACCTTAAGGTTTGGGACGCAAGTGACCGTTTGGTGCCGGCGCGACTTGAAGTTTCGGGACAGTCCGTTTACTTCAACATCGAAGATTCGCAGGCGCACTATCCGATCACGATTGATCCGATTTGGACCCAAGAAGGCAAACTGACGGCCAGCGATCCGGTGGCGAGCGACAATGCTGGGCACGCTGTTGCCCTTGATGGCGACACCGCCGTCGTGGGGTCGTACAACGCTGACCTTGGCGTGAACCTCGGCAACGCAGGTGCGGTTTACGTATTCAAGCGCAAGGGCACGAGCTGGGCACAAGAAGCCAAACTCTCGGCGCTAAGCCCAGGACGGAACGGCCGATTTGGCACTTCGGTCGATATCGAAGGTGATCAGGTCATCATCGGCGCATCGACGGCCCAAGTGGGAATTGCTAGAGACGCGGGCCTCGCGTACATTTTCACGCGGAAAGATGGCACGTGGACGCAAAAGGCGATCCTTTCTGCACCGGACATCGCGCAATCGGACCAATTTGGCTCATCGGTCGCGATCAACGGAACGACCGCCGTTGTCGGTTCGCCGCTGGAAGATCCTGGCAACATCTCGAATGCCGGTTCCGCGTATGTCTTCAGATTGAGCAAGGACGCGTGGGCTTACGAAGCCAAACTAGGAGCGAGCGACCCTGCATCGTCCGATAACTTTGGCGTTTCGGTCGACGTCCTTGACACCCGGATTGTCGTTGGCGCAAGCGGGGCGAGCGCGGCTTACACCTTCAATTTTCGAGATCCGAATTGGGAGCAAGAAGCGATTCTTACGGCAAAAGATACGTTGTCGGATGATGCGTTCGGACGCTCGGTCGCGCTTGACGGAAGCCGATGCGTGATCGGTGCGAACAACGCAGATGTCGATGGCGCAGCGAACGCTGGTGCGGCTTACGTTTTCTCCTACTCGAGTCCAGACTGGTCACAGGAAGAAAAGCTGACCGCTTCAGATGCATCCGACGGAGCGCTTTTTGGCTGGGATGTCGCTATTTCTGGCTCGACCATCGCCGTGGGAGCCTACTTAGCCGATCCGGAAAAAGTAACCGATGCCGGCTCGGCCTATGTCTTTACAGATGAGAGCGGTTCTTGGATAGAGGATGCCGTCATATTCTCATCTGACAAGGCTAGTAGCGACCGTTTCGGCCATTCGGTTGCCATCGACGGCACAACCCTTTTGGTGGGTGCGCCGTTCGCGAACATCGGAGCCACATCCGATGCGGGTGCCGCTTATGCCTTCTTGGCAGCGACGTCGATATCCACGACCGTTACATTCCCTACTGCCGGAGTTACCGGAACGAAAGGCACGACGGGAACCGTTACGTTGGCGAGCCCGGCCATTAGCGACACGGAAGTAAGCCTCGCCAGCAACGTTCCGTCGCTGATTGTGCCCGCCAGTGCGACGGTCTCAGCGGGTAAGTCCACGGCGACTTTTGCCGTCCGATCTACTGCCGTTACGAGCGATACCACGGCGACAGTGACGGCTTCGGGGACGGGGATCACCAGCAGTCAAGGTTCATTGATCGTACGAACACCGAGAGTTGGCAAAGTTGCTTACGACAAGAGCTCCCTCAGCATGGGTCAAACGGCGATCGGAACCGTCACGCTGCAAGCCGTTGCGCCAGCTGGTGGAACCGCAGTAGCGCTGACTTACAGCGGATCTGGCATCACCGGACCATCCAGCATTACGATCCCCGCTGGTGCATCTAGCGGAACGTTTAGCGTGTTGGCCGGAAGCGTTGCGAGCGAAAGCATCGTAAAGACGGAAGCGTTCCCGAGCTTCAGCGAGAAGTCCACAACCATTACGGTTAGCCCGCTGGCGTTCGGAATCAGTAGCGCAGATAGCGTCTTGCTTCAGAGTCAAGAAACTACGGGCACCCTGACTCTGGCAACTCCGGCGCCAGTCGGCGGGCTGACATTCAGCTTGAGCTCTACTCAGAATCGCTTCATCTTGCCCGCATCGGTGACGGTGCCCGAGGGTGAGTCCACAGTTACCTTCCCAGTGCGAGCGGGCTCGCTACCAATCGCCTCGGGAACCATTACGGCAACCATGGCTGGGCTATCGCAATCGATGACCATCTCGATTATCGAGTTGGATGTTCAATCGGTTTCTTTAAGTCCAAGCACAGTCTCCGCTGGTTCGTCCACAACCGGAACCATCACCCTTACCGCAGCTTCTCCGACCGATACGGTTGTGATGCTGAGCCTACAGAAGCCGACGCTAGCGAGCGTGCCCGCGTCGATTCTGATTCCAGCCGGAATGTTGACCGGAACGTTCACGGTGAACACGTTCCCCGGCAAGACCGGAGTCTTCTCCGTCTATGGCCGCATTGGAACGAAGGGTACGAAAGGCACGAAGATCACGATCAACTGAGCCTTTCTAGTCTTCGTTTAAGACGTACTTCCCTCGTCGGCTTCCACCGACGAGGACGGTCTCGCCGTCGTTCTTTTCTAGGGGCAGGAACTTCACTTCGGGCATGCGCTGAAGGTGTCGGGCAAGCTCCGATGAGTGGGTGGTGACCCAGATTTGGCTGGACATGGTGGCGTATTCGAGCATCCGGGCGAGCGGCGCGATGGCGGCGGAGTTGAGGCTCGCTTCGGGCTCGTTGAAGAACATGAGCTGCGGCGGATGCGGGTGGTAACAGGCGGCGGCGAGGCAGAGGAACTTCAGGGTGCCGTCGGAGAGTTCATGCGGTTCGGTTGGGCGCATGAGGCCTTGGTGCAGCAACTTAAAATGGATCCGGTCGATGCTCAGGTCGGACTCTGGCAAGGCTTCCTTGACGCAGTCGACGAGTGCATCGTAATTACCAATTTCATTGATTAGATATAGCGAGGCTCCGAGATTGCTCCCATCGGAGGCAAATCGACGCGGGTAAGTGTCCGCGCTAAGAGCCCGAGCCGGAGAGCTTTCGTCAGTTCGAAACTCGTGATAAAGAACCCACCGTTCCGCGGCTTGCCGAATGGCTTGCAGGTACGGGTAGTCCTCGGCGTTTTCGATCTGGGCAAAGATCGAGAGGGTTTCGATGATTTCTGGATGCTTGACCTGCTCGCCGGTCAATTTTCGGAGCATGGCGGACCGGCTGCCGCGGTCCACCATCACACGGCCGCCGAGCTTAATCACTTCCTTTTTGACCATCGGGTCCATCGGAAACATTGGCGGCACCATTCCCCACGGTGGCTTGTTTGCGGCGGTGGATTGGGTCTGAAACCCAAACTCGACTTCGTACTCAAAATCATCGCTCACCACGTGTAAGCCAATCCGCTGGTTTGGCGCAACCTTCCGCGGCCCGGCCCAGAAGACGGACCCAAGGCCGCCCTCGGCGACCAGCCGCTCGTTCAGCCGACCCAGAATCGTCTCCTTCACCAGCCGAAAGGCGTTGAACAGGTTGCTCTTTCCGCATCCGTTTGCTCCGGTGACGACGTTAATGTGTTTCAGCCGGACTTCGAGATCGTAGATCGACCGGTACTTCGAAACGCTGAATGACTTGATCTGCAAGCTAGCTCCCAGAGTCCAAAAACGCCCGGACAACGCGGATTCTATCGTAAGGAACCGATTCGCCGAGGTGTTCGAAGACGGGCTTTAACTGAGCGCCGCCGACCTCTTCCAACGCCACTTTTACGCGCGACAAAGTTTCGAGGTCGATCCAGGGCTCAATCGACTTCGGCTTGGTCGTCGCAACCCAGGTTGCGAGATGTCCCCAAACCGTAGTGGGTTTTACACCCGCAATTCGGCAAATGTCTTCGATGCTGGCATGGGCTTCGAAGTGGTCGGCATAGCTGCCGTTCTTTGGCAACGTCTTCGTGCTCTGGATAACGGGCACGGAGCCGGTGTCGAGCGCCGCGCCGGTTTCGTCGGCAAACTCTCGAATGAGGCGCAGTAACGTCGATCCGTATTCCGCCGCTTGGCGGTCGCCGACGCCCGCGATGGCGCGGAGGTTCTCGGCCGTTGAGGGTCGAATGCTCGCGATCCGCATGAGGGTGGCATCGTGGAAGATGACGTACGCGGGAACTCCTTTCTCCGTCGATGTTGCGCGGCGCCAGGTGCGGAACCTGACGTACAGGGCCTCGGACTCTGGATCAAGGTCAGTGGCAGTTGGCTTGGCCGTGCGCACGAGGGCAACATTCTCAACCAGGCTCACCTCTGCCCCGCCGGTCACAACCTCTTGACCAGCTTCCGACACGGACAGCACCGGATAGTCGCCAGCAGATACTTGCAGCAATCCCAAGTCCACGAGTTGGTGAATCCAAGAAGTGACCCGCTCTTTTTCTTCCGAGGCGAAGGCACCAAATCCCGCAATTCGATCCGCTCCTCGTTCAAGAATCATTTTCACGCGGGATCCCAGCAAAACCCCGGCAAGGAATCCGACGCCGAAGCTCTTTTCGCCTTGCGCCAGCGCCATCGCGGTCTCGATGATGCGGGTTGCCACGACTTGCGAATTCCCGAGGCGCTTCATGCCGCCGGTGCACACGTCGCAGGCACCGCAGCCGCCCTCTGGAATCTCGTACGGCTGGCCGAAGTGTTCGCTCAGGGCTTTGTGCCGACACTCATGCGAGGTCGCAAAGCGGCGAACTTCTTCGAGCAGGGTCAGGTGGTGCGGGTCTCCCCCGGCGAGGAGGCGCTTGAGCCGGAGTACATCGCCATGGCTATAGAGCAGCACACATTCGCTTGGAAGACCATCTCGGCCAGCGCGGCCAGTCTCTTGCTGGTAGCCCTCCATGCTCTTTGGAATGCACTCGTGGATGACGCAGCGCACGTTGGCGCGGTCGATTCCCATTCCGAAAGCCACCGTGGCCGCAATGACGTTGACGTTTTCCCGGGCGAAGTCTTCGCTCACTTTTCGCCGGACGTCGTTTGGCAATCCGGCGTGGTAGGCGACGGCGCTGATGCCGCGTGCAACGAGGGCGTTCGCGATGGTTTCGGTGTCCTTCCGGGCCAGGCAGTACACGATCACCCCTTCGTCGGGATACCGCGCCACCGCCTCCGCGATGCGACCGACGGTGTCGTCTTTCGAAACAATGCGGTAGGTCAAGTTGGGGCGATCGAAGACGCCGACGAACTTGAGCGGACGCTCGAGCCCAAGTTGAATCGCGATATCGCGCTGTACTTTGGGCGTTGCGGTGGCAGTGAATGCCTGCACCGGCACCCCAGGAAACTCCTCTTTGATGCGATGAAGCAAGCGGAATTCAGGTCGGAAATCGTGGCCCCAGGCGCTGATGCAGTGGGCTTCGTCAATGGCAAATCGGGCGACACCTTTGCTCCGTTTGAGCAAGGCTAACGTTGCGGGCAGAAGCAATCGTTCTGGGCTGACGTAAAGCAGGCGCAAATCACCAGAGCGAAGTTTCGAAACGATCTCGGCTTCTTCTTCTGGGCTCAGTGAGGAGTTTAGGGCCGCTGCAGGCACGCCGACCACGGAGAGCGCATCCACCTGATCCTTCATCAGGGCAATGAGCGGCGAAATGACGACGGTTAGGGAGTTGGTGACGATGGCCGGGAGTTGGAAACAGAGGCTTTTTCCGCCGCCGGTCGGCATGACCACCACGGCATCGCGATTCTTAAGGGAGGCGTTGACGACTTCACTTTGTAACGGACGCAGCTCCTTAAATCCCCAAACGCGGTTTAATGCTTCCGAAACGCCTTCTTGCTCCAACACCGGTGCTGCCATGTCTATCACTCCCGAGAAAATAGTATAGACAAGCGACTACCTTTTTGCCAAGTTGCTTGCGATGTTTTCAGCCAACGCCGTCGCGGCTTGGATACGTCGGAAAGGAATATGATAACAAAGATGTCTTGTCGCCCCGCTGGTGCCGTCGCTTGTTTCCTTCTCCTCTCGGTGAACGGTTTGGCGCAGACCAATCCATTTTCGAAGCTTGCGCCGACGGATGCCCCAGCAGGGAAGAGTTCGAACTCGTTCAAAACGGGCAAGTACCGCAGCCTGTTCCGGGAAATCGGCAAAAGCGACGCGGAGATTAAGTCGAAGCTGAACGCGGCTTGGAACCAATTGTTCCTGGGCGATGCAAAGAACGAACGCGTCTACTTTGAAGTTTCGAACAACATGGCATACATCAAGGACATCGGGAACAACGATGTTCGAAGCGAGGGAATGTCATACGGCATGATGCTCGCCGTTCAGTACGGCCGAAAGGCGGAGTTTGACCGGCTTTGGAAGTGGTCCAAAACCTACATGCAGCACGCTTCGGGACCGTGGAAGGGCTACTTTGCTTGGCAGTGTGATGACAGCGGGAAGAAGCGGGCAAATGCTCCGGCGTCGGATGGTGAGGAGTACTTTGCGACCGCGCTTTTCTTTGCCGCTGGGCGCTGGGGTTCAGGTTCGGGAATCTACAACTATCGAGCTGAGGCGGACGCGATTTTGCATCACATGCTCCACAAGGAAGAGGATAACGGCGGCAAGGCCGAGCCGGTGACGAACATGTTTAACCGCAAGGAAAAGCAGGTGGTGTTTGTGCCCGGAGGCTCCGCCGCCACCTTCACCGATCCGTCCTATCATCTGCCCGCGTTTTACGAACTTTGGTCGCGATGGGCTAAGAAGGATCGGGCATTTTGGAAATCGGCGGCGGTTACGAGTCGCAAGTACTTCCAGCGAGCCGCGCACCCGAAAACTGGCCTGACGCCGGATTACTCGGAGTTTGACGGGACCCCGAAGAAGGCACCGTGGGATCCAAACAACCGATCGGACAACTTCCTCTTTGACGCCGTGCGCGTGGGTGGGAACATTGCGATGGATCACGCTTGGTTCAATGCCGACCCTTGGCAGGTAACCCAGACCAACCGGATGCTGGAGTTCTTCGACGCGCAAAAGCCGACCTATGTGGGCAGCTACTCGGTGGATGGCAAGCCATTGGTGGACTACACGCCGACCGGTCTGCGAGCGATGAACGGCGCCAGCGCGCTTGCCAGCACTTCACCGGTGGCCAAGCGGTTTGTTCGTGAACTTTGGGATGCAGGCATACCGAGCGGCCAGTGGCGATACTACGACGGGATGCTTTATATGTTCGGGTTGCTCCATGCGAGCGGGCAGTACCGAATCTGGGCTCCGAAGTAGCCGCGATCGGTTCACAAACGGCCCGAAATAGTCTAGGATGAACGGGCTGTTGCTATGAGATTAAACCGAACTCAAGTTTCCATTTTTGCGCTCTCTTCCGTGGTGTTGGCGACCGGCTGTGTCGCCATCGCGAAGGGCCGAACGCAAGACGCGGCGCTGCTTTCGGCCACGCCGAGTGTGCCAACCGCCACTTACAAGGTCGGCGAAAAAGCTAGTTGGATCATCAAGTCTTCAAAGCTGACCTCGGTGAAATTCACCGCCAAGCGCGATAACGCGGGCGTTGTGGCTGCGGGCACTTTGCAGTTTCAAAATGGCGAAGCGAAGCTTGAGGTGCTTGGCGATCAGCCGTCATTTTTGTACGTGGAGTTGACAGCGGAAGGGACGAAGCCGCTCGCACTGGCGGCGGCGATTTCTCCAGATCAGATTAAGCCGAACTTCACGCGACCAGCGGACTTTAAGAAGTTTTGGGATCGCCGGATTGCCGACGCACGGAAGGTTGCGCTCAATCCGGTCATCACGCCGAAGGCGAACAGTCGCGAGACTATTGAGTACGGGACGTACAAACTCGATTTCATCAAGGGCGAGAACATTTACGGTCAGATGGCTAAGCCAAAGGCGAAGGGTAAGTACCCGATGATCGTGCAATTCCAGTGGGCCGGGGGGCCTTACCCGCTTGATCCGAACTGGATTACTTGGCGGGCCGAGCAGGGCTATCTGATCTTCAATTCGCAAGCCCACAACGTGCTACCCACGGAGCCGAAGGCGTATTACGATGCGCTTCCGGCGGCGCTCAAGAACTACAGCGGTATCGCCACGGACGACCTGGAGAACAACTACTTTGTGGAGATGTACCTTCGGGCGGTTCGCAGCATCGACTTTGCGATGCAGCACCCGGAATGGGACGGCAAGACGCTGATCGTCATGGGAACGAGCATGGGGGGGCAACAGACGCTGGCAGTCTCGGGATTACATCCGGCGGTTACCCACAGCATTGCCAACGTGCCGGCAGGTAGCGACCTCAGCGCGATCAACTTGAGCCGGAGCCCTTCTTATCCCTTCCTTCCGGTCACAAACCCGAAAGTTGCGGCGGTTGCTCCGTACATTGATGTGAACAACTTCGCGCCGGACATCAAGTCGAAAGTTCTGATCGGGGTGGGTTGGATCGATACGGTCTGCGCGCCAAGCGGAATTCAGGCGACGTTCAATGCCATCCCGGGCAAAGCGGCCTCTGGCATGAAAGAGCTTGTTCCGATGATCGATTCTCCACACAATCACCAGGCGACTCCTGCCCAGCAAAAGCCGTACGTTGATCGCGAAACGGCGTGGTTGGATGCGATTCGCAAGGGCGTTCCCATTCCAAAGAGCTAAGACTATGCTGCTTCCTTCCGTTCCAACTCTTGAACCGATGCCCGCACTTGACTGGTTGCTGGGTGCCAAATATCCCGCGCAGATTGTTCGCACCGACAACGAGGTCGTTTTGACAAACGGATTGGTTGAACGGAGATTGCGGATTTCTCCATACGTTTCCTCGACCAGTTTTCGGCGCATAGATACCGGTCAGGAGTTTCTGCGTTCGGTTGAGCCCGAAGGCAAGCTGGTGATCGACGGCAAAGAGATCTTGATTGGTGGCTCCACCTCGCCGCCAAACCGCGCTTATCTGTTGGATGAGTGGGTCGCTCAATTGAAACCTGCGAACAATGCCATGTCGCTAGCGAGCGTTGAGCTTTGCTCGGTGGATAAGCCAATTCCTTACCAACCACAGACTGGCCAAAGCTGGCCGCCGAAAGGCAAGGGCGTGCTGCTGACTTTCAAATCCACAAACCTAGAAGCGAAAGTCCGGTTGGAGATTTACGACAACTTGCCGGTGATCGGAAAGCAGATTAGCTTGAAGAACATCGGAACAAACGTCGTTCGGGTTGACAAGTTTTCTTCCGAGCGTTTGAGCATTGTTGAGGGAGAAAGCTCCGTTGACATGATCAATCGTTGGCGGTTGCCGAACGTAACAGTCGCTACGAGCATGGCCTTTGGCGGCATGACGGTTGAAGGGGCGAACCGGGCCGTGCATTGGGAAATTGATCCTGGCTTTGAGACCCAGGTGAATTACGAGAAGCA
The DNA here is from genome assembly GCA_027485645.1 of bacterium. GTDB lineage: Bacteria > Armatimonadota > Fimbriimonadia > Fimbriimonadales > Fimbriimonadaceae > Fimbriimonas. Next base: position 70,981 of record JAIXQR010000005.1, read on the forward strand.
GACACCGTGCGTGCTGGACGTGCATCCGCCTACGGGTCCTGGTTTTGACCTTGCCCCCGGCAAGACGCTCGACTCGCTTCGGTCTTACGTGCTCTTGCACGATACAGAAGAGCGGGACCGTCGAAGCCGAAGCGTGCGGACGATGTTCCGAAAACTGGCGCCGTGGGTTGAAGATAATCCGCTCATTCTGCACATTCGCACCGTGGAAGATAAGGCGGTTCGAGAAGCTATTGACCAAGCGGCTGAATGTGGCTTTGAACTCGTGATCCTCAGCTTTGGTAGCGGACTGGACATGGAAGATACGTCGCCCGCGACCATCGCGAAGTATCGGGCCTTGAACGACTACGCGGAAGCGAATGGACTCCGGCTTGGCGGTTATTCCCTTCTGGCGAGCCGCCGGATTGACGACGAAAATGACGTCATCAACCCCACTACGGGCAAGATTGGCGGGGCGATTTTTGGCAACTCGCCGTGCCTCTGCAGCAAATGGGGTATCGGTTACTTCGAACGGGTTCAGAAGTTTCTTGAAGGAACCGGCTTCCGGGTTCTAGAGCACGATGGCTCGTATCCCGGCGATGTTTGCGCTTCAACGAAACATCCGGGGCACCGCGATCTTTCGGATTCGCAATGGAAGCAATACGCCCGGATTGAGGAGTTTTACTCTTGGTGCCGAAACCGAGATATCTATTTGAACGTTCCGGACTACTACTTCCTAGCAGGCTCAAACAAGACGGGAATGGGCTACCGGGAGACCAACTGGTCGCTCCCGCGAAACCAGCAGCACCTTCATTCGCGACAAAACTTGTTTGACGGAACGTATGACAAGGCCCCTTCGATGGGTTGGATGTTCGTGCCGTTGGTCGAGTACCAAGGCGGTGGCGCGGCCGCGACGATTGAGCCGCTCAAGGAGCACCTCACCGATTACGAACTGCACTTTGCCAACACCCTCGGCTACGGAGCCCAAGCCTGTTGGCGCGGACTTCGGCTCTACGACGCCCCGGAAACCAAAGCCATGGTCCAGCGGATGGTCGCTTGGTTTAAGCGGTACCGCCAGATTCTAGAATCCGACGTGGTGCACCTGCGCCGCCCGGATGGACGGCAGCTCGACTATGTCTTGCATGCGAATCCTAATCTGAAGGAGAAAGCCATTCTTGTGGTCTACAACCCGACCGCTGCCCCACGCACCGAATCGATCACCGTGCCGCTGTACTACGCCGGGAATCCAGCGTCGGTCAGGGTTCGGGAGAAAGAAGCGAAGTCTAAGGTTCTGAAGTCCAAAAACGGTGCCGTCAGCTTCTCCACCACGGTTCCAGCCCAAGGCTGGACTTACTTCGTGATGGAGTAAGTGAGCTCGGGGGTCTTAGAGTCTTGGATCGACCGGCTCACTTTCCAAGGCCAAAACCCCAAAGGCGCATTGATGGACTTTTCGCAGCGGCTGGCCCGCAACGAAGCGACGAAGTCCTTCTAGCCCAAGGCTAAATTCGCGGAGCGCAAGCGAACGCTTCTTCGAGAGACCACGGTTACGGAGTCGCTCCAGGTTCTCTGGAAGCAAGTAGTCGGGGCCGTAAATGATCCGTAAGTACTCGCGACCGCGGCACTTGAGCGCGGGCTGGATCATTCCAACCTTCCCTTTGTGGATGAAGTCTAGGGGTTTGAAGACCATGCCTTCACCGCCAGCATGCGTGTGGGTAATCCACCATTCCACCAGGCTGTCACACTCCTCTTGGCTAGCAAGGTCGATCTTTCGCCACGGCGTGGCTCTTAGGACGTCCGGATCTTCGACACAGAACGCGGCGATGTTCTGCATGTGCCATTCGTGGTTCTTGTCGAAATGGACGGATCCCTCGGTCGCCAGGATATGAAACGGGGCGAGTTTATAGTCTTCCAGCTTCTCAACCGGCCAGCAGTATCTGGAAAAGGCTTGTCGAAACAGCCCAGCCGCTTCGAGCTGAACATCAGTTCTGGTTTGTAGCTCGGCCAGATCCACGCCTGGGAGCCTTTCGGCGGCGGACGCGATCCATTTCTGACGTGCCGAAAGACTTGCATTTGCAGCTTCGCTCACCGGCGCGTATTGAGCCTGGATAAGCTGCTGCGCCTTTGCGTTCCATGGCATCAGCTCGGTGTCCAGAACCACCCAATCCGTCTGCAATCCAGACCAGAAACCTCCGCGATCCATCGCACCGAAAAGCCGCGCGAGCAGAGCCTGTTCGAGGTCGAAGTCGTCAAAGAACCGACGCCCCGAGCGAGAGAGAATCACGCCCAGTCCGCCATCGACGCCAAACTTGCGCTGAATCGCCTCAGGGGTCTTCCCCACCACGACCACGGACCGGGAACCCATGTGCTTTTCTTCGGCGACAACGTGGGTTACCCCTTGCTTTCGGAAGTAGCTCAAGACCTCGGCTGGGTGTTCGAGGTAGTCCGGAAGCTCTGAAGTTGCGGCCGGACTCATGGTCGGCGGCAGATAGACGAGCCAGCGTGGATCTGCTCCGAAACGGCTCATGACTTCCATAGCCGCCGCGGCATTTTCCTCGGGAATGATCACCGTGCCGAACCCATCACAGAAGACGTGCTGCCGCCCGCGAACATCCGCGATATCGAGCAGAGAATCATTCGCCTGTTGGGCCGTTCCAACCTGCTCCGATACCGCGGGATTCACGACCGGACGGACTGGTTCGCAGTAGATTTCTTTCGCCTCGACCGAAACGAACTCCATTTCTGGGTACCGGAGCGCGGTTAGCTTTCCGCCGAACACACAGCCGGTGTCGATACAAACCGTATTGTTCAGGAACTCTGGTTCTGGCACCGGGGTGTGTCCGTACACAACCATCGCGCTTCCGCGATACTCTTCTGCCCACTTCACCCGAACCGGCAGGCCGAACTCGTCGGTTTCGCCAGTTGTTTCGCCATACAGGGCAAATTCTCGGACCGCACCGGAACCTCTTCCTTGCATGTCCTCCCGCATTCCGGCATGCGCAACGACCAACTTTCCGCCATCGAGCACGTAGTGGCTGACCAGCGAGTCGAGGAACTCGCGAATCTCTTGGTGGACTTCCGGTGTTTCGTGGCTGAGCTGTTCCAAGGTCTGTTCAAGGCCATGACCGATGTTTACGTCGCGCCCAGATAGCTTTTTGACGAGCTTGGAGTCGTGGTTCCCAGGCACGGCGAGGGCGAGACCAGCTTCAACCATTCGCTTGACGAGCCGGACAACTTGCGGCGATGCTGGACCGCGATCGACTAGGTCGCCAAGAAACACTGCCTTCCTACCTTCTGGAGCTGAGAGTTCCGAGTCGGTGATCGTGTAGCCCAGCTGATGCAGTAGTTCTAGCAACTCGTCAAGACAATCGTGGACGTCACCTATGATGTCGAACGGGCCGTGCTCGCTTCGGCGATCGTTCCACAGTGGAGTACGGGCGATCGTGACCGCGTCGATTTCCTCGACTGAATCAAGCACGAAGATGTGCCGGAATCCTTCGCGCTTGAGGGACTTGATAGATTGGAGCAAGTCTCGATTTTGGTTTCGAATTACATGCCCGGCCATGTTCCGATCGGTCCGATGTTCGTTTCGCTCCTGACAAACCGACTCTGGGACCTTGAAAACGATCGCAACCGGCAGGACGTGGAACTGCTTCGCGAGATCCACCAGGGGCTTTCGCGCGGAAGACTGTACGTTTGTGGCATCGACCACGGTAAATTTGCCCAGCTTGAGACGCTTGGCAATCATGTAGTGAACGAGCTCAAACGCTTCTTTCGTAACCGTTAAGTCGTTCTCATTATCAGAAATCAGGGCTCGACACTGGTCGCTGGAAACGGTCTCGGTTGGCAAAAAGTGCTTTCGAGCAAAGGTCGATTTGCCGCTTCCCGAGGTTCCGATCAGAACCACCAGCGACAGGTCCGGAATTTTCACATTCATCTCGAAAACACCGCCATCTGGGTTGGCGCACCGAGGTCATCATGCAACGGCCCAACGGGTTCCGTCCGGAAGCGATAGCCCCACCGGTCTCCAATCTCTTGACACCACTCAGCAAACTGCGCCCGTGTCCATTCGAATCGATGGTCGGGATGGCGGAATTTCCCGGGTGCCAAGCCCGGAAACAGAACGTTGTACTCCGCATTCGGCGTCGTCACGATCACGATTTTTGGCGCCATTTCACCAAACACCACCCTTCCGAGACTTTCGAGCCGATAGGCATCAAGGTGTTCAATCACTTCCACCAGAGCCGCCGCATCGTAGCCGGAGAGAGCTTGGTCGCGATAGGTCAGGGAGCCGTGGATAAGCCGCACCTTGTCGTGAACCTTGTCCATGACTTCCCCAACGCGAAGTCTTCGCTTGGCCGCTTCCAACTCTCGGACAGAAACGTCGACTCCCACGATTTCCGTAATTTGCGGATTCCGCATCAGCCGCTGCACCAGTTTCCCTTCGCCGCACCCAAGGTCCAACACTCGCGCCGCACCCGAAGCAATGATCTCAGCCGCGACGGTATCTAGGCGCCCATCGTGCAGGTTCGGACGGTCCGATTGCACGAATGGCTCGGGCGATTCCTCTGCGTCTGCTTCTGGAAAACCATCCAACTCAGCGAAACGGGTCAGCGCTTCGCGAGTGAGCCGACCTTGATGCTTCAAATACCGACGCGTAATTTCCTCGCTCTTCGGATGCGACGGAAGCCAACTAGCCCCTCTTCGGAAGAGCTTATCGATCTCCGTCTGGTCAACGAAATAGTGCTTGGCATCATCAAGCACGGGAACCAGCACGGTCAAGTGCAGGAGGGCTTCGCCGATTTGAATCTCTGCCTTGAGGTTCACCGAATACAGGTTTCCCGCGCCCAGTTGCTCGCAACTTACCGTGTAGCCCAGCGGTTCGAAAAGGCTGCGAAGAAACCCTTCCCCGCCCCGGCAGCGAATCGCTGGAATCTGAAACTCTAGCGGAATCGGGGTTGCGGCGAGTTCTGGCCGTTCTTTGCTGCGGCCCGACATTGCCGTGGAAAAGAACTCAACCAGTGTGCTTGAAAGGTACGACGACGCCACGTAGGGCCGATCGTTGACGTACTGGTCCTGCCCGTTCGTGCCGCTTCCTCGGACCAAGCCAATGGGATCGATCTCCACGATCACCGCGACCGCACAGGACTCATCGCTGGCTTCGGTAAAGAGAAGCCGAGCCGTGCCAAAAGGCATCTCCGCAACATGCATCCGGCCGGGATGCTTGTGCAGCAGATAGCCCAAGTCAGTTGCCGGACGATACGTGGTGCGGATGAGGAGCATGAATCGGCCTGAGAATACCGCTCAGGCCGATCCATCGCCTATTTTCTAAGCTCACGCTTTCTGAGAGAAGTACCGCTTGGCGAAGGCGATGAAGTTCGCCCAGTTGGGGCCGTTGGTGTGGCCGCCGGTGTGTTGGCTGAAGGCGAGATCTCCGGTTAGCGCTGGCGTACCTTCCGGAGGCATTTCGGAAACCGAAAGGCCTTTCTTGCCCAGAAGCTCCCACGCTGGCGAGGCTAGCTGGGTAGCCATGAAGGTGCCACGGCTATCGATCCAGGTGCCTTCTACTTTCGGACTTCCGATGCCAACGAAGGTCGGGCGCGGCGCGGACATGGCGAGAAGCTGGTGTCCGTCTACCGGCATATCGCCGGGCGTCAGCGGTCCGGCGTACTTGACGTAGTTTCCGGCCATCCAGTGGTACTCGCCGCTGGACGCTACGTTTTCGACCTGCTCACCCGAGTTGCGACGCCAGATCTTCACTCCACCTTGACCGGATGATCCAATAAAGCCAATCGCGAACCGTGGCTCGTAGGCCATGGTTACGGCGGCCGCTTTGCCGTACCGAGAGAGACCCTCGATGACAACGCGTTTGGCGTCGGTTTGCGGGTCTCGCTCCAGGTAGTCCAGAGCCCGCGAAGCGCCCCAGCCCCATGCCTTGAGCGCCCCCCAATCCTCTGGCTTTCTCGGTTCTCCTTTGTTGACGAGACCGATGATTCCCAACCTGAGACCAGCACCGTTGTCGGCTTGGTAGGAGCTAGGCTCCAAAATTGCAAAGGCCCATCCTTCCTTAATCACCATCGATTGCCACTCTGGAGCCGGCGGCGTCGGCGCGCCAGGACGCGGAGGGAAGGAGAAACCAAACTCCATGATCACCGGCACCTTCTTGGCCTGGCGGGGCGTGACGACGGTCATGCGAATATTGACTTCAATGGCCGGGTACGAGCGGTTATCCACCCGCCCGACGAGTTTCTTCGTCGTTGTTTCGTAGCCGCCAACCGTCGTCTCCGTTTCCGATTCGACCCGCCACTCCACCTTCGGTAGGTTCTTCGGCGTACGTCCGTAGATCTCTCGATCTAATAATTCAGCAATCTCGCCCCGGCGGCGAGACCAATCCCGAGCGGACTTCACGGGCTTTCTGTTCGCAAAGGTCAGCAGCGCCGGGATGTTTGGGTAAGGATTTGCTTTGCTCTCATCGGTATTTGCTGCGTTCGGTGCATTCGGGTTCATCCCGTCCGCCCCACCGCGAAGCGACGTGATGTTAAGGGTTTTCAGCAATAACGCATGGTCCGCTTCGGTGGCCGCGCGCGCGTTTTGACCTTGCGACATCGCCATCAGGATCAGCGGGGTGAGCACGTTATTTCTCCCAGTGGAGCGTTGCAACTCCGCGGCCCAGAAGCGTGACCGTGCCATCTTTGACCTCTCCGAGTTCGCGGAATTTTTCCCCTGCCTCGGTCTCGGTCGAGCGGTAAAGCTTCGGCAACTTGAATCCGGTTGGCGTTGCCGGCAGCTTGAAGGTCAGCGGCTTAGTTCCCGGATTGACGAGCACCAGTGCCGCCTCGGTGCCATCGTCTTTTCGGTATGCCGAGATTCGTACATCGGCATCCGATGTCGCAGCCTCAACCCGATGCCAGCCCGCGCCAATGAAGTTGGAGAAATGCTTGACCGCATAGAACCGACCGCGTCGCTCCACGCTTCCATCCTGCAGGTTGTAGTAAACAAGCGCGTTTCCAGGCTGATGCACGCCTCGCGCGGCAATCCAGACAAAGTACGCGCTGACGTCGCCGTAAGCGAAAGCATCCGAAATCATGCTGGCCTGCTGAACCATGTCAACGCCCTCCAGAAACTCGGTTTGCATAAAGGGCTTCTGTCTAGCGGTGTCGCCGTACACCGCTTTCAATCTGGCGAGGGCCGTGCGGTACTTCGTTGGGGACGCCTCTTCTGCGCCGTTTCCATAAATGTGGAACGAGATGTTCTGCAACAAGCCGAGCGCCTTCTTGCCCGCATCCGTTTCTGGGTCCAGGTGCCGCTTCACTTGCGAGTCGCCGCTGTCGAGGCGAATTGTAAAGGTCTCTGGCCCGGTGATTCCTGGCATCCCGGCGCCGAACTCCTTCTTGAGCACAGCATGGGTCGCGGTCAGCGTTTCCGCATATCCGGCCATCTCGTACCCTTCGGGAGACTTCCCTTCCGTCGCAAGGAACTCGCACCCTTCATACGCCACCGCGATATCGAGCTCGTTTTGCAGCGTGATCAGGTCTGGCAAACGCCCGGTGACCGATTTGAACTTCAGGAGACTGTCCTTCCACCACTCGGCAAACTCTCCGTAAACGTACTTTCCGTCTGGCCCGCGCTTCAGGGTGACGTTTGCTAATCCCTTGTCGGTACCGTCCGATCGGCCGCTGAGCAATCCATTGTTCTTGAGCCGCCCCGGCGGCGACCACGACGTGAAGAGCAGCTTGACCGGTCCCTTTTTGCCTCTGGATGCCGCGTCGCTGTATTTGGTCGCTCCGGCGACGTAGTCGCGGAGCATGTTCTCAAACGTCGCCTGCTGCCCCGGATAGTCGTGGAAGTTTCGGAGCCGCAGATAGTCGAGCTTTAGATCAGAGAACAATGCGCGATAGACGCGATCTCGTTCGCCGTAGGAAAGCAGGGCATCGCCGTTGTAAGTCTGCGTTCCGCCGAAGCCAAGCATTGGTTGATGCGTCTTCGAAAAGTCGATCGTAACCGGAATGGGCTCTTGCGGTGCGGGGGTTTGGGGGAGTCCCAGAACGGAAAGAGCGCCAATGGCGAAGGTTCCGCCAGCTAAAAGGTGAGTCATCATCGTCATCACTTGATCTACCGATACATCATAGCCAGTGCGGCATAGCCCGAGAATATCGATAACTATTTTTCTGCTTTCCGGCACGATTTTTTCGAGCGCGTGCCCCTAGATTTAGCCTTTAAAATCGACAACATCGGGATTTCCCGATAGACTGTCGGCAACGTGAATAGAAACGAACTTTCCCGTCGTGACGTCCTCCGTGGCACCGCCGCCGTGGCGGTTGGTGGCCTGCTTGCCAAGGGCTCGGCCGCCGAAAAGCCCGAAGCCGACCGACTGAAGCTCGGCATCATTGGCTGCGGCGGAAAAGGCTGGAGCGGCATGCAAGATGCTGCCCAGTTCGGTGACGTCGTTGCCATCTGCGACATCGATGCCAAAGAGCGCGCTCGCGGCATGGTCGAGCACCCGAAGGCGGCAACCTTTGACGACTATCGGCAGATGCTCGAAGCGATGAAAGGCGAAATCAACGCCGTGGTCGTTAGCACTCCCGACCACCACCACGCCATCGCAAGCGCACTGGCGATGAAGCAGGGCCTTCACTGCTACTGCGAAAAGCCCCTCACCCGAACAATTTGGGAAGCCCGACAGCTCGCAGAAATCGCGAAGCGACACCGAGTTGCCACCCAAATGGGCAACCAGAGTACGGCCAGCACCAACATGCGCAAAGCCGCCGCTCACGTTCGCGCCGGAACCTACGGGGCGGTTAAGGAAGTTCACCTTTGGACCGACCGCGCGGCCGCTTACTGGCGACAGGGCATTCCCCGACCTCCAATCGCGCGCGCACCGAAGACGGTTGACTTTGACCTATGGCTCGGACCCCGACCGTACCGACCGTACGGCGAGGGCTACCACCCGTTCGCATGGCGCGGATTCTGGGACTTCGGCACCGGCGCCTTGGGCGACATGGGATGCCACATCTTTAACATGTCCTACATGGCACTCGACCTAAAGGACCCGCTGACCGTACAGGCCGAAACAAGCGGCCACAACCGCGACAGCTTCCCGGACTGGGCAATTGTCCACTACGAGTTCCCGAAGCGAAAGGACCGCGAGGCCCTGCAGGTTCACTGGTACGACGGCGGCAAGAAGCCGGCGGCCAACCTCGCGCCTGGATTCGATTTCGGCGGAAACGGCAGCATCGTGGTCTGCGAAAAGGGCACGATTTACAGCCCAGATGAATCGAACACGCGCTTCCTTCTTGTTGGCGGCGGAGAGTTGCCAGACATCGAGGTGGAAGAGAGCCCCGGTCACATGGCGGAGTTCGCCCGCGCCGCGCTTGGCGGAAAGCCAGCTCGATCCAACATTCCGGAGTACTCCGGTCCGCTCACCGAGACCGTGCTCCTGGGCAACCTCGCCATTTGGGCCGATGGTCCAAAGTTGGAATGGGATGCGAAGGCGATGAAAGTAAAAGGGACGAACGAGTTCGATGAACTCATTCGCCCCAAGTTCCGCCCAGGCTGGGCTGTTTAAGCCAGATTAGCCCTTGATGGGCCGAATCTTGATATTGCGGAAGGACACGTTACCGTGGTCTCCCTGAATCGCGATTCGGCCCTTTCCGAGCTTGCCAAAGTTTGGATACTGAGCAAACTTGCTCTTGGCCACCCGAGCCTTAAAGTCTTCGCTACCGAGAACGTAGTCGTAGTACTTGGTTCCGTTAACCCAGGTGCTGCAGACCTTTGGGCTCACGAGAATACGGAGCTCGTTCCACTGCCCCGATGGCTTTGCCGTATCGACCGGTGAGCTGTAAAGTTCGTACAGCATACCGGACGTCTGGATGCCTTCCTGCTTCGGGTGATCGTACAGCTGAATCTCTGGTCCGCTGTGCCAAACCGCATCGCCGTCATCCGCGACGTGGTACATAACGCCGCTGTTCTGGCCCTTTCCAAGGTTGAATTCGAGCTTGAGCTCGAACCACTCGAACTTCTCGTCGGAAACGATGTCTCCCGCCGTGCTGGCGTCCGCGATGGTCAGAACGCCATCTTTGATCTGCCAACCTGCGCTGAGCTTGTCGGACTTAAAGTTCTTCCAACCGGCACTGGTTTTGCCGTCAAATAGGAGTTTCCAACCAGCACGCTTTTCCTCGGCGGTGAGGGTAGGAATCTGAGCGAATGCGATAACTGCGACTGCGGCAAGCATGCACGTATGTTAGCGCACCTTCACCATCAGAATCTCATCGTGTGGCTCACCGTTTACAATCATAAATTGCTTTTCGAAGCTGAACTCCACAAAACCGAGCGACTCGTATAAACGACGAGCCGCCGTATTGTTGGCATTCACCCCGAGATTGAGTTGCAAAACTCCGGGCCACGTAAATGCGTGCTCGATGGAGGCGGTGATGAGGGCACGCGCGAGGCCCTTTCCACGAAACTCGGGCTGGACATAAACTCCCCAGACCCACGCCTTGTGTCGTAACCGTGCGGACTTCTCCGTCTCGACTCCCGTGACACCCGCAAGCTTGCCTTCGATGAATGCGCCAAACACCACCGCGCCCTCCTTCGGGATCAAACGCGCCGCGACGTCACTTAGCGGCCGATCCACTTCTTCGCTGTGGTCGCTCACGAACGCCGTCGGTTCTTCGAGCAACCCACGGAGCCGCACCGCCTGAAAAATCTGCGCATCCTCTGGCTCCAAGAGTCGAATCGTCATCTCGGAGCGAAAGGTACCTCTCAGAATGTGACGCCGAACGTGAGCGTTAGATCTTTTGCCGAAACCAGCAGTAAACCAACGGAGTAATCGCCTTTCACGTATTGGACAAACGGATTTTGTGCGCGGCCATCGAATTGATTGCCGATGAACCACTTTCCGTCGGGGCTGTATTTCGTGCCAAAGACCGTTCGCAATTTCGTCTCGTTCGTTTGTCGAGAGACTCCACCGAAAAGATTGACTCGATTCTCGCCGAAGCGGAAGTTCTTCTCCAGCGTCACCGCAGCACCGGTCGCACCGGTTTCTTGGCTCTGCAGTCCGTACGACAAGTTAAGCCCGGGCAACTCATCGCGCTCTAAAACGGCCTGGTAGGCGAACAGCGTACGAACGCCGCGCGAGGAGCCGTGGAAGGTCGCGCCGAGCTGAACGCGCGGGATCGACACATTCCAAAGCGCCGCACCAACCGAGTTCGCAGTGAAGAACCATTTCTTCGGCGACTCAATTCCGCTTGCGTAGCCATTCGCTACGCAGATTGGACAAAAGACCTTGCTCCCGTCGGCGAGCGGAATCGGTTCTTGTGGGTTCTGGAGTAGCGCAAAGGGTATGACCGGGAACATGAAGGCGTAAAGACCCCGGCCCTTGGAAAGGTTCCAGAAATTATCGGCGCGCAGGCAACAAAGAAACTGCCTGAACAATCACGTTTCCGTTCGAGCTCCGATTCGTCCAAGACACCGACAAACGCTGTCCTGGTGACGATGCCCGGAAAGTAATTTGGGCGTACCCGTAGAAAGAAGTAGGAAGATTCTTTGCTGGAACCTCGTACTCAGTGGCCGAATCTGAAAGCTTCAATCGCAAGCGACCGGACGAACCTGCCGCGCCAAGGTAGAAGCGAATCGTTTGCAATGAAGTATCGGCGGCAACGCTAAAGCTAAACCCACCGTCTGTGCCCTGAATCTGCTTTCCACTGTTCGTATTGCCTCCAGGATAGAAGATGCGCCGGATACGGGAGAGGCCCTTTGTTTCGAAGTCTCCGACTGCCGCGAGTTCCGAGATGATTCTTGAGCCGGGGTTCTTTACGACGTCCGTGGTGAAAATTGACCACTCTCGTTCCCGATTTCGGCCGATTGTATCGGTTCCTGTCGTTTCCTGAATCACCGCCTCCACCCAAGAAGTGTTCGTGGGAGGGGTGTGTCGTAACCGATAAATGGTTCCGCTGTAGTCGTCGCTGATCAGCACACCGCCGGTCGGTTCAACTGCGATATCAACCGGCCGTCCCCACTGGTCCTGACTTTCTTCGTTCAGCCAACCGGTCACAAAGTCGCTGTATCCGAGGAGGTTTTTCGAATCGGCATGGGCGGGATAGTAAGTGACCTTGTAGCCCGTTTTGGCGCCTCGATTCCAGGAACCATGTAAGGCGACCGCCACACCGTTTCGCCAAGCCGCTGGAGCCTGAGTGCCTGGGAAGAACGTCACGCCGAGCGGGGCGCTGTGCGCTTGAATGCCCTTCGAAAGACGCGTGAAGTTCACCTGCGGGAAGTTTGCCCAGAGCGGATTATTATCAAAGTCCGGATCGTAAGGCGGAAAATTCAAGTGACTGAGCGAGTCCGGACTTGGATTTGCGTATGGCCAGCCATAGTTGGCGCCCTGAGCAACTCGCGTGAAGCCATCTGGCGGATGGTTGTCGATGTAGCTTCCCACTTCGTACCCGTAATTGCCTGTGGAGTCGTTGTGCGGATACTTCACGTTGTCGCGATGGTTGATCGTCGCCCAAAGCGTTGTCGTGCCAGGAAAGAACGCTAACCCTTCAGCATTCCGCAATCCACGCGCAAACAAGGTTCGGCCGGTTCCATCGGCGTTATATCGATATATGGCACACCTAATCGGGTCGCTCGTTGCGTCTCCTACCCAAGCATTGCTACTACTGGCAATGGAAACATACAACCGATTGGAGGAATCCAACGCGATGTTCTTTAGCGCATGCCCGTAGTTGCCACCGAGTTCCGGCAAGCTCGAATCGGGAAGGTTATCAATGACGACTTGGCGATTCTGCCCGCTTGTACTGCCGGTTGTGTAGGTATAGCGAGCGATCCGGTTGGTCTCCGCGATGTACACGTACGTGAATTGGCCGATGGTGTGAAAGACGATGTCGTGCGGCTGATTCAGGTCGGTCGCGTAGTCGAAGATGAGCGGATCTGCTCCGGCTTGCGGTCGCACGACGACGACTTTGCCTTCCCACGGCTTCGACACGAAAATGTCGCCGTTAGGAGCGACGGCCATGAATCGCGCTCCGCCCACCCGGGCTACAACTTCAACGCTCGTATTCGGCGGAACGTTTAGCGTTCGCGGCAGATCGAACGGCCACCAACGCATGTTCTCCGGAACCGAAACTGGCACCGGCGTCAAGTCCCACTGGGCCGACGCCGCCGCAACCAATCCAAACAACAACAATCCTGCCCAACCTTTCATTTGCAATCACATCAAATCCAAGCTTCACTACTATTATCAGGGATGAAGCCTTAGACCGGCAAGCAATACTTTGAATTTCTTGAATCGGTTAGCCCATCGAATGCAAGCCGACGCGATTCCCTTCCGTGTCGTGGAAGATGGCGAAGAAGCCCATGCCCGGGGCGATTTCGGTTTTGCCTAGTTCAATCTTGCCCCCGGCTGCCTCAATTCGGCCAAGCACGACGGAAAGGTCCGCTCCGCCGTTCAGATAGACCACCGTTCCTTCAACCGATGGCTGGTGTCCGTCCGCTCGAATAATCGCGCCGCCGACTCCATTTTCCCGATCGTGAAGTAGGAACCCCATTAAGGTCGTGCCCATCTCCATCACCGGCATGTCGAAGTCGAAGATCGCGCCGTAAAATGTACGGGCGCGTTCGAAATCGATCGTTGGAATTTCAAACCAAGACAAAGAGTGCTGCGTCATCTCCATCGGACCATCATAACGGATACATCACACTGCGGTAAGTCATGAAAGTCGGAATCATTGGAAGAGGCGCATCGGGAACGCTTGTGCCGTGAAGTCCGTACGGCCGGTCATTCCCGAACTTGCTGGCCGGCGTGTCATGACTAGGACATGCAATAAATGAATTCAAGACCGAAGCTTAGCCTGGCTACTTTATTAATAAGAGTATAAATTGGTCAATGCGACAGGTACCAGGTCCTCCCCCCATGCAACGCGTAATGCCGCCGCCCGGACGAAGAAAGAACGGGACCCCTCCGTGGGTATGGGTAATCGCTGCCAGTGTGATTATTTTCTATTTTGTACCCTCGCGAAATGACGGGAAGGACGGTGACCGTATCCAAGAGTCAAATGCCGTCGATTCGAGTACTTCATCCAACAAACAGGTAGGTTCAGCGCAGATATCGGTGCCGCAGCCGGAATGGGTGAGCGCCGTTGGCAAAATCGAAGCGGGCGTAACTGTCTATTTCCGTAACGATCCAGAAAGCAAACCCGAAGCCTGGTTTACAGTTGTTCAACCGTACGTTGACGGGCCAAATGGCCCTCAGATGCTCGTGAAATTTGCCGCTACGGGAGACACAGAATATATGGACCGACGGGCGACGATGCGCTCCGAAGCTGCCCTTAGAGGGCAACTCGTAATTCATCGTTCTCAAGCTCGGTTTTAACGGCTTCGAAAATCGCGTATAAATGTTTTATCAATATTAAATTAATATCATTTGATTAAGCTCTATCGCACTTCACGTTCGTAGTAGTGCCACGCAAGCTTTGCCAAATTGGCTTGGATAACTACAGCGAGTAACGCGTTTCTTCAAATGGTTCTGAATGAGCAGAGCTTATTTCTGTCGAAGGCTTATATGCAACGAGCCAAGCCCGCCACCCTGTGCTCGCCAGAAATTAGCCGGCACCATACCGAAGACGAAAAACTGCGCACAGACAACTGTAAAACGTTGACAGCCTCAGGCTAGAGCTTGGTATGACGTGGCTGCCCCCCCCCGGCTCGCGCACGTGAAGGAAAATCCCATCAAGTTCGTACACATCTCCATGACCGGCATGTCTAAGTCGAAGATGGCACCGTAAAATGTACGGGCGCGTTCGAAATCGATCGTTGGAATTTCAAACCAAGACAAAGAGTGCTGCGTCATCTCCATCGGACCATCATAACGGATACATCACACTGCGGAAAGTCATGAAAGTCGGAATCATTGGAGGAGGCGCATCGGGAACGCTAGTTGCGGCGCAGTTGGTCCGACGGGGACTGAGTACTGCACAGATTTCGATTTTTGATCGATCGGGATCTTGCGGTTTCGGGGCGGCTTACGGCGCTTCAACGGACAGCTACGTGCTCAACGTTCCGGCCGGAAAGATGAGCGCGTTTCCAGATACGCCGAGCCATTTTTCGGACTGGCTTGTGCAACGAGGACTGGTCGCGGAAAGTGAAGCGGCATCAAGGTTTGTGTCTCGACGCTGGTACGGCCAATATCTGAACGAACTTGTCGCCGACATTGAAGTCGAGTCCAAGGAAGTCAACGGAGTTCATCTTGGCTCCGAGGTCTTCGAGATTGACGGCAGAGCGTTTGATCATGTTGTGCTTGCGCTAGGCAACGCAGAAGCAACCTTGCCAGCTCTGTTTAGCGTCTACCGGGACCACCCCGGCTATCGCAACTCCACCTGGAAAAACCTTCCAAACGAGATCGCGAGCGAGGATCGCGTACTTGTCATTGGTACCGGGCTATCGATGCTCGATGTCCTTTGTGAACTTGCTTCGCGCGATTTCTGCGGGCAAGTGACCGCGGTTTCTCGACATGGTTTGCTCCCGCGCTCGCACCAACCGACGACGCCGATTCCTTACACCGGCGCCGCTTCGGTCGCCGAAATCCTTCGCCATATTCGAAACAGCGAGAACTGGCGCGCGGCGGTTGACGGCTTGAGACCAGATTCGCAAGCCATTTGGCAGCGGTTACCCGTTAAAGAAAAGCGACAGTTCCTGCGCCATCTCCGGCCGTACTGGGAGGTTCACCGTCACCGCGCACCCGCGTCTTCGTACCAACTCGCGCAAGAATTGATTGAAGCAGGCCGGCTTCGCATCCAGTTCGCTTCGGAGTTCGACCCAAGTGAGACGAAATTTGACTGGGTGTTCAACGCGACTGGGCCGAGCCAGCGATTAGAAAGTCGAAAAGTCCCCGTGATTGAGTCGCTGGTTCAACGCGGCTTAGCCAGCTACGATGAATTGGGCCTTGGGCTGGATCCAAAGTCGCTTCATCCAGGGCTACATGCCCTCGGCACCCTGACGCTTGGCACGCTTTGGGAATGTACGGCCGTACCCGATATCCGAAATCAATCGGCCGCTATTGCCGCTCAGATTCTTCCAGCAACGCGGTGAACTCCGGAATCCAAGGCTCATACCGCTTCCACCGTGCAATCGAAGTCGTATAGATCGGCTGTCGAACCTGCCAAAGGCTTGGGGTTCTCACTGCTCGCTCGTTCTTCTCGTGGTGCAAACAGGCGTCGTTCCAAGGCAATCCGGAGAACTCGATCAGCTTGCGCGTCAGATTATCTCGATCCGCAATCAGGTCCTCGTACTGAATCTCCATGAAGTTTTCTGGAGGAAGCACCTCTCGCCAGTGGGCGATGATGCGCTGGTATTGCTTGTACGCGAACACGATGTTATCGCGGTCGTGGGCAAAAACGGGCGGGCGCTGGTAGGCCGTCGTGTAAATGGACAGGCAGTTGTCGGCCGGGCTGCGCTTCACGTGGATGATCTTTGCTTTGGGGAAAGCGGTGTGGATCAGCCCCAACATTGCGTAGTTGTGCGGAAGCTTGTCGGTGATCCGCTTCGCCTTCGGTCCTAGCTTTTTCAGGTCGGCCAAGTACCGCTCGCCAAGCTTTCGAATTCTCGGCGCGGTCGGGATATGGTTGTCGCCGTAGGCTTCCTCCTCAAAGTCGTGCCAGAAAGGCAGTTCTCCCGCCCCGACGACGTCGGGGTGGCTGGAGAGAATCTGCTCCAACAGCGACGTGCCCGAGCGCATCATCCCCACGATCATCAGCGGGAGGTCGGTGTCGATTCCCTCGGAGGCAAGTTCCTCGAGCTTTGGCTGGGTGAAGGTCTCGATCGTTCGGGTGAACCGGTCATGGTAATCGTTTCGTTCCCATGGGCGGTTACCTAGCCAGATCTCGTAGGCGTACTTGTTTCCCTCGGAGTAGTGGTGAATGGACGCTTCAAACTCCTTAAGGTCCTCATACGCCTTGCCTAAGGCGTAGTTCATGTACGTCTTGTCGCGAATGTGAAGGTCGGGAGCAAGGGCGCGCGTGCGCAAGTCTTCAATAAATGCGGGTTCAACCTTGGTCGCCTTTCGCGCACGGAACAGGTTGTAGTAGGCGAATCCGTGGTTTGGGAGAAGACGCAGAGCGTCGTCGATCATCTCCAAAGACTCGTCGAACTTCCCTTCTTCTTGGAACCAGTAGCCCAGCGCCGCTTTGGCGAGTCCATCCTCGGGATTCAGCTTGATGGCCTGCCGAAGGTGCGGCTCGGCTTCTCCGCCGCGCTGGCTCTCGGATAGGCCAAGCGCCTTCATCAGGTGCGCGGTTGGATTGTTTTTGTCGTACTTCAGCACCTTGTCCGACGCCGCGATTGACTCCGCAAACCGGCCGTGGGCCAAGTAGAGGCGAGCGAGGTTCATCCAGCCGGAAGAGTTTCGGGAATCGACTTTGACGAGTTCGGAGTAGGCATCGATGGCGGCATGCTCGTGTCCTGCATCCCGCAGCGCCGTGGCGAGGAGCCCTCGCGATTTGGCATGGGTTGGGTCGGCCGCGACTGCTTTACTGAAGACAATAATCGCGTCGTCGGTTCGCTTGGCAAAGTTGAGCAACGAACCTAAGTGGCACCAAAGCTCGGGGTCCTGTGGCTGCACAAGAACGGCCGCTTCGGCGAGGGGGATGGCTTCTGGAAGTCGCTTGCTAGAAGCAAGAAGCTTCCCAAATACGATGAGAGCTTCGACATTCTCCGGGTCAATCTCTAAGGCTCTCTGGAAGAATTCTTCTGCCCGGGTAAGGTCTCGCATCTGATAATAGGTCATCCCAGCGAGCGCAAAGATCTCGGTGCTGACGATCCCAGAAGCAAGCGACAGAGCTACCTGCTTTTCCGCATTGAAGACGTCCCCACGCTTTAGAAACGCAAGGCCCAGTTGACCGTACCCATCTAAACCCATGAGCCCAACACGAGATTGAACTTACCCGAATAGAAAGAGCGTCTCGGAACATAAGAAGAATTTAACATTTTCTTAATATTCAAGTCTTTTTTTTACGGAAAAGGGTGATACAGTGGCGCCGATGCTAAAACATCTCGTTCGAATCTCGATCCCAAGTGCAGCTGTTGCACTCTTCCTGGTCCCAGTAGCTGACGCCGGTGAATATTCCGTCCAAGCAATTAGCGCTTCTTACACCAACCCGAGCAACCCAAATGTCTCATGCCCGATCGTATTCCATGATTCAGTCGCGCTAACAGTGAATGCAGATGGAACCGTAGCAAATTCCAACTCCCAAGCGACGATTACTTTCGAAGTTCGGTACACACCCGATGTCGGGGAAATCAATTTGCCAACGACAGCGTATGTTGCGGCAGACTTTGTAAATTTCTTCGGTTCCACTTCCTCAACCGACGAAGCGTACGTGTGTGATATCACAAATGGACACACCAAAGTTGACCAAGCTGACCGAGCAATTTTTGCGGATAGCAATTATGCTTCGGTGATCTTTGGCCAGCAGGTCCAATCAACTCCGTTGGCGAATGTGGACGGAGTTCTAGTTGGAACCGTTTCATTCCAAACGAATAAAGTGAGGGCCGCAATTTCCGCGACTGGAAACGTTGCTACTGCCACTCAACACGTCAGCATTGACACCGTGTCAAGCCAGCCAATCAGTACCGGTGCGCGACAAATGCTTAACGGAGAAGACCGCGCTGTGATCAAGTTTCTGTCAGGTTTGCCAGTCTCAACTTACGTACCCCCTTACACATACCACGGTTGGACGCTTGGAAAGTCCGATTATGCTTCCTTTTCCGCAGGAGCATTCTTTTGGGGCCGCGAAGTTGTGGGATCAGGCAGCACCGATCCGCGAGCAGATGCACCGTTACCGCAGGATTACGGCTATGTTTCAAATATCGCCTTTTTAACGTACAAGGTTACGTTAAGAAAGACATCTGGTGCTTCAGAATTGGTTTATCCACTAGTGAGAAAAACGTCATCAGATTGGGCGGTCCTTGCTGTTGCAGACAATGTGGATGGCACAGTCGGCTTCATCCAAGGGGTAGCTGGATCCGCCCAAGCTACAGCCAGTGAAGCGGATCACTATGAACTTATTGTTAATTCCAAATCCAACAAGTTGACTCAGAACATTACTTTGACCAGAGTGAAGGCCGGAGTTTACAGTTCAACTGGAACTTGGACATCGGTAGCGTGGAATGTACTCATCAACGGTCAACCCGGTAAAAACGATGATGGCCTCTTGGCACAACTTTCATGTGTCAGTGCATGGCAAACCAAACTACTCCTCAAGTAACCATAAACCCTGTTCAGGCGTCGCTCGCCTGAACAGGGCTGCTCGCATCAGTTCTTTTTAGGAGACTGTTTCTCGTCCTCAGGAACTCCCTGATTCACAAGATCTTTGTACTCTTTGCCGTTCACGGTCTTGTCATTCGGGCCAATCTGCTGCTCGCAACCGGTCACGGACATAGCCGTGACCAGAACGAGCAAGAGAATGATCAGTTTGACTGCCAAGATGCACCCCAGAATCGGAAGAGATCCCGGCTGGTCATCGCTGCACACCAGCTAGCGGTGCTACCGTCATACTCGTTTCGCGCTGGGGTATCCGCATAGCGCTTAACAAACTTGTCTTGACCATACTTCGCAGCGTGGCCGTCAGCAAAAGCACCGATGAACTTCTGTCCGAAGGTTCGGCGAGAGTCAAAGACCAACGCATTCCAAGAGAAGTCGTCGGTGTATCGGTCAGCGATAGGTTGAGTTGCTTGAGGAAGGATGAAGCGGAGCCAGGACCAGTTCGAGATGTTTCCATATCGTGTCGGGGTCACAGCAAGTCGGCCTGCAACGTCTTCAATCGAAGACAGCGAGCGGAGTGCATAGCTAGCACCATCGCCCGTGGCTGCGGTACAGGGGTTCTCAACGTATCCAGAAGGGTTCGAATTGGACGGCGGAGTGCCGGCCTCGCTGAAGCCATTAACGCTGATTGAGAATGAGGTAACCCAGGCCCAGGTGTACGTGTATGGCTCGTACGGATAGTACGGATCAAGATATCGAGCGTTGTAATCCGTGATCTCGGAGATGGTCTTATCGAAATAGATCGAATTGCTCTTCACGTAAGGGAACGTTCGGCCAACCCAAGTGTTGTTGTAGTGATAAACGTTGTTATCGACGGCAGGATTCTCAACCCAGCCATAGTTCGGAACAACGACATCATCAAAGTCGTTCGAGTAGATGTTCTGACCGAGAGCGACCTGCTTCATGCCAGACAGCGAAGCGGTGATTTTTGCGGCGGCCTTAGCCTGAGCAAACACGGGGAAAAGGATCGCCGCAAGAATTGCGATGATCGCGATAACGACCAAGAGTTCAATAAGAGTAAAAGCGCGTCGCATAACAAGCTCCACGCGGATTGTACGAACTTGGCATTAAGTGATTGTTAAGAACCGAACGTGAAATACTAGGTTTTTTGGGTCCACTTGCTCACGGATTCGCGAAGCTGCTCTAAGCCATCCGCAACCGATCCTTGCTCGGTGTCAATCACAAGATCGGGGGTTTCTGGCGGCTCGTAGCTCGCAGAAATTCCCGTGAAGTTCGGGATTTCCCCGGCTTCCGCCTTCGCGTAAAGCCCTTTAACGTCACGAGCCGCGACCCTTTCGATCGAGCATCGAACGAACACTTCCCGAAACGGCTCGCCGATGATCTCTCGCGCCAATTGCCGCTGGTGCCGCATCGGTGAAATAAGCGAGCAAATCACGGTGAGCCCCTGCGCCACGAGTACCTTCGCCAGCTCGGCGACCCGTCGAATGTTCTCGGTGCGATCGGCCTCGGAAAACCCAAGGTCCGAGTTCATCCCTGCGCGTAGCGCATCCCCATCCAAGATCACAGCTCCCGACCGGCCGCTCGCGAATGCTTCTGCCAACGTCGACTTTCCTGCCCCGCTCAAGCCGGTGAACCAGAGCACGAGACCGGCCGAATTTTCGCGCTGCGCCTCTCCCAGAATCCGGGTACCGACACCTGCCCCAAGGGTCTCGTTACTCACGGGGTCGACGAGCAAAAACGCTCCCGTTGCACGGTTCCGGTCGTACAAGTCCAAGCAAATCGGTGACGATGTTTGAACCACGAGCCGACCAATTTCGTTCAGCTCCAGGGTCGAGACGTACTCGCGGTGGAGGGTCTCCGGGTTGATTCGGTAGACCAGTTCCGAAATCGCGCCGACTTGTGACTGCGTCCCGGCCAGAACCTGAATCGGAGCGTTCAGCTCCAACTTTCGGTCCGACATCCAGCAGACCGTGCCTTCGAATGCGGTGGTCACCGGCGAAGGATTTCGCGTGCGAACCAGGGTTTGCCCTCGGACCAAGTCGAGCTCGTCCTCGAGTTCAATGACGATCGGCTCGCCTGTAGTGGCTTCCGGTCGTGATCCCTCGGCGGTTGAGATCGCCCGCACGCGGGACGTTCTCCCCCCGGGCAGTGCCGTAACCTCGTCACCGACGCGAATGGACCCCGAAACCGGCGTTCCCGCGTATCCCCGAAAATCCATCGAAGGTCGAATGGCCAACTGGATCGGAAATCGAAAATCTACGGGGGTTTGCCGAGGCGAAAGCTCGACGGAATCGAGGTACTCGAGAACGGCTGGACCGGAGTACCACGGCATCCTTTCGCTCCGTGAAACCAGATTCGTTCCTTCTAGCGCACTGATCGGAAGGAAGCGAAGGTCGGCAAATTCAAGCTTCGCAACGTAGCGCCGAACCTCTTCCACCCACTTCTCATAAATGGCCTCGTCGTAATCGACCAAGTCCATTTTGTTGATCAAGATCACGACGTGCGGAACTCGGAGCAGCGAAACAATAAAGGCGTGCCGGTAGGTCTGCACCGTCGGCCCTTTCGTGGCGTCGATGAGCAGCATTGCAACGTCAGCCGTGGAAGCCCCGGTGAACATGTTCCGGGTGTATTGAGCGTGGCCCGGCGTGTCGGCGAGAAGGAACCGTCGCCGGTCGGTCGCGAAGTGGCGGTACGCCACGTCGATCGTGATTTTTTGACTCCGCTCTGCCCGAAGTCCATCCGTGAGCAGGGCAAGGTTGACCTCAATTTCGCCCGTTTGCAGACTCGCTTTTTCGATCGCCTCGTACTGGTCAGTTAAGATTGCGCCACATTCAAACAGGAGCCGACCTAAGAATGTGCTCTTGCCGTCGTCAACGCTGCCGGCCGTCGCAACGCGAACCAAAGGACGCGAGTCCATCAGAAATACCCCTGCAGCTTGCGGTCTTCCATCGCCGCGTCCGACCGCTGGTCATCGGCCCGAGTGCTCCGCTCTGTCCTCCGTGAGGCACGGACCTCGTCGATCACTTCCTCGATCGTGCTGGCCGAGCTATCGATTGCTCCGGTGCAAGTGGCATCGCCCACGGTTCGGAACCGGACCTTCCGCCGCTCCGGTTTATCGTCGGGATGTAGGGAGACGAACGGCGTTACTCCGAGCCAAACCGAGCCGCGCTTCACCACCTCGCGTTCGTGAGCAAAGTAGATATCGGGGACCGCGAGCTCGTACTTCTGGATGAACTCCCACACGTCCAGTTCAGTCCAGTTACTCAGCGGGAAGACGCGAAAGTGCTCGCCGTGCTTCTTTCGGGCATTGATCAATCGCCATACCTCGGGCCGCTGGTTTCGAGGGTCCCACTGGCCGAACGTGTTGCGGTGGCTGAAGAACCGCTCCTTTGCCCGGGCTTTCTCCTCGTCGCGCCGCGCGCCGCCAATCGCGGCGTCCAAACGAAATTCACTGATGGCATCTAGCAGGGTCACCGTTTGCAAACCGTTCCGGCTGGCATTGGGTCCGACCTCGTCTTGAACTCGGCCCTGATCGATGCTCGCTTGCACGGTTCGAACCTGCAAGTCGAATCCATTTTCGTGGGCAAACCGATCCCGAAACTCCAGCGTCTCCGGAAAGTTGTGCCCGGTATCCACGTGGAGCAAAAAGAACGGAGGCTTAGCGGGCCAAAAAGCCCGCTTCGCCAAGTGCGCCACGACGATGCTGTCTTTGCCTCCCGAGAAGAGGATCGCGACGCGATCGAAGTGCGCCGCGGCCTCGCGAAGCATAAAGATAGCTTCTGCTTCCAACTCCTCGAGGCCCGACTTTAGCAACATGGATCGAACCGAATGTTAGCCGATCTAGAGCGTCCAACCGGCGCGATAAGGCGGCTTGATCAGCGCATCGTATTCGTTCGTGCCCTTCACTGCCATCCTCTTCGCGTCATATTCCAGCCTTGGACCGTTCGCCCAAACCGCCAAATTGCCAAGCAGCACCATCTCGGTAAGCGGTCCGCTGTAGTTCGGAATGTTGGACATCGGTGCCGGACCACCTTCGGCCGCCAGGAATAGCTCATTCATGTGGCCAGGCGATTTGACGAACTCAACGGTCGGCAACGGCTGTCCGCCAAGAATCGTTGTTCGCACGCCGTACTCGTTGCCGCACACCAACGTCGCCTTTTCGCAAACAATGATCATGCCGTTCTGGCCGTACTTCACTCCCGGCGCGAGTTCCTGGGCGGGAAGTTTGCCGCCGTCATACCAGTGCAGGTTCACCGCAGGTCGACTTCGATTCGCCGCAAACTCGTACTTGACGATGCTCCAAAGTGGGTAGCTGTCCTTGTTGTGGCCCGAAGTCTCGGCCTGAACCGCAACCGGATTGTTTAAATCCAGCGCCATGAACGGCAGGTTCATGCAGTGGCAGCCGATGTCTCCGAGCGCACCGCTGCCGAACTCCCACCAGCCGCGCCAGGCGAATGGATGGTAGCCATCCGCGTAAGGTCGTTCGGGCGATGGCCCAAGCCAAAGATCGAAGTCAACCTGCTTCGGCTGTGGCTTTGGCGCCGGTCGGCTAACGCCCTGTGGCCAAAAATTACCAGCGCGGTTGGTCCAGCAGTGAATCTCCTTCACTTCGCCAAACGCCTTGCTTCGAATGAGGTTTGCAACTTGCCGAACCGAATCGTCCGAAGTGGACTGGTTGCCCATTTGGGTGTGCACCTTGTGGCGCTTTGCCAAATCTGCCAGCCGTCGGGCTTCAAAAATGCTTCGGGTGAGCGGCTTTTCGCAGTAAACGTGCTTGCCCAGCTTCATCGCCATCGCCGCTGCTGGCGCGTGCGTGTGGTCCGGCGTGCTGACGATGACCACATCAAGGTCGTCGTGCAGCTTTTCCAGCAACTCGCGGAAGTCGGTGAAAGTCGTTGCTCTTGGGTACTCCAAGAGCGCCTTGGCGCGACGATCTGCATCGACATCGCAGAGCGCAATCACATCGCCCAGCTTCGCGGCCGACGCCAGGTTTGCGCCACCTCGGCCACCAATGCCAATGCAAGCGACGCGGAGCTTATCGCCCTTTTTGCGCGTGCTGGATTGCTCGGCCCTTGCGGCCAGCGGCATGGCGAGGGTGATTCCGGCCGCCCCGGCAAGCTTCAGAAGATCGCGACGTGAGGTTTCTTGCGACATAGCTGACGCAGTTTAGCGGGATCGGAAGAAATTTACGAGGGAGTAATCGAAGATCGGGAGCCGGAGGGCAACAAATCCAACACATCCATCGCCCCCAACATGAGCAGCTCGTCTTCTGCGTCCACCTCGGTTTCCGGCCAAATTTCGTAAGCGCCGGCGTCAAAGTAGTTTCCATTCAGAATCGTCCAGCGACCACTGATCATCTGCCCGTCCCACTTGCCCGTGTAGCGAACCTGCCAGAACATATAGTTCTTGACCATCACAACGTCATTCCCGTCGTACTCACCCGTGACGCCAAAGCCGCCGCTCTTGTCCGAGCCTTCACCGGAAATTTCACCCGCGCCGAATCTTAAGGTCATCCGCTGATGCCCCTTCTCTGGCCCCTGGATCCACCACCCGATCCACGGCCCACTTTTCGATTCCAAACGCTCGTCTGGCACCTAATTAGTGTACGAGACTAGGACTTTTGCAAACAATCGGAACACGATAAGAGACCGCGCGGTCAATAAACCATCGGCTAACTGCCGGTGACAGAAGCATAACTCCTCCTCCTAGACTCGCTCCGTAGCCGCCCCCCGGCTCGGAGCGGTCTTACTTTATGCCCCCGGCCTTTTTGGTAACGTGAGCCATGGCTCTGCTGGACCTTCGATACTATAGTCACGCCCTCGAAATGCAAACTGCGGCGACCGTTATCTTGCCGCAAGACACGCCTGGCCCGTACCAAGTGATGTTTCTGCTGCACGGACGGAGCGACGACCACACGATCTGGACCCGGCGCACCAGCATTGAGCGCTACGTCGAAGGCTTGCCCCTGATTGTCGTCATGCCAAACGGCCATCGAGGCTTCTATGTGGACATGGATAACGGCTACCCCTACGGCAAACTTGTCGGCGAAGAGCTACCTGCTCTCATCCGAAACTGGTTCTCCACCGTTGACGAGTGGTCCATCACTGGCCTTTCGATGGGCGGTTACGGCGCCCTTCGAACCGCATTCAACTATCCAAGTCTCTTCAAATCCGCCGTTTCCCACTCGGGAGCCATCTTGAAGTTCGGTGAAGGCATCGCCAAGGACCGGTCCGCAGATGACCTCGAGTGGTACCGCACCTTTGGAACTTCGCAAGAAGGCGGACCCGATGACCTCTATCACCTGGCAGAGCAACACAAAAATCAGATCAAAATCCGCATCGACTGCGGAACCGAGGACTTCCTCCTCGAAGAAAACCGCCGCTACACGGCTCATCTCAAAGCGATCGGCTATGAGCACGAATACGAAGAATTTCCCGGAACTCACGAGTGGGGCTACTGGGACATCCACGTTCAGGAAGCCATCGCCTTCCACCGGAAAAACCTAAACTTCTGATAAAAGTATTCAAGACAGCGACGATTTGTTTGGAATTTGGCGTTAAGTGATGTATATTCCTCCCGTTCCTATGTCTTCCCAGAACTTTGGAGTGCGAGTCGCAAGCCAGTACGATGTACTGGTCGGCCTTCTTGCGCTTCTTGGTCTCCTTATTATTATTGGATTGACCTAGTCCCGGGAAGCTAAAGAACGAAAACGAGCCTTCCCGGAAAACCGGGAAGGCTTTTTTGTTGGGTCCAGCAACGTCGCTGCGCTCAGCCGTCGAAGGTGGACACCTTCCCCGGTCCGGGTTGGGCAGCGGAATAACGGACAATTTGTATGCAATCTGAACAGACAGTAGCGCCCAGAAGCGGCGCCCAGATCGTGATGGAGGCGTTGGCCCTGCACGGTGTGGACATCATTTTCGGATATCCCGGAGGAGTGGTTTTGCCGCTCTACGACGAAATGACGCGATGGCCCGCCATCCAACACGTTCTCGTTCGACACGAGCAATGCGCCGCCCACATGGCCGACGGCTACGCTCGATCAACCGGCAAAGTCGGCGTTTGCCTCGCCACCAGCGGCCCCGGCGCAACCAACCTCGTCACCGGAATTGCCACCGCCATCATGGACAGCATCCCGATGGTCGCGATCACCGGCCAAGTCAACTCTTGGGCAGTCGGGACCGACGCCTTCCAAGAAACCGACATCCAAGGAATCACGATTCCCATTACTAAGCACAACTACTTGGTCATGGACGTCGATGATCTTCCCCACGCCCTCGTCGAGGCGTTCCACCTCGCCAACACCGGACGAAAGGGCCCCGTGCTCGTCGATATTCCAAAGGACGTCTTCACCGCGATGTCGTCGGTTCCGTTCCCGACCGAAATCGTCCGTCGTGGTTACCGTGCCGCTGCCGCTACCAATGACACCGCCATCGAGACCGCCGCAAAGTTAGTTGCAGAAGCTAAGAAGCCCGTAATTATCGCCGGCGCGGGAGTCGTTTGGTCCGAAACGCATCAAGCCCTCGCCGATCTCGCCGCGAAAGCCGACCTCCCAATCATCAACTCCCTGCTCGGCCTCGGCAGCATTGACCGTCAAAACGAGCGCAGCCTCGGCATGATGGGAATGCACGGCGAAGCCGTGGGCACCCTCGCTGTTCAAGAAGCCGACCTGCTCATCGGCATCGGCATCCGCTTTGATGACCGCCTCACCGGAAAAGTCGCGGGCTTCGCGCCAAACGCAAAAATCATCCACTTCGATCTCGACCCCAGCGAGTTCGCCAAGGTCGTCGAAACCACCCTCTGCGTGCCGGGTGACTTGAGCGAGACCCTTCCCGCCTTCACCGCCGCCGTCGCACCAAAGGTTAACGACGAATGGTGGGCGAAGCTCCGAGGCTGGCAAGAGGAGTTCCCGCTGGTCATCCCAGATTCCGCCGGACTCATGGCTCGGCACGTGCTGCAACTGCTCGACCGCACTACCAACAGCGACGCGATCATCAGCACCGACGTCGGCCAGCACCAAATGTGGACGGCGCAGCTTTATCGCTTCAAGCGACCATTCCAGTGGCTCTCCAGCGGGGGACTCGGCACAATGGGCTTCGGCTTCCCGGCTGCGATGGGCGCGGCGTTTGCCAACCCTAAGCAGGAAGTTTGGGCGGTTGTCGGCGACGGCGGCTTTCAGATGACCCTTCAGGAACTCCAAACCGCCGTCGAGCACAAGCTCAACGTCAAAATCTGCCTCGTCAACAACGGCTACCTCGGAATGGTCCGCCAATGGCAGGAGCTGTTCTTTGAGAACCGCTACAGCCACGTCGCCATGGGTAGCCCAGACTACGGCAAGCTCGCAGAGGCGTACGGCGTCACCTTCTTCCGCTGCTCCACTCGCGAAGACTTGGAAAGCACCTTCCAGCAAGCCCGCGCCGCCGATGGCCCCGTCCTTGTCGAATTCTTGGTGGAGATGGAAGAGAACGTCTTCCCGATGGTCCCCGCCGGAAAAGCCAACGATCAGGTTCAAATGGATCCGGGCTTGCCAAATGACAAAGCCCCGATGGGGATTCCAGCATGAGGCACACCCAAGAACACACCGTCACCGCCCTTGTTCACAACGAACACGGCACGCTCAACCGCATGATTAGCCTGTTCCGGCGTCGTGGATTCTCGCTCAGCAGCCTCGCCGTCGGCGACTGCGAAGAGCCCGGCCTGAGCCGAATGTCGATCGTCGTCAACGCCGATGACAACATGCTCCGCCAATGCGTCATGCAACTCGAAAAAGCGGTGGACGTCGTTTCCGTCGAATCGCTCGACGGCAAGGAGTACGTTCACCGCGAGCTCGCCTTCATTCAGGTGGAAGCCCCGCCGGAGAAGCGGTCCGAAATCATCGACATTTCTCGCGTTCTCAATTGCGAGATCGTTCACCTTGGGTTAAAGACGATGACCGTGCAGGTCGTCGCAAACGCCCGCAAAATTCAAGGTCTAATCCGCCTTCTCGAACCATACGGTATCAAGAAAATAGTTCGCTCTGGCACGGTTGCCATGAGCGCGGAGGAGTGATTCAACATGGCAAAGGTTTATTACACACAAGACACCAATACTGAGCTGGCTAAGTCACTCAACATCGTCGTTATCGGCTACGGCTCACAAGGCCATGCCCACGCGCAGAACCTAAAGGACTCCGGCTGCGAAGTCCGCGTCGCGCTCCACCCGACCAGCAAAAGCATCGCCAAGGCCGAAGCCGACGGCCTGACCGTGCTCACGGTGGAAGAAGCGACCAAATGGGCCGACGTGATCATGTTCTGCACCCCCGACGTGCCGATGCGCGGAATCTACGCCGAAGCCGTCGCGCCGAACCTGAAGCCCGGAACGACTCTCCTCTTCGCCCACGGATTCAACGTCCACTACGGCTTCATCCAAGCCCCCGAAACCGTCGACATCGCGATGATCGCGCCGAAGGGGCCCGGCCATCGCCTTCGCGCGGAGTACGTCCGAGGAGCCGGAATGCCCGCTCTGGTTGCCGTGCAGCAAGACGCCACTGGTCAAGCCAAAGAGCGCGCCCTTGCCTACGCCTGGGGCATCGGCTGTGCCCAAGCCGGCATCCTGGAAACCACGTTCAAGGAAGAGACCGAAACCGACCTCTTTGGCGAGCAAGCCGTTCTTTGCGGTGGCATCTCCGAGCTCATCAAGGCCGGATTCGAGACCCTCGTCGAAGCTGGCTACCAGCCCGAAGCCGCCTACTTCGAGTGCCTGCACGAAACCAAGCTCATCGTCGACCTGTTGTACGAAGGCGGCCTGAGCTACATGCGATACTCCATCAGCGACACCGCCGAATGGGGCGACTACGTTGCCGGTCGACAGGTCATCGGAGCCGAGTCTCGTGCCGCAATGAAGGGTCTGCTTTCCGACATTCAAGACGGCTCGTTCGCCAAAAAGTGGATCGAAGAAAGCGAAAACGGTGCGCCGACCATGAAGGCTCGCCGCGCCGAAGAGCGCGCTCACCAAATCGAAACCGTCGGCAAGGAGCTCCGCGGCATGATGCCGTTCCTCGCCGTCAAAGAAGTCCCGCCCGGCGCATAACATGACCGGCCAACTTCTCGCCACCGAACTTTCTCCGGAGGAATACCTCCGGAGAATCCGCACCTCTGCGGTTTACAACGTCGCAAAAGTGACGCCGCTTGATGCTGCACCGCGCCTGAGCCAACGGCTTCGCCAAAACGTCTGGTTCAAACGCGAGGACCTGCAGCCGATCCACAGCTTCAAAATTCGTGGTGCCTACCAGCGAATGACCGGCCTCGACTCGCAAGCCCTCGCGCTCGGCGTCGTTGCCGCCAGCGCCGGCAACCATGCCCAAGGCGTGGCTTGGGCGGCCCGGGAGCTCGGCACCGCCGCGACCATCGCCGTGCCCGAAACCACTCCCGAGATCAAGCAATCCGCGATCCGATCCATGGGGGCAACCCTCGAAGTCTTCGGCGATACCTACGACGACGCCTACCATCACGCCGCCGAGATAGCGACTCGAACCGGCCGCGAATTCATCCACCCGTATGATCATCCGGCCACCATCATCGGCCAGGGCACCATCGGCCTAGAGATGTTCAATCAGATTCAAAACGCCGACGTCGTCTTCGTTCCGGTCGGTGGAGGCGGACTTATCGCCGGAGTCGCTGCCGTTATCAAGCAGCTCTCGCCCGGTACCAAAGTCATTGGCGTCGAAGCCGACGATGCCGACGCGATGACGCAGTCAATGCGTACCGGCGAGCGGGTCGCCCTGTCCTATGTCGGCTCGTTTGCCGACGGCTGCGCGGTCAAAAAGGTCGGCGAAGAGACCTTCCGGCTCTGCCAAATGTTTGTCGACGAAATGATGATCGTGTCCAGCGACGAAATCTGCGCCGCCATTAAAGACGTCTTCGAAGAGCATCGCGCCCTGCCCGAGCCCGCCGGTGCCCTCGCCGTCGCTGGCCTCACGAAGTGGGCCCGAACCGCATCGCCCGGGCAAAACGCCGTCGCCATCATCTCCGGCGCGAACCTGAACTTCGACCGGCTCCACTTCATCGCCGAGCGCACCGCCACCGGCTCGGGCCGAGAGATGGTCCTCTCCATCCAGATCCCCGAGCAAGCTGGCAGCTTCGTCCGGCTCTGCCACGCCATTGGCAAG
This sequence comes from bacterium, assembly GCA_027485645.1. Classification (GTDB taxonomy): domain Bacteria; phylum Armatimonadota; class Fimbriimonadia; order Fimbriimonadales; family Fimbriimonadaceae; genus Fimbriimonas. Next base: position 101,373 of record JAIXQR010000005.1, read on the forward strand.
CGCAACCTCACCGAGTTCAACTACCGCTTTGGCGACGCCAACCAAGCGACGGTCTTTGCTGGAATCTCCGTCTCTGGTCCCGCCGATGCCGACGCCCTAAAGCATGGCCTCAGCAGGGCGAAGTTCCACTATTCCGACCTGACTCACGACGAGACCGCGAAGCTGCACATCCGACACCTCGTCGGCGGACGCAACCCAGACCCAACTCCGGAACGGATTTTCCGCGTCGATTTTCCAGAGCGCGCCGGAGCTTTGGCCGTCTTCCTCGACCAGCTCGGATCGCGCTGGAACATCTCGCTTTTCCACTACCGAAACCACGGCGCCGACCGCGGTCGCGCGCTTGTCGGCTTCCAAGTTCCACCCGAAACCAGCGGCGACTTTGACCAGTTCACCGTTGCCCAGCCTTTCCCGATGCGCGAAGTGACCGAGTCACCCGCCATCCAAGAATTCCTCACCCACAAAAATCAATATGCCATTTGATCCGAAACACCAATCCAACACCATCGCGAAAGGCGTCGACAAAACCGCAAACCGCGCCATGCTCCGCGCCATGGGCCTAGGAGATCGCGAAATCTACGATCAGCCTTGGGTCGGCGTGGCCAGCGTTTGGTCCGAGGCCACCCCGTGCAACTGGAACCTGGACGAGCAAGCTCGCTTTATCGCCAATTCTGTCGCTGCCGCCGGAGGTACCCCGCGCCGCTTCGACACCATCTCCGTGAGCGACGGCATCGCGATGGGCCACCAGGGCATGAAGTGTTCGCTGGTCAGCCGCGAGGTCATCGCCGACTCCGTCGAGCTCATGATGCGCGGCCACTGCTACGATGCCCTCATCGGCGTCGCCGGTTGCGATAAATCCCTTCCCGGCATGCTCATGGTAATGGCGCGCCTGAACGTGCCGAGCATCTTCCTGTACGGTGGCACCATCCTTCCCGGCCACATCCACGGAAAGGACGTGACCATCCAAGACGCCTTTGAAGCTGCCGGGGCCTTTGCCGCCGGAAAAATCGACGCCACCGAGCTCAAAAGCGTCGAATGCGCGGTCTGCCCTGGCGCGGGTGCGTGCGGCGGACAGTACACCGCGAATACCATGGCCTGCGTCGCCGAGGCGCTCGGCATGGCGCTGCCTGGTTCGTCTTCGCCGCCTGCCGTCTCGCCGGAACGATCTCAGTTCCTCGCCCAAGTCGGCGCGCAAATCGTCGAAACCATCCGCCTCGGGCTCCTTCCCCGCGACATCATCACCCGAAAGTCGCTGGAGAACGCCGTCGCCATCGCGGCTGCAACCGGCGGCTCCACTAACGTCGCCTTGCACATCCCCGCAATCGCCCACGAGCTCGGAATCACCTTCACCCTCGACGACATTCAGGCCGTCAGCGAGCGGACCCCGACACTCGCGAACCTTCGACCGGGCGGAAAGTACGTGATGCTGGACCTCCATGCCGTCGGCGGCGTTCCGGTGGTCCTCAAGGCTCTGCTCGATGCCGGTTGCCTTCACGGCGACTGTCTCACCGTCAACGGAAAAACCATGGCAGAAAACCTCGAGGGGATCGAGATTCCCGAGGGTCAAGACGTAGTCCGCCCCCACACTTCCGCGTTCTATCCGACCGGCGGACTCGCGATCTTGAAGGGCAATCTCGCCCCCGATGGCGGCGTCGTCAAAACCACCGGCGTAACCAACCTCTCCCACACCGGCCCGGCGCGGTGCTTCGATAGCGAGGAACTCGCGATGGCGGCGGTTCAGCGACGCGAAGTCGTCGCGGGCGACGTTGTCGTCATCCGCTATGAGGGACCAAAAGGCGGACCGGGAATGCGGGAAATGCTCGGCGTGACCTCCGCCATCGTTGGTCAAGGCCTCGGCTACGACGTCGCCCTCCTCACCGATGGCCGCTTTAGTGGTGCCACGCGCGGCCTCATGGTCGGGCACGTCGGGCCAGAAGCCTACGACGGCGGACCCATCGCCCTCGTCCGCGATGGCGATCAGATCACCGTCGATGCGAGGACCGGCGAAATTTCAATCGCCGTGACCGACGAAGAACTAGCGAAGCGACGCGCCGATTGGGTGGCGCCCGAGCGCGTTCTTACCGGCGTCCTCAAGAAGTACGCCGCTCAGGTTGGCCCCGCCGCTAACGGCGCGGTGACCGTCTAGCCGACCGCCGGAACATCGACCGGAACCGAGCCGTTGCGCAGCGAGTGGGTCGCGCAGACCCCCGCTGCCACGCTCATTCGGGCCGCCAGCGGCGACGTGTCCGTCTCTCCACCGTGCTCGATGTAGCGCAGGAACTCTTCGATAATCCGCGTGTCCGACCCGCCGTGCCCGCCTCGCTCTTCTGCCGGGCGAAACTCGATATCAGCCGGTTCTTCGTAGCCGTATCGCGGTCGGTTCCAAATCCGAATCACGCTCTTACCCGGCGTGTCGCCAAAGTTCTCAATGCGGCCGTGGGTTCCGATAACCGTGTAGTTGCGCACCGAATCCGGCGTGAAATGGCACTGCTGATACGTCGCCAAAACCCCGTTGTCCAGCTCCATCAGCATCATGCTCACGTCCTCCACGTCGAGCACTGGGTTCAATTCCGTGATCTCCGTAGGCGGCCACGAGTAGCGGAACTGAGCGCGCATTTCCGATCCTTCCGGGCGGCGGTTCGGCACGTTACCGTACACCATGTTGTTCCCCATCGCCACCACGCGCTTGGTATAGCCGTTGCACAGCCAGTGCAGCACGTCGATATCGTGCGCGCCTTTTTGCAGCAGCAGCCCCGTCGATTTGCTCCGGTCGGCATGCCAATCGCAGAAGTAAGCGTCGCCGCCGTAACTCACAAAGTGTCGGCACCAGGCCGTCTTCACTTCGCCAATCATCCCGCTCTGGATGCACTCGCGCATCTGCCGAATAACCGCAAAGTGCCGCATGTTGTGCCCCAAATACAGCTTCGTCCCCGTCTCTGCGGCGGTGCGCAGAATACGGTCGCACCCCTGAATCGTGATCGCCATCGGCTTCTCCAGATAGATTGGGATTTTCGATTGCAGCAGATTCACCGCATGCTCCTCGTGCAGGTAGTCCGGCGAGAGTACGAAAATCGCGTCAAGGTCGAGCGACTTCAGCGACTCGAAGTCGGTGAACACCTGCGCGCCGTCACCGGCGAACTCCTGAAAAGCCGCATGAACCGCCACGTCCGGATCGGCCAACGCCACCAACCGATGCCCCTTCCCCGGCTGATGCGCCATCTTCGCAATCGAAGCCCGTAACCCCCACCCAATCACCCCAAACCGCATAGGGAGATTGTGGCGGATTTCTTTGCACGGCTCCGAGCCGCCTACTTTCGTTTCCGAACCAGAGGAGGGCCGTCGGAGATCCGTTCGAATCCCCTCTCCATTCCGATGGAGAGATACCGTGTTGTCAGCTGGCTGTCAAGCCTTGCTGACAATCGAATGGCACTCCTCCTTTGAGTACTCCGTAGGCGACCCGGATCAGTTTGTGCATCACG
>JAIXQR010000001.1 GCA_027485645.1 bacterium
CTCGTTGCCGTGATGCACAAACTGATCCGGGTCGCCTACGGAGTACTCAAAGGAGGAGTGCCATTCGATTGTCAGCAAGGCTTGACAGCCAGCTGACAACACGGTATCTCTCCATCGGAATGGAGAAGGGGTTCAAAACAAAAAATGCCCCGCCATTTGGCGAGGCAAGCGTTGGACCAGTTACGTGTTCCCGATCTAGCGTCGGTTTTCGTGCAGGGCTAAATTTAGGCCGAGCCGCCGCGTTGGCGGCGGAGGAAGGTAGGTATGTCGAGGTCGATCTCGTCAAGATCGATTCGGGGCGACATGGCGGTCACCGGGGCGGTGGTTGGCTCGCTGCCGGCATCGTAGAAAATCTCTCGATCTCGCGAGGTTCGCACCGTACCGGCGGAGCTGGTGCCCATTCCGGCGGCGAGCAAGGTCACCTGGACCTCGCCTTCGGCGTTATCTCGCAGCACGTGGCCCATGATGATGTCGGCGTCTTCCGAGTCGGTGAACTGGAGGATGTACTCCATCGCCTCGTGGGCTTCTCCGATGCTGAAATCGGGACCGGCGGAGATGTTGACCAAAAGTCGCTTTGCGCCTTCAATGCTGGTTTCCAGCAGCGGGGACGTCGCGGCGGCTTGGGCGGCCATCTTGGCGCGCTGCTCGCCGATGCCTCGGCCAAGGCCCATGAGGGCGATGCCGGCGTTGCTCATAACGCTGCGGACGTCGGCGAAGTCGACATTGATGATTCCTGGGAAGAGGATGATGTCGGAAATGCCCTGAACGCCTTGACGCAGCACGTCATCCGCTGCGGCGAAAGCCTGCTGCATCGTTGTGCGCTTGTCGACCACGCGGAGAAGTCGGTCGTTTGGAACGGTGATGAGGGTGTCGACTTGGCTCTGGAGCTTTGCGGCTCCGTCTTCGGCAAGTCGTCGTCGTCGTGGGCCTTCGAAGATGAACGGCTTAGTGACTACGCCAACGGTGAGGATGCCGAGTTTGCGGGCCATTTCGGCGACCACAGGGGCCGCGCCGGTGCCGGTTCCGCCGCCCATACCGGCGGTGATAAAGACCATGTCGCTGCCATCAAGAATCGCTTCGATGTCGCGCTCGCTCTCAAGGGCGGCTCGCTCGCCGATCTGAGGATCGCCACCGGCACCGAGGCCACGGGTGAGCTCATCGCCCAGTTGAAGCTTAACGTCGGCGCGGCTCTGGCTCAGGGCCTGCGCGTCGGTGTTCATGGTGACGAACTGCACGCCTTCAACGCCTTCGGCAATCATGCGGTTGACGGCGTTCGAACCGGCGCCACCCACGCCGATTACTTTAATCGTTGCTTGACTCTCAAATAGATTTTCTGGTCGCATCGCTACTCAAAAACCAATAAGGCTCCATCGCCCCCGGATATGCCAAGGACGCCGTGCGAGGCCAAAAAGCGTCAGGAATTGCTAGTGAAGTCGCTCAATGCTGAAGCGAGCGAGGGCGCGAAGGGGTTCAACATCGCCGGGAAAGTCTTGCAGGCAGCCTTCGGCCTGGGCGGCTAGCTCTCGGGCCCTTGCCTTCGCGTCTTCGAGGCCATAGAGCGCGGGATAAGTTGCCTTTTTCCGCTCGGCGTCCGATCCCACCGATTTGCCGGTCTGGCTCGGGTCGCCTTCCACGTTGAGAATATCGTCGGCAATTTGGAAGGCAAGTCCGATGTCCTCGCCAAACTCGTTTGCCTTCGCGACCAGCTCGGCCGGGGCGTCAGAAAGCAAGGCGCCGATGGCACAACTCGCCGAGATCAGCGCGCCGGTTTTGTTAATATGGATAAAGCGCAGGGTCTCGGGGTCGATCTCCTTTCCTTCGCTCAGAACATCGAGCATTTCGCCCTGGACCAGGCGCTTCACGGCGGCGGCAAGGGTCTGGCAAGCCGCCACGTTGCCGGTGGAGAGCATGATTTCGCCCGAAAGGGCAAAGAGGGCGTCTCCGGCGAGGATGGCGATGGCCTCGGTGAACTGTTTGTGGCAAGTCGGCCTTCCGCGACGCAGGTCGTCGTTATCAATGGCGGGAAGGTCGTCGTGAATCAGCGAGAAGGCGTGGACCATCTCGATGGCGCACGCGGCATCGAGGGCGACTCGGTCGTCTTTTCCGCAGGCGGTCGCGAAGGCGAGGCAGAGGATCGGGCGCACCCGCTTTCCGGGCGAAAGCGCGGCGTAGCGCATGGCCGCATGCAGCGGTCCGGGCGTTTCGGTTTCGGATGGCAAAAGCTCCGCCAGGCGGGCGTCAATTCGGTCCGAGATTTTCCGCCATTTTTCCACCCCTGCGTCTACGGTCGTCATCCTCGTTTCCTCACCCAAGTCCGAAAAGTCTACCGGTGACTTAGTCGTTGCGCGGCAATACTCGGTAAAGTCAAAAGAATGATCCAGATTCGGCCATGGCGTGCCTTACGGCGGCAGGCCGACCCGACCGTCTCCAACGGCTTTCTTGGCCCTCATTCGACCTTCTCAGTGCCCCAATTGCCGGGCAGTGTGAACATCGGTCGACTTTCTAGCCCCGAAGGGCAGCCCGATGACCGGAGCAAATTCATTCGTTACGCCCGTTCAGCGGCGCAACTGGCAGATTGGCGTCGCACCGCAATCCTCGGCACCGGCCGCGAGCGCACTTTCATGCTGGATTACGGCACGTGCCGGTACCTGATTGCCCTCATTCGGCTGGATGACTTAACGCCATTAGTTTTGGCCGACGTGAACCGGCGAGAGGATCGCCTGCGCTTGCTAGAAGCAACGCGTACTCAGCTTGAGCCGATTGTTGCGGTGACCACGGATACCGCGTTTGATGGCTGGATCAACGGCGTTTCTGGCGAGTTGATTGGTAGCTATGGTGAGGCGAATGTATATCGCTTGGAAGCCGAACTTCCGGAGATCACCGACGCCTTAGTGATTGCCGGGGCAGAAGAGCTAGAGGCCGCGCTCAGCTTCCGCCGACAACGATCAAACCTCGAGGACAACGCGGCAGAGCACTTTGCGATGGTCGTGCTGGGTTCGTTCGTAGGCCAAAAGCTCCACCCTTGGTCGGTCGGTTTGCCTACCATTGACTCGAAGGACTTTTTGGCGACGGCGCGAAAGATCGGGACATTGTCGCCGAGAACATCTGAACCGCTTGCTCTGGGTGACGTCGCTTTCCGGGTGGCCGATGGCCGGGCCTTTGTCCTTAATCCAACCCGCATGGAGGAACACCTAAGTGAAGATGACGGTCCGGAGATCGAAATGCTAAAGGAATTCGGAGTATGGATCGGGCATGAGATTTTCGTCTCCCGCGTTTGGGGGAACCCGTTGACCCGGCTTTATGTGTCGCCCGCCAAGGTTCCGATGTCGACGATGGAGTTTGGTGAGTTGACTTTGGATGTCATCCGCACGCTTGTCCAACGCGGGGTTCGCTTGCCCAGCCGCTGCCTTGGCCTCACTCCGGCACCCGTTTCTGGGGTGGCGATGTTTGGATACGGAGACTTTGCGCGCTGATGGAAATCCGACTGCTTGGCACCGGCGCCGCAGATGGAATTCCAACCTTTTACGGTGACGACGAGATTTCGCGCTATGCCCGGCGCTATGGCGGCAAGGACGTTCGCACCCGATCGTCAGCCCTGCTCGATGGGCACATTAAAATCGATCTTCCGCCCGATTCGCTGCACCAGATGCAGCGAGACAAGCTCCGCGCTGCCGACTGGACCGCGCTGATTTTCACCCACGGTCACGACGACCACTTCGCTCGACGCGAGATTCAGTACACGCTGTTTCCGTTTACGGACCAGTTGTTCATGCCCTACATCATTTATGGGAACGACCGAATTTCGGCCGCCTTGCCCGAGGCGTTTCCGGATTGGCCCATCGAGGTTCGGCAGACGTTCAGCTTCCAGTCCTTCACCCACTTGGATTACACGATCACGCCGATTCAGGCTCGACATAAGGAAGACGAGGACTCGCAGAACCTGATTTTTCAGCGCGAAGGGAAGACGTTCTTGTACGCCACGGATACGGGCGTTTGGAAGCAAGAGACGTTCGGATTTCTGCAGGATTACAGCCTTGATCTTCTCGTTATCGAGTGCACCGATGGGCTCCGAAAGAGCACGTACGAAGGGCATTTGGACATCGAGGCGTGCGCGGGCGTCGTTGAGGCGTTGCGCGAATCGAAGGTTCTGCACGATAAGAGCCGCGTGGTGACCACGCACCACAGCGCCAAAGGCTTGGCGCGGCACTCGGATCTTGAGCGCGAACTGGGCAAGAACCGCATTGAACCTGGCTTCGATGGCATGACGATTCGGATTTAGCGCACCGTTTCGGGGGGCTGGTTCGTGTTTAGTATCAGCCAAAGGATGGGCGGGCGAAGGGCCAGGATGGCCAATTTCGCCTAGCGGCGGGACTCTTAACTTTCCGCAAACACTTGTCAGCTACCTTCTCGGTTAATCCAATGCTGGCTTTGCTGCTTTCTCTCCCGCTACAGACTCCGAATTCAACGGGCCGTTTAATCGAGGCGACGGGCACGCCGGTTGCGGTCGGTGGCTTCCCGGTGAACGCGGAATTGTCGCCAAGCGGGCGGTGGATGGCAGTGACGAATGCTGGCATCGACCAGCGGCTTTCTATCATTGACACAACTACCGGGCGGGTTGCGGGTTCGCTTAAGTTTAATGGTCTTCCTCCCGGGAAAAAATCGGGCAAGGACGGGCTCTACTTCGGATTGGCGTTTGTGAAGCAGCCGGATGGCAAGTTGATGCTTTGGGCATCGCACGGCGCGGCTGATCGGGTGGCGGCGTATCGCGTTTCGGAGACGGGGCAACTTGAGGGGCCGGTTGAGACTTACTCCGCCCCACGGCCACTCATTGGCGCGCTGATGCCGCAGTTCTTCGCGGGGGTGGCATTGTCTGCTGACCAGCAGGACATCTTCGTGATCGGGAACCAGACGTTTGCGCTGAGCGAGCAGAAGGGGGCAATCATCAAGTTCCGGCGCGGGAACCCTAAAGCGGTTGCCACGGTGCCGATTTCGGGCTTTCCGCTGGATGTTCGGTATGTGCCAGCGTCGGGGACTCGACCAGCGAAACTATTTGTCACCAGCGAGCGGGAGGGGCACGTGCTGGAGATTGACCCCGACACTTTGGCGGTTCGCAGAGCAATCCGCACCGGCGAGCAGCCCACCTATTTGAGCCTGAACCGGGATGGGTCGAGGCTGTTCGTGACCAATTCGAACAGTGATACGATTTCTGAGATTGATACAACTTCGGATGAGGTTGTTGCTACATATCTCACCCGACCAATCGCGTTGCGCGGATTGCCGGGGACCAATCCGCTTGGTGCGTCGCTCTCACCCGATGAAAAGACTTTGTACGTCGCGCTGAGCGACTTGAACTGTGTGGCCGTGTTCGATCGGGCATCGCGGCAGTTAAAGGGGCTTGTGCCGACGGGCTGGTATCCGACCGACGTTGTGGCTTCGTCGTCTGGTCTGCACGTGTTGAGCGCGAAAGGGGATCGCTTTAAGAACCCGAACGTTCCGCCCGCGATGATGAAGAAGCTCGGGATGGAGAACGGCGATTCTGGACCCGGAATTCGCGCATCGCTCCGCGGCTTGGCTTACATGGTGAAGCCTTCGCGGATGCGGGATTTGACGGGACAGACGCGGCTTACGTTGCGGCTGAACCATGTCGCGACCCCGCCGAAGTTGCCGCCAGTTCCGGCGGGAATCAAGCACGTCATCTACATCGTGAAGGAGAACCGAACCTATGACCAGATGTTCGGCGACCTTCCGCAGGGGCTCGGCATGCCGGAACTGCACCTTTACGGAGACGACGTGATTCCAAACCAGCGGGCCTTGGCCAAGCGATTTGTGCTGTTCGATAATTTCTATGCGAACGCGGAAATGAGCGCGGATGGCTGGTCTTGGTCCACCGCGGGGATCACAAGCGAATACGTTCAGCGCAACGCCCAGTACGAGTACAGCGGTCGGAAGCGCGAGTACGACTATGAGGGCCAGAACAACGGAACGCCGGCCGATGCTTACGGCTTGCGGAACGTGAACGACCCGCCGGGCGGCTACATTTGGGACAACGCGCTTCGTCAGGGGCGTGAGTTTAAGAATTACGGCATGTACATCGCCCTTGGTGTGCCGCTGCGAGACCGAGCCGGGCGGCCGATTTCGAACGATAATGAGCCGACGATGCGGGCGTTTGCCGGACGAGTTGATCCGAACTTCCGGATGTACGACCTCGATTACGCCGACAGCGACGCTTGGGAGAAATACGGGCTAACTTATCCGAAGCATCGGCGCGAGTTCAAGGGGTTCAAGAGCCGGGTTGCCGCGTGGCGAACCGATTACGCGAAGCTCATCAAGGCGAAGAAGGTTCCGCCGCTCATGCTGCTGCGGCTTGGGAACAACCACACGAACGGCACCACGCCGGGGGCACCGACGCCATCGGCGATGATTGCGGACAACGATTACGCGCTTGGGCAAGTTGTGGAAACGGTGAGCAATGGGCAGCTGTGGAATCAGACGGCGATTGTTTGCGTGGAGGACGACGCACAAGGCGGCTACGATCACGTGGAGGGGCATCGAAGCATCGCCTTCGTGATTCACCCGAAGGTGAAGCGGGCGCACGTCGACAGCCGGTTCTTCAACACGGACAGTGCGTTGCGTACGGTGGAGTGGTTACTGGGGATGAAGCCGGCGAACCAGATGATGTACACCGCGCAGCCACTGAACGTTTTCGCGGACAAAGTGGTGAACGCCGAGCCGTACCGGGCGATTCTTCCGGCGAAGGCGACCTTCCGAGCAAATACCCCGACCGCGTACCGCGCGGCAGACTCAGCTCGGTTGTTCCACACCTATCGCGAGGAGTCCGCGCCGGACCGCGAGTTGGCGGATATTCTGTGGGGAGCGGAAAAAGGCGCAAAATCCCCTCGTCCAAGGCTAGTTAGCCAAAGAAATCGAAAGTGATTTACACGCTCTTAACAATATTTGCCTAAAGTAGAAGCGCATGCGAAAAGCTTTCACCCTTATCGAACTCTTGGTGGTCATCGCCATCATCGCCATTCTTGCCGCCATTCTGTTCCCGGTGTTCGCTCAGGCAAAGGACGCTGCGAAAAAATCGCAGGGTCTCAGCAACGTGAAGCAGATCGGAACCGGCATGCACCTTTACATGGCGGACTATGACGACACCACGCCGACTGCCTACATCATCGGCGGCCAGGGCGTCGACATCTATCAGCACTTCCAGCCCTATGTGAAGAACATGGACATCTTCTTCTCGCCCGTTTGGACGAAGGAAGTTCCGGCTGGTCAGCCACAGAGCTGCAACAACGCCAGCACCCCAGCTGGCTACTTCGTTCCAGCGGCAAAGGACCAGAGCCGCTGCCTTGGCTACGGTTATAACTGGGGCTTCGGCATCTGGGCCGGTGGTGCTTTGGTTGGCGCCGAAGTTAGCACCGGTGGCGGCAACAGCTTCCTCCCGGGCGTGAGCGCTACGGCCAGCGAAAGCCCAGCCGAACTCGCCGCATTCGGTGACACCTACAACGGTCGCCGATACACGATCTCCGCGATCGGTTCGATCCTCACCCACTACGATGGTCCAGCGAAGAACAGCGGACTTCGACACGGTGGCCAGTTCAACTTTGCGTTCCTCGACGGACATGCAAAGTCGTTCAAGATGCAGGGCTTCACCTTCAACCCAGCCGCAGTTCCTAAGGGTGCTGGCTACGTTGGTATGCCATCGCGCGCTGACATTTGGAGCAAGTTCTACTGCCTTACCGACACCACGACGGTTAAGCCAGCGAACCTCGGCATTCCAGCTCCAGACATGGGCTGCAAGCAGTTCCTGGACCTCACCATGGCGGGCACGTTCTCGCCCCTCACTCGCTGGCCAGAATAAGGTCACTCACGAAAAAGGGGCGTGGTCCTTGCTGACCACGCCCCTTTTTGTTGCTGTCAGCTTACGGATTGAGCCGGTACTTGAAGAGACCGGTGAGCGCTTTCGCGTTGAACACGAAGCTCGAGGCTCGAACGTTCGGGATCACGATTCTCACGACGATGCCAACATTGCGCGTTCCAGTTTGAACGTACTGGGCCGGAAGGGTTCCGCTACTGAGAACCAGGCTTCCTCGGCTGGCTGGTCCGCTAAGCACCAATTCGTGCTTGCCGGTTCGGTAGTTCCAGAGGAACAGCTGGGCGGTACCGGTGGCGACCGGCGTGAAAGTCGTGCTGAGGTTGACGTCCCTCAACTGCGAGAGCGGATTGACCGGCAACCGGTGGGTCGCGGTGAATCCCGCAGCTTGACCGTAGCCAGGTACGAGGATGGATCGAACGTTGATGAATGCTCCGGAGCCGGAAGTGGCGGTTCCTTGATGGACGCCTTTGCTGACAAGCGAAGATGCAATAGGTGTCGTGATCGTGAAGTAATCAACGGCGCGGTATGCGTTGATCCGTCCAGATTCGACGAACGGCTTTTTGTCGGCCGTCAGCTTGAGAACGTCCGTAAGCTCCTTTGGCGTCGCTGTTGGCGCGTAGCTCTTGACGAGCGCCGCAAGACCAGCAACCATTGGGCAGGCCATTGAGGTTCCGCTCGCAAATCCGTAGGTGCCAGGGAGCGTGGACATGATGCCTTCGCCCGGAGCCGCGATATCCACCTTGGTTGCACTGTAGTTCGAGAATCCTGATCGAACGTCCGAGCTGTTGGTTGAGGCAACGTTTAGAACGTTATCCAAGTTCGAAGGCACAAACGCAATGTCCGTGACGTCAAGGCCATTGTTACCTGCGGCGGCCACGCAAAGCGAGCCTTTGGCGGTAGCGTAATTGACAGCTTCCTGCATGAGCGTGCTCTCGCCGAATCGGCCGAGCGAAAGCGAAATGACCTTTGCGCCTTGGTCCGCCGCATATTTGATGCCCGCGGCAACCGTGTCATCCGAGGAATTCGGGAAAACCTTGACCGGGAGAATTCGGACGTTGTAGCCAATCGAGGCAACACCGATGTTGTTGTTGGTTGCGGCGGCGGCGATGCCGGCGCAGTGGGTGCCGTGGCCGTCCGCATCCATCGGGTCGTCGTCTCCATCGCTGATGTCCTTTCCGCCGGGAACGATCTTCGATTTCAGGTCTTCGTGGTTATAGTCAACGCCGGAGTCAACGATGGCGACAACCACGTTTGGTGAGCCGGTAGTCAGGGCCCAAGCTTGGTTGGCCTTGATGATAGGAATCCAGTACAACTGATTCTTGCGTGGGTCGTTGACGTCCCGCAGCAGTTCATGATTGTAGTTTCGCTCTACCGCCACCACGCCGGGGTTGCTCTTGTAGTATCGCTCTGCGGTTGCCATACTCACCGAACGTGAGACCCGTACTGCTCGCCATCCACCAAAGCCTAGGTCTCGCTTGAGCGTCGCTCCGATGGTCGCGTCCAGCAACGATCCGGTCACGCCAGGCTTGGTCTTCACAAGCAGCACATCGGCCTCTGCCGAACCTTGTGCAAAACTGAGGACCGGGAGCAACAACGCTCCGGCAAAGATGATGTTACGAATTGACGTTTTCATTCAGCTCTCCTCCGACAAACATACGTCGGCAATTTCACGAATTCAATATACAGCAAAATAGGCATGACACAGCAAAGTTGGCGCGATTTCTTTGATGGCCATGCCGAGCATTACGAGCAAAATCCGTTTGCTGCTTTTGCCGACCAAGAGGTTCAATTTTTGCTCAACCTGTATCCCGTGCCGACTGGCTCGCGGATTCTGGATGTGGGTTGCGGAACGGGTAGGCACGCTCGCGAGTTTGCTCGGCGCGGATACCGGGTCACGGGTGTTGACCTAAGCCCCGGAATGCTTCGAGTGGCGCGAGAAAAGGCGGCAGCAGAGAACTTACATATTGAGTTTGTTGAGGCCGACGCGACCAACTTTCTGTTGGACGGCATGTTTGATTACGCCGTGTGTCTCTGCGAGGGTGGACTGGGCCTGATTCAGCGTGGGGAAGATGCCGCGGCGCATGATTCGGCGATCTTCCAGCGGATCGCTGCGCACCTCAAACCGAATGCACCTTTCGTTCTGACGTGTCTCAATGGCTACAACTTGATCCGCCAGATGAAGGACGAGCACATTGCCGAAGGACGCTTCGATCCGGCGACGATGGTCGCGTTTTACACCGATGAATGGGAATTGCCGGAAGGCACCCGGCAGGTCACCGTGTATGAGCGACTCTTCATCCCGCCCGAGGTGACGCGTATGGTTAGCGAAGCGGGCTTCACGGTTGACAACGTCTACGGTGGAACCGCCGGCGCTTGGGCGCAGCGGCCTTTAAGTCTCGACGAGGTCGAGATGATGGTTATTGCCCGAAAACTATAGTTTGAGGATTCCGGTGTAAACCTGGCGCGCGGTTCCCGCAATCGTGATCGGGTGGTGCCAGGTTTCCATAGAAACCTCCACCGTGCCGCCGGGGTTGTCTACGCGGACCGTTCCGCCGAGGCCCTTGCGTCGCAGGTAATCGGCGGCTGCCGCCGAAGATCCGGTTCCGCAACCCTGTGTCTCGCCTACGCCGCGCTCCCAGATGCGGATCTGGAGGTGCATCGGCGCAACTTCCTTCGACCAGATCACGGATGTGCGAGCGGGGAACTTTGGATCGACTTCGATTTTGGGGCTGACAGAAAGAAAAGACTCGTCGTCCGGAATCGCAACGGTCGGGATCACGGTGTGCGTGGATCCGGTGGTGAGTACGCTGCCGTGAAACGAAAGGGGCATGCCGCCATCCATCCCGCTCCAAACGTGCACCTTGAAAGGCTCGCCGGTTGCGTTGACCGGGATCAGTTTCGGATCGTAAGAGGCCGAGCCGATTTCAGTCTCAATTCGTGCGTCTTTGACGGTTGCGGGGACGGTTCGGTCTAAGTGCTGTAGCGTAAACTTATCCTTAACCCAACCTTCCAACACCGCATGGTGGGCCGCGCAGCGAAGGCCATTTCCGCAGAAGTCTTCCGTTCCATCGGGATTGAACATCCGCATTTTGAGCTGGCCGTCTCCGATCTTTTGGAGGGTTAGCAATCCGTCGCCGCCGACTCCAAAATGTCGATCGCAGACCTTCTGGGCAAGCGCCGACAGGTCTCCTTTGAAGTCGTCAGCATGGATCAAAGGGAAATCGTTGCCGATGCTTTCGAGCTTCCAAAATTTCAATTCCATGCCGCTGGTCAGTTTACGCGTCGGACGGCATCTGGGGCCGTGACCCATAAATTCGAACGTGAGGCAGGCCGGAACGTATAATCAAGGTGTTGGTTCAGCATCTCGGCTTTCGGTTTGGTTTGAGTCTTGCGGTCGGGACGCTTGCGTGCGTGAGCTTTGCTCAAGGCTACGGCACCGGCACCGACGTTGATCCAGATGTGGCTTTCCGCAGCCCGAAGATGAACGAGATTGGGGTGGACCAAAAGATGGGCGCTCAGATTCCGCTGGACGCCAAGTTCACCGACGATGACGGGAAAGTGAAGACCGTCAAAGAGATCTTCGGCGGCCGTCCGGTGGTCTTGCTCCCCATTTTTTACCGGTGTGAGAGAACTTGCTACCTCGAACTCACCGGTGTTGTCGCGGCGCTTAACCTGACAAAGAAGCTAGAAGTCGGGCGGGACGTTGAGGTCGTCGCTATCGGGATCAACCCAACAGAAACCTGGGAGCTGGCGCGCGCGAAGAAAAAATCTATTCTCGGCAGCTACTCCAAGTTCGACAGGACGAAGAAGAGTTGGCACCTTTTGACGGGTGACATGGTGAACATCCGCAAAGTCACCGACTCCATGGGCTTCCGGTTTGCTTACGACGAGAAGAAGAACGAAGTGAGCCACCCAAGCGGCATCATGATGCTCACGCCCGAGGGCAAAATCTCAAGCTATTCGCTGGGCGCGAACTACGAGGTTGAGCGGTTCGAAAAGGCCATCGCCTTGGCTAACGAAGGGACGATCACAGAAGCCACCAAAGAGATCTTCTTTGGCTGCATTCACATCGATCCGGTGACCGGAAAACGCAGCCTGATGATTGAGAACGTGATGCGCGTGCTTGCAGCCACGACGGTCATTGCCATCGTGATGCTGATTTTGGCACTTAACGGAAAAACGATTTTCCGGCGCGGAAAATCGGTTGCCGCCGAGTAATCACTCGTCGGCAAACGGATCGTATTCGTCTTCGGCCGGGCGGCTCGATGCGGCTCCGGCTGGGCGTCCCTGAGGAGCTCCACCAGCACCTGGCGCGTCGTCACGTGGTCGGTCTAGGCCGTGAACGTTGTCGGCAACGACTTCCCAAATTTCGCGGTTGTTGCCGTCTTTGTCGGTGTACTTTCGCGACTCCATGCGACCGTCAACGCTCACGAGTCGGCCCTTAGTCAGGTAGTTCGAAACGTAGTCGGCGGTCTGGTTCCAGGCCTTTACGTTGAAGAAATCCGCATCGCGCTCATCGGCACCGGTCGGCTTGATTCGCTTGTTCACGGCAATCGAGAAGTTCACGAAGTTCTTGCCGGTTGTCGTGGTTCGAAGTTCCGGGTCTCGGGTGAGACGACCGACCAAAACGATGCGGTTAATCATGTTGCTACTTTATCCGGTTTCGGGTTAAACGAGGAAGACGCGGTGTCGAATGACGTCGTCGCTGATTCGCATCAATCGGTTCAGCTCCGCTGGCACCGCGGCGCCGGCTTCGAAGTTCATAAGGATGTAGTTCCCTTCCTTCAAGCCATCGATTTCGTAGGCGAGCTTTCGCTTGTCCCACTTTGCGGCGGATTCGACGACTCCACCCTGCTGCTCAACGACGTCCTTGAATCGGTCGGCGATCTTCTGCACTTCGGCGTCGGTGAGGTCTGGTCGAACAATGTAAAAAGCTTCGTATTTGCGGTTTGCCATGCTGTATGTGTTGGTCCCTTTGGGGTTCGTGCGTTTGGCGGTCTACGCCTCAGCACAGAGAGCCTTGCGGCAATAGAGCAGGGTACCCCGAGCCAGCATCAGGGAGCTATCTTCGTTGCAAGTTAAACGCGATTTCGCGTCCATAACCGAACTTCATCGCCATGCTGATCCAAATCCATGCTTGGGCTTCTAGGTATCGGCTCATCGAAAGCGGACCCGCGTCCTCGGGCTGGAAGCCTAGTTCTTCGGCCAATATTTTCACGGTTGCCTTGGCCCCGGTGTCATCTCCAGCGATCAGCAAAGTCGCCTTCGTGTCCCCAAAAGTCGGGTTCGCCATGATGTTGACGCCAATGGTGTTGAACGCCTTTACGACCTTCGCCTGCGGCGCAGCCCTCACCACGAGCTCGGCCCCAGAGCCTTCTTCAACCGGGACAAGGGCCGAGAAGTCGGCCGCAATTGGGTTGGTGCAATCGATGACGAGCCGCTCACCGAGATTCAGTTCTTCGAGGAAGGCCACGTTCATCGCGCTCCACGGCAGGGAAAGCACAACAACATCGGCGGCCCGGACCGCTTCAGCATGGAAGAGCTCGTCCGGCGCACCAGGACTGCGACTTCCAAAGACGACCGAGTGTCCCGCTCCCGCCCACCGTGAGCCCAAAGTCTCCCCAACGATTCCGCGTCCTAAAATGGCAATGTTTATGACTTCTCCTCTTTACGCCTGATGTAAAAAGCTTGCGCGTTCTGCAAGTCTAGTTTTTCACAATGCTCCACAAGTTTTGGGTTTCGCTTCGGTACGTGGCGCGGAACGGCATCGATTTGGCGTGACCATCAGCGAAAGTGAATGCCTGATGTTCGCCATAACGGGTCTGCCCACGGGGAGATCTTGGCAACGCATGAATGTTCTCGTTCCACTCACCGTCCAACTGGCCGTTCCAGTCGGCGCAGTTTGGATTTAGCGGGAAGTGGGAACACGGAGGTGCGGCGCGCTCCTTGCTCCAGTGAAACGGGCTCGCGAGGTCGCTGCGATTGGGCGACCAGGGGTCAAAACAAATATCAAAGAACTCAGAGGACCAGAAGGGGTCGTTGCCGTTCGAAATCGGCAAAGGGTTCGGAACGTTGACGGCAATCGCGCGCGCCCAATTGCCAATGCGGAGGCCACTGTAGATTGTCCCGGCGGAGTCTTCAATTGAGCTTCCAGCCCGGGGCATCCCGGTCATAAAGCCGTTGTTTGCAAATGATCCCCACATGACGCCGAGCTCACGATCTGGATCTTCCGGGTCGAACCAAACGCTGGCCTTACCAAGGGAAAGCCCAGATGATTCGACTCCGCCACGTCCATTCTTGATGTAGGGATTTAGGGCGTTCTGATAGTTGGCGACCGCCCACCATGAGATGGTCTCGGGGAATCCGCTTGACGAGTCCATGGTCATTGGAAACATGTCGTCGTTGTCTCCGGCGTACATAACCACCCCGAGTCCGATGCTTCTCATGTTGCTGAGGGCAACCATCTTTTTTGAAGCTAGCTTGGCCTGAGAGAAAACAGGAAAGAGAATGCCAGCGAGAATCGCGATGATCGCGATAACGACCAGAAGTTCAATCAGGGTGAATGCGCGGCGGACCATTTGTATCAGCATAACACAAATGTAGCCTGGGTTACAAATATTATCTTTTGGTTGACTATCGCTCGTCTGGCAACACGATTCCCCGCATGATCACGTTCTGAGCCAGGAGGAACACGGCAAGCGTTGGCAGGGCGGCTAAGGTCAGAGCGGCCATCATCACCGACTTCGGCGCGAGGTTCTGCAACTGGTAAATCCAAACCATCAGCGTCCACATTTGCTGATCCTGGGCAATGAGGAACGCATAAATGAACGCGCTGTAAGCGCTCATGAACGCGACAAGTGCCAGGTAACCCAGCACCGGCTTACTCAGCGGGAGCGCGATGCGGAGCATCATCATCGTTTCTTTCGCGCCGTCCAATTGTCCCGCTTCGAACAGTTCTTGCGGAAGCGAATCGAAGAAGCCCTTCAGAAGGAAGATCATGTAGCCGCTGGCGGCGGTTGGCAGCACCAGCGCGGCAAAGGTGTTCAGTAGTCCAAGATCCTTGAGCAACAGGAACGATGGGATCATCGCGACCTCGGCCGGAAACGCCATGGTCGCCAAAAGGAAGATCAGAATTTGCCCGGACTGCCGAACCGGGTAGCGCGATAGCGCATAGGCCGCAAGCGGATTGACGATGAGCTGAGTGGCGATTGCGAGCAAGCAGAAGAACGCGGTATTCCAAACCGTCCGGCCGTTCAGCAAGATGTAGTCGAGCACGTACTCAAAGTTCCGCGTGACAAACCCACGCCGAATGGCCATTTGATTCGATTCGACAAAGATCCGATCTGCCGCGCCAATGGGCAGAACTCCGGGAAATTCTCGGCCCCAAAGTGATTCAGTCGCCCCCGCCTCGTACCGGGCCGGGAGAGCTTTTTGCCGAAACTCCGTCATCAGCGGATGCAACCGAATCACCGGCAGCTTTTCGAAAGCGTCCGCTCCCGCCGTTAGCTCGACGGGCACCGCGCTGAACTGATTGCGAAACTTGCCGCGCACAAACTCTTGCCACATCCGCTGTTCCCGAACTGGGATTCGGAACGAAGCGGGCAACGTTGCCTTGAATTCGCGCCACTCTTTGTACTTTCGGGTGTCCGGCGGGAACCAGGATTTCCGCTCAAGCATCTCCGCCGGCGGCGTCACGGTTTGAAAAGCAACATTCTCTTCGATGTAGGCCAGGTTCAGCTTCTCGATGTTGTTGCCGTACTTTTCTCTGAGCCAGTTTTGGTACCGAACCTGGAGCTTGCTCGTCACCTGGTTGGGGGCCGTTTTGAACCCGGCCGTCCACATATCAAGCGGCAACTGACGCAGAAAACGGTCATACGCCGCTACCACCTCGGGGCCGGACTTCTCTCCGATGGCGTTCGAAGTCATGAGCGCCGCATCGCCCGAGTACCTGTCGTCCAGATACTTCTTTTGTAGCGCACCCGTGTCGACCAAATACGGTGGAATGATCTCGGTGCCGTTCTGGTCAAAGGAGCCCTTGATGGCGGTCGAGACCATCAACAAGAATGGATAAAGGGTAGTGATCGCGCCGAGAGTGAGGAGCGCATAAACAAGCGCCATCGCAAGACGCGACTTGAAGCGGTTTCGCCCGACTTTTCCAACCAGGCTCATCGTTTCCGCCCTCGGGTTCGCACCCACCGCATGGGCCGTACTCTACCAAAAAGGAGCTTCAATTGCCCAGCACGTCTTTCGATCGGCGCTTTTGGGCAATCGCCCGAAGTTTCTTAATGGCCTGCACTTCAATCTGCCGGACGCGCTCGCGGGACAGTTTCAGTTCCTTTGCGACTTCTTCCGGGTCAGGTGCTGCAGTGTCGGGCTCGCCAACTTGGAACCGCATGCGCATCACGCGCTGCTCCCGATCGTTGAGCTCCGAGAGGATCTGGTGAAGCTCGTCCAGAACTTCCTTGTCGAGCACAACCGTTTCGGGGTCAGACTCCGAATCGTCTCGAATGAGGCCAGCAAGGGTCATTCCGCCGGAATCTCCGATAGACATATCCAAAGACAAGAGATCCTGGGAAGACTGCATCAAGGTCTGAAGCTTCTTGGGCGTCAAACCCATGACGACGGCAATCTGCTCCAAAGTCGGCTCCCGCCCAAGCTCGCGAGCGAGTTCTGATTTCACTCGTTCAATCTTTCGGATCGACTGGCTCACATGAGCCGGTAGGCGAATGGCCTTGGATTTGTTATCGATCGCGCGACCGATGGCCTGCCGAATCCAGTGCGTCGCATAGGTTGAGAATCGGAATCCCTTATCCGGATCAAACCGCTCGGCGGCCTGCATCAGACCGATCGCGCCTTCCTGAATCAGGTCTTCCAGCGGAATCGCCCGATTGCGGTACCCCTTCGCAATATTGATCACCAACCGCATGTTGGACTCGATCAGGCGAGATTTAGCCTGTGCGTCGCCCTGCTGAACCGCACGCGTGAGGGCAACCTCCTCTTCCTGGGTCAGGAGGGGAGCTTGGGTAAGACGGTTGAGATAACTCGGTATGCCGTCTTCTGGCTCGGGCCGGTTCGGATTCACGCTCATGCGTTGGACAATAGATAGAACGGCAACAAACTGATTTGGATACGAGGCGAACGTGCGAGGAGCGAGCGCTTCCGCTTAGTCCGTCGAGATCTTACTGGCCATGATTCTACCGAACCGGTCCCGACGGTACTTGATTCGCACCACAAGGTCAAGATCCAGAACGTTTGGCCCGGCTTTTTTGCCATCCACCATGAACTGGGTGTTGGCGGTGTAGTTCACGTGGTAGCGCTTACCATCGATGGCGATATCAAAAATCGGCGCTTTGGGATAAAAGAACACAATCGTGCCTTCGATTTCGCCAGAACTTGGCATCGGCGACCGGTCTTGGCTCACCGTCGCGCTTTTCGAAGTGGATCGAGTTGTCTCCGGCTTGACGGTCGGAGGAGCGTCTGAAGCCAGCTTCAGCCAAGTGTCGTAGTTCGAAAGGAGCCGGGCGTGAAAGTAAAGCGTCTGTCCAGGCTGAACGCTTTCGAGGCTGGTCTCCTTGCCTTGCAAGATCACTTGCGACTTCTCTGTCGCTCGGTAAGTGAAGGTCGTATTGTCCGCGAACTTGACGGTAATCCCCTTAAGGTTCGTGCTCAGTACGGTGCCCAACTGCGGAGTCTTTCGAATATTGGTCAGCCAAGCCGCGGTTGCGGTATCCGCTATTTCTTTAACCGTAGCCGAATCATCGGCCACCTTAATTCGGGCAGAAAACGTGATTCCGACCGGAAACTTTTCCATCTCCACGCTTTGGCGGCCGAACCAAAACCGGGTCTTGGAATCGGTCAGCACATTCATTCGGCCTTTCGAAGTGCTCAGCTCGAATTGTTTGCCAGTAACGTTCTCAATCCGTCCATCCACGATTTCGACCTGGGCAAACGCCGGAACGCTAACGACGAGCGAAAGCGTCATCAGCGCGAGTTTCCCGATCCTATAATGAGAAAGCGAAATCATGAATGAGGAACTGTTTGCCACAAAGCGCGAATCGGACTGGGCCAGGCTAACCGCACTTTGTGACAAAGCGGAGTTTAACCCCACAACTCTTTCTTCGCAAGAGTTAAGAGAATTTATTCGGGTTTACAAGCGCGTTTCGCGAGACCTCTCAATTGCCCGAACGCAGTCTGACAACGCCGCCCTGATCGAATTCCTCAACGATCTCGCCGGCCGAGCATACGGCACGCTCTACCGCGCCCCTCGAAGAAACCTGGCGACCGCCATCCTGGACGCCGTCAGCTTGTCGGCGCAGACCGTGCGGCGGTGCTGGCCCTTTATCGCCGCCTCGGCATCCATTTTCTTCGGCACCGCAATTCTCGTGTTTTTCGGCATTGCGGCGATTCCAGAGTTGCAAGACCCCCTCGTGCCGGACGGGTGGAACCGAGTGTTCGAGGCGTGGAAGTCCGGCGTGTTTCAAGATCGGTCCGGGTCGGCGGGAATTCAGATGACCGGCTTCTACGCGAGCAACAACCCGCGAGCCGCCTTAGCTACCGGCGGGATCGGTGCGGCGACGCTTGGCCTCGGTTCGATCTATCTTCTGTTCACAAACGGGGCGCTCATGGGCACACTCGCCAACGGAATGGCGGAGGTCGGCAAGTTGGACTTTCTGCTGGCCTCGGTGTTTCCGCACGGGGTGCCAGAAATCAGCGGTCTCATCATCTCCGGAGCGGCGGGGTTGCGGCTTGGCTACGCGGTGCTGAACCCAGGTCGAAGAACTCGTGGAGAGGCCTTGCGCGCTGTCGGCAAAGACTCCTTCGTGCTGCTTTCCACTTCGATCGTGCTCATGTTCATCGCCGCGCCGATTGAAGGTTTCTTCAGCTTCAGCCCGAGAGTGCCGCAGTCCTGGAAGGTGATTGTCGGTTGCATTGAGGTCGTGATCTGGGCGCTCCTCTGGACCCGAGTGGGTCGGACAAAGCCGACCGACCTTCAGGAGAACAGCGTTACGGTAATGCACAGCAGCGTGAAGTTGTGACACGCGTGCATAACGATGCTTGGCACTAGGCTTCGGGTCTGGTTAAGCAGCATGCAACTCGCGCCGCCCACCGTCGCCAGCGCAAACCAAATCGGAATGCCCTGCGGGTGGATCATTGCGAAGATGAGACTGCTGGCGAAACCGGAGAACACCAACCGCCGAGTGACCCCCTTTATCGCAGGGAATAGCAGTCCGCGGAACATGATTTCTTCCCAGATCGGGGCCACGAAAGCGCCGAAGAACAGCAAAGTCATCACCACCGCCGGGGATTGGTCTTCCATCAGCGTGTTCGAAGCCGGGTGAGACGGCGCGGGCAAGAAGCTTAGAACTTGCGTGCCGATCACGGCAAATAAACCGGCTAGCGGCAACTCCATGGTGAACGCGCCAACACCCCAGAGAATGTTCTTGCCAAGGTCGGTGCGTTGAATACCGAGGTCTGCAAGGGTAAATCCGCTCAGTTTGATGGCGACGCCCGTCCACACCAACATTGCCGCACCCGTCACTCCGGAAGCGAACACGGTCGAAACGCTGCGGAGCATGGGCGGAATCGCAGTAGACAGAACCATGAAGCCCATGAAGAGCCCGGCCGCGAGCAGGGCCACCCGATCAAGGGTTGGGCCATCGGGCGGATCGAGAGGCAGCCCTTTCGGAACAAACTCACCGGCCTTTCGCGCGATGAAGTAGGCCACCCAGCAAATGGCTCCGGTTAGCAAGATGAATCCGATCACCGCACCGACGAGAATCGCGACCATTCCTTTTTTGGTGGAAATCAATTCGGCTCGTGCGCCTTTGTCTCCGCCGCGCTCTCGAACTTGAGCCTTTGCGAGGGTCGCAATGAAGTCTTTCTCGGTGATCCGGTTGGCGAGCTCCTTGGCTTGAGCCAACGACGGCTTTTCGATGGAAAGGACCGTTTCCCAGGCATCGCCATTGTTCGCCCGCGCAAGCGCCGCGAGGTCAGCCTTCGCGAGCTTCTGTCCCGCTTCCCGCTTGAGAACGGCGGTGATTTTTGCGGCTTCCGGATCCTTCTTCTGAATCTTCTCGGTGCGCTCGATGATCGTGGACCAAGTCGATTTGTTGCTCTCGCGCAGGATCGACGAGTCGCCGGACAATCGCTGCATCGAAACGATGAGCTCGACTTGCATCGTTTCCTGGCGGAGGTTTGCTTCCGGAGCTTCTGCCTTCCTCGGCATCAGGTAGGTGGCAAGCGAGTTGAGAATCGCCAGCGAAAACAGGATCACCAGCAAAACCCAGCCGAGGGGATTTCGACTTTGGACTTTGGTAATTGGCGGCTTTTCGGTTGGGTTGAGGGAGTCCGAGGGCTGTTCGATCATTGTCCACCGAGGCTACGGTCATTGAACGAGATGGTGTACGTGCTCTGCTTCGTAATCAACGCCATCGTCATCCAGATCGTTTCGGCAGCATATTCTCCAATGAGGATTCCGAATGCCACCTGCCTCAGTTTGTCGTACCCGTTTAGGCCGTAATACCGTTGGACAAAGTTCTTGATGAGCAAAGCCACCAACATTCCAAACCAGTAGTAGTCCACGCCGTAGTTCATCGAGAGGATGTATCCGGCGGGGTGCAGCGGGAAACCGGGGAACTTGAATCGGATCGCATCGAGGATCATAACGATCGCAAATCCTGCGATCGTCATTACGATGCCCGTGATGTCTGGTCCTTTTCGGTCCCGCAGAATGTTCTCCATGTACGGAAGCGCTTCCGTCCAACCAATAGCTCCGGTTCGATACACCTTGACCTGCAGGAAGAACTGGGCCAAGAAGTAACCGACAACCGTGGCCGCCGCGATGGCGATGAACATCTTCTTTTGGTTCAGCCGCTCGCCCATACCTAGCTTCATCGACTCGAGCTGATACGGCATCGGGTGATTTCGGTAGATGCGGTTCATCACCAGGAAGACCTGCGAAACGTAGGCCGCTTGGCCGTCCGAAATCCACTTGGTGCCCATAAACCGATGCATGATGCTATTCGAGCCAAAGAAGGCGAACTCATGCGTCGGCGGTCCGAGCTGGGCCCGGATTCTCGTGAGAACCACCGAGAAGACCAGGAACAGCGCGATATAGAAAATCATGTACGGGATCGGCAGGTTGCCCCACACGCCGTAGCCCACAAGCACCACGAAGCTCGCGATCAGGCCAATGAAGGCCCACCGGTGAGTGACGCCGCCATCGGCGGATCGGCTTCCGGTTCGGATGTCCGACCACACTTCCCGCAAGTACTCGCGGCTGACCCAAAGCGCGCCGAGGAACATGGCAATGACCGCACCCCAGGTCTGTTCATCAAAGTAAGGCGGCCCGGGAAGCAAGCCGGTACCAGAGAACGTGCTTTGGGGAATGCCATTCGCGGCCAGGGCCACGTGGGTCGCTTTTCGCAGCAGGAAGAACGCGACGATGCTGATGAGTAGGTCGCTTGGAATGAACAGCCCGATGGCGGACATGAATGGATAAATCGAAATCCGGAAGTCGCCAATGTTGCTGAGCGGCGGCTCTTTAAAGGTCTGGTCGATAAAGAAGAGCGTTTTGACCGGAATGGCGGGCAAGCTGGGATACAGATAGTTCAGGCCGTTCAGCATGTCGATGCCGAACATCACGCCGAAGGCAATCCACATGTACTTGCTCTTCCACATGCCGCCGGCTCCACCTTTCTCGCACATCGCGATGGGAAGCTGAATCAACGGGAAAGTGAGTCGCTCTCGCTCGCACCAGGCGGTCCGCATGAGGCTGTTGAGGCACAACATGGCGAAGCACAACGTGCAAATGAGCCCGCCCCAAGTTGCCCAGCGCGGCAGGTAGGTCCCAAGCCGCGTGAAGACGTAGGCCATGTCCTTGCCGCCGCCTTGGATGTCCTTAACTTCCTCGAAGTCCTTGATGACCAAGGCGTCGGGAACGTTCTTGGAGAGAATGTTCTTGTAGCCGTCGCTCCACTTACTGTTGTAGGGATAGTTGTAAGTGGCGGCGTGGCCAAACTCGGTCCACTCGCCAGCGATGGCACCCGCACAAGCGGTGATGCAGAAGATGATGATGAGGTCGCTTTGCGAGAGGGCGAACTTCGGGCTGACTTTTCGCAGCACGATGTTGGCGACCAAGCAGAACAACAGCGCCGAGATCGGCGCGGTCATCAGACTAAAGAAGCCGGAGACGCTCTGGTTGGTGCACGCGTAGGTGACCGGAATGCACAGTAGGAAGCCGAGGATGACGGCACGAATGCGGAAAGGGCTGAAGCCAGCCTCGTACCCAGAAATAGATGGGGACGACGTGATCTCCTTATCTTCCGCCTGCTTCATCGCCATGCGCGAGAACTAGTGTAGCCCGGTAGAAGAGAATTCGGGGGAATCAAATTTTAAGACGTGAGACGAACGAAGAGAGGTAAAGACACCTAGCACTTTTTCTTGATTTCAGCGGGTTTTGACGCAAAACGGGCTACTGCTAAGAAATTTCCCTTGGGGAATCGCAAAGCCTGTGTTATACAAATAGCACCTGAGAAGTCAGGCCACTTCCTTACTTTTATTGGGCTCGGGGATTCCCGAGCCTTTTCTTAAGCTTAACGTTGTACGGAATTCAGGCTTCAACGAGTTCCGAGTGAATGGGCGACAATAACGGTAGATGCCGAAGTCGCCGGAAGAACTGATCGCGCTGGCATTTGAGCGGTTGCGGCAACAGCCCGGGTTCATGGAACGGGCCGGCCAAGTGCAGCTATCGTCTCTGCTGAGCGACCTCATTGCGGGCGGACAATCGGGTGCATTTGAAGCTCCGACCGGCCTCGGCAAGAGTCTTGCCTGTCTCATTCCCGCGTTTGCGCACGCCATCGCCGGCGACAAGCGGACCGTCATCGCGACCTATACGAACGTTCTTGCCGATCAGTACTGGCAAAAGGACGTTCCGTTTGCGGCCTCTCTGTTCGACGAGGAAGTTCCAACTGCGCTGCTGTTAGGGCGTCAGCGATATGCGTGCTTGGTGGATATGGATCAGCACCTGCCGCAGCAGATGGACGCCATTCGCGCTCGGCTCACCGAAGGAACGGAGACCGAGTTTCGCCGCAACGCGCCGATTTCTAAGGCAGAAATTTCGAAAGCGTGGAGCCGCATTGCGGTTCCGCCCGTGTGCCCGGCGCGGGCCTGTCCGGTCTATCACGATTGCTACTTCTACTCGGCCCGGCGCCGCGCGGAAAAGGCGAAGGTGATCATCACCAATCACAACGTGGTCATCCAAAACGCGCTGATGGCAAGCGGGACCGAAGGCGGAGAGGGCGAAGGAATCCTCGGAAAGTTAGATTTCGTGGTGCTGGACGAAGCTCATGATTTCGCTTCCGCGGCACAAAACGGCCTGGAATTTGAACTCAGCGCGCCCCGGATTCGGGCATTACTCGGCTTGTTGGGCCGACTTGAAGGCTTGCTTCGACCCGCAATGGAGCGCGGTTCGTTCCTGGTGTCCGGAAACTGGGATCGATTCCTTGTTGAAGTCCGAAAGGATCTGGATGGCTACATCCGGCAGTTTGAGCAGCCAGGCGCGGGACTAGGGACGCCGGGGATTCTTCAAACCGCACCGAGCGAGCTCGAAGACAATCCGGCGGTGAAGCAGTTCCGGGCGGCGGCAGACCTGGACCAAGCGCGTGCCCTCGTGATGGAAGTCGCCAGCATTGCCCAGCGAATCGTTGATCAGGCTGAGGGCGTGCTCGATGAATCGGATCGTGGATTGAAGGAAACGGCTCGGAATTACATCAGCTACTTCTCCGACTTTGCGCGTGGGTGCGAAGCGATTTTCACGCCTCATGGCGTTTCGGTCAGCTATCTCGGCCAGCCGAGTTTTGGCTTTGGGCCGCAAGACGCGATTTTGCGGCAAGACATTGTCGACTTGGGTCCGCCGCTGACGGACATCCTTTGGAGCAAGGTGCCGCATGCATGCATCTCCGCCACGCTTGTTTTAGATGGCGAGTTCACGTTCTTCGAGCGGTCGATTGGCTTGAAGCCGGACTTTCGCGAGATTCTGGAATCGCCGTTTGACCACTCCTCCCAGGCGGCGGTTTATATCCCGAAAGTGGGATCGATTCCCGACCCAAGCGCGGCGCGGAGAGACGGCAACGAAGCGAGCTATTACCGAGCGTTAGCGAGCGAACTGCAAGACATCATCGAAGCTTGTCAGGGGCGGACGCTGGCGCTTTTCCACAGTCGGAAAGAGATGGAAGGGGTGTTCCAGCTTATGAATCGGGAAGAGTTTCCGATTCTGATGCAGCCCAAAACTGGAGCCGCCGCGGTGGGTGATCGATTTAAGGAATCCCCCGAGATCAGTCTCTTTGCCCTCCGATCGTTTTGGACCGGGTTCGACGCTCCGGGCGACACACTCTCGTGCGTCGTGCTAGTGCGGGTGCCATTTGAAGTGCCAACGGAGCCGATTCAGATTGCGCGCATGGCGTATCTGGTGTCGCAGGGAATCGATCCATTCCGAGAACACACGCTGGCGCAGACGAAAATGATGGTTCGACAGGGTGCCGGACGTCTCATTCGGCGGGCATCGGACAAAGGTGTGATCGCGCTCCTTGATCCTCGACTAAAGACCAAGCGTTACGGAGAGGAGATATTGGCAAACCTGCCGGCCGATATGCGCGTTTTTGATGACATCGCGGATGCGGTGGGTTGGATTGGCCTGGATGAAGCGAATGGCTAAGGGCAAATCGGTCGGCGGGTACCTTAACCGGGTGCGACTCCTCACTATCCTGATCGGCTTATTGCTCGTCGGGATTGCGCGAGCTGATCAGATCTTGCTGGTTCCGCTCGATAGTCGACCGGCGTCGGGTCAGTTTGCCCAGTGGATCGGTCGGATTGGTGGTGCGGAAGTCCGCATGCCGCCGTACCAAACCCTCGGTCGCTTCACTTCGCCCGGACAGCCTGATGCCATTTTGGACTGGCTGGAGGCGCAGCCGATCGAAAAGCTAGACGCGCTGGTGGTGTCTACCGACATGATCGCCTACGGCGGACTGATTGAAAGCCGAGTCAATTCGGTTCCGCTTGGCGTGGCGAAGGCGAGACTCAACCGTTTGGTCAAGTTGCGGGAGCGCGCTCCAAATCTGCAGATCTTCGCGTTTTCGGCGGTGATGCGATTGGCCCCAACGGCAACTCGGGAAGCCGCGAGTTGGCGAATGCAACTGGCACGATTGGTCGAACTTGAGGATCAGTCGCGGCAAACGGGAGATCCGGCGCTACGGGAGAAGATTCGAAACGCGACGCAAATGGTGCCAGAAGCCGAGGTTCGGCGGTACCGAGCGACCCGAAAACGGAATCACGAGCTGCAAGGTCATTTGCTTTACCTGGCAAAGAAAGGAGATCTGGACTACCTGATCCTCGGGCAAGACGACGCCCGTGAATATGGTCCGCATGTCAGCGAAACGAGCGCGCTGCGTGAAGCAGTCTCGAAGAACAATTTGAACGCTAGGGTGTTCTTCTGCGAAGGGATTGACCAGCACAGCAACATCTTGATTTCTCGCGCCATGCTTCGGGCCGCGAATTGGGCGCCCCGGGTTCGGATCGTTTTCTCCGACCCGTCGACGATGAACCAGATCGCGCTGTATGAGTCGAAGCCGATTCGAAAGTCGCTGGAGGATCAGATTTTTGCCGCCGGAGCTCGACCGGCGACCGGCGACGGGTTGTATGACTACTCGCTGTTCATCAACAGCCCGAACCCGCGCGCGTCTTCTTTCGAAATTTTCTCAACGATCTTAAGTCAGGAGATTGATCTTGGTCAGCCGGTGGCCGTTGCGGACATCAATTTGGGCGCAAGTGGGGTTGCGGATCCGCGACTGTTCCAGATTCTGACCGAGCGCAATCGGGCTGAAAAGCTCTTGAGCTACGCCGGGTGGAACACGGCCGGCAACACGTTAGGCACCGCGATTCCGGCGGCGAACATTGCCGCAATGTCGCACAAGTTTGGAAAGCCAAGCGTGGAAAACGAAGTGGCGCGATGCGAGTTTTTGCTTCATCGCATGGTCAACGACTTTGCTTACCACCGTTACACCCGACCTGCAGCCTATCAACTGATTGCTGAGCTTCCGGGAGCCTCGAAAGAAGAGACCACGGGCAGCTCGCTTTCGGCCGTTAACAACTTTGTCCAGCGCGACCTCGCGCGGTTTCTCGGCGAATACTTCCGCGACATGTTCTTTGGCACCAAGATCGATGCCAGCGACGGCGCGTACACGATCTCTACCCTTGACGACGTTAAGGTCTGGTTGCCTTGGCCCCGAGCCTATGAAGTCCGGCTGGACTTCAAGCTACGAGCTACCAAGAACTAGCGAACCGCGTCCGCAAGAATTTCAAGGACCTGTTCGGTTTGCTCCATTCCAAGGCAGGCATCCGTGATGCTTTGACCGTAAGTGAGGTTTTTCCCCGGGCCAGAGTCTTGCCGGCCTTCGACCAAGAAGCTCTCGACCATTGCGCCGAAGATGGGACTGTCGCCGCGCCGTAGCTGCCCGGCGATGTCTTTCGCGACGTCGATCTGACGCGCGTGATTCTTGCTTGAGTTTGCGTGGCTCAAGTCAACCATCAGCCGACTCGGGAGTTGTTCGCGCTCTAGGACTTGACTGGCGTTTTGCACGTGCTCAAGCGTGTAGTTCGGCCCGGTACGACTTCCGCCGCGCAGGACGACGTGACAACTTGGATTTCCGGCGGTCTGGATGATCGCGCTCATGCCGTCTTTGGTTGCGCCCGGGAACCAATGCGGCTGCTTAGCGGCCTTGATGGCGTCGATGGCAATCTGCACGTTGCCGTCCGTCGCGTTTTTGAACCCGACCGGCATCGAGAGGCCGCTGGCCAATTCGCGGTGAGTTTGACTTTCACAGGTCCGGGCGCCGATCGCTCCCCACGCAATGAGGTCGGCAATGTGTTGCGGAATTGTGGTGTCTAAAAATTCCGTGGCCGGCGCAAGTCCCATCGCGGTGACGTCGGCGAGAAGTTTTCGCGCAACGCGCAGCCCAACGTTGATTTGGAATGAACCGTCAATGTTCGGATCGTTGATCAGCCCTTTCCAACCGACGGTAGTTCGCGGCTTTTCGAAGTAGCACCGCATGACGACGATCAATTCTTTGGCGTACCGTTCTGCCAGGACCTTCAATTTCTCGGCGTAGTCAAGCACGGCCACCGGATCGTGAACCGAGCAGGGGCCGATGACAACGACCAAGCGCTTGTCTTCGCCGCGGAGCGATGCCTCAATTTGGCGTCGCGCGTCGTGGATGAGATTGGCAGCCTGATCTGTGAGCGGGACCTCCTCAATAAGAATTGCGGGCGGCAAAAGTGGCCGCACGGCCGTTACTCGTAGGTCACCGGTGGGTTGCATTGGGGAAAACGAGTATACGCGCCGCAGAGATCGGGTACATTACATTTTCGTGCGCGGGTGGCGGAATTGGTAGACGCACTACCTTGAGGTGGTAGCGCTCACAAGGCGTGAAAGTTCGAGTCTTTTCCCGCGCACCAGTTGGCCTTGCGAGGTCAACTCCCCCCGATTTGTTGCCCCGGGGTTATTGCATCTTTTTTAGACGGATCGGCGTTTGCCGTTCATCGGCATCGAGTCCCGGCTGTTCACGTCTCTTCGGCTCAATCCGCGTAGAATATCGGTATGACCCAACGATTGCCGGAGTGGTTGACCATCCGGTTGCCTCGCCCCGACACGATCAAAGAAGTCGAGGGCATGATGCGGTCGAAAAACCTGCATACCGTCTGCGAAAGCGCGCGCTGTCCAAACCTGCCTGAGTGCTGGTCGAAGAAGACGGCGACGTTTATGATCCTCGGGGAAACCTGCACCCGCGCCTGCGGATTCTGTGCCATCAAAGTCGGACGAGGAACGACCGTCGACGAAAGTGAGCCCACCAATGTCGCCGAAGTCGCGAGCAGTCTCGGACTCAAGCACGTCGTCGTGACCTCCGTCGCCCGAGATGACCTCCCCGATGAAGGCTCAATGCAGTTTGCGGAAACCATTCGCGCCCTTCACGCCGAAAACCCGAACGTTATTGTAGAAGTCCTCACGCCGGACTTTAAGGGCAAGCGCTGGTGCATTAAGAACGTCACTGACGCGGAGCCGGAGATTTATAACCACAACATCGAAACCATCGAGCGGTTGCACACCATCGTTCGCCCGCAGGCAAAGTACGACCGGACCTTGCGCGTCCTACAAACGGTGAAGGAACTCAACCCGAAGATCTACACCAAGTCCGGCATCATGCTCGGCCTGGGAGAAACCCGGGACGAAGTCGTACAAACCCTGAAGGACCTTCGCGCGATCGGCGTCGATGCCGTTACGATCGGCCAGTACCTGCGCCCAACGATGAAGCACCTTCCGGTGAGCGAATTCGTACACCCCGATGAGTTTAAGGAGTACGAAGGTATTGGCGAAGAGCTCGGCTTTGCTTTTGTCGCCTCCGGTCCGTTCATTCGCAGCTCGTACAACGCCATCGAGTTCTCGAAGAAGGTCATGGCCGAGCGGTTGGAGCGAGCAGAAGCGGTCGCAAGTTAGTTGATCAGGAGGAAGGGTATTCGAGTCTCGCTATCCGTCCTCCGATTCCTGATCACGTTCCTGCCCCCAGTGGTCATCTGCTGGATGGCCTTCTTGTATCTCAAAGACGTAGCCACGTTCGTACTCGACCCTGGCGCCCCCGTCGAGATCCCGATCAACGCCGCTGGGCAAGCGCTCACACTTCGCGCTCAGCGTTTCCGTGTTGACGAACCGTCGAGAACCGTTCAACTTTGGGGCGTTTCCTTATCTGATTCCGAAGGAAAGCTCCTGCTCAGCGTTGACGCCGCATCCGCTAGAACGGCGAATGTGATGAACCTCCAAGCCAGCCCGCTTCGTGCCGAAGTCAGGAACGTCACCATCAACTTGCGGCGGCTCAAAGACGGCAAATTTGAGTTCGAAAAGTACCTTTCAAAAGAGAAGGGCGAGCCCGGAAAGTTGCCGTTTACCGTCTTCGTGGATGGCCTGCGGCTCAACTACTACGACGAACGAACCCGCAGCAAGCTCAGTGCCATCACCCGAAAAGTTGCCGTCGAAGGCTTCGGCGATGATTGGCGCGCGCGGGGCCAGATCAGTATTCCGACCGTCGGAGAAACCGAATTCCGGGCCCAGCAGGTCGCTCAGAAAGGCACCGTAGTTAAGTCCGGCCAGTTCGCCGTCACGCTCAGTCAAGCGCTCAATCAGGCACTGAAGCCAGAACTTCCGAAAGAGCTCAGCATCGAATCAGGGCAAGCCAATGGCCGCCTCGTAGCCTTTGTACCAACCTCCGGACCCGCGAAATTTAAGTTCATCGGCAGCAGCTCCGCCTCAAACGTTGTTTGGGATAACTACCGGATTCAGCAAGCAAACTTTAACGGAACCGCTACCGATCAAGCGCTAGCTGGAAGATTCAGCGCCGCCGATCCAAATCTGCACAGCAACTTTAACGGCAACGTGAACCTTGGAAAAGCGGTCACCTACGCAGGCGAACTCGACGTTACCATTGCTGACGCCTCCCGCCTCCCCAAGGAGCTCGGCGTTGCCTTGCCCAAGGGCAGCCGCGCAACGAACATTCGCGCGAACGGCTGGATTGCAGGGACGAACGAGAAAGCCCAGTTCCAAGCTAATGCAACCGCCGGTTCGGCCACCTTCGATCGCTTCTCCGGGACGGACATCAAGTTGGACCTCACCGGAAACACCGACCAAGTTTCGGTAGTCGCGAAGGATGCGAATACCAACCTTGGGCGTGTCTCCGCCGCCATGATGATCCGGCCAACCGAGCAAAAGCTCGAAGGCTGGGTTTCCGCGCAAAAAGTCGACGCCTCTAAATTCCGGTTGAAGGAAGTTCCAAAGGGCTTAGCGTCGAACCTCAATCTCAGCGCCGTGCTCGGTGGCACGTTCAACAAGCCGACCGCTGCCGTCCGAGTGACTGGTGCCGCGAGCTATCTCGCCAAGAAGGACCTTCCCCTTGCCGTTCGCAAAGTGATGGTGGCGGGGAACTGGGACGGTAAATCGTTTGAAATCGCCCGTGCCCTCGCAAACCAAGGCGAATCCCTCCTTACCGTCACCGGAAACGCCGCTCCAAACGGCCCGCTAAACCTCAGCTTTTCTGCCCTCTCCCTCGATCTCGGTCAGTTCTCGCGCGACGTGAAGGGTTCCCTCAGTGCCGTAGGCACGGTGAAAGGCACCACCAACCAGCCTCTAGTGCGCGGTCTAGCTGAAGCCTACGGCACCGAGTACGCGAATCTGAACGTGCCGTTTGTCAAATCGGCGTTCTCGGGCACGCGTGACCAGTGGTTCATCACGGACCTGCAAGCGGTCCGGGGGCCAACCGAAGCCAGCGGCATGTTGCGATACTCCGTTCGAACCGGTGGAATCAGCGGCTCTGCCGCCATCGCCCGCTTACAACTCGCAGACGTCTTGGGCGAAGATGCCATCGGTCGAATCGATGCACCCATGATCACCATCGGCGGCACGGTAGAAAAGCCGACCGTCACCGCCGAAGTCATGGGCGAAAACGTCGTTGTGGCCGATGTCCGCGCGAACGACATCCGCGGACTCGTCTCACTTGCCAACTCCAAGCTCTCCGTCTTCGGCCTCAACGCTTCCGTGTTCGGTGGCAAAGTGCAGATCGACGCCGACTACGATCTGAAATCTCGCCTTGGCACGGCAACCGCATCCGCTTCCAACATCTCCCTCAAAGAAATTTCGACCGAAACGGTCGACATCCTCGATGCCAGCGGAACGTTCGCTGGCTCGGCCAAGGCAAACATCGCCGACGGCCAACTCGCCTCGGCAAACCTCAAAGGCGCCGTGCAAGAACTCGTCTTCAACGGAACGCCCATCGGCGGGGGAGACGTTAACGCAAGCGTGCTCGACGGCGTCATCAAAGCAGACGTCGCTCTTGGCCAGCTCGATCGCTTCATCGAAGGCACCGTGGATGCTTACGACCTCGAGAGCAAGCAATTCGCCGCCAGCTTAAACGTAAACGGCTTCTTGCTCGAAGACTTCGTCCAGGCTTCAGGTCGGTACCTCAAAGACGTTCCGTACGAAACGCTCCGACAGCTGAAGGACGTCAAGGGTGCCGCGAGCTTTGCCGTGAGAGGCTACGGGACCGTCGAAAAGCCATCCATCTTCCTCGATTCGTTTGAAGCAAACCAAGTCGCCCTGGGGGCGACCGCCATCGGCGAGATCAAACTTTCGGGTGGCTGGGAAGATCGCGTTGCGACCGTAAAGACGCTCACCGTGAAAGGGCCGACCGGTCAAGTTAGCGCCCAGGGCGCTGTCGTCGAGAACGGCGCAATTTCGGTCGATGGTGAACTCACCGAAATCCAGATCAAGGAGCTGAGCCCCTATTTCCCCGCGCTTGAAGGTCGCTCTGGGAGCTTCACCATTCCGTTCGCAGTCTCCGGCACGGTGAAGGACCCAAGTGTTCAGGCGTCGCTTGAAACTCAGGGCCTTTTGGCGGACCCGGATCGGCCCGATGCCAGCCTCATCTTGTCGCTCGACCAAGTGAACGTCACAAACGGCAACGGCAAAGAAGGCGGAATCCAAGCCGCCGGAGTCTTCAAATATCGCGGATTCCAAGGCTCGATCGCCGCAAACGTTCCGTTCAAGTTCCCAGCCGAAGTTCCGACGGATCAGCAAATCACTGCGACGGTGAACCTGAGCCGACGTCCTCTTTCCGAAATCAGCGAGTTCAGCGCTCAAATCGACCCGACCAAGACGATTGGCTTTGTCTCGGGTGAAATCAGCGCGGCCGGAACCTTGAACGATCTGCAGTACGCCGGTGGCGTCAATGTCCAAGCCGACAGCATCACGCTCAAAAACGTGGATAACGGCTTGAAGAATGCCAATTTTGCCGTTCGACTAGATGGCCGGGAAATCTCCACGAAGGCCGACTTTATGGTCGCTCAAGGCGGAGACGTGAAGCTCGAACTCGTTTCGCCCATCGGCAGCCTAGAGCGAGTGGCCGACTCCTTCTCGGAGGGCGGCCTTGAGCGCATCCTGCAAAGCGCGGTCAGTGGCAAACTGGAAGCGCGAAACGTTCGGCACAAGCAAACGCTCAACGGCGGCGCGGTGGATGCCACCGTTACTGGCACCATCAATGTCAGCGGCAATCTGGCCTCGCCTTTGCTCGCCGGAAACCTAACCGTTCGCAACGGCGACATCATCGTCCCAGCTATCGAGGCCCAGGCGGCAAACTCCTCCCAGCCATTAGTCAATCCAAGATTCTCGATTGACATCTCACTCGCCGAGTTCTCCCGGCTTCGCGCCGCAACCGCAGATTTGTATCTGTACGGCGATGCAAACCTCAACGGATCGCTTGTTAGCCCAAGATTTACGAGCGAGATCTTTGTCGAACGCGGCTCGTTCCAACTGCCCGGAGCAAAGATCCGGCTCGACCAAGGCGGGACGGTAGCGATCGAGTACGACGGCAATGCACGAAACCCCGTCACGACGATGCAAGTCGAGCTCGAAGGCCGGACCGCGGTCACGACCGCCGTAGTAACCCAGAACCCAGAACGGTACGACGTCACCATCGCGGTGACCGGAGACTTGCTGAAAGAAGGCGGGCTGAACTTTGCTGCCTCCTCCGATCCGGCCGGTCTGAGCCAGAACCAAATCATCGCCTTGCTCGGCCGAACCGACGTCATTGAGAGCCTTGGCAACACCGGCGAGCGCGACCTGGCGGAAGAGCGATTGCGCTCCGCGCTTGTGGGAATTGCCGTCCCGTTGGTCTTCGAGCAAATCACCAGTCCACTCGCCCGAAGCCTCGGTCTGGACTACCTCAGCCTGGATTACAACAACTTCGAAAAGGGGACCATTCTGTTCGCGAAGAATCTTGGGAGAGACTTCATTTTTCAGGGCCGAAGGCAAATTGGAGAGCCCTTGCCCGGCTTCCCCGTTAGGTACGAATTTAGGCTGGATTACCGCCCAAGAAAGCTGAAAGGCTGGCTCTCACGAATCTCCTTCTTCGTTGGACAAGATGAAATTCGACCGTTCAAAGTTGGTCTGAACTATTCGGTCAGATTCTGAGGCCCCTAGGCCCTACCGTAACGAAGGGTAACTGAGCACGTTTGCTTCAATCGGTCGGGTCAAGCAAAGCATCACGGGTAAAGTCTGCATTCACCTTTGCATTGTTTGAAGGACCAGTTGGAGGAGCATTGACCAAAAATCTAGCGGCATTTGCCTTGTTATTTCTCACTTCCGCCGCGGCGATTGCCCAGGAAGCGACGAACATCAAGGAAGTTATCATTCGCGGCAACAAGCGCGTAACCGTTGAAACGATCAGCGGAATTATTCGGACAAAGGTAGGCCAGCCGTACATCCAAGAGAACTTGGATCGCGATAAGAAAGCCCTTGAAGACCTTGGCTTTTTCTCTGCGGTTAGCGTGCGAGCCACCCCGCTCGAGAGCGGCCAGTACTCCGTCACCGTTGATCTCGTCGAATTCCCAGAGATCAAGGAAATCCGCGTTACCGGTAACACCGTTGTCACAACCGAACAGATTCTTGCCGTTGTCAGCCTCAAGCCCGGTGACGTTTTCAATGCAAACGCCCTGGCACCGAGCATCCGCGCCATCGAAAAGCTCTACGCGGACAAATCCTATTTCGCTCAGGTCCTCGATTTCACTCCTCTCGAAGGCAGCACCGGCACGATCAACCTCGCCATCAGCGAAATTAAAGTCGGCACTGTCTCGGTTCAAGGAAATGTCCGAACCAAAGACTGGGTCTTCAAGCGACTGATCAAGACCCGTTCTGGAAACGCCTTTAACGGCGAACGATGGGGCAAAGACCTCCGTCGAATCGCTGGATCCGGTTGGTTTGAACCCGGCACGATACGAAGCATCGAAGACCCCGATCGAGAAGTTGGAAAAGTCGACTTGACGGTTGAAGTCAAGGAAGGTCGAACCGGCCGATTCGACGTTGGTCTTCAGCTCGACCCGCAGAACTCCCTCGCTGGCGTTGTCCGACTTTCGGAAAACAACCTTGGCGGAACGGGCCAGGGCGTCACGTTGGATTACCTCCAGACCACCCAAGGTGGCGGTGCCAGCGTTGGACTCGAGTACATCAACCCGTTTTATGACGACAAAGACACCACCGTTTCGGTCTCGGTGTACAGCCGCGTCATTTACCGATTCAACAACTTCTTTAACAGCAACACGCCAACGACCGACAACTCGGTGTTCGAGCGCCGCGCTGGTGGCACCCTTGCTTTGGCCAGACCGATTAAGGAAGACCTCACCTTCGGTATCAGCGCACGGTACGAGTCGACCAAAACCTTCAACGGCTCCACGGCTACCGGAACTGACTTCATTCAGCAAGACGGAACCGTCGGCACCATCGCGTTTGCGTTGACCTCCGATAAGCGAGACTTGGTCGTCGACCCATCCCGAGGCGACTTCCTCCGGTTGGAGTTCGAGCCTGGTCTCACCAAGATCGACCGCATCGGCGGCGCGATTACGGATACCAGCCTGCTCGGCAACAGCTCCTTCACGAAGTCTGCCATCGAGTACCGACGCTACTTCACAAATCAGCCGGCGCGTGGCCGAAACGATCCAGATGCGCCACGTCGAGTCCTTGCCTTCCGGGCCCGGTACGGCACCATTTCGGGAACCGTGCCGTTCTTCGAACAGTACTTTGCCGGTGGAGCAAACTCGATTCGAGGCTACGACGAAGACCGATTCTGGGGCCGACAGCAGTTGGTTACCAACCTTGAGTACCGGTATCCCGTTCAGCGATCGTTCAACGTCATCGGATTTGCCGACTACGGCGGAGCATGGGGTGGCTATGGTGCCATCAACAACTTCAGCCAGTCGAACAAGTTCAAAATGCATCTCGGTTACGGTTTGGGCCTCGCGTTCCGAACTCCACTTGGACCTATTCGAATCGACTTTGGCTTCAACGAGGATGGTCAAAGCCGTACTCACTTCTTGATCGGAACGTCCTTCTAACCAAGGGCCTCATTTAGGAAAAACATGAACAAAGAAAATTTAGGCTGGGCGGTTTCGGGCGCTCTCGCAATGTCCCTCATCTTCGTCGTGAGCACGGGCTTTCAAGAGAAGGCCCTTAAGCTCGGCACCGTCAATGTCGCCAAAGTTTTTGATGACAGCGATATTCGGCAGAAGCTTGATGTCGAAATTCGAGAGTTCGGAACGGCTCGCGAAAACACCTTTAACTTCCTCGCAACCTATCCAATGTTGGCCACCGCGGATCTCAAGAAGTTCCGAGAGCTCAGCCTAAAGGTGCCGCAGACCGACGCCGATAAGGCCGAGTTGGAGCGACTGCGAAAGGCCGGCGTCACTGCCGATCAGAAGTACCGAGAACTTCAGACCAAGCCCAATGCGACCGACGCGGAAAAGACGCAGCTTGCGACTTATCAGCGAAATGTTCAGGAAAACGAGCGATACCTTGGCCTAACCCAGCAGGAGTTCAGCCGAGAGATCACCGATCGGCAGAGCAAGATGCGCGCCGATACGCTTCTCAAGGTTAAGGCCGCGATTAGCGAAATCTCTCAGAAGCAGGGTTACAGCATCGTCTTCTCCGACGAAACGGCCCCGTATGCGGCAAATGACTTGACGCCAGAAGCGCTCAAGGCCATCAACGCCAAGAAGTAATCAACCGTAATGGATCAACTACGCCGAACTCCCCGTCGCCGCCGAGCCCTTAAGGGCGCTCTCGCCCAAATGGGCTGGGTCGTCGCGGCGGCGTTTGCCGCGGTCACCTTCGCGAGCGGGTTCCAGACCCCCGCCATGAAGTTCGGCGTAGTTGACATTGCCAAGGTTGTTGAAAACAGCAGCTACGGTAAAGAAACCCAAACGATGTTCCGCCAGATGCAGGCCTCGCGAGAAGGGCTGCTCGAGTTCATCGACACCAACCGAGTTCTCACCACCGAGCAGGCCCAACGACTCCGCGATCTTACGATCAAGCCAAACCCAACCAACGAAGAGAAGGCCGAGCTGGAGCGCATCAAAGCGGAAGTCATTACTGCGAACAAGAAGTGGGCCGAGCTTTCGACGAAGGCTGCCGGGCTCACCGCAGAAGAGCGGACTCTCCTCGAAGATTACGCGCGCCGCAGCCAGGCCATGAGCGAGTTTGCCGACCGACTACTGAAGCAGTTTACGAACGAGATTCAGGGTTGGGCCTCGGACCAGAAAGTGAAGGGTCTGGAGCGCGCGCGAAGTTCGGTTCAAGAAGTGGCAAAGGCGGAAGGTTATAACGTTGTTTTTGAAATTGGGATCGCACCTTTCGGAGCAAATGACCTCACCGATGCCGCGCTTAAAGCAATGGACGCTAAGAAGTAGCGCCTTCCTTGCGCTGTTGGTGTTCGTAGGCTGCGGTCCGTCTCGCCCAAAGCCAGCGGTGAGCATCAATGTCAACCTGGTGGTGCAGGAGTCGTTGCCTCCCGCCGAGAACGAACCTGCCCTCCCGCGACCGCCAAAGCCGATGCCCGGCGTTACCGCCGTGCTGCCTGCCCTTCCGGCGCGCGAGATCATGACCCGGCCGCAGAACGCGGAACAGCTACGAGAATCAGTGCGTGAGCTTCAGGAGTCCATCCGAGTTCGGCTCGAGAAGCAGCTGCGAAAGCTGTACGCTCGCGACGCGAAGCGGTACGAAGTGGAGCTTCAGCGGCAGTTTGGCGACCTAGAAGAATCCTCGCTAACCGAACTCAGCGAGACCATTCGCGCCGAACTGGAGAAAGTCGGCGAAGCTCGATTGCCCAAAGTGGCGCGCCTGGCTTTCCTTGAGGGTTGGCCCGATCCCAATCCGGAGAACATTCCCTCGCCAACCCCGCTCCGCCCGGTACCGCAATTGCGCGAAGATGAAGCCCTGCGGTTGCGCCGAGAGCTTGCCCGGATTGATTCGGAGTTCAAGGCGCGAATCGAGAACCTTTCGATTCTCAGGTTGGATGCCTTGGCGCAGCGCCGGACTCAAGTTCTGCTCGCAATCGAGGCGAGAAAGAACGAACTCGATGCTCAGGCAACGGCGGAAGCGAATAAGCAAATGGCCGACGCTACGAAGGATCTCCGGCTGGACCTTGCGCGGGGTCAGGTCATCAAGTTGCGACCCGTCGCGGCGCAAACCGTAACGATTCCGGGCGGAAAACCGCTTGCCGGGGTGCCCAAGGTACCTTCATCCCCGGAGCTTTCCGAGCCGCAACTGACGCGGTCGCTCGTGGAGAGTGATCTTCGCATTTGGCTCGGACTCAATGGATTTGAATTGAAGGATAGTGCCGTAGATAAGACGGCAGAATTTATAGCATGGCGAAATTCCCAGAAGCTTGGACAGTAGCGGATCTTGCCGCGTTTGTCGGTGGTTCCGTAATCGGAGACTCGACTCGAAAGGTCAGCCGACCGGGCACGCTCCAGGACGCCTCGCCAGATACCGTCGTTTTTGCCGA
The DNA here is from genome assembly GCA_027485645.1 of bacterium. Taxonomy (GTDB): domain Bacteria; phylum Armatimonadota; class Fimbriimonadia; order Fimbriimonadales; family Fimbriimonadaceae; genus Fimbriimonas. Next base: position 37,303 of record JAIXQR010000001.1, read on the forward strand.
TAACGCGGAGTACCTGGACAAGGTTGTCGCGAACGGAATTGGCGTGGCGCTTGTTCCGAGTGGCGTCGTTGCAGATGGAATCTCGCTGGTGGTTGTGGAATCACCCCGAGCTGCATTTGGGAAGCTTCTGCACTTCTGCGTGGAGCCGCATCCCGTGGCCGCGGGGATTCATCCGAGCGCTCAAGTCTCGCCAACGGCGACCATTTCGCCCGAGGCCGCGATTGGCGCTTTCGTCGTGATTGGCGATGCCACGGTCATCGAAGCAGGTGCGGTGGTTTATCCGTTCAGCTACGTCGGGCCGAATTGTCATCTTGAGCGGGACGTCGTCGTGTATCCACACGTCGTCCTCATGCAGAGCATCACGTTGCGAACGGGGGCGATTATCCATCCCCACGCCGTCCTTGGCGCGGATGGATTTGGCTACTCCTGGGATGGAACCAAGCATGCGAAGGTGCCGCAAGTCGGCGCGGTGGAGGTTGGCGAGCTCGCCGAGATTGGGGCCTGCACGACGGTGGACCGGGCAACCGCTGGCACGACTCGCATTGGTGCCGGGACGAAGCTGGACAACTTGGTGCAAGTTGGACACAACGTTCAGATCGGAAAGCATGTTCTGATTGCGGCGCAAACTGGCATCAGCGGCAGCGCGCAGATCGGTGATGGCGTGGTCATGGCGGGTCAGTGTGGCGTGGCTCACCACGTCTCGATCACGAGTCGAGTGACTCTCGGCGGTCGTGCCGCCGTCATCTCCGACATCACCGAACCCGGCATGTACCTCGGCTATCCAACCCGCCCGATGGACACCGAAAAGCGCTCGATGGCACTTTATGGTCGACTCCCTGAAATTTGGAAACGGTTGCGCCAGATCGAAAAATCACAGGACTCAGAAAAATGACGTACCAACGCAAAACCCTCGCAAGCTCCGTGTCGTTCGAGGGGATTGGCCTTCATTCCGGCGCCCCGGTGAAAATGACCGTTCACACGGGCGAAGCGGGAATTGCCTTCCGGTACGGTAGCGATCGATTTCTGGCACGACCAGAGAATGTCACTGAGACCACGCGGTCCACAAAGCTCGGAACGGTAAGCACCATTGAGCATGTCATGAGCGCGCTTGCGGGGCTAGAAATCACTGATGCCGAAATTGAGCTGGATGCGCCGGAAGTGCCTGGTATGGACGGAAGCGCCATGCCATTTTTCGATGCCATCGAGCAGGCTGGGAGCACGGACCTCGGCACGGCAGAACTCCCACCGCTCTTCCGACGCTTGTTTGTTCACGAAGAGCCGGTGAAGATCGCGATTTCAGACGGCAATGGGCACTGGCGGTACGACTACGATACCGGTGAGCGATGGCCGAATTTGCAGTCTTTCGAGTTTCGGGCAGGGTCAGACAGCTACCGCGAGCAATTAGCCTCGGCGCGCACGTTTGCTTTCTTGGAAGAAGTGCCGAAGATCATCGCCGCCGGGTTGGGCCTAGGTTTAGATGAAAGCTCGGTGCTGATTCTCGGGCCAGAAGGTTATAAAAATGAAGCCCGGTTTGCGGATGAACCTGCTCGACACAAGTTGCTGGATCTCATCGGCGATCTTTACTTAAGCGGTGTGCCGATTCGATTCTTGAATGTGGTGGCCGAAAAAAGCGGCCACCGGACAAATATTAGTGCTGCATCAATGATTCGACGGGCCTTAGAGAACAAGGACTAGAGCGATGGGGCCGTCTTCTCCCGGAAGAACTTCGGGATTGGACTGCGCAAGAGAGTCGAGGAGCCATTTGGGTCCGCACCCGTTGGGTGTGCTGACCGCGGTGGTCTCAGAACGGTCACGATGAAGCCCGGCCACGCCATTGAGGAGTAGCAAGTATTTCATCGACTCACCGGGCGTCGCGGAGAATGACTCTGCCTGCGGCGACCAGCGAAGGGCGATTGAACCTTTCGTCATTGAAAGCTTCTTCATTTGTTGTTCCAACGGAATAATGCAGATTACGTTCGCCAGCGAGGGCTAGTGGCGGTAACAAACATCAGACTTGCTGAATTTTACTACAAAAACCGCAATTAACTCGAAGTTCTTCTGAGAAGATAGAATCGTGCGGTGAGTTTGCAATACCGTTTGAACCGTCTCTTTGCACCCGATGGTAAGTGTTTTGACGTTGCAATCGACCACGGGTTCTTCAATGAATCTACTTTTTTGAGTGGTATTGAGGATCCGGCCCGTGCCATCGCCGCCGTGGTGGCCGCTTCGCCCGATGCCATCCAACTTCCGCCGGGCTCGGCACGCATACTTCAGTCGATCGCGGGACCACGAAAGCCTGCTCTCGTTCTGCGTACTGACACCGCCAACGTGTACGGGGCAGTCCTTCCCGCAACGTTGCATTCGGAGCTGATTCAGAATGCTGTCGAGCAAGCTCTCCGGCTCGATGCCGCGTGCATTGTCGTCAACTTGTTGTCTCTACCGGGGGAATCAGAGCTCCTCAATCAGTGCGTTCGAAACGTGTGCGCCTTGAAGTCTGATTGCGAACGGTTTGGTATGCCGCTCATGGTTGAGCCTCTGGTCATGCAGCCCAACGAGCAATCCGGCGGCTACCAAGTGGATGGCGAAATCAACAAGATTCTGCCCTTGGTGCGAATGGCGGTCGAGCTGGGAGCCGACATCATTAAGTGCGATCCGTGCTCCGACGTTGCGGAGTTTCATCGCGTGGTGGAAATCGCGGGTGGATTCCCGGTACTCGTCCGCGGTGGCGGACGCGCGAGCGACGAGGAGATTCTGTTCCGAACCGCCGCCCTCATGGTGCAAGGCGCGAGCGGCATCGTCTACGGCCGCAACGTGATCCAGCATCCGAACCCGACCCTGATGACCCAAGCGCTCATGTCCGTGGTCCACGATGGGAAATCGGGAGCAGAGGCTCTCGAACTTTTAGTATAGTTTCGTCTACAGATTTCGATGGATACTAACTCGATCATCTTCATCTTGGTTGGCTTGATCTTGGGTGCCGTCATCGGGGCCGTTGGCGCGACCTTACAGGCAACCCGCAAGAGCCAAGCCGAGCTGCAAGCTCTACGCGAGCGCCTCACAACGAGCGAAACTCGGTTAGAGCAGTTGCCGAAGATCGAGAAGGAACTCGCGGAAAAGGCGGCCAGCTTGCAGATCCTTGATGGCAACCTGAAGACCCTCGAAAAGGCAAAAGTTGAAGCCGAAACGAATCTGACAAACCTGCGCGTCCAGATGGAGAACTCGCTCAATGCGAAGGATGAGCAGGTTGCCGCCCAGCTCCAATCTGAGCGTGCCGCGATGCGTGAGCAGATCGAGCTGCTCAACAAAGCGAACGAAGATCGGCTCACCGCCATGCAGTCGCACGTCGAGGAGCAAAAGGAACTGCTCGCAAGCGCCCAGCTGCAGCTCAAAGACGCCTTCAAAACCCTCTCGACCGAGGCACTGGATGAGGCGCAGAAGAAGCTGATCGAAGCTGCGGAACGAAGTCAGCGAAACACCAAGTCGGTGGCCGACGCCGACTTTGAAGAGCGCAAAAAGTCGATCGAGCAGATGGTGAAGCCGCTCGCCGAGAACCTTGCGAAATTGGATGCGAAGGTCCAGAACTCGGATGAGAAGCTCGCAAACCAAACGGGACAACTCACCCAGCAACTGCAATCGTTGTTTGGCGTCACGACGTCCCTGAGCAACGCGCTCAAGCGCCCGCAAACGCGAGGTAGCTGGGGCGAAACCATGCTGAAGACGGTGCTGTCCAACTCCGGCTTGCAAGAAGGCGTGAACTACACCTTGCAAGACTCGACTGATCGCGAGGATGGGAAACTGCGCGCCGATGCGGTGATCCACCTACCGAACAATCGCTCCATCGTCATCGACAGCAAGACCCCGTTCGATCCGTTCCAGGAACTCACGAACGCCGAAACGGAGGAACAGCGAGCGCTCGCGATGAACCGGTTCCTCAATTCCGTTCGCGGTCATGCGAAGCAGCTTTCGCAGAAGGAGTACTGGCGGCAATATGAAGGGGCCGACTTCGTCGTCATGTTCCTCCCCCACGAGGCTATGTATCTCACCGCCGTCGAACACGATCCGTCGCTCTACCAAAGTGCCGTCTCAGAGAAGGTCTTCATGGCGAATCCCATGACGCTGATTTCGCTTCTAAAGTCGGTTTCGTACGTTTTAGACCAGGAAAAGCTAAACAAATCTGCCCAAGAGATCAGCGAGATTGGAAAGCAAATGTACGCGGGGATCAAGTCATACGCCGAGCACGTGAGCAAAGTCGGGGGTGGGCTAAAGTCGGCGGTCAATGCTTACAACGAATCCGTTGGATCGCTAGAGCGAACCGTCTTGAGCCGAGCGAGAAAGCTAGAGACCCTCGGCGCAAAGCAAGGCGACGCTCCGAAGGACGTCCTAGAGATCGAGCCGCCGGTCGCGCGGTTCAAGTCGCCGGAGCTCTTGGCGTTGCCGTTTGATGAAGGGGTGGAATGAAGCCGAGCGAGCTAGCTGGGGTTTTCCTCGGAGCCGGGCTCGGTGGGGTGTGCCGCTTCCTCGCGTCTTCGTTGCTTCCAACTGCGGGCGGCTTTCCTTGGACGACCTTAGGCGTGAACGTGCTGGGGTCCTTGCTCGCCGGCGTCGCGGCCGCTACTTTCCAGCCGGATGACCCTTGGCGACTTGTGGCCGTGGTTGGCTTCCTCGGCGGATTCACGACCTTCTCCGCGTTTTCGGTCGAAACGATCCAGCTGCTCCGCAACGGTCAAACCAGTTCCGCCGCTGGTTACGTGCTGGCGAGCTTAGCTCTCGGAATCGCGGCCGCCTGGGGTGGATTCTCGATTGCGAGCAGTGCCAAAGTCGGCTAACCGCCCGGAGCGCTGGGTTCAATTGCTGGGTTTACTTTTGCGGTCTTGCGACGCTCTAAGATAGCGGTGGCAACAGGCGCAAACCGAGAATTTACATTTCCGCCCTAAGGGAGAAAGGATTAATAATAAATTTTTGGCGACCCAACGCGTGTTTGACCCGGATGGGCCCACGCGGAAAATGGCGCCCCCGAGAGGAATCGAACCTCCGACCTACCGCTTAGAAGGCGGCCGCTCTATCCGCTGAGCTACGAGGGCGTACTGTATTGGCAAGATACCCGCAACAAATGCGATACCCATCATATTATGGCTAGACACCTTCATGCAAGGTGTCCTACACTGCTCCATGCAACGGCGCAAAAATAGTTCGACAGTCCGGCCATGTTTGTCGGGACAGGAGCGTGTTGTGGACAGTGATAACGTTCCATTTCCGTACTTGTCCGCAGAAGAGGAAGAGCGTCGAATTGCGGTTCTTGATGCCTTCGATATCATCTCGGCTGACCTAGACGCGCAGCTCGAAGATGTCGTTCAACTCGTGTCCGAACTGTGCGATTCGCCTGTGGCCATGGTCAGTTTGGTCCATCGCAACAAGCAATACTTCAAGTCGCGAATTGGCATGGAGCAAGCCTCCACGGCACGCAGCATGTCATTCTGTCAGCACACCATCCCGACCAAAAGACCGTTTGTCATCCCGGATGCCGTTGCGGATGGCCGGTTCGCTGACAACCAGCTTGTCATCGACGGCGTGGTGCGTTCCTACATTGGTGTTCCCCTCTTGACCGAAACGGGTGACGTTCTCGGTGCGCTGTGTGCGATTGACCGTCGCGCCCGTTACCACTCGCCCGAAGTGCTTGCGGCGCTGGAGAAGCTGGGCCGTTTGGTCATGCATCAGCTAGAGAGTCGGTTGCTGGCCAAAAAGCTAGAGCAAGAGTTACTACAACGTAGCGTCCGGGAGCGGCAAGGCGAGCTCCAGTCACGAGCCCTCCGCTTGCTTGCCGAAGGGGCAGATCTGCCGGTTGTGCTTCAGGCCGTCAATGAATTGCTTGAGTTCCTGATTAACGGCTCAATGTGCACGGTCATGTTGGTGCAAGAAGGAAAGCTACGGACGGGGGCCGCGGGCCAATTGCCGCCCGAGTACGGACGCTTGGTAGACGGCATCGCGATTGCGGCGGACACAGGATCCTGTGGTACCGCGGCGTTCTCGCGCCAGATGGTGATTTCACCAGATCTGCGGACAGATCCAAAGTGGCGAAATTTCACTCATCTTATTGAACTATTCAACCTGGGAGCATGCTGGTCCATGCCGGTTTTAGGGCCGTCAGGCGAAGTAATTGCGACTTTCGCGGTCTACTTCAGCAAATCACGTACGCCATCCGAAGCCGAACTGCAGTACCTGCGGGAAACGGCCAACTACGTCCGACTATGCATTCAGAGTCGCAGACAACAAGAGGAGGTCGAACAAGCGCGGGAAACGGCCGTTCGAGCCTCGCAACTGAAATCCGAGTTTTTGGCGAACATGAGCCACGAAATTCGGACCCCGTTGAACGGAGTGCTCGGGACCGGCGAGCTTCTCGGACAAACGGAGCTGACGAGCACCCAGATTCGGTACCTCAATACGATCCTATCTAGCGGCGAGTTTCTGCTCCGGATCCTCGACGATGTGCTCGATGTGTCGAAGATTGAGGCAGGAAAGTTGGAACTTTCTATCGAGCCGTTTGATTTAGCCGACTGCGTCCGTTCGACCTGTGGAATCCACTACGCCGAAGCGGCTCTGCATCGGATCGAGCTGGACGTCGAAATTGATCCAACCGTAAAACGAGCTTATCTCGGGGACGCAGTCAGGGTGCGGCAAATCGTGGCGAACCTCACGTCGAACGCCATCAAGTTCACGGCAAATGGTGGCGTCTACGTAAAGCTGGTGGACGGTATTCGGCCGGGCCATATAACTCTCATCATTCGCGATACAGGAATCGGTATTAGCGCGGACCGGATTGAAGCGATCTTTCAGAGCTTTACTCAGGCAGATGGCTCGACGGCGCGACAATATGGCGGAACCGGACTTGGACTCACCATTGTCAAGAGCCTGGTCAATCTGATGAATGGTGAGGTTGAGCTGGAAAGCGATATCAATGTCGGCACTACTTTCCGCATCCACCTTCCACTCCCAGAAACCGATGAGCCTGTGCGATCCCGCACGGATGAACTCTCGGGAATCATCGCAGCTCTCGGGTTGCGAATTCTGTTGGTTGAGGACAATTTCGTCAATCAGATGGTGGCCCGCGAGGCGCTCGTGCATATGGGATGCGAGGTCGTCGTTTGCGACAGTGGCGAAGCCGCGCTCGAGAAATTCACTCCTGGAAGCTTTAGGGTAGTGCTAATGGACATCCAAATGCCTGGAATGGACGGGTTCGAAACCGCCCGCCGATTACGCGAGCTGGAAGTTGGGACCGGCCATCGAAGTGCGATCATCGCTCTTTCTGCGCACGCAATGGAGTCGGCCAAGATCCAGGCGCTCGAAGCAGGCATGGACGACCATCTCGCCAAGCCGATGCGGCAGCGCGACTTGCGCGAAGTGATTTTGCGAAACCTGCACTAGGCAGATTTCAGGGTGAGAATTGCCACTTCCGGAGGGCAGTTGAATCTCGAAGGAAGGAAGGTTGTCCCGACCCCGCTGGTGACAAAGATCGGTGTTCTGGCTTTCGGATAAAACCCGCGAACGTATTTTCGGCCCATCGTGCTGTGCTTCGGGGCCCATCCACCGGGAAGCACAAACTGACCGCCGTGGGAATGACCGCTGAGCATGAGGGCAGCACCATCCGGCAGGAAGTCCACTGCGTCTGGCTCATGCCAGAGTGCGATTTTTGGGAGTTCAGCACCGATAGCCTGAGCGGATTCCATGGCGAGGTGAGGCTTGGCGACCTTCGCTTGGTAGCTGTCGATCCCGACCCAGCAGATGCCGTCCAAAATCTGGCTTGAATTACGGAGAAGAGAAATTTCGAGTTCTTCGCAGATCACAACCAACGCATCTGGCGGCGCGGTGAAGTAGTCGTGATTGCCCGGAACGGCAAGGACCTTGCCTTTCAGCAAACGCAACGGCGCAAGAACATCCCCCAAGAGCGGCGGCAAGCTCGGGAACCAGTCGTCCACGAAATCTCCGGCAAGCACCACCACATCTGGCTGCTCGCCCATTGCGAGGTGAATAGCATGTGACGCGAGTTCGGCGGTGTCGAGATTCTGAACGTGGAAGTCGGCAAGAAGCGCAATTCTATATCCGTCCAAGTGTTTCGGCCAACCGGGCAAGGGAATGTCAAACTTCCGAACCTGAAGGTTCTTTCGTTCGCAAATCGCCCCGTATACAAACATTCCCGCGCCCACGGCTCCAAGGCTGAAGACGACATCCCGAAATCGCACGTCGGTAGTAAACCTGCCCAGGGACTGGCCTAGTTCTTAACAATCCTTTAACGCGCAAGCTGTACCCTGCACCCGAGCATGGTTGACCAACGACTCCGAAAAATTTCTTTTGCCAGCCTGGTTGCAGCTACGGTGGCTATCTTCGTTGCCGGATGCAACAGCGGCGAATCGACCGCAACGGATAAGCCGGAAGGCGGCACCAACGCCACAACAACCGAGAAGCTGAGCGGATCGATTTCGATCGATGGCTCGAGCACGGTCTTCCCAATCTCCGAAGCCTTCTCGGAAGAGTTCGGCAAAGAACAGGGCGACATCAAGTTTGCGGTTGCCTCCTCGGGAACGGGCGGCGGATTCAAGAAGTTTGCCGCCGGCGAACTCGACATTACCGGCGCATCGCGACCGATCGAAGCTTCCGAAATCGAAGCCGCGAAGAAGAACAACATTGAGTTCGTTGAAGTGCCGATCGCCTTTGACGGCCTTTCGGTGATCGTAAACCCGAAGAACAGCTTTGCCGAAACGTTGACCGTTGCCGAGCTCAAGAAGATTTGGGAGCCGAACAGCAAGGTTAAGACCTGGAAGGATGTTCGCAGCGACTTCCCAGCAGAACCGATCAAGCTCTACGGCGCCGGCACCGATTCCGGCACGTTCGACTACTTCACCAAGGCTATTGTCGGCAAGGAGAAGTCGAGCCGAACCGATTACCAGGCCAGCGAAGACGACAACGTTCTGGTGCAGGGAGTTAGCGGAGACGAGTTCGCACTTGGCTACTTTGGCTATGCGTACTACGAGCAGAACCAGGACAAGCTGAAGCTGGTCAAGGTTGACGCGGGCAAGGGCGGCATTTCGCCAAGCCCAGAAACGATTGCTGACGGCACGTACGCTCCGCTCAGCCGACCGCTGTTCCTCTACGTCAACAAGAAGTCGCTTGACGACAAGCCAGAAGTTAAGGCTTTCGTCGCCTTCTTGCTGTCGAAGGCAAAGGAAATCGTTCCGACGACCGGTTACGTTCAGCTTCCTGACGAGGCCTACACCATCGCGCAAGAACGAGTTGATAAGAAAGTGGTCGGCACGTCGTTCCAGGGTGCAGAGACCGGAATCACGATTACTGACTTGCTGAAGCGAGAAACGGTTAAGTAATCAGATAATCTGTCAGCGGCCGATTGGCCGCTGACATCTGGATATGGCAATTTCATCTAAGCCGGGCAGCAGTCGGCCGATTGACGGAGTCCCGACGCGCTTGCGGAGTGAGAAATTCATTCGATTTCTCTGCTTTGCGTGTGCGGCAATTTCGATTCTGACGACGATCGGCATTGTTCTCGTCCTTTCCACCGAGGCGATGGCCTTTTTCGTAAAGTCAAAAGTCACGCCAAAAGAGTTCTTCCTCGGCACGGATTGGAGTCCGACTTTCAACGATCCAAAGTTCGGGATCGTCCCGCTGGTCTGCGGCACGGCCATGATCACGATTGGCGCTTGCGTCGTTGCAGTGCCCATTGGCCTCTTGACCGCGATCTTTCTCAGCGAGTACGCCCATCCGACCGTGCGTAAGATTGCCAAGCCGGTGCTGGAGCTTCTTGCGGGAATCCCGACGGTCGTCTACGGCTACATTGCTCTGGTCTATCTCACGCCGGGACTTCGGACGTTCATTAAGGATCTGCAAGTCTTTAACGCGCTATCGGGCTCGATCGTGGTTGGAATCATGATCCTTCCCCTTGTCTCTTCTCTTTGTGAAGACGCGATCAGTGCCGTTCCGAAGGGCCTTCGCGAGGGTGGCTACGGTCTCGGGTCAACCAAGTTGGAGGTCACGGGCAAGATCGTATTGCCGAGCGCACTATCTGGAATCATGGCGGCGGTGATCTTGGCTATGAGCCGTGCCGTTGGAGAAACCATGGCCGTCACTTTGGCCGCGGGTCAAACGCCGAACGTCACCGCTGATTACCGTCAGAGCATCCAGACGATGACGTCCTACATCGTTCAGATTTCTAAAGGCGACACGCCAACCGGCTCGATTCCGTTCTTGACGATCTTTGCCGTCGGCGCGACTTTGTTCTTGATCACGATGGGGCTAAACATCGTGGCCATTAGGATCGTGCGCAAGTACCGGAAGGTGTACGCGTGAACTTTCTTTTCCTTCGTCGGCTCCGCACCAGGTCCAACAAGCGCTGGGTCAAAGATAAGCTTTTCGAGTTCATTTGCCAGCTTTCGGTTTTGCTGGCCGTCGCGATTCTGATCGCGTTGCTTTGGTCGGTGTTCTCGACCGGCATTGGTCGGGTGAGCAGCCAGTTTCTCACGAGCTTTCCGTCACGAATTCCGCAAAATGCGGGCGTCAAGGCCGCGATTCTCGGTTCGCTTTGGGTGGTTGGGATCACGGGGATCGTTGCGATTCCAATCGGCGTTGCGGCGGCGGTGTACCTCGAAGAGTACAAGATTCGGGATAGTAAGTTGACTGATTTCATTCAGATCAACATCTCCAACCTCGCGGGTGTCCCGTCTATCGTTTACGGTTTGCTTGGGCTTGAACTGTTCGTTCGACTCGCCGGGCTGGGCCGCTCCATTCTCGCTGGCTCGCTCACGATGACCCTCCTCATCCTGCCGATGGTCATCATCGTTTCTCAAGAAGCGCTTAAGGCGGTGCCGCGGACGATTCGAGAGGCGAGCTACGGACTCGGAGCAACGCGCTGGCAAACGATTCGGTATCAGGTCTTGCCGTCCGCGTTGCCCGGCATCATGACGGGCATTATCCTTTCTCTCTCGCGAGCGATTGGTGAATCGGCCCCGCTCATTACGATTGGTGCGGTCACCTACATTTCTTCCATTCCGGAAGGCGTGAACGATCGCTTTACGGTACTGCCGATCCAGATTTTTGATTGGTCCTCTCGCCCACAGAAAGGGTTTCAGGACGCTGCGGCCGGTGCCATCGTGGTCCTGCTGGCGATCCTGTTGATCATGAACTCCTTGGCGATTATCCTCCGCGCCCGCGCGCGCCGGTAATTGTTAAGATAGGGTGAAATATCCGGACCTATGCGGCCCGAGTCTAAGAGCTTCTTTGAGCTGATTGTAAACACGCCATCTCCATCTGGCTTCGAAGAGCGCGCGGCTCAAGTTGTTCGCGACTACGCTTCCGGATTTGCGGACGATGTTCGAACGGATGTGCACGGAAACGTCGCCGTAATCGCCAATCCGGACGCCAAGACAAAGATCATGCTGGCGGGCCACATGGATGAAATCGGCTTCATCGTTCACTTCATCAGCGAAGACGGCATGCTGTTCTTCAAAACGGTCGGTGGCCATGACGCTTCAATCATCGTCGGGCAGAGGGTTTGGGTTCACGGAAAGGAGAAGGTCGCGGGTGTCATTGGCCGAAAAGCTATTCACCTGTTGACCGATGAGGAGCGAAAGAAGCGTCCGGAGCTTTACGATCTTTGGATCGACATCGGGGCCAAGAACGCCGAAGAAGCACAAACGGTTGTTTCGCTGGGCGACTGCGTGACCTACCAATGGGAGTTCCAGTACTTAATGGGCGATCGCGCGACGGCGCGTGGCTTTGACAACAAAATGGGCACCTACATCGTGATGGAAGCGCTTCGACTCTTGAAGGAGGAAGGCTCACTGCATCCCGAGGTCGGGGTGTACGCCGTGGCAACGGTTCAGGAAGAAATTGGGCTCCGCGGTGCGAAGACGGCAAGCTACTGGATCGCGCCGCAGGTCGGCCTTGCAGTCGATGTGAACCATGCGAACGATATTCCCGGCGTGGATGAAAGTCGCTACGGCCGACTAGACGTCGGCAAGGGCCCCAGCGTCATGCGCGGCGCGAATGCCAACCCAATTGTCTTCGACATGATCAAGAAAGCTGCGGCGGAGGATGGCATTCCGTACCAAGTTGATGTTGAAGCGGGTGGAACCGGGACCGACGGCAATGCGATGCAGCTGAACCAGGGCGGAATGGCGGTCGGAATCCTCGGCGTGCCACTCCGCTACATGCACACCCCTTGCGAGCTCCTTTCCGTTACGGATGTTCAGGATTGCGCACGGCTGATGGCCGCTTTCTGTAAGCGAGTCACTCCGGAAACGGACTTCACGCCGCGAGTCCTGTAAGGGACGGTCGTCGTGATTGTCCCGGGAGCATAAAACGCGCGTGACACAATTGAAGGTGACGTGAATCCATCTGAGATCCGGCACCTTCAGGACTATCTGACCGAAGTGCGAATCCGGGATTCCTGGAAGCGCTTCTTCGGTGGATCTCTGGCACAGTTCATCCTGCCGGCGCTGATTGCTGTGGCCGTCTACTTTCTCATTTTTCGCCGGATGGGCGGCTGGATCTTCCTCTTCCTCTTCTTTGGTGCGGGGCATGGCATGTTCCAAGGCTTCACCAAGTGGATGCAGCAGCGGGCAGATTCGATGGCTTGGAACCGCGCGGTGCAAAATGCCCGCCAACGCGCTTGGTGTGAGCAAATGCGAGAGCTGGCATCAAAGCGGATCTTGGCCGCCCGGATTCATCCGGAGGTCGGCCGGGCATTGAACGACACGGCAAAGGCGGCAATGGAAGTCCGTGCGCTACTTGGCTCTGCGCAGTGGGATGATTTGGCTCGATCCGCGCACTGGCGTGATATTCGAAAGTCCTCTTTGGGGGCGGTGGACGAAGGAATGCACGATGCAATGACCGAAGCGCAGCCCTACGTGCGGATCTCGGGAATGAAGAAGGCCGACTTTGAAACGATGGTTGCGCGCGACCCAAATGCGAAAGGCACCGTAGCAAGCATTGAGGAACTGACAAGCAAGCTTCGAGCCCTCCATGAAGGATTGAGAGGAGCCCATGGCTTGAGCGCTCAGACGAAGCTGGATCAGGCACTTGAGGACCTGCACTCGGTTCGTAGAGCCGAGACCGAGCTCGACGAACTGAGACATTAGTCCTGAGTTTTCAAAAATTACTGAAATTTCAGCCATTTTTAGCGGATCGAGGGGTATAAATAATTGACATGGGGAGACCGACCGCCGAGAGTCCGATTTGGGACCGATCCGGAGCAGAGAAGCGCTCTGCGGTCAATGCCATGTTCTCCGACATCGCGGGCAACTACGATGCTCTGAACCGCATGATGTCCCTGAATCAGGACACTCGCTGGCGAGCGATTGCGGTCGCAAAGGTCGCACCGAAACCAGGCGAAGTCGCCCTTGATCTCTGTGCAGGAACCGGTGACTTCATGCCCCATCTGCTCAAAGCAGTGGGAGCAACGGGAGCCGTCATTGGCATGGATTTCTGCGTGCCCATGCTGGAGCAGGCGAGTCTAAAGAGTCTGCCCAATCTTGCTCAGGGTGATGCGGTCCAGCTGCCGCTGCAGTCGGAGTCGGTAGATGTGGTGACGGTCGGGTGGGGCATTCGAAACGTGCCCGACATTGATGCCGCCCATCAGGAGATTTTCCGTGTTTTGCGACCTGGTGGTCGCTTCGTCTCGCTTGACATGGCGATCCCAAGAAACCCGGTGGTTCGAGCCGGATCTCGGTTTGTCAGTAAGCAAATTTTGCCTCGGCTAGGTGCACGTTTTGGGGCGCAAACGGCATACACCTACCTTCCAGAAAGTACCGAGAGATTTTGGTCACGCGATGCCCTTGCCGATTCCATGAGAAAGGCAGGACTTGTCGATGTTGATTTCGCTGACCTCATGTTCGGAAACATTTGCCTCCACTTTGGTAGAAAAAAATGATTGCATCGGCTCAAGAATTTGTAGCTCAAAGAAGCTTGGACATGGATCTTCTGGCGGAAGTCGCTGAAGACGTGAATCGAGTTGAAGAGGAACTCCGGCGTCAGATACTGAGCCGAGTTGATCTGGTCGAGCGCGTCAGTCGCCTGACCCTCGAAGCCGGCGGGAAGCGTCTTCGCCCGGCTTTCATCGCCCTCGCGGCTAAGGCCATTGGTAACCCATTCGAAGAAGAGCGCGTGGTCAAGCTTGGCGCTTCGCTGGAGATGATCCACATGGCCACGTTGATCCATGACGACGTGATCGATGATGCGAAAACCCGTCGCGGCAAGCCAACCGCGGCTGCCGAGTTGGGCAACACGGCAGCCATTCTCAGCGGCGACGTTCTTCTTGCGAAGGCGATGTCGGTGTTAGCGTCGGACGCAGATCTCACGGTGATTCGGGTTGTCAGCACCGCCGTCGAAACGATGGCGGAAGGCGAAGTCCGAGAGCTGGAAGCTCGTGGCGATTTTGACCTTTCGGAAGCCGCGTACGAAGAAATCGTCGAACTCAAAACCGGACGGTTTATTGAAGCATGCTGCCAAGTTGGTGCGCTGATTGCAGCTGCGACGCCGAGCGAAGTCGATGCGCTGAGCACCTACGGCAAGCACGTTGGCCTCGCCTTCCAAATCGTCGATGATCTGCTCGACTATCGCGGCGACAAGGCGAAGACGGGCAAGTCCACCGGAACCGACTTCCGCGAAGGACAGATGACCCTGCCGATGATCTATCTCCGAGAAACTCTTTCGGATGCGGAGGAGAAGATTGCGCGGCATCGCTTCGGAAATGGTGCGAGCGACGATGAGATTCGCATGATCGCGGATTGGATGGACACGCGTGGAGCGTTTGAGCGAGCCGAAAACGAAGCCCGCCGACGCGTCGGAATTGCTAAGGATGCCCTGAAGGCATTGCGAGATTCGCATAGCCGACAAGTGCTGGAAGCCGTCGCGGACTACGTTCTTTTCCGGAAGGTTTGAGGATGTCGTTCCAAGCCGTTCTCTTTGACCTCGATGGCACGCTCTACCGTGGCGACGAGGTCATTGAGGGCTCTGCCCCGGCGGTCCAGCGGTTGGTTGACGCTGGTATCAAAGTTGCCTACGTCACGAACAACTCCACTCAAACACGGCAGTTTTTCAGCGACAAGCTAGAACGCATGGGCTTCGTGTGCTCTCCTGAGTTGGTGTACGGGACGGCTTATGGTGCGGTGCGGGAAGCGGCGAAGCGCGGCCTTTCGCGCATTGCGGTGGTGGGTGAACCAGGCCTAAAGGAATCGCTCGCTGAAGCCGGGAGCGTGATCGTTGATTTTGACGAGCAGCCGGAGGCGGTGATCGTTGGGCTTTGCCGAACGTTCACTTACGACCTCATGAAGTCTGCGATGGCGGCGATCCGCGGTGGGGCATTCTTTATCGCGACCAATGAGGACGCGACGTTTCCGGTCGAAGGGGGCGGCTTTATTCCCGGCGCCGGTAGCGTGGTAGCGGCGGTTAAGACCTGCAGCCAAACGGAACCGTTTGTGATTGGCAAGCCAAATCCGAATCTGATTCAGCTTGCGATGGCCGATCTTGGCGTGTCACCCGAGGAAACGCTGGTGGTCGGCGACCGGCTGGATACGGACATCGAGGCCGGCATCCGCGCGGGATGTACGGTGCATTTGGTGCTTACGGGAGTTGAATCGGAAGCCCCGGAAGGGTTGCCATTCACCTACAACGTCGCCGCCCTAGTTGAGCAGATTCTTTAGACAGAAGCCGTTTCTTTGGATTCTCGCACCGCGAGATGCGCTACTTCGGACACGTATCGATCTCGCTGTTCCTTCTCTAGGGTTCTCCAGGTCAGGAACTGCCTTCGCAGGTTTGCCAGGAATCGACGGTTCACGGTGGGCCAGTTCTCCGGGTCTCCGGCAAGTCGGTTGAGCTTGAGATCCAGCACGTAAACGCCCTTGACTTGGCTCGGCGCGAGCGTAAGGGTCAAGCGCTGGGAAATGCCCAGGTCGTAAGGGGCAAGCCACATTGCGCAGCTCACTTCGTACGCCGGGGGAACAACACCAGGCAGTCGGCACGAATCAGTGTCTCGACTCACGAAGTCGCCGATGGTGAATCCTTCGAACGCCTTCAACCATTCGGTCAAAAAGACAGTCAGCGGACCGGCTTCAGCGGCAGAGATGCTAAACGGCAGGGGCAACAGCCATTCGTCGCCTTCTGGCTCGGTGTTGAAGACCTCGTCGTTCATGGCAGGAGCCGCGATCTGAGCCGCCTTTCTCGCGGGGAAGATTGTGCTGAGAAGCACAACTCCCATCACGATGACGGCGGACATAACGGCGCTGGTAGAACTGAAGTTGAGGGTCAGTCCTGGAAGCGCACCGGTAGCGACAATGACCTTCGCTGAGCCCTGGGCGACGTAATAGCCGATGACGGCCCCGAGCACCCCGTACACGAGGGATTCGGCGAAGAACAGCATCGCAATATGGTTCGGCGCGAGTCCAATCGCGCTGAAAATGCCGATTTCTTTGGTCCGCTCGTAAACGCTCGCGATCATCGTGTTAAGCACGAACACGCTGGCGATGAGAAGCTGAACGATGATCAGTCCTAGGCCGGTGCTCTTGGACGCGGCGAAGATTGAGAACTGCTTGACTTCAAGTTCGCTTGCGCCCTCCGCCTTCGGCACCGAGGCGTATACGTTAAGTCGAAGTCGGGGCATCAGGTCCACCAGTGCGGCCCGAGTGGCGGCCGGGTCATTGAACTGCACGGCGACGGTTCGAAGTTCGGCACCCTGAGAGAATGCCGTGTCGGTTGGCACAATGAAGATGCTGCCGGGGTCAAGCCGCAGGTAGCTGCGGAATGCTTGGGTGCTGCTTGCGGTTTGCTCTTGGTACCGCTTGGAAAGGCTGAAATCGGGCGGCATGAAGCCATCGCCATCGAGATCGGTGATGCTGCGCAGGATACCGGCGTCGGCAATACCGATTACGGTGTATTGCGTTCCGGCGTAGTTCACCTTCGCACGACCGACTTCATTGTTGGCGATCTTGAGTTGCTCAGCCAAAGGCTGCGGAAGGATGACGACATTTCGGTCGCCGCGGCGGAACCATCGACCGCCGGGAAGCAGTGCCTTTTGAGGTTGAAGGACCTTCTCTTCCTCCGGGTCCAGCCCCATCATGGCTCGAACTTCGGCGACGCGGTCGGCGCGTTGCAACGTGAGGACGCCGGTATCGCCGATGTCCGCGCCGTAGTAGAAGGCCCTTCGGACCACGGTTCCACGCGTACCGAACTCGTTGGCAATCGTTCGGTAAGTCCCCAACTGAAGCGGTTCAAGACCGGGTGTTCGGACAAGTAGGCCGGGGTAATTCGCTTTGTTTGGGCTCGGGGCTTCGTTCAGCGAGAGATCCGCCACGATGCTTGTGAAGCTCAGAACAATGAAGGTCATCACGACCAGGGTCAGTGTGGTGAGGATCGTCCTCGCCTTACGTCGGCGCATGTTGCTGACGCCGAGGTTAAAGGCTGCCATTGCAACGCTAGACCGCTTGATATCGACATCGTGAACGCCGCTTTGGGTCGCGCGAATCGCCTTCATGGAGTTTTCGAACTTGCCGAGGATGAAGGAGATGACGATGAGACTTAAAACGCCCATCACGAACGCCACAAAGATCATCGACGGGTTCTGTACGATTTCGAAGGCGGGGTGAATCAATCGCAGCAGAATGAACGAGCCAATGAAGATTCCGATCGAAGCGAGCAATTGCTTGATCAGAAGTTGGTTTCCTATCATCAAGCGTTCAACAAAGTAGCTGAACGGGATGAGCAGGAAGAGATAGAACACCACGCCGTTCACGACGTCGTTGGCGGTGCTCATGATGACCGGGTGCGCCCGAAGGGCAAAGCCCCAAGCCGCGCGGCTGTGGCGCTGGGCTTCGGCCCAGTTCTTCTGCAACAGCGATTCCTCCGCGGCTTTGGCCTCTTTCACCGCGCTTTCGTGGAGGTCTCGAATCCCCGGGCTAATGATTCGGTACTTGAAGAACCGATCCAGTCGCGTCTGGTTAATCGCGATAATGTCGTTCGCCGTGGTCAGTGCGGTGTTGGGGAAGAGGTACTGATCGTCGGCGGGTGAAGTCGGCGGGCTCGTGTCCTTGCCGCCTGGAGCGCGAAAACCAAGACCTTCCTCGTTGCCGACCTTAGAGTTGGTCAGGATGAGCCGGTTCTCGTCGTTACCACCGAGCAATATGTATCGCTGGCCGGGAGTGAGAAACACCACTTGCGAGTCCTCGATTTCGGCCGTCAGTCGCTGGTCGAACGGCGGGAGGAACACGCCAAAGTCTTGTGGCATTGAGCCGCTTCTGGCATCGGTGGGCATGATGCGACGAAGGGCACGGAGTTCCTGCGGATCAGTCAGACCAAAGACGTCGATGGCGACGCAAGGGAAGACAACGATCGGAGATTGGCGATCGGGGGACTTGAGCTGGAAGAAGATTCGGAACTGGAAGTCGCCGTAGAAGCCGAGCGAGGCCGCATGGTCGATCCGGCCGGTCGCATCGTCGATTCGAAAAGCCGCGATTCGGTTTCGCGGGGGATCAATCGGGCCGTAGGAGTTAATGGTCGGGATGCCGATGAATCGGTAATCCGCTTTGTTACCGACCGTGCTTTGAATCATGTCTCCGCGCACGCCCATGAGGGTGGTTTGGCGCGCGAGATAGGTCGCAAGCGTTCCCGGAACCGGCTCGTCGGGCACGAAACTTCGAGTTGGATCGAAGGAGACGACTTGCCCGTGGAGTTTTCCGAATCCGCCAATGAGCCGCATGCCCGATGGACGGGCCGGGGCCAACGGAACCTTGTGGTCAGATGACTCCGTCTGGTCGGTCGTGTCGTTCAGCACGTGGTGCAGCATGCAGGCGAGCGTCTGCACTTGCCGAGTTACGTTGCCAAAGTCGATCTGCGATACCGTATCAAAGGGGGTATCGACGTTCGGACGGCTGTCTTCTACCGTGATGAAGGAGAGGGCGTTTAGGCCGCCAAGCACCATCGGCTCAGCATCGACGGCAAACTTGCCGCTGATGTTATTTTTCCAAGTTCGGCTGTCCCCGTTGTTGGTCCCATCAATCAGTACAAGGCGCGCCGGAGTAACGCCCATTTCGAGCGCGACGCGGTCCGCGTGGGCGCGGAAGATGCGGGACATGCTCCGCATTTGGTCAACAAGTTCGTCCCGAAACTCATAGAACCAGCCTCTGGCGTAGCTTCCGATCGTCGGAGCGCCAGAACTGATGTCTAAGCTAAGGGTGAGAAAAGGTGGCTGCTCGTTCGACTCGAGGTAGTGCTGGACGTACTCTCGAGCGCCGATCAGGGCGAGTCCGTGACCTCCGCTAATGACAACTCGAAGGGGTCGAGCGTGGGGAGTCTTGGTATAAATCCGCGCGACTTCGAGCGCTCCGGCAATTCCACCGATGGCTTCGGCACCAGGAGCCGCTCCAGGAACCACCGACATTGCGTCGGCATTGGCGTAGACCGCGATGACTTCGTTTGCTCGCTTGGCGTCGGTACCGGGAAAGTCGGCGGTGATGACTTGGCTTTTGGCGTTGACCCAACGCTGGTCGCATTTAAGGGTCGCGACTTCATTTTTCTGGGCCGCTCGTAGGACCTCCCCGGCGTTCTTCAGTGGAAGATAGAAGCGGGGGACGGAAAGCGGGACCCCGCTAAACTTCTGTTCGGCTTCGGTTCGACTTGGGACGTCGGGCTGAAGAAAGATGATCGCCTTTGCGCCGAGGGTTGCGGCGTTTCGCCAGCGAATCCCAGAGTTGAACTCGACAACGACGATTGAGCCCTTGACGTCTTTCCCGTTCAGGTCTTCGAGCGACCCGGATTTGGCGAAGAGGATTGGTCCGGAGACATCACAGGTCGAGGTGCGAACCAGGTTTGGCCACATCGGCAAAACCGTGATCGGCTTCTGGTTGATCGTCAGCGTTCCCTTTGCGGTTGGATCGGGAATCGTGACGTTGAATTCGCGCTTCTTGACTTGTGTCGCGCCCAACTCGGAAAGCCGATTTGCGGCGAAGTCGAAGGTTTGCCGTTCCCCCTCGGATCCGGTCAGTCGAGAGCCGAATCCGCTCACCGTCTGATAGGTCTGTTTGATGCCAGGCGCGCTGACCTGATCGATCAGGCCGCGATAGGTCGTACGAATTTCGGCTTCGGTGGGCGCTGGGCTAGCGAGGGACGCAAGGAGGCCAAGAGCGCCTACGCAGGCGAGGCGCCATCCACGATGAGGGAGCCGAAGCACATCAGCATTTTAGCCGTAGGTTTTGATTTTCGGTACGAAATCAGTTCAAATCCCACTTGTACACGGCGGAATTCTGGATGAAGCCCTGCCAATTCGCTTGGAAGTTGCAGCCGCGGGTGAGGTCGCTTGGCGAGAAAGATCGGACCGAGCCGTCAAGCATGGCAACCGTCATTCGACCGGTGTGCCAAGTCCAAGCGCCGCCGTACCGGAATTCAACATTTTCGGAGCCGCCTTCCCAGCCACGAGATGGCGTGTAGACCTCGGTATTGCCTGCAGAGGAGCCAGTAAACGTATCCACGGCGCGACCGATTGGGTCCGCCGAATATCGGCACGGAGGCACGACGAGCCAGCTTCCTCCGATCACTTGTCCGGTGATGGCGTCTTGAACGGCCGAATCGACGAAAAGGATCGTATTGGCGCTGGACTGAATATCGAACTGGCTGCGGGTGCGAGCCGCCCATCCGGTCCTTTCGCGCACAACCGGGCTCAAATACTGAAAGTTGTAACCGAGGTTGACCTTCTGTGAGGCCGTGTAGTACCGGGAGCTCGTGTCACCGGCCACCAGGTCGGCGTCGAAGGTTGATGCGACGACCGATTTACCGGTTCGGTTTTCTGGGCAGAAGAACTGGTCAAACCCGGGGCGGTACGGCAAAAGGAGCTGTACCCAGGTCCGGTCATTCTGTGAGCTCGGGGTGCCGCCCACTTGATGATTGATTGGCAAGTACCGCTGATCGTAGTCGTCGGTGTAAATCAGCGTCGCTTGCGATACTTGCTTAAACTGGCTGGCGCACTGAGTTGAATGGGCACGAGCTTTTGCCGAGGCGAAGACAGGGAACAACACTCCCGCGACAACTAGCAAGATGGCGAGAACTACAAGCAACTCAACAAGCGTAAAAGCTCGACGTACCATGGGCACTGGTTTCTATATTACAGCAACTCTGGCCGAATCTTGGGGTCAATTGTATAAACCGTTAGGCTGCTAACTTCGGAGAATCCGAGGCTCTTGTACCAAGCACCAAGGTTATAGTCGCACTGTAATATTACGGGGTTTTCGCTTGCGGCAACTCGAATACGACGGACTAAATCGCGCCCAAAACCTTTGTTTCTTTTCGAAGCCCCAACGCATAAATTGTAGACACCTACGGTTTCTGCGTTGTAATGCATTAACGCGGTAGATACGACCGCGCCATCGGTTAGTTGGCCGACTGCCGGGATTCCACTATTACAAATAGCGTTACGAATAGCCCCTTGCTCGGCAAGCCCGTACCTTTGGAAGAAGGTTTCGATCATCAAGTTTGCGGCGGCAAGCACATCTATCGGACTGATCGGCTCCGTTTCAAAATCCGGCACTGGCCCGATGGCGGGGGCAGCCATTTGTAACATTCGGTAGGAGGGCTGAAATCCGGCCCGCCGGAGCATTTCATTCACCGGAGCCGTTGGGATGGCGTAGAGGTGAAAAACCGAGCGCTGCGCCGCATGTCGCGCGAACATGCCGGCATCGTTGCTGTTCAGGTTGCGGATGACCGCGAAATTGGCGACGGGATGGTTCACCGCGCCCTCGCAGAACAAGTAGTCGTCGGTCTCGGTGAGGCTGCCTTCGGCAGCGGCTCCGAGAGCGCGAAAAGTCGCCAACAGGTTGTCAAACCCGATTGGGAACTCTGGCATTAGAGAACGGTGCTCCACAACAGACCGACTCCGATGCGCTTTTCGCTCGCATTGAAGCCGACGCTGAAGCCACTACCGATCTGCCGATGGAGCCAGATTCGTGGCCCTCGGGGAGAAATGAAGAGCGTGGCCAGATTGCGTCGGGCGTTGTCGAATGCCCAAAGATCAAGGCCCGCCCCGATCTCAAATCCGCTGGAGAGTTCGGCGCCCAGGCCAATTCGGATCGTCGGGGCATAGATGCGCGATGGCGGCGAGTACGTTCGTCCCGAGAATTTGGCGTCAAAGAAGGCGGCGGTCTCGCGCAGGAGTCGCCGCTGAACGAAGATGCCCCCGTAGTGACCGGTGTCAATGCTCAGCGTCTGGATGCCCGGCATTTTCTCGATCAGGGCGTCAGAACTCGACTTCGGGATGACGGTGTCGAACTTTCCGACAACGACAAACGAGTTTCCGGGCTCGGTCCGCGGCAGGAAGTTCGCTGGTTCAACGCTCGAAAGCTCCTGTCGCAGTTTCTCCTCGGTGAACCCCTTTGCCCGTAGTTCATCGCGTTGCACGACGACGCGGGACGAGGACCACAGGATGTTGGCTAGCTCGATGCCGCCGAGAATGAAGGCAACGTTCTTCACGCGAGGCTCGACCGCGTACGTGAGGGCGCTGACAATGGCGCCGAGGCTCGTGCCCGCAATTCCGATTTTGTTCGCATCGAACTCTGACCGCGTCGTGAGAAAGTCGATTGTGCGGCGGAGGTCTTGGACAGCCTGGTAAGTCGTTGCGCGGAGCGCGACCGGGTCGGGCTGAATGGCAAGCGCTCCAGATCTCACGCCAGCTGGTGTTCGCTGCAAGTGGTAAGGAAGGGTCACCACGGCGCTCGCTATGTTTCGGCTGGCCAGTTCCTGCGCCAAAGAAACTTCGGCGCGTAGATCAACCGCGCCCCAGTAGTGAGAAATGACGACGATGGGTACTGGACCTCGGCGGTCCGGCGGAACAAAGATTCGAACCGGGATGGTGTCGTTTTCTCGCACGCCGGATGGTGCGGCGGTTGGTAGGCCAACGTTGTACTCGGTGGCCCATTCGTACTCCCCGACCATTCGCCAGTTCTGGAAGTCAATTTTTGCCGGAGGAATCGTGATATCCGGCGTGCTAGCCGCAGGAGACGGCTGGGCAGCACCGAGTGCAGTCAGCACAAGGGCGGTGAGACAGAGCCAACCTCTCCAAAGCATAGATGGGAATGTACTCTAATACATCCCCGTGGCCCTGCGAGGCGTCAATTCGTAACCGCTTCTAGGCTCACTTCTCCGCGTAGGAATAGATCGAGCCGAGGTTCGCAATCTTGCCATCAGGTGCAAATGTCAGCTCCATAATCGCGACCGCGCCTGGGAACTTGAACCGGAACCGCTTGTTTCGGAAGCCGTCGACGGTTTCTCCGTCGAGGTACTTGTACGAAATCGCGTCCTTGCCAATCGATGCCAACCCAAATCTCATCGCCAGGCCACGGGTGGTGCCGAGGTTGCTCTTAAAGTCTTCGGTGAAGTGCGAGGTGTCGTATTTGCCTTTGCCCCACTTGCGCAGCGTGAGCATCATCAACGCGCTCTCACGCTCGTCGGGATCAACTTCTGCTCTCACATTTGGGTCATAGCTCGGAATGAGCGCCGAAAGCCCGGCGCGCGCCCACTGGGCTCCAGAAACGCCGCCGGTGTTGGTCAGCACGATAATGCTTACGTTTTCTTGAGGCAACCTAAACAAATCGGAGCTGAACCCAACGGTGTTTCCGCCGTGCTCGATTAAGGGTCGATTCTTATCCTGCCGAATCCACCAACCAATCGAGTACTCGCTAGACCGGCCGTTGGTCAGTCGCACTGGCGTGAAGAATTGCTTGATCGATTCCGGCTTGAGAAGCTTGTTGGTTTGCAGCGACGCTTCCCAACTCGCGAGGTCATCGACCGTGCTGACCAGGTTTCCCGCACCGGAGGCCAGAGAAGGGTTAATGACCGGGGCATTTTGAAGACCTCGGGGTCCAACGGAATAGCCTCGGGCCCGGTTTGGAATCACGCGGTCTGGGTCACTCACGCTAGTGCTCTTCATGCCCAGTGGCTTGAAAATGCGGGCCTGCATGAACTCGGAGTAGGTCTGTCGCGAGAGTTTCTCGATGATCTCGGTGGCGATCAGGTACCCCGTGTTGCTGTAGGACCAAGAGGCTTGGGGAGCAAAATCAAGCTTCATGGCCCCCATCTTCTTGAAGACATCGGAAGCCTTAACCGGATCGGTTTTAAGCGGCGAGTACGTCGCCAGATAGTCTTTAAGACCAGCGGTGTGGCTGAGGCATTGCCGAATCGTGAGGTTTCGCCAGTCTTCCGGCAAGTTGTCGAGGTGCTTCGAAATCGGATCCTCGAGGGTGAGCTTGCCTTCTTCGGCAAGCAAGAGGATTCCGGCTGCGGTGAACTGCTTGGTCATCGAGCCGATTTCATAGACCGTTTTGCGGGTGGCCTTGGCTTCGGTTTCGAGGTTTGCTTTTCCAAACGAGTTGGATTTGACGACCTTTCCGTTTTTCACGATGGCGTACGTCAGGCTGGGGACGCCGCTCTGACGGAAGATGCCTTCCATCGTTTTGTCTGCAGCATCGATGTTGAAGGCAGAAGGTGCGGCTAGCGTCGCGCCGAGAATTAAAGCAAATCCCACGCTTGAGTTATGTCACTTTTTGCCTGCGCGTCCTAGGACGGTCCCGCGATTTTGTCGGCGAATTTAGCGCAAGAAGTTGAAGGTCAGTTCGATGTCTAGCCCACGGGATCGATAGTTACCGCTGGTAAGGGTGGCGTCGGTATTTGAAACGTCCCGAAATCGGTACAGCGCTTGGAGGCCGATGTTGCGGAAGATTCGGTACTCGTAACCGACGGTTGCAATCTGCTCGAGCTGACCGTAGTAGCCCGAGGATCGGGCGTTTGTGAGGGCAAAAATGAGTCGATTTCGGTCGTTCATGCGGTAGCCCATGCTCAACTCGTAGCTCAATGAGTCCTGACCAAATTGGCTCGTACCTCCGCTACTTAGCGCCCCGGCGAGGATGGCGGCAAAGTTCAGCCGTCCGGGAGGTGATCCGGAGAGACCGACAGTGTATGACGTGCCCTTAACCGCATTGGTCAACCCGGTGCCGTAAGACGTGTCGGTCTGGTCGAGCGAGAGGCTGAAAAGGGTTTGCCGTCCAAGGTCCCATTCGACGCCGGCACCGTAGGCCCGAGTCTCACTGTTTGAACTCAGATCACCAAACGAGCCGGTTTGGTAAGCGCGGAGGCTGAGGTTGAATCGATCCGACGCGCGATGCGAAATCTGAGTTTGGAAACTTCGCAGCGTGGTGTTTCCAAGGTTGATGGAGTCTCCAAGCCCACCGCTGCTGAAGCCGTTCCCGCCATAACCGATTCCAGCGCCGGAGTTCAGGTTGCCAAGGGTGGAAATCGAGCCGGAGTTGCTGTTGATGTAGGACGTCGAGACACTCCAGCGGTCGGTTGGCTGCCACTCGGCACCAATGCTGACGTCCGTTCCGTCACTGTTTTCCCCATCGCGGTCGATTTTGGAGAGGCTCGCCCTGGAAGAGACGCGGAAGTTCTTCGACGCATCCCATTGAAGGCCCGTTCGGAAGGACTGCAGCGCGACGCTTACGATTTCTGGGGTGCTCGAAGCGGAGGACGTGGGTCCGGTGGCGGACTGATTTTCCACCGCGAAGTTTGCGGATACGCGTCCGAACTGCTTAGATGCGGTGATGCTGGTGGTGTCGAGGGCGGAATCAGACTGGAGCCGATTTCGGATTCGGGAGTGTTCCAGGCCCCACTGCATGCCGTCGACTTCTCGATATCGGGCCGAGCCGGTGGTGGTCGTGAATCGGTTAAGACGAGTTTCGGTCGCGCCGTTCACGGTCTGGCGCGTGGTGACGAGAGAGTTTTGGGTTCGGACGCCATAGCCCCAGGCTCCCAGGTTGTATTCCAGCCCGAGTTCGGTTGCCTTTTCGTTTCGGTTGAATCCTCGGGACTCGATGCTCACGAACTCCGCCGGGATGTCTCGTACGCCGCCGGTGAAATTGAACGGTCCCTTGCGATACTGCCAGTCGGCGCCTTGAGCAACTCCGCCGATGCCGTCGCTGGTCGCATCGCCCCGCGCTTGGCTGAGCTTGAAATAGCCAAGATCGGTCTTACGTCCGGACTTGGCGTCAGTTTTAACAAACGGGAGGAGCCAATCGACCCCAGTTACGCGCCGGTCACCGGTTACGGTCTGAATCACCTTGGGGCGATAGGTTGCGGCGACCGTTTGGGACGGATCGATGTACCGCGTCATGTAAAAGCGCCGAGGGTAGGCGGCATCAAAATTGAAGTCAACGCCCTGGATTTGTATAATTGCGCCAACGCGAATTTGTACGGTTCCAGGAATCGGTTCGTAGTCGAGGTCGTAGCCGACGGTCGGGACGCCTTGTCCTTGGAACAGCTCAATCTTGCTACTGGCCGAGCTGGCGCCGCTTCCAACTTGCTCCATCAGGCTCGCGCCGATCGTGCCAAATTTGCCGAAGTTGTAGGCTATGCCGGCTCCCTGGATCGTGCCGGTTTGTTCGTTGAACGCGGCCGACTCGTAGGTCGCCACGATGACCGACGTTGGCGAGATGATCCGATTGATGAAGGTGATCGCGCCGAGGTCCGAATCCAGCTCGTAATCAGTGCCTAGCCTTACGGTCTCTCCGTTAACCTGTACTTCGATGGTGTCGGGTCGGATACGGCCGCTTTGCAGGTAGTACGGCCCGGAGGAGTTGTTGCCGGAGATGCTTACCGTGCGGGCCGCGCCGCGCGATTGGCTGCGGACGGCACGAGCCTGCAAGCGACCCATGTTGTAATCCACCATCGCCCCGTTCAGCAGCCGGTTAAAACGAGCAAACCGGTTTGTGTTCAGCAGGGAGCCGTTGATGTCTCCGTAGGTCAGTCGGTACGGATGCCCATCAAAGTTGAGGGTGACGCGGCGCTGATCGGGGTCTTGCAGGCGGTTGTCCGCAACCTGCATGTTGAAATCGACGAAACCGAAAACCTTTCGGCCCGAGATATTCATCTGGCCCTGGTCGGAAAATTGGTCTCCTCCCTGACCGTAATAGTTGAGCGTGTTAAATGCTTCGCGGTCCCCTTCTACGGTGTGCGCTCGGTAGGCCAAGGTTCGGCGGCCGGAAATGTCAATCCGGTTCGTGATGTACTCGTTGAAGAAACCCTGGAGGGTTTTCGGGGTTGGAGCCTTGGTGCGAAGACCGGGACGGCCGAGAACTTGCCCCGTCGGTGCGGCAGCCGGAGGCGGCACGTTGGTTGTGAGCGGCTTCTGAACTGCCGTCACTTTCGACCAAGTTTCTTTCGGGATTTGTGGGATGCCGTTCTGCGCCGAGCCAATGCTCACCGCAGCAAAGATCACTCCCGTACCCAATTCACGCTTCCGCAAGTTCAAATTTAGCTGATGAGCATACAGTGCTCAGAACCGTTAGACGTGCATCGTTGCCAGATGGTCCGTAAATTACGCCCTGGCGCGGAATGCGCTGGCGACCAGTTCGACATTTTGGGCGGCGGCTTTGGCGAGTTCCTCGTTCTTTGCAGCGACGATCGATGCATTCCGATCGCGGTCCTTTTGGAACGTGGTGTACGCATCGAAGAGTCGGGCTCCCGTCAGTTTGTCCATGGAGACCGCCGGTCCGATATCGAGCTGGCGCGCAAAGGCGGTCACTTTGGGGTCGTACGCTAGCATCAGCGACGGAACGCCGACAGTGCTGGCGAGGATGCCGGCATGAAGCCGAATGGCGACGATAGTGTCCATCCGCGCGATGCGACTTTGGATGTCACCGGGGCTCTCAAGCTTGCGGAGGTCCGGAATCTTTCCGCCCGCCCGGTCCTCAATCTTTTGGATCAGGGGGACATCCTCGTTACGGTCCATGGCAAGGAGAATCGGCATCGCGCCGCTTTGGAAAAGGAGCCGGCAGAAATCGCTGATGATTCCCACGACATCGTGCCCTTTGCCCAACGGGCGTGCGGCGATTCCTACGGTCTTCATTTCGCCGACCTGGAAGCCTAAAGCGTCATCTGCCCGAGGCGGCGCCGAGAGCAGGAATGCACAGTCTGCGGTGATGCGAGGCGAGTGTTTCACGCCGAGCTCTTTGAGCATGGTCGCGCTTGCGGAATCACGAACGGCAATAAGATCGGCGGATTGGAAAGCTTGTCGAGCAAAAGAGCGGCCAACGATGGTTTTGAGTGGGCCGACGCCTTGGCCGACCATGAAAACCTTCTTCCCGGCCTTCTTGGCCATCTTCACCAAGCGCGAGTAGTACAGCACGCTACGGAAACTCGTGACATCTTGAAAGATGCTTCCTCCAGGGAAAACCAGCGCGTCGCATTCGCCGATCGCTTCCTTGATTCTCTTGAAGTCACGCCGTGGCACTGCAGGAACGCCGTGTAATCGGTTGGTTTCCTCCGGCTTGCCGCTCAAGACCTGACATTCATGCCCGTAGCGACGAATCCCGTCCGAAAAGCCGAGCATGATGGCGTCGTCGCCAAGGTTGCCACAGCCGATATATCCGGCCAACAGAAGCGATGCCAATGCGTTATTCCTCCGAAGGCAGCCATCTTTTCATGGCCACCCATCCCCCGACTCCGAGCATACTCCCGATGGCGAGTCCGAGGGTAAGGCGAACTAAGCTAAGTTGAATCGGAATATGTCCGTGACAGAGGGTGTTGACGATGCCGGTCTGCCCAATCGCGGCAAGGGACATGGTGAGGGCGAGGACTAAATCGTTGCGAAGCGTCGCGGATTTTCGGGTGAGTAGCCAGCCGAAAGCGATTACCGCCACGGGATGCCCGATCAGGAACTCCTTCGTTCGCGGGCGGACGTAGAAGATGCGATCGAGATAGTTTCGGAACAGGATTTCTATTCCGCTTGCTCCGAGACCATCGTTGCCGGTCCGAGCGAGAAGCACGCCAAGGACGCCCGCCAACGCGATGCCGAGGAATACCGCTCCGTAGGTGATGGGTGCAGCAAGGATGTCTTTAGGATTTCGGTTTCGGAAAACGCACCATAGCCCGACGATGACGATGGGCAGGAACACGGCGATCTTTACGCCGCTGAACTCGTCCGCCCGAATCATATAGGGGATCCCGGTCATGGAGGCGGCAACGTACAAGCCACCCACTAGGCTCACGACGGAGGTTCCGAAAACTCTAAGCAGGATTCCGGGCAAGCCGTCGTTTCCGGGCACGTTCGCGTTCCGATCAGCAAATAGCCAAAAACCAAGGACCGGCATCACGACCGAGACGAGCAAGGTGACAATCGAAGCCCCAGACTTGGTGATTGAGAGCGCGAGGAGGGCGAGTCCACAGCCGATGAGCAACGTTCGATTCACCTTCGGAACGAAGACGCTGATGAGCACCATCGACACCAGGGCACCGATGGCAGCGAGGAGCTTTGAGTACCAGCCGGGAAGCTCGGGGTCTACGAATGGATGCGGCGTCGAGATGACAAGCCCCTCCGCGCGAACGCCTTCGGCGACTTTCTGAATCAAGTTCGCAAAGTGGTCCAGCGGTTCGGCGGCGGCCGATGTTGGCGGGCGCAGCAGAAGGATGCGATGACTTCGCTCTCGGGCTGCTTTTACGTACCGGTCGACGACGTCGGGATCGGGCAACTTGTCCAGCTCGGCCAGCTGAGCAGTGTGAAGCCGAATCACGTTATCCGGGCTCAGCTCAAGCATGTTGGCATCGCCAGCAATTTTGGCGAACTCGGCGCTGGCGTAAGGAATCTTCTTCGCCTTCAGTGCTTCGGCGGTGGTCTTTAGGAGTTCGCGGCGACCAAGAACCTGGTCTCCGAGTGGGAGGAAAGCGATGACGCCGTTTTCGGCCATCCAGTCGATGGTTGCGGTGATCGTCTTTGCGTTCGCGGCAACCGGGTTCCCGGCTCGGGCGACGATGCGGAAGTTGTTTTCTTTGGCAAAGGCGACTTGCTCGGGATTTAGGCCGATTGAAGTGCTTCGCACCATCGACGGCGGGATTTGGCCCAGGCTGAGGCGTCCATTGCGAGGCTGGGTGTTGCTCACGAGCGCGCCGAAGCGAATGTTGAGTCCGCGAATTACCCGCGGTAGCACGCTCGGGTCATTGATGATCAGCGAGGTGATCCGGATTTTTGAATCGCTCGGAAGCTCAGCAACCGAGGTGGTCACCAGATTCAAGTCGCCCCGAACCACAATGTCGGCAACGGATTCTTCGCCGAGAACCAGCGCGTCGATGCCAGCAGATCGAACCTTTTTAGCCGCTTCATCGGCCGGGATGTTCTGGCCGGCGGCCAGGGATTCGAGGGCTTCGTACTCCATCCCGAGCGACACCGCGAGGTTCTTACTCTCTGCCGAGTGGCGACGCCAGAGCGGATAGAGGGTCGCAAGGAAGAGGACGACAATAGCGACCACGGCGCGGGTTCGGGGGTTATTCATGAATCGCATCCGGGGTTTTGATAATTTTGTCTCGGCCGCCCATGGCTAGCACGGTGAGCATCCCGGCGAGGAAGCCACCGACATGCGCCCAATTGGCCACGCCTTCTTGCGGAACAAACACTTGGAAGAGAAACCAAAACCCAAGGAGCTTCCAGGCAACGATGGGAATCGGGCGGAAGACGAATGGGAAGATCAGTAACTCAATCACAGAGGTGGGGAACAGCAGGAAGTACGTTCCCAATACGCCGCCGATGGCTCCCGAAGCACCCAGGGTTGGGGTGTTTGAAATCGGATTCACAAAGATTTGCACTGCGGTCGCCACGATCCCCCATCCAAAGTAGTACAGGCTGAAACGCCAAGCTCCAATCGTTTGCTCGATTCCAGGCCCAAAAACGAGTAGAAAAATCAGGTTCCCGAGCAGGTGCACGGCGTTGCCGTGCATGAACATCGACGTGAAAACGGTGACGAGTGCGAACTTATCGGGCGCGCCGCTGAGGCTTTCAATCACCCGATTGGGGCGCATCGTGAGATCGGCAAACACGATGTTCGCTGAGTTAAGTCGCCACTGGTGATCCCAAAAGAAGATGAGGATGTTCAGCGAAACGAGGACAAGCGTGATCACCGGAATATTCCGGCTAGATAGCTTGTCGCGCAACGGAATCACATTCGGCAGGATACCGTTCTGAAATTACTCCTCCGACTCTTCGACCTCGAACCACCCTGGAACTTGCTCGATCTTGGTGGCCAGACCATTGGGCAACGTGAGAACTTCACGCATGTTTTTCGCGACGACCTTGGTTCGAATCGGCTCGCCGCTCTCGATCTTGAGCGGCCATTCGGGCTCCGAAATCGCGACGCGTGCGACGGCAACCAAGTCCGCCCCAGTGCTCAGAACGGCTTCGGCATCCTCGCGCGATTTGACCGAACCCACGGCAATGAGAGGAAGGCGATGGTTAATGACCTCTAGGATCTTTTCAAGGGTCGAACCTTCGTAGCTCGAGTGCAAGCTTGGCTGCCGGAAATCGCGAAGCGAGATATCGAGGTTGTCAAGCGGCCGTTCGCAGAGGGCGTTCACAAGGGCGATGGTGTCGGAGATGCGAATACCGGGGGTTTCGGGTTCTTCCGGGGAGAATCGGTATCCCACCGAATATCCGGGCACCGCGTTCAAGACGGCATCGGTGACGGCGAGAGGGAACTTGAGCCGGTCCTGGCCCCAACTGTCTTCCCGGCGGTTGCTGTGGGGACTGACGAACTGTTGGAGCAAGTAGGTGTTTGCCCCGTGAATCTGGACTCCATCGTAGCCGGTCTGCTTGGCACGAATCGTGGCTTGGGCGAAGGCGTCGATGATCTCGAGGATCTCATCCTCTTCTAGGGCACGAGGTACGGCCGAGTTTGGCCGGGCATTTGGGATCGCCGAGGCGGAAACAGGGGTGCCGTTCACGAGTTCAGGCGGACATTGGCGTCCACCGTGGTGAATCTGCAGGATCGCTTTGCTGCCGCCCGCATGGATCGCGTCGGCAACGGACGCCAGCGAATCTAGAAACTCGTCGGATGAACACTGCCACTGGCCGTGAAACGCCCAACCGGACGGGTGAACGCAGCAGGCGGACGTGATGAACGATCCATAGCCTGCTTCAGCTCTTCGACGGATGTATGGCAACTCATCGACCGCAATCACCCCATTCGGTTGACTGGAGTAGGTTGTCATTGGGGCGACCACCAACCGGTTCTTGAGTTCCAGTCCGGAGGCGAAGGTAATGGGTTGGAAGAGTGCGCTCATACGAGTTCGGTGTGGGTCAGAGTTGGGCTACGCAGGAGGAACCAGCGGATTTCGCTGAGGGCAGTTTTGGCCGCTTCTTCAGGAACGAACCTTCCTACGTTAGGGAACTGTACCGTCTCGGAATACTTAAATTCCGACTCCCACATTGCTAAGTGGTCCATCGTGAACATCGGGTCTTTGAGGCCCCAAAGGAAGAGCGTTCGCTTGTGTTGAATGGCCTCTCGCCGATCCCAAAGGGTTTGGTACCAGGTGCCCGATTTTCGGAGGGCTTGGATCATTTGGTACAGCCCTTCGCGCTCATCGAAGCCACGGAACGGCTCGAGATACTGCATTTGGGTCGCCTTCGGAATCCGGTGCCGGTCAGCAAAGAGCGCGGGCATGATGAACCCGGGAGTTGCGTTGAGCATCCGGTAGTAAAGGCGATTGATTGGGTGACCAACCAGGGTGGCGAGGCGCATGGCGATGCGGTTATCGTGCTGCGGCCAGAGCCAGGAGTTGAACACCACAAGTTCGCGGACTCGGCCCGGGTAGTTGATGGCAAAGTTCAAGCCGATCGGGGCGCCTTGATCGTGAACCACGAGAGTGATGTCGCGCAGGTTGAGGTGCAGCATCAACTTTTCGAACCGATCGGCCTGCTTTTCTGGCCGGTAGTCCATGTCAGGTCGCTTCTCGGACAGCCCGAAGCCGAGGTGATCTGGGGCGATGCAGCGATGCCAGGGGCACAAGCCGCGGATCAAGTGCCGGAACGCGTACGACCAAGTTGGGCTGCCGTGAACGAAGACAACAGGGCGTCCTTGACCGTGATCGACATAGCTCATCCAGCCGTCGCCCGTATCAAATTCACGGGTTGCGAAGGGGTATTGAACGATGTTCAACCACGGAAAATCGGAATGAATTGGCATCGCCCTCCTAAAGAATAGCGGTCTTAGGTGGGCAAAGTTTCATCCTGCGCTGAAACTTTTGAGCAAATTACACGAGAGCTTGCTCGAGGTCTTCGATCAGGTCCGCTGGATCTTCGATTCCCACGCTCAGTCGCAGCATGGTTGGCGGGATTCCGCGTTCCAGTCGCTGCTCTTCGGTCATCGTCGCGTGGCTCATGAGCGGCGGGTAGGCGATCAAGCTTTCGACACCGCCCAGCGACTCCGCCAAGATGAACACCTTGGTTGATTCGGCTACTTTGCGAGCCGCTTCCATAGAGTGGAATTCAACGGCAAGCATGCCGCCGAAACTGGTCATTTGGCTCTTTGCAACCTGGTGGTCGGGGTGGGTTGGAAGTCCAGGATAGTGGACCTTGGCGACTCCGGGGTGCTTCTCGAGGAACTCGGCGACCGCAAGGGCGTTGCTGGAATGCTGTGCCATTCGAATGCCGAGAGTTTTGACGCCGCGAAGGCTGAGCCAACAGTCGAACGGGCTTGGGACACAGCCCCAGGCTTTCGCGTACTCGTACAGCCAAACGCCAAGTTCTTCGTCCTTGACAACCGTTGCTCCACCGATGATGTCGGAGTGACCGGCGATGTACTTTGTGGTGCTGTGAACGACGATATCCACCCCGAGGTCGAGCGGATTTTGGAGCGCCGGAGAAGCAAAGGTGTTATCAAAGACAACGATAAGCCCGTGCTTTTTGGCTTCGGCGGCAACGGCTCGGATATCGCAAACGCGCAGGTTCGGATTCGCCGGGGTTTCGAAGATGAGCATCTTCGACTCTGGCCGAATGGCGTCGCGAATGGTCAACGGGTTGTGTGGACAGAAACTGCTAACGCTCACGCCCTGTCTGGGGAGCCATTTTTCGGCGATTCGGAACGTGCCGCCGTAGATTTCCGTGGCCATCAGCAAGTGGTCGCCTTTCTGCAACAGGCTAAATGCCGCGCCAATCGCGGACATGCCGCTGCTGTAAACGGTGGCTCGGGTTCCGTTTTCTAGGGAGGCGATGACCTGTTCAAGCGTTTCGCGGTTGGGGTTTTGACAACGCGTGTAATCGATGGCCGGAATGTGATCTAGGTCGGCCCATGCGAAGGTTGAGGATTGGTAAAGCGGTTGGATAACGGCCCGGTACTTAGGGTCCGGTTCCTGTCCAATTCTCAAAGCACGGGTCGCAAATCGCATCCGTCAAGAATACAGTTTTGGATCAAATCTCGCTGAGCGGCCAAATTTTATTAGGAATTTGGCCGCATATTCGTTCGATTCTTCAGCCTCGGAATAGTCCGCCCAGCAGTCCACGTACGAGCTGTCGACCGATCTGGCTGCTCGCGCTGCGAGTCACGCTCTTGAGCGCACCGGTCAGGATTTGGTTCATCGGGTCGTTGGCGGCGCGCTGCCTTGCCAGTCGTTCTTGCCGGTCGGCTTCCTTCTGCGCGGCGATTTGATCTCTCAAGCGTTGCCGCTCGAGCTTCTCATCCTCTTTAGCCTGCTTCAGAAGCTCTTTCTCAATCTCGGCCTGCTCGGCGGCTTCGGCGACCTTGGCCGCCTTAGCTTGCAGGATTTCGAACGCCGACTCGGGGTCGTGCGAATGATCGTATTTGCCTCGAACAGGGCTCGAACTCAGGATGTGAGAGCGCTCTTCCTCGGTAGCTGGTCCAAGGCGACAGAACGGCGGGCAGATCTTTGTGCGCTCGACGACGGTCGGCGCGCCCTTCTCATCCAGCACGCTCACCAAAGCCTCGCCCGTGACAAGTTCCAGAATCGCCGTGTCGGTTTTGAAGTTCGGGTTCACGCGGAACGTATCGGCGGCGGCGCGGACCGCTTTTTGGTCGCGTGGAGTGAAGGCGCGGAGGGCATGCTGGACGCGGTTTCCGAGCTGGCCGAGAACGGTGTCTGGAATATCGATCGGGTTCTGGGTGACAAAGTAAACGCCGACGCCCTTTGAACGAATCAGTCGAACGACCTGCTCCACCTTCTCAACCAGCGAATCGGGTGCGTTTGTGAAGAGCAAATGGGCCTCGTCGAAGAAGAAAACAAGCTTAGGCTTAGGCAAATCGCCGACTTCGGGAAGCTCTTCGAAGAGTTCACTCAGGAGCCAGAGAAGGAAGGTGGCATAGAGCCGAGGGCTCTGCATGAGTTCCTGGGCCGCCAGCACGTTCACGTAACCTTGGCCATCGGGGTCCACTTTGAGAAGATCGCTGAGCTCAAGGGCTGGCTCGCCGAAGAAGCCATCGCCGCCTTGCTGCTCCAGCACAAGCAACTGTCGCTGAATCGCGCCGACACTCGCGCCGCTAACGTTTCCGTACGTTCCTTGAATCTCTTTGGCGTTATCGAGGACAAACTGCAAAATACTTCTCAGGTCTTTCAGGTCGAGCAGTAAAAGCCCCTGATCGTCGGCAATTTTGAACGCGATGTTGAGTACGCCCTCTTGGGTTTCGTTCAAGTCGAGCATCCGACTGAGCAGGAGCGGACCCATTTCGGAGACGGTCGCCCGAACTGGGTGGCCAAGTTTGCCGAAGACGTCCCAAAAGGTTGCGGGGCAGCCCACGAAGTTCTCCGCGATGCCAAATTCGCTCAGGCGCTCGGCGACGCGAGCGTTGTTGCCGCCCGGCACCGCGACGCCGCTCAGGTCACCTTTAACGTCGGCGACAAATACCGGAACACCTGCCTGCGAGAAGCCTTGGGCAAGGGTCTGGAGGGTGACCGTCTTGCCGGTACCCGTGGCTCCAGCAATGAGTCCGTGCCGGTTTGCGTACTTCAGGCGAAGCAGAACGTCCTGGTCGCCTTTCCCGATGAATAGTGTCTCGGCAACTGCCATACCCATAGGTTATTCGATCACAATGCGATTGAGATGCCGCACATTCACCTTGAGACCACCGCGGACCTACAAGAGAACGGTGACCTGCCGCAAATTTTGGAGCGATTGATTAACGCGCTCGCGACGGTGGAGTCGATTTCCACTTCCTCGATCAAGGCGTATCACACGCTACGGACGAACTGGGTCGTTGGAGAGGGCCACCCGGAAGGGTTTGCTCATTGCACGCTTGGCGTGCTTTCGGGGCGATCACCAGAGCTTCGCGCAAAGCTGGCGGATACCGTGTTTGAAGAGCTCAAACGGTGCTTTGAGTTTTCGGATCAAGAAGGCGGCGTTGCGGTCACGCTTGAAGTGCGAGACATGGACGCTCACACTTATCGCCGCTGAAGAGGCTAGTTGCCGGTGAGGGTCGCGTAGATGGACGTGATTTTCTTCACGTAGTTGATCGTTTGTTTGTACGGTGGAATACCGCCGTACTTCTTCACTGCGCCAGGGCCGGCGTTATAGGCGGCGAGGGCAAGCTGCATGCCCCGAGCAGAATCACCGGTTTGACGGATGTAGGTTTCAAGGTGCTTTCGCACGAGCTTGACCATTCCGTAAACGTTTTCTTCGATGTTGAAACGGTTGCTGACGCCGAGGTCGGATGCGGTTCCGGGCATGAGTTGCCCGAGGCCCTTTGCTCCCGCGCTTGAAACAGCGAATGGATCAAAACCGCTTTCGACAAGCACGATGGCCATGATCAACCGCGCGTCGACGCCGTGGCTGAGGCAGTGGCCGATGATGTTTTCCGCAATCCGCGTTGCTTCTCGCTCGCTCAGGCGGCGATTCTGGTTCCGGACGAACTGAACATAGTACGGAAGAACTTCGCTTCGAGGAAGAGTCCAGCTACGCGGCGGAGCGGAGCGGCTGAGGGGGGTGCTTGGAATCTTGCGGCCGGTTGAGCGTGATGGCGCTTTCGCGGTGGACTTGGCCCTAGGTGCGGGCGGAGTCGCTTTTTTGATCACCAGGTCTGGAACGAGTTCCGCGGGTGCGATGGCGATCAGGGTGCACCGTAAGCCGCCGTATTCCTCGGTTCGCTCGGCTCGGATGATTGCACGCGCGGGGAGCTCGCGCATGAAGACCCACTCCGGGATTTTCTCGATTTCTAGGGCGATCGTGTCGTCTTTTGTTCGCTCAATCAAGACGCCGGCGTGTTCGGGCGAAGAGAACGTGCCCTTAACCGCACCCTTGATTTCGAGGAACTTTGCCCCAACAAACTTATCTAAAACCTGGACTCCAACGGTCTCGGTAATGCCGTACCGCTTTCGCTGCGCCAAGTACTCAGCGGCCGAGGGCTGTGCCGCGGCAACCGAAGTCATTAGAGCAGTAAGCAGGAGAAGGGTTCGCATAATATGGGATCGCTAATAGGGACTCTACCTTTGTATAGTCGGCCGCTCGGGTCGTTTGGTTCAGCAGTATCGTAACTCGGGGAAATTGCCCGCTTCTGGATCAGCGGAAGAAGCTGAGGAATCCGTCGTTAATTTTGCCGGTGCACCCGATGGTGACTTTGCTAATTCGCCAAGCATTTGCCTGTCGCTTTGCGTCGGTGTAGATCTTAAACTTGTTGTTTCCCACTCGGTATTCGCGGACGTATTGCGCTACCAAAGCGGCACCTTTCGAAGGACTGTTGTACGATTTGACGCCCCGCAGCGTGAGCTCATCGAGCGGTGTCACGGTGTCGGTTGGCTTTCCGCCGGTATGGCAAATGCCAACGAGGTCACCTTGGAAGTAGTTGTTCTTGATCTGCGCGGCCAGCTTTCGCAAGTCCTTTCTGGTGTGAATCTGGCCGAGGAAGCTCGAGACTTTAGGAACGGCCTTCTTGGCCATGTAGGTGGAATTGCGAGGGCTGAGAGCGCGCACGGCCGCACAGCTGCCCAAAAGGACAACCAAGAGCGACACCGAGATGCTCGTCCAGTTCCAAAATCGCATACCTTCTCTCAGAAGAACACCCTGAGAATATCTGACGGCGATTCGTGCTAGATGCACCGGAAAAAAGGACCTCAGCCTGAAAATGCAGAAAAATTACCGGGTTTTATCGGAAATCAAGCTGGCGGAGAGATCGGGATTCGAACCCGAGAGAAGATATTATCCTCTACCCACTTAGCAGGCGGGCGCTTTCGTCCACTCAGCCATCTCTCCGCGTGAGAACAGATTATAGCACGGGGTACCTTGCGCGTCAGTGAAAGCAAGTTCGCCGGTTCCTTGGGAAGTCCGTGCCTACATCGGCTTGATCGTGTTTTCGTTGTGCGGCACGCTCGCATCGCGGGCTCTCAAGTTGGATCCGGGCTTGATCGGGCCGGTGAGTTCGGTGCTGACCATCGCGATTGGGGTCATTGTTGCGTTTGGCACCGATGTCGACGCTCGGCTTTGGAAAGTGGGGATTGGCGTCGGCTTGGTCGGGGCGAGTACCGAGGTGCTCGGCTTGGCAACGGGCTTTCCCTTTGGCCGCTATGAGTACACCGATCAGTGGCTACCGGTGATTTCGCTCCGTGGCCTTGGCTTTTTCCCGTTATTGTTGCCGCTTGCTTGGCTGATGATCACCGCTGCGGCGGCACGGGTTGTTCAGAATCCGGTGCTAGCCGGGCTTTTGGCGGCGTCCATCGATTTGGTGATGGAGCCTGTCGCGGTGAACACTTTGCGGTACTGGACCTGGACCGATGGCGGACCATTGCCGGGCAACGTGCCGGTGGCCAACTTCTTTGCTTGGTGGGTCATTTCTGGCCTGGGGGCGTTTGCTTTGCAACGAGCAGGAATGCCCTCGGATCGTAGAGGCTGGATCGTTTTGGTGGGGCACTTGGGCTTGATGATCGGGCTCTTGCTGTTAGACATCGCCTTTAGGCTGTAGATTGAACCGTGCCAAAGCGTGAGTTTATTGTTGTCGGAGCGGGGTTGGGCGGGTTGGCAACCGCGCTACGACTCGCCCATCGCGGTCACAAGGTTACGGTGATCGAGCAAACCGACCAAGTTGGCGGTCGCGATCGCGAAGTACGAGTAAACGACTGCGTCTTTGATGCCGGTCCGACCCTGCTCATGATGTTGGACCCGTTCGAGAAACTCTTTCGTGATGTTGGCGAGAAGTTTTCCGACCACCTTTCGATTTCGCTGTGCGACCCGAACTACCGCGTGTTCTTTTCTGACGGCAACCGATTGAACTGCACCAGCAACATGGCGCTGATGCGGAGGAACATTCAGGAACTTGCCGGCGACGCGGACGCGGCGAAGTATCCGGAGTTCATCGGTCGACTTGGCGGGCTGTATCAGGATTCGATCCCGAAGTTTGTGCGCCGAAACTATGACTCAGTGCTCGATTTGGCTTCGCCCAAAGCCCTGCAACTCGCGCTGAAGCACAACATGCTGAGCAACCTGGCGAAGGAAGTGGAGCGGACGTTCGACGATAAGCGGCTCCATCACTTGTTTTGCTTGCAGACGATGTATTTGGGCCTGAGCCCGTACGATGCGCCGTACGTCTATGCCGTGCTGGTCTACATGGAGTACGGCGAAGGGATTTGGTATCCGGACGGCGGCATGGTGCAGATTCCACGAACGGTGGCCCGGCTGGCGCAAGAGCGCGGTGCGGAAATTCGGCTGAATACGAAGGTCGTGAAGGTGGATGGAAAGTCCGTCACGCTCGAGTCCGGCGAACTGCTCACTGCCGACGCGGTGATTTGCAATGCAGACCTGCCTACAGCGGAGAAGAGCCTGATTCCGGTGAGCAAAGACGTGGAGCGACGATACTCGTGCTCAGCTTTAACGATCTATTGCGATTACGAAGGCGAGTTGCCCGAGCTGCTTCATCACAACATAACGATTGGCGGCGACTTCTTCCAGAACTTGGACCAGATTTTTAACAAGCACGAAATTCCGACCGATCCTGCCTTTTACACGGCTATTTCTTGCAAGACCGACAAGTCGAAGGCTCCAGAAGGACACCAGAACCTGTATCTTCTGATTCCGTGC
Organism: bacterium; assembly: GCA_027485645.1. GTDB lineage: Bacteria > Armatimonadota > Fimbriimonadia > Fimbriimonadales > Fimbriimonadaceae > Fimbriimonas. Next base: position 77,162 of record JAIXQR010000001.1, read on the forward strand.
CCGAACCTGGATCATCCGTTTACGGACGCAGACGCGGAAATTTTGCGGGACAAGGTGTTCACGCGGCTTGAGAAGGAAACGAGCTTCCGCCGGGAAAACGTGCGCGGAATGGCGAGCTTTACTCCGCATGACTGGAAGAACAAGCTAGGGCTAGATAAAGGCGCGGCTTTTGGATTGAGCCACGACTTGTTCCAGAGCATCTGCTTCCGGCCGAACAACAAGGACAAGGCGAACCCGGGTCTCTACTACGTCGGGGCCAGCACGGTGCCGGGTAACGGGCTTCCGATGGTGCTGATTGGGGCGGAGCTTGTGGAAGATCGGCTACTGAAAGACGGGTACTTGTAGGTTCCGGTTAGTCAGACTGTACGCATGAGTTCACCGGAGCAGGCACAGGGCTTTTTGGGCCGGCTGGTGGATGGCATGATTCGCCGGAGCATGCGGAAGGCATTTCACGGCGTGTATTGGATTCCTCCCGCGGAGCCGGTAGCCCAGCCGTGCATCATTACGCCAAACCATCATGGCTGGCATGACGGCTACGTGATGTATTTGGCCCTGACGAAGCTAGGCTGGCCGTTTTTGGACTGGATCACGGAGTTCGAATCGTTCCCGCTTTTTGGAAAGGTGGGCGGCATGCCTTTTCCCCGGGACGATGCTGCGGCGCGGGCAGCGACGATTCGGCAGACGGTTCGGCGATTGAAGTCGGGCGAGCGGAACTTGCTGCTCTTTGCGGAATCGGAGTTGCATCGACCACCCGAGTTACTGGCGTTTGGAGACGCTCTGTCATTCGTGGCCAAAAAGGGTGGGGTTCAATCGGTGGTGCCGGTTGCCATTCGGTACGAGATGAGCCTTCACGAGCGGCCCGAGTGTTTTGTGGTCTTCGGGAAGCCCATGCCGCCCTCGGAGACGATTCAGCGCGATGCTCGGCTGGCGGTCGCAAAGCTCCTGGATCACTCCGCCACGCTGATTCGGCATGACCGGAGTGCGTTCCAATTGTTGAGTGCGGGGACCGGGGACGTGAACGAAAGGCTGGATGTTCGCAAGTTTCAACCCTGGAAGCGGTGACAAATGGAATCTGGTCGCGTAGGCTATAGCCGGATGGGTCCGTACGCAACGAAGGAAGACTACGAAGCGTGTCGCGAGTTGCACGCGCATTTCGGTACGACCTATTACTTTGCGTCGCAGTGGTTCCCGGCAAAGATTCGCCGCCGGGTGAACGCGCTCTATGCCTTTGTCCGCGTGCCGGATGAGATGGTGGACAACCCGGGCACAAACTCCCTAGACCAGCAGCGGGCGCAACTGGCGAATTACCGCGCGGAGTTGCTTGCCGGAATTGACGGCGTGCGACCCGAGTCTCCCGTTTTGCGGGCATTTTGCGACACGGTGCAGGAATGCCAGATCCCGATGCAGGAGCCAATCGAGTTTCTGGACGCGATGGAGCAGGACTTGACGGTCGCGCGGTACGAGACCTTTGAGGACCTGTTGGGTTACACGAAGGGTAGCGCGGCCGCGGTTGGCGCGATGATGTGTTATGTCGTTGGGGCTGAGACTCAGGAAGCGACGATTTCGGCGGCGAAGTCGCTTGGCGACGCGATGCAAATGACCAACTTTTTGCGAGACGTGGGCGAGGATGCGGGCCGGGGACGAATCTATTTGCCGCTGGAAGATTTGCGGCAGTTCGGCGTTTCGGAAGATGACATCCTGGCCGGGAAAATGACGCCGCAGTTTGTGGACCTCATGCGGTTCGAGATTGATCGGACGCGACAACTGTATGCGCGGGCCGATTTGGGAATACCGGCTTTGCCGGCGAGGTCGAGGTTGCCAGTGCGGCTGGCTCGGGCGCTTTATTCGAAGATTCTCGAGAAGATTGAGGAGCGTGGGTACGACGTTTTCTCTGGCCGAGCCCGCACGACCAAGGCCGAGAAGCTGAAAATGGCCGCGCTGATTCTTGCCGGCGGACGCTAGTCGTTCGGCGGGGCTAAACTCGCAACATGAACTTACGAGAAATTGGCAAGTCGGGTGTGATGGTTTCGGAAATCAGTCTGGGTTGCTGGACGATGGGCGGCCTCAACTGGGTGAACGGACACGCTAACGGCTGGGCAAATGTTGACGAAGACGAGATTGTCGCGGCGATTAAGGCTGGCATCGATGCGGGGGTGAACCACTTTGACAACGCCGACGTTTATGGCAACGGAAAGGCGGAGCAGATGCTGCGACGAGCGTTCATCAAACTCGGTTTGAAATCCGAAGACTTCATTGTCGCCACGAAGATCGGTCACTTCCCCGGTACGGCGGCCCACGCTTACGAGCCAGCGCACATTCGGCACCAGTGCGAGCAGTCGTTGATCAACCTAGGTCGCGAGTACATCGACATTTACTACTTCCACCACGGCAGCTTCGGCGAGTCGGACATGTATCTGGACGATGCGGCGGCGACAATGGACAAGTTGGTTGAGGAAGGCAAGGTCCGGGTGAAGGGGCAATCGGCTTACTCTTCGAACGACTTTTTGCGAGTAACGCCGAAGGTTCGACCGGCCGTATTCCAGAGCTGGGCGCACGCTTTGGATACTCAGTTCATCAATCCAGGGTCTCCCGTAAGCGAGCTTATGGCGAAGGAGAACATTACGTTCGTGGCCTTTAGCCCGCTGGCGCAGGGTCGCTTGTTGGATAAGTTCGATCCATCTAAGCCGCCAAGCTTTGAGCCCGGTGACCACCGGCAGAACTCGTCGGCCTTCTCGGCCGAAGCCATTGCCGCGCTGAAGCCGAAGCTGGAAAAGCTGAAGTCACGGTTTGGTGATTCGGTGACCGATTTGGCTTCTTTGGCGCTGAACTATGTTCTCTCGTTCCCCCACGTGGCTTGCGTAATTCCGGGCTTCCGAAATGAGAACCAGGTGCGAGTGAACGTTGCCGGAGCGGGACGCTACTTGTCCGAAGAAGACGTGGCGTTCGTTCGGGAAGCATTGGCTTAGTGACCGAGCCTGAAGCGTTTATTGTTTCGGTGGAGCCTCGGTTTGCGCCCTTGATTGAGCGGCACGGGCCGTGCGTCTTGGTGACCACGGCTCCGCCCGACGACATGGTGGCCTGCCTGGCCGGGGCGATTTGTAGCCAACAGCTGAGCACGAAGGCGGCGGACACGATCTTCCGTCGGTTGGCTACGCAGTTCGGGGACGGGGTGCATGTTGATGTCCGCTTGGTGGATGAGGCTTCGCTGGAGTCTTTGCGGGCGGTCGGGCTGTCTTGGGCGAAGGCGGGGTACCTGAAGGATCTAGCGGCTCGCGCTTTGGCGGGGACAATTCCGTCGCTGTCCGAACTCGATTTGAGGTCAGAAGATGAAATTGTTGCCGAACTGACGGCGGTGAAAGGCATTGGCCGATGGACAGTGGAGATGCTTTTGATGTTCCGACTGGGACGGCTTGATGTTTGGCCCGTGGACGACCTGGGGATTCGGGCCGGATGGACGAAGTTGATGGGGCTAGAGGAGCGTTTGACGCCGAAGGCGCTGACCCTGGAGGGCGAGCGGTTTAGGCCCTACCGCTCAGTCGCGGCTTGGTATTTGTGGCGGATTCTGGAGGACTAAGGCGAGGCTTCACGCAATAACCGCCGTGCTAGTGCTGAGCCCCGATGCCTTCAAAAGACATGGCCACGCAATTCCAGATCGCTTGGTGGGCGGCGGGGAAGTTGGGGTAGGTGCCGCCTACGGTGTAGCCATCGAAGCGTTCGACGTTCGAAAGCTTCGCCGACATATCGGCTTCTTCGGCGCGGTTGAATTCGATGCTGAGTTGGAGCGGGGTTGAGAAGGCGAAGGGGGCAGCGGACTGTTCTTCAAGCGCTCGGGTGATCGTCTCTTCGATGAGAGGGCCGGTTTCGGAGGGGTGCTTGAGCTGGCCCATGTAGCGGCCGATGCCTTCTTTAGTGATCGCGGTTTTCAGGCCGGGGATGAGTTTGCTGGCTTCTTGGCAGCCGGCGAGGTCGCTCGTGACGGCGAGGAGAGGGACGCCATATTGTCCGGCGGCGGCGGCGCTTAGGCCGATTTCGCCGATCTCTTGTCCGTTGATGATGATGCGGTGGATGCCTCCGGTGATGGTGTGCTCCATGATTCCGCCGAGGGCCCCGGCCCGGGCGTGGTAGCCGACCAGCAGAGCAGCATCGAAGGTGGCGTTGATGCCCTGCATCATGCCGTCTCGGCCCGCGCCGTGGCCGCTGATGAGCTCAACTCCGGGCTCCAGGTCCTCGATCAGAAGGTTCTTTGAATTGCCGTGCGAGTCCTTGATCACGATCTCCGTCGCCCCGGCGCGGCGGGCGCCGCGGATTGCGGCGTTCAGGTCGTGCGACATCATTCGCCGGGCGAAGGCGTAGTCAAACGACTTGCCATCCGGCCGGCTGCACTGCGACCACGAGACGAGACCGGTGATGCCTTCGATGTCGACGGAGATGTAAACACGCACCCGGTCAGGTTACTCAAATATAGGGTTCGCGGAAAGCGTATCGAAAGTTCGTCGTGTCGAAGTCTTGTGCGGTTAAGCCGTGGACGATCATTGACTTCTGAATCTCTGAATGAACCAGCTCGTAATGCCAGTCCCGCTCGGTGGCTGTTCGGACATCGGCCCATACTTTCGCGACGTTCGGCCCGAATGCTTTTACCAGGTCGACCTCTCTCAGATCAGTTGCGGATAGCGACTTGCAATCAGTCAGAACGTAGACGTTTTCCCCTTTGATCCAAAGATTCACGACCCACTGAATACGATCATCTTGCTCTTCAAACCAGTCGAAAAGAAATGTTCCTTGTTCAAAGCTCTTAAACTCGGGGATTTCAATCCGATTAAACTTTAGCCGACCACTCGGGTCAAGATCGGCAGTTCGCTGATAATAGATGTCGTGACAGGAAAGAATTACCCGGAAGGGCCCGGCGAAATGCCAGTGTAAACCCTTTGGATGTAATCCGAGGATATTCCCTAAATTTTCAGCAAAGACGGTGGCAAAGATGCAGCTCACCGTAAGGTTGTATTCCCCACCTTTGCGCTCGGAGCCAACCAACCAGGAATCATGCATACCCGAGCGGAAAAACGGTCGGTGTTCCTCGTTAACCGGGATCGGCTTTTTGAGCTTGGCTAACCAGCGTTCCCAGTAGACCGCTTCTCGCCTCTCTTCTTCCTCCCACGGAATATTTGACTTTAGGTGTCCTACCCCGCCGAGGTCATTCACGTGCTTCGCGTCTTTCAGCCAGCTTTTCATCGGTAACCGGTTTGCGGATAAATATGCTCAAATTTGACATGAGCCGGATTAAAGTTCGGTATCGTCAGGTTTACCGAAGTGAATGCGTCTAGACAGTTTTTCTGGAAGAGATTTAAGTCTGCTTGGCTGTGGTAAAAGCACGATAGAAGGTTCGCTGCTCGCTTGATGATGACGGAAAAACGGCTGATCATTGGGCTGGATTACTCAAAACTTTGGTTCGCGGAAGGAGTATCGAAAGTTCGTCGTGTCGAAGTCCTGTGGGGTTAAGCTATGAGCGGCCATAGACTTCTGAATTTCTTTGCGAACCAGGACGTAATGCAAGTCCACAGTTTTACTGGCATTCAAAACGTCTTTCCACACCTCCGAAACGTTCGGGCCAAAAGCCGTCACAAGATCGACTTCTCGTAAGTCAGTAGCGGAAACTGAGCTACAGTCGGTCAAAACATAAACTGTGGGACCCAAGTTCAGCTCAACGATCCACTGGATCCTATCATCTTGCTGCTCGAACCAATCGTAGAGAAACGCTCCGTCGTTGTAACTCTTATATTCATGCGGCGGAATGCGGAAATACTTCAACCATCCGCCGGTTTCTTCGCTCGCGGTTCTTTGATAGGTGACGCCGTGACAGCAAAGATTGACCCGGAAAGGTCCCGTAAAATTCCAGTTGATCTGATCGGGTCGGAGGCCGAGAATGCTTCCGAGATTTTCCGCAAAGATCGAAGCGAAGAAGCAACTGAGGGTTAGCACATATTCCGAGCCGGCTCGCTTTGAGCCAACGAGCCAGGAATCATGCATTCTTGTCCCGAAGAAGGATCGATGCGGCTCGGCAACTGGGATGGGCTCTCGAAGTTTTCGGGTCCAGCGGTCCATGTTGACCGTTTCTTTCCTATCCCACTCTTCGTCGGGCAGCTTCGAGCTGATCGGGTGCGAACCGCCCAGGTCGTGAACCCGTTTCGCACCCTTGAGCCAACTAATCATCGAGCAATGGGGACCCTTACTGTCCGCGGACGGCGCGGAGGTAGCCGATGCATTGCGCTACTTCGGCGAGGTTGGTGTCCCAGTTGTGCTCGTACTCGACGCTCACGCTACCTTGCATGTTGATCTTCTTGTACTCGGCAAGAATTGAAGGTACGTCACTTACCCCGGTTCCGAACACGACATCATGGCCGCCGGGGTTGAATTCGTGGAGGTCCTTCAGGTGGCTACTGACGATTCGGCCCTTGAGGGTTTTGATGGCGTCAATCGGCTTGATGCCGCTTCGGACCCAGTGGCCGGTGTCGGCGCAGGAGCCGATTCGCTTGTCGCGGTTCTTCACGAGTTCGTACACGTACGCGGGATCCCAAACCTTGTAGTTCGGATTGTTCGCCTGGCGCGGGTGGTTGTGGAAGCCGACTTTGACATCGTATTCCTTCACCATCTTCTCAATGGTGTCGATGGCGTCGGTGCTTTCGGTGTTTAGAATCTGGATGCCAAGCGCCTTTGCGAAGACGAACAGCGGCCTTGCACCGGCTTCGTCGCGGGAGATGCCGGTGACCCCGAAAGCGATGGCGCGCACGTTGTGCTTGGCCAGCTTGTCTTTCAACTTCTGCAGCGCATCCGCCGACATCTCTGGGCCGACCTTTGCATCGGAATCTGGCGCAAGCTTCTGACCCGGGAAGAGTTCAATGTTCTGGGATCCGGCCGCGGCGGTCTTTTCGATCGCCTCGAAAACGGTGAACCGGTTGAAGGTCCAGGCTTGAACGCTCGGCTGATAAGGCGCAGGGGCAAAGGCGGCGAGGAGGAACAGGGAGCTAAGCATCGTTGGTTGACCTGAGGATAGTTTATTCCGCCGCCGGGGCGCTAGATGTCTCCGGAAATGCGGCGCGGATGCGAGCGATTCGCTCGGAATAGGTTGGTTTGGGGTTGTGGCCGTAATTCACCAAGTCGATTCGAAGAAATTCGTCTTGCTTCTGAAGGGCGGAGATCGCAGCAGAACGATTTCCGGTTGCTTGGACGACGCGCAGATCTGTATTGAATCGTTTCTTTCGGACCTTGATCACCTCCTTAACTAACCGACCGAGGTAGTAAAGGAAAGGACTAACCAATATTACAGCAATAGCGATGTAGAGTGGTCCTGGAACCCATCGTAATTGGGGCAGGGAAACAAGCCAGAGAATGAGGGCTGATGCGGACCCTAGGGTCGTTACAACTGGAGGCTCGGATATCCATACTGTCCAATGCTTCTCTAAAACGCAGAACTCGAGCTCTTCCAGACTCAATCTGCGGAGTGCGGCTTCCGAAACCGTAAGCTTTCCATCCGACAAGGAGACATTAATAGAAGCGCCAGTGTTCGCGGAAATCTCAAACTCCTTGATTAAGGAGGGTTCGATCAGTTCGACTTTGGCAATGAGCTCCTTAGCTTTATGGCTCAATTCTTCTTGATCCTGAATAACTGTCGGCTCAGGCGGAATGTACTTTTTATCTGGGATAAAGCTTGACATCATGAAAATGAAAAGTGCGATCCGAATTTTGTAGTCATGGATTGCGTCTGCTTTCGTTGTTGGCACAAAAGCGATCGCAATGGCCGCTACCCAGATGATGGCTTTGACGGCGGTCAGAATCGTGTTTCGAACAACAGTGGGTTTCGGATGCTCTATAAATTGAACTCCAGGTTCGCGGTCCGTAAGCTCATTAAGACAAGCCTGGAGCAATCTATTTCGTTCAGATTTCAAAACGAATGGAATCATTGATGCGAAAACAATGCTGAATCCTAGAAAGATCAGATAAGCCGGATAATCAAGTGAAAACCAAAGATCATTCAGTGAGGCGAAAGCCTGGGTCAGCAAGGCAGCGATCGCCAAAACGAACACGGCGACAATCGTCCAGGACTTTCCTGCTGCTTCAGTGCGGACAAACATCTCACGTCGCTTACCAAGTGGCAAATGTGAGGATCGAGCGATGCTTCTCGCTCGAAAGTAAACGGCGCCTACACATACGAGGGGGAATAGTGCAAGCCCAGCAAACAGGGAAAGTGACCACCAATCCAGACGTACGACAATCTGCGCATCTCTCAGCTTCTTCAACTCGGATAGGTTCCAATAGCGGTATCCAAGCGGTTTTGTTCGGTCGGGTTGCGGGAAATCCTGGGGCAAACGCGCTCCACCTGTTACGATCATGCCAAAGCGAGTCGTGTCTTCCAACTGCAATTCCCGATAGAGTGACGCCAGCGGAATGGTGTAGCTAAGCTCCGTCTTGCCCAGGCCCATTACCGACTGAGAGAAGTCAGCTGCTGCGCAGTCGTCTTCCTGCGAGTACTGAACGGTTCCTGACAGGCCATAACGGTCTCGCCACGCCACAAGTTTTTCGGCGTATTGTTTCGCATCCGAAGTTATAGGTCCGACCGCCAAAACCCTGTACGACCTCCCTGTAACCTCAACGTACAGCACAGCCTGACCTTTTGGCAATTCGGGATCGGGCCAACCGAAGATCGCTCCAAACTCGTCAAGAGTCCTGTGCTCGGTCTTCTTAACCAGCCACTCCCTCGACTCCACAATCTGAGCGCTAGCAGACGCCGCCAACCCGGCGGCGAGGATCAAGCAGATCAGCAACCATAAGAACCGGGGCCGTACGAGGCTCATCACGCGCAATGATACTGCAGGTTTGTGTTCCGAGCCCTGATTTTCTACGTTCGTAAACATTGGACAAGACCGGCTACGCCGAGAACCTCTCTCTGATGCGCTCAAGCCGCTCGCGGCAGGTCGGATCCGGCGGAAAGTCTCGGTACGCCTTTCTGACCAACTCAATCCGTTCCATTCGCTCAAGAGCGGAGATGGCGGCACTCAGGTTCTGTGTTGCGTCAATTATCCGTGCATCGGTCGCAAACATGGCGGCTCTTCTATTGAGCCAATACATGCGCCAGTAGACGATACCAACGATGACCGGAAGCAGCAGGCTCGCGTAACGCATGACATCGGTAGCAGTAGGAACTGAAGATATGGCTGTGAAAAGAACGTATGTAACTCCACCAGTGGCAACTACCAAGAAGGCAGTTCCTGCATCCCCTATTGGCCGCGGAACTTTGAACCAACATTTGTGAAGAATTGAGAACACTAACTCATCCACGGATGACCGTCGAATCCACCATTCAGGAATCAAAAGTTCGTGGTGTAGTTCATATATTTCGAACTCGGGAACCCTCGTTTTTCGGATTTGAGTTTCTTTGTCCGTATTATCGACTAAAATCTTGACCTGCGAAAAAGCGTCTGCCAACTTTTGTTCTAGCGCAGGCAGGTCAATGGCCCGTGACGGTGCAGTTAACTGATTAGGACGGTAAGGGAAAACTATCGACGTTGCATAACTCAGCGTAGCCCATGCGTTCTGATGACTATGAAACCACTCAAATGGCAAAGACGGCATAAATGCCGCTGTGCATAGCGTCACGATTGGAACGAGATGGGGAAGATGGGCTGCGATGTCGGACGCTTTAGGGCGCAACCGCATAGGCTCATCATCCATCGGCGGACCGGACGCTTCAGTGATTGCTTCGGCTTCAGCTTCCAGCTGATAGCTTTTCCGAAGGAGAAAGGAATATAGCAAACTCGGCAAGAGTGTCAAGACAGTGAGCAGAACGACACCCGCGCCAATCTGGGCTGGTCCGAACCAAAGGGCCACTAAGGGATCCAACGATCTAGTCCAAATGACGGGGACAGAAAAGAGACAGTGGAGCACTATCGTCGTACCAAGGACTGGTTGAACACTCTTGTAGAGCAGAACCTCTCGGTCGAGATCAGTTAGATCCGTTCGTTGTCGAATCGGCAGGGCGAGTTTGTACGCTTTGAGCAAGCCGACAGATGGAATCAGGATCAGTATCGCAAGGATTGGGATGAGCCATCCAGATAAGGTTTCACCAATTCGGACATCACTCTTTACAGTTTCTGAAGATAGGTTCCAGTACTTCAATCCATCCTTGCCCACGAAAGTCGGAGCTGGCAACGCCGCTGGCGGGCCGGTTACGCGGAAGTACACAAGTGCACAGTTCGTTACATCTTCTAGCTTGACTTCGCGCGGGAGAGACGCTATCGGAAGCTCAAGGCTATAGCCCGGCTTGCCAAAACCAGACGCGGAGTAGGCGTAGACGGCCACCGAGGCGGATTCCTGCCGAACGTACTGAATGCGCCCAGGAAGCCCCCTCTGCCTTTTCCAGGCATCGAGCTTCTCAGCGTAGGCTTTGGGATTGGTCGTTGGGGGCCCGACCGCGACCACTTTGTAACTCGGTCCCTCCGCAAGGATATAGAGCACAGACTGCCCTTTCCGAATCTCTGGAGACGGCCATCCGAAGTTGTCTCGAAACTGCTCCAGAACTTTGAATTCAGGCTTCCCGATGAGCGGTTCTGGCGATTCAACAATTTGGGCCTGAGACGAGACCAGACCGCAAAGCCACAAAACCGCGCTGACTAGCAGGTTCAAGTTGCAACGAAACGTGAGTCTAGCCATGCATTTCCTGGTTGGTCAAAAAGTTCTCTTCAGTGTGAGATCGTACGTTCATCAGCCGTGGATCCTGGGAATGCAGCGCGAATGCGTTCGATCCGTTCCGTATAAGAAGGCTTCGGCTTGTTTACTCCTGCGTCCAAGCCGACTTGGAGTGCCTTGTCCATCCTTTCCAATGCCGAAACGGCCGATTCAGGGTTTCCCGTTGCTTGGACGACGCGAAGATCGGTTGCGAAGGTTGCCTCAATACTTGTTCGTTTGAATTTTGCAGAAGATATGAAAATTCCAACGATCGGAATGAGAAACGCTAGATACACGTTTCGGGATGTCAGCAAAACTGAGGATGGGAGCGCGAAGATGGCAAATGGCGCCGCAAATAGTAAGAAGAAAAAAGGGTTAGAGAGCGGATTCTTTGGTCTGAACCACGATTTATGCAAGAAATAATAGAGCAATTGATCTTCGTTCCACAGTCGAAGTGTACCTTCTGCAATTTGTAACGCCTGACCTTTGATTGAGCAAGACTGGTCAAGAGCATTAGATTCAAGTATGGTTACGGTCTTTACAGGTTTTGTTAGATGATGATTCAAATTTGAAATTACAAACTCGGCTTTTGCCCGCAAATTCTCGATGTCATCGGCTTGAGATTCAGCTAGTTTAGTTTGTTTTAGGTTTACACTAAAAGATGATAGGATAATGATTAACATGGATGCTGGCAGTTTCCATGCATCAAGTGGGTCCCGTTTACCAGTTGGGAGATAGAGGATACAGACTCCCAATATGATTAAGCAAAACATTGGTAAAAATTGCTGCAGGACCTGTTGTGGATTCGGTTGGTTTACTTTAGTCTTGCTCAACGTTGAAAGTTGGACCAATCGTGATTCTGCTTCGGTGAGAGCAGAGAGTGAAGCTTCAGTCCTCTTCGTAAGCACCGCAAACAAGACTGGCACAATGAGTAATGCAAACCCAAAATATAGGCCGATGTTCAAGAACGGAGCATCAAACCAAAGGTAGGTAATCGGATCGAAACTGCGAAACGCGACTGCCGGAACGAATAGCAGGGAATGTAACACGGTTGGCCCAATAGTGCCTCCGAGGACTAGCTGACGATACACTCTGCGGCGCTGCTCCAGGGATCGGGATTCGTCCTGAGCAAATCTCACCGCAAAGGCATAACATGCTCCAGTTGCAACGAACGGAAACAGTAGTACGCTCACAAAGTAGATCAGCAGCCAAGGTTCGAGTTTTTGCTGTATGACCAAGTCCTTCGGCTGAGACCATTTCGACAGATCCCAGAAGCCGTAAATTCTCTTAGAAAGATAACCTGGCGGCGGCAACTCTGCAGGCCACTTGAGGTTGCCATTGATTACGAGACCCAGATTGGTCTTTGTTTCTAACTTTATTTCCGTGATGATCGATGCGAGGGGAAGCTTGAGGTTTGTGGAGGTCTTGCCAAAGCCTGTTTCAGAAACAGAAAAAAGAGCGGCGGCACAATCGTTCTCTTGGGAGTAAAGAACGGGCCCCGACAGCCCGTGTCTCTCCTTCCACTCATTCAGAATGCGTGCGTAGGCTTTTGCATCAGACGTGACCGGTCCGACGGCAAGAAGCTTGTAAGAAGCGCCTTCAGCATAAACGTAGACCACGGCCTGCCCCTTTGGAATCTCGGGATCTGGCCAGCCAAAATTGTCATGAAACTGATCGAGAATCCGATGCTCGGTTCTCAGAACCAGCCACCTTGGAGAATCCTGAATCTGCGCGCAACAGTTAGCAGCAATACCGCACCACAAAAGGGCACAAAGCAGCCAACGTGAAATGCGACCGATCGCAAGGCTCATCGAGCGACAGAATACTGCGTCAAGCTAGCGGAATGCCGTAATTGTTATGTCCCTTAACTTTTCGCAGGAACCGAGAATGACATCACGTTGTAGGCCACCCGGAAACCGGCTCGCTCGGCGTTTCTTTGGCTGATGCTGCCAGGTTCGGTGCCGATAATGGCAAGTCTTGCGCCGTGTCGCATTGCCACTTGTACCCGTCGGTCTAACAGTGCGCCATGGAAGCCCTGACCACGAAATTCCTCTCGGGTTGCCGAGCCAGCAAGGTACGCGATGTCATCGCGAATGATTACGCCGGCAGCGGCGGCGGTGCTTCCTCGGGTCGATAGCAGGTAACGATGCATTCCGGGAAGCTCGGTCATGTAGCGATTTAAGTTTGCCAGCGCCGAATTCAAGCTCGGGTCCTCAAAGCCAGACTGTAGGAGCTGCGCCCACTCGTGAACGCGGTCTTCGCCGACTTCCTCAATGCTGACTTCCGGTAACAATCGGGCTCCGGTGATGTTGAGGTGAGGTAGTGGCAGAAAGAGCACGGTCTCCCAACCGTTCAGCTGCGCGCCGATTTGTTGAAGCCGATCGACCGCGCCTGGCTCGGCAAACGGGGTCACGATTGCTTCCCACCCGGTGCTGCGCTCAGCAAAAAACGAGGAGATCTGGTCGATGTCCTCGGCAGTAAACCGCCCATGGGCCTGGGTGATCGGGCAACCCACGCCGGCAAACACGGCATAACCGTGACCTAGGTCCAGAAAATGGTCGGGGCCAAAGAGGGCTGCGCCTTGGCGTCCGATCAGGGCCAGAAACCGTTCCAAACGAACAAACAGGTCCTCATCCGCAAAGATAGTGTTCGCTCGCTTTTGGCTCTGGAGTAGCTGCGTGACTTGTGCGTCGGAGTTTCCTGCTCGGCCAATCTGGGTTCGGGTCGCCCGAATGACCTTCCACTCGTACGATTCGCCATTATCATCCAACTGCTCCGCCTCAATGAACGGCCATTCCACCTTTCGAACGGCGTATTGGTATTCCGTGCTGGGGTCTGGTTCTTCGTCCTCGCCGGTTTCGGCCTCGCTGGGAAAACTGATGGTGATTGCCCGATCGCCTTCCGCTGCCTGCTGGAGCTTTTCTTCCTGACTCTGAAGAAGGCTCGAAGTATCCAAGCCGCCTAGCAGGGGAGCGTTGACTAGGTGCTGCAAACGGACAAGGTACGGCGAGCGAAGGGTGACTTCATGAATGTCCGAAATGTCGTAGGTCTCATCCTCGACTTCGCTCTGCATCCCGTTCGCATCGATCTCCTTGATCGTCACTTCGTCTAGCCCGACGCTGGTGACGTATCCGCAAAGGATCGCGCCGTCGTCTGGCCACGGACGGTATTCGATCAAGTCGCCCGAGTCACACGCCGCTTCTAGCGCGTAGCGAATCAGGTTCAGCTCGGATCTTGGGTCTTCGATATCAACTCCGTTCCCATATACGGAATGAGCACTTCTGGCACTCGTACCGATCCATCTTCTTGCTGATACGACTCCAGGATGGTCGCGTAGACGCGCGGCATGCCTAGGGCACTTCCGTTAAGGATGTGGACAAACTCCGGTTTTGCACCCGGCTCTGGTCGGTAGCGGATGTTCGCGCGGCGGCTTTGGTAGGCCTCAAAGTTGCTGCAAGACGAAACTTCCAGCCACTTCTCCATCACCGGCGACCAGGTTTCGAGGTCGTACTGCTTGCTGCCTTTCGGACCGATGTCGCCCGTGCAAATCTCGATCACGCGATAGGGAAGGCCAAGCGCCTTCAGAACGTCTTCCGCGTTCTGGGTCATGTTCTCCAACTCTTGGTAGCTCGTCTCCGGCGTGGTGAACTTGACCATCTCGATCTTATCGAACTGGTGGAGGCGCTGCAGACCACGGGTGTCCTTTCCGGCCGCGCCAGCTTCTCGGCGGAAACAAGCGGAGTATCCGGCGAGGTTGATCGGAAGCTCCTTCACGTCCAGAATCTCGTCCCGGTAAAGGTTGGTGATCGGGACTTCTGCGGTCGGAATCAAGTAGAGATCGTCTGTAGACTTGTACAAATCTTCTTCAAATTTCGGCAACTGCCCGGTCCCGATGAGGCTCGCTCGGTTGACCAAGTACGGTGGATAGATCTCCTGATAGCCGTTGTTTTCAGTTTGGAAGTTGATCAGGAAGCTGATGAGTGCGCGCTGGAGTCGAGCACCGAGGCCCACGTAGACCGGGAAACCGGAGCCGCTGATCTTCGCGCCGCGCGGGAAGTCCACGATGCCGAGATTCTCAGCGAGCTCCCAGTGCGGCTTGGGCGCGAATGTAAAGGTAGGAATGTCGCCCCAAGTTCGTCGGGTGACGTTTTCGGTTTCGTTGGCACCGTCCGGCACGGAGTCGTGCGGGAGGTTTGGCATGTCGAGCTCGATCGCTCGCAGTTGCTCTTCTGCCTTTCGGGCTTCCGCCTCAAGTTGCGCAATCGCTTCCTTCAGCTCTTTCGTTTCCGCCTTGGCGATCTCGGCTTCATCCTTTTTGCCTTGGGCCATCAGCTGGCCGATGGACTTGCTGATCTGGTTTGCGGCGGCTTGCTTGGCTTCAAGCTCCAGTACGGTTTTGCGCCATTCCGCATCTGCCGATAGGAACGCGTCTACGATTGCGGCGTCAATTCCTTTGCGGAGGATGCCCTTTCGGACAAGGTCAGTCTGTTTTCGAATGAGGTCGCGATCCAACATGGCGGCAGGACTATTGTAGACGGGACCTTTGGTCTAAAAGGTCTTAGGCCCACGGAAAGCATTGCGCGATCTTGACCGATGTGCCATACTCCGTATTGGTGACACCTGTCACTGCTCGGCGACTTATCAGAAGTTGGCAAGCGTTTTCGGTTCGATCTGGACTTCGTAGGCAACATGGAAATTGCGAAGAAAGGGTTTGGCAGAAAAAGCGAACTGACAAATGATCGGTCTCCAAGCGTTCCGGAGACAAAAAATCATGAAGCGAACCCTTAAGTTGGCTCTCTCGGCCGTCCTCGGCGCAGCGCTGGTTACCCCAGCCCTCGCACAGGACAACTTCCCAGACGTTCCAGACAATCACTGGGCATACGAAGCCCTTCTTCGATTGAAGAGCAACGGCCTTTTGGTCGGTTACCCAGACGGCCTTTTCCGCGGCGCTCGACCAGCATCGCGATACGAAATGGCAGTTGCGATCCACGCAACCTACGTCAACCTCAAGAACATCACCGACGGCCTGCAGAAGCAGATCGACGAGCTGAAAGGACAGGTTGGCGGAAACACCGGCAGCGGTGACACCCAGAACCTCAAGACTGCTCTCGAGAACCTCCAGAGTGAAGTCGGTGGCATGAAGAAGTGGGGCGATGATGTCGCTGCCCTTCGCCGCTTGACCGACACGTTCCAGAAGGAACTCCAGGACTTGAACGTCGACGTCGAAAAGATGAAGACGGACCTCAAGGACCTTCAGGACCGAGTCACGGTTCTCGAAAAGGTTAAGCCAGCTATCTCGATCAGCGGCGACGCTAACCTCTGGGTTGGCACCGGCGCAGGCATCGAAGGTAACGGCGGCCTGAACAAGGACGGCCGATACGTTGGTGCTCAGACCACCGGCGGCGTCGTTCGAGAAACCTCCTTCTTCCAGGATCTCGCTATCCTTCACGAAGGCGCGTTCAAGTTCAGCACCACCAACGAAATGGGACCTAAGTTCAACGCAACTTTGGTCGCAGGCAACATGCTCGGCGGAAACGCTCAGCGAGGCGCCTTCTTCAACCAGGGTCTTCCAGCTCAGGGAACCTACTACTTCGAACAGGCTGGCCAGGATGTTTACTTCCAGGACTTCAGCGTCAAGTTCGATTCCGCAGTTGCAGGCCTCGGCTTCAACGCAGAAATCGGTCGAGTTGGCTACAAGATCAGCCCAATGATCCTTCAGCGACCAGACTTCACGTCTTACTTCGCTAACGATCGATGGGACAACGGCAAGTACCTCTTCGACGGTGGTATCGCTACCCTCGGACTTGGTAAGGCCAAGGTTGACATCTTCGGCGGTCGAAACAACCGACGATTCAGCACCAACGGTGTTGAAATCAACCCTTACCTCTTCGGTAGCACCCAGAACCCGCTCAACTTCTCGCCAGACCGATCGGCTGGTGTGAACGCTAGCCTCGCTCTCGGAAACGTCGGCAACATCAACGTTGCTTACCTCATCTTCGATGCGAACAACCCAGCGCCAATCAACGCAACCAACTTCAACCGAGTTCAGGTTATCGGTGCAGACGCAACCTTCAAGGTTGGCCCAGTCAGCCTGGCTGGCGGCGCCGCTCAGACCGAGCTTAAGCGAAACGAGAAGTCTCGACTCAACGACGACAACGGCTCCTTCTACGTGAAGGGAAGCATTGGCGGAGACCGATACGGTGTTACCCTCGGTTACAAGCAGGTCGAGAACAACTACTTCGCTCCTGGAGACTGGGGACGACTTGGTATCGTTCGAAACCCGACCAACATCGAAGGATTCTTCGGTAACGGTCACCTCAACATCAGCGATTCGCTCACCCTCCGCGGTGGTGCGATGATCCTCGAAGGCGCAAAGACCTTCGCAGGCGCTCCAGTTGGCTCCTTCGGAACCAACACCGACATCACCCGATTCGACCTCGGACTGGACTACAAGCTCAGCTCGAACTTCTCGGTTATGCTCGGCTTCGAACAGACTGAGTTCGAGAACGTTGTCGGCGTCGCAGGCAAGCCAAAATACCGCTGGTACAACGTTGGCTTCGGCTACGGCCTCGGTGACAACGCGATGCTCAAGATCGGATACGAAATCTCCGACCACGTCAACGACTATCAGACCCTTGGCTTTGGTTCCACCAGCCCAACCGGTCGATACCAGGGTGGATTCTTCACCACCCAGCTTTCGGTCAAGTTCTAAGAACTAACCTTAAGCGAGCCGCCCACCGAAAGGTGGGCGGCTTTTTTGTTTGTAACGGTCGGTACCTTGGGTACGTTCGAATCTGTAATGAAGAGAATTCACATTGCCCTTTCTTCGGTTGCCGTTCTCGCTTCGGTTGCCACCGCCGCACCGCAGCTGAAAGCCGTACTAAAGGTCGTTGGCGTTGGCGCGGCGATCAAGCAGTTTGGGCCAGACATCAACAAGTCTCTCAACAAGCTCGTGAAGCACACTGACACCGAAAAGCAGTTCACCAAGGTGGTGCCGATCCTCAGCGGTGGCGTTTCCTCGCGACAGGCGATTGGTGCCGCGCAGGTTATGGGACCGAAAGCCGCGGTTGAAAAGGTTGGCTCAGTCGTGCAGCTCGACCAAGATATTCTTGGCCGAGAAGTAAAGATCCGCGCCATGATCCCGATTGAGGGCACGGATGTTACGCGGCTCAATCGGGTCGAAGGCGTGGGCGTCAGCGGAACCGTTGACTTGAAACTCTAAGCGCTACGCGCTCATAAAATCTTTGAGCTTCATGACCTCGGCCACCAAGTTTTGGAACTGGGCCGGGGTCAGCGCCTGAGAACCGTCGCTCAGCGCCTCTTTCGGATTCGGGTGCATCTCAACCATCAAACCATCGCATCCGGTCACGACGGCCGCCTTGGCGAGCGGCAGGACGTAACGAGCGACACCTGTGCCGTGAGACGGGTCGACAATCACCGGTAGGTGACTATGTTCTTTTAGAACTGGCACGGAGCCAAGGTCGAGCACGTTTCGCGTGTAGGACTTGTCCATCGCGACAATTCCGCGCTCGCAGAGGATCACGTTTGGATTGCCCTGACTGAGGACATATTCGGCCGCGAGAAGGAATTCGTCGATCGTCGCGCTCGGACCGCGCTTAAGGAAAACTGGCTTTCCGCTCTTTCCGGCTTCAATGAGCAGTGGGAAGTTCTGCATCGATCGTGCGCCGATTTGAAGGATGTCGACGTGCTCGGCAACGGCGCTGACCATGTCTCCGCTCATGACCTCCGTAATGGTCACCAAGCCGGTCTTGTCGCCGATTTCCTTGATAATCTTGAGCCCTTCGAGTTGCAGGCCCTGGAATGCATAGGGGCTGGTTCGAGGCTTGAATGCGCCGCCTCGCAGAATCGTCGCTCCGGTTTCTTTCACTACGCGAGCCGCTTCTTCAAACTGCTCGTAGCTTTCGACCGAGCAAGGGCCACCCATGATGACAAAGCTTCCGCCGCCGATCGTGAGGTCTTTGACCTTTACAACGGTGTCTTCTCGATGGACTTCGCGCGAGGCGAGCTTGTAGGGGCGGCTGGTTTGCGTGACTTTACTCACCCCTTCCATTGCGCTGATTTGGACCTCAAGCAGGGTGCGCTGATCGGAATCGAGGGAGGCAGGGATGCCGATCGCAGTCCGTCCTTCACCGGGAAGAACGAGAGGATCGAAGCCTCGATCCTTAATGGCCTGTGCGACGGAGTGAATTTGTGCTTCCGTCGCACCGATTTGCATGACGATGATCATGCGAAGGTTTTACCGGAGACGGTGGCTTACTCGTCTTCCAGATCGATGTCGTCGTCTTCGGTTGCCGGCAGGGTGAGCGCGGTGGCGGCGCCGCCGGCGAGCTTCTTATCGATTTCCATGCTGACAACAGCGATGTTCTTAGTGTTTCGATTGGGGCAGTTGTTGCAGACGAACTCTGCTTTCACGCCTTGAAGCCAATTTGGGATCTTTTCGATCGATTTTCCGCAGGTGCACTGGACCATAGTTCTAATTAATTGAGAAGTTGTTCTTCCTCGTACTGCTGAAGGGTCTGACGGTGACTCATGATGCCGTTGACGAACATCACAATGGCCGCGCCGAGGTAGAGAACGAAAAGGTTGCCCTCACGCTTTTGACCCGGGTCACGGATGGCTAAGTCGCCACCAATCCCTGGCAAGCCGATGATTCCAACCACGAACAAAATGAGCGCAATCCAGAAGTATGTGTTTTTGTACCAAGCAGGCTTTGCGGACGGCTTGGATTTCGACTTCGTTTCGCTCACAGGATAAGAAGTTTACCAGGGTACGCGTATGGTCCCATCAAAATTCTGGTGGTGGGGCACCGGCCGGATCGCCGCCACCGCTAGCTGGATCACCAATGGCTCCCCCGCTGCCACCTTCATCCAAGACTTCCGGCTGTCGGACCGTTGGTTCTTTGGCGACGGGTGCCTTTTTAGGCTTGCGGCGCTTCTTCTTTTTGGGCGTGGATTGAGGTTCGGCGCTTGCGACGCTCGAGTTCGACGCAACTCGCCCACGCGGCTTGGACGTGGTCGAACTATCCATGACGGTGGCTTCGCGAACGCTAACCTCAACCTCCGGCCCGCGTGATTTTGTTTTTGCTTGTGTCGCCTTAGGCTCCGGAGCCGAATCAACCGGTACCGCTTCTGGTTCTGGAGCGGGTTCGTCTCGCGGTTCAGACTGCTCTGGCTGGTTCTTGGTTGCCGGCGTGAGGACTTTGCTCACGGAAGCCTTCACTTCCTTTGGAATCGGAAGGGTTTTGGAAGCCGTCGAAACGATTTTGCCTCCAAGCAGCGGTCCAACCACAAGGTAGCCGACCACCAGCGTCGCTGTGGGTACGAGCAACCACTTAACCAATCCGCCGATGCCGCTCTTGGCCATACCCTGATTATGTCGCAGGTACCCTCAAATCACCTTGGCTTCGGAATTATTTGAGGACATCTGGCCGACTTCTGCCCCCATTCTGGAACCTATTTTCCCGGATGAAGGGACCTATCCCGTCGCTGCCTATCCGTTGGTCGGGTTGTCTGCAACCGGCCGAAAGGATCAAAGGGAACTCCGAACTTTGATCTTAGAGAACACCTATTTGCGGATCACGGTTTGCCCTGATCTCGGTGGGCGCATCGTGGGATTGTTCGACCGACGCTCGCAAACCGAGTTCATCACCGGGGATCTCACCGCAACCGAAGGAGGCAGTCGAGGTGCTCACGTGCCCTTTGGGATCACCTTTGGGGCAACTCCAGAACTCGGCTTGGATTTGGGCCCTGTTCAAGTTCTATCGCACTTTGCCGCGAGCGAGGAGATGCCGGCCGGCGTCACCCTCGGTGGACTTTGGCCTGGAACATCCCTTCGGTTTTGGTACCGAATTGAGCTTCCGGCGGAAGAAGCAAGTTTCACCATTCAAATTTGCACATATAGCCTGGAGAATGGCGTGACTACCTGCCCGGGGCTTCGGTGGTATGGCGCAGATCGCGTCGATCTCTACTCCGTGGCCCAAGGGCAGAATCGGCTTGTTTTTCAGCATCCAACCTCTCCAATTGAAGTCGGCGAGGACGGCTGGGTATCCGCCGTGGATTCGTTTGAGTTGTCGCGTCGAACGCTGGAGAGCTGGCAGGCAACCGTGACGCCCACGACGGTTGCCCGTGGACGAATAGGTTACGGCGATGCGGGGGTGATTTCGCTCACGGATGACCGAATCCAGATTCAGGTCGTCCGTCCGCTGGAAAACGCCAAAGTTGTCTTGTTCACTCGAAGTGGCCAGAGCTTAGAATCTCGAATGAACCTTCACCCAGAATCGATCTGGGAAATTGCTTCCAGTGATTTACCGGAGGCGATCGTTGAAGTCGCCTTGGTGGATGCATCGGGAGAAGTCTTGGCTCGGACAGACGCCCATCTTGCTGGCAAACTCAAGTGGAATCGAACCTTGAGCCCGGCGGGTGCGCTTTCTGAAACCGACACGCGCGATCCGGCTTGGCGCCACCTGGCCTTCGCGGACCTCGCCGAAACTGCCCTCGCCGATGGCGACTTCGTTTCCGCGGCGAGTTACTTCGAGCGATCGCTCCGGTTCAACGCCGAGGACCCGTTGGCCTGGTGGGGCCAGGCGTTTGCCGAACGGTTGGCAAACGAAACGGACAACGATGCACCGCTTCCGAACGCGCATTATCTAAACCCGGTGGAGCCATTGCTCCGCGCGGAAGCGTTCCTGCGCTCCGATCAGGGACAAGCCGCCGAAAAGAACCCGCTACTTTCACCCTTGGCGGAAACCCCTGAAGCGCTCATCGAGGTTGCCGCAACGTTGCTCAAGCTCAGTCGATTGGATCAGCTGGCAAGATTTGCCGATGAGGGATTGCGGCATCTGAATCTGCCAATGCTGCGATACCTGCTGGCCTATGCGCTTCTCGAAGACAGCCGAATGGGCGCGGAAGCGGCTCAGCATGTTCAACTCGCGGCGAAGGCCGGCTTTGCCCCGCCCTTCCCGCATCGCGAGATCGAATTCGTCGCCCTCCGGCGATTGGTCGAGCGGTTCCCAGACGATCCGCTTCTTCCGCGCTACGCTCGGTTAAGGGCGTAGTTGTTCCGTCGTTCGAAAGTGCAGCTTCGCAACTTGGACCAAGGCGTCGAAGCCATGCTTCTGAACGTATCGCTTGCCGGGCTCGATGACGTTGGTTGCCCCTTTCGGTAGGGGCATTCCGGCCTGCGTTCCGAGTTCTTCGAGAACGCGTAAAAACTCGGCACGGGCCAGAATCGATGCGGCCGCGACCGCGATGTCGGCTTCCGCTCGAACTCGCGATTCAAACTTCACCGCTTTCCCGAGTTCGAAAAGCCGATCCTTGACGACCTTGCCGCCCGCGGCAAATTGGTCGGAGATGACGCGATCCGCGGGCTGGATTTCGAGCACGTTTTCAATGGCTCGGGCATGGCCCCATGCCAACAAGTGATTCAAATTCTTCATCTTTGAGTACAGATCGTTGTACTTTTCGGGACGAAGGCAGATGACGCTGTGCGGACAATTCGCCCGAATCACCCCGGCAAGTCGGCGGGCTTGGGGATCGGTGAGCTTTTTCGAGTCAACGACGCCGTCAAGTTGGGCCAAATGTTCTGGCCCAACGTAACACGCTGCAATCACTAAGGGACCGAAGTAGTCGCCTTTTCCGCTCTCGTCAACACCGATTCGTCCGTCGGACATGGATCGATGATGTCTGATTCGCCTCGCGGTTGGCTTGTCTCCGGCATTTGGATGCTTCGAAACACGGGATCGATCAGGCCGATGCTGCAAGCAAGAATCATGCCGATTCCCATGGTGAGGAACCCGGCTGCGATGCCAAAGCGGGCAACGAAGACTCCGGCAACCGCCGCCCCGAGCGGCATCATTCCGTTCGCAATCATGGAAGTAACCGCATTCACGCGCCCCCGAAAGGCATCGGGCACGCTGATCTGCAAGTACGTATTGATCGGGATGTCTGCGGGCGGAATCGCGAGTCCGGCGATCACGTTCCAAAGCACGAAGAGCCAGAAGTTGTGCGAAAACGCCATCGCCGCTACCGTGACCCCCACGGTCGCGAGTCCGTAGCTGAACCAGAGCCCTGGCCGCTTCACGGTCAATTTGCCCGCGAAGTAGCTGGCAATGATCATGCCGCTAAAGAAGCTGAATTCCCACCAAGAAATGTTCTGCGGTTTGCCATCAAACCACGCGTCATTCGCGGCAATGTAGACCACAAAGAACGGCGCAACCATCAGCCGGAAAACCGTCAGCAAGGCGATGAGCACGGTCAAGTCGCGACGCTTGGCCACAAAGCCCAGCCCTTCCTTGAAGTCCTTCATCGGATCGCTCGCTTCGGCCTTGTCGCGATCTGGAATGATCTTGGGAAGCCGATAGATATAGGCCGCCGATCCTAGGAACGATGCGGCGTTAAGCATGATCGTGATGAAATAGAACCACTTCGGCGAACCGGCGTAGAGAACCCCGAGCACGCTGGCCGAGACGCCGAGACCTATCAGCGGCATCATGTTCTGCGTCGTCATGCTCAGCGAGTTCGCGACCAGCAGCTTGTCCTCAGGCACAAGAGCGGGAATTGCCGCGGACTTCGCTGGCATGAAGAAGCAGCGGAACGAGCTCAGCAAGAAGGCCATCGTCAGCAAAAGCCAAGCCGGTGGGGTCGCCTGAACCAGCAAGATCCCCGCAAACACGAGCAAGGCTCCGCCACTGACAAGATCGCTCCAGAGCATGATTCTGCGTCGGTCGATTCGGTCAGCCAGGACGCCGGTGTACGGACCAAGCAGTAGGTAGGGCAGAAACTCTAGGGCCGCCACGTAACCGACCATCTCATCCGATCCGGTCACCTTTTTGACCATGAACATGAACACAACATAGTAAAAGGCGTCGCCTAGTTGTGAGATGGCTTGCCCGAGCCATAGGTCTCGAAACGCACGGATTTTGAGGATATCTGAGTAATTCACGAGTTACTTCCGTTCCAGATGGAACTTGTTTCTTCACATGGCGCACGGAGATCGGCAAGTGCGCGAAGGTAGCGAGTCAGCGTGTTTGCGGGCGCCGACGGGTCCGCTACGCTAGGTGAAAGGGAAGGCTCTTTTCATCAATCGATTCCGATTATGTCACGCGATATGGCCCCAAGAATAGGACCTTCAGTCGGTAGTCTATGCGGAATGAAAGCAATGATTTTCCCTGGACAAGGGTCGCAAAAGCCGGGAATGGGGCAAGCGTTGGCCACGTCAAATGCCGCCGCAGCAGGCGTGTTCGATCGTGCCTCGGCCGCAACAGGGAAGGATTTGCGCGCGATTTGCTGGGAGCTTTCGGAAGAAGATTTACGCCAAACCCAAAACGCTCAGCTGGCGCTCTTCGTGACATCGGTAGCGGCATTCATGGCACAGGGAGAAGAGTTCCAGTATGCCGCGGGTCACTCGGTTGGTGAGTACGCCGCGCTCGTTTGCGCCGGCGTGTTGACGGTGGAAGACGGCGCAATGCTCGTTCAACGTCGTGGTGAGCTGATGGCATCGGCTGGCCTGTTGGCCCCCGGAACCATGGCGGCGGTCCTCGGTCTGGACCGCGAGCCACTTGACGAAATTTGCAGTTCGGTCAGCGGGGTAGTCGTGATTGCCAACGACAACTGCCCAGGTCAGCTTGTCATCAGTGGAGAAGTCGAAGCGGTGAAGCTTGCGGGTGAAAAAGCTACGGAGGCCGGTGCTAAGCGGGTTTTGCCCCTGAACGTGAGCGGGGCATTCCACAGCCCACTCATGGCCGGAGCCGCCGTCCGAATGCGGGAAGCGCTCGATGCCGTCACGTTCGCGGAAGGATCGGTTCCGGTTGTCGCAAACGTCACCGCCGCCGTCCAGAGCGGAAATTGGGCGCCAACCTTGGAGCAGCAGCTCGTAAGCCCGGTCCGATGGACGGAGTCGGTTCAATTCATGATCGCCCAGGGCGTGACGGAGTTTGTCGAACTTGGGGTTGGCGAGGTTCTTGGCGGGTTGATCAAGCGAATCGATCGATCCGTTTCATCGCGCGCCTTTGGCTAGGGGTTTACTACGGCGATGCAGTTTCAGGATCAAGTCGTTGTGGTGACCGGGGCCAGCCGAGGCATTGGGCGCTCCATTGCCGAAGCTTTCGCCGCCGAAGGGGCAAAGGTCGCGTGCGTTGCCACCACGATTGAGGGTGCAAGCGCCACCGCCGAAGCGATCGGGGGCGTTGCGTTTGCGGCGGATGTCTCAAACCAAGAGTCAGTTGACGCGCTATTCGAGGCGGTAGCGACTCAGCTCGGCACGCCAAGCGTGCTGGTCAACAATGCGGGAATCACCCGAGACACCTTGTTGATCCGGATGAAAGAGGAGGATTGGGACCGCGTGATCGCCGTGAACCTAAAGGGTGCTTTTCTTTGCACCAAGGCGGTCGCCAAAACGATGATGAAGGCGCGCTATGGTCGAATCATCAACATCAGCAGCGTTGTCGGCCAAGGCGGAGCAGCTGGCCAGGCCAACTATGCCGCTGCGAAGGCGGGCCTGTTTGGGCTCACGAAGTCGGTTGCAAAAGAGCTCGGCTCGCGCGGAATCACCTGCAATGCGGTGGCTCCTGGCTTCATCGAAACCGACATGACCTCCGGACTTTCTGAAGATTTTAAGCAGATGGTCGAAAAAACCGCGCCCATCGCCCGACTAGGCACGCCAGCGGACATTTCACCGGCGGTGCTGTTCCTAGCGAGCCCAAATTCGGGATACATCACGGGACAAACGATCACGGTTGACGGCGGTTTGACCCTCTAAACACCAAAATGCCTGCGCATAACATGGCAAGCCGGGGTATCTTCCGAAAGTTATGTCCGAGGACATTCTAAGCAGAGTAAGAAAAGTAACGGTTGAGGAACTGAGCGTCAAGGAAGAAGAGGTTCTAGAAACTTCTTCGTTCCAGGACGATCTTGGAGCCGATTCCCTTGACGTTGTCGAATTGGTAATGGCCCTGGAGGACGAGTTCGGCATCGAAATTCCAGATGACGAAGTTGGCGAGATCAAGACCGTCGGCGCCGCGGTTGAGTACATCGAAAAAAAGCTGCCCAAATGAGGCGTGAGTCGGTCAATTCCGGCAGGGTGGTGATCACCGGACTTGGTGCCGTCACCCCGCTGGGAATTGGCGTGGAAAAGTTCTGGCAGAATTGTCTTAACGGCGTAAGTGGAGTCCACCAGATTTCGCTGATCAATCCAGAACCTTTTCCCACTAAGATTGCTGCAGAAGTTTTAGACTTCCAAGCCGAAGACTGGTTGGATCGAAAGGATGCACGGCGCGTCGACCGCGCCATTGCAATGACGGTTGCAGCGGCTCGTCTTGCCCTTGACGACTCAACCATCCAGCTCACTGACGAGCTGAAAGATGAGTTCGGCGTTTTCATTGGTTCGGGCATTGGCGGCCTAAACGTCATGCACGAACAAACCCGCATCATGTACGAGCGGGGTCCAAGCAAGGTAAGCCCGTTTTGGGTTCCCTACATGATCGCCAACATGCCGGGAGGAATCGTTTCGATTCTGAACGACCTGCGCGGTCCGAATGTAGCGGCGGTCACCGCCTGCTCCACCGGCGCAAACTCCATTGGCGACGCCTACCACGTTATCAAACGCGGTGACGCCACGATGATGCTTGCGGGCGGAGTTGAAGCCCCCATCAACGACATCGGCGTGGCTGCATTCTGTGCCGCCCGTGCCATGTCCACGCGAAACGACGAGCCCCAACGAGCAAGTCGACCCTTCGACCTGGACCGAGATGGATTTGTGATGGGAGAAGCGGCCGGAGTGATGGTTCTCGAATCATACGAGCACGCCATTGCCCGAGGCGCAAAGATTTACGCGGAAATTGTTGGTTACGGAATGACGGCGGATGCTTATCACATCACCGGCGTCCACCCCGAAGGACGTGGCGCCAGAAACGCCATGCTCCGTGCACTTGACCGAGCCGGCGTTACGCCCGACAAGGTTGATTACATCAATGCTCACGGAACGAGTACGCCCATTGGCGACCCAGCAGAAACGCTGGCGATCAAAGGCGCATTCGGTGACCACGCGCATAAGGTTGCCATCAGCTCGACGAAGAGCATGACCGGACACACACTCGGAGCCGCGGGAGCCATTGAGTCGATGGTCTGTGCACTGGCCATTCGAGACCAAAAGGTGCCACCGACGATTAACTATGAAACGCCAGATCCCGCTTGCGATCTGGATTACGTTCCAAACGTGATGCGTGAACTTCCCATCCAGTACGCCCTGAACAATTCGTTCGGGTTTGGTGGTCACAACGTTTCGCTGTTACTTAAGCGGGTTTGAGCCAACCATTGATTCGTGGTTTACACGAACGAGCTTCACGGGTTGATCCAGGGCTACTTGGATCAACTCACCGTTCGAAGATCCCCCCACACTGTTCGTTCGTACGGGGCTGATCTAGCGCAACTTTCCAGCCGAGTGAGCAATGTCGCGGGCTTAACGCCAATCGCGTTACGCGGCTACCTTCGGGAATTCGGAAGTACTCCGGTCACGCGGGCGAGGAAGTTGAGCTCCCTTCGGAGCTTTGTGAAGCACCTCAAGATGATCGGCGCGATCGATAACGATCCTACTGAAGCCTTAGAAGCCCCGATCAAACGCCGAAATTTGCCCAAGGCCCTGAGCCAAGAACAGGCGGCCAACCTCCTTGATCAATTGCCAACCGGGGATTCCCCATTGCGAGACCGGGCGATTCTTGAGTTGATCTATTCTGCTGGCTTGCGCGTCTCCGAAGCCGTGTCGATTGATGACTCTGATCTCGACTTTGACCAATGCATGGTCCGGGTCCGCGGTAAAGGCAACAAGGATCGCATGACGTTGTTCGGCAAAACGTGCGCTGCCTCGTTACAACGGTACGCGCGGGAAGAGCGCATCACCCCTCGAGGCGCCGGAAACCAAGCGTTCTTTACGGGTCCGAGCGGAAAGCGACTGACCACCCGAACAGTGCAAAACGTGATCAAGCGCTGGGCAAAGGGCGCCGGGCTGCCAGACACGATTTCCCCGCATACCTTGCGGCATAGCTTTGCGACGCATCTGTTGGATGGCGGAGCGGACCTCAAGGCGGTCCAGCAGCTCTTGGGTCACGAGAGCGTTTCGACGACGCAGATATACACCCACGTAAGCGTTGAGCGCCTGCGCGATGCGGTCGAGAAGGCGCACCCGCGATCTCACGCGCACGTTGGCTGAAGCCTCAGACCCAGGTAGAAGCGCGGCGAAAGTGCTTAAAGGAGACCGGGCGCTGGATGTGTCCAAAGGCGAAGTCGGGCCAGCCCACCATGTAGTCGAGATCGTAGTTGGGCTCGGGGCCGATGATCACGAGTGGCACCTTGGTGCAGACGGGATCGGTCATTTTGGCGTTAGCGAAAATTTCGTAGCCGGCAATTCGGTTGGGCTCGACCAAGGTGGCGATAAGGTCAACAAAAAGCATGTCTGCGCTCGCGCACGCTTGCAGCGCCGGGCGCCAGTCTTCAAACACCTGACAAACGTCCGACGGGTGAAAGCCTTCGCGAGCGGCCTTGACGACCTCAATGTCCTTGGATACGACTACGAAATTCATAAAACCGGTAGATGTTAGAACTCCTTTCCTGGCTCCATGTTCGCGTTGTTTTCGAAAATTGTGTTTTGTTGGGCCCCTTGCTTATTACTGATGAATGATGTATCATCCTTCTGAGACGGCCCGAATTCAGGGATTCTTGGTTCAGGAGCGCAATAAATGGAAACGTTGATCGAAAACATATCAGCCGATGCGAGAACAGAGAGTGACTTACGTCAGTTTCAGCAGAAAGTATCAGAGACTCGCCGGCGCGCATACACGATGGCGCTTCAGCTGACGCGAAACCCGTCGGATGCAGAAGATCTGATGCAGGAAACGTTTGTTAAGGCCTGGAAAGGTTACGACAGCTATATCGCCGGTCGTCCATTCCTCAACTGGCTCCTTCGCATCATGCAGCGTGCGTACTTGGACTCGCTGCGACGAGAGAACCCAATCCGAAAGGCCGATTCACTTAACTCGATGATTTCGCCATCGGATGGCGAAGTGCAGGAACTGCCAATCGCCGACACCGCGCCGACTCCAGACCAGGAACTGCTTGCGGACGAATTTCGATCTGAATTGCACTCCTCGCTCGCCGAACTCCCAGAGGTCTACCGAACCGCGATTGTCATGTGCGACCTTGAAGGTCTTAGCTACTCGGAAATCGCAGACGTTCAGCGCACGACCATCGGAACCGTCCGAAGCCGCATTCACCGCGGTCGCCGGTTGCTTCGCGACATCGTCATCAAGCGCGGCTTTCTAGCCTAAAGAACCGCACGGCATTGTCCGTGAATTGCCTGGCCGCTTCTTCGATCGAAAGATCTAAGAGAGCGGCCATTTTCACGTTGATAAGCGGCAAGTTGGCGGGAGAGTTGGGCTTGCTTCGCACGGGCTCGGGAGACAAGTACGGACTGTCGGTTTCGAGAACCAGTCGATCAAGCGGAATACGCTTGAGCAATTGCCGATAGTCCTCCGACTTCTTGTAAGTCACCGGTCCGTCGACCCCAAAGTAGCAGCCTAGGGCAGTCGCACGGTCTGCGTCCGCTTCGTCCCCCGCGAAACAGTGGAAGAGGTACGGGTGCGGCGGGCGTGTTTCTAGCACGTCCAGTAAAGCCGCAGTTGCCTTTCGCGCGTGAAAAACGACCGGTAGGTCGAGTTCTGCGGCGAGATCAAGTTGCGGAATCAGCGCCGCCATCTGCTGCTCGGGAGTGGTGTAGTCCCAATGAAAATCCAAACCGATTTCGCCAAGGGCGACAACGTTCGGGTGGGCGAGGAAAACCCGCAGCTCAGCGAGCTGGTCAATTTCAAAATCAGACACGTGGGTGGGATGCCAGCCTAGCGCGACATAGACGCCGGTATTACGATCGCTAAACTCGAGGGCCCGTTGCCAGTCGCTCGGGTCGGTCCCGATTGCAATAACCGTGTCGACCCCCGCTTCTCGGACTCGCAAAAGTTCCGCATCGGGGTCTGGAAAAAATTCGTGGGCGGAATGCAGGTGACAATGCGTGTCGATCAAGGTCATCAGCTTGCCGATAGCTTACGCCAGCGGTAACCTAAGTCGTGTCTTCACTTGTTCTAGTTACCGGCGGTGCGGGTTTTATTGGGTCTCATGTTGTCGAAACATTGCTTGCTTCCGGCCACTCGGTCCGGATCCTGGACAATCTATCGTCCGGAAAACTGAGCAACCTGAGCCATCTATCAGGTCCGTTTGAGGTGGTGGAGGGGGACATCTGCGATCCAAAGGCGATTGCCAATGTCATGAGCGATGTCTCGGCCGTCGTTCACCTGGCGGCAGAACCATCGGTCGCTAAGTCGGTCGAGTTTCCGCTCGAAACCCACCAAGCAAACTACGTCGGCACGCTCAATGTCCTCGAGGCGATGCGGGCAGCCAATGTGAAGCGCGTTGTTTACGCCAGCTCGGCTGCGACCTACACCGCAAACAATCCAGAGCCGCATCAGGAGACCGATATGCCAGATCCATCGTCGCCGTACGGGCTCGACAAGCTCTCGGGTGAGTTTCTGCTTCGGGCTTACGGTCGACTCTACGGGATTCGGGGGACCTCGCTCCGGTTCTTCAACATTTACGGCGAGCGTCAGGACCCGAACTCGGCTTACAGCGGAGTCATCAGCATCTTTGTCAATCGACTCAAGGCGGGGCAAGGCATCACGATCTTCGGCGACGGTTATCAGCTGCGTGACTTTGTTTATGTGCGGGATCTAGCTGCTTTTATCACCAGCCTGGTGCCCCAGTCCGAGGTGCCAGACCTCATGAACGTCGGGACTGGCGTATCGGTAACCCTGCGTGACCTCGTCGGAGAACTCGAATCGATTCTCGGTACAAGTGCGGCGGTGACCTTCGCCGATCCACGGGCGGGCGACATCATGATTTCCCGCGCGAATGTCTCGCGGATGCGGAGTCTTTGGGATTCGCCGATGACGCCGCTTTCAATTGGACTCACTCGACTCGTGAGCTCGCTGGAGACAGTCTAGGTTCACTCTGGTATGATTTTTCGACTAGAGCGGTAGCAAGCCGGGGTTTGGATGACGAACGACGAAATTAACCTGCGGCCGTACTTAGAGTTCCTCGGAAAGAACATCATTCGGGTGATTCTGCTCGCCGTTCTGTTTACAGCGGTCGTACTTGGCGTTGCCTTCCTCATGCCCAGCCAATACCGGGCAACGGCCGTCATCGTGACGCCGGTCGTTCCGGGTGCCGACGCTCCTCCTACCTTCCAGGGGCAGGCATCTCCGCTCACCGTGCTTCAAGGCGTTGGCGAAAGCCTGCCCGTGATGCAGGCGGTCAGTAAGGGCAGCGGGATTTCGACCCAAGACCTTCGAGGACTGCTGGACTACCGAGAAGACGCCGAGTTCGGACAGCTCGTCATCATCGCAACGACGGGCAAGAAGGACCTCAGCAAAAAGGTCGTTGACCTAGCGCTCAACGAACTGCGAACCCTTTCCGGAAAGTTGAGCCTTTCGCTTGGCGACCAACAAACCGGCTTGCTTGAGGAGACCCTGAAGCGAGAAGAAGCCGAGTTGGCCAAGCTTGAAGAAGAGTTTAGAAAAGTACAAGAACAGTTTGAGACCGTTCCCGACACCGCCAGTCCGCTCGTCAACTTCAACTACGTTCGCCGTTTGAAGCAGATCGATATCGAGCTCGGAGCGGTTCGAAAGAAGATTGAGAGCGCGGAAGGCTACATCAAGCGCGTAACGTCGGCCGCGCCAAACATGCCAACCGGCGACCCAGCGCGAGAGACCTACCGAAACCGCGTGGTTCAGCTGGAATATGACCTCCAGGTTGCGCTCACGAAGTATGGCGATAAAGCTCCGGAAGTCGAGACTCTGCGTCGTGAAATCAACACCGCGCGGACTCTGTTCATTGACGAGATGAAGCGACGGCAGGCCGCGGCAGATGCAAATCTTGACCCCGAGCTGGCAGCCCTTATGGCCGAAGCCGCGGCCCTCGAGTGGACCCGTGAAACGTTGGTCACTCTCTCGAAGAAGGCTCCGGAAGAGGCGCTCAAATTCTCCCGCATGCTTCGCGAGATCAAGGCTCAACAGACCACGGCGGATACGGTTCGTGCGCAGTATGAGCAAGCGAAGTTGAAGAGTGAGTTCTACCGCCTCGTTTGGACCGTTCTGCAAGAGCCAACGGTAGAGTCGACGCCATCCAACAAGCGCTACAGCCTGATCGCCGTCCTTGCGTTTTCTATCGGGCTCATCTTGTCCGTTGTCATCCACTGCGGCTTCGCCAAAAAGTGGTCTAAGAAGCAACAGACGGTGACGGTGTGAAGTCTCCGTTTGTTATCAAGGATGTCAATCTGCTGCTTTGGCAGATGTTCATCCTGACGTTCCCGTTCTATTTGCTTCCGAGTGGCTTGCCCCGAATCAGTGACTTTTTCTTGGTCGCGATTGCGATTCGGTTACTCGCCCGTGGGCACTTTAAGGTGCTGCCAGAGTCGCGGATTGCCATTAAGTTCTTGTGGCTGTTCGTCGGTTACGTGTTTCTGAACAACTCGTTCTATGCTCTGAAGCTCACGGACTCGTTGGCGGTTCAAACGTTTCTGTTTTACATCCACAATGGAATGTCGGTAGCCCTCGTGTTCGTGCTCTACAGCGAATACGGCAAGAAGTTCTTGACCAGTTCGTACTGGGCGATTTCGGTTTGTGTCGTGATTCAATTCTGCCTCGGTATCCGAGATATTGGAAACCCCGCACGAGCCACGATTTTCTTCAACAATCCCAACCAGCTCGGCTACTTCTCGCTGATTGCAGCGGCGATGGTGGCCTACTTGGCGCGGGTCGCGCAGCCTAAGACTTGGCAAGTGACGAGCCTGTTCTTCATCTGCCTGACGCTTTCGTTGATCTCGCTCTCCAAAGCCGCGATCATTGGCGTCTTGATCATGCTGGTTTTCTATGGTTTGAGGTCGCCTGGCGTCCTTGCCATCATCGTTGCGCTTGGATTTGCCCTCTTCGCCGCGTTTCCTGACGCCATTTCGGTTCTTGACCGCGCCGAAGCGCGACTCTCGGGAATCGGCACGCAGTCCGATGACAACGCCGAAGGTCGCGGCTATAACCGAATTTGGGAGAACGCCCAGTACCTAGCCTTTGGCGCGAGTGAAGCGGACCAAACGCGATGGACCCGCTCGGGTAGGCAAGAGTTGCACTCCGTCTTCGGCACCCTGATCTTTGCCTACGGGTTCATTGGGTGTGCGCTCATCGGCACGTTCTTCTACTTCTGCTTGCGCGGCCAGGGGTACGACGCTTATCCCTTCATATCCATAGCCTCGTATGGATTTACGCACCAAGGGCTGCGGTTTACACTTCTCTGGACCTTGTTGGCGGTCTCTTGGTGCGTTGCGGCAGAGCTGCGTAAACGCCCCCAGCCAGAGCCATCTGGCAGCCGAGATTTGGCGCTCGCTCCGGCCTAAGGATAATTTCGAATGAGTGAAAAGAAGCAGAGCGTAGCCGGAAGTTCGATCCTCGTCTTTCTCGCGAAGCTCTTTACGCTTTCTGCCGGGCTGATCATTTCCCTGATCATCGCGCGGAGCCTTGGACCCGATGGGCAGGGACTTTACACCGTCGCCTTTGCGACCATCAACATGGTCAACAGCATCACGGGCCTCGGCATGAACCGTTCGCTTACGATCATGTATGCGAACAAAAACTTTGACTTAAAGACTTTTTACGGCAATGCATTCGCGATGCTGCTCATCTCGGCGAGCGTTGCGATCATTCTCGTTTCGGCCACTTTTGCCACTGGCCCAGCGCAAACTTTCGGCTGGTCGCTACTCATTCCTGCGCTCGCTTCGATTCCGTTCATTCTGCTGATCGACTACGGAAACGGCATCTTCCTGGCGAAGCAGCAGATGAAGAGCTTCAACGCCTCGCAGATGCAGCGGTACGCCGGATACATGATCGGCCTGCTGGTGCTTCTGTTCGTGGTCAAAGCCGGACTGATGAGCGTCACGATGGGCTTCCTTGTTGGCGCGATGGCTGGAGCAGCATCACCCATTCTTCGCCTCGGTAGCGAAGCAAAATTCTGGCCTCGGTTCGATAAGCCGGTTGTTTCCGAGATGCTCAACCTCGGGCTGAAGTACGCCGTCGCGGCATTTGTGATCGCGTTGAACTATCGAATCAACGTGCTTGTGCTCGAGCGGAGCGTCAGCATTGGATTAGTCGGCGTCTACGGTTTGGGCGTTAGCCTCGTTGAGGTTCTTTGGCAAATCCCGACGGCCGTCGGAACGGTTCTGATCAGCAAGAGCGCAAATTCTGACTCGGTTCAGGACGCCGTTGATCGGTCGGTCAAGGCCCTCCGACTCACTTTGCCCATCACCATCCTGGCCGGTGCGGCGTTGTACTTTGCCGCTGGGCCGCTGATGATGCTGTTCTTCGGTCAAAAGCTCACGGATGCGGGACCGTCGGCGCTTGATCAGGCCACTGCCACCACGAGAACCATGATTCCGGGCGTTTTGCTCGGCGTGATCTACAAAGTTCTGGGCGGCGACCTTGCGGGCCGCGGCGAGCCTTTGTTCGCCGCTCGCAGTTATGCAGTTGCGGTCATCGTGAACCTTGCGCTGTCGATCGTTCTGATTCGGCAGTTCAACATGGGCATCCAAGGCGGCGCGATTGCGAGCAGCGTTGGCTACTCGGTTGGTGCCCTACTCTTCTTGTTCGCTTACCTGAAGCGGTACAAGGTCAAGTGGTCCGATGCGTTGATCGCCAAGA
Organism: bacterium; assembly: GCA_027485645.1. Taxonomy (GTDB): domain Bacteria; phylum Armatimonadota; class Fimbriimonadia; order Fimbriimonadales; family Fimbriimonadaceae; genus Fimbriimonas. The sequence goes on from JAIXQR010000001.1 coordinate 111,672, forward strand.
AGGCCGACTTCGCACCGGTTCTCAAGAAACTCAAGCGCGGAAAGAAGCCGGCAGCTTAGGACTGGATACAGCGGTAGTAGCCATCCCAGCTGCCGACGTAGATGCATCCTTCTGCGTCAATCACGGGAGTTGAGAGAGCCTTTCCGATCGGCGTCGACCACTTCAAATCCCCTCCGGCAGTCAGGCAGGCAAGGCTTCCCGTGGTGTTCGTTTCTTTCGTGGTCAACAGGATGTGGCCCTGAGGATCAATCGCGGCTGTCGTCCAGAGCGCACGGCTGTCCTTGGATAGTCTCACTTTTCGATCGATGGCTCCAGTCTTTCGGTTCAGCCAGATCACTTCACCGGCAAGTCCGCAAACGATGGCATGGTCTCCCGTGCCTACGGTGACCGATCCGCGAATGCCGCCCGGCACTTCCGCCTTCCATCGCACTCCTCCGTTGAGGTCGAGAGCAAAGACGTAAGCCGACTCTTCTTTCTTGGAGACCGGGAAGTAGCCCTGCAACATTTCGGGATCGAAGCTTGGCGTACCCCAGTTCTTAAATCCTTTCGGGAGCGATGCCTTCCAATTCTGCTTCCCATTGGCATCGACGCTGTACGCCGCGCCTTCCAGGGCCGTGACAAGGATGTTGCCTTCGTGGTCCAAGCAAGTTCCGCTGAGCGAGTACTGCGGGGCGCCGAGGTCAAATTTCCAGCGGCCCGATCCATCTAGGTTCACCGCGTGAAGTCCTTTTCCGTAACCTGTCGCGATCAAGAATCCACCTGGATGCAGCGAAGGAGAGGCCCAGGACTTGGTTGTGACCAAGTACTTTCGCTTCCAATCGAGCGTTACCGGAAGCTCCTTTAGAGTTGCGATGGCTCGCTTGACCGCGCCAGATGGACGATAGCCTTGACAGAGGTCGTAGTGCCAAAGAAGACTGCCATCGGTCGAGAAAGCGTAGAGATAGCCGTTTCCACCCGCAAAAACCACGATCTTATCGTCGATGAGCTGAGGGCTACTGTAAATCTTCTCGTCGGTCTTAAACATCCAGCGAACCTTGCCGCTATTGGATAGAGAATAGAAGCATCCGTCGTGGCTGCCGAAGTACAAATTTCTTTCCGAATCAAATGCTGCGCTACTCTCAGCGCCCTTGCTGGGGTGGCTCGGGAGCCAGGTCTTCCATCGTTCGGTTGGTGCCTCTGCCGTTCCAATTCCAAAGGGCGCGCGCCCGGTGCGGTGTTGATCGAATAGGAACGTTTCGGATGCCGTTGGCATGCCCTATGTAACCAGATTTTGGTCAAGCGGTACCCTAGGCGCGATGAAAATCGTGATCGTGGTTCTCGATGCTGGCCTTGGCGGACACACTCGGACTTCCGTTTCTGTAGGCAAGGCGATGCGGTCACGCGGTCACGAAGTGCACTACTTGGTCGGTGTGGCATCACCAACTAAGGTCATTGAGGACGCCGGTTTTCAGTTCGACCGAATTTCACATGGCTGGTCATCTGGACTGATTTCTAAGCTACAAGAACTTAAGGCCGCCGGTCGGCTCGATGTGGTGCATACGTTTAGTTCCCTTGGCCTGGTTGAGATCATGAAGTTTGCTTCGAAGTCGTTAACCCCTTGGGTTTACACGCGCTGTGGCGGCCCGGCGGTTAAGGAACCTCTAGAGGTTCGCATCATGAGCTCGCTAAAGTTAAGGTTTGCCACTTGTCTTAGCGAAGAGAACAAGGTGGAGATTCTTGAAACCGCGGTTGCTAAGCCAGAAGACGTGATTGTCGTGCCCGCGCGAATTGACGTTGACGAAATTCAGGAACTGCAATCGGCCGAAAAGGCGACGGAATTCCGCACGAAGTACAAAATCCCGGCCGATGCTCCGATCTTCTTGCGCATTGCGAGAATAGGGCCCGCATACCGCGATTCCATTCTCGATGGCGTTGCCGTAACCGAAGCCATGAACAAAGCGGGAACACCGATCTGCTTCGTACATATCGGTTATGCGGACGTGCCTTCGATTGCCGAAGAGATTTATGCCGAAGTTGCGCGGCTGAATGCCGAAGCCGGAAAGGTCATTGCCGTCAGTGCGGTTGATGAGAGCACCTCGGCGCAGAAGTACCTTGGAATGGCTAGCGTGATTTGCGGAATGGGACGGTCCGTTTTTGAGGGCCTCGCCGCAGGAAAGCCAACGTTCGTGGTTGGAAAAGTCGGTTTCGCGGGGGTGGTTTCTGCGGAAACGGTGGATGCGCTTGCCGAATTCAACTTCAGCGGTCGAAATGTGGGTGATGGGCAAGCGCGTGCCGAAACTCGAAAGCTGTTGCAAGCTGCTTTGACGGAAACGGTCCAAAGTGAGGCACGGCAAGCCGAGCTGGGCGAGTTTGCTCTGAACTACGCGAAGACCAAGCTCGACGTGCAAGTTTCCGCGCCGGTCTACGAGGCGCTGTACAAGACCTACCGACCGGAATGGATGAGCTCTAGCAGCGACTTGTCGAAAGCGGGCCTCTTCTCCTTCATCAAGCGAGGGCTGCGATCGATGCTAAGCAAGAGCGCAAGAGCGCAAATCTCGGCGAAGTTCAATCTTCGGCAGGGCGCGAAGTAGCCTTATCTCGTCGCCACAAGCCGGCGAAGATGATGCAGTAAGCCGAGGTCAGCAGGCCGCCAACCAGCGAGAACAACGTCGGCTTTGCGGCATCTTTGTTAACCGGCTCTGGCTCAACGTAGGTTGGCTGGAGGGTGGTGTACTGGATTCGGTAAACCTCACTGTCCAACTTCGCGAGCTCATATTGGCGCTGAAGATCAGCAACGATCTTTGCCTGCGCTTCGATTTCTCGCACTCGGCGCTGGAACTCAAGGCTCTCTTGCGGCGCGAGTTTCGACTGCTCGGTCAAATATTCGCGTTGGATCTCAAGAACCTGTCGCTGGGATTCTAGAGCGGCAAACTTTCCGTCAAGCCCTTCCTGTACCGACGCGATGTACTTCTGAATCTCTTTCTGAAGTTGAAGTCGGGTTACGTTCAACTTTCGTCGAAGAGCTTCAACTTCCGGCGCATCTTGACCGAAACGAGTTTCGGCAACGCGCAGTTCGAATTCGGCGGTCGCTAACTTTTCGCGCCAAGTTGGGTTGGCGGGGCCGGAAGTTCGTTCGAGTTCCGGTTCACCTCGTCGGATCGCCGCATTGCGTTCGACTTCAATCTGCTTGTCCACCTTAGCAAGGTCAAGCTCGACTTCTTTTAGCCTTGAGAAATAGGCGCCAGAGGCAAAAGGATTCGCGGCATCCGGCGCGGTCTGAAGTTCTTTTTGGAAGGTGAGAAGTCCTTCCTCAAGTTGAGCAAGCTTTCCAGCACGATCTTTGAGAACCGCGTTGATTTCGTCTGCCTGCGAACTACCGAGGCCAGCGCTGACCGCCACCGAAGTTCGGTTAAGAATCCCCAGCGCGATGTTCACAACGTTCACCGCCTTCTCCTTCTTAGGGTCAACGTAAGAAAGCGTGAGCTGGTTTGTCGTGGCGTTTTCTTCCCAATGAAGCCGGTTTCGAAGCTCTTCGGTTGAGATTTTGGTCGCTTGCGACAGCTCAAGGAAGGTGCGTGAGCTCTTTCCGATACCGGTCAAGACCGAAAGTGGTGATGCCTCTTTGCTCAAGAATGGGAGGGCGGCCGTTAAGGATGAGACTGCCGAAGCGGGCAGGATCAAGCTACTGGTGGCTCGATACTCGGCTGGTCGCACGGCGATGATTCCGTACGCAACCGCTGCCGACAATAGGCCGCTTCCAATGATCAATCCGGCACCCTTCTTCAGCTCGGGGAGGTGAGGTTTGATCTTCGCAACAAATCCAGATCCACCGTTATCCATTCAATTCCTCTCCAGTGCTGATCGGCACCCTCGCGACGCTGAGTATATCCAGCCTCTGTGACTATAGTCTAATAGGCCATCCGGTGGTATGATTCGCTTCCGAGGAACGCGTGTCTGGACGCGTTTTTGGTTGCTCATGCGAAATTCGCAATATTCTCCGGTTTTGGTTTCTTGGCTGCGTCGCATTGGCCCTACTCTGGCCTGCGGTGCGCTCATTCTTGGAAGCGCGATAACAATCGCCGACCAGAATCAAACCACTGGCGGCACGGCTGGCACGACGGGGACCACGGGTTCAACCGCTACCACAGGAGCAACCGCCACTACGGCTTCTACCGCTACTACAGGCAGCGTGACGACCGGAACAACGGCAACCACTGGAACTGCAACTACCGGTACTGCGACCACCGGCACCGCTACAACGGGTGCTCCAGCTACGACGGGCACGGCAACCGCGGGAACCGCGACTGCCGGAAGTGCTCAGAGTGCACCTCCAGCCCAGGGCGCTCCTCCCATCGTTGCACCGATCGCACCTGGGGCGAGCCCACAACTGCCAGTCGTAAAAAGTCTTCCGGTCTTCGGCTTTGAGTACTTCAAAGAAGCGCGACTCCTGATCGATCAGCGACGAGCTGGCGGAGCCGCGGGCGGTGGAAACTCCCTCCAGACTGCAGTCGGTCCTGACCAGATGCTCAAGGGCGGAGCAAACCTGCCAGTTCCCGAGCGATATCAGATCGGACCTGGTGACCTCCTTAGCATTCGGATTGCGAGCCCCGTTCAGGCTCCGACGACCCAGCAAGTTCGAGTCGACGCAACCGGCGGCATCACCGTTCCCGGAACAGGCGAGCGAGTAGTTGTTCGAGGTCAAACCGTTGGACAAGCGAACCTCACGATTACGCGAATTTCTAACCGCTATCTCCGAGACGCTCAGGTCGAAACCCAGCTAGCCGAGCTCCGAACGATTTCCATTCGAATCTTGGGCGATGCCTACGCTCCAGGAACCTACGAGGTCCCGAGCATCATCACGCTCTTCAACGCGCTGTATGCCGCCGGTGGTCCAAACGACACGGGTAGCTTCCGCAACATCGAGCTTCGACGGTTCAACACTCCGCTCAAGCGAATTGACCTGTACCGACTTCTGCTCCAGGGTGATGGCAGCCTCGATGTGCCGCTGCAGCCTGGCGACACGATTTTCATTCCACCAGCAGACTCCCGAATTACCGTCCAAGGCGAAGTTCGACGCCCGGCGATCTACGAGATTCGCTCTGGCGAAAAGCTTAAAGATGTGCTGGCCTACGCTGGCGGCGCCAAGCCGACCGGTATCACCCAGCAGGTCTCCGTCGAGTCGGTTCGACCTGGAGTCTCCCGAGTTCTGATCGATGCTAACCTTTTGGGACGAAGCACGTCGGACAACCCAGTTCTGTACGATGGCGACTCGGTTGACATTTTCAGCATCCGACCTATCGTTCAAAACGCAGTTCGCATTGAAGGTGCAGTTGATCAGCCACGATCCTTTGGCTATTCGAAAGGAATGCGGGTTTCCGATCTCCTTCTGCTCGCCCGCGGAACCATTGAGGACACCTACCTCGACCGAGCGGACCTCTACCGCCAGAATCCAGACGGTTCGACGACGCTGATTCCGGTTCGACTGCGCGACGCGATTGCAAAGATTCCTGCCGCTAACATCGAACTTCAGCCAAGCGACCGAATTAGGGTTTATAGCATCAAGGAAACGCAATTCCTTAGCCCTCGCCGAGTGACCATTTCGGGAGCGGTTCAGCGACCAGGACTATACGTTCGCTCGAACGGCCAAACGTTGCGCGACCTTTTGATTCAGGCTGGCGGCTTGCTGCCAACGGCAAACGACCGAGTTGGACTTCTTCAGCGGGCGCTTCCTGATGGCCGCCCCGGTCCGCTTGTACGCGTTAACCTCGCCAAGGCCGCCGTCGGCGATCCTGCCGAAAATATTGTTCTTCAAGACGACGACGTTCTCACCGTCAACACCTTCGCTACGGCCGACTTCTATCCCGAGCAGATCGTTGAGATCACGGGAGCTGTTCAGCGCCCTGGAACCTTCACCAAGTCTGCTGGCATGCGCCTAAAAGACCTGATTGAGGTTGCCGGTGGTTTGCTGCCAACGGCTGAAAAGAGCAAGGCATACTTGCAGCGCGTGAACCCGAACGGGACGCAGGGCCCATTGGAGATCATTGACCTCAGTGCAGTGCTGAAGGGCGATCCTTCCGCAAACGTAGAGATCAATATTAAGGATCGACTTTCCGTCTTCACTGAGGCAGAAGCCAAGTTCACCGTTACGGAAACGGTCCGAATCTCGGGCGCCGTTCAGCGACCGGGGAACTATCCAACTTCGAGCAACCTCAAACTAGCCGACCTCGTCACCCTCGCTGGTGGCGTGTTGCCAAACGCTTCTTCCGTCATCGAGCTTTCGCGAGCCTGGCAGCCAGCTGGCACACCGGTCGAGCGAATCTCCGTCATGGACGTTATCAATGGTGCACCAGCAGCAAGCACGGTGATCAAGCCTGGCGACCAAGTCACCCTTCCGGCGCGAAGTGACATTCAAGAGCGAGCGCGTCTCGTTTATATCAACGGAAAGGTTCGATTCCCTGGTCCGTACATGCTCACAGGTACGAACGACCGCCTGAGCAACCTGATCCAGCGCGCCGGTGGCCTCGTTTCCGGTGCCTTCCCAGAAGGAACGGAATTCAACCGAGATCCGGCCTACTTGACGACACCAAAGCAGTTGGCACTTCAGCCTCGAATCGCCGGCACGCTATTGCTGGTTGCAGATGCGGAGTACCGACGAGCAACGGCACTCGCTGACCTTGACCGACTCCGAATCGTCTTCTCGCAAGGAGCAACTATCTCGTCTTCGGCCAGCATCTTGCCGATTCAGACCGGAGGCGCGAACGATCAGGGACTTCAGCCTGGAGCAAGCCTTGACCAAGCCTTGGCCGCCGCCCTTCGAAGCGAAGCCGCTACCAATGCTCGAAAGCTCGGAGAGAACGAACTCGTTCCTTCTGGCAACCTCGATATCGATCTTCGCGGTGCTCTGCGAAAGCCGAACAGTACGCTGGACCCGATCCTTAAGGACGGCGACGTGATCAACGTACCGGAGACGCCGACCACCGTCACCGTGACCGGTGCAGTTGTGCTTCCTTCCGCGATCCTTTACAAGCCAGGCGCTGGACTTGACTACTACCTGCCACGAGCCGGTGGACTCACGAACGACGCATCGATTCAGGAGATTCTGATCATTCGAGCCACTGGTGGCATCGTTCGATACCAGAAGGGAGTCCGAATTGAACTTGGCGACAACATCCTGATTCCAACGAAGGTCCAGGCTGTTAGATTGAAGGACAACGTCAACGCGCTCCAAACGATCACCCAGACGATCACTTCGGCGGGAATCTCGCTCGCGCTGATCCGCTCGCTGACCCGATAATCGAAGCTAACGGACCAACCCTCTCATCGAGGGTTGGTCCGTTTTTGCTTTACAACGGTCAAAAAGTTCGGTGATTTAACAAAACTTAGGCGCATACTGAAGATGCACAACGCAGACGCTGAGGTCTCATTGGAACTTCGCGAGAGATGAATAAGCAATTTTGCTAGGGGGCAAATGGTTCGGTTAGACGAGAGAGCTAAACCGGGAAAGAATGGTTCACCGCAGGGGGCGAATTCGCTAGAAGTCGCTGCGGGCAGACGTAGCCTTCTCACCCACAAAGAAGGGCGCTGGCTGTTGGGCTTCGGGGACACCGTAGCGCTGCTGGCACCCATGGTTTTCGCGACCTTACTGCGCCATTCAGAGCGCCCGGTCGCCTTTACCAATCAAGAAATCGCCGCCTTGCTCATGGGGAGCCTGGTGTGGATTGTTCTCGCGATCAGTGGCAATCTGTACAGCCTTTCTCGTGCCAGCAGTTGGAGCCGCACCCACCGCGCAACGCTCGGGGCGATCCTGGCGATTGGCGTTGCCCGCCTGATGTACCAAGTTCCGGCTCCGGACGGCGACCATTTGACGGCTTACCGTTACGCTGGCGTGGCCTTTGCTAGCCTTGCCCTGTGGCGAGTCGCCTTCTACGTCCTTGCCAAGTTCATCCCGTTCACCATGCGCGTACTCATCGTCGGCGCGGGCGTGAGCGGCAGCATCCTTGCGGAAGAGCTGCACGGGAAAGCCGTTCGGGGAGATCAGGACTACCAGCTCGTCGGGTTCATCGATGACGATCCAGAAAAGGTCGGCTCCATCAAGGGCGGTTACCCAGTCCTGAGCTCGTCAGCAAGTGCCCTCTCCGTGATTGAGAGCCATCAGGTGGATACTCTTGCGCTTGCGGTCAATAAGGTCCAGATCGGCGCGGACGTCTTCAGCCTGCTCATCAACGCCAAAGAGCGCGGCATTCGCGTTTGCAGCATGCCCGCGTTGTACGAGTCGCTCACCGAAAAGATCGTCGTTGAGCACGTTGGTGACAACTGGGGGATCATGTTCCCGATGGAGCAGGCGCCCCATCCATTTGTCCACGATTTGCTTGTTCGGTCGGTGGATATTGTTGTCTCGATCCTCGGGATGGCCGTAACGGCGCTTGCCGCGCCCGTAATCTGGGTTCTCAACCTAGCGACGAACAACAAAGGGCCCCTGTTTACGACCGATCCCCGAATTGGAAAGGGCGGAGCCGAGTTCCAGATGCTCCGATTCCGCATCGAGGACTTATCCGAGTCCGAGACCGCTCCAGCTTGGCGCGACGATGCACCCGTGCTCTCGAAAGTCGGCCGGTTCCTTCGAAATACCGGGCTAGAAAATTTGCCGACGAGTTGGAATCTCTTGCGAGGCGAAATGAGCTTGATCGGTCCCCAACCGGAGCGGCCTGAGTTCACCCTGCTCTTGAGCGAAACGATTCCGTTCTTCCGGGCCCGACATTCAGTGAAGCCGGGCGTCACTGGCTGGGCGCAAGTTATGTACCACTACGGCGTCTCAGAGGAAGATAGCCTGGTGAAGCTGCAGTACGACCTGTACTACATCAAGCACCGTTCTCCGGCCATGGACCTGCGAATTTTGGCAAAGGCCACCAAGCTCTTCTTCTCACGCCGATCTCGCTGAATCTACTTTCGGAAGAAGGTGAGCAGGATTTCTCCGAATCGACTCGCCCAGGCTCGCTCGTTGTGTTCGGCATCTCGGTCGACGTAGACAAAGAGGTCCTTGCCAAGTCTCCAACCCTTCGTGGTGTAAGCGTCGGCTAAGTCGTGGGTGTCCCGCACGGCAAGACTCCCCTCGGCCGTGCCGATGTCGATCCAAATCTTTTGCTGGGGCTTCTTCGGCATCGAAGAAACCATCTTCAGAAGGACTCGGTTATCCCACCAGACCGACGGCGAGAGGATAGCGAGCTTGCCAAAGACATCGGGGTACTGCATGCCGACGCAAGCGGTCACGACTCCGCCAAAAGACGAGCCAGCGATGGCCGTGTTGCTTGGCCCGAGCTTGGTTCGATAGGTCTTGTTGATAAACGGCACAACCTCTTCGACCATAAATCGTCCGTAGTCCTTCGCTCTCCCACCCATATCTCGGCTTCGGGTCGGCAAAAACTCGTTCGCTCGGTCTGCCTGGGCATTGTCGATCGCTACGATGATCACGGGTTCAATCGCGTTTGATTCGATGAGGGCCTGAGCCGCTTCGTCCGCCCGCCACTCGGCGTTCGGAATGTACGAAGTCATGCCGTCGAAGACGTTCTGTCCGTCGTGCATGTAAAGAACGGAGTAGCGTCGCTTCGGCTCACCACCGTAGTTGGGTGGCAAATAGACCGAAACATTCCGTTTGTTGCGAAAAATCTCGGAGGGAAACTCTCGATGGATCCGAATTTCTCCGGTCAAAGAGGTCTTTCGAACCGGCGGGTTTTGCGACGATTGGAGCGTCATCGCTACAAGAATCGGGACCATATGCGACTGTCATACCACTCTTCCGGGTAAATCAGTGGGACCGGTGCGAAACCCCAGAAGATTAATTGCGCTTCAGATAGCGATGTTTGGAATTCCTTTGGCATCTTGTCAGATGTTCTCGGGTCATGGTGGTCCGCCGCAAATTGAGGCCCCAACCGAGCTCAAAGCGCCAGCACCGACTCCGCCGCCACCGGCCTATACGGAAATCTCCCTCAAATCACAGAATCGCCGTATTCCGGTTCTGATGTATCACGACGTGATTCCGGAGCGAACGCGAACATCGCAGTGGTTCGACTGCAGCGTCAAGGAGTTCACCGAGCAAATGGAAATGTTGCAGGCCCAAGGCGCGGTGCCCATTTCTATCCAAGACCTTCACGATCACCTCACCAGCGGTAAGGAGGTTCCAGAGACGGCGGTCGTTCTGACGTTTGACGACAACTACCAGGGCTTCTACGACAATGCCTGGCCCATCTTGAAGCAGTACGGATTCCCCGCCGCTGTCTTCGTCCACACCGGCTTCGTGGGCAAGCAAGACGGCGAACACCCTAAGATGACTTATGAAACGTTGAGGGAGTTGGTCAAAGACCCGCTCTTCACCGTCGGCTCCCACACGATAACGCACCCCGACGACCTTTCGAAGCTGGATCCTTTTGAGCAAGAAAAGGAACTACGAGATTCCAAAGAAGAGTTAGAGCGCGAACTGGGAGTGAAGGTCGATTTCCTCGCTTATCCGAACGGCAAGAACGACCAGACCACGCAAGAGCTGACGAAATCGGTCGGCTACAAGATGGCGTTCAGCATTGAAAATGGCCTCGCTGAGGAATCGCCGAGCCTATTCTGCGTCAATCGCTACGTTCACACGCGGATCGAGAAAGCGCTCGAAGATCGAACAAAGTCGCTCGCGGGTGGTGCTCTCGGAATCTTCCAGGCACCCATGTCTACGGCCCCAATCACGCTCCGCATTGAGGAGGTCGAGGACGTAAAGCTCGTGCTGATGACCGGTGGAACTCCCGAAACGGTAACGTCGGAAACCCGAGAAGGCGTGCTGGAATTTATTCAACGCACTGGCGCCCAGGCGGGCATCAATGGCACCTTCTTTGCGATGGCGGCGATAAAGTCCACCGACAATCGCCTCGTCGGCCCGTGCAAAACCCACGATCAGCCCGAAGTCATTGGCGACGAGGAGAAGCTCCGTTGGGAAAAATTGCGGAATCGGCCGGTCATGATGTGGGGCCCCAGCGGTTTGGCGATTTTGCCTTTCCAGGCCGAAACAATGCGGACCGACGCGGCCTTCCGAGACTTTATGCCAGACGTCACCGACGTTTTCATGGGCGGCGTGTGGCTGGTTCACGCAGGCGTAGCCCGCGAGCGGGACGACATGAACGTTTACGGCGCGTCGGACATCCAGGATGCTCGCCGCCGGGCAGCCATCGGCGTTGACGCAAGCGGAAACATGGTTTACGCCGCCTCTAAGGGCTCGGTCAGCAGCGCGAAGTTTGCGAAGGCACTGGCCGCTGCCGGCGTCCTAGAAGCCATTCTGCTCGACAGTGGCTTTTCGACCTCGCTGGTCTTCGACACCTCGATCTTGGCGTCCGGACACAGCACGGCAAGCACGCCTTCAAGACCCGTACCACACGCGATTGTGATTCGAGGGACGCTGGACCCAGTCTCGCAAGATCTCGCGAAAGCGAACGAGCTAAAGCAGGTTGCGGAGTCTGCGCCGAAGAAACGGCGCAGACGTCGGTAAGGATCAGAGCAAGATTGCGTTCAGCAGGAGCTTGTGCAGACCGGGCCACATTGCCCGATCGGTTGGCTCCCAGGTGAATAGGTAGGCGTGCCCGCGGCCGAAAGGTGCATCCTGGAGGAACACCGTATTTGAGATTGCTTTCTCAGATTCGTCGGGCCAAGACCATCCGCTCAAGAGTTTCGAGGTCTTCTCGTCCGGCAGGGTAACGACCGAACCGCCTTCCTTTCGAACGCTAAAGAATGAGGATCCGGCAATTGGAACGCCGATCTCAACTTTTCCTTCGGCACTTCTTGGATAGCCGTAGCTCAGCGTGCTTCGGGCATCAACATTCGCGCGGAACAGGGTTCCGGGGAGCGGCTGCGTTTCGGCCTTCGCGCGGTCGAGGCTGACAAAGCCAGATGGTCCAAGCGCCCAGCCCAAATCCTCCAGGACAATCAGTCGTCCGCCGCTGCGAACCCAATCCTTTAACCGGTCGCTCGTCGAAGCATTTGCTCCTGGCGGGACGATGATTGCGGTGTATTCACTCAGATTCCCGCTGAGGGCGGAAGTCGAGAGCGCATCAAATGGCAGCTTGAAGACACGATCGAAAGCGAACCAGGTGCCGCTGACGCTTGCCAAGTTGCTGCCGGATCCAAAGACAACTCCGATCTTCGGCTTCTGCAAAAGCTGGACCGTGCCAGAGCCGGGGCCATAGCGGTCCTCGGACGGATAGCTCGTGAGCAGGCCCTCAACGGAGACGCCTCTTGCCTTTGCCTTTTCAAAGATGACCGCTTCGTAGCCGTCTTCGTTGCGGTCGGCAAGGAACAGGAACGTTCCAGCGCCGTAAGTTTGGCTACCAAGCTTCATAGGCTTGTTGGTGATGGAGCCCTTCACCCCAGCCGCGAGAATGTCGTGAACGGCCAGGATGTCATCCTGGTCCTGATAGGCGATTGCGTATCCAATGGTGGACTTGGAGGCTTCCTTCGACGTTAAAGGCTCAAGCGCATCCGATGTTCGAACGGTCGCTCGCGACTCGCACCAGCTAGCTTGCAGGCTGTGAGCGAACGGAAGTGACCAGCCCGTGATGTCGTAGAACTCGGATTCATCTGGGCCTGGGTAGGTTTCGCCGTCCGGAGCAGACTTCTTCTTCGCGACCTGCTGCTCGATGAACTCCTTCTCAAAGCTCTGTCCGGGTTCGAGCAGGGCCTTGGCCAGCGCGCCCTGAGGCTGATTCATGTCGATGATGAGCGAGCCAGCGGGGAATTCGGCTTTGCCGCGCTTGCCTGTCCAGTAATTGTTTGCATCCTCTTGAGTGAACGCTTCCTGAGCCCACTTGGACTTGATGCCACCGCGTCCGAGCTGGTCCGCAAGTCGCTTGAGCGGCCGAGGGTCAGCGCTAGACACGACTACCCGCTGGAACTTACCAGCTGCCTCTCCTGAAACGACCTTCTTCTTGAAGCTAGCTGCACTCTGCAAGAGGGCAAGTCGGTTCTGAGCCGCCGCGTCGGCAACGGCGAGAGCGGAGGTGAAATGCTTTTCGATTCCGCGTCGAAGGGTGAGGATGGAGCCGTCGCCGCGTCGAGCCGCTACGTACTTGCCGCCGTCCGTCTCGTGCGTCATGCCGATCGCGCCAGATAGTGTGGTGGAAGAGTCAAGATAACCGGGGTAGTAAAGGTCAAAGGCGTCCTTTACGTAGTACTGGAAGCCTTTCTTATCGAACTCTCGGCCGATGTTTTGGCCGATAATATCGGTCCACTTGTTGTTCCGATCCCGGTCGACGTTTTGGTTGATTGACATCGGTTCGGGCGGGAAGAAGTAGGTTCCGACCTGCCCGTGCTGGTCGACGTAGATTTGCGGCGACCACTTTAGGAATTCAGCAAATTCCTGCCGTGTTTCGTCCTGAGAAAAAGCCACGCGGTCTCGGTTCATGTCGAATCGGTACTGATTCGTTCGTCCGTGGATCAGGCTGGGTTCTTGTTGCTCAAAAATGCTCGGCGCGCTTCCGCCCCGGGCAATGCTGTTGTAGTAAACGCCGAACCGCTCGTGGCCATCAGGGTTGTAGACGGGATTTACGAGCACTACCGATTCGTCGAGAATCTTCGTGATCCGGGCGTTTCGGCTCGCGGCGAGGTTGTAGATCAACATCATCGCGCTTTCGAAGCTGGCCGGCTCGTTGCCGTGGATGCTCTGATTGATCCAAACCAGAGTCGGTAGCTTGCTCAGGTCAACGTCTTCGCCGCGAGCAATTTTCTGGTGCGCCTCGCGGATGGTGTTGAGGTTCTGGATGTTTTTCGGGCTCGAAATTGCGATGACTCGCAAAGGGCGGCCCTGAACGCTCTTGCCAAATTCGGTAACCCGGACCCGCGATCCGGCCTTGTTTGCGATCCCGAGAACCACTCGTTCCTGGTCGTAATAGGTGGTGATTCGGCTCCCGAGCGAGTACCCAAGGGTCGTTTCCACTTTCGGTACCGCAGAGTCGTACGGACCAAATTCGTGGAAGTCAAAAGTGGGTGCCCAAAAACCCAGAAGAGCGGCAAGAACCGGCATCGGCATGGGCACCATTTTAGCCGACGTTAGTCGAGTTTGATCGTGCGAGATATCGCGTCCCAACTGATCTGTAGGTCCAATGCCTTGGCCAGGTCGATCAGTTGGACGTACCCCGTTCCGCCATCGTTGATAAAGTCCAAAACATGCGCTTCCGCGCCGATCTGGACCGTCGCGGTTTTGGCGGTGAGTTTAACGAGCTTCCAGCCAAATTTAGTGGTCATGGCCTTCAGCGCACCCCAACTGGATCCGTCCTCTAGAATCGCGGGGAAGAACTCGTTTCGGATCAAGACCCGTGCTTCAGGGGAGATCTCGACGTTGGGAACTGGCTTGAGCGCCGCGCGGACTCGGGCGCGGAACATGTCTCCGACGGCGGCATAGTTCGCCGGCTTCTGGAAATTCGTATCCCAAGGCAGCGCCATCGGGTCCCACTTTTGGCGTTGGGGGATTCCCAAGTTCTTCTGAACCTCACCATGCCCCAAGACCGTTTCGCGAGTCACCGGAATATCGTAATGCTCGCACAGGTCAGCGGCTACGAGGGCCAACTTTTCCCACTGAGTCTGCTTCATGGGGTTGCTACCAGCACGAAGGGGGCGACCGGTCGTACCTTCCTGCGCTCCAAGCATGCAGCACGCGGAGATTCCGATCGAGCGAGTGTTGCAGCCTAGGGTGTGCGCCGCATAATTTCCGCCAGGAACTACGACCTCGTTTGATTTCACCGAATGGTCGCCCTTGATCACATCGCCATCACCCTCGACCAGAAAGTGATAGTGCTCTCGGTCAAGCTCCGATGCGTTGTACGGCCCACCGGTCCAGTGAACAATCACCCGCTCCATTTTTGCGGCGGGCAAGTCGGCGAGAGAAAGTACGCGAAGCGACATAGAAGCACTCTATCGCTGAAGTGTTAAAAGATCAAACGATCTCCGTTTTCCCAAGAAAACTCAGGCGAAAGCAGAACTTGAGGCGAACGGATCTGTGCCGCCGTTCATTTCGATCGCTTCCAAAATCTGTCCGACGTGCATGTAACCGCGATTGCTTTCCACGATGAAGTCGAAGAAGTGAACGTCGCCATTGATGCAGATCTTTGCGATCCCGCCGCCGATGCTGATGATCTCCCAGCCGAAGACGCAAGTGAGAGGTTTAAACGCCACATAGAGTTCGCCAGCAACCGAAATAGCATCAAACTCAGCCCCGAGGATCTCGGTTTTGCGTTGGGGCGGGCGACCCAAAACAACGGTTCGAGTACTCGGTGCCGCTTGATAAGTTTGCGGCGCAAGCGAGGACGTCGTGAAGACCTTTGGTAAGCGGGAGCTGACCGGTGCCGCCACGCCGCTGACGATCAAGTCGGACAACGGGTGGCTGGCAACGACAGCTGGATTCTGGGTTGAGCTCGCTAGTGAGAACGAAAAGTTGACTGACATCTTAAATCACGAGTCACGCATATGCGGGACATCTATTCGGCTACTAAAATTGTAGCCGAATAGACGTAATTTTCAATGCTTTTTTTCGCGTTTTTCAGCCACCGACGCGGCCTTTCGGGCCAACTTGAGGAACGACCGTTCGCTTCTTCTTCGGCGGAAGCTTCGCAAGCTGCTCCATCAGGTACTCAATGGCCTTCTCGAGCTGCGGATCTTGGCCCTTCGCCCAGAGGTCTGGTCGAGCATCGACTTCGATATCTGGGTCAATGCCGGTGTTCTCCGCAATGATCTCGTTCTTTTCTCGATCGAAGAGGCTGAACGATGGTGCGGTAACCGAACCGCCGTCAACCAATGGCGCGCCTGCGCTGATACCAACGAGGCCGCCCCAAGTTCGGGTGCCGATGAGTGGGCCGAGCTTGGACTGTCGGAACATCCATGGGAAGAAGTCTCCGCCTGATCCGGCATAGCCGTTGATCAGGATTGCCTTTGGACCATCAATGGTCGGGGCTTCTGGCGTGTCCTCTCCGTGTCGAGGCTGGATTCCGATTCGCTGCTTTCTCGCGAGCGTGTCGACGAACCAAGGCTGGATGTATCCGCCTCCGTTCCATCGCTCGTCGACAATCAGAGCGTCCTTATCGGTCTGGCTATAGAAGCCGCGAATGAACTCGACGCTTCCTTCGAACGCGGTGTTTGGCACGTGCATGTAGCCAATTCGGCCACCCGATGCCTTTTCGACTTTCTGTCGGCACTCCTCGACGAACGAGACGTAGCGAAGGTTGGCTTCGCTCGCGATCGTTCGAACGCGAACTTTTCGCGCACCTTCGGTGCTTGGCGTGCTGTTAACGGTCAAGGTCACGAACCGACCCGCCTTTCCGAGCAGGAGCGAGTTCGGGTGAACGTTGCGGTTGACCGGTCGACCATCGATGGCCAGAAGGTATTCGCCTTCCGCCACGTTGATTCCTGGATCTCCCAAAGGACCGCGCCGTGCTTCCTCAAAGATCTCTCCTCGATAAATCTTCTTGAACCGAATCGAGTTGCCGGTAGCTTCGAAGTCGACGCCAAGCTGACCCACATTAAGTGGCGTTGGGCCAGGGCCGAAGTCTCCACCCTGAACGTAGGAGTGCCCTGTTCCAAGTTCACTGATCATCAGACCGAAGATGTAGCTGAGATCGCTTCGGTGGTTCAAGTACGGCAGGTAACCCGCGTACCGCTTACCGATGGCATCCCAATCCAGGCCGCGCATGTTGGCATCGTAGTAGTTCGTCTTTTCGAAGCGCCAAGCTTCCCAGAACATCTGCTTCCACTCGTCTCGAGGGTTGAGGGTCATTTCGACGCCGCTCGTGTCCACGCGTCCAGCGCCGACCGCGAGGCCAGGGCGAATATCGGCGATGCCGATGACCGGACCAACTTGATAAGCGACCTTAGTTCGCGTGGCGTTTGTCGTAACCCGACCGACCATTCCGGTAGCGATGGGCACGGATTCCCGCGAGTTGAGATCGAACTTGGTGACCGTGCCGGAATCGAATACCAGCACACCGTTTGCAACGCCAAGAATTCCGTACTGACCTGCGCCGTATGGCAGAGGAATCATTCGGGACTCGAGACCTTCGAGGTCAATCTTGGTTGCTGGCGCAGCCGGGGCTGCCGCCGGAGGGCCGCCAGGACCACCTGCAGGCGGACGTGGTGCGCTTGCCTCGGGCTCTTCGTCACCCGGGGCAACCAATGGGTTGCTGGTGTCCTTGCTAAGCGGAATCACGTAAACGCGATCGCCGTTTTCAACCTTCAAGCTGAACTCGTAAGCTCCAAATGTCGGATTGAACGTGCGGGTAGACGTTAGGTACAGGTACTTGCCGTTCTGGTCGAACGTCGCAGCGCCGTCCACGTACCGACCGCTCGTAGCCTGGGTCGTCTTGCCGGTGGCGATGTCGTACAACATGACGGCGCTCATGCCGCTCGGAAGTCCCTGCGTCCAAACGATCCACTTGGTGTCCGGCGAGAACTCAAATCCACCGCCGCCGTAACGGAATTGGACAACTTTCGTGAGTTTCTTTGTCGCAATCTCGAGCAAGTAGGCTTCGTTCGACTCGGTACCCAGCAACAGGTGCTGGCTATCTGGACTGAACTCGATGCTCGAAATCGGGAGCTTCGCGGTGGTGAGCTGCTGAGCCTCTCCACCCATCTGCGGTTGAAGATGAACTTCGTAGTATCCAGAAACATCGCTCACGAAGGCGATGTGCTTGCCGTTTGGAGACCAGGCTGGGAACCGCTCTCGCGTTCCGCTCGTGCCGGTGACGTTCCGCGTGTCGCCGTTCTTGGCGGGCACGGAGAACAACTCGCCTCGAGCTTCAACCAGGAGTCGCTGACCGCTTGGTGAAAGGGCCATTGCCGAAATTTGGTTGGCCACGGGGCGAACATAAGGTCGGGACCAAAGGTTCTCGCCCTTGATGTCCGGCTTAACCGTCGTGAAAGTGTTGGCCGCAATGTCGTACCGGAAGAGGTAGCCATCTCGTTCAAAGACGATGTTCTTTCCGTCCGTTGCGGGCCACTTAATGTCCGCGTCGGTGTACTTGGTGATCTGGGTTTCTTTCTTGGTATCCAGTTCGTACCGGTACAGGTTCAGCGTTCCCTGGTTTCGGTCGCTGATGTAGAAGACGGTGTTCCCAACCACCATCGGGTTGTACGACTGCTCGCGACCGGCTGGAAGCTCGCTGTACTGGTTGGTTTCGAAGTTGTAGAAGCTGATTCGACCCTGGGTGCCGCCTCGGTAGCGGCGCCAGTTGAACGCGTTCGAGCTCTGGCGGTTAAACGCCATGCGTTTCCCGTCGGCGAAGAAAGAGGCTTGAGCAATTTCTGCGATGACGGTTCGAATTGGCAAGCCACCTTCGGGGTTGACGTACCAAAGTCGAGGCTGTCGGTTGACGAAGCTTCCGTTGGTGCTCGAGTAGGCAATCTTGCCATCTGGCGTCCACTCCATCACGTTGTCTGGCTCAGGATCGAAGGTGAGGCGCTTTGGCTCTCCGCCTTCGGTACCGATCACGTAAACATCCGATGCTCCTTCGTACTGAGCGGTGAATGCGATTTGACTTCCGTCTGGGCTGAACTTTGCGTTCGTTTCGAGGCCAGGGCTACTGGTGAGCCGGCGGGCGGCTCCGCCATCTAGGCCAGAAATCCAGAGGTCACCGGCATAGGTGAAGACAACTCGATTTCCGTGCACGTCTGGGAAGCGCATGAGGCGAGGTGCCTCGGACTGCATGGGGGTAAATGCGACAAGTAAGGCTGCTGCGGATAAGGCGATCAAGAACGTTCCTCCATTGGCAAACTCGCGACTTGAACCCGTTCGGCTACTTCGCGAAGTTTCCAACGGGATCAAGTATAGAGACTGTCCGCAACTTGCGGACAGTCTCTAGGTACGCGGACTTACCGGACGGATGTTCCGGGCAACCTTATTTGACGAACTGGGCTTCGATCTGCTTCACAAGACTCTCCGTTTCTGGGTCCAGAACTGGATAAACCTCTTCGAGCGGTACGAACTGGTTCTTGCGAACATTGAACGTCAGCACGCGGGCAGTTTCGATATCGAACCACCAAGCGTGGAGCGTGATCGACATGGCTTCAAGTCGGTGGGCGACCGGTGGGTAGGTGCGGAGCGACTCGAGCTGCTGGAGAACGTTGATCTGCGAGAGTCGGTCGTGAGGCGCAAGTCCTGCTCCGAATTCATCGTCGATCTTGTAGCGAATGTGGGAAGACTCGGCGTATTTAAGCCAGCCATCGACATGGCGAAGACCCGTTTGACCGGCAAGCACGGCTTTCATTGCGCCGCAATCGCCGTGTCCCATGACCACGATGTTTGGCACGTTGAGCACTTCGACGGCGTACTCGAGGGCGGCACCAACGGACTGCTCGATCGGCTTGCTATAGCTTGGCGGGACGATGTTGCCGATGTTGCGCACCACGAAGATTTCGCCCGGATCGCTGCCCATAACCATGTCTGGCACGACGCGCGAGTCAGAGCAGGTGATGACGAAAGCGTGTGGCTTTTGGCCGTCTTGCACGAGCTGTTTAAGGAGTGGTCGTACCTTGTTGAACTTGGTTTGGTAGTACTTGACCACGTTGTTGACGATCTCTGCAGGCTTAATTTTCGACATTTTCTTCTGTTCCAGCTAAAACGGCGATCGGCTTGTTTGATGCACGAACCGATGAACGACGAACGCGTGGCAGCTGCTCCGAAGCGCTGCGGTACCAGTCTTGATGCAACTCATCAATGACCACTTCGCCACCCGTCCGTAGGTGGCTGGCTTCCCATGCATGCATCGCCTCAAAGGCGGCATGGTCCATAAAGTCGGAGTGAAGTTCGATCCGTACGACCGTGCCTTCTTTCACTTTGGCGAGCTCTTTTGTGAGCTTCGGTACGGTGGCAAAAGTAAGCGATCCATCGATGTGAACAACCTGAATGTCGTCCTTATCGGTGATCTTCACCTCAAGGTGGGCAAGGCGGCGAACCAGTAGGATCACGGCAAGAACCAATCCAAAGGCAACGCCTTCAAGTAGGTTTGTCGTGACGACCCCAAGCAAGGTGACCAGGTAGACCGGCAGCTCCTTGTGTCGCATGAGGTCACGAATGTGATCCTTGTTGATCAGATTCGAACCCACGAAGCAGAGCAGGCCGGCAAGGGCAGCGAGAGGAATCTGCTCCATCGCGAAACCGAGGAAGGCCGCGCAAAGCACGATAAAGACGCCGTGGAGGATTGCGGAGAGGTTCGACTTCGCACCGGAGTTGATGTTGGCCGAGCTTCGGACGATGACGCCGGTGATCGGCAAGCCGCCGAGTAGTCCGGAGATCGTGTTACCGATGCCTTGACCGATCAGTTCCTTATCGAGGTTCGCTCGGGGACCCGTGTGCATTCGGTCCGTGGCGACTGCGCTCAAAAGAGACTCAACGCTGGCAACGACGGCTACCACGAGCGCGCCGGTGATGACCGCACCCCAGTTATCCGTCGGGATCATCGGGGCTTGGAAACCAGAACCGGAGCCCTTCAGGCTAACTCGGTCGAGCTCTAGCTTCATGGACATCGCGATGAGCGTGCTGACCGTAATGGCAACCAGGGCTCCAGGAATCGCCTTGAGCTTCGGCGGAACGAGCCGCCACACAACCAAGATTCCGATGGTGAGCAGGCCGATCATCGCGGCAGGACCGTGAAGGTCGGCGATCTGGGCTGGAAGATCGGTGAGGTTCTTGATCGCCTTGCTTTCAGGCGCGCCACCAAGCACAACGTGTAACTGCGCGAGCACGATGACGACTCCGATGCCCGCAAGCATGCCGTGAACAACGGCAGGAGAAATCGCGAGAGCAACGTTGGCGATCTTGATCAACCCGAAGATGATCTGGAAGATGCCGGCGAGCAGCACCACAAAGGCGACGGCTCGCCAGTCATTAAATTGTTGGGTGAGGCCGAAAACGATGACGGTAAGGCCCGCGGCTGGGCCGCTGACTTGGAGCGGAGCACCGCCGAAGAGCCCGACTACGATGCCGCCGACAGCCGCGGCAACAAGCCCGGCAAAGATCGGTGCACCAGAGGCTAGGGCAATACCTAGCGATAGAGGAACCGCAACCAGAAATACGACCAGCGAAGCTGGCAAGTCATATTTCCAGGTGGCCATCCACGTTTTTACTTGTGACAATACTTTCCTCTCATCCTCTCACTCACTGTGGTGCCGTATCGGTACCAGCCCTTAAACAGGGACTAACGTACGTTGACTGTCATGAGTTCCTGAAACCATCAGTCACTCATGATATTAACTAGACGCACGCCTTTTGTCTAGACTACGGGGGAGTTTACGGCAGTTTTGTGCAGATTAGTGCATCAAGTAGGAACAATCCTCAGCGAGATCGCGATTTCGTTAAGGTTCGATCTTCTCCGTACCGTACTTTTCCCCTTCAGGCGCGGCATCTCGCCATTCTTTTCGCCAGCGGTGAACAGCTACGACATCTACTTGACGTTTTGGTTTTCGCGACTCAGAATTCGGTAATTGTGGAAACGGTTTGCTTGGTAACGTTTGGTACCAATAAGCCACGCTGGCTAGATCGAGAGTTAAGCAGTTAGCGTGTCCGTGTTCGATGCTTGCTCGGAGAGATTTGGTGAACCGGATCGGATCTTCGAGATGGAATCGGTAGCAGTGGGTTCGCCCGAGCCAACCGAATCTCGGATCGTTGTTGTTCCTGCCGGGAGCATATGCCGTGCCGAAATACGGGTGACAATAGTGCTCGTCTGGGCACCAACTCTGGTTGAAGTAGTCCTCGGTACCGGTACCGTGAGCGCTTCCTGGCCAGTCCTCGCCATCCACGAGAAACATGTCATCACCCTCGCCGTACCAAATCGGGCTAGGGGAATTGACGTAATAGTTCACGCCGACAAAGTGTCCGGTACCTTCGATTTCAGCGAAGACGTAATTCTTGGCGTCACTCGGATTGTTCGCAAACTCCCCAAATACGGCCCATTCGTTTTCGATATCTCCTGAATCACTTTCTGGTTGCGTCAGCTCCTGGTTGTACCAAGCGTGGAATCTTCCTTGGTCATCGCCAATGGCCGCATGCTCCTCGTAATCGAGGTAGTAATAGAAATTATCCGTCTTAATTTCGCTCTGGTTCTCAACCGTGAACCGAGCACCTTTCCCGAAAGGCATGGGGAAATAGCAAACAAGAGCATTTCCGTTTGCTGGCGCTGCGGCAAGGGGCAGCGAGATGAAGTTGTACTTTTCACCCCACCCTTGGCCAAAGAAGTCGCCGATGGGTGCTTCGATACTCGGATGCTCTTGCCCATCCCAGTAAGCGCGTAGGATCAAGTTTCTGCGCAACAGCGGATCGCCGCTCGACATCGTTACCCAGATGTGCTTGACGATTCCGGCACCTTCGATTTCCGCGATAACCTTGGTTTCGCCAGGTTCAACACTGATGGAATCGTGGTTCCCCCCGGCGCGATCGTAGCTAGAAATGCGCTTGCTTCGGGCAGGGACGATTTGGGAGAGGTTCGACAGCGGACCTTGGCTCATGGGAATATTTTGCCCGTTGGGCAGTTTTTAAGCAGCGACGGCTAGCTCAGTATCAACGAACGCACGATGGGCGTTTCGAAGCGTCTCGATCGCGGTATTCCGGCTGATCGAGGGGAAGTCACGCAAGAACGAATCGAGAGTATCACCCGCTTCGATGTAATCAAAAAGGGTTTCCGTCGGAATTCTAGTTCCGGAAAAGACGGGCGTACCCCACAGTATTTCTGGGTCCGACACGACGATGTGCATCACACAAGGATTGTAAGACGGGACTGTTAAATTTGGGTGAATTTTTTCGTAAAAGTGTGATGTTTTTTACTTTACGCAAGTTTTGGGTTCAACTTGCCGTTTGCCAGTTCGCCTGCAGGAAGGCTATCCAGCCAGGTTGCTAAGTCGGCTCGTTGGAAGTCGTTCTTCGGCTCCGTGACCCGAGTGCCGTCTGGGTAATAAATCACTGTCATCACTTCGCGGACTTGTTCGGTGACGTTGCCCGGGGCTCGGTGGAGGGTCCAGCCCGAGTGGAAAGTCGCATCTCCAGCGGCCATGGCACCGGCGGTTCTGAGCTCGTACCCTTTGCCTTGCACGTACCCATCAAAGAACGCCTCGCTGTGATCTGAAATCTGCTCGCCCATCGAAACGAACCCATCGTGTTGTGATCGAGAAGCAAAGGTCATTGAGCCCATTACCTCACTGACGTCGATCAGGGGCATCCAGAGAGTCACGGTGTGGTCGGAACCGAGGGGCCAGTAAAACTGATCCTGATGCCAAGGCGTGTGGCCACCGCCGGGCTCTTTGAAGAGGGCCTGGTCGTGATAAAGGCGCACCCCATCGGCTTGCATCAGCTGCTTCGCGATGCCAGCAAAACGTTTGGAAAGGGTGAAGTGCTTTACTGCCTCGTCGACCGCCCACAGGTTCATCACCTGCAGAAAAGCTTTGCCGTAGGTGTCGCGCTCTTCCATTGGTCGCGTCTCTCGGTTGTGCACCATTGCCGCAGAGACGATCACGTCTCGATAGACGGCAACCTCTTTCGGCGAACAAACGCCCCGAAGAAGGATGTGCCCGTTCTCGGTGTACTCGGCGATCTGATCCGCTGTCAAAACGTAATCGGAATCAAGTGGCGGCAATTCGAGGTGGTTCATCGTTGAAACTCCAATCGTTATCTTGGCCGATTCGGCGTGGCAGATGATGGATTTTGCTTTCGTTCTAAGTCCAGAATCGCGTTTCGCTTGGTGAGGGTGAAGGCGCGAAAGTTTGAGTCTTCCGGCATCGGAAGATCCGAAAGTACGAATCCGCGATCTAGAATCGCAATCTCGTCTTCGGACGAAATTCGATTGCGTCGGGTGAAGACTTGGATCGGCGATGGAAGCTGCAAAAGCTCATCCAGCGTCTCAACATCGCTCGCATCACCGTTGAGATACATCCGAAGGGATGGCATCGAGGTCTCTCGAAGCTGCGTGCCGCCGGTACCTTTGCTCTCCTCTCGTCGACCGATTTGGTACAGCGCCACAACATCGCGCGATCCGGTGAAGTTTCGAATCAGCTTGTGTGCTTCCTGTTGGCCGCTGACGCGATAGTAGATCGGAAGTCCGATGAGGGCCACGAGGGTCACGACGGTCAAGGTTCCAAAGACGGGCAGGTTGATCGACTTGGTGGACTTGGAGAGCCGGACGGCCGCGAGGATGGCAATCGGAGGCAGGCACGGCATCACGTAGTGCACGAGCTTGGCTCCGCTTAGGGAGAAGAAGAGAAAAATGATGACCGCGTAGGCCGTCAGATAGCGCTCGGTTTCATCCGCTTCGCCGCGCTTTCGATGGGCATAAATCAGCCAGGGGCCAGCGCCAAGAAGGATCACCGGGACGAAGTAAAGATAAGCGAGCGGATTCTTCCACGTATGCGCCTCGTCCCCTCCGGTGAACCGCTGCAGGTTCTGCTCGATCAAGAACTTTTGAACGAACTGGTCTCGATTGATCAGATACGCGGGGAGGTACCAAGACGCGACCGCAAGCGCAAACACAACGATAGCCAGCAGCCAGCCGCCCTTGAAGCCGGACCGTTTTTCAGGCAGAGCCGCATAAACCCAAATCGCGATGGGAATCCAAAGGAGCACCCCGACCGGCCCCTTAGCGAGAACGCTTAAGCCGAGCCACAAGCCAAATTTCCATCGCTGGCCCGGTGCCGAAAGCGACTCCCAAAAGCCCAAAAATGCGCCGGTCAAGCAAAGCAAAAGCGCAGGGTCGGTCATCATCAGCTGCCCCGGAACGGCGAACAGGAGGCAGCTTCCGAGAACGAGCGGAGCGACTTGGCCAGCATCTTCGCTGAAGTGCTTTTCCGCAAACTTGCGAATCATCCAAAGCGTCCCCAGGCTGCACAGCACGCTTGGCAAACGCGGACCAATGACATCGCCGAAGAGCATGAGCGATGGCTTTGCGAGCCAATACAACAGGATCGGCTTCTCGAACCACGGCGTCCCGGCATAGTACGGAGTGATCCACTCCCCTCGCCGGTTCATTTCAGACACGACGGCACCGTAAAAGCCTTCGTCGAGGTCAAAGAGCCCGGTGAACCAAAAGCCAGCCATCGGCAAAAGGGCGATTAAAACGTACGCCCATCGCTCGCGGAATTGATTTGCCAAGGTGCTCACTAGGATATTCCGAATTTGGCTCGGCGGTACCCTGTGACGATGGAAGACATCCTGAACGGACTAAAATTTGACGCTAACGGCCTCATCCCGGCCATCGTTCAGGACCATGAGAACGGCCAAGTGCTGATGATGGCCTGGATGAATCGAGAGGCGGTCCAGAGAACCATCGAAACCCAACGGGCCACCTTCTGGTCCCGATCCCGCCAGAGCTTTTGGATCAAGGGCGAAACCAGTGGCCACGTCCAGCACGTGAAGCGCGTGTCGGTGGATTGCGATCAGGACACGCTACTACTACAAGTCGAGCAAGTCGGCGCGGCTTGCCACGAGAACTTCCGGTCCTGCTTCTATCGGGATGTCTCAGAAGATGGGCTGACCGTCAACGCAGAACGGGTGGCGTAATGCTGCAGCGCCTGATGGTCGCTCACTGTGATCGGCTGATCATCGTCGCGGTCCTTTTCACCGTGGCCGGACTCTTTGTAGTTCGTCGGCCCGATCCGGTCGGCTCATTTGGTTGGATGACGATTGGCTGGAGCGTGGTGAATATCTTGATTGCCCTGCCGGGACGACTCAGTCCCAAGGTGGATCCGAAGACGATTGACGACTTACTAGCGTTCAATCTTGGGTTGAACGTAGCCTACGTGGCGGTCGGGATCACCTTACTGGTGCTGGGCAACCCCCGCGTGCGTGGCGCGGGGATTGCCGTGATCGTTCAAGGGATTAATCTGCTCGTGTTAGACGGCTATCTTTACTCGCAGATCGTTAACGGCTGAAGCGGTACTTGATCGTGACGCTTGCGCCAAGCTCCACCTGCCCAGCTTCGATGGGCGCACCGGCTCGCATTTCCATTGCGGCCGCCTTAAACTGGACCGGATACGGGTTGTAGTTCGAGCCGCCTTCCGTGACCTCAACGATCTCCGTGATCTTCACACCAAGCGCCTCGGCGAGCGAGTCAGCTTTGCTTTTCGCATCCGCGACTGCGTCCTTGAGGGCGAGAGCGCGAGCCTTCTTGGGGTCTTTCAATCCAAACGAGATCCCGCTTAGATTTGTGGCACCGGCATCGGTCGCCGCGTCCACCACATCACCGGCCTTGGCGATATCGTTCACGGTGATCGTGATCATGTTGCTGGCCTGGTAGCCAATCGTCTTACCGGCTTGGTTTGACTGTGGATAGAGGGATAGTCCGCTGGTCTGAATAAGTTTTCGGTCGCCGACAACTTTAAGGACCGCATCGCGGATTGCCGTCGCGGTTTTGTTGACCGAATCTTGAGCGGCTTTTGCCGTGCTGCTCTGCTTCGAGATGCCAACGCTCACGACGGCCATATCGGGGTCGGTTTTGGCCTGTCCTTCGCCGGAAACAACGATGATGTTTTTCTCTTCGGTTGGGTTCTGTTGCATCGGGGGGATAGCCTTCGTGTTGATCACTAGTAGGCCAACGGCGAGGAGGGCAAGGATCTTGCTGGTCGAGTTCACATGGGTTAGGTGTCTCGGGATGGACAAGATGTTCAAACTATTTTTCGCCATGCCGAAAGGTAGCCTCTTGGTATGGCTAAGAAGGCGCTAATTGTATGGGGTGGATGGGACGGACATGAGCCGGAGGCAGTGGCAGATTTGTTCGCGGAGATTCTTCGAGCAGAGCAATTTGAAGTCAAGGTTTCGGATACCCTCGACGCCTTTCTAGATGTCGATTTTCTGAACGCACAGAACCTGATCGTTCCGGTTTGGACCATGGGATCGATAAGCGGAGAGCAAAGCAGCGCGGTGACGACAGCCGTAGCAGAACACGGCGTTGGAATCGCCGGTGCGCACGGTGGAATGTGCGACTCGTTCCGAAACGACACCGAGTGGCAGTTCATGACCGGCAGCCAGTGGGTATCTCACCCCGGCAACGACGGCCTGCGATATTACGTTCACTTCGACCGAACGAACCCACACGAGATTTCGGCGGGGCTACCGGACTTCGAAGTCGTGAGCGAGCAGTACTACCTGCACGTCGATCCGGGCGTGAATACCTTGGCCTACTGCAACTTCCCGACCCCCGGAGCACCTGGACGGCACGTTCAGAACCCTTGCCGCATGCCTCAGGTCTACACAAAGTCGTACGGAGCTGGCCGAGTCTTCTACAACGCCCTTGGACACCAGCGAGTGGTTCTTGAGGCAGAGGTTCCACGAGAGCTGATGCGACGCGGATTCCTTTGGGCTGCTTCGTAAATTTGAACCTGTCCTAGAAAAACGTGGGACCTTTGCAACCCGAAAATAAAGGTCCCCGTTCTAGTCTCGGAGGCGCAAAGCGCCAACGAGACCCGTTCGATGCGGAACGAAGCCCCGGTGGCGATCGTGCCGCACATGTATGCTTCTAGCACAAACCATAGCCCCAGAAACGCTGATCTCTTTCTGGTGGATTCTTCTCTTCCCGATCTTCATCTTTGGCTTTAAGCCCGTTTTGCGCATGCTCTTTGGGATGGTCATTGTCCCGGAAGACCGTATTGGCATCGTCACCAAGAAGTTCACCCTTAGCGGTGCGCACCGCGAGCTGCCGGACGGCCGGATTCTCGCGACCCAAGGCGAGGCGGGCATTCAAGCTCGAACTCTCGCGCCAGGTCTCTACTGGATGATGTGGCCCTGGCAGTTTTCGGTGTCCATGGCCCCGTTCACCGTTGTTCCCGAAGGGAAAATCGGCCTGGTTTTGGCCAATGACGGAAACGAGCTTCCAACCGGAAACATCCTTGCTCGAAAGGTCGAGTGCGACAACTTCCAAGACACCGTGCGGTTCCTAGATGCAGGCGGTCAGAAGGGTCGCCAAACCCACGTGCTGACTTCCGGTACCTACCGAATCAACACGCTCGCGTTCACCGTTTCGCTCCATAACATCACGGTTATCAATGAAAACATGGTCGGCATCGTGACCGCGCTCGATGGCGCGCCGATCCGAAAGGGCCAGATTGCCGGTGAGCAGATTGACGGCCACAACAATTTCCAAGACTTCGACAAATTCCTGGCCCTCGGCGGCAACCGTGGTTTACAGCCCCAGGTGATCCTGGCCGGTAGCTACTTCATCAACCATTGGGGACTTCAGATTGAAGAAATCCCGATGACCGACGTGCCTATTGGCTACGTGGGCGTCGTGATCTCGTATATCGGGGAAGACGGCGAGGACGTGACGGGCGAGCACTTCCGACACGGAAACATCGTGGAGAAGGGTTACCGCGGCGTCTGGGTCGAGCCGCTTGGCCCGGGCAAGTACCCCATCAACAAGTACACGATGAAGGTCGAGTTGGTCCCGACCACCAACCTCGTCTTGAACTGGGCAAACGCTCGAACCGAGTCGCACGCGCTGGACAAGCACCTGTGTACGATCACCGTTCGCAGTAAGGACGGCTTCCCCTACAACCTCGACGTGTCTCAGATCATCCACGTGCCGGCCACCGAGGCGCCGAAGGTTATCGGTCGGTTCGGCAGCATGGTGAACCTGGTTTCGCAGGTCTTGGAGCCGACGATCGGAAACTACTTCCGAAACTCGGCCCAGGATAGCGATGTCATCAGCTTCCTCAGCACCCGAAAGGAGCGCCAGGCATCGGCGAAGGAACACATTCGGGCCGTGCTCGATGAGTACAACGTGAACGCGGTCGATACTCTGATTGGCGACATTGTGCCGCCCGAGGCGCTGATGAAGACCCTGACCGACCGAAAGATCGCTCAGGAAGAACAGAAGACCTACGAGACCCAGCGAATGGCGCAAGAACAGCGCCAGGGCATGGAGAAGGAAACCGCGATTGCCGACATGCAGCGAGAGATCGTGAAGGCGCAGCAAAGCGTCGAGATCGCCCAGCGCACGGCCGATGCCACGGTTAAGAAAGCCGAAGGTGACGCGACGAGTCTGAAGCTTCAGGTCAGCGCAGAATCGGAAGCGACCAAACTGCGGGCAAACGCCGATGCCGAAGCGACCCGCGCCAAGGGTGCCGCCGCTGCCGACGCGACGCGGTTTACGGCCGGTGCCGAAGCCGAGCGGATCTCGAAGACCGGTGTGGCCGAGGCCGAAGCCATCATGGCGAAGGGTCAATCGACCGCGCACTCGTTCCAGCTTCAGGTGGAAGCGATGGGCCAGGAGAACTTCACCCGGCTGAAGGTAACCGAGCAGATTGCCAGCGGCAAGGTGAAGATCATCCCAGAACTCCTGATCACCGGGGCAGAGGGCTCCGATGGCGGGGTCAACGGCCTGATGGGACTTCAGCTTCTGAAGATGCTGGAAGACAAGGCCGTCGCCGCTAAGTAAGTCAACTCACGAGCCGCTGGAGATACTGGCCATAGCCGGTTTTTGCCAGCGGCTCGGCCAGTTTCATCACGTCTTCGGCGGTGATAAAACCCTTTAGGTAGGCCACTTCTTCTGGGCACGCGATCATCAGGCCCTGGCGGGCTTCGATGGTTTCGACGTAGTTGGCGGCTTGGAGAAGGCTTTCGTGGGTTCCGGTGTCCAGCCAAGCGTAGCCTCGGCCCATGGTCTCGACGTTGAGCTGACCCATTTCGAGGTAGGCCCGGTTAACATCGGTGATTTCGAACTCGCCGCGCGCGCTGGGTTTGAGGTCGCGGGCGATTTGGACGACTTGTGAATCGTAAAAGTACAGTCCGGTCACTGCGTAATTCGACTTTGGAACGGCGGGCTTTTCTTCAATCGTCTCGGCTCGGCCATTGGCGTCGAAGGAGACCACGCCGTATGACCGGGCGTCTTGGACTCGGTAGGCGAAGACCGTCGCACCTTCGGATTGGGCGTCTGCGTGTTCCAGCAGGTTGGTGAAACCGTGGCCGTAATAGATGTTGTCGCCGAGGATGAGGCAGGACGGCTGGTCACCAACGAACGAGGCGCCGATGGTGAAGGCTTGGGCGAGGCCTTTGGGTTCGGGCTGGACGGCGTACTGAATTTCGATTCCCCATTGCGAGCCGTTGCCTAGGAGGCGCTGGAAGTTCGCTTGGTCCTCCGGGGTCGTGATGATGAGGACTTCTCGCATTCCCGCTAGCATGAGCGTGGTGAGCGGGTAGTAGATCATCGGTTTGTTGTAAACCGGCATGAGCTGTTTGCTCACGCTGATAGTGAGCGGGTAGAGGCGCGTTCCGGAGCCTCCGGCGAGAATGATGCCGCGTCGCATATCCGGTCAGTTTGGCGAAACCCACTCCGAAAGATCTTGGGTGTTGATTCGGTAGTAGTTGGGCTGGTCGGCCTCGACGATGTGGTTTCGCAGGATAGGGAGCAATTCTTGAACCCGCTCGAGGGTGTCCGTGGTTTCCAGAAGTCGCTGCTTTTGGATGTTTTCCATGCTCAGCAGGTTAGCGATTGTGAAGGACAGGACCATCGGATCGGAGGGGAAGACAACTTGAACATCGAACTCTTGGCGCTCGAAGAGGCGCTGGACGAGGAGCTCGAATTCTTCCCGCGCTTGGAGCATAAGCTGGACGGCGAGGGAATCATCGGAAATTCCGATTTCGAAGACCGGTTCGACGTAGCCCACGAGATAGGGGCGGGAGTCGTCTAGTTGGCGGATTCGGAAACGGCGCTCGCCTTGAACGTAGATGTCCAGGCGGCCGTCTTCGAAGGTATGGACTTCGCGAACGCGGACGGCGGTGCCGACCATGTAGGGGTCAGCGATTTCGCCGACTTCTCCCCCGGAGCGGATGAGAACGATGCCGAATGGGCGATCTTCTCGCACGCACATGCGAACCATTTCGCGGTAGCGGTCCTCAAACACGTGAAGTTGGATGGACGCGTACGGGAATAGAACCGTGTTTAGCGGAAATAGCGGCAGCTCCTCCAACTCGGGATTCATCTTCAAATGAGTATAACGCTCCACGACAAATATGGCATCAGGGAAGCCATACAGGGGTAAAGTTCCCCCAGCACCGCAGGTACGTAAGTATGGAATTTAGTCCAGAACAAGAGAAGGAGCAACAGCAACGGCAGATCGAGGAGCTTCAGAAGCGAATCGACGAGCTTCAACGGCGCGTGTCTCGGCAAGAGACCGATGAAAATTCGCCATCGGCGCGGACGGAAGAGTCCGAAATGGCCCCGATTAGCGAAGCCGATATGGCGCTGCGCCGCTTGGTCCAGCGAATCGCGATGATTCTGCAGGCCGAGAAGATCGTCATCATGTTTTACGATCGAGAATCGGGCGAGCTGCACGGCATTCCGCCGGCGCTTGGCGTGGATGACGAACAACTTCGAATTCTCCGCGTGCGTGCTTCGCAAGGCATTTCCGGTCAGGTTTTCCGCGAAAGCGAATCGGTGATCATTCACGACGCGATCAACGATCCGCGAGCGCAGAAGGACCCGTTCGGTCTGCTTCACGTGACCAACGGCGTCACGGTTCCGCTGGTTATCGAAAAGCGAGACGAGCAGAACCGCGTAGTCGAGCGAAACACGATTGGCGTTCTTCACGCCTTCAACAAGCGAGACGGCAGCGACTTTAACGACGAAGATGTTCGCTTGCTTGAGCGAATGGCCAAGAACGTTGGCTCCATCATCGCCAACATTCAGCTTTACCGCGAAGTCGTCGAGAAGAAAGAAGAGCTTGCGCAGACGTTCGAATCGCTCAGCGCCGGACTCATCTTGGTCTCGGCCGAAGGTCGCCTCAGCCAGGTCAACTCCTCGGCACGAGCGGTCTTCCAGCTCTCGGCCGACGTGATTGGCAAGAGCGCAAAGGACCAGCTTCAAAACGAGGACCTCTGGGCGGTTATTTCCGACGCCAGCAAGGGCATTGAGAACTCGAAGCGGGAGATCAACGTTACCATTGGGGGCTCGGACCGCATGTACGAAGTGCAGGCCGCACCGGTGCGAGGAGAGGAAGGCAAGGACCTTGGCGTGGTTGCCATCCTCAACGACATCACCGACATGAAGAACATCGACCGCATGAAGTCGAGCTTCGTCGCGATGGCCTCTCACGAACTTCGAACGCCGCTTACCGCGATTAAGGGCTTCAGCAGCACGTTGCTGGAAGGTCTGGACGCGGATATGTACTCCAAGGAAGATCAGCGCGAGTTCCTCGGCATCGTGGTTTCGGAATGCGACCGACTTCGCCGCTTAATCGACGACTTGCTGAACACTTCGCGAATCGAATCGGGAGAATCGCTCAGCCCGAACTATACAGAGTTCGACCTTCCGGTCTTGCTCGACAAGGTCGTTCGCGTTCAGCAACAGTCGACGAACAAGCACGTGGTCTCGCTCAAGATTCACAACGAACTTCCGAAAATCATCGTTGGCGACGAAGACAAGTTCGACCAGATTCTCACGAACCTGCTGAACAACGCGATCAAGTACTCGCCAAACGGCGGCGACGTGATTGTCCACGCAACGAGCGAGGGCGACACGCTGCTCTTCGGTGTGCAGGACCAGGGCCTCGGCATTCCGAAGGAGCACCTCGTGAAGGTCTTCGAGCGGTTCCACCGCGTGAACAACGACGACAACCGAAAGATCTACGGAACCGGCCTTGGCCTATTCTTGGTCCGCCACTTGGTCGAAGAAGTCCATGCAGGCAAAATCTGGGTGGATTCGGAAGTCGGCAAGGGCTCGACGTTCCTGTTCCGCATTCCGGCGAAGCTCGATATCGAGAAGATGAAGCTGGAACAGCAGTAAGGCGGGGCGCCTTCGTGGCCTCGTTAGCCTGGGTGGGAGCGTAATTAGTTAACGTTCCCCCCCAGGCTTTTTAATTAATTACAGGGCGGTTTAGGTTCGGATTGGTTCGGATTCGTTCGGGGGTTCGGGTTTGTTTTGGCTCGTGATGACTTCTCTCTTTAGTTGGCGAGCGAGGGATTTGTAAACCTGTTTAGATTTAAGAGGTAGGTTTCATCTGTTGTGGATCACTCGGATTTAGGCTGGATACATCTGGGTTGGGATGGTCGCGTTGCGGATTATGTGAGCGACTATCCGGTTGACATTCGGCTGTCGAAGGCAGCGAAACGCATGCTCTCTGTTGACCAGATGATTTGGCCTCGCTCTGCAGCGTTTCTCAAGCTGTTGAAGACCAATGAGGACCTCGGCCGGAACTGGACGCTCAACCTTTATCCTCACTCCTCGCTTGTTGCTGAACTGCCTTCGACCACGGCGGTTCGGATCGGCTGCCTCGCAAGTCAGGCGGAGATCGATCCGGAGCGGTTTTATCCCGCTTTAGGTGGCGAGGAAGAGGTGATCATCCTCGGCTATGACGTGGCCGACATCTGGCTTTTGAGCGGGGTGATGAATATTGTGTACACGGAGGAAGATCGTGCTGCGTGGCCGCAATTTGTTTCGGCCCTGAACGAGAATCATCTCTTCGAAGATCCAAGGATCGCGATCGAGTTCGCGGAAGTTCTGGATGATCGGGTGACGGAACATGCTCCGTTTGTGGTTTGTCAGGTCGCCGTTTTGACGTCCTAGAAATCGAGTTCAGGTCAACGAGCTTTTGACAAGAAAGATTCTTGCTTCTCTATTTGTTCTTGCCTGTGGAGTTAAATCCATGGGCTGGTTTCAGGCGGATTACAACGAGCGATACTTGTCTGAGTACAACGGAGAACTTTCGGCGGTCGATACTGGCGACGGCATTGCCGGGTCTGGCTATAGCTGCTGTGGCGGCTTGATTGGTGGGATTGTGTTGGTTGTGACATTTAATGCCTGGAAGCGGCGTCAAAGCAGGAAAGAGGCGTAAACTCAGGATCCCTTACGGATCCTAGCTTTAATTCTTAAGCCCGGTAATCGAGAACAGGGGCTTGCACCTCTATCGTTGGAATCAAGTCTATGCGATTGGAACCGACCTTTGATCAGCGACTTGGTAGTCGCCTTCGTGAGCTCGGAGTTTTGGTCCTGATCTTTCTGGCCATCGGGATGTGGATCGTGTGGCTCTACCAGCAATCCGCGGACTATAAGCTTCGCGTTCTAGACGGTTTATTTGAGCATGGTGAGGTGACCCTGGCCGAGGTAGATCGTCTCTTTGATGAACCGATTAGATCTGTAACGAGAGAAGATGTACAGGGGTCCTTTGATGCTCACGATGAGCCGCAATATGGGTCGTTTTCATCGAATCTGAAATTATATCAAATTCATATTTATCACGGAAAATATGTGCTCCCTCCGCTTCCATCGCCGATTACGGAGTATCTGATTTTTGGAGTTGACAAAGACGGAACTATTCGAGCGTATCTGCGAGCGTGGGTATAGGTGAAACGTCAACGTTCCCGTATCGTCGCGTAGGCGTCTCGCCTGCGTCAGTACTTCGGCTATGGGGTTCCCCCGAAATGGGTCAGCTACGGGACGGGCACGGATCTGACACCTGTTAGGTTTTGGGACTTGGTCCGTGAGTCCGAACCAATTTGCTGAAAATATCGTTTCTTTGTGCGTGTTGCAAAGTACAGGTGGTGAGTGGCCGGTGCGAAGAGTCTTGAGAGCCGAGGTTTCGATCCTAATGGTTGCCGTCATTTGCTTCATGACGCAAAGCGGCTGTGCGCAATACAGTGAATATTCGCGAAGGAGTAGTTCAAGTGGGATAACGGCTGAACTTGGCAGAGTCTCAACTTACGCGTTTGGAAGTGACAATGAGATCGTCACGTTGGTTGGTCCTCATAGCGGCCAGAAAACGCGCGTCTTTGAATCCGAGTGCAACGGAATGGATCCTCTCGGAGCGCGCTGGAAAGGCAAGAATCGACTTGAGATTTCTTGCGATGGAATCGGCGATAAGGAACTTTGCGGCGAGAGGACTTTCTCTGTTGACGGGAGCAAGGTTGTTGTGACGGTGAAGTGTCTTTAACTAGCCGACGCCATGTGGAATCAAGAGGTCGTCTGCTGGGGACGATAGCAAGTATGGTTACTGCCTGCACCGATAAGTTTAGAGTTCACGAAACGGTTTGAGACATGAAGTTGAGAGTAGTTCCTAAGACAATTCATCAGTCTATAGGTCTACTTTTGTTCGCGATCATCGGCTACTGCGGCTGGACATTTTCTCAGCCCTTAGGCTTAGAACGAGGCGATGGCAGTCCGGAGGGAATTACCATTCTCCAGAAGCATTCACTTGGTAAGGCAATTCGTGATTACAAGATTCGAGAAAGACGTTGGCCCAAGTTGAGATCCGATATCGAGGATGCGCTCTCTCCCGGTGTCCGGAAAAAGGAATGGAGCCTGCGCATGGGCCGCATTTCCAAGAGCCGAGTTTTGGGTACCGAATCGATCGTGTACTTGATCAAAATGCGATCTGGCCGTATCTTCGAACTTAGAGTCATGGATCCCGGGGTGGTTGGGAAAGCGAGCAGTGAACGGGAGCAACGCCGTCCTGGCTTATGATTCCGAGCTTCGTCAATGCGGACTCACTCGAGACGGGTGAGCTACGGAACTGGCGAATTTCGCCTTAGCGCACACGCTTCGCCTGCGGTCTGGGCTTTGGCTCATCGTTTCCTCATCCCCAACCCCTTCTCCGTCGGAACGGAGAAGGGGCTCGCGCGGGTTTTGGCGGTCTGCCAGTTGCGGGGTTTGACTACGAATCGGTCGGCTGTTACAGCCGCCAAAAAGCGGTAGCAGAGCTACCGCACTCCAGATCGGAGCCGTAGCTACGACAGGGCGGTGCCGTAGGCGTCGCCGATGCCTAGGAGTTGTTTTTGGACGGGGTCGTTACTCGCAACAGCGTCGGCTAGAAGGCGTTCTGAGGGTTCGTAGCCGGACCACATTTTCATCCAGAAGTGGCCGTAGTTGTAGATGAGGACGCGGCGGGGGGTGGGGCTTTCGTTGTTTACGGCGCAGTGGTAGATGCGGCCGTTGAAGAGGTAGGCGGTGCCGGCTTGGCCGGTCATTTGGATGGCGCCGGGCATGTCTTTGGGTTCTTCGACTTCCGGGAACTGCCACTTCATCGGGAACTTGTGCGAGCCGGGGATCATGGCGGTGCCGCCGCTGGACGCATCGACATCCGAAAGCAGATAGAACACCTTCACCATCATCGTGGATTTCGGGTGGTAGACGCCGCGCATGCCGACGTCGTGGTGCCAGCCGGCGTGGGTGCGGGGGGTATTTGGCGGGGTGATGAAGTAATCGTTGTCGATCATCATCACGTCTTCGCCCACCGCGTCTCGCACCAACGGGAATACCGTTGGGTGCCAGAGTAGGGATAGGAGCTGCGGGTCGTATTCGATCGGGGCCTGAACCTGGTCGAGGACCTCGCTGCGGATGCCTAGCCGGTGCGGTTCGGCGCGCCAAAGGGCTTCGGCGCGGTCGGCGGCTTCGCGCGTCGCGGCGAGCTCCTCGGGGGTGAGGGCGTTGGGAATCACGAGGAAACCGTTAGTTTCGTAACTCACGCGCTGGGCGACGGTCATGGCCATGATTGTCAGTTCTCGGCTTGGGACTTGAAGGCGGCGTTGATGGACTCCAGGTTCTTGACGACGATGGTGTGAATGACTCGCTTTACAAGGGCGGCGAGGGTCGGCACGTTGTATTCGTAGTCGAGATACTGGTCAAACCGGGTGCCGCCGTTTTCGGCGGTGAACTGCCAGGTGCCTTCGAACCGGTCATAGTCTCCGGAGACTTGGCGGAACTGGGAAGAGGTCTCCGCGTCGTTCCAAAGCTCTTCTTGTCGCCAGCGGACTTTGAGGCCGAAGGTGGGGACAAGGCCGATCCAATCGGCGATGAACCGCTCACCATCGCGCTCGACGGGGGTGATGCTTTGCACCTCCTTCATGTACTCGGGATATCGCTCGGTGTCCTTCGCGATGGCGTAGACCTTTTCGAGGGGGGCGTTGATCCAGACGGTGGTTTCAACGATCGGCATGCTAGGTTGACGGTACCCTTTAGGAACGGTCAGCCGTTCTATGCGAGCCCTTATTCTCAACGCCCCAGGTCAGCTTGTGCTTGCCGATTTGCCGATTCCCGAGCCTGAAGCAGGCGAGATTGTGATCCGCGTGATGGCAGCCACGACATGCGGAACCGACCTGAAAGCGTGGCGACGCGGCCACCTACAAATTCCGATGCCGGGGCCGTTTGGGCACGAGTACAGCGGGGTGGTTTCGGCGGTGGGAGAAGACGCTCCGTTCCGAGTGGGTGACGAGGTGATGGGGGTCCATTCTGCCCCTTGCCAGTCGTGCGATTGGTGTAAGAATGATCAGGAAAACCTATGCGAAAGCATCATGGCGACCAAGGTGCTTGGGGCGTATGCGGAGTATTTGCTGATTCCGGCACGGATTGCGAAGCTGAACGTTTTCTTGAAACCGCGAGAGCTTGATTTTTCGGTTGCGAGCTTGCTGGAACCGCTCGCGTGCGTGGCGCAAGGGGTGCGAGAGTTGAAGAAGGCGCAGGCCTTGCGAATTCCGGCGGAGGCGAAGGTGCTGGTGATCGGTCCGGGAGCGATTGGGCTGATGTTCGTGGCGGCGCTCCGGGCGGAAGGGGCTACGGACATCACTTTGGCCGGGCGGAACTCGGAGCGATTAGCGATCGGCGCCGGACTTGGCGCTTCGACGGTTTTGTATTCGGAATTGGTGCCGAGCGATTACGACGTGGTGATTGAGTGCACGGGCATGCCGGAAGTTTGGGAGCGCTCGGTGCAGTTGCCTCGCCGGGGCGGAACGGTGATGTGGTTCGGCGGGTGTGCTTCGGGCTCAACGGTGACGCTCGATACGGGGCGAATTCATTACGACCAAATCACGCTGCTCAGCCCGTTTCACTTTGGAACCCACGCGGTGAAACAGGCTCGACAGTGGCTGATGGCAACGCCGGAGGCGTTTGTCCCGATTTTGACGGCGGTGCGGAGCCTTGAAGAGGCGGATGCGACTTTCCAGGACCTTGAGGCCGGCCGGGGTCTGAAGTACGTGATGCAGCCATGATGAACCGGCTGGCGCGCTATATCGGGAATGGTAACGTCGAGATCGTATCGGAGCCGGTTCCGGCGGTGCCCGCAGGCGGGTTGCTGGTTCGGACGGAGGCTTGCGGGCTTTGTAGCGGCGAGCTGATGAGCTGGTACATGGACCGCAAGTTGCCGCACGTGCTGGGTCACGAGGTGGCGGGGATTGTGGAAGTGAGCGAAGACGACCGGTTCCCGGTGGGATCGCGGGTGTTTCCGCACCATCATGCGCCCTGTCTTCGCTGCGCATTGTGTTTGAAAGGGAAGTTCGTTCACTGTCCGCAATGGAAGGCGACCAAGCTCGTTCCGGGTGGGATGGCGGAACGATTCGTGGTCGCGCCGGAGAACTTGACCGACACGGTTCGGTGCGATGATCTGCGGCCGCAGGATGCGGCCTTGCTGGAGCCGCTGGGGTGCGTGATGAAGGCGTTGCGGCTGGCAGGATCTACCGATCGGGCAGCGGTGATTGGGCTCGGCTTTATGGGGCTGTTGCACATGTTTGCGCTGAATGATCCGGTGGGTTATGACTTGAATGCCGGCAGAGCGGATTGGGCTCGAGGAAAGGGCTTGCGAGTCGGGGATGCGGCAAAGCCGGAGCCGGTTGAGACGGCGTTTGTTTGTCCGGGATCGCAGGCGGCATTTGACTTTGCGCTTTCGATGGTGAATCCGGGCGGGACGATTGTAATGTTCGCGCCGCTCGCTCCGGGAGAGGACCTGCGGATTCCGCAGACCGCGTATTTCCGGGATATCACGATCCGCAACGCGTACAGCGCGGGGCCAAATGACACGCAGGATGCCCTGGAATTGATTCGAGCGGGCAAACTTTCGGCGGACCAAGTCGTCTCACACTTCATCGCCCTTGATGATCTTCCGGCGGCCTATCAGCAGATGAAAGCGGGAGAAATTCTGAAGCCCATGGTCCTGCTACCGTGATGGAGTTGTTTGCCGAACGTTAAATAGTTTGTGGCCGCTGAATCCATCAAGTGATAACATAAGGCCCGGCAATTCTCCGTAATGAACATTCTTCTCACTGCCCTCATGGTTACCGCGACGGTGCCCGCATCGCGGCCCGCCATGGACCCGGAGGCATTTGCCGAGCGCGCATGGCAAGAAGCCGCTGTGCAAGTGGCCAACGAGCCGGACGAGAAGCGGAAGAAGGAACTTGCCGAAGACGAAGAGCTTGGCAAGAAGTACAGCCTTGAGGCGGAGAAGGAATACAAGCTCAGTACAAACGCGGAGATGATGAAGCGGGTCGAAAAAATCGGCCAAGACCTTGCCGCGATTGCAAACGTCACGCCGGTTAACGTGACCTGGGGAGATAAGCAACTCAACCGTTTCACCTACAACTTCAAGGTGATCGAGGGCGAGGATGTGAACGCGTTTTCGCTTCCGGGCGGATACATCTACATTTTTGAAGGGCTGCTGAAATATGCCGAGTCGGATGCGGAAGTCGCCGGCGTATTGGCCCACGAGATTTCTCACGCCGCGCAGCGCCACGTGGTTTATCTGCGGCGCAAGACGAGCAAGTTCGACATCTTGACGATTCCGCTGATTCTCGCGACGATTCTCACCGGTCGCGGCGAGTTGCTTCAGCTTGGAAATCTGACGACGACCGCGCTATCGAACGGCTG
The DNA here is from genome assembly GCA_027485645.1 of bacterium. Taxonomy (GTDB): domain Bacteria; phylum Armatimonadota; class Fimbriimonadia; order Fimbriimonadales; family Fimbriimonadaceae; genus Fimbriimonas. The sequence goes on from JAIXQR010000001.1 coordinate 151,250, forward strand.
GACGGTGGATGCGGAGAAGTCGGCCGACTATGCGGCGTTCCAGTACATGAACCGGGCGACCTATAACCCGACCGGGCTCTTGACGTTCATGGAGCGGTTGGCGCGGGATGAGCGCAGCACGGCGGCCGTGGACTGGGGCATTTATCGAACTCACCCGCCGGGCCGACAACGGGCGGAAGCGGTTACCTCGTACATGGAAGCGGCGGGCGTGCCGATCCGGCGTAGTTTGGTGACCACCACATACCGCACGACGGTTGAACCGGGTGAGGGCGACGTGGTGCAGGTGAAGTTTGGCAAAAAGCCGTTGGTAGCTTTTGCCGGCGATGCCGCCTTGGATCGGGCCGATAGCGCGGTGGATAAGTTGAATCAGTTCTTTGACGAGAACCCGCAGCTTTTTGAAGTGGCGATTACGGCGGATGGCACGGTGGTTGGCCGTCGACGACCGCTGTTCCAGGTAACGCCCGAGGATGCGGAGCACGCAAAAGTCTCGTTCGATGAGTTTCGAAAGTCGACCCTGAAGAGCATCAAAGAGGCGATGTACGGCCTCGCGTTTAAGACCTGGAATCGGCAGTAAGCGGTCCCCGGTACAATTTGCACTCCGTCGATGCTCGAAAAGTTACTCGAAATTGAACGTCGCTTTGAAGCGGTTGAAGCTGACTACAGTAACCCCGCCATCGTTTCAAAGCCCGGCGAAATGCAGCGGCTCGGCAAGCAGCGGTCTGAGCTTGAGCCCATCGTCGCGGCGATTCGAGAGTACCGACGCGTCCGCACCGAACTGAGTGATGCCGAGGAGATGCTCAGCGATCCCGAAATGAAGGAGATGGCGCTCGCGGAGATTGAGCCTCTTCGAGCGCGAAGCACAGAATTGGAGGATCGGCTGCGCCTGATGATGTTGCCGCGAGATCCGCTAGACGAAAAGCCGGTGATCATCGAAATTCGCCCGGCGGCCGGTGGAGACGAGGCGGCGCTGTTCGCCAACGAGCTGTTCCGAATGTACACGCGCTACGCGGAGCGGCGGCGCTGGAAAGTGGACATCGTGGAGCACGAGGAGTCTGGCATCGGCGGGCTGGATCGAGTGATTTTCAACATCCAAGCCGAGGGTGCGTTCTCCCAGCTGAAGCACGAGAGCGGCGTTCACCGGGTGCAACGGGTTCCGGCGACGGAAAGCCAGGGACGGATTCACACCAGCACGGTGACGGTTGCGGTGTTGCCGGAGGCGGAGGATGTGGAAGTTGAGATTGATGCCAAGGATCTGGAAATCTCGACTTTCCGCTCAAGCTCGGCCGGTGGTCAGCACATGCAGAAGAACGAAACGGCAATCCGCATTGTGCACCGACCGACGGGGCTGGTCAGCACGTGTCAGGACGAGCGAAGTCAGCAGCAAAACAAGCTCAAGGCGATGGCGGTTCTGAAGTCGAAGATTTTGCAGATGGAACGTGATCGGGCCGACGCAGAGCGAGCCGGCATTCGCAAGGGTCAGATCGGCAGCGGTGACCGGTCGGAAAAGATTCGAACCTACAACTTCCCCGAAAGTCGCGTAACGGATCACCGGATCAAGGTGACGTTGCACAACCTTTCGGGATTCTTAGAAGGCGATGTTCAGCCGATGATCGACGCGCTCATTCAAGAAGAGCAAGCGCGCCGACTTGCGGAAGAGTAAGGCCTACGGGGAGAGTCTTCCCGCGTGGCCGTCGATGTAGCTGACGGCGTTTTCGCCATTGTATCGGCCCGGGGTGGGGCGGTTGGTGGCGACGTCTACGGCGTTTCGCTCGTTCTTGTTCGAGTCGAAGTACATCAGGGTCGCGGCGGGGTTCTCGATCACGGTAATGCTTCCCCCGACGACAACCACGTTGTAGGCGTAGCCGTACTGGTTGGGTTGGTAGTCAAAAATCGGTGTTCGGTAGTACTCCGTGCGCTTCACGTACCGAGTGGTAGCGTCAACCCAGTTTCCGCGTGGCAGCACGTCGTCATAGTCGGCGCTGTAGATGATGCTTCCGGTGGCAAGTGCTCGAACTCGAGTCAGGGATTGATCGATGAGCGGCGACGTGTCGTTGTAGCCAGGAATGAAGCCGTCGAGATACAGGATTCCGTTGCTGCCGTTGTACCGGCCGGGGTTTGGCTGGGTGGAGACTGGCGCCGTGGCGTTTCGTGCGAGCACGTTGGAATCGAAGATCAGCTGGGTTGCTTGCTCGTCCAATGAACTTCGGCTTCGGCCGGCGGCGGCAGAGTTAAGGGCAAAGCCGTAGTCGGCCGGGTCAACGGCGGGGGAGACGAAGATGTTGGGATCGGTTGTGTACGGCTCCATTCCGTCCATCCACAGGTTCGCTGCGGGGACGACATCGTCGTAATCACCCATGTAGAGGTCAGCCGCGGTGGAGATGCTTCGGAGCCGCCGCAACGCAGCCTGGAAGTCGGCGGTGGTGACCTGGTCTCCGGTTCCGCCGCAGGCGAGGATGGTGATTCCGGCGGCGACGGCTAATCCGGCGAGGAGGGGTGACTTTCGCATAGATTCAGTGTGCCCGGACATTGTGAAGAATCGATGACTTTTATCACTTTAATTCCAATATTTGCTGTTTATTGTTGCCATCGACGCCTGGGACCCGCGAGAAGGGTCCGGTGGCTCGGAACGTATACTTAGATAGGCCTATGTACCAAGTCCCGTTGCCGCCGGAGTACACCGATCTGAGTGCGGAGGAGATTCGAAGCCGGATTCACGCGGCCAAGGCGGCGCTTGGCTCTGGGACGGTGATTCTCGGTCACCACTATCAGCGGGACGAGATCATAGAGCACGCCGATCACCGGGGAGACAGCTACAAACTCGCAAAGGATGCGAACCTTCACCCGGAGGCGCACACGATCGTTTTCTGCGGTGTGCACTTTATGGCCGAGAGCGCGGACATCTTGACTCCGGATCACGTGAAGGTGATTCTGCCTAACCTAGCAGCCGGGTGCAGCATGGCGGATATGGCGAACATCTTCCAGGTTCGCAAGTGCTGGCAAGAGTTGCAGCGGGTTCTAGGCGATGCCATGAGCGTCGTGCCGGTGACCTACATCAACTCGGCGGCGAACCTGAAGGGGTTTGTTGGCGAAAACGGGGGAACGGTCTGTACGAGCACCAATGCTCCGACGGCGGTCGCGTGGGCGCTGACGCAAGGCGAGAAGGTCTTGTTCTTCCCAGATCAGCACCTCGGACGGAACACCGGCGCACGGCTGGGCTACGACCTCGAAACCGAGATGGTGGTTTGGGACCCGTTCAAGCCGCTCGGCGGAAACACTGAGGAGGCGATTCGGTCGGCAAAGTTCATTCTTTGGAAGGGCCATTGCTCGGTGCACAAGCGGTTCTCGCTGGAGCAGATCGCGAAGGCGCGGGCAGAGCACCCGGGAATCAACATTCTCGTTCACCCGGAGTGCGAACTGGAGGTCGTGAATGCGGCGGACTTTAATGGTTCAACGGAGTACATCATCAAAACGGTAGAAGCGGCAGAGCCAGGAAGCAAGTGGGCGGTCGGCACCGAGATCAACCTTGTGAACCGTTTAGCGAAGGAGATGCCAGATCGACTGATTTTCTGCCTCGACCCGCAGATTTGCCCATGCTCAACGATGTACCGAATCCACCCGAGCTTCTTGCTTTGGACTTTGGAGAACTTGGTGAACGGCGTCGTCGTGAACCAAGTGGTTGTGCCGGACAAGGTGAAGCACTTCGCGAAGATCGCGCTAGATCGAATGCTTACGGTTTGTGCCTAAGGGCCGGTGTCGCCGGGCAGGCGGCTGGTCTTCACTGCGTCGCGAAGCTCGTCGAACGATAGTTCGTTGACGAACAACTGCTTGTAAACAACATCGGCGAGGCCGAAGATTTCGAGCAGGGCAGAGAGCCGCTTTCTCAAGGACTGCGTGGCCTCGTCGGGATCATTTTCTGGAAGTCGAGAGAGGATTTCCTCGATCGCTTCGGCAGTCGGGTCGATCTCGCGGCGCTTGCGCTCCTTCACGATCCGAATGATCATTTGGTACGGATCGGTTTCGGTGATGTAGGTGTCTTTACGGTCGCCAGGTTGGCGGAAGCGACGTACAACGCCCCAGTCCATGAGTTCGCGCAGGTTCATGCTCGCGTTGCCGCGGCTGATCTGCAGGCGATCCATGATCTCGTTGACCTCAAGCGGGATGCCGGTGACGAACAACAGCGCGTGAATCTGCGCCATCGTGCGATTGATGCCCCAGCTGGAGCTCATGCGTCCCCATTCTAGGATGAACTGGTCTTGGGCACCGCCTAAGACCGATTCGGCGCGACCCGGTCGCGGGTGGGCTTCGGTCTCCTCGAAATCCACCGGCTCGTCAAAACCGTCCGCGATTGGGGCGTGCATTTGAATTACCGCTCTTCGGCGAGGCGGCGACCTTCTTTCGCGTTCAGCTCAATAAAGTCTTTCCAGTTCGCCGGCACTTCGCTGTCTACGAAGATGGCGTTGACTGGGCATTCTGGCTCGCAAAGTCCACAGTCGATGCATTCATCCGGGTTGATGAAAACCTGGTCATCCGCTTCATAAATGCAGTCGACCGGGCAAACGGTCATGCACGACTTATCTTTCACTCCGATACAGGGTTCAGCGACAACGTATGGCACTCTTCAATAACTCCGTCCTACAGTCTACTAGGTTCGAAAAGCCCATTTTCTAGTCTGGGCTCGGGGGGATGGCGAGAAGTTGAGCAATAATAAAGCCATCAATCGTTCGTTTCAGGACGTATGGAGAATTAATGATCACCTTAACTGAGCGCGCAGAAGTCGAATTGGCCGATCTTATCAAGAGCCAGGGCAAAGACAACGCGGCCCTTCGTGTCTGGGTGGCCGGTGGCGGTTGCTCCGGACTTCAGTACGGCATGGCCCTCGACGACAATTCGCCGGAAGAAGACGATAAGTTGTTCGAGCAGAACGGCATCAAGATCCTGGTCGACGCGATCAGCCTCAGCTACATGGAAGGCAGTCACGTGGACTACGTTGACGACGTTCTCGGCGGCGGATTCAAGATTGAGAATCCAAACGCGACTTCGAGCTGCGGTTGCGGCTCTAGCTTCAAAGCGGAAGGCGAAGGCGCGGTTGCAGGCGGCGGCGGATGCGGCTCCTGCAGTTCGCGTGGCTAAAAAATTGCGGTTGAATTTACGGCTCAAGAGCCAATGATTCAATCGTAGCGAAGACACCTTACTTTTGCGCGGCGAATTTTTCTCGCCGCGCAATTTTTTTCAATGAAGAGAATTACTTGCTACGTGCGCCCGCACCGGGTGGAAATGGTGAAATCGGCAATCGCCGCCGCAGAAGTGAACGGCATGACGGTCAGCGACGTTCGGGGCGTTGGGGTCTCGCCGGTTCGAGATCAACGCTACTCGAACCTTGTCGGCGTCGTGCCGATGCCGATCCAGGCGAAGATTGAAGTTGTGGTCGCCGATGCCCAAGTTGAAGAGATTGTCGAGTCCATTCTTAAGAATGCGAGAACGGGCGAAGCCGATGACGGGAAGATTTTTATTGAGGATGTGGCGGACGCCTACCGCATTCGAACGCACGAGCGCGGAGAAATTGCGGTTTAGCCTGAATTACTGAGGCTTGAGTTTCGTCATACTTGCGACAGGTTATTTTACGATGAGCATGATCGCACTAACTTCGGCATTCTGGGCAATCGCCCTCGCACCAAAGGTGGAGGTCACCGTCGACTGCCCAGAAGGGCAGGTCGTCACGGGCGAGCGGAAGTTTCGCGTCACCGTAACGAACACCAATCCCGACGACAACGTGAACCAGGTTGAGTTTTACGTCGGGGCTGACCTACGAGATAGCGATACCAGCACCCCATACGAGTTCCGCATCGACTCGCTTGCTGAAGAAGAGGGTCCGCTCAAACTCCGATTTAAGGCGTTCACGGCCGAAGGTCAATCTGCCGAAAAGACCATCACCGTCCGCATTGATAACGGTCTCTCGAAAGGCGCGGGTTTCCACATCGAACAGGGAACCGTTTCTTTCTCGGACGGCAAGTACCGGGAAGCCATTGTCAGCGGTCGCATTGCTCTGAAGATTGAAGAGAAGTCCGTTGCCGCGCGAGTTCTGCTCGCCCGCGCCAACTTTGCCCTTGGCATTTTCGATACGGCGCAGAAGTTTGCCGAAGATGCGCTTGCGATTGATCCGGTGAACGTCGCCGCTTCCGAAGTGCTCTCGGGTGTAAACCTTCGCCGTGCTTTCAACACCGTTAGCCGCGATGGCGACCGAGCCGGAACCCTAGCTTCGATCCGATCGGCATTTAAGCAGGCTGTAGAAGCTCGAAAGCGCGTTCTCGACGCTACGCTCGATCAGATCGGTGCGCCGACGGACATCAATCTGGTTGCCTACGCCGATGCGGCGATTCGCGCCCAGCGCTACTCGCTGGTCATCAACTCCGTTGCCCCGGCATTTGATCGAGACAACTCGCGAACCGACCTGGCGAACCGACTGGCTTACTCTTACGTTCGAACCGGTCGCTACGCTGACGCATTGAAGGTGCTCGGAACGCTGAAGCGGTACGGCAAGCTCGACGCTTATTCGTTTGCAACGGCAGCAGTGGCCAACGCACAGCTCGGCGAAACCACGAATTCGGATGAGGCGATCAAGGAAGCCCTGCTCTCGAACGAGTCCGATCTTGGTGTGCTAACTGCCCAGGCCTTCATTGCGCTTAAGTACAACCGCACCAACGTTCTTGCGAATCTTTCGAACCGACTTGTGAACGATCGCGCTCAGCGAACCGAGACTTGGTATTACGTGGCGGCGGTGAATAACCGACTGCGACGGTTCCAAGAGGGACGCCGGGGCTTCGAGCGATCGGTCTTGGCCGAGCCAACGAACGTTGATGCCTACATCGAGCGCGGAAACGAATCAATGGCCGTTGTCACCAGCAGCAAGCTGGAGCAAAAGGAACTCGACTACCTGTACGATACGGCGCGCGCCTTCTACGACACCGCGCTGGTGGCTCGCCCAGAATCGGCGGAAGCTCTCTCTGGCGTTCTGACCGTACTTCTGTACCAGAACAAGCCAGCGGAAGCGGTTGCCTACGGTGAGGCCGCAATCAAGGCCAGTCCAGAAAGCGCGATTGCGCACTACGCGGCGGCGGCTGCTTATGCAGAACAGGCATCGTTCCTTTCGAAGCAGGCAGGCGGTCGAATTTCCGCCGATGTTTCCAAGTTCAACGGCTTGGCGGCGGCGGCAAACCGAAAGGCCGGAACTCTGGATACCAAGTTCCTCGAAGGTCGTACCATTCCAAAGGTGGCCGACGTACTGAAGTACCTCACCGAAGCGGGTCGAAGCCCAGTTCTCTCCGCTCCTTCACGGTAAGCGGTAACTCGTGACGCGGGTCTGGAGCGGAAACTGCTCTGGATCCGCGGAGAACCGCAAGACTCCTCGATCCGAAGAGTCGTTAGGCAAGTAGTCGAACGTGATGGACGCGGTCTCATTGTTCACCGTCCCTTCCACCGTCACCTGTTCGGCGGTCTGCCGGCCCAAGTTCGTTAGCTTGATCGCCACGTCGTAGCTGTCATTAATTTTCCGGACGCTCGTAATCGCGATCTTAAAGTTCACCGTTCGGTCGCGCCCCTGATTGATGTCGATCAACAGGCCGATCGAGACGATCAGAATGATGATCACGCTGATGCTGAAAACCGCGACTTCGAGAATGGTTCGTTTCATGCCTTAAAGAGAATTCGACCAGCGGAGGCTCCAAGGGCTCCTGGTACGGCGAGGGTGACAATTTGGCGAAGATTGACGGCAAATGACCGCTCATCAAGATGGCGGAAAAACCACAGCAGGACAGTCGCCGTGACTAGCGCAACGCCAAGTGTGACAACCGGACCAAAGATGAGGCGCGGTATGGCGCACTGGGTTCGAAAATCACGGCTTCGGCGTAGGTCGGTAAAGCCAAGAATCAGGGCGGTAAGGATCAGGCAGGCGACTAACATTCGGAACGCTTTCACCGGCGATGACTCGACCGCGATAAGGAGCACTTCCTCGGTCGGTGCAACGCTCGCCGCAACGAAAATGGCACCGCAGAAAGCGACCGCGATTTGCCCTAGGATCGGCACTTCGCGCTTGCTGGTGCTGGCGCCGTTGGCATTCGCTCCAAACTGCACGGTGCCAATACTGACGCCGATGCTGGTGACGAGAGCTTCCATGGTCACCTTGCCGGCAAGTTCGGCGAATGGCATGTGGACGTGAATTCGCCCGATCAGGTGAAGAACGGTTGCGGCGACGATGAATCCGAGGCCGAGTTCTTCGACGGATTCCATGACGACATCTCGAAATGACGCATCTGGGTGGGTACCGACGGTTCGGTTAAACAGGAGCAAAATCCCAAAGGTGAGCCCGATGCTCAAAAGAAGGTGAGCGGAAGGGATGGTCGCGCCGTGCTGCCACATTTCCATCGTGAAGAGGAGGGGCAAGCCAAACATTAAACCGCCGGCCACGCCCTGGGCGTAGGTACCGGCGGCAACAACGATCGTCTGGCTGAGTCTCCTTTGCGGCAACTTCAGGCCGCGAAAAGAGAACCTTCGCATTCAGATCAGCCTTTGACGATCTTAACGGACTTCAGGATCACGGGCTCAACCGGAGCATCGCCTGGCTGAGTCTTCACGTTCGCAATCTTTTCCAGCACGTCCATTCCGGAGATGAGCTTGCCGAAAGCGGTGTACTGGCCGTCAAGGTGTGGAGCCGTCTTGTGCACGACGAAGAACTGGCTTCCCGCAGAGTCGGGGTCTTGCGACCGCGCCATGCTGAGAATTCCACCCACGTGAGGCGTGTCGTTGAACTCGTTCTTCACGTTGTAGCCTGGGCCACCGGTTCCTGGAGGTCCGTTCTTCTCGCCGCCAGGCTTGGTGTTCGGGTCGCCGCCCTGAATCATGAAGCCCTTGATGATGCGGTGGAATCGCGTGCCGTCGTAATAGCCCTTCTTGGCCAAGTAAACAAAGTTCTTGGCGTGGTTTGGTGCTTTATCCAAGAAGAACTTCGCCTTCATGGTGCCCATGCTGGTTTCGATAACCACGACGTCGGAAGCCGAGACAACGGTATCGGCGTACGGTGGCTTATCGACAGACTTGCTCTGGTCAGCTGGCGTCGATTCAGTCTTTGCTGGCTCGGCTGGGGTCTCGGCTGGGGTCGATGGGGTGGTCGAGGAAGAGCCCGAAGTCGTCGTGCTCGAGTCGAGAGTTGCGGTTTCGGCCGGCTTTGAATCACAGCCAAAGCCGAGCATGGAAATTCCAAGGATCAAAGGCAAGATGCGGGTAATCATTCGGTAGCTCCGTAGGTTTCGAGAGTTGCTTTCTCAATGATAGCGGGATTGGCCGGAAGAGGTCGATCCGCGCGATCGCGAGGCAAGTTCACGATTGCGTCTACGACATCCATGCCTTCAAACACTTCGCCGTATGCGGAGTACTGACGGTCGAGGTGCGGCGAGTATTTCACCATGAGGAAGAATTGGCTTCCGGCCGAGTTTGGATCGGCGGTGCGAGCGGCGCTCAGGATGCCTCGCTCGTGCTTCACGTCGTTAAACTCCGCAGGAATCGTGTAGCCAGGGCCGCCGGTGCCGGCAGGGCCAGTTGCGCCTGGTTTGGTGTTCGGGCAGCCGCCCTGAATCATGAAGCCAGGAATAACTCGGTGGAAGTGGATACCGTCGTAGTAGCCATCGGTCACAAGCTTCTTGAAAGCAGCAACGTGCTTCGGAGCTTTGTCTTCCAGGAATCGAAGTTTGATGATGCCAAGGTTCGTATGGAGAACCGCGATTTCTTCGCCAGCGGCGGGTAATGCCATAGGTGAAACTGTACCGGACCTTAGCGAGAGGACGGGAACAATATCTGGTCTAGGCCTACCGTGAGTCCTTTGGATGTTCTCGCGGCCTGGCAAGACAGCTTCACTCCGGCGAGGAACGAACTTCGGCTCAGGCTGTCGTGTCGCAGGGTTAAGGTTTCACCGAGTCCACCGAACATGACTTGCTGGTGGGCCAACATGCCGGGCAGGCGGACGCTGTGCACCGGAACGTCGGCCACCGTGGCGCCGCGAGCGCCTTCGGCTTTTAGAAACGGGGTTGGCAGCGGCATCGGCGGCCGAGAGCGACCACGTTGGATCAGCTCGGCGGTGAGCATGGCCGTTCCGCTCGGAGCATCTTCTTTGCGCTCGTGGTGCATTTCGATGATCTCGGCATCCGGCAGCCATTGAGCGGCAAGCTCGGAGAACTTCATCATCAGAACGGCGCCAATAGCGAAGTTCGGGATGTAGAGCACGGCGAGCCCCTTCGAATTAGCGATGACCGAGAGTTGATCTAAGTCAGCCTGGGCAAGGCCGGTGGCTCCGATGACGGAGGGCACGTTTTGCTCGGCGGCCACGAGGGTGTTTTGGACGGCGACTTGTCGGTGTGACAGATCCAGCAAGACATCGATGGGATGCGCGTGAATCGCTTCGCCCAAATCCGTGAACATTGGAAGCTCGGGAACCGTGGGATGGACTTTGCCGCTTTGCCGCGAGATGCCAAACGCGACGGCGAATTCGGGATCGGAGTTCAGCCCGGCGGCGATTTCGGTGCCCATTCGACCGGTAGCGCCAACGATTCCTACCCGCAGGTTTGCCATTCCGCTAGTTTACTGGCGTTCCATCTGGATGCCGATGCTGTCGCGCACCAGCAGAATTTGGCCCTTGTCGTCGAAGAACGATTCGACCTTGCGGTTGTTGTATTCAGTGACCACCAGCTCCGCCTGGACGTTTTTGCCCGGCAAAGGAACGCGGCCCTTGTAGACGGCCTTCGCGGTAGTCCAGACGTCGGCTTCCGTGAACTGTTGCCAGGTAACGGTCTGTCCGGCTTTCGGCTTTTCTCGAATGAACCAGAACTCGCTTGGGTTCGCGATCGGCACATCCTTCAGGAACGGCACATTTCGGGTTTCGCGAGTTCCCGAGCGGTCGATCACGACATTCGCACCTTTGGCGTCGAAGGTCACGATCTTGGAATCTTTTGGTCGGCCCTTCTCGAGGCTTTGCACGTACCGCCGGATCATTTGCCCTTTGATGTCGTAAATGCTTTGCTGGCGAGTGGTCAAGTCGCCGTTCTCAAGGCGGACTTCGACGCTCTTGCCGCCCTGGGTCAGAAGCTTCTGGCTCACGACGGCCTTACCGAGATCGGTCCAAACGCCATCTTCCGTTTTCTGCTTCACGATCAATTCGATCGATCCGCCTTGCGCGAAACTAAACGCAACGAACCCGGAAAAGCCTAAAGCCATGAACAGAGGCTTTGGTCTCATAGTGCCAACATTCTAGCGGCTTTTAGCCCGACTTCATAGGCATCTTCTAGATGCCCGCCAAGTAGGCCATCCGAGGCCAGGATGACCTTAGATCCGGGTGGGTTCACCTGACCGAAGTCGGCAAAGCTTTCTGGTTGTGAGTATTTCCAGCGCATCACATCGCTGACGGCCGGCACGGCATGCGCGTTACCCATGAGTTCGCCGACGTAGGTCGAAACGGTACTCACAAGATCGGCGTCCGGTCGGTCGTACTCTCGCGCGCTGAAAGTGCGGTTCATCTGGGCAACCAAGGTCGGTGGGCGGCCAGGAACTTTGTTACTTTCGAGGCTGAGCCAAGTTAGCGGGTGCGATTGCTCGGGGTCGAGCACGGCGAAGTAGCTGGTTTCGGGCAAGGGCGTTTCGTAACCGAGCAGAACGCTGATGCAAGCGCGATAACGGACATTCCCGATCGGGCGGGACTCATTCATTCCCCAGAGCAACAGGCTGGTTTGGGGAATGGGGCAGGTGAGGATGATGGCGTCGAACACATCATCAGCGATTCGATACTGCTCCCCAATTTTTTCGATGGAGTCCACGCTGATTTCGGAACGAATGTTCAGACCGGCGGCAAGTAGCTTTGCTAACGTGTTCATGCCGTTTTGGTAACAGTAGCGTGTTCCGCCCCGGCGTGGATCGCCTGGCCGCACGCGGAGGTTTTCGTGGGTCGCGACGGGCAGGGTGACCTTGGTGAGTTCCGAGGTTGGGAGCTCTTCAAGAATGACTTGCTCGAGGGCTTTGCCTCGCGGCAGGATGCTTGTTGCGCCGGAATCCCAGAAGAAATCGCCACGGCGACGGGTGGCGCATCGGCCGCCGGGTCCTCGGCTTTTCTCAAACAGGATGGCTTCGTGGCCGAGTTTTTGGAGTTCGCGTCCGGCGGCCAAGCCAGCCATTCCGGCTCCGATAATGCCTACCTTCATGCTGAGTACCTACGTGCCACGGCTTGCGCGCATTGGCGGCCCGCTTGCATTGCGCCGTCGATACTGCAGTTTTGGCTAAAGTCGCCCGACAGCCACAGGTTGGGGATGCGGGTTTCGTACGCCGGCCGCTGATCTTGGAAACCCGGCGGTTGCGCGAACTGGGCGTCCCGGATGTGGTCGACTTTCAGCAACGTCAGTCCGCGGAAGGAGTGGGCCGGGAACCACGTGCGAAGCTCGGCTTCGACCGCTTCAGGATGGACTTCGGTTTGGCCAAGGACGGTTGCGCTGAAGAGATGCCCGCCGTTTGGCGCGAGGTCTGGCGAAACGATGCTAAGCGGGGCGACCTCGTTGATGAGCCCATGTCCGCTGCCGTTGAGCAGCAAGTACGGCTCGGGGACCAGCGGATCTTGAACGGCGTAGGTGAGGCAGACGGAGGACTTCACTCCGCTCACCACCGGCTGATGGGTTAAGGTTTCCGTTCCGGTATGGCCCGCGCAAACGATGGTTGCGGCGTAGCTCTTCGCGCTTTCTCCGAGCACTCTCACCGAGGTGCCGCTGACTTCGGCTACGTCGCAGGCGGTTCGAATCCGGGTGTTTTTGAGTCCGTCTGCCAGTTGCTGTGGGATCGCTTCGATTCCCTTCGCCGGGGTCGCCGCTCCCCCTCGGGCCACGCAGGCAAAGACAAATAGGAATTGCCGCGCAGAGACGCTGAGGGAGCGATCCAGGAAGATGCCGCCAAAAAACGGCCGCGCAAACCGGTCGAGATAGGCATCGGACATGCCAAATCCGCGAAGGAACGATTCCGCCGATTCGTCGGCAAGTTTGTTTCTCTCGGCTTCTTCAAGGCCGAGGGCGTATTGCCGTAGCCGGAGAGTAAGCAGTTTGTCCTTTAAGCCGAGAAGCGGCGAGATCGCCGTCGAAAGCGGTCGGTCGGCGTCAATTAGGTTCCAGGCGTCTCCAGTCCAGACCCGTGCTCCGTTTTTCCAAAACTTCAGATCGAGTTTCTGGTGATCGAGGAGTTCTTGGGCGTTTGGATAGGCCGGGAAGTACACCTGGAAACCCCGATCGACCTGGAATCCTCGGACCGTATCGGTTCTCAATTTGCCGCCGACGCGGTCGGACTGCTCAAAGAGATCAACCGCGAACCCGGCACTTTCTAGGGTCTTGGCGCAGGTTAGACCAGCCAACCCTCCGCCGACCACCGCAATGCGCGTCATTCGTCAGAGGGTACCGAGTTCTCGTCCGGTGGGCTTACCGCGCCACGAGTGGTGATCTTGTCTCCAAGTCGGTTGAACGTGCGTTGAAGGCGCTGGGTGGCGGAGTCCCGATCGGTGTTGACGCTCACGATGCACAGCCGCCGCTTGGCCCGGGTAAGAGCGACGTAGAGCACGCGCAGTTCCTCGGCCAGCGAGCGTTCGGACATCAGATGGTCGAGCATGCGATGGATCAGGCCCTCGCCCGATTCGAGCTTTACCGAGAGGAGCGGGAGCCGCTGGTCGAAGATGACCGACCGGATGCGCTTTTTGAATCCGCCCTTGGTATCCGGAAGTACCACGGTGTCGAACTCCAAGCCCTTGGCTTTGTGGATCGTCATGATTTGGACCGGGCGTTCGGACTCGCCGACGCTATCGTCTTCATGAACCGGGGCGTCGCCTTCTTGTTCTTTCAGTTCGCTGATGGTTCGCATCTGTTCGGCGAAGTCGAGCGGTCCGAGGTCGGGCTGGTCGCTTGCCATCATCAGGAGCTTTCGAACGTTTGCCAGCGCTTGCTCTCCGCCCGCTCCTTTCGCGACGTGGACGAGCAGGGGGCTTGAGCGGAAAACTTCCGAAAGCACCTCGGCGGCGGACATTCGGTCGGCGCCTTCTCGGAGCGGCTCGAACCAGGTGCGGAAGGCGTTGAGCTTCGCCTGATCCTCGGGCAATTCGAGTTGGATGCTGGAAAGTTGCTCCGACACGGGCGTGACGGCACTGAGGGCAACTAGAGCGTCAAGCGAAAGCTGGGCGGCAGGGCCACCGAGGGTTGCCAGCAACGCAAAGTCGTCGTATGGGCTCGCGAGCGCGGTGAGGATGTTCGCGAGATCGCGCACTTCCATGCGGGCATAAAACTTGGTCGACCCACCCACGATGGCGGCAGGAACGCCGAGCTTGTCCAGCGCTTCTTGAATGCTGACGGCAAAGGTCATGCTCCGGACAAGAATCGTGATCTTGCCAGGTGCGGTCCCGTCTTTGATCAGCTCCTGGATTCGGGTTCCGATGAGCGCGTAGTTCGTATCGCCGATCGGCCAGTGCTCAACGCCTTCGAAGTTTAGAGATGGCCCCGCGAATGGATCGTCTCCGGGTCCTTCGGTGGGTTGTCCCAACTTTTGCATCGGCGAGTAATGGTCGGGCCATTGGTCACGGAAGAACTCGTTGACGAAGTTGATGATCCCCGGCTCGGAGCGGAAGTTGAACCCGAGCCGGAGGGTGCTGGAGTTTGACGCTTTGGACTGAAACCGCTCGACATCGGCCATGCGGAAGCCATAGATGCTCTGCTGCGGATCGCCGACTTGCATGACTTCTCGAACGCCGAGAAGGCTGACCAGCTCGTCCTGGATCGGGTTCATGTCCTGCGATTCGTCGACCATGACGTAGCGGTACTGGCGCTGGAGGCGGGTTCGAGCTTCCACGCGGTCTTTCAGCAAGCCCACCGTGAGGTGCTCAAGGGCGCTGAAGTCGAACTGCTGAGATCGCCGCATTTGCACGCGGATGCGCCAAGAGGCGTCGAGCGCGAGCTGCATCACGCCTACGGTGTGGCGAAGGTAGGCGGATTGGTCCTTGCCAATCGATTTCTTGAGCCAGGCTGGTTTGGCAAAACGCGAGCGGTCTTTTGCTTTTGCGGCCGCGTAGGCAGAGCTTATGGCTTCTGGCCAATCCTCGATGGAGAATTCGGACAGATCGAGGTCTAGGTCGGGGTCGAGTTGTGACTGGACGAAGCGTCCGAACGATGCCCGAGCGGCTTCGAGAGTTCCAAATTTCTGTTCGTAATGGTCGTCCGAGAAGGTGCTGCTATGCATCCCCTCCAGCACTCCGATGACGGTGTCTTCGAGTTGTTGGTAGGGAGTGCTGGCTTGGAAGTCTCGTTTTCCGGCAGCGGTTCGTACTAGGTCGGCGGCCTCGGGGAACTCTCGCAGGTCCGTGGCGAGGACGTCTCGGATGCATTGGCGTCTGAGTTGGGAGGCATCGCCGGGGCTTAAGATGTCGAACTGGGGGTCTAGGCCAGCGAGGAGGGCGTTTTCTCGAAGGATGCGTTCGCAGAAGGCATGGAAGGTTTGGATCGGGCCGGTTTCCGCGATTTGGGCTTCGTCGTACAGGCGTTCACGTCGCAGCCGGTCAACAATTCGGCGCTTCATGTCCGCGGCGGCCTTGTTGGTGAAGGTGATGGTCAGGATGGAATCGGGCGAATGGCCTTGTTGGACGAGGCGGAGGTAGCGCTCGGCAAGGACGGAGGTTTTGCCCGATCCGGCGGCGGCAACGACCACAAAGCTGGACTGATCGTTTTCGATCACCGCGAGTTGCTCGGTGGTGAATTTCATTCTCCGGCCTCCTCATCGGCGGGGGCATAGTCGCCGGAGACTCGGCAGAGTTCGGCGTGGTCGCAGAAGCTGCAGTCGCTGCCCGGGATGGCCGCGATTGAGCCTTGGCGAATGTTCTGGAGGACGGTTAACAAGGTTTCCTTGGTCTCTCGCAGGACAGCCTTGCAAGCATCTGCGCCAGATTTGGAGGCTTCTAAGTACTCCATTGTCAGCTTGCGTGCGACGTCTTTCGCGTGGAACGGCCCGTAGTCACTGGACACTCCGTAGCGAATACGTTTGCCATTCATGGCATCGACTTCCACAAAGACAAACCGTCCGGGCTGCCAGAAGGCGAGCATGTAGAGCCCAAGTTCGAAGCGATCTCGGGCGGAGATTTCGCTAATCTTGTCGCTACTAGACTTGTACAAATGGACGACATCGACCGGCCCAGATTCTGAGACGGCGGGGACGGTGCCGGTGAGCCTGATGTCACCGATCCGGTTCGGGCGGTCGTTGAAGCGATCAAAGCCAACGTTGACCTGGGTTTCGCCGCGGTTCCAGTGCTCCCGAGCATCGAACTCGCGGGCCACCCATTCTTGAATCACGCGCTGCCCGCCGGCGCGCATGAGGCGAAGCTCATAGTCCGGCACGTGGGCGTACTGTTCTTCGAGATGGGCCTCTAAAGTGGTGGTCAACGCGGCTTCAGCTTCGGCGCGAGACGACTGGCTCGCGAGCGTTGAGTTGTTCGGAAGTTGGGTGAGTTGGTACCAGCGCGCGCCTTTCGAACGAGCGTGGATGTGGAGCCGTCGGCGGAAGGTGTAACGGAACGGGCACTCAAGGGCATCCGCTAGTTCATTGATGCGGAAGGTGGTCGGGACGGTGCCAGGAATGACGGCCTTGGCTTGGGCGGTCGATAAGTCGAACACCCGTCTGCTCGTTGCACGGTTGCTGAGAGATTGGGCTAAAGCGACATCTGGGGCCAAGGTGGGGGTGCTGGGCACGACGTTTCGGCGGCGGAAGTTCTCTTCGTCCGGCTCGCGAATGAGGCGCTTAACGACTTCGAGATAGTAGGCCGGGATGTTGTCCTTATCGCCCACGGTACGTGGATAGCTCAAGTACAGCTTGGCGTTCGCGGTGGCGCAGACTTGGTAGAACAGGTCCCGCTCTTCCCGAGCTTTGTCGTGGGAGTTGGAAAGTCGCGGCAGGTCGGGGGCGAAGCGGGAGATCTCTTCGCGGTCGGCATCGTCAAGGACGGCATTTTCGGAGCGGCGCTTTGGAAAGACGCCTTCGAGCATTCCCAAAATGGCCACGAAGGACACATTTGGCATTTGCTCTGGATTGCTGCAGACCTTAAGTCCGGTCGGCGACCGGGGGAGAGTGATCTGGATGGGATCCCAAAGAGTCTCAGCGAGTTTCACGAACGACTCGAATCCGATTGGCTGGGGTTCACCGACTTGATCGACGCTGGCGTAGGCGGCAATGCCACGCAGAAGCGCAGGCATGGCGCTCAGATCCCGAAGGTTGAGTTCCGGCTGACGGGTGTCGGCGGCGTCAAACCAAGGCAGGGTCGGCAGGAGTTCCTTCAGGCGCTCATGCCATTCGACGCTGGTCGCGGGCTGGGCGAACGCCCGTCGTCGCCATTCCAGAACGGTCACGAGCCATTTGAATCGGTCGCCTTCCGTTTTCAGGACGTATTCAAGCTCATCCCAGGCGTTTTGGCGCTTTCGGTGCGCATCTTCGATGATTTGGCTCAGCCGATTTTGATCATCGCGAGAGAGCCGAAGGTATGAAAGTGTCGGGATGAACCGCAGTAGCCGGACGTCTTCGCCGCAGAGCGACTTGAGGAGACGGACGCTGGCCCGGGCGGCGGCGTTAGTCAGCAGCGGGACGCGATGAGCGATGGAAAGCGGTACGCCAAACCGCAGAGCGGTCGCTTTCAGGATGCTGGCATACGGCTCTAAATCGCGCACGTAGATTGCGGCATCGTCTGGTCGGCCGTGCTCAAGCACAGCGCGAATGGCCCATTCACATTCGGCAAGTGGATCGGGTGCGCTGCGCAACTGGACGGTGATGTCGGACGTCGGCTCGAAGTCCTCGGCGAAAAGTTGTCGAATGAAGGCGTTTCCGTCGCCAATGTCTTCGACCGGTTGGTCGAGAAGATCAATGGCGCGGTTTGCGCCGGCAAAGAGGTCGGCGGTGCCGGAGTGGCGATAGAAGACGGCGGTGATTTCGAGTCCGGCTTCCGCCGCCCAGGTTAACCACTTGAGTCGGAGCGGCGAAAACTCGCTGCCCACGATGACGAGCAACCGTTTGGAGTCGCCGTCGAACTCGGGGATTTCTCCGAAGCATGATTGAAGCTGAACCGAGTTTCGGCAGAGGTTCAGTGATTCGAGCCGGGTGGTTACAGCGCGGTCGATTTCGGCGAGAGATTCAAGTTTCTTCGCCCGCAGCGGGTCGGTTGTTTGAACGGCGATGGCATCGAGACGCTCGGCATCAAGGCCCCAGGCGTGCAGTTCGTGGAGGGCATCGGCGATGGCGATGTGGGTGCCTACGAAGTTGCGCGAGCCGTGGAATGGAGATTCATCATCGAGGTCGGTGCATGCACGAGCCACGGCAGCCTGAATGTACGTTGCGGCGGCAATTTTCGGTGGTTCCTGGCCACAAAGGCGGAGCATCTTTCGGCTGACATCGCCAAACGGCTTGACCTCGGCGGTGTATTCGGGGACGACCGACATGACAAACGGCAAGATCGAGTCGGAAAATGCGGTGATGATGCCTTCAGGGATTTGGCAAAACTGGCGCACGACCGCCGAGACCTGATTGGGGCCGGGAACGATGCGGATGACCCGAAGCCTGCCGTTGCCCATATGGTGGTTGTATTATGCCGCTGTGAGTCAAGAACCGGAAACGAAAATTTGGACCCGTCAGCGCCGTCTGATGGGGAATCTCATTCCGTTTCTGTTTTGGCTCCCGCCGACGGCTTACGGCTTTGTCCAAATTCTCCAGAAACAGGACTATCTCGGGGAGGGGTTGTGGTGGATGCTGGCCGGGCTTTTTTGCGGTTGGCTCGGCGTGAACTTCTCGGGCGTTCAGGTCAATCGCCACATGGAGACCGAGCTGCGAAAGCGGTTGGAGTTTCGCCGGGAGAATCTTGGAGCCCAGCGATGGTTTGTTGGCTTTGCCTCGCCCAAGTTCGCCGGGGTTCTGGACGCTCACGAAGACGTTGGCTTCTTGGTGTTGGACCAAGATGAGATTCGGTTTGTGAGCGACACGCGGAAGATTCGGGTGCGGCGAGATGATGTCGAGCGGGTCCGTTTCCGTCCGAATGTCCACACCATGTTGGGGATGGGCGGATGGATTAGCATCGAGGGCCATTCTGCCGATGTGCCTTTTCGGCTCCTCATCGAGCCGAGAGTTCACGGCCAGATGCTGCTGAACTTCAGCATGTCGCGGTCCTTGCGTAAAAAATTGACGGAGTTTGTGAGAACCAAACCGATGCGGGCAAACGTTCCGAAGCGAACGTAACTTTCACCATGAGCTTAAACACTTTTGCCGCGGAAAAGCGGATGTCGATCTATCAAGCCCTGAAGGCTGGCCAGGCACCTACGGAAGGAACTTTCGATGAGGACCGGCTTAAGGAAGCCCGCGCTAAGGGTGAACCCCAGGTTGGTGCTACGCGTTACGAACCCACAGCGCTCGTTTTTGAGTTCATCTATCCGGACTCGAGAACGAATGCGACGGTCTTGGAAGTACGGGTTGAGACACCCGAGCGGGTTGTTTGGTTGCCGGTTCCAGCTTGGGTGGTTGAGCAAATTTGGGAAGGGGAGATTACGGGTTCGTTTGCCTTTCTTTCCGATGCAGAGTTGATGCTCTCAGAGTTCTCGGCCCGATTGAATCCGGATGCGAACCTCGTGAACTTTGGGGTGACCGCGCCGACGCGGCGGGGCTGAAGCTTGGGTTCGGTCCGAAGGGCAATCGGGAGGGGCGGGTAAAGTCCCCTTCATGTTGCTCGAAGGCAAAAAGGGCATTGTCCTTAACGTTACGAACAAAAACTCGCTGGGCTGGGGCATTGCAGACCTTGCAAATCAGCACGGCGCGATTGTTGGAATTGGTGCACAGAACGAGCGGCTCCTGGAGGGCGTCGAAAAGCTCACCGCCGATCGCGAGAACTTCGTTCCTCTGACGATCGATTTTGCCTTTGAAGAGCAGTACGGACTTCTGAAAGAGCAAGTTAAGAGTCAGATTGGCAAGTTGGACTTCTTGGTTCACAGCGTCGGCTATGCACCGAAGGCGGCACTCGAAAATCGCTTTATCGAGACCAGCCTCGAAGATTTTCAGGTCGCAATGAATGCCAGTGCGTATTCCATGATTCGCCTTTGCCGCGAGATGGAAGACCTTTTGAACGAGGATGCAAGCGTCATTACGCTGAGCTACCTGGGCAGCACGCGAGCCATGCCGAACTACAACGTGATGGGCATGTGCAAAGCGGCGTTGGAATCGGCCGTGCGGTATTTGGCGCTCGACTTGGGAGATCGCGGCATCCGAGTGAATACGGTGTCTCCGGGACCGGTCAACACGATTTCTGGCCGAGGCGTTAAGGGCTTGGGCGACATGATTAAGAACGTCCACGAGATCGCACCTTTGAAGCGACCTTATGCGCAGGCTGAGGTGGCGACCACGGCGCTGTACCTGCTTTCGGATCTTAGCAAGGGTGTTTCGGGTCAGCTCCTGTTCGTGGATTCTGGCTACTCCGTCATGGCGATGTGAGCCCCAGGTGACGGTGCTTACCGTTCCCAATTGGTCATTGGTGCCGGACAATCTTGTTCCGGTCACCGATGACCTTCGTGCTTTTGGCCTGTCGGTGCATTTCGCCGAGGGAGATATTGATCACCGACGGACCGTGACGGCGTTCTCGGGTGAGTGGGAGGATGTCATTCGCGGCATTCAGCACCTTTGTGAAAATTGGTTTCCGCAGATTGATTTGAGTTCGGAGGCTTTCGGGGTGCATCCAAAAGTGGGCGCGCTGGATGTTTGCCCGTTTGTTCTACTGGCAGGCGACGAGCGCCAGCTTTTGGATGCGGTGGATGGCTTTGGCCAGAAGTTTTCAAAGCAATTTGGGGTCCCGGTTCGATTCTATGAGCGGTCTGGAAGCGGCACGGCTTTGCCGGATTTACGTCGAGGCGGGGTGGTGGCGCAGGCCGACCGACATCCAAAATGGGGCGTGACCGTGATGGGCGTGCGCGGCTTTCTGTTGGCGGTCAACGTAATCTTTTCCGGTTTATCCGTTCAGGACGCTCAGCAGATCGCAAGAAAAATTCGAGTTGGCCGAGAAGAAGGCGACCCTCGCTTTGTTGGCGTAAGAGCCCTCGGGTTAGAACTGGCGTCGCGGGGACAAACTCAGGTGAGCATGAACTTTACGCAGCCAGATTTGACATCAGTTGATTCGGTCGTGAAGTTCATTGAAAGTGAGGCGGGTTCGACGGGGGAAACGGAACTGATCGGGGTGATTCGCGAACGCGATCTTGCAACTTCGACGAGGCTTCAAGTGCGGGCAGAGCAGGTGATTTATGTTTGATATCGGATTTCTTGGCGGTGGCCAATTGGCGCGAATGAGCATCATGGCGGCGCAGAAAATGGGCCTGCGTTGCGTTTCATTGGAACAAGGTGAGGCCACTTCCGCATCGCAAGTCGCGGAACACATGAATGGCGAGTGGCGGTCGGTCTCAGATGTCGCCAACCTGATGGAGGTTGCGAGGTTCATCACCCTCGAAAATGAATTTGTGCCAGCCAATGTGATTGAAGAAGCGGCGGCGGAAGTTGGGTTCGATCTGAACCAAGTGATCCCGGGGCCGGCTGCCTTGCGAATCATTCAGGACAAGCTTTTGCAGCGGCAGAGGTTTGCGGCGGCAGGCTTAAAAGGCCCTAGTTTTGGCGAGGTCCCGAGTGACAACTCCGAGGTTGAGCTTCCAGTCGTGTTTAAGTCCCGCTATGGCGGCTACGACGGAAAAGGCACCTATGTGGTGCGCATGCCCGGACAACTCGCAGAAGCGTGGCCGATCGTCTCCAAGGGTGGATGGATGATGGAATCCTTCGCGCCGTTTCGTCGAGAAGTCGCGACGATGGTTTTGGTTACGCGAAGTGGGGAGACTCAAGTCTTTCCTCCGGTGGTCACGTTGCAACCGAATGCGGTGTGCGAATTCACGATTCCTTACAACGACCCCGTCGGCCGAGTGCTGGCCGCGGAAACTGCCGTTGAAGCCGTGCGAGCAATCGGCGGGGTGGGGCTCTTCGGTGTGGAGATGTTTGAGATGCCGACAACACACGGTGTGGAAATGTGGATGAACGAGATTGCGCCACGGCCGCACAACACCGGTCACCACTCGCTGGACTGGGCAGACATCAGCCAGTTTGAGGCCCACATTCGGGTTGTGACCGGGATGCCTTTGCCGCGCTTTACGGAGACGCCATTCGGAATGGCAAACCTGTTGGGTCCGCGCGACAACGGGGCGGCCAATTTAGAAGAAGCGCGAAGGCGCGTATACGAGCTAGAACCCTTGGCGCGAGTCCATTGGTACGACAAAGCGGTTAAGCCCGGACGTAAGGTGGGGCACATCAATGTTCCTCCGGATGTCAACGAAGAGAGGCTCCTAAGTCGGTTGCGAGACGTGCGAGACGCGTTCTGGGCCGGTTTCGTGTCTAAGCCACGCTCCTGACCGCGCGGATGGCCCACCGGAAAATAGTTCTTCCGGGTAAGACCCGTCAATGAGAGCGATTGTTTTAGTGCTCGACGGTTGTGGCGCCGGTGCCGCGCCGGATGCTACGGAGTTTGGAGATCGAGAGCCAGCGGCAACGATTCACCATGTTTGGGAAGCCACCGGCGGCTTTCACGCTCCGAATTTGGCAAAGGTTGGGTTCTTGGCCGCTTGTGGCATTGGCCCATTTGACCTCGCCGACATTGGAAAGCCGCACTCTTACGCGCGGTTACAGCCTATGAGTAAGGGGGGTAAGGACAGCGTTGTCGGCCATTGGGAGATGATGGGAATTGAACTTGATCATGCGTTTCCCACTTTTCCCCACGGTTTTCCACCGGCACTGATTCAAGAGTTTGAAGCTCGTATCGGTCGTACGGTCATCGGAAACCGACCTGCTTCAGGAACGCAAATCATCCAAGAGCTTGCAGAGACGCACGCTGCTAGTGGTTCACCGATCGTTTACACCAGCGCCGATAGCGTTTTCCAAGTTGCAGCTAACGAAGCGGTGATTCCGGTTGAGGAGCTTTACGGAATTTGTGAAACGGCAAGAGAGCTCTGCCGCGGGGAGTTCGAAGTTCAGCGTGTGATAGCGCGCCCGTTTGTAGGCGCGAACGGCAAGTACGAACGAACCGAACGTCGGCGCGATTATCCGCTCGTGCCGCCGCACAACCTGATTGATGACCTCGGCAACGTGTACGGAATTGGCGTCGTGCCGGAACTGTTTGGACATCGGGGCTTCCAAGCGATTCCGCGAACGCAGTCCAACGCCGAGCATGAGAAGCTGCTGTTTACGGCGTTGGAGTCGGATGCCAAGTTCATCTTTGCCAACTTCGAAGACTTCGATATGCGCTACGGGCATCGAAATGATGTGCCGGGCTTTGCCCGTTGTCTTGAGGCATTTGACCACACCCTTGGACGACTACTTGGCGCACTTAAGGAAGATGATCTCTTAATTCTTACGGCAGATCATGGTAATGATCCTACGACGGTATCTACCGATCACAGTCGGGAGTACGTTCCGTGCGTGGCGGTCGGCCCGCATGTGCCGTTTTCGGGGGACATTTCCGGTTTTCGACACGTAGGGAAGTTGGTTTCTCAACACCTTCTGCCAACAATCTGAAGAGACCGTATCTGTCTTAAGGGTTCCTGCTGAACACTTTTGGCAGAAGTGGGGTCCGCTAGTTATGATCACGTCTCAAAGTCCAAATGTCCTTCCGAGGGATAAAGCGGGTTTTGACGCGTGGCTCAAAGAGTTCAGCCAGACCCGTAAACCGAGTGAATCCGGGATTCAAAGCCTTGAGCTTGCCGCCCTACATGCGGAGGCGATGGGGCACCACGAAGGACGGGGCCGGGCGCTGGTGGAGTTGGGCAAACTCCACCGAGAGATTTCGGACCCCGTTCGATCTATTCCGATCCTCAAGCAAGCCATCGGCGTTTTCACTTCGCTGAATGACAGTCATGGCAGGGCAGAAGCGCTTGTCGAACTCGGGCGAACTTACAACATGCAGTCGGAAAGCGCGGAAGCGCTAACGGCGTACGAGTCCGCGCTTTCGATGTTGACCCCTACGGCCGACATCGATCTCATCCGTCGCATCGAGATTGGTATTGCGCTTATTTTCATCCTAAACGATGAGGTCGATGAGGCCCAAAGGATGTTGGAATCGGCGCTGGGAAGAGCGCGATTACTTCAGGATCGAACGAAGATTGCCACCGCGCTGAACAATCTTGCCTACGTTCACCTAAAGAAGAAGCATCCGGAAGGCGCGCTCCAAGCGATTCGGGAAGCCATTGAAGTTCACGATCCGAGCTCTCCCGTCAGCTTCGAGTCGACGTTGTGGCATAGCTACGGCGAGACTTTGCTGGAGATGGGGCGGTATGAAGAAGCGGCAGAAACGCTTCAGAAAGCTCTCCAGAAGTGCATTAAGTCTCAAGATGCAAACGGGGAAGCCCTTTGCAAAACGGACTATATTCGCTGCCAAATCGCTTTGGGCCAAGCGAATACCGAGATGGTCCAGATGTTGGAGGACGCATCGCTGATTGCGGAGCGAATCAACAGCGATCGCATCCGCCAGCGAATCCTAGATACCGAATCCAAGCTGTTTGAGGCGCTTGGGGAGTACCAGAAAGCTTTGCTGAAGCAGCAAGAGGCGCGTGGCCTTGAGCAGCATACGAACGAATTTCACCTTCGCCGGCGCTTGGCCATTTGGAACAAGCGGTTTGAGCAGTTCAAAGAAGAAGCGAGAGAAGACCAAGACCGTTTCTTGCGAGAGCTGACTTCAAGCGTTCCGGGTGTGCTATTCCGCTGGCGGCGCATGCCCAGCGGCTTGGAAGAATATCTTTACGTTTCTCCTCGCTCGGTGGACGTGCTCGAACTTTCGCCGGAGCAATTGGGAGAGAATCCACGTTCGCTCAAATTCCATCCCGAGGATTATCCACGGTACGAAGCGGCCCTAGAAGAAGCGATGCGGGGCGCGCTTAACCTGAGCGTTGAGTGCCGTTACATCCTTCCGAGCGGTCGAACGGTATGGGTCCGAACCGACGCCCGTATCGCTTTTGAAAGTAGCGGTGCGTTAATTCTGCAAGGAATTCTGACCGACGTCACCCGGGAAAGGGCAACCCGGGATGCACTTCGTCAGACCCAAGCTCGATTCCACGAAGCGATTGAAGCAGGCTTTGACGGATTTATCTTGCTGGAACCGGTATGGAACGCATCCGGTGATTTGGCGGATATGGCGATTGCGGAAATCAACCGTCGCGGTGCCGAAATGGTGGCGGCGGAAGGCAATCTTAAGCCTGGTCAGCTGATTCGAAAGCACCTTACGCGAGACTTTTGGAAACGAAGTCGTGAGTACTTCAAGAAGGTTCTGGAGACTGGCCGACCACATGCCGAAGAAGGCACTTTGCCGCTTTCGACCTTCCAGCCGGAGTGGGCAGAGTTCCAGCTTTACCGAGTTGGAAATGCGGTAGCGCTCGTTATTCGCGATGCCACGGTGCGGCACCGCTTGCTCTCTGCCCTCCGGCAGAGTGAAGAGCGATGGCAGATGGCTATTGAAGGAAGCCAGGACGGAATCTGGGACCATGACCTGGTTGCCGTCTGGTCTTACGCTTCGGACCGGTGGTTTGAGATGTTCGGCGTGGAACGAAACGAGGATCTTGTTCCACACGAAATGTTGATGGATCGAGTGCATCCAGATGATCGCGAGCGGTACCTAACGGCTTACGAATCTCACTTGCAGAACAAGAGCCCGATTTAC
This sequence comes from bacterium, assembly GCA_027485645.1. GTDB lineage: Bacteria > Armatimonadota > Fimbriimonadia > Fimbriimonadales > Fimbriimonadaceae > Fimbriimonas. The sequence goes on from JAIXQR010000001.1 coordinate 177,039, forward strand.
ACCTCGGAATTCCGTGTCCGGCACGACGACGGATCGTACCGTTGGCTCATGGCCCGTGGCAAAGCCACCCGCGATGCGAAGGGTGCCGCGATTCGTTTTGTTGGTACCCACACGGATATTACAGATTCCATGCGCGTTCAAAGGTTGTTACAAGCAACGGCGAACGCTAACCGGAAACTTTTGAGCCCGGAATCCGTCGATTCTGTCCTCAGCGATATTGCCACCGAGATCGCTGAATCGCTGGAAATGAAGGGGGTCAGCATGTACCGGATTGAAGGTTCGGAGAATGGTGCATGCGAGCCGCACTGGCTGTTCGGTAGCCCGGATGCCATGAAGGCCGAGGACGGTATCCGCGTGATTTCGAGCATCGACTCGGAAAACAAGCATCGGATTGTGAACGGCGAAATTGCGATGGTGTCTGAGATCGCTCCAGGTTCACCCGAGATGCTTGCGCTTCTTCGCGAGTTGGACGTGAAGAAGCTGAAGGGCGTTCCGGTCGTTTCTAACAAGGTCGTTTGGGGCGTGATGGTGTTCGAAGATCGCAGTTCTGCTCGACCGCTTGGTAATGCAGAAATTTCGCTGCTCCAGTCCGCGGCGACGTCGATCGGGCTTGCCGTCGAGCAACAGCGAAGCCGCGAGATGATCCTCGAAAAGGCGCGGCAACTTCAGGAAGCCTTGGATACTGCCGAGCAATTGGCGATTGCGGCGACGGCTGCGAACAAGGCGAAGAGTGACTTTGTCGCGAACATGAGCCATGAAGTTCGCACGCCGATGAACGGCGTCTTGGGCCTCATCGACTTGCTCATCGAAACCGGACTGACCAGCAAGCAGATGAAGTACGCGCTTGGTATTCGGCATTCCGGAGACGCACTGCTTACGATTATCAACGACATTCTCGACTTCTCGAAGATCGAAGCCGGGAAGTTGACCATTGAGCAAGTTGAGTTCCAGCCGAGCAAGGTTGCGAAGGAGGTCGTTGGCCTCATGGAACCTGAGTCGATTCATCGCGGAATTGCGCTGAAGTTCGAAGCTTCGGAACCGACGCAGGGCACTTGGCTCGGTGACCCGGTCCGGTTCCGACAGATTCTCACAAACCTGCTCGGTAACGCGATGAAGTTCACCGAACATGGCCAGGTTTCGGTCGTGCTCCGAAAGATCGAAGGCAATCTCGTACTTCGCGTTCAGGACACCGGTATCGGTATTCCAGAGGATCGCCTTGAGCAGATCTTCGATAGCTTTAACCAGGGCGATAACTCGACCACCCGTGTTTACGGCGGTACGGGGCTTGGTTTGACGATTACCAAGCGCCTGGTTGACCTGATGGACGGAAACATTTCTGTCCGCAGCAACATCGGGCACGGCACGGTCTTCACCGTTTCGTTGCCATTGGTCGAAGTTAAGTCGCCCGAAGCTCAGAAGGTGAAAGAGCCAGCCATTTGGGGTGGCGATCTGGGGTCGATTTGCGTGTTGGTTTGCGAAGACAACCCGATCAACGAGCTGATGTTGACGCACATTCTGGACACGGCGGGCGCTCAATACGTGACGGTTCGAGATGGAGCGGCGGCGATAAAAGCAGCAACGTCGCGACGGTTTGATGTGATTTTGATGGACGTCCAGATGCCGCAAGTCGATGGTCTGACGGCAGCGCGAGCCATCCGTGAGTACGAAGCGGACAAGGGGTACCGGACGCCAATTATCGCGGTCACGGCGGGCGCTACTCCGAAGGATCTGCAGGAGATTTTGGACTCGGGCATGGACGATCGGGTGAGCAAGCCTTATCGCCCCGACAAGATTCGGGAGATCATGGTGCACTACCTCAACGAACGTGACGGCGCGGCATCTGACCCACCCGCTGGATAGTTCTGCCGTCATTTTGCGCTTGGTACTCGTAATCAGTAGCGAAGATGCCAGTCATTAGCTGGACAGGGGTTACCGATATTGAGTCTGCGGCCAAGCTTGTTGGTCCGCGGCTGCGCCAATTGCGCACGAACCGAGGTCTCACGATTCGCGAATTGGCCGAGCGGGCTGGCGTCAGCAAAAACACCGTTCTGAAGATTGAGCAGGGCGAGCCGATCGCGGAAAATCTCCTTACGCGGATCTGCAACAAGTTGCAGACGATTTTGCCCAACCTTCTTACCGCGCCGGAGGAAGTGGAGAATGCGATTATCTGCGTCCATCGCAACGATCCAGCCAAGTGGCACATTGCCTTCCGCCGAATGCGAGCCCCGAAGGGGATCAAAGATTTTGACCAGGTGGCGGACCCGGGTGAGCGACGCCGTTTGGGATCGGTCGGGTTTGTATCTGGTTTCGTGCACACGCATGATGCCGCGCTTCCGAACGGGAGACTTCAGGCAGCTACTTTGGACCTGTTCGGCGATCAGGAAGAGCCAGGGTTCAGGCACAGCGGCGAAGAATTCATTTACTGTATGTCCGGGATTTTGAAGCTGACAGTTGCGGATGAGACCTACATGCTGTACCCAGGCGATTCCGCGATGTTCGATTCGAGCTATCGCCACCGCTATGAGTCGGGTCAGCCGCTAGATTCGACGGAAGTTACGCGGGCGCTGATGGTTTGGTACGAAGGCAACGAACAGGCCTTTTCGATCCGCCCAGATGAGGAGTGCGAGAACGATCCTCACGAATAATGGGACAATGCCGATTTTCTGTCCCATGTTGAAGTCCCGATGATGTTTAGGGGTGCAGATTTTGCGGTTTTTTCGATGTAGAACTCTGGCGTAGGGAGAACTCCCAAAGGAAAAGATGAAACAGCAATCGCAACTCGTTGCCCTCATATCAATTTTTACGCTTAGCCACACTGCCGTGGCTCAAGTGAAGTTCAACGCTCTTCCAGACTTTGGATTCGGCGGTGTTGCTTATGACGCCAATGAAGCCGGGACGATCGTAGGTCTCGCCGTTATTGACGCAAGTCACCGGCTCGAACCAGCGGTTTGGAACAGCAAGGTGGCCGCCCCAACGACTTTGCCAACCCAAGGGTTCGGCGGATTTGCGACTGCAGTTAGCGAAAGCGGAATTGTTGTTGGCAGTCGGTACGTGGAAGCAGGCTCTGGTACTGTGCCAGTTCTCTGGCTAAACGGAAAGTACCAAGAACTGGAAACGCTAGGTGAGGGCGGCGGAGCTCTCGACGTTAACGACGCCGGTCAGGTTGTTGGCTACGTGAATGCTCAGGGCGGCACCTTGCCCGCCATTTGGGAAGGCGGAAAGCTGAGCGTTTTGCCAACTTTGCCAATCGGCGCGGCAGGCGACATCCTCAACGGTTCGGCGAACAGCATCAATGCTCTCGGCCATGTGGTTGGATCGGTGGAGGTTGCCTTTGGATCCGACTCACTCGCCCTCAAATGGGTGAACAAGGCGGTCAGCCGAACGGGGCTCAGCGAATGGATCGAGACACGCGGTGTTCGCGTCAACGCCGCCGGGGACACTTTGATCAACGGGTACTTCGGACCAAACGGAAGCTCCGCCTTGGCGACCTTCTCGGCTTCCGGTCAGCCAACCACGCTTCCGCTGCCTTCTGAGTACGCGACCCTTTGGGGAACCGGCTTGTCGTCGAACGGAGTGGTCGTCGGTTTCTACGGCGATGCGATTGCTGGGCAGTTTGCGCTTCGACCAATTGCCTACCGAAACGGAGTCATCGAGCCACTTGAGCTTCCACAGGGTGCGATGTGGGCATTCCCGCTGAACATCACAGACGAAGGAACGGCCGTTGGGTACATCTCGGACGGCGTCACCGGAAGTTCGACCGCAGGCTACTGGAGCCTTGGTGGCAGCGAGGTCATCACTCTGACTCCGAGCAGTGGTCTTCCCGGAACGGAAGTCGTGTTCAGCGCAACCGTGCGACGTGGAACGGCAACCGTTGCGGGCCGCCGAGTTCAGTTCCAGGTCAACCGAAAGGACATTGGAGAGGGCACGTCGAGCACGACGGGCAAAGCGAAGATCAAGTATGTGATTCCCGCCGATGCGGTTCCAGGGACTCGAGAAGTCATGGCCAGCCTTGGTGGCGGCAGATACTCGCTTGCTCCGCTCACGATCAACTGGGTGAGCACCACGGTGGCCGCGCACTCCACTTCGGGTCCAAAGAACGCACAGGTGAACATCACCGGAACGCTCTTGAACTCCACCACCAAGCAGCCAATCGCTGGTCAGGTCGTGAGATTTGTCCACAACGGCAAAACCTACGCTGCTCGAACGACGGCAACGGGTGCTTACTCGATTCCGTTTACCGTGCCAGCCACGGCGGTCAGCGGCACAACGCTAGCGATCGAGGTTAAGTACAACGGCAACGTGAACCACAAGTCCGCCGCCGCTAAAGCGTCGATTCGGGTGAATTAAGCCCACCAAGTACCTTCGGGGTTCCGAGCATCACGCTTGGAACCCCGACTCTTGTTTCTGGACTTACAAAAACGCGGAGGTGACTCCGAGAGTTAGCGGCTTCGATTGCCTCATTGATTTCCAACAACGAGAAGACTGGCCCGAGTTCGAACGGTCTTGGGAATCGCGCCTGAAATGAGGGCGCGGTTTGAAGTGCCGTCTCTAGGAAAATCGGATGGTAGTTATGGAAGCCGCGAATGGTCCAGCACCGGCGGATGATGTCCTCGGCAGACAGGCCCAGGTGTGATTCTGGGTGCACTAGCCCGGCGAGTCGCAGTTCTCCGCCAGGGCGTAACAATGGATAGGTGCACTGTAGAAGTTCTGAGGAACCTGCAGCCTCGACAATTAGACCAACCGCATCGGTGGTTGAACTCAAAAGTTTGAACCCAGCCGACAATGCCGTGCGGAGCCGATCATCGGACCTTTCAAGAATTTCGACCTCCCAGCCGATGGATTCCAAAAGGTGTGCGCAATACAGCCCGAGGAGGCCCGCACCTAAGACTAGTGCCCTCTCGGGCTTCGGAAGATCTGCAGTCAGCTGACACGCCGTTGCGAGGGCGCAGTTGGCGGTTGCTGCGAGTTGGGGGTGCAGCTTGCTTGGGACGGGCTGGATCATTGTTCCCTTTTGCAAGAGAATATGAGTGGCATACGTGCCGCTTGGCCCGGGCCCATCGTGGCCGTACTTTCGGACGTTTTGGCACTTTTGGGGCAGATCGTAAGCGTCACACGCTGGACAAGTTCCGCAGATGTCAACGAGGCTCCAAGTGACGCGATCGCCAATACGGACCGTGTCGCGAGAGGACTGCAAAACTCGACCCACTCCTTCATGTCCCATCGAGGTGTGGATCCTTTCTGAGCGAGTCCCGCTCAATGTGTGCAAGTCGCTACCGCAGATGGCAGCAAGCTCAATATTGACAAGAACTTCGCCATCGCCCAACTGGCTGGGTATCGGTACCTCGGTCAGTCGAAGCGGGTGTAGCGGACCCATAAATTGAGCGCAGATTCCCGTCATTGCAACCTCCGCTGAATCTGGTTCGAGATGACGTCTACGACGAGGATGAGGCCGACGATGAGCACCATTACTGTGGCGGCTCGACCGGTGTTGAAAGTTCGAAGACTCGTGAGCAGATCGACGCCGATGCCGCCCGCGCCGACTACTCCGAGGGTGGTTGCGACGCGGATGTTACGATCGGCGATGTATAGGGTCGTGCTCGCGAACTCGCGGCCGATGCTGGGCCATGCGGCGAAGCGGATGACTTGGAACCGGGTTGCGCCGCAGGCGCGGACACCTTCGTAGGTGCCTTCGGGCACCCGCTCCATCGCATCCGCAAGCGACTTTGCGACGAAGCCGGTGCTATGGATTCCGATCGCCAGTGCTCCAGCCATTGGACCGAGGCCGATGCCCTGGGTGAAAAGCAGCGCGATCAGGGCGTCTGGCAGGGCTCGGAACACATTAAGCAGCTCACGCGAGCCGCGAAATGCCAAGCGGTTCGGCGCCAAGTTTCGGGCGGCGAAGATCGTGAGAGGAACGGCGAGAAGGAGGTTGATGATGGTTCCCCAAACTCCGACGACCAGCGTCTCGCCAAGTCGGCCCATGAGGCGCGGGAGGTCTTGCCAGTCCGGTTGTGAGTAGCGACTGAGCGCTGGCCCGCCTTCGTTTAGGATGGAGTTGAGGGTCCCGAGATTCAGGCCCAAACTGGCGGAGCCGAGAACTCCCGCCAAGCAGACAAGCCCGGTGATCCACCAAACGTTGGACTTCGGGCGGGACTTCAATGCAGCCTCCGACGAATTTGGCCCGAGGCAACGTCGATGGCCGCAACGATGAGATAGATCGAGACTATGAGCAGGCCGAGGCGATCGAACTGGAACAGCTTGACGGCTTGACTGATGTCGTAGCCGATTCCGCCTGCGCCGAGGGCCCCGACGATGGCGGAGGCGCGGATGTTGACGTCGAACGAATAGAGCGACAAGCCCACGAAATCTGGAAGCGCCTGGGGCACGGCACCAATGGTGCGAATGCCGGTCCAATCTGCGCCCGCGGCGGTGATGCCTTCCACCGGTTTTCGGTCAACGACATCAAGACTCTCGGCGAAGGTCTTGACGAGGAATCCAACGGTGGTGAGGAACAAGGCGACCACGCCTGCGATGGGGCCGAGCCCGATGGATGAGGCGAGGAGCAAGGCCAGCATCAGCTCGGGGAAGGCACGCAAGACGGCGACGACTCCACGAATTCCAGAGCCGAGAAACTTGTTCGAGGTGAATCTCTGAGAGGCAAAGAAGCAGATCGGAAAGGAGATCAGGATCGCCCAAAAGGTGGCCACGAACGCCATGAGGACGGTTTCCCAGAGTCTCGGTCCGAGCTTTGGTGCGTAATCCCAATTTGGGGCGACCGCGAAGCGACCGAGAAAGGAAAACAGGCTGCCGAGGTTTCGGCCGGGATCAAGTTGGATCAGCGGATAGGTCGCGGCAAGGAAGATGATCACCAGCGCCGTGCCAGCAAGGGTGCCGACCCGCGGCGCGCGGTTCTGCGTGACGCATTTCACGCGGCGTACAGGGCCGCAATCTGGTCCTCTCCCAAATCTGATGGCTTCGAATCGAATTGAACAACGCCGCGCTTGATTCCGATGATCCGTTCGCCGTATTTGAGCGCGAGATCGACTTGGTGCAGGTTTAGGATTAGGCTGCAACCGGTGTCCTTGGCGATCTTGACAAGGATGTCCATGATCTCGATGCTGGTGGCCGGGTCGAGGGAGGCTACGGGCTCGTCAGCCAGAATGACCGCGCCTTGCTGAACCATGGTCCGCGCGATGGCGACGCGCTGTTGCTGGCCGCCGCTCAGTTTGTCCACGCGATCCCATGCGCGGTCAGCTAATCCGACCGCGGCAAGCGCCTGTTCCGCAAGCTGAAAGTCGCTTGCGGGGAAGGTGAAAAACAGGCTCGTCCAGATATTCCGGTAGGCGAGGCGACCGCAAAGGACATTTGCCATCACGGACAATCGCGGCACGAGATTGAACTGCTGGAAGACCATACCAACCCGCTTGCGCACGGCGCGGTGGTTTGCGGGGGTGACGGAAAGGTCCCCGACGGTGACGGTGCCTTCGGTGGGCGATTCGAGGCCGTTGATAATGCGGAGGAGCGTGCTCTTTCCCGCGCCGCTGGGGCCGAGGACGACGGCAACTTGGCCAGGAAAGAACTCGAGGTTGATCCCGTTGAGGGCCGTAACTCCGTTCGGAAAGCGCTTGGTCACGTTTCCGAACTGGACGACGGGCTGCATGATTACTTGGCCATATCTTTGGCGCTGAGGCCAAGCGTGCTTGCCAATTGCTCAATCGGGTCGTACGCCGATTGGGTCACCGCAACGAACTTGACGATCTCGCCTTGGCCGGGAACGTTCATCATCACACCCTTTTCGTGCATGCCAAGGAGGCTGTCGGTGATCTTTTTTGCCAGATCAGGGTCGAGGCCCTTGCGCATTCCGAATGGGGACGCCGGGATGGGGTCGCTGGTCCAAATGATGTTGACGTCGGACTCTTTGAGTTGGCCCTTCTTGATGAAGGCATCGTAGGTGATGTCTTGAATTCCACAGGCATCTACGCTTCCGCCCTGCAGGGCAAGCAGCGCGGCGTCGTGCGATCCGGCATAGGTGACCTCGCCCACAACATCTTCGGCTTTTCGCTTGGTGGCTTTCAGGATGGCGAAGCGGGGGAGAAGGTTGCCGCTGGTGGAGCCCGGATCGACGAGGGCGAGTTTCTTGCCTTCGAGACTATCGACCGAGGTGATATTCGAACCAGCTTTGACCACGATTAGCGACTTGTAGCTTTCACCTTTGCCCTTCACCACGGGAATCGCGAAGGCGGAGGCTTTGGCTTGCTGCTTTGCCAGAACCATGGAGAGCGGGCCGTACCAGGCGACATCGACCTTGCCGGCGCGCATTGACTCGATGGCGCTCGTGTAGTCGGTTAGGCGGAGCAGGTTGACCTTCATTCCAAGGTCCTTTTCCATTTGGGCTCGAATGGGTTCGAACCCTTCGGCCATCGCTTCAGCGTCTTCGGAAGGGACGAGGGCGAAGTTGAGCTCGGTTTGGGCGGCCTTTGGCTTTTGGCCTTCGACGGTCTTACCACCCTCGGAGCCACCGGACGCGCAACCGAACAGGGCGGCCAAGGTAGCCGCGCCGAGAACGAGGGCGCTGATCAGTTTTCCGGTTTTCATGGTTCGAAGCGTTATAGCAGGCGAATGTTAAGAATTCAGTCTCGACCAACGGCCAGAAAATTGTTAGACTGCAAACGTGATTTCGCTTGCCCTGATGGTAACCCTAAGCATGACTTCCCTGCGTCCGGCAACATACGATATTCCGAAGCCATCCAAAGCCCAACTGGCGTGGCACAAGCTGGAAACGTACGCATTCGTGCATTTTGGCCCGAACACGTTTACCAACCGCGAGTGGGGCGAGGGGAAGGAGGATCCAAAGGTGTTTGCGCCAACGCAGCTCGATACGCGGCAGTGGGCAAGGGTCGCGAAGGCGGCGGGAATGAAGGGGATCATTCTGACCGCGAAGCATCACGATGGGTTCTGCCTTTGGCCGAGCAAATACAGCAAGCACACCGTGCGTGAGAGCGGTTGGAAGGGCGGAAAGGGCGACGTTCTGCGCGAGCTTTCGGAGGCTTGTAAAGAGTACGGCCTGAAACTTGGGGTTTATCTTTCGCCTTGGGACCGAAATCATCCGGCTTACGGAACTCCGGAATACAACCAGATCTTTGCGAACACACTCACCGAGGTTTTGACCCAATATGGTCCGGTCTTTGAAGTTTGGTTTGACGGAGCAAATGGCGAGGGGCCGAACGGAAAGAAGCAGGTTTACGACTGGAAATTATTCGTAAGCACCGTTCGGAAGCATCAACCGAACGCGGTGATCTTCAGCGACGCCGGGCCAGATATTCGCTGGGTGGGCAATGAGGACGGAATTGCTTCTGAGACGAACTGGACGACTTTAAAGGCGGATGAGCTAACACCGGGGACTTCGCGTTACAAGGAGCTCCCGGTTGGGCATCCGGATGGGAAGTTTTATGTTCCTGCCGAATGCGATGTCTCCATTCGGCCAGGTTGGTTCTATCACCCAGAGCAGGATGACAAGGTTCGGTCGCCGCAGAACCTGTTCGATCTCTACGAGAAGTCGGTGGGTCGGGGCGGAAACTTGCTGCTGAACTTGCCGGTCGACCGGCGTGGTTTGGTGCATGAGAACGACGAGAAATCGCTGCTCGGATGGCGCAAGCTGTTGAACGAAACCTACGGAAAGAAGGGCTCAAGCGGCTCTCTGAAGCGGGCGTTTCAGTCGACCAAGGTTGCGGTGACCAAGCCGTTTGACCGGGTGGTGATTCAGGAAGACCTGCGGAACGGGCAGAAGGTGGAAGAGTTCTCTATCAATGTTCGGCGCGGGAAGGAGTGGTCTCGGCTTGCCCAAGGCACCACGATTGGGCCGAAGCGGATCATCACCGTTCCGCCAACTACGGCGGAAGAGATTGAGGTTTATCACTACGGCCGAGAGGGGTCTCGGCTGAATTCGCTCTCAGTGCATGCGACGCCGGGGCTGAAGAAGCAGGTGATTGAGAGCCAGGCCGAAAAGGATCGGCGCATGGCCTGGTGGCGCGAGGCGCGGTTTGGGATGTTCATCCACTGGGGGCTTTATGCGCAGCCGGCGGGTGAGTGGCGCGGCAAGAACTACGGCGGAGCGAGCGAGTGGCTGATGAACACGGCGCGGATTCCGGCGGCGGATTGGGCGCCTTTGCGGGATACGTTTAACCCGGTGAAGTACGACCCGAAGGCTTGGGTCGCCACCGCGAAGGCGGCGGGGATGAAGTACATCGTCATCACCAGCAAACACCACGAAGGGTTTGCCCTTTGGCCAAGTAAGCAAGGGACCTTTAACGTTGGCAACACGCCGTACCGAAAGGATTTGCTGAAGCCGCTGGCGGAAGAGTGCCGCAAGGCGGGCATTAAGCTCGGCTTCTACCATTCGATTCTTGACTGGCAGCATCCCGACTACGCGCCCCGCGTTTCTTGGGATTTGCGGCCGGAGGTTAAGACCAACTACGCCCGGTACGTGAAGTACATGAAGGCTCAGTTGAAGGAACTGTTGACGGAGTACGGCGACGTTGCGGTGCTTTGGTTTGATGGCGAGTGGGACGGCACTTGGACCCACGATGATGGGCTGGACCTTTACAAGTACGTTCGCGGTTTGCAGCCGAACATCATTGTCAACAACCGCGTGGACAAGGGCCGGAACGGGATGCAGGGCTTCAACGCGGCGGGCTCGTTTGCCGGAGATTTCGGCACTCCAGAGCAGGAGATTCCGGGGAATGGACTGCCGGGCGTCGATTGGGAGAGCTGCATGACGATGAACGGTTCTTGGGGCTTCCATGCGAAGGATGAGAACTGGAAATCGACGGAGACGCTGATTCGGAACCTGATCGATTGCGCATCGAAGGGCGGCAACTACTTGCTAAACGTCGGTCCGACGGGGCTGGGCGAGATTCCGCCGGCTTCGGTGGATCGGCTGCTGGGCGTCGGGGCTTGGCTGAAGCTGAACGGCTCGGCGGTTTATGGAACGACGGCGGGGCCGTATGTTCGAGCGCCGAAGTGGGGGCGAATGACGCGGAAGGGCAACACTCTGTTTGCTCACGTGTTTGAGGGTTCGACCGAGGTCGTTCTCTCGGGGCTTCGGGCGGATATTCGGTCGGCGAAGCTGGTTTCGACGGGGGCTTCGGTTTCGGTCTCGAAGCGCGATGGCGAATGGGTGATGTCGGTTCCGGCGGGCTCTGGGGTTCGGGTTGTGGCGCTTTCCATTGCCGGTGATGTTCGCGTTGAGACTCCATGGGCTGGCCAGGCGGCGGATGGTTCGGTGGCCTTCTCGGCTTCGGATGCAGTGCCTACCGGCCGGATTAGCTACGAGGCGGATAAGGACGCGCTGGGCTTTTGGACCGATGCGGAGGACTCGGTTACGTGGGAGTTCAACGTGACCCGGACGGGGACTTACCGGCTTTCGCTTTCGTATGCTTGCGAGCCTAGCTTTGCCGGCAGTGTCGTCGAGGTTCAGGTGGGCGGCGAGACGAAGTCGTTCACGGTGAAATCGACCGGGAGTTGGTCGACGTTCGAGACGGTCGACCTCGGCGAGGTTTCGCTGGTGACGACGGGCCGGGCAACGGTCCGGGTCAAGGCGAAGTCGATGCCGAACGGGGCGGTGATGAATCTGCGGTCGGTGAAGCTGGGATAGTTCGTGTTCGGGTTTGTTCGGATTTGTTCGGGGGTTCGGATTTGTTTTTCGGACAGCGCTCTGGCGGCGGAAAATTTATTTATAAATGCTCCCGCCTTAGGCTGGAAATGTAAATTTTCGTTGTCGAAGCGCTTCGGTTGGCTTTGCATGGAATTTGGTTCCTATAGCTAACAGGCGTTTCGGGACGGAAAAGTAAATCAGGTGTTTGAAGGGAGCTTCGTGTTTTTAGGGCACGGGTTTTGGCTGGGTTCCGGGTTGCGTCTGTGCGAACTCACTCGGGACGAGTGAGCTACGGGACTGGACCGGAATGGTGTATTTCGTGAGTAGAGAGGAAAAAAGTGGAACGGGAAGAATTTGATCTAAAGTGCGCGAGTTTGGGTGACGAAGCGTTGGTGTACTGGCTACAGGAATACACCATGGACGAGGACTTGATTGATGTGATTCCTTACGCGGACGCTGAGATCAAGAACGGTGGACTGTTCCAGTACTACGGGAACGGATCATTTGATGCAGCGCAGCATATTAAGTTCCTAGAGCTGATTGGTGCGAATGAGCATGCAGAGATTATTCGAGAGAGTCTGACAAGGTTCCCGGACGGAATTCAGCCGATACGAACTGACGAAGATCCAGATGAGCATCACGATGCCGTTGCGGGTTTGATCGGCGGAACGAAGGCCTTTTACGACTTGGACGATCGGTATTTTGCATTGCCAGAAACGCTCGAAGAATCGATTCAGCGCTACGTTCGACTGCACTTGGATTTCTACTTTGAAGAGTATTTCAAGGACGAGTAGAGTAACCAGGAATGCAGAAAGTCAAGGTTGAGAACTCGGTCTTCTTTGATCGGTTTGACAAGCTACTCCGGGCTCGGTCCGAGGTGGTACGCGCGAAGTATCTGAAGGCGCTGTCCAATCCGGTCCTAGTCAATGCGGAAGGTGGGCGGACGATTTTGCATGCGGCGGCGACTTTTGGGGACTACGGGCTCGTTTATGATCTTCTGGAGTACGGCCATCCCGTGTCTGTGGTGGACTTCAGACGCTCGACGAGTCTTCACTATGCCGCCACAAGGGAATCTGAATCGCCTGAAATGGCCGCACTGCTGGTTGAGCGCGGGATTGATCCGAATGTTAAGGACCGGTACGGGTGGACTCCGATTCACCAGGCGGCACACGCGCTGAGCCTCGGAACGGTCGGCGTGCTCCTAGCGCTTGGATCGCGGATAGACGAGGAGGATCGGAACGGGTACTTGCCGATCGATCATTGCCGGTGTCAGTTCGAAACCGAGGACCAATGGAAGGTTTGGGAGCCGGCGTTTGGGCCGTTGTTGGGCACTCCTCGGTTTACATCGTATGGTGTGCCGGTTGTGGAAGGTCCAGGCATGGTGCAGCAGTCATGAACATCACCCGGAATGACTTTGAGGGTCCAGTCTTCAAGGCTTTCCAGTCCAAGTACGGCGAGATGTATGATTGCGATGACTTCTGTATCTTCTGGCCAGAGCATTCGTCGGTGCGGGAGATTGCGGTCAGAACGGCTGCCTTCGTCGGCCCGGCCCCTACGGTGTTTCTCTACGAAACGCTGGTCTGGGAAAGCTCGCGCAAGCATGATCTAGAGAAGATTGTTACGGACCGATGCCCGGAGTTGGGTGGTTTGACGGACGGGTACGTGATTGAGTTTGAAGATAGCCCGACCGATCTTGTCATCGATTTTCTGCAGTTTGCGATGGCATCGGTGCACGCGATTTTGGTTGATAGTCAGGACAAGACCCGTACCTTGGTTGCCACGGGCGATGAGGGCATTTTCGCTCGGGCGGGAGAGGGAGACGTGGACGGTTGGAATCAGATTCGGGAGTTGATGGAGTTGCTTCAGAAGGTCTGGCAGGAAAAGCGCGGAGAGTAGCGTTTGTCCGGATTAGGATTCCGGTTTGGCTGTGATATGAAGAACAAGGACGTTAAAGGGTTTTTGGTAGTAGTGCTGCTCTTTGTTCTGTTGTCGGTGTTTATTGGTTGGCACTTGGATGAGGTTTTAGGGGCAAATTTTTGAGGCTCCGAATCTCTGATGTGTTCGGTGACTCGTAGCGTGGGCGTCCCGCCTGCGTTCGGAAAGTTGTAGGGAACGGGATTTGGCTGGGTTGGCGGGTTGCGGCTATGCGAACTCACTCGGGACGAGTGAGCTACGAGACGAAAGGCGTTCGGGCTTGTTCGGGAATTCGGGTTTGATGTTGGGATTTCACTCGGCAAATTGACCGGACCTGCCTTACAATGCTTAGATGGTCCGTGTTCTCAGTCTGAGCGACAGAAGCTGATCCAGGGTCAAGTTATATGGTGCGGAAAATTCTCATTGGTCTCGGAATACTGGCTGCCGTTGTTCTTGTGATTTTCCTTGAAGTTGATCTGCATAAACGAGAGGTGTTTAAGACCGTGCGGCAATTTGATGCGAACTACTCGCTAGATGTCAAAGGCAACAAGCATGTTGCGATGATTCTTACTGAGTTTATTCCTGTTGCTCTGAACGAGATACCTAGCTTACAAAAGAAGGGAGTGTACTGCTATTGCGTTGATACCTCGGCAATGGAACCCGAATTGGCTTACGTTCACCCGTATGCGGATCCAGATACACTTTTTTGGGGAAGCAAGGATCGCACGAAAATCAAGTGTGTTCGGTTTGGAGAGCAGACGGCGGTTGACCAGTTTTCCGTTCCGAAAAACTACTCCGGCCGAGTGCTTCTTGAGGAGAAGGAGAACTTCTTTCGAATTGAATACTATGGATGGACCCACTGGCACTTTAGCTGGTGGTTCTTGGACGGTGAGCTCCTATTTATGATGAAGGAGTATTTCGACCATTGAGTGTCTCTGCCGCGCAATATCGATTCTCGAATATAAATGGTAACAGCATGTTTGATTTGCATATTGACCCTCGCTGGTGGGCCGAAACTGGTGTCTTCTCGAATCCCCCAAGTTGGGTTGGTGCAAGGTTCGATTTCACTACCTGCGGATCTGAAAATTCTATTCGGTACTTCTTCCGATGCCACGTCAAAGAAGATTCCCTTAGTCATTCTGCTGTCCAATGAAAGTGCCACCGAGCCGGTTACTTTTCTAGATCGGGACTTTCGCCGTTGGAAAGTGGAGGTTATCTTTGTTGACAAAAGCGGCAAGAGAATCTGGTCGGAGAATGATCGAATGATCGATCAGAGTCCATGGGGCGCCACGGCGCGTCCGAAAGAAATCACGCTGGACCCGTTCAGGGTGTTTGGCTATCGGGACGTGTTCGACTTCCAGAAGCCACTTACGATTGCGTATGCGACGGCTCGCGTAACCATTGAAGTGAATCGACCCAATCAAAACCCGCAGATTGTTCGACTCGTTTCGGAGAAGGTGAAAGTCTGGCCAAGACCACGATAAGGGCAGTCTCGCCTCCATTTTTTCAGGTTGTGCGTCTTCGACTTTGAGTGCGCATGAACACTTCGGCTCTCCACCCCCAACCCCCTCCTCTCGTTGGGAAACGAAAGGAGGGGGCTCGCGCGTCCTCATCCGTGCCCCCTCTTCATCGGAATGGAGAGCGGGTTCGGGCGGTCCATCTTGCTTATCGCCAATGGGATTGTGCACCGGTGCGCTATGCTTCGGCAAATGATCGCCGCTGCTCTTGCGCTCGGATCTATTGCCATGCAGACCCTATACATTGGAACGTACACCGGCCCAGAAGGGAGTAAGGGGATTTATCGCGTCGAGTTTGACTCGAGTTCTGGCCAGCTTTCGGCGCCGGAGTTGGCGGCAGAGGTGGCGAACCCGAGCTATCTGGCGCGGCACGGTGACCGACTTTTTTCGGTAACGGAATGGGGCGGGGCGGCGGACTTGTTGGAGTTTCGAATTGCGGCGGACGGTCGGCTTGATCCGAAGACGGCTCAGCCAGCGGGCGGGGGTGGACCATGCCATATCGGCATCGATCCTGCGGGCAAATTCGCGGCGGTCTCGGCGTATGGTGGGGGCACAGTAACGCTGCTGGACTTAGCCGAGCCGAAGGTGATTTGGAAATTCCAAAACGAAGGTAAGGGCCCGAACGCGCAGCGCCAAGAGCGGCCGCACATGCACTTTGCGACGTTCTCGGCAGACGGCAAGCACCTTTACGCCTGTGACCTTGGGACCGATGAGGTTTTGAAGTTTGAGGTCGGGAGTTCGACGCCGAAGCGGTTCAAGATTCCGGCCGGCGGCGGGCCGCGGCACTTGGCGATTCATCCGGGAGACAAGTTCGTTTTTGTCGGTAACGAGATGACGAGCGCAGTGACGACTTTCCGGCGCGATGCGGCGGGCGACTTGACCCAGCTGGGGACGGTCAGCACGCTGCCGGAGTCGTTTGAGGGCAATTCGACTGCGGCGGTCAAGCTGCATCCGAACGGGAAGTGGCTGTACGTTTCGAACCGTGGGCACAACAGCGTCGCAGTGTTTTCGATCGCCGAGGACGGCACGTTGAAGCTACGGCAGGCGAAGCGGCTGGACCTGAAGACGCCACGCGACTTTTCCCTGGATTCTTCGGGCAAGTGGATTTTGGTGGCGGGGCAGGACAGCGGCGAACTCGTGAGCTACCGGCTAGATCCGGCGACCGGCGAGGTCGGGGCGGCGGTCGGTCGGGCGAACATTTCGAGGCCGGTTTGTGTTTTGGTTCAATAAACGGAAAGAGCGCGACCGGCTATTGAACCAGGAGTTCGGCCTTGAGAAGCTAGAGCGGCTAAGAACGGGCGAGATCACCGAAATCGTGATCGGCCTGAACGATTGGTTCACCACGGACGAATGGTGGATTGAAGTTACGGTTAACGGAACGAAGCTCTTCTTTGGGGAAGATCAGGATCGCGAAGCTTTTCAGCCAGCCCTGAGTTTTGTTCGAGAGCAATTTCCCGATTTGGTGCCCGTGATCACCGAAGAGTGGAAGGAACCGTTCCGGGTGTTCTCGAAGGTGATCTACTCGTCTGAGGCAGGAACCACGCCGATCCTATGAGGGTTTGTGTCCCTTCCCACGGGCGGGAAGGGACACTTCATGTGTTACCGTTTCAGCGTGAACTTAAGGATTCGGCTTTCAACCGTACCCGCACGTACTTGACCTTCGATGCGGTAGTTTCCGTTTGCGTTACTGGCCGGGTACGGCGCTTGGCCGCTACTTGCCCACGTGCTCCAGTCACCACCAGCGTAGCGGAAGCGGTACTGCAGCGAGGATTGGGGACTTCCTAGTCGAGCGGCGGCAAGTCCTGTTCCGGTTGTCGTAATGAGGAAGTCATTTTGTCCATTGAGAGTGGCTTTCATTCCCCCGAAGGCAGAGATGGCGGTTTGGCCGTTGCCTTCTACGCTCGTGTACTCAAATCCGGCCTCAGTACTCACTTGCAGACTTTGGCTCTGAAGGTCGTAGAAAGTTTGGAACGTGACAAAGGCGGCCTGACCGGGGCCGGAAATCTGAGAGTATAGGGTTACATACCGTCCATCACTACTCAGCTTTGCCTTTTCCATTAACCACGAACTGGCCAAGTAGATGCCGTCTTGAAGGGCAGGAACAGACAGGTTTTTGACCTCTGCTCCGGTTGCTCCAACTACAGCGTACTTTTGAACCGGGGCGGTTCCGTAGGCAATTAGGAGCCTCTCGGCATCTCTGGACATCGACAGGAGGATGTTATCTTCCAGACCATAAAGGCCAGGAAGAATTGTGGTACGACCTCGGAAAATGTCGAGGCGGACGATGCGTCGCGGAGTCGAAGCTTGTCCAGATGCATCGAAGCATGCAACCGAACCGGTAGCGTTGATGTGCAGATTTTGAATGTCGTAAAAGACGTTGACTCCGACATCATTGTTTACACGCTTGACTGAACCGTTGTCGGGTGCCCAGACAAAGATTCCGTTTGCTAATCGGCCAGATGGCTGATGTACGTAGCCTCCGATGAACACCACGTACTTGCCATCGTTGCTGACCTTTGGCTTGCTGCCGTACAGGATACTGTCGGGGAATACGAGGACTTTTAATCTGTCCTGTGCGCGATTGTAAAGGTAGATATAGCCTTTGGTGCTAGCGGGGGTTCCAGGAATCAGGTTGGACGATGAGGAACTAAACGCGGCAAACTTGCCATCGGCCGAAATGTTTACGGAGTGTGACCAGCCGTTTTCTGGTCCAGAAATTGCCTTCGACATTCGGACCGCCCTTCGGCTGGCTACGTCGAGCCAGAACGCCGACTGAGTGAAGCCATCGACGGCTGGAGCATAGTCGGAGGATTGAGAAACGAACACGGCAGAACCGGCGGAGGGCGCAAGCTCAACTTCGTCATTGTCGAACGCCACGCCCTCCAAGGTGTTTAAATTTGGCTTGATGAGCGTCTGTGTGACTTGCGTTTCTGGATTAAACCGGTACGGCATGGCTGGCCCGAGCCACCATTTGTTTTCGCCGTTGTATGGTCCTTGCTTGTACAGGTAAAGGTGGATACCATCCTCGCTCCAAGAGACCGGGTCGGGCCCGTAATTGGTCAGTTTGGAAGTTGTTGCGCTGGTGGCGGCGCTCCAAACGTAAATGTCCGAGTTCGGCGCAGATGTGGTGAAAGCGAGCTTCGTTCCTGCGGGGTTTAAGTCCCAGCCCTCGGTGTCATTGGTCAACGGCGCCCCGCCAGGGCGGAACGAGACTCGCTCCAGCACATCGGTTGTTCGGTCGTAGCGGTACACGTCGCGTCGGTTGTTTGTGTCTCCCAAAATGTACGCCGCGGTGCTCGAGAAGGCGACATATCGGCCATCGTCGCTCACTTTGACGTCGTCGATGGAGAATTCGGAAGTGACGGTTGCTCCTGGTGCGGGAACGTTGAGGACTTCGTATGCGCCGGTATTTAGGTCCGCATAGACCACAGCTTGCTTACTGGTTGATCCGCCAAAGAATGGACTTGTTGAAACGAAGGTCGCGGCGGGTTGGTTTGGGACCAAGCGAAGTGAGCTGATAACGTTACTTGCGTTCCCGGCTTTTAGAACTTCTTTGCCTAGGCCGGTGGTTGTATTCATAAGGAAGAATCGGTCTCGGTTGAGATATCCCGCGATAAGAGCCGATTTGCCATCCCCCGATAAGCCGGCTAAGTAGCGGGTTTCCAGGAGGCCATTAACGATTGGAACGAGTTTCCGGGTGGAGCCGGATTCGGTATCCAGGAAGTACGGATGGCCACCGATCGGGTCGAAGATGGGGTCGAGTACTTCCGAATTACTTGTAAAGCAGACGTAACGACCTGAGTGGTCGGTGGCTAGTCTTCGACTTCCGGGAAGGATTCTGATGTTCGCAGGAAGGATTGACTCTGGGGTCGAGGTCGCCATTTGGCGCAACAAGGCTGGTTGAGGGTTCGTGTCTGAATCGATGCTCGGGAAAGTTGAGAGGAAGTATCGCTTGCTCCCATTTTTGGTATCGACGATGTCATACACTACACCGGTTTGAGTTCCCTGTGGGTGCCTTAAAACGGCGGGAACAGTTTCAGTTACGCTAGCATCTGAAAGAATAAAGAGGCTAGCGGTTGCGGCTAAAAAGGGGAATTTGAATCGATTCATCAGGTGGCTCTCCATTGACCCAATGCCTCACGAAGCCTGAACGACTAACAACTTCGTGAGACATTCTGAAGAATGGACTCTCTTTGATTTTCACTTCGTTCGCGTACCTTGGTCAATACCAAGGATATTGCGTCGAGTCGGTCAAGATTCCATTCCCTGGAGAGTTACGGGCCGCAAGAATCGGTCGATAGCGTGTGTGCCGACGCTGGTGGTTCGGGTGTCGGTGCTGGCGGGGTAGGGGCCGCCGTGGGTCATGGCGGGGCTGACTTCTACGCCGGTTGGCCAGCCGTTGGCGACGATCCGGCCGGCGATGCGGGTGAGGGTGGGGAGGAGGCTCAGGGCTTTGGCTTCTTCGTTTTTGTCGAAGTGGATGCTGGCGGTGAGCTGGCCCTCAAGAACGTCGGCGACGGCTTCGAAGTCTTGGAGTGACTCGCACTTGACGATGACGGCGGCCGGGCCGAAGACTTCCTGGCGAATGTCTGGATTCGCTAGGAAGTTGGCGGCGGTGGTTCCAAAGAGCGCGGGGCTGCCGGCGGCGCTGGGGGCGAGGAGGGTTTCTAGGTGCGCGTGGGCGGCGAACTCGGCGGTGTCTTGGACGTAGCGGTCAGCGATGCCTTTGTGCAGCATGTTTCCGGCGGGGACGGTGTCAAGTTCGGCTACGAGGGAGAGCAGGAACTGGTCGAGGTCAGTGGAATCGAGGGCGACGACGATGCCGGGGTTGGTGCAGAACTGGCCGACGCCAAGGGTGAGCGATGCGGCATAGCCTTTTGCGAGTTCGGCGGCGCGGCCTTCGAGGGCACCGGGGAACAGGAAGACGGGGTTAACGCTGCCCATTTCGGCGTAGACCGGGATCGGTCGCTCGCGTCGGCTGGCGAGGCCGAAGAGGGCTCGACCGCCGGAGTGTGAACCGGTGAAGCCGACAGCGCGGATGTGCGGATGCTGAACCAGGTCTTGGCCTTCCTCGAAACCGCCGTGGACGAGGGCGAAGGTGCCGCTCGGCATTTCGCAGGCTTCAACGGCGCGCGTGATGGCGGCGCAGCAGAGCTCGGAGGTTTTCGGGTGCGCGGGGTGGGCCTTCACGACGACCGGGCAACCCGCAGCGAGAGCGCTGGCGGTGTCTCCACCGGGCACGCTATAGGCAAGCGGGAAATTAGAAGCGCCGAAGACGGCGACCGGGCCGACGGGGACCAGGTAGCGGCGCAGGTGCGGCTTCGGCGGAGTCCGCGTTGGGTCTGCGGGGTCGATGGTTTCGGCGTTCCAACCTTCGGTGCGGATGAGGTTGGCGAACATTCGGAACTGGCCGCAGGTGCGGGCGCGCTCTCCGGTGAGGCGGGGCAGCGGGAGGTTGGTTTCGGCGCTGGCGGTTTCGAGCAGCTCATCTCCGAGCTTTTCGATTTGGCTCGCAATTTCGTCCAGGAAGGCGGCGCGCTCGGCGTTGGTCTTGGATTGGAAAACGGGGAAAGCGGCCCAGGCGGCGTCGCAAAGAAGGTTGATCTGCGGGTTCATGTTAGTGGGTGGAGAGATCGTGTTGAACGGGTCGGTTGGCGATGAGGTCGGCGACGTACTGTCCGGAAACCGGGCCAAGGCTCATTCCCATCATGGCGTGTCCGGTGGCCAAAACGAGGTTTTCGAATCCATTTCCGCGCGAAAGATAGGGCAAGCCGGTGGGAGAGCAGGGGCGCAGACCACACCAGATTTCGCCTTTCAGTTTATCGGCGGAAAAGGCGGGATAGTAGCGCGAGATGCTCTTTTTCATACCGGTGACGCGGGGCGAATCGGCTTTGATCACGGCGCGGGCAAGCTCCATGGTGCCGACGAAGCGGATGCCATCGGGCATTGGGGTTACGGCGACGCGGGCCTCGGTGAGAATGGCGGGCAGGTTGATTTGCTCCGGGGGATTTTTGACGGTGAAGCCATAACCGCGACCGGCGACGATTTTGACCTGAGGTTGGCGGAAGGTAGCGGCGAGGTCTTGGGTCCGCGCTCCGGTGGCGAGCACGAATTGATCGGCTTGGATTTGCGTTTGCCCGTTGCCGACGGATTCGATTTTTGAACCTCTTTCCCGGATGGTTGAGACTTCGCACTCTAGGAAGTTCACGCCGTTTTGGGTCAGGTTCTTGCGCAAGGCGGCCATGAGGATGCCGGGGGAGAGGTGGGCATCGTCTTTGAAGTGGACGGCCCCGGCGGCGCGGAGTGTGAGGTTGGGTTCGAGCTTTTGGAGTTCGGCGGCAGTTAGGACTTCGGTGGTGAGGCCGAGCTTGTTAGCGTCGGCGGCGAGGTGTGCTTCTTCGTCGAGGGCGGTTTGTGTCTCGCAGATCATCAGCAGACCGCGTTGGCCGTAGCCGACTTGGACGTCGAGGTCTTGGATCATGGCCTCGTAGAGCGCGCGGCTTTGGAGGTTGAGGTCGCGGAGGATGGGGCCGGCTCGCTTGACGTGGGCGGCAGTGGCGCTTTGAAGGAACCGGAGCATCCAGCCGACGAGGCGCAGGTCAGTCCAGCGCTCGATTCCGAACGGACTCTCTTTGTCGAGGAGCATCTTTAGGCCGACTTTGACCATGCCAGGGGAGGCGAGGGGGACGAAGTGGCTGGGGACGATGATGCCGCCGTTTCCGTGGCTGCAGCCTGCGTCGGCCTCGCCCGGGCGATCAATTACGGTGACATCGTGCCCGTCTCGTCGAAGGTAGTAGGCGGAGCAGAGGCCGATGATTCCGCCGCCGATGACCGCGACTTTCAACTTTGCAGGCCCCAGCGAATTGGGTCTTCGGAATCGAAGATGAGGGTGGCTTCGGCGGTGACATGCGCTCGGCCGGTGATGGTGGGGATGACGCCGTTTTCGGTCGCGGTGACGGTGCCGGTGAAGACGCTGCCGGTGACGCTTTCTTGGCGATAAGAGGTGGCTTCGGCGAGCTTTCCGGCGGCGTGGAGGGCGGCCATTTTCGCGCTGGTGCCGGTTCCGCAGGGGCTGCGGTCGTACGCTCCGCCGGGGCAGAGGACGAAGTTTTTGGAGTCAGCGATTGCGGACGGGCCGGTCAATTCGACGTGGTCGATCTCGGCGCCGTCGGCTCCGGTAATGCCTTGCCGATGGAGTTCAGCTCGGATTTTTAGAGTGAGTTCGGTGAACTGTCTCGTTTGGGATAGGGCGATTTCGAACTCGGGGGAGTGGACGACATAGAACCAGTTTCCGCCGTAGGCGACATCGCCGTGGTAGGTGACGCCATCGACCTCTACGGAAACGTCGGCGAGGTGACGGTAGCTGCGGATGTTGGTGAGGGTGACTTCCCCATTTTCGGCAACGGTGATCGAAATCTGGCCGACGGGGGTGTCGAGCTTGAGGTCGCCAGCGCCGATGTGGCCGAGGTGGCGGAGGGTTTCTACCACGCCGATGGTGCCGTGGCCGCACATGCCGAGGTAGCCGGCGTTGTTGAAGAAGATGACTCCGGCGTAGCTGCCGGGTTCAACTGGTGCGGTGAGGAGGGCTCCGACGATGACCTCGGAACCGCGGGGTTCGTTCACGATTCCGGAGCGGAAGTTGTCGAAGCGATTGCGGAAGTCATCTCGCCGCTCGGCCATGGTGCGGCCGAGCAGCGGAAGTTGTCCGGCGAGGACGACCCGGGTGGGTTCGCCGCCGGTATGCGAATCGATGACGTTCAGCTTCATTTTAGGGTCGGTCGGTTCTCGATGCCCTTGCGGATGATAGCGAGGGTTTGCTCGCGCTCGACGCCGGTGAGCGGGAGGCGCGGAAGGCGGAGATATTCCTTGCCGAGGCCGACTTCTTGGATGGCGAGTTTGATTTTCTGGACGAACTTGGTGCCGACGTCGAGGTGGAGGAGCGGGGTGTACCAGCGGTAGATTTCGCGGGCCCGTTCCCATTCTCCGGCCATCGCGAGGTCCCAAAGCTTCTGGTTTTCGGTTGGGAAGGCGAGGCCGATTCCGGCGATCCAGCCGGTGGCGCCGAGGAACGCGCACTCGAGGGCGAGGTCATCTACGCCGGCGAAGAGGACGTAGCGGTTGCCGACCTGGTTGATGATGTCGGTGATGCGGCGGACGTCGCCGGAGGACTCTTTGATGGCCACGAGGTTGTCGACTTCGGCCAGAACTTCGAACATCTCGGGCGTTACATCGGCATGGTAGGCGATGGGGTTGTTGTAAACGATGATCGGGAGATCGGTGTTTTCGGCGACGGTCCGGTAGTGGGCCAGGGTCTCATCTCGGTCCGGCCGGAAGGCCATGGCGGGCATCAGCATGATGCCATCGGCGCCGAGAGCCTGGATGGACTGGGTGTAGTTGACGGCGGCAGCGGTACTGAGCTCAGCGACCCCGCTGAGGACCGGCACGCGGCCGTTCGAGACCTCGATGGCGGTCTTCAGGACGTCTTGCTTTTCCTGGGTGGTGAGGGTGACATTTTCACCGAGGGATCCGAGCATCACCAGGCCGGAGACGCCGGACTGGATGAGTACCTCCAGGTGCTGAGCGGTGGCTTCTAGGTTGGGGGTGAGATCCTCATGAAACTGGGTAGTGACCGCAGGAAAAACGCCGGACCAGGAGACGTGCATCCTTCGAGTATCCCATCTTCGCGGAGCTATTGCTGGAATGGATTGATGATTCGGGCGGAGCCGAATGTTCGGTTTGCTTGCATATCTTCTGAGAAGAGAATCGAGCAGTTCGCGCGGTTTGCGGCGGCCACAATGCACGCATCCCAGAATGAGAGACTTGCCCTTGTCATCCAGGAAAGGCCGTCGGCAACCTCTTCTGGGCCAAGCCGAATAATGCCAAATGCTTGGAACACTTCGAGTCTTGCTTGCACTGCCGCCGGAGGCACATTCGCCTTTTTGATAAGGTTAGCGCTGAATTCCATCATCACCTGAGTGGAAATCCAAACGTCATGGTTGTCGATAGTATCGACAAGCCACTTCCTGGCAAAGTCTTCTTTTGGAGAGCCAGTATGGCTAGCCGCATAAAGAAGAAGATTGGTGTCAACGAACACGTTATCGCTCATGAATTTCTTCTCGGGAAAGCCACGTTCCGCCTTCAGGTGCAATTTTCTCCTTTTCGGTCCACTGAAGGAAAGAGACTATTTTTTGCTTTCGGTCCTGTTCAACTGTCCGGGTGAGCAGATCGCGGATGAGCTGATTTAAGGTCGTGCCTTGTTTCTGGGCAAACTCACGGGTTTGCCGTATGAGTTCTTCATCGAGGCTGATCGTGACGTTTTTCACGAATCTAGTGTACACGAAGTTCGTGGAGATCGATACTAGGTTCGCTGCGGATATGATGACGGCGTGGATGGCGTCAAGCACGAATACACGGTGGAGTTTGATACGGAGGCGATGCTGCGGGCTCAGCGTGCGGCCTTCTGGGAGTTTAAGTGGAACTGGATAAAGATCGGGCTCAAGCTGTGGTTTTGGAACGGAGTCTTGGTCTGGTTGTGCTGGGGCTTCTTCGCCAGTGAAGTTCAAATTGACCACATCCGGGCCCTTTTGGTGACGCTCTGCATCTGCTTGCTTTTTGCCGTATCAAGCATCGTGGACTACTTTCTCAAGGCTGGGACGAGAGCTGGCTTGCGGGCGCAGGAAGGCACGGTCTGGGACTGCTCGTTTGATGACCATGCTTGGACCTTTACGAAGCGCGGGGGCACAACGCTGACCATTCCTTGGTCCCTCATGAGCATCATGTTTGAGCACGAGGACGCGTGGCTGGTGCTTTACGAGGAGACCGAGCTATGGATTTTTCGGGGACCGATACAGAAGGCAGGCCTGGAAGCGGAGTTCCGGCAGCGGCTTGTGGCACCGTAGATACGGCGATTGCGAGTTGAGGTCCGGACGCGGACAGTTGAAATCTGGTCGGGGCGGCGGGATTCGAACCCACGACCTCATCCACCCCATGGATGCGCGCTACCAAACTGCGCTACGCCCCGAATCGTTTCCGGCTCGGAAGATTTCAGGATACCCGTGCTTAGTTATCTGACCGGAAGACGCTGAGCACGTTCGAGTAGTCGTCGGTCCAGGCTTTGGTGCCGGCAAAGGTGTCGACTTCGGACCACCAGCTGAGGCGGCCAGACATTTTGCCGAGGTGAGACTTCTTTCGGGCGACGAGCATCCAGTTGGAGGACGACTTGCCTTCGAGTTCTTCGTCCTTGGTGATGCCATCGACTTGGCTCCAGGCGAGGTAGCCGAGTTCTTTTGCGTTTTGGCCAACCACGGGTTCGAGGTCAAGGTAGCGATTTGAGACGTGGACCGCCAGGACGCCGTCCGGCGTGAGTTTCTTCATGTACATCGCGAAGGCTTCGCGGGTGAGAAGGTGGACGGGGATGGCATCGGAGCTGAAGGCGTCGAGGACGATGATTTCGTACTTGCCGTCGGGCTGTTTGGCGAGGGTGAGTCGGGCGTCGCCGAGGACGTAGTCGATTTTCGCTTTGCTTTCCGAAACGTAGGTGAAGAGCTTCGGGTTGGTGGCGATTTCGACGACCTTCGGGTCGATTTCGAAGAAGGTCATGTTCTGGCCGGCTTCGCCGTAGCTGGCAAGGGACCCGACGCCGAGGCCGACGAGGGCGACGTTATCCTTTCGCGTTGGTCCGGAGAAGTTTTTGAAGACCTGGCCGATCGGGCCGGTTGGGTGATAGTAGGTGAGCGGCGTTTTCGAGCCGACGAGGTTTTGCTTTCCGTGAAGGGTGTTTCCGTGGACGTAGTAGCGGCTTGTCGAGGACTGGGAGACGCGGTGGACGCCGAAGAAGCTCCGGTCTTGGACGAGGGTTTTGCCGCTGGAGACGGAACCGGCGAGGATTGAGACGACAAAGAAGACGCCGAGTGAGCCGGCCAGCCGGAACGGGCGGTCGCTGGCGATGAAGCAGAGAACGACGGGGAGGGCGAGGGTGAGCACCGTTCGGGTTGGACCGAATTGCAGGTTCAGTTGCTTCGCAATAAGGATCGCGACGAGCGTAACGATGCCCACTGCAGTGATCCAAATGTAATCGAACTGCTCGGCGTACTTGCCTTCCTTGTAGGGCACCTTAACGGCCGCTACTGCGAGAAGCGCAAGGGGATATTCCCAGAGGTTGTTGAAAATGGACGGGGCCAGAAGGCCGTTAAAGGCACCACCGACGAGGCCGCCGACGGAAACCCAGACATAAAACTCGGTGAGAAACTTGGTGCCTGGTCGCTCATCGTACAGGCGGGAATGGCACATCCAAGCGGCGACGAAGAAGGCCGCGAGGTGGATAAGCGCAGACATGGGCTGGTGTTCGTCGAGAACCAGCATGACAAAGAGCGGACAGATCAACAACGGCGCCGCGCGGGAAAGGCCGTGAGTGCTGACAAATCGCTTATTCGTGAACGCGAGATTGAAAGTGAAGAGATAAAGCGCGAGCGGAACCACCCAGAGCAGCGGAATTGGCGCGACGTTGGTGGTTACGAACTGGCTGACGCCGGTGAGAAGGCTGCTGGGGATGGCGGCGAGGAGGACCCAAAACGCGCGTTGTTTCCAGGTGAGGGCGGTTTCTTCGGTTGCCGCTTGTGCTTCGGTCACGGTCGCCGGGGAGCGCAGCATCATGGCGGCGCAGCCGAGCATTCCGAGCACCATGACGCCGAACACTACGGCCCAGATTTGGCTCTGATCGATCAGGCGGTAGCGGGGTTCGAAGAAGAACGGGTAGGCAAACAGGCCGAGCATTGAACCGAGGTTGCTTGCCCCGTACAGGAAGTACGGATCTTTGGCGCTCGGGTCGTTGGTCTCGCTGAACCAGCGCTGGATGAGCGGTGCACCAGCGGAGACAATGAAGAACGGGATGCCAACGAGCCCGGCCAGGGCGGCGATGACCAGCAGGCTTGGGTTTGCGTAGCCGACAGACGCTTGCCCCTCTACCCATTTCCAGATGGGGGTGTTGAGGGTGAACGGGAGGGCAAGCCCGGCGAGCGCCATGAGCGGCAGGTGCAGAAATGGCTGCTTCCGCCCAAGCTTCTTGGTGCTGAAGTGGGCATAGCCATAGCCGAGGAGCAGCGCGGTTTGGAAGAAGACCAGCGAGGCATTCCAAACGGCCGGGGCTCCGCCAAAGGTCGGCAAGATGAGCTTTGCGGCGAGCGGCTGAACCAGGAACAGCAAAAAGGAGCTGACGAACAGGGTGATGGTGTACAGCGCGCGCACGGAGGTCAGTTTGGCACGGACGGGTTGAAGGGCGTTACTAGTGCTGATGGGAAGATCAAATCGTTGTTAGCCATGGCAGCTGTCTCAGGCGATCATCCGCGGTGGCCAGTGGGCAACGCAGGTGGTAGGCCGTGGCGGCGATGAACCGGTCAGCGGGATCTTCGTGCAGAAACGACAAGGTTCTCGACAGCAGCGCGATCTCATGGTCCAGCGGAATGAGGCGTAGCGAGCTTTGCGTTAACCACGCCCGAACGGTATGTTCGGGGCTTGAGGTGGTGTGGATCCGGCCCTTTTGCATCGCCACGACGGTTTCCCAGACGGAGACCGATGAAAGTGCGATCTCCGACTCTTCGGTTAGCGCCGCTTGAACCTTAGGGTCAAATTTCTCGGGTTCCAAATTAGCCCAAATCCAGATGTGGGTATCCAGCAAGATCAATCGAGGGCCTCCCATGGCTCACTTAAGGGAGAGATGATGTCATCAACGATTTTCGCAGAGTCTCGGAATCGGCCCAACTCGAACTTGGCCGGCGGAGCGGTCGGCGGCGGGACCACCATTGCGGTCGGTTTCCCATGCTTGGTCAGCAAAACAGGTTCACCCGTTTGGGAAACCTCGTTGAGCATTTCTAGGCAATGTGCCTTGAAATCTGTGACCGAGACTGTTTTCATAATGACCATTATGCATAGTCATTTCTGACATCGATGAGGAATTTGTCCTGGGATTGGAAGGCGATGTTCTGGCGTTACGGTTGGTTGAAAGGTACGTCGAACAAGTGCGATGTATAAATTCCCTCCGCTGTGGGCCGTATGCGCCATCGGTGCGCTCTCAATAGTAAAGGGGATCGACGAAGAACCGATTCGGGTGCGCGAAGTTTTGGATATGCCGGAGTTTCCGCTGGTTCACGTGGCTGGGGTGTGCGACATTTCCGCCGAAGGTGCCAAGTGTTGGGACAATCAGGGTCGGCGGTTTAAGTCTTTGAGCGAGCGGATTACGGCTTACTATCTCAGTCAGACCTTTGCCAGCCTCGCGATTCGTCCTGGGCTCAAGAATCGATGGGTCGCCTTTGAAAGGATGGATCCGGCGCCGCAGGCCATTTTTCAGTACAGCGGATTTGAGTCGGGCAACACGGGCGGGTACGTGAGCGGTTGGCGCTCGGGAATGATGCTGGAGTGGGCGCGGCTGGACGTGTTGAAGGAAGACACGACGGCTCAGATGGCGATCAATTTCCATCGCATTCTGCCCTCGATCAACATTGGGCTGAAGAAGGGTGAAAGTGCGGTCGTCGGCGGAGCGCGGCTGACCGTGGCGGATTTTGGTCGGCTGACAAAGTCAAAGCTAACCTCGACACAAAGGTTTAGCGGTCCCGAAATGAAGTACTTCATTTCGGTTGATCGAAGCGCGATTGGGCAAGCCGAGCAAACGTTCAACCTGCCGCTGCTGTTGGACAAAAATGGTCAGGTTATTCAGCGAGTCGCCGAAAATGGGAAGCCGTTTCCGGCAGTCGATGGTTTTCCGATGAGCGGAAACTTCGCGCAGATTTCGATATATTCAACTTCAGCGACCCGCGTACAATTCGCGACCAACGTCGATCCGGGCCAGGTAGCCCAGCTTCAATTTGGCCAGCACCAGAGCCGGAAGGTGATCTTTGAGGACCTTCGGCTGGATCCGCTGCCGGCCGGCACTGATCAGTGAACGCGCATCTTGTTACAATCCAGAAACCGAGCCGTACACATCAAGGGCGCCTTGCCCCAAATTTTGATCGCTGAGCGGTTGGCTTCTCGACAGTGCACTTTGAAGGTCGCTGTAGGTGGCGGTTGGGTTGTAGCGCAGAATTTTCAGGGCGAGGCCTGAGACCAGGGGGGCGCTGAATGATGTGCCCCACCCTCCTGCCCAGCGATTTCCTGGGAACGGAAGCATGAGCCCTTCGCCCGGTGCGGCAACCCAGGTGAGGTCCGTGCCGGCATTGCTAAACAGGCTTCGCGTCGAGTTTGGTGTGATGGAGGCCACACCGGTCACCTTTGGCAGGGCTGCAGGGTAGCTGAGGGTGTTGATTCGACCATCGTTACCGGTAGAGGCCACGAGGATCACACCAAGGTCTGAGAGCTCGTCTGACGAGCGGGCGAGTTCAGGGGAATAAACGTAGGTGTTCAGGCTCATGTTGATCACCTTTGCTCCACGAGCGTGGGCAGCATGCATTCCGCGGATGACGTCAAACAGTCGACCGGAGCCATTCTGGCTGAAAGCGCGGATCGGCAAAATCTTGGCATTCGGCGCAACTAGTCGGATTGCACCAGCGACCATTGTTCCGTGCCCAAGCCCTTTCGGGATCGCGCTGTAGGAAGGTGATGTAATCGTGCTCTCCGGAAACATTGGAGCGGTTCCGTTTGAGAGCCAGGAGAGTTTTGTTCGCAAAAGCGGCGTTGTGGTCGGGTTCACCTGTGCCAGCACTTCAGGACTCAAGCCCGTGAGCTCAGATCCTTGACCTGTAGGTGTGATGTAATCGAAACCGCGCAGGACGCGGCCAGCAAAAAATGGATGGGAGGCATCCACGCCAGTGTCGATGACCGCAACGGTACCGTTGCCAAGGCTGTGGGCAGTCCAAGATGAGCTGATGCGGGACTGGTAAACGGTGTACTGCGTGGTCGCACCTTGCGGCACCGTCGCGCCATAAAAGTTGATGTTGGTGCTCCGAAGGAGAGCCTGCTGTAAGAGGTTTAGCGATGAGGTTTGCGGCCGGCTGAAGGAGAAGATGGGTAATCGGAGAGCTTGATCTCTTTCGATCGATACATCGCCATCGGATTCGCCAGAAATTTGCTGGATCAGAGATTGCGGATCACGATTGAGGGCATCTTGAATCGAGTAGATCGGCTTTCCGGGAACGGTTGCTCGCAATCGGAGATTGTAGCGAGCGAGAAAAGTCCCGATGGGTTCGCTCTCGGTGTAGCGAAGAATGTAGTTCTGACTCGCGCTTGAGAGGGTGCAAAGAAGGGCAACGATGCCCACGCTCACGACTTTACTTTTCATATCTCAATCTCGTAGATCTCGCTGGACTGAACATCTTCAAATCTCAGAGTTCTCACTTCTGAGTCAATGACGATTTCGAATTGGCCCCGCTCATCGCAAAGAACTGCGTTGGAGTTCGTGGCCAAGACACGCACGGAAGTCGCTTCGCCAGCTTGGAAAATTCCAATAACGGCAAGCTTGTTTGACTTCGGAATCGGCTCTACCCGAAGTTCAACTTGGGCGGATTCAAATTCGAAGCGGTAGTCGCGCACGGCGGAGGCAGTGCTTCTCATTCCAATGCCGCTGGTCGAAAAAGTGAGAATCCCTTTCCAAACCTTTTGTGTCGGCAGGACGGGCAGAAGCGCTTTCGCCCGGGCAAGAAGCTCGGCGGGTACCGCTGGCGGCTTGGAGGCGTTCACTTTCCGCAAGAGCATGGCCTGCTCCAGCGCAACCGGGTCAGATTCAACGCGGCTTGATTCTTGGGCATTTGCTAGACCCAAAGCATAGTTAACAATCTCTTCCCAGTTGGTTTTCATTCGACCTCCGTATTCTATGGGCAGCAAGCGGGCAAAAGCATCACAAGTTTTTGCCGATCGGTCTGCCAAAAAGTGCAAAAGGTGCCCAATCCGCTGGATGCGGGTACCGATCCTTCGTGTGACGGACGGCGATTTCATAGGCTGCAAAGAGCCCACCGGGTAGAGCGCCGTAAAACTCGGTCATGAAGAAGCTGGTGGCTTCGTCTGAGACATCCCAAAGGGATGCTAAAACCGTATTCGCACCGGAAACAAGGAATGCCTCGATGAATCCTTCGGAATCGAGATGGTCCCCGAGGTTGGAGATGCCGGTTGAGCAGCCGCTCAGGGTCACTAGCTTGGCCTGAAGTTTTAGCGAGGCAACGTCAAGCACGGTCAAATCCCGTTCGCCAAGGCGCATTGCGCTGAGAAGAGGCTGATCTTCTTTCACAATCCCGTGGGCCGCGAGGTGAATCCATCCTGCCGAGCGAGCGTGCTCAAGGAGGTCACTTGCGGGGATCGGGGAGGTTCCAAGAAGGGTTGCAACTCGCTCAACTTCAAGGTCAATCAGGGGTGCCTTGTCGTCTCCGCTGCCACACACGACAGCATTTGTTCCTCCCCACTTTCTTGCGGAGAGGGCGGCGTATACCGATGCACTCGGAGCGTAGGTCACTCGTGAATCTGGGAAGACCGCATGAAAAGGGACCGAGCGCAAGGGAGTCTCGCGGCCGATGATGAGTTGGGTTTGGTCGGCATAAATTGGGAGCAAGGCCTCATGCAGGTCTGCTAAGACTTGAGTTGCGCCTTCTCCGCCGGCCCGCCGATCTCGGCCAAGTTGAAACCGGAGCAGCCGCGCAAGTCGCTCGAACTTGGAGATCGGTCCGAGATTGTGCTCGACGACCGAATCCGAATCCAACACGAAAGCAAGCAAGTCGCCTTGGTCAGCAAAGAGTTCCACAAACCGCTGGTTCTGCTCCAGGCGAGGCAGCTGAATTTGCGGCACGGAGCCATCCGTAAGATTCCGGGCTTCTCGGAGTTCGTGCTCCGAGGTCACTTGCGGTAGCGCTTCGGGCGACCAGATCAACTCGGCAAGGGCCTGGTTTTTGAGGCGCACGACAACTTCGAGCCGTTGGCTGGGCTCGGTAAATGTTCTGAGTGCCTCGCGTAGGCGGAGGGATTGGGCTTGGGTTGTCGCTTGGCGCAGTCGGGAAGCCCCGAGTTTGGTCCGGTTCTGATCGTACGCCTGCAGTCCTTCTCGGGCGTGGGCCTTAGCTTCTTCTGCGTTCTTCTGAATTCGATGATATTTTGCGAGAAGGAACGGTTCGCGAGGCAACCGCTCGAAGGTCGTGAGGTCGCCGAGTTTGAGGGCTTGTTCCGCAAGTTCGGATTGGATATGCGGCAATCTCTCTGGTGCTGGGCCGGCAGATTCGGCAAGTTGCCATTCCCGATATGCCCGTCGACCTTTTCCTTGGCCCTTCCACAGTTCGGCAAACCCGGAATGGAGGAGGGATCTCCAGTTGGCATTTGGTTCGCGACTGAGTAACTTCCGGGCTTCCTTGAGCGCGATCTCCCCTCGAGCGAGGTCGTCCCTTCGGATGAGGGCAATGCCTTCGATGAGCTTGGCTTTCCCGGTCTCAAACCGGGCTCCGAGAGTTTGAAAAACGTTGGCCGCTTGCGTGGCCGCGTCTTGGGCGTCGGTCCAAAGACCGAACTCTAACATGAAGTCGGCCTGATCTAAGAAGCAGTGACCGAGCTCAAACCCCATTTCGGACAGGAGGTTGAGCCTAAGGTGACGATAGAGCTGCAACGCGGACTGCAACTGGCCCTGTCGGCCGAGTAGGTAGGCCCGGTTGAGGTCAATTTCGAAAACAAGGGAATGTTGCTCAGCTTCTTCAAAGACGACTCGCGCTTCGGCGTACATCTTTTCCGCCGATTCAAAGTCGAGGAGCCCCATGAGGCAAACGCCGTAGTTTCGGGTGACGATCGTGAGGTCAGCGATCGCACCGGCCCCCGCCAGCACTGCCCGTGCCGATTCGTAGTGGGCTTTGGCTTCGGCTAAGCGATCCAACCGATGAAGGGCGTTGGCAAGATTTGCCTCGACGCGGGCAGCGCGGAACGTGTCACCGCTCTCTTGAAAGTAGTCGAGCGCTTCGCGAGCAATGAAAAACGCTTGTTCGTACTGGCCCGTGTAGGCAAGGGCTTGCAGCATGGCTACGGCAGTTGCCGCGCGTTCTTCAGGTGAACTCGCAAATGCCTCTCGGGCTTGCTGGTAGCAAGGTACGGCTCGCTTGGCACGGCCAGCGAGCAGATTGACGTGGCCCGCAAGGCGGGCGGCTCTACCCACGGAGGGCGCATCGTTCAGTTTTTTCGCGAGTCGGGAGGCGTTGTCGGCGAGGTGGCGTGCAGCTTTGAGGTCCTGGCGAATGACGGCAAGTCCTTCGTCGGTGAGCGCGGTGACGGTTTCAACCGTTCGCAAAAGGCGTGGCGCCGGGATGGGGGCAGTTTTTGCCGCCGAAATGTACTCAGGAAGGGTCAACCGATACCCCGGGCTCGGAGCGCCCGCTCAAGGGCTTCAAGGCATCGCTGCCGAGTCATCACGAGGGATGCTGGCTTCAGGCCCATTGCTTGCGCGACGTCGGCATAACGTTGCGGAGACTCATCAAAGAAGAGGCGCATGATGAGCTCTTGGCATTTTGGAGATTGGGTTTGCACGGCGTCTCGAACGATCTGCGCCGTTTCGGCCTGCTCAAGATCGGCCTCGAGATTTTGATCGGCAACGAAGTACTCGACGTCGTCTAGCGACACGTCCGCGGTGGTGGCCCTTTTTCGAACTCGGACGGCGTGGCGCAGGGTGGTTTGTCGAATCCAGGGGGTGAGCACATCGACCTTTTTGAGCTGGGGAAGCGCTTTGAAGAGCTCGACAAAGACGTGCTGAAACGCGTCGGATTGCTCAGAGTCTGGAACCCGAAAAGTACGAAGAAGGGTGTAGACGTAGCCCGAGTAGCGATCAACGATGGCGGCCCAATCTTCGGCACTGCCACCTTGCGCGCGTTTGATGAAGTCAGCATCACTTCCGCGGGGCGCGCGCAACGGAAACTCCGACATAGCTGAATAATACGACCTGCCGCAAAGAATTATTGTTATGTATCGGTGCGCCGCTTGCCCTAGAAGGATGTAGCCGGACAATTCGGCCCAAGGAACAACAATGAAGAACCTTCTTTTGCTTGCACTTAGCTTGTGCTCTGTTACTGCCCTCGCGAACAACGTGAGCGCCGAAATTTCCAGTAGCGACCTGAACATTCAGGGCGACTCGCTCGGAAACCAGATTCGAATCGATCGCACGGTCAACGGTGTCCGGGTGGTTGGTCTGAATGGAACGCTCGTGAACGGCCTTCCGAGCGTTGCTTTCGTTACCGGCCCGTTGGTCAACATCAGCATGCTGATGGACGCTGGAGATGACGCGGTCACTTTCCGCAATGTCAGCAATCTGGGCGACGTGATCGTGGATGCGGGTGATGGCAACGACATCATTACCGTCACCGGAAGCGGATCTCAGACCAACTTTGACCTGAAGGGCGAAGCTGGTAACGACCGAATCTTTGTGACGAACAGCACGGTTCTTGGCGACCTGCGAATGGACGGCGGCATCGGCGCAAACACGCTTCGTGCTACCAGCTCAACCGCAGGGAACAACCTGAGCGTGTTTGGCGGAGACTTAGCCGATCGGATCGATCTCAGCGGCCTTCGAATCGGCGGAAACCTGGAAGTCTTTGCCGATAAGGGTAACGACGTCGTTAACGTAACCACGGCTGCGGTCGGTTTGAGCGCATTGCTCAACACCGATGAGGGCCTCGATCGGGTTGCCGCCTCTGGCATTCAGACGGGTCAGGACTTTGTGCTGGAGACCGGAGCGCAGAACGATGTCGCTTCGCTTACGAACATCCTCAGTGCTGGCTCGATCGGAATCAGTTTGGACTCTGGCAACGACCAGCTTACGGCAACCAACGTGCAAGCACAGCTTGATGCGGTGGCGATTGGCGGCGCTGGCTCCGACCGATTCACTCGAACCGGCTTCGGAGGGCTCAACAAGACCGAAGTCGTCGAATTCGAGTTCTAAGTTCGACTTTGCCCTGCCCTCCCCCCCACAGTTTGTGGGGGTTTTTTTGTTTGGGGGTCGGGTGCTGGCGGCCCTTGAGATTTGCCGGTCATGCTGAACGATTGAGACGGGCTTGACCCGTCGAATAACTGCAATGAAGCAATACCGTCAACTTTTCGCACTTTTCTCGTTGTTGGGCCTTGGGTTGGTGCAGGCGGCGCCTCAGTTATCCACCGCAAAAGACGAGGCGGTGATTCGAGTTCGAGAGGTTTTGGATCGGCCGGAGTTTCCGTTGGTGCGGGTTGCGGGGGTTTGCGATATTACGGCGGATGGGGCGAAGTGCTGGGATGGGCAGGGAAAGCCTTTTGCTTCGCTCGGTGAACGGGTCACGGCCTACTACATGGCCCAGAGCACGTTTACGCTCTCCATTCGGCCAGGGGTGAAGAACCGGTGGGTCGTGATGGAGCGGGAACAGCAGAACGCCAAGGCAAGCTATTTGTATACCGGCTTGAGTACGGGCAACAATGCCGGCTCAATCTTGAACTGGCGCGAGGGGATGATGTTGGAGTGGTACCGGTTGGACCTGTTGAAAGAGGACAAGGTGGCCTCGGTGCAGGTGAAGTTTCTAAAGGAGGCTCCGGGCGTTCAGCTGCCGCTGAAGAAGGGGGCGAGTGCTGAACTTGACGGCGTTCGATTCTCAATCGACGAGTTCGGAGCGCTTCCCCGTGAGAGCATGACGGCGGCGTTGCTGTATATGGCACCCGCCGCGAAATACCGAATTCGCGTCAAGCGCCAGGTGCTGGTTGCGGGCCATCACCGATATAGCGGGCCGACACTTTTGGACAGCGAAGGGAACGCGATTCGGCAAGTGGACGAAAATGGCAAGCCCCTGCTTATGGGCTCGGCCCCGTTCGGTACGGGATCCGCTACCCAGCTTACTAACAGCCGAAGGTCGCCGGAGGAAGACGAGTACGCGACGAACGTAAATCCCCGGTATATCTCCGGCCTCAAGTACGGAAAGAATGACCTTCAAGCGGTCGAGTTTGAGCAGATTCCGCTCGATCCGATTTCTGGCTCCGGCGAGTAGCTTAGTTTGTTACGCCCCAGACCTTTGCGATGAGCGCGAAGGTCTCGGGGTCGTGGGTTTTGAGTTCGGCATTGACGAAGGGGTAGAAGTCGTTTTGGCCGAAGTAGGCTTCGCTGGCTTCGGCGAAGAACTCCATTGAGTTATTTTTGGCGTAGTGGCTGGTGGTTTTGCCATCCCAATGCAGCACGGCATCGTACTTTTTGCTTTCTAGTCCGCGCTTGTGGGCGGCGGCGAGGTCTGGGTTTTCAAACCCTCTGGGCAGAAAGCGGTCGTGGTACGCATGAGCCAGTTCGTGAAGGACCATCCAGGGCTGCTGCTGAGTCCAGCTGAGGAAGTTATCGGCGCTCCCGATTTCGATCGCCTTTTCCATCTCGGGGTTCATCTTATGTTCGCGTAGCCACTGCGCGCCGGGGTGGTAGGCCATGCAGCGGGTCTCGGGCGAGGTGTTGTGGATGTAGATCGGAACCTGGTTCAGCTTCTGCAGGGCGGGTTTTGGAATCACGCGATTGATGCCGAGGAGCTGGCGATGCAGCTCAGTCCGCACCGCCGCCCAGGTTTGCGCGCGGGATTTAATGAGGCTGGTCTCGACGACGAGGGTGAAGCCGTCGAGCTTGAGATTCGTGTAAGCGGGTGGGGCAATTACGGTCAGGCAGAGCGCAGCGAGCATCTGCCTGAGTTTGGCACTTACGGGTTAGCTCCGCCGCTTCCGGACGAGCGCGACGAGACCCGCACTCAGGGCGATGAGGGTTGCAGGTTCTGGGACAGGCGGTGGGTTCGGGTTGGAATCTACTCTGGCGTAGTGCGTATCAAATTCGTAGAACCCTTGTGCACTTTGACCTGGTACGCGAGCAAATCCAATTCCAATTCTGGCATTTGCAGGATAATCGGTAAAAGGATTGCCAACGAACTTAATTCTTGCAATCGGGCCTCGATACACGATATTTTGATCAAACACTGGAACGAACCATTCTTCCACGCTCAAACGGTAATCATAATTCACCCCTGTAAACTCAGACCAATCTATCAGAGTGAGTTTGCCGGGACCGTGATCTAGCAAGCTTTGCTGATCCCAGTAAGCAATGCCAGAGATCAAGATTGTTCCGTCAGTATCAAAAACCTTCGGACCTGTGATGTCCAAGAATTGAGCCGAAGCAACTGCGCTGCTGGTCACGGCCACACAGACAATTGTGAATTTTGAGAAGGATTTCATAGGGTTCCCGACATGATCACTTTCCACTAGGTGGTGGAAGGTACGCCGAATTTGGTTATCGTGCTGTCAGTCATTAAACGCGATGCCTCCGCTCGTTAGCTCCGCCGCTTCCGGACGAGCGCGACAAGGCCCGCACTCAGGGCGATGAGGGTTGCGGGTTCTGGGACAGGAGGTGGGTTCGGGTTCGAGTTCACTCTTGCACTTATACCGGCGGCAGCATAGTAGTACTCGTTATTATACGTGCCTGCCTGATGAAAGCCAATGCCAATTAGGGCGTCGACGGGGTAAGTAGTGCCTCGTTGTCCGGTAAACCTAATTTTAGCAATCGGGCCTTCGTAGACCATGTTTTTGTCAAAGACAGGCACGAACCACTCTTGAGCTTCTAAACGGTAGTCGTAGTGCACTCTAGTGTAAGCGTACCAATCAATGAGCTTTAGTTTTCCGGTGCTAAAGCCGTTAAGATTGTTCTTGCTCCATCCTATTCTTCCCGAAATCAGGATCGTTCCATCAGCGTCGAACGTTTTAGGTGCGGATAAGCTGATACTTTGTGCATGGGCACTCGCCGCGATAGCCAGGGCAATGGGTAGGAGGACGAAGTTGCGAGGGTTGTTCATATAGTTCCCGACATGATCACGTTCCACTCGGCGGTGGAAGCAGCACGGAAGGCGGCGAATCGGCCTCCGAAGAGTTTGATGAAAGTGTTGGTATCTATGCGCTGGTTATTGACACCGGGGCCTGAGAAGGCATAGACCTCGCCAGTAATCGCTTGCGCAGAGCAATTGCGAATGACGAATACCGTCCCGATTGGTACGGCGAGAAGGTCTGGAAGAACAAGGCGGTCGTTCGGTGCAGGAAGGACGGATACGGGTTTCCAGCGGATGAATGGATGGGTGGTTGGCGGTAACGGATTCGGCTCGTTCCCATCGATTTCAGCCGCGTCTGTAACAAGGTACGACATGCATTGTATTTCCGTTCGGTAGGATGCCCGTCGGGAAATTGAGAACGGCGCGTTTCTATTAAAGAACGGCGAAAATGCAGTGATTTTTATCTCGTCGCCGACGTACTTAGCGAGATCGCCAGCTTGGTCACCGGTTGAACTGGTAACCGTCTCAATGTCACCCATGTGGAACTGGCCGGAACTGCTCCGAATACTTAACTCAATCACGTTGGCACCGTTTGACCGGTTCATCCAGAGACCAGCAAATTGAGTGTAGTCCACTTTTCCGCTGATTCTCCAGTTCTCCGGATTGGTGTAACCACCAAAAAGAATGCCGGAGGCCTGCGTGGCCCCGACACCGCCGTAGCCAAGGGAATCTCCACCCGTGTTGTAAATCCAAATTTCATCGACGGTTCCGTTGGACCCTTCGATAAAGAGGTTCGGGCCGTTCGTGCCTTCAGCTTCGCAATCGTTTTGTGCCCAAAACGGGCAACTTCTTATGAGTCCGCTCGGAACATCGGCCTCGCATGCATTCTTAGCGTTTGCACTTGCGAGATCCTTTGCCGAAAGGGTCATTGCTTAAGTCTATTGCAAAGGCGTCAAAGCGGCCCTGTCACGTATTTCTGCAATTTTGGGGGTTGACCAAGTGGTTTTAGTACAGATGGCGCTTACGAACAGGACAAATGCGCAGCAGTTCAGGAAGTCGGAAAATCCTCCGACCCTTTGCCCGAACCTGCAGGGGCACTGATAGCTTGGAGGCGTGAGTACGGTTCAGAACTTTATTGCGGCGGCGAAGGCGCGGGCGCTTTCGGATGAGGTGATTCTTGGGTTGCTCTCGGCGGCGGGGTGGTCGCCCCGGGTTGCCCAGCGCGAGATCACCCAATACTATTCGAGCACGATTGGTCTCTCGGTTCCGGGGCGGGAGGGGCCAAAGGAATCGGACCCGCTGGATGGCTTTCTTTACTGTCTCGCCCTGGTGACCCTGATTGCGTGGGTCACGAGCGCGATTTTTCTGGGGAACGGTTTGATTGACCGGTATTTTGCGGCCAGCGACAACGGAGGTTGGCGAGGGGATAGCGACTCGGTGGTGTGGCTGTTGGCAAACATCCTGGTGAATGCTCCTCTCTATCTGTGGGTGATGCGTACGTTGGCCCACCGGTTGCGCGCGGGGGTGACTTCGTATGCGTCCTCAGTGCGGCTCTGGGTGCTGAGTGCCACGTTGCTGCTGAGCACAGGGGTGGTGCTCGGCGACATTGTGGTTGCGCTGGCTCACGTTCTGGGCGGGCAGCCGCTGATGGCATCAGTCCTTAAGTACCTGTATGCCGGGTTGGTATTGGGCGGAGTGGCGCTGTTCTATTGGTGGGAGCTGAACGCAGGTCCGAAAGAGGGGGCGATTTGAAGCATCTCCCTTTACTTGCGGTGCTGGCTTTGCTCGGGACACTGTTGTCGCTCTCGTTTCAGCGGCTCGGGACTCCGGTGGAGATGGGGAAGTACCGGAGAGATGAGGAGCGGTGGGACCGGTTTCGTCTTTTGGTGACGGACCTTGATGAGAAGATGCCGCTGCCGAAGAGCGGGAAGCCGAGGGTTTTTCCGAAAGTGGTTTCGAAATGGACGATGGAAGGGCCTTCTTACTGGCCGCGGGTGGACCCTTTGACGAGGAAGCCGTTTGAATATCGGTGGATTTCGGACGACCGAATTGAGGTTTGCATCGACTTTGAGCTGTCTTCGGAGGAGTATCGGCGTCGGGGAGACCGGTTGCCGCCGATGTTTTTGAAATATTCGGCGGGTCGAACTTGCGTGCCGGTCGAGGTTGAGGATCTTTCGGTGATGAAGGAATCCTGGTGAAGTGGCCGATTTTTGGGGGAAGGTTGTCGATAACCGGGCCGCAAGAGATACAGACGGGCCATTTTCGGGGTTCGGAGGGCTTTTTTCGACTTTTTTCGTTAAGGGCCTTGACAATCGGTAGGGCGCTCTGCTTAAATATTCCTTGTCCCCAGCCGAAGGGCGAAGGACGAGCACCTTGAAAGCTTCATAGGTAAGTAAGCGTTCAGTTTACAAGACGGTTAGAAATAACAGTCAAATCGATGGCCTGAATCCTCCGAGCTAGTCTCGATGGAGGAGGGTACCCGCAAGGGAAACATCACAATCAAATGAGAGAACAATCCCGCATTATGCGGGGCAAACTTTCTTCGGAGAGTTTGATCATGGCTCAGGACGAACGCTGGCGGCGTGCCTAAAACATGCAAGTCGAACGAGGACTTCGGTCCTAGTGGCGAACGGCGGAGTAATACATGAGCAATTTGCCCGGAAGACGGGGATATACAGCCGAAAGGCTGGGCAATACCCGATGTGGCTTTATCTCGGCATCGAGATGAAACTAAACAGTTTTTTGCTTCCGGAGAAGCTCATGGCCTATCAGCTAGTTGGTGGGGTAATGGCCTACCAAGGCGACGACGGGTAGGGGGTCTAAGAGGATGATCCCCCCGAGTGGGACTGAGACACGGCCCACACACCTACGGGTGGCAGCAGTTAGGAATCTTGCCCAATGGAGGAAACTCTGAGGCAGCGACGCCGCGTGGAGGACGAAGGATCTAGGTCTGTAAACTCCTTTTTCAGGGAAAGACTTAGGACGGTACCCTGAGAATAAGCACCGGCTAACTACGTGCCAGCAGCCGCGGTAAGACGTAGGGTGCAAGCGTTGTCCGGATTTACTGGGCGTAAAGAGCGCGTAGGCGGCTTGTTAAGTGTGAAGTGAAATCTCTGGGCTCACCCCAGAAACTGCTTCGCATACTGACAGGCTTGAGGGATGAAGAGGTGAATGGAATTCCAGGTGTAGCGGTGAAATGCGTTGATATCTGGAGGAACACCCATGGCGAAGGCAGTTCACTGGTCATCTCCTGACGCTGAGGCGCGAAAGCGTGGGTAGCAAACAGGATTAGATACCCTGGTAGTCCACGCCCTAAACGATGGATACTAGGCGTTGGAGGTATCGACCCCTTCAGTGCCGCAGCAAACGCATTAAGTATCCCGCCTGGGGAGTACGGCCGCAAGGTTGAAACTCAAATGAATTGACGGGGACCCGCACAAGCGGTGGAGCATGTGGTTTAATTCGATACTAACCGAAGAACCTTACCCAGACTTGACATCGAGGGCAAGCCCATGAAAGTGGGCCCTTCCCACAAGGAACCCAAAGACACTTGTTGCATGGCTGTCGTCAGCTCGTGCCGTGAGGTGTACGGTTAAGTCCGCCAACGAGCGCAACCCACGTCCTGTGTTACCAGCGAGTAAAGTCGGGCACTCACAGGAGACCGCCGGTGTAAGCCGGAGGAAGGTGTGGATGACGTCAAGTCAGCATGGCAGTTACGTCTGGGGCTACACACATGCTACAATGGGCGAAACAAAGGGCAGCAATACCGCGAGGTGGAGCAAATCCCAAAAATACGCCCCCAGTTCAGATTACAGTCTGCAACTCGACTGTATGAAGGCGGAATCGCTAGTAAACGCAGGTCAGCTATACTGCGTTGAATACGTTCCCGGGTCTTGTACACACCGCCCGTCAAGTCACCCGAGTTGTTTTCACCCGAAGC
The DNA here is from genome assembly GCA_027485645.1 of bacterium. Lineage (GTDB taxonomy): Bacteria > Armatimonadota > Fimbriimonadia > Fimbriimonadales > Fimbriimonadaceae > Fimbriimonas. Next base: position 218,796 of record JAIXQR010000001.1, read on the forward strand.
CCGTGGCCCAACCGTAAGGAGGGAGCGGTCGAAGGTGAGGGGAGCGAGGGGGACTAAGTCGTAACAAGGTACCCGTACCGGAAGGTGTGGGTGGATCACCTCCTTAAGGAGACGTACTCTAGAACTGCAAGTCAGTACTAGACATCTCTAGGTCGACTGAACGCATTACTTACTTGTGGAGCTTTCAAGGAAAGCCCGAGACTCAAAAGGTCTCGGGCTTTTTTGCGTTTAGAAGGTCTCTGACGCACAAAAATGCCGGGGCAGTCCAGCTGCCCCGGCTTAGCTCTTGGCTTAGTCGATCACTTTGATCGTCTTCTGATCGATCTCAACGTACTTGCCAACGCGGAACTTTGCCGGGGCTTTACCGCGGAAGGCGAGAGCCTGCTGGTTACCGCTAATCTTTACACCACCGGATCGGCTACCACCGCTTGCGGCGGCAAACAGTACGACTACCGGGTCTGCTCCAACCAAGTCGCCGATGGTATTCCCTTCCACGTTAACGTTTAGCGCGTTCAGAATAATGACTGCAGCGCCGCCAAGTTTCGGATCGGATCCGACGCGCTCGAAGGTGTTGTTGCGGATGTTAATGTTCTGAGTCCCGCGCCCTTTCTTTCCAAAGCCGACCATGATTCCGCGCTCGGTGTCACGGATGGTGTTGCCGATGATATCGATCCCCTGGATGCCCTCAATCGCGATGGGGATCGGGGTCTTCTCGATAATGTTGTCCTGGACCACCACGCCGGATTGGGCCGCGGTAGCATCGAATTCGCTGAACTGGTTGAGGAGAATCCCGCGTCTCTGCTGGTTGCGAATCTTGTTTCGCTTGAAGATCAGCGTGTTCATCGGGCGCTTCATTTCTCGCTGGGGAGTGGCGACATCGACGACGATTCCCGTGCCGCCGTTATCGTTAAACTCACAGTCAAGAATCTGAATGTTCTGCGCAATGTGATAGTTGTTTTTGTTCTGCTCAATATCGATTGTGCCGGGAGATTTGTCGCTTGTCGTGCGCGTGAACTTGCAGCGACGAACGATGACATTTTCACCATCGCCAATCGTAATGCCGTTTCGGTTTTGCTTGTTAAGCCCGTCAAACTCGCAGTCTTCGATGATCAGGTCTTTGTTGTGCCGAATGACCGCTTTGTCGGCCAGGCCGTCTCCGATGTAGAGGCCGTCGCCTCGGAAGCCTACAAATCGAACTTTGGAAACGGTGGATGATTCAACGCCGAAGAACCGGAGGAGGTCGGTGTGCTGTCGGTACCCTTCCTTTACGGTGTTTCCGAGGAGGGTGAGGTTCTGGACCTTCACTCCCTTCTCTGCCAATCGGGCAGATGCGCCCGCTCCGGTCACCGGGTTCACGGTGATCATCGCGCCCATGCCGCCGTCCGAGGTGCGGATGACGGAGCTCGGTCCGACCCCTTCCAGGGTCGTGCTTCCCCACAGGAACAGTCCATTGCCCTCGAACGTCCCGGCCGGCACCTTGACGGTCGAACCGGGGTTTGCCTTTGCCTTATCAAAAGCAGCCTGAATGGCCGCGGTGTCGTCTCCCGGTGATGCCGAAGCGCCAAAGTCGGTGATGTCAAAGGTTTGACCTTGGGTCGCCACCATGGGAGTAGCGATGATAGAAAAGGCAAGCAACGAGACCATTACTCGTTTGACGTTCGTTAAGCCGATTGCGTAATCGATCCCGGCAGCAAAACTGTAGTTTTTCGGTGTGTCAGAATGTCGCTGGCATGAAAGCGTTGACCTACCTCACCGTCCAAGACATTCTGTGGACAAACCTGCGGGTGACCGGCAACGTGCAGACCTACCGGTTTGCCGACCTCGAAGAGGCGACCTACTACCAATACGCTTACGGCGGCAGCTCCGATGTGCTTCGGCAAGCAGAGCGGTTCCTCACTGGGTTCGCGGCAAAGGCGCCTCTCGGCAAGGCGAACGAAGCCACCGCGTTTGTGGGTTTTGTGGCTTTCCTTCGGCTGAATAGCTACGATTTGAACCTGGGCGATGACACCGCTGCCGGGATTTTCGGCAAGGCAAAAGGAACCGGCTGGATCAGCGATCTGGTTTCGCCCGTCGAGGACCATCACGGTGAGGGCAAAGCCAACGTGCGCGCGGCAATCACCAGCGTTTTGAACGACTACGCGGGCACGATTAAGAGCCTGTCGTCGAATTCGTAATCGGCGTTTTTAGGTACCGCGCGGCTAACCGCTCGATGGTCAGTTGAAGCTCTTCGAAGTTCGTCGGCTTCACGGCGTATTCCGCCGCCCCAAGATTGCGTGCGCGATTGAACGAGGTAGCGCTGTCTTCGGAGCTGAACACGACGATGGGTGATTGATCCGCAAAGCCGCGCTGCTGCAGTTCTAAAAGGACTTCGAAGCCGTCGACCTTTGGAAGTTTGAGGTCGAGCAGGATCAAGTGGGGGGCTTTTGACAAGCCGGCGATCATTTCGATTGCTTCTTGGCCGTCTCGCGCGACGGAGACAAGGTTGACACCGATTTTTCGTAGAGCCCGAATAACGAGCGATTCGGTATCTGCGTCATCCTCGACCAGAAGCACCTGCGGATCTACACTCACTTGGTTGTTATAGAGCACGGGGGGTGGCAAAAGGTTCGAACCTGATTAAGAATCGCAATTTCTCAGGATGCGGCCCCAGAAATCGCAATGAACAGTTAAGAACTTGGAGCGGGTGGCGGGAATCGAACCCGCATAGCCAGCTTGGAAGGCTGGAGCTTTACCACTAAGCTACACCCGCTTAGATCATTTATTGTACTTGATCATTTTGTTCCGCGCCATAGCCAGCGGAGAGAAGTGGGCAATGTGGCCTCCCCGTGGGCATTTGAGTGATAGCCATTGCCCGGTTGCCACATGAGGTCGTAGCCCATGAAGTTGAGGGCCCGTTCCATTTGTAGATTGCTGTGCCACCAACTGCCAAATTGGTTCTCGATATCTTGTTTGCCGTCTTGTAGCCAAATGCGGAGTGGCTTTTTCGGGGTCTTGCGGATGAAGGCGGGATAGTCGTCTCCGCCGGTTTCCTTTCCGTGCAGTTTGGCGAGGTCCACGTAGCTGCCAATCCAGCTGAGAACTTTGCCGAACTTATCTGGATGATTCCAGGCAACGGTGAAAGCGCAAATGGCGCCGCTACTGCTTCCGGCGATCGCGCGGGAGTCGGGGGTTTGCCGCAGGTTGTACTTCTTCTCGACCTCGGGAAGGATTTCGGTGAGAAGGAACTGGCTGTACTGGTCGCTGACCACGTCGTACTCGAAGCTGCGGTTTGATCCGCCATCCGGCTTTGTGCCAGGTTCGAGAAAGATGGCGATGGTCGTGGGCATATCGCCCGCATGGATGAGGTTGTCGAAGCTTGTGGGGACGTAGTTTTTGGACCACTGCCCGTCTTGCCAAACCATCGTGCAGGCGGGCTTGGCGGGGTCGTACTGGGCCGGAACGTAGATCCACCAGTTCCGCTTCACGCCCGGAAAGACCTTGCTCTCCCACATCGGCATTTGGGTGAGGGTGCCTTTCGGCACGTTTGGCTTGGCGTAGGTGTCCGGGTGGCGCAGGTACGCCTCCACGGTGTCTGGGGAGCCAACCAAGGTGCTGTCATCGATCACGACGGTCCACCGGAAAGCTGCGCCGTCATAGAGCCCAATCGGCCCAGCCCAGAGGTCTGGCGATCCGGGCGCCTTCTTCAGGCTGACGTTGACCGTTTTGTCGTCGGAGTAGACGCGGACCGACTTGGCGGTTGCCGACCGGTAGGAGAACACCGCGTCAAGCCCGCGGATGCGGACGGTTGGCTTTGTGACCGGCCCGAGGAGCTTTTCGATTCGTGGCAAGTCGGCGGCGGTCCAAGTGTCGGCCTCAATCATCTGGCGCAGGTCGAACGCGTTCAGGTCTGGGCTTTGGGGAGCAGAGAGGGCCGCCAGGGCGACAATCATGGCGGTGGCCGACATCATAGCGAGGCTAGCTTAATGGATTTCCGAAATTTGCTCAAGCCGCCGCTTCGCTTCGGGCCATGTGGACGATGATAAGCGACCATCCGGCTTCGGCGAACAGATAAAGCAAGAACTGCAGCGCGGGGTTTGGCATCGCATAAATGGCGCTCACCGCCGGCAACCAGAACGCCCAGCAGGTGACTAGCATTGGTAAATAGATCGCCTGGAAACCTCCATTGCGAAAGGCCGTCCGGGTCCGGGAGAGGCTGTAGCCACGTTCATGGAACGCAAACATCGCGGCGCTGAACGGAATGGTGAGCAGCGGGGAGGATACGAACATGTCGGCGCAGACCTTTTGGATGAGCGTAACGATGTTTGGATCCTTGCCAAAAATGCGGTCCAAGACTTGGTACAGCAAGTCGATGATCATGCCGATGGACCCAAAGAACAGGATCTGAAACGGCACATCTCTTTGCGCAAGCAGCGGGGCACGCGACAGCAACTGAGCAGTTTGGGGAATGACGATGCTCGCAAAGATGTTCGCTAGAGCCGCGCCGAGGAGGCCAGACTGTACCTTCGTCTTGGCAAGGTTTTCCGCAAATGCTTGTACCGCGGGCAATTGGTAGTAGGAAATTGCTCCCGCGATCAGGCAGACCTGAATCATCAGAAACGGCCGGAGGTTATTTCGAACGGCAGAAATTCCGGGTGCGGTGAGTTTTTGCCACTGACTCGGCTGGCTCGTCAACCGTGTCTCCGAACAAAGTCTTCCATCAGCTCAGCAAGCGCGACGCAACCGGCACGAGGAAAGGCGTTGTAGATGCTGGCGCGAATGCCGCCGATGCTTCGGTGCCCGCGCAGGCCAGACATTCCGTTTGCTTCCGTCTCGGCCAAGAAGGCCTTTTCGAGCTCGTGGCTTGGGAGTCGGAACGTGACATTCATTCGGGAGCGGGAGCCGGGTTCGGTGTGTCCGCGATAGAACTCTGGAGCCCCATCGATGGCGTCGTAGAGAATCTCGGCCTTCGCCTCGTTTTCCGCCTCGATCGCGGCGAGTCCGCCATTGTTTGCCCAGTAGTCCAAGGCGAGGCGCAGAACATAGATGGACCACGTGGTGGGCGTGTTGTACAGGCTCCCGCTTTTGGCGTGGACGCGGTAGTTCAGCATCGGCGGCAGGCCGTCTTTGCCGGTAGCCAGGAACTCTTTCGAAGCGATGACGACCGTGACGCCGGCGGGCCCAAGGTTCTTTTGCGCGCCAGCATAGATGAGGGAGTAGTTTTCGATCGGCACTTTTCGCGAGAGGATGTCAGAGCTCATGTCGGCGACGACCGGCACGTTCGCGGCGATGTCCGGAGCAAGTTGGATTCCTTCGATCGTTTCGTTCGAGGTCACGTGGAGGTACGAGCCCGTGGCACTCGCGAAGTCCTCGGCAACTGGCGCGAATGAGTAGGAGCCGGTCCCTGAGACGTTGTGAGCCTTTACTGGCCCGACGGCCCGCGCTGATTCCTCTGCTTTCTCGCCCCAAGTTCCGTTGATCACGTACGTCGGGGTCTCATGCGCGAAGTTCATCGGCACCATGGCGAACTGCAAACTGGCCCCGCCCTGGAGGAACAAGACCTCATATGAGTCCGGGATTCCCATCAGGTGGCGTAGCTGTGTTTGCGCGGCCAGGATGATTTCTTCAAACTCGGCCGAGCGGTGGCTGAGCTCCATCACGCCGATTCCGCAACCGTTGTAGTCGTGAATTCCGGCCTCTGCGGCCTTCAGAACGGGTTCGGGAATGGTTGCCGGTCCGGCGGAGAAGTTAAAAATGCGGGCCACGCCATAAGGGTACCGGCGGGCTTGTTCACAATGAAGGGGTGTCCGTTCACTTCGAACTTCTCGCCACGTGCCCGAATACCCAAGCGCGGCGAGGACGATTGCACACTCCGCATGGCACGGTTGAATCGCCATTTTTCATGCCGGTTGGCACGGTCGGATCGGTCAAAACGGTCGGAAGCGAAGACCTTGAAGCGATCGGGTTTGAGCAAATCCTTTCGAACACTTACCACCTGAACCTGCGCCCCGGAGCGGACTTGGTGGAGAGGTTTGGTGGAATCCATAAGTTCATGTCCTGGCGAGGCGGAATTCTGACGGACTCCGGCGGATACCAGGTGATGTCGCTCTCGGACACGCGAAAGATTGATGACGAGGGCGTGGTGTTCAAGAGCCACTTGGACGGTTCGCTGATGTTCCTTTCGCCCGAAAAGTCGATCCAGATTCAGGGGCAGCTTGGAGTCGATATCAGCATGAGCCTCGACGAGTGCCCGCCGTATCCGTGCACTCGAGAAGAAGCCGCGGCGGCGATGGCACGGACCCACCTTTGGGCACCTCGAAACTTAAGCGCGGCGAGAGATAGCCAGGCGGTCTTTGGCATTGTGCAAGGCGGTGTACACGAGGACCTGCGGACCGAATCGGCGCAGTTCTTTAGCGAGATGCCCTTTGCCGGTCTTGCGATCGGCGGCGTTTGCGTGGGCGAACCGACGGAGATGCAATACCCAGTGGTCGCGCACACCGCGCCAAAATTGCCGAGCACCAAAGTTCGGTACCTCATGGGCGTTGGCCACCCGCAGGACATCCTCCATGCGGTCGAGTGCGGCGTGGACATGTTTGATTGCGTGCTCCCAACCCGGATGGCAAGGCACAACGTGATGTACACCCTGCAGGGCCGGCACAACATGTTGAATGCGAAGTTTGCCGAGATGCAGAACTGGCTGGATACCGAGAGCGTCTTCTCGCCACTAGACCGCTACAGCCCGGCCTATGTGCGGCACTTGGTTCGCGCGAAAGAGCCGCTCGGTGCCCGATTGCTGACGCTGCATAACCTCAGCTTTTATGCCCGCCTGATGCGTGAAATTCGGGAAGCAATCACGGCGGGCACATGGCAAGAACTGCGGACGCGATATGCGAACGCCTAACTTGCCGAGTGCTTCTTAAAGAACTCCCAGAGCTTGGTGGTCGCGTTGAGGTGTCTCGTGTCGGGGCCGATCATGCTGGCTGGCAGGCCGGATTCTTGGCCGCCGGGCCAGCCGTGGCCTTGGCCGTCGATGGTGAGGGCGGTGAATGGCGCGCCGCCGCGCAAGGGGCCGAACTCGTACCGCTGAATTGGTCCAGGCATTTTCGGGCTCATCCCACGCTCGCGTCCGCCCATGCCTTTGGCATAGCGACCCAACTCACCCAGAATGGGTGCCATATCCTGCTCCTGGCCCCACGGGTTTTTGCGTTTGCCCCCGTTCCATGGCACGAGCGGGTCGACAAGGCCGTAAATCGCCAGAACCGGGATGGCACGAGACTTTTCGTTCGGCATTACCCAGGGCGGAGCCATGACGGGGCCAATGGCCGCGAGGGGAACGTTTCCTTCCGCCGCATATCGCCAGGTCATGCCGGCTCCGTTCGAGTGTCCGGTGATGTAGATTCGGTGCGGGTCAGCGTTCAGCGATTTCACCGCGTGCCGCAGGAGGTCGTCCAAGAAGGCGACGTCGTTTATCCGGGCTCGCGGGCTTAATCGGTTTAGCTGCCCGCTGTTCCAAAGGTTGGGGTTTGTCCGGAAGCTGCTTGCTTGTCCGCGGATGGCAGATTGGCCCGTGGGGGCGATGCAGAGAAAGCCCTCCTTCTCGGCGGCGGACTGCCAGCCGTTCTTGATCAGATACTGGTCGCCGCTTCCGCCCGCTCCGTGAAGAACCACCACCAACGGTCTTTTAGCCCCGGAAAGCTCCGCTCCGGCGTAATGCACCGTCCACTCGCGGCCCTGGCTTTCGAGCTTAAACTGGTCCGGAGCGACGCTGGCGGGGGCTAAGTAGGGTGCGAGCATTGGCATCAAAGCAGCGAGCATATGCAGGTAGACGGCTCGGCAATCTGGGAGTTCAGACAGCCTAGGACCGATCGGCGGAGAAATCGTGGCTTATGTCCACCGGATTGCCGAATAAGTTCGTAAACTGTGAGCATGCCCGTTGGTCGCTTTCTTCTGTGCCTGCACTCGCATATGCCGTACGTACTCAGCCACGGAAAGAGTCCGCACGGCACCGACTGGCTGCACGAAAGCGCGATCGAGTGCTACCTACCGCTTTTGCGCACATTGAAGCGGCTTGAAGCCGAGGACATTAGCCCTCGATGGACGATCAATCTCACGCCGATTTTGGCCGAACAGTTGCTCGACCCGAGCTTTGCGGACGGTTTTGAAGCCTATTGTAACGACAAGATCGCGGCCGCCAAGCAGGATTTGCAGCGTTTCCAGATGAACGGCGAACTCAACATGATCGGCCTCGCGGGGTTCTGGATTGCCCTCTTTGAGCGCGGGCTGAAGGAGTTCAAAGAAGACTGGAGCGGAAACATCGTCGCCGGGTTCGGAGGATTTCAGGAACGCGGACGAATCGAGATCATCACCAGCGGTGCCACGCATGGGTACCAGCCGCTACTCGGGACCGATGAAAGTGCGCAGGCACAGATTGAGCTGGGAGTCTCGGCATACGAGGGCTATTTCGGCAAGAAGCCGCGTGGAATTTGGCTGCCGGAATGCGCCTATCGGCCACGGTACGACTGGAAGTCGCCGGTCGACGACAATGAAACTCCTTGGGCGAGACGAGGCACGGACGAGATTCTCGCGGAAAACGGCATCGAGTACTTCTTTGTCGACTCGCACATGATTCGAGGCGGGAAGCCGCTCGGAACGTATGCGAACCAGTTCCCTCAACTCGCGGAGATGTTTGCGCGCAGTTCTCGCTACTTCACGCCGCCCGAAGAGTTCCGCAGCGAGTACGAGCACTATGTGCTTCCTTCTGGGTTGACCATTTTTGCTCGAGACCCGGAGACAACGGTGAAGGTTTGGTCGGGCGATGTTGGCTATCCGGGCGATCCGTACTACTTGGAGTTTCACAAGCAGCTGTATCCGGGGCGTCATCGCTACTGGCGAATTAGCGAGAACAAGGCGGACCTTGGACAGAAGCAGGTTTACGATCCATACGAGGCGTACGACCGCATCGTGCGCCACGCGAACGACTTGGTCAACGTGCTGAAAAACACGTTGGCACAGTACAAGGGACTTTCCGATCGAGTTGGCACGCTGGTGGCGATGTACGACACCGAGCTGTTTGGGCACTGGTGGTTTGAAGGGCCGGAGTTCTTGTATGAATTGGCCAAGGCCATCCATCGGGACGGAACGCTGGAGATGGTCAGCGGCGGCGATGTGCTCGATACGGACCCGGCGAAGCACTTGATCCACTTGCCAGAAGGAAGCTGGGGTGAGGGTGGTTATCACTCGGTCTGGCTTAACACCGACAACTCTTGGACTTGGAAGCGGCTGTATCCGTTGGAGCGAAAGCTGCGCCAGCTTGTGCGCGACAGCGTTCCGGGCACGGCGGACGAGATTATCAAGCAAGCGGCTCGAGAGTTGCTCCTAGCCGAAGCTTCTGACTGGCAATTCCTCATTTCGACGATGTCGGCGAAGGACTACTCGGAAGTGCGGTTCACCGATCACGCGGATCGCTTTGAGCGACTTGCGGCGATGGCGGAGGCCAAGCTTGCCGGGCGCGAGCTCACCGAGGAAGAGTCGGCGTTCCTGTTGGACTGTCAGGAGAAGGATGCGCCGTTCCCAGATATCGATTTGCAAATTTGGGCCCCGAAGGCGAACGCGGGCCGGAAGTAGACTCCGGGTGTGTCGCTTTCCCTAGTCGCTGCCCTTGCCGTCACTTCGGCCTTACAAACGCGGGTAGGTCCGGTTCCAAAGCCGACCACCACCCAATCCGCTCGATTGCCGGCCGAAATGATCATTGCCGTGGCGGGTACGGCGGGCTGGGCAAAGACCAACATCACGCCGGCTCAAATTGCGGCAAAGATGGACCAGAGCTTAAAGGTCCTGAAACAGACGAAGGGGCAGTATCGCTACATGGTCGACACGCCGAAAGGCCGCGGAGTGGCTTTTGGTGACCTTTGGGTTCCGAGCCCAGGCAAGTACCGGTTAGAAGTACCGTTCATTCCGAGCGATCCTCGCGATTTGACCAAGCAAACGCTCGTTTCGGACGGTGCCCGGTTTGGCATGATTGCGGCGGGCGGCTGGCAGAACGTGCGGCCAAAGGCTCAGCGCCCCAATCTCGTTTCTAAGCCGGTGCGGTCGAAATGGCTCTACCAAATGGGGCGAATCGCGGTTGCCGGGATCGGTTCCAGCGAGCGTCCGTTTACGGATTTGGTGCGCGAACTTGGTCCGAATGGGTACCGGATCGTAGCCGAACAGCGCGTTCTGGTCGCTGGCACCGGCAAGACGACGTTCTACCGAATTCTGGCGACCAAGTCCGGATCATTGCTCGATTCGATCGAGCTGACCACGGTCGGGACGAGCTGGCTACCCCTGAATTTACGAGGCAGACGCTCGGTTGCGGTCAAGAAGGGGCAAGCGGCGGCAAAGCCGGTTACGGCCCTTTGGACGGCACGTTGGGAGCCCGCCCGCCCGCTTGAGTTTGACCAGAAAAAATTCGAACTTCCAAAAAAGTAGACAAAATGTATACCGATTTATAAACGGTTGTGATACAGTTACTCTACGTGCAAGGGAGCATCGAGAGTGGCGGTACTGGTTACCGAGAAATTGCTGAGGAGCTGAGGCAAAACATTGGCTCTGGCAGAATTGAAGTTGGCAGTTTGCTGCCGACCGAGCGCGAACTTTATTCCCAATTTGGAGTCAGCCGCACGACGGTTCGCCGGGCTTTGCAAGACCTGGTTCGAAGCGGCTGGGCCGTTAGTCAGCCGAACCGCGGTCACATTGCGAGCCAACCCTCTCCGGCCCGCGAAAGTCGCCTGGTGGCCTTCATTGACCACGCTAACTCAATTCATCAGACACTGTTTTTCAAGCTATCTCAATCGCTTGCATCGCAAGGTTTTCACTTAGTCCATATTGACAGCGAACAGGTTGGAACGGTCGGTGCGATGGAGCGTGCCGCCGCAGAGGGCATGTACGGGGCAATTGTGTGGTCTAAGACAAGTACACCAGATGTACACCGACTTCAGAAATTAAAGTCGTCTTTGAATGTAGTTACGATATTGCACCATTTGCCGTACGTTGGGGCAGCCCATGTGCAGCCGAAGCTTTACGAAGGCGCACGGATGGCGGTTCGGCACTTGCATCGCATGGGGCATCGACGCCTTGCGGTTACCGGCATGATGGACGGGTTTCGGGCCCACCACGAGGGCTTTTCTGGCTTCCTTGCCGCCTGCCACGAACTCAATCTTCACCCTTCACCGATCGATTTTCTGTTCTGCCGAACAAGCACGACAGAAGCCTTGGAGCTTCGCCACATTGAGCGAAGACTTCGGGACGAGGACCGGCCGGATGCGATTCTCATGTTGCAAGACATGTGGGTCGAACCGATCGGTCAGGTCATTGCGAAAGTCGGGCTGTCCGTGCCCGACGACATTGCCGTGGTTGGCATGGGCAACGACTTTCCCCACTCGTTCAGCGGAATACATCTCACCACCGTTGCCTATGACTGGTCCATGGCGGCCCAGCAAATCATCGAGCAGTTGTTGGAACCGAAGACATCTTCGAGTCGGCACTCCCGATCTAGGCAATTTGATGTTTCACTCGTCATCCGCGGAAGCGCTGGAGAGCCGGTTGATCAATGGTCAAGCGAGCCCTACACGCCAAACCGCGCCATCCCGTTCAACTCAGTACCGCAAAGATCTGCGGGACGCCTAGCCACCACGACGGTGGCATCTACATTGCAGTAGAACTCATGAAAAAAGCATTCACGCTCATTGAACTTCTCGTTGTCATCGCGATCATCGCGATTCTTGCCGCTATCCTCTTCCCCGTATTCGCTCAGGCTAAGGCCGCTGCGAAGAAGACCCAGTCGCTCAGCAACGTCAAGCAGCTTGGACTTGGCACGCTGATGTACAACAATGACTACGACGGCTCCTTCACCATGGGCACGAACTCGTGCTGGTGGCAGCCAATTGATGGAGGCTGGACGTACAACGTTCTTCCTTACATCAAGAGCGTTCCAATGTTCGTTAGCCCTGGAGACCCGAAGAGCAAGGCTTCTTGGCCAGGCTGGATGGGCGGAGTTACCGAAGCCATCAACATCTCCTACGCTGCTAACGGCTACATGGCCGACAAGGGTTCAGGCTGGGGCGTTTACGGCGTCATCGGTATGAACCAGGCAAACTCGCAGCGACGAGCTGACGGAACCTTCTGCGGCGCTTGGATGAGCCGAGGCATCACCGCCGAAACGGAAGTCACCAACGTTGCTGAGACGGTTATGTTCGCCGAAGCTTACGGCGGCTACCCAGTTTGGGGACCATCGAACTTCTTCACCGGCGTTAACTGGTGGGACTTCGTCGGCTTTGGTGGCTTGACGCCAAACCCAGCTCGAAGCGGCGGCACGTACCAGGTCAACGGCGTCACCTTCTCGAAGAACAACCGAAACGGTGGCGTTAACGCTGACTGGACCGGTAACAGCAACTTCGTTTGGGTTGATGGACACGCGACGGCGAAGAACCCGCAGTCGACCTTCCGAACGCCAACCGACAACACCACTAACCAGTGGGACGCTCTTCGCTGAGCTTGTTCTAACAACAATGACCGGGGTGAAAACCCCGGTCAAAGGATATTCATGAAGAAGATCACAACTGTCATTTCAGCATTGCTTCTTTGCGGCGCATTGATCGGATGCGGCCCCTCGGAAGCGAGCATGTCGAAAAACGAAGAGGATTCGCTCAAAAATCCTGGCAAAACTATCCCACCTGAGGCCGCTGCGGGGATGAGCAAGATGGGCGATCTTGTGAAGCAGCAGCAGGAAGCCAACAAGGCCGCCGGAGTTGACTCGCGCGGACTTCCAATTGAGTCTTCCACCGAAAAGGAACCGCCCAAAGTCGGCCCTAACTGATTCTTTGCCCCCTGGGTTCAACACCCTACCGGGTGGACATCGTCTTGATCGTTTCTGGACCCTGTGTTCAGAAACGATTTTTCTTCACATTTGACGAAAAATTAGGTGTATTCTCAGTACCTACTGTAGGAGTGTCAAGTTGAAAAATCGCTGGCTAACAATTCTAACCACAGGCGCACTGGCATTGTCTGCGTCCGTCTTCTCGCAAACGACGGAGATCAAACCACTCCGAAAGGTCACGGCGACGCCGGCAGGAAAGATCGACACGCGATCCTTCAGCCCGCAGATCTCGACCAGCTTCAACAAGAAGCCAAAGATTTCCGAAAACCCGATGATCTTGCCTTGGCGCAAGACCGGAACGAAGAACACCCTTAAGGCGGGTGTTTCCGATGCGAAGCTTGATCATGGCGCGCAGCCAAAGATCACCTTCGGCGGCCCTGGCTTCAACGGCGGCATCCCACCAGACTGTGACGTTGCGGTTGGACCAAAGCACGTCGTTGCCGTTGTTAACACCGTTCTCGCTTTCTACAACAAGACCACCGGCGCGAAGACTTTCGAGCAGAGCTACGATGCATTCTTTGCCGGCATCGGTGTTACCGGTGAAGTCATCTCCGACCCTAAGGTCATCTACGATCCGATCAGCAAGCGATGGTTTACGCTGATCATCGAAGTCGGCTTCGCAACGCCGCTCAGCAAGCAGCTCGTTGCGGTTTCGGACGATGAAGATCCAAACGGAACCTGGTTCCGCTACCGTGTTGATTCCGAACTTACGGTTGGCAGCAACAAGTACTGGCTGGACTACCCTGGCTTCGGCGTTAACAAGGACTCGTTGGTCATCACCGGCAACATGTTTGGCTACACCAGCGGATTTGCCGGAAACCTGTTCATCGTTCTTCCAAAGCAGCCGTTCCTGACCGGAGCGACCGCGACGGCAACACAGTTCCACGATCCGCAGGGCAGCACGACGAAGATCGTGACCACATACGATTCGGCAGTGAACGCGGTCTATGCGATCGGCGATTTCAACACGTCGTCCGTCAAAGTCAACGCCGTCACTGACGGGGCAACTTCTTCGCCGCGACTCTTCCAGAGCTTCGTGACCGTTCCAAACATCACGTATTACGCGGCTGGCACGGTGAACGGCGCAGGCGGTTCGGTCCTCGATGGATTCGATGGCCGCATCTACAACGCGTCCTACCGAAACGGCTCGATCTTGGGTGCTCACGGCATTCAGGTGAGCGATAGCGACACCCGACAGAAGGTCCGCTGGTACGACGTTCGAACCAACAACTGGCCATTTGGCGGAACGCCATCGCTCCGACAAGCGGGTGACATCGTTGGTGGAACGGGTGAGAACCTGCACATGCCGGCGATCAACATGAACTCGCGAAACGAGATCAGCGTTCTCTACACGCGAACGAGCGCAAACATTGTTGCCGACCTGGTCTTCTCGACGCGACGAGCAACCGATCCATCGGGCGTGGTTGGCCGACCAACCTTGGTTGCGCGATCTACGGCGAACTATCCGTTCTACCGATGGGGCGACTACTTTGGTGTCGCAATTGACCCGGTTGACGACCGAACCTTCTGGGGCTTCGGAATGGTTTCGACCGCCAACATCTGGGACACCTTCGTTACCAGCTGGCGCATCCCGTCGAACGGCGAGGGCGCAATTGCTTTCAACGCACAGACGGCTGGCATCTTCAGTGCACAAGGAACTTACGTTTCCGGAACGCTCGCTTCGGTCTACAACGCAGACAACAACCTTTACCGAGTCAACTCCAGCCGCGTTGCTGGATTCGGTCAGGTGACGGCAGTTGAAGCGGCTTACGGCACGACCTTGACGCCAGAAACCTCCCAGTACCTGGGCCTGAACATCAAGTCGGCCGCACCAGCCGGTAGCACCGTGCAGGTGTACTTCTATAACCAGGTTAAGCGAGCATACGAGCTCGTGAAGAGCTACACCGCTTCGACCACGGTGATGAAGATTGATCTTGCCGAAGCGCAGGCCAAGCTCTACGTTGCCGCTAACGGTCAGGTAAAGGTTATGGTTCGAACCATCAACCCAGTTCGATCGGGCAGCATGCCGCCGACCTTCACCCTTGGCCTGGATCAGCTCCAGCTCTTGGGCGAAGCAAAGCCAGTTAACTAACCACTCAACCTAGACCAAATAAAAGAGCCAACGGAGAAATCCGTTGGCTCTTTTTATGTATCTGGTGTGCTACCTTTCTAGCGATGTCTCTCGCGATTTTTGCCACTCTTCTCGCCGTGTCTGGACCAGTGCAAGAACGCACGGTGGACCTCACGCCGATCGCGAAAGTTGAGCTTCCGGCGCTTGATGAAATGAGCGGCATCGTGAAGAGCCGCCGGTATCCGAACACCTACTGGGTGCATAACGACTCCGGCGACGCGGCACGAATCTTCGCCATTCAGCCAACCGGCGACGTGCTCTTCAAGGGCTGGGAGAATCGAAAGGCCGACGCAGGCAAAACGCCGGATGCCAAGCCCTACGAAGGTATCTCGATCCTCGGAGCCTTCAACCAGGACTGGGAAGACATCGCCATTGACGGCGACACGCTCTACCTAAGCGATCTCGGCAACAACGCCAACGCACGGCGTGACTTGGGGATTTACGTCATCGATGAGCCGAACCCGCTGGAGGCCCGAGAAGCGCATCTCATCTCTCGCATTCCGGTTCGGTACCCCGAGCAGACTGACTTTCCGCCGAAGGCTGGTTATCGGTACGACTGCGAGGGCATCTTCGTCAAGGCAGGCAAGCTTTATGTCGTCACGAAAGAGCGAACCCCAGGTGGAAAGCTGCCGGTGGATACCACCGTTCTCTATCGGCTCGATTCACGACGAACCGACGCGGTGAATCCGCTGAAGCGGCTCGGAGAGCGCAAGGGGCTTGGTGGTTGGGTCACCGCAAGCGACATGTCGCCAAACGGTAAGTATCTTGCGCTGCTCACTCAGGCACCGTTTGCCAGCGTTTGGATCTTCGATGCCTCCGGCCCCGACACTCAATGGCTCAACAAGCCGATTCGCCAGATTCGACTGAACAAGGCGCAGCAGTGCGAAGCCATCGGGTTTGAAGACGACCGAACCGTGCTCATCACGAACGAGCAGCGCGAAATCTTCCGCCTCAAAGTTGACTAGTTGACGTTGATCGATTCTATGGTTAGGGTTCCGCTGGCGTCGCGTGGGTTCACGTAGACGCCGGTTTGAACTTGCAGAACATCAATCCGGTCGGGCTTGCCGAATCCGAGATTCGTGTTCCCTCCGTTGCTGGGGCGGGTGTGTTGCAGTTGGCTGAGGGGGAACTCGTACTGCTTTGTCACCGGGTTCAGGGCCATCGGTGGCGTTAGGTAGCTATCGGTGCCTTGCATGAGACGGAGCCGAAATTTCGGCAAAGTTCCGCGGGCCTTTATGACGACTTTGCTAAGGCCCCGGGTTTCGATGGGGTCGGATGGGTAGCGAAGGGTAGCAAAGTACCGTTCTTCGTTTCCGAACTTGATCACTTTGAGCTCGGTAAAGCCTTGTGAGTCAACGGAGGTCGTGGCCTCGGCGCCGGGGCTCGTTTCTAGCAGCCAGGCCGTTTGCTTCGGAATCACGACGGGCGGCGCGGGTGCGGGCGGCTGCCCTATGAGCATGAAAGACGTTAGGGCGAGGGCAATCGCAAACGCGATCAAGATCGCGATGACAATTTGGTTTTTGTTTCCAGCCTTTTTGGCGGCGATCTGCGTCCGCGCCTTTTGAAGGTATTCAACCGGAACCTCGATTTCGGCGAAGGCCGCTTCCTCCGCCTGTTTTTGCTGCGCCGCTTCGCGGTCTTGCTCGTAGAGCTTTAAGGCAAGCTCCTCCGCAGATTCTTCCTTTTTTGTTCGCAGCATAAAATCAGTACGGAGGAGAGGCGAGTTAGGTTCGGCTTAGGCCTGAACGGTGAGGTCGAGCGTGATGTCGAGGTCGAGGACTCGGCTGATCGGGCAGCCTTCTTCGGCGGCTTTAGCGGCTTCCTGGATCAGGGCTTCATCGGCGCCGGGCGCAACCACGGTGCAGGTGAGCACGCTTCGGGTGAGGGTGAGCTCTTCCATGGTGATGGCGGCGGTGGTGGAGATGGACTCTGGGGTGATTCCGCGCTCGCCAAGCTGGGCGGAGAAGGCCATGCTGAAGCAGCCCGCGTGAGCGGCGGCGATCAGCTCTTCCGGATTCGTGCCGGGAGCGTCCTCAAATCGGGTTTTGAACGAGTAAGGCGTGCCATTGAGAATGGTGGATGGGGACGTGAGCGTGCCGTGGCCTTCTTTTAGGTTGCCGTTCCAAACGGCGGATGCGGTTCTAATCATGTTGCTCTCCAAAACGCGAGTGCGCCCCTCAGTCATACCCGTGCTTTCTGTAGAATGACGGCATGAGTCCCGAATTTCTGGCAAGAATCCCGAAGGTTGAGCTTCACGTACACCTGGAGGGGTCCATTCGGCCAGAAACCGTCTTGCAACTCGCGGCGCGCAACGGCATCTCGCTCCCGGCCGACACGGTGGAAGGGCTCCAGGCGTGGTACGCCTTTCGAGACTTCCCGCACTTTGTGGAGGTGTACGTGGAGGTTTCGAAGTGCATTCGGACAGCGGATGATCTGGAACTCCTCGTGCGGGAATTCTTGGAAGAACAGGCGCGGCAGAACGTGCTGTATTCCGAGTTCACCTACACCGTCTCGACGATCGAAAAGTACGCCGGGCTCTCCTGGAAGGATCAGTTTGCCGCGTTGCAGCGGGGATTAGCATACGGTGCAGAGCTTGGGACAGAGGCTCAGATCATCATCGACATCGTGCGTGGCGACTCGCTGGAGCGTGCGCAGGAGGTTTTGGGCTGGGTGAAGGAATGTTTGGGGCACGGGGTTTGTGCCCTTGGGATTGCCGGGGAGGAACGACTTGGGACGGAAATGTATGCGCCCGTGTTCGAAGAAGCCCAAGCGCTCGGCATTCCGGTAGTCGCCCATGCCGGGGAAACGGTGGGGCCAGAGTCCATTTGGGAAGCTCTTCGGTTAGCCCACGCCAAGCGCATTGGGCACGGCGTCCGGTGCGTGGAAGACCCCGAGTTGGTGAAGTACTTGGTTCAAAACCAGACTCCGCTCGAAGTTTGCCCTTCCAGCAACGTTTGCCTCGGCGTGTATCCGTCGCTTGCCGAGCATCCGCTTCCGCGAATGCTGGATGAGGGAATGAACGTCACGATCAACTCCGATGACCCGCCGATGTTCGGTACTTCTCTCGCGGAGGAGTGGATTCGGGTTTGCCGCGAGTTTGAGCTGACCGAAGACATGGTGTTTAGCCTCATGCAAAACGCCGTAAACGCCGCCCTGCTCCCGGCGGAGCGAAAGGCGGAGTTACGAACGGCGTTACGCGAAGGATTCGCCGAAGCGGCGGAGTAACCAAGAGTGGCGAGTTCTAGCCCGCCGCTTCTCTTACTTGGCTGCGCTGTGCTCCGCCCACAGTTCTTCGAACGTGCTCACGAACCGCTCGATCACCGCGAAGCCGCCTTGCCAGAATTCGGGCGAGTGGAGGTCTACACCGACGATCGCCATGAGCTCATCGGGCGATTTTGAACCACCGAGGCGCAGGACTTCGAGGTACTTCGCTTCAAAGCTCGGGCCCTCTTGCTTCGCCTTTTCGTAAAGCGAAAGCACGAGCAGTTCGCCGAACGAGTACGCGTAAACGTAGAACGGAGCGAAGAAGAAGTGGCCGACGTAGCTCCACCAGTGCTTGTGCTGGTCGCCCATGGTAACGCTGGTACCGAACATCGCCTGGAGTTCGGCTTGCCAGATTTCCCCGAACTGCTCAGATGACAGTTCACCGGTTTCACGCCGCGCGCGGTGGCACTTTTGCTCAAACGAGAACATCGCGGCTTGGCGGAAAACAGTAGCGAAAATGCCTTCGGCCTTATCGGCGTAAAGGGCCAACTTATCCTCTAGGTTCGCCTTCGCTACCAACTTTTCAAACACGAGCATTTCGCCGAAGGTGCTGGCGAGCTCGGCCAGAGGAAGGGTGCCGTGGAAGTTGAAATAGCTTTGCTCTCGGCTGAGGGAAGCGTGGACGCCGTGGCCAAGCTCGTGGGCCAGGGTCATCACATCGTCCATCCGATTCATGTAGCTTTGGAACACGAACGGGTGGGTGTCGGGAGTGACGTAGGAGCAGAACGCGCCGCCCTGCTTACCCTTGCGCGGCTCGGCATCGATCCAGTTTTTGTCGAAGAACTCGGCGGCCCGATCTTTGAGGGTCGGGCTGAATTGACCAAAGGCATCGAGGACAATCTCCTTTGCTTCGGGCCACTCTACGGGTGCTTCCGATTCAAACAACGGAGCGTAGCGGTCGATGTGGGTGAGTTCGGGAAGGCCGAGGGCGTCGCGCTTGACGAGGTAGTACCGCTCCACGAGGCCGTAGTTCTCCCGGCAAAGCCGCATGACGAGGTTGACGGTTTCGGAGTCGAGCTCATTGGAAAGGTGGCGGCTGGTCTCTGGCTCCGGCATGTTTCGAAGTCGATCTTCGACGGCCTTGTCTTGCAGGAGGTTGTTGTAGACGAAGGTGATGACCCGGTTGATTTCCAGAAGGCCAGCAGTCAGCGATTCCGCGGTGGCGAGTCGCTTGCTGCGGTCCGCATCGCGAAGGAGCGTTAAGACTTCCTGCTCGGTCGCCGATTTTGGCTCTTCTCCCGGTAGCTGAAGGGTGAAGACGTGGTTGGTGGTGACTTCTTCAAACAGCCGCACCCACGCCCGGGAGCCCGTGTTTGCCGTTTCTTCGAGAATCACTTCCTCGGCTTCCGAGAGGCGGTAGGGCTGGTAGCGTCGGCTAGCTTCGATGAAGTGCCGGTACGGAGCAACGGCGGGATCGGCCAAAAGAGGATCGATGATCGCGGCATCGACTTGCTGCAACTCGAGTTCGGCAAAGAGAGTGAGGACGCTGAGCTCGGTCGCAAGTTCGCGTTGCTTCTGCATGAACGCGCCAATCTGGGCGTTGGCCGAATCGGTGCTGAACAACAGGTTCGCATAGGAGAGTGGCTTGGCGATCTCGTTTGAGATGGCTTCGAGTTCCTGAATCGAGCCCGCAAGGACCTCGGCGGTCAGGCCAGCGTCGTTGATTTTTCCGCGGTATTTAGCGGCATAGGCTTCGCACTTGGCCCGTGCATCGGTCCAAGTGGCTTGAATAGCAGGGTCTTCTAGGCCAGAAAAAAGCACCGAAAGGTCCCAACGAACGTTTGGAACCGGCAATGACGCAGCGTCACTCATGCGTTTATTAGACCCCAGCGCTACGGCGACTAAATGATGGACCCAGGGTGACGATTAGAGTAGTAGTCCACCGCGTCCATGGCATCTTTGAGGCCGAGACCGGTGATCTTCCGCAGGTAGGCGATTGTGTCCACCTTCGGAGCTGGCGTGTACTGAAGCTTGTAGGTGCTCACGAAGTCGGCGATCACGGCTTCCACGTTGTGGCTGACATTGAGCTGATCAATCTTGGCTCGCGTCCTTCGCCACTCTTGAAACGCAGCTTCGACGGACGGACCGTTGCCAAGGGCGCTTGCGGCGTGGCCCGCGAGGCCAATTCCCCAGCCCAACAGCGGGTACAGGAACCAGAAGTCCCCTTTGCGAAGGCTCAGGAAGGCGAGAAACAGGTTGACCAAGACGAAGGGCAAGAGGTGCTGAAGAAATCCGTTACGGCGTTCGGCATCGAATAGGGCGCGTTCTTCCTTTGAGCTTTTTGTTTGGGCGTACTCGAGTTCGGCAGCTTCCAAATCGGCGGGAGAAATGCCGAGTTCATCGGCCATCGCGAGCAAGCGCTGACGATTGTCGACTCCGGTGGCGGTGGGCATGCGGCGAGAGGCGATCTTTAGAATCTGCTCAAGATCTTCTTCACCATATTGCTCAAGGCGTGACACGGAGACATTTTAGCAAGGTCTGGTTCCGAGTCCAAGATTTTTGGGTCTAACGCATCTCTGGTACGGCCAAAAATCGGCCGTGACCAGGCCTGTATCCCACTTCGCGCTGGAACGCGCGAGAGAACGCGGATTCAGATTCATAACCGACCTCGGCGGCCACGGCGCTGACCGTCAGGTTTTTGACTTGGAGCCGCTGAATAGCGATGTGCATTCGCCAGCTGGTGAGGTAGCTCATCGGGGCCTGGCCAACGGTTCGCTTGAACCGATCGGCGAAGGTTGAGCGCGAAAGTCCGGCGAGGTTGGCCATGGAAGCCAAGGTCCAATCTGCGCCGGGATCGGCGTGGATCCGGGCCACGACCCGGCCAATTTCGGGATCGCCCAAGAACCCGGCCCAACCGCCATCGGACAGGGCATAGCTGCGAATCGCGTGCATGATGACGGCATCTAGTAGGCGGTTTACGATGGGCCGACTGCCGGGGCGGATCGACTGGGTTTCCTCGGTCACTCGGGCCAGCAGCTCATGAATCGGCTCCGCGCCGGAGTTCTTTCGAACAATGATCGTGTCGGGGAGGCTGCGGATGAGAGGATGGCTGAGAAGGTTTCGAACATGGACTAAACCCGTCAGGTACTGGTGCGTTGGCTCGGCGTTGCCCACTTGGTAAACGAGTCCTGATCGGCATAGCTGGTTGCTCTTTTCGAGGAGCTCCGAGAACGGAATGACTTCAATTCCTGGTTTCGTTCGAGCGGAGGTGAAGATAGGTGCCAAGCAGAGGGCAAAGTCTCCGGGTTCGAGGACGTGGAACTTGCCGGAAGCTTCGACCAAGAGGGCCCCCTGAAAGACAAACATGATCTTCGCGCGGTCTGCCTTTGGATCAAAGGCGATACCAAGCGGCTCGGACGTGATGACCCGACCCACGACTTCGCTGTCGATTTTGAGCGAGGTCATCAGTTGATCGAGCAGAAACAAGTCCGGATGATCGGCCATGTTGTTCGGTTTATCTGACGTAGATCGTCCGGTCATGTGGGTTGATAATACTTGAGATGAGTTTTGTAGTTTCAACCCCAACCGGCCAAATTGGCAGTCAAGTTGTTCGCGGTTTGATCCGCGCGGGCGAGCGCCCATCGGTCATCGTTCGCGATCCGTCACGGCTTGCTGCCGATGTACTTCCCTTTGTAAACGTGTTCCAAGGTTCCTTGGATGATGTTGAAGTCGTCGCTCGCGCTCTGAAGGGAGCGAAGGCCGTTTTCTGGCTGACTCCGCCGAATTACGGATCGAATGATCCTTTTGCCGATTACGCTCGCTATGCGCAGACCTTGGTCGACGCGGCTAAGCTATCTTCGGCACCGCACATTGTCCACCTGAGTTCGGACGGAGCCCAGTACCGCCACGGTCTTGGCCTCATCGATGCCGTTGCCGCATCGGAGCTAACTCTCGACACCCTCGGTGGAAACGTTCTTCACCTTCGCCCCGGCTTCTTCTACGAGAACTTCCTCTGGCAAGTCGAGCCGATTCGGAGCGGCCATGTCTTCCAGGCCGTTCCGGGCGAAACGGTGACGAACTTCGTTGCTACGGCGGATATTGCGGAAGTCGCCGTTCTCCGGATGCTAGCGCGGAATTGGACTGGAACGGAGGCGCAACTGATCCACGGCCCGGAACGGCTTTCGTTCTTGCAGGTTACGGCGGCGCTCTCGGCAGGGATCGGCAAACCGATTCAGTATGTGGAAGCTTCCGATGAGGATACGAAGGCTGGATTCATGGCTACCGGCGGCAGTGAAGCGGTTGCCGAGCCTTATGTTCAGATGTTCCGGGCCATGCGCGGGGCACCATCGATTCCGGACCCGCGAACGCCATTAACGACCGGGCGGACGACGGTCGCGGATTGGGCATTCCGAGTTCTGCGGCCGATCGTGGGTTAGGGCAATTGTGGGCTCCCTCCGGGGAGCCTAGCTAGCCGGGCTTAGCCTTTTCAACAAGTTGGTGCAGCTCGGAGAGCGTCTTGAGAGTTGGCACCGGCAGACCCGTGAATCGCGGAAGTTCTCTGGTAGCGCTGCTGTTTGGCAGCGACGACGACGTAGATCGGGCGCTCTCAGCAAAGAGCGCATCTAGCAAAAGCCGGCGCAAAATTCGCTGTTTCCAAATCGGAAAACCGGGACCAAAAAGCGATTTGAAAAATCCGTAAAGCATTGGCAGTACGGTGAGTGCGAACATGTAGCCTTTGAACTCCATATCCGCGTTTGCTATCCAAATAATGTACGCGTGCCCTCCAAGGATCAGGGGCCAGATGATTAAACAAGTTAATACGCCTAGGGCGAAATCCTGCTCGTAGCTGGATTTCATGCGCGCCTGGAATTGCTCCGACTCGAAGAACGCCACTAACTCATCGACTCTTTGTGGTTCGAGTCCGAGCGCAATCGCCGTATTCACGGCATCTTCCGAGCCTGCTTTCAATTCTTCCAAGCTCGGCTCGATCAGCTTCCTAAGCATATCCTTCGGAAAATCGTCCACGTGCGGCACACCGAATTCTAGCTCTACAGACTTAGGTTTCGATAGGCATCGCGACACTGCTTGCCTACCGTCTTTCTAAGCGTCGGATTTGAACCCCGGTTTGAACCCACTTCCGAAACTCGTCTCGGTGTCGTAGGCGGAACTGAGCAAAGAGATCTGTGACCGCTGAAGAGGGAAGTCCTGTTGAGTCCTGGATCTCTTTACACGGGTCGGCTTGAAAATTGCCTGGGTTTCGCGAGAACCAGTCGCTAAACATCCGTTCGGTTTGAAAGATGTCTGCGACTAGACGAGTTCGGAACTCCGACAACTTCCAAGTTTCGAGTTTTGCCTTCGAGCCGAGTTCATCCTTAACCACGGTGCCAGCGACGTAGACAGCGACAACAAACAAGGACAGCTCCCAAAGGGTGAACTCTTTCTTGACTGCCCAAGCGATGGCGGCGATTGCGACGAGGACTGCGACGAAGATTAACGAAAGCGTACGCATCGTGGCCCGTTGACTTCGGAATTCTGCGGCCAGGAGAGCCTGCATTTCCTCGGATTCAAACTCCCGCTGCAAATCGACGCAGCGATCGTAGTCGTGCCCAAGCAGCACTGCGGTGTGGAGCGCGTAGCTCGGACCCGCTTGTAAATCCTCGGCGGTCGGCTCTATAAGCCGATTCAATTCCTTCCGGGGAAAGTCGTCCACGTGCGCCACATCGAATTCTAGCTCTGAACTAAACTGAATCCATGCGTTTTCAGGTGGCGTGTGCGCAGTTTGCACCCAAAAAGGCGGAGGTTTCGGCGAATCTCGACACGATCTCCGAGATCATTCTTCAGTGCCAGGACGAAAACGTGGACCTGGTTCTGTTTCCGGAAACCGCAACCAGCGGCTACTTCCTCGAGGGCGGGGTCATTGAAGCGTCTCTCTCGGCGGAAGCGCTTGCGCGTGGATTGCGGGAGCGGCTGCAGGGCAAATTGACGCGGCCCATCGATGTTGCGTTGGGATTCTATGAAGCGGCGGAAGGGATTCTTTACAACAGTGCCTGCTATCTGGAAATGACCAACTACGGAACCCGCCCGGTGGCGGTGTACCGAAAGTTCTTCTTGCCGACCTACGGCGTGTTTGACGAGGAGCGGTTTGTCTCGCGAGGACGAGATTTGGCCGTTTTCGAAACGCGCTTCGGCAAGATGGCGATCCTGATTTGTGAGGACATTTGGCACTCGATCATGCCGACCCTTTGCGCGGTGAACGGCGCACAGGTGATCTTGGTCCCTGCGGCAAGCCCGGCTCGCGGATTCCGAGGCGAACGGATTGAGAACCACGAGCGCTATGAGCGCCTGTTCCGGGGCGTGGCCGAAGAACATTCGGTTTACGTGGTGAGCGCCCAGCTTGTTGGGTTCGAGGGCGGGAAAGGATTTATCGGGGGCTCGATGGTCATTGGCCCGTTTGGGGAGACCATTGGCGCGGCGCCGGTGGCCGATCCTCACCTTTTGGTAGCGGATTTGGACCTCGATCAGGTGACCATCGCCCGGGCACAGTCGCCACTCGTAAGTGACTTGCAGGGTGCGTGGGAAGATGTGCGACGTTTGGTAACCCGCGCGGCGCAGTGACTTGCCATCTCGATTTGAATCGGTTATAGTAGACGCATGTCTATAAGGCTAGATATGATTGGGATCGTCGTCCATGACATGGAGCGATCCGTTGCTTTTTACCGAGCGTTGGGATTAGAGATTCCGGACGGAGATGGCGGCCCGTACCATGAGGTGACTTTGGACGGCGGGGTTCGACTGAGTTGGAACCACATCGACATGGTCAAGCAGATTGATCCTGATTGGACGGCGCCGACCGGTTACCGAATGGGACTGGCGTTCCTCTGCGATTCGGTTGCTGATGTTGACGCCAGATTTGCGAGCGTGATAGCGGCAGGATTTGAGGCACATAAGCAACCTTGGGACGCGTTTTGGGGCCAGCGGTACGCGCAGGTTTTGGATCCGGACGGGAACATCGTGGATCTGTTTGCGCCTCTTCCAACCGAGTAGGCGCAAAAAAGCCCGGCAAGGAATGATCCTTGCCGGGCTGTTGAATTTGACTTAGGCGGCGAGCTTGCCGGCGAGGGTTGGGTCCATTGGGACGCCAGGGCCCATCGTGCTGCTCATCGTGAGCGTTCGGATGTAGCGACCCTTTGCGGAGGAAGGCTTAGCCTTGATGAGCGCGCCGAGGGCGGCCTTGAAGTTCTCCAGAAGCTGCTCGTCGGTGAAGTTCACCTTTCCGATGGCCATGTGGACGACACCGGCTTTGTCAGCTCGGTATTCGACACGGGTTGCAGCCTTGATTTCGCGGACGGCGGCGGCGATGTTGTTCGTAACCGTTCCGTTTCGCTTGTTCGGCGTTCGGGGGCCGAGGATTCGACCGACCTTACCGATCTGTGGAGCCATTTCCTCCGTAGCGAGAAGGACATCGAAGTCGCGGAATCCGCCCTGGATCTTGGCAATCAGGTCTTCGTCACCGACGGTGTCGGCGCCAGCATCTTCAGCAGCCTTTGCGAGGTCTCCCTTCGCGAGGACGGCGACTTTTCGGACCTTACCGGTTCCGTGAGGCAAGTTGGTGATACCGCGAACGTTCTGGTCGCTCTTCTTAGGGTCAATTCCGAGGACCACGCTGATGTCGACGGTTTCGACGAACTTAGCGGTTGCGGTCTGCTTTACCAAGCTGAGGGCAGCGGTGAAATCGAGCTGCGTGTCTTTGTCGACCTTTTCGGCGACAGCGAGGTAACGAGGCGAATGAGGGTTTGTGCGAATGTTCTGCTTTGCTTTTGGCATTCTAAAATCGGTTCCAACGTCCTGCCCCTGGCAAGACTCCCGACCTCCGAACCTAAGATGATACCTTGTTGCGGGGTGCGTTCGGCACTCCTTCCGAAAGGGAACCGTCTTCGACGTCTCTATAGTCGAAGACTACAGAACTGACTCAGTAGAAGTGAGTTGTCCACGCATGTGGGCGACTTCTGCGAATACCGACCGCGCGTAAAGTCTTCGACCCCTCCGGGGTCGGTTCCGGCGCGAGCCTTCCAGGCATTTTCAATGCCTGGCTACCTTCTTGGTCCCGCTGGGATCGGGAAAGGGGATGCATCTTGACGCGATGTTCAGAAGTCCGGCTTTCTAGGCTGCGAAAGCTGAAAATAGTGCGGTCGCGCTTGAATCGCCCCTCGTCTCTGGGGCGCATCCTCCTCGACCGCGACTCAATTTCGACCATCCCGGAGGGATTAAAGATCGTAGCCCGGCACTGAAAGTGCCTGGATGGGAGTGCCGACCCCGGAGGGGTCGAAGATGCTTAGCAGCCACTGACGGCGTTGGGATGCTGAACGCTAAATCCCGTTCTTCATCCTGAATACGCTGTGTTCTCAAGCTGTGGCACCGAAACAGTCGCATAACGCAGCTCAACGCGTGGTAGATCCCGGAGGGATCAAGAAGGTAGCCAGGCATTGAAAATGCCTGGTAGAGCGGTTTCCCTTCCGACCCGGAAGGGTCGAAGACTACAGAATCAATATGTAATTCAGCTTGAAGTTAGGCGCTCGTCCGGAGCCGGACGCTAAACTTTGCATACTTTTCACGGGTATTGCTTCATGCCAACAACGCATTCGAGCCTTCACGTTCACGTCATCTTTGCAACGAAAAGTCGGGCTCCGTTATTAACTCCTGAGCTCATTGAAGATGTCCACAGCTATATTGGTGGCACCTTAAGGTCATTAGATTGCAAGCCAGTAGCGGTTGGTGGGGTTGAAGATCATGTTCATCTGTTGATTGGCATGAAGCCCGTGCATCGTCTTTCGGACGTGATGCGCGAAACGAAAAAGACCTCATCGATTTGGATGAATGAGCGAATTCGAGGCTTTGCCTGGCAGCAAGGCTACAGCGCGTTTGGTGTTAGTGCTCACGAAATTTCGATGATGGTTAGGTACATCAGTCACCAGAAAGCGCACCATCGGAAAAAGACCTTCGTTGAGGAGCTGGCGGACGTGTACCGATTAGCAGGCATTCCGTTCGAGCCGGGCGAATTCGACTGACGCTTGCCATCCACGATGTCGGCTGTGAGTCTTCGACCCCTTCCGGGGTCGGGAGAGACGGGACCTCATCCAGGCATTTTCAATGCCTGGCTACCTTCTTGATCCCTCCGGGATCTACTGCCGATTGCGCTAAGAGTTCCGCGAATTCCTGCACCACAACTTGAGAACGATGCTTGTTCAGAAGAATTAGATTTTTTAGCGTACGGCGTCCCAATGCCTTCAGCGGCAGATACAAGTCTTCGACCCATGCGGGGTCGGTGTTCGCGATTCACGCTAGGCAGTTTCACGATCTGCCAACCTTCTTGATCCTGCTGAGATCGGCTGATGTGAACGAGATCGAAGTAAAGGCTTTCGACCGCAGGAGCTTAAGGTCAAAGTCGATTGCCCAAGTGCTATGGTAAACGACCCTTTCCTCTGCTTATCGGTGGAAGTTCAGATATCCCGGAGGGATTAAAGATGGTAGCCAGGCATTGAAAATGCCTGGACGGGCCCGCACGTTACGACCCCGGGAGGGGTCGAAGACTTTTGGACTTCCGAACGTTTTCACCACCGATTCGAATCCCCGTGATGTACTTTGGGTCCGCATACTGAAGTGGGCCTCTAAGATTTTCCATACTTCAAAACGGGAACTCTCAATGCCAACGACTCACTCGAGCCTGCATGTTCACATCGTCTTCTCTACGAAAGAACGTGCACCGCTTCTGACTACCGACCTCATCGAGGATGCCCATGCGTATATCGGGGGAATTCTTCGAGAACTCGACTGCAAGCCTGTTGCTGTCGGCGGAGTCTCAGATCATGTTCACATTCTCGTCGGCATGAGGCCCATCCATCGGCTGTCGGACGTGATGCGCGAAACGAAGAAGGTCTCTTCGATTTGGATGAATGCAAGACGTAGAGGCTTTGCGTGGCAAGAGGGTTACGGAGCCTTTGGAGTGAGCAACCACGAGGTTCCGATGATGATGCAATACGTGAGCCACCAAGCCGATCATCACAAAAGCAAGTCGTTTCTAGAGGAGATGGAGCAGGTCTATCGGCTCGCAGGAGTGCCATTTGATGCGAGTGAGTTTAGTTAATGCGACCGTGATTCTAAACAAGCCGCGCGTGAAGTCTTCGACCCCTACCGGGGTCGGCGATTGCGGAGTCGACCAGGCATTTTCAATGCCTGGCTACCATCTTTAATCCCTCCGGGATACTCGAATGTTGGGTCCGAAGTGGAGGATGCGCGCCGGAAAGAAGAGCGGTTGAATAAAAACCAAGTGCTATTCAATTCTCACTAACGAGAAAGATGGACTTGTGCAAAACGCACGGATGCACACCCTTTTCCGATCCCGGAGGGATCAAGAAGGTGGCCAGGCATTGAAAATGCCTGGTAGAGCCGCCAAGTCCCCGACCCCGGAAGGGGTCGAAGACTTGGGTCCGCAGGCTGTAGAGAAACGGAGCGCGGAGAAACGCCCGTCTCACGAAGACCTTACGCCTCCGGCTGGAAGGCTTCGTCGAGCGGAGCGGGGCTGATGTGGTCTAGGTAGTTGCTGATTGTTTTTAGGGCGACGCCTAGGAGGATTTCCATGAGGTTGGCGGGCGTGTAGCCTGCAGCCAGGAAGGCATCTCGGGTTTCCGTCGAAAGGTAGCCGCGTTCTCGGACGATTTCTCGGACCGTGGTGATCAGGGCCTGGTGCTTATCGTTAGGAACGGCTTCACCAGCGCGGACGGCATCCACGATTGCCGGGTCGACCTTCATCATGCTTTTGAGAATCGTGCTGTGCGCCGCGGTGCAGTATCCGCACTCGTTCTCCAAGCTCACCGCAAGAAGGATGACCTGTCGCTCGACCGGGGAGAAGCCTGACTGGTTGTAGGCTGCGTCCAGAGCAAGGTAGCCGCTGATGACCGAAGGTGAGTTGGCGAAAGTAGCGAAAAGGTTCGGAATGAAGCCGAGGCCGCCTTTGACTGCTTTCAGAGATTCAAGGCTCTGCTCAGGCGCGGTTTCAAGGGTGAGTGGTTGAAATAGGGTGGTGGACTGCATGTTCGTTTTCCTTAAATTGTCGAGTGACACCGATTACAGTACCGATCAGTACAAATGAGTTCCCGCTAATTTCAGAGACCACAAACAAAAAAGCGCCCGACCCAATTTGGGTCGGGCGCTTTCCGTAGTTGCTTAGTTCGAGCGTCGACGTCGGATGAACGCCGCGACACCGGCGCCGAGGGCGAGGAAGGTGGCTGGCTCTGGTACCGGCGCGGATGGCAGGTTGCCGTTGAACTTGTACTGGTTTCCGAAGTGCAACTCAGCCGAGTTTCGGTTGACCCACGACTTTGCGATCATGGTGCCTTGAATGTTCTGGGCCTGGTTGACCGTGGCGTTCACGGCGAGCATCGAGCCATCAAAGTTGCGGTTGGCGACCGTGATGTTCGTGGCGTCGACGAAGTTCCAAACGAGCTTGTTCTTGTTTGCGTAGTTGACCTGCCAACCCCAGTTAACGGTGGCTCCGGTGACGTTGATCACGACCGTCTCGTTTCCGTTTCCACCGCTCAGGTTCAGCGTGCTCAGGCTGCTCAGCTGGCTAGCGTTCACGTTGTAAACCTTCAGGTTTCCGTTGCCCGTATTGGAACTCAGGTTAACGTTGATGTTGTTCGGGTCGGAAATATTGATTGCCTGTCCGGTCAGGGAGGCAAGGTAGCTCGACTGGTTGGTGCTGTAGTTTCGCTGCTGGTTAAAGATCGCAGCCGAAGCTCCTAGTCCACCAGGGTTGAGCTGGCCGTTCTGGACATCGAGGGTCCCAGTAATCGTTCCGCCAACGTAGGCGTTTCCGC
Organism: bacterium; assembly: GCA_027485645.1. Taxonomy (GTDB): domain Bacteria; phylum Armatimonadota; class Fimbriimonadia; order Fimbriimonadales; family Fimbriimonadaceae; genus Fimbriimonas. Next base: position 248,893 of record JAIXQR010000001.1, read on the forward strand.
GCAGAGTTCGAGCAACACCCTGAGTGGTGATGTTGCCACCGACATAGATGGCGGCATTGGACGAGCCAGCTACGGACGAAGCGCCGAGGTTGTGGCCGTTTGATTCGTAGCCCATTTTCCAGTTTCCACCGACGGCCACCGCGCCGTCGCTGTGGCCACCGTTGGTGTCCGCATTCTCAAAGATAAAAGCGTTGAATTCGTTTGCGATTCCGAGGTCTACCGCCTGGCCGGAGGCGAGGACGGATGCAAAGATGGCGGTGGTGAACAGGATTTTCTTCATGAGCTGACTAGCACAATTAGTTTGGAGGGTGCCATGAAGCCCAAGGGGTCAGGCTTTCGCGTGACACCGGATTCCGGAGACCAGAGCGCTACTGTTTGATCGCAGAAAAATGAACGCGATCACTCTTTTTTCGGGGAGGATCGAGGGTGTAGGCATGATAGGCGCGAAGCTCGCCGAAGCCTGCGGCTCGGAGCAATTCTGCGACTTCGTCAATCTCGTAAGCACGCTGAACGTGCACCTCTTCGAAGGCTTCGCCTTGCCACCAGAACTTCATATAGACCGTGATTAGCCGAGTCACCGGGTCCCATTCGCCGTTCCAAACGTAGCGGAGCTTCGAGCGCGGTTTCATGTCTGACTGGTCAAAAAGTTGCTCTTCGAACGCGTACGCCATGTTCAGGTCGAAGATAAACGACCCTCCAGCAGGCAAGTGGTTGGCGACGCACTTGAAGGCACTGCCGAGCCGTTCGGGTTCGAGAATGTTGTTCAGCGAGTCGAACATGCTGTACGCCGCATCGAACGATTCTCCCAGGCTAAAGTCGCTGGCGTCGGCCACGATGTACGGAATCTGTAAGCCTTTGTCCGTAGCCTTTTGGCGGGCAAGCTCGATCATTCCGGGTGAGAGGTCGATGCCGGTTGTGGCAATACCTTCGTTCAGAAGAAGCTCGGCAACGGTCCCGGTGCCACAGCCGACGTCGAGGGCGGTGTGGGGGTGAACGTCTTGGGTGGCCAAGAGGAGCAGGTAGTAACTCGCCCACATGTCATACGGAACCTTCCGCATGAGCTCGTCATAGTAGGGGGCGACGTTACGGAACGAATCAGCTTTCGGGAGAGACGCCATCAGATTTTTCGAGGCGCTCCAGTCGTTGGCTAACGCGGTTTAGATAGAGGAACAGGCCGAACCACACGAGGAGTGGCGGAATGATCGCGATTTGCCAATTTTGCATCTGGGTTGTCCTTTTCGAGTTCGAGTATCCCCACGCGGACGCGGAGTTTGTAGAGCCACCACACAACTCCGCCGATGAGCACAAACATCGTCATGAACGTGTTCGTGTATTCCCGGTCGAAGCCGCCGTACTGGATGACGTTGGGGTGGAGTGATTGCACGACGCCGAGTCGTGGGTAGATGAAGATGAGGAAGATGATCGGCAGCAGCATCGCCATCAGGTAGGTGCTGCTGTATTGGGAGCGCTTTTCACCTTCTAGCGAGGCGCGGATGGCAAAGAAGGCCAGGGCCATGAGCATAACCATCAGGTAGCTGCTTTGGCGAGGATCCCAGTTCCACCAGGCTCCCCATTGAACTTTGGAGAAAATGATGCCGGTCACCAGGGTGAGAGCCCCAAGAAGGGTGGCAAGTTCCATCGCCGCGGTCATCCGAACGTCCCAAACTGGTTGCTGGCTTCGGAGAAGCCGGATGCCGAAGTACGGCGCAACGGTCATGAGGATCGCGCTAATGAGCGCGCACGGCAGGTGATAGAAAACGATTCGCGCGAGTTCAGGATTCTGGAAAGCCTTAGCGTTTGGCGCGGTGAAGGTCAGCACGATTCCCGCGCTCACCAGTAGGCCAAATAAAAGGATTCCTAACTTCTTCAACGCTTCCAAACCGCCGCGAAAAGGTATGGCCCTATCGCCAGACTAGCAATACCGTACCCGACCAATCCGTACCCAGAACGCCAGCCGCCGGGGATCAGGCCCTCTCCCATCGAAACGCGCAAACAAGCGATACCCATGAAAACAATTGGGACAATCAGGGGCAGGGAAATCGCGCTGGCGAGGGCCGTTCGGTTGGCCGATTGGCTTGCAATCGCGCCGCAAAGGCTAATCACGCTGCCCATGCAAATAGAGGTCCCGACCACTCCGAGACAGTACAGACCAGGATCGACCAGCTTTGCCGAGGTGAGAAGGAAGAACAACACCGAAACCACGGTTCCGTAGGCAACGGTTTCAATAATTGCGAACAGCGTTTTGCCCCAATAGACGGCGTTCGGATGCGCGGCTAGTCGAAGTAAATCGGCCGTGCGGAGTTCTTCCTCTTGAATAAATCGGCGGGGGACCGCGATGACGCTGCCAAAGAGGAGGCTGACCCAAACGAGTCCAGAAGCCAAGTTGCCGGGCAGTTTTGAGTTGAAGCTTGCGGCGGATATCGCGAACACCGCCATGACGGCGAAAAGACTGGCGGCAAAGAACCCGCTCCGCGATCGAAATTCCACTCGGAACTCCTTTCTCAGAATCGCGAACAGCGCGGTTGGCGTCACGAAAATCAGTTAACCAGATCAAACTTCCAGGGAAATTTCCTGGTTCGCGAGTCGGCGCTCGTTCGGGTCATTGGTCGCAATCACGAGGCAGCCGCGCTTGAGCTGCTCGGAAATCAGGTTCTCCACCAAAGCAATGCCCGGGGCATCGAGGGTCGCGCTGGGTTCGTCTAACAACAAAACTGTGGGTGCATGCAGCACGGCCATCGCAAGTTTGAGTCGGGCGCGCATGCCGCTGGAAAGCTTCTGAGCGGGCAGGTTTGCGGCGTAACTCAGGTTCACCAGCTCTAGGGCCTTGCGGTCACCGGTCCCGCGTAGGTCGACCATAAGGTCAATGTGCTCCTGGCAGGTCAGGTCTGGATACACCGCCTGATCGATGGCGGCGATGCCGATGGGGCCAGCGGTCACCGACCCTTCTGAGACTGGCTCCAGCCCGCATAGGCACCTCAGGAGCGTGCTCTTGCCCGAGCCGTTCGGGCCAGTGATTAAGAGGGCGTCGCCGACGCCGAGCTCGAACTCGAGGTTGCGAAAGAGCCAACGGGGGCCAAGTCTTTTCCCGAGGTTTTTCGCGCTGAGCACGACGAGAGTTTACGTCCGAAGGGCCTAGTCGTGGGACCGGGGAGGGAAGGCGATAAACTGCACCCGTGGAATTGTCGGAAGCGTTGCAACTCCGGTGCGGCCGGCGCTTGGTGTTTACCAATGGCGTTTTCGACATTCTCCACGCCGGTCACGTCCAAATTTTAAGTCAGTGCCGAGAACTTGGCGACCTTCTGATTGTCGGCGTGAATTCAGATGAAAGCGTTCGACGGCTTGGAAAAGGGCCGGAGCGCCCGATCCACACGGTCGCTGATCGAATCATCGTCCTTGAGGGTTTGCGGGCAGTGGACGCGGCCGTGGTGTTTGAAGAAGACACGCCGAGTGAACTGATTTCCATTCTCAAACCCGAGATCCACGTGAAGGGCGGCGACTACGTGGCGGCGGATCTCCCAGAAACGGCGGTTGTAGAGAGCTACGGCGGAAAGGTGGTCATCTTGCCGCTGCTTGAGGGACGATCTACTACGCGTGCGGTGCGGGCGCTGGGGTTGGATCAGTGAACGCTTTCGCCTTTGAGCCCGGCGAGCGATGGGTGTTTGTGTTTCCGCATCCCGACGATGAGTTGGCGGTCGCGGCGTTTCTGCGGCGTCTCAGTTTGGGTGGAGCGGAGGTGCATGCGGTTTGGTTGCATCACACGCCGGTTCGGAAGGCGGAGTCAACGGCGGTCGCGGCAGAGTTTGGCATCGATGAATCCCGGATGCACTTTTGGCACGGAGAGGATGGGCGATTGTGCGAACAAATGGCCGAAGCGCTGCCGTGGCTTAGAGAATTGATCAGCTCAATTGAGCCGGACCGGGTGGCGACGTGTGCGTTTGAACAAGGGCATCTTGATCACGACGCGACCCACGTTTTGGTTCGACGATCGTTCTCGGGCCCGGTGCTGGAGTTCCCGTTGTACTACGGCTACCACACGATCATGCAGCGCATGAATCGGTTCTCGGATCCAACCGGACAGTCCGTGCTTTTACTCTCCCCCGAGGAAACGCGACTCAAGAAAAGTTGGGCAAAGCGGTACCCGAGCCAGACGATCTACCGTGTTTTGTGTACGTACCACTTGTGTTGCGGAATCCTTGGACAGCCCGCAAAACTGGCCACGCGCGAAGTCCTGCGACCGGCAACCACACGCGAGTTTTTGGTTCCCAATCACTTCGGCTGGCGACGGCATCGGCTCGAAGTTTCGGATCGCTGGCGTCGGTGGACAATCGCGTACCGTGAGTTTGAAAGTCAGTACGAGCCAGCAGTAGGTCTAACGTCAAGCCCGGCCGCGCACTGATCGCACAATGCATTGAATGCAGCGTAGCGAACTCCTTCGCATCCTTCAGACCGAGAACAAGCGCCGAAACCAGGTTAAGAAGGTCATTCGGTGGGTGCTTGCTCTGACGGCTGTCAGCAGCTTGTATTTGCTGGTGAAAAGCGTGATGGCGAATGAGTTTCCTGACTGGACCGGACTGGGCACGATGATTTTGTTGTCGACCGGGATTGCCGCAGGTGCCACACCTCAGCAACGCCTTGCGGCGGAGCAGGCCAAGCAACTCGCGGACCCGAAAATTTTGCCCGAGCTGTTTGACCTTCTGGATACGCCCGAGGAGGACATGCAGTCGCTGGTTGCGGAGGCGATTCTTGTCAGCGCGGCCGCGGTTACGGAAGAAACCCGACTCACCCTCACGCAGTCGCAGGTGTCCAATGCGGTTCGAAGCTACGCCAAGTCTAAGAACCAAGCACTCAACTCGGCCCTCATTGGCACCTTGCGCAGGTTTGCGGGAAGCGGCGCGATTGGGCTGCTTGACCAGGTTGCGGTGGAGGCGGCGAAGTCGCAGAATGTCGATCTCGTTGGCAAAGAAGTTCCGCTCCGAATGGCGCTGGCTGAAATTCGGATGCGCACGGCGCAGGCGACGATCTCACAGCGGACGGCTGACGCTCTGCCGGACCAGACGGTACGCTCCTAAGCAATGTTCAAACGCTTAATCGATCGATTTGACCGGCTCGTTGGTCGCGGCGTGATCGATGAGGATTTGTACGAAGAGCTTGAAGAAGCCCTCCTTCAAGCCGATACGAACGTTCAGACCACGCAGGAAATTCTCGAAGAGCTGCGAAAGATCGTTCGAGAAGAAAAGATCACCGATCCGGCCGACATGCGCGAACGGCTAAAGACGGCGATCAGCAGCCGATTCAAGCAAGACGGCCCAGCGGGCTTAACCATCAGCGACGAATCTCCAACGGTCTTCCTGTTTGTTGGCGTGAACGGAGTTGGCAAGACCACGAGCATCGCCAAGGTGGCAAACCTCCTTCACAAGCGCGGATTCAAAGTTCTGCTTGCCGCGGGTGACACGTTCCGTGCGGCGGCGATTGATCAGCTCGAGATTTGGGCGGATCGTATTGGAGTCCAGATCGTGCGAAGTCAGCCCGGTTCCGATGCCGGTGCGGTTATTTTTGACGCGATCCAGGCGGGCAAGGCGCGCGGTGTGGACTTTGTCCTCGCCGACACGGCTGGGCGTCAGCACAGTAAGGCGAACCTGATGACGGAGCTCGAAAAGGTGCTGAGGGTGACGGAGAAGGCACTTGGCCGAAAGCCAGATGAGATTTTGTTGGTGCTGGACGCTAACACGGGCCAGAACGCGATTCGTCAGGCGGAAGAGTTCATCAAGGCGGCCGGGATTACGGGGATCATTCTCACGAAGATCGACGGCACGGCGCGCGGCGGGGCACTGATTGGCGTATTTGATCGGTTCAAAGTTCCGATCAAGCTTGTGGGCACGGGCGAAAAGGTCGACGATCTGCTCGACTTCAAGCCCGAGCGGTTTGTCTCTGCGCTATTCGATTAAGTCCGCGTATTCGGCGTAGCGGCGGAACAGGTTGTGGGCTGCCGGGTAGCAGGAGTTTGGCGACATGAAGTGCGGAAACTCGAAGGTGATGATTTTGTCCACCGTCGGGGCCGCAGCTTCGATTTTTAGCTTCAGGTAGCGCCAATCCGCCGGGGGGAACTTGATGGGCATGTCCCGGTCAAAGCTCTCCACGTTCGACCAAATGGTGACGCCGTGCTGGTCGCCGAGGGCGCGGATTCCGGCATGGAACGCGGGAAGTTGATCGTAGTGGATCTGCCCGTCTTGGAAGGCGCAGATATCAAAAGCCCCTTGGGTTTCCGCGAAGATTCGCTTCCAGTGGTCAAATGACTCGTCCAGCGACATCACGTTTCCGCCGGAGAACTGCTTCGCGCCTTGGGGGAACGGAGAGATCAGGACCGGGCGATCGAGGGTCGCTTTGCAGTGGCGACCAATGTGGTTGAAGAGCTCGATGATGTTTGCGTCGTTTCGGCTGGTCTCGTGGCACAGGTACCAACCCGCGAAGCTGGGATGATGGCCGTAGCGGGTGACCGCCTCGTCGATGAAGGCCTTGTTCAGATCGACCTCGTTCCACCACGCGCCGCGCATCCAGTGGAACCCAGAGTCGAATGTGCCAAAAAAGAGCTTCAGCCGAAACTCGTCAGCTAGGGTGAAGAAAGTCTCGGCGAGATCATCGCTGAGCGGCAAAAGCCCGGGGACGGACTTGGCGGGGAAGATGCACTTGTTCTGGTACCCGGCGCGGATGATGATGACGGTGTCCAGTCCGATCTGCTGATACATCGCAAACTCGCGCTTCCATTCTCGCGGCCCCCAGTTCTGGCTCGGGATGTCGTGCGTGATCTCGTCGAGAAAGGTGCCGGTGATGCGCGGAGCCGTCATTTGCCGAATTACGTTACCGGGTTAGTCGCCGAATTGAAGCGTCTCGAATGGCAGAGGTTTGGGCGCTAACGGTGAAAACGAGTGCTTCTCGCAGGATTCGCTGGGCGGGATGAGTGAGCACGTTCGCCGCTCCGGCACTTGCAGTCACGGCGGCCCATGCACATCGCTGCATCACATCGATGGCCCAAGCGCGGGCTTCCAGGCGGGTATCGGTGGTTTCTTCGGCCGAATCTGAACTCAGAACGGTTAGGTTCTCGCGGCAGCTCTCCCATTCGTCGTTGAGCTGTTCGTAGGATTCCCGAAGCTGGTCGGAACCTTTGTTTTCGACAACTTGCTGGACAACGTCGAGACCCGCGCGGGCGTTTCCGATCGCGAAGTGTCCTTGCAGAGCAACGTTTATCATGTCGTTTCGCTGAATCCAGCCGGCCGGCTTTACGAAAGCCACTTTGTCCCAGGTGACCAAGTACCGATTCAGATCTACGGTGACGGTTCGGGCTGTTTCCATCGCGGCCAGCCGCATTGGGTTGGAGAGACGGATACCGGTCTGGTCACGGAGCGGCACGAGCGCAAAGGCGGCTTCACCGCTGGCAGTCGTGGCGCCAACGAGGAACTGAGGATAGAAACCTTGTCCGGTCACCCAAGGTACGTGGCCATCGAGCACGAACCCCTCATCGACGCGCTCTGCCGTCACCATCGGTGGGCCGGGACGACGAAGTTGGCTAAAACCGATGCCGACGAGTTGCTGACCGCTACGGGTGCCAGGAAGGATTTCTGCCTTGAGGTCGGCATTGTCGCTGCCGTTAAGCATGGAAACGGCGCTTTGATGCTGGGTTTGGAGGAAAGCGAAGACGCCGCTGGTTCGGGCGCAGGCCTGCTGGAACTCACGAAAATCGGGTTCAGACAGAGGCTCTCCGCCGTACTCAGCGGGGCACTTGAGGCCGAGAAGGTTGGCTTCGCCCATCTCTCCGAGAACATCGGCGACGGCGTCGCTGCTCTGGTCCAATTCCGCTGCGCGAGGAGCGACTCGAGTCGCCAAAAAATCAAGCGCAGCTTGGAGTTGAGACATGTTTTGATTCTACGGAACTTCCGTCCTAAAACTCAGGGACCCCAACGACGCCTTAACAGAATCGTGGGCATAATTCGATTGACATGCGACGCCGGACGAAGATTGTTTGCACCTTGGGTCCGGCAGTGGACTCGCGAGAAAAGATTCAGCAGCTCATCAATGCAGGGATGAACCTGGCGCGGCTGAACTGCTCGCACGGAGACTGGGAAACGAAGGCGCGCTGGATTGAGTGGATTCGCGAACTGAGCCCGAAGCACGCGCCAGTTGGGATTCTCGCGGACTTGCAGGGCCCGAAGTTCCGAATCGGCATGTTGCCTGAGGCGGGACTCGTCCTCCGCGCCGGTGACCACATCACGGTTGGACACAGCTGCCAGATTCCGATTAACCAGAACGAGATTCTGGACGCGATGGCGGCAGGGGATCGCCTGTTGCTGGGCGACGGAGAGATTGAGTTCAAGTTGCTTTCTGGCAAAGAGGGCGTCTTTGAAGCGAAGGTCATCAGCGGTGGCGTGCTGAAGAGCCGGAAGGGGGTGACGCTGGTCGGAAAGGCGTTCGCGGTGCCAGCAATGACCGATCAGGATCGCGCTGATGTGGAGCAGGCGATTGCCTTGAATTGCGATTTTATCGCGCTGAGCTACGTGAAAGACGCAGCCGACATCAAGATGCTACGGGATCTCATCGAACCCAAGGACAAGTCGATCGGGATCTGCGCGAAGATCGAGACTCCCGAGGCCATCAAGGATCTGATCGATATTGTGGAAGCGGTCGACCTTGTGATGGTCGCGCGCGGCGATATGGGCTTGCAGATGGACCTGGAAGACGTTCCGCTGCATCAGAAGAAGATCATCGAAGCATCGAACCAGCGGGGGATTCCGGTCATCACGGCGACCCAGATGCTCGAAAGCATGATTCAGAATCCCCGCCCGACCCGGGCGGAAGCCACCGACGTCTTTAACGCGATCTTGGATGGCACGGATGCCGTCATGCTGAGTGGCGAGACGGCGGCAGGCGCGTATCCCATCGATTGCGTGAAGACGATGTCGCGAATTTGTGAAGCGGCGGAAGCGGTGTTCGACCGCGGTCGAATTGAGCGGGACTTTAAGGAGCGGGCTCGGGGGCACATGCCAGCAACCGACGCCATTGCGCACGCGGTGAGCGATTTGGCGCGGCTTCTGAAGCCAAGCGCGATTTTGTGCAACTCCACGAGCGGCCAGACGCCGAGACTGGTGAGCAAATTCCGACCACGAATGCCTATTCTCTGCGCGACTCGATCTGAGCGGACCCAGCGGAAACTATCGGTGGTCTGGGGCGTCGAGGCGTACTACATTCAGTCGGAGCCCACGATGGAAGAGACTTTAATGTCGGTTCTGGAAACTTTTCGACTCAAGAAGCGAATCAAGGACGGCGACTTGGTCGTCATGACGGCAGGAGTACCGATGGGAACGCCCGGAAACACCAACTTGATTCAGCTTCACCGGGTGGGATCGGAGCGAGTGAGTACCGAAAACATCGTGATCGAAGGAGGCAAATAGCCTGAAAAAGAAGAAGCGATGGATCGGCCCGGTCTTGGTGATTGCCATTGGCGTTGGGCTCGGGATGTACAAGAGTGAGCCCAGTTGGCGCGTTTTTCGCGCCGAAAAGGTGAAGGCGGATGAGCGTCTCGCGAACATGAAATCGAAGCAGTCGGAGAACATTCGCACCCTGCAGCTCGAAGCTCGGTACGACAGCGCGATTGGACGAGAAGAGCGCGCGCGGGAACGAGGCTGGATTGACGAAAAGGCGGGCGAGGTTCGCCTGCAACTTCAATGATGCTTTTGGCTTTGGGGGTCTGCGCTCCGCCGAGTCTCAGCTTTATTCGGACTACCGAGTACATCAACACGCGGATTGATCTGAACATCAAGTTCGTTGACCGAGTGGAGTTAAGGTTTGGGGGCAAAGATGGGACGGAGGTCGATTTGCATCCGATCAAGACGGTGATCGACGAATCGTCGGTGCCGGCGAGCCCGAACCTGGAGCCGGAGAAGTTCAAATTTGAGTTGACGAAGCCGTTCCCGGAACGAGAAGTGAGTGCGGGCGATCCCGTTTCTTGGCTGAGCCTTTGGGCGCTGGCAGAAGTTCTTCAGAAGCCCGAATCCAAGCGCGAGATTGTTTGGAAGAGTCCCGAGCCATTCAAGTTGTCGGGCAAGGGCAAGTGGGGGGAGAAGGCAGAGCTTTTGCGCTTTGAGCTGAGCAGTCCCAAAGAGCGTGTTCCGGGTGGGGAAGAGTACGGGGAGGTCACGGTGACCTTTGTTCCGAACAAGCCGACCTTGCGTTAAACTCGGCGCAATGATTTCGCAGGCGCATTCCGCCACGCTGATTGGGATCGAAGCTCTGCCGATCGTCATTGAGACCGACCTCGGCGGGCATATTCAGGGCGATGGCGAGCGGTATTTCGTGCTCGTTGGGCTTCCCGATGCGGCGGTGAAAGAATCGAAAGAACGCGTTCGCACCGCGATGCGCAACTCGGGCCTGAGTTTTCCGAACCGGAAGATCATGTGCAACCTGGCGCCGGGCGATATTCGGAAAGAGGGGCCGTGGCTGGACTTGCCGATGGCGGTTTCGCTTTGTGCGGTTCAGCACGATGTTCCGCAATCTGAACTTGACGGCACGCTGATTCTTGGCGAACTCGGTTTGGACGGGACGTTGCGACCGATTGACGGCGCGGTGAGTGTTGCCTTGATGGCGATGGAGAAGGGTTTCCGGCGCATGATCGTGCCGGAGCCGAACGCGGCAGAGGCGGCGGTGGCGACAGGGATTGAGGTTTACGGCGTTCGGACGCTGCTGGAAGCGGTTGAATTGTTGAACGGAAGCAACCTCTTCACGCCGAAGCGGTTTGAGCACGAACAAGGGCCGGGGCTGGTTTCTTACGATGTCGATTATGCGGACGTGAAGGGGCAGAAGCATGCGGTCCGGGCGCTGGAGATATCCGCCGCCGGTGGGCATAACGTGCTGATGACCGGCCCGCCGGGATCGGGCAAGACGATGCTTGCCCGACGACTGCCGACGATCTTGCCGCCGCTGGCGCTCTCGGAGAGCATCGAGGTCACGCGGATTCATAGTGCCGCCGGGGAGAAGGGCGGACGGCCCGGATTGATTTGGGAGCGGCCGTTCCGATCTCCGCACCACAGTGCGTCGCATGCGGCGATCGTTGGCGGCGGCAAGAACCCGAAGCCCGGCGAGATCAGCACCGCGCATCACGGCGTGCTGTTTATGGATGAAATGCCGGAGTTCGAGCGTCCGGTGCTGGAAGCACTTCGGCAGCCGCTGGAAGACGGCGTGATCACGGTTGCGCGAGTCTCAAACACGATTACTTTCCCGGCGGAGTGCATCTTGATCGGCGCAATGAACCCGTGTCCGTGCGGGTTCAAGGGCTACCCCGAGCAGAAGTGCGTCAGCAATCCGTCGTCGTGCAACAAGTACGCGGGAAAGATTAGCGGACCGCTGATGGACCGGATTGACTTGCACATAGAGGTTCCGCGCTTGAAGCCAGATGAACTGCTGGACTCTTCGGATGGGGAACGGTCAGAGGTCATTCGGGACCGCGTGATCGCCGCCCGGGCGTTGCAGCACGCGCGCCTGGGTGGGCACCGGACGAACGCCAAGATGTCGCCCCGCGAGATCAAAGAGACGGTCGAGCTAGACGAAGACAGCCGCGACTTCATGCGCGTGATCTCGGCGCGGTTGGGGCTATCCGGACGGGTGTTCGACCGGATTCTGAAAGTTGCGCGGACAATTGCAGACCTTCGGGGTGACGAAAAGATTGGGAAGAGCCACCTGGCGGAGGCGGTTCAGTACCGCGAGCGAAGCGAGGCGTGATTCTAGGAATCTACGAAGGAAATAAGTGGCTGAAAGTCGTGAGCATCGGCTTGGCGAAGCGCACCGATGTATGCCGCACGAATCTCCTCTGACGGTAGTCGTCTTGTAGAGCCCCAGGTGAGTTGTTTTTCGGTGAGCTTCTCTAAAACCAGGTCGGCAACTAGTCGTGCCCATCTGCCGTTACCGTTGGGAAACGGGTGAATCACTACGAGTCGGTGATGGAGGCGCACGGCCAGTTCGATGGGCTCGTAGGTGTTAAATTCGATCCAAGTCTTTGCGTCCTCACATGCGTTGTGGAGGTCGGAAGAGATTTTCCAAACCGGAACTCCGATGTTTTTCTCGGTCTTCCGGTACTTCCCGGCCCAGCCCCAGACTCGCCGGAACATTTGTCGGTGGAGTTCAACCAGGGTTGCTGGTGTTAGGAGCGCATTCTTTACGGTGCGATTCCGGCGTGCCCAGAGGAGCGCTTCTCGGATGTTCGCTTGCTCAAACTCGTCTAGCTCCGCCCGAGTTGCAAGGCTTGGGATCAAGCCGAGCAACTCTTCGGGGTCGATTTCGGTTTCGCCGTAGCGTGCGTTGACGAGCATGGGCGGCTACCAGAGGTTTCGGCGCGGGTTGGCGGAGTACTCGGCGGCGAGTTCTCGGACCATTCGGGCTTCGGTTTCGGGTTCAACCGCCTGGTTTTCTAGGGCCATGGAGTGCGAGATCCGGCGGATGTCTTTGGTTGCGAGTTCGGTGGCCCGTTGTTCGATCTGCTCCGAAAGGGGCTTTCGCGGAACGACGAGCACGACGAGATCGCAATCGAGGGCGTTGGCGGCTTCTCGGAGTCGATTCACGGTGAGTTGGCCGGTCACTTCGGCTTTTTCAAGCTGGCTGACCGATTGCTTACTCACGTTTAGGCGACCGGCGAGGACTTCGAGCGTGACGCCGAGGGCATCTCGGATGGCTCGGAGCCAGCCATGTGCGGGCATTGGCGGCACGGATTCGGAAGGAAACGCCAGGAACATCGCGTCCAGCTGGCGTCTGCGGAGTTCAGATACGTTCATGATTCAATCATTATGTTGACAATCAGATCAATTTGTCAACATTAAAGGTGACAAATCTGAAGAATAATCAATTCAAATATTGACGAAAGGATTGTTGGGTCAAGTTTTAGATTGACTTATCCCTTGCCGAGGGTCACGCGAATGTTTGCAAGAAACACACAGGATTTGAGTGATTGCGCTGGGGAAATGTGAGACGTAAAGTGCGGTATGCGAAAGGCATGCTTTCTCGCCATAGCGGCTGGTCTGGCCCAGGTCTCGTTTGCGCAGGTCAACATTACGCAGACGTTTCCGATTGACGCCCCGATTTTGGAGAACCTGACAGCGACGCGGCAGTCGTTTTCTGGCGCTGATCTGTTCATCAATGGTTTCAACCCCGCGCTTGGAACGTTGAAGGCGATCACCGTTACCGCTTACGGAAACATGGTGGTTTACACGCCGGTTGAGAACACTTCTCCTGCGCTGATTGGGGGCGATCTGACGGTTCGATCGAAAGTGATCGCTGCTATTACGGTGCCCGACGGGATGGGGGGAAGCGTGCAGCTCAATGCGGTGCGGCTGGAAGGTTCGGATACGCGCGTTATCGCCTCGCCGCCTTTCTCAGATCAGATCTTTAGTAATCGACGGGAGCTTTACGGAACGGTTCGCATTACAAACACGCCCGGCAATGCGGCATTTTTCCGCCACTTCACGAGCCCTGGGCAGGTGGTGCTTTCGGTAATTCAGACAAACGATCACGAACTGCCAGCGGGCACTCGGGTTAGCCGAGACATCCCGCCGGTGTTTGGACTGTACGGACGGTTTCGCGGCACGATCCGCGTGACCTACACCTACATTCCGTAAGGAACGTTTAGGGTCGGTTGCCTTCGTTCCGCGGATCGAAGTTTCCGGCGTACACGCCGGCGGGAATGTTGCGCCACCAGACTTGATTCCATCGGCCGAACTTAGCGTGGCCATCTACATAGGTGTAGTTGGCCCCTCCGGTGAAGGCGCGGATTTTGAGGGCCTTGGTTTCTTGCTTGGCCGAGTCCCAGGTCATGTTCTGCATGAAGGCGTCGGGAATCTCCGGTGGATCTCCCCAGAAGAACGGGGCAAAGTGGTCTCGAACCACGTTATCCGGCGATGGCGCGAGATAGATGGTCGAGGCCGGTCCAGCAATGCTGGTGATGGTGGCGTACTTTCCGCCGAACTGTGCCCCGCTCATATAGGCGTTCAGGAAGTAGCTGGTCATCCGATAGGTGAGGAAGGTCGGATCGGTGACGGGAAGGTTTGCCGGCGGCCAGTTTGAAGAGTTGTCCGCAGGCGATCGGTAGATGGCGCGGTTCTTGATGTACGGCTGAACGTGGTTGGTCCAGGTGTTCTCGGGTGCCGGGAAGTTGGTGAGGGGGAAGTAGTCGTCGAAATCGTTGGCGTACATCATGATTGCGACGCCGAGCTGTCGGCAGTTTGAGAGATCCGTGGTTTTCTTTGCCGCTTCTTTGGCTTGGGCAAAAACGGGGAACAGGATGGCCGCAAGAATGGCAATGATCGCGATGACCACGAGCAACTCGATCAAGGTGAACGCCTGACGCATCTGCCGAGGTTACCGGGGTTTAGCATCAATCTGGGTTCAACCGTTGCGATTTGGGGGACGAATTGGGGTATTGTTTCGATTCGCGTCTCTGGACCTCGGTCTGAGAATGAGGCGTGAACCAAAAACTAGGCCACGAAGCACGTCTCGGCTAGGACGGGATACGGGTTCGGTAACGGCGGAAAAGTATGGCAAAGCAGTGTCTAATTGAAAAGCATCGCGCAGCGAAGAAGAAGTGGGAGCTTCTTCACGCTGAACAGGCGCGAATTGATGAACTCCCCAAGGAAAAGCGAGCTGAGGCTCAGGCTGAATTTGATGCGAAGCGCATCAAGGCCCGAATGTTCAAGACGCGTCAGTACAACCGATGCGCTCTTACGGGTCGCGCAAGCGGCGTCATTCGATACTTCGGCGTTTGCCGACAGGCGTTCCGCGAGAAAGCGCACAAGGGCGAGTTGCCCGGCGTGAAAAAGGCGAGCTGGTAAGGCTCAGAAGGTCAAAAGAATATGCATAGCGATCCCATCGCGGACCTTCTTACGCGAATCCGAAACGGTGCCACGGCCCACAAGGACAGCGTCGATATTCCGCATAGCAAAATCAAAGTCGAAATCGTGAAGATTCTCGAAGCCGAAGGCTTCATCACGGGACACGAGATCACGACTGAATCGAAGTTTCCAACCATCAAGGTTCACCTGCGCTACGACAGCAAGCGCAAGCCGCTCCTTACTCACCTGAAGCGAATCAGCAAGCCAGGTCTGCGTGTTTACAAGCAGATCGGCGAACTCAAGCCGCTTCGAAATGGTTTGACCACCCGAATTATCAGCACGAGTGCTGGACTCATGACCGACCGAGAGGCTCGCCGACGCAACATGGGCGGCGAAGTCATTTGCGAGGTGCACTAAGATGTCACGAATTGGAATTAGACCGATTACCGTTCCGGCGAAAGTCGAGATTACGGTTGACGAAGCAACCAACGTGGTTACGGTTTCCGGCCCTAAGGGTGCTTTGGTTCAGCCGATTTCCCGACTGTTGACCGTTTCGCAGGAAGGCGCTGAACTTAAGGTTGAGCGACCGAACAACCTCCGCGAAGCACGAAGCCAGCACGGACTTGCCCGAACGCTGATTGCGAACATGGTGGAGGGCGTGACCAACGGACATGCCAAGACCCTGGACGTCATCGGTGTTGGTTACCGAGCCGCAGCAGCAGGCAAGAACCTGACGCTGAACATGGGTTACTCCCACCCGGTAGTCATTGAGGCACCAGATGGCATCAATTTTGAAGTCAAAGCTGACGATAAGACGCGACAAACGCAGATCATCGTGAGTGGCATCGACAAGGCGCTCGTAGGCCAGGTGGCCGCCGACATCCGAAAGGTCCGTAAGCCTGAACCGTACAAAGGTAAGGGTATTCGGTACCGCGGAGAAGTGGTCAAGATTAAAGCCGGTAAGCGCGCCGCGGCTAAGAAGTAAGGAAAACAATGGCGAACAAAACCCGACAGGAACTGCGCCTTGCCCGGCATGCCCGAATCCGAAAAAGTATTACCGGCACCGCCGAGCGACCGCGCTTGAGCGTATTTCGAAGTTTGAAGCACATCAGTGCACAGTTGATCGACGACACCACCGGCAACACTGTCGCGGCGGCTTCTTCTACCGAGAAGGATGTCGTAGGTGGAAATGCCGAGGGTGCGAAGCAGGTTGGTCTCAAGCTGGCCGAGCGAGCGAAAGCGAAGGGCATCGATGCCATCGTCTTCGACCGCGGTGGCTTCCGATACCACGGCCGAGTGGCGGCGCTTGCAGACGGCGCTCGTGAAGGAGGCTTAGACTTTTAAACCATGCGAATGATGAACCGAATGAGCGGCAAACGAGAAAGCCGCTTTACAGAAGGACCGCAACTTGACGTTCGCGTGATTCGAACCAACAAAGTCTTCAAGACCACCAAGGGTGGTAAGACGGCTAGCTGGTCCATCCTCGTGGTGGTCGGCGACAACAAGGGCCAGGTTGGCGTTGGGCTTGGAAAAGCTCGCGGCATTCCAGACGCGATTCGAAAGGCAGAAGAAGCTGCCCGAAAGTCGATGTTCTTGGTCCCGATGATTGGCAGCACGATTCCGCACGAAATCCGCGCCATCAGTGGAACCGCCCAGGTCGTTCTTCGACCGGCAGCTCCAGGAACCGGCGTTAAGGCTGGCGGCGCAGTGCGCGCTTGCCTTGAAGCAGCGGGCGTCCACGACGTTCTTTCGAAGTCTTTGGGAAGCCGAAACGCGATCAACATGGCCTACGCCACGATCGAAGCGTTCCGAGGACTCCAGTCCCCAGAAGAGATTGCCGCTCGACGAAGCGTGGATGTGCGAAAGCTCACTCCATGGATCGAGAAGGCACGAAAGGAGGAAGCAGATGCTGCACATTAAGCTATTCCGAAGTCCGATTGGCCAGACGCCGCGCAACCGCGCGACGTGCGTAGCTCTCGGCCTCGCTCGCCCTGGTCGCGAAGTTGTCAAAGAAGACACGCCAAGCATCCGAGGCATGGTTCACGCGATTCGCCACATGGTGATCGTCACGAATCAAGAGACCGGCGAAATCCTTATCGACGCGCGACTCATCAAGCGACGCGCCCTGACCCGGGACCATAAGCCCCCCGAGACGCACTAAGCCTACGTACACTAGGCAATTGGAGATTTAGAAAATGGCATTGCACAAATTTAATCCCGGTAAGGGTGGTACACGACCGAAGCGACGCATCGGTCGAGGTATCGGCTCGGGCATGGGTAAAACGGCAACCCGAGGTTCGAAAGGACAGCAGGCTCGCCGACAGATCCACCCGAACTTTGAGGGTGGACAAACCCCAATCCAGCGCCGAGCCCCGGTCAAGAAAGGTTTCCGAAACATCAACGCGAAGGAATTCGCGATTGTTAACCTGGACGACCTTCAGAACCTCTTCGAAGATGGCGCAGAAGTTACGGTTGCCGAGCTCTACAAGACCGGTATCGTTTCTGCCCACAAGGATGGCGTTAAGGTTTTGGCCTTCGGCACCCTAGAGAAGAAGCTCATCGTTAAGGCCCAGAAGTTTAGCAAGACCGCCGTTGAGGCGATCGAAGCTAAGGGTGGACAGGCCCTCGTTGTTCCGCTTGAGAAAGTCAAGAAGGGCAAGACGGAGGCCGAGTGATTCCTTCCGCATATAGCGGGAATACGACCAACTCTGGTCGAAAAAGCGACAAGGGGCTGTCACTGCCCCTTGCCGAAACTATCAAGCGCGCCTGGGAAGATCCTGATCTTCGGCAGCGCTTGACTTTCGTTTTGTTCATGTTTGCTGTGTACGCCCTCGGCGTACACATCCCCGTGCCAGTTCCTGGCTTCGACTCCGAGAAGGTCGTTGACCTTCTTAAAGGCAGTCCGTTCTTCCAGCTTCTCAACGTGTTTGGTGGCGGCGCTCTTCGCCGATTGTCCATCTTCGCGCTTGGTTTGAACCCCTACATCACCTCCAGCATCATCATGCAGGTCATGCAGCAGGCCATTCCAGAATGGAAAAAGGACATGCAGGAAGGTGGCGAATACGCCCGAAAGAAGAACAACCAGCGAACTCGCTTCCTCACAATTGCACTCTGCTTCTTCCAAGGTTGGGGCTTCTTGCAGTACATGCGAGTGGTGCCGGCGATCGCCGCACTGTCCGCATTTGATAACGCAACGGTTCTGATCTTCTGGACCGCAGGTTCGGTCTTCCAGCTTTGGATGGGTGAACAGATTTCCGAACGAGGCATCGGTAACGGCGTCTCGCTCATGATCTTCGCGGGAATTATCCTTTCCTTGCCATATCAGGCCGAAACGATTGTTCGCGGATTGCAGACCGGAACGATTGCTTGGTGGAGCGTCATTGTGGTGCTCGCCCTGTTCCTGGCCGCAACTTGGTTCATCGTTTACTTCACCACGGCTCAGCGGAAGATTCCGATTCAGCACATGCGCCGACAGGTTGGCACGAAGACGATGGGTGGTCAAACCAACTACCTGCCGCTTTCGCTCAACATGGCGGGCGTAATGCCGATCATCTTCGCCGTTTCGCTGGTTTACATTCCAAGCCAGTTCGCGGGAATGCTTGGCGGAGCAACGACTCCTGCCGGTGCTTGGCTAGAAAACCTGGGTTCATTCTTGAACCCGGCTAACGGACAGGCGATCTCGCAGCAGGTTCCGATTCCGCGAGGACTTATTGGGTGCGTGTTCTACACAAGCCTCATCATGTTCTTCAACTACTTCTGGACGGCGATGCAATACAACGTTCAGGACATTTCCGACAACCTCAAGCGGCACGGTTCGTTTATTCCGGGAGTTCGACCTGGAAAGCAGACCCGTGACTTCTTGGATGCGGTGATTTCGAAGATCACCCTTGTTGGAGCCATCTTCATCGCGCTCGTTGCGCTGTTGCAGTACGTCACGCCGGCCTTGGCTCGAATTGACGCCAGCTTCGTTTCCGTCATCGGTGGCACCTCGCTGCTGATCATGGTCAGCGTTGCGCTGGAAACGATGCGACAGATCGAGTCGAGCGTTTTGATGCGGCAGTACAACCAGTAAAGTTCACATTCACGGAGAAGGGTCGCCGACATCCGTCGGCGACCCTTCATTTCATTATCATTTGCCAGTAGCCATGAGCCATCTTCCTTCAGATCAACCTAACGCAACGCCTCCGCGGCGATTGGTGCTGATCGGCCCTCCAGGTGTGGGCAAAGGCACCATGAGTGCGCTTCTGAAAGAACGGCTCGGACTCCGCACGCTTTCCTCGGGCGAAATCTTCCGCCACGAAATCGAGATGCAGACGGACTTGGGCCGGATGGCTAAGCGGTACATCGATCACGGAGAGCTCGTTCCGAACGGCGTAACGATCGAGATGATGTCGAAGCAGCTTCACGATCCTGCCATCAAGTTGTCTGGTTTCGTTCTCGATGGCTTTCCACGCACCGTAAAACAAGCTGAAGCGTTGGATGAGGTGCTGTTCGAGCTTGAGCAAGGTCTAGACAAGGTCGTTAGCCTTGAGGTTCCTCAAGAAGTTATCGTTCAGCGGCTCACCGGGCGAATTGGCTGCACGAAGTGCGGTGAGATTTATCACAGCAAGAACAAGCCACCGAAGCGGGAAGGCGTTTGCGACCGATGCAACAGCCCGCTGTTCGTTCGAGAAGATGACCGCCCAGATACGATCCGAGAGCGGATCCGGATCTTCTGGGAAACGACCGCGCCCGTCATCGAATACTACGCGAAGACTTCGACGCTGCAACGGGTCGATGCCAGTCAAGGGCCGGAAAGCACTTACACGGCGATTTGTAGCTAAACTTCAGCGCTGCTTTGGAGTCAAGGCGGAAGTCGCAGTTTGGCGGCAGAGGCGAAAAATGACGAGATTCCAGGTTGCTACCTTTCTGGTTCTGTGTTCGATCGCGTCGACAGTTCGCGCCGACTGGACGCAGTGGGAGGTCGCTTACACGGTTCGAACGATACGCGGAAAGCAGAACGTGGACCAGTGGAGACGGACGATCCCGTTAGTCGTGTCCAGCTTTGAAACTGCCACCTCGCCTGCGCTGCAAACCGAGACCGGGATCGCCACGCTGACCCGCGCAAACTCAAGCTGGAAACTCGAAGTTAAGGGACGGGGGTACGACCGGATTGCGGTTTGGGATGGCAAGAACCTCTACGTGAAAACCCAGAACCACGTGACGGTGCTGCCTACTTGCGATCCTACTTTTCTAGAAGTGCTTCCAAGGATCGGGCTTAACCTTCCTGGGCTGCAGATATACAAGCCGGCTGATGTGGTGAATGCGGTTTACGTGCTCGACCATCGATCTCGCCGAAGTGATCGCAAGTTGAGCTACAACTTCACCAGTTTCGTTCCGCCTTCAAAGACCTTAAAGGTTCTTCCTTCCTCCAGCTTTTTCCCGAGGAACCATGAGCGTCGCGTGAGTTCCACCAGATTCGAGACTTTGCTTGATACGGAAAGCAGCTTGACTTACGAAACTTACGACATCGTTTCCAAGAAGCAAATCAACTCAAAAAAGGAGCTCACGATTTTGCCGCACCTTTCCGAGGGGACGGTAGTTCAGTTTCCTGGGCCGATCTCGTTTCGATTCGATCCGAAGGGAGGCAGCCTTGAAACACAGCTGGCGAGAGAGAAAGCATCTCGGGCGGGAGTCGGAACCCCGGGCAAGAAGCGTTGACAGGCGGCATTGATATACTGGGAGCGCGTGATCAAGGTCCTTTTTGTATGCCTAGGCAACATTTGCCGTAGCCCGATGGCGGAAGCGATTTTGAAGCACAAGGTCGCGGCTGGACCATTGCGAGGGCGGGTCAAAGTCGATTCTGCCGGAACCGGGGACTGGCACGAAGGGCAGCTTCCTAATCCGCGAACCAGAAAGGTTTGTTCGGTGAACGGGATTACCGCCAATTCTTTGGCTCGCCAGGTGAACAGCCTAGACTTTCGAGATTTTGATTTGATCATTGCGATGGACCGCCAGAACTATCGCGACCTTTTGGCATGGCCGGGCAGCGTCGCGGAAAAGGTGCACCTCATGCGCGACTGGCTTGACGAGCCTGAGACGGATGTGCCGGACCCGTACTACGGCAACGAATCCGATTTCGAGTACTGCTTTGACTTGCTCAGTCGAAGCTGCGATGCGCTTTATGTGGACCTAATGTCCCGATTCACGACCGATCCCGGTACAATCTAAAAGAATGGCGAGAAGACCGTACCGGCCGCGAACAAAGGACATTGATAAAGAGAAGGGGATTGAGCTTGAGGGCTCGGTGTTAGAGAACCTTCCGAATGCCCGATTTCGAGTGAAGCTGGACGAAACCGAAGGCGAAATTTTGGCTCACGTCAGCGGAAAGATGCGAATGCACTACATTCGAATTCTGCCTGGCGACCGAGTTAAGGTTGAGTTAAGCCCATACGACCTCACGATGGGTCGAATCACTTACCGATTCAAGTAAGCAGGCCGTACGTTGCGATGTCTGTCCAATCACCGTGGGCATCGCGCTTGAATCGTCTTAGCGTTCCTTCAAACTCGAAACCAAGGCGCATCGCGATGTTTGCGCTTTGCGCGTTGCGTGTATCGCAGCGGATCACAATCTTGGTTGACTGAAGGGCGGTTCGTGCTGTCTCCACCAAGGCTTGACACGCCTCGGTCATGTATCCGTTGCCGGTCTCGGTGGTCGCGAGCCAGTAGCCAATCTCAAACTGGCGGATATCCCATTGGCATTTCACGAAGCCGGTGACGCCGATGGTGCTTCCATCGGTCCGTTTCAGAATCCGGTAGTTCAGTTCATTTCGAAGCGTGAACTGCGCGTGTTGCCGTCGGACGTGAGACTCCATCTGATCCAGAAAGATCCCATCGACCGCCCAAGGTAGGAAGCGAGCAAGTTCAACTTGGGAAGCAGCTGCAGGGACGTAGAGATCCTTTCCCGTATCGGGCATGTGCCGCTCAAGCAGAAGCCTTGGCGTCACCAGCGTATCCGGCACGTGAATGAGGATCGGGTCCACAGATCGGATTATAGGCTTGGAGAGTTGCTGTCTGTTGGAGGCGCCTCAGGTGGAGTGTGAATCTCTATGTTTGAGATGTCTTTCGAACCGTGCAGGCAAATTTACCGGGCTATCGGAGAATTTCACAAACAGGCGCGAAGTTATTGCGAGATCGGGAGGGGCGTTGTGGTATCCTTCCTGTTTGCGCCCAGGTGCCTGATGGCTAGCATGCGTCGCCGATATTTCACGGCGAGATTGCGATGCTTTATGTAAGGACGAGTCTGGGTGACGATTTGAAACATGAAAGTTCGGGCCAGTGTTAAGCGAATTTGCGATAAGTGCAAGATTGTCAAGCGCAATGGAGTTGTGCGTGTAATCTGCATCGTGCCGAAGCACAAGCAGCGACAGGGTTAAGGCGTTAAAGAAGCATGGCGAGAATTGCAGGTATTGACCTTCCGCGCGATAAAGCGGTGATTTACTCTCTTCCGGTCCTTTACGGGATTGGGAAGCACAACGTGCATGATCTGGTCGCGAAAGCGGGCATCGATCCTCGCACGAAAGTGCGTGACCTCACGGAGCAGGACATTACTCGGCTTCGAGAGATCATCGACGCTGACTATCAGGTTGAAGGAGATCTTCGCCGGGAAGTCGGCGGGAACATTCGCCGACTCATCGAAATTCGATGTCTTCGCGGAATCCGTCACACCCGTGGCCTGCCCGTTCATGGTCAGCGAACCCGAAGTAATGCTCGAACGCGTAAGGGTAAGCCCAAGACGGTCGCCGGCAAGAAAAAGGTCAAGAAGTAAGGCTTAAAGATTTATGGCACGAAAGACAGTTCAGAAAGGCAAGCAGAAGGAAAAGAAGAATATTCCGGTTGGCGTTGCTCATATCCACGCTTCGTTCAACAACACGCTTGTTACGATCACCGATCCTCGTGGGAACACGATTTCTTGGGCCAGCGCCGGAAACGTCAACTTCAAGGGCAGTCGAAAGGGCACGCCGTTCGCCGCACAGGTTGCCGCCGACAAGGCAAGCCGACTTGCGCAGGACCACGGCCTCAAGAAGGTTGAGGTTCTGGTTCGCGGACCAGGTTCTGGCCGAGAGACCGCGATTCGCGCTCTCCAGGCTTCCGGGCTTGAAGTCACGACGATTGTCGATGTGACCCCGCTGCCGCACAACGGTTGCCGCCCGCCAAAGCGACGCCGAGTCTGATTTCTCTTGCAGGGGGCCTTGGCTCCCCTCGCCATTCCGCAACCCACGATTACGATGCCGCAAATTACGACCCTTGATCTCCAAACCGAATACGGGAAGTTCATTCTCGAACCGCTTGAGCGTGGCTATGGCCACACGCTCGGGAACGCACTGCGCCGCGTCCTGCTCAGCTCCATTCACGGAGCCGCTGTCTCTGCGCTGAAGATTGACAAGGTTGCCCACGAATTCGCGCCGATTCCTGGCGTGAAAGAAGACGTCACGCAGCTGATGCTGAACCTGAAGGATCTGGCCATCAAGGCGACGCCAGAGAACTTTGCGGAAGAAGTCGTCCTTCACATCGATGTCAAAGGCCCAGGTCGAGTGACCGGCGCTGACATTGTCTGCCCAGAAGGCTTTAGCATCGCAAACCCTGAGATGTATCTTGCAACGATCAGCGACGAATCCACGCTGTCGATCGAACTGTACGTCGGCTGGGGAACGGGCTACGTTCTTCCTGAGAAGCAGGACAAGTACAAGGGCATCATCGGAGTCATTCCTTTCGGCGCGCAGTACACGCCTATCACCAAGGTGAACTTCACGGTCGAAGCCACCCGAGTTGGAATGCGAACCGACTACGAGCGACTTGTGCTCGACATTTTCACCAACGGCGCCATCGCTCCCAACGACGCACTTTCCCAGGCTTCGCGAATTCTCGTGAAGTTCTTCGAAATGTTCAGCGATCTTGGCGAAGCCGGTTACGAAGCCAGCATTGGTATTGAGCTTGACGAAGATTCTGCGTTGCTCAAGAACGTGCCTGACCTTCGCATCGAAGAGCTCGACTTCTCCCAACGAACGTTTAACTGCCTTCGACGTGCGGGCATTCTGACCCTGCGCGCTCTGGCAGCCACCAACGAATCTGATCTCACCTCTATTCGAGGCTTCGGCAAGAAATCCTTGGTTGAAGTTCGCGACAAGCTGGGAGAGCACGGTCTAGAGATGAAGCCACCGAAGGGCGGCGTTCGCATTCTGGACACCCTCGACGATGACGAGGAGGACGAATTCTAACCACCGGCAGTCCGCCGGAAACGGAACCAGGAAACAAGCATGAGACACAAAGTTGATCACCGTAAACTCGGACTGCCAACGGATCAGCGCATGGCGCTGCTCACCAATTTGCAGCGGCAGTTCATTCGACACGGCTACCTCCGGACGACCCTCGGACGAGCCAAAGAGCTTCAACGACTGGTTGAAAAGCTCATCACTTTGACCAAGCTCGAGGACGGGCTGGAAGCACGACGCCGAGCTCGAAAGGTTCTCGTCGGACACAGCAGCAGCTCGCCGAAGCCTGAGAAGGCCCTCGCTGGTAAGACCGCCGCGGAGAAGACGGAAATTCTTGCCGCGCGAAGTCTGATCAACGGAGAAGACCTGGTCAAGCACCTGTTTGACAACATCGGTCCTCGCGTTAAGAACCGACCGGGTGGCTACACCCGACTGACGAAGCTCGCGCCACGACGTGGCGACGCAGCTCCACAGGCTGTTCTAGAACTCGTTGACTGAGTCCGGGTAACCGGACCATGAGACTTAAACTTGTAGTTGCCTACGACGGCACCGACTTCCGCGGCTGGGCCGCACAAACTGAGCAGAGAACTGTTCAGAGCACATTGACGAATGCTGTTCGCCTAGTCTCGGGCGAGGAAATCGAGATTCAAGGAGCCAGTCGAACGGACTCCGGAGCGCACGCGAAAGGGCAAGTCTGCCACTTCGATACGCACCGAGGGATTCCGGTCGAGAAGTGGCCGAGCGTTTTGAACAAAGTTCTGCCGCCAGATTTGGCGGTGGTTTCTGCAAAGAAGGTTCAGCCGGAATTCAACAGCCGGTTCTACGCTCAAGATCGCTGGTATCGCTACCGGATCTCTACGGGAGATCCCGATCCGCATCGAAGCCGCTTCCACCACTGCTATGGCAAACCGCTCAATCTGGAGCGGATGCAGGCCGCCGCAGAGGTCTTCCTTGGAGAACACGATTTCCGCGCTTTTACCGAGGAACTGGATTTTCACACGCTCAACACGGTGAGGAAAATCTTTCGTTTCGAAGTAAACCGGGTGCGAGATGAGGTGTGGGTGGACGTGGTTGGTACCGCTTTCCTTCGCGGAATGATGCGAAGAATGTCGGGAGCGATTCTAGAAGTAGGTCGTGGTTACCGCCCCGTCGAAGAGGTCAGCAAACTCCTTGAACTCAAGGAGCGGGAAAACATTCAGTGGCCGGTGGTATTACCGGCGCGCGGATTGTGCCTCATGCGCGTTCGGTATGAACGTCGCCCCAAAGACAGCAGACTCAATAAAAATTTGAAAGACCCGCAGGGGTGACAGAAACAATGAATCGAACATTTACAAATAAAGGCGAGTACACCGATCACAAATGGTATGTGGTCGATGCGGCCGGTATTCCTCTGGGGCGTTTGGCTGGACAAGTCGCGAAGGTCCTCCGCGGGAAGGGTAAGCCGAATTTTCAATACAACGTTGACACGGGTGACTTTGTAGTCATCATCAACGCCGACAAGGTCGTTCTCACTGGCAACAAGGCCGATGAGCTCATTTACTGGCACACCGGTTGGCCAGGCGGACTGCGCAACGTTTCGCGCGGCAACCTTCTGGAAAACGATCCGGTCAAGCTCGTCGAAAAGGCCGTCTGGGGAATGACTCCAAAGACCAAGCTCGGAAAGGCACTTTTCAAGAAACTCAAGGTTTACGCGGGCTCAGAGCATCCGCATGCGGCACAGAATCCGGAGCCGCTCAACGTCCGGAAGGAGAGGAACTAACGCATGGCAGAATCAAATTACGGAACGGGCCGACGCAAGTGCGCGATTGCACGAGTCTGGATCACTCAGGGCGAAGGCAACATCAGCATCAACGGTCGCGACTTCAAGGAGTATCTGGGCCGACCAGTTCTTGAAATCCTCGTAAAGAGCCCACTCGTTGCTCTTCAGATGGACGGTCGATTTGACGTCAAGGCCACCTGTAAGGGTGGAGGCATGGCCGGACAGGCTGGTGCCGTTCGACTCGGTATCTCCCGAGCCCTCCTTCAGTACGACGAAACGCTGCGAAAGGAACTTCGCGGTCATGGCTTCCTCACCCGGGATTCCCGCGTCAAGGAACGAAAGAAGTACGGTCGAAAGAAAGCTCGACGTGGCTTCCAGTACGTTAAGCGCTGAGAACTCGTTCTCTCCCGCGAAATCCATTACGGGTTCCAAACTTCGGTTTGGAACCCGTTTTTTGTTTAGTTCATCCGCTTTCGAACACTCTTCACCGCGTGCATGTAGCCGTCGAACTCGTCGCTGAGTCGGTAGAGCACCTCCGCTTCTTCTTCGTAAGGTGACTCTCGGTACGACGAGGCAATGTAGTAGCTCGCTTTCCCTTGCGAGGGGGCGTCGATCAATCCATCGACATGGCCCGCCTTTCTCAGGTGCTCAAAGTACTCGGGGTACATGCCCGCCCAAAAGAGCAGGTAGTCGCCGATATGTTTGTGGACTTCACGTTCTCGGAGGAATGAGTTCGCGTTGAGTCGAATATCTGCCTCGGGAAGCATGCCGGTGACGGTCGGGATTCGGTGTCCGAAAGCATCCCTGATTCCGTGCATTCGCTCAAAGTGAGCAAACCGCACGAGCAAGTCGGCCAGGTAGGCCTCGGTTGTCTCGCTGGGGAGGACTCCCGATTCGTTGTAAATGGCGTCGTGGAGTAGCGTCCGGAAGTATTGTCCGAGAGGCTCGTTAGTGAACTGTAGCTTCATGCTCTTTCTCAATCTGAAATTCGTGGCTTCATTGCCGTAGATGCCGCCATTGGCAATCTGGTTCCGAACATCCTATCAGAACTCGGGACTTTTTCAAAAAATTCAAGTAAAAATGCCAGCGCTTGATATTGACAAATCGCGTTGGCACTCGTGGCGAATGAGTGCTGGCGAGATGTGGAACGATTCCTTAACCTCGTTGCGTCAAGATGAATAGAGGACATCCGCATGCAACCAGGCCACCAACCTCCACGCTCCGCTCCATCAATCGCGGATGACTTCGCCGCCCAGAAAAAGAAGCAGACCCAGGCGGTTATCATCGGCGGTGTCCTTGCGATAATCGCGGCGGCAATCTTCGGGCTGTTTGCCTCGGGTGCCCTTCGATTTGGCGCGACCAGTCCGCAAGGCGACGCATTGCAAGCCAAGGGGACGCCACCCGATCCAGGCGCTTTACAGCTGAAAGCCACCCCGCCCGACCCAAGTTTGCAGAAGACGGCGACGGCGCCTCCGGCTCCGGCGGAAATGCCTGCCGATGTCTATAACTGGCTGAAGCACCTCGAAGAGTGCGAGCGGCGAAAGATTGAAATAAGTGGTGATCAGGCTGCCGAAGTGACGGTTTTCATCCAGAAGAATTCCGTCCTCGGCGCGGGAATGGGATTGATGAATCCCTACGATCAGTCCGAATCGGGCGATGGAGACAAGCCGCCTGCGGAGTACACGAAGGGAAAAATTCTCGACCTGCGACCGCGTTGGGACGATCTGATTCAGTTCTTTTACAGCTATCCACCACCGGCTGAATGTCAGCCGCTCGCGAACGACTTTGGCCAGGCGGTGAACGAGATTCCGGGCATGATGTCGGACCTTGGAGCCATCCTAAACGACCTTTCCGGGAATCCCGACAAGGCACTGCAGAGCCTCACGAAAATGCAGAATGCCAGTTACGATGGCGTCGACCGGTACTTTGCTCGCGCCGACGAGAAACTGTCGCAAATCTGCACGAAGTACAACCGGCACAAGTGGTTCAACATCGCGAGCGATGTGGGCAGCAGCGGCATTCTTGGCAAAACCTTGGGTGGTTCGTTGCCGCGGTGAGCCGAGAGTTAACTTCGTTTGCCGAGAATCTGTTTCAGGAGCTAACAACTCAATTTCCGCTTTCCTATGAGCCCAAGTGGCGCTGGAAGGGACTCCGGGTTTCGGCCGGGATGGCCTACTGGCGAAAGGGCGAGATTGCCCTTTCCTCGGTCGTATTGACCACGCCGGAGATGGTTCGCGATACGCTGGTTCATGAGTACGCCCACCTGCTCGCCGTAGATCGACACGGGGCAAAGGCGGCCAACCACGGCGTTTTCTGGCAACAGGCCATGCGTGATCTTGGTGCGGAGCCAGTGACGCGGCACACGTACCCCGTAGTGCGAAACACCGCCCGGCAACAGGTTTGGTATCGGTGCAAAAAGTGCGGCTACCGATTCTCCAGAAAAAGACAACTTCCTCGGAACCGTTCTTATGTACATCGCGGTTGTGGCGGAAATATCACACTGGATTCTGTAACTGGGTGACGAGTCCGCAGGGGGTGCCGTAGTACGCAGTGCTTCAAGGACCGCTATGTGGATTGCTTCTTCTGACCATTGCCGAAAAATTGATCGTCAGACGAGTGAGGAGTACGGAATCTCGTCCACCGTGCTCATGGAGCGTGCCGGTCTTGCCGTTTTCGAGGTCGTCCAGCAAACCATGCCCGAGCCGGGCAAGATCACGGTGGTTTGCGGCAAGGGCAACAACGGCGGCGATGGCTTTGTGGTCGCGCGATTAGCCCGAGATTTTGGCTATCACGTGGAATGCCTTGTCACCGCCGCCGAGGGTGACCTTCGGCATGAAGCGCAAGAAGCCATGCGATCTGCGCATGCGCACGGAGTGGTCCCGGTCTTCAGCGACGACGCGCGTTGGGCGAGAAAGCTTGAGATGCTTGGCACGCGCGAGTTGATCGTTGACGCGATCCTGGGGATCAGTGCGAGTGGCGATTTAAAGGGGGCCGCGAGAGAGGCAATCGAAGCCATCAATCGGTCTGGGGTTCCGGTGATTGCGGTGGATGTTCCGAGCGGGATTCATTGCGATTCGGGCGAGGAACTGGGCGACAGTGTTTGGGCGCTTCGAACCGTCACTTTCGGTCAGCCGAAGCCGTTTCTGTTTCAGGGTACGGGAATCGAACATTCCGGCTATTGGTCGGTCAGCGACATTGGGATTCCGCGCCAGTTGCTGAGCGAACCCACGGAAGCTCGATTGCTAGATGGCCCGTACATTGGGCACCTGTTGCCCGAGCGGCTACGAGGCTGCCACAAGGGCGACAACGGCTCTGTGCTGGTTGTGGCCGGGAGCACCCGTTATCGTGGGGCGGCAATTCTCTCTGCCCGAGCGGCGCTTCGCGCAGGAGCTGGACTTGTTACGGTTGCCGGAGTTCCAGATGTCTGCCGAGCAGTTTCGGCGGCGCTGCCAGAGGCGATTTTGGTGCCGCTTCCCGAACGAGATGGCGTCGTAGATCCGGCGGCGGCCGAGGTCCTTTTGAACATCCCGAAGATCCATAGCGCGATCTTTGGACCGGGCTTATCGCATGATGCATCGGTCCTGGAGTTCCTCGATCGTGTTTGGCGGCATTGGACCCTTCCGAGCGTGATTGATGCGGACGCATTGAACGCCGTGAGTGCCGGAGTACGTCTGCCAGATACCGAATGTGTATTGACACCCCACTCCGGAGAGATGAGTCGACTCCTGCAATTGAGCATTGCGGAGATCGAGTCCGATCGTTTTCAGACCGTGCGTCAGGCGGTGGAGCACTTCGGTCACTGCATACTGCTGAAGGGGCCGTACTCTCTGGCGGGAATGCCGGATCAGCCGCTGATGGTGAACTGCACCGGGAATCCAGGGCTGGCCGTCGGGGGCGCGGGCGACGTTTTGAGCGGAATTATCGGGACGCTTCTAGCGCAGTGCGTCGGCGCGTTGGATGCAGCCGCTTGCGGAATGTATTGGCACGGCGCAGCGGGCGACCTTTGCGCGGAGGAGATCGGTCCGGTCGGATTCTTGGCCTCCGAAATTGCGGATCGCCTTCCGCAGGCGCGGCGCAACATAATCAATGCGTGTCTTGGCGCATCGTAATTGGATTTGTCTTCATTTGCTTGAGCGCGTTGTCGTTCGGGCAGTCGGTTGCGCTGACTTTTGAGTCCGGCGGCGATCGGTTAGCCTGGATTGGCCCCGCGACCATTGAAGGGGAACCCAAGAACGCGGTCAAGTCCTCACGAAATGGGATTGACCTCCCAACTTCCGAGGGTGGGGACACGATTTACGTTCGGGACGAGAAGACGGGCAACCTTGCTAGCAAAAAGTTGGCCGAGCTAAAGGGTTCTTGGGCGGTTAAGGCAAGCGACTTCTCGCAGATTTTTCAAGTCAAGATTCGCATCCTTTCTGGCGATAAGCCCGTGGCGGCCGGAGCGGTTGAAATTTCAAACGGAAAGCGGAAGGTCTCCGCGTTGCTTGATCCAAGCCTGAAAGGTGAGGTTTCAACCTACGGTTGGCCAGCGGGTGAGCTGACAGCGACGGTGAAGACGGTGGTCGAAGGAAAGCCGGCAGACCCGGTAAAGCAGGTCTTTACGCTTTCGTTGAGCCGAAGTGATGCTGTGCCGACTCTTAATATCGCGGTTCCCGGAAAGGTCGCGACGGTGGATGGCTCGTCGGATGAACCAACCGAGAGTGAGCCGGAAGAGGGAACCACCTCGGAAGAGCCGAAAACGAGCGGAAAAGACGAGAAAGCCGAGCCTGCGCCGAGTGGACTCCAATTCGGAAACATCCTCGCCTACCTACTTGGCCTCGTGGCGGCCGGCGCGGCGATCTACTTTGGGCTTCAGTATTACAAGCAGAACACTTCGAGCGTAAACGCACAGCTCACCCAGTTGGGAGTTCAGATTCCGAAAACGGATGACCTCGCGAACGCGCATGCCAACACGCCGCTGCCGGCCGCACCGGCACCGCAACCCGTTCAAAAAATCCTTCTGACGGATGCAGTTCCCGATCCTGCTCCAGCGGCCCCAATCAGCGTTCCCGCAGCAACTACGGGCGTGCTTCGGCTAGTGAGCCCGCAGGGCGACGAGATTCCCCTTGATGGCGAGGTTCTGGTCGGTCGCGAAGCTGGTTTGGGCTTGAGCCTTACCACCGAATCCACCGTGTCAAGGCAGCATGCCCGGATTAGCTGTAGCGGAACTACGGTAACCGTGACTGATCTGGGTAGCAGCAACGGAACCTATGTGAACGGCGCGAAGATCAGCACGGTGGTCGTGTTGAAGCCGGGCGACAACGTTCAGTTCGGTCAGGCAAAGTTCCGATTCGAGGCGTAAATCATGGCTCTCACTTTCCGTTTCTTCCTCGCCGGTCTCGCTGGATTATTGGCGTGGGCCATTATCGAACCGACGAATCCAGGCATGACATCGACCGGGGCGTGGAGCAATTTTGAGCTCCGGCTGGTGATCTCACTTGGCGCGCTGGTTGGCGCGACGATCGGTGGAATGAACGGATTCAACCAGGGAAGTCGAACCCACCTTTTGCGCGGTCTAGGGCTTGGAGCCCTGTTTGGAGCGATCGGCGCCTCGTTTGGTTATGGCGTTGGCGGCGGAATTGTAAGGATGATTTTCGGTGGGGTCACCGGCATGGGGCCGATGACGGTCATTGCTCGCGTGGTCGCCCTCGCGCCACTGGGAACGATGCTCGGAGCCGCGATCGGATTTAGTTCTTTGAACGTAAAGCGTGCCGTTCAAGGTGCCATTGGCGGCACCATCGGTGCAGCCCTCGGCGCGGGAGTTTTCGACATCATCGGGACCGTCTTTGGAGTTTTCCAGTTGTCGCTGAACGGCACGCCATCAGGACAAAGCGGGGAAGTTGGCAGCATCCCTCGCGCCGTTTTTGCCGTCGCCCTCAGTTCACTGATCGGATTGTTCATCGGGCTTGTGGACCTTATGTCGCGATCGGCTTGGCTCCGACTGACGGTGGGACGGAACGAATCGAAGGAGTGGTCCTTGGATTTTGCGAGCAACTTCATCGGCCGGAGTGAAACTGCCCAGATTCCGCTCTTCGGCGATATGAATGTCACACCGACTCATGCGGTCATCCGAAAGCACGGACCGGCATACGTGCTTCAGGATGGTGGTTCGCCGATTGGCACTTATGTCAACGGACATCGCATTCAACAAGCCGAATTGCATGCTGGCGATGTGATCCAAGTCGGGCCGTACCAACTCCAATTTTTGATGAAGAATCAGGCAGCGCCAGCGCGAGGACCCGAGCCGTACCGCGGCCCCGTTCAGCCAATGCAACCCATGCAACCGATGGCTCCGATGCAGCAAATGCCCCAAATGCAGCAGATGCCGCAAATGCAGCCGATGGCACCCATGAATCCAACGATGATGACTCCACAGCCGGCAATGAACCCGACGATGGCGTATCCGCAGTCGCCGATGCCGTCGGGCTTTGGTCTCATCGCGGTCGATGGGCCGCTGGCGGGAACGCGGTTCCCGGTCATCGCCGCCCTCGAACTTGGGCGTGGCAGCACGAGCATTCCGATGGCGTACGACCAGCAAGCCTCGAGACGTCACGCTCAAGTCGGGCCGGATGCTACCGGAGTCGTCGTTACCGATTTGGGAAGTACCAACGGGACTTTCATCAATGGCAACCGAATTCAGCAGGCACAGGCGCGGGTTGGCGATATCATTCGAATTGGCAGCACGTCTTTCCGGGTTGAACCCGTCTAAGTCCGAACAAGAGCAAAACCATGGATAACCGCACCCAGCGCATCGACCCGAACCGAACGCAACTCGGAGCGCCTCCGCAGGCATTCGACCCGATGCGCACCCAGGCCATGTCGGCATTTGATCCTCTCAAGACGACCGCCATGACGGCGGCTTTCGAGGGCATTCGAGCCGAGATCATTCCAGGACGAGAAGCCTCTATGGCGAACGGTCCCGCGCGGGAGCAGTTCATCGTCGAGTTCACTGCCGGTGGTGCTCCGACTTCGGGAGGCATGTCGATCGGAGGACGAACGCCGCTTAACGTGTGCCTGGTCATCGACCGGTCGGGAAGTATGGAAGGCGCGCCGCTGGAGTACGCCAAGCAAGCTTGTAGCTACGTGGTGGACATGCTCGGACCGAACGACATTCTGAGCATCGTCACGTTCGAGGAAACGGTGGATATCCTGATGCCGCCGCAGCGCGTGACTTCCAAGCAGCCGATCAAAGACGGCATTCAGCGATTGATGCCGGGCAATACGACGAACCTCTATGACGGATTGGCATTGGGTGCCCAGCAGGTTTTGAGCGTCAACGAAGGTGGCCGCTCGACGCGATTGGTCGTGCTGTCGGACGGTGATCCGACGGCCGGAATCAAGGATTTCTCTGCCCTCGTTGCCCATGCCGGTGAGATCAAGAACCGGGGGATTACCGTGACCTTCCTCGGGTTTGGGCCGGACTATAACGAAGAGCTTCTCGCCAGCATGGCCAAGCGCGCGGGCGGAAACTACTACTTCATCCCTCGACCTGAAATGCTGCCGGAAGTGTTTAAGCTTGAGCTGGACAAGATGATGACGGGCGCGGCCCGAAATCTTCAGCTCTCGGTTAAGCCTGCCCGGTGGGTTGGTCTTCGTGCGCCACAAACGGCGGCAGAAGGTCAGGAAGTGATCATTCCGCTTGCCGATATTGAGCGTGGGGCATCCATTCAGCAGGTGCTCGACTTCGAGTTCAAGAATCACCCGCTCGGTTGGTACCGCGTTGCCGCTGGCAAACTGACTTACGATGATCTTTCCGACGGTGGCGGGATCAAGACGGTTGATCTGGACTTCGTGATCGAGTTCACGGCAGACTCCGCGCGCTATTCCGCACCGCAGGATCCGCGCGTTGCCGGTGCCGCTCAGGTTGCCTTGGCGAGCCGGGCGGTGGAGAAGACGGTCATGGGTCTCAAGACCGGAATGATCACGCAAATGGCCGCGGTTCAAGAATTGCAGAAGACGCAAATGCTGCTCAGTCAGCAAGGCCGGGCCGCCGAAGCCAAGGAAGTCACGATGGCTCTCCGCGCGCTGCAAACCGGAGATACCGGCCAGGCCGAGAAGACTCTGATGGGCACAATGCTGCACCTCGATCAGGGCAAAAAGTAGCCGAAACTACCCTCAATCGCTCAAAACACCTATTGACAGGGTTCTGATAGATCGTATAATCAAGCCTGATAAATCCGTTAATCGGATTTGCCCGGGAACTTGATCGATGAAGAAGCTTGCTGCCCTTTTCCTCCTGATCGCCGCCGTCTTTGTCGTTGGCTGTGAACCTGCCGAGCCGACGAACGAACCAACGCAAGATGCGATTGATAAGGCAAACGCGGATCGTGCGAAGGCGATCGATAACGATCCCAGCATGACCCCCGAGGGCAAGCAGAAGATGAAAGAGATGCTCAAGCTAAACGGAACCGCCCCGACCGAGAACCGATAACTTAATGGCAGTCACGATTCGCGATGTGGCGAAGGCGGCTGGCGTTTCTACCGCCGCCGTTTCGAAGGTCTTACACGGACGCGGCGACAGCGTTCGCGTGAGCGACACGCGAGCGAACCAGATTCGCGAAATCGCGGAGCAAATGCACTATCGGCCAAACGCTTTGGCGCGAAACCTGCGGACTCAGCGAACCCACACGGTTGGTCTGATCTTCGAGAACTTCGGCTCCTTTGCGGCCGGACCGCTTTACTATATGCACCTTCTGGAGGGCGTCGGGTCCGTGCTCTTCAAGAACCATTACCGGTTGACGATCTTGCCTGAGCTGTTGCATGACGACATCCTCGGCTCCCTTGGCGATGGTCAGCTGGAAGGCGTGGTCTGGTGCAAGCTGACGCGGGACGCGGAGACCCTGCAGCTGATTCACGACTGTCCGATTCCGATCGTCGCGCTTAACGCTCCTGCCCCGGCCGAACCGACCGACGCCGTATTCGTTGCCTGCGATAATGCGAGCGGCATTCGGCTTGCCGTGGAGCACCTTGCAAAGCTTGGGCACCGAAAGATCGCCTTCGCTCATGAAGTTCAAGAGTTAACATCGCCAGACTGCTTGGAGCGCCGAGATGCGTTCCAGGCCTCAGCGAAAGAGCTCATGGGTCAAGAGCCGAACCCGGCCGACGTTCTAGCTTGGGATTGGCACCTTCCAGAGTTTGCTGATTGGTGGAAGAGCGATCCGGGCTACACGGCAATCATCTGCTGGAGCGAGCGCACGGCGGGAACCCTGATCAATCGCGCCACCGAAGCGGGTCTGAAGCTGCCAGAAGACCTGAGCATCGTGGGCTTTGACAGCACGGCCTATTGCGAAACCACCACGCCAAGGCTCACTTCGGTGAGCCAGCCGATCTCGGAAATGGCCCGGTACGCCACCAACACCCTTTTAAACCTCATTCAGGGCAAGCGCCCAGAGAACTTCTCGTTAACATTTCCTTGCGGCTTAGACGTGAGGGATTCAACCACTCGTCCTTCAGGACCACGCAACTCAGAGTAGAGAACCCAAAATGAATCGAAAAGCATTTACGCTTATTGAACTTCTCGTCGTCATCGCGATCATTGCGATCCTCGCCGCGATCCTCTTCCCTGTCTTCGCCCAGGCAAAGTCTGCGGCAAAGAAGACCCAGTCTCTCAGCAACGTCAAGCAGCTTGGCTTGGGTCAGCTGATGTACTCCGGCGACTACGACGACTCGTTCGCGCAGTCGGAGTACGGCTCCGGTGACAACCACGTCACTTGGGCGACCGCCATCTACCCATATCTCAAGAGCGGCGATAAGCGCGTGAGCTCCACGGGCGTTGATCAGAACTTCGCTCAGGACGGCATCTTCCGCAGCCCAGGTAACCCTCGAGCTTCCCGCCCTGGTTTCAGCACCGGCGCGTCGTTCAGCTACGGCGTCCACATGGGCCTCTTCGTCAATAACTTCGACAACTTCGGCGGCGCCGCTAACCCAGGCGTTTCCCAGTCCGTGGTCGATGCACCGGCAG
Source organism: bacterium (assembly GCA_027485645.1). Lineage (GTDB taxonomy): Bacteria > Armatimonadota > Fimbriimonadia > Fimbriimonadales > Fimbriimonadaceae > Fimbriimonas. Next base: position 284,761 of record JAIXQR010000001.1, read on the forward strand.
ACAAGATCGCGATGATGGAAAAGGGAGCTAACTCCAACGACTGGAGCTACCCCTGGTTCCACGACTGGCAGCAGATGTGGGTCGGCAGCATCCTCGGAACGCCGGGTGATGTCTCGACCATCCAGCGCGACGGCGTTGACGTTTACACCCCTGGAACTTCGGTCTACTCGCCGGTGTTCGACTCCGACTGCGGCGCTACCACCGGTGGCGCATGGGAGTGCGCTGCGCACGCTCGATACCGCTTCACCCAGACGGCTCCGGTCGTTTTCGTAGACGGTCACGCGACGTCGATGAAGAAAGGCCAGATCCAGTGGTTCAAGAACATCTGGGTCGACCGACGAAACGTCAACCAGTGGAACTGGTACTACGGCTACGTTAACGGCGGCGGCTGGGGCTTCCCCGGCATCCACTAAGTCCTCCTGAAAAGGAAGATCGCCCTCCTCAGCTTGCTGGGGAGGGCCTTTTTGTGCGGGATTGCTAAGGTTGTGTTAAGGATGGTCCCAACGACTTTCGCCAGAAGCTACCAATTCGGTACACCATTGGGTTACGATAGGTTGGAACAGCAACCTTTCTACGAGGTTCGCGTCTATCGAATTGGAAGTGTGAGTTTGACTCACGACTTTGGATTGTTTTAAGATCAGCTAACAGAGGACCGCGCGATGGGAAAACGTAGTCGAGCGAAAATGAATATGGACGCAGCGCCGAGGGTCGCGCTGTTTACGGACACGTTTTTCGAGATCAACGGCGCGGCGCACACCCTTCGAAAAGTCGCGGAGACCATGCAGGACATGTCGATTCCGCTTGACGTGTACACCTATGGCGAAGCGGAAGGGGTCGAAGAGCGCGGATCAGTTCGCATTTTTTCGTTCGATCACCGCTTCAGCCGCTCCTACTACGAACGACTCCGTTTTGAGCTGTTGCCCGACTTCCGAATCGGCGATCGCTGGCGCAAGGCGCTCACCGACGTTCGGTATTCGGTCGTCCATCTGGCTACTCCCGGAAGCATGGGCCTGATTGGGCGAAACCTTGCCGCACGAGCTAAGTTGCCAATGCTCGGCACTTACCATACGCACCTTGCGGAATACGGTGCACTTCGCTCAGCCGCGCCGATGCGCCGGATGATGCGAAACATCGGTTGGGAGTTTTTGCGGTGGTTCTACACCCCTTGCGATCAGGTTCTCAGCCCGACCGATGGCGTGGCAAAGGATCTCAAGGTCAATGGATTTAACAACAAGCTGGGGGTCTTCACGCGGGGTATCGACGTGCAGCTCTTCTCCGGGAACAAGCGGAAGCGAAAAGATCAACAGGTGGTCTGTTCGTACGTTGGCCGACTTGCACCAGAAAAGAACGTGCGGCAGTTGCCAGAAATTTTGAACGGCCTGAGCGTGCCGATTTGGGTGATTGGCGACGGTCCAGAGCGACCTTGGCTTGAGCAGGAACTGACCGGTGCCAAGTTCACCGGGTACCTGCACGGCGAAGAACTCGCACAGACGTACGCCGATTCGGATGTTTTACTTTTCCCTAGCGTGACCGACACCTTTGGCAACGTGGTTCTGGAAGCAATGGCTTCCGGCGTTGTGCCGATTGTCGCGAACGGTCCAGGACCGCGCGATTTTGTGAATCACGAGGAAAACGCATTCGTTTGCGAAGGGCCACGTGCGATGCGAGAAGCAGTCCGAAAGCTGGTGGATTCGCCGGATTTGCGACTGAGAATGAAGCGGAATGCGCGTGAGTTTGCTGAGCGAAGAGATTGGCGCGGAGCGGTGGAGCAGCTCGTAAGCCACTATCAGTCCGCGGTGGCACGTTGACGGTCCGGCCGTACCAACCCACCGACCGAGCCGCCGTTGAAAGAATCTGCATCGACCACGGTTTGCGCGGCAACCTTGAGCAGTACTTCATCGACAAGGAGCTGTTCGCCAAAATTTGGCTCGCCCCGTTTCTTGATGGCGAAGCGGATGCGGCTTGGGTGATCGAAGCTGACGGAAAGGTTGTCGGGTACCTCGTCGCCGCGATTCGGGATGGGTTTAAGTTGCGCGCCGTGCGGATCCTGCTACCGTACTTGGCAAGAATGGCGGGCAATGCCATGGCTGGTAAGTACCGGCACCATCCGCCGAGCCAGCGGTTCGTTAAGTGGTTTTTGTTCCGAAGCTGGCGAGAAGTTCCGGCCCATCCGCCGAACACCTCGAATTTTCACTTCAACATCGACAGCGGTTTTCAAGGCAGTGCTCGCGGCGGCGAGGCCCTTGCCGAAGCGTATTTCAATCGGCTGAAAGAGCTCGGACACACCCATTTTTATATTCATGTGTTCGCTTCGTCGACCAAACGCGCCCTTGGCTTTTACCGCTACATCGGCTTCAAGATCGTGGATGCGAAGCTGAGCAGCCTGTTTCACGAGCCGACGGTGGTGACCAGCATGCTGCGGACCTTGCCCGAGACCGTTTCTCTCGGAAAGGAGCGCGTGAAGAACCTGCCCAAGCTGGCCTGTCGAATCAGGTTTCGCGGTGATCTCGCGGCGTTGGAAGCGTCTCTTAACGAGATTTCCCTTCAGGCTTTACCAACGGACTTGACGGTGATCGAAGTCGATGGCTTACCGGACGAGAAAGTTCGGCAGCTCGCAGGACAGTTTGAGGCGCATCTGAGTGGAGAGGAGCCGGCAGGCAAGGATGATATTGTCGTGACCCTGGACGCCGAACTGAGCATTCCTCCCGAGTTCTTAGCGCTGATCTTGGCGGCGTATGACGGAGGAATGAACTCAGGCCGCGTGCAGGCCACCGGCGGCGAAGCCTTTTTCACGTCTCGCCGCGCGTATCCGGATGGTCAGTATCCGATACCGTTGGAAGGAACCGCTTTCCCGCCGTTAAAGCCGCAACTGCGCGCTCGCAGTCGCCGCTAGTCCGCTTCGAAAAGGAGCACCCAGTCCTCTGCTGTTGGGGTGCGGAAGATGCCGTCCTTTGCTTGAGCTGCTGCCCGTTCCCCGGTGCGGGGATCGAACCAGAGGGCTGAGACGCTGGCCGCCAATTGCCCGAGATTCACCTTAAGGTCGCGTGGGCTTGGCAAGTAGATTGCGGCTCGCTGCCCTGACTTTGTTCGCCATGCTCTTGCCGTGTCCGCGCCAGATCCTAGACCGTCTAGGATCAGCGAATGGTCTGCAACGCGGTCAAAGTAATCGGGACCGGAGACTAGATCTCGAAGGTGGATTAGCTGGCGTGCTCCCGGCAGCTGCAATGATTGGAACCAGTATCCAATCGGATAATTCACGGGCTCAAACTGCGGCTGCGCCATCTGCCAAACCGCGTGACACCCGTAGGTGACTCCGCAGCCACCGGCAAACACGCTTTGGTAGCAGGCCCGTCGGACGTAGTAGGCGTCAAAAACCGGAATGTTCAGATCTTTGTGCTCCATGAACCCTTTGAACGGCCGATGGTTCTCGTAGCACGGTTCACCGTCTAGCGTGGGCCGATCAGGGTCCAGTTCCAAATCCTGTTCGATCATGATATCGGGCCGCATGTCGAACCACCAGTGCCCGGACTGGTTCATGTGCATGTCGAGCCACGATTCGTTAAGCACTTCAGAGGTGGAGCTCTTTCCTCCAACCGGGTGGAAAGACATCAAGTGCCGCTCCGACTCGGTCGCACGTATCTCTTCGGCCATCGCTCGAACAATTTCAAGGTGGATTGAATCAAGGCGTCTATCTCCACCCATGATCCAAATCAGATTTTTCCGGCTGCCGTACCGCTTCCCAATGAATTTGCCGTAAGCGCGGGCATTCTCGACGGTGAAGATTTCTGGGCCCTCTCCCCAATCTTTCCGAAACTTGTCGCCCCAAGTTGGGAGCATCGCAATGTAGATTTGCTCTTTCTCGGCCACGTCGAAGGCGTAATCCACGAGATCCCAGTAGCCGCCCGGTTGCAAGTCCGGCTGGCTCGGATCTTCATTGATGAGCGGGTTATGGCCCTCGGCGTTAGGAACTCGAATCCCGTCGAGCTCAGCGAGCGCAACTGCCTGAATGACGTTGTAGCCCTGCTGGTGCCGAGTCGACAGAAACCGGGAAATTTCGTCTCGGTTCAATCGGTGAAACATCTCCCAGGCCGTATCTCCAAGCCAGAAGAAAGGCGCCCCGTCCTCCAATTGAAGGAATCGGCCCGATTTGTGAACCGAGACGAGTTGCATTAGTCGAGCGGCGTCCTTACCTTCTCGAGGAGCTCGATGACGATGCCCTGCTCGGGAGCGTCGAAGTAGGCGTACTGGCCTTCGCCCATGTCGCCTCGCTGGATCATTACGATGCCTTGCGCCGCGAGTTCGTCGTGGGCGGCTTTCATGTCCTCAACCCAATAGGCGATGTGGTGGAAGCCGTTCCCGGCCTTTGCGAGGCCTTCGTACCAGGCGCTGTCCTCACCGATGGGTTCGATCAACTCGAACTGGGTGTTTGGCAGTTCGATGAACGCGAGCTTGGCTTTTGCGTCCGAAGGTTTGCCGCGGTAGGTCATGTTGACCGAGAGGCCAGGGTCGGTGACGATGGTTGGCGGAACCGGAGCTCCGAACAGGGTGGCATAGCTCACCTTTGCGGACTCGATGTCCTTAACGACGACGGCAACTTGCGCGACTTTGCGATCTCCAAATGGCATGAGGCCAGTTTAGGCGAAAGGTCTGCGGACAATGCTCGAATAACGGGGTAGAAAGTGCTGGGGGCAAACAATGAATCAACCGTTGCCTTCGTCCCGTTCGCGCGTAAATGTCGGCTGGTGCATTGCCGTCGCCCTCATAGCGGAGATTGCGTTCGCCACGTTGAACCTCAGTACGATGCCGGTCTATCTGACTCAGGACCGTCACCTTTCGGAACGGTGGGTCGGGATTGCGCTCGCGGGGTTTTTGCTTTCCGAGACCTTGCTGAAAAGTCGCTTCGGAGCATGGGCCGACCGGATTGGTCCACAGCGGCCGATTTTGACCGGTGCTGCGCTAGGCATTTTCACCACCGCGTGCACGATCTTGATGCCAATTTGGCCGGGTTTGGCAGTCTCCATGGTGGCGCTGCGGCTCATCGATGGCGTTGCGGCCGCGATGATTTGGCCAAGCGTTTTTCTTTGGGCCGCCTCGATTGCCAGCGACGAAGTCGAGCGGCAAAAGGTGATGGGGTGGGTGAACACCTGTTATCTCGTTGGGGTTGCGCTGGCGTTCCCGCTCGGAGGCTTTGCGAACGATCTTAGCCGCTGGACCGGTGCCGGAATTGTTGCGAGTGGCGTGCTGTTTGTCGCCCTAGCTGGGCTCGCCTTAGGTTCCGGACGATCCGAAAGTTCTAAGCGGGAGGAGAAAAGCAAGCCAGCGTCCGGGGGAGCTTCCTCGGAGGCATGGCCGTACATGCTGGTCGGTTTCCTCATTTTTGCCGCGATCGGCTTCCCGAGCTTTATCGCCAAGTTGCTTCCGATCAAGGTGTTTCAGATTTCAGAATCCGCGGTGGGCGCTTCGGTGCTTCCGGCGGCCTTGGGACTCGCCGCCATCGCCGGACCGGTCAGCAAGCTCGGAGAGAAACTCGGCGCGTACCGCGCCATGATGCTTGGGCTCGCCCTGTCGCTTTTGGGCTCAATTCCGCTGGCTCTTGCGACGATCGTTTCTGGCTTCCAGACCTTGCCGGTACTGGTGGGTTGCGCTTTGCCGCTCGGTGTTGGCTTCTTGCTGGCCATGCCAGCTTGGTATGCCCGAGTTGCAGAAATCGATCCAGAGCGCAAAGGTCAGAACCTTGGCGCGGTCATGGCAGCGCAGGGCGTCGGCGCGGTGGTTGCGGGGCCAACGGGAACTTGGCTGTTCGAACAGTCGCCTTACAGCCCGTTTGTCGGGACGTTTGTGTTGCTGCTCATCGGCACGGCGGTAGCGTCAACCGCACGTTTTCGGCCCAGCTAAATCGGCCTGGAGGAGTCGGCTAGGTAAACTCCTGAAGGTAGACGGCAAAGACGCCGGTAAACCAGACTGGTTACAGCGTTATGGCAATTCGCGTAGGTATCAACGGATTTGGCCGCATTGGCCGCTTGTCTCTCCGCACGATTTTGGCTCGGTACCCCGAAGCCATCGAAGTCGTCGCAATCAACGACCTGACGGACGTCAAAACCAACGCCCACCTCTTTAAGTACGACTCCACGTACGGTCCGTTTGCCGGAACCGTGTCTGGGGATGCCGACGAGCTCTTTGTCAACGGCAAGCCAATCAAGGTTTTTGCAGAGAAAGATCCCGGTGCGATTGCTTGGGATTCGGCTGGGGTTGACGTAGTTGTCGAATCCACTGGCTTCTTCACCGATGCAACCAAGGCGGTTGCGCACATGAACCACGGCGTGAAGAAAGTCATCATTTCCGCGCCTGCAAAGAACGAAGATCTTACGGTTGTGCTTGGCGTTAACGACAACGTTTACGATCCGGCCAAGCACCACGTGATCTCGAACGCGAGCTGCACCACGAACGGCCTCGCACCGGTTGCAAAGGTTCTTCACGAGAAGTTCGGCATCGAAAAGGGCCTCCTCACCACCGTCCACGCTTTCACGAACAGCCAGAAAACTCAGGACACTGCCGCGAAGGATCTCCGCGATGCGCGAGCCGCTTCGCAAAACATCGTTCCAAGCAGCACCGGCGCCGCCCGAGCCGTTGGCTTGGTCATCCCAGAATTGCAAGGCAAGTTCACGGGTATGGCCTTCCGCGTTCCAACTCCAACCGTCTCGGTTGTTGACTTCACCGCGCTCCTAACGAAGGAAGCATCGGTCGAAGAAATCAACGCGAGCATGAAGGAGTACGCCGAGGGTGCGATGAAGGGAATCCTTCAGTACTCCGACGAGCAGTTGGTCAGCACCGACCTGCGCGGAAACGAGCACTCGAGCATCTTCAGCGCAGTCGACACGATTGGCCTTGGCAACATGGTTAAGGTTGTCAGCTGGTACGACAACGAGTGGGGCTACAGCAGCCGAATCGCCGACATCGTCAACTTCGTCGGTCAGCAACTCTGATCTAAGAAACTCACGGGCCGCCTCACCGACTTCGGTGAGGCGGCTTTTTTATTGCGGCGACTCGTCTGGTTCGAGCTTTTTGGAAAGCAAGTAGCTATCGATGACGGGGGCAAATGACATCAGAATGAGCGCTGTCAACGGCACGTACATCGGGAACGGTAGCAAGCTGAACAGTACGCCCGCGATGCCGCCGAAGAACCAAAGGCGTCCGGCTCGCCGGTGAGTGGCCAACCAAACACGTTCACTTGCCAAGGTCCACGGGGTTCGAACGCCCATGTAGAAGTTGCGCTTAATGCGGCCCATCAGGTTGCCGAAGAAGGCAAAGAAGGCAAAAACCACCGCCATCATCACGTTCCCGATGTTGCTGATGTCGCCGAGAGCGGAGCGCAGGATGACGTAATGGATGGCCAGGAACATGCCTTGCACCAGCAGCATCATGGTGGAATAGGTTTCGCCGAAGGTTTCCGAGCCAAAGTTTTTCGGAGAAAGCTTCGGAATTGCCCACGTGAGCAAGGGTCCAAGCAACAGAATTCCGAGACCTAGGTAGTGCAATGTGCTCTTGGGTCCCCAGGCATCGGGCTGGTTGTTGATGTTCCAGTGGGTCGGCACCCGATCTGGAAGCTGGGCGTTCATGTAGAGGCTGTATAGAAAGCCGAGAAGCAACATGCCGCCTTGGATCAGCAGCGATTTCTTGATGTTCATTCGGTGATCTCCAATGGAGAAGTTTCGGGGCGTTGGATCAAATCGAGCACGAGCGCGGCGAGTTCCTGCATCACGGTGGTGTTCACCGAATACAAGATTTGCTGCCCTTCGCGCCTTCCGGAGATGAGTCCGGCTTGCTTCAGCACGTTGAAGTGGTGCGACATGGAGGCCGGTGAGATCGGGAAGGCATCGCCGATCTGTCCGGCCGACATCTCGCCATCGCCGAGCATTCGCAGAATTTTGCGCCGAGTCGGATCGGCAAGCGCGCGATAACCGTGATCACTCTCGGTAGTTTGATCTTTAGCCAACTGTCTAATTATATGAGCCCGCTCGGCGGAAATATTACTGGGTTAGGACTTTCGCGGAACTCGGATGCGGGAAATGTCGCGTATATTAACCACCTATGCGTCGCCTACCTGTTTCCGTCCTACTAGTAGGACTGAGTTCGCTCTCGTTTGCCCAATACGCTGGCAGCGTCCCCCCACCAGCCGCCCAGAAGGTTGGTTTCGAGAGCATCAACCAAAAGGACGGACGCGAGTTCTTGGGCTACCTTGCCGGACCCGAAACGCAGGGCCGAGGCACCGGACAGCCTGGTTTCCAAAAGGCGGCGGAATACGTTGCCGGGAAACTGAAAGGCTGGGGCATCAAGCCGTTAGGCGACAACGGCACCTATTTCCAGAACATGCCGTTCTATCGAAGTCGCATCGATCCGGGTTCTGTGAGCGTGGAGCTTGCGGGCAAGAAAGCGTCGGTTGGCTCCGACATCGCCCTGTCTGGTGCGACGGAAGCTTTCACCGTTGAAGGTAAAGCCGTTGTGCTCCGAACGGGTGGGGCTGCCCTCGCCGAACCTGCGGTTCTTAAGGATGCGATTGTCATCATCGTCGGTACGCAGTCCCGCGACCTGATGCGACAGTTCGCTGGCAACCGTCCGAAGCTGATTTTGAGCCTGCGTAAGAGCGTGGCCGCCGGAGAATGGAGCCCAACTCGGACCGCACCAACCGCCGGAGCACGGGCAAATATCCGTGGAAGCATCACCGTAGCTGGCGTGAAGAAGCTTGCGAGCAGCGTCAAAAAGGACATATCTCTAGCAACCCCGGCCGCAACGGTTTCGGAAGCAACCGAACTCGGCGACATCAAGATTTCCGGCAAGGGAATGTTTGAAGAAGTCGGCGTGCCGAACGTTATTGGCATTCTCGAAGGTAGCGACCCAACGTTGAAAGCCGAAACGGTCGGTATCGGTGCACACCTCGATCACCTCGGGGTTACGGGCGGCGTGGTTTATCCGGGCGCAGACGATGACGCAAGCGGAAGCACGGCCGTTCTTCAGATCGCCAAAGCATTCAGCACCAATCCGGTGAGGCCGAAGCGCAGCATCATCTTTATGTGGTTCTGCGGCGAAGAGCGCGGACTGTTGGGTAGCGCTTACTATTCGGACAATCCGAAGATGCCGCACGACAAGATGATCGCGGAGATCCAGATGGACATGGTCGGACGCGACAGCGATGGCGTTCAGAACGGCGACCCGAACCGAGTCGATAAGGCAGACGAAAACCGAGATACGATCCGTTTGGTCGGAACCAAGAAGATCTCAAATGAGATTGACGACATCATTCAGCGCCTGAACCAGCACACCAAGTTCAAGTTCAAGTACGACGCGGAGGATGTTTACACGCGAAGCGACCACTACAACTTCGCAAAGGTCGGCATTCCAATCGCCTTCTTCTTCGATGGATTCCACCCGGACTACCACCAGCCAACGGACACCGCCGACAAGATCAACTACGAGAAGATCGCGAACGCGGCGAAGCTTGGTTATCTCACCGCTGCTGAACTCGCGGATCGATCGGGTCCGCTAAAGCGAAACACGACCGGAAACTAGTTCCGCTATGCGCGGAACTTTACTGAACACCGCAACGGTTGCGGTTGGTGCAGGCATCGGCTTGGCCCTCGGGAAGATCATTCCCGAGGGCCTCATGGAAGTTGCCCTCACTGGTCTAGGCCTCGTGACGCTGGGGCTTGGGATGAAGACCTTTTTTGAGACCAAGCAACTGATGCTCGTTGCCGCCGCCATCACGATTGGCGGCATTCTGGGCCGATTGATGGGAATCGAAGCTGGCCTGGCGAATCTTGCCGACCAGATGAAGCAAGCCTTTGGCGGTGCCGGCCGATTCCAGGAAGGGCTCATCACGGCAACGGTACTGTTCTGCGTTGGGCCGATGACCTTGCTCGGCTGCCTCCAGGATGCCCTCGATCGCAAGATCGAGTTGCTGGCCATAAAGAGCTTGCTGGACGGAGTAGCCGCGATGTTTCTGGCGGCCACGCTTGGGGTCGGGGTGCTTGCCAGTGCGATTTTGGTTTTCCTGATTCAGGGCGGGCTGACGCTTTTGGCAAAGCCGCTGAAGCCGATTGCGGACGATCCAGAGTTCATTCGGGAGGCATCGGCGACGGGTGGCCTGATGCTGATTGCCACGGCTTTCGGGTTGCTCAATGTCAAAAGTTTGCCAACGGCGGCGTTTTTGCCCGCGCTAGTGTTGGCACCGTTTGCGGTTTGGCTTAGCCGAAAATGGAAGCAACCGCAAGTCGAAAACGGGCAGAGTGTCGGATAATGCCGTCTATGCGCTTTTCGGCTAACAGATTTTTCCTTGTTCCCGGCTTGCTGATTTCGGGGCTCGCTCTCGGATCGGTAGCCATTGCTCAGGAGGTTTTTGCGGAAATGCCGAGATACGATCGATACCAAAAGCTCGCCCGTGCGCAAACGTTCCAGCCAGGCGTTGCCTCGGTCGTTTGGGACGAAGATGGAAAGGGCGTCACCTTCACCGTTCGCGGAAAGACGAGCCGCTATGACTTCGCGACCGGTGCGATCACCGAAGTTACCGCCGCCTCCACTCCAACAAACCGTCGCGCGGGCGGGGCCCGGCAGGCTCCGGAGCGCGGTCGACAGTTCGACACTGCCACTTCGGCGGACGGAAAGTGGACTGCGGTTACCCGCGATCGAAACGTTTATGTAAAGGGCACCGGAGTCGCGGAGAAAGCGCTCACGACTGACGGTTCTGTCGACAAGCGAATCAAGAACGGCGTGGCCAGTTGGGTTTACGGAGAGGAACTCAATGTGCGCGAGGCAATGTGGTGGTCGCCCGATAGCTCGAAGCTGGCTTACTACCGATTCGACGAAACCTCGGTGAAGGACTACTACCTGGCCCTGGCGCAAACGGAGTTCCAATCTACGCTTGACACCGAAGCCTATCCAAAGGCTGGGACGGTGAACCCGGTCGTTCAATTGCGCATTGCAAATCCAACAACCGGGGCATCCATCACCGTGGATACACAGTTTGGCGACGCAACACTGGGCGAGTACGTGTACGACGTCAAGTGGTCGCCAGACGGTAAGGAGCTATTCTTCAACCGAACCAACCGAAAGCAGAACGTCATGCAGTTCTGCACGGCAGACCCCAAAACCGGGAAGTCGCGGGTCATCCTTGAAGAGCAACAACTGCAGAGTTGGGCTGAAAACCATCCCGATGCGGAATTCCTGAAGGATCAAAAGCGATTCATCTGGAGCAGCGAGCGGAACGGATTCAAGAACCTCTATCTCGCCAATCTAAAGGAGGGAATGCTCAACCCGATTACCCAGCTTGAGCGAGATGTCATCAGCATCGTTCGGGTAGATGAAGCCAAGAATCGCGTCTTCTACACGGCGGCTGGACTGGACAATCCGTACTTCATCCAACTCCACGTTGCGACCTTGGATGGCAATTCAGACAAGATACTAACCGATCAAAAGTTCAACCACTCGGTGAACTTGGCTCCCGATGGCGAGAAGTACGTCACCGTTCGCCAAACGCCGGATTCTGCGCCAGAAACGGTCCTTGTACAGCCCGGTAAGCCGGAGGTAGTGCTCGCTAAGTCCGACCTTACTGAGTGGGAAAAGCTTGGGCTCAAGAAAACGGAGTTGTTCAAATTCAAAGCTGCCGATGGCGTGACCGATTGCTATGGCACGGTGCAGTTCCCATCCGACTTCGATCCGAGTAAGAAGTACCCACTGGTTCTGAGTGTTTATGCCGGACCGGAATCCGGCGGTCCTCAGGTCAGTTTCCGCGCGCCAAGCCCGCTCACCGAGATGGGCTTCTTGGTGGTGAACCTTGCCGGTCGCGGCACGAATGGCCGAGGCAAGGCTTTCCGCGATGCGGTCTACGGCAAGCTTGGGGTCGTTGAGATTGACGACCAGGCGGCAGGCATCAAGGAACTCGGTAAGCGAGCTTACGTCGATCCGGCCCGGGTCGGGATCTACGGAACGTCTTACGGCGGATATGCCTCGATCATGGCGATCCTGCGGCATCCCGGCGTTTTCCGCACCGCTTGTGCCAGCAGCAGCGTCACCGACTGGCGGCACTACGACACGATTTACACCGAGCGATTTATGGGACTGCCGGCCGAAGGTGAGAACAAAGCGGGCTATGAGGCGGGTTCGGCCTTTACGTACGCCAAAGAGTTGAAAGGCAACCTGATGCTGTATATCGGTACCTCCGATAACAACGTTCACCCGGCCAACACGTACATGTTCATCCGGTCTCTGGAGCGTGCGGGCAAGCGGTATGACATGCAGGTTGGGCCAGATCAGGGGCACACCCAAATGAACACGAATCGAATGTGGGAGTACTTTGTGAAGACCCTCATCCTCGATCCGAAGTTGAAGCCACAAGCTAAGATCGTTCCGGGCGGATTAAGGTTTAAGTTAAAGAACCAACAGGGGTAAAACTCAGGGGTGCTCGGGCTCCTAGCTTCCCTGGTGATCTACTCACCACAATTCGTCACCCCGCCTGCTCCGCAACGGCCCAGAGACATCTGGGTTTTCCGCTCCGTGCTCGATCAGCGAGCCCGGATTGTCACCCTTGCCCTAAATGACAAGCTCTGGGTGGCATACGATGCGACCAACTGCGGGCTGTATAAAGCCTGGGCAGGCGGCGTCAAGTTCGATGGGGCGGTCTACACCGCCTCCCACGGTCCACAGCCCACCAGCGAAGGAGCTCGGTACGAAAGCGGCATCGTGGATCAGCCGGTCTGGTTCATTGAGCAAAGTGGCCAAACCATGCCAGCCCCGATCAAGTATCGGGGTTACCGAATGGAGGACAAGCAATGCGTCCTCCAGTACGAAATCACTCGCCCCGGAAAGCCGTCAATTCGGATCGAAGAGACGCCGGAGTTTTACAACCGGAACGACCGTGCCGGCTTCGTGCGCCAATTCAAGGTTTACGACCTCACCGATGACCTGAAGCTCAAGCTCAAAACCCGAGTTGAGTCGATCGCGAACAAGCGCGAGTTCATCTCCCAAGGTGACTTCAAGATTCTTTCGGAAAAGGAAGTCATGGTCAATGGCCAAAAGCAGTTGGTCATTGATGGCGAGCTCATCTTTGAGCGCAACGAGGAGCAGGAAGAGCGTGCTCGGGTCGCAAACGGCGGCAAGCTTGGGCCAACGCTCAATCACCTAGTTGTTGGATTTATTCAGCCGACCACATCGGTTGAGAAGAACGACGAAATTCTGTTTGCTGGCCCTGCCAGCCTGCCCCAGGAGCCAGTCGCTGGTCGAATTCCTGGCGTCGCGGTTCGCGTTTACGATATTGGAATCGGAGTCTCCAAGGTGCCGGTGCTCGTTGCCGCCCAGACGCCGAACAAATCTTACGTTCTGCCGGTTATTGACCTCAAGAACAAGGACGACTTTGGCGGGTTCGAAGAGAACTTCATCGTCCACATCAGCGGATTCTTGAACATCAAAGACAGCGGCAAGTTCAAGTTCCGCTTGGGCAGCGATGACGGTTCGAACCTCTACATTCGCGACACTTTGGTCGTGAATCACGACGGCTTGCACTCGTTCGATTTCAACACCGGTGAGTTCACCCTTGATCCAGGCGAGCATCCGTTCCGCATCGAGTACTTCCAGGGTGGCGCAGACGCGACCCTCAGACTCGAATGGCAGAAGCCTGGCTCGTCGACCTGGGAGCTCGCGCCGGCAAGCGTGTTCACGACGATCGAAGGCGAAGTCCGCGTGACTTCTCCAGGCCGCAAAAACGTGATCGTCGAAGGCAACTACAGCCGCCCCGGCGACCAGCGACCACTCGAAGGAGTCCATCCTTCATACGATCTCGTAACGATTCGTCCGAAGGACTTCAAACCACGCGTCGGCGGAATCGCCTTCCTGCCGACCGGTGAAATGCTCGTTTGCACTTGGGACGCTGACGGTGCGGTTTACAAGCTAAGCGGTATCGAAAAGGGTGCGGAGTCGGTGAAGGTCACCCAGATTGCAAAGGGACTCGCCGAGCCGCTCGGACTTGCGGTTGTGGGCAAGGACATCTACGTTCTGCAAAAGCAGGAACTCACGAAACTCATCGACAAGAATGGCGATGGCATTACGGATGAGTACTACGCGCTCGCGAACGGTTGGGGAGTTACGGACAACTTCCACGAGTTCGCGTTCGGACTCGTTTACAAGGACGGCTACTTCTACGGAAACCTCGCGACGGCGATCAATCCTGGTGGAGCGAGCACACAGCCGCAGAACCCTGATCGCGGCAAGGTGGTCAAGATCAATGCCAAGACGGGCGACTACGAACTCGTTGCCCACGGTCTGAGAACTCCAAACGGAATCGGCTTTGGCTATAAGGGCGAAATCTTCATCGCCGACAACCAGGGCGACTGGCTGCCCAGCTCGAAGATTCTCCATTACAAGCCGGGCGCGTTCTTTGGATCCCGATCGGTTGATCCGATTGGCACAAAGGGTCTGAAAGAACAGCCACCGGTGGTTTGGCTTCCGCAGGGCGAAATCGGCAACTCGCCAAGTAACCCAACGACGATGAACGACGGCCCGTACAAGGGCCAGATGTTGCACGGCGACGTGACTCACGGGGGCGTCAAGCGCGTTTTCGTTGAGCAGGTCAACGGTGTGCTCCAAGGTGCGGTCTATCGCTTCACCCAGGGCCTGGAAGCTGGCGTCAATCGCATTGCTTGGGGTCCAGATGGTGCGCTGTACATCGGTGGCATCGGCGCCGCAGGCAACTGGGGACAGGAAGGAAAGGAGCGCTTTGGCCTCCAGAAGATCAAGTTCAACGGAAAGTCCACGTTCGAAATCCTTGCTACGCGCGCGAAGACGAACGGATTTGAACTGGAACTGACGCAACCGCTCGCTGAGTTCAACGGCAACGACGCGGCGGACTACACCGTGCAGACCTGGCGCTACGTGCCAACGGAGCAGTACGGTGGACCCAAGGTGGACACTGAGGTTAAGCAGCCCAAGTCGATCACGGTTTCGAAGGACCGAAAGAAGGTCTTCGTGGAACTCGACGGCCTCAAGGCCGGAAACGTCGTTTACTTCCGACTCGATCCGACCCTGCTTTCTAAATCTGGTGACAACCTCTGGAGCACAGAAGCTTGGTACACCCTCAACGAAATTCCGCAAAACGCGACGGTTAAGCCCAATCCGGCAAAACCGGTGGTCGGCCTGAGCGAACAGGAAAAGAAGGAAGGCTTCGAACTCCTGTTCGATGGTAAGTCGCTGAGCAACTGGATAGGCTTCCGCCAGAAGGCTGTGCCGACGGGTTGGAAGGCGATCGATGGCGAAATTCGCTTCGTTCCCGGCTCGGGTGGTGGCGGCGATCTTCGAACGATCGATACGTTCAGCGACTTCGATTTCCGATGGGAATGGAAAGTTGGACCGGGCGGGAACAGTGGGATGATGTATCGCTCAACCGAGGAATACACCGCCCCATACGTCACCGGACCGGAGTATCAGTTGCTGGACAACCTTCGGCACAACGATGGCCGAAGCGCAATGACCAGCGCTGGCTCGGTCTATGCGATCTATCCGACGGACCGAGCCCAGGCTCGCGCCGCTGGGCAGTGGAACAGCTCCCGGGTGGTTGCGCGTGGAAACAAGATCGAGCACTGGCTCAACGGAAAGAAGGTCGCGGATTATGTGATCAACAGCCCGGACTGGAAAGAGCGAGTGGTCAAGTCGAAATTCGCCAACGCGGCGATCTACGGACAGCGAGCCGTCGGAAACCTGGTCTTCCAAGATCACGGTGACCCAGTGGCACTGCGAAACATCCGCGTCAAGCGCCTGAAGTAAGGAGCAAATTGGATTCCGGCGTTAACTCGTCTGACGAGCTGACGCCGGAATCCGCGCAATAATCAGGCATGCCTGAACTGCTCCACACCGCCGTTTTTGGACTGCCTCCCGCGCGGTGCGGGAAAGTCCGAGAGGTTTATGATCTGGGAGACGAGTTGCTCATCGTCGCTACAGATCGAATTAGCGCCTTCGACGCGGTGATGGCGAACGGAATCCCGGACAAGGGCTGCATCCTCACCCAGATGAGCACGTTCTGGTTTGAGAAATTCTCAGACCTGTGCCCGAACCACATTATTTCCACCGATGACGCTGAGGTTGCGAGTCGCTGCAAGAAGCCGCAGCCAGAGCTTGCCGGACGATCCACGATTGCTAAGAAGGCAAAGCCTTTGCCAATCGAGTGCGTCGCCCGCGGCTACATCACCGGAAGCTTGTTTAAGGAGTACACCAAGTCGGGTGGAAACATTCACGGACTAGATTTGCCCGCTGGCTTGATAGACGCGTCGCTTCTGCCGGAGCCGATTTTTACACCCGCTACCAAGGCAGAAGAAGGGCACGACGAGAACATCTCGTTTGCTGCGGTCGTGGATCAAATTGGGCTCGAGGCCGCGGAGTTCATTCGCTCAAAGACTCTTGAGATTTATGCAAAGGCAGCGGAGCACTGCGCAAACGTCGGCATCATTTTGGCGGACACCAAGTTTGAGTTTGGCTGGACGGATGACGGAATAATCTGGATTGATGAAGCGCTGACCCCCGACTCCAGCCGGTTCTGGGACGCCGAAAAGTACGCTCCGGGCTCCAGTCCGGCCAGCTACGACAAGCAGTTCGTGCGGAACTATCTTGCCGAAAGTGGCTGGGATCAACTCCCGCCCGGTCCGGCGCTTCCTGCAGAGATTGTTAGCCAAACCCGAGCGAAGTACGTGGAAGCATTTGGCCGGATCACGGGCCGAAGTTTCGAAGCTTAATGTTCCTCGTCTACAACATCGTCCTGACGCTGCTGGCACCAATCTGGGGTCCGTGGATGTGGCTGCGCGCGCGTCGTCGGCAGCCAATGCCGAACTGGAAACAGCGGTTCGGGCAGTACGACCTTCCGCGTCACGAAAACCGAATCTGGTTTCACGCCGTGTCGGTGGGCGAAGTCGTCGCGGCGAAGCCGATTCTGCAGGCGATCCGTCGCAAGTTGCCGGAATATGACTTGGTTCTGAGCGTCACGACGAGCAGTGGGTTCGAGACCGCCCAGCCGCTCTTAGGTGGCGTGGTGAACCACGTGATTTACTTCCCGATTGACGTTGCGCGCTTTCAGCTTGGCGCAATTCAGACCGTCCGTCCGAAGGTCGCCGTGCTCATGGAGACTGAGCTTTGGTTCAACTTCCTTTGGGCAGCGGACGTATTTGACGTTCCGGTGGTGCTGGTGAATGGCCGCATTAGCGAGCGGAGTTTCCGAGGGATGAACCGCGTTGCGCCGCTGTACAAGCAGATGGCAAAGTGGCTCAAGGCCGCGCTGATGCAGGCAGCGCCGGATGCGGAGCGGATGACCAGTTTCGGAGCGAAAGACGTGCGCGTCCTTGGAAACTGCAAGTTCGATCAAGCGGTGGAATCGGGAGGGAAGTCGGTCGCCGAGTGGCAAGCTGAGCTTGGGCTCTTGCCCGAGAAGCCGGTTGTCATCTTCGGTTCGATCCGGCACGAGGAGTTTGATGACTGCTTGGCAGAAGCCAAGAAGCTAACACCGGACTACCAAGTTGTGTTCGCGCCCCGGCATATTGATCGAAAAGCGGAGCTTGACGGTGCGTACGCAAAGCACTTTTCCGGTCCGATTCGGCGTCGATCTGCGGGTGAAAAGTTGGGCGAAGAGCAGATCCTGATTTTAGATTCTTACGGGGAACTGAGCGCGCTGTACGCGGTCGCCTCGCTCGCGGTCGTTGGAGGCGGGTTTGCCGACCTTGGAGGGCAGAACATCATCCAGCCGCTTGCCCACGGGGTGCCGGTCATCCACGGGCCGAATATGCGTAACTTCCGCGACGTGGCGGCCTCGGCGAAGGGCACGACTCAAGTTGGAGCGAGCGAGATCGCGACGACGGCAAGACAGCTGCTGGCCGACCCCGCTCGGCTTCGGGCCATCGGAGAGGAAGCACGTGCTTTTGTCGCCGAAAACACCGGTGCGAGCGAGCGCTATGCGGAAGCGGTTGTGGAAGTCGCGCGATCGGTGAAAGGTAAGGTGAAAAAATGACTCCGACCGTTGGCATTATCATGGGCAGCAAGAGCGACCTTGAGACCATGAAACCGGCGGCGGAAATTCTGGCCGAGTTTGGCGTCAGCTGCGAAATTCAGGTTGTGAGCGCTCACCGGACTCCGCTTAAGATGGTGGAATACGCGCAAAGTGCGAGTGGCCGAGGGCTGAAGGTCATTATTGCCGGCGCAGGCGGCGCGGCTCACCTGCCCGGAATGGTTGCCAGTTTGACGACGCTCCCGGTGATTGGCGTGCCGGTCGCACTGAAGCACCTTGGCGGCGAAGACTCGCTCTTGAGCATCGTCCAAATGCCCGCCGGAATCCCGGTTGCGACAGTAGCAATCGGCAACGCCAAGAACGCCGGATTACTTGCCGTTCGGATTTTGGCAGTAGGAAACGAACGCCTAGAGCAGAAGCTCGTGGCGTTCGCGAAGCAACAGGAAGAGCTGGTCGCGCAGATGAATCGCGATCTTATCGATATGCTTTGAGGAAACCCGCCAGCTTTGCGGGCTGATCGGTGCCGATGACATCAACGTCGAAGTCTCTCAGCGTCTTCCAAGCGACCGGCGTATCTGGAGTGGCCCAGAACCGCAACTTCTGGCCCTGCCGATGGGCTCGGTTGACGGCGAGTTGTAGCTTGAACCGATCCTTGTTGTTCACCGCACCGGAGCCTCGCCATTCAAAGTTTTCGTACCAACTGTCGCTGATCAGCGGCATCAGCTCCGCATCGATTTTTTCTAGGTCGGACAGGCGCCCGTCGATGAATGCGTATCGGACGTCCTCCTTTTTGACGATATCAATCGGCCGATCTCCGCTGAGAATGATTCGGATTGCCGAAGGCACGACTCCGCCCGGAATGCTGTAGCCGGTGAAGTACTGTTGATTCGGTTTTACGAGTTGCTTCAGCAGTGCGTACGCTTCGGGCCCCTTCTCTTTGATGTCCACGAGCAGCCATAGCTCCTCGCGTGGGCCGTAGATCCAGCCACCGTTCTCTTTGGCCCGCGCTACAAGCGGGTTCAAGTACATCGATTCGATGGTGTTTCCCGGCTTGAGATCCTTCTTGTCGTGACCCACAAGGAGCTTGCCATTGACCGGGAACACGTCGACTTCGATGCTCTTGAACCCGAGTGATACGGCTTCGGTCAGCGGCTTCGGGTTGACGTAGTCGTTGTGGGCGTGCGCATTCGGCAAATACACCGATTGCGAGAGCCCAAGGAGAAGCGCGCTGATAATGGCCATAGGGTGACTAGCTACTTCGCAGGTAGAGCTTGTAGCTGTAATTCAGTTTAAGCGATTTACCGGGCGAAAGCGTTGGATTCCATGTTAACGTTGCGTTCGGGTTCACGGCTTTGAGCCCCTTGGCCGTTTTTGCGACTTCGGCGGTCTCGGCTTCCAAGATTTCGCCGCTGATCTGTTTTCGAATTCGAAGCTTGACTTCCTTGTTCTTGTCGTTCCGAATCTCGATGACGCCCTTTAGGGTGACCAGGTCGTAGAGCGGCTGCTCGCTGTTGAAGTACTTGATCGCGCCCCGCTGTCGGGAAAGCTCTTCTTCCGTCGCTTCGACTCGGATGTCGAGCGACTTGTTGATCTGGAGTTCGGCATCGGCGTTCGCGGGGGTGTAGTTCAGCATCCCTTGGCCGACGATGTCACCTTTGCTGAAGGCTGTTGCAATGCTGGTCGTAAGCGGCTGGCCCGAGGTGTTGCGGAACTGCAACGTGTTCCATACATCAGCGGGACCGTCTGGCAATCCTCGGTAGGTTGAATCCGGCGACGTTGAGTCGGGAAGGTCAGCCGTGAAGAGGGTCTTGTAAGGAGACTTTGCCTCGAAGAGGATGTAGTAGCCGCGGTCGCCCGTCTTGAGCGAAACCTTTGGATACTTGTAGAAGAACAGGTCTTCTTTCTGCTCGCCGCTCGCGTCGGCTGGCGCAGACATTCCCGCACTGAAGTCGGCCATGACGGCCTCCTTTGCCATTCGATTCTGAGTCATCATTGCGGCCGGAGCCTGAGAACCACCGCCGAATCCACCGCCAAGGAACGGACCATTCGTTGGAGATCCGCTTAGGAATGGTTCTAGAACGCTGGCCCAGGGAAGGTTCGGGAAGCCGGTAATGAGCCGCACGTCGATGTTTTCGAAATCGTTGAGGTCGTTGCTGATCGTAGCTTTCGAGATGACTTTGAGTTCTTTATCATCGGTCAGTTCGATCGCGTAGCCCGGGGTCCAGGAGATTCCACGCTCTAGAGACAGCATCTGAATTTTGCCTTTGCCCGTGGTTTTGAATTGGACCACGCGTGTGGCAGATTCGTATGAGGTCGTATATACGAGTTGTCCGTCTTCCGGCGTGATCCTTTGAATGCCGGCTTTCGTCAAGACTTGTTGGCCGGTTGGCGTTTCGATCGCGATATAGTCGCCGTTTATTGCAAGCAACTTTCCTCTAACGAACGGATAACCAGCCTCTCCTTGCCGATAGTCAAGCTGTAGCACCTTGCCAACGTTTGCGGCAAGAATCTGCTCAAGACTTCCAAGATTGGTGGTCTCTGGCTTTTTCAGGGTCGTGGCCGTAACCGCCTTTAATTGCGCGCCTCCGACCGTGCTGAACCACAAGGTGCCGATGGAACTTTGCGGAATGTAGCTCAAGTTAGTGGTGCCAGATTCATCAATCTCGAACTGCCTGGTGACGACGGCGTAGCCGTTCTTGAACATCGCGACGTCCACGATCTTTGCTTCATTTACGACGCTTCGCTTTGCAAACTCGGGCTTGGCAAACTCGAATTGGCTCAAGGCTCCAATTAGGCTGGGGTTCTCAAACGGGGTGGGAGCCAAAAAGGCGGAAATACATGCAATCGCGAGATTCATAAGGCGTTCCTGACGGGAGTCCAAACGACTCAAACCGATCAAAGTTTCAAATCTCGGAGAATTCCCTGAGGAAAATTGGGATGATTCCGATAATATCCTTAGCTTTATCAGAAAAAGTATGTTAAGGTAACGCTAAAGGTTGAGAAGGGAGTCTCTATGACAATTGCTGAAAGGAATCGGCGAATTCGGAAAGATGCCTCACAGAAAGCCATCGAGGGCTTTTTCGTGTGGTTCATCATCGTGGCAACTTGGCACGTCGCGGCGGCGATGTGGTTCTTCCGAGACCTGCTCTCGGCGGTCATGGTGCTCATCATCGGCACAGGGCTGGTGGGCGCGCTACGCGGCTTAGATCGCATCAAGCAGTTTCTGCTGAGCTGAGCGATTGTTGCCGACGCTGCTCGTGAGTGTCGGCAACAATCTATTCGGTATTCGCGAATTGCGAATGGCATGGGCGGGCCCTGGTACTTGGGCTAACTCTGTTCACCGTCACGAATGCGACGGCATGGCTGCACTACGGTAGGAGAATTGACACCCATAATAGATTCATGCCGAAGCAAGAACTCACGCTGAGAGTCCCCGCGAGTTGCCGACCGCGTAGCGAAGATCAGAAGCAGCGCGCTTTCAGCGAAAGCGTCGAAGAGTACGTCGAGGGCATCTTCCGGCTCCAGAAAGAGGTCGATTCGGTTTCGACGGGCGAAATTGCGACGTACATGCAGGTGAGCGCTGGCAGCGCTTCGACCATGGTCAAGAAACTTGCCGAAATGGGATTGGCCGAGCATTCGCCTTACCAAGGTATTCGACTCACCGAGTTTGGCGAAAAGGTTGCGAAGCAGCTCACCCGGGCGCATCGGATTCTGGAACGGTTCTTAGTCGACGAGCTCGATCTTCCGTGGGACGATGTGCATGAACTCGCTTGCAAGCTAGAGCACTATTTGTCGGAGGACGTGATCGACAAAATGGACACCAAGCTTGGGCACCCAACAACGTGTCCACACGGCAACCCGGTTGACCCAGATGCTCCGGATCCTAGTTTTCGCTTACAAGAAGCGCCGGTCGGAAAGCTCAAGGTTTTCCGAATCTCGGACGAGCGGGTGGAGTTCCTTCGACGGCTGGATGACCTCGGCCTGCGCCCTGGAGCTGAGTTCGAGGCGACGGGCAGCACCCCGGTCGATAAGCTGATCCACCTAAAGGTCGGCGACCAAACGCACACGGTCGGAAACGAGATTGCTCGTCACCTTTGGGTCGTGCTAGCGTAGAATAAGACTATGGTAGACGATGTTCTACCCATAGAGAAGCAGTCGCGCCCCCTCAGCACGCTGTTCTTGGACCTCAATTCCTACTTTGCGAGCGTTGAGCAACAAGAGCGGCCAGAGCTTCGTGGCGAACCGGTTGCCGTCGTTCCGGTGGACGCAGACACCAGCTTCGTAATTGCCGCGAGTTATGAGGCTAAGCGGTTCGGGGTGAAGTGCGGAACCATGATTCGCGACGCGAAACGCATGTGCCCGGGAATCGCGATTGTCAAGGCGCGGCCGGCCGTTTACGTGGGGTACCACCATCGGGTCCTGGAAGTTGTAGAGAATGTGCTGCCGGTAGACCAGGTCTGCAGCATCGACGAAATGCGGTTTCGGCTCATCGGAGCCGAGCGCGATCCAGTACACGCTCAAGAACTTGCGTTGAGCCTAAAGCGCAAGTTGCGCGAGGATATAGGGCCCGAAATCCGGGCCAGCATCGGCATCGCAACCAATCCGTTCCTGGCCAAAATCGCGACTGAGATTCAGAAACCGGATGGGCTCGTAGTTCTCCAGAAAGAAGATCTGCCCGACCGGTTGTACGGGCTCAAGCTGACCGATTTCACGGGAATCAACAAACGCATGGCGGCACGCCTGAATGCGGCGGGAATCTTTACCTCCCAGCAAATGCTGGCGACCAGTCGGGCGGACCTGCGGCAAGCGTTTGGATCGATCATCGGCGAGCGGTGGTGGTACCTGCTGCGCGGCTACGAACTGCCGGAGGAGGAAGTGGATCGAAAGACGCTTTCGCACAGTCACGTCTTGGCGCCAAAACTACGCACCGAGCAAGGTTGCCGCGAGGTGCTCATGCGCCTGATTCAAAAGGCTTCGGCACGGTTGCGGTCCCAGAACCTTTGCACCACCGCCATGTCGGTCCGGGTCAGCGGGTTCGAAAAGACTTGGGAAGCCAAGGTAAAGCTGCCTCCAACTCAAGACACGATCACCATGAACGACAACTTTCTCCGCGTTTGGGAAAGCCGGGATTTTGTGAAGCCGAGAAGCGTGTCGGTCTGCTTCTACGAACTCCATGAACCGGGCCAAGTCACGCCTAGCCTATTTGAGGATGTTCAGGAGCGAGCCGAGCTGATGAAGGCGATGGACGGAGTGAATCAGAAATTTGGAAAGAACACCGTTTTCTTGGCCGCAATGGAGAAAGCTAAGGATTCAGCGGACGAGAAGATTGCGTTCCAAAAGACTTGGCTGTTCCAAGAAGGAAAGGGCGACAACGAATGGGTCAATACTTTTCGCGGATTACGCGACTGAAAACGTTATCATGAATATGTGATCGTCCTTGGGCTCTGCCTGCTTGTCACCCATCCATTTTTCGGTCGCCCGATTCTTGTCGGCGCGCATCGAGGCGGGGTGTTTGAGGCGCCAGAGAACACGATTCCTGCTTTTCGGCTCTGCGGCAAAAGATGGCCCGACATGCTGGTGCAAGTTGACGCCCGCATGACGGTGGATGGCGAAGTCATTCTGTTTCACGACGACACCCTCAACCGCACGACGGACGCCGCCGGAACGGTTGCTCGGATGAAGGCACCCGAGCTGTTTCAACTCGATGCGGGACACCAGTTCACAACGGATCTCGGAAAGACTTTCCCCTTCCGCGGAAAGGGCGTGCGAGTTCCTACCCTTCGCGAGGCGCTCCTCTCGATGCCGAAACAGCGGTGGATGATTGAACTCAAGGACGGCTGCGATCCCGACCGCGTAGTTGGCATCATTCGTGAAACCAAGGCCACGGAGCGAACGCTGATCTCGAGTTTTGTACCGAGCACGATGGTGCGCGTCCGCGAGCTTGCGCCGGAAGTTGCGCGATGTTTTGATTTCGGATCGATCCTGCGGCTTCTCACCGCCCTGCGAGGAGATGACTGGGAAGACTACAAACCGACGGATCAAGTTCTGTCCTTGGTGACGGAGCAGATCACGCAGTACCGGCTCACGCCCGAGGAACTTCAGACCATTCGGAAGAAAGGAATCTACGTTCAGATCGGAGTCTTAAACACGTCGACGGACATTCGGCGCTGGCTAGATGCCGGGGTGGATAGTATTCTCTCTGATCGTCCCTCGCTCCTTGCGGAAGAGGTAACTCGGATGCAGCAAGGTCGTCAGGGAATTGGCGTAGGTATAGAAGATGATGGTGGCAGCAACGATCGCAATGCTGGGGCTAACCCAGCAGTTTCCAACGCACTCGAAAGCGGAACTCACGCTTGCAAGTCCAACCGTCATTCCTGGCGCAACCGTTGAGGCAAACCTGCGCGTATCGCTCGATTCGGGCTGGCATAGCTACTGGGTGAACCCGGGCGAGAACGGTAGTCCACCCGAGTTTAAGTTCAGTCTTCCAACGGGCTGGAAGATTCTGCGAACTCGTTATGAGTTGCCAGAAATGGTGATCGCGGGCGAAATGGTGAGTTACGGCTACGAGGACCATTTCAACGTTCGGTACACCCTCCAAGCCCCGAAGCAGGTTGGAAAGGGTCAGATCACCGGCAAGCTGGAATTCCTGGTTTGCCAAGAGACGTGCATCCCGCAATCGCTCAGCGTCGCGGTGCCGGTGACGGTCGGCGCAGAGTCTGCGCCGAAGAAAGCGCTTCCGGAAGCCTCGTTCCCCGAGTGGGATCCCGCGGTCAAGGCAGAAGCTCGAGTCTCGGGCAATGATTTAGAACTTCGCATTACCGGACTGAAGACAGACGGCTTGGATCTGCCCGGAATCCAGCTGTTTTCGGAGTCGCCCAACATCGTCAACTACGCCAGCCGTACCGACGTGCGGATTTCCAACGGTGCACTGATCGTTAGGATCCCTAAGAGCCCGTATTGGGACGCGAAGACCAAGTCTTTTCGGGCCCTGATCGTTGCGCCAGAAAATCAATATTGGTCGGCAAAAGTGCGCGGCCTGGTACTGAACGTTCCGGTTCGTTCGTAGTCAGTACTAGAGAGGAGTAACCAGCATGCTAACCACCAGTCTTTTCGCCCTCGCCGTTGCAATGCCGACCGTCGCCGCCGAGCCGCCGAAGATCGGAGAGATGGCACCTGAGTTCAGCCTAGTTGACACCAACGGCAAGTCTCACAACATCTCCGACTTCCGCGGAAAGATCGTTGTGCTGGAGTGGACAAACGATGGCTGCCCGTACGTGATGAAGCACTACGGAACCGGCAACATGCAGAAGGTTCAGAAGACGGCAACCGATCAAGGCGTGGTCTGGCTCTCGATCGTATCTTCGGCGAAGGGCAAGCAGGGCTACGTGGACGGCCCGCAAGGAAACGCGCTGATGAAGGAGAAGGGCTTTAAGTCGACCGCGCTTCTTTTGGACGCTGATGGCAAGGTCGGCAAGCTCTACCAAGCCAAAACCACCCCGCACATGTTTGTGCTTGATGCTTCGGGCAAGGTGGCCTACATGGGCGCCATTGATGACAAGGCGACCCCGTTCCCTGAATCGGTCAAGGGTGCCAGAAACTACGTGCTCGAAGCGATCACCGCATTGAAAGCAGGCAAGGCACCCGCCATTTCTGCAACCCAGCCTTACGGCTGCGGCGTGAAGTACGGCAAGTAATCACGTAGTACGACCCAATGACGGTTGGGCTCGTACTGGGTGACATGTTGTTCGATCGCCTCCCCGGCTTGGACGCTGCGGAGGCGATTTTCATGTCCGAAGATCTCGGCTTGGCGACGCGCGTTCGGCATCACCAACAGAAGATCGTGCTGCTCTTCAGCGCGATGCGTCACTTTCGCAACGCCCTTCGAGCCGCGGGCAGGGAAGTCAGATATTTCGAACTGCAGGACGACTCTCAATCGCTCCTCGACCGGCTGAAGACTCTCGGGCCGAGAAAGGTCATCACCTATGAGATCGCGGACCAGTTCTTTCGGGATGCGCTGATTGCCTGGGGAGAAGAGAACGGGGTTGCCGTCGAGTTTGTCCCCAACCCTATGTTTCTGACCGCTACCTCCGATTGGCAGGCGTACCGAAAGCGGGCAAAGCGGCTGCTCATGCGCGATTTTTACTTGCAGCAGCGAAAGCGGCTTGGAATCATGTTGGAGCCGGATGGCTCACCGGTTGGCGGAAAGTGGAGCTTTGATGAGGACAATCGTCGGGCTTTGCCAAAGTCGGTCCTTCCGCCCGCCGTTTGGCGTCCGATGCCCGATGCGATAACGCAGGAAGTCATTGACCTTGTTAGGAGCGAATTTGCTGCGCATCCGGGTGATGCCGCCGAGTTTGCCTATCCCGTAACGCATGCGGAAGCGGCGAGCTGGCTGGACGCGTTCTTGATCGAGCGCCTCAGCCGATTTGGGGACTATGAGGATGCGCTCTCGCTCCGATCGGACTTCGTTTTTCACGGCGTTCTTACTCCGATGCTGAACATAGGCCTTCTCACGCCCTCACAAATCGTGGACCGTACGCTGGCGTTCCATGCTGAGACTCCGGTTCCGCTCAATTCGCTCGAAGGATTTCTTCGCCAGATCATCGGCTGGCGCGAGTTCATTCGCGGCATGGCGGACGAATACCCGCCTATTGGTTCGGGCAGCATGAACGGCTTGGGACACACCCGAAAGCTGGGTGAGGAGTGGTGGACCGGCACGACCGGGCTCCTGCCGCTTGATCATGCGATTGGTAAAGCGAATCGGTACGGATGGTGCCACCACATCGAGCGGCTTATGGTCGTGGGTTCGGCCATGCTGATGTGCGAAGTCGAGCCCTCAGAGAGCTACCGCTGGTTCATGGAAATGTTTATCGACAGCGCAGAATGGGTGATGGGGCCTAACGTGCTCGGGATGTCGCAGTTTGCAGACGGCGGGCTGTTCGCGACAAAGCCGTACTTGAGCGGAAGCAGCTATCTGCGAAAAATGGGTGACTACCCGGCGGGCGATTGGTGCGATACGTGGGATGGCCTGTACTGGCGCGTCGTGGATCGACATCGCGACCTGTTTGCGGCGAACCCCCGAATGTCGGTAATGGTCGGAAGCCTCGACAAGCTCGAGCCAGTCCGGAGAGACCGAATTTTCTCGAGTGCCGAGGCGTTTATTGAGCGCGTAACGAAGCCTTACTGAGCTGGGGCTTGGATCGTGATGACGTCCGCTCCGAACGCACGAATCTGCGAGGAAGGGATGCTCGACTTTTGGGCACCGAGACCAAACACGCCGCCCGCTTTGAGCTCGATGGTGTTTAGGGCACCTGT
The DNA here is from genome assembly GCA_027485645.1 of bacterium. Classification (GTDB taxonomy): domain Bacteria; phylum Armatimonadota; class Fimbriimonadia; order Fimbriimonadales; family Fimbriimonadaceae; genus Fimbriimonas. The sequence continues at coordinate 312,098 of JAIXQR010000001.1, forward strand.
CGTCAGGTCAAAGTCAATATCGGCGACTTGGCCCAACTTCGTGCCTTCGGAGTTCATCACTTCCATCTTGGAAATGTCGGCTACCAGCAGGCTACCGTTGAGCTGGTTGGCAGGCTCGACGGCGCCGTTGCTTTCCACGATGATCGCATCTGGGCCAACCTTGCCTAACCGGCCGAACGGGAGGAAGGAATCGGCACCGCCCGTCTCCAAAACAAAGCCTTCGATCTGCCGGTCACCGGGATGAAGAACGAGATCTTTCACCGCACCCAGTTTTTCACCTTCAGACAGAGAAATTACAGCGCGCCCGCGAAGCTCAGATAAGGTAGCCATATCTCAGTGTAGGCGCGAAGGAGGCGATTTTGCCCGTTTTTTGCGGTGATATTCACTCGTTCGCCGAAGATCGCAGCGCATCGCCTAAAAGCCAGCCGATCAAAAAACCGAGACCGCCAGGTGCGGTGAGAACAAATGTTCCCACCCCAAAGCTAAAGGAGCCGTTGATTGCCCCGGCTAGCCCGAACAGGAGCGCGAGGACGAGAAGCCCGGGAAGTATCAAGTGCAAAACGACGATCCGAACTTCTTGGAAGAATGCAATAAGCGCGTACACGAGCGCGCCGGCCCACACATTCAGCACGGAAACACCCATGAGCAAGGCCGCGACGCCGAAGCTTCCAGTAGCCGATTTGAGAACCGACTCCGATCGCTCAATCCAGCGGCCGCAACTCATGCCGATTCCCAGGCTTGCGGCAGCGGCGAAGTACAGAATCGTCCACACCAACTGAACCGAATCGGTGCGGACGAAGATCGTGCTAATCGCGATGACAATCGCCATCGTCGCTCCCCCGGCGAGAGCCTTTCGGCTTGGTGCAAACGTGCCGAGGAACTCCCCGCTTCGGCCTGAAACCATCATCGAGCCGTTTAGGAGTTCCTCGTACCGACGCTGGTAGACCGGGTTTCCAGGTTCAAATTGGGCCGCGTACGCATACCGCTTGGCGGCTTCGTTAAGGTCTCCGCGCGCGCGGGCAATGTCACCCAACACCGCGTGGGCCATAGGTTGCCGGATGGAGGACTGAAGCAATTCGATTGCGAGCCGCTCCGCCATCGCGGTCTGGCCCCGGGCGAACGCGACCGACAGCCGGTTCTGGAGATCGGCGAGATCCGACTTCGAGCGCTGGACGATGATTTCCTCTCTCGCGTCGGCACGGGCGGCCGCTTGCTCAATAAAGGCGATCTCCTCTCGCTTGCGCTCGTCCTGCTTCGCCAGTAGCTGGTTGTATTCCCGCCTTGCGTTGGGATCGTTCAGAACCGTGTAGGCATCCGTAGCCGCGAGAAAGATGCGTTTCGACTCAGCAGAGCCGGACTTGTCCGGGTGGTGATTCAGCACAATCCGGCGGTATGCGGATTTGATTTCGTCACCGGAGGCGGTGCGGTCGATGCCTAGGGTTTCGTAATGATCTGCCAATCCACCGCTCCTCCCGAACAATTTAGTATTGTTCCCTTTCGGAGCGAGTTATTGCTACGATTACGGCAATACTCTATATTGAATTTTAAGAGAATTCAACCGACATCAGTTCGCTGCCCGTTGGAGCCCGCTGAAATAGCCGGTGTAGAAATTGATGACGATGTATCCGATGTAGATCGCGACACAAAGGCCGAGCAGAACGCCGACCAGGTAGGCCAATTGCGTTGACTTTGTCGTCGCCTCTTGCTCGTAGAACTCGCTCATTTTGTTGAGCATGTGATCCAGATTTCCGGTTGTCTCTCCGGTTGCAATCATGTCGAGCACGATGGGGGAGAAGGCTCGGGTGTCTTTCAGGGTCTCCGTGATCCCGGCTCCGGATTCAAGTCGATCGACCGCGGGATACATCAGGGACCGGAGGTACTCGTTGCCGCACGCATCGGCGCTAATCTTCATCGCGGACGAAAGCGGAACGCCGCTCTTGGTCATGGCGCCAAATGCCCGGCCGAACCGTGCCATCGCGAGTTCCTGCATGGTTTGTCCGAAGACCGGCAACTTGGTGGTGAATTGATCCCACTGATAGCGAATCCGCGGGTTAGCCAAGCCGACCTTTCGGAACAAGACGATGATGATGATCAACGGCCCAAGCCAGATCCAAGTGGATGGTGTGGTCAGCGGCGAGCTGAGCTGTCCAGCGCTTGCATTCACGCTAGCAATAATCGCGTTCGCGGCGAGCACGATGATGATCGAAGCCCAAACCTGCAACTTTGGATAGAAAGTCAGTCGCTTGTACAGGTTCCGGATCTCAAGCTCTCGTTCGAGATAGTCGGCAATATCGCTCATTGCTTGATCGAGAAAGCCGCCTTTTTCTCCTGCGCGGAGCATGCTGATGATCACGCCGTTGAAAACCTCTGGATACCGTTGCAAGCCGAACGAGATTGGGCGACCTGCCTCGATGTGCCCGGAAACTTCGCGAAGAATTCCTTGGAGCTTTGGATTCTTCGACTGATTGGCGAGCGTGTTAAACGCCTGTACCATCGGCACCCCGGCGTGCAACATCGTGCCGCCTTGGCGGAAGAAGAATACGAGATTTTTGAGCGGCACCTGGCCGACAAGCGGTCCCCAAACGCTGGTGGCAGCATACGACCGCTCGCTCATGACGTCTTTTTCGACCGGCATGGCGGAGCTTGGAACTTCGAACGGTCCTTCGGACCGAACTTCAGCGGGCGCGACAGCTGACATCGGCTCAGCCGCGAGCGGATCGGCCGGGAAACCGCTGGCGGCTGCAACACCGATCTGGGTGACGTTCAAACCCTTGTCGGCGAGATCCTTAAGCACCTGCTCCAAAGTCGCACCGAATTGCAATCCACGCGTGGATTCCCCGGTGGACTTTGTGGCTTGATACTCAAAGGTAGGCATAGGCTTTTTTACGGCGTTTCGAACCCAGACAATACTTCCTTGGGCAGATCGACAAACCAAGTTTTCATGAGAATCATGCCGATCAATAGACCGGTCGTGATCAGAACCGTCCAGCCCATGAGTCCGATGCCTAGCTTGGCTTCAGTTTCACGTGCTTTGCACTCGGTTGAGCTGAACTGTGTGAGATGCTCCAGTCCACCCGGCAGATCCCCGGTGTACTCGGCGGTGGAAATGGTCGCGGTGTACTCTTCGGGAAAAGCGCGGTGGCGCGCGAAAATGTCGGAAAGTCGATCTCGTTCCGTCATGCCCTCGGCTGCCCTTCTCAGATCCGCTGCTAGTTCGAGGTTCGGAACCGCATCGGTTGCCATGAGGTACGAGGTTCCATGGGGCAATCCTGCTTTGCTGAGTCGCCCCAGTACCCATGACAGTCGTGCATAACCTTCGTTACGGGCCCGGTGACCGATCATCGGAATTCTTAAGCCCAGACGGTGTCGAAACGCAGTGGCTTTTGAGGACATGAAGTACCGGTGGGCTAGGTACAAAACCGCCGAGATGCTCAGGATGATGGGGCCGTCGGGCCACAGGAACCGATTCCACATGATCTGCCGGTTAGCCGCCATGTAGTCCTGGCCTTGGCCACCCGTTTTGTCGGCAAACCGCCACATCTCGAACAGCGAGTTCATCGTGGATTGCATCAGGAACAAGCCGAGGACCGCGTTCACCAGGAGGAGGTAGATCCATCTGAACCAGCGCTGAAAGTGGTGTGCCGTGTTGCTTTGCCGCGCGATCTCTTCGAAGGCGTCGGGCATGAAACCGCCCATTTCGCCCGCCCTCGTCGTGCCAACCACGTCTGGAGGGAACAGGTCTGGGTACCGCTGCATGGCATCGGCCACATTGCTGCCTTCGGCAACGCGGGCGGCCATGTCGCGCAGCGCTTCCGTGAACGGCGGTTGGGTTCGCTGCGCAATATCGATCATCGCTACGCTCGGCGCGATTCCAGATCGAATGGCGGCACCGAGCTGGGTGAAAAGAAAGAACCTCGCTTTGTTGGAGCCCGCTTTTGTTCGGACCGTTGATGCCGTCGCCGAACTCGCTGCTTGTGGTTTGCGAGCCGGCGCGGGCGCAGCGACGGCAGCGGATGTTGCACGTCCATTGGAAGTAGGAATAGACGGAACGGCTACCTTCCGTGCAGAACTTGTTGCCGCCGCGCTCGCCACTGCTGGCGCCCCGGCCCCGAAACTCACGCGCTGGAAACCTTGAGCCCGCAAGGCATCGTGCGCAGCATTCTGGCTCTCGGCCTGAATGCTGCCTTTCACGGACTTGCCTTGGTTATTCGTGGCTTGGTAGGAGTAGAACGGCATCGCGCACTTCTAAGACGGATTCTGCTTGATCTTCTGTCTGCTTCAGTAGCTCCGGAATGGAAAATCCTGCAAATTGCCAGTTTGGAGCTACGTCGTAGATCGGCACAAGGACGAAGCGACGCTCCGACACTCTTGGATGCGGCAGGACCAATTGCTCAGTCTCCATGGCCACCCCTCGCATGTCGATCAAGTCGAGGTCGATTTCCCTCGGCCCGAACCGCAGGCCGGGCTTTCGTCCGAGGTCTCGCTCGGTCTGCTTTAGCAGCGCAAGCAGGGCAATTGGATCGAGGTCCGACTCGCCCCGGGCGGCGGCGTTGAGAAAAGTCGGCTGGTCCGCAACGTACATGGGTGAGGTGCCATAGACTCGGCTGACGTCGTGCCACCGGATCGGGCCGGAGAGGGCGTTGATCGCGGTCTGAATTTGCCCAAGCCGGTCGCCGAGATTGCTTCCGAAGGCAATGAGAACTTCCGACACGTGGCAAGTCTGGCACGTCCCGAAATGCCGCAGCTTCGAAAAGCTATATTGCACTTAGGGTGAACAGCCGCAAATTCATGGGGCCAGGGTGTGTGATCGCGACATTGATTTTCGATGTCGCGGGAATCGGTGTGTTGTACTTGATGAAATTTGTCTTCGACCGCGAGCGCGAGGGCGGAGTCTATGGCGAGCTGCAGTGGCTAGAGGCAGGCGTCGATAACGTCATCAACTGGACAATTTGGATTCTTGTGGCGACCGTTGTGGTGAAGCTGGTCGCGCTGCCATGGATTACGGCCCGGGCGAAAAAGAATGCGACGGAGCCACCGCCACTGCCCGCAAACTGGTCTCCCAAACCGCGCGAGCGCGATCAGTAATTGCCCCGCCGTTCGGCTTGGGTATCATCTACGGGTTCGGCGGGTATAGCTCAGGGGTTAGAGCGCCTGACTGTGGCTCAGGAGGCCGTGGGTTCGAGACCCATTATCCGCCCCAAGAAAACGCTCCTTAAGTTTCTGTTCAACCCCCAGAAACAAGGTTCCAGAGGAGCGCAACGTTCCGAGCGTGATCCGTATCTGCATCCGGCGTTTCCACCGTCATTGGAACGCCAAAGAACCTCGGATCATTCACCAAGCACCGAAATGCAGTCGGTCCGATCTCTCCCTCGCCCAAATGATCGTGTCGATCGACCCGGGTTCCGAGCGCTTTCTTGCTGTCGTTGACATGGATGGCTTTGATGTGGCTAGTGCCGACGATTCGTTCGAACTCGTCAAACGTCGCGCCGTAGGTTTCCTCGGTGCGGATGTCGTATCCCGCCGCGAAGATGTGGCAAGTGTCCGGGCAAACTCCGACCCTCGGGGAATCAATCTGCTCCAGCATGCTGGCGATTTCTTCGAAGCGATGGTTCAGTGCGCTTCCTTGCCCTGCCGTGGTCTCCATCAGCAGCATCACGTCATCCGGGGATTCGGCTAGAACCTCCTTTGCGGACTCTGCCACGGCCCGGATGCCTTCTTCAACGCCCTGGCCCATGTGGCTACCCATGTGCGACACCACGTACCGTATTCCGTAGGTTGAGCATCGGCGCAGTTCGTCGGTTAGCCCTCGAATGGATTGGGCGCGTTTGTCCAAATCGGGCGCGCAAAGATTCACCAGATAGCTGTCATGGCTGACGATGGCGTTGATCCCGGTTTCGACCTGTGCCGCTCGAAAGTCCTCAACCATCTCAGGCGTAATTGCCTTTGCCCGCCAGGTTTGGGGCGAACTCGTAAAGACTTGGACGGCCGTGCAGCCGATGGCTTTGCCGGCACGTACGGCGTTGCCAAGGCCTTTGCCGGTTGGCATGTGAGCGCCGATCAGATGGGACTGGTTCACGCCTTCGAACGTACCAGACCCGGTCGAAAGTCACCTGATCCTTGCCGTCTGGCGCAAGGTGCTCGCGGTGCCGGGTTACAATCAGCGCATGGGTAAGTTCTTTCCGGCTTTTAAGGCGTATGACGTTCGCGGCGTAGTTCCAACCGAACTGAATCCTGACCTTGCCTATCGAGTCGGACGAGCTTATGCCGATGCGATCCAGCCGAAGGTTGTTTGCGTGGGCTACGATATCCGGCTCAGCGGACCGGAGCTGTACGAAGCCTTTGCACAGGGACTGAACGATGCAGGCGTGGACGTTGTGCACCTGGGAATGGTCGGAACGGAGATGGTCTACTTTGCCACCGCGTTCTACGGCTACGACGGCGGATGCATGATCACTGCGAGCCACAACCCACCGGAATACAACGGCCTCAAGATGGTTCGCGAAGAGAGCCGCCCGATTAGCGGAGACACTGGCCTGAACGAAATTGAACAGCGCGCCTTTGAACAGAAATGGGAACGAACCGGAGAAGGAAAGCGGATCGAAAAAGACGTTTATGCCGACTTCACCCAGCACCTCCTGAACATTGTTAGCCCAAGCTCGCTCAAGCCGCTCAAGGTGCTTTGCGATGTCGGCAACGGCGCAGCCGGAGTTGCCCTAGAGCAGATTCTGCCTCATCTTCCTCTCCAAGTTACGAAGCGCCTGTTCGAGCCAGACGGCACCTTCCCGCATGGCGTACCGAATCCGATCCTGGAAGAATCTCGCGCGGATACCGAAGCCCAACTAAAATCGAGCGACCACGACTTTGGCGTGGCTTGGGACGGCGACTACGATCGCTGCTTCTTCTTCGACGAGCACGGCAACTTCATCGAGGGCTACTACATCGTCGGCCTCTTGGCGCAGTCGCTGCTCACCGACGGCACGAAGGACACGATCGTCTACGATCCACGCTTAACCTGGAACACGCTGGACATCGTCGAAAAGCTCGGTGGAAACCCGGTCATGTGCAAGTCTGGCCATGCGTTCATCAAGGAAAAGATGCGCGCGGTCGATGCTACTTACGGCGGCGAAATGAGCGCCCACCACTACTTCAAGTCCCACTGGTACTGCGATAGCGGCATGATTCCGTTCTTGCTGGTCGCAAAGCTGGTTTCCAAGACCGGGCGATCCCTGGGCGACCTCGTGACGGAGATGATTGAGAACTATCCGTGCAGCGGGGAAGTGAACAGCAAGGTGAACAGCGTTGCCGACGTTTTGGCCGAGGCCGAGGCCGTTTATGGCCCACAGGGCACGGTGGACCACACGGACGGCCTCTCGATCGACCTCGGAACGTGGCGATTCAACCTACGCGGTTCTAACACCGAGCCCGTGATTCGACTGAACGTGGAGTCTCGCGGAGATCGGGCGCTGATGGAAGAAAAAACCGCCGAACTGGTTGCGCTCATTCGGCGGTAAGCGGGCGCGTTTATTGGCAGGTCGCTAAGGCCTCACCTCCCGTCAGCAAGTTCTGCGCGATAAGCGCTTCGGGCTTGTACCACTTGGCGTGTCCGTCTAGGAAAGTCGAGTTGCTGCCGCCGCTGTGGCGCGTGGAAAGGTACTTGATCGGATAGACCAAGAAGCCGTCTGGCGTTGAAGACTGGGAAAGGAAGGAGGCATCTCCGGCTCCTTCGTCGTCGAAGACCTCCTCTCCAAACAGCACGAACTGTGCCGGACTTGAGGCGGCGGTGGAGCTTTTGCCGACGGCGAAGCCGAAGGAGTTGATCGTCGTCAGGCAGCTGTTGATAGCATAGGTGTTGCCGCTGTTTCGGCCGTTTACGTCACTCGGGCAGACAAAGACCTCGGCTGACTTGATGTACGGGTACAGCGAGCCGCGCTTTGCGTCGAAGCCGTCAGCACGCTGGGTGACGGTATTCGCAGGGAATGTCCCGAAGTAAATCCAGCCGCCTTCGGCGGTTGCTCCTGGCGGTCCAAAAACGGCGTTCATGAGTTGGTCGTCGTTGTCTCCAAAGTAGAGGTAAGTGGCGGTTCCGAGCTGCTTGGCGTTACTGAGGCAGGTGCTCTTTTTCGCGGACTCTTTGGCTTGAGCAAATACGGGGAAGAGGATGGCGGCGAGAATGGCGATGATCGCGATGACGACGAGAAGCTCAATGAGCGTAAAGGCGTTGTTCTTTTTCATGGTTTTGGTGTCGGTTCTTCTGCGGTTAGAGAGGGTTGGCGGTTAGTTCGGTCCGCCGGTCGGAGGGCCACCCATCGGAGGTCCTCCGATCGGGCCACCGCCCATGGGCGGCATTCCCATCGGTGGTCCACCCATCGGGCCACCGCCCATTGGCGGCATGTTAGCCATTCGCTCCTGCTGCTCCTTTTGGAATTGGGCGAACTGTTCGGCGGTCAGGATTTCCTTGAGCTTCGCTTCTTGTTTAGTCCGCATTTCCTGCATTCGTGCGAACATTTGCTCCTGATTTGCACCGGAAGAAGCGTCCGGCCGGGGGCCGTTTCGCATTGCGGTTTGCATTTCCTTCATCACGGCATCGACCTTTGTTTTCTGGTCTTCGCTGAGTTTTAGGCTGGCAAACATCTGGCTCGGCCCTCGCCCAGACGTGACGTTCTCTGGCACTCCGGCGGCTTTCTGCTGTGCGCGCAGCGATTCGGCGTCTCCCGTGCTTGTACTCTGTCGCACGGCAAGGTTCACCCCTATTGCAATGAGGACTCCGGCAACAATGACGGCAATCGTGATCGATCTGTTCTTCATAAGCTGACTCCAATCTGTTTGGAACGATTAGAGTTAACGCCGTTCAGTGGTGGAAGTTGTGAAGACAATCTGCATCTTCAGATTTGCGAATTTGTCCCGGTAGCTAATCATTAAGGAAATCTGAAGATGCCGATCAAAGGTCCTTCGGGCGGTTTTGCGGCGCGTATGATTGATGCATATGCGAGTGCTAGTGGTAGAGGACGACCAAGAAATTTCCGCCGCGCTGCGGACGGGGTTAGAAGACGTGGGCTACGACGTCCACATCGTTCGTGATGGCGAACGAGCCATCCGTTTGCTGAGTCGCGCGAAGTTTTCGGTCGTGCTACTGGACCTGATGTTGCCCGGAGCCGATGGCTTTCGGGTGTGCCAATCGATGCGGGAGTCTGGCGATACCACCCCGGTGTTGATGCTCACCGCGCGAGACGGGGTGAAGGATCGAGTGACGGGGCTGGACACCGGGGCCGATGATTACCTCGCGAAGCCGTTCGAGTTCGAAGAGCTTTTGGCCCGAATTCGCGCCTTGCTTCGTCGTGAGCTCGCGGCGAAATCCGCTGTGGTTCAGGTCGAAGATCTTGTCGTTGACACCGCCAAGCGGCGAGTGGAACGAGGCGGTCGACCGATCCATCTGACGCCCCGAGAATATGACTTACTTGTGGCGCTAGCGATGCGGAGTAGCCGCATACTTACGCGGGAGATCATTCAGCAGATTGTATGGAATGCTGACGATACGAGTTCTAATACGGTCGATGCCCACATGAGAAATCTGCGTAAGAAGATTGATCATGCCTTCCCGAAAAAGCTCATTCACACGATCTACGGGGTCGGCTATATTCTCAAAAGTGAGGCTTGATTGATCCGCGTTCGTCTGACGGTAGCAAACTCCGTCGTACTTGGGCTCATTTTGTCTGCCCTGTGCCTGGCTATCTACGTGATGTCCAGCTGGCACTTGGAGAACCAAGTTGATCGCGAGCTGGCTGCTGGAGGGGACGCATTTTCGACCGAGTGGGTGAATCTTCCGTTCCGAATTGGAATGCCGCCAGACGCGGAGAAGCGAATCGCGGCGTTCAGCGAATTCGGGGCCGATCCCAATGCCGTCCGCAACTTCTTGGTGGAGCGGGAGTTCCTGTTTCCGCGCATGAAGCTTATCGATCCGAGCGAGATGCCAATGCCTGGGCGACCAGTTTGGGACGCTGAACTCTTCAACCAATCGCTCAAAGGGAAGTCAGGTTTTATCACGGCCACCGTGCCAGAACAGATCGAAGGCACTGGACCTACCGAGATTCGAATCTATTCGGTTCCGCTGCTGCGAAAGGGAAAGATCGTCGGTGCAGGTCAAATTGCGCGACCCATGCGCAGCGTGAGAGACGAGCAGGCAAGACTCAGAAGGACCCTTCTCACCTTGTTACCAACCGCCATCTTCACCTCGCTGATTGCAGGCTACTTTCTCACCCAACACGCGCTTTCGCCGATCTCAAGTTTCGCGGCTTCGGTGGCAAAGATCGAGTCTCAGAACATGAACGAGCGCCTGCCCGTTAGCGGCAATGATGAGCTGTCCACGCTCGCGATCGCGTTCAATTCCGCCTTGGACCGCATTGAGAGCAGCTTTGCCCGGCTCCGAGAGTTCACCGCCGATGCTTCGCACGAAATCAAGACACCACTGACCGCGATTCTCGCGCGGACGAGCAGCGCGTTACGTGCGCCTCGATCGGCCGAGCAGTACTTGGAGGTCGTTCAGTCCGTCGACCGATCCGCCAAGCAGCTTCGCTTGATTACGGATGACCTGATGTTGTTGGCTCGGCATGACCAGAATGCGCAGTTGGGCATCACCAGCACGGTGCAGTTGAGTCAACTCGTACTCGGGCAGTCTGAGTGGGAAGGACGGATTGAACTGTCGGTCGACTCAGAACAGCCGGTCAAAGGTGATGCGATTACGCTGGGTCGATTGCTGAGGAACTTGATTGAAAACGCGCTGAACCACGGCCACTCGGATCGTAAGGTGAAAGTGCGGCTTTGGGTTGAAGCGGGTGAGCAGTGCCTTAGCGTTCAAGATTTCGGTCCGGGCATTTCCCCTGAACATATTCACCGAGTTTTTGACCGTTTCTACCGGGTGGATGCGTCTCGAACGCGCGCCTCGGGAGGGAGTGGATTGGGGCTTGCGATCGCCAAAAGTATCGCGGAATCGCATGGCGGAACTTTGGCCCTCATCAGCAACGTTGGAGAAGGAACAACGGCCACCGTTCGCATTCCAATCGCCCAAAAGTTAGGGTAAAGAAAATTCACTTTGTTAAGGCAGAGTTATCAATAACCCTTCCGTTTAGTGGCCTGCGTTGAATAAACTCCATGTTTAATCGTATTTCCGGGCGAGGAGCCCAATGACGCGTTGAACATAACCACCAGCTACTATGAAGTCCTAGGCGTCGGTCCAAGTGCCGAAGCCGAGACCCTGCGCAAAGCGTATCGCCGTCTTGCGCAAAAACATCACCCAGACGTCAGCACGGACCCGCGTGCCCATGAGAACATGGCGCGGATCAACGAGGCGTTTGAGACGCTTATTGATCCTTCGCGTCGAAACGAATATGACGCGCTCATCAGTGGGCATGGGGTTGCAACGGCGGCAGAACCCGAGCGGCAACGCAAGCCAGTCAAAATTCGACTTCGCCAGCGCCTTGAGGGACACAAGACACCGGTTTACGCTGCGGCATTCTCGCCCGACTCTGGTCAGCTTGTGACGAGCGGGTTCGATAACGAACTGATTTGGTGGGACGAAGCGGGCTACTCGGCACGCAAAGCCAAAGTCGACCAAGGCGTCATCGCCACGCTCCGAGCATTTTCTCTCGATCGCGTTGCGGGAGCAGGCTCGGCCGAGAACCAAGTGAACTTTGTTCGCCTCGACGAAGACAAGGTTGAATCTTGGAAGACGGCAATCGAAGAGTGGGTTGGCGCGGTGGCCATCTCGCCCGACGGCACGCGTGTCGCCACAGGAAGCATTTACAACACGGTTAGCGTCATTGACACCGATACCGGTGACTGCCGATTCCGAAATGCGCTGCATGACGGCAGCGTCATGGCGGTTGCTTGGAGTTGGGATGGCAAGTTGCTCGCCAGCGGCGGTGCCGATGCAAAGGTTCACCTCTTCAATGGAGAGACCGGCGAAAAGATTGGCACGCTCGTGCAGCTTCGAAGCGCGGTAACCGCGGTTGCTTTCTCGGCAAATAGCCGCTACCTCGCGGTTGCAGGCGTGGACCTCAGCATTCGCGTCTTCGACCTTTCTAAGGGCGAGCTCGTGAAAATGATGTTCGGCCATACGAAGGTTGTCGAATCGCTCGCTTTCCACCCGAATTCCTGGCTTTTTGCTTCCGCGTCGCGAGACGGCACGGTTGGCATCTGGAACGCGGCCAAGGGTATCGGCAACGTGCGAATCGAAGCCAGCAGCCGACCGATCAATGTGGTCGCGTTTAGCTTCGATGGCACGCGCCTTGCGGCGGGCGGGCAGGACAAGATTGTCCGGCTTTGGGAAGTCACGGCGAAAGACCCGGAATAACCCTCACCTGCCATAATTTAAGGTGATGAAGGTAAGCATCATCGGCGGCGGCGGACGTGTAGGGTCGGATGCGGCCTACGCGCTCCAACTTGGCGGAGTAGTTAGGGCAATTGCTCTTCTGGACATGAATCCAGACATGGCAGCGGGTGAGGCACTCGATCTTCGACACGGAGCTTCTCTCACTGCAAATCAGGTCTTTACAAGCGGTTCGGATTATTCCGTTTGCGACGGCAGCGATGTCGTTGTGATCACGGCAGGTCTTCGACGAAAGCCCGAAGAAAGCCGACTTGAACTGATCAACCGAAACGTGACCCTCTTCAAGGGAATTCTTGAGAGCCTCAAGGGCGTCAAGCTGAACGACGGCGCGATCATCCTCGTGGTCAGCAACCCGGTGGACATTCTCACCCACCTTGCGACGGAGTCGGGAATCGTCCCGGAGAAGCAGGTTCTGGGTCTTGGAACGGTTTTGGACACCGCACGCTTCCGAAGCTTGCTTGCGGATTACTTCAAGATCAACGCGACCGACGTGAAGGCTCTGATCTTGGGCGAGCACGGCGATTCGATGGTTCCCATCCTGTCCTCGGCCACGGTCGGCGGCGTACCTATCCTCAGCTACCCTGGCGTCACTCCCGACGAAGTCCAGGGCGTATTCGACTTCACCAAGAAGAGTGGAGCCGAGGTCATCAAGCTCAAGGGAGGCGCAGGTCGAGCGGTGGGTATCTCGATCAAGGAAGTCGTTGAGTCGATTGCTCTGGATCAGGAAAAGATCCTTCCGGTTTCGGCCAAGCAGTCCGGCACCTTGGGCATCTCAGACGTATCCCTCTCCCTTCCAACGCGAGTTGGCCGAAAGGGCGTGATGCAGATCGTCACCCCGGTTGTCTCCGACGCCGAGAAGGAACTCCTTCACGCGTCTTCGGACTCGCTCAAGGCGATCCTTCGCCAACTGGGTTAAGCAGACACAAGAATGCCCTGGCACCAGAAGGTGCCAGGGCATTTTGGTGCCTTACTTCTTCAGATTTCGTGGTGAGAGGATGCTCACTGTACCGGCAAGACAAGTTTGGTTGCCGTACGAGTACCAAAGTCCATCGAACTTGCGCAATACAAGCGTTCCGGATTCGGTGTAGTTGACCGGACCCGTCACACTGTTCCCAGTCACCCGGAAGCGAACCAGCGCGCTGTAAATTGTGTTTCCGGACGAGTACGTTCCTGGGGCGACTTCGAGGATCTCAATGCGTAATTCGGTTGTTCCGGCAAACAACGTCGAAGTGTTGTTTAGCACCTCGGTTTTGTCCGTGCAGTTGTCCAAGAACGTGTCGGCGAAGAGGTCGCTCACTCGGGTCAAGTTCTCGGTCTGCATGGCGCCTCGGTAGTCCAAAGCCCACTCGTAAGCCGGATCGTCCTGTAAGGTATCGCCTCCACCAGAGCCTCCGCAAGCAACAATGACAAGAACGGCTGCGAGCAACAGCACTCGAACCGGATTGAACCAATCGCGTAGTTTCATTTTTCCAACCTTTGGACGGTCACCATTTGATGAGGTTAGCACCCCATACGAGACCTGCTCCAAATCCTACCGTCATGACGTTCATGCCCTTCTGAAGTCGGCCTTCCTGCTCGGCTTCGTACAAGGCCAGCGGAACGGAGCCGCCGCTGGTATTTCCGTACTTCTGAACGTTCGTGAAAACGCGATCTTCGGTGAGTCCGAGCCGCTCAGAGGCCGACTCGATGATTCTGAGATTCGCTTGGTGAGGCACAAACAGGTCGACATCGTTGGTGGTCATTCCTGCCTTTTCAAGGACGCGCTCGCAAGCGTCGCCCATTGCCTTCACGGCAAAGCGATAAACCTCTCGGCCGTTCATCGTGATGCAAGCTTTCTTGCCTTCGGCCTGCGGTGATCCAAATGGATACTTGCTGCCACCGACTTCGATGGCAATGTGGAGTGCACCCGCCCCATTTGAGAACGTTGCCGTTTCGATGAGTCCGCGGTCCGTGTTTTCCTGACCCTCAACCACCACCGCACCGGCAGCGTCGCCGAACAGCACGCAGGTGGAGCGATCCGTCCAGTCAACTTGCTTGCTCAAGCAGTCGACGCCCACAACGAGGGCATGGCGCACTCGGCCCGACTCAATAATGGCGGCCGCGACGTCCATGGCATAGATGAAGCCGGCGCAAGCGGCGCTGACGTCGAACGCGCTGGGGCACGGGATTCCAAGGGCATCCTGCACGTTACAGGCCGTTGCTGGCCAAGGGTAGTCGCCCGACACCGTCGCGCACAAAACGAGTCCGATGTCTTCCGGAGAAACGCCGCTGCGCTCGATTGCCTCTCTCGCTGCCACCGAGGCCAGGAATCCGGTGCCTTCGTGCGGCAACTTGCAAACCCGCCGCTCCTTGATTCCGGTTCGCTGAACGATCCATTCGTCGTTGGTATCAATGAACTTAGAAATTTCATCGTTGGTCAGCACCGTTTCTGGGAGCGCGTGACCGATCCCTTTGATTACCGTTCGGAGTTTCATGATGTGTGTAGGATGTCGCGGGAAACGGTCTCGCGGATTCGACCCATGAGGTCCGATTCGATTCCGCGCTGGGTAAGGAGCAAGGCGTTCTTGATGGCTCGGGAGTTGCTGCGGCCGTGGCAGATCATGCAGATTCCGTTCAGACCGAGCAAAGGCGAGCCGCCGATCTCGGCATAGTCCATGTCTTTGCGCAGTGGCTCCATGACCTGTCGAACGGGCCAGTACAGCGGCCGCATCAGCGGGTGGTCGGGCACGTTTTCTTTAATGACCGAAACGATCAACTCGGCGAGGCCTTCACATGCTTTCAGCACGATGTTGCCGGTGAACGCGTCGCAGATCACGACATCGCAAGGCTCAAAGAACATGTCCTTGCCCTCGATGTTGCCCGCGAACCATGGGTACTGCTTCAGTAAGTCGAAAGTCTGTTTAGCAACCGCGTTCCCTTTGCCTTCCTCTTCGCCCACGTTGAGCAAGTGGACCTTCGGGTTTTTGCGCCCGTAAAGCCGCTCGGAATAGGCTCGGCCAAGAACGGCGAACTGGACCAGATTGTGAGGTTCGGCGTCTGGGGATGCGCCAGCGTCGAGCAATACAAATCCGCCGTGCTTGTTCGGGAACAGGCTAACAATGCCCGGTCGATGGATACCGTCGACTTGGCGCCAGGTTAGGAGCGCGAACGCGGTCGTAGCGCCGGTGTTGCCCGCAGAAACGAGGCCAAGGGCTTCGCCATCTTTGATCATGCGGGTCGCGACCATGAGGCTCGAATCCTTCTTTTTGCGGTAGGCGTCCGTTGGCTTGTCCTCCATCGTGACAACCTGGGTGGCGTGGCGCAGAAAGACGTTGCTTGGCAAAGTGCTCGGCAACAGCGGCTTAAGGACGGCAAGATCACCCACCAGGTGCAGTGGCATGCGCATTTCCGGCGCGGCTAGAAGGACGCCTTCTACAATCGCCTGAGGAGCGTTATCGCCCCCCATGGCATCAATCGCAATACTCATTCAGTTTCTTCTCCAGAATCAGACTTCTCGCTCGGCTCATCTTTCAACAGCCCCGCGAGCTTCTGAAATTCTGCTCGGGCGGCCTCATTTTTCGTTTTTTGTAGGCCCCGTGCAATGGCGATAGGGCATTCGCCATCCCAACCGTAGGTGCAGAGCGGCTGGATCGGAATTTCTAGGAGCAGGTTCTGGCGGAGCAGGTTCTCGACAATGAGAGAGTTTCCTTCGAAGAGTTCAAACGGTTCGTCCGGAGAGACCTTCGCTACATCTTGATGATTGAGCGAACTCGGGACACCGACAACCGGAAACTGTTCGTCCAGTTGGAAAGAGATAGGTAGTTCAAGCGGTTCGGTGCATCGAGCGCATTCGAGAACCGCGGTCGTAGAGAATTCTCCACTGATAAGTAGTAAGTTGCCGGTACTCACGGCCTCCAAAAAACCGTCCAAAGGGGTGACCAGGTCAAGGTCCTCCTCTTCGTCCATTTCCGTGGAGATGTCAACTTCAATCCGTCGACCAGGGTGCTGGAGCACATCGTTAAGGTCGAGAAGTTCATCCCGTCGCATGGTGCGCGCGGAGTGTACCATTCACATCGACATCACACCTTAAGTCCCGTTCTTGCGTCGGTACGGCGTGGAGGCTGGTGCGTTTGTGTATAAGTAGGTTCCGCATGAAGTCACTCCATATCGCTCGCTTGTTCGTCGTTGCCGCCGCTGCGCTTTCTCAAATGGCTCACGCAGCCGATCCGGTCAAATTCATCCGCACTTATGAACTGAACAGTTCGGTCAAGCACAAGGTTGATCTCGTCCTCAACATCGGTGGGCTTGAAGGCAACATCAAGTTCAACATTGCCACCAAGGTCACGAAGGTTGCTCCCGAAAAGGCGGAGACAACGGCAATCATCGACGAACTCACCGCAGAAGTAGGCGGCTCTGACCCTGGAATCCAGGCGAGCGATCTTGTCCGCGAATACAACGACAAGCGAGACCTCACGAACGTGACCGGCGGAATCGCGGGTTCCGATCCTTACCGACTCGCCTTGACCCTCGAATTCATCGCGCCAACCGACGCGATGACCGAGAACACCGAGGTCACCCAAAATGTGGCGGAAAACAAGGCCGCCGGCATCAAGGCCCTGAAGGTTGTTAGCAAGTTTGTCGGGAAAGAAAAAGTTGGCGAAGTCGAAGGCTTCAAGGTTGTTCAGAAGCTAACCGAGGAAGGCGAAGGCGGGCTCACGGCCGAAACGACCTTCATCGTTCTGGAGAACGGAAAGATTCTCTCCGCGGACTGTAAGTTCACCAATATGCCGATTCCGGCAGCCGGGCAGTCCGCT
This sequence comes from bacterium, assembly GCA_027485645.1. Lineage (GTDB taxonomy): Bacteria > Armatimonadota > Fimbriimonadia > Fimbriimonadales > Fimbriimonadaceae > Fimbriimonas. Next base: position 329,273 of record JAIXQR010000001.1, read on the forward strand.
ACCGGCACGATCAAAGCCAAGATCGTCCAATAACTGGAAAAAGTGGCGAGGCATGTGACCTTTCTGGGTCATCTGCCTCGTCGTACACAAGGAGGGAGTGTGTTGCTATACTGTTCGCGAAGTCGTTCAGTTTGGTAAACAAACTCCGATTTCAAGGTGAGCGCTTTGAGGAACTGGGCGTTATTTTCTATCGCGATTGTAGTGGGGGCCACAGGATGTGGCGGTGCTGGAGGCGGCTCTAGCTCTGGTGGTACTGGTGGGGGCGGCGGCGTTGTTCCGTCGGGTCCAAGGGTATTGCTCGAGTCTAAGCCGGGTCAGTTGGAACTATCGTTCCTTACGGGTCAGGGCCGTAGCACGTTTGCTCCTGGAGATACGCAGGCCAGCGTCGAAGTGCCGGACTTTGTGGATTCACGAGGGATGATTGTTCGCCCTCCGTTGGACGCTCCACTCCGACTTCAGCTGAACGGCTATCAAAACTCGATTTTCCGCGTCAATGCGGACGTGTCCACCTTGACCGAGGCAGAAACCGGACGACCGCTGAACAGCCGACTGTTCCAGTCGTACGAGCTCTCGGTAACTTCGATTCTTTCCGAAGGGTTTGACAGTTCGTTCGAATCGTCAGACATCCGTGGTATCCCGTCGACCGGCTACCCCATGAATACTCGACTCTTCCCGGGTCGCTATTCCAACCTTCAGCTTTTCGTCAACGACGCCATGTTCTCGGTTGAGACGGACGTTGATTCGGGCACTTCGTTCTATCAGTTCAACGAACCAGAGTTCCTCCGCGCAAACGGATTGGACCTCTCGCCACGAATCTCGAGCTCCATCAGCGACTATCTGACCTTCGATCTTCGAGGCATGTCGGCGGCTGACCGACCGAAGCTGTTGACCGGACGAGACGCCTACCGAGTGTTCTTCAGCGGCGACAACTATGCTCTTGCGAGCGGTCTCGGCTACACCGACGTTCCTGCAGCTGACCAGACGAACGGCGAGTTCAATGCGGTCACCCGCAACGACCTTGACCCAGATTCGGCTTCGAACAACTTGATCGACGGTAAGTTCTCCCTGCCTGGCCAGCTTTCGCTGGTTCCTGGCGTGGCTGGATCAACCCCCGGAACGTACTCGCTGCTTCAGGTGAATCCTTCGGATCCATTCCTGCTTTCGCGAATCACCTCGCTCCAGGGAATCTGGCGAGAGCACCACAAGCTTGTTGGCAACATGCCAGAAGCCATGGCAATCGCTTTCCCAAGCAGCCAGGACAATGAAGAGCAGGACGTTGTTCTGATTCGACAGACGCTTGAGCGAACCGGAACCACGGTAACCGCAGCCCGAGTCACTCAGATGTACTACGGCGTTCAGAACTTGAACACCGGACAGGTGCGACTGTATCCGCTCCGCAACTTGCCAACCGGTTCGAAGGTCGGCGAAGTGTTTGCCACCGTTGGAGACATCAAGGATCGCTCCGGCGCATCCACCGTGTCGGTTCAGCAAGCTCGAACGGCTACCCTGTCGGGTCTGTCCATCTCTGGCTTCCCAACTAGCGTTCCACTCGTCATCTACCGCTACTAAGTACGTAGAACCGAGCATGATGCGCCCAATTCTCGCGGGCCTCGATACCGAGTATGGATTCTCGGTCGAGGCCCGTGGTGCTGAAAACCAGATCGAAGATTCGCAAGCGTTCGTCCGCACTTATCCCGGGACGGCGTTTGTCGGCTGGGATTACCGGCACGAAGCGCCACGATCTGATCTCCGCGGCTTCCGCCTAGAAGCCCTCGCCTTCGACCCAGAGGACGCCAAATTCGATGCTGGTCGTAGCTACGGCTCCTCCGTCGAAATCCGGTCGGACCGCATTCTGACCACCGGAGGACGGTTCTATAACGACCACGGACACCCCGAGTACGCCACGCCCGAGTGCTTTACGCTGAAGGGTCTGGTCGGTCACGAACTCGCGGGCGACGAGATTTTGCGGCAAACCGCCGAAGCTTACGAAGCCAAAACAGGCAAGTCGGTTGCCCTCTACAAAAACAACACCGACTTCCACGGCGCCTCTTGGGGCACACACGAGAACTATCTGGTCTCGCGATCGGTGGGTTACGAGAAGCTTTTCAAAGGCGTGATGCCGATGCTGCTCGTTCGCCAAGTCCTTTCAGGATCTGGAAAGGTCGGTTCAGAGACCGGGGCTAAGGTGCCGTACCAGATCAGTCAGCGGGCTGACTTCATCGTTGAGCCCTCGAACGCAGAAACGCTCTATCGTCGCCCCCTCTTCAACACACGGGACGAACCGCACTCGAGGCCGACGGATTTCATTCGCCTCCACGTGATTTCCGGCGATGCCAACATGATCGCGGCGAGCACCTTCCGTAAGGCTGGCTTGGTGAAGTTAGCGGTGGCGCTTACCGAGATTGGTGCAGCGCCGCATTGGGACATCAAAGACCCGGTGCGGTCCTTCCAATCGATCAGCCGGGACGAAACATTCCGTTTCGAAATTCCGCTGGCCAAGGACAGCTGGACCACGGCGGATGAAGTGCTGGAGTCCTACTTCGCGGCGGCCGAGCGATTCCTAGATCTTGATGACGAGTTGAAGTTTGTGATTGACGAGGGCCGGCAGCTCCTGCAAACGTTGCGAACGGACTTTCCCGCGTTCGCGCGTTCGGTCGACTGGGCGGCCAAGCGGCAGATGCTGGAGATGTACATGCAGGACTCCGGGACCGACTGGAACGACCCGGCGCTCCGATCCTACGACTTGGAATATCACAATCTCCGGCCCGAGGAGAGCCTGCATGCGGCGCTCGTCGACATGGATCTTGTTCCGGCCAACCCTGCCCCTGTTTCGGAACCCGAGCGTTCGCGGGCATGGGTACGCGGCTATGCGGTGGAGCACTTCGGCAAGTATCTGAAATCTGCCGCTTGGCGGTCACTGACGTTTGAAGTCGACGGCAAGCAACAAGATGTGGAACTTTGGCCCGACCAGACGTACAATCTGGAACTGGATGCGCTTGCGAACGTAAATACGTTTATCCAAGCCATGAGAGAGATGAAATGACGGACGGAGATCGACTCACAAGACCGCTAAACCCCAGCCCAGACCGAAAGATGGGCGATGAATCTGGACCAAGTGCACCCGACGTGCAGAAACCAGAAGGCGGAAACGAACTTCTGCGCCGCATGAAGAAGATTGACCCCGATCAGGCGAAGAAGTACCGCCAACGGTCAGGACAATAATGGCAACCGCATTTGCTGGACCAGCCCGCGACTTTAGCGAGTTGGTGACATTAACATCGTCCGGAACTCACGACGAAGTCCACGGAACTACCGTGCTCGCGGTTCGCTACAAAGGCGGCGTGCTCGTGCTATCTGACCGTCGCGCAACGGCTGGCAATCTCATCATGTTTGACAAAGCGGAGAAGGTTCTCGCTTTGGATGACAAGATGGTCGTGGCGATCTCCGGTGCCTTCGCAAAGTCGATCGAAGTTTGCCGCTACCTGAAGCACAACTTCAAGTACTACCGCCGAGTGACCTTGAACGAGATGTCCTTGGAAGGGAAGCTGGCGGAAATCAGCCGTGCGCTTGCGGGCAACGCGCCGATGGCCATGCAGGGCATCGGACTCTTCTTGCCGATCGTTGCGGCGTATGACGAAAAGAAAGACGATTTCGCGGTCTATTTCTTTGATGGAGCCGGCGCACGGTTTGAGAACGGTGCTTATGCCTGCGCAGGTTCTGGTTCGGAGCGCATCCGGGGCGTGTTTGAATACATCGCCCGAGTGAAGGGCCCGTGGGAGAACCGGGAGATGGAAGAAGTCCTGGTGGACGGGCTAGAAATGCTCGACATCGCGGCGGACTTGGATTCTGCTACCGGCGGCTTCCAGCAGCTGCCACCAATCGTGCGGATTCTCGACCGAGACGGCAACCGGCCGGTCGAAGAAAAGCACCTGGCCGAACTGGTCGGACAGGTGCTTGAAAAGAAACGAGCCTAAGCCGTTGGCTTAGAACTTGTAACCGAGGAACAGGCCGAACGAGTTCGGCTGGACGCCATTCTTCTTGTCGGCGAGGTACAGAGTTGCTTCGCCGATGAGCGAAGTGCTGAGCTCGATACCAACACCGAGTCGAGCGCCGAGCACGGTTTCGGATCCGGCGAAGTCAACGACGGTTGCGCCGAGACCGAAGAAGGCGTAAGTTCGATTTCCTTCCGAGTTAGCCTTTCCGAAGATTCGCTGGTTAAGAGCGATTGGGAAGACCGAACCCTTGTCCTTTCCGAAAGTCTTAGCATGGTAATCCAGCGAGAGGTAGGTCTCGCCGCCCTTGATAAGAGGCGAAGTGAAGGTGTAATCGATACCAACGCCGAAGAACGTGCTGCTGACGTTCGAGTACGACGAGTCGATTGGGAAAACAACGCCGCCGCGGACGGTGAAGTTGTATGGATAGCCTTGTGCCTGGGCACCAGCCACGATGCCGAATGCGGCCACTGCCGCCCAAATTGCCTTGTTCATGTTTAAGTTTTCTCCTAACAAGAGGACGATCTCTCGGCCCCGTGCTCGCTCCCGAAGTTTGAATATCGAGACGCTCATCACGATGTGACGAAGCGTCCTAGTTTAGCTTCAATGAGCAACCCGTTGTACTAGACGTAAAATGAGGCCGCGCCGATGTTGAAACTAGCACCAGAATCGAGTCTTTTATTGGTCGTTGATGTCCAAAACGAGTTTCTGAAGGTGATTCACGAGGGCGATCGCGTGATTCAACGGACCAGATTCCTCGCCGAGTGCGCAGGACTGCTCGGAGTGCCGGTTGTTGCAACCGAGCAAAACCCAGATCGCCTCGGAAAGCTGGACCCGCAGATCGCAAGTTTTTGCCAAGACGTGAGAGCGAAAATGGCCTTCTCAGCCGTTGAACCGTTCGGAGACAATTACTTCGGTTCGGCGGTGGTTGTGGTGGGCGTGGAAGCTCATATTTGCATTGCTCAGACAGTTCGCGATCTTCGATTAGCGGGAGTACCGGTGGTGGTTGCGGCAGATGCGGTTTCGGCTCGAACCGTTGAGATGACCAACAATGGCCTCGCCCGGGCCAGAGACTTTGGGGCAGAGATTTCTCACTCTGAGTCCATCGTGTACGAGTGGATGTCCACCGCGGCCCACCCTAAATTCCGGGATGTGCTTTCCGTGGTTAAACGGTTCCCATCGAACTGAGCCAAGCCTCGGTTTCTGATGGGCTTCGCAAGACAATCTGCCGGCAATGGGCATACGCAGGGTCCGACTTTGCATCGACAATCCGTTTTCGATTAACGTCGTACGTTTTTAGATGCCAGATCAGAATTGAGTCGAAAGAGAGGGTTCGGGCGAGTGTTTCGTAGTTTCCGTTGCAGCACGGAGTTCGATTCCATAGGCGCGAAACGGTTCGCCGAAACAATCGCCAAAAGCTGGTGCCTCGCGAGTAGTCGAGCCAGACGACCATGGTGACTTTCGGCAGAATGATTTCCGTAGCCACCGAGTAGTTTCCGGAGATCACCCAATCGGACCTGCTCAAGTTTTCTTCTAGCAAGGAAAAGAACTCATCTCTGGGACGCACGGTCCAACCCGGCATGTGCCACAGCTCGTCGAGCTCAATTTGGGGGATTCCTTGGCGCTCTGAAATTGCTTTTGCGAGCGTCGATTTGCCGGAGCCAGTAGTGCCCCTAATCCAGATTCGCTGCCCCATCTCACGGAGCGTACCAAGCCCGAAGGTAACCTAACAACATGCCCAAGCGGCCGATTTCCCCTGACGATTTGCTTCGCTACATTCTCGTTGGTGATCCACAATTTAGCCCCGACGGGCAGTTGGTCTTGTTCACGCGAAAGCACATTAACGAGAAAAAGCACTACGTCACAAATCTTTGGGTAACGGACCGCGCGGGGAACCGTCGGCCACTGACGCAAGGTGAGAACGGTAACGGTCATGGACGCTGGCTGCCCGATGGCTCCGGCATTTTGTTCATCTCGGGCCGAGAGAAACCGCTCAGCCAAATCTTCCTACTTCCGATTGCCGGCGGCGAAGCGTTTGCCGTCACCAAGTTGCCAGAAGGATCGATCAGCGAATTCAAGATTTCGCCCGATGGACACCACATCGCGGTCACCTTCCGCGAGACCCACGCCACTTTCACCGCGAAGGCGAAGAAGGAGCGAGAAGAGACTGGGGCAAGCCTTCCGCCGATCGAGATTGACGACATTTGGTACCGGCTTGATGGCGACGGTTACTTCGCCGGGCAACGGTACGAGATCATCGTTCTGAAACTGCCGACCGAGCCTGGCACGTTTGCCACGGAAGTCACCCGATACGCGGGAGCGGTCGATGGCAACTACAGCTTCAGCTGGCATCCGAACGGGCAAGAGCTCATCGTTACGCACACGGCAAACGAGTTTCCAAGTCGGCAAACCCCTAACGATCAGCTTTATCGACTGAACCTGAAAGGCGAAGCCTTCCGGCTTTCCGGGCTGCCGAAGGGTGAAAAGTCGGCGCCGGTGTACTCGCCTGATGGTGAGTGGATTGCCTACGCGGGTGATATCGACGAGAGCGACCCATGGGGGACGCGCAACACCAAGGCCTACATCGTAAAACCCAAGGGCGGCGCTCCGACCGACCTCACCGGTGCCCAAGACTTGGACATCGCCGTCGCGACCTTAAGCGATGCCGGAGAAGCATCTTTTGGTGCCAAGCTGATTTGGAATGCCGATTCCACCGGCCTGTTCACCCAAGTAGGCCACCTTGGAGAAAGCCAGATCGGCTTCATCTCGGTCACGGGCGGGATCACGCTTCTCACCGAAGGGCGACATTCCATTACTCTCGGCAGTGTTGATGCCGACGGCAATGTTGCCGGCGTGATTGGTAACCCGACTCAACTGCCCGAGCTTGCCCTCGTGGCTCCCGAGCTTGGTACGGGGCGACTGGTTCCGAAGCAGCTCACCGACTTCAACCAGCCCTTGCTTGAGGAAGTTGAGCTATTTGCGCCAGCGGAGCATTGGGTCGAGACGGTCGATGGTACGAAGGTGCACGTTTGGAGCATCGTGCCAGATGCCTCGAAGCAGCAACCCGTTCTGTTAAATATTCACGGTGGCCCGCACACGCAGTACGGCTGGACCTACTTCCACGAGTTCCAGGTCTTTGCCGCTGCCGGATATGCCGTTGTCTACAGCAATCCTCGCGGAAGTAAGGGCTATGGCGAGGCGCATTGTGCGGCTATTCGTGGAGATTGGGGCAACAAGGATTGGATTGACATGCAAGCCGTAACCGTCTGGATGAAGTCGCAACCATGGGCAGATGCCGCAAAACTGGGCGTCATGGGCGGTAGCTATGGCGGCTACATGACCAACTGGATCATCGGCCACACCCAGGAATTTGCTTGCGCCATCACCGACCGATGCGTCAGTAACATGGTTTCGATGGCGGGGAACAGTGACTTTCCGTTCAATCGAGATGGCTACTTCAAGGGCGTTGCTTGGGGCTCGCTAGAGGACATTAAGGAGCTTTGGCGACAGTCGCCGATCGCGTACTTCCAGGAAGTAAAGACTCCGACTTTGGTGATTCATAGCGAGGGCGATCTGCGATGTAACGTGGAGCAAGGTGAGCAGGTGTTCACCGCACTTCAGCAGCAAGGCATTCCGTCGCGGTTCGTGCGCTATCCTTCCACCACGTCGCATGGACTCTCCCGCTCCGGCCCACCCGACCTCCGGCTCCACCGAATCGGCGAGTATCTGGGCTGGATCAAGCGCTGGTTGGGCTAACGTCCTTAGACTGATAAGATAGCGGTCTGATGCTGGAAGCGATCGTCGCCATCCTCGTGGTTTTAGTGGCCTACGTAGGGTGGCTGGCGATCGACATTGTTCGTGCAGCGAAGGAATACGATCAAACCCGGGAACGGCTGATCGAGAAGTTTGGCTTGCAAGAGCCGCTCGTTTTCGAGCCGCCATTTGGCTATGATCAGGCGAAGCAAGACCGCTTCAACGAGCTTGCGTCTCTGTTTCTGAATCTGCCCAGCAAAATTCAGACACAGCCCAATGAATGTCTTGAAGGGTTGGACGCCAGTAGGTTTAAATCTTTACTCTCTGCGGCGCACGAAATTGCAGACCGAGAGGCAATGAATTTCAGTTCTGACCCCAATCGGCCGGTGTCGGTTACTGCCACTATCCGTGCCGTTAGGGTTCTACTGTTTGAGTTTTCAAAAGGTGGACCCGACTCTTCGCGTTGCCTTACCTCAGCGACACAGTTTCTTGACTCGGACAAGTCTCCGCAAATTTTGATCTGTCAATTACAGAAGTATGCGCAGTTGCAGGTCATTTGTAAGGCCCTAAATCAAACGTTGTTAAGCTGCCCTTCAGAGGCAAGCCTTCGAGAACTTGAAGAAGTGATTCACAAGATTCAGCCGCGTGATCAATGGTCCCAATGGCTGATCGCAGAGGCGCACTATTCCCTGACCTTGGAGCCAGATTTGCGCAGCAAACAATGGAGGCAGAATTTGAAAGTTTCAAGCACTGGATCACTCTATTCGCTGCTATTTCAGATTCCGTTTTTTACAAGTGAAACTGCTATGAGGGCATACAATGCCTTGCAATTCAGCGAGTATGGACTAGTTTTTCCTCGTTTTCAGAACCAGACCGTGACTCTAAAATCCTTCGATGAGTACCGGATTCTGACGAGCCAAGGACAGTACCGTGGCCGTGCCATTCTAGAAAGTGCTTTGTCCAAAAGAGGTGAAGCTTCTCTCTACATTTTTTCGCTTGCCCTTGCAGAGTTTGAGATTGCCAAGAAACTGGTTGAGATTTGGCGTGGATATCAGACAAGTCACTCTGTACCAAACTCCTTTAACGAGCCGGACGGCGTTCGGTTCGAACGAACGAAGTCTGGATTCGAGATTTCCTGCGAAGGCGTGCGGTACGCCGTGAAGGTCTGAGCCGGAGCACCCGCCGGTACACTCTGCCCAAACCCGCATGGCTCACAAGTCGACCGTTTGCACCGCCATTCCGTACGTCAACAGCGTCCCTCACATCGGAAACATCCTTACCGATCTGAGCGGCGATGTGACGGCGCGATACCTCCGACTTCGGGGACACGATGTCTTCTTCCAAGTCGGGACCGATGAAAACGGGCTGAAGATCAAGGAAGCCGCTGAAGCGCAGGGGCGCGACGCCCATGAGTTCGTCGCTGAAATCGCGAAGCGATTCCAGGACATCTTCGACGCCACCAAAATCAGCTACGACGACTTCATCCGCACCACTTCCTACCGCCACATTCGAGCGAGTCAAGCACTGTTCAGCAAGCTCCAGGAGAACGGCCACATCTACAGCGGCTTGTACGAGGGCTGGTACGACGTCTCGACCGAGACCTTCTTCCGCGAGGAAGACCTGGTGGACGGCAAGAGTCCAGACGGAAACGAAGTCCGGTGGGTGAGCGAGGAGAACTTCTTCTTCCGACTTTCCGCCTTCGAGGAAACGCTCAAGGAACACATCGAGGCGAACCCGAGCTTTATTCGGCCGAGCAATCGACGAAACGAGGTCATCTCGTTCATTAACCAGGGCCTGCGCGATATCTGCATCACGCGCAAAAATCCGGGCTGGGGAATCCCTGTACCAGGCCGAGAAGACCTTGTCATTTACGTTTGGTTCGACGCGCTCATCAACTACATTGCGAGCACCGGCTGGCCCGATGCGCCAGATTGGGAAAGCAAATGGCCGGCGACGGTGCAATGGGTTGGAAAGGACATCCTAACGCGCTTCCACGCCACCCTTTGGCCCGCTATGCTGCTCGGCGCGGGACTGCCGTTGTTCGACACCGTGGTCGCCCATGGCTGGGTCTTGCTGGGCGGCGACAAGATGAGCAAAACCAAGGGCAACGTCGTCCGCCCGCTTGAGCTTGCTGACGCGCTGGCTGAGCGCGCATCGATCTCGCAAGACATCGCCGTCGATGCCCTTCGGCATTACCTCACCGCGACGATGTCGCTGGAGAACGACTCGCAGTTCACGTACGAGGACTTCGATCTGCGCTACAACGCCGATCTTGCGAACGACCTTGGCAACGCGCTGAACCGAAGTCTTAGCATCGCGCACAAGTTCGGCTTCTCAACCGTGCCGGACGTCGCGCCGGAAGCCGAGGCCATTCAGGCGATTCAGGAAGCCAAGCAGGCGTTCGCGGTAGCGATGGCCGACTACGAGATCGCCCGCGCCAGCTCGGCCGCTTTCGGTCTCATTCGATTCCTCGGGAAGTACATCGATTCCCGCGCGCCGTGGGCGTTGGCGAAGAATGAGGACCCAGCCCTGGCGGCGGTCATCACTTCGACGCTGCACGTCATGAGAGCCGCCGAGGGTCTTGTACGACCGCTGCTGCCTTCAACCGCCGATGCACTTGCGGCCCAGCTTGGTGTTGCCCCCACAACGCACTGGGATCAAATCGGAGATCCGGAATCGCTGCCCGCTGGCACCGCCCTCCAGAACCCTCAACCCATTTTCCCTCGGCTCGAAATTGAAAAGAAGGCACCGGAACCGAAAGCGCCCAAAGAGCCAAAGCCCGCAAAACAGGAGAAACCTAAAGTGGAAGAAACCCTAACCGAAATCACCATCGATGACTTTGCCAAAGTGAAGTTCCGCGTCGCCCGCATTGTGGAGGCCGAAGCCATCGAAGGCGCGGACAAGCTTTACAAATTGCAGGTCATGATCGGTGAAGAGAAGCGGCAGATCGTCAGCGGCATCCGAAAGGATTACACGCCGGAGGATCTGATTGGCCGACAGATCATCGTTGTGGTCAACCTGAAGCCGGTGAAGCTGCGCGCAGTGGACAGCAACGGAATGCTTCTTGCCGCGACGGATGAGAACGGCGGAGCGATCCTTTTGCAGCCCGACCGAGAAGCCCCCGAAGGCGCGCCGGTCAAGTAAGCCGCATTAATCCACCCTGTTTTTCAGGGTGGAAATTCCGAGGGTGATCAACAGGATGAAGGTGATGGTCTGCACGACCATCAATGTGACGGTCACCACTCTTGGAAGGGCCGTACCGCCCATGATCAAAGTAATGCCGACGCCGAAGAATATTCCGGCGCACAAAACAAGCACACCAGACCGAGTTCCAGATTTTTCCGTGGGCATGAGCTGAATTTCTAGTCTACGGTGCAACGCAAGCCCCGTTTCCGGGGTAATCCCTAGAACGGATGAAAAGGACGCTTCCAGAGCAAATTGCCGCCAATAAACGCGCCAGCATGCTTTGGGTTTTTCTCCTGTTCCTTTTGCTAGTTGCTCTCGGCACGGTCATCATTGGCTCGTACTATCCGAAGTATCTGATCTACGGCGCAATCGGCAGTGCGGCACTCGGCGTCATTTTGTGTCTTGTCGCCACTTACGCGGGTCCAAAGCTGGTTCTTCAGATGTCGGGAGCGCGCCACGCGACCGACGTTGAGGACCGCATGCTGCGAAACGTCGTCGAAGAAATGGCGATCGCCAGCGGCTTGCCGATGCCGGAAGTCTGGGTGATCGAAGATAGCGCACCTAATGCCTTTGCCACCGGACGCACCCCGGAAAACTCTGCGGTGGCCATCACAACCGGCCTCCTGCAGAAGCTCAATCGTGACGAGTTACAGGGCGTTATGGCCCACGAAATGGCCCACATCCGCAACTACGACGTGCGGCTCATGACCACGGTGGCCCTCATCGCGGGAGCGATTCCGCTGCTCGCCGATGGGTTCCTGCGGATGCAGTGGTACGGTGGCCGCCGACGAGACGACGACCGAGAAAGCGGTCAACTCGGCCAAATCCTAACCATCGTCGGCATAGTGCTCTCGCTAATCGCGCCGTTGTTTGCGGTGCTCCTGAAGATGGCGGTGAGCCGCCAGCGGGAGTATCTCGCCGACGCCACCGCCGCCGACATGACCCGAAACCCGGACGGCCTCGCCAGCGCGCTGTGGAAAATTGAGAACGATGCCGAAGCACTGGAAGGGGCAAACCGGGCGACCCAGCACATGTACATCATCAACCCGCTTCGCTTGCACGGCGGAGACGGCATGTTCAGCACTCACCCGCCGACCGAAGACCGCATCCGACGGCTTACTGCGCTTGGTTCAAACTTCCAGGATCCGCTAGCCGATCCAACTTCCCAGCGGCAGCGCGCTTAAGAAGTTGTGACGGGTTCCAACGCGACCCGGAACTGCTCTCGGTACAAGCGCGAATACAAGCCCGTTCCTGCGACCAACTCGGCGTGCGTACCTTGCTCGGTGACCACGCCCTTCTCCAAAACCAAAATCTGATCCGCGCCGACGATAGTTGAGAGCCGGTGCGCGATGACGAAGCTGGTCCGTCCTCGAAGCAAATTATCCAGCGCCGATTGCAGTAGCGCCTCGGTTTGGCTGTCTAAGGAGCTTGTGGCCTCGTCAAGGATCAAAATGCGTGGATCGGCCAGCAGAGCCCGCGCAATGGCCAAGCGTTGCTTCTCGCCGACCGATAGCTTGATGCCATCTTCGCCAATCTTCGTCTCGTACCCGTCAGGCAAGGCAAGGATGGTCTCATGAATGCTCGCCGCGATGGCGGCATCCTCCACTTCCTTATCCGTCGCCTCTAAGCGTCCGTACCGAATGTTCTCTCGGATCGAAGAGTTGAACAAGATGCTCTCCTGCGCGACGACGCCAACTTGGCGGCGGTAGCTCCGGAGTTGGACATCCCGCAGGTCCTGGCCGTCAATCGTGATTCGACCGGTGGTCGGGTCATAGTGCCGAAGCAGCAGGGAAGCCATCGTGGTCTTTCCGCTTCCCGAAAAGCCCACGAGCGCCACGGTCTGGCCCGGCTTTGCCTCCAGCTTGATCCCCTTAAGAACCGGCTGCCCTGGTTCGTATTCAAACCAAACATCCTCAAACCGAACCGTGCCCTGGATCGTGGGCATCGGAAGTGCCTCAGGTTGATCGACGATCGAGTTCGAAAGACTCATCGTGCGGAAAATTCGGTAAAGCGCGGCCTGTGCGCGGGCAATTGGGTCAAGCACCACGAGGAACCGCACGATCGGTCCGTAGACGTAACCAACCGCGTAGAGCAGGAACATGACCAACGTTCCGGCTTCCATCTTGCCTTGAATGCACTGGGTGCCGCCGTACCAAAGCACCAAACCAGTGGCGATTCCGCACAGCGCATCAGCAATCGTCCACAAACCGCCTCCCAGCGCGCCCTGATGGATATTCAGGCCCATCATTTCTCGCGTGTTGGTCATGAAGATGCGGCTTTCAAATCGTTCCTGACCAAAGCCCTTCACCGTTGCGATACCGGTGAGCTTTTCCTGCATTTGGCCGTACATCGTGTCGCGTTTGGATCGAATGTCGTTGCTTGTGTCTTGCAGCTTCGGGAAGAAGTGGCGGAAGTTCCAGATGTAAACCGGAGCAATGCTGAGGCTGATGAGAGCCATCACCCAATTAATCTTGAACAGGATCACCGTGACCAGAGTGAGCTGCACGAAGTCACCCATCATCGACGGCAAGTTGGACGTGATCAGCTGGTTCACCGTGCCGGCATCGTTCATCACGTTGCTCACCAGCTTTCCGGTCTGGTTCTTCTCAAAGTAGGCCATCGGAAGCTGCTGCATGTGCCCCAACAGCTTTTCGCGCATAGCAAGCAGGAACGACTGCCCCAGCATGCTCATCTGAACCGAGAGCGCGTACCCAAGCCCACCGCTTGCCAGCGAGAACCCAACGATGTACGCCAGGTACAGCACGGTGTTGATCTTTTCGCCGCGCTGAAGGATGTTAACAATATCGCCGAGGATCAGGGGCGGCACAAAGCCAAACAGCGTTTGGATAATCGTCAGGAAGGCGATAAACGCCATGCGGGGGCGAAACGGCCGCAGCTCCGTCCAGAGCCGCCGAAAAGTCAGGATGCCTTCACTCGGCTCGGGCGTGGTTTTGTTTACAGCTATCGCCATCCTAGTTCGTTCCCCCTCCCGGCCCCACACCGGAAACTAACATTAGCCTACTACGAAGCCTGAACAAGATCAGCAAATTCTGGCTTCAATTGAATCGACACTCGGGTGATTCGGCGCCGCGCCATGTTCTCCACCCGCATCAGTCCAAGCTCAATCTCGGTCGTATCTCCCGTCCGAGGAACCCGCTCCAACTCATTAATGACAATCGTGGCCAGGGTTTCGGTGTTCGGTTCATCGCCGTCAAGCCCGAGTTTCGAAATCAGTTCGTCGTACCGTAAATCTGCTCGCGCCGAAACTCGCCCGCCCGGATAGACCGTAATTGCGGGGCGCTCGCTTTCCAAACTATCTTCGAGCTCTCCAAAGACTTCCTCAATGACGTCTTCGAGGGTGATCAGGCCGCTCGTGCCGCCGTATTCGTCCATCACGATGACCATCTGGGTCTTGTTCTGGCGCATCATCTCGACGAGTCGCTCCAGACTAAGGTTTTCCGGAACGGCGACGGGCGGCCGCGCAATCGACTCGAGGTCGAGGTTTGGATCGTCCAGGTGGTTGATGATGTCGTGGATGTAAACAATTCCCACCAAATCGTCAATGTCGCCTCGGCACACCGGAAACCGGTTGTACGGCATGGTCTTAACCCGTTCAAATAGCTCTTTTGCGTTCAGCTTGCTGTCGAGCCACTTCATGTCGAGCCGGTGGATCATGATGTCGCGGGCGCTCAGGTTATCGAGGCGCAAGGCGCGGTTGACCATTTCGGCGTGCGACTTGTCCAGGACTCCGGCATTTCCGCCGCTTCGAATCAACATCATCAACTCGTCGCGAGAAACCGCGTCCTGCTCCGTGTCAGCGTTGATTCCAAACGGTCGCAAGACCAATACCGCTGAGCTTTGGACCAACATCACCAACGGCTTGGCAAACCGAACGCAAAATCGCAGCGGCCGAATGGCGATCAGCGCGAGCTGATCTGCCGCACGAAGGGACACGAACTTCGGCACTAGTTCGCCAAAAACGACAGTGAAGTAGGTGATCGTAGCGACGGAGAAGATCGAAACGCCCGTTCGGAAGGAGTAAAGGGTTTCCTCCGAGAGCATTAGAAGAAGCAAGATTCGAAGCTGGCCCGAAATAAACGGTTCGGCAACGAGGCCAATTCCGATGCCGAGCATGGTGATGTACACCTGCATCCCGGCAACGTAAGGAGCCATGTTGTCGAGAGCTTCGACAATCAGCGCCGCCGAGCGATTTCCTTTCTTGGCGAGAGCCTCAAAGTGCCCGCGCCGTGCGCTGAGCAGTGCATATTCCGAGGCGACAAAGAATGCATTGGCCAGGATCAGGCCGATGGATGCAAGCAATAATCCAAACTCGGCCGACATGGTTTAGTCAATTGTAACGTTCGTTTCGTCATTTGACGAGGGAATCAACTCGTCCAGCATCTCAAACGCGTATCGCAAGTGCGGGATGACGATGCTTCCGCCGATGACCAAAGCAATGTTCATGGCCTCGTTAAGCTCTTCTCGGCTGGCCCCTTCGGTCACGCATCGGTCGAGGTGATAGAAGATGCATTCGTTGCATCGAAGGACCATCGAGCCGACGAGCCCCATGAGTTCCTTGTTCTTGACCGAAATCGCGCCGTCTTGGTAGGCGTTTGCGTCGTGGGCAAAAAATCGGTTGAAGTCGCGGAAGCCCGCGTTCAGAATCTTATCGTTCATTTCTGAACGGTAGAGTCGAGTTTCGGCGGCTTTCTTTCTCACGAGGTTAGGTTAGCGTGGCAGGGCCGGGAACATATCGCGGCTGATGTTGCCCACATCAACTTTCCAGCGACCGTCTTCTTTGATCATCGGAAGCTGAAAATTCTCTTCGTAAGAAGCCGAGGACATCGCGTTTCGAACGACTTGCATTCGAACGGCGGCCGAGTTCTCGTCCGCTTCCTTAGATCCCATGATTCTCCAGCGGAACAGGTAGTGCTTGCCAGCCTTGTTGATGGCAAAGTCCCACTGCTTGCGAAGGTCCTCTTTGTTGCGACCATCAAGAGCTGAAAGCTCAGTGAGAGTGTCTACGTCACCCTTCGCGAGGGCAGACATGAACTTGGTTCCCACGGTCTGAACGCTCTCGCGCGTCATGAAGATCACGTAGCTCAGCATCAACACCACGGCGATGCCGACCACCATGATGATATTCACACGGCCAAAACGATTCATGCGCACGTAATTAAACCTTAGCAACCCGGTCCCTTGTTCCCGAAACCGCGAAACGACGCTCAGCGACCGCCATAAACCGCGTTTAAATAGTCCTTCAAGGCATTCGTGGTTTTCGAGGCATTGATCTTCCAGTTACGATCGGTTGGGTTCTTTGTGACAATAAACACGATCGGAAACGGATTGCCGATCTCGTCGCGATAGGTGATCAGCAGGCGCTCTTCGGTACTCGAACCACGCGCGCCGAGCAGTCCCGGCGGGCCGTTTCGGAGCAATACCGTCACCGTTGCCAACAGCGTTCGTACGCTGGCTGACTCAACCGGCTCGTCCACGACCTGTTGGAGCTCGCGCGAGTCCCGAGCTTCAATGGCCTGGTGGAACCTACGAACGGCACTTTGCGGGCCGTAGTTCTGCAAACGGAAGAAGACGAAGAGAACAATTGAGGCAAGCACGAACGCCGGAATTATGCTTTTTCGATCCATACGCGCCTGCTTGCCACCCGTAAATTCTACATGGGACTTTGCAATCGTCACTGAACGTCCGAAAACTATGGGCGTTCTACTTCACGTAATCCCGGCATTGTCGGATAATCAAAACGGATTGAGATCATGAGCGACTTTCTTACTCGGCGCGAAATTCTAAAGGGCGGCAGCGTCATTGCGGTCGGTCTTGTGGCCCCAAGGTGGCTGTCGGCCGTGGCCCATGCCGACGTCGTGAACCAAGCCAAGGGCGGTAAAGCCGCCAACGACACCGTCCTGATCGTTTGCCAGCTCTCCGGCGGTAACGACGGACTGAACACGGTTGTGCCGTACACCAGCCCGCGCTACTACGAACTGCGGCCCAATGTCGGCGTGAAGGAGTCCGTGGCTCTCAAGCTCAACGAGCAAATGGCTCTGCACCCTGCGATGGCCGGCCTCCACGGTCTCTATAAGCAAGGCAAAGTCGCCGTCATTCAAAACGTCGGCTACCCGAAGGCAAACCGATCTCACTTTAAGAGCATGGAAATCTGGCAGTCGGCCAGTCCGGAAGGAAAGCTGAAGCATGGCTGGATCGGCCGTCACTTTGATCAACAGCTTGCTCTCAGTCCGCTGAACCCGGTCGTTGCGCTCGGCCTCAGCACCGAGAAGCCGCTCGCCCTCGCCGGAAAGACGGCCAGCGTCCCCTGCTTCGCTTCGCTCACCGATGTCCAGAACATGATCGGAGATGCGGATACCGAAAAGATGCTCCGGCAGGTGCAGGGAATGGACGCGATGGAAGGATCGAGCACGAGCCTCGTGCAAAAGGCATCCAAGACCGCCCTCGAAGCCATGAGCGTTCTCAAGGAAAAAGTGGGCAAGTACACGCCAACCGGCACCTATGCGAACGACTCGTTCGGAAATGGTTTCAAACAGATCGCCCAGCTCGTCGCGACCTCGCCAGCGACTCGAGTGGTGTACTTCTCGGCTGGTGGATTCGATACCCACGCCCGACAAGCTGAGCAGCACGAGAAGCTGTTGAAAGGATTCTCCGATGCCGTCACCACGTTCCAGGCCGAAATGGAAAAGATCGGTCGAGCGGACAAGGTCATCGTTCTAGCCTTCTCCGAATTCGGACGACGCGTCCAAGAAAACGCCTCGATGGGTACGGACCACGGAAATGCCGGACCGATGTTCCTGATCGGAAACAAGGTCAAGGGCGGAATCCACGGCCCGGTACCGGACCTCGTGAACTTAGATAACGGCGACGTGCCGTTCACCCAAGACTTCCGCGGCGTTTACGCAACGACTTTGGACGACTGGATGAGCGGCGACTCCGGCGTGGTGCTTGGCGGCGACTTCAAGCACATCGACGTTCTGAAGTAATTACGACCCAGCGGGCTGAAGCTCAATCGTAGCGTCAGCTCGCTGTCCCCCGGCCCATGCCGAAACCTTAATCGACCCTCCGGTGATTGACCGAAGCATTCCGGTCTGGTCGATCCAGCCGCCCGCTGAAGCGCTCCAGAGCACGAAGGCGTTTGGAATGTTCTTTCCAGATGCGTCGGCGGCAAAGGCTTGAACGCCGGCCGAAGTCTTGACGAGTCGAACCGTCTTGACCGCCGGTCCGGTGGATTTCGGAATCTGGAAAACGACGCCGTTGGCCACCGCGCGTTCGGTGCCACCGCTGGGTCGGTTCACCGGAGATCCGCCGAGGGTGAGCGAGGTGCTACCGCCGCCGTCGAGGTTAATCGCATCCACACATTCGAGCCGCTTCATGATCGCGGCAAGCTCGGCTAGGGAAGCGCCAACGCTGTGCTTGCTGCGCCCATCCACCACAACCCACCAAACATCGCCCTCCTTAGTTCGGCCGACGGCGGTGCGAGGGTGGCGGGTCGTGGAAAAACTTTCGCCGAACCCTTCCTCGGTCGCGGTGATCTTCGTCTCACCTTTGCTCAGGAGGTTTGGGCCGCCGCCAATGGCGTTCGGGGTCTTTGACCAATCAAACCCGGTGCATTTGAGCGAAATCGTCACCGTGGTTCCCGGCTTCAGAGCGGCTAGGCTCGGCGCTGCGGTGCCTTGGGCAGTGACCACCAAGCGATCTGATCCCACCGGAATACTGGTGATGTCGGCGGAAATGGATTCGACCGTCGCGGAAATTTCTCCGTCCAGCGGCAGCTTTGGAGTGCTCGTCTTCAGGACAACCGATGTGTTCGGTGCCTTCACAAGTGCGAGACCGCCGATGGGAGAGCTGAGCACAACCTGGTTGAGGCCCGTCTCTTCATTCACGCCATTGATCCGGATTGGCGTGCCACCTGAAACTTTGATGGAGCCCGTGAAGGAAACATTTCCAGTTGCCGAAGACTCCTCACCCCAGGCAAATACCGCCCGCGTCCGCCCGGGGGAGGAAATCAATTCGCCGCCCGAAGCCATGAATCCGAGCGGATCTCCCGTGGCGCGGTCAGCGGAGAATGGGAAGAAGTCCGCATTGATCGCGCCGAAGGCGTCGTATTCAATCGCCGTACGCGTCATCGTGCCGCGTCCAACCGTGGCCGTGGAATCGAAAACGTTTTTTCCGGGAAGGGCAGGAATCGCTCGAACTCCGGCCGCCTTCGGGCTGATCCGAACCGCGTGCACGGTACGAGGTGCTTCCAAATCCACCTCCATGCGATACATGAAGCCTTGTGCCAGCGTTTTTTCCCACGACTGCTTCGTCGGCTGTGGCATCGACCCGGTCCCGAGGAGACCGAGAAGTCCAAAAATGAGGAGGCTTCGATTTAACTGCATAAGGCTTCTGTGTATTCCAGACGGCCTTCGTCGGCAATCAGCCGTGCCCGAATGCCGAGCGGCAACGAAAGTTGATTCTTCGCGTGGCCGAACGGAAAATCGATGATCATCGGGATTCCGAGGTCGCCAAGCCGATCCACCACGATGTCTCGCCACGGCTTTCCGCCGATACCTTCGTCCACTCGCTCATCGCTGCGAGTCATTTCGCCGATGACGATGCCGGCCGATTGCTGAATTTCTCCGGCATTGCGAAGGTGCGTTAGCATGGCGTCAATGCGGTGCGGGTTTTCGTCGACATCCTCGATGATCACTATCTTTCCGGCACAGTCGATTGTGTTTGGTGTGGCGATGCTGTCGGCGATCAGGCAGAGGCATCCGCCGGTGACGACCCCTTCGCTCTCTCCGCCGACGACGCAAGTACCGACGGGCGCCGATTCTGGAATGGGATTCCCGCCTTTCAGCGAGGCTAGTAGCGACTCATAAACCCAAGGCTCCTTCGGGTTGCTCAGGGTAATCGCCATTGGGCTGTGAAGCGTTGGTAGTCCCCTAGAGTTCAGGGCTAGGTGAAGGCTGGTGATGTCGGAGAATCCGCAGAACAGCTTCTGACTTGCCGCCATCATGTCGAGGTCGAGCAGGCTCAGTAGCCTTGCCGCGCCGTAGCCGCCTCGCGTACACATGATTCCTTGAATCGATGGGTCCGAGAATGCCCACTCAAGATCGGCGGCTCGCTCGGCATCGGTCCCCGCCAAGTAATCGTCACGCTTAAAGGCGTTCGGCCCAACGACGGTGCGATACCCTTCGGTGGTCAACATGTTGACCATGAACTCGATGGAACTTGGGCTTAACGGCGAAGCGGGCGACACGAGTGCAATCGTATCGCCCGCTTTGAGCGCGGCGGGCTTCATTAGATATGAAGTATGCCCGCTGGAATGTTAAGAATCAGAGGTCTTCGAGGCCGCCAAGGAAAGCATCTCGAATGATGCTAAGAATGGCTTCTCGATCTGCGATGTCCCAAGTTTTCCATTCGGAAACGAAAGTCGATCGCTTGTCGGAATCCAATTCCATGACCAGGATGGCTTCGGCGTTTTTGTAGCCAAAGTTGTCGTAGCCGGTTTTGGCCTTCTTTTCAAGTGCCGCAACGATTCGTCGGAACTCGCCTGCGCTGGTGGCCGACATCTTGCTCGCGAGGTTGTCGACGATGACATGCTCGACGACTCGGCTGGTGCCGGCTGGCTTGCCGCCAGTGGCCATCATGTTGGCGTCGCTGAATCGGCCTAACGTCTGGCTCATCGAACCAGAGTCATCCAATCCAGAGAGGTACGCATCTCGAACGAGAATGGCGATGGACTCTCGGTCGAAGGATCCGGCAGATTGTCGGATCGATTCGATGTTCTGTCGATCAGAGCCATCAACGCCCTTCATCAAAAGATCCCACGCGGCAGGAAGGGAGAACGAAGTTTTGTTCTCTCGACCGGCGGTTTCAACGGCACCAAGACCCTTGATGAGGGATCGTCCCTGATCTGCGCTCAATCGGGACATGATGCTAACGATTGCTCCGACTTCCGATCGACTGGTCTGTGCCAGCGCCAAGGGCGCCAAAACCATAAGCCCAACGGCTAAAACTGCTTTACGAGCGTAATTCATTTCAATCTCCTTTAAGGAGGGACAAACTCCCCCCTTAAAGTATTAGACCCGTAACGGCTGTTTTTATAGCTGAAATAGCGGCTTTCGTATCAAAAAAGCCATAGTGAAAATCCAAGTAACGCTTTTGGGTTACCGATTTCTTATTCAGCTGGGCCGATGACGACTCTTCGGTTAGGCTCTTCGCCTTCCGAGTAAGTCGTGATGCCAGGGATGTCCTGGAGAGCCTTGTGCACGATTCGTCGCTCGAATGCTGGAAGAGCATCCAGAACGGCTTCTTCTCCGCGCTCAAGAACCTGGGCGGCGATTTCTGCCGCTTGCTTCGTAAGCTTTTCTTCTCGTCGTCGTCGCCAGTCGTTGCATTCGACGGTAGCTCGAACGCCTCGCTGGAACTTGCGGCCACCAATGATGTTGACCAGGTACTGAAGCGAGTTCAATACTTCGCCGTGCTTGCCAACGAGGTAGGACGAGTCCTTTCCATCGAGCGACAGGTTAACGTAGCGACCCTGGAGCGAGCTAATTTGTGCTTCGATTGCCAGACCGGCGTTTCCGAGCAAGCCGTTAACGAGAGCCAGGTAATCAGCTCCATCGGTTTCGGTGGCTTCGACTTCTTCGGTTTCGACAGCCTCCCCAGCTTCCACGGTTTCCGAAGTTTCGGCGACCTTAGGCTCGGCAGCCTTTTCAGGCTTTCGGCGGCCTCGTGCTGGTGTAGCCGGAGCCTCTGGCTCGGCTTCAACAACGGGCTCAGCGGCAACTTCGGCGGTTTCTGCCTTGGCAGATCGGCCTCGTCCGGCTTTCGGCTTTGCTTCTGCCTTTGGTGCTGGTGCAGCAACGGCTTCTGGCTCGGCAATGACTTCGGCAAGAACGCGATAGTTGACTTTGCCGAAGAGGCCCTTGGTTTCTTCAAGGACCTTTACGGTAACGCGGCTAGCGTCAACCCCGAGCTTGTCAGCGGCAGTTTTCTTTGCATCCTCAACGGAGCGGGCGGTCAGTTCGATAGCGGACATTTAATCTCAGTAATGTACCTTGCGATTGCGCAAGATGATCATTTTCGTTTTTTCGGTTTGTGCTTTGCCGGGGTGCCAGTTTTGCCGGAACCAGGAGTGATCGTAGGGGTGCTGCTTGACCCAGGGGTTGGGTTCGCACCCTGTTGAGCTTGCGCTTCCAGCATCATGTCTTGGATTCGTTTTTGCCACTTCGAGCCGAATCCGGTGGGATAGGTTCCGCCTGCGGCTGTGTTCACCCGCTGAAGCGGAGGAAGCGGCAGGTTGTAGGCGCGGAGCGATTGGAGCGTGCTCAAAATGAGCAAGAAAATCCAGTAAAGCACGAAGGCTCCAGGGACCGGGAACCAGCCAAAGAACATCGTGACGGTGAAGAAGATCGCGATGCCGATGCCCATGACACGCTGCTGCTTGGCCGTGCTCGGATCGTTTACCGGCTGCAACAGGGTCGAGATGACCATCATGACTCCGTAGATGATGATGAGCAACGGGTCGAGCTGACCCATGTTCGGAGCCACAAAGCCCGGAGGGAACGACTTGGCCGTGTTCGGATTGACCCAGAGGAACGTTCCGTTCTGGAACTCGAACTGGAACAGCAACATGCACTGGTAGACCGTAAGGAACAACGGTAGCTGAACCAGCGCCGGGAAGCAGCCCGCCATAGGGTTGACTCCGTACTCGCTGTAGAGTTCCATCGTCTTGCGCTGCTGCTCTTGCGGATCCTTAAACTTTTCTTTGATTTCGGCGACCAGTGGCGCGAGCTGCATCATCTGGCGGCCAAACATCAGCTGCTTTTGGGCGAGCGGCCAAACGATGGATCGAACGATCAGCGCTAGCAAGAAGGCGGCGATCGCGTAGCTGTTTGGGTTCGACTTGCCGCCGACCAGGTTCACCAAGAACTCGATGAAGGCATAACCGCCAGGGATGGCTCCCCAGATCAAGTCGGTTTTGCCGCGAGCCGAAATCACTTCAACCGTTCGCTTATAAAGGTCCCGGCCCGTCCATTCCTTCCAGCCAAACCGTGTGTCGGCCGTGACGTCTGCAACCGGAATGGCGGTGTTCCACTTCGGGTCGTCGAGCAGCCGCGTTTCGTAGGGAAGCAGCAAGTGGTAGGCGTTTCGAACTCGGCCGGTGTCGTTTCGGGAGATGCCTGCCTTCAACTGAGCATCAGCGACCAAGATCGTGGCTTGCAGCTTCTCGTCGTCCGCTTCCGCCGGCGTCATCGTCTTCTTGGCGACTTGCTCATCCAACATTCGTTGGTAAACGCCCTGAAGCCGTTGCGCGGTGATGTCGTACTGCTTTTGGTTTGACTCGACGAGAGCGGCCTTGACTTCGCTTGCCGTCGTTAGCTTCTTGCCAAAGAACTCCGTCTCGTTTGTTTTGTTCTGAGGGAAGAGAAGCTGGAAGCCAAAGAACACCAGCGTCACAATGAGGAGCGTCTGGATAAAGTTGTTACGCGGTGTAGGTTGAGACATCTCGAAATCGGCGGTTATTATTGTGATTCAAACGCGGGCTTGCTTTGGCGTTTATGGGACCGGATCGTGCCCGCCCGGTCGAAAAGGATGACATCGAGCGATCCGCTTGAGCCCCATCCAACTCCCTCGAACCAGTCCGTACTTCTCAATCGCTTGTCGCGCATAGCTTGAGCAACTTGGCGTGTACCGACAACTCGGCGGCAACCAAGCAAAGCCCTTCTTGTACACATCGATCAAGAAGATTCCGATTTTTCGACCGGCGTCCATGGGGAGGTTTCGAACAACTGACGGATATCGGCTTGGATTTCCGCAAACGAGGCGTTCGAGGCTCGCTCTGATACCAATACGATGAAGTCCCACTCGGGATTCGACGGGCCGACAAAAGGCCGTACGATCTCGCGAATTTGCCGCTTGACGTGGTTGCGCTGGGGCTTGCCGCCAAGCTTCTTTGAGGTCGCAATACCTACGAGGCCGGTACCTGGCAGCACATGAAAACGGACGAAGGCACCTGAATGCCTTCGTCCGTCTCGATAAACGGTCTCAAAACGCGCTTTGGCAGGTCCCTTTACGCGGATATGCGGTGGCGGCCCTTGACTCGTCGGCGCTTCAGAACGTTCTGGCCGTCTGTCGTGCGCATGCGGACACGAAAACCGTGAGTGGTTTGTCGCTTCCGATTGTTAGGTTGAAATGTACGCTTCATAGCAATCTATTCCCTTGGACGCACCGCGCCCTCGAATGAACTGAGAATGATACCAGATCGGAATGGCAGATTCAACCGCTTGTCGTGTGCGGTCATCCATCGCCGCTCCAACGCATCGGGAGCTAGCTCAATTTGACGGGCGTAGCCAACTTGAGGGCCGCCTGCAAAGCCCGGATTGCGCTCGAATCTAACCCAAACATCTTGAATGCATCGTCCGAACCGAGTAACGCAAGCAGATTGATGTGCTGCCGGAGCGACCATAGCTCTTTCGCCAAGCGAACTTGCTCGGATTTCTCCAATGCATCCCATCCGCGTTCGAGGCGGCGGGCACTTGCTTGCAGCCGGTGCTTCACCGACTTCGCCTCGGCATCTGCTTTCCGGGTCCAGTTGTTCCAAGACCGCTGCAGGTGCGACAGATCCGGCTGCGCCATGGCCGCGCTTGCCAGAATCATCGCCATCAACCCGGTTGCGATCAACTTCATGCTTAGCCCAAATACTCTCGCGGATCGGCGAGTTTGCCTTTCAAAGCCGTCGCCGCGGCGGTGATCGGCGAAACCAGGTGGGTTCGAGAGCCCGGCCCTTGGCGACCTTCGTAAGGTCGATTGCTCGTCGATGCGCTGCGCTCACCTGGTCGCAAGATATCTCCGTTCATGCCCAGGCACATCGAGCAACCGGCGAAGTGCCACTCAAATCCTGCATCGGTGAACACGTTTTGGAGCCCTTCTTGTTCGGCTAGCTTCTTCACTGCTTCACTTCCTGGAACTACCATTGCCCGCACTCCCGACGCCACCTTTCGGCCCCGCACCAACGCGGCAGCTTCCCGGAGGTCTTCAATTCGCGAGTTGGTGCAAGAACCAATAAACACTGTATGAATATCCAACTCCGAGACTGGCGTTCCGGGCTTTAGTCCCATGTATCGCTGTGCTCGCTCTTCGGCTGAGTCTTTTGGCTCGGGCACGGCTTCCGAAATGTCCACCGTCATGGCGGGGGTTGTTCCCCAACTCACTTGGGGCGAAAGGGTCGTCGCGTCTAGGTGCTCAGATCGGTCGAAATGCCCACCTTCGTCAGTACGAAGTCCGGCGACTTGGCTCTTGAGCAGCTCGAAATCGGCGCCTTTCGGCGCAAACGGGCGATCTTCCGCCGAGATGAAGTCCATAGTGGTGGCATCAGGCGCGATCATTCCGGCGCGGGCCCCCATTTCGATGCTCATGTTGCAAATCGTCATACGTCCGCTCATCGAGAGCGCTTCTATCGTGCTTCCGCGGTATTCGACCACGTAGCCCGTTCCGCCGCTCGCGCCGAGCTTTCGAATGATCGCGAGAATCACATCCTTCGCCGTCACTCCAAGCGGCAGTTCGCCGTTCACTTCGATGCTCAGGCTCTTTGGCTTGCTAGGTGCGCGCAATGTCTGAGTCGCGAGCACGTGCTCAACCTCGCTTGTTCCGATGCCAAAGGCCAGCGCGCCGAATGCGCCGTGAGTGCTGGTGTGGCTGTCGCCGCAGACGATCGTCAGTCCGGGCAAGGTGATTCCGAGTTGGGGGCCGATGACGTGAACGATGCCCTGTCGGTCTTCTTTGTAGCCAAACAGCGGAATCCCGAACTCTTGCGTATTGCGCGCGAGGGCAGCAAGCTGTTTGCCGCTCACGGTTGACTCGTCAATCGGACGACCATCGGTTGGCACGTTGTGGTCCACCGTCGCGAAGGTCAAATCGGTTCGGCGCACCGTCCGGCCGTGTTCCCGAAGACCATCAAACGCCTGCGGCGAGGTGACTTCGTGAACCAGATGGCGGTCGATATAGAGCAAAACGCCTCCGTCGGGCAGCTCCGATACCACGTGCTGATCCCAAACCTTATCGAAAAGCGTCTTCGCCATGCCCAGATTGTAATCAAGATCGTCGCTATACTTCTTAAGGTTATGCCTTCGTTTCTGGCCCTTCTCATCACCCCCGCGCTCGTTTTCTCCGGAGTGCAGGCTCCCGATGCAGATCGGCTGAAAGGTTCTAGCCGCAAAGAGGAAGCGGGCTGGGTTCAGATCACCCTGAGAGGCGAACCGAAAAACATCGGCTATCAGCTCGGATATCTCGGCTCGGCGGAAATCTTGGACGCCCACACCGTCGTTCGCTCGAGCGTAAAGGGCAGCACCGGAAAGGACTGGGAATGGTTCCGGACCGAAGCCCAACGAATGTTCTGGGACAAGCTCGACAAGGAATACCAAGACGAGATTGACGGACAAGTTGAAGGACTAAAGGCAAAGAACGTCAACCTCGACCGCTGGGACGTGCTCGCATACAACGCCCATATCGAACTGGAGGGCTACTACTGGCCCTGGCTAAATTCAAAGGCCAGCACCAAAGAATCGTGCTCCGCCTTCGTTGCGACGGGCAAAGCGACCAAGGATGGAAAACCGGTCATCGGCCACAACATGTGGTGGGACTACCTTGTCGGTCAACGCTTTAACTTCGCCCTGGACATCCAACCGACGAAGGGACATCGGGTCGTGATGGACGCCCTGCCTGGATTTATCCACTCAGGCACCGATTTCGCCATCACCTCTGCTGGACTGATGATCTGCGAAACCACGCTCCCCGGCTTCTTTGGCTTCGATCCAGAAGGGATTCCCGAGTTTGTCCGAATGCGAAAAGCCACCCAGTACGCCAAGAACATCGACGAATGGGTCGGCATTATGAAGGTTGGCAACAACGGCGGCTACGCCAACACCTGGCTCCTCGCCGACATCAATACCAACGAGATCGGCAAGCTTGAACTCGGTCTCAAGAACGTGGTCTTCACCCGATCCAAAGACGGCTACTTCGTCGGTGCGAACTTCTGCGAGGACCCGAAACTGACGGCTGAAGAGATTCGCGGCTGGAACCCAGATCCGAAAAGAAATGGCTCCCTGCGAAGAAAAGCTCGTTGGGAATCTTTGCTGACCAAAAACACCGGGCTGGTCGATGACCTGCTTGGACGAGAATTCCTGTCGGACACCTACGATGAAGTTCTTGACCGCAAAGGAGCTTCCGGCAGCACTCTCTGTGGCCGCGGCGCCTTCGGTGGCGCAGTCAACGCTAAGGTGGCCAACGCCGAACTCGGCCGAAAACTCTCGTACTGGGGCCGCATGGGCTGCACCGACGGCTCGCCGATCACCTTCAACTCCACCCGCCCGAAGGGTCTGAAAGACATGCCCACAATGCCTTGGCTGTTAATTCAAAATAAATAGTCAACAGGTTCATTTAGTTGTGTTAGACTTGCGGATGTGATGAAATTCCGCCAGTCGGTCCCCTTCCTAATATTTGCTTCCGCTCTGTTAACGGGTTGTGGAGGAGATGGCGGTGGAGGCGAAGCAGCTTCGACGACCGCTTTTCCAACGCTATCCATCGACTGGGGTGCGCGCACTCGCTTGATCACGGCTCCATCTTCGGCGCTGTCCGCCAAGATCATCATCCGAAATGCGAAGGAAGGCAACGGAGATTTCGTTTGGGTTATCAACCGCGAAGATTCGCTTGCGGCATTCAAAAGGACCTACACGTCCAGCACTCGCGCCTTGACCGGCGATTGGACCGTGAAGGTTGAGCTTTTCGGGGAACGAGATGGCGGTGGCGCAATCGTCGGCGAAGGTGTCGCTAACGTAAAGCTCGCCTCCAACGGGCAGTTTCAGGATTCGACCGGAAAGCCAATCCCTGGAATTAGTACGGTCGGAAAAATCACAAGTGCCTACATCGGAACGGGATACACAGTGTATGAGAACGCTCTGATCCCACTAGAGGCGGTTGCAGCTAACGAACTGAACCAAATTGTCCCAGTTACGCCGGGATCGATCCGGTTCACGCAGGTATCCGGAGCAGGCAAGGTGAGCGTTAGTGCAGACGGAATTGCAACTGGCATCACCCCGGGAACCGCTACGGTAACAGCAACCATTGATGGGAAAACAAGCACCACGGGAACCGTTACCTGCATTCCAAGACCATCTGATTACATTCGCACTCTGAACTTCAAAGCGGGAGATGCGGTTGCGGATCCGGCCGGGGAATCTATCCTTGTCTCGGAAACTGATAAGAATCGAGTTGTCCGAATCAACCTGGAGACCGGGGCAATCACCGTTGTTCGCACGCTACCTTTCAGCCCGAGGAGCCTTGCGCTGACCGCCGATGGGGCGTTCCTTTACGTCGGGTCCGGATCAAGTGCGGTGGTTGCGAAAATTCAGCTTTCGAACAACCAGGTTGTCTCCCAGTTCACGTTTAGCACGCAAGGCGGCATTACCTGCGGCCCGATGAAAGTGAGTCCTGCGAATGGAAATCTAGTCGCGGTCACTCCAAAGACCGCGTTTAGCCCAAGCACCGATCAGGTCCAGCTATTTAATAACGGCACCGCCCTTCCAGATCGACTGTTCGGCGATTGCACCTCCATGGTCTTCAGCGCGGATGGTAAGTACCTGTACCGATACTCCGGCGAATCGACCGGATTCGGACTTGCCAGAGCCACGGTCACCGCCACGGGACTGACGCAGGATGTTTCCAAGTCCAGCGTGTTCAGCTCCTTTGGCGTCTACATCACACTTGTGAACGGTCAGTTGTTTGGCTCGACCGGACAGTATTTCGACAGCAACACCCTCAACGTATCGCGTTCGCTCTCGACGCCGTTGGGTTCCTCACGGAACTTCCTCGTCGATACCGCCGCCGACCGGTACTTGTCACTCTCGAGTTCTGGCGACAACATCTATCTCCAGAGGCTCAGCGACGGCGCTACACTTTTGAACCTCTCAGGAACCGGCATGTCTGCTGGAGTCGGTATCCCGGTCGGATCTAAGCGATTCGTCACTTGGGGCGGAGACAACCTGTACATCATCAAGCCCCTTCCCGAAGTCTTGCCGTAAACGACCAATCAAAACGGGTCCTGCAATCGCAGGACCCTTTTTTGTTTACCGATACTGTTTCGGCAGCTGCAGAACTTGCGGGTGGAAGTAGTCCACCTCGATGATGTACGACGGTAGCCGAAATCCGGCCTGGCGGTCGTTCCAGCGACATTCGCGACTTAGGATCGAGAGTCGATTCTCAGCCCCCAAGGATGTCCGCAGGTTGTTCGGTTCGGACTTGTCCCAGTTCGTAAAGTTCCAGAGCTCGCCGGTGATCCATTTCCAGCCTTCGCTGGAGGACTTTCGAGAGGAAGGGCAGTAGCCTCCCAGCCACGGGCCCTCGATTGGGGTTTCGAGCGAGAAGTAGTTTCGCGAATCGACGAGTTCCGCAATGAACTTCTGCTCATCGGCGCTCGTGATCGTGGCCAGGTGTCCGCCTTCCGATTCGGCGATGATTTCCGCATCTTGCCAGGAGATGCCGCTTTTCGCTGTGATTGCTTTGTACCAATGCCCATTTCCGGCCCACTGAACAAAGCCGCGCTCCGAAAGTGTTGGATCGTATTTGGTTTTCATCTGTGCCCCAACGGTGCTTTCGTACACCACCGTGACGGGCAGCTCGCGTTTCGTTTTCGAAGCCGTAATGTCGAGAACGAAGTTCGTTTGGAAGGGCAATTTCACCCCGACCTGCTTGACCGGCTCGCCCAGCGAAACCGGTAACTGTAGCTTCAGTTGGTTGCCAAGGCGATCGATATTGCTTGTGTTGATCAAGCTTCCTTCGCTCAAATCATAGGCCGCTTGGAAGCCCGGAAACTGGGAGCGGCGAGCACTCCCGCCAAAGTAGTCGGTGTCTTCGGCGTTCACCGCAACGAGGCTGAGTTTCTCGGCATCGGTGCTGGTGCTCAAGGAAAACTCCGGTGCCTCGGTCTCGATCCCCAACAGCTTTGCTGGCGCGGTGACATTCACGAACTTGGGAAAATTCTCTTCGCTTAGGGTCAGCTTGAACGACGCGTTCGGCTCGGACAACGACATCCAAGTCCCGTCCGGAAGGATCTTTCTAAGTTCCTCCATCGTCGCGGCCGTGAACTGGTGTTCCCCCGGCGGCAGTACTTCCAACTTGCCTGGCCGTTTGAGCGTCGCCGCATTGCGGATCGTTACCGTGTATGGCCGCAGTTTCGCGAGGAAGAGATTTGCATCAACATCCTGAACCGCTCGGCGGTTGACGTTGATATTCACCCAGGCAGGCGCAGCATCAATGTAGTGTGCCGCTACAGAAAGCAGGGTCATTTAATGGGATCGCCCTTTTCGAGGTACGAGTCAGCCGAGGATTTTCCATCGCTGCCGCTTGCTGGCTGAGTATTTGAGACAGCGGTCGGGGTTGAGGTCGATTCGGCGGCGTCGCTTGCAGAGCTAGTCGGCTCGGAAGCGGGTTGGCTCTGCTGAGCCGGGGATTCCGGTGCCGGCTGCTCAACGGCTCCCGGGTTGGTGCTTGGGGCTTCGGCTTGTGGCGGAACCTGGATTTGGTTTGTAATGCTGATTGGCTGAGGCGTTGGCATGGGTCGACTCGATGTGTCGACCTCACTCACAAAGCTGGACCGCGCAGATCCTCGGTAGCCCGTACTCGGTGGGTTTAACATGTTGCCGAGCATCCAGCCGATCGCAACGATCACGCCGACAATTCCGGCGGCCAACCAAGGCACCAGGTTCTGACTCCCGCTTCTAGTGGTCGAAATTGCTACTGGCGCTACGGCGATAGCTTCCGCTTCTGGTTCTTCTGGCATCGGAACAACGGGGACGTTGCGTAGGATCGCCGGGGTCTTACAGGTGGCGCAGGATGGCTTTCCGTCAATCCCGACCAAAGCGTGCGGTCGCTTCAAGTTGCTCCGACAAATAAGGCATTGGTTTGGAACCATCGGCAGCAACGACGAGGCGCAATGTCGGCAAGTTGGAATGCCCTGTTCGCCGAAGAGGGATAGAGATATCTCCTCAAGGGTCACGTCTCCGTGACAGTTCGCACAATAGAGCTCTTGGGCGACCTTGGAATCTCCCGCCGCTCCCGGCTTGCCACTGTTATCTATAACGAGATTTTTGATGAAATGTGAACTCATGAATAGCTCCGCTAAACGTCCGGGAATCTAACTTGCACCTCGGGACGCCGTTACTCCCAGTAGGTCCTCCGACACCAAGCATTCAGATGTATCGGAGTATACGTTTGTTAAGAGTTGCTCTGAGCAAAAAGTTCTAGGGCAAGCATGATCAATCCACGAAGTCGTCTTCCGACGGTCGCTTCTTCAGATAAGCCTCGATAAACCCGTCAATGTCACCGTCCAAAACGCCGGAGACGTTGGCAGTTTCGTGGCCGGTACGGTGGTCTTTCACCATCGTGTACGGCTGCATCACGTAACTGCGAATCTGCCGACCCCATGCCGCCGGACCGCCGTCGCTCTTCAGGGCCTGGACCTTCGCTTCCGCGTCCAATCGCTCGACTTCCATGAGGCGAGCGAGCAAAACCGACATCGCTGACGCTCGGTTTTTGTGCTGACTCCGCTCGTTCTGGCAGTTGACAACGATTCCGGTGGGCAAGTGGGTGATTCGGACGGCCGATTCGGTCTTGTTAACGTGCTGACCACCTGCGCCGCCAGCACGAAGGGTTTCCACCTTCAAGTCTTCCGGATTGATCGTGACCTCAGACTCCTCGATTTCCGGCAGAACTTCGAGCTTGGCGAATGACGTGTGTCGCCGAGATGCGGCGTCGAACGGAGAAATTCGGACGAGTCGATGCACGCCGATTTCTGACCGCAGGAACCCGAAGGCGTTTTCTCCCGTGATCTGCATCTGGATGCTGCGGTAACCCACGACATCGCCGGGGGTTTCGCTCATGATCTCAACCTTGAACCCGTGTCGCTCGGCCCAGCGCTGATATTGCCGCTGCAGAATCGAAGCCCAGTCGCAAGCTTCCGATCCACCGGCGCCTGCCTGAACTTCCAAAAGCGCATTCCGCGAGTCATATTCGCCGGTCAGCAAGGTGCGGAGCTCATAGGCGTCCAATTTCGCCATGAAGTCGATTGCCATGGCGTCGGCTTCCTTTTCCGTTTCCTCGTCCGGCTCAAGCTTCAACATGCCGTAAAGCTCGTCGATATCCCGCTCCATCTTGTCGAGTTGCAAGAACGGGTTGAGCACGTTTCGAATTCGCGAAAGGTGCTGAAGGGTCTTGTTAGCCGCGGCTGGGTCGTCCCAGAAGGTGAGTTCGGCCGACTGAGCTTCTAGCTCTTCAATGTTGCGCTGCATTCGAGGGACGTCAAAGATGCCCCCTAATCGCGTCCAGACGACTACGCGCCTCGGACAAAGTCTGATGCTGTTCTAACGATAGCACTCGCCTAGTTTACCGGTGAACCGCCTAAGGCACCTTCGCCGCTGGATCGCTCGATCCAAACTCGTCCTTCGGCAGAACCAAGATGGCCAAGAACAGGCAAGCCAAGATGTACGCCCCTGGCACCAAATATTGAAACGCTTCCGGATATTCCGGCCGTGGCGCCTGCTGCGCCAATGCCGAAATGAAGCTGTGCTGTAACCGAAGGAAAAGAAAAACGCCCGTACAGAGCGCTCCACCAATGAACCCGCAAGCCCCGCCGAGCCCAAACTTCAGCGTGGCATAAATTCCCAGAATCGTCGCCGGAAGCGGACCCGCCGCAAAACAGATGAGCAGCCACTGGACTTGCTCGGTCTTCTGAAAAGCGACGAACGGCCAAATGCTTAGCAAGTATCCGGCCACCGCGGCGACCAAAAAGCCGCTGCACCCAAAGATCATTTGGGCGTCCATGTCTTTCTCCGGACGCACCGCCGCGTCGAGGGTCTCGTCGGTATTCAGCGGTTCAAGGGCCATGTGGAGGTCTTCAGCCTTCGATGACGAGCTTCGTAAAGTCACCCGCCGCGAGCAACTGGAGCGCCGCCGCATGCAAAAGCGTTAATCGAGCATAGCGCACCGCCGCATCTTCGACCAGTACCATCGTTCCATCCAGGAACGCGTTGATCGGTGCGACTAGCGCCTCGATGCTACGAATCGTGGCCTCGACGTCCCGCTCACGAGCAAAACGGAACAGGTCATCCTCTTGGGCTTTAAGAACCTCTAGAAGGGCAAGGCCAGGTTCGGAATCGATATCTCCGGGGACAATCTGCCGGAGCGGATCATCGAATCCGTACTCCATGCCTTTCTTACGAGAAGACGCGACCAGGTTCAATGGCCGCGTTGCCGTCTGCACGAGGGCCGTATGGTTCGCTAAAGTCGACATGACCGCGACGCGGAACTTCACCGCTTGCGGAATGGTGAGCTCCCAGCGGTGCTCGCTCAGGGCGGCGGCATCCAGAATGTCGTGCCGAACTTCTGGCATGAGCGCGGAGTAGCGACCCTCGAACACGTCCCAAAGCGCGGTGTGCGCTCCAGAGTTATCGAGCGGAATCGCCTGCTCACGATACTGGTCCAACGCAAAGTCGAAAAGCTGGTCATAAGCCGGGAGCGCTCCGGGCCACGCCCAAGCCGATTCGATGAGCACCGTGGCGCATCGTCGCAGTCCGAACGGGTCGCTAGAGCCGGTCGGCTCGAGTCCGAGACCTAGGAAGCCCGCGAGCTTATCTAGCTGGTCCGCCATCGCAAGTCGCAGTCCGGTTCGGTGCCCTAGGTCGGTCGCGGGCGAACTGTTCTTAGTTGGGGCGTACTGGTGCCGAAGGGCCGTCACTACCGCCTCGGGCATGCCTTCACTGCGCGCATATTCCGCTCCGACGATGCCTTGAAGGGACGACAGTTCGCTTACCAGGCCCGTGCTGAGGTCAGCCTTCGCGTACCGGCCCGCCAACTCGGCCAGTTCCGCTTCTTCTTCCGACGCTCCGGTAGCTTCGGCCACAAAGCGTGCAACGTTCGCGAGTCGCTCCGAGCGAGACAGGACCGTTCCGAGCTTTTCCTGGAACACGATTCCGGTGGTTTTCGCTAGAAAGTCGGCAAGGGTGAATTTCTGATCTTCCTGATAGAAAAACTTCGCGTCGTTAAATCGTGCGTTCAGCACCCAAGCTGATCCAGCCCGAACTGTGTCGTCCTCACCGCTGTTGCGGACGAAGAGGAATCGATTCGTGATCTTCCCGCTGGCATCGCGAACCGGGAACATCCGCTCGTGCTTCGCCATCGCCGTCACCAAAACGGGCTCCGGCAAGTCGAGGAACGAAGCGGGGAACTCACCTTCAATGACCGATGGCCATTCGGTGAGGTGCACGTTCTCATCGAGCAAGTCTTCCGAAATCTCGGCGACGCCGGAACACTTATCTTCGATTTGCTGAAGAATGGCGGCGCGGCGAACGGCAGGATCGGGCTCAACAAAGTTGGCGCGTAGCTGACTCAATAAATCATCGGCCGAAGACACCGCGAATGCCGCGGGAGCATAAAACCGGTGGCCGCGCGACTCGTTTCCGCTCGCCACGCCTTCGATGTCGAACGGCACAACAACCCCATCCAAAATCGCAAGCAGCCAGCGAATCGGTCGGGCGAACCGCATTCGCGTCGAGCCCCAGCGCATCGACTTTTGGAACTGCAATTCCCGAATCGTCTTCGGGAGAAGTGCTTCGAGAATGGCGGTCGCCGATTGTCCCGGAATCTGCTTCGTGATCCAAACGTATTGGTCGTCCTTGCGAATGGTCGATACATCCACACCCTGGCCACGGCAGAAGCCAAGCAGCGCAGGAGTTGGCTCGCCTTCGGCGTTGAATGCTCCCTTGAGCGCGGGGCCACGGACGTCCTTCTCCGTGTCTTCCTGCCGATCGAGCAATCCCGAGATTGAGACGATCAGTCGTCTTGGAGTGCCATAGGTCGCGACTTTGTGGTCTGCACCAAGGAGTTGAGAAGCGTTCAACGCGCTGACCAGTTGCCCGGAGAGGTCGCCCAAAGCGCGCGCCACAAACGCCGCCGGCAACTCTTCGCATCCCACTTCCAGCAACAATTCCGCCATCGCGAAAGAGGATACCGTTCGCCCGTTGCAGTAACCCCGTAAATCCTGTATCTTGGAGCCGATGAGCAGGATGCGAATCGATCTTTGGCTAGGGCTCGGCCTCGCCCTCTTTTTGACTACCGCGGGATGCTCAAAGCCAAGCTCAGGCCTGCCAAAGGTCGGCTTCGCCCAGTTCACCAGCACCAGTAGCCTCGATCAGCTCCGCGAAGGATTCGTAAAGGGGCTCGCCGAAGAGGGATTTGTTGACGGGAAAACCGTCGAGATCGACTTCCAAAATGCTCAAAGCGACGCCGGAACCATGAGCCTGGTGATGCAGAAGCTCGCGACTTCCGTTGACGTCGTCGGGCTATGCAGCACGCAGGCCCTCCAAGCCGCGATCAAAAGCGTCAAGGACAAACCGGTCATTTTCTGCGGCGTTATCGATCCCGTTGCCGCTGGTGCGGCCACCACAATTTCTGAACCAAAGCCGAACGTGACCGGCGTTTACAACCCATTCCCGGTTACCGAAGGGGTCGACATGATCCATAAGTTCATGCCGTCGGTGAAGAAGATCGGCACTCTCTACGATCCCAGCGAGCCGTTTTTTGGCGGAATGCATGAGGAGGCCAAGAAGGCTTGCGCCAAGAACGGGCTGGAGTTCATCGTTGTGACGGTCAACTCTTCCAACGACATCGTCACCGGCATGCAGGCGCTCAAGGCGAAGGGCGTTGAGGCGGTGCTGCAACTGCCCAGCAATACGGTGAACCAAGGGGTGGATGGACAGATCAAAACTGCCGGAAACCTGGGCCTGCCGATGTTCAGCCTTCAGCCGGACCAACTCGACAAAGGGATCGTTGCAACCGTCGGGGTTGACCTTGAAGAGGCCGGTGCCCAAGCCGGACGCATGGCGGGCAAAGTGTTGAAGGGCGAGAAGACATCGAAGTTTCCGCTAGAAACCGCGAAGCTGCAGCCCGTCGCGACCAACTCTGCGGCGGCAAAGCAGTTCGGAATTACCCTGCCCACGAACTAGAAAGATGGAACTCTGGATCGGAGCGATTACCCAAGGCGCGGCCTATGCCCTCTTGGCCCTCGCGGTATTCCTGTCCTTCCGCGTGCTTCGTTTTCCGGATATCTCCGTCGACGGCACGTTCACGAGCGGAGCGGCAATCTTTGGGGTGTTGGTCGCCCAGAGCCTCAACTTGTGGCTCGCGCTGGGCGTTGCCTTTCTCGTCGGCGTCGTCGGCGGAGCAATCACCGGACTCATCCACACCCGGTTCCAGATCAACGACCTGCTAAGCGGCATCATCACGATGACCGCGTTATACAGCATCAACCTCCGCGTCATGGGCCGCTCCAACTTGCCGGTAAGCGCGGCCGAGTTAGGCTACGCGGTCTTTGGAATTGCCCTCTTTGCCGTCGCAGTACTTTGGTGGTTCCTCCGGACCGATTACGGTTTGGCTTTGCGAGCGGTCGGCGATAACCCAGAAATGTCATCGGCCCAAGGGATCAGCGTTCGAAACCTCAAAACCGTTGGCCTAAGCCTTTCGAACGGCTTCGCCGCCCTCGGCGGCGCGGTCATCGCTCAATACAACGGCTTCGCCGACATCACGATGGGCATCGGCGCCCTCGTGACGGGCATGGCCGGAGTGATGATCGGAGAGCGTTTCATGCCTCCCAAGTCGGTCCTCTTCGCCGTCGGTGGCGCGCTAGTTGGCTCGATCGTGTTCCGATTGCTCATCGCCGGTGCGCTCCAAGCGGGAATGAACCCGATTGACCTTAAGCTGATCACCGCGGCCTTCGTGCTCATTGCGCTTGCCTTGCCGAGATTATCGAAGGGGCGAGCGAGATGATCTCAATCCGAAATGTGATCCAGCGCTTTGAACGACCCGATGGTGGGGCAACTCTCGCGCTACAGGACATTTCGCTCGAGATCCCGCGCGGCGAGTTTTTGCTCCTCGCCGGCACGAATGGGTCCGGTAAGTCCACCCTGCTCAACGTTCTCGCGGGCACTTTTCCACCAACATCGGGCCAGGTGCAGATCGACGGAGTTGACGTCACGCGCCAAGGACCCGAGCTACGAGCATCTAAGCTCGCGCGAGTCTTTCAGAACCCGTACCTAAGCACGGCTGGAACCCTGACCGTAGCGGAGAACATGCGACTCGCCGAGCTCCGGGGCGGAAAGCGCACCCTTCGGCTTGGCCTAAGCCGGTCCGCGAAAGCCCGCCACGCCGAAGCCCTCGCCGCGTGCGGAATGGGCCTCGAGAACTTCCTCGACCGCCCCACCAACACCCTCAGCGGCGGCCAGCGTCAAGCCCTCGCCGTCGTCATGGCAACGATCGTCACGCCGAAAGTGCTTCTTCTGGACGAGCACACCGCCGCGCTTGACCCCGAAGCCGCCGAGAAGGTGATGCAACTCACCGCCCGCCTCGTCGCGGATCACGGCATCACTACCGTCATGGTCACCCACTCCCTAGACCACCTCCCCCGCTTCGGCACCCGCGCGGTGCTTCTACACCTCGGGAGGGTTCAGGAGGAGTGGAGCGGGGCGGCAAAGACGGCGTTAACGTCTGCGGAGCTACAGCGGCGATTTACTAGCTTGTACGGCGGTTGAGTCCAAACAAAAAACGCCACCAAGATCACTTCTCTTCGACCGAAACCGCAACCAGCGGGCTGAACGCGCCGAAGTCGCCTTTGCCCGACCGGCGGAGTCGCCATTGGAAGTTGTACATCCCGGCAAGGGCGGGCGCTTTCACCGAGAAGTTGAACGTGTACGACTCGCCCGGAGCGACCGAGACGGGCAGCAAAATCGACTGCTTGCCCCATCGGTTATTGCCCGCTGGACTCTGACTGTAAAGTGCGTAAGGTCCCGGTGTCCAGGTGTCTACGCCAGTGTTCGTAAACCGAACCGAGACGTCGTAGTCCCGCGTGACAAACATCGTGGTAGGAACGATTTGCGAGTCGCACGTCGAATTGTTTCGATACCGAACTTCGATCGGAACCGTCGGGCTGATCGGTCCAAAATTCGCCACGCTAGATCGGCGAAGCTGCCAAAGGTGGTTATAGACGCCTTCAGTCTTGGGCGCTTCCAGCCGAAAGTTGTAAGTCTTGAACTGACCCGGCGCAATACTCTCTCCGGGGTTCAGCGAGATGCTGTCCTTGCCGAAGACCTTTGCCGGACTGCTGAGGGACACGAGGCGGAAGGTGTCGTAGGTCCAAGTCGAAGAACCGCGGTTCTGGAAAACCAGCTGGACATCGAACTTGTTTCCTGGCTCAACAAAGGTCGGAACCGACTGGCTAATGAAATCAGCGGCGTCGCCAGAAAGGGCGGTTACAACCACGTTCGGGGTCATCGCGCCAAAGTTGGCTGGACTCCCTGGCGAGGTCTTGCGCATCTGCCACTGGAAGTTGTAGCGGCTCGGTCGAGTCGGAACGGTGATGTTGAAGTTAAACGTGTAGGTTGCGCCTGGAGCGACGGTCACACCGGAAGGCAGCTTCACATCGGTCCGGCCCCAAACGTCGTTGGCGTACGGGTTCATGGAAACCAGCCGGTGAGTGGCTTGTGTCCAGGTCGTCGTCCCGACGTTTGTCAGCGTGATCGAGACTTGGTGAACGTTGCCCGCGTAATACTGCTCCTGAACCGTCTGGGACACAAACTCGGCGTTGTTTCCGTCGACCTGGGCCGTGACTGCCGTCGGATTTAGGCGCGAAGAGACCGGCTCAAGCCCACCGTGCTCTCCAAGAAAACTAACCAACAAAAGCAAACCAACGCGGCCCATCACGGCCGGAGTGTACGGTCGCATTTCGGGCCATAACCGACCCTTAACGCAAAAGTTGGATTTTTGTGATCACATTGGCTGACTAAACCAACTACAGTTGACCAAGCTCAGCCTCGGCCTTCGTTTGTAGCCGGGTCATTTCGGTTTCTAGCTGCAAGCGAATGCGCTCGAGTGTCTCTTCGTCAGCGTCCATCGGAACGTAAATCGGCTCACCCGCATAGCCAATGCATTTGGAGAACGGCCAAGGCACCATGTACCGGTCCCAAGACTTGGTGAGAATTCGAGGCTTCGCGCTCATCCCGGCGGGAATCAATGCGGCACCAGACTTTTGCGCAAGCATCAAAACTCCCGGCTGAACAACCTGAGAGGGGCCCCGAGGGCCATCTGGCGTCATCGCCATGCTCGTCCCGCTCTTCAACATTCGGATCCCCTCCACCGCTGCCCGAATGCCACCACGGCCCGTACTGCCACGGATCACTTCAAAACCGAAGCTCTCAAAAATTCGGGTCTGGATTTCGCCATCTCGCGAGTGGCTGATGATGACCCCGTACTTTCGAGGCCAATTTCGAGTTACGAAAATGAACGTTCGGCCATGCCAGGCGCACATGATGTGCGGGTCAGGAAGCGCCTCAAACCCTTCCGACTTAAAGCGAACGGATCGCCCAACGACCTTAACCAAAAACGCGACCGCCCCAGAAATGATTTCTGGCCGCCGCTCTCGCCACCAGTACTTCAGCGAAGCCATCCACGTGTCCTTGCCACTTCGGTGGCACCGCTCAAAGGAAATTCTGCTTGCAACTGGGTCAACAGCTCGGAGGCTTTTTCTGCGTCGTGGTCACGCGCAAATTTTGCCCAGGCCAACAACGCATCTGGCTTCGCCCGGGCATCACTCGACTCCGCCACGCTCTGAAAAAGCTCATCGGCAAGAATCGGATCCGAGTCGCTAAATCGATCCGCAAACTGAGATCTCTCCACGGCCGAGATTCGGTCGATCTGATTCAGCTCGATGAGTCGAGTCAGGCACTCGTGGGTTCGCGAGGCGTCTAGCACCATGAGCTTACAAATCGCTTCGGCCTCACCATCCACGTCGGAAAGCCCTCGGCAGGCAACGGCTAACTCGCTCACCGCGTGGGGATCCGAAGGGTAACGCTGCAGGTGCCGCTCAGCCGCCACCTTCATGGCCGCTGGGCCGCGAATGCTCATCTGGTCAAGCGCTTGCCGAGCGACTTGCCGCTGACCAAAGTCGGGCGTCCGGAAAACCAAGCTCAACATCACTCCCATGCCAAACCCGCCAATATGAGCCCAGTACGACGTTCCCCCCGCATCCCCAATCCGCACTACCGCGCCAACCAGCTGAAGTCCGAGCCAAACCAGCGTGATCACCAGGACCGGCAACGCAAGCCGTGGGACAACCGGGACGCGCACTGCCTGGTATCGCAGCGCATAGTAGCCAATGCAGCCGGCAACGCAGCCGCTGGCCCCAATGTATGGCACCGGATTCTCGAGCGATCGAGTCATGAAGTAATGAAGCATCAACCCCGCCCCTCCGCTCAGGAAGTAAACCAACGCGTACCGGAACCAACCGGTTGACATCTCCACGGCAGAACCAACCGCCGCCAAAAACAGCATGTTGCCCAAAAGGTGGATGACGTTTTGGTGCAGAAAGAGGCTGGTGATGTATGCCCGAAACACCGGATTGTGCGAGTCAAATCCGAACTGAAACACGAGGTCCGGATTGATCAGGACCGCGAAGGCAGCAAACAGATTTCCGGCCACCAGCAACAAGGTGATGACCGGTGGTCGGGGTTGAGCGGTCAATCTTCTTCGTACGCATCCTCGCCGATGTCGACGTTCACGTAGGTTTCTTGAACATCGTCCAAATCGTCCAGGGCGTCAAGCAGTTTGAGCAACTTGATTTGGTCTTCCGGCGAAAGCTCGGTCTTGTTTGTTGCAAGGTACGTGAGCTGAACTTCGGTGGTCTTCACGCCAGCAGCTTCCAGTGCGGTGTTTACGCGGTGTAGATCTTCCATCGCGGTCGTCACCGTGAAGGTGTCTTCGTCAAGCTGAACGTCGTCCGCTCCGGCTTCGAGGGCGATGAGGGTGAAGTCGTCTTCCTCGTAGTTGCCCTTGGCGACTTGAATCTGGCCAACGTATTTGAACTGCCAGCTAACCGCGCCGTTTTCGGCCATGTTGCCGCCATTCTTGTTGAATGCCGTTCGAACGTCGCCTACGGTTCGGTTTCGGTTTTCCGAGTAGCACTGCAGGATGATTCCAGCCCCACCGGGTCCGTAGCCTTCGTAAATGATTTCTTCGTAGTTGGCCCCTTCTACCGCGCCTGAACCTCGGTCAATGGCGCGCTTGATGTTCTCGTTCGGCAAGGAAACCGACTTCGCCTTTTCAACCGCAACTCGAAGTCGGGGGTTCATCGCGACGTCGCCGCCCCCAAGTCGTGCAGCAACGATGATTTCTCGGGCGAGCTTGGTAAAGAGCTTTCCGCGAATCGCGTCCTGCTTACCTTTTCGGAGCCGAATGTTCTTCCATTTACTATGGCCAGCCATGGGTAACCGCTATTTTGGCATGGCTGGCCATTCTCGGCTACTCAGCCGAAAGTTTGAGTTTCAGTCCGGCCAGAAAAGACTTCACGACAAAGAGGGAAGTCTGGTCCGGGCTGTGCCCGCCCGCGTGCCAGTGGACCTGAACATCGGCCCCAGCCGTCGCATACTGGGTCGCGAGGGTTTGGGCATTCATCCGTGGAACCATCGGGTCGTGCTCGCCGCACACCATCAGGATTGGCATTCCAGTCAGCTCAGGCATCGGTTCTTCGGCGAACGGAACCATCGGTGCTAGCAGAACTGCCGCCGAGAACAACTCCGGATGTCGGATGACCAGCGCAGACGCCATGTTGGCCCCGTTTGAGAATCCGAGCACGATTCGTTTTTCTGTCGGGAGCGTCGTCTGTACGAAGTCAGCCAACTGATCGGCGCGGAAGCGAAGGTTATCTTCATCGAAAACACCTTCCGCAAAGCGGCGGAACCACCGGTTCTGCCCGTTCTCCGGCTCTTCGCCGCGTACCGAAAGGTGACCGACCCCGGTTACCAACGACTGGCTGAAGGCAAGGAACTCTCGTTCATTACCACCCGTGCCGTGAAGCGCTACGACGGTCGGATTTCCGGTGACGTGTTGATGGATCATGCGTTTGGATACGTGATTTTTGGCAGGGCTGCTTCAATCTGCGCGCGTTTTGGCTCGTGCATCTTGGGCAGTTTCAGGCTCGTGCCGAGGGAATCGATGTCCTCATCGGTCGTGAATCCGGGGCCGTCAGTGGCGATTTCGAAAAGCACTCCGCCAGGCTCGCGGAAGTAGATGCTGTGGAAATAGTCGCGATCCCGAACGTCAGAAACGCTTGCCCCAACGCCGACCAAATCGTTTCGCAGTTGCGCTTGAGTCTCGTCCGACGGAGTTCGGAAGGCGATGTGGTGCACCGTGCCCTTGCCGGGGCGCGCCGAAGCGAAGCCAATCGTAGAGATGTCCACTCGCTGCCCCAGGCCGCGTTCTCCAGTGAAGAAAACGTACTCGGGGACTTCGATGTCC
Organism: bacterium; assembly: GCA_027485645.1. Lineage (GTDB taxonomy): Bacteria > Armatimonadota > Fimbriimonadia > Fimbriimonadales > Fimbriimonadaceae > Fimbriimonas. The sequence continues at coordinate 371,605 of JAIXQR010000001.1, forward strand.
GGATCGTGATCAAATCCAAGCACCTTCATCAAAAGGGCCGCCGTGCGCTCAACTTCGTTTTCGCGCAGCGTTACCGAGTGGATCCCGGCAATCTGGTGCTCAACCGGGACTGAACTCTTGTCCCAAGGAGCGACGAGCTTGTAGTTTGGATCTGGCACAAGTCGCAGCAGGAGCCCGTCCGGGTCGGCGAAATCGAGGGCATGCCCGTCTTCGCTCTCAACCGCGAGACCATCGAGTCTTTCGCGCCAGAAGGCGAGCGACGACTCGGGAATGCTCAGCGAAGTAATGACGACCTGACCCGCGCCCTGTCGGCCTGACTGTGCCGTGGGGTAGGGGAAGAAGGTCAGGACCGTTCCGGGCGAACCTGCTCCATCACCATAGTAGAAGTGGTAAGCCGTCGGGTCGTCGAAGTTCACCGTCACCTTTATGAGTCGCAGGCCAAGCACGCCAGCATAGAAGTCGATGTTTTCCTGGGCATCACCGCAAATCGCGGTCATGTGATGCAGGCCAAGAATGTTGTTCATGCGTCCTTTCTACCGATAAATGGCTCTGATTGATGTGTTTTCGGACAAAACTATTGCCCGGACCTAGTAAATCTGGGCCCAAAATCCGACCAGACCGGCAAGTTCTCGCAATCCGCCCATGATTTCGCATGGTAAAACGCCAACGTGTCCGTGTTTGAAATTTCCAACGAATACTTGCAGCGAACCTTGGTTGACCTGCTCAACACGCCGAGTCCGACGGGAGATACCGACTATGCCATTGGCTTCCTGCAAGGGGAACTGGATGTCCTAGGCGTTCCGTGTCAGCGAACGGCAAAGGGCGCGTTGGTCGCGCAGTTGGAAGGCCATGACAGTAACCGGCCCCGCGCGCTTTCGGCACACATTGACACTCTTGGAGCAATGGTCGCAGAGATCAAGCCGAACGGACGCATTCGTCTCGCGGCAGTTGGCGGCGTCATGTGGCCAACCGTCGAGAGCGAGGGTGTCTACATCGCGACGCGATCCGGCCGGCGCATTCGAGGCTCGATCGTTCTTGAGAACGGTGCCGCCCATGTGAATCGCGACGCTCGGACCAAAGAACGAACCGCCGACACCCTGGAAGTCCGACTCGACGAACGCACGACCCGAGCGGACGAAACCCGATTGCTCGGAATTGAAGTTGGGGACTTCGTCTACTTCGACACCCGAACCGAAGTGTCTGACTCCGGATTCATTCGTTCCCGATTCCTGGATGACAAGGCCTGCGTGGCCTGTCTCTTGGCCGCAGTTCAAGCGCTGAAGTCGATTGACATCACGCCCGGTCAGCGCACGTCGCTCCTGTTCTCAAATTTCGAAGAAGTCGGGCACGGCGGTATGGACGGGCTGCCTGATGATCTAGCCGAGTACGTGGTGCTCGATATGGCCTGCATTGGCAAAGGACTTCAGGGCGATGAATTCCACTGCTCGCTTTGCGTTGCCGACTCAAGCGGCCCATATAGTCGAAACCTTGGCGACAAGCTCCGCGGGCTCGCCAGCCAGCGCGGAATCGACCTCGTCGCCGATGTCTATCCGTACTACGGATCGGACGGAAGCGCGTACTGGCGCTCGGGCGGACGGGCCGAAGTCGCGTTGATCGGCCCCGGCGTAGACACGAGCCACGGCTACGAGCGAACCCACATTGAGGCTCTGCGCGATACCGCCGAAGTCATTGCGGCGTATCTGATTTCGGATTAAAGCAGCTCGATTCGCCCGGCGAGTTCGAAGTCGAGCTCGCTGATGCCATCAACATCGTGCGTGTTGAGGCTCACCCGGACTTTGCGGTAGCCGATGAAAAGGTCGGGATGGTGGTCAAGCTTGTCCGCCATGAACCCGACGGTTGAAGCAAACGCCAGTCCGGTTGCGTAGGACTCGAAGGCGTACTCCTTGGTGATCTGCCCGTTTTGGTAGCTCCAGCCCGGAAGTCCGCTGAGCCCACCGGCGATTTGCTCGTCCGAAAGTTTGGTTCGTGCCATCAAAAAGGTGTCTACCCGCGAAATGGAAATCTTTAGCGAAAATCTGTCCGAAACTTGGCCAAAGCGGTACGGAACCGAGCCTCCTTCCGAATCGCATCCATTGGATCGATTCCTAACTCACCGATCGGTGCGCAAGTACTCCGGCCAACCGATCGAACCGGAGGTGAGAGAACTCCTGTTTGGTGCCGCCCAGAGCGCGGCTACGAGTAGCAACCTGTCGGCTTGGTCAGTTGTTGTGGTGGACGAACCGTCGCGCCGCGCACGGCTTGCCGAGCTCGTCGGAAACCAGAGCCAGGTTCGGGACGCTGCGATTTTCCTTGCGTTTCTTGCCGACCACACAAAGCTTCGCGCTGCCGCAGAGTTTCACGGCGAATCACCTGACGGACTCCAGACCGTCGAGATGTTGCTCGTTAGTGCTATCGACGCTGCACTAGCCGCCGAGCGGCTGGTTTGCTCTGCCGAGTCGATCGGGATTGGAAGCTGCTACATCGGTTCCCTCCGAAACGACCCAGCCGGAGTCGCCGAAGCGCTGAATCTTCCTCAAGGCACTTTTGGGTTGTTCGGCCTTTGTTTGGGTTATCCCGACTCTACGGCGCCGCCTTCGGTCAAACCGCGAATGAGCCAGAGCGAAGTTTTCCACCAAGATAGCTATCCCGACGGTTGGGATCCGAGCGACTTCAATGCACGGATGTCCGAGTTTTACGTGCAAGAGGGAATGAAGGGTGACGTCACTTGGACCATGCGAAGCGGCAAGCGCGTAACGATTCCCGGACTCAACGGAAGAGAAACCCTGCTTACGGCTTTGCAGCAGCAGGGTTTTGCGTTGCGCTAGAGGCTCGTGATGAACTTGAGTGCCAGGTTAGTGGCCGAGTTATCAACCCGAAGAATTACGAACGGGCGTGTGATCATCTGAGCGGCGGGCCGACCAAACCCTGGGGCGGTTTCGCGGGCGACGATATAGGTTTCGCCAGTTTTGGCCCGGGCGATGGTATCAACGCTTAGGCTGTAGCCACCCGTAGGGCGCTCGCCAAGGGCAATCGCGATGATCTTGTATCGGCTCCAGTCAATCTGCTGGACCGGAGTGCGCGAGCCCGCGCCGAACATTCGTTGCAACAGCGCTTCGTACTCATCCTGATTGTTTGCCACGGAGAAACCGCGCTCGGAGATGTTGCACTGCGAGCCGTAGCTCAGCGAAACGTAGCCGTACCGTGGCGCATTCGGGGCAAACCAGCTCGTGAAGTCGTCGACCTGCCCCGCAACCCCGTTCGGGCTGTAGAGTTGTGTCCAGTTCACGCGGATGTTGTGTGCGGACCGCTCAACACGAATGAGGCTGTATGCGGATTGCTGGGCAACTCTCGCATTAGGGCTAAGCAAAGGACCTCGCTCTACTGCCGTGATCACGGTGGTGCCATCAACTTGTCGGTCAACGGCTCGCACGAAAAGCGCCGTACCAACTGGCTTTGGACCGGAAGTCAGCGCGATCACCTTGTAGCGCGTCCACTCCACTTTAAACCTCGCCGGGACTGACATCCCGGTGAGCTTTCGGTAATGCGCTTCAAGTTGGTCGGGTCCTGGGATCTCGGTGAAAGACTTGGTCGCAATATTGCAGTTTTGCCCAGCATCGATCGTGCCCCAGTCGACCCGACTTGGATCCGGACCGAATGTCTGACCGAAGGCTGCACTTAGACTGCAGATAAAGACAAAGACTAACCAAATTCTTCCCATGACTCAACCCATCTGACGCTTTTTCTGCAGGTTTGGTTATCATGGAGTGAATGCGCGGGCTCCCGGTGACCGATCGGCTGCCTGCCTTAGAGGGTTTGCGCGGACTGTTGGCCCTGTACGTTCTCCTTGGCCACATCGCCAGCATGGCGGACCCGAGCGCCTTGGCCGGAAAAATCAGCACGGCGCCCGATTGGATTCGAAGCTTGTTTGCGCCGTTCGCGTACGGTCACCTCGCGGTAGCTGGCTTCATTGTTTTGTCTGGCTTCTGCCTGCAACTTTCGCTCTACGTGAATGGTGATGGCACGGTGAAGTCGGCCAGCAAGTTCTTCCGCCGTCGAGCTTGGCGGCTCTTGCCCGCCTACTACGGTTGCTTGGTGCTCAGCTGGCTCGTTTGCGAAACGGTGACCAAGAAGTTCAGCGGTATGCCGTTTGACCTCTACCTTCCGGTAACGACAGAGAACCTTCTGGCCCATGCCGCCCTCGTTCACAATCTCCGACCGGACTGGATGTACAAGATCAACGGGGTGCTCTGGAGCATCGCGATTGAGTGCCAAATCTATCTGGTTTTTCCGCTTCTAGCGTTGGTGATGCAGCGCGCGGGAAGGATCGTGGCTCTGCTTTCGGCTTGCATCGTGCCGGTTTGCGTCGCCTTGATGAGTCCGCAGTGGCTCAAGCTTTATGGTTGGTACGTCGTGCTCTTCGCGCTTGGGATGGTGGGTGCTTCCATGCTCTACCGACCCCCGGTGGCGCAGTCGCCAAGAGCAAGGTACGGCTACTTGGCCGGAGTCCTGGGCGCGGTTGGGGTTTGGCTAAGTATCAATCAAGCGGCTCTACTGCCGGTCCGGGACTTGGCGGGGGCGCTGGTGATCTCTGGCTTGAGCTATGCCGTCTGCACGAACCCAGAGAGCGTCCTAGCGCGGATTCTTGGCTGGCGACCGGTGGCGATGCTCGGCGCGATGTCCTACAGCCTGTATCTGATGCACCATCCGATTCAGCAGGTGGGATTCTTGGTGTTGAACGGTCGCGAAATGGATGCGGCCGGAAAGTTGGTGGTGTTACTGCAGTGGCTACCCGTGGTGTTGTTAGGTAGCTGGGTCTTCTATCTGCTGTTCGAAAGACCAGTGTTGTCAAACCGATCAGAGTCGGGGCAGGAACAGCGGAACGATTTTCCGCTGCACCTGCCCTTATCGGTTCTGGAACTTGAAGTGGACCCTGCTCAGAGAGCGTGATTCTTACTTCTTGCGTCGTCGAAGGAACAGACCGCCGAGGCCGAGAACGGCAAGGGAGGCTGGCTCTGGCACTGGGGCCGAGCTCTTGCTGTATGCGTAGAAGGTGTTGCTGCCCTTGTACGAACCGTTGATTCGAACGTGGAAGCCGTAGTCCGAAACCGTTCCCGTGGTGGTGGTGAGGTTCTTGAACTCGAAGTCCAGGGTCTCTCCGCCGCTAAGCGAATTGCCCTTGTCGTTGTCGTCCCAGCCAACCAAGTCCTTTGGACCGCTGATGCCGTCGTAGTTCCAAGACCAAGGAGCCGACTTGCTCGCTGCGCTGGTGTAGCCACCTACGGATGCTCGTTTGTAAACGCCGAAGATGTCTACGATGGTGTAGGTAGATCCGCCAAGGGTGATGGTGGAGCCGCTGGCCAAAGAGACCGAGAACTTAAGCGGGTTGGATTCCGTAACGGTCAGTCCGTTAAAAGAAGCCAAGTTGAACGACGACGCCGTTTGCGCGTTCGCTGCTGCAACCGTGGCAATGCAAGCAAGAATAAGAATTCGTTTCATAACAGAAGTTTCCTTCGGCCTAGGTTGCCAGACCCGGTGGTGCTTTGCTATCCCACTTACTAGTTCCCTCTTTCGTGTGACTTGAGGCGATTTGCATAAAAAGCCCGCTTCGAATACCGAAGCGGGCTCAGTCAAGGAGTCAGAAACGCCGTTGAGCTTGGATTACTTCTTGCGTCGTCGAAGGAACAATCCGCCCAGCCCGATCACGGCAAACGTGCCTGGTTCTGGGACTGGCGCGCTGGTCTTGTTGATCACGTAGAACGTGTCGCAGTCGTTGTACTTGCCGTTGATCTTGACTTCGAAGCCGTTCGAGATCTTCGCTCCGCTGGTCGAAGTAAGGGCTTTGAAAGCAAACGTCTTGCTTGCGTTGGATTTGACGGCCTGCTTCTGGTCGCCGTCGCTCCAGCCGGTGACCTGCTTGTAGCCGCTGAGTCCCTTGAATCCCCAACCTGAAGGTGTGGTCTTGCTAGAAGAAGAAGTGAATGAACCGGTGGTGGCGACTTGGTAGAAGCCAACGACATCGGTGATCGTGTAAGTCTTGGTGCCGAGCTTCAAGGTGGCGCCGCTTGCGAGCGAGACCGTGAACGACAACGGGGACGATTGAGTTGCAGTCAAACCGGTGAGCTCAACCGTGGAGAACGAACTCCGGGTTTGCGCGCTCGAAACGGCGACGGTAGCCAAGGCAGCAAAAATAAGGATTCGCTTCATAATTCCTCAGCGACAAGTTTGTGGCAACGATTGTGGTTTGCATGACACCTTTCTTCGTTACCGGAAATGGGTGACAGAGAAGTCGGCATAATGAACCAACCCATGAGCGCACTTTTGATGGACGCCGAGGACATTCGCCGAACCCTCGGAAGAATGGCCCACGAAATCATCGAAGCCAACCACGGCACCGAAAACCTCGTCGTGGTAGGAGTGCTGAGGCGCGGCTGGCCGATTGCAAAGCGGCTTGCTTTTAGTCTCACCCAAATTGAAGGCACGACCGTGCCGTGCGGAAAGGTGGATGCACGCCGGTTCCGTGACGATCGCAAACGCCCCGACGAAGACCTCACCGAAATTCCGTTTGAGATCACCGGCAAAACGGTCATCTTGGTCGACGAGGTGATCTTCACCGCACGAACGGCCAGAGCGGCCCTAGATGCCGTGATGAGCGCCGGCCGGCCAGAGAATGTCCAGCTTGCCGTGCTCGTCGATCGGGGACATCGAGAGCTTCCGATCGAGCCGAACTATTGCGGCCGAAAGTTCTTCACTAACCGAACGGACCACATCATTGTTCGCGTAAACGAGATCGACGGCGAGGACGCCGTTGTTTTGGAATCGGGAGACAAACCATGACCAACAATCTTCTCGGCATCCGACAGCTTGATATCGACCAGATTGAAACCCTGCTTGCCATTGCAGCAGATTTCAAAGTCCGAATCATCGAAGGGCGACCGGTGCCGAAAATCACCGATAAGGTCGTCGGCATGCTCTTCTTCGAAGACTCAACTCGAACCCGAGTCAGCTTCGAACAGGCAGCCCATTATCTCGGTCTGAAGACGGCTAACTTTGCCGCCGGAGCAAGTTCGATGAGTAAGGGCGAAACCCTGAAAGATACGATTCTCACCCTCCGCTACGAGCGGTTGGATGGTTTAGTCATTCGACATCGAATGAGCGGCGCGCCGAACCTCGCCGCAAGATTCTTCGCTGGCCCCGTCCTGAACGCCGGCGATGGTATGCACGAGCACCCAACCCAGGCTCTAGGCGATGCCCTAACCATTCTTGAGCGGAAAGAAAAAATCGAGGGACTGCGGGTCGCCATCGTTGGCGACGTCGAGCACAGCCGAGTTGCTCGGTCAAACGCTTGGCTACTCACGAAACTCGGTGCCAGCGTGAACTTCGTTGGGCCAAGAACGTTGATGCCACCGAACTCCTCGCTGCTCCCGGGCCGGGTCTATCACGATTTGGAAGCAGGCATTGATGGGGCAGACGTCATCATCTGCCTGCGCTTACAGCGCGAGCGCATGGCCGAAGGTTTGCTCAGCTCGAGCGGAGAATACGCCGCGATGTATCAGATCAACCAACGGAATCTCGCTTGGGCCGCGCCGGACTGCTTAGTCATGCACCCGGGCCCGATCAACCGCGGAATTGAGGTGGACGACTTCACCGCCGATGGCGACCAGAGTGCGATTACGGCGCAGATCGAAAACGGCATCTTTGTTCGAATGGCATCGCTCTACTGGGTCTTTGGCGGAACCGTAGCCGAGGTGATGGCGTAGCGACGCCAACGGCGATTAGGGATACTCACTAGGTATGCGCACCCTCCTCCAGAACGGCAGAATCCTAGATCCGGCCCAGAACATGGACCGGATTGGTAGCGTGCTGATCGAAAACGATCAGGTCGTTCAGGTGGGCGACGTCGAGCTTGGCAACGTTCCGGCCGACGAGATTTATGACTGTACGGGGCTTTGGATTGCTCCTGGATTGGTAGACCCGCACGTCCACCTCCGCGAGCCAGGCTCAACGCATAAAGAAGACATCGCAACGGGCACGCAGGCTGCGGCCGCAGGCGGATACACGACGATCTGCTGCATGCCCAACACGAATCCGCCGCTGGACAACCCAGCCCTGGTGGATTTCATCCTAGATCGGTCGGCCTCGCCCGATGCTGGTGGAGTATTCGTCGCGCCGGTTGGCGCACTTACGCGAGGGATGAAAGGCGAGACTTTAGCCGACCTCGCGGCAATGAAGCGCGCCGGAATCGTGGCCGCAAGCGACGAAGAATTCCCAATCCAAAACGCCAACATCATGATGCGGGCGATGGAGTTCTGCGTCCAGCTCGATTTGCCAATCATGGCGCACTGCGAGGACACCAACCTCAGCAATCGCGGCAGCATGAACGAAGGCGCAATGAGCGCCATGCTCGGCCTGCGCGGCATTCCACGTTCTTCCGAAGAGATCGCCATTGTCCGAAATGGTCTGCTCGCACTACACACCGGCTGTCGGCTCCACATCATGCGGGTCAGCACCTGGGGCGCGGTTGAAATGGTCCGCCAGTTGAAGTTCTTGGGCGCTCCGGTCACCTGCGAAATCTGCCCAATGCACTTCGCGTTGACCGAAGACATGATCGGCGACTTCGACACGCGCTACAAAACCTTGCCGCCTCTTCGAACGCAGATCGATATTGACCTCTTGCTTCAGGGCATCAATGACGGCACCATCGACTGCATTGCAAGCGACCACTCGCCGCACGCTTCCTACGAGGTGGACGTTCCGTTCGAAGAAGCGCCGTTCGGGACCGCTCAACTCGAAAGCTCGGTGGCTGTGACCCTAACTTATCTCACGCACAAGGGAATCCTGTCCCCGCTCGAAACTATCCGGAAGCTGTCGACCGCACCCGCGAACATCCTCCGGCTCGAAGCCGGTTCGCTCAAGCCGGGCGACACGCCGGTCGCGCAGGTCACGGTCATCGATCCAAACCTCGAGTGGACTTTTGACCGAGACAAGACTTTCAGCAAGAGCAAGAACACACCGTTCCACGATTTCCGGCTGAAAGGAAAATCGCTCCTCACTTTCTGTGGCGGCGAGATTTACCGCGATGCGATGTTCGGCGCTGATCGCTACCAAATCGTGACCTCGGCATGAGAACTCGGTACTTTGCTGCCCTCGGAGTCATCACGGTCGCTCTGATGTTCGGCGGCTGCCAGTCTCCCAAGCTCCCCGACCCGAACGATCCAAAGACGGTCGGTGTCATTGCGCCAGACGTTCTGCGAAACCTCCTGAAAGGTGCAGCGACGCAGTTCTACAGCCGCGTGCGGACTCGGGAAATCACCGATGCTGAGGCCCAGGAGTTCCTAACCGAGTACGCAAACGATCTGCTTAAGACCGTGCAGGCCAAGGATGTGCCCGCGGATCGAGCATGGGAATATGCAGAGGTTCTGATGACGGCCAAGCGCTGGAAAGATGCCCGCAAGTTCCTGGAACTCGCGGTGAAAAATCCGGAATCCGAAGACCGACGCGTCAACGACAACTTGCGACTAGCCCGCGTGCAGGCCATGCTGGGAGAGGTCGAGTTGGCCGCTAAAACAGCCCGATCCGTCTTCGATGCAAAGCCGGTCGATAAGGCCCCGATTCTCACGGCCGTCCTACTCGAGATCGTGCCGGCGGGCGAAGGGAAGAAGAAGGACGCTGAGCTTGCACTGCTGCTTGAGGACGCGATTTACCAGAGCCGCGATGCCCAAGTGGACCCTAGCACCGAAGCCGGGGCGAAGTACTTAGCCGCGCGCCCTTTCCACGTGCGGAACGCCTGGGAAAAGATTCAGGAACTGTATGAGCGCGCCGGAAAGCCCGAAGAAGGGGTCAAAGCAGCGAAGCGCGGCATGAGCGCCGACAGGGCCGAGAGCCCCAACATTCAGTCGATATGACCGAGACGCCGGAGTTCTTCTTGAACTCGTTCGATTGGGTAACCGATCACGTTGGTGCGTAGCCCGACAACCTCCTCCACGAATTCCGCACCGATGCCTTGCAGTCCGTAGGCACCGGCCTTGTCCATCGGATCGCCGGTCGCAATGTAGCTTTCGATCTGTTCGTCGGTGAGGCTCCGAAAAGTGACTTCGCTCCTTTCGACAAACGAAAAGTCACCGTCGGGCCAAATGATTGCGACTCCGGTCGCCACAACATGAGTTGTGCCGGACAGGGCATTGAGCATCCGCTTCGCGTCCTCGGTGCTCGTCGGTTTGCTGTACTGGACAAAGCCAGCTTCTTCTCTCACAGCAACTACGGTGTCGCCGCCTAGCACGAGGTGATTTGGATGCTGCGAATACACCCACTTGGCCTTTGCCAGGGCCAAGTTTTGGGCCGTGAGGAACGGGTCGGGAACGGTCAGTGCGTCTTCATCCAAGTCGGCTGGAATCACCTTGAACTCGGGCAGGATCTGCTTGAGCAGGGATTGGCGACGCGGAGAAGCGCTTGCGAGAATGACCGGCAGACCGAGAGACACGCCATATTTTGCCGTTATCTTGAATATTTTCTGAAAGCCTGCTGGTATGGGCCCACGGGAGAGAAATGACGGAAGGTTAAGATTCGTTCACAATTAGAGGAAGGCCATCCTGAATGAGAGTTCCCTTTTACGATATTAAGGCGCAGTACGACGAGCTGAAATCCGAAATGGATCGCGCCACGCTAGAAGTCATTTCCAGCGGCAAGTACATGCTCGGTGCAAACCACAACGCATTCGAATCCGAGATGGCCGCTCGGCACCGATGTAAACACGGCATTGCGCTCAACTCGGGCACCGACGCATTGCGCATCCTGATGGACGCCGTCGGCATCGGCCCTGGTGATGAAGTCATCACCACCGCGTTCACTTTTGTAGCCAGCACGGAGACCATCGTTCAAGTTGGGGCCAGACCCGTGTTTGTCGACATCGAGCGAGACCATTTCATGATGGATCCGGCGAAGATTGAGGCCGCCATCACGCCGAAGACAAAGGCGATCCTGCCGATCCACTTGTTTGGCCAGCTTGCCAACGTTGCCGAGATTCAGCGAATTGCCGAGAAGTACGAGCTGATCATCATCGAGGACTCCGCCCAAGCGGTGGATTGCACCTACCAAGGTGTCCAGACCGGTAACTTCGGCGTCGGAGCCGGATTCAGTTTCTATGTCACCAAGAACCTCGGCGCCGCTGGCGATGCCGGCATGATCGTGACCAACGACGACGAGATTGCCGAAAAGTGCCGCGCGATCCGCATCCACGGCATGGGCCGCGAGCGCTATTACTACGACTACGTCGGCTACACCTCACGAATGGACGAAGTCCAAGCCGCCGTGCTTCGGGTCAAGTTGACTCAGCTCGACACCTGGAACCGACGCCGAGCCCAACTCGCCGCCATTTACAACGAAGAGCTGCGCGACACCGGCATCAAGCTGCCTTTCACCGCAACCGGAAACAATCACACGTGGCACCAGTACAGCGTGCTGACCGATCGACGAGACGAGCTTCAGGCGTTCCTCAAGAGTCACGAAGTCGACTCGATGATTTACTACCCGGTGCCGCTGCACTATCACGCCCCGTACCAGCACTTGGCCGAAGGGCATGGTTCGTTGCCAGTAACCGAAGAAGTGGCCCGCCAGATTTTGAACCTTCCGATCCAACCGCACCTCACCGATGAACAAGTTCGGCACACCTGTGCAATGGTGCGGGAGTTCACCACCGTCCGCGCATAAGCATGCTGAGGGTCGAAATCTGGGACACCCTAGATTCCGGCTGGAATCGCGAGGAATGGAACGAGCTTGTCGCGGTTGATCCCCTGGCAACTGTCTTTCAGTCGTCCGAGTGGCTACAGGCTCACGCAGAAACAGCGAACACACGTGTCCGCTGGGTCGTAGTTCGGCGCGATCGGCAACCGACCTGCGGGGCCGCCATTACGATGACAAGTTTTGGGTTGCGGTTTGCGGGTGGAACGTTCTCGGATGTTAGAGGACCCCTTGTTCGACCCGGCGCGGAGCAAGACCTTGATTTGCTTTACAGGCATCTATTCGAGACCCTGTCGTCGGTCGATTTGCGGGAAACCGTTCCCGAGCGTGGACCGCAGGGCACCTTGACTCTGCCAGATTCCGTGCGTTGGCAAATCCAGCTTCCTTCAACGTTCGAGGCGTACTTGGGAACGCTGGGCAAAAGCTTGCGGGCGGACATCAAGCGGGCTGCGCGGCCCAATGCGCTGGTGGTGGAGCCGATGGTTGGTAGCGAGAGGCTCGCGGGCTTTGAGCAGCTAGTCGCCCTGCATCAAGCTCGGTGGAAGAAGAGATGGATGCCCGGTTCTTTTCGCGGGCGGGCTTTAAAGTTCCACCGGCGGTTTTTGCAATTGGCAAGCGAAGAGCAGGCAATGATTTGGAGAGCCACCGACGCCGAATCCAAGCAGCCGGTCGGCTATCTGTACTCGCTTCGTCATCAAAAGACCACCAGCTATTACCAAGCTGGAATCGATCCCGCGAACACGAAGTATTCCCCTGGTAGCTCGTTGGTGGCCGCCGCCATCCAAGACGCCATTTCTCGTGGAGACGATACGTTCGATCTGTTGCGAGGAGAAGAGCCGTACAAGCTCCGTTGGAAACCGCAACGACGAATCGTAAACCAGCGTTATCTCTTTCAAGGGGACGGATGGATCAATCAGCGGTCGTTGGCAATACGGCGCGAACTTGCCCTCTGGGAGCGCGGAGTCAAGTCCATCCTGGAGCGGGGACGGTGAACTGGGACCGCCGAGTGGCCGTTGTACTGCCTGCCTACAACGAGGAACCGCGAATCTCGTTCGTTTTACAAGGGGTTTTGTCCTCGAACGTGCCAGATGAAGTGATCGTGGTTTGCGATGGCTGCACGGACGGCACCGCGACCATCGCTAGGCGATTTGAAGGGGTCGGGGTCATCGAGCTCGAGGTGAACCACGGTAAAGCCGCCGCGATGATGAAGGCGGTGCAATCTTCGCAGGCCGACATTTTCTTGTTCCTTGATGCCGATCTTCTGGGCTTGCGGGCCCGGCACGTGCGCGACCTCTTAGAACCGGTGCTTGCCGGAGAAGTTGGAATGACGATCGGCATTTTTCAGGGCGGAAAGTTCTGGAGCGACCTGGGGCATAAAATTTCCCCAAACCTCAGCGGCCAGCGAGCCATGACCCGGGAGTTCATTTCGAAGCTGGACCAAGCCGAAACTCTCGGAATGGGAGTCGAGATCGCGTTGAACCAAATGGCCAATCGAGCGGGAATCGTGGTGCAACGCGTGACGCTGCACGGGGTCTCCAATTTTCACAAAGAAGCGAAGCTGGGGCTGCTCAGAGGACTTGGTGCCCGCGCGCGGATGTATCGGGAAGTCGGCCGCTCTTGGCTAAAGAATCGTGGCGGCTGGCGAGTTCGACATCGTTGATGTCCCCGAAAACCAGTCCCTGTACTCCGTACTTCTGCGAAGTCCAACTTCCTGAGCCCGTGCTGATCCCGTTCAACCCCTCCTCTCCCTAGCCGGGCTCAATCACCAATTCAAGAATCTGCCGTACATCTGACCGGAGGCGCGACGTCTGGTAGCTTAACAATGATGCTGGCGGCTTCGATTCTGTGTGCGGTGGCGATGGCTCCGAGGACCTTGAGCTTGCCTCCTTCGGTGCATCCGGAGTTTGCCAAAGCAGCGAAGGCGGTTGCCGGCGCAACGCAAGCTGGAGACTTCGATAAAGCCAAGAGACTTCTGAGCTGGCTTCCAGGCGAGGTTATCACCGTCGAATGGGACGATCAAAAGGTTCCAGCCAAGTACCGGCGCGAATACCGGCGCGGATTTGAGGATGCGCTCAAAGAATGGTCCTCGGTCCGCAATGGGCCGATGTTTGCCGAAGAGAAAGGCGGACTCGTCAAGTTCACCTTTGAGAAGGAACTCGCAGAATCGGATGTCCCGGGCGTGCCCCTCGGTGCAGCATCGTTCTTTAAGGATAAAGCGACTCCGCGGCTGGAAGTGGTGCTCGGCCTCAGCCGTGGGCCAGCGCGGGCCAGGACCGAAGGGATCGAGATTCGCAACGAGGTTTTGGCAGGACTTGCTCAGGCCATGGGCTTTTCACCGAATCCTCTGTTTGGCTTTGCTTCTTCGCGAACGGACCTGAATGCCAATCTGCCGATCGGGATATTTCCGGGCGATATTCGGCAATACCAAGCAAACCGCCTCCTCGTCTCCGAGCTTGCTGCGGCGGTGGAAGCTAAAGAGACCGTCAACATTCCGGACGGCAAGTACTCCCTAGATCGCGACTCCGTGGATGCCGGCACGGTGACCGAGGGTGACAAGGCGAACTTCACTTTCCAACTTTCGAACCCGGGAGACGGTCCTCTGATCTACCGAACCGGAGCAGACTGCGGTTGCGTGATCCCGCCGAAACCGGGCGAAGTTGCGCCGGGCGGATCCACCATTCTGGTCGCGCAGATCGACACCCGCGGTTTTCCCGGCGATCTTCAGAAGAAGGTCATTCTTTACACAAACGATCCCGAGCGACCCACTCGCACGCTGAACTTGAGGGTGCGAAGTCGGCCCGTTTTTCGATGGATCATGCCTAGCGGCAACACCGTTTCGGTGGAAGACGGTTGGCCAGATTCGGCGATTTACTTCTTCGCTCCGGATACCGCCACGCTGGACTGGAATGACCTGAAGGTCGAAGGAGTCGTGGCCACGGCGACCGCCGAACCTTGGTCCGGCGAACTTGCCGATCCCGAGATGAGTGAACCAGCAGTCGCACGAAAGGGCTGGAAAGTCAAGCTAGACGTGAAGCCAGAAACCGTCTTAGGAAAGACCTTAGTCACCGTCTCAATTCCAAACCCAGACCCAACAAAGGCGCGAATTTCGCTTCCGTTCTTCGTTCAGCGTGGGATTCTGGTGAGTCCGTCTGAGGTCTATTTTGGAGAGACTTCGGTCGGGCGAAGCGCGACCTTCTCGGTATCTCGACCGAAGCCATTTGTGGTCACGGAGGCGAAGAGCGAATCACCGTCTTTCAAAGTCGAAACGATCAAAGTTAGCCCGACGGAGCTCACCTTCAAAGTGATCTATCAAGGGGCTCAGACCGGAGAGTTTCGCAGCCGGATCATCCTCAAGACGGACGATCCAAAGCAACCGGTCATCATCGTGCCCATTTCTGGAATCGCCGCATGAAAATCGGTCTGTGGCCGATTGCGGTCGTTTCAGCGCTGGCCTTGGGCTTGGCGGCTCGGCCGGTGGATGAAACTACCGTTGTAGTGTCCGGAGCGACGAGGGGCTATCTTGCCCCTTGCGGCTGCACCAAGCCCATGTCTGGCGGTCTTCGCCGCCGCATGGCGACCGTGCGGCAATTGAGCCAGGGCGGTAAAGCCCTCGTCCTCGATACCGGGGAGTTTGTAACGGGAATCGGGCCACAGGACGTGCTCAAGGCTCAAACCGTGGCGGCGGCCATGCGGACCGCTCCGCTTGATCTTGTTGCCTACACCCCAAGTGAGGCCCGTTTGGGCAGCGACACCTTGGGTCAGATTCAAGAACTGGTCGGCGGAAAACTTCACTCCTCCACGTGTCTTGAATCGGCTTACTCGCTTCCGCAACCGATCGCGAAAGGGACGGTGCTCGCGATAAGCGTCGAAACCGGGGCAGGGGAAGCTCGCTCTTGGCGCGAAGTGCTTCGCGAGGTGGATGAACAGGCCGGGGAAGAGCGGCGCGGGGTTGTGGTGCTGTTCGGCGGGGACCGAGACTTGGCAAAGGAGGCCGCCGCATCGATTCAAGCACCCACGGTTTTGGTCTATCGAAGTAAGGAAGATGCCCCTACGGAGCCGATCCGAGTAGGCAAGAACTGGCTCGTGACCCCAGGAGACCTTGGCAAGACCGTTCTCGGTTTCGCTTTCCGGGATGGGGAGTGGCAGCAGTACCGCGTGCACCGCCTCGGGCCAGACGTGAATGATGATCCACAGACCGCGCGGTTATACCGGCAGTACCTACAGCGAGTCGGCGATGCGGGCCTTTTCGAAAAACTTGCTCGCACCGCCGCGCAAGGGTTCGTTGGCTCGGATAAGTGCGCCTCATGCCACAAAGAAATCTACAAGCACTGGCAAAAGACCGCTCACGCATCGGCGATGCCGACGCTCAAGCGAGATGGTCACGACCGTGATCCGGATTGCGTTTCTTGCCACGCGGTTGGAACTCACGCCGCTGACGGATACTTCTCAGAAGAGCGGACCCCTGCGCTGGCTAACGTTGGCTGCGAATCTTGCCACGGTCCTGGAAAGGCGCATGTCACCGATTGGAGGCAGAAAACGATATCTCAATCCGCCGAAACTTGCACTCAATGCCACTCGCGACAAACGAGTCCAAATTTTGATTTCTTAACATATTGGAATAAGGTCAAACATCCGCTGGGGAAAACCGGGGGAAAACCAAAGCGATAGAAATTTACTGAAAATCGAGAATAACGTCGAAAATCGCTGATAATCGATCATATTTTGAGACCGTTGAAGCTAATGAATTCCGATAAACCGCCCTTGACGCCCGATTATTCACCGTGCACAATATGAGGCGGGGGAGATTTCCAATTTGGAAATCGTTAATAGAATGGCATTGCTTAATGAAGAATCATCAGAAGGCGGTCCCAAACTTTCCGATGTATTGTTCGATGCGCCTAGCGAAGCCACCTCGTTAGCAACCCTTGGTTCGAACTACGAAGCCATCGAGGCAGGCCGCCTTTTTTCTGCTGGGCACGAGAGCTTTCTCGCCATCGTCGGCCCAAGCGGCTGGGGGAAGAGCCACCTTCTCGACGTCCTCGCAAAGCGAATGGATATCGCCGAATCCAACTTGGTGCGCCGTTGGACGGCAAGTGATTACTTGCACTCGCCGAGCAAGCACGATCCTGCGTTGCCGCTATTGCTGGACGACGTTCAGGAAGTTCTTGCCAGGACCAAAGCGCGAATTGAACTTCGAGTGGTCCTGGAGCGGCGCGTCCGTGCTGGCCGGCCAACCGCGCTCTCCTTCACGATGGATGAGCCGAACCGAACGCTCCGGTCGTTCTTGCCCAACTCTCGCAGCTGGTCGATCGCAAAGATTCGCGAAGCCAATGCTCACGAGCGGATCACTTTGATCGAACGGATGGGCGCGGCGGAAGGGCTGTACATGTCTGGCTCGCTTGTTAAAATCATCGCGCACCACATGAACGGCGACGGACGAACTCTAGCTGGTGCACTCAAGCGGCTGCGGTTGTCTGGCCATGCCTGGCTCGACGCCCGTGCAACGCTACGGGCGCTTGGCGTTCTGGATCCGTACTTTGCCGACAACCCAACTTGGGACCTGCGAATGCGCATTGCGAAAGTCGGCGGACAGCTGCTGGACCGGCTTGGCGGAATCGAGGCGTTTGACCTGGCGGTTTACACGATGTTGTATGAGGCTGGCTTGGCCGAATCGGGAATCTCCGGAACCCTCGGGCTGAAGCCGGTCGAGGTTTATCAGCGCGCTTCTCGCGTGCAGCAGGAGATCTGCATCAATCCCGACGTCCACCGAGCTGTGCTCCACTTCGTGGGTCT
Organism: bacterium; assembly: GCA_027485645.1. Classification (GTDB taxonomy): domain Bacteria; phylum Armatimonadota; class Fimbriimonadia; order Fimbriimonadales; family Fimbriimonadaceae; genus Fimbriimonas. The sequence goes on from JAIXQR010000001.1 coordinate 389,131, forward strand.
TGTGGTGGATTCGTTCACTTTTCCCTAAAAATTTAAGGAAAAACGGTTGGTTTTCCTCGACAATATGATATAACCGTATATCAGGAATGTCGAAGAAGACTTCGGTTACGATGCGTGACGTGGCGTTAGCTGCAGGAGTGAGTCCTATGTCGGTCTCAAAGGTCCTCCATGGTCGCGGCGTTAACGTTCGGGTCAGTGAGGGCACGGCGGCCACAATTCGCAAAATCGCGCTGGAGCTGGACTATCGTCCAAACGTGCTCGCAAGAAATCTCCGAAGTCGCAGCACTCGGACCATCGGTCTTGTCCTAGAAACTGTCCCTGATCTCACCGGAACCGTTCGATATTTCGCCGAACTTCTCGATGGCGTCACTCGGATGGCCTTCCAGAGCGACTATAGCCTGACGCTTTGCAACAGTCTTATCGGTGCCGGGACCGTTAGCCAGATGAGCGATGGACGCTTTGATGGGCTGCTTTGGTGCCGAGGAAACTACGGCGACGATTTGGTCCAAGCCGCAAGAAACGCGAACTTGCCGGTCGTGATCATGCACCAGCCAGACCGGATTCTTAATCCGGATATTTCGTGCATTTCTTGGGACAACATCGGCGCGGCGAAGCTTGCCACGGAGCACTTGATCGGCCTAGGCCATCGAAAGATCGCCTTTATGGTTCCGACGCGATCGATGAAGAACCCAGAAGCTTGCCTCCGCAAGGCGTCTTTCTTCGAAACCGCGGCGCAACATGGTGTTGAAGCCGGCGAAGCTGACGTACTCAATTGGTCCGATGACGCTTCCGAGTTTGGCGAGTGGTGGAAAGCAAATCGCGACTACACCGCAATCATGTCTTGGAACGAGTCCTGCGCCATCGCCATTCTGGGGCAAGCTCGTCTCCATGGTGTCAGCGTGCCGGAGCAGCTTTCGGTCCTTGGCTTCGACAGCTCCAGCCAGTGCGACCTCACGCAGCCCCGCCTCACTTGTGTACACCAACCGCTCAGTGAGATGGCAACTAAGGCCACCGAGATTTTAATCCACCGGATCGAATCGAAAGAAGCAGATCCACAGCACTTCGTCTATCCCAGTAGCCTGGACATCCGGGAATCTACTGCACGTCCGCCTCAAGGTTGAGGACATTGCATGAAAAAAGCATTCACACTTATCGAACTTCTCGTTGTCATCGCGATCATCGCGATCCTCGCAGCTATCCTCTTCCCAGTCTTCGCTCAGGCCAAGGCTGCTGCTAAGAAGACGCAGTCGCTCTCGAACGCTAAGCAGACCGGTCTCGCCGCTCTCATTTACTCTGGCGACTATGACGACGTATTTCCTTTCGGTTCCGGTAACGACTGGTACTACCCGAACGGATCGTGGATCTGGTCCACCCAGCCATACATCAAGAACTACCCAATGCTCTTGGACCCATCGGACCCGAAGAGCAAGGCTTTCTGGCCAACTTGGTTCCCAGCAAACGCTCTCTCGATCTCTTACGCGGCTAACTCCGTGATCAAGTGGAACGGCACCGGCAACCAGGTCGTTGGTGTTATCAACATGCAGCAGACGTGGTACGGCGGTCCTTACACGGTCAGCCAGACGCAGGTTAACCGAGTTGCTGACACGGTTATGTTCGCGTCGCACTACTACGGAAACAACATCTGGGGCATGGGCGGTCTCATCACCGGCGCTCCATTCTGGGACTTCGCTGGCCCAACGACTCACCCACAGGGTACGCCTCCTCCAGGCGCACCAGCTCGAACCGGTGGCAACTACACCGTTACGGGCATGAACGGCAGCACGGTCATCGTTAACAAGAACGACCGATTCGGCTCCGTTGCTGTTTACGGCGACCAGGGAATCTTCGTATTCACCGACGGCCACGCCAAGACGATGAATCCGGTGGCGACGAACCCAGCTGAGCAGTATCAGCCAAACCTCGACACCCAGAACATGTGGAACTACACCCGAGATTGATGTTCAAGTTGGACTCAATTCGTAAGAACGCATTTCTTGCCCTTTCTGCGGTCGCCCTCGTGGCGGCCGTAGGCTGCGGTTCAGAATCTGGAGCTACGGCTGCAGAGGAAGCAACCTTCAAGGACGGCAAGAAGCCAGTAGTCACGATTCCACCTGACGCAAACAAGCCACCAGCAAACTTCAAGAGCAGTCTTGATATGGGTGGCACCCCAGGCGGACCACCTCCTGGACAATCGAAGTAACTTCGGTTATCTCGTAAAAGGCATTGAAAGCCTCCGCCAGTTTGGCGGAGGCTTCTTTTTTGTGCCGTAGGTTCTAAGTATCTTGGAAGACACCTGAAAAGCGACATTGCCAAAAAGTTCGCCGATTTTCAGATTTTTCAAAAAAAGTCTTGGCAAACCTTGCCGACTTAATATAACCTTATATCAGCAATGTCAAAGAGGACATCTGTTACCTTGCGTGATGTCGCACTTGCGGCTGGAGTGAGTCCGATGTCGGTCTCGAAAGTGCTCCACGGCCGTGGCGTAAACGTCCGGATCGGCGCCGAGACGGCCGAAACTATTCGTCGAGTTGCAAAAGAACTCGAGTACCGGCCGAACGTCATCGCGCGCAACCTGCGATCGAAGCAGACCAACACCATCGGCCTCGTCTTCGACGAAACTCCGTTGTTCGGAGGAACCACCCGCTACTTCTCTGACCTCATGAACGGGGTTACCCGGGCCGCATTCTCCGAAGGCTACAGCGTGATGCTGTGTGACTCGCTGATCGGACCTAAAGACAGCAATCGACTTTCAGACGGCCGCTTCGACGGCCTGCTTTGGGTTCGAATGACGGCCGGACAACAGATTCTTCAGGATGCATTCCGCCTGAACCTGCCGAGCCTGCTGTTCGCCGATGCTTCCCTCGTAACCGATCCTTCGACCTCCTTTATCGGCTGGGACAACCAAGGAGCGGCCCGACAAGTCGCGGAACATTTATATTCTCTCGGTCATCGGAAAGTTGGATTCGTGATCGCTGAACACTCTATCGTCAATCCAGAAGCTCGCGTTCGAGCAGGACACTTCCGGGAGTCCTGGCTCCGCTGCGGCGGCAGCAACGATCAGGTCGAGACCCTGATTTGGGCGGCCAACGCGTCGGATTTTGAAGATTGGTACCCCAACCGCAAGGGTGTCACCGCTTTAGTTTCTTGGAGCGAGTCGGGTGCGATTTCCATTCTTGAGCGCGCCCGGGCATGTAACGTTCAAGTACCGGCCGATCTTTCCGTTGTTGGCTTTGACTCCTCCTCCCTTTGCGATCTCACCCAACCCAAGCTCACCGCCGCCCGCCAACCGGTTGAAGAGATGGCCGCAAAAGCCACTGAGTTTTTAATCCGCATGATCCATTCGTCAGATACGGATCCGTTGCACTTCGTCTTCCCCAGTAGCCTGGATATCCGGGAATCTACTGCACGTCCGCCTCAACGCTGAGAGCACTGCATGAAAAAAGCATTTACACTCATTGAACTTCTTGTAGTTATCGCGATCATTGCGATCCTTGCCGCTATCCTCTTCCCAGTCTTCGCTCAGGCGAAGGAAGCTGCGAAGAAGACTCAGGACCTTTCCAACGCCAAGCAACACTCGCTCGGCATCATCTTGTACGCGACCGACAACGACGACACGTTCGCTCGTCAGGTCTACAAGCGACCAAACTCGGCTGTTTGGGGATGGAACACGCCATTCACTTGGCGAGAAGCCGTTCACCCATACATCAAGAGCGGTCAGCGAACCTACGCAGACGGTACCAACAGCATTCAGCTCGCGGAAGGCGGTCTTTGGGACACGCCAGCCAAGGTTGGAGCTCGAGGCGTTTACAACTCGAACCGAATCCTGATGCCAGGACACTGCTACTGGAACGCTACGGCCTCGACTTGGATGTGCGACTCCTCCGATGATGGAATTCGCAACAACAACCCGGTCATGCCATCGGTCTCCGCGACCTCGCTGGACGCACCAGCGCAGATCACGACCGAGTGGACGGTCGGTGTCAATCCAGACTGGAACGCTTCCGGCGACTTCGCTGAAGTCTCTTGGTGGTGGTTCGGTGGAGCGCAGTTCCCACCAGTCTTCACGGGTACGACCTCGGGACAGAAGTGGGATGCGGACTCTAACGTGTTTCCAAACTGGTCCATGCCACGCTACCGCTACGCGGGTGGCTTGAACAACTCCTTCGCAGACGGACACGCAAAGTTTGTCAAGAAGGGCGCGTTCAACTGGTGCAGCATGGTCTACGTGAAGGGAATCACGTCGGATTACGGCGAGAACTGGGATTGGCTGTTCACGCCTGGAAACGCTTGCGCCGCTTTCGCACGATAATCGGATGAAGAATCTTCTTCCGGTTCTTGTCGGGATCTTGCTCGTAGGCTGTTCTGGCTCGGACAATGGAGACGTCGAGGCAGCTAACAAAGCTGCCGCCGAAGCTCCAAAGTCAGCCGACCAGCTGCCTGCGGACATGTCTCCGGAAGCACGCAGAAGCGCCGAGGCTGCCATGAAGCAGTCTCAGGCAATGCAACAGCAGATGGACTCTCAGGCTGCTGCAATGAAGAAAGCCCGCGAGAATTCGCGGTAGAACGATCGGGTCACGCCTTCCGCGTGACCCAAAAACCTCATGAGAAAATTCCTCATTTTGGGTGCCGTTGCACTCGTCGCAATTGGCTGCCAGCCTTCTGACGATTACGTTGAGCCGGAGCGAAAGGTCGTTAGCTTTGAGGGCGAAACAGACAAACGCCTGGTTGGAGATTGGAAAACCTCCGATGGAAAGGGCGATTACAGCTTCAAGGAAGATGGAAACTTTTCTTTGAAGTCGAAGATTGGAACTCCCAGCGGCGTCATTGACTCAACGGTGAAAGGTCAATGGAAAGTTAAGAACGAACAACTTTTGATCAAGGATCAGAACGGCAACGTCGTTCCTTACAGTCTCAAAGTTGACGGGAAGTCAGTTACCCTTGCGCTCACCGGGTCACTTAAAAACGAAGTTACGCTGGTACGGAAGTAAAAAGATTTAGGCTCCTCCAGTGGAGGAGCCTATTTTTGTTTACTGCAGTCGTGACGCGTTCGATGTGTCTTCCCAAGGGAACTTAGAGTGACCGAAGTGGCCGTTTTCGGCGGTCATGTGGTAGTTCCAGCCACCCTCTGGCGCATCCCCGATCGCGACCTTGCCTTCGCTCTTCAGCTTCGCCAGACCAGGCGAAAGGGCGCCGGCGGTTGGCTTGAGCAAGCTCAAGAGCTCGATAATGCCAGAAGGCGTCAGGTCGTAGGCTTCTCGTACTCGGCGAGAAATTTCCGCTGGATCGACGGTCTCGGTTCCGAAAGTCTCGATGTTGATGGCAACTGGCTCCGCAACGCCAATGGCGTAAGCCAACTGAACCACGCAGCGGTCGGCAAGTCCAGCAACGACAACGTTCTTTGCGATGTATCGCGCGACGTACGCAGCTGATCGGTCAACCTTCGTGGGATCCTTGCCGCTAAATGCTCCACCGCCGTGCGGGGCCATGCCGCCGTAGGTGTCGACGATGATCTTTCGTCCGGTAACCCCGGTATCGCCCTGTGGGCCGCCGATTACGAACTTGCCCGTTGGGTTGATGTGCATGATCGGATCGCCATCAACGTAGTTGGCGAACTGGGCAAGCACCGGGTTGATAATGCGCTCGCGTACCATTGCCTGAACTTCCGGCAATCGGAGCTTCTCAACGTGCTGGTGGGACAGCACGACAGTGTTGACTCGAACTGGCTTTCCGTCTTCCGAATATTCGACCGAAACCTGGCTCTTGGCATCGGGAAGAAGCAGCGCATCCTTGTGCAGTGGATCGATTTCCTTGCGGACCTTGACCGATTGAGCCGTAAGTGCGTGGGCAATCGCGAGCGGCAAAGGCATCAGCGATTCGGTTTCTCGGGTTGCGTAGCCGAACATCATGCCCTGGTCGCCGGCACCGATCTTCTGCTGCGAATTCGTGCTGGAGTCCACGCCAAGCGCGATGTCTGCGCTTTGCTCCTGAATCGCAACCATAACGCCGCAAGTGCGTCCATCGAAGCCGTAATCGGTGTGCACGTACCCGGTGTTCGCGATCGTTTCGCGAACCACTTCGGCAACGTCGACGTAGCTTTCGGTTCGAACTTCGCCTGCAACCACCGCGAGACCGCGAGTCAACAGGGTTTCGATGGCTACGCGCGTGGTGCCACGGTATTGCTCGGGTTCGAGCGCCAAAAATGCATCAAGTAGGGCGTCCGAAATTTGGTCAGCGAGCTTATCTGGGTGGCCAACGCTAACGCTTTCGGAGGTGTAAATCTTCATTTCTTCACCGAAAGGGTACCCGTGCAGTGCGAAAAATCAGGAATCCTGAAAGAAGATACTGGGACCGCAAAGCGAAAGCAAAGAAAATTTTGCGGTGCCGGGAGTTGGGCTCGACGAAACCAACTCCCGAACGGCCGAATTATCGAACTTGGATTCGATTTTCGGTGAGAGCTTGGAAGACCTTCACCGGAATGAAGACGATTCCGTTTCGGTCTACCGAAATCGTCGACAGGCTCTGTCGGTCACCGTTGATGCGGAACCAAATATTGCCCTTGTCGTACTGAGCCTCTCGGCCGCGCCAGCGAATCCACATTCTTTTGCCGTCGTCGGTTCGCTCGAAGCTCGCTCCGATTCGGCTGGCCAATGCTCGAGCTGGCACAAGCAAAGTGGACCCTTTCACGATTGGGCGCTCATCGCCTAGGAAAGTAACGCTCCGGCCATCGTAATACAGCTCCTGAGAGTTGTTTGAATATTCGTCGTTGTAGCTGCCGCCGCTACCGCCAAACAGCCCACCGCCGCTGCCTCCGCTCGTGGAAAGGTCTCGACCCGCCAGAGCTTGGAAGATTTCGATGGGAACGAACAGAACGCCGTCTCGTTCCTGACTCGAGGTTCGGAGAGATCGTCGTTCGTCGTTCAGGCGGAAGTAGTTCGCACCCTTCACGTATTCAACTCGGTCGTAGTCCTTCCAAACCGAGATCGTGCGTCCGTCGCTGGAACGATCGGTGTTGTAGCCCAGTCGGTCGCCCATGGCTCGGAATGGAACCTGAACCGTACCGTTACTTCGGAATGGCCGTTCGTTTCCGGAGAAGGAAAGCGGTCGTCCGTTGTAATAGACCGATGCGGAACCGTTGTTCGAGTTGTTATTGCCGCTGCCACCGAATAGGCCGCCGTCGCTACCGGAATTCCCGTTGTTGCGGTACGAAACCGCGCCACCCGTGAGCAGTTCGAAGAACCGAACCGGAATGAAAAGCACATCGTTCCGTTCGCGAGCCGGTCGATTGATCTTGTTGATCCGGCCCTCGAGAATCATCTCGTTCGTTCCCTTGCGGTACTGGCCAATCTTGTTGCGCCAAGTCACCCGAATGGTTTCTCCAGATTCGGATCGCTCGAATCGTGCCCCGATTCGGTCCGACATCGCGCGGAACGGCACGAAGGTCACGTTTGATTCGACGAACGAGCGCTCATCTCCAGAGAACGTGACTCGATCTCCGTTGTAGTAGACGTTCTGGGCAAAGCTTGAAGCAGTCAGCGCACCAGCAAAAACCATCACAGCGGTGTGAATTCCAAATTTCTTCATAACGTTCTTTAGAACCTTAAGCGACTTTACCGTTACTCCCGGTCAAACCAACGATCCATCGGGGTTTGATTGGTGTAGAACTGAGACAGTTTCTTTTTCGAAGCGTGAGTATCGAGCCAAGTCACGGTCGCTTGCTCAAAGTGGACCGGGTCGGGGCGTCCCCAGCAGTCGGCGGTTGGCCAACTCGGCGGCAGCATCAGCTTGCCGTCATCACCACAAAAACTGGTCTCCGGAAACAGGCTGCTTCTTGCCGAGGAGAAGAGTACGGACTCACTCGGGGCGGCAAAGTCCGACGGGCTAAATGCCGTGTGGTCGTTGGCGTTAGAAAAGTCGATTGAGAACGTGGTGATGTAGCCCACGTTGTAGCCAAAGTGGCTCGTGATCGCGCCGGTGGTGTCGGTCTCCTTCACCTGGCTGCCGGGGCAGTGCCAAATCTGCTTATTCTTCACGTACGGATCGGTGAGATCGTGCCAGAGCAGGAAGGCGGTATCGGTGCCATACGCGGCCAGCGCAAATCGGTCGTCGTAATCCTGCTGGTAAAGCACCATTGCCAGCCCCAGGTTTCGCTCGTTCGACATGCACTGCGTCTGCTTAGCACTCTGTTTCGCCTGGGCAAAAACGGGAAACAGGATCGCCGCAAGGATGGCGATGATGGCAATGACAACGAGGAGTTCGATCAAAGTGAACGCCCCGGATCGCTTGATCCGAGGCGTTGGTGCGCTGAGTATCACTTCTTAATAGACGCTGTCTGGGAAGTAGTAGTTCTTCGCGTTCTCAGGAGTTACGAGTTCAACGTCAAGCAGGATGTGCTTTGGCATGAACTGGCTTCGCTCTTTGGCCTTTCCGTCTCGGAGCGATGCTGCCGCAAGGTGCATTCCAACCGCGATCATCGACGGTGGGTAGGTGATGTCGGCAGGGAACAGTGGGTCCTTGTCCATCACTCGCTTGATGACGTCCTTCATGCCGGCGCCGCCGAGCATCCAAACGTTCTTGCGATTTGCTTCCTTGAGGGCCTGTTCGGCGCCAAGGGCCATGTCATCGTCGCTCGCCCAAATCGCATCGATTTCGGCGTGCTTCAGCAACATGCTCTGGGTGACGTTGAGGGCCTTTTCTTTGCTCCAGTTTCCGGCCTGCGAGTCGAGAATGCTGATTCCTGGGAATCGCTTCATCACTTCGCGGAATCCGGCAACGCGGTCGCTGTTGACCGTGCTTGGGATGCCTTCGAGAATGACGATCTTGCCCTTGCCGCCAAGCTTTTCGGCCATGAATTCGGCGGACTTTCGACCAAAGGCCTTGTTGTCGCCTTCAACAAAAATGTCTGCAACTGGCTCCAAGAAGCCGCGGTCAACGTTCACGAGGAAGATTCCTTTCTCGTGGACCTGCTTTGCAACCGGCGTTAGCGGAGCGGACTCGGTGGCCAGGACAACCATTCCGTCCAAGCCTTCCAGCATCATCGTTTCGATGTCCTTGATCTGCTTGTCTGGGTTCTGAGCGGTCGCAATCTTCCACTCAACATCTGGGTAGAGAGCCTTGGCTTGCTCGGCCCAATAGCCAACGCCCGCCGTCCAGCCATGGTCGGCGGCTGGAATCGAAACGCCGATCTTCAGCTTCTTGCCGGTTGATGCTGCTGGAGCCTCTGTTCCGCCGGTCGAAGAAGCCGCGTCTTTGGTGGCCGTTGGGGTGCACCCGAAAAGCGCGCCGAGAAGGCCGGCTGCCACAAGAATTTTTGTTGTTAACTTCATAGTTAGTTCCGTTAGTCGCTTCGACCGCGCTGAATGAGCACGGCAAGCAAGATGATAACTCCCTTGACGAATCCTTGCCAGTAGACGGATACGTCAGAGGCGGTGAGAATGTTCGTGATGATGCCGAGCATGAGAACGCCAAACACCGTTCCGGTGATGCGGGCATAGCCGCCACTCATGCGCGCCCCGCCAATCACGACGGCGGCGATAGCATCCAACTCGGCGTTGTTGCCCAACTGGCCCGAGGTGACGCTATTCATTCGCGAACTGACGCAGAGGGAAGCGATTCCCGCACAAAGCCCGACGATCACGTACGTCCACAGCTTGATTCGATTCGTGTTGATGGCCGAATACTTGGCAGCCAACTCGTTCGCGCCGACGGCGATGCAGTAACGGCCAAACGGCGTTCGGTTCAGCACAAAGCCAATGACTCCGGCCATCACGAAGAAGATGAAAATCGGCCACTGGACAACCAGCGGTGTGGTGACCCAGAACGGCAAGGCCGGAATGGTCAATCCGTCTTGGCCCAGCGCGGCAAAAGTGCTTCCGAACGCGCGAACTTCGCCGCCATCCGCAAAGGCTTGGGCCATCGAGCGGAATCCGACAAGCCCAGCCAGGGTGACGATGAAGGGGGCAATTTTGCCGTGCGTCACGAGCAGGCCGTTAATGAATCCCACAACTCCGCCGATGGCAATACAGCTGGCAGCGGCAATCCATATTCCTTTGGGATCGGCCGCATTGGTTCCGAGGGCTTGGTTCATCCACTGAACGCCGAGCACCCCGGCAAGGGCCATGAGCGAACCGACACTCAGGTCAATTCCGCCTGCGACAATGACGAGGGTCATGCCGAGGGCGAGAATTCCGACACTCGCGTTCTGGTTCAGGATGTTCCGAATCGACTCTGGCTGAAGGAAGATTCCCGGCTTCCAGAGCGCGCTGCCGATAAACAGGATGAGGAAGGCGAACAAGGCGCCATTGCGCTCAACCGTAGATTTCATGGACTGGGTGTTCATCTTAGGCTTGCTTCTCCAACCCTGCGGCGGAGGTCATGATCGTTTTTTCGTTGAGCTGTTCGCCGGCTAGTTCGGCTTCGCATGTTCCATTTCGAAGAACAAGAACGCGATGACAAAGCCCGATGACTTCGGGCAATTCGCTAGATACCAAAATCACGGCAAGACCTTGCTTGGCCAGATCCACGATCAGGTTGTAGATTTCTCGCTTGGCGCCGACGTCAACACCGCGAGTCGGTTCGTCGAAGATGATAACCTTTGGATCGCACTGAAGCCATTTCGCGATGGCAACTTTCTGCTGGTTTCCGCCGCTGAGCGACTTGACCGGAGCGTGGATGTTGGAGGTCTTGATCCCGAGCTTCTCCACCCAACTACTGGCAATCGAATCGACTTGAGCGTCGTTCACGCGGAAGCGATTGGCATCGGCCAAAGTTGGCATGCTCGCGTTTTCTGAAATGCGCAACGTGAGGTGAAGGCCGCGACCTTTGCGGTCTTCGCTGACGTACACCAGCCCACGCTTTCGGCGGGCGCTTGGGGACAGTTTATCGATGGCCTCGCCCGCGAGCTTCACCTGTCCGGACGACCGCCGGAATCCAGCAAGGGCCTCGGAAATCTCGGTTCGGCCAGCACCAATAAGGCCCGCCATGCCCAAAATTTCGCCCGCTCGAAGCTGAAAACTAACCGGTTGATGGTGCGGAGTCGTGCTGAGATCGGTGACTTCGAGCACAATCTGGTCCGAAGTTCGCTCCCCGACCGGCGGAAACACTTCGCCAAGTTCGCGGCCAACCATACTTTCCGCCAGAATCTGCGGCGTCGCGGTTTTCGGGTCAAGCTCGCCCACAAACTCGCCATCTCGCAAAACCGAGATCCGGTCAGAAATCTCGAGAATCTCCGGCAGCAAGTGCGAGATGTAGATCACGGAGACGTTCCGCGATTTGAGGTCGCGAATGAGAGCGAAAAGACTTCGAACTTCTGGGCCGGTCAAGACCGCCGTCGGCTCGTCCATGATCAAGTACTTCGCATCGTAGCTCAGAGATTTCGCGATTTCGACAAGTTGCTTGTCGGCGATGCTGAGTCCCCGAACGCTGGCATCCGGGCCGAATTTTGCGTTCACCTTGGTCAAGAGACCGGCACATTCTTCGCGCATTTTGCCGTAGTCGATCGCCAAGCCCTTGCGCGGCTCGCGGCCAAGGAAAACGTTTTCGGCCACCGAAAGGTCATCTACAAGATTGAGCTCTTGGTGGATCATGACGATGCCACGATCAATCGCTGATTGGACACCTTTCAGGTTGAGTGCCGTGCCATCGAGCCGAACCTCACCAACCGTCGGCTGCTCCAATCCGCTGAGCAGTTTCATCAGCGTGCTTTTGCCTGCGCCGTTCTCGCCAATGAGGCCATGCACCTCCCCTGGACGAAATTGGAGGCTCACGCCGCGAAGGGCGATGACCGTGCCAAACTCCTTGCGTACACCGACGACGTCAAGCATTCCCGTGATGTTGGCGAATTCGTGGACAAAATTGCTAAGGGATCGGAACAATGAACGTCCTGATTTTTACTAAAACCACTGGCTATCGCCACTCCAGCATCGAATTCGCCGTAGCCCGATTGGTTGAAGAACTCGGAGACCTTGGCATTAATGCCGATCACTCCGAGGACGAGCAACTCTTCCGTCCCGACTCGCTCTCGAAGTACGAGGGTGTTGTTTGGCTAAACACCACCGGAGAGGTACTTGACGACGAAGGCCGCGCGGCCTTTGAATCGTTCGTCCGGGCAGGGGGCGCGTGGATCGGCGTGCACGGCGCAACGATTACCGAGCCGAATTGGCCGTTTTATCAGGAGCTTTCTGGTGCTTACTTCGCGGGGCATCCGGAAGGCGAGCACGAAGCCACCGTCCAGATTGAGCTTTTGAGCCATCCAACCATGGCGGGGATCCCGTTTCTTTGGAAGTTCAAGGACGAGTGGTACGACTTCGTTGAGAACCCACGGTCAAAGAAGGTCACGGTTCTGGCGACCGTCGATGAAAAGACGTATCCCGCCGGTGGCATGGGCGAAGATCACCCGATCATTTGGTGCCACGAAAAGTTTGCCGGCAAAGCTTGGTACACCGGCTTGGGCCACCTAGCGGAAGCCTACGAGGATGAGTTCTTTATGAACCACCTCATCCTAGGCATCCGCTGGGCCATCGACGTTTAAGCCGTCGGTCTCGCGCTTATTGAGTCGTCGCCTTGGCGACGACGGTTGGCGTGTTGATGCTGAACTCTTTGCCGTCGATGCGATACCGGACTTCGGCAAAGACCGCGACGTTCTCGCTTGGCATGAGATCCTTTCTAGGCTCAAAAGTAGCCGAGGAGGCACCCGGTTCGAGCATCGTCGGCCGCGCACGGTAGACGCGCTGTCGGAAGTCGGTGTTGACGCTTACCGCGGTCCAGAACTTCAGTCCAACAACGTCCTTTGGTTCAAACCGAACGGTGTAAGCATCTTTGCGGAGGTCGTAGGTTCCGGACGGGTTGACCGGAAGGGTCTTGCCCTTCGCAATGGCTCGCGCCATAGCGCTGACGGCCTCCACGGCTTGAACCTTGTTGCCGAGGCTGTGCCCGGCGTTTGGCATCGTGACGAGCCACTTGGGCTGCTTCAGCTCCTTCCAGTAAATGCTGGTGGCATCTGCCGCCCAATAGGCGTCGTTCGCTCCGTTCACGATCATCGTTGGCACCTTGATGTTGCCTCGATACTCGAACGGGTCGACCATCTTCTGCAACACCTGACCATCCTTCGTAGCAAGCTTCTGTTGAAGTCCGCGACGGGTGTAGTCCTCAATCTGCTCACTGTAGGCACCCCAGTGTTCGAGCTGGTGGGCCATTTGAGGAGTGAAGTTCAAGTTGTCAAAAACGAGTGGAGCGATGCCAACAACTCGCTTGTCCCGGGTTGCGGCGGTGAGCCAGGTCGTCCAGCCGCGCTTGCTGGCCCCAGTTACGATGAACTTCGTCACCGGATGCCCAGTTCTCGCGGAAAAGTCTTGGATCGCGTCCATGGCTTTGATCGCCGATTTTGTCATCGGGAAGAGCAAAGGCCAAGTCGGGTCCTTCGTTTCTAAATACTTATTGAAGGTGTGAGCAATCAGATCGTCTTCTTTCATGTCCCAAAGAGGCTGATTTGGGATGTTGAAGAGCATATAAACGGGGAGCTGAGTTGCGCCAGAGATCAGCCCGAGGTCAATGTTGTCTCCCGGTCGAGGTCCATCGCCCGTGATAAAGAGAATCGCCGTGTCGGTTGGCATATCTTTCGAGCCAGCCTGGTACAGCACGTTGTGCTTCCAGGTGGTTCCTTGCCAGACTTGGGAGGTGACTTCGAGTTGCGTGCGCGGACCAGACGAGTCCACGACACGATACGCATAAGCGGGTTCAGGCCGTTGAATATACGCCTCAAGGGGCGACATCGCGGGCGCAAAGAGTGCAAGTGTCACGCATGAACTCAGCATCGAACGGGATTGTACGCGCGTCCCGTCATTAAAAAGGTTAAGAAATGGCCAGGAAGGTTGACAACCAACGGCCATTATGAAAGAATGTAGACGCCACCTTGGGGGGTGGTTGTTGAGGGACGACCAAATGAAGTTTTGGAACACAAAGAGTATTAGTGTAACTGCGGTAGCCGCCGCGCTTGCGACTACGGCGATTGCGGTGCCACTGGACGCAAAGATCACAATCGATCGAGCGTTGGGGAACTCGACCCTGACCATCAAGTATTCGGGCGCATCTGCAAACCTGGCTGAGCTCCGCTTGAATGGTGAGAGCCTCGGCACGAGAACGCTTTCCGCCGACAAATCGGCCGGCGAAACGAATTTCACTCTGAACCCAGCTGACCTTAAGGACGGCGAGAACACCGTTGAGGTCCGACTCTTCGATCGAACTGGTCGAACCGTGGGAATTCAGAAGCAGGTCATCCTTGCTGAACAGAGCAGCGGTAGCGCGGTCTTCATGGCCAAGCCTAAGCTCGGACAGACCGTTCTTGGCCTCGTTGACGTCCAGATCGGATTCAACGCTTCGCTTAAGAACACGTACGTCAGCTACTTCGTTGATGGCCAGTTCAAGGGCATGACGAACTATCCACCGTACAGCCTGACTTGGGACACTTCGAAGGAAACCAACGGCTGGCACGAAGTCGAAGCATGGGCCGTCGATGAGTCGAGCAACACTTACAAGACCCGAAAGGTCCGACTCTTCGTTAACAACCCAAGCGGTCGAACTGACCGAACGGGCGTTGAGGAAGTAACGCCAGTTGCTAACGGCGTTTCTGGCTCCACTTTCGTAGTCGCTCCAAGCGGCATGAAGTCGGTCAAGCTTGGCCGACCTGGTGTTGCCGGTGCCGCGATGACGGGCGTAACGCCAAAGACCACCATGCCGGCCGCGAAGTCCGCTTCTTCGGCCAAGCCAACCGCCGTTCCTAAGGCAGTTGCCGCTGGTCCTAAGCTAATGGTTCCAACCGGAACCCGCGTTGCCGTTGCGAAGCCACTCGTCAAGCCGATCGTGATCGTTAAGCCAGTCGCCAAGAAGGCAACGAAGCAGATCGTCAACCTCGGCGCAGTCAAGACCGCTACGGTTGCCGGAAGCAACGCTTCGGTCTCCGCTGCCGTCGGTGCGATGCGCACCGCCGCAACCCTCGCGATCAGCAAGGGAACTCGACTTCCAAACGTTGGGACTTTCGCAGTTGCTCTCAACTCGAAGTTCGTCAACTTCGACGTGGCTCCTCGCGTTGAGAACGGAATCCCAATGACTCCGTTCCGACACCTGTTCGAAGCCGCCGGTGGAAAGGTCAAGTGGGAAAATCTCACCAAGTCAGTCACCGCATCGGCCGATGGAAGCCAGATCATGATTTTGATCGGCGATCCAAACGCGAAGGTCAACGAACTCTCGATCAAGATGGAAGCGATTCCTTACCTTGAGCGAGGCCGAACGATCATTCCGGTGAGCTTCCTCCGAGATGCTCTTAAGGTCGAAGTCGAATACGACAAGGCCACCAATCACGTTCTGATCACCACGAAGAAGAACTAAGATCCAAAGAAACGCCCCGGCCCAGGCATTGGGCCGGGGCTTTTTTACGCCTGAAGCTTGCAGATCGCGAGCGCCAAATCGGTTGGGAAGGCAGCTTGAGTCAGCGGTAAGCGCACCACGTCGTTCTCGATCACTCCGATCGACTTCAATATCGCCTTATGCGCCATCGGCTGCCCGGCCGCGCGAATCTGGTCTAGAACGTCGGCAATCATCATGCTCGCTGCCATGCCTCCGGGCAGAACGGCTCGGGACAACCAAAGGGGCAACACATTTGCCGCCCCGCTAATGCTTCCGCTCCAGCCTTGCGATAACGCATCAGGAATCAAACGCTCGTCGCCAACAAATAACTTGCCCTCCGGGAAGGCCTGCCGATAGCTCGCCAGGTTTGCTGCCTCGCCGCTGCTGTCCTTTAAGCCAACGATGCTGTCCATTCTTGCGAGTGCGGCTACGAGTTCAGGAGAAAGCGTAATGCCGGTTCGCTTCGGAAAGTTGTAAAGCAGGATTGGCGAAGCTGTTCGGCGCGCTAACTCCTCGAACCAAAGTTGAATGTTCGCTTCCGGCGCTTCGCGGAAATACGCCGGAGGCATCACAAGGACACCAGCCGCGCCCGACTTACGCGCTTGTTCGCTCAACCAAACCGCTTCTTCCAGGCTCGGGGTCGCAATCCCAAGGATGACTGGGAGCTCGGTGAGCCGCACCGCTTCGCGGACAAGATCACGCTTTTCGACCGCGCTCAGCGAAGGTCCCTCACCGTTCGTTCCTGCCAGAACAACCCCGGTGCACTCGTTTGCCCGAAACCAGCTCAGAAGCTTCAGGAGGCTGACGTAATCAATTTGGCCCGCTTCCGTAAACGGAGTCACCGCCGCCGGATACAAGCCCGGCTTTACGATGGAACCACCAGCCCGCGCACTTCGCCGAGACTGATGAAATGGCCGTCCTTAGATCCGTAGCCTCGTAGCACAACCTCGTCGCCGTCCTGCAAGAACGTCCGCGTTTGCTCGCCAACTGAGATAGGCTGACTTCCGCGCACCGTTAGCTCAAGCAACGAGCCGTATGTTCCCGGTTCGGTGCCGCTAATCGTGCCCGTCGCGTAAAGATCGCCGGGTTCAAGCGCCGTGCCGTTCGAGGACTGATGCGCAAACTGCTGAGCAAAGCTCCAATACAGCTCCGCGCTGCTTGTCCGACAAATGACGTGCTCGGCACCATCGAGCACCAGAGCAACTTCGAGTTTCAGATCATAGTGCTGCGGTCCAGAGATGGCAAGGTGAGGCAGAACCGCCGGTTCCTGAACCGGACCTTGAATTCGAAACGGCTCCAAGGCCTCCAGCGACACGAGCCAGGGCGAGATGCTGGTGGCAAACGACTTCGCCAAGAATGGTCCGAGCGGTTGGTACTCGAACCGCTGTACGTCTCTTGAAGACCAATCGTTAACCAGCACGACGCCAGCAATGCTCGCGCTAGCCTCGTCGATGGGCAACACTTCACCAAGGTCCGTCGAGCGGCCTAGGTAGAAGCCAAGCTCCAACTCGAAATCGAGCTCTTGCGTCGGACCAAAAATCGGAGGCACATCGCCGGCCGGCTTCGTGATGCCGTTTGGTCGTGTAATCGGCGTTCCCGACGGGACCACCGTCGAAGCGCGGCCGTTGTACGCCACCGGCAAGTGGCGGTAGTTTGGCAAAAGCGGCGGTTGGTCTGGGCGGAACATGCGCCCAACGTTGCTGGCGTGGTTAATGCCGCTGTAGAAATCCGCAAACGCCCGGACCGGCATTGGGGTCAGCAGTTCCAGTTTGGAGATCGAGATCAACTCTCGGGGCTCATCCAGATAAGCACGCGCGGCTTTTCTCGCTGCCTGAATCTGCGGCGTCGTCAGTGGCAGAAGGGGGTCTAGCCACTCCAGAAGCCCGGCGCTGGAAAGGTCATCGGTCGCAAGCGCGTGGTCTTCGATGCGGATGACGTAGCCATAGTTCTTGCACCGTCCGAGCGGTAAGTTGTCGAGCCCAAAACCTTCGGCCCCTGGGGTCAGCCAAGCTGGATGTCTCATACCATCCATCCTAGCTTGCTCAAGCCTTCCGCAGGATCTTCCACCGAACACGAGCCAAACGAGGCGAACAGGGCTCGCGCGTCCTCGATTGCATCTCGAGAAACATCCCAATCTTGGAAGAAAAGCTGACGATCCTCAAATCGCCACTCGGTAGGGTCGGCCGAGTCTAGGATCTTGCGGATTTCGGAGACCGAAAGATCGTGCTGGATCGCGGCGGCGGTTGAGGCTAGAACATTCACAAACCCTAGTCGACCGTTGCCGGTCAGCGGATCGTGCAAACCAGCCGTCAACTTGAAGGGAAGTTCGAGGGCGACGCACTCCCAAATAAAGGTCGCTACGATCTCACTCGGCGGAGGCGTCGGGCCAGTGCGAAGCTTGGCCCCAAAAGCGTCGGCATCGGCCAGCGCGTCCAGGATCATCGGAAACGGTCGATCAGGGTTTAGTTCGACCATCACTTCGTCGGCGGCGCTGAAGCCACGCAACTGCCCCAGAACTTCCTCGACATCGTCCGTATCGGGCAATTCGCACTCATAGGAGCCCACTTTCCCGCCCGCATGGAGGAAGGCGTTGAGGTCGTGAGCGTCTTCCGCGCGATCGTTTTCCCAGTCGCCGCCGCGGCGGCCAATCACCGCTACTGGTTCTTCGCCAAGGGATAGAACCGCCGGATGAGCAAGCGCACTCATGGGTGCGGAGAACCGATGAAGCATCCAATTGAGGTCCGAAGACTGCAACGCGCGGTACACGCCGACGGCTTCTTCGGCGCTCAATTTTGCCGGTGGGAACATGCCACTGTAATCAATGCCTCTACGCAATAGGTCTCGCAAGGATGCTTTCATATCATTGGCTCACAACTTTTGAAAGGTATACTCCCTCTTTCAGACCGTTGGCGTTACGGCGTCGTAGCCCTCAGGGAAAATATGGCAACGATGAGAGTTTTGATTGCGGACGACGATCCGATTATTCGTTTGGATCTTCGTCAAATGCTGGAAAGCCTCGGCTATGAAGTCGTGGCGGAAGGCGGCGACGGAAAGCAGGCAGTAGATCTGGCCCGCGAGACCCAGCCTGATGTGTGCATCCTCGACGTGAAGATGCCCGTGATGGACGGAATCGAAGCCGTCAGCATTATCACCGAAGAGAATATCGCGCCGACGATTCTTCTAACTGCTTACTCCGACAAGGAACTGGTTGACCGAGCCAAGGATGCGGGCGTGTTCGCCTACCTCGTGAAGCCGTTCAAGCCAAGTGACCTGCCTCCGAGCATCGAAGTCGCACGCAGCCGATTTGAGCAAAACCAGCAGCTTAATGGCGAAGTCTCGAACCTTCAGGAAAAGCTTGAAGCGCGAAAGCTGATTGATCGCGCCAAGGGAATTCTGATGGACGAGTACAAGGTCGGCGAGTCCGAAGCGTACCGACGCATCCAGATGCAGAGCATGAACCTGCGAAAGTCAATGCGAGAAGTTGCCGAGGCGATCATCCTCGCAAAATCGATCTGATCATTAGAGTCAAAATGACGTCATGAACGACGTCTTGTGGGCTCCGTGGCGCTTAACCTATATCGAAAAGCCCGCGTCGTCGTCCGGCACGGGAGATATCTTCGTGGATCTCCCGGCCGAGAACGAAGATCGGAAAAACTCCATTCTGCACCGTGGTGAAACCGCGTTCGTGATGCTCAACGCGTATCCGTACACGAACGGCCACCTCCTCATTGCGCCCTTCCGTCAAGTTGCGGAGATCGACTTGCTGAATGACGCCGAATTGCTAGAGATCAATCAGCTTCTCGCCCAGGGCGTTCGGTGGTTGCGAGCGGCGTACAACCCGGATGGCTTTAACCTCGGCGTCAACATGGGCAAAGCCGCGGGGGCGGGGATTCCGATTCACATTCACTGGCACGTGGTGCCGCGCTGGAACGGCGACACAAACTTCATGACCGCCGTTGGCGAAGTCCGAGTGATGCCGCAATCACTGGAAGCAAGCTACGACCGTCTGCGCGGGGTGATCGATGGAATCGCTCGCTGAACTACGTTCCCGTGCATTAGCCTGCACCGCCTGTCCGCTTTCTGAGCGGCGAACGAATGTCGTTTTTGGCGAGGGAGATCCGAAATCCCCGTTGGTGCTGGTTGGAGAAGGGCCAGGCGAGAACGAGGATAAGCAGGGGAGGCCGTTCATTGGCCGTGCTGGGCAGCTTCTGGACCGCGCGCTTGTCGATGCTGGGCTGACCCGCGAAATGGTCTACATCACGAATACGGTGAAATGTCGCGCCGCCGATTGGAGCACCGGAAAGCCAGTCAACCGCGCGCCGACAGAATTGGAAGCGGTCACTTGCCGAGAGTGGCTGGTGCCCCAGCTCGCTTCGATCGCGCCCAAAGTGATTCTCTGCATTGGAGCGCCGAGCGCAAAGAACCTGATCAAAAAGAACTTTCAGATCACCAAGGAGCGAGGCAAGTATTTTCCTTGCGAGTTTGCCAAGACGGCGATCGCGACGTTGCACCCGGCGTACATTCTGCGTCAGGCGAACATCAGCGGCGATGGCGGCTACAGCCTGCTCGTGGCAGATATCGCCCGCGCATGGGAAGCGGCAACCCGCTTGGTCCAAGCCTAGAGGACACTATTTTCCCGCGCCGGGGTCGATGACGGAACGTTGTGTGATGGTTTTGGCATACTGTGACTCATGCTCGGTGCCATCACCCCGTTAATGCTTGCATCCGCCGTCGCGGATCGTCGGCCACCCCGAACGTATGATCTTCTCCACGTCAAGTGGCAGATTGCGATCAACAAGAACAAGCCTGGGCAGATTGCTGGCACGGTTACGAACCGCCTCCAACTCATGCCGGGACAGCGATCGGTCAGTTTCGATTGTCAGCGACTATCGGTTCAAAGCGTCATGGTCGACGGCAAGCCGAAGTCGTTCGTCCTGCAAAACAATCGCCTCTCTATTCCAAACGCCGGCAAGAGCCTGAGGCCGATCAACGTCACGATCACATACACCGGCGCTCCAGAAGCTGGCGTCTACTACATTCCAGCCGAACGCGCCTATCCGGCAAAAACGCCCGTTTACTACACCCAGGGCGAAATGGAAGACACCCGAAACTGGCTTCCAACCTACGACTACCCAGATGATAAAGCCACGTCTGAAGGCACCCTCATTCTTCCAAAGGGTTGGAGCGGCCTCAGCAATGGCAAGTTGGTCCGAAAAGTCACCGGCAAGGCGAACGATGTCTTCAGCTGGAAGATGGATCAGGCCCACTCGACCTATCTGATCAGTTTCGTAGCGGGACCGTATTCCGAAGTCTTTGAGCAGCGCTCGCCGCTTCCGGTGAGCTATTGGGTGCCCAAGGGGCTAGAAGCCCAAGGTAAAGTCTCGTTCGAAGGCACTGCCCGCAACGTGGCGTTCTTCGAAAAGCTGACCGGCTTCAAATATCCGTACGCAAAGTACAGCCAGTCGGCGGTCCCCGATTTCATGTTCGGCGGAATGGAGAACATCACCGCGACAACCCAGACCATCGATACGCTCCACCCGCAGCACATCCACCCGCTGGAAGATTCGACAGGTCTCGTGGCGCACGAGTTGGCGCACCAGTGGTTCGGCGACACCGTGACGACGCCAAACTGGTCGCACATCTGGATCAACGAAGGCTGGGCGAGCTTCCTCCCTTCGTTCTACACGCGTGAGATTGCCGGACAAGACGCATTTGACCTGCAGCGCGTCGACGTTTTGGCTGGCGGCCTTGGCGCACATGCGGGCGGAAACCGCCCGATGGTCTGGTTCGACTATAAAGACCCCATCGAGATGTTTGATGGCTTCGCCTATCCGGGCGGCGCTTCGCGAATGTTTATGTTGATGCGAATGGTCGGCGAGCCTGCCTTCTGGGATGCGACCAAAAAGTATCTCAACGCCTACAAGTACAAGAACGTCGATACCGAACAGTTCTTCACGTTCTATTCCAAGACTCTTGGCACGAATCTCGACTGGTTCCGAAAGCAGTGGTTCTATGAAAACGCGGCTCCGAAGCTGACGGTGAAGCGAGACGGCAAGAAGTGGACAATTGAGCAGTCCGGGACCAACTTCCGGATTCCAACGGAAGTTCTGCTGATCAATGGCGAACAGATCGGCATTGAGAAAGTCACCCTTACCGGTCCGAAGACGGAGGTCAACTTCCCGGCCGAGCTCGTTCAGCTCGACCCAGCCGCTTGGCAAATGGCGGACATTCGGTACGAAGCGAATCTGACCCCCGCCGAGTGGATGAAGATGTACCGCTTCGCTCGCAATGCAGGTCAGCGCGCGCGACTTGCGCCGGTTGCCTTCCCAGCGCTCTCCGAGCCGCAGAAGGTCGAGCTCGCCAAGCTGAGCGCGAGCAACGCTCTCCGAAGCCGATTGATTCCGTTGATCTCCGACGAGGCCTACCTTGCGAGCTTGCTGACCAGCGCCAGCCCATTCGAGCGACGCGAAGCGGCGAACCGACTTGGCAACTTGAAGCCAAGCGAGGCAACGATCGCGAAGCTTCGCGAGCTGATGCAGTCGGATAAGAATGACCTGATCCGCCTCGACTGTCTGCGAGCGGTATTCCAACTCACAAAGGACAACTCGCTTGTTGAAGATGCCTGGGTGACCGATTCGCACCAAGACGAGTTCCGCAAGTTCGCGATGAATCAGTTCGCGGAGTCAGACAAAGACCGCGCGCGTGGGATCTGCTTGAGCCAGCTGAAGTCCCCAAGAAACGAAGCCTTGCGCGTACTAGCGATTCGGATCCTCGGCCGCGTTAAGGACCAGCCAGGGCAAACCGAAGCGTACGATGCGCTCGTGAAGGTGACGAAGGAGAAGTCCTTCGGTGCCCGAGCCGCGGCGATTGATGCACTGGCAGAATACGGCGACAAAAAAGCGATTCCAGTACTGGAACCGCTTTTGAATCACCCGCTTTCGTTCCTCAGGAACAACGTTCAGGGAGCCGTGGCAAGGCTCAAAGGCCGCTAGCGCGGGCTTTCTTGTCTAGGTCGAGAAGAATGTCATAAGCCAGCGGATCTAGGAAAATGACGCGGATAAAGAACTTCATCTTTTCCGCGTCGGATTTCCCGGTGAGGTCAGCGGTCGGATCGAGTTCCTTCCAGTCGATGCTCGTCATGACCTTTTTCTGGCCAGCATCGAAGCACTCGTCGATCGTCTTGTAGAGCATTTCCGAAAGTTCGCCGCGAGCCATGATTCGGCGAAAGCCGAGGGCTCGAACGAGCAGGATGCACTTCTTGACAAGGTCTTTCTTGGGAAAGACGCCGTTCTCGCGGGCCTTCTTCAGCGACTCATTTACTTCCGCTTCAAGCGCCAGGAGCTGCTTGTCTTCGTCTTCCAGAACCTTTCGTTGCTCCGCTTTGATCTTCGCGTAGACGGGAAGGATCTTGTCGAACTGGTCCTTTCGGATGATCAGCGGCATCAATTGCATCAGCAAGTCGATCCGGCGCATGTTCTCCTGAACCTTCTGGCTACGCGCCGCAATTTCAGGGTCTTGGAGTTTGGGGGAGGTTCCGGCCGATGCCGAAGCACCGATCACGAACATCGCAGCGATGGTGATTGCAACACGTGAAAAGCTCATTTCAAATTCTCGTTCTGGTTGGACGATTGTATGGCATCGCCGGTTTGTCTTGCATCCATAGCAAGTGAAACGGCGACGCTCATCGCCGCGGTTTGGAGCCAAACGAACGTTGATCCCGAGAGAGCCAGCAGCAGCCAAGCCCATGGAGCGAGCCCCGTCGGGGCCAAGCCATTGAATGCGGCGATGCAGGCGATGCCGCCGCCGAGGATCAAGATTGCGACCGGGAAGAGCAGAATGAGCGCGCTCAGACGCTGCTTGCGAGGTCGCTTCCGTAGCTCGTGCGGCGACAGAAGCGCCACCCGGCGTACGGAAAGGCCAGCCGCAATCCAAATGACAAAAGCTAAGCCTGTTTGAATCCAGAACACGAATCGGTATTATGCGTCCACTTTGATCCTTGTTTTTGGAACAATCTGCATCGACCGGCTGCGGCGGGTTTCGCGCCTCCCAGAGCCCGGTGGCTATGTGGAAGTCGAGCAAGAGCAGTTAATGCTCGGCGGTGAGGCCGCGAATACCGCGACAGCTCTTCTGCAATGGGGCGACGCTCCGGTTCTAACCGGAAATGCGATCGGGACCTCGCTCGAGTCGGACGTTCTATGGTCGGCGCTGCGCGCAAAGAAGCTGCCGGTTGAGAATCTGCGAGCACTGCCGGAAGGACGTCAATCCGGGCCGATGCTGTCCCCGGTCTGCGATGTTTACATCACGCCAGACGGACAGCGCACGATGTTCGGAACGGGATTTGGCCGCATGGGTCCCGGCATCCCGGTCTCTCTGTTGCCGTACGTCGAGGGAAGCTGGTTTACCGCTGAGTCGAATATGTCCGGACCATCGCGCGACGCCGTACGCGCAGCGGCTGCCGCCGGAATGAAGGTTTACATGATGGATTTCTTTCGGGAGGAGGAGCCAATCGAAGAGAACATGTTTTGGCAGAGCAGCACCGACTGGGTCGGCGTCCGCGGAAATACGCAGCGGAACGTTCGCTGGGTCAAAGACTGGGTTGCGAAGTACGGTTGCTTTGCCATCTTGAGCGATGGCCCGAACGGATTTGTCGCCGGCTCACCGAGCCATCCGGTACGCATGTATCCACCGTTTCCAGCGCCTGACATGGTGGACAGCACGGGAGCCGGGGACATGTTCCGCGCCGGGATGCTGCACGGCCTCTCTCGCGGATGGGCGATTCCCGATTGCTTGCGCTTTGCCGCCGCGGCGGGCTGTCTGAAGTGCGGATACTTCGGTGCGACCTCGCATATTCCACCGATTACGGATATCGAGCATCTGATAACAGAAAACCCGGATGTCGCCGCTCAGTACGAGCGTTGACATCCGGGTTTTCGAGTTGCGTAGTTAGCGGACTTGGCAGAAGTCGGCGACGATAACATCGCCGTCGAGTCGGCCCTTAGCCTTTACAACCGCTCCTGGAGCTGCGATCAGTTCAAGGAAGGCGGCTGCCGAGATCATGTCTCCCGACCGGTTCTTGAACTGCGACTCAGCCGCGTTCACTGACATGACCTTGCCGACGGCGCCAGGGAATCCTTCCCACTCCGAAAGAGTGATCTTGAATTTCTTTTCCAGAACATTGATGTCCGAAACGGCGCCCTTGCCTTCGACTTCGTTGCCAGGACCATCATCGTCTGCACCCTCGAAGTGAACGGACTTCGCGGTCAGAGTGTTGGTTTCAGCGTTGTAGACGCCTTCTGCTTCGACCGGAGCTGCTGGCTTCGCAAGAGCGAACCACTCAGCTTTGGTCGTTGTGAGGCCGCGTCGTAGTCGGAAGCGGGTCGTATCGGAAGTTTGAACCTTGACCATGCTGGCGGAAGGAATGAATCCGCGCACGAGCTTCGCTTCAACAAAGAAGCTACCAGCGTCGGCGTTGATCTCCGACATCGGGCCGAATACCTTTGGCTCTTCGGCTCGGGCATCCTCGATCTTGATGCTCTTCGCGGTGATCGTTCGGGTTGAAATGTTGAACTTGCCTCGGATCTCCGCTCGCTGGCCGTTAGCCAAGACCGGATTCACACCGCCATCTTCTCGGAAGATGACCGTGTCGGCGGTGGTAACAACGTTGATCGCTGCGCCTCGACCACTCAGGGTGAAAGTTTGGGTTGGAACGGTGCCCGCTAGGGAGCCGACGGTGCCCTTATAGTCTTCTTCTCGATGCCGAGCGTCGTTGCCGAGGTTCGGATCTTCGATTCGCTTTGCGGAAGGGGTGACGTGGGTCGCCGTTTCTGTCCAGTTCTCCAGGTCAAAGTCCACGATGACGTTCGTGGTGCTGCTCACTTCCGCCTCGATCGAGACCGGGATGTGAGTCTTGCCGTCTGGAGCATCAAACGAAGCCGCGAACTGCTTTGTCACGCCAACGCCCGCGAGATTGACCAAAGAAACGGAGTGATCAACGATCACGTCGGCTCGGCGGTAGCGGCCAATCGGAATGTTTCCTTGAGCTAGGAACGAGAACTGTCGGGCGCCACCCTGGTTCAGAGCGCGAAGGTCGGTGACCGTGCCAGCGGCATCTTCGAAAACCGTGACGGCGGTGCCATCAGGTCGAACGAGTCGGATACCGTGAACCTTAACCCACACCTGGGCATAGTCGTTAACCGCGTCGGTGGCAAACATAGCAACAGGAACGGTTCCAGAGGCTGCTGCCTCGGACCCGCCACCACCACAGCCAGCCAACAAAGCGGTTGTGAGGATCGCAGCACCTGCCACGAAAGAGTGGAAGCCAATTAGCTTCTTAGTGAAGCAATGAAATCTCATCCCCTCTACGATATCGCACGGAATTTTCGCGCGCAAGCTGATTTCTGAGATATCAATCGACTTTCTGAGAAAAATTGCGCTTTACCTGCTAGAAAACTCATAAATTCACGTGCCATACGCGATAAAGGCGTAGCCAGTTTTGCGAATTGATCTTCCGCTATTTTGGAGAGACCGGCTTCGCCTGCGTCCCCGATGTATTCGATTTGTCCTTAAGGAACTTTCGCTTCCTCAAGATCGGAGTGAAGAACATCCCGATACCACTGATCGCGAGAGCTAACAAGCCCAAGGCGGTGATCGGAAGTCCGTACTCGTGCATCAGGTCAGAAAAGATGCTGAAGTCGTGGATATCTTCCGCAAGCTGGTCATTCCGGAACGACACGGTCAGGACCTTGCCGGTCTTGCCATCTACCTGGACTTCCTGATACCCCTCTTTGCTTATGACCTTAAAAATGTTTGACTTTGGCCGGTAGTCCACCCGGTCAACATCTTTCATGCTCCGAAGCTCTGGGATCCCTTTGGCAAAGGCGGCTTCTGCGGCGGCTTGTACCGAGATGATCTCGGCGGGAGACTCGACCTTTTCCGCCTTGGCCTCTGGAGGTCGCATCCACTCGATCTTGCCCTTCGTGGCCAGCAGGAACCCGGTGGTCGCCAGGATCACGAGCAGCAGTGAGGCAAGGATGCCTACCCATTTGTGAGATTGCCGAAGGATTCGGAACACGCCTTACAATACGTCAAACTTTCTCCTACTCGCTTCGCCGCGAAAGTGCTCTCCCTCGGAGACTGACTGGGGCGGGGCGTAGTAAGAATCCAGCATGGCCAGACGATCCTTGAACGAAACCGTGAACGAGCGGCTGGAAAAGCTGCCGGCCACCCCTGGCTGCTACATCTACAAGGATGAGAAGGGAGCCGTGCTGTACGTGGGCAAGGCGATCTCCCTCAAGAATCGGGTTCGAAGCTACTTCCAGGCTTCCGCCAAACATGGCCCGCGCATCGCGCGATTAGTTGGCAAAGTTCGCGATATCGAGTGGATCGTTGTTGATACCGAGCTGGAGGCGCTCGTGCTTGAGTGCAACCTCATCAAGCAGTACCGACCTCCGTACAACGTCCGCCTTCGCGATGACAAATCGTATCCATATGTTGCCATCACGAACGAAGCCTATCCACGATTGATCTTCA
This sequence comes from bacterium, assembly GCA_027485645.1. Classification (GTDB taxonomy): domain Bacteria; phylum Armatimonadota; class Fimbriimonadia; order Fimbriimonadales; family Fimbriimonadaceae; genus Fimbriimonas. The sequence continues at coordinate 416,056 of JAIXQR010000001.1, forward strand.
CCCGGAAGGTGCGCAAGGACGGCGCGAAGTACTTCGGACCGTTTACGAGTGCGTTCGCGGTTCGAGACACGATCCAACTGCTCCACAAGATCTTCCCGTTGATCCCTTGCGGAAAGAGCTGGACCGGGGCAGATGTGCAAAAGCCGTGTCTCTACTTCCACCTCGGGAGATGTCTTGCTCCGTGTGCGGGCAAGAGCGACAAAGCCGAATACGGAAAGATTCTCGACAAAGTCGAGCGGTTCCTCCAAGGCAAAGAGGAGAGCATCGTGGCCGACTTGACCGCCGAGATGGAAAAGGCGGCGGAGAATTTGGACTTTGAGAAAGCTGCCGGCATCCGAGACCAAATTCTCGCGATCGAAAAGGTCCTCCAGCGCCAAAAGGTGCTCAGTACGGATGCGGTGGACCAAGACGTAATTGCCGTGGTGAAGGACGAGCGTGGCGCCGCGATCCAGATGCTCTATATCCGTGGTGGAAAGCTCATCGGTCAGCGACAGTACATGCTCGATGGCGCGATGGAAGTGCCGCCCGCCGAGGCGGTCCAGGAGTTTGTCAAGCAGTACTATGCCGACGCGCCGGAGATCCCACGCGAGGTTCTGCTTCCACTTGAGATCGAAGAACGCAACATCGTCCAGACCTGGCTGCGCCAAAAGCGCGGCTCAACCATGACGGTTGAAGTGCCGCAGACCGGGGAAAAGGCACGCTTGGTTGATCTCGCAGCCGCAAATGCGGAACAGGCACTCAACCAGTTTTCGCAGGAGATGGCCAAGAAGGAAGCGTGGATGGAAGAAGCGCTGGCACAACTTCAGGAAGCCCTCAACCTGCCCACCTTGCCGTCCCGCATCGAGGGTTACGACATTTCCAACATTCAGGGCACCGCGCCGGTGGGGAGCATGGTCGTGACCGAGAATGGCGAGCCGGCAAAGGCGGAGTACCGCCGGTTCAAGATCAAATGGCTGCCTGAAGCCCCGAACGATTTCGCGATGATGAACGAAGTCTTGATGCGGCGGCTCCGCGCCTATACCGACGGCGATGAGAAGTTCGCAAAACTGCCCGATTTGATTCTCATCGATGGTGGAAAGCCGCAGCTTAGCGCCGCCCTCAAGGCGCGAGACGAATTTTCCATGACCGTCCCCATGGTCGGCTTGGCCAAGCGGCATGAACTGCTTTACATGCTGGATGAGACCGGGTTCCGAGAGATCGAATTACCCCTCAACTCTCCAGGTTTGATGCTGCTACGCCGACTTCGAGACGAGGCTCACCGGTTCGCCTTGAGCTTCCACCGAAAGATTCGGGACAAGCGAATGGGGGGATCAGCCCTCGAAGAGATTCCTGGCGTTGGCCCTCGGCGACGCCGGTTGCTCTTGCGAACATTTGGCTCGATTGATGCCATCCGGCGAGCGACCATTGAGGACCTCGCTTCCGTGCCCACGATGACCCACGCCTTGGCCACAAAAGTTAAGGATTATCTTCAAGAAGCCTAACAAAGATTTCGTACCTCGGGGCCAAAACTTGCTGTAATATGTGCGAGCCTCGGCAACGGTGACGAGCGGATTCCCAACGACGGGACGTTCTGAGCCTCAATGTTTCAAGTTATTCGTCACGGACGCCCTCATCTCGAAGCCGACGCTTGCGGCATCGGATTTCTTGCAAGTCGGAAAGGAGTTGCCGACCGCGCGGTAGTTGAAAACGCCCTCGAACTCTGCCGCCAATTCGACCACCGTGGTGCGCCGGGACACGGAGCGGGTGTGCAATTGGATATCCCGTGGCCCCTGCTGCTTGATCGTTTTCCGGACCATGCGAAGCTCATTGCGCAGCAAGACCTTGCGCTGGGCATGTTCTTCCTTCCGTTGGAGCCGACGGACCGACGTCGCTGCACTGCGATCGTAGAGGAACTTGCGCACCTTGCCGGGTCGGAGGTTCTGCAGTGGGCAGAAGTGCCGATCAATCCGGATGCATTGCCCGAAGGCAGCTCCGCCCGCATGACGATGCCGAAGGTTAGACAGGCGATCTTCCGGCGACCCGAGGGAATGAGTGAAGACGGTTGGTTTGCTTGTCGGTACTTGCTACGTCTCGCCATAGATGAGGAGGCAAACAAGATGTATGGCGACAACTTTGCCATCGTCAGTCTTTCGAACCGAACGGTTGTATATAAGGGCCTCGCCGAACTATCAAAAATCGGCGACCTTTATCCCGACCTCCAAGACCCGCATTTCCGCTCTCGGTACGTTCTTTTCCACAGCCGGTACTGCACGAACACCACCACCGCATGGCGTCGCGCTCAGCCGTTCTGGGCCCTTGCGCACAACGGAGAAATCTCGACGATCCAAGGCAACGTCGCGTGGATGCAGGCCATCGGCCGCGACTTGATCGCCAACTTGGTCGAACAATTCCCGTCGATTCAAAAGCTGGCCAGCCGCATCACGAGCGTCGTGTGTCCGGGTGGCTCGGATACGGCAAATCTGGATGACATGCTCATCGCCCTGCTCGCCGGAGGCATGAACGTTCCGCAGGCGATTTTGGCCCTGTTGCCGCAGGCCACCAGCACCCTGCCGGACGCGTCGCCGCTTAGGAAGTTTAACGAGGCAATGGAAGTGTTCCTCGGTGCCTGCGACGGTCCGGCGGCGATTGTCGCTTGCGATGGTGACGACGCGGTGGCCCACCTCGACCGAAACGGCCTCCGCCCGCTTTGGATGACCGTCACGAAGGACTTTGCCTTTGCAAGCAGCGAGCCAACAGGCACGTTCCCTCTTGGGCCGTTCCAGTCTCAGCGCATCATGGGTCCCGGCGAAACCATGCTCGTCCACCTTGCCGATGGCGCGATTCTGACGAACGAGCAGGTTCACGACGAAGTTGGCCGCAAGGACTATCCTCGACTGCCGCAAGATGTTGTTCCGCTCTCGACCGTCGAGGCGCTGCCCGAATTTGGAGACCTCACTCGGCTCCAAAGAGCGTTTGGCATGGGGAAAGAAGACATTGACGTCGTTCTGACTCCGCTGCTCAAGACGGGCAAGCCCGCCGTTGGCTCCATGGGAGACGACACGTCGCCGGCCGCCATGCTGGACCAGTATCCTCGGCGCATTGAGGACTACTTCGCGCTTCGGTTTGCGCAAGAAACGAGCCCGCCCATTGACCCGATTCGCGACGCCTGGGTGTTCGATTCAAGCGCTTCGATCGGGAATCGATCCGGGTTGTTCGGCGGAGAAGAAGGACTCGTCTATCGATCCGAGCATCGAGTGATCTCGCTGGGCGAATGTGCTTGGCTTTCGGCCCAGCAAAGCGTGACCGTGATTGACGCGACCTTTGAGGCTGCTTCCGGCGCAGAGGGGCTCGAAGTAAGGCTTTCTGAGTTGGTGGCCGAGGCGACGGCGATTGAATCCACCGTTCTCGTTTTGAGCGACCGAAAAGTAGATGCCGATCGCGTTGCGGTGCCGATGCTTCGCCTCGTATCGCGGCTTCACGAAGCCCTGATTCGAGAAAATCGGCGTCACCGGGTCGGTCTCGTCGCGGATGCCGGGGTTTGGGATATTCATCACTGCGCCCTCCTCGTGAGCGTCGGCGCAGACGTGGTGTGTCCTTGGCTCGGAGCGGCTTCGGCGGGAGAGGAGGAATACAACTTCCTCAAGGGAATCCGTTCTGGCTTCATTGAGGCGATGTCGATGATGGGCGTTACGCCTTCTTCGGCATATTGCGGTGCCCGGCTCATTGAGGCCATCGGGCTCGACAAAGCATTCCTCGCCCAAGAGTTTCCGAACGTGCCCGGGCACCTTGAGGGCATCGCGGTGGAGACCCTCAACGAGGAATGGCTTCAGTTCCACCAGGAAGCCTTCGTTGAAGAATGCACGTTGCCCGACTTTGGCGAGTACCGGCACACCAAGTCCGGACGGGCGCACGCGAACAACGCCGACATTGTCCGAAATCTCCAATCCGCCACCGGATATTCAAAGAAGATCCACGAAGGAAAGCCAGGAACCTATGAGGCGTACCAGACCTACGCAAAGCTGGTCACCGATCGATCCCCGATCACCCTTCTGGACTGCCTTCATTTGAAGCCAGGAACTCCGATTCCGATCGAGGAAGTGGAGTCCGAGCTTTCGATCGCATGGCGATTCATGGCTCCCGGCATGAGCGAAGGCGCCTTGAGCTCGCCCGCGCACATGGCGGTTGCCAGCGGTCTCAACCTCCTGCGGCGCTATATCTCGGTATTCGAGAAGTCAGCGACCCTTAGCGGCATCGGGCCGATTGCGAATAGTGGCGAAGGCGGATTTGAGAAGGAGCGCATTGGAACCCGGTTTGGCAATCGCAGCGTGCAGTACTCCGGCGGTCGGTTCACGATCACCCCTTGGACGGCGGCGACCGCCTTAGAAGCCGAAGTCAAGTTCGCTCAGGGGGCAAAGCCAGGTAAGGGCGGTCAGCTTCCGGGCAAAAAGGTGTCTGTTCAAGTGGCACGGCAGCGCGGTTGCGAGCCCGGGTACGAGCTCATCAGCCCGCCGATCAACCACAACCTGTACTCCATCGAGGACGTGAAGCTGATGATTGAGAGCTGGCGTCACCTCAACCCGAGCGTGAACTGTGCCCTCAAGTTTGTCGCTACCCACGGCATCGAAATGGTCGTGATGGGTGGTGTAAATGCCGGTGCAAACCGATTGCACATCAGCGACGGCTGCGGAGGCACCGGGGCCGCCAAGCGAGTTGACCAAAAGCATGCCGGCATTCCCGTGGCAGCGGTTCTGCCAAACGTTCACGAAACGTTGCTGGAAGAAGGGGTTCGCCACCTAGTCGAAATCAGCGTTGACGGTGGCGTGCAGAATGGCGAGCAAGCGCTGAAGTTGATGCACCTTGGGGCGGACCGCGTTGGGATCGGCACGAGTTTGCTCATTGCCGTTGGCTGCTCGATGCTTCGAAAGTGCCACCTTGCGGGACCAGACCCGGCGGATCCGACCGGTAAGCGGCGGCTCGGCTGCGCGCCGGGAGTTGCGACGCAGGATCCGGCATTGGTAGCCAAGTTCCAGGGCAAAGGCAAGCACGTCGCGCGGTACCTGCTGTTCATGGCCCGAGAAGTTCGCGAACTCATGGCGGCAAACGGCATTCGAAGCCTGAGCGAGATCATCGGACGACGTGATCGACTAGAGTCGAAACCCTCGCTGTGCGGAAAGTCGGCCCAACTTGACTTCGGTGTACTCCTGGCCCCTCCGATCTCTCGGGAAAGCCAACGGGACTACGCCCTTCAATCCTCGATGCACGCTCCAACGTTGCGAGCCGAAGAGATTGCTGCGGCAGAGGCGGCTCTGCGCGGAGAGAGCCAATTGCTCACCGAGAAGCTGACCAACATCGATCGCTGTGTCGGCATCGCGGCGGCTGGTTACATTGCGCGGGCGAAAGGTGACCTTGGGTTGACGGCAGGGAAGGTTTCAATGAACCACACCGGTGCGGCCGGGCATTACTACGGCGCTTACCTCGTCAATGGAATGGACCTGCGGTTGACCGGCTCGGTTGCCGATTCGGCGTTCACCGCCGCCTATGGTGGGACCCTCGTGGTTCGACAGCCGGAGGGGCAGACTGGCTTGACCGTTGTCGGAAACGCGTTCGGGTACGGCGCACGCGGCGGCACCGCCTTCATCGCCGGCAGAGCCGGAAATCGGTTCGGCGTGTGTTTCAGAAAGAACCCGGAAGGAGGAGGTCCCACGGTGGTCGTGGAAGGCGTTGAATCGAACGCGTTCCAGTACATGACGGGTGGCGTAGCGTTGGTTCTCGGGCCAACCGGGTTCAACTTGGGGGCCGGAATGACGGGCGGAAAGGTGTATCTGATGGACGGCGATCTTTCGACTTTGAACCCGGACTACGTTCACGCCGTCGCCCTGGAGGAATCAGATCTTCAGTTGGTGACTGAGTTGATTCAGAGACATGCAGACGAAACTGGCAGCAAAGTTGCCGTTCAGGCTTTGAAGAATGTTTCCCCACAGCATTTCGTGAAAGTGGTCACTAAACTGCTGCCCGAGTCGCTCGAGTGAGCCAGTTGAATCGGGCGCCGGAAGAGGCGTTGAGTGTTTTAGTGCCGTTTTAGCGGTACCTGCATTTAATGCCTTGTCGCCAATAGCTTCCTTGTGTTGCGCGCTTTTCTTTCGGCATTTTGCTCTTTGTCTTTGTTTGCCACGGCCTGCATTTCAAGTGGTCAAGCGGTTCGTCCGACGCAAACCGGTAGCTTGTCCGACATTTCCGACCGCCTAGCGCGTAGCTTTGAGCCCACAGGAGCAGGGTTCGCCGCGCGACAGCCAGATCGGTTCTCGGCAGAAATCTCAGCCACAGGCGCCCTCAAATTAACCGCGAATGCTGCCAGCCTGGCCATTCGAACGGTGGCTTACGGGAGCGGAGCAAATCGCGTTGCCACAAGCGCACCGCAACTTGGTCGCGGCGTAGACGACGCAGGTTGGCCACGTCTGAACCTTGCGCGGCCGAACTTCAACGAGTGGTTCGTTAATGAGCGAGCCGGAATGCACCACTGGATGCAGGTTCAAAGCAAGCCTGGGATTGGACAAAACCTCTGGGTCAAGCTCGCAGTCAGTGGCGCCACCGGGCTTCAACAGATAGACGAGGAGACGGTAGAGCTCAAAACCGCAACCGCCAAGTTCTCTTATGCCGGACTTTCCGTTTGGGACGCAAACGGCACGATGCTTCCTGCACACATTGAGACCGCCAACGATGCAATGTATGTCGTGGTCGATGACCAGAACGCGCAGTATCCCGTCACCATCGACCCGGTTTGGACTCAGCAGACGAAGCTCATCGCGAGCGATGGCGCAAACAGCGACCAGTTTGGATTCAGCGTGAGCGTTTCTGGCGACCTCGCCGTAATTGGCGCGCCCTACGCGAACGTGACCGGAAACGATCTTGGCGCAGCCTATGTCTTTCGACGCACCGGAGTCTCGTGGACCCAAGAAGCCAAGCTCTCAGCCTCGGACGGCGCGAACGGCGACTACTTCGGTTACAGTGTGGGCATCTCCGGCAGCACGGTGGTTGTGGGAGCTTACGGCGATGCTGGTGGCTCCGCCTACGTCTTCGTGAGAAATGGCACAAGCTGGTCCCAGCAGCAAAAGCTGGTCGGTAGCGGCCTCGGTTCATCCGACCAGTTCGGATCGGCAGTTGCTATTTCTGGAAACTCGATTGTTGTCGGCGCGCGAAACGCCGACCCGGGTGGATCGAACCGTGGAGCCGGATTTGTCTTTGTCCGAAACGGTAGCACCTGGACCCAAGAAGCCCGCCTTCTCGCAAGTGACGCTCGGAATTCCGACCAGCTTGGCTACAGCGTCGGAATCTCGGGAGACCGCGTCGTGCTCGGAGCATACGGGGCAGATGCCGGAGCATCGAACGGAGGCGCGGCCTACGTGTACGAGCGATCCGGTTCAACCTGGACCCAGGTTCTCAAATTTGTTGCGCCCGACGCCGGAATTAACGATCGCCTCGGCTTTAGCTCTTCGATTTCGGGAGACACTTTCATCACCGGTGCGCGATTCGCCGATGCCGGCGGAACCGACCGTGGCGCGGCTTATGTGGTCTCGAAGGCCACCGGCTCCTGGGTAATGCAAGCGAAACTGACTGCAAGTAGTGCAACGAACGGCGACAACTTCGGCTTTGCTGTAAGCATCTCTGGCGACCTTGCTTTGGTCGGTGCTTTCAGCTCCGACATTGGCGGCTCAAACCGTGGTGCGGCTTACTCGTACACTCGAACTGCGGGAACCTGGGGATCTGAATCTCTGATCCTAGGTGCCGATAATGCCAACGGGAACCAGTTTGGTTGCAGCGTCAGCATCGACGGTGAGACCGCCTTGGTTGGCGCTCGCCTTGCCGATCCAGGTGGTTCAAATCGCGGCGCGGCTTACACGTTTGCCGTTTACCGAACCATGGCGATTAGCTTTGCAAACCAAGGCGTCACTACCGGCAAGGTTGCTACCGGCACCGTCACAATCAGCAGTGTATCGGCGACCGATACCGTCATCAGCCTTGCAAGCAGCACCCCGGCCCTCACATTGCCCAGCACGGTGACCGTTCCCGCGGGTTCCACTTCCGCCACCTTCACCGCTACTGCTGGAAGCGTCAACTCGGATACGACCGCGACCATCACCGGTTCGGCGACCGCGTTCACTTCCGGTACAGGCTCGATCTTTGTTCGAATTCCTCGCGTAGGCGCGATCTCGTTTGACCGCGCTCAAGTCGAAACCGGACAAACTGCGCTGGCAACGATTGCCCTGCAGTCCCCGGCTCCAGCCGGAGGCATAACGGTCAACTTGGATAACTCCATCCCGGCGGCCCTTGCTTGCCCAGCCACGGTTATCGTTCCGGCAGGCGCAACTCGCGTGTCGGTGACGGTCACGGGACAACTCGTGCCCGCCGACATGACGGCCAAGGTGACCGCAACGCCAACCTTCAGCGAAAAGTCCGCGACGATCTTGGTTAAGCACGGTGCGGTTCTGAGCACCTTCACCTTGCAAGACGCCAGCATCTCGACGTACGGAAGCACGATCGGATCACTCTCGCTGACCGCCCCAGCGCCTGCTGGGGGCGTTTCGATTGCCCTGAGCGCAAACTCCAACCGATTGACCCTTCCGGCCACGGTGACGGTGCCTGAAGGCGAAACGTCCGCCACCTTCGTGCTGGAGAGCGGTGCGCTTCCTCATCCGTCGATCGTGGTCCAAGCCGCAGGAAGTGGCGTCACCCGCACTGCCTCCGTAGCGATCATCCGAAGCTCGATTGCCACGGTGACGGCGCCAGAAACCGTTGTCGCCGGGAATTCGGTTGTCATGACGGTTACGCTGTCTGGGGTCGCGCCGGCGAGTGGCGTCACGGTTATGCTGAACTCAGATGCTCAGTCGGTCGTCACGATGCCAGCGTCGGTTGTCATTCCGGCCGGAGAGAGTTCAGCTCAGGTAACGGTAAGCACGAATGCCGGTAAGCGCGGGCGGATCAACTTGTATGCATGCCTGCGTGGCCAGGGCACCAAGAGCGCCCGGGTCGAAGTCACCGAGAACTAAAATAGGCTTGCCTGGGGAGCCACCGATTCCGCTTCGACCGTTCGTTGCGGAATCGGTTCTCCTTGATCGTTCAGGTGCATCAACTCCACGCCCCGAGCCAGGAGGGCGGGGCCCAGCAGTCGAGAACGATGGCACCGGTGCGGGCGCAAGCATCCGCACGTTAGGCACAGGAAGCGGTCCTCGCTTTCGGCCGCTTTCAAGAGGCGATCTAAACCGAGCGCCAGTTTAGGCTCATCGAATAGAGGCGGGAGTTCCACGGCCTCTGGGTCCTTACAAAGCACCGGACTATCGGCAATGCCGCCCAAGGTGTCGCCCATGTAGACATAGCGAAGTCCGGTCGGCGGGACCAGCCGTTCAAGGTTTTCGCGCCGAAAGTCGGTCCAGTAGCTGGATTGAGGCACGCTCCGCACATCGACCAAATGGGTGACCCGGTGCCGCTTCATCAGTTCAATGAAGGCTGGAAATCCGCGATTGCCATATCCTGCGGTCAGGATCGGGTTCAACTACTTGACCTTAACGTTCTGCGGTGCCGGTTTGGCTTCCACCGATGGAGCCATTTCTTGCTTGCCAGCGTTCACGGTGGTCATGGCCTTGCTGAGCACGTGCTCAAGCTGTGAAAGCACATCGTAGGCGTACTTTTCGGCCCCGCGTCGCATCTGCAGTGAGTCACGGTCTGCGGCGTTACGAATCTCTTCGCTTTGGGCTTTGCTCAGCTTCAGGACTTCGCTTTCCGCCACCATCTGCTGCTGCTTCAGTCTTGCCTGTTCGAGGATGCGTTCTGCCTCCTGCTGGGCCTCGACAAGAATTCTCTCGGCATCTTTCTGTGCGTTCAGCAGGGTAAGTGCGACGTCCTCTTTTGCGCTTTCTAGAAGTCGTTCGCTTTCGCGGGCCGTGTTGGCCGCCGTTTTCATTTCTTGCGGCAAGCTAGCGCGAATTTTCGTGATGAGCAGGGAAATTTCGTCTTTATCTAAACCCCAGTAGAGCGGAATGAAGGGCAGATGCGACGGCTTCTCAATCGTTAAATCGTGTAGTTGATCTAGGAGGCGAAGAGTGTCCATTGAAAGCGGTGGTCTAGTTTAGCCGTGTTGCGATGTTTCCATCGCCGAATTGTGATTGCGCACCTCGAGAGCCGCCGCAACAATGGGGACAACCGGCTCGGGGACGAGGGTGGAGTAGTCGCCGCCGAGGACCGCAACTTCGCGAACCATCGAGCTGCTGAGATAGCTGTAATCCCACCGCGTCATGAGAAAGACGCTGTCCACGTCGCTTGCGAGGCGGCGATTGATCATCGCCATCTGAAATTCGTACTCGAAGTCGGCAGTGGCCCGAAGTCCTCGCACGATTGACTTCGCGCCCACGCTCCGCGCGTACTCAACGAGAAGTCCGCTAAAACTTGAGACTTCGACGTTTGGAAAGTGTGCGGTGGAAAGCCGAAGCGCCTCGATCCTTTGATCCGTAGTGAGCAAGGGCCGCTTTGCCGAGTTTGCTCCGACCGCCACGATCAAGCGGTCGAAAAGGTGGGTGGCCCGCTCAATGACATCAAGATGCCCCAGAGTCGGCGGGTCGAAACTCCCGGGGTAGATGGCAAGCATTTTCATCACTTCTCGGCAATTTCTACCGTGGTATGAACCATAGTGCCAAAAAGGTTTGTGCGCAAGCCCTTAACCTGAGGCTTGACCAAAATCATGTCTCGCCCAAAGTAAGCCGGAATCCGTGCCGCATCTTCGAGCAAGAGATCTTCGGCCTCTTGATACATCGCCTTTCGCTTTTCCGGGTCCGCTTCAACGTCAGCCTTGGCACACAGTTCATCTACCTTCGCGTTCGAGTACCCGTCTCTGTTTTCGACCGCTTTGGTCGTCAAAAGGAAGCTGATGAAGTTCTCTGGATCGAGGTAGTCCGCGAACCAACTCAAGCCTACAAACTGGAGTTTCTTGGCGTTACGCGCTTCAAGGAAGGTCCGCCACTCCATCGCTCGCGTCGCGACTTCGACGCCGAGGTTCTTCTTCAGGTCGGTTACGGTGGATACGGCAAGAAGCTGGCTATCGGGCCGGCCTTCTCGGTACGTGATGGTCAACGGCGGAAGCCCTTTGCCCCCTGGATATCCAGCCTGAGCGAGAAGGTCTCGTGCGGTGGTGGGGTCGAACGGAATTCCTTTGATGTCTGGACGATGTCCGTCAATTCCTGCTGGGATGAAGCCTTTCGCTTCGGGCAGATGAATGATGTCGCCCGCAATCTTTGCGCGGTTAATCGCCATCGCAAACGCCTTCCGAACGCGTACGTCCTTGAATGGCGCATACAGCCCCTGGTTCATTCCGATGTAATAAATTGCGGGCCGGTCTACGGCCTTCAACTCGGCCTTGAGGGTGGCGTCCCCTTCGACCGCCGGCAGGTCTTGCCGCTCAAGCGTGAGAATATCGAGCTCGTTGTTGCGATACTTCAACAGCCGCGTAGAAGCGTCCTTGATGACTGGTCGGACGAGCTTTCCGATTTTTGGCGGGCCGAGGTAGTAGTCCTCGAACGGAGTCATTTCTAACTGCTGGTCCTTGTCGTACTTGGCCAGCTTGAACGGGCCGGTGCCAATCACCTCGGTGACGTCGTTGATTTCTTCGTCTTTGGCGGTTTCTTTGGCTACGATGAAGGCGCACGGGTAGGTGAGCTTCCCAAGGAAGTAAGGCCGTGGCTTGTCGATCGTGATTTTGATCGTCTTGCTATCCACAACCACGAGCCCGGCAATTCCGTCAGATTCGCCTTCAAACTTCTCTGCAAATCCGACGATGTCGGCGAGGTAGCTACCGGCGGTTGGAGAAGCAAATTCTGGATCGCTGTTCCGCTCCAGGCTGAACTTGACGTCTTCTGCCGTCACGTCGCGACCGTTGTGGAACTTCGCATTAGCGCGCAGCTTCATAACGTAAGTCCGGCCGCTGTCTTCCATCGTCCAGCTTTCGGCAAGCTGAGGAATGATCTTGTTCTCTTCCGAGTAGCTCACCAGGCCTTCGTAAAGGTTCTGAATGAGGTCGCCGGTGTCCACGTCTTGCACTTTGCCGGGATCTAAAGTCGTAGGCGACGTATGCATCGCGTACCGGAAAGTAGATGTCGACGAGGTATTCCGCTTACTGAATCCGCCCTGGCTACAGCCAGCGAGCAAAACGGGAATAAGGAGCCAAGAACTTCGTTTCAAGGCGGATATGTTACACCCGGTTTTGCAAAAGCCAAGCGAAAAAAAGACCCCGTTTGAATTCAAACGGGGTACCAGATGAGTAATTGCGGTTTGTCACAACCGCATTGACATCTTGTTGACGACGATTTCCGCGGGAGGTTCCCGTGTTAGATCACGCCGTCAGCGCGAAGTTGCTTATAGTGGCATTCCTTGAACTTGTGCCCGCTGCCACACGGGCAAACGTCGTTTCGACCAACTCGCTTCGCGTCGATATCTTTGGGGAACGGCAAAGTGCCGGGCTCGGCCTTCGTCATCGTTGCAACCCCGCCCGCTTCGCCGCCTTCTGGCAACGCGGGAGCGCCACCAAGAAGATCAAGCTCCAGCGGAGTTGGGTTCTCGGCCTGAATGTTCAGCCGGAAGATGAGCTTCGCGGCATCGGTTCGGATGCCCTTATCCGTGCGCTGGAAGAGGTCGTAGGTTTCTCGCTTGTATGCGACAAGCGGGTCCACTTGACCGTAACCGCGCAAGCTGATGCCGTCTCGAACGTACTCGACCATCTGCAGGTGGTCCATCCAGCGGTCGTTGACCGCCTTGAGGATCACGAACCGCTCGAGTTCGTTCATCGCGTCCTGGAGCCGAGCGACCTTCTCGTCGTACGCCTTCATGGCGACGCTGTACAGGAACTCAACGAGTTCTGGTCCAGGCTGGTACTGCTCGAGCTCGCCAAGCGTGACGTGGTCAACCAGCGGGAACAGCTCGTTGGCGTCTTCGAACAGGGCCGAGTGATCGTAGAACTGCTCGCCGGAGGTCTCATCGACCATCCACGCATCATCCACCAGCTCTGCCATCGCTTCTCGCAGATAAGCCTGCAGCTCCGATCGTACGTCCTTGCCAAGCAAGACCTCTCGGCGCATGCCGTAGACGTGTTCGCGCTGGGCGTTGAGAACGTCGTCGTATTCGAGAACGTGCTTTCGGGCTTCGAAGAAGTGGTTCTCGATGCGCTGCTGGGTCTTCTCGATCATGCGCGAGAGGAATCGGGTGTCCACCATTTCCATCGGTGGCCACATCTTGAGCGCCGGGTTCTCCATCATGTTCGCGTTAAAGATCTTCCAGAGGTGATCTTCTAGCGCGACGAAGAAGCGGGACTCGCCGGGGTCGCCTTGTCGTCCGGCTCGTCCTCGGAGCTGGTTGTCAATTCGTCGAGATTCGTGTCGTTCTGTACCCAGAATAAAGAGTCCACCAAGGGCGCGAACCTCTTCGGCAGCGGCTCTTCGCTCTTGGTCATCAAGCGGAAGCGGCGGAGCGGCTCGCTCCATGCCTCCACGGCGGAAGCTCACGTACGTGTCGCCGTATTCGTCGAGTCCGTCCTGGGCAACTTCCGTCTGGGCACGCGCTTGTCGCACGAGCTCGTCCTCAACGCGCCCGCCAAGGAGAATGTCAACACCTCGACCGGCCATGTTGGTAGCGATCGTGACGGCTCCCTTTCGTCCGGCCTCCGCGATGATGACGGCTTCGCCTTCGTGGTTCTTCGCGTTCAGAACGTTGTGCGGAATGCCGTGCTTCAGGCCCTCGCGTAGAAACTCCTCGGCTTCGCTCGGAAGTTTGAATTCGTTCAAGCACCACGAAATGTGGTCACCCTGGAAGACATCGGCCGAAAGGTCGATCTTCGCAAGCAAAGTGTTCAGACTCTGTCGATCGATGTCGGGCAGGTTCGTTTCGTAGAGTCGCTTGGCTTCGGCTCCGTTTTCGCCCTTGAGATCCTTCTTGATTTCAACTCGCTCTCGGAGTCGATAGATCAAAACCAGTCGCTGAAGCATGTCGCCGGTCAATCGCGCGGAGACTCGCTCAGACATTTCGATGGATCGAGTTCCAACGAGAACCGGCTGCTGCTTGGAGTAAAGCCGAAGCAATTCCCAGCCGATGCCGCGGAACTTCGCCTCGATCGTCTTGTAGATGAGGTCGGCGCGGTCTTCTCGCTTGCTAGGTCGGTGAGTTGGGACCGAAACAACGTCAAGGCCGTAAATCTTTCGGAATTCGTCCTCTTCCGTCTTTGCGGTACCGGTCATACCGGCGAGCTTTTCGTACAGTCGGAACAGGTTCTGGAAGGTGATGGTTGCGACGGTCTGGCTTTCGCGCTGGACGGTCACGCCTTCTTTCGCTTCGAGAGCCTGGTGCAGGCCATCGCTGAAGCGGCGACCGAACATCATTCGACCGGTGTTCTCGTCAACAATCACGACTTCGCCCGATCGAACAACGTAATCAATGTCCTTGTCGAACAGCGCGTGGGCTTTGACGCTCGCGTTGACGTGGTGGAACAGTCGCGGATCGGCGGCGATGTTCTCAATCTCCATCATCTGCTCGATCATGTCCATGCCTTCTTCGGTAAGGCTGGCGCTGTGGTTCTTCTTATCGGCGGTGTAGTGGACCTCCGGTTGAAGCTGCTTGACGTACTCGTTGACCTTCGCGTATACGCTTACGTCCTCGTTCGAAGGTCCGCTGATGATGTGCGGCGTTCGCGCTTCATCAATGAGGATCGAGTCGACTTCGTCAACGATCGCGAAGTTCAGTTCGCGCATGACGAGCTCGCCTTCGCTGAACGCCATGTTGTCGCGCAGGTAGTCGAAACCGAACTCGTGGTTCGTTCCGTAAACGATGTCGCAACCGTACGCATCGCGGCGTGAGCAAGGGACCAGGTTCAGATACCGCGGGTCCTCCATCGCGTTCGCGCCGGGCACGTACAGGTAAGAGCCGCCAAGCTCGTCGCTGTCCTGGCTCTGGCCTTGGATGATGCCAACGCTCAGGCCCATGAAGTGATAAATCGGACCCATCCAAACGGCGTCACGTCGGGCCAAGTAGTCGTTGACCGTGACCAGGTGAGCTCCCTTGCCGGGGAGGGCATTCAAAACCATCGGCGCTACGGCAACGAGGGTCTTTCCTTCACCGGTCTTCATTTCGGCGATACGGCCTTGGTGAAGGACGGTGCCACCGATCAACTGCACGTCGAACTGGCGCATGCCGAGGGTTCGGCGGCTGACTTCGCGAACGACCGCGAAGACTTCGGGCAGCATCTTGTCGAGGCTCTCTCCGCCCAAGACTCGGGACCGGAACTCGTGGGCAATGGCCTTGAGTTCATCGTCGTTCAGGTTGGTGTAGTTGGCTTCGAGGCCGTTAATCTTCGTGATGATCGGGGTAACGGCGTCAACGTCGCGTCGGCTAGTGTCGAAAAGTTTGCGTAAAAAGTTCATGTGGGTATGCCGGAAAAATTCCGTGGGTAGTTCGAACGCAAGGCGTTCGAGAGGGATCCGAGGGAGCAGGGTTTTGCTCAGGCAACGGGTCCGGCACGGTTGCGGCGGCACTTACGACGGCCAGCCACTTCACTTGCGCACTCATCAGATTCGATTCGAGTGCTGGTTTGCTTTGGCGCTTGCGCGGCAATAGGCTCCGGCTTGGCCGGGGTTTCGGGCATCTCGCGAGAGATTTCGTTTACCCACGCCAGCGTCAAACTTCGGCTCATGCGGCTGATGGCGAGTTGCCGAGCCGCGTCCGAAACGCTTGGGTCGTGTGCCCATGTGCCCTGCCAAAGGATCAGGAATAGGGCGGGAAGAAACGAAAACATGCGACTCACTATTATGACGCTTGCCGAGCTTTGCCGATGACGGGGCCCACTGACGGGCGACCTAGGCGCCGTTCTTTGGACCCTGGGCCGGATGTGCCGCCGCGGCAATCAGGTTTGCGCCACGGTTGGCGATCCAACTCCCGACCGCTCCCATCACCAAAAGCAATACGATTCGAATCAGGATGCCCGCCAAGTTGGTCTGGGCCGCGTTGTAATCGATCGCTTTGCCGGTCTGTACACCAAGGGCCTTGGCCGGTGGAGTTCCAAACATCTCAAGCGCGAGTTGGAAGGTGTAGCCAAGGATTGCGACGCCACCTAAAAAGGTGAGAAGTCCGAGCACCATGCTTAACGGATCGCGTCTCATGTTGGGATTATGGCGAGCTTCGCCCGGACTTGTTCCCTAGGCTTCTACAATTGCCGCTTCAGCGGCCGCCGGAGTCTTCAGCGTCCATGCCGCGATCGCCGGGAACAGGATCACCGCCGCACCTAACAGGTACGGATATTCGGGTCTTGCCGCGAAGAGCGGATTGCCAATGATCGGTCCCACCAACCGCGCCAGCGCGCCCAATGATTGCGTGATCCCAAAGATCCCTCCCTGGATTTGCGCTGGCGCATTGCGCGAAACCAAGCTGGAAAGGGAAGGCTGCGAGAGTCCGCTTCCGAAACCTTGCAACACCACCACCGCGATGACGGGAAGCCAAAGCGGAGCGTATGGGACAAGCGCAAGCGCTGGAACCAGCATCAACATGCCGACTCTCAAAAGGTTGATTTCTCCAAACCTTGCTTGAAGCTTAGGTAGCAACCCACCTTGGATCAATGCGCCGCTCACCCCGACCACGCCGAGGATGTAGCTTCCGTACTCCTTTGCCTCTTTCACGCTGAGGTGAAATACCGATCGGGGATCGGCCAGCAAACGGAAGAAGGTTGCCTGGAGCATCGCAAAGCCGAAGTTGAAGGCAAAGAACATGCAGAGCAACAGCACCAATCCCTTGGTCGAGAAGGCGATTTGCATCTCCTGCATCCAAGAGGCGCGCTTGATCTCCGTGCCCGGCTTCAGGCTCTCAGGCAGGCCGAACATGATGTAGAACGCATTGATCAGTGCGAGTCCCGCTCCGACGTAGCCGAGAATCATGGGCGAGTCGTTGCCGACTCGGATCAGAAGGCCGCCGATGACCGGCCCGAGAATGAATCCCATCCCCAAGGCAGCTCCGACCATGCCAAGTCCCTTAGCTCGTTCTTCCGGCGCGGTGACGTCCGCAACGTAGGCAAACGCGACCCCAAGGTTTGCCGCCGCAATTCCGGCAAGAAGACGACTTCCAAGCGAAAGCCAAAACTCGGTTGCATTGGCGTAAACGATGTAGCTCAGGACGGAGAGGATAGTCGTGGCGAGCAGGATCGGGCGTCGCCCGATGCGGTCGCTGAGCCGGCCAAGGATCGGCGAGGCAAACAGCTGGCACAGGCTAAATCCAGCAATGAGGAGGCCAACCATGTAGCCGACTTCCCGATTTGAACCCGCTTGGTCCAAAGGAATCTTCAGCATCTTTGCGGCCAACGACTCCCCGCGGAGTTGCAAATCTGGAATGAAGAGCCCGAAGCTGAACAAGTCTAAGAAGACGGTGAGCAGAATCCCAAGGAGCAGGGAACGGGAACGCGGGCCGGTGGCTGACTCAGACATGGGGTGTACTGGAGATTGTACTGGGTCGTCTGAACATTGCAGTGGTCTGCGGATTCAAGAATTCGTATTCTCAAGTCTGCGACGGTGTTGTATAGTGGAACCGACCAGATGAGATGCCGACGTCCTATCCTGGCCGCGCTCGGGTGCGCACTTGCAACATTTGCATGGGCTGCGCCTTCCGATCCCGGCAGCGTGAGCCCAAAACGAGACCTTGTGATCTGGGGCGTGAGCATTGGCGCAGATTCAAAAGGTCAAAGCGCCGTCATCCGGGAGTTTGAGAAGCGCAACCCCGATGTTCGCGTCCGCATTCTCAGCATGGGCGCGGGCCAGATGGACCCCCAAAAGCTGATGACGAGCATCGTTGGCAACGTTGCGCCAGACGTGATCAACCAGGACCGATTCACGATCGCCGACTGGGCCAGCCGCGGGGCGTTCCGCTCCCTGGATGACCTCATCGAACGCGACAAGGGGAAGGATCCGCTCACCCCAAACGTCTCCGACTATTACGAAGCGCCTTGGAAGGAGGCGATGTATGACGGAAAGGTCTACGCCATTCCAACTGCGGCAGACAACCGCATCCTGTACTGGAATCGCAAAATCTTCCGCGAACAAGCCGATGTTCTGAAAGCCGCCGGGCTCGACCCGACGAGAGCTCCTCGAACCTGGACCGAAATCCTTGCCTACAGCAAGGCCCTCACGATTCGTAACAGCGACGGCTCCCTGAAACGCGCCGGATTCATTCCGAATTTCGGCAACTCGTGGCTGTACCTTTACTCGTTCCAGAACAACGCCGACTTTATGACGGCCGACGGCAAGAAGTGCACCCTCTGCACTCCAGAAAGTGAAGAGGCGCTGAACTTCATGAAGGCCGGTTACGAGCTTCTCGGAGGTTACGAGAACGCCAAATCGTACGAGTCCGGCTTCCTTGGAAAGGAGAACGATGCGTTCATCACCGGCAAGGTCGCGATGAAGATCGATGGCGACTGGATCCTCAACGATCTGTCGCGATATGCGCCTCAGCTTGATTTAGGCGCGTCTCCGCCGCCGGTACCGGATGATCGCTACAACAAAGTCGGTCGGTTCAAGGACGAGAAAGACACCTTCATCACCTGGTTCGGTGGCTACTCCCTCGCGGTGCCCCGCGGCGCGAGAAACGTTGAGGACGGTTGGGAGTACATCAAGTTTGCGACCAGCACCGAAGGTCGGATGATTGAGTACTCCGCTCAGCGAGACTGGGAGCGTCGGCGGGGCCGGACCTTTATCCCGCGAATGCTCGCAAGCCGCGATGCGAACGAGGAGTCCTATCGGCGATTCAAGCCGGCCGACAAAAAGTTCGCCGCCGCGCTAGCGATGCACATCGAAATGGCACCGTTCGGCAAGGTTCGACCGGCAACGTTTGTAGGCCAAACCTTGTGGAGCGAGCACGTCAAAGCCATGGAAGCCGCTTTGTACGGAAAAGCCAGTTCCAGGGATGCGCTTGTGGCCGGGCAAATGGCGGTTCAGCGAGAGCTCGACGCTTTCTACAGCAAATCGAACTACCCGGTCATCGATCTCGCCATTCCAACTTACATCGCAGTTGGCGTTCTCGTCATCGCACTTGTCATTGGTGGCATTTGGTTTTCTAGACTCAAACTCGGGCGGCTGGCGAAGAACGAGGCCATGTGGGCTTACCTGTTTGTCGCACCCTGGGTCATCGGCTTTGTCGTCCTGACTTTGGGCCCGATGATCGCGTCGCTGTTCTTCAGCTTCACTCAGTACGACGTTTTGAACGAAGCGCGCTGGGTTGGGCTCCGGAACTACCAGGAGATGTTCACCAGCGACCGCACAACGGTTCTGAAGGCTTTCAGTAATGCGGCCTACTTAGCTATCGTCGGGGTTCCACTCGGCCTAGCAACGGGCCTCGCGGTGGCCATGCTACTGAACGTTTCCACCAAGGGGATGCGGTTCTACCGAACCCTCTTCTACATGCCCGCTATCGTCCCGGTCGTCGCAAGTGCGGTGCTTTGGACTTGGGTGCTCACCCCAGATCCGAGCAAGGGGCTTATCAACTCATTCTGGAAAGAGACCTTAACGGCCTGGTTGGCCGTGCCGCCTCCGACTTGGCTTCAGAGCGCCGACTGGGCAAAGAACGCGTTGATTTTGCAGGGACTGTGGGGCGCAGGAAGCGGGATGCTCTTGTGGCTCGCGGGACTGAAGGGCGTTTCGACGACCCTGTACGAAGCCTCCGGTCTGGATGGCGCAACCCCAAGGCAGCAGTTTTGGAACGTGACGTTCCCGATGCTGACTCCGATCGTATTCTTCAACTCAGTCATGGGCTTCATCGGTGCCATGCAGGAGTTCGACCGGCAATACGTCATGAAGCCCTCGAAAGATGGCCCGATCGGACCGGATGACGCGCTCTTGACTCCGGTGTATCACCTCTTTCGAAACGGTTTTGCCTTTTTTAAAATGGGCTACGCCTCCTCTCTCGCCTGGTTGATCTTCGTGGTCATCATGGTGCTGACCTTCACCCAGTTCCGGCTGCAAGATCGCTGGGTCCACTACGAGACAGACAAGTGATTACTCCCCAGTTTCTTTTTGCCATTGGGACCCTTCTTGCCTGGATCGGCTGGGGATTAGCGCTTTCGGCGGTTGCCAAATTGGCCCGCTATTTTGGAGGCGACCCACGAATTGATCGTCCAACCGAGCTTCGGCGTGCCTTCATCTCGGCGGGCCTTGGTGGCTTCGCACTAATTGCCAGTAGCCAAACCAACCTACTCACGCCTACAAAGGCCACCGGAGTTTGGCGGTTCCCGCTCACCTGGTTTGTCATGCCGTTCACGGCTTGGCTCATGGCCATCGCGGTGGTGATGATCGCGGTTCGAAGCGTCCAATCATTCCTTGCGATCACGCCTGAGGAACGGAAGGAGAAGCTTCAAACCCTCTTCGGTTGGGTGATCGTGATCGGCATCGCCGGCACGCTGTACTTCACCGATCCAACTTCAAAGATCGAGGTTCTCACCGGCGGGATTGAACTTGCGCCGGCAACCGGTGCGGGACTCCTGTTCCTCGCCGTCGCGGCGGTCGCTGGCATGACCTTGGCGGCGCAGGCCACGAGGTCTCGGGAAATGGCGCGCGGGCTAATGAGCCAGCTCATGCTGTTGGTCGGTTCGTTCGTCTTCGGAATTCCGTTTGTTTTCGCGCTCGTCACTAGTTTTAAGGAGGACCAAGATATGGTCTCCCCTTCTGGCGGGATCGTCTGGATCCCACGGGTGCAGCAAACCCTTCCGTATCTGGACAAGAAAACCCCTCTCTACGCGGCAGACTTTAACGGCAAGGCAGTCCAAGCGACCGTGCTCGATCGAAACGCCGATGGCACGGTTACGGTTGACATCTTTAAGCCGCTCTCGATTCGAGGAACGACGTTCCAAACCGATCCGGCGAAGCTGAAAGAAATCCCTCGCGACGCGCCCATCGTCACCGCCCAGTTGAACTCGCAAGAGGTCACCGGATTCGTGACGGAAGAGCTGGAAGACGGTCGAAGGCGAGTTGAGATCACTGAACCCGCGTCGATGAAAGGGCAAGTGCAAGTATTTGAGCCCGCGCAGGTCCAGGCCGTTCGAAAGGCCGGGCTGCGTTGGCAGAACTACGAAGACACCTTTAGCTATTTGCCGCCAGAAACGAACAACGGATTGGTGTATCTCAAGAACACCCTCATCCTCGTCATCTTCTCCGTCATCGGAACGATCCTAAGCTCGGCGATCGTGGCGTACGCCTTCTCGCGCATGTCGTTCCCCGGAAAGGAAGCGCTGTTTAAGCTTCTGCTCAGCACGATGATGCTGCCAGCCGCGGTCACGCTGTTGCCGCAGTTCTTGATCTTCCGTGGTCTCGGTTGGATCGATACGCTGTTCCCGCTCTGGGTGCCCGCATTCTTCGGGAGCGCGTTCAATATCTTCCTGCTGCGGCAGTTCTTCAAGAACATTCCGATGGAGCTTGAAGATGCCAGCAAGATCGACGGATGTTCCTACATTCGAACCTTCTGGGACATCATGCTCCCGCAGATCAAGCCCGCCCTGGCGGTGATCGCGATTTGGACCTTCATGGGGGCTTGGAACAACTTTATGGGGCCGCTGATCTACATCAACTCGCCCGAGAACATGCCGCTGAGCTATGCGCTTCAGCTTTTCCAAGGCGAACGATCTGGCGAGCCGGGCTTGCTCATGGCCTTCAGCGTCATGACCATGATGCCGGTGTTGCTCCTATTCTTCTTCGCCCAGCGCTACTTCATCGAGGGCGTGACGCTGAGCGGATTGGGTGGTCGCTAAAGCTTCAGATAAGCCTTCATTTCGGCGAACTTCTTCGGGCCAATGCCTTTGATCTTGAGAAGTTCGTCGATGCTGGCGAATCCGCCGTAGGCCTGTCGGTAGTCGACAATCCGTTGGGCGGTTGCGGGTCCGATTCCCGGAAGCGCCTGAAGCTGGTCTGCGCTGGAAGTGTTGAGCGAGATAGCGCGGGCAGGCGGGACTTTCTTTCCGCTAGATGGTTTCTTCACCGGCGATTCGCTCGGGCGAGACGCCACGTACTCCGGCGGCATCGCGAGCGGAAGTGGCGCAAGGCTTCCACCCATCGGTGCCGGGCGCGATGATTTGGCCACGCGGCTTCCGGACGATCGACCGGCTCGGGTTGCCACCGGTTTGCCTTCTTTCCCTTTTTGGGAAACGAAAATTTGGCTACCGTCAATCACTTTCGCGGCGAGATTCAATCCGTTCAGGTCGGCGTTCTTCGTGGGTTTCGCTTTTGCGATCGCTTCTTTAAGCCGAGTTGAAGTGGAAAAAGAGTAGATACCGGGCAACTGGACGGCTCCAGTGATGTGAACCACGGCCTCGGTTGGTCGTGCGGTTTTGCTTTCAACTTTCGGCTCGCTGAGGGCTGCATCCCAGCGCATGGGGGCGGGCGCCTGTCTTGAGCTCGTCGCCCAATAACCGAAACCGGTAGCAACAATTAGGCCGACAAGAGACGCAAAATTCCGGCCGGTTTGGTTGAATTTGCCGTCTAAGCCGCTCAAGTCTTGCCTCTAGGGCAATTTTAGACCAAGTTCAACATGGCCCAGCGCCAACCGCGGATAGAAACGAAACACTCCGGCGCGGCGAGGGAATTCAACATTCGTTCGAGAATCAATGCCGAGATATGGATGGTTGTTCCGCGACCCTTCTGAACCCCAATCACGAGGTCGCGCTCAGCGTCGGTCATCCGCATGAGCCAACCCACCGCTTTGCCAACCTCTTCGTAATCCAGTCGCGCGCCGTGGACTTCGTCGGGCCGCCAGTCGGCCCAACCTTCGCGAACGCAAACGAGATCGGTACCCGGGGCACCTAGGCAGACGATTTTGCCCGGATCGGCCGGATTGATCGCGGTGCCAATCGTGTCATCGATCCAACTGGAAGCGCGCATGATTTCCGCCGGGCCCGGCGTTTCGACCGAAAGCAGTTCTCCGCGAAGCTGAAGCGTTCCGATGCCGAAGCTTTTTTCAAAGCTCTTGACCCAACCGCTGTCGGTTCGAGTTGCTTGCACAACTTCGGTGCTCTGTCCGCCTGGATCGATGATGGTGATCCGGTTTGATTCGGCAAAGGCAGCGTCATCGGCCACGGCAAGAAAACCAAGTTCAGCCTCTTGCACATCCGAAAGCACGGTCACCGAGGTTCCTTGCAGAGTTGCCGCCGCCAAAAACTCGTCGGAATTTTTTGCAATCCGCAAAGCAGCCGTGCCTCCCGCGAAAATGGTGTTGGTACCGGCAGCTTCTGCCGTGGCCCAGAAGTCGGCCAAGACGGCCAACGTTTCTGCTTGACGGTTAGGGAGCAGTGTCCCGCTTTGCTTGACCCCATCGCCGAGAAGCGTGACCTTGCTGCGTTCTAAGACTGCGTGCCAGCCAGATTCCGATTTCTCGGCAACCAAGAGCAGAATGGATCCCGATCCAACGTCGATTACGGCTTTACGCACCCGGTCAGGGTACCGCCGCCGTTCGCTTGCCGGCGTCAGTCGCGGGAATTGTAGAGGGTAATTTGAAGCGGTGGCGAAACTTCTTGGCATCGACATCGGCACTTCCGGCTGCAAAGTCATCCTTATCGACGAGACCGGCAAAGTTCTCAAGCAAGCATCGGCCGAGTACCCACTGAGTTCGCCTCAGCCCCTATGGTCCGAGCAGAACCCCGAGGATTGGTGGACGGGCGTCGAAAAGTGTCTGGCCGAAATCGGTGAGCCAAACCCCGATGCCATCGGTATTGCTGGCCAAATGCACGGCGCGGTGTTCCTCGACGAAAACGACGCCGTCATTCGACCCGCGATTTTGTGGAACGACCAACGCACGGCAGAGGAGTGCGCCGAGATTGACGCAACCGTCGGAAAGGCGCGCATGCGGGACATCACGTTCAATCCGCCGTTGACTGGGTTCCAGTTGCCAAAACTCGTTTGGCTTCGAAACCATGAACTGAGCAAGTATTCGCAGGTTCGTTCGCTGTTGCTGCCGAAGGATTACATTCGATTCCGGCTAACGGGCGAAAAGGTGACGGAAGTGAGCGATGCAAGCGGAACGAGTATGTTGGATGTCACGACTCGAGACTGGTCGAAGGAAATCCTTGCTGCGCTTGAAATCGACGCCACGATCTTGCCAAGGGTTGTCGAATCGGACGAAGTTACCGGCCATACGAAAGCGGTTGCCGGTCTCTCGGCGGGAATCCCCGTCGTCGGTGGCGGTGGCGACCAGGCCGCGGCGGCGGTTGGGACCGGTGCGGTTTCACCCGGCATCATCAGCGTCAGCCTCGGAACGAGCGGAGTGGTCTTTACTTCCGTCGAAAAGCCGATTTACGATGCCACGGATGCGACGCACACCTTCTGCCACGCAAACCGAGGCTGGCATCGCATGGGCGTGATGTTGAGTTGTGGGGGAGCGGTGCGCTGGCTTCGTGACACTCTATTTGCCGATTCGCCGTTCGACGACGTCACGGCAATGGCGAGCAACGTCCCCGTTGGAAGCGGCGGATTGACTTTTGCGCCTTACCTAGCGGGCGAACGAACGCCGCAGAACGATCCATATCTCCGAGGCGCGTGGGTTGGATTAACCTTGGCGGCCGGTCGAGCCGAAATGGCCCGGGCGGTTTTTGAAGGGGTCACCTTCGGCCTGATGGATGGATATCGTGCTCTCGTCGGCGAGGGTGCCGGGGAGGCGGAAGTTCGAATCACCGGCGGCGGAGCAAAGAGTCCGTTCTGGGCGCAAATGATTGCGGATGTTTTTCAGGCCAACTGTGCCAGTTTGGAGACCGACGAGGGCCCGGCATTTGGAGCAGCCATTCTTGCCGGCGTAGGGGTCGGAATTTGGCCAAATGTGTCCGTGGCGTGCGCCGCGACGGTCCGTTCTCGGGCAGTTACTGTGCCTAGCGGGCTGGATTATTCCGAAAGTTACGGAAGATTTTCAGAAATCAGCGCTCCGTTACAGAAATGGTGCACACGTTACCGGTCATAATTCCGTCGTACGTCTAGGTTGTTGCCAGAGTTTCTGACTCTGGTACATTCAAGCCTCAGCCGTAGGAGCTTTTTCCTGTTTCCCATGACCATCGACCAGAACCAGACGCCTGCGGAGGCGGACACCAACGTGACCCCCGAAGCTATTCAGGCGCCCGACATTGAAGCCGTGACCACCGATGCCGTTGTACCAACGGTAGACACCCCCGATACATCATCGGACGTTGCGGAGGCAGCGTTGGACTCAGCCATTTCGACCCCTGAAGCGCCCGTTACTGAAACCGTCGCCGAAGTTGTCGAGACTGCACCTGTAGTCGAAGAAGCTTCTGCGGAGCCCGTAGCCGTAGCTGCCGAACCACAGGCAGCCGAAGTTCCTTCTTCGGACCAGGCAGCAAATGATGTCGCCGCCGTAGCTGCGCTTGCGAGCGAATCGCCGGCACCAGTCGTTGAAGAGCCAGTGAACGCTGGCGTCAGCGTCGATCCGGGCGGAATGGACCTCTTTGATGCGTTCATGAGCGGCAACTTCGCCGTTGATGGCGATGGTGCAGAAGGCGGATTCAAGCGACTCAGCAAGGGCGAGCGAATTGAAGCCACGGTCATTCAGATTGAGAACGACCGCGTCTTCGTGAACCTCGGTACGAAGTCGGAAGGAATTCTCCCTCTCGAAGAGCTCAGCGACGAGAACCTGACCACCGCTATCGGCCAGCTCGTTGTTGGACAGAAGATCAACGTTGTCGTCCTTCGGCCAGAAGGCGCGGAAGGCAACCCGATCGTTTCGAAGAAGCGCGCAGATTTTGAAGAAGTTTGGGATCGCGTTGAGCGAGCTCACCAGTCACAAGAAACCCTTAATGCCATGGTCGTCGACCGGGTCAAGGGCGGATTGGTGGTTGACGTCGGCGTGCGCGGATTCGTTCCGGCAACCCACGTAGGCAGCGGCAAGCTTCGCAACATCGAAAAGTACGTTGGGCAGGTTCTCTCGCTCAAGGTGCTCGAGATCGATCGAGACCGACGAAAGGTTGTTCTTTCGAACCGAGTTGCTGAGGAAGAAAACAAGGCCGCCGCTAAGGAAGCCATCTTCACCACGGCAAAGCCAGGCGACATTCTTGAAGGAACGGTTCGACGACTTGCCGATTACGGCGCATTCGTTGATCTCGGCGGCGTGGATGGCCTCTTGCACATCTCAGAAATGAGCTGGGCTCGAATCAACCACCCGAAGGAAATGTTCAAGGAAGGCCAGGAAATCAAGGTCATGGTTCTTCGACTGGATCCGTCCGTCGGAAAGATCAGCCTTGGCCACCGACAGGTGCTTCCAGATCCTTGGAACCTCATCAAGGACAACTACCGAAAGGGCCAGAAGCTCACGGTCAACATCAGCCGAATCGTTCAGAGCGGTGCGTTTATTCGCTTGCCAGAAGGTGCAGAAGCCTTCATGCCAGTCAGCGAGATGAGCGTTCGCCGAATCCGAAAGCCACAGGACGTGGTTGAGGAAGGTCAGGTCGTCGAGGCGGAGATCATTGATCTGCGAACCGAAGACCGACGAATGGTTCTCTCGATGCGATCGCTCGGTGGCGGCGCGGAACTCCGACCTGGCGCAGAAGTCATGGAAGATGACGGACGCGGCATGCGCGGACGACGCAATAGCAAGACCGGCCGACGAGAAGGCGATGATGATGACGCGTCCGGCAGCCGACGCGGCGGATTCAGCAGCGGCGGTGCAACCATCGGTGAGCGACTTGGAATGCTCAAGGGTCTTCTTAACCGGGAAGAACCAGCAGAAGAGAAGCCAGACGACGCGGCCGAAGAGCCAGCAGAAGCCTAAGTCTGCGAACCCAAAGAGGTCCGGCATAATGTGCCGGGCCTCTTTTTTCGTATGAACCCCGGACCTTTTCCTGATCCATCCTCATTCCGCTATCGCATTGCGATCACAGGCGGCATTGCGGAGGGGAAGAGCACGGTTCTGCAAATGATTCGTGAGGCGGGCTATCACACCGAGAACGCCGACCTAATCGCGAGAGACGTACTGAATTCGCCCGAAGTGGCCGCCGAGGTCCTGGCGGCGCTGGGAACCACCGAGCCGGCCGCGCTCCGCACCTTGATCCGGAACTCAGACGCAGCGCGCTCGACTCTGAACGGAATCACGCACCCGCGCATTATTCAGCGGCTGGTGGAAGGTCAACCAGGGTTCTACGAAGTCCCTTTGCTGTATGAAACTTGCATTGCGAGTGCCTTCGACCAAGTCTGGGTTGTGACCTGCGGCCAGGCCGAGCAGATGGCAAGATTGGTCGCGCGATACGGTTCAGAAGCCGAGGCGAAGGCAATGATGGACACTCAACTCCCGAGTTCGGTTAAGAGTTCCCTCGCCGATCGAGTTTTTCGAACCAATCTCGGTCTACAAACCGTCCGGGACCTTGTATCAGACTCGATCTTAAACCTGGGTTAACCTTAGGTTGCTTGCGCGAAAGTATCGTGCTATACTCGCCGTGCCCTTGCGGTTAGGTCTTCGGACCTGATTGTAAGTGCCCAGCGATCGCGGGTTAAAGATCAAGGCAGAGGGTTAACACAATTGATGGAGATCAGAGGAAGGACTCAGCGCTCCGGATTGAAGGTCGCCGATCGGCGCTTGAATCCGCAAACAGGGGGCGATCGCCCAAATTTCAAGAGGATGTACATGGAGGACGCGTCAAAGTGAGGCGATTCATAGATTCACTGCCCGGAAGGGTTATCAGCCAACTGGTCGTCCTGGCCTTACTGTTGCCGACTTTGACTCTTGGCCTACTCGCTCGGGCGATGGCGCAGGATGGAGTCGGTGGCATTCGAACGCCGCGAAATTTCGTAGCTGTAGTTGAGTTCAACAACCTGAAAGAGGGTGGAACGGACTACGGTGCACGAGCACAAGCGGCCTTGATTGGCGAATACGCCAAGGTCGGGGATCCAGATCTCGAACTTTTGCCGCAGGAGGTTGTCAAATTGGCAATCGACCGCCTTGGGGTGGATTCACCACCAAAGGGATTGGTCAACCTACTGCGCGTGGCCCAAGAAGCTAAGGCGACGCGAGTCGTGACTGGCGACGTCGTGGACTACATGATCCGCGAAGTTAGTGGCGGCAAACAAGCCGTCGTATCGGTTCGTGTTGTTGTTTACGATGTTGCCTCTGGCCTTACGGTCAACGGCGCAGCGGTTAAGGGCGAATCCACGATTCGACCTAGTTCGGTTGACAATCGATCTCTCGTCAACGATGCCATCAGCCAGGCTGCTAGCGTTGCGATTCGAGACATCACGGCAAGAAAGCTTCCGTTCGGAACGGTTCTCAACACGCTCACCACGAGCGCATTGATCAACCAGGGAACCCGAACCGGATTCCGACCTGGCATGCAGGTCATCGTCAAGCGAGGACGCGAGCAGGTTGCTACGGCTCGCATCTCGGAAGTTGAGCCAGATAGCTCCACGATTCAGATTCTCAACTCGAGCAAGGGCCTCAAGCCTGGCGACCGCGTTGAAGCGATCTTTACGGTTCCTGCGGTTGCAGCAGGTTTCACCGCTGCAGGTCAGCCTCGAATCGAGCGACCTCGAAAGTCGGGTAACCCAAGCGGCCTCATTACGGCTTTGATCGTTCTCGGTCTTGCTGCTGTCCTTCTGGGCGGCGGTAACTCCAGCGGCAACAATCCGACTTCGGATGTTTACGCTCAGACCTACATGGATGCGACTCTTGCTCCAGAAGACAGCGCGATTCAGATCAACTGGCGCATCAACGGCTTCGCAAACGGCCGAGACAAGGTTCGCTGGCAGGTTTGGCGAACCGACGTTCCAGAAGCTCCTGTCACTTTTGCTCAGGGTGCAGATAGCCAAGTTATCAACCGAAGCACGGACAACGCGACCACGAGCTTTACGTGGCTGCAGAACACCGGCACCCCGGTTGGTCAGTGCTATGCAACTCCAGGCGCTAACTCGACCGCATTCCGACCAGTCACGGCCGGTACGGTCTACAACTACTCGGTTGAATTGGTTCAGGCCATTGACACGCTCAATGACCCTAACCAGACCGGTGGCGGCGGAAATGCAGGCGGTAACGCTGGTGGAAATGCTGGCGGCAATGCCGGTGGAAACGCTGGCGGAACGACCGCTACTGCTGGTGGAACCACTGCAACTGCTGGTGGAACGACCGCGACTGCAGGTGGAACGACCGCAACTGCTGGTGGAACCACTGCAACTGCTGGTGGCACGACCGCGACCGGCGGCACCGCTGGTACCACTGGAACGACCTCGCAGACGATCTGCTGGGTTCTCTCGGACCGAGTTGCAGCTCGCGGATCGGCAACGGCACTTCGCCGACCAACCCCATCTGCTCCAACGGACGGCGCTCAGCTCAACGGCGTCAATGTCTTCTCCTTCGCAGTCACCGGAGCGACTGGATTCAACACCCAGCTCGAAGCGGTTCTGGAGTTCTCGAACGACATTAACTTCGCTCAGCGCAATACGGTCATCGTTGCTCGAAAGAGCACGCGAGTCGGGCCAGATAGCTTCCCGTCGGTGGACGTAGGTTCCGCGACGATTCCAGCAGCAATCCGAACGGCAGCAACCGTGTTCTGGAGAGTTGGAATCCGAAACGCATCAGACAGGCCTGGCGTCAAGCCAGAGCGCAACGGATGGGGCGCGTATGTATACAGCCTCAGCCGAACGTTCAAGCCGCCAGTTGGTCCTCCAGATCCACCTCAGTAAATCGAAGGATTTACCTCTCGGAGTGACCCTTTAACCCGCTTAACCCCGTCTAATACGCGGGGTTAAGCCTTCAGCACCTAGGAACTGAATCATGCGCGTTAGAAATAAAAGTTTTGGAATTGCCGCTCTCATCGCGTGCAGTGCCTCCGTATTTGCCCAAGGTGGAGCGTCTTTCGACCCCTCTTGCTGGCCGCCAATGAGTACGACGGGTCCTAGCACGGACTACCTCGTTTATAAGCTCACCGATGACGTACCGTTCATCGCCGGACCACAAACGAACAACTTCCTGTTCGGCGTGTCCATCGGTGTCAGTGGAACAGACACGTACGGCAACCAGTGCATAGCTCCTAACGGCGCTACGTTCAATGCCCCCGGCCGATTCGGATTCACCGTCGGCTCGGTAGGTTCGATTCAGACCACGGCAGACGATTTTCTTCGCATCAACTTTGGAATGCCCTACATGGTTGGCGGCTCCATTGGCTACACGATGCTGATTCAGCAGAACGCCGACGGCACCAACCAACAAAAGATCCGGTTTGGTGGCAACGGTATTCGACTTGCCTTCGTTGGTGCCAGTGACCGCTACTGCATCACCGAAACCGAAGCTGGCGATTTCACAATCCGACTTCAGACGGATGTTATTGGCGACGCCGCACGCATGAGCTATCGCCTCACCAATAACGCGACGGAAATCCGCCGCGCCGGCCTTTGGATGGGCAGCGAGATTCAGCTGACCGACCAGAACGGATTCAGCGGAATCCCTGGTTACGTCTTCGCTCCAGGTTTCCGACCATTCACCGTTCCAAAGCGCTTCCGACGTGGAGCCGACGGCACAACGCTTGACGCCGAAGGCGTGCAGATTCTTCCGATGCCGAACACGATGTCGTTCGGAATTAACCAGGAACTTGCCTACGGTCTTCAGGTCGTTACCACGCCGGGAACCAGTAACGGACGGCCAACGAGCGATCAGACTCCTTCGGACGAAATCGCGATCGGTAACTCTGACTTCGGTGCTGCAGACAACGGTCTGATTGGTAACTTCACAAACAACGGCGCCACCATGCCAGACCAGCTGATCTCGCCTGACGTCATCGTCACCGACTGGGCATTCCTTCAGAAGTGGAATCCAGAGATCGTGGCGGCTGGCGGATCTCGAACTATCAACGCGTACTACAAGACCACCTGGGGAGTTGCCGACTACGCCGCACCATTCGCGGTCGTCGCCGACGCACCACCGGTCATCTCGACGACGGCAGGAGACGCGAACACCCTTACGCCAAACCCATACACGTTCCGCGTGTATGTGGACAACACTCGGGGCTACTCCACGATCGATCGAGAATTCACGCTGACGAATGTCCGCGTCGAACTGAATCTGCCACCAGGAATGTCCGATGCCACTGATTCTTCGCGAACGAAGATCACGCGAGTCATCAACCAGATTCTTCCGCGAAAC
Source organism: bacterium (assembly GCA_027485645.1). GTDB lineage: Bacteria > Armatimonadota > Fimbriimonadia > Fimbriimonadales > Fimbriimonadaceae > Fimbriimonas. The sequence continues at coordinate 447,193 of JAIXQR010000001.1, forward strand.
ATCGGTTTCGTTGACTTCCAAGTTCAGGTAAGCGCCGAAGCGAACGGAATCCTTCCGTACACGGTTAAAGTTGACTCCGCAACTGGAGCATCGAAGACCCTGACCGGTTCGATCAACGTTGCAACCACGCCACGACTCGGCTTGCCTGCAACGGCTAACCTCGTCGGCTCCCCATGGACCTACCAGGTCACTAACTGGGAAACGATTCTTGGCCTCCAGGTCAACCAGGACTTCCAAGCCTTCACCTACGATCCAGCTCAGCGCGAATACGTGATCCAGACTGGACCACAGCGCGGACGCGGAACTTGGCTGGTCTTCGGTCAGCCACAGGGAACCGTCGTTCTCGGCGGATCGCCAACCACGCCTGCCGACACCACTACCGGCGCCGCGCCACAGACGCTTCAGTCTGGTTGGAACCTGATCGCAAACCCATACAACTTCGCTGTTCCTCTCGGACAGTTGAGCGGTATCTCGGCTGCAGATCCAGGCAACGTTCTCACCTTCCAAGAGTTGGTGAACGCCAGCTTCGTGAGCGGATCGCTTGCTTACTGGGACAACACCAGCCCAACGCCGGAGTACAAGTACGTCTCGAACGCGACGGACCTGATTCTTCCGAACAAGGGCTACTGGCTGTTCGTGAATACCCAGCAGCAGCTCACGCTCTCGTTCCCACCGGTCTTCGAACCGTTCCTACCAAGCGGTGCCGCTGTTCAAAGCAACTCGGCTAAGTCCTGGAAACTCCAGCTTTCGGCTCGAACCGACAAGATGGTTGATGCTCAGAACTTCGTTGGAATCGCAGCGAGCGCAGCCGCCGCCGAGAAGGCAACTGCCTACGAAGCTCCGATCGCTCCGCTTGACGGCGCAATTAGCCTCTCGATCCGACAAGAAAAGGGTGGCAAGGTTGAAAAGCTTGCTCAGTCCCTCGTTGAGAAGGTTGCTAAGCAGTCCTGGAACGTCGAGGTCTACACGAAGGAAGCCGGTCCGGTAACCGTTACTTGGCCAAACCTTGCTGGCGTGCCACGGAACGTTCAGTTCCGCATCACGGATAAGGCCACCGGCCGATCCACGAACCTTCGACGAGCTTCGGGCTACACCTTCCAGGCAGAATCCCGAACCACGCGACAGTTCACGGTCGAAATGGAGCCAGGCGCCGCCGCCCGACCAGTCATCGGAATGGTGACTGCAGTTCGAAGCAGCAAGCTTGCCAACGCTCCGCTCAACATCACCTACACGCTCTCCTCTGAGGCAACCACGACGGTACGAATCCTGAGCGGTGGTCGAGAGATCAGCACGGTGGTTCGAGCTCGAGCCGACAAGACCGGTCAAAACTCAATCGTCTGGAACCTCCGAGATGGAGCGAACCGAGCGGTTGCTCCTGGACCTTACACGGTTGAAATCACTGCGGAATCGGCAGACGGCGAACGCGTCCGACGCTTCTTCCCAGTCAACGTCACCCGATAAGAAAACTGTGGCCGCGCGACGTACTTCCGTCGCGCGGCCTTCGTCTATCTCATAGGCCCCTATGCTTCAGCGGCACCAACCTAGAATTCTTGCCACGGCGCTTCTTTTGGCGTCTTTAGCAAGCGTTGCGTCTGCTCAGCAGGGAATCCAGCTCTCAAGCTTTCCTCTTCGCAGTGCGGCCGACGGCCGAAGCACCGTTACGATCACGGCCATCGTTCGCAGCGCGAACGGCTCCGTCGTTCCCGATGGGACTCTGGTCAACTTCACGGCGAGCCAAGGACGATTCCGCCAAGACAGCGTTCCAACCCAGCGCGGCGTCGTTAACGTCGTTTACATCGCGGGCAATCTCCCGGGACTCGTTACGATCTCCGCATCTGCCCTCGCAGGCAATGTGCCCCCCGCCACCCTTCAAGTTGAGCTCGTCGCAGACCGAAGCCAACTGTCATCCGCACAGGAATATATCGAGGTTTACAGTGATGGTTTTCTTGAGTACACCGCCGACAGTCGCTTTGTCTCCGCGACGACCCCAGACCGAGGCGTCAGCGTTCGCTACCGCGACATCCTGATCAAAGCGGACGACGTCCAAATCGATTCGGGCAACTACATCGTTCGGGCAAAGAATGCTCGCTTGCGCCACGGCAAGATTGATCAAGATTTCGAAGAGCTATATATCCAGCTGAACCAGCGCACGGGCCATGGCATCACGGCCATGCCGAGCAGCAGTTGGGAAACGATCATGTGGAACGGCCACGGCTTGTCCTTTATGGAAAGCGATGGCGAAGACGGATGGAAGCTGGCGGAGATTCGACAACGGGTCGTTCCGGTCGAGATTCAGTTCGGCAAGCTGAAAGCCGCAAACCTCAAGACGTTTGATCCTAATCGCGCCAAGTTCCAAGAGCTCGATGTTTCGCCCAGCACGATTCGGGCGAAGAAAGCCGTTGTCTTTCCAAACCGTGGTGTGCAATTCCAAAAGGCGGAGGTCTACGTTGGCGACACCAAAGTGCTGTCAATGCCGATGTATGAGCTGACGCAGTCAGCCCTATCTCAGTCGCCTCTGGTGACCGATCAGTTTGTGAGCATGTGGAACAACTCGCTCACCGTTAACTATCCGTACTTCACTTCGGTGAAGCCGGGCCAGACGAGCCTGTTCCGATTCCGCACGGGCGAACTCTACGGTCGTAGCTCGGTCGCTAGCCGCGGAATGTTCTTGGATTACGAGCTCAACTGGAACAAAGGTGATGAGCTCGATGGCTCCGTTGGGGTTCAGGGCCTTGGTCGAAACGACTGGGTGGCCTCCGTTCGGCAGTCTTGGCAAATCGGTGATCGCGCAAACGCCTTCTTCCAAGCGCAAAGCCCCGGTCTCAACAGCGCCTTCGGCTCGTTTGGCGTGTCGAACCAGTTCAACGGGTTCCAAACTCAGTTTAACGGTAGCTTAAACCGGACCTTCCGAGGTCTCAAATACACTTCGCAGGACTACGGCCTTTCCCTTGAGAAAGATCCGATCAAGATCGGCAAGCTTCCCGCGCAACTGAACCTGGGTCTAAACGGAAGCTCCGTTTCAAACAGCCTGCTGGAAACCACTGATCAAAGTACGGGCGTCTATGCCCGCTTGCAGTCGAACGTTCTGCCGGTTCCCGGAGTTGGAACGCTCCGTCTGGCCGGGCAAGTGCGACAGGCGAACAGCAGTCGCACCGGTGGCCGAACGAGCTACCTCGGCACCGCAACCTTCTTCACTCCGGTAGCCCGTTGGGCAAGTCTCACCACCACGTACGATTACGTTCAAGACGGCGTCGAGGACCGGGTCCTTGGAAATCACCGCGTTTCCGTTCAGGGCTTTGCTCGCTTGGGCCGAACCGAGCTAGACTTCAACGGGTTACGAGCCCTCGAAGCCGATCGGTACACGCTCTATGGAAACCTGTCGTACTTCGTAAGCAAAACCTGGCGACTCGGCTACCAATACACCTTCGACAGATTTAATGAATCTCAGTACCTGGACTATTTCGTCACGCTCGGCTACAGCATTGGCTGGCGAGAAGTGGGGCTTATCTGGTCTCGACAAACGAACCGGATTGGCTTCCAAATTCTGGGCTCTCGCATTTATTAGTCTGCTCCTCATCGGCTCGGCCAGTGCTCAGCCGTTCGGACGGTTCGGCTATGGAAAGACACCCTTTCACGATCTCGTCAAATTCCGAAACGATGGGATTGAATCCGAAGGATCGGAGTTCCTTGGGTTCGCAACACCGCTCGAAAACCGCAAGGTCTTTAAGAGCTCAAACATGGAGCAAACGGTTGGGTTTAAGGTCGCGGCGGATTGCCCTTCGAAGTTCAAAGTTTCCCTGACGGCCCCCGGCTTTTCGATGTTTGCCGATGGAAAGCTCACCCTGGGCTCAACCGCCATCGGCGCTCCGTACCTAACTTGGTCCGAAGGTTCGGTACGCCAAGATGTCCCAACCCCGGCGGTCTCATGGGTCGTCTTGTCCTTTTCACCCAAGCAACCGGCCTACATCTTTGGCTTTCCAGACGCTCCCGGAGCCATGACCATTAAAGGGAAGCCCGGAAACTGGAGCATTGAGCTCGCGCCCAGAAAAGGTTGGATTCGGGTTGGGCGAGTACCCGCGGTGGTCGGAACCAACTCAGCCGCCTCTTTGGGGCAGCTGAAGCTCGCTGCGCAAAAGCTCTCATGGCTCTTTGTGCAACCGGCTCCGACGCTGCTCCAGACGAAGGTCACTGCGAATAACAACTCCATTCAATCGAGTTGGGTATTCGATCGTCCTGGTGCAATCCTGCCGGCCCCGCTGTTCCTTGCCCGCCTAGACGGATTGAACGTGCGGGTGCTGAGCAAATCGGAGCGGATTAGTGCAATCGGACCGCTTGGACCTGTTGAGGTGCTGATTGGAAAGGAGCTCATCGTCCAGTTTCCGCTCAAGCGCATCCCGACGGGACGACCGGTGGCCATTGGCTCGCCGACAACGTCTCCACCCGGAACCGTGTCTCCTCTCGACCTTCCGAGCATTGCCGAACTGGCCTTCGAAGCCATCCCGGCATCACGCGATCCGGAAGTCGTTAAGACGGCTGAATCGGCCTACGCCGAGTTCCTCAGCCAAGTCAACTTCGCCGCTGAACCGAGCACGCAGACCCAGCTCCCGTTTCTGGAATCTGGCCAAGGAGCCGATCTGGCATCCGCGCATGCGCTCCTCACGCAGATCCTCGTTTCCGCCAAGCGGGCCTCCTCCGAAGAGAATTCTCTGTTCACGGGCCTTATCTGGGGGCAAGATTGGCTGACCTGGAAGTTCTCGTCTCCCGATGAGGCGATCAATCGGCGCGTTGGCGCCTTTGCCGCGATCACGGGCGCGTTCTGTCCCGAGCCGGAGCGGCGGCTCAGCGCAGCCATGTTCGAGACTGGGCTCGCGGCCGATCGAGGCTTCCTTAGATGGAAGAACCGACAGCAGGCAAACCCCGCGGTTCGCACCATCATCCCAGACCTGGTAGAGCCCATGTGGAACGTCCGTAAAACGATCTATGGCTACACCAAAACACCGGGGCCGATCGAGCCAGCAGATCCGTTCGTGATGCTGCTTAGGTCGCCGATCCGAGCCTATGCTGATCCCGCGTTTGTGATGGTGAAGGATGAGTCAGGTCTAGTCTGCACTTGGTCCGCGCTTCAATTGCGGAATCAGGGCCTTGCCTTTGCATCTAGCGCACCTATCAACTTTCGGGCGGTTCAGAACCTGTCTGAACTCACCACAACCAGTGCCCTTGGCATCGCAGAAGTCCGCTTCACGCCGGACACGACGGGAGCCTGTACGGCAAAACTCGATTGGCCTACTTGGGCACCGGAGATCCCGGCATGGGCTCCGCCGCCTCGCTACTCTGAAACTCCGCGGCCATTAGATCTTCGTTAAAGTGAAGACCGACATTTCGATCTCGAAGAAGAGCGCCGCGCACTACGTGCTGCGCCGCGAGCATTACGTTGCGGCTTTCCACCGGATACCGCGCAAACGGCGCGGTGGGCAAGCGGTGGTACTGGTGCAGCGTCTCGGCGATCATTTTCTCAGCCGCTCGAAGACCCTCAAAATTGCGCACGATACCGACGTGCTGGGTCATCATTTTTTGCAGGGCACGCCGCAGCCGAATCGCTTCGGTTTCGTGAATGCAAGGCGGTGCTTCTCCCTCGCCAAGCTTTCGATGCGGCTCATTCTGAACCGCCCGCGCGGCCGCATCGGAAAACACCATCGCTTCCAGCAGCGAATTGCTCGCAAGTCGGTTTGCGCCGTGTACGCCGGTGCAGGCGACTTCGCCGCTAGCGTATAGGCCCGGCAGGCTCGTGCGTCCGTCAAGGTCGGTCACCACGCCGCCGCAGGAGTAGTGCTGAGCCGGAACCACCGGGATCCACTCCTTATCCATTTCGATTCCGATGCTGAGCAGGCGCTCGTAGATCGTTGGAAATTCATGATGGATCCGTTTAGGGTCCAAGTGGGTGAGATCCAGATAGACGCACCACGTTTCGTGCTTCTTGATTTCGGAGTCAATCGCGCGGGCGACAATATCGCGCGGGGCGAGCTCTAGGCGCTCGTCGTAGTCGTACATGAAGCGGCGCCCAAGGTGGTTGCGCAAGGTGGCCCCCGCTCCCCGGACTGCCTCGGTGATCAAGAAGCTCCGCATCTGGGGATGGTAGAGCGTCGTGGGATGGAACTGCATGAATTCCATTTGCGCGATCTCCGCTCCGGCCTCGGTGGCCAAAGCTATTCCGTCCGCGGTCGCGACGGCGGGGTTCGTCGTGTGCTGGTAGATCTTGCCGCTCCCGCCGGTAGCAAGCATCACGGCTCGGCTCGAGAAAGCCGCCTCGCCCACGTCCTCGATGTTGGCAACAACGCCGGTGCACTCGCCGTCCCGCATTAGCAGGTGGGTGACGAATGCCCGTTCGATCACGGTGATATTCGGGTTTGTACGAACCGAGGCGACAACGGCGCGCTCAACTTCTGCGCCGGTTCGGTCGGCGGTGTGAACAATGCGGTTTCGGCTATGTCCGCCTTCAAGCCCAAGATCCAGCACGCGTCCGTTGGAATCAAAGTCCGCCCCGAGATTGACCAGCCATTCGATCGCGCGAGGCGCGTTCTGGACCAGGAAGCGAACGGCGTCTGGATCGCACAGGCCCGCTCCGGCAATCAGCGTGTCCTGCTCGTGCAGTTCCCAGGAATCGGCTTCGCCGACCGCCGCCGCAATGCCACCTTGCGCCCACTTGGTGTTGCTGTCGGTGATGTCGCTTTTGGTGAGGACACAAACTCGGCCATGCTCGGCAACTTTGATGGCAAAGCTGAGGCCAGCAATTCCGCTGCCGATAACGATGTAGTCGTACTGGTAAGTGTCCATGGCCGCGACCTTATTTGCGATTAACCCGGATCGCGAGGTCCTTCTCGAAGCTAGGTACGGGAATGCGAACGGCTCCGTTCGCACTCACGGAGACATTTGCTCGCTTAAAGATGTCTCCGGTCCAAGTATTCCAGTACTGAACTTCCCAGCGTCCCGGCGCCAGGCCCTTCAAGCCGAGCATCGCCGGAATGGTTTTCGGGAAAGTTCGTTTCTCTTCAATAACCGCCCGCCAGCTTCGTCCCGTGGGTCGCATCCAGATCAGCGAATAGTCCCGGCCATTCAGGGCCCAAACATCAAGCGCCGGCTTGGTGAGCTTCACCGCGTCTTTGAATCGGTAAGAAACCTGGACCCAGTCGTTACCGTTGTTGCGAACGGCGACGCTGTGGTTGCCCGGTGAAAGGTCAACGCCGTACTTGCCGTTGTACTTTTTCACGATCGCCCCGTCCGCTGCGTTTTCTGGGGCGTTGAAAGGCTTGGCTGCCACGCGCTCGTTGTCCACCCAAATCTCTATCCGCGCGCCACCGTAGCCAGAAACGCCGCGGACATCGACTTCGAATCGCGTTTTGCGCTCAAAGTTCACCGAGAAAGCGACTGGGTTGTGCCAAGTCGGGTGATTCCGCTGACCATGCAAGAGACCGGAAACCGGCACGTTGCCCGTCACCGCACCGGTTCGCGAAATCTTCACGCGCTGCGGCTGGTTTTGCGGGGCCGGCTCCCATGCCTCCGGTCCGCCGGAGATTTCGACATCTTGGTAGCTCGCAACCTTGGGAGGAGTTTGGAACGCGATCGTCGGTCGGTTAACGCGGAATTCTTCCCTGGAAAAATTGATGCCTTTCGTGAATTCGCTGACCGGCTTGAACAGCTTGAACAAATCCTTCGGAGCAGTCAGGCTGTCCCACCACCACGGCATTGCGGCGCCCGCTCCGCCGGAGACGATCGACGCCCACATCGGGTCATGAACTTGCAGACCCGTCGGGTCTTCCTCGGCTCGCGGTCCCGTCCAGTCTGCGCCGATCTCGCCGACATAGTGCGGCTTGTCGAGGCTGGCTTTTCGGACCTGCTGATTGATAATCGTGCCCACGATGTCGGGCGAGGAGTAATGGTGCGTCTGCACGTAATCCAACTCAGGCATCGCGTCGATGTCGCGGACCCCGGCGGCAGCGGAGAAGCTCGTGGTCTGAAGATGCTTGTAAGGATCGAGCGCGCGCAGAACGGTCGACATCCGTTGGTGCCACTTTTTCACGATCACGGGATCAAAGTCGGTCGTGATGTCGCATTCGTTCCAGAACTCCCACGCGAACATGTTCGTGTAAGCCCCGTACCGAGCCACGAGGTAGCGAAGCTTGTTTTGGTAGAGCCGGTCCATCTTGGCGTCGGTCCAAAAATCGCTCCAGATTCGCAACGGCCCGCCATGGTCGCGGTTGTGGGGTGTTTGCTCCCAGTAGTTGAATGAGTCGCGCTGGCGGAGAATGTTGAAGCTATCGATGCACAGCTTGATGTCGATGCCCTGCTTCGCCGCGGACTGGAGGACGTAGTCAATCTTCCAAGCGCGGCCAAGATCGAACTGCCCCATTCCGAGCCCTTCTTCAGGCTTGCCTTTTCGTTCGATTCCGAACGTGAAGATCTCGGGAGACAGCCAGAGGCGACCGAAGTTAGCCCCGTTCGCGGAAAGCTTCGGAAGCCAGTCGTCGTAATCGTAGGTTCCACGCGGGCTCGCCCAGCAGAGGTTGGTGCCTACCGGAAACACGGATCGACCATCGCTACGGACGAAGTAGCGCGGATCCTTTCCGCCGACCGCAACGAAGCCGGGTCCGTTTCCTTTGCTCACGGTGACCGTTTGAGCCGGCGTGATGAACGTATCCGTTTGGTCCTTGAATCGAACTCGAACTTGGTACGTGCCCGGCTCGGTCGGGGTCCAGCGGATTTTCCACCCCGGCGATCCAGATCGGGTCAGTTCTTCCGTGGTCCCGTTGAGCCTTCTTTCGAACGGTGCGGTCCAAAAACCAGGCACTGAGAACTTCCGCTCCGAATTTTCAACCAGCAAGTCCAGCGCGGCATCGGCGGGATCGAACGGGTTGTTAAAGGTCCCCTTTGCGTCCACCTCCATCTCAAACATCTCAAAGGTTTTGAGCGATGGAATGGCGGGGGCCGAGACTTGGATTTTGTACACCTGCGTGTACGGCGTTACCAACTTTGTTTGGGCGGTGGAGTAGGCCAGCGCCAGGCAGGTGATCATGGCTTGAGCTGAAGTTTAGCCGGTGTGCTCCATTGCGGACCGGTCCGAATATTGCACGAGTTAGATATATCCGTAGTTAATAAATCAATGACAGATATAACGAATTCTGAATAAATCTAATGAAAATACTTAAGATCGGCAGAAAATGTTAAACGATTCTTAACAAAGCGGACGCGAGGAGTCGTCATCAGAGTTCAGGACCCGCCAATTGGCAGGGTTCTGAAATCAGAAACCATGAAAAAAGCCTTTACGCTGATTGAGCTGCTCGTCGTTATCGCCATCATTGCGATCCTCGCCGCGATCCTATTCCCGGTGTTCGCACAAGCGAAGGCCGCCGCCAAGGCCGCCGCAAACCTAAGCAATCTCAAACAGATTGGTCTGGCTCATCTGCAGTACTCCGCAGATTACGACGACAGCTTCGCCCTTGCCGTGCGATTCGAGTCGCTCGCAAACCAGCAGGCCGTTTTCAACCTGCTGCCGACCACCACGACCACCCCAGCGGGTGCTATTCCTTGGACCGAATCGGTATTCCCGTACACCAAGAACCGAGACATCTACACGTCTCCGCTTGAGGGAGCCATTGGCGGCACTGGCATGGCACGAGCATTTGCCCAGGCGAACTACTTTGGCGTAGTTCCGTCCGCTGCGTCCATTCAGGCCGCGAACAACATTGCGGCGCCGTTCTTCCTGACGAACCCATACGGTTCGGCACGAGTTGACGGACCGTTCGGCTATGCCGTTGAGGGCGGGGCTTCGTTCCCATCCCTCTCCCAGACCGCGATCGAGGACCTCTCGAACAAGATCATGGTTTCGGATGCCGGCGCCTACGACCAGGGCTTCTTGACCACGCCAGGTGCTTCGACCTTCGTTCAGGGAACGGCAACGACGCCGGCCGTCTTCACGGCCTACACGCCATCAAGCTGGACCGGAACGGTCTATGCCGGACCATGGGGACGAAAGAACTCCTCGGGCGGCTGGGGCGGCGGACGAACGAACGTCTTCACCGTCGGACAGGCAGGACAGACAACCTACGCGGCTGCCGACGGATCGGCACGATCGCAGAACGTCGGCCAGGTTTACGAAGTTCGCACGATCGACGGAACGGTCGGCAACGTAGCCTTCATCAAGCTCTACGCCGGCGCGGCTCAGTAAGTCGAATCTCCAGACGCACCTCCGAGTCCCGCGGATTTGCCCCGGCGGGACTCGTTTTGCTTTGCGGCTATCGTCGTTCCGCCTGATGCAAATGCTCAAGCGGGAAAGGTGGACGGGCTAGCGGTTGAACCGCCAGAGAGAGAAGTACGTGGGCGTTATCATCGCCCGCGATGCGGTTGCTCCGGAGCACGCCGCAAGTTCGGCAACGGTGAATGAGGGCCCATTCGCCGCCCTTGCGCACCCAGACGGAGATCGGATCCATCACCCCGCCGCACCGGGCATTTCGATCACCCGGAACTTGGTCGAGGTGAACGCTGTGCAGGCACTCGGGACAGTGATTTCGTTGGCTCGTGCCTATTCCAGTGACGGGAATGGCAAAGCCGCAATGACGACAGGGGAAAGTGTGGTTTTGTGGTTTCAAGAATGATCGGCTTACGAAATGGCAGGACCGACCTTTGGGAAAAGGCGGTTAGTTGCTAAACCGGATCAAGACAACTTCCATTACCACGACGTCATTGTATGCCACGAACGAGAGGAAGTTCAAGTGAAATTTGTACATGTGAGCATTATTCGACCGACGATTCCCTTAATCTGCTAGTTGCCTTGATAAATGTGCAATGCAATTATTCAGATCCGACCCTGTGATCTTTTAGTTTAAAAACACCATTGAATTGGTTCCTCTGCTTAGTAGATCTTTGTATTCGTGCAATTCCTACTCGCTTTAGCGGTGGCGGGAGTGACTTCTTCGGGTGGTGGGGCGGCGACGCTTGACAATTATCCAGAGCTGAAGCTCGCGCTTTCCCAATCTCAACGTCAGATCCGCTCAGTTGACGGATCCTTCTCGGGTTCTCAGCCGGGCCAGTACGCTTTTGGTTTGGCTCCATCGGGCCGTCTCACCGTCGGCGACCTCTCAATCCGAACTGTCGCTTACGGCAACGGAAGCGAAGCCATCGCCACCGCGCGGCCATCTTCGGCGCTGGGCAAAGACGAGCTGGGCTACAGCAAGCTCACCTTCAGCCGCCCCGGCATTTCCGAGTGGTACGTCAACGAAGCGGAAGGCTTGCATCACTGGTTCCAGGTCGACAAGAAGGTCGGCGAGGGCAACCTGTGGGTCAAGCTTGCAACTTCCGGCGCAAAGGGCGCCCAGGTCAGCGAGAACAAGATTGACTTTGCCACCAGCCAAGGCAACCTGAGCTACGCCGGACTCAAAGTTTGGGATGCTACCGGCAAGCAACTGCCAGCGAGCATGCAACTCCGAGGCTCGGAACTCGTCATCGGCATCGAGGATGCAGAAGCCAAATATCCGGTCACCATCGACCCAACCTGGACCGAAGAAGCCATCCTCAGCGCCAGTGACAAGTCGGCTAATGCGCAATTCGGCTTTAGAGTGAGCGTGAGCGGCGACACCGCCATCGTTGGGGCAAACTTTGCAGACCCCGGCGCGGTAACTGACGCCGGGGCAGCCTACGTTTTCACTCGTTCTGGAAGCACCTGGAGTGAGCAGGCCATCCTGAGCGCCAGCGACAAGTCGGCAGTTTCCAATTTCGGCTTTTCCGTCAGCGTCAGCGGTGACACCGCCGTCGTTGGGGCAAGAGATGCCGACCCCGGCGCGGTAAACAACGCCGGGGCAGCCTACGTTTTCACTCGCAGCGGCAGCACCTGGAGTGAGCAGGCCATCCTTAGCGCCAGCGACAAGTCGGCAAATGCCTCGTTCGGCTATTCAGTCAGCGTGAGCGGAGACACCGCGGTAATCGGAGCATCCCAAGCAGACCCCGGCGCGGTAAATGGCGCCGGGGCAGCCTACGTTTTCACTCGTTCTATCAGCACCTCGACTGAGCAGGCCATCCTGAACGCCACCGACAACTCGGTAAGTGCCAACTTCGGCTGGTCCGTCAGCCTTAGCGGTGACACCGCCCTGGTTGGAGCCGTTAACGCCGACCCCGGCGCGGTATCGAACGCCGGCGCAGCTTATGTTTTCACTCGTTCTGGAGGCACCTGGAGTGAGCAGGCCATCCTGAGCGCCAGCGACAAGTCGGCAAGTGCCGGTTTCGGCTATTCAGTCAGCCTTAGCGGCGACACCGCCATCGTTGGAGCCATTAATGCCGACCCGGGCGCGGTAAGTAACGCCGGAGCAGCCTACGTTTTCACTCGTTCTGGCAGCACCTGGAGCGAGCAGGCCATCCTTAGCGCCAGCGACAAGTCGACATCTGCCGTGTTTAGTCAGGCGCTCAGCATAAGCGGAAACACCGCCATCGTTGCAGCAAATGGTGCCACTTCGGACGGTTTGGCGCTCGCTGGCAGAGCGTACGTGTTCACTCGTTCGGGTAGCACGTGGACCCAGCAACAGATTCTAACGGCCAGCGACCAGACCGCTGGAGCCCAATTCGGACGGTCGGTCTCAATCGATGCTGAAACTGTGGTCATTGGAGCGATACATGCAGACCCTGGGGCCTTAACGAGCGCTGGCCAGGCCTACGTCTACCGTTCCTACTTCCAATCTTCCGTTACCTTTGGTGCGGCTGGCGTTACCGGCGGCAAGAGCATGACGGGAACCGTCACCCTTGCGAGCGCCCCAAGTGCAAACACCGTCGTGACCCTGAGCAGCGACAATGCTGCGCTGAGCGTGCCTGCCAGCGTCACCATTGCTGCCGGTTCCACCACCGCGACGTTTACCGCCACGAGTTCGCCGGTTGCCAGCGACACCCTGGTGAGCGTCACCGCCTCGGGAACGGGCATCACCTCTGGCACCGGACAGCTCACCGTGCGGTCCCCACGCGTCGGCGGTCTCACCTTTAGCGCGGAAGCGGTAAAGCAAGGACAATCCGCCACGGGAACCGTGACCCTTCAAGCAGCTGCTCCGGCCGGGGGCATGCTTGTGACCTTCATCAACGGCAACTCAAATGCGCTAGATTGCCCGGCAACGGTGACCGTTCCAGCCGGAGAAACTCGCGCGACTTTCACCGTCACCGGCAAGCCGGTCGGTGTTGCGACGCGGGTCAAGGTCACGGGCACCCCGAGCTTTAGCAACGAGAGGTTTGCCACCATCACCGTTCACCCGAGCGGCTTAGATGCAGTGTCCGTTTCGGACTTCGTCCTTGGCAGCATAGGGCAGGGCACGGTAACGCTGTCTTCGGCCGCTCCTGCGGGCGGAGCGGTGGTAAGCCTTACGGCCATCTCCAGCAAACTCTCTGTTCCTGCGACGGTGACCGTGCCAGCCGGAGCAACCACCGCAAGCTTCTCGGTGGGCTGCACCGGTGTGGTGGAGAACGCCACCGTTCGGGCTAACTACCTGGGAATGGTCCGAACCGACACCGTGTCGGTTTCGAGCAACTCCATCGCTACGGTCACGACTTCCACCGAGACGGTTGCGGTGGGCGCACGCGCCACCATTACGGTGACATTGAGTGCAGCCGCTTCGCAGGATCTGCCGATTGCCATCTCGCTCCAAAAGGCGAGCGTGGCTTCTGCGCCTGCCCAGCTCGTCATCCCCGCCGGAAGCAGTTCTGGCACCTTTGAAGTGACTGGCCTCGCGCCAGGAGCCACGAGCGTTTACGTCCGTCTCCTAAGCCAAGGCGTAAAGTCCGTAAAAATCACCGTCACTAACCCATAACGGGCACAAGAACCACGGCCCAGGGCTTGGAGCAATCCAGGCTCTGGGCTTTTTTGTGCCGTCCGTTGTAGTTGAAAAACACCATTGAATTGGTGCCTCTGCTTAGAAGATCTTTGTAGTTGTGCAATTCCTACTCGCTTTAGCGGTGGCGGGAGTGACTTCTTCGGGTGGTGGGGCGGCGAGGCTTGGGCCAGTAAGAGCGGCAGTTCTGACCATGGCCTACAACGGTGCGGTCAAGACATAATTGGTTTCAGTACAGCCGCAGTGAGCTGCCGCAAAAACGAGTAAGCCCCATTCCACCATACGGAGGAATGGGGCTTTTTCTGTCCGGCCCCTGAATCGTTCAGAGGTCTTGGGGCAAAGCCCCGAAATAATGGAATTGCCACAGTTTGCCAACCTTACGCACGTCATTCAGCAGTGGTAAGGTTGGAATTCTGTGGCAAAGTTGGTCCAACGCCTTGCCGGTGGCAAGTTTAACTCAATCGTTCGCGAATAAATGCACAGTATCGAGGATCGTCACCGGGATCAACACAGGAGAGCATCAGCTCAATTTGAACCTCTTCTCCATCTTTCCGTCGACCGGTGATGTCGATCAATTGCCCCATGACTCTGCTCTCTCTCGTTTTGCTGTAGTGAGCCAATCCTGCCAGATGCGATTTTTTATACCGCTCCGGAATGATCAAGTCTACGAGTGGTTTGCCGATGACCTCCGACGAAGAGAATCCGAAGATTGATTCGGCATGGGTGTTCCAGTACTGGACCCTTCCATCCGTATCAATGAGAATGATGGCATCGCGCGCCTGTCCGGCAATCTGCTTGAATGCAGAACTCTGGAGTTGTTCATGCGAAAGCTCGGCAAACTTCCAGATGTTGCCCTTAACGGCATCCCGCTCTCTAGCTACGATGAAATCCAAATTGTAGAGATGGTTTTGCGCAAGCGCAACGGTGAATCCAAATCTCGTCTCACCACAGGAAATGATGCTCTTGACGCAGTCGGTAAAGCTCGACGGCTCAGGTAGCACTGAGATACTGCGATCAAAGAGATCTGACGTTGGGCGACCAACAAAGTCCGTCTTGACGCCTTTCAATCCCAAGACATCTAGAAGTGCCTGGTTGTAGTACATGATCACTCCCTCTGGCGATTCATACAGAAAAGCAGTCTGAAGTCCATCCGTGACGGTTTTCAGCATCAAAGCCACATCCGTAATCTTGCGATCCATTGCAATTCGATCAACTTCGGCAAGCCACCCCTCGATAAATGCCGTGCAGGACGCGATCATCGGCTCGAGAAAGTGCGCTACTGCATGGTCATAGCCGCCGGGCCGGTTTGCCAGACAAAGCAAGCCGACAATAAACTTGTCGTTCGTGATCGGAATGATGATGAAGTTCTCCAAGCATGCAACTCGCAACAGATCCCGGATTGCGTTATGTTTTGGAGTTTCTGAGTTAGAGATGTACGTCTCTAACGTGGAGAACACCGTTTCGAAAGCTAATCCGATGTTGGAAGCTTGCGGATTCACTTCATTCCAGCCGGTAATCACAACGGGTTCCGCTTCGCCAACGTTGAGGTTGAAAATAGCCGTCGCGCAAATTGAGGGGTTCTCGTCTTCGTCGGGTCGCACTCCGCACAAGAATCCGCATGTTGAGTCTGTGAGGACGACCGCTTCTTGAAGATACCGACGGAAAACTTCGTCATGGTTCACCAATCCTTTGGTAAACCGCACAGAACAGTCGAGAATCGCCTGCTCAAGGTTTCGCTCTAAGGCTCGGTTGCCACGACCACTCCTTAGTGGCCTAATTGGCGAGTTGATGCGGAGGTTCTCAACCACGTCACTTTCCACCTCGTTTCGAGCGAGTGCAGTTGAGTATCTGGCAATGACGAGCGTTCGATTGACTGCACCATTCTTGATGAGAATGTTCTGCCAATGGCTAGCAACGGTGAACTTGCTTATCGAAAGCGCAGTTGCAATTTGTTTATCTGAATATCCAAGAGATGCAAGATGAACAACTTCTAATTCGCGTGGCGAAAGGTTATTGCTGGGTTTCGGTCTTTCAATGGGGCCAATATTGATCAATTGTTCTGCGCTCCGTCGCGTGAGATTGCAGATCCCCTAGCTTTAAGGAAGATCCCTAATCCAATTGAATCTTACAAAAGATTGGTGACAGTCGCTATGGTTGTTTTCTGTGCGCAGAATTCGGCTACTTGAAACAAACTACTAGATTTCTAAGCCGTTTAGTGTATCACTTGTAGCTAGCTTCTATGGAAACACTTGATTTTGATGCTCTTGATGGTCAACAAGTGAACAATGTTCTAATAGTCGTAAATCATACTCTGATTTGTTACTTTACTGTGTGATAAGTCGAGGAGTGATGAGAATGATGATCTCGGTTCGCTTCTTGCTTTTCCGGTGCGTTAATCGCGTTCATGTCGGCTGACTTGTCGAAGGGAATCCGGGTCACAAGCAAGTGCTATACGGCCCTTTGTCAAGCTGAACCGAGATGCGAGTCACCAATCCCTGGCGGCCCAAATGGACGTAGCGCACATGAACCACGTAAACATACGGGGCCTAAACCTTTCGAATGAAGGCCGAGTATCGCGGCGCAGCACCGGTATCGATGCACGAAAGGAGAAGTTCTACATGAACGTCTTCCCTAGCTTTGTTTAAGCCGTGGATCTTGATGATCTGTCCCATGACTCGGCTGACGCGGGTCTCCTTGTATCGCCGAAGGCCCTCTTCGTGGGCGGCCTTGTACTGTTCGGGAACAATCAGATCTGCCAAAAGCTTGCCCATGGCTTCGTCGGCGGTGTAGCCGAAAATGGCTTCGGCTCGCGAGTTCCAGTACTCGACAACGCCAGAATCGCTGATCACGACAACGCCGTCCATCGAGGCGCTAAGTACGTTGTGGAACGTTTCGTGTTGGGCCCGTTGTGCGGTCACGTCGGTGTACTTCCAGAGGTAGCCCATTCGCTTTCGGTTCTCTCGGATAACGATAAAGTCTCGTTCGTACATCCGACCGTCTGCGAACTTAACGAGGTCCCCATAGGCGGATTGTCTCGTTACGAGTAGCTGGTCCACGCGATGAAGAAACCCGTCTGGGTCCGCAAACATTGGCAGAGAAAGCCTGGCGATGTCCGCACAGTTCGCGCCGATGAGTTCCGAAGGGCTGTTGGTCGCACCAAAAATCTCCAGAAATGCCCGGTTTACGTACTGCAATTTCCGGTTCACATCTTCATAAAGAAACGCCGTCGGCATGGCATCCGTCAGGGTTTTCAGAAGCATGGCCGTTTCCGTGAGCTGGGCCTCGATCGCACGGCGATCGATTTCACCACGCCAGCCGACGAGATAATTCGCGCAGGTCGCGATGAGCGGGGCGAGATAGTCGACAATCTTTTGGTCGTATCCGCCCGGCCGGTTCGCAAGGCCGATCACGCCGACCATTTCTTCATCGCTAAAAACGGGAATCCCGAGATAGGTGCTGATCGTGAGGTCCAGCACCGAGATCTCATCGCAGTCCGATTCGTCTTCGCAATCTTGCTCGATGATCACGCTCTGCGAGGTCAGGATCTTTCCAAACAGCGAGTCCACATCTCGGAATTCGAGCCCAGATTCCTTCCATTCATCAAACTTCCGCCGAGCTTCGCGGCTCGCGGCCAAGTTGGTCAGCGCATTCGCGACCAAGTAAGGATTTCCGTCCTCATCGACCTTCACTTCGCCCAAGAACCCAAACTCAGATTGGGTCAAACCGAGAAGTTCGTGCAGGTACCGGTCGAATACCTCGCGGTAACCGCGCTTTCCGGAGATGAAGTCAAGCGAGCATTCGGTGATAGCCTGCAGCAAGTTTCGCTGGTCGAGTTCTCGCGCCTCGGCCTTGGTTCGGACGGCAACTTCGGAGGCGAGGCGGACGGCTTCTTCCCCTTGCTCCTTCACCCACTCCATCGCCTTTTGCTCAGCGTGGCGAGCTACAACTTCCGTCCGGCTGACGGCATCATATTTGAGCAGAATTCGTCGCCAGTAGCTCGCGACGGTGTCCTTGCTGATGCCCAGGGACGAAGCAATCTGCTTGTCGGTATTGCCCTCGGCGGCTAGCTCGAGAATCTGAAGTTCGCGCCCCGTTGCTTTGGCTTCACGTTGTGGTCTCATTTGCGGTTCATGGTCTCGCAACCCATGTCGATGTTCGTATTGTACGTTTTCGCAACGCCCCTTTCCGGGCAACCCACCGACCGAGCCGAGCTACTGTATTAATGTAGGCACTTTGACCCAATCTATCCGAGTGAATCTGGTGCCACTCACTTAATCTTCGCAGGCCGTCCACGGAAACTCTGGCGACTAGCGGTTAGGCCAAGCGTTGAACTGCGGTATCAATCGCGAAGCCGAACTCTTCTTTGAGCTTTGCGACGCAGTCGGGCATGCTTGCGGGGTCTTCTTTTCTTGCGGTTCGCTGTTCGTCGATCAGCTTTAGAAGTTGCTTTACGTCGCCCGTTGTCGGCTCTCCAAGGAGTTGCCAAACCGTGAGCCAGTCGGCTTGCTGCTGCTTTTGGATTCGAACCACCATTCCGCGCGCGTCAGCGAGGTTGTCGGCGGTGGGTTCGATTTGACCGAGCAGGGCACGCAGGCCTTCGCGGTAGCGAGGTTTCATCGCGTCGCTCACCGGCAACCGACCGAAGTCGCCTTCGTGCAAAAGCACCTGCATGTGCAGCGGGGAAATCTTGACCACCCAGCCGAGGAGCTGTTCGCCGTTCATGATGCCTTCGGGCTGCCGAGCGTGCAGTTCCACGGTCCAGCCTTTGGGTGCTTGGTTGCTGTGGACTTCAAATCTTCGCCCGCCAAGCGGCTTCACCACAATCGCGTTGAGCCACGCGCCGATTTTGAGGTGATTTGACGGGGTGGATTCCATGCTCCATTGTGGCGTGAATGACGCCGTTTGAGTTGGAAAGCAGGGTTCGCGCCCACTATACTGGGTCACCCATATGCTGATTTCGCCGGTGCCGACGCTTGAATCCGAACTCCTGCGCCCCCAGTTTCACTTCACCGCGCGAAATGGCTGGCTGAACGACCCCAACGGATTGGTCTATGACCGAGGCGAGTACCACCTGTTTTATCAGCACAATCCGCACGGCACCGAGTGGGGGAACATGACTTGGGGGCACGCCGTCAGCTCGGACCTCCTGCATTGGAAAGACTTGCCGCACGCAATCGAGCCGGATGCGCTCGGCACCATCTTCTCGGGCTCAGCAATCATCGACGCCAAAAACGAAGCCGGTTTTGGAAAACGTGCGATGCTGTGCTTTTACACGGCCGCCGGGGGCACAAACGAAATGTCGAAGGGCCAGCCCTTTACGCAATGCTTGGCCTATTCAACCGATGGTCGCAACTTCACAAAGTACGCGGCTAATCCAATCGTGCCAAACATCGAAGGTGCCGATCGCGACCCTAAGATTGTTTGGGATGAGGAGCACCGCCAGTGGCTGATGGCGCTCTACTTGGAACACGCGCCAGATTCTGGAAAGCGGGGTGGCTACTTCACTTTGCTCCGGTCCACAAATCTGCTCAGCTGGACCCGCATTTCTGACTTTCCGACCGGTGTGGGGGATGAGTGTCCGGACTTCTTTCAGCTACCGGTGCCCGGGTCAAAGGAGAAAAAGTGGGTCTTCAGCGTTGCCAATGGCAACTACTTGATTGGCAGTTTTGATGGCAAGGCGTTTCATCCCGAAACGCCGGTGCTGCCGACCAACTTCGGCAACGCGGCATATGCGGCGCAGACCTACAGCAACGTGCCGCGCGGAGAAATAGTCCAGATCTCCTGGATGCAGGGCTCAAACTTTCCCGGCTACGCATGGAATCAGCAAATGGCGGTTCCGAACCGATTACAGCTGAAGCAGACCGAAAATGGCCTGCGCCTCCGTATGTGGCCGGTGAAGCAAATCGAAAAGCTACGTGTCCGAGAGGTCCCGGTGCAAGGGAAGGAGGTCGTCATTCCAAGCGGGCTCATCG
The DNA here is from genome assembly GCA_027485645.1 of bacterium. GTDB lineage: Bacteria > Armatimonadota > Fimbriimonadia > Fimbriimonadales > Fimbriimonadaceae > Fimbriimonas. The sequence goes on from JAIXQR010000001.1 coordinate 467,015, forward strand.
ATTTCTCTGCCGAATGGGCCGGGGCGCTAGATGTGCAGGTCAACGGAATCCGGATTCAGTTTGATCCGACCACCAACAAGCTCCGCGCCGGGGAAAAAGAAGCGCCGCTGTCTGGCAACCCAAAGAAGTTCAAACTGCGCGTGCTCGCCGACGTGACCTCCGTCGAGATTTACGCCCAAGACGGCCTGGTCTGGATGCCGCTCTTCTACATTCCAAAACCTAACGAGTTTAAAGGTCTCCGTTTCCTGGGTGATGCTGGAAACAAAGGCAAGTTCCGCGCCTTTGAGCTTAGGAGCGTTTGGGGACCGGACGGCAGATAGTCATTGGCTAAGCCAATGGAAAAGTTGTAGCTTTGTTGACCGTCAGCTGGTCTAGTGCGTGCTCCATTGAACGAACTCGCCTTTCAGAGTGGCGCAAACTGGGCCACCCTTGGCGTCGGTACATGAGATGGTCGCCCGAACTTCACCACCCGAAAGCTGCTCGTGAGTCAGTCCACCGAGCGGAATCTTCGCCCGTCGGAACCCGATCCATGCGGGCCCGTGAAAGTGCCCCCAGCATAGATAAGCAAATCGCTCTTGCGGGGTTCCTTGCGCAAACGGCCCGAGAAAGTTCGGCCGCTCTCCGGAAAGATCAACCCGGAATTCGAGTTCAAACGTGGCGGTCTCGATTGGCAGCTTTACCGCTTGCACCACCTGCTTGCCACACTGCACGCCGAGGCAGATCTCCCGGTGCCCGTCCCAGTTTGCGTCTGGCAGGTCGACGCAATGAAAAACGACTTTGACGGGAGATTCATTAGCCATGCTAAGCCGTAGTTTAGCGTCCGGCTAAACTCAGAACATGCACATTGCCGTGGTTGGCTTGGGTTTCGGCGAGTCGTTCGTGCCGATCTACCTTGCGCACCCACAAGTATCGCGAGTTACGATTTGTGATTCTGGTGCGGAGCTTGCTAATCGCATCCGCGAACGGTACGGCGTTGTAAATGCGGTCCCAACCCTGGATGCGGTTTTGAGTGACGAGTCAATTGATGCGGTGCACCTCCTCACTCCGCTCCCATTACATGTTCCGCACACTCTCGCGGTGTTAGATGCCGGAAAGCACTGTGCCTGCGCGGTGACAATGGCGCAGACGCTGCCCGAGATTGAGCAAATTGTCCGCGCAACTCAGGCAGCCAAGCGCAATTACATGATGATGGAGACGGCGGTTTATACCCGCGAGTTCTTTTTTGCCCGCGGGCTTTTGGAGCGCGGAGAACTTGGCGAAATCACCTTTCTACAAGGAGACTACTATCAGGACCTCGAAGCCTCGTACCCGGATTACTGGCGCTTCGTCCCGCCGATGCACTACGCGACGCACGCACTTGCACCGTTGCTTGCTCTGGCCGGCACAACCGTTCTGAGGGTTTCTTGCCTGGGAGTGGGCCGCCTTCGCGCAGACATTTGCGCAGATCCGAAAAACCCGTTCCCAATGCAAACTGCCCATTTTCAACTGACGAACTCCTGCGCGGTAGCTCAAGTGAATCGAGCCTGGTACCAAACTGCCCGCCCATATACGGAATCGTTTAGCGTCTACGGCGACAAAAAGGGGTTTGAGTGGCAACAACAAGAACACGAGGATCCGTTGATATTCGAACTCGAACCGATTCATAACGCTCATCGATGGCGTCATTGCCATGCGGAGCGAATATCGGTGCCGTTCCGGCCAGATTTGCTTCCACCGGAGCTTGCCCAATTTGCCGATGGCGGCCACGGCGGCTCCCACGCGCACCTTGCCCATGAGTTTGTGATGTCAATTGTTGAAGGGAGGAAGGCGGCGATTGACGAAATCGTCTCCGCAAACTGGTGCGCACCCGGCCTCTGCGCGCATGAATCCTCTTTGCGGAACGGAGAATGGGTCGAAGTTCCAAAGTTCTAGGACCTTGTCCTAATCTCAGCTGCGCCTATTGGGTAGCGTCTTCCAAGTTCGATGTCACTCCTCCTTTTGGCTTTCCTCGATGCTGAGCGGCCAGTGAGCGGCCCCGCCGTTCCTACATATGCCCGGAACGTCGCACATATTCTCAACCGCAGTTGCGTACCGTGTCACCGACCGGGTGAGTCAGGGCCATTCTCCCTGACCAGCTATCAAGAAGCCAAGAAATGGTCGTCGATGATTGCCTTGACCACCAAAAAGCGATCGATGCCGCCTTGGAGTGCGGTGGCCGGACACGGTGATTTCGTTGGAGCCCGCGTGCTTACGGCCGCTGAGATTGGCGTGCTGGATGCCTGGCACAAGGCGGGCGCCAAGCCCGGGAACCTCGCAACGGCTCCGCCTTCCCCCAAGTTCACGCAGGGGTGGCAATTGGGCGAGCCGGACATGGTGCTTACGATGCCGGAGGACGTGGACATTCCGGCCGAAGGTCAAGATCAGCTTCGGAACATTGTTATTCCGTCCGGATTGTTAGAAGACAAAACCGTGGGCGCGTTGGAGTTTCGGCCGGGGAACGCTAAGGTCGTTCACCATGCGCTGGTCTTTCTGGATAACAGTCAAGCCGCTCGAAAACTGGATGCGGCCGATCCGGGAGTTGGATACCTGTCCTTCGGCGGTCCAGGATTCATGCCTTCGGGCTCCCTCGGCGGCTGGGCTCCGGGAGGAACAACGAAGTGGCTTCCCGACGGAGTTGGCCGGTACTTCCAAAAGGGCTCGGACGTCGTGCTTCAGGTCCACTATCACCCAACCGGCAAGCCGGAGAAGGACCAAAGCAAGATCGGAATCTATTTCAGTCGTAAGCCGGTGACCCAACTCGTCGGCGGAATCAGCGTCGAGAACTGGCAAATCGATATCCCGGCAGGCGACGCCGATTATCTTCGCACGGCAAGTTACACCTTGCCGAAGGACCTCACCGTGCTTTCGGTAACGCCGCACATGCATCTGCTCGGCAAGGAAATGCGCGCCCGAGCCATTCTTCCGGACGGCACGCGCCGACCGCTGGTTTGGGTTAAGCCCTGGAACTTCCGCTGGCAAGAAACTTACGTTCTTCGGGAGCCGATGAAACTTCCAGCCGGCACTCGACTCGAACTCGAGTCATGGCACGACAACTCGGCGAAGAACCCCACGAACCCCTTCAATCCACCGCAACGTGTCACCTACGGCGAAGGCTCTAACGACGAAATGTCGCTCTGCATTCTAGAAGTCACTACGAATCGCATCGAAGACCTGCTCTACACCATCAATGACAATGGACAACAAAACCGCGTACTAGAGCGGATTCTTAGCTTGGCCAAGCGGAAAAAGGAGTAACGGACCAGGGCGACACGTCGAACTTGCATCTAATCGCTCCCCTGACTATTCGCCGTCCTTATCGTCCGCAATCGGGTTGAACGGCATGGCTACTGGATCGACAATTGCGTTCTGCGCGGATCCGATGAGCCAGCGGTCTCCCTTCAGTACCATCGTGAGAGTCATCCGGTTTAGGTTTGCGGGCATGGATCGACCGTCTGGAGTTTTGTAGGCGGCCATTTTTAGGGTGCAGATTGCCACCGCGACCATGTCGGTGAACCCACGAATTTCGACCGTTTGGAATGCCTGCGGCACACCTTTAAACATGATTTCGAAGTAGACCGCGTGCGCCTTAACGACGTTCTGCTTCCCGCGCCAGCGCATTCCGACCACGTTGACCCAGTTGCATTGCTCATCAAGCTGCTTTCCGTAAAGGTCGATATCCTGCGTGTTCCAGGCCTTTTCCAGGTTCGTCAGGGTGGTCGCAATGCCGTCGACGGCAGACTTCGGCAAGTTGGTGGAGGTGATGGAAGCGTTCATATTGGGTGTTTGTAGGGCGGCCAGAGCGACGATGGTGCTGAAACTTAGCATGGTCGAAGTATGCGAATCGACCGCTGCTTACCGGCTAGTAAGAATCCGACAATTTATCAAGGATCAACGTCGGCGCGGCGCTGGCCAGGTCTCGAAAGTCATGCACCAAGTGCATTTGGTCGTGGTAGCCAAGCTCGGCCGCAATGTCGCCCCAAGTTCGGAACGGCTGCTGTCGCTGCATCCGCAAAGCGGTTTCGAACCTACGAACGCGCCAAAACCGCTTCGGCGAAACGCCTAGCTGCTGTTGAAACAGCCGCTGGATTTGTCGCGGACCGACGGGCGCATCGTTCAGCCACTGGTCCAGCGACTGGCCCGAAATGGGTCTGTCCGAGACCACCTGCATCCACCGCGTGAGGTGGCAATGCTTAGCTTCCGCCGCTTGAACGAAGGGAAGCAAAGCCTCTTCGGCAACCGCGACGCCTCCCTCGAAGGAACGGCACGCGCCGACTCGCTCGCGCAAACCCGCTAGGCAAACGGCTTCGAGGTCCACCGATTTCCCCGCGAGTTCGTGCATCGGCAATCGAAAGAGCCGATGGAACCCCGTTGGGCGAAAAACGATGGTGAAGTTTCGAAGCCTGCCCGTTCGATTCAAGCGTATCGGTGCCACGGCCTGTAGCCCGACAAGTGAAGCCGACTCCGCCCAAAACCTTGAGCCCGTGGATATCTCTTCGACCTGATACCGATCCTCAAGATAAAGCTCAACAAACTGCGTCAAACGCGCGGGCGTAATAAAGCTCTGCACCGACGCGCCCGGCTCGCAAACCCGATACCGGTAGCAAAGCACATAAGGCGCAAGCGGCTTTGAGGGCAGTAGAGTTTCGACCATGGGGTCAGTTGTCAGAGCTATGCAGAAGTCTTGTCCGCATTTTCCGGCTGATAACGAATTTTGGTCCAGTATTCAACCCGCACGTCCTCATCAATATCGACCCCCGGCGCGCCATAAAGCCGATCCGCACCCGCGCACTTCGGTCCGCTGATCCAGTACTGCTCGCCGGTTTCCATTTCATAGTAGTTCGCCTTGTAGCCACCCTTCAGGCTCTGAAAGCACTTGTCCTGATAGTAAATCGTCCTCCGCGTCTTCGAAAACGTCACCCGCCCAATCCGCCCCCGCCCGTTCAAGCCTCCAGACTTGTTCTCGCTGTACATGATTCGGCTTTGCATTTCGTTTTCTTGGGCAGCGAGACTGCAACCGGTCTCCGGTTCTTTGCATTATGCATTCGGCTACCTCCGATCAACGGCCGGGAATCAGTCGGAGAAACCCGTGGAACAGTACGATGGCGGTGAAGACAACCCCGCGAGGTAGTAGCGCCCAAGAGAACTTCGCCACCCCCGAGCTTCCGATTGCCAATTCGGCAGCCAGCCGCGAAAGGTAGGCAACGCCATGAGGCCGGTCGATTAATCGAGATAGCCACGTCTCCGGAATCCCCGCCCGCCCACACGAGATCCCGGCCAGGGACCCTGCGATTGAGCCGACCGTATCTGTGTCACCGCCGAGCCGGACGACGGCTTCAATCGTCGCGCGGAAATCGCCGAAGTGGATAAACCAGGCGGCGACTGCAGCCGGAATCGTCTCCAGCACGTAGCCGGAGACCCCTTTTTGTCGGCCTCTGTCGGTTAATGCCAAGTCCAGGTGTCCCGATTCGCAAGCGGCCAGAGTTCTGTGCACCGCCTCGTCCCAGTCTGGCCCGTTTCCGGATTTCCGCAGGATTTGCTCCAGTTGGGCGAGGCTTGGCCGGACCTGATGCAGCGTGAGAAAGGCGGCGAGTTCGGCGACCGCCTTGGCACCGAACAACGCACGCGGGTCGCGATGGGTGATCTGCGAGGAGGCTTCGACAAACTTAGCCCTGACGTCAGCGTTTTCGGCATGAACCACGCCGATCAGGGCTGACCTCATCGCGGCCCCGTTGCCGGCAGAAACGACGCCGCTGCGGGAGCTCGGGACACCGCAATATAGCCGAACAATGCTCCGAAGCGTCGCCAGCCCGCAACCCGCCGGACAGCAGAGAAGCCAGCACTTGAGCCGGTTCGCCAGCACCCGCCCAAACTTTTCCGCGTCGTCGCCGGCCTCAATCAGGGCCTGAGCAACAAAGACCGTGTGATCGGTGTCATCGCTGACCATGCCCCGTCCAAAGACGAGGTGATGTTCCAAAGGAAGCTTGAGCCTCCGCGCAATCCGCTTTGGCGCCAGTCCCTCGTAGGGAAGCCCAATCGAATCCCCCATGGCGCAACCGAGCAAACAGCCTTCGATCAGTTGCGATTGGCCAGACGCCAGAATCACCTTACGGGAGGGTGTTCCCGGCCGCGAGGTAGATGGCGTACCAATCTTGGCGAGAGAGCTCGATCTTCATTGCATCCGCGACCTGAGTCACGCGATCGACGCTCGTTGTCCCGAGGACCGACTGAATCTTTGCCGGGTGGCGCTGAAGCCAAGCGATGGCGAGGCCCGTCTTCGTGATCCCGTACTTTTCGCAAAGCTCGTCCATCGCCTTGTTGAGCTCAGGGAATTTGGGGTTGTCGATGAAGACGCCATCGAAGAACCCAAACTGGAACGGGGACCAAGCCTGGATGGTGATCTTCTTCAGCCTGCAGTAGTCGAGAACCCCGCCGTCGCGATCGATCGCGTTGTCGAACTTCGTGTTCGCGGAGATGCCCTGGTCAATCGGGCCAGTATTGGTGATGCTGAGCTGGATCTGGTTGGCGCAGAGCGCGTCGGGTAGCGACGCCTGCAACAGCTCAATCTGGTTCGGGGTGAAGTTGCTGACGCCAAAATGCCGCACCTTTCCGCTCGACTTGAGCGTGGCAAACGCCTCCGCCACCTCGTCTGGCTCAATGAGCGCATCCGGACGGTGCAGGAGCAGGATGTCCAAGTACTCCGTCTTCAGGCGATCCAAAATTCGGTTCGTCGAATCGAGGATGTGCTCTTTGCTGAAATCGTAGCAGCCCTTTCGAATGCCGCACTTGCTCTGCAAAATCAGCTTGCTACGGTCGAGGCCCAACCGCGCAATGGACGCCGCAAAAACTTCCTCGCAGCTCCCGCCGCCATAGATATCGGCATGGTCATAGAAGTCGATGCCGAGGTCATAAGAGGTCTGGATTAGCTTATCAAGGGCAGCAGGCTCCATCCCGCCAATGCGCATGCACCCAATGGCGACCTCCGATGCCTCAATGCCCGACTTGCCGATCTCAAAACGCTTCATGACCACAGGTTACACCGCGTGACCGAACCTTGCTGCAGATTCCTGTCTTGGGGGCTGCGGTACGTGACGCTTCATCCCGTTATCAGCGAATCACTCGGAAGCCAGAATCGAAGGCCAACAGCTGGCCCGATTCTGGCTTCATCTTCGACTTCGGACGAGAAGTAGCCTAAGCTGCTAAGTCCGGCGAGTCTGACCACAGGAAAGTCACTTCCCCAATGGAAAAGTTCACGCCGGGGAAGGGCATCCAAGTCGCGTTGTTAAAGTCTTCCGAGCTCATCTTCGTCAGCCCGTTGTTGCCAAAGTCTCGTATCTCCCAAATCTCGTCCGCATTCCGAGAAATCCGCACCTGATTCAAGTCCACACTCGGAACCGCGCTGGAAATGTCGAGGCTGCGGGCGTATGGATTCACTTTTCCAATCATCAGCCCTCGCTCGTCCAGCTTCACGACCTTCGTCATCTCCCCTTCAAGCGTAAAAGCGTGACTGCTGACCACGTGGATGTAAACCGAAAAGTCCGGCTCAACGTACCCTTCTGGCTTAGCCGCCAAGTCAACTTTGAAAGTCCCAACAAAGTCCAGCCGAATCCCTTCTGCCTCGTAGTCGCGAGGATTGGCGAAATCCTCTGGGTTGAACGAGACGATGTAGCAGTTGTGGTCAAAAGTCGTGACCTTCTCCCGCACCCCCTCGGCATAAGAACTGCTGCAAGCGAGGACCAACAGGGCGTCTGCCAGCGACTTCCACCCCTTGTTGAACTCCACGTCCATGAAGTCGTGGTCATAAAAGTTCACTCCCTGAGAAGCCGCGAATTCAGAAATCGGCCGGTCATCCTCGCCGTATTTCTCCTTCAAGAACTTGTTCAGCCGGGTTTTATTGGCCGCTCTTCCGAGCCAGAGGTGAACGACGTCTCTCATCGGCTCCTATTATCTACCTGTTGCACTCCTTCCAACCACACGGCTATCCTAAACCCCGTGGTGCTGCCTAGCCAGCCCTTCGCTCGGCACACCGAGGCAAACTAGAGAAGACCGATGGACGAAAGTAACCAATATGACGCGGCGGAATGGCGGCACAATTCGCCATTCGATGGCTACACCGAGCGGGAAATTGCGTTTCTCACCGAGCAACTGCAGCCCATCTGCGGCGAGCCGTTAACCTGCATCCGAAAAGCCGTGGGGGATGTATTTGAGTTCGGTGTTCAACGCCCGGCCAAGACTCATAAGGGCGAGGACATCACTCACGCCGATTTCTTCCTCAAGTTCATTTACGCCGACTGGCGCGTGGTTCACCGGGGCCGAATCATCCTCGCATCGGTCGAACACAGCAACGATGAACACTTGATCCCAGGGGAAGACCCGATGAACCCAGCGCACGTTGCCGTGTCGGTGGTGTTTGCGCAAGAGTTCTTCGATGCGGTGACGGAAGGGAAATACATCGTCGAGTCCGTTGTCGTCCGTGAACACGCGGATGTCACGATCCTGCTGTCTGACGATCTGAAAATAGAGTCCTTTTCCAGTTCTTGCCAAAACAAAGACGTCTGGTACTTCTGTGACGACCGTGCCAGAGTCAGCGGTTTGATCGGCTCCGTAACTTACAACATCGGAACATTCGTTGATCGGTTTGGTACTAAGCCGCCCCTTGCCGGATAGGCTTTGACCTGAACAAAGGTCCCGATCAAAACCCTGTTACAGCCATTTCGGACCCATCTGAGGCCGAGGAATTAAGAGCCCGAAGAACTTAGAAAGAGGCCTAACAATGATCCGAGGGCTACATTTGCCGGGTCAAGAAACGCCGCTACTGAATGGTAACGTAACCAAGTGATCGCCCTGCTTGCCGCTCAAACCGTTGCTCCGATTGTGAGAGTTGATCTTGACGGGCTGGTCAACATGCAGACCGTTCTCGATCGTGAGCCGGGGCAATATCTGGGGCACCCGACCACCGTTTTGTTGCGCGATGGGCGAACCATCCTCGCGGTCTATCCGAAGGGCCACGGCAAGGGCGCGATCCTTTTGAAGCGAAGCACCGACGGCGGAAAGACGTGGAGCGATCGACTGCCGACGCCGAAAAACTGGGAAACCAGCCTCGAAACTCCGACCATCCACCGCCTGATTGACCCGAAAACGAAGAAGGATCGGCTCATCCTGTGGTCTGGGCTCAACCCCGCCCGCTATGCCACCAGCGAAGACGACGGCAAAACGTGGACCGAGCTGAAGCCGGCCGGCACCTGGGGAGGCATCGTCGTGATGTCCGCACTAGAAAGGCTAAAGGACGGACGGTACATGGCGCTCTTCCACGATGACGGGCGGTTCTTCTACTCCACCCCGCAGACGGCGGGCAACTTCACCCTTTTCAAAACGTTCAGTGCCGACGGCGGGCTCACCTGGAGCTTTCCCGAGGCGTTCCTTTCTCGGTCCGACATGCATCTCTGCGAGCCGGGCCTCATCCGATCGCCGGATGGCAAAACCCTGGCGATGCTGCTGAGGGAGAACAGCCGTAAGTTCAGCTCCCAGGTCATCTTCTCGCAAGATGAAGGCCGAACGTGGACGGCCCCGCGCGCCCTTCCGCTCGCCCTCACCGGAGACCGCCATGCGGCCAAGTACGCCCCCGATGGCCGGCTGCTCGTCTCGTTCCGAGACATGCCGCCCGCCGGAGACTGGAAGGGAGATTGGGTGGCCTGGGTCGGCACCTGGGACGACCTAGTCAACGGCCGCGATGGGCAATACAAGGTCCGACTCAAAGACAACAAAAACTCCTGGGACTCCGGCTACCCGGGCGTCGAATTGCTGCCAGACGGAACCTTCGTCCTCACAAGCTACGGGCACTGGGCCGGCGCCGAAGAATCTCCCTACGTGCTCACCGTGCGGCTGAAACTATCCGATCTGAAGCGTTCGTAACGTGCCCCGTCTCAAACCAAAGGCAAAGCCGTGACCGCCGAAACGCTAGCGGCCGCCCGTTCGGCATCTGCCTTCTGTCCGAACTTCAGCAGCGGTAAGCGTATCGGCCTGTTAGTGCCGACAAACGCAACCGAATAGACCAAACCGTCGATATCCTCGGTCAAAACAGAAACCCCCGTCGCGCCCTGAAAATCAATGGCTTCTTTGCCGTGCCGAAGAATCGTCGAGCCTCGCTCAAGGACGTTAGGCGTTCTTGCGCCGCGGAGATAGATTGGAACCGCCAGCAAGAGGAGCGCGCCGATCCAAAACAAAAGCCCCGCCACCACCGAATCCCTCGCCCCACCTCCGTCAATCAGGTCCTTCAGCGGTTGGTTCTTCCAAAAGACGAAGCCGATGATGAGCGAGACCAGGGCAAGCACCACTGCTCCGACGCATTGAGACACCATCGCGCTCCTCGCCGGCCAAAACTGCAGCGACGAAGGTTGCTCGGAAAACTCAACGTCCCCCACCCGATACCGCTTCGATCCTGCAGAGCCTGGAATCACCATGCGCCTACGCTACCGGATGACGACTTATTGACCGCAACTTCGGCCTCGCCGACTCCGACATCGGCCTTAACACTCGCGACCACTGCACCAACGCAAAGGTCGAAGGCAATCCATCACCACTATGCCCTTCGAAGAAACTACTTGGAAGGTGCTGCTTGCGGTGCATGATATGAATTCAACGGAATAAGCCGTTGAGACGGGATGAACGGATATCTTGATCGAATCGTGCCATCAGCTGGACAGTCCTTCTGACCAGCACGGGCTCACTACAGGAGTGTTATTGCGATCAAGTGACTGGCGCTTAGGGAACGCTGGCCGTGGAACGATAAATGCGCGCTTGTGGCTTTAGTACGCGGCTTGGGCAGGTCCAGTCATCTGGAGGCACGGTATTCTGTCCGGTCCGTCTGAGAAACGTAGCAAGACTATAAAGACCGGATGCGCATCGCAGATTTTAGGCGACGAGTGCAATACCAGAGCGAGTTCGTCTACCATAGTGAATCAAATGAGCGCAGGAAGAACCGTAAACTCTCTTAGCCAGGACTGGGGCACTCCTCGCAAGTACGTCGCTGCTGTGCGAAAGGTATTTGGTGGGATGATTCATTTAGATCCGTGTTCAAATAAGACGTCGATCGTAGAGGCGTGTACAGAGTACTGCTTGCCGGATCAGGATGGATTGGAACTCTCTTGGAATTTTCCGACCATTTATGTCAATCCCCCGTATGGTCGTGACGCCGAGCGCGGTACTACGATTAAAGATTGGTTGCGGCTTTGTGCCCAGGCACATGCGCATCATGGTTCGGAGGTCTTGGCCCTAGTACCAGTCGCGACGAACACACGCCATTGGAAAGATTATGTTTTTGGAGCTGCCACTGCAGTGGCCTTTCTATACGATACTCGGCTCCGGTTTCTGGAGAACGGCAGCGAAAAGGGGAAGGGAGCTCCTATGTCATGCGCCATGGTGTACTGGGGGCGAGACTTCGATACCTTTTGCGCAGAATTGTCGCCATATGGCGCAGTCGTAGATCTTCAACCTCTGATTGGTAAATCTCATGGCCATAGTCGGCACGCAAAGCAGATGGAGATCGCACTATAGCTTTTTTGAAGCCATCCGTGCGATGTGCTCCTCGAGGATGCATCGAAGGTCTGGGCCTTCGGGACCAGTTAGATGCGTCAGGTCACTATTCGATACTTCGAAGTCATCCACGGTCATTTTGGTGAGGCCCGGAAAATATGCGTTAAAGAATGTCATAAAAGGCACCCCAGCCAAACTAGCCTTTTTCTTAACGTAGTCGCAGTAGCGGATAATAGAATCATCTTTAATTAGGAAGCCGGCATCGACATATGTCCCGAGCACCTTGCGGGATTTCAACTCCCAATGCACTCCGTTACCCACAACTACGATCGAAAGGTATGCAGCTAATTCGTCTTCATCACGTTGTTTTTTTAAGTTTCCGTTGATTCGCAGGTCTAGGTCAACGGCTACTAGTGCCGTTTGCTTAGCTTTTTCAATCGTCTGAATTCCCGCACCTAGTTTGTCGCTGTCGGCAAACCGTTGAGCACCAACGCGCTTGCTCTCGACAGATGCGATGACCTTCTGCAAGTCGAGCAGAGTTAGTTGCGCACCACTATCGGCTGTGCCTCTAAGTTTCACAAGGACTCCCTCGGCGGCGAATAAATCACGCGCCTTTGCGGCTCCAAACGTATCTTCAATAGACAGCTTGGCTGTGCATTTGGATGAACTGCCAGTGCTGGCATCGTTCCAACGAAGGCCAATCGTAGCGTTGTGGGAAGAAACTGCCTGTAGGGTCATTTCTACTCCTCCGTAAGCTTGGGGCTTTCCAACTTCCAAATTAAGTTCATCAGCAATTTCGTAAATAACAAATTCGATTTTATGCTTGGCTCCCGATAGCCCTTCGACTAGTGTTTCGATAAGCATGCGGCGGCGAATTTCATAGGAAGTTTCTAGATATTTGCGTAGCATCACTTCTTGAAGTACACCGATCTTTCTGCCGATCGTCCGATTGTTTTGCACGTTCGAGTGCTCTTCGAAGTAATAGAAAATCTCTGAAATGCGGGGATCTTTCTCCACTGCAACAGCTTACACGCTTTGATGCGGCGAGTCGTGACTGCCCAGTCGGAGCACCGGTGGCTCTCGTTGTGCACGCGCCCTTCTGAGCGTTCAAGATGAACGACGAACGACACTGACCCACGAACCGGTGGGGTCACTTCACGGCGCCTTCACAACCATCACAAGAATTTGAGACGGAATGATCGGCGAAACGGACAAAACTCGACGCGTCATTGCCTGTTAACGGCAAAGTGAAAAATGCACAGCAAGTCGTTCAGGTGTTCTGTCCGATAACCTTAACTTGGATCTGGCGGGCCCTGGTTCACCACTGCAAGGCAGTCATGTTTAACCTCGGCTCGCTCCTCGAGAAATGATCATCCTGCCGTGTATGCACATCCGCCTTCACATTTAGAACCGCGCATGCGCGGGGGCGTACGTTTTCCTGGCCGGCAAGTTATCAGGTTCCTGAAGGAAAACACGCCAGGGAGGTTCACGATCTGGGGCCAGTTCGCCAGAAGCTACTATTCCAAGACGAATGGTTGACAGGCGATTTCTTCTTTTCTTCGCAACGGAGCATCGTGAAGCAATACCCAGCACGACGTGAACCCCATGTTCGTAAGGGCATCCGCGCGATGGTTGCCATCCGCCAAGTTGATGACGCCATCTAATTCTCGCCATGCGATCACCGGCGGAAGGCTGTCCAGCGTGGGGCGGGTATCGACAATCGTCTGTACTGCCCTTGTCCACTCATCAGGATCTTGTGGGTACCGGAATGATTCGGATGGTCCGGCGATCCTTTGGAGGCGGGCAATCTCAATGAGTTGGGGCGGCATCCAGGATGAGGAGTAAGTGCGAACACGCCGAAGCAGCCCAAGATTCTGCCAACTTTCCACTTGCAGATACCTTTCGATCCAATCTTGCCCCTCGCCGCGTTCGAAGGCCATCCGCGCCGATCTCAAGTCCCATTCGTGACTCAATTCACTGCGCCCTGAATCAACTTTGGTTCGTTCCTGCGCTCAAGCGAGGAGATCATTTGTCCGACTCGCCTTCGACCTCGTTCCATATTGGGTCTTCGTCCGCCAACCACTTGCTACTGAAGTTGGGCATGAAGCAAATGACAAGGTACGCCGTACACGAGCATATGACCGCGATACTCACAATAAGTTGAACCGGCTTAACCTCCGGCTTCAGCGCCTGAGGAATCGTCCAAAGGGTCAGGACCATCCCGAGGAAGGCAAGCGGCGCAATGCGCCTTTGTATTCGCTTAACCACATCAATCCCTTTCGAGATTTCTTCGACCTTTTTGCTGAACGCCTCGACAAACTCATCGGGCGGCAGCTGACTCATGGCCTCGTACTCGCGGTCAATTGCTTCCCGATCGGCAGCATTCTTGCGCTCTTGTGCCTGAATTCGGAAGAACGCGAAGAACGGGAGCACCATCATGAAAACGGCCGTGCCGATGGAGATTGGCGTCATCGGTTTCTGAAGCTCGATGGCTCGATCGACCTTCGCAAACATCAGCCCCGTCGTGATCCCGCAAATGTTCGCCAGCATGGCCAATAAGAGAGGGGCCTTGCCGCGATGAGCAGCCAACCAAATGATCAACAACAAGGTGGCGCAACCAATCGGCCACTGCACTCTCCCCGCAATGCCCGTCCACTTAGGCATCTTGTACGTCACCGCGGTAAGCAAGCCCGAGCCAACCATCAACCGATAGATGCGCCGTTGTGGGAACTGCTCCACCATTGAATTATATGCAACAAGGGTCGCTCAGGGGAAAGAATTATCGCAAGAATTCTGCCCGCACTCCCACTAACCCCACACCCCGCAAACAAAACCGGCCCAATTCCCGAAACCACAGGTTGACATTTCCCCTCACCGACCCCGTATAGTTGCCACGCCATCACAGCGCAAACCAGAAAATATACATCCCTCGCGTAAGGGAAGAAGTATTAATAAAAAAACGGCGCGCAGCTCGGTTGAACCTAAACGGCCGTGTAATCAACTAAGGGATCCATCCGTCAGACCGGACAGTAGCCTTTTAGTCGGCTGAAGGTTAGCGATGGTCCTATTACGGATTCGCTGGCTGCTCAGAGGGATCTACATCGTGTCCCGATTCCCATTCAAACACGCCAGAATTCTCAAGTTCACTCATGCGCTCCACAAGCAAAATGGCTAGGTCTTGCGTTGCTACGTCAATGGCGTATAGCCCGTTGCCGAGGGACTCGAACAAGCATCCACCAAGCGTTCTAAGTTCCTCGATAATCGGTTCATGGACCTGGTTCTCCGAGAAGAAAATCCGGTAAACGTACCTGCCAGATCGCTTCACGACCTTCTCAATCTGTCCCGAAGGCGCATGAACGTGATCGCCTAGCGCGTAGTCCCTCGCGAAGAACGGAATGCTACAAAGCTCATAGGTATCCGCTTCGATAAGTCTAGCCAGGACTTGCTCGCACGCATCTTCGTCAACTTCATCATCTAGCGCCACCAGATTCAGAATGTGGCTGGCTTTTTCAGCCCATGCTGATTGTCGGTGCGGCCAGTACACCAGCTTGCGTCCGTTCTGCCCTGGATTCTGCTCCATTCCGATGGCTACTTTACCTTTCGCTACGAGCTGCAAAACCATCGCGGCTGCGACCCATGTTGGTCAAACATGGCACGTTCAAGACTTCGCCGTTCCTCGCGGAAATCTTGATCGTGCCAATGATGCAACGCTGTTTTACGATTTGAGGAAGCTGATCAATGCCGCGTTGACTTCTTCTGCGTGCGTCCAGTTGACGGCATGGGGGCCGTCTTTGACGGTGACGAACTCGCGCACGAGGGGATGCTCAGCCGTCTTTGCCCCAGAGATTCCGATCGGCACGATGCGATCTGAATCGCCGTGGATCACCAAAATCGGCAGATCAAGCTTTTCAAGGTCGGACCGGAAGTCGGTGCCCCAGGTGTCGACCACGGCGTGGGTGGCAATTGGAGACGCTCCGATCGCGATGTTCCAGTTCGCTTGCACGGCCTGCTCGGTGATCTTGGTTCCGCCCAGGACGTCGGTGTTGAAGAAGTTCGCAAAGAATCCACTCAGGAAAGAAGGTCGGTCGGCGCGGATGCCGGCCTTAATCCCTTCAAAGACTTCCTGAGGCACCCCATCCGGATTATCCTCGGCCTTCGCCAAGAACGGAGTGACCGCACCGATGAACACCGCTTTGCTTACCGTGCGAAGTCCGTACTGGGCAGAGTATCGAGCAACTTCTCCGCCGCCCATCGAAAAGCCAACGAGGGCAAAATCGTCCAGTTCCAGTTTTGTGACTAGGTGGTGCAAATCCGCAGCAAAAGTGTCGTAGTCGTATCCGCCCGACGGCTGGCTGGACTTTCCAAATCCACGGCGATCGTAGGTGATCACCCGGAAACCAGCCTCCAAAAGGGCCGGAACCTGCTTCTCCCAAGAAGCACCGCTCAGCGGGAATCCATGAACAAGGATTACCGGGTAACCAGTCCCAAGATCCTCGTAATACAGTTCAATCGGGGTCGAGTTTTCGGTGCCAACGGTAAAAGTAGCCATGATCACCCTGTTTTACGCCAATCGGCAGTAGCGCGCACGAGAAACAAAACAAAAAGAGTGCCCTAGCCCAAAGACTTCTAGAGTCTGGGCTAGGACACTCCGATCACGGAACTTACTTCAGGCGACCTAAGAAGGCGAGAATCCTTTCGGCAATGAAGTCTGACTTCTCTTCCAGGGCAAAGTGGCCCGCTTCGAGGAGGTGCAGTTCCACGTCCTTCAGGTCCTTTTGGAAAGCCTTGGCGCCATCAACGGTGAAGAACGGATCTCCAGTTCCCCAAACCACCAGAGCCTTTGGCTGCCACTTTCGGAAGTAGGCATGCCAAGAATCGTAGAGGGCGACGTTGTTCTTGTAGTCCGCGACGAGGTCAAGCTGTGCGGCGGTGTTTTCTGGCTTCGCATTGAAGAGCGCGGAGTCGAAGGTGTATCCGTCAGGACTCATTTTGGATGCGTCCGTGCCGGTGACGTACTGGTACTTGATGCCTTCCGGGCTAAACAGTCCGGCAACCGCCTTCTCCGTTTCGGCGTTTCGATTGCTACCGAACCCAACCAGGATCCCTTTCGCCGCTTCGCTGATTCCCTCGACGTAAGCGTTTGAGTTCTGAATGACCAGCCCCTCAATCCGCTCCGGGTTGGCCGCCGCGATTCGAAGGCCGACTGGTCCGCCGTAATCCTGAAGGTACAAGCTGTACTTGCCAAGGTTCTTCTGCTCCAGGAATTTGTTTGTGATGCTGGCAAGGCGATCGAAGTTGTAAGTGAATGTCTTCGGAGACGGCGCGTCCGAGTAGCCGAAGCCGATGTAGTCCGGAGCAATCACGTGGTAGCGAGTCGCCAGTTTCGGAATCAAGTCGCGGAACATGTGCGACGAGCTTGGGAAACCGTGAAGAAGGACGATGGTCTTGGCCGACTTCGGACCGGCTTCTCGGTAGAAAACCTTCAGGCCATCCACCGTTTCGAATTTGTGATCAACTTGAACGGCGCCAGCCTGGGCAGCGGCAATGGCGAGGGTGAGGAGGCTGGTTGCGAGTACGCTTGTTTTCATGATTCTAACCTGTAAACCTTTATTTGAGCGGTTACGGATGATAAAGCGAACTCAAACCGTTAAAGTTCCATTAATATGGTTAGAATGAGAAAAAACTTGGATTCAGCTCTTGAGTCTTGGCCCGAGCTCTTTCGAGTTGGCGGCGTCCTTTGGCTCGACTTCGCAAACTCGCAAACCCTCGAGAGACTGAATGTGGGCAACGTCCTGGAGAGCCACGATTCGGTTGAGTCATGGCTTGGCGCCCGCTTTGAACGAATTGACCTCGGCGAACTCCGATCTTTGCGCGAGGCTTACGTGAGCGCGGCCAGCCATTTTCAGATTGAGAGCGAAGAGCTGAACTTAGCGGTCGAGCGCACGAACCAGATCCTGATGGCGGGCAGTGGCCGCGATCAAGTTCGAAAGGAAAGCGATCGCTTTCAGTTAGTGCGAGTGAGCGAAAGTCCGCTCGAAATCCTCGCCCGTTCCTTTGCAAGATTCTTGGTCGAAGGCGATCTCTCCCGAGTTCGGAAGTGTTCCGAGCCAACCTGCACCTTGTACTTCTTTGATGAATCGAAGGCCGGGCGCCGGAAGTGGTGCTCGATGTCCCTCTGCGGAAATCGAGCCAAAGCCACTAATCACTACCGGAAGACCCGAAGCTCTGCTGCGGTTTAGAACCTCAGGCGACGGGCTGCTCGGTATGTCCGAATGCCTTCGCTAGTTCGGCCAGCGGGTTCTCGCCGGTTGCCGCCCAGAGGATGCTCGTCACACCTCGTGGGTAATAGCGGGAGCCGACGGCTTTGCCTTGCAGCATTTGATCACTCCATGCGAAGTAGGCATTTTCTTCGTCCAGCAACCAATTCACGTGCGCAACATCGGCTTCGGCGTCAGCGGCAAACCCAAGAACGCGCTCAGCCACAAACTGGCAGAGGTAGATCTTGCTCAACCAAGAGTTGCGGCTGGTCGAAGACAGCTTCCATCCGCCATCGGCGAACTTGCAGATGCCCGGCTTAAGAACCGCACTCAGGTGCTTAGACAGCGTTGCTTGCAGCTCAGGATCGATCTCGAGACCAAGAGCAAATGGATAGACCAGGGCTTCGATGGCCGGAATGATGCGAGCTTCAACTCCTTCCCCAATGACCGCCGGCAGAAGGCCCTCTTCATTCGCGGCGCTCATGATGGTTTGGGCGGCTTTTGCGGCTTGTTCCTTTGCTTCGTTTGCCGCTTCGACTTCATCCAGGCGGCGAAGCACATCTTCTAAAAGCAGGTAAGAAGCCCAGCCCTTAACCGCGAGATACAGATTGTTGCGGGCCTGCCCCAAACTGGCATCAAGGCTATCGTAGGTCGTGATTTCCGCCCCACCTTGGCATCGATCGGCATCAAGTCCGACCACGCCGTTGCGATCTGCCGGAGTCGGATTGTCTCGGTTCACGAGGCTGCGGAGAGATGCCAAGAAGGTTTCACGCTGAGAAATCGCCCAGGCCATGTCTCGCGTGTGGGAATCGTATAGCCCCGCAGTGAGAACCCAGTTCATCAGTTCTTCCACGCTCATATACGAGAAGCAGCCTTTCAGCCGAGCCTGCTCGTAGCCGGAATATCCCGGTCGGGAAAACGCGTTGCCCACTCCCATGTCGTGCGTGAACGCGATTCCGGCAGGGTGAACTTCGTCGGATCCGGGGAACCGCGCACCGTCCTCGTACGCGTACCGCTCGACGTAGAGGTCGAGCACGTTTCGGACCGTCCAAGGGTTCAGAACGAGTTCAAAGAACGCCTGGTCGATCGTGAGATCGAAGGTGTTCATCATGCGATATTCGCCCTCGTTCACAACCCAAAGTGGTTGACCATCTTCCCGCTCCAAGAGCTGGGTGGATCCAAAGTACGACCGGATTGCGTGGGCCGCCATCCAGGCGCGTTCGGGAGAAAGTCGGCTCTGGAGCTGGGCATCAAATGCTTCTGCCTCGTGCTTCGTAGCCTCGAAGCCCTTGAGCGCATCGCGCAGAACGGACTCGATGTCGTTGAAGAACCGGCGGTACAGGTAGCGGGTCTTGATCCCCGTAGTGGCAGTTCCTTCTCGGAAGAAAGCGATCGCAAAACGGAAAGTGTGGATTTGACCGGCCGGGACCGTTCCGACCAAGAGGCCGAGCCTTCCGACTAAGAACTCTAGGTTCTCTTCGGTATCGGGCTCAAGGACTTTTTCTGGTTGGAAGGCAATCCCGGCATGGACGGCTGGGTCGTCCGAGGCGATTGCGGTGAAAGTGTGCTGGGCGATTCCGGTGAGGCCCGGTTCTTTGATCACCCGCATTCCGGCCGCGCGGTCAGAACCTTGGTAGCCGAAGAAAACCTTTCGGCTCGTCGTGCCTTCACGGTTATCGATGGTGAGTTCGGCCAGGATCGCCGGCGTGATCGCGGTTTTGAGGGCTTCTACGGTTGCCGTTTCGGGGTCTGGAACCGAGCGAACCGGAGAGATCAGGCGGAAGACCATGTCGCCGGCCCGCCATTCGTCGACGCCAGCACCCATGGTTCGCTCGATTTCCTCATCCGCAAACGCGGTTACTGCGTTTGGCCGGCCAAAGCCAGAGAGATGCTCCACGTCGAAGTCTTCTTCGTGGGACTCGCCGCCGGTGAAAAAGGGCAGAGCGCGAAAACTTCCGCCATCCCGATCTTGAATTCCAACATAAAGGTTTTCGTTCGCCGGTCCGGCAAGCTCTAAACCGAGGCCACCGGTCGATCCTTTCTGTCCAAGGGTGAGAGTAGCGAAGGCACCGACGGGCGCATGATGGGCGTTATAGAATTTGCGGTTCATCGTGATCTTTGCTCTGCCGGGAGCCAAGCGTTGACCTAAAGGAACTGCGATCCAGCAGCCCGGGGGTTCAACGAATCCGCACAGGAGCGTACCTTGGGCCCTCTCACATCGGGTTCAGAATATTCTTCTAGGACACAGAACTTAGCGCCCTACCGCGAGCGTGCGAAGGAGGTGGAATCCCTAACGTCCAAGCCGCAATCGTACAAAGTTGACGTTGCAGGGGTGGCCGGGCTTCCTTCTTCAACGGCCCGGATCAGCGAGATCAAATGCGTCGTCGCTTCAAACGCCATCCGTTCCACCGGCTGCGCGACCGAAGTGAGTCGGGGCCGGGAGGTCTCACAAACGGGTGAAGAGTCGAATCCGATGATGGAAACGTGCTCGGGAACTTTGACCCCAAAACGCTCGCATGAGTACAGCACAAAGCAGGCAAGCTCGTCGCTAAAGCAAACAAGGGCCGTGTGGGGCGCGCCGGGGTCTTTGTAGCGCTCCAGGATCGTGTGGTCGTGGGTGAGGATGATAATTTCGGGGTCTGGAAGTCCGGCCCGCTGCACCGCCGATATGAGGGCGCTGGCCCGAGCTTGACCCTCCACGCTGTGTTCGCTGACGGGATCAATCACAAACGCAAGCCGCTCGTGGCCCAGCGAAACGAGATGGGAAACAACGCGCCGCATCGCGCCGTCGTTGTCGGCGCAGAAAGTCGGTAGCCCAAGGACGGTTCCAGGCGGGGCGTGCATCATCACGATCGGCACCGAGGCTTCTTGAAGGGCGATCGTGCTCGTTTCGGTCAGGTCTGGCCGGCACCAGAGCACGCCATCGAAACGGCCGTCAGAGACAAAACCGGGATCGCCGTCGCGCATGAGCTTTGGACACAGGGACAGCGTGTAGTCGTTGGGAAACAGGGCGTCCATCACGCCGTTCATCACTTCAGCCCGGTACGGACTCTGCGGGATGAACCGGCCAAAGTTCTGGAATACAACCGCAACCTGGCCTGTCTTCTTGTTTCGAAACGATCTCGCGAGGTGGTTTGGCTGGTACCGGAGTTCTCGGGCAGCTTGTCGAATCCGTTCCGCCTTTTCCGCGGTGACGGTGACTTTGGTGCCACCGCCGCCATTAAGAACGGCACTGACCGCCATGGCAGAAACCCCGGCTTTTTCGGCGACATCGCGAATCGTGACTCTCATGCTGATTTACGCAGATATAGTCCGCTAACGAACTATATAGCGATTCTGTCGCCTGCGGAGGCGGAATTCACCGGGTCGGAGACCAATCACACCGAAACGACGCAAGAATTCTCGAATCGCACGTTCTTGGTTGACTTTTCCGCCGGGTTAGCTTAATTTACAGGTAAATAAGAAGCCGAATCCCGGGCTCCCGCTGCAACCAGAAACCATGTTATTACTTCTCCTGATCCAAGAACCCGCTCGATTGAGCCTCGACCTGCGAGCCCCCGGGGTCGCGGTGAGCCCCTACCTTTATGGCCACATGACCGAAGAGATCAACTACTCGTACGATGGGGGTCTCTACGCGGAGCTCATTCGGAACCGGGCGTTTCTTGATGATCGGGCCAAGCCCGCGCATTGGAGCCCAGTTGAGGCTGGATCGACGGTTACGCTTGAGCAGGGAGGCATGAGCAAGGCCCGACCGGTCGCTCTGAAGGTCACGGGCGGAACCGCGAACGATGGCTATTGGGGCATCCCGATTCGGCCCGCAACAACTTATAGCCTCAGCGTTTGGGCCAAAGCTGAGACCTCCGGGCCGCTGAGGGCGAGCCTTGAATCGGTCGACGGCAAGACCGTATTTGCCCAAGCCGTCATTAACGGCGTTGGCGCGGATTGGAAGAACCACACCGTCAAACTCAAGACGGCGAAGGGACTGAAGCCAACCAAAGACGCCCGATTTGCCCTGCGCTCTGGCCCAGGCAAGACCTTCATGCTTTCGCAGGTTTCGCTCTTCCCGCCGACCTATCGCAATCGTCCGAACGGCAACCGCCCGGACCTCATGAAGTTGCTGAGCGATATGAAGCCGAAGTTCCTTCGCTTCCCCGGTGGCAACTACCTGGAAGGCAACACCCCGGCGGACCGATTCCCCTGGAAGGACACGCTTGGCCCCATCGAAACTCGACCTGGACACCGTGGAACCTGGGGCTACCGATCGAGCGACGGCATGGGACTGCTTGAGTTCTTGCTGTGGTGCGAGGAAACCGGCGCGAAGCCGCTGCTTGGCGTTTACGCGGGGTATGCGCTTAACGGCCAGTACACCAAGGCCGGTCCCGAGCTAGAGCCGTTCGTTCAGGAAGCGCTGGACGAGATCGAGTACATCGTTGGCGGACCCGATACTAAGTGGGGCGCGCGGCGAATTGCCGATGGCCATCCAAAGCCGTTCGACCTTGAATGGGTCGAAGTCGGGAACGAAGACGGATTCGACAAGTCCGGATCGTACGAAAGCCGATTCGTCCAGTTTTACGACGCCATCAAGAAGAAGTATCCGAAGATCCAGGTGATCTCCAGCACCGGCGGAAAGGACTTCCTGGGCGCGAAATTCCCCATCACTCAGCGCCGCCCGGATCTTTGGGATGAGCACTACTACACCGAATCTTGGGACATGATGGGCATGGCGACCAAGTACGACACCTACGACCGAAAGGGACCGAAGGTCTTTGTCGGAGAGTGGGCCGCGCATGACACCGTGGCACCATGGCAAGCTGGACCTAACGCCGGCCCGACGCCGAACATGAAATGCACCATCGCTGATGCCGCGTTCATGACCGGCATGGAGCGGAATTCGGACATCGTCGAGATGGCCTGCTACGCGCCGCTGCTGGTCAACGTGAACCCCGGCGGCCGACAGTGGTCGCTCAACCTCATCGGTTACGACGCCCTCGAAAGCTTCGGATCGCCGTCCTACTATGCGCAGACGCTGTTCGCCCAGAACCTTGGGAACCGCACGGTGGAGCTCAAGCTATCCGGCGTTCCCGAACAGCGCAAAGGCACCCAAACCCTCCCCGGCATCTTCGCCTCGGCCACCCGAGACACCAAGTCCGGCGCGCTGTACCTAAAGGTCGTTAACGCCCTGCCGGGATCGCAGTCAATCGACATCGACCTCCAAGGCGCAAACCTTCAGCCAGATGGAACCTGGACGTACCTCACGGGCTACCTGAAGGACATGAACACCATCGCCGAACCGCTCAAGGTCGCTCCGATTACGAAGAAGCTGACCGGGCTTGGATCGAAGTTCCAGCAGCGGGTGCCCGGCTACTCGGTGAACGTGTTCAAACTTCAGACGAAGCGGTGAGGTTCGGAAAGAGATGGGACCGCCGCGAATGCGGCTGTCCCTACTCTTACTGCAGCTTGGGTTCGCGAAATGAACGGGCATTGGCTATGATGTTGGAATGCCTGATCTACCTCGGATTCTGGACCAACACATCGAAGCCGGCAAAATGCTTCATGCCATGGTTCCTTCCTGGGAAACGACGGACAGTGCGCTCGATGCCGTTGCAAAGAGCTTTCCCAAAGACGATCTAGCCTCTTGCTTGGTTAAGGTTGTTACGGTCAATTCTCTGTACAACACCAATGTTTACGCGGTCTGGAGGATGGCCGAGCACGTGCAGCAAGTACTGGCGGATCCGGGTCGGCCGACAGGACCCAAGCTGGTTGATTGCATTGCGGCGTTAGGGAACCGAAATCATCGAAGTTTCGCTTCAAAGTACGCGCACTTCTTTATTGATTCTGGATTTCCGATCCTCGATCAGTACGTGCTGAAGATGCTCGCCTATCACCTAGGGCAACGTCAGGTGTGGCCCACGGACTACGTCCAGTTCTACGGCTGGTTTGAAAAGCTTCGCTCGCAGTGTGACGGGCAATTCAGCACAAAAGACATCGACCAGTACCTGTGGATGGCAGGAATGTATCGTGAGTTCAAGCGGGTCGGACCGGGAATGCTGAGCAAAGACGTCGGGATACTTTTCGATTCCCACGATCCCCAAATTCAAAATGCGATAGCTCAGCTGGTCGAGAGATGATCTCTTCTGCCCTTCAAATCGTGTCGTCTGTGAGACAGTGCTGGGAAAAGCGGGGAGTTTGTTGTGGCTGCCGGACTAGGATTCGAACCTAGACGTACGGCACCAAAAACCGTTGTCCTGCCATTAGACGATCCGGCACCGTCCGCTGGTGATTATACCGACGTCAGCGGGTGAAGGTCGTGAGGGTGCAGATGAAGATGAAGCTGAAGAAGATCGGCCAGTACAGGTAGTTCGGGATGGCGTTGTCTCGGTATTCCACGATCCAGATGTCGTCGCTCACGCCGAGGAGGATGCTGTTAAGCGAAACGAAGGCGGTGAGGATGTACAGGAC
Organism: bacterium; assembly: GCA_027485645.1. Classification (GTDB taxonomy): domain Bacteria; phylum Armatimonadota; class Fimbriimonadia; order Fimbriimonadales; family Fimbriimonadaceae; genus Fimbriimonas. The sequence continues at coordinate 491,278 of JAIXQR010000001.1, forward strand.
GAAGTAGAAAAAGTCGAGGTAGATCAGACTTTCTGGCGCCAGGGTGGAGCGGACGGTGGCGTGGTCGATGACGATGACGAAGAACAGCGCCGCGCAATAGCTGAGCACGGTGAAGATGTTGAAGCCGACGATCTCGCCCTTCTTCTCTTGCCGACGAGTCAGATACAGCGCAGCATAAAGCAGCAGCGCCACCACGACAACCGGCACGATTCGGGTGATGAGTGGGCCGGTGACGTCACGTTTCAGGCCGACATTGAAGTACAGCTCGGGGTGCGGCGGCGACTCAGAATACTTGCCCATGCCGAACGAAGACGAGTAACTGAAGGTTTGGTAGCTGAACCCGGTGTAGAGGGTCGTCCAGCCCTCACGCACGAATTCTTGGTCCAACCCAGACAGTGCCGCCGGGTTAAAAGGCTGGGTGTACGATTCCCAATCGGGGACCAAGAGGGCACCCTTACCGAAGTCGCGGTGCCAAAGCCGCAACCATACGTTTTGCCGGTCGATCGGGAACTTCTTGTACGTGTAGCGCTGCCGAAGGGTGCTGGTGAAGAACCAAACGTGAAGCTCGTAATCCTTCTTCTTGCCCCGGGAAACTTGCCGTAAGGTCAAGTTTTCTTCGTGAAAGGCATCCTTCGCTTCCGGGAGGACGAAGCCGCGCGCGAGATCCTTCGGCGTCCCGTTTGGATACTTCTGCCAGACGTACCCGGTGACGTCGACCTCAGTTCCACTCGTGAAGTGGATGGATTGAATAAAGACGCCAGTTGGAATCACGGTCGGCTTGACCTTTGATGCCAAAACGTGGTTCTGCAGATACTCTTGCTGGCTCTTTTCGTCGGTGACCGAAGTGCCGTAGCCGAAGGAATCAATTGGTCGGCTGTGCTCGATTTCCCAAATGCAGAACGTACCGGCGGCACAAGTGAGCGAAACGATCCAGCTCAATTTTTTCATCTGCTTGAACCGGGCTCCCCGCAGGACAATCACGGTCGCAGATAGAAGAATGACGAAGAGTCCTATCCAGCCGATCAATCCGACAAAGTCTTGATTGAGCTGGCCCGCAGACACATTGGCCCAAACGGCGGTACTCGACGAAAATCGGCTGAAGCCCACGATGCTCAAGACCAGGGCCAAGCAAAGGCCACTAACCAGGCGAATCTTTCGTCGATTTTCCGGAGACTTGCTCAAGTTGATTACTCATACGGCAGCACGCGCCGGGTCCACTCGATGGTAGTAACGAGCTTGCTCTTCTTGCCCATCGGCAAGCGAGCAAGGCCAACGGGCTCGCAAAGCACGTATTCCTCACCTTCAAACTGAATCGAGTCCTGCCCCGAAACGGCCTGGGCGCGAATGCCGACAAGCTGGTGCCCGGGGACCGCAACCATCACCATTTTGACGTTTGGATAAAAGGACATCAGAGCCCCGAATAGCGTCGCTTTCGAGTCGCAGTCACCCCAGCCCTGGCTCAGAACGCCCGCCGGAGGAAGCAAACCACCGTTGAACTTGCCGTCGATTTCGCTCGGCGGAATCCCGTAGGGAAGATCCTGACAAAAGTTGAGGACGAAGTTCACGCGGTCGGTTAAGTTAGCTTCGGGCTGTTGGGAGTCGAAAAGCTGTGCCACCGTCTCAACGACCGGTCGGTTTGTCCGGATCAACTCCCGATAGTTCGGCCGCAAATGCGCCCCATCCTGACGGAAGCAACCAGCCAAGAGTGTCTTTTGCCGCTCGGCTACGACATCCGGCGTCGGCGAGTACGGGTTGAACATGGTCTTGGGAATCCCGTAGGCGCTCACAATGGCGTCAACTTGCGCCTTTGAATGGCTCCATGACCACTTCAGGTTCGCGGACTTCGGGCCCTTGAAGGCATAGTTCACCGAGTAAGCAGAGGCAGAAGTAGCGACTTCGTACTTAGCGTTGGGCGATGCCATGTACGATTTCGGGGTGATCTGGGCGCGAGGGTAGCGAAGCGAGTCGCCGTACGCTTCGACGACCTGTCCGTTGAGCCACATCACGCTACCGACGGACAGCGTGAGCGTTCCCAAGGCGCGAATGATCATTCCACGGACTCCGGCGCAACCGGGGTTACCGTCGTCGACGGTTCTGCCGCCGCTTGTCCGGCTTCCTGTCCAATCTTGTTCAGTAGGTCGTAGCTCACAAGACCATCCAGCAAGGTTGCCAGCGCGGGACGAGCAATGATCGTTGTGGCAAGAATGCTCAGTCCGACAAACAGGGCGGTCGCAACGTTTCCAGCCCTGATCTCTGAGAGTTCATTCAGCTTCTTGGTACACAAGGTGATGACCTGGATCGTGGCCGCGAGGAGGATAAACCCGATCACGGCAGAAACGGCAAACAGGGCCAGGCTGTATCCCGCAGCAATCAAAAGCATTCGCGGTTCCAGAACGTCTTGCACCTGAACCATGGTGCGCAAAGCGTCTACGGATGGGTTCACGCTCTCTGCCGTGAGCCAGAGGAGACAGAACGCATAAATTCCGCTAAACAATGTGACGGCGTGATTCTTCGCTTCAATGGCCTCTTCAATGCCTATTCCGAGCATCTTCTCGGTTCGCTTGTAGATGATATAGATTGCGAGAAGTCCGAAGATGAGGGTGGAGACCAGCTCATAAAGGCCAAACACGACGAGGTGATAGTTCAGTTGCATATAGGCCCTGCGGCGCGCGGCGGCAGACACTTCAAGAAAACCTGAAAATGAATACGTCCAAATCTTAGACCAAGCGAGTTTAAGCGGACGTAGCGAAATTGGCAACCGGTTGCGGGAAAGTTCACAATCCAGCCCCGGTTCCGGCGAAAGGACGGTGCCAAAATACGAGGCATGTCACGCATCTGCCAACTTGCCGAGGTCCTTCGGAATAACCAGATCGATGCCTACTTTGCGCAGACTCCGATCTCGATGGGCTACTTACACGGCTTTTGGGAGTCGAGCCACGAGCGATTTCTGACCCTGGCGATCTCGGCTACCGGCGAAGTGCGACTGATCTGCCCATCCCTCTCGGCCGCGCAAGCGGCGCGGGTTGGCATTGCAGACATCCGGAGTTGGTCCGACGGGGAGGACCCTTACGAGCTCGTCCGAGAACTCGCGGCCGATTGGAACTTGAAGACCGGGATTGTTGCCGTCGACGATGAGATGCATGCGGCGATGCTGCTCGGACTCGAGAACGCTTTGCCTACCGCGCTCTTTCGGGCGGGAGGAACTTCCATTTCTTCGGTGATGCGAAGCAAGGATGCCGATGAGCTTGACCTGCTGACCCGCTCTGGTTCAATCGCGGATCGAACTTACGATGCGCTCCTCAAGTTCCTTCGTCCCGGCCTCACCGAGCGCCAAATCGAACGATTCATCAACGACTCGATGCTCGATCTCGGCGGCAAGCCGACGTTCTGCATTGTCGGCACCGGCAGCGGCGGGGCAGAGCCACACCACCTGACGGGCGCCTCGGTTGTCGAAGCTGGCGACACGATCGTACTGGACTTCGGTTGCAGCCTTCAGGGGTACCAAAGCGACATCACCCGCACCGTCGCCGTCGGACACGCTTCAGAAGAATCCCAGAAGGTCTACGACGTGGTTTATCGAGCCCACATGGCGGCCCGGGAAGTCATTCGTCCGGGAGTCACTTCTAGCGAAGTCGATGCGGCCGCACGGGCGGTGATTGAAGCGGCCGGTTATGGACCGCAGTTCTTCCATCGAACGGGGCACGGAATCGGGCTGCACGGCCACGAGGAACCGTATATCGCGCCAGGCAATCCGACCGTTCTGGAAGTCGGTGACTGCTTTAGCATCGAACCCGGAATCTATCTCGAAGGCAAATTCGGAGTTCGAATCGAGAACATCGTCACGGTAACCGAAACCGGTCATCGATCTTTCAACGATGAGCCATCGGCTTCGATTACCGTGGTCGCCTGATTACTGCCCTTGGCCAGCGCTGTACGCCATCTTGCCGTCGAACGCATAAAGGTTCTCGGTCTTGATGACGTCTAGCTGAATTCGGTTTAGGGCGATCAGCAGATTTACAACCCACAGCTGGCTGGCAGATTTGCTCGTGAAGCGGCATCGGTAGTGATCCACCAAGTGCGTTTCGGGCAAACCAGAGGGCCATACAACCACGCCTCGGTTGGAAATCATCTTGAGCTCAGACCCTTGCGGAACGATCGTTTGCAGTCGCTTTGCAAGGTCCATCGGCTGCATGCGGCTCGAGATGAAGATGTCGACCCCTTCCAGATTTCGTCGAGGTGGGATCCCAGAAACGGGTTTTGTCTCAACCTTGATCGGCTTTGCGTCTGCCGGATAGATTGCAGCCGGCAGGCGTCGTGGCATCTCGCCCAGGCGATCACAAACGGCCCGAGCAAACTCCATGGTCGAGAGTGGGTTCGTCTGGGTGAGGTCACCGGTTTGCTGACCGTCTTCGATGGTGCGTAGCCATGCGTTGTGGATCAGGGAAGCCGTTTCGGATTGCCCGATGTGCTGAAGCATCATCGTGCTGGCGAGCAGCATTCCGCTTGGGTTTGCGATCCCCTTTCCGGCGATATCTGGGGCGCTGCCGTGAATCGCTTCGAACACCGACATCTCGTTGCCAATGTTCGCACTCGGTGCCAAACCGACCGAGCCGCTGATCTCGGCAACCACATCCGAAAGAATGTCCCCGTATAGGTTTGGCGTGACAATCACATCAAACCGCTCTGGCTGGGTGGCCACCTTTGCCATGCCGATGTCGATGATCATGTGCTCTTTTTGAATCTGCGGATAGTCGGCACCGATTTCATCGAAGACCCGGTGGAAAAGGCCGTCGGTCATCTTCATGATGTTGTCCTTGGTCATGCAGGTGACCTTCTTGCGGCCGTTCTGCTTTGCGTACTCAAAGGCATAGCGAACGATTCGCTCACAACCCGGGCGCGTGATGAGCTTAAGGCATTGGTAAACGTCTTCTGACTGCCGGTGCTCAATTCCCGCATAGACATCCTCTTCGTTTTCGCGGATGACGACGACATTCATTTCGGGATGCAAGGTCGAGATGTAGGGAGCAAACGACTGAACCGGTCGGACATTCGCGTAAAGACCCAGCGCTTTTCGCAAGGTGACGTTGACGCTCTTGAAGCCACCGCCTTGGGGTGTGGTGACCGGGCCCTTTAGCAGGATGCCGGTGCTGCGGATGGCTTCCCATGCTTCGGGAGCGATGCCGTTGCTAGCGCCAGCGTTGTAGGACTCAAGGCCGATCTTGACCGGAGTGAAAGACACTTGAGCTTGCGCCGCGTCCAGGATGTGGAGCACCGCCTGGGTGATTTCTGGACCGATGCCATCTCCCTGCGCCAGCGCGATCGGAGTGCGAGTTCGGCGGAGGTAAGCAACCGGTGCAGGGCGGGAGAGTTCGTTTATCATACGCTTTATAATACGCGAAAAATAGTTCGTACGTTGCGTCGTGTACATTGTGTGATATGGCGGAATCGTCGTCGTGGACTTTCTTGACCAATCATTCGCATGTTTTGGTGTGCTTGCTTCGTGATCCGACGTTACGGATGCGTGATGTGGCCGAACTTGTCGGGATTACCGAGCGCGCAGTGCAGCGCATCGTGAACGAGCTGAGTGAGGCGGGCTACCTGCACGTTGTAAAGGAAGGCAGAAGGAATATTTACGAGTTGCATCCAGAGTTGCCACTCCGGCACCCGATCGAGTCTCACCGTAGCGTGGGTGAGTTGCTTGGTTTGTTGAAAACGGAAGGCGAGGCGTAGACTTAAAATATGCTCCTACCTGCCTTGATCGTCTTTGCGGCTGCACCGGCCCCGAAGATCACGGTTCAGCTTCCCGTCGTCCGATCGAAAACGGTCGTTGCGGCGGCGGCCTTGCGAGACGCAAAAACTTGGGCCGCTGCAAAGAAGGTTTGGCTGTTAAGCACGGCGAAGCGGGACGCAAATGAGCCTTGGTACAAAGAGCTGACCTACCCTTACACGCTTGAAATCACGAGTTCGGTGTCGATGGATCACCCCAGCCTGCAGAGCTATCGCTTGATGGCCGGAACTTACACCGGCGGCGCGCACGGCAACGGACAGTACTTCACTGTAAATAAGGTGATGACCCCGTCCGGTCAAGGAGACTTGATGCTCTCGCAACTATTTTTGCCCGAAATCGATTACCGTGCCGAGCTAGCCAAGGTGCTTCACCGCAAGCTCTCGGAGACGAATCAGGCGAGCTCGTTGGAAGATGGAACGGTTTCGGCAGAAAACGCCTTGAGTTCCGCTCAATGGACGGTATCAACCCGCGGCATTGAGTTTGGCTTTGATAACTATGCGGTCGGTTCGTTCGCCGAAGGGATGCCGATTGTGACCGTCCCTTTCAGCGAACTCATTGGCCTGAACCCAGCCGGACCGCTTCGGTTCCTGATGAAGTAGTTATTCTTCTGACTTGCTGGCCGTTTGCCAGAGATCGATCGTGCGCAGGTCTCGGCGCTTTCGCTCAAGGGCAAGATTGATCTTTTCCACCAGCACTTCGTAAGCATCGATTCCGGGAGCGTTCTTTTCGATGTAGTCGAAGGCTCCGCGTCGCATGCACTCGACGGCGTTTGCAACGTTGCCATAGGCCGTCATCACGATGACCTCAGCAAAGAGATCCCGTGTGAACGCGGCGTGAAGGACCTGGAGGCCAGACTCGGGGGAGTCCATGCTCATGTCGGTCACGACGGCGTCATACGGCGGATCTGATTCGAGGAGTTTTGCCACTCCGGAGTCAGCCGAATCGGCCGTGTCGACGGAGTGCCCGGCTCTTTCGAGTCGCCGCCGAATCGCGTTCAAAACGCCTTCTTCATCATCAATCGCGAGTACTCGTGCCATAGCTTATGGACCCTAGCATATACGAATTCAAAGTAGGAAGGTTTCCGCACGAAGAATGGTGATAAGAGCAAAATGAGTTCTATGAGTGTGCCGACCCCAAGTCGCCTGGAGAATTTGCGCACCCTTCGGAATGCCAATTTGGACATGGCATTCTCGATGTCCTTCATCACGCTCACGACCGGGGCGTTTTTGGTGGGCTTTGTTCAGCTTCTGGGCGGCTCCGATCTTTGGATCGGTGTATTGTCGGCCATACCGTCCTTGGTCGGCCTGCTTCAGATTCCTGGGGCCATCTGGGGACGAAGCTTTCCTTCTTATAAAAAGTTTGTGACGCCGGGCGGTGCGATGTGGCGATTGCTGTATTTGCCGGTTGTCGCGCTGCCGCTGCTGCCGTGGCCAAACGAGGTTCGGCTGATTATTCTCGCCGTGCTGGTTGCGGTTGCCTCATCGTTCGTCACTTTTGTGAACCCGATCTATAGCGACTGGTTGGCAGAAATGGTGCCGAACAATTCGCGCGGTTGGTATTTCTCGCGTCGAAATGCGATTGGCGCAACGGTTGGTGCCGTCGCCGGAATCGTGGGCGCTTGGTTCCTCGATGCCGTTCGGGCGACGAATCCACAGCTAGGCTTTGCCGGCGTGTTCGGACTCGGGCTGGTCTTCGCGGGCGTCAGCATGTGCTTCTATCTGAAGATGACGGACCTGCCCCGGGAGAATCCGGTAAAGCAGAACCTGAAGCAAGGCATCCGCGCGATTGGAACGCCGTTCGGCGATCGGGAGTTTCGCAAGGTGCTCTTCTTCATCGCCATTGCGGTGGCCAGCCAGACGTATCCCGGGAACCTGTATGCCGCGTTCGCCCGGGAAACTCTGTCGCTCGATTTTCGTGTCATCCAGGGAACTGCCGTGTTTATGGCGGTTGGAAACGTTGCGGCCGCGCCACTTTGGGGGTTCTTCGCGGACAAGTTCGGCAACAAGCCACTGCTCGCCCTCGGGTGCTTGCTCCTTGCCACAAATCCGATTCCCTGGATGCTGTGCCGACCCAATGACACGCCGTTTAACGCGACCCTATTGCTCACCAGCCACGTTCTGATGGGGGTGGTGTGGGCGATGGTGAGCCTCACCCAGTTCAACCTCGTGCTGGCAACCGCCAAGCCAGAGGATCGCGCGAACTATATAGGCGCGGGAATGACGGTCACCGCAGTGGTTGGTGGTGTTGCTCCGCTGCTTGGCGCCGCGACAATGGCGTCCTTGCGTAGCGGCATGCCCGCCGAGTTTGCCTACAAGTGGATATTTGGAATCACGATTGTCCTTCGCTTGCTCAGCGCCGTAGTGCTCGTGCCCGTGCGCGAGTCTGGCGCAAGTGGCTTCAGGATGACGCTGAGCCAGCTCCGAAACGTGACGCCGGGCAGAATGCGCGCGATGCGCACGGTGACGCGGAGCGAGGACGTGGAAGCCCGTGCCGAAGCGATGCAGGACGTAGGACGCCAAAGTAACCGACTTGCCGCAGATGAAATCATCAAAGCGCTCCATGATCCGACGCCGAAGGTCCGGAGACAGGCCGCATCCACCTTGGCGCAGTTGCGGGATCCGCGTGCGGTTGATGAGCTGGTGCATCAAATTGAGATGCACCCAGACTTGATTGAAGAGGAGATGATTGAGGCGCTGGGGCAACTCGGGGATCGCCGAGCCTCGCCGGTGCTCGCAGGGCTGCTGATGTCGCCGCGACCGATGCTGCGACGAGCGGCAGCGCGCAGCCTAGGCAGAATCGGAGCGCGCGAGCCGCTGCTGCTTCAGGCCGCAATGGACCCCAATGATCCAGATTTGCGGCGAGCCGCGTTGCAGGCGATTCGAATTTCCGGAGACCCGGATGGGCATCCAGCGATTCTGCAGGCGCTCCAAGATGCGCACCCGAGTGTCCGCATCGCCGCCGCCGAAGCGGTCATTGAGTTTGATCTCAAGGCAGGCGCGCCGGTCCTTCGAGAGTCGTTGCGACGACTGAATGACGAAGCATGTGCCGAGCTTGCCTATGCCCTTGGGTGCGTTGGGGATCTCTCGGACATTGAGCAGATTTGCGAGGTGGCGCGGAGGTCGGAATCGATGATCACGCGACGAAGATGCCTGCTCGGAATCGCGAGATTGTTTGATGCGGAGCCGCTGGCTTACCGACTTTTGTTAACCGAGGGAATTGCCCGCGACACGCGACTCATCGAAATGTTGCGCCGCGTGAGCAACAGCCACGAGATTCTTGAAGCGTACAGCATCGGTGACGAAATCAACGCGATCCGGTACTTAAAGAAGGCGTATCCGGCTCTTGAAGCCTTCCCCGAGCAGGACATTCCCGAGCTATTTCTGGTCGCCTGCGCAATGATTGCGCGATAGCTTGCAAAACAAGAGCTTATTCATGGCATTCGCCCGGCACCGTAGGCTAGGCTGAGCGTCAGAGTTTTGCGATGCTGCTAGCCCTCCTTGCGTCCGTCGTTTTGCAAGCGCCCGAAATCGCTTGGCTTGAGGGTGAGAAACCCCTGGCAACCAACATGCCCATCGTTTCAGGCGCTTCTGCCAACAAAGAACGGCTGTCGGGCGAATCTTGGCTGCAAATTCTTGTTGAAGCCAACCAAGTCCAGAAAATCATGCCGCTTGGTGGGGCGATGGTTAGCTACGACTTTCCAATCTCAAAGGCGGGCGAGCGTCAGGTTTGGGCCCGCATCGGTTACGAGTTTGCCCGTGCCCCGTTTGAGTGGCGCATCGATTCCGGCCCATGGACGAAGGTTTCTCCGAACGATGTGACGACGGATGCGGTGCCGCTGACCGATTGGAACGAGGTCGCATGGCTAAAGCTCACCACCGCCGACCTTTTGATGGGGACGCACAAAATTGATTTTCGTATCCCCCGAAATCTAAACGCTAACGGCGAACCGCAGCGGACGCTGTTTGCCCTCGATGCCGTTGTGGTGGCGCAGAAATTTGAGCCGTTCGGCAAGTTTCAGCCGGGGCAAGATTGGAAGACAGACCGTGATCGTCAGGCCGCGCAGAACGTTTTTCAGCTGCCTTCCGCTGGTTCTCCGCGACCGTCGGTGAAACTGGAAGGGGATTGGGAGATTGCCCGACACGACGAAGTGGCTCCGCCTTTTGACATCGCGGTTCCGATTCCCGACCTTCCGACCGCCCCAAAGTGGACGGCCATTCCGGTGCCATCGGACCGAAACGTCTCTCGGCCGGACCTCACGCTGGCGCACCGCATTTGGTACCGAACCCAGGTCAACGTTCCCGCTGATTTAGCCGGGCGTGGATTCCAACTGAAGTTCGGCCAGAACAACCTCAATACAACCGTTCTGGTCAACCGGACCTTCTGCGGATTCGAAAAGAACCCGCACGTCGCTTTCAATATCGACGTTTCGCGGGCGATCAAGCCGGGCAGGAACGAGATCCTCGTTGGCATTCGCGATCCGTGGTACGGCTTCTCGACGAACCCAAAGGACCCGATGAAGCTACGGCGGATGTTCACCTTGCCGGTCTCGTTTACGAAGAACGGCTTTTTGGATTTGGCCTATCCAGTCTGGGGAGCGTTCCAGTCAGGGATCCTAAACGCGCCGATACTTGAGGCCACCGGGCCCATTTACGCGAATGACGTCTTCGTCCAGCCGAGTGTCGAGAAGAAGTCGATCTCGTTAGATGTCAACGTCGTCAACCCCACCGGGCGCCCGCAAGCCGTGACGCTGGAGGCATCGGTGATCGATGCCAAGACGGGCGAAGTGGCTAAGACTTTCGCAAACACCACTGGGACCACGGAAGGAGCAGATACCAAATACACGTTGACCACGAGTTGGGAGAACCCGAAGCTGTGGTGGCCCGACGAGCCGAATCTCTATCGAGTCCGCTTAAAGGTCACGGCTACTGGCGGGGTGGACACATCCGAAACCACCTTTGGTTTCCGTGAATGGAAAGCGAAAGGAAACCAGTTCACCCTCAATGGCATTCCGTGGAACGGGTGGGCCGAGCTTGTTGATGGCCGGACCAAGGAAGAGTTTCTTTCGAACTACCGCGCGCGTGGCCAGCGGTTCTTCCGGATGATGGGGACAACGCAGAACGGCGGCACGCGATGGCAGGGCATGCCGTTTTCCGAAGCGCTGGACTGGTGCGATGCCAACGGGCTCGTCGTGCGCCGAAGCGGAATTCTGGACGGAGAAGCGATCGGATACATGGCGGTCGAGAACGATCCGGACCTGCGAGGCACTTACAACTCCAGGATCAAAATGCAGTTGATCAAAAACTGGCGGGACCAGATGGTCGCCCAGGTGAAGGCCGAGCGGAACCACCCGAGCATCCATCTTTGGTCGATCGAAAACGAGTTTCTGTACATCAACTGCATCAACTTGTATGGCGATTTGATGGACGAGTTCGAACGAGAAGTGGGCAAAGTCGGCGAGGCCGTTGCCCAGATCGATCCGACTCGTACCTGGATGGTAGATGGCGGCGGAGCTGCGAAGGACAACTCCTATCCGGTTCACGGCGACCACTACGTTTACAACAACGAACCGAACGACTATCCGGCCTTGGCGTACGGAGACAACCCGGACGGCGGTGGGCGTGGCCGGTGGAAGTACGACAACTTGCGTCCGCGCTATGCGGGCGAGGATTTCTTTGCCACCGGAATCAACCCGGCGGATTACGCCTGGATCAGTGGCGAGGAAGCCTTCGGCGGCAAAACGTCCGCTCATCGGGGAATTGCGCTCGTTCAGCGCATGCTCACCGAGGGGTACCGATGGTCCGGCAAAATGGCCTATCAGCACCTCTGGCTCGGCGATGAAGGGGCGAAGTTTGGAAAGCACATTTCGAACTACGAACGCGCCGCCTTCGTGCGAGAGTACGACTCGACCTTTGCTTCCGGAAGCAAGTTGCGGCGCACGATCGGGGTGTTTAACGATTCAAGGCAAGTTGAACCATTGACGCTAAAAGTAGCGCTGGTCAAGTCCGGCAAGGCTGCCGTCGAGACCTCGATTCCGGTTTCGGTACCGCCGGGCTCGAAGTCGGTAGTTCCCGCGGAGTTGCAGCTTCCGAAGGTGCAGGCACGCTGGGACGGGGAGCTCTTGATCACTCTCTCCGGAAAGACCGGAGTGGTGTTCACCGACAAAAAGCGAGCTTCGATCTTGCCAGAACCGAGTGCGGCGAGTTTGTCCCAAGCACGCGGATTAGTGGTCGTGGATCCCAAGAAAGCGGTTGCGACTTACCTTCGGTCGATCGGGGTTCCGTTCTCCGAAGTGGCATCCGTGGCCGCAATTCCCGAGAACGCGCGATGGGTGGTTGTCGGTCCAGACACGCTCGATGATGCGAGTTCTGTGCAGCCCAAGTTGGCTGCCTTAGCGGCCAGCGGCGCCCGGGTGGTTGTGTTAGAGCAAGCGACGCCGCTGCGATTCCAGGGCCTCCCGGTGCCAGTGAAATCTCAGAACAACCAAGGAGCCTTCAGCTTTATCGAGCGCCCGGAGCATTCGGTGCTCGCTGGCTTGGTGGACGGCGATTTTTGGGCCTGGCCAGGCGACATTAGCTTCAAGAGCGCTTACGAAAAGCCGACGAAGGGCGCAAAGAGCTTGGTCCAATGTCACGCGAGATTGAACGCGAGTGCGCTGCTGGAGGTGCCGGTAGGTCCCGGCGTGATGTTGCTGAGCCAGCTTCAGATCGGTACCAAGCTGGCCGACACTCCGGTTGCTCGACACCTGCTGCTTAATCTCTTGAAGTACACCGCGAGCTACAAACTCTCCGAGCGGCCAGTCGCCCTCGTGGCAAGCAACGGCTCGCAGTTGGACTTTGTCCTCTCAGAAATCGGGATTACGCCGACCGTAGAGTCCCTGACCCAAGCCATCTCAAAACCGCAAATTGTGGTGGTCGAGGCAAGTCCAGACAACCTGAAAACCCTTGTTGATCAACGCGCGGCGATGGATAAGTTCTTCGCCGCTGGCGGTGACTTGGTCCTCAACGGCCTGGAAGAAGACGGGCTAGCGATCTACAACAAACTCGTTGGCGTAGATCACGTGATTCGGCCGTTCCGGCGAGAGCGCACGGCGCTGCTTGCGCCGAAACATCCGCTCACCGCAGGCCTAAGTCAGGGTGACGCAGTGATGATGTCCAACCAGCGGCTCTTCGAGTGGACTCAGGACATGTTCATTGCCGACGACATCTTTACGGCAGTGGTGGACACGGTTGACGTTGCCCCGTTCGCGAAGCTGCCGAATGACTACCTTTACAACACCGTCAACGGCATGGTCAGTTCGGACGGCTGGAAGTACATCTTCTCGTTCGATTTGAATAACCAAAAGCCGGAGTACGAAATGGAGTTTCCGAAGCCGTACACCTTCCGGGAAATGGAGTGGATTGGCAACGGCTTTTACCACCTGGTCACGAAGCTCGAACTCGAGTTTGACGGCAAGGAGAAGCTGGTCTTTAACGTCAAGCCAAACACAGAGCCACAGCTTCTTGACCTTGCGGGCAAGTCGGGCAAGAAGGTGACGCTTCGAATTTTGGACTGGGAGCGCGTGCCGTCGAGTGGACAAAACGTGGTTGGCATCGACAACATTCGGATGAAAGTTGACCGGACTCCCGAGTGGAGCGGGGTTCAACCGCTGATGAATGTTGGCGGCATGGTGCGTTACCCGCGCGGCAAGGGCGGAATCACGCTGCTGAACTTTAACTTCCAAGCGCGCGAGGCCGTACCGGAAAACGCGGGCAAGAAGCGCCGGCTGTTTGCGGGTGTGCTTCGCAATTTGGACGCGAAGTTTGGTGGCAGCAATCTCCTCGTTGCCGGGGCGAGTACAAACCAGTACCAGTCGGTGGATCTGAGCAAGGTCGCAAACCAGTACCGAAACGACCGTGGATGGTTTGGCGATAAGAACCACACGATGAAGGACCTGCCGTTTGGCGCGCAGACCTTTGCAAATGTCCCGTTTGATGTCTTTGAATTCAAAACTTCGCCCGCACCGAACTGCGTGATGTTAGGAGGCAGCGACGTACCCGGGAACCTGGCCGAAAAGGTCGAGATTCCGGTGAATCAACTCGCATCTGGGCTCTTCTTCTTGCACACGGCACGTTTGGATCAAAGACGAACGGAGCCGGAGCTTGTAGAAGGGAAGGCGTTCGAATTCGCGGCGTACGTGGTCACTTACACGGATGGTTCAACTGTGCGAGTTCCTTTGCGGGGACAGCTAGAGGTGGATGACTTCCGTACAGAAACGCCAAAGGCGTTACCCGGAGCCGTTGTTGGCTGGACCGGCAAGGACAGCACTTCGGGTCAGCCGAGCACGGCCTACATGATGACTTGGACGAACCCTAAGCCAAGCGTCGCGATTCGAAGTGTGACTCTAACCTACGGGCCAGATCGTGTCGGAGTACCGGTACTGTTGGCGCTGACGCTAGCCAGATAGCGTTAGATCGTCTTCTTGGGGCTGTTTCGAAGTCGCACGTCGGTCGTCTGCGTGCTCGTCAAACCATCTCGGGTGATGGTGGCGGTAATACGGACACCGGCGATTTCTTTGAGCGCGGCGCCTGTAACGCTATTGCTCCAAGTTGTCGGGCTCGAAGTCGAATTGTAAGTCGCTCCCGTAATCGTGTAGTACTTGAACACGAGCGAGCTGACGTTAGGAATCGTCAAGCTTGCGGTTGTGCTCGAGCCTTCCAGACGTTGGAATTCCGTTCCGGTGAGCTTGAAGGTTCGAAGCGTTCCGCTTGATGCCACGTAAACCGCCATCGAATTCGCGGCGGCCGAGTGAACAGCAGCATCCGTCGTGCAGCCAGTAGTGGCGGTGCAAAGGACAGCGTCCTTCACATCGTCCGCAACAAGCGTTACGAGGCGTAGGGCATCTTCCTGGACCGGGGGAAGGTTGGTTGCCGTCTTCTGAGCCGCACCTAGGCTGAGAAAGCCTTGGAAAGCGACCGAAGACAAGATCGCGAGGATCGCGACGGTGACCAGAAGCTCAATGAGGGAAAGGCCGCGAAGCTTGTTCATCAGAGGCCATCCTTTGCCAGCACAGTTCCCATGACAAGAACGACCGTATTGTTGGTAGGGTCCTTGACGGTTGTTGTGATCGTTCGCTTCGAGAAGCCGTTTAGGGTGTAGGTCGTACCAGAGACGGTGATCGGTGCATCTACGATCTTGCGCTGCAAGCTGAGGTACGCACCGGTCGAGTTGCCTTGGGCAACGCCATTTTTGTCGAAGTACTCAACCGCGCCGTTGAAAGTGGCGCTTTGGGAGTCTCCCGCGATCGTGCCGAGCGGAAGGTTAGCGAAACCAACAATCTTCGCTCGTTCCACATCTGCTCGTGCGATTTGGGAAGCGACGGAGGTTTTGTATTGGGCTACGGAAAGTTTCATTCCGTAGACCCAAGCATTGGCTCCAACAACGAGAACCATGACAACGATGAGGCTGGAAATCAGCAGCTCAATCAACGATACGCCGCGCTGTCGATTCATTTTGTGATCCTCGAGCGATTACGAAGCGTTGTAGCTGCCAGCGAAGCCGACCGTTCCCGAAGCATTTGCGCCTGGGGTTGATGATCCGCCCGCAAGCGAACCTTCAAACTTGAAGCCCGTGAAGTGCAGTTCAGGTGCACCGTAGTTCTTCCAGTTGTTGACGATCATGTTGCCCTGGATGTTGTTGTACTGGTTGACTCGAGCGTGTACGGCGAGCATCATGCCGGTGAAGGCACGGTTCTTAACCGTGATCGTGTCGGTACAAACGAAGTTCCAGCAAAGGCGGTTCTTGAACGGTGCGTTTACCGTCCATCCCCAGTCAACCGTTGGGCCGATGACGTTTACGACGACCGTGTCGTCCTTGGTCATGTTGTTGAAGTTGATCGTCTTCAGCGCCTTAACGTCGGTCGCGTTGACCCAGAAAACTCGAAGATTGCCGTTTAGCGTGTTTGCGCTGACGTCAACGTTGATGTTGTTCGGGTCGGAGACGTTGATGCGAAGGTCTGGGGTGGTTTCCAGGGTTTCGCTTCGGCTGGTCCAAAGCGACTGCTGCGCACCGATCCACGTGCCATCCATCGTTTTATAAACGGTGCCGCTTCCGAGCATTTGCAGCGTGTTCGTGATGCTTCCCGAGACGTAGGCATCATAGCCGTTAAAGACCTTCTTCACGTTTCCGGACTTGGTTAGGTCTCCGCACATCCAAAGGCCGATGTTGCCGATAGTGTTGACCTTGCCAGGCGTGGTGTGCTGGTTGATTTCGTACGGACCCTGCCAGGTTCCGCAGACCGCGACTGGTCCTTCGCTGTGTCCGCCCTGGGTGGTCGCCGAGTTGAAAACGAGAGCGTTGAAGTCGCTACCGCTGGTTCCGGTTGGCGTGCCGGCGGCGATCTTAACTTCCATGGAAGCCTTTCGAACGGCTCCGCCAACAACGGCGGTGGAGTTCAAGTAAACGGGACCGGTTCCGGTCCATGGGGTGGTGCCGTATGGGGTGGTCGAAGCGTAAACCCAGAAGTCGCCGTTAGCGCCAGCAACCGTTCCTTTTCGTCCAGCATATGGCTGTCCACTGAGCTTGGTTGGAGTTGTAACCCAAGTGGATGCCGTTCCGGTTCCGGTCTTCGTTGCAATCAGGGCAAGCTCGTCGTTCAAACCAGCTTCTGCAACTAGCAGAGCGGCCTCCGAGTTTGCGCGGGACACGCTCAGGCTGTAGTGCGATCCTGCCGTAGTGAGCGAGCCCACCACGAGAGCGGAGCCGACGGCCGACATGATGAGAACTGCCGGAAGTACGGAACCCTTCTGATTAAAATTTAGCCCAACCTTCATGAATATCTTCACATCCCTTTCGGGAATAGGTGAAGTATCCA
Organism: bacterium; assembly: GCA_027485645.1. Lineage (GTDB taxonomy): Bacteria > Armatimonadota > Fimbriimonadia > Fimbriimonadales > Fimbriimonadaceae > Fimbriimonas. The sequence continues at coordinate 507,915 of JAIXQR010000001.1, forward strand.
CCGGCGACAGCCAATAATGACCCTTCGCGCTGACCTGTTATTGTGTGACACGCGAAAAGTTCAATCGCATCTAAACGGCGATTGGACGGAACTCAGGTTCAGTTTGTTCCGGAAAACTGGTCAGCGCTTCAATTAGGGTAAGCGCTGACCGCTTGGCAAGGGATGCCTTACGGAATGTAAGGACTGTTTCGGAGCCGGAAGTCCGTGGTGTAGGTTCCGGCGATACCGTTTCGCGACATCTCTACCGTCACACGAATCACGGTGATGTTTTTGACCGAGGTTCCGGTCACCGTGGTTGCCCAGTTTGTCGGCATGGAGGTCGCATTATAAGTGCCGCCGTCGATCGTTAAGTACCTGAAGGTTAGGCTGGTAACGTCCGACATCGAGTACGAAGGGGTGGTGTTACTGCCCTCTAAGCGCTGGAACGTGCCGTTCGTAAGCTTGAAGGTTCTCGTTGTACCGGTTGAGTTCACGTAGAACGTGATGGACGACGCATTGGCCGATTCGATCACGGAGTTCGTGGTGCAGCCCGAGGTTGCAGTGCAAGCCGGGGCTTCTTTCAGATCGTCGCTAATCATCGTGACGATGCCAACGCAGTCTTCTTGAATCGGAGGTAATCCGGTCGTCGTCTTTTGCGCCTTCGAGATGCTGGTGAATCCTTGTAGCCCCATGCCAACGGCAAGGATCAGGATCGCGGCGGTCGCCAGCATTTCAATTTGGGAAAATCCACGTCGCACGTTAAACACCATCCTTCGCGAGCACGGTGGCCATCGTGACAACGACTTTGCTCGGCGAGAGCGTTCGCACGGTTGCGGTGACGGTGCGCTTCGAAAGCGAGTTCAAGGTGTACGTCGTGCCGCTGACCGTAATGCCGGTGTCGGTGACGGTTCTTTGAACCGAGAAGATCGCACCGGTGGAGTTTGCCAACGGCGCTCCAACGGAATTGAAGTACTCCAGGGAACCAGTGTGGGTGGCGGTGGTGCCGGAAACCGTGCCTAACGGCAGGTTTGCCCAGCCCAAGACCTTTGCCCGCTCAATATCGGCTCGAGCGAGTTGGGATCCGACCGACGTTTGGTGCTGCTGAACCGAAATGGTCATGCAGTATCCCCAGGCGTTTGCTCCCACGATAAGGGTGAGAGACGCGATGACGGTGGAAGCTAAAAGTTCAACTAAGGTGAGGCCGCGTAGCTTATTGCGCATCGTAGTTACCTTTGTAGCCAATCGAGGTTGAGAACGTGGATTGGGCTGCGAACGCACCGGCGTACTTGAAGTTGGTGAAGTGCATTTCTGGAGCACCATAGTTGGACCAGCGCTTCGCGATCATCGTTCCCTGAATATTGTTGTACTGCTGAACGTGAGCTTTCGGAGCCAGCATCATCCCGGTGAGGTGTCGGTTTGCAACCTTGATGTTGGAGACGTTTTGGAAGTTCCAAAGAATCCGGTTCTTGTACGGAGCGTTAACCTGCCAGCCCCAATCCACGTTAGATCCTTCGACGTTGATAATGACCGAGTCGCTTGCGGTCATGTTCTGAATGTCCAACGTCTTGAGCGGGGCGAGGTCTTTGTCATCGACCCAATACACCTTTACGTTTCCGTTCAAAGTGTTTTTGGTCACGTCCATGCGGATGTTGTTCATGTCCGAACAATCGAGTCGCATGTCGTTCATGGCACCGATCGTATCGGACTGGGTCTGCCACTTGGCTTCTTCGGTCGTAAACCAGTTTGTGGAGGTCGTGTTGTAGATCGTCCCATTACCAAGCATGGTTAGGATGCAGTTGATCTGCCCGCCAATGTATGCGTTGAATCCGTTGAAGACCTTCTTAACCGCATTTCCTCGGGTGATCTGTCCACCGTTGTAAAGGCCTACCTTCGTGTCGGTGCCAATCTTGGCCGATGCCGAGTGCTGGTTGATTTCGTAGGGGCCGTTCCAGTTTCCGCCGACGGCGACCGGTCCTTCACTGTGGCCGCCCTTTGTATCGACGTTTCCAAAAACGATGGCGTTGAAGTCGCTTCCGGTCGTCGTCGGGTTGGACCCGGCGGTCTGGGTCACTTTGACTTGCAGACTTGCCTTCCGAATGGCGCCGCCAACTTTGGCGACGGAAACGAGATACAAGGGGCCGGTGCCAGTCCAAGCAGTTTTGGTCGTTGGGCTCGTCGTACCGTAGACCCAGTAGTTGCCGGTGACACCTGCGACCGAGCCCTTTCGTCCTTCGTACGGTTCGGCAGTCTGCTTAGAAGGAGTCGTGACCCAGGTTGACGCATCGGTTGCGCTGGTTTTCGACGCAATATTAATGAGCTCTTCGTTCAATCCGGCTTCCGCCAAGAGTAGAGCGGCTTCGCTGTTAGATCTTGAGACCGCCAGATTGAAGTTTGAGCCAGAAACCATGAGGGATCCGACAATAAGGGTTGCGCCAACGGCAGAGAGCACAACTACAGCAATGAGGGCGGAGCCTTTGATATTCATGACCAGACAGATTCAGGAATTGTGCCTTGGTTGCGAGATTCATCCGAGCAGATGAAGGTAACGCTAAAGAAGGACACACTCCGATATGATCAATATTCGGCCGGAATGTTCGAGTTCTCTATGGTTGGAAATCGAGAATCGAAATTTTGAATGGTTATCAGAAGTTGGCTGCTGAAATTTCCGTTTCAGCAGCCAACATCGGCCTTACTTAGCTGGGACTAGCCGAACGACTTTATCCGGCTGGTTGAGGGCAACGTACACGAAGCCGTCTGGTCCGACAGCAACTTCTCGGATGCGGCCCATGCCGTGAATCAGTTCTTCTCGCTCAACGAGGTTGTCCCCATTCACTCGGATTCGATCCAGGTTCTGGCCTGCAAGTCCGCCCGCGATGAGGTCACCGTTCCACTGTGGGAACGCCTTTCCGCGTCCGTAGTCCAGGCCGCTTGCGCCGATGCTCGGCAGCCATCGGAAGACTGGAAGGGTGATCTTCTGTTCTGGTGCTGGCCAAGGAGTTTGGAACGGCGAGTCGTTGTAGTTGATGCTAAACGCAACCACGGGCCAGCCGTAGTTCGCGCCTTTCTGGATTCGGTTGACTTCGTCTCCACCGCGTGGGCCGTGCTCCGTGTCCCAAAGGTTGCCCTTGGCGTCCATGACCAAGCCTTGCTGATTTCGGTGGCCGAGGGTCCAGATTCCGGGAATGGAATCGGCGACGCCTACGAACGGGTTGTCCGTTGGAATCTTTCCGTCTTCCTTGACGCGGTAGATCTTTCCGTATGGGTTCGTCAGCTCCTGGGCGAGCATGTTGCCGCCGCGCTCGCCGACGGCAAAGAAGATGTTGCCCTTGCCATCAAAAACGATTCGGCTACCAAAGTGCGCGCCAGAGCCGTTGTAGAACTTTTGCGGAGCTTCCCAAATCGTTTCCTCGCTGCCCCAAGTGGCTTTATCACCTGAGAATTTGACTTTTCCGCGGACGATCTTGGTCATTCCACTGCGGTTCCCGTCCTTTGCCGGGTCGGTGAAGGACAGGTAAACCCAGCCGTTCTTCGCGTACTGAGGATGGACGGCGACTTCCATCATTCCGCCCTGGCCGAGCTCTAGACTCTTTGGCAAACCGTCGATCGTGCCGATGACCTTCCCGTCTTTGGCAACGGTGATGCTTCCGGGTCGGTTCGTGATCATCATGTGGCCGTCAGGAAGCCAGTCGATTCCCCATGGAGTTTGCAGGCCGTTGCCCTGATCGATCACCGTCTCGACTTTGTACTTGTGATACTTCGAGGTGTACACGCCGTCGGTGGCCTTTGGCGACCCGTTCATCTGGCGCAAGCCGCGGCCCTGAAGCTCTCGAATGTGGACGACTAATGCCCAGCACTCTTTGTCCGAAAGCGTCTCGCCGTACGCGTCCATTCCCGCGCTGGCAACGCCGTTCTTGATGGCGTCATAGAACGGCTTGTCCCACTTCTGGTCAAACTTTTCGGCCTTGAGGAGCGAAGGCGTGCCGCCACCGCCGCCTTCGGCATTCTCGCCGTGGCATTTGGCGCAGGTGTCGTTGTACAACCGCGTGACGTTAACCGCTCGCTGACCCTGTTCGGTCCGTGCAGCGGATGGCGTGTTCGCGTTAGTTTTGGCATTCGGAGCAGAATCTGCGCCGAGCATACAGGCCCAGGTTACGGTGCCTCCAGCGATGAGAGCAAGGGGAGCAAGCAGCTTTGCCACGAACTGAATTTACCTAGTTGCCAAACGGCACCGGCATCTTTATCTCAGTTTTTCGCGCCGTCTTTAATCCAGGCTTCGACTGCCGCGATGTCTGCCTCGGGCAGTGGGCCCGAAGGTGGCATCTGCTTCTTGCCATTTCGCGCTCGAAGAACGTCGACCAAGACACTTCCTTCAGGCTTGCCGGCAACCAGAATCGGACCATGCGAACCGCCGCGCTGGATAGCCTCATACGAAACCATGCTGACGCCGTCCTTCGGGTTTGTGTCGCCGTGGCAACCAGCGCACTTTGAGGCAAACGTGGTTTGGACCGCGGCGAAGTTGGAGCCAACCGCAGCATTGTTCGTGCTTGCAGTAGTGGACGCGGCGGGAGCTTCTGAGCTGGACTGGCAGCCAACGATCACGATGGCAATGGCGGCGCAGATGGGCAGAAGCTTTTTCATGTGTTTCACGTTCTTACCCGGTACTCGCGCATTTAGGTGTGCATCGGCCAGAACGCTGCGCACACGAGGTGAGTAAATTGGTTTGATGCCCAATATCTCCTTTGACCACTACTACCGCTACGATGAACTGACCGAGCTTCTTCATGGCATCGAAGCGGAAAATCCGGGCTTCGTCACGCTCAGCAGCATCGGTAAATCGCACGAGGGCCGGGACATTTGGCTGGTCACTTTGACGAACTCGGCAACCGGCGCGGCGAAGGATAAGCCAGCATTTTGGGCGGACGGCAACATCCACGCTAGTGAAGTCAGTGCGTCGAGCGCGGTTCTCAAAATCATCGAAAAGCTCCTCGGGGATCAGCGGGCAATCCTAGATGAGCGAACGTTCTATCTCGTGCCTCGCGTGAGTCCGGACGGCGCGGAGTGGGCCCTCGCCGACGTGCCGAAAATCGTCCGCAGCGGCACGAAGGCATATCCGTACGACGAAGATGACTATTACGGGCTAGAGCGGCAAGATATCGACGGAGACGGACGCGTTCTCAACATGCGCGTGCCCGACCCAAACGGCGCGTGGGTGATCAACGAGCAAGAGCCACGCCTGCTGCGACGCCGTGAGCCAGGCGAAAAGGCCGAGAAGACCTACCGGGTTCTCGCGGAAGGCATGTTCCACAACTTTGACGGCCTTAAGATGCGGACCAACCGCGTCAAGCAAGCCCTCGACTTCAACCGGAATTTCCCGAGTGCTTGGCGGCAGGAGCAAGACCAGATGGGCGCGGGTCAGTATGCGACCAGCGAGCCCGAAATCCGAGCCCTCGTGCAAGCGATCTACGACCGGCCGAACATCTGTGGCGCGATTTGTTTCCATACCTATTCCGGCGTTTTGCTTCGCCCACCGAGCCGAATGGCCGACACCGACATTCCCGCCGAGGATCTTTGGTCGTACCAAAAGCTCGGGGCAAAGGGCAAAGAGCTCACCGGCTATCCGGATATCTCGAACTACCACGAGTTTCGCTATCACCCGAAGGAGATCATCACCGGCACTTTTGATGACTGGATGTACGAGCATCGCGGAGTCCACGCTTGGACGGTCGAGATTTGGTCGCCGCAGCGACAGGCCGGGATCACCGACTACAAGTACATCGACTGGTTCCGGGAGCACTCGATTGAGCAAGACATTCAACTGCTGCGCTGGGCGGATGAGAAGCTGGAAGGCAAGGGATACATCGATTGGTATCCATTTGAACACCCGCAGCTTGGCCCGGTGGAGCTTGGCGGATGGGACGCGCACTATGCCTTCCGAAACCCGCCGCTTCCGTTCTTGGAAGCGGAAATCTCGCCGCTCGCCGATTGGGCGATTTGGCACGCGAACACCGGCCCACGGCTCACCTTCCGCGACTTGGTGATCACCGAGGTCGGCGGTGCGTTCCGGGTTCGGCTCGCGGTGCAGAACTCCGGCTGGCTGCCAACAAACGTCACCGAGATTGCCAGCAAGCGAAAGCATTGCCGTGGCGTGATTGGCGAAGTCGTCCGAGCGGACGACGAGGACCGAGACACGACCCGGGAGCCAGAGTGGCTGGTGAGCGGCTTGCTACGATCCGTCGGCCAACAGCTGAAGGGGTACAGCCATATTGCCGCTGGAGGATGGGGCTGGAGCAGCGATGTGACCGACGATGTCGCGGTGTTTGAGTGGGTGTTGAAGCCCGGAACCTATGAACTCACCGCCCGGCACGAGCGTGCCGGAACGGTGTCGCGCACAGTGACGCTCGGTTAGTCTTCGTACTCTTCGGTTCGCCAGAGACCCCAAATGTGGGATTCTTCCCACTCCTCGGTGGTCTCGTGTCCGGCGAGTCGAAGCGCGGTGAGGATGAGGCCGACGTGCCAGCCTTCGTGCCAAACCATGTGCTGGAGAAACAGCACCGGGTTCTCGTAGGCCCCTTTTCCGATGGTGCCGTGGATGATAGCGTCGCTCACGGCGGCTCGGACAGCGGCTGCGCTGTCGTTCAAATGACTTTTAATCGCGGCGAGGTCATCGATCGGAGTGTCCCAGCCGTCGGTGAACGTTCGGCCAAGTTTTGCCGCGCGGTTTGGGTCGAAGTCCGAGAGCCAGTGGCGACGGACCAGGTGAATGTGGGCGAGTTGCTTGTCCAGCGGCCAGCCGTCGGGCGATGGCAGCGCCTTCCGGGTGTCTTCGGTCACCAGCTTGGCCACCGACGCTACGATTCGGGCTTGGCGATCCCACGAATCGAGAAGATCGTCGGTGAGTTCTTTGATGGTCACGTTTACTTGCCCTCGTTTGCGCTGCTACGGGTGGCGTGAGCGTTCCATCCCTTCAGAGCAAGCCTCTCGTTCGGGTGGTTGAAGCCCGGCTCCATCACGTCGTTTCCGGCGTGAAGTTGGACGAGGACGGTCTTGCGGACTTCGGACGAGCGATTGGGCATGGAGCCGTGGATGGTGAAGTAGTGGAAGAAAAGGACGTCTCCTGGCTCGGCTTCAACGATGGTCGCGTTCTCAAGGGGGTACTGAAGGAGCAGTTCGTTTTCCGCACTGCCGTAGGTGTCGTCGACTCGGCCAAGTTTATGTGATCCCGGATAGACCCGGAGGCAACCCATCTCGTCAGTCGCCTTTGAGACATGGATGATGCCAGCAATCATGCTGTCGAGCTTGGTGGGGAAGTAGTTCCAGTCCTGGTGCATGGGGAACGGAGCACCGAGTTCACTTGGCTTTTGGAACAGCTTGCTGTGGTGCAGGATGATGTCGGGTCCGAGGATGTCAGCCGCGACGCCAAGAAACTTCTCGTGCATCATGGCGCGCAGCCAAGCGGCGCTGTACTGCTGGACGTTGTGGGTGTGGATGACTACCAGGTCCTTCGCTCCGATTCGGTCGACTTCTGGGCCAGACCAGGCGGCGTTAACGTGCTCACCGCTGTTGAGAAGCTGGGAAACGATTCGGTCAAAGTCGGCTTCAAGCTCCGCGACTTCGGCCGGGGAGAAAACGCCTTTCGCGAGGTAGAAACCGTTCTCGGCGAACGATCGACCGATCTCGGTATCGGGGACGGGAGGAGTAAACGGTTGGGTGGCATCGACGGACATTGCCGCTATCTTAGACCAAAGCCGCCCCGGTGCGAAGGGGGCAGGTACCGTCTTAGCGGATGTTGCGCGAAGATGATCTGTTACTGGTGATGGGGATCATTGCGGGGGCCATTCTCACCGCGGTCGCGATTGGTGGCGTGTTCTTTTTGAAGTGGCGAAATCGGGACCGAGTTGTTCGTCAAAAGCAGAAGGAGCACGAAGTTGAGAAGGACGAACGGACCGGAAACGCCTAGGGCCGCAATTCTGTCGGTGCTAATCTATCGGTAATGCAGAGCGCGGCACGGGTCGGTTTTTTTGTAGTGATCTTTCTAGGCTTGCTGCTCGGCGCCTACGCCGTGCTGGGGCAAAGCGTGTTCGCGCCGAAGCTATCTCGCTACTACGCCGAGCTTGACGACGTTGCTGGCATGGCGCCTGGATCCCGCATTTTGGTGGCAGGCGTTAAGGTGGGGACCATTGGGGATGTGGAGCTGGTTTCTCCCACGAAGGCTCGTTTGACGCTGCTTCTGGACCCCAAATTCAAGCTTCCTGAAGGGACCATCGCTGAAGTACCAACTTCGCTGATCGGATTTGGAGACAGCGCGCTTCTGCTCAAGCCACCGGTCGAATCCCGCGGGTTTGTCGCCGAGGGCGGCACCATTGCCGGGCGCAAAGCCGGAGCCTTGGACGGAATTTTGCCGGATACCGAGCAGACGATGAAGGAGCTTAACGCCACCTTGGTTGAAGCTCGAAAGGTGCTGGCCGATCCTGCGCTGACTAGCGACGTTAAGAAGTTGCTGAGCAACACCCAAAAGACCATCGGTAGTTTTGGCCGCTTGGCCGACCGAATGGACATGTTGCTCGCCAAGAATGACCGCTCGGTGAACCTCGCATTGACGCGCGGTGCAGCGGCCGTTGCCGACGTTCAGAGAATCACCGCTTCCGTCGCGAAGATGATGGAAGAGGGGACGATTCAGAAGGATACGAAACAGATCCTAGGTCAGCTAGTTGAGACGAGTAAGAAGGCGGATCAGCTGGTCGCTAACATGAATTCGCTGGTCGCCGATGGCAGCATCAAGCAGACAACGGCAAACGTGGCCGAGATCACGAACACCGGCAAGAGCATCGCGGCGAACGTTGACGAAATGACGAAGACCGGCAAGTCGATCGCCGAGAAGGCGGACAAGATCACGGAGAATGGCGTGGCCATTTCCGCAAACGTCGTCGACCTCACGGAGCGCACGAAGAAGGTGATTGATGGCGCGGTTGAGATTGAGGGGCAAGTGAAGGGGCTGCTCGATAAGCTGGGCGGCGTGCTGGGGCCGAACAAAGGGCCAAAGATTCCGCCGGTCACCACGACGATGGACCTGATGCGAGAAACCGAGCCAGGTCGGTACCGAACCGACTTCAATGCCCGAATCGGCATTGGCCAAGGAAACACGATTGATATCGGCCTGTTCGATGGCTTTGAAGGGAACAAGCTGACCTTCCAGTACGGCACGCCCGTAGATTCAAAACTGAGCTATCGCTATGGCATTTATGCGGCAAAAGCGGGAGTTGGGGTAGATTATCAAATCGCGCCGAAGTTATTCCTGCGAAACGACCTTTGGAACATTAACAATCCAAGGTACGACGCTCGGCTTCGCGCAGATTTTGGTGGCGGGCTTTACGGCTGGATGGGCATGGATCGCATCTTCCAGAAGAACAGTCCGACCTTTGGAATCGGAATTCGACGATAGGTCCAATCTGGACCGAGCGTGACCCGGCATGCCTGGTCAAGCCCTGACGATACAAGGAGCAAAATGAAAGTAATTCTCAAGCAAACCGTGCCTAAGGTTGGAAAAGAAGGCACCGTAGTCAATGTCGCGGACGGATTCGCCCGCAACTTCCTCTTCCCACGCGGACTCGCGTACCTCGCCGACAAGAAGCAGATCGAAGCGCTGAACAAGCGAAACGAGCGAGTTGCGGCTAAGACCGCCGGCCTCAAAGCCGACGCTGAAGCCCTCAAGGCGAAGATCGAAGGCAGCATCATCCGACTTCCTGGCCAGGTCGGCGCCATCCAAGGCAAGCTGTACGGTGCCATCACCGCACAGGACGTCACCGACGCGATCAAGGAACAGCTCGGTCTGTCCCTCGAAAAGAAGAACGTCGCGCTCGTCGAGCCAATCCGCCGCCTGGGCGAGTTCGCCGTCGAACTGGACCTTCACCGAGACGTCGATGCGAACATCACCGTCGTCGTCTTCGACCCGAACGCACCGGTAGTAGCCGCTCCGGTTGCCCCAGTCGAAGAAGCTCCGGCTGAGTAAGTACTAGCAAGCAAAAAGCGCGTCCGAGGGCTAAGTGCTCCGGACGCGCTTTTTTGTTTGTGGAAGGTGATCTCGTAGATCGCACTTTTCGGTTTGCACGAGTTTTGCGTTGGATTACACGCAGGCGATGCTGATTGTGCCCGAGCGATTTTCAGTGGCTTTAGTGTGAATCAGGATGTCCACGTTCAAACCCATGTTCAGCACTCGAGACAGCAGCCATTCGGTTGAAAACTCGCTGAGGCGACCGCGGATGATTTTTGAGACCTTCGGCTGATCAGTTCCCATGAGTTCTGCCGCCTGTTGCTGCGTCAATCCCTGAGATTGGATGATCTCGTGAATTGTGCTCGCAAGCTTTGCCTTGGTGAGCCTTTCTTCCGGATTTGGCAGATCCATATCCGCGAAAACGTTTCCGCTTCCGAAGAACACGGTTCCTTCTTCACCTTCGGTCAACAGTTGCATTGGTTGTTCCATTCTGCGAGCCTTTCGTCTGCGGTCCAACTCTGGCTTTAGTATCGCAGCCCCTCATAAATTGACGGGTCAGTGTGGCACTCGCCATACTGACCCGTCTGATCTCAATGAACGGCTAACTCAGCTCAGTACCGAATGTCGATCTTCGTTCGATCTGGGTACGCGGGCTTGATCGGTTTTGGATACTTGAACGTCGCGGCTTCCTTTAGGACTTCGGCGACGGCTCGCTCAAGCTGCGCGTCTCGGCCTTGGCGCCAGAGGTAGGGGTCCATTTCGACCTCGATGTCTGGCTCCACGCCCCAGCCTTCAACGTCCCAGGTTCCGTTCGGGTTGTAGAACGCTACGTCCGGTGCTCGGACAACGCCGCCGTCAACGAGTTCGAAGCCGAAGGCTCGGACGAGGCCGCCCCAGGTTCGCTTGCCGACAAGCTTTCCGACCTTTTGGTTTCGGAAGAGCCATGGGAACATGTCTCCGCCCGAACCGGCCCACTGGTTGATGACCATGATCTTAGGTCCAAAGACGCTGACGCCCGGGGTTGGTCCGTCCTTTCCACTTCTCGGGGCAAATACACCCTGGAGCGTTCGGGTCATCTCGAGAACCATGTAGTCGTTGATCAGTCCGCCCTGGTTGAACCGCTCGTCGATCACCATTCCTTGCTTGTTCGACTGGGCGTAGTAGTACCGGTTGAAGCTCGTCCAACCGCCGACGGTCGTGTCGGGAACGTGGACGTAGCCAATCTTTCCGCCGCTAAGCTTATCAACGAGGCGACGATTGTCCTCTCGCCAAGCGAGGGCGCGAAGGCCATTCTCGCTCGCAACGGGCACGACCGTCACTTCTCGGGAGCCCGCGCCATCAGGCTTCGGTCCGATCTTGATCTTGACCTGTTTGCCCGCTTTGGCCTCTAGCTTTTCGTAGATATCGCCTTGTTCGGTAAGGTCCTTGCCATCGATAGCGAGGATGTACTCACCGGCCACGGCGTTGACGCCGGGAGCGGTCAGCGGAGCTCGCGCACCGGGGTTCCAGTTCTCGCCGTTGTAGACCCGGGTTAGGCGGTAGCGACCATTCTCAAACGAGTAGTCGGCGCCAAGTAGTCCACCCGGAATGAACGGCTTGCCTGGAATGTCGCCGCCGTCGATGAACATGTGGCCGATGCTGAGCTCGCCTAGCATGTCGGTGAACAGGTAGTTCAGGTCGGCGCGGCTCGCGATGTTCTTCAGGAACGGTTCGTACCGACGCTCCATCTCGCCAGCGTTGATGCCGTGCAGGTTCGGGTCATAGAAGAAGATTCGCTCGTTTCGCCAAACTTCTTTGAACATCTGTCGCCATTCCTGGCGAGGGTCGATCTTGATCCGCATCCCGCTGATTTCGAGCGGGGTTGGCGGCGCGGGGGCCACTGTACTGAGGATCTGAAGCTGACCCGCTTGGAGGATCAGGGCTTTGTCGCCGTTTGCGCTGACGTCAAGGAGCTGTACTCCGGTTCCGACCGGTTGAGGTCGGCGAGTAGCGAAGCTAAAGCGAAGAAGCGTCACCTGCGCGGGCGACGTTAGAGTTGCCCGAGGGGAAGAGTAGACCGCCAAGAACGAGCCAGGCGTTGCCGCTTCCAGTGCGGAGTAGTCGGCCGTTGGCATCGGGAGGGCGAGGATTCGCTGTGAAATGTCTTCGAAGTCGATGCTCACTTTGACCGCGGGCCGCGGGCCTCTTGGTCCACCCGGAGGGCCACCAGCTGGCGGACCACCGGCAGGCGGACCTCCAGCGGGAGGGGCAGTTGGCGGAGTTGCAGGAGGCGTCGGTGGGGTTGGTTCTTTGACCGCTTCCTCGTCGCTCTCAGGGCCCAGCGGGTTCTCGCCGTCCTTCTTGAGGACGATGGCGTAAACGCTGCTGACCACGTTGAGGTTGGTGTAGCTGCTGATGTCCAGGTAGCTCGCTGCAGGGCCCGTGTTGGTGCTGGCGACAAAGTAGAGATGCTTCCCGTCTCGGTCAAACACCGGGTACTTCGCGTTGCTCAGACCGTCCGTGATCTGCGTGGTCTTCGCGGAATCGAGGCTGTAAACAAACACCGCATTCAGGTGATTGTCGAGGTCTCGAGCCCAAGTGAGCCAGCGCGAGTCCGGCGCCCAGCGCGGCACGATGTTGGTGTTCGGGTCTTCGTAAGTCCCGGTGTCCACCTTGATGTTTCGCCCGGTCGATAGTTCGTGAATCCAAACGTTCTTCTTGTTGTCGGTGTAGGCGATCGCCTTGCTGTCGGGCGACCACACCAAAGTCGAGAAATACGAAAGTCCCTCGCCGAGGCGAACGCGCTTTTCTTCCTTGGTCGCGGGGTTGTGGAGAATGAGTTCGTACCAGCCGGTGGAATCGCTGATGAAGGCAATCGTTTGCCCGTCGGGCGACCAAGCGGGGAATCGCTCAGCCACGCCCTGTCGGCCGGTCAGTTCACGGATATCACCCTTGCTGGCGGGAACGGTCAAGATGTGCCCGCGGGATTCAACCACAACGCGCTGGCCGCTTGGAGACAGGCTCGCTCCCGAAATTCGGTTCGATAAGTCCTTAAACTGAGTGCGAACCTCGGGGAAGTCGGCAGAAATCGTAATGTCGACCCGCTGGCTGGTTCGCGTCTTGGGGTCGAAAAGGTGAATCGAGCCGAGCTTTTCGTAAACGATGGCCCCAGCCCCGGCGGTCGCAGACTTGATGTCGAAGCCAGCCGGAGGTACTTCCTCAACGACCTGACCAGACTTCTCGTCGTAGCTGTAGAGGCTCACCGGACCCTTCTTGTCGGAAAGGAAGTAGATCCGGTCGCCGATCCACATCGGCTGTTCATCGTTGGTGTTCTTTCGTGGAATCTCCTTCCACTTCGAATCCTTTAGGTCTGCGATCCAGATGGCATAGGTTTGCCCACCACGGTATCGCTTCCAGGCGTCTTGCCACTTGATGCCCGCGACATACGCAATTCGCTGGCCGTCTGGCGAGAGGGAGCCCATGCTGCCGGAAGGCAAAGGTAACGGCTTTGGCGTTCCGCCATTAACAGCCACGGTGAAAAGCCGCGGAAGAATGGTGTTGAGAAGCATTCCCGAGGTGATCAGAGCGCTCTTTCCATCGGGTGTCCATCCCGCGGCTCGATCGGTAGTCGGGTGGAAGGTCAATCGCTTTGGACTGCCGCCGGTTGCCGGCATGACAAACACGTCCTGGTTGCCGTCATATTCGCCGCTGAACAAGATTTGCGTACCGTCTGGCGAGAAGAATGGCTCAGATTCGATTCCGGCATCGGTGGTCAATCGCTGGGCCGCGCCGCCGGATCTGGGTACCGACCACAAATCACCGGCATATTCGAAAACGATGCTGGTTGCATTGACGGTGGGATGCTTCATGAGCATCGGGTTCGGACCAGGGTAAAAGGGGTCGTTGGCTTGGGTGGAAGTCACCCCCGCGGTTGCGGTATTTGCCAAAAGGACCGCGAAGGTTCCTAAAGTCATTCCGTTCACTGTACGGTTCACAGGGCGGAATACGCAAGTTCCGCCCGGCATATCCTGCCAAAAGACCCCAAATTTAGGTTATTTTCCGGCCGGTGCTGGCTCATCCGGGCGAGGTAGCGGTTTCGGCCCGGTTCCATACGGCGAAGCCGGAATGAGCTTCATGCGATGAATCTTGGGTGGGTCATTCGGGCGATCGGCTTTGCCCACCGGAACCGCCCCAATTTTGAGCACGACTTCGGCACCCTTGATCAGCTGTCCAAACGCGGCGTACCGGCTGTCCAAGTGCTTGGTTCCTGCCCGGCTGAGGCAGACAAAGATTTGGCAACCGTTCGTATTTGGGTCGGTACTTCGGGCGATTGAGATCACGCCGAAGTCGTGCGGGAGGGTGCTGTTTTCAAGCGGGTAAGCCCAGCCAGGTCCGCCACTCCCGGTCCCCGCGGGGTCGCCGCCTTGGATCACGAACGGCGTACCGTCCGCACGCTTGGCAACCACGCGGTGGAAGATGGTGTCGTTGTACAAGCCGCCTTCAACGAAGCCTCGCACGTTGAAAGTCGTATTCGGAGCGGCATCTGGGCGGAGCCGAAACTCCATCTTTCCGAAGCTTGTTTCGATTACCAAGTTTCGATCTTGATAGGCGCGGTAGCCAGCGAACTCCTGATCTTCGTCCGGCACGAACTCGACCGTTTTTCCATCCGCCGCGAGTCGGGAAATTTGTGGGCTCGTCATCGGTTGCAGGACAAGCGGAGCGTCGGTGGGCTTGCCGTCGGCGACCAGTTGAACGTATTTGACCCCGTTTGGCTTGCTCGTCCAGAGCTCTGGAAACAGCTTGGCAAGGTCTTGGGTGCCGGACGAAGCAGCCTTAGTCGAGATCGGTGTGGCCTTACCGGCATCCCAAAGTTGAAGTTCAATGCGTTCGGCGCGCAAGGGCGGGCGTACTTGGACCTTAAAGGGCCGGTTGATGCCGTTGTAAAGCTGACTTGGAACGATGTCTGCCGGGGCAAGGACCGGGAGCAGCAGAAGGGATAGGCAGAGCGAGCGCATCCGGGCATTGTAGCGGCAAAATCGCTGACCCCAGCAAGCCTTCGTGAAAGAGCATAGAATGGGGACGGAGTGGACGAAAAATGAAAGTAATCATTGGCGTTGATGCAGGTGGCGGTTACCGTCCCGGAATGGACTTGTTCGTACGACTAGGCTTCACCGGAGCCGAGGTCACGGTCGTTTCTGCGGTGGATACGACTCCTCCGATCGTTCCGCTTGGGCCGGGTGCACCGTTTGTGGCCACGGACTACGTGAGCCAGACCGATTCGGCCGCTCACCGGGCAGTGGCGCAAGCCGTCGAGAGTTTGGAAGCCGACGGCATCAAGGCGGAATCTGTTGTTCTCTTCGGCGCGGTCGTGCCGGTACTCCTTCGCGAAGCCAGCGAACTCAAGGCCGACCTTTTGGTCGTGAACTCTGTCGTTCGTGGTAAATGGATGAGCGCGATTCTGGGCAGCGTGAGCAACTCGCTCACCAACGAATCGGAGTCATCGGTGCTTGTTTCAAAGGGAGAATCGCTCCCAGAAGGACCTCTCAAAGCCGTTTTCGCGACGGATCACTCGGAATACGCGACTCGTGCGCTTGAGGAGTTCCTCAAGATGGCGCCGATGGGGCTGCAGCAAATCCACATTCTGACCGTCTACGACATCGACGAACTCGAAACGAAGATGGTGCTCCGAAGTCTGCCCGACCTGCAGATTGACATGAAGGAATGGGTTGCGGAGCAGCTTACGGAGAAGTGCCAGGCCCTAGCGACCCGACTGGGTGAATCCGGCTACGACGTCACCTTTAGCGTGGTTGCCGGAGACGTGAACGAACAGATTTCGAACACGATGACCGAGCAAGCCGCGAGTCTTCTGATCCTTGGAGCGCAGGGGCACGGCCTCATCGAGCGCGTCTTCACGGGAAGTGTGGCCCTTCACCAGGTTGTGTCGGAGCCTTATCCGGTTTTGCTGATCCGGGCTTAGATCCCTTCAACGGCCCGAAGCACTCGGAAGCGGTCCTCTCGCAGCGTATTACGCTCCATGAGGATCGCTTCTTCTTTGAGACCCTCAGGGACGGTTCCTTCGAAGCTGGAATCAAAAATGTCGGAGAGCTTCAAGATTGCTTCCTCGGGATCAGTAGAAGCCGGAATTGCCGCAAGCGCGGTCTCCAATTTGGAACCCGACTCGAGCGTGCCAGCGATTGCCGACCGAAGCCGAGCCACAGCGTAATCACCATCGAAATCGATGACGTAGTACGTGTCTTTTTCGGGCGTTTCGCCCAGTTCACCGAACATCGAACGGGCAACAACCGGTGCGGTACGGAAGTCTGCAAAAGCCTGTTTGATCGGTCCGCTTACGGTTGTGGCGACGCGTTGTACGGTCACGTCGTCTTCGCTGCGTTGATACCCCTCGCGACTCGCAAACTCAAGGGCGGCGGCTCGAATGGCTTCAAGGTCAGATTGCTGCCCAAGCCCGGCAAAGATGATTCGATCGTAGATCTCGAAAACCTTCCGGCTCTGGCGTCGACGGGAGTACATCAGCAATCCTTCATTCAGCGAGATGGCGAGGACGGGAAGACCCTGAGCGAGTCGTCCTTCAATGTACTGGGCGCGATTACTGACGCCCTCTTGCCAATCGTATGGTGAGATCATGTGTGCTTCTACGCGGGGTTAGCGCTTGAGAGTCCAAGGAGTTGGCTTTGTGAACCAGGTTTCCAGAAGTTTGCCGACTTTGCCGAGACTTTCGGCACTGCATTTGTCGGGAGTGTCCTGCAGGGTGTGCCAGTAGGGGTAGTCGAAGTCAATTAAGTCGATGGTCGGAACCCCGGCGCGGTTAAGGCTGAGATGGTCATCCAGGATTGGGCTCCCGATGACGTTGGGGAACGTCGAACGCATGTCAAGCGAAGCCGCGTGGAGATACAGGGCCTTCATCAGCTCCGGCGCGTAATAGTTGCTGTATTCCTCTTTCGGAATCGCAAGCTCGGCGTCCCCGATCATGTCCAGGAGAATCCCGTATTGCGGTTTCGGCGACGGGAGGTTTCGAGAAAGGTACTCGGCCCCAAGAAACATTTCGCTAATGTCCGGCCCAAGGTCTTCTCCATCAACAAACGCGTAGCAAATACCTACCGAGCCGGTGCGCCCCTTAAGGGTCTTCATCAGTTCGAGGAGAACCGCAACGCCGCTGGCACCGTCATTTGCCCCCACGATCGGCTTAAGTCGATCTGACGGTCTTGCCTCCATATCGGCGCTTGGGCGAGTGTCCCAGTGGGCAAGCAGAATCACCCGCGTGGTGGCTTTCTCCCAGTTTTGGAACGCGAGCACGTTGGTCATGTCGTAGACGTCGCGCGTCTTCGTCCAGCGGTGGGTGAAGTTTTGGAGCTCAACCTTATCGGCGTACTTCGTTGCTTCGTCCTGAATGAAGGTTTTGGCTTTCGCGTGCCCAACGGTTCCAGGAACGCGTGGACCGAACTCGCACTGCTGCTTCAGATAGGTGTAAGCAGCTTCGCCGCTAAACGGCTTGACAGAAGCTACCGGGTCTTGACTGTGCGGGACGCTCAGGAGCCCGAAGCCAACCAGCGTGGCGAGGAGTCGGTAACCCGCTTTCCGCGCAGGACTTCTTCCAAGGTTTGCGGCAGCGTCTTGGTGATTTTGCTCTTGTCCCATATCTTGAAATAGCCTAACCCGCCGCGCCCAAGGTTTGCTGGCATGGCGATGGTGTACGTTCGAGCTTCATCCAGCTTGGATCCATTGGCGGTTACGCTTAGGACGCGTGAGTTTGCCGGAGCGGATCGGTTGAACGAGACTTCAAAGCCAGAAATTTGGAGGAAGCCGGAGTTTGGCTGAGGATAAAGTTGGATCGAGCGCTCGAAAGCCTGCTTCACTTGCGCGCCAGTGAGCGAGACGATGACGATCTGGTCGCTCGGAAACTCGAGAATGGTAGCGAGGTCCTCTTTGCTAAAGTTGGATTTGAGCAGACCGGCAGCAAGAAATGCCCCATCGGTCCCGGCGTGCTGACGTAGCGCATCGGCGGCACTTTGCGCCGAGGAGTCTGCTCCGGTGTCTGGTGACACGGAGGTTCCCACCTGAGCCAACGCTATCTGGCCAAAGGCCAGAAGAATCCCGAAGGAAAGAAGTCGAACTTTCATGTTCGTAACGATGAACAGACGCGCACCGGTCGGGTGAGTTACACCCGACCAGGTCTAAAGGCTTAGTCTTCGACGCGAACGCCCATGGATCGTGCCGAACCGGCAACGATGCGCATAGCCATTTCTTCGTCGGTGGTGTTAAGGTCAGCCATTTTCTGCTTTGCAACTTCGCGAAGCTTTTCTTTGGTAAGGAACCCGGCTTTGTCGGTTTTGGCGTTTGCCGCACCGCGCTCGATTCCGGCGGCTCTCTTGATGAGATCCGTGACGAGCGGCTGGTTGATCTTGAAAGTGTAGGAGCGATCTTCGAAGACGGTGATTTCAACCGGCATCACGAAGCCCATGTTCGGGGCAGTCGTTTCGTTGAATTTCTTCAAGAACTCCATCATGTTGATGCCGGCCTGACCGAGGGCAGGACCTACTGGCGGAGCTGGAGTTCCCTTTCCGGCCGGGATGTTGAGCTTGATGTTCGCGGTAATTTTCTTTGCCATGGCAAATCTCTTCTGGTTTTTCGCCAGCGGGGAGAGGGAAGCATCGCCCGGGCAGAACGAAGAGAATACCTTTAGTAGCCTTCGAATATCAACAAATTGTCGAGCATGTCCATCAGGCTGAGCCGCTTTGATCTTGGGTACGAGCGGCTGAACGGATACTTAACGGGTGATTCGACCGTGGCCGCGACAATCCACGGATACTCAACATTAATTCCTGTGCCAAGCCGATTCGCGACCTGAGGGTTCAACCGTTCGATCTTTATTGCAAAGTCTTTAACTCTGTTGAATGACCGCAGAAGGCTACCAATAGGTCTTGGACCAGCATTCATCGAGATGGCGATCGGGATGTGCGCGACGTAGGCAGAGAAAGCTGAATGCTGGAAACGAGGACGAAGACCAAGGTGCCTTGCTTCATACGCCTTCGCTACGCACTCGAGGGACATTTGCAAGCAATGTAATCTCTGGCATAAATCTCCTCCGGATGACTCAAGCTTGCTCGCCGCTGATAGAGCGCTTCTAGCCTGACGGAAGAATGCCGATTCCCAACTGCTCGCTGGTGCTGCTGAATCAGGAGTCAAGGGTCGTACGCCTTTCGCACTTCAGCCACAAGAGCTTTACCCTTCGGCGCTCGTTCAATGACAAGCATCGGTTCATTCCAGCCCTCCGGCCAAGGAAGTTTCCCATCATCCTCAATTGCAATTAATGCAACCTCGCTTCGGTTAAATACTCCTTCCTCGGGAGCTGCCGCGAAGCTCCACGGGTGGATGTCGCTTTTCCCGAGCAAACCGGTTGGAATGACGTCTTTCGAAACGTGAATAATCCTCCACGTCTGGTCGGGCCCAGGAGCGAAAACGTAACTACGTTTGATTCCGCCTAAAACGCGCTGTTGATGCGTGGCATATTCCACGTCCGTATTCAAGCGTTTCACCCGAGACATTCCTCAAGTATATCGGCCGATTTTCCGAACTCCGGGTCTTCATGCCAAACTAGGTTTCATCCGCGCAGGCGCGGGAGAATGCCATGGCCATCGTTTCCATTCAGATTCCGCAACTCGGTGAGGGCCTCCAAGAGGCTCGGGTCGTTTCCTTCCTAAAGAAGCCAGGAGACACGATCAAGCGTGACGAGCCGATCTACCAAATGGAGACGGACAAGGCGGTCATGGATGTCGAGAGCCCCTACTCCGGCACTCTCGTTGAGTGGCTCGCGGCGGAAGATGATTTGCTCGCCATCGGCGCGGACATCGCGAGAATTGAGTCGGAGGACGAACAGCAGGTGACGTCGTCGCACGGTGCACCGAAAACCGAAGAAGTTGTCGAGACCGCGGCTGCATCTGGTGGCGTGCGCGGCGCAAATATTCCACCTCGAACCCGGGCTTACGCAAAGGAAAAGGGAATTTCTGATGCCGTCCTGGCCGAACTCGCGGAAGCGGCGGGCGGAAAGCTGATGCCAGCCGATATTGATGCCCATCTCGGTGGCGCCTCAGCGCCGGCCAACGGCGCATTCGTCGATAGCGCCGTGCCAAGCAAGCAGCGACTCCTGTCGTCCCGCATGGTCCGCGGCAACGCGATTGTCGTTCCAGGAACCGAGATTGTTGTGGTCGACTGGACGCAGATCGAAACGCTCCGCGCCGAGATCAAGGCCTCGGGCAACGATTTCCAGCCGAGCGCATTCACGATGTTCGCCTTCGCGGTGACAAAGGCGCTTGCCCAGTTCCCAATCTTCCGGTCCAGCTTGGTCAACGATACGACGCTTCGGACCTACAATCACGTCTCGCTCGGCATTGCGGTGAGCTTGCCCGGCGATGAGTTGGTGCTTGCGGTGGTCGAGGATGCGGACACGCTCGACTGGCCAACATTCGCCCAGCGGACCCGCGAAAAGATTGAACTTGCGCGGCAGGGCAAGGATCAGGCGAACGAAACCGTCACCTTATCGCTGACCAACATGCAGTCGTTTGGTCTTCGCGATGCGGTTCCGGTCGTAGTTCCGCCTAGCGTGGGAACGCTGTTCTTGGGCGAGGCTTACAACGGCTTGGCACAGAACACCACCGAACTCAAGCTGCAGCGATGTGCGAACCTAGCGCTCACCTTCGACCACCGGGTGGCAAACGGCGTGGGCGCGGCGCAGTTCCTCAACGCGGTTAAGAAGAACGTGGAGCACATTCGGGAGCTTCTCTGACGGTGTCGAAACCGATCATCGGCATCACGGGAGATGTCATCGAGGTTAAGGACGCGCGAACCGGTGGGGGGCGTGTCCAACTGAATCTGAACTACGCCGAGATGGTTGCGAGAGCAGGCGGTGTACCGTTGATCATTACTCCCCACAGCGATGCCGAAACGGTAGCGAACTTGATTGACGGATTGCTTATTCCCGGTGGTCTTGACATCGACGCAAAAGAGTTTGGAGAAGAGAATCACATTGCCAACAAACTGCAACACCCAGAGCGATTTCGCATAGAATCCCAGGTTTATAGGGCGCTTCCGCCCCAAACTCCCGTGCTGGGTATTTGCTATGGGTGCCAGTTCGTCAACGTGATGCAGGGCGGGAAACTGGAGCAGCACACACCGGACCGAGTTGGATCGCACACACACTCAACGGGGGAGACACAGCAGTACGCTGTGGAACCAGATAGTCGCTTCGCCGGGGTAGTCGGTGCCGACACCATCCTCGGCCAGTCGTACCACCACCAGGCTGTTTCGGAAGTGGGACAAGGTCTCAAGGTCGTTGCGACACACGAAGACGGCACGATTGAAGCCTTGGAAGGAACAACGGACCGATTCTGCATTTTGGTCCAATGGCATCCCGAGCGAACTCCGGATGATGAAGCGACCGTCCGACTTTTCCAGTCCTTTATAGAAGGGGCGGCCTGGTATCGCGAGCAAAAACATGCGACTGTATCTTGACGGTGAACTCTTTGATGGCCAGACATCGGCTCGGATCGAGCCGGATGGCGATCGATTTCGCTTGATCACCGATCAAGGTTCGGTCTCTGTTGCCGCCGTGAGGGTGGGCGACGAGGTGCTCGTGTCGCACCGAGGGTTCCAGTACAAGTTTTCAACCAAACCTCCAAGCCGAACGGGGGCTGGTGCAGCCGCGAGTGGAGAGACTCGGGCGCCCATGCCTGGCCTTATCGTCGATGTCCGGGTTCAAGTCGGCGATGCGGTGACCAAAGGTCAAACCTTGGTGGTCCTTGAGGCGATGAAGACGCAGCAACCGTTTTTGGCGCCGTTTGATGGCGAGG
Source organism: bacterium (assembly GCA_027485645.1). GTDB lineage: Bacteria > Armatimonadota > Fimbriimonadia > Fimbriimonadales > Fimbriimonadaceae > Fimbriimonas. Next base: position 529,725 of record JAIXQR010000001.1, read on the forward strand.
TCTCGCACGTTGGGGTTTCCACCGGACAACAGGTTGAAGATTCGGCGGTGCTATTCCGCGTCACACCTAAATGAGAATTGTCGAAGTCGGCCCTCGCGATGGTTTGCAGAACGAATCGGTGCCGATTCCAACCCAGGTAAAGCTGGAGTTCATCAACGCCTTGGTGAAGGCCGGCATCCGCGAAATCGAAGCGACCAGCTTCGTCAGCCCAAAGTGGGTTCCGCAGCTTGCCGATGCGGCAGAGCTTTGGCCAATGCTGCCGCCGGCCCCAATGTTCAGTGCCCTGGTTCCGAACGTTCGGGGAATGCAGCGCGCGGTCGAAGTCGGCGTGAAAAGGTTCGCGATTTTTACCGCCGCAAGCGATGCCTTTACGCAAAAGAACATCAACATGACGATTGCCGAGTCGTTAGATGCCTTCCGCGATCTGCTCGCGTTGCGACCAGCGGGGAGTTGGGTGCGTGGCTACGTCAGCACGGCTTTCGAATGTCCCTATGCCGGAAAAGTTGATCCCGCAAAAGTGATCGAAGTTGCAAATGCGCTAGTGGAACTTGGCTGCGACGAAATCAGCTTCGGCGATACGATTGGGGTTGCTGGGCCATCCGAGGTCCGTCAACTTGCAAAACGGGTGGCGACAGATCTCAATCCGACCGAAGTGTTTTGGCACTTTCACGACACGAACGGCACGGCCCTAGCAAATGTGTTTGCAGCCCTTGAAGCGACGCCAAACGCTGGATTTGATGCAAGCGCCGCTGGCTTGGGTGGCTGTCCTTATGCTCCCGGAGCGGCGGGAAATCTCGCGACGGAAGACTTGGTGTATGCGCTGGAACGGGAAGGTGTCGCTACCGGAATTGACCTTGCTCAGCTGTCTGTGGCAAGCGCATCGATTTTGAACGCTTTGGGCCGCGCGCCTTCATCGAAGGCTCAGCTGGCGGCTTTGGCGGCTGCACGTTAAATCGCCAAGCGAGAAGGCCGAGGCACACCACGGTGAGCACGATCGTCGTCAGCTTTTCTTCCGCGGTGAACTTGAATTCACGGTAGTTTGCCGCGAGAACCACGGCGCCGATTGGTAGGAGCGCGGGCAGGGCGCCCAGACTGATCGGTCCAATGCGAACGGAACCGAACAACAGGGTCGTCAGCAGGTAGCCGATCAACACCGGCGTGAGCCAAATCGCGGTTTGGCGGATCCGGAGTTGGAATCGATAAAGCACGGCGAAGAACATCGCCATGAACAAAAAGTCAGCCGGCCCAACGTACGCCAGCGGCACCGCGCGTCCGTCCGTTGGTACGTTTGTCGGCCGGGGGAGCTGGTACGCGACCGTAGCAAGGGCCGTGTTGTTTCCTCGGGCGATCTGTCCGACGGGCCCTTCTGGGACAAAAACGAGCCAAACGTCAAACAGCGCAAGAAAGATCGCGATCGGAACGATCAAATTCTTATCGTTGACCATCTGCGAAAGCAGAACGCCGAGCCCGAGGGTCCACACCACAAGCCCACCCTGAGAAATACCGTGGAGCACGGCGGCGACACCAGAAACGAACATCGGCGCGACGAACGCAAGGCCGAACTGGAGGACCAGTCCGAGCAAGAGCGCCAGCGCCGCGGCTTTGATGCTCCACTTAAAGGCGGCTGCCCGGAAGAGTGCGGCAATGGGCAGGCCGACGAAAACCATGCTGATGATCAGGCTAACGGTCGGCACCATGCCCAGCGGCACGGGGACGAACTGAACCAGCAACCGCAGAACGGTGAGCCCAATCAGCAGGAATAACCCGTCGAGTAATGGCTTGCGGTCCGCCGCAGTTCCCAGAGGCTGGATAGTTTCGTTATGGATCAAGTTTTGCCTCTTTGCTACGGAACTCCGATATGACCTGACCGTACACCTGAAGCACGCGGTCTACCATCGCGGGAATGGACCTAGGCAATTGTGAATGAAATCCCGCTTCTGCCAAACGGTTTCGGCTTTCGTTCGAACTCAGGACTTCAATCATTTTCTGACAAAAGTCCATACGGTCATTTCGAGCCAGAAGTCCGTTGTGCCCATCGACGATGGTTTCACTCGCTCCGCCGCCGCTGACCACCACAACGGGCAATCGGTGAAGCATCGCCTCTTGAACAACCAAGCCTTGGGTTTCGGTGACACTGGCGAAGACAAACAAGTCGGCTGCGCCATACACTTCCCCTACTGATGTTTGGCTGACAAAGCCCAAAAACTTCACGCGCGACCGGATTTTGAGTTGATCCACCAAGTCCTCGCAGGCTCCGCGATAGGGGCCATCCCCCATGAGCCATAGCTGAGCCTCTGGCCGCTCTCGCATAACGTCTGAGACGGCTTCGAGCAGAAGTCGGAGATTCTTTTCGGGTGCTAGGCGGCCAGCGTAGAGGAGCACGAGATCGGTTGGATTCAGCCCAAATTTCGCGCGTAGCTCCGCTCGGTTTTGTGGCTTGGGAAGCGGGCTCCCGGTTGGAATAATCGTCGCGGAGGTGTGAACATCGTGCCGGCGCAGCCATTTGAGGCTCGCTTCGCTCGGCGTAATGACGTGGTTCACGCGGCTGTAATAGTAGTTGGTGTGCCGAGCGATTCGGTAACGGACGAACCTTGGCGGCAGAATTTTTACGTAGTGCGAGTACCGATCGTACAGCGTGTGATACGTGGAAACGATCGGTAACTCGTGCGACTCGGCCCAGCGAAGGCCGATCATGCCTACCGGGAACGGCGTGTGAGTGTGGACGATATCGTACGGCCGAGCTCGAAATCGTTTGAGTTGGGCTCCGAGCGGAGGCATCGTGACCGGGTAGCCGCGCCAGAACGGAATCTCCACCGCATTGAATCGGATGTTGTTGGGGTGGGTCTCAACAAACCCCGGAAACCGATTTGCGTACAAGTCGACGTCGTGACCGCGATCACGCAGTTCTTGAATTAAAGCCGCGACGGAAACGCTAACGCCGTTGATCAGAGGGAGCGCGCTATCTGAGAAGACCGCGATCCGCAACGGCATTGACATGGTCACTCCTCAGGGAAGCGACCATGAACTTCGACGAACTGGACAAGATCACTCAGTCGAAACCGGCGTTGCCCGCCGGTCGTGCGGTGGCATTTTAGCCAGCCACGATTCGTGTATCGACGCACCGTTGCCGGGACGACCCCTAGCAGGCGACTCGTGTCTTCTAGGGAAAGTTCTGGATCGAGCAAGCGACGAATGAGTTCTTCTCGGGACTCTTTGAATTCGCCACGGTAGTAATTCTGGACGGAGGAGTCGTTGAAGTACTGAATCAAGAACTCAACGTTTTTTGGCAAAGAGCGCCAGACCGCTTGAATGGCGGGATCCATGGCAGAGTTGGAAGTCTTTTCTTCCGCCCGGCGAGGCCGCGGCGCTCGCATTTCGGTCTTGCGGAATTTCTGATTTGACTTAACCGCCTTTCGGGGGACCTGAGTCAGATACTCCTGCAAATCAGGTAGGTCAAGTTCCATGCCATCTGGCACTTTTGGTTCGACCTTTTTGTCAAGAAAAGCGTTCTCAATGTACGAAATTGGATCAAAGTCCGATGGGGACATGTGGATAACCCTCATTGCGCCAAGCTTCCTCGATCAGCTGTGTGATTCTACACCGATATGTCTAGGGTTGACGGTAATTCTTATCCGGGATGCCGTCACTTTTCCGGTTCAGACTCAGAATTTATGATTAACATAGAATCACCGAAGCTCAGAAATCGGTACTCCGAACGCAGGGCGTGCTGATATGCCGTTTGGATGAGTTCTTTGCCAGCCATCGCTGAAATCATGAGCAGCATCGTTGTCCGCGGCATATGAAAGTTGGTGAACATGCCATCAACGATCTGAAATTCGTAGCCCGGCTGGATGAAGATCGAGGTGAGTTTTCGTCCCGTCTCAAGCTTCCGCTTGCCAATGGCGAAAGATTCAAGGGTGCGGACCGAAGTTGTGCCGACGGCGATGATTCTTCCTTTGGCGTTGGCGATCAAGTCTGCGGTTTCGGATGGCACGGCGCACCATTCGCCGTGCATGTGATGCTCTTCCACTTTCTCCGTGGCGATGGGGCGAAACGTATCGAGCCCAACATCGAGCGTCACGCGGGCAATGGTGACTCCCTTGTCCTGAATCTGGCTCAGGACCTCTGGCGTAAAGTGCAGTCCGGCGGTAGGGGCTGCGACCGAGCCGCCCTCGTTGGCATAAACCGTTTGGTAACGCTCTGGATTTTCTAGTTTGGTCGTGATGTACGGAGGTAGCGGAACCGAGCCGACTTCTCGGAGCCGATCTTCGATGTTCTCTCCGTGAAACTGGATCTCCCGCTGGCCATCGGCAAGCTCGGCAACGATGGTGGCGGTTAGGCCAGCTTCAAATTCAATCTCGTAGCCGGTTTTTAGCCGCCGTCCGGGCTTGACCAAGGCGGTGAACCTTCCGTTGCCCAAGTCGCGGAGGAGAAGGGCCTCGACCTGCGCTCCGGTGGTCTTTGCGCCAAACAGCCGGAGTGCGCTGACCCGGGTGTCGTTTACCACGAGGACATCGCCAGGGTGAAGAAGGGAAATGGCGTCTCGGAACCGCAGATCTCGGAGGCGGCGAGTGGCCGGGTCGACGTGGAGAAGCTTCGAACTGGCGCGATCTTCGAGTGGGACTTGGGCAATTCGATCTTCGGGCAGATCGAAGTCGTAATCCCTCAGTTCTTCGTGCGACATCCGGTTGGAAGGGTACCAAGTCGACCAACGGACCTAATGCCCAGAAACTGACGCAACCGAAGTCGTAAAATGCCCGTCGAAATAGTGAAATCTATGAAGACTTCTTTTAAGACTATCGGCTCGGCATTGGCCCTGCTCTCGATTTTGGCCGTCGCGGTCGCCGTTGATGGATTTACCTTCAAGCGAGCGCCGAAAGAAGGCGAAGTCGTCAAGTACCGAATCAAGGCAGACATCGCTCTGGCGGGCATCGAAGCGACTTTCTCCGGCCTGAATGAAGAAAAGGTCACGAAGGTTGAAGAGAACGGCAACTACACCGTCGAAACCAAGGCGTCCGAGACGAAGCTTTCCGTTGCTGGGCAAGAGCAGGATGTTCCTGAGCAGCCAGCTACCCGAAGCACCTACAACACGCGCGGACTCCTCGTGGCCTATCAAGGCGCAGACAGCGGTTCTGGCACCTGGCGAATGGCGAACCTGAGCGGCTTCTATGTTCCAGAAGCTCCAGTTGCCGTCGGTCAGGGTTGGACGTTCGAACAGGCAGCTGACGAAAAGAAGGAAACGCCTGCGTTCAAGGCCACTTTCAAAGTCCTCGCCGAAGAGAAGGTCAACAACGTTGACGTCGTAAAGGTCGAAGGCAAGGTTGAAGAGACCGGCTCCGACGCTGCTTCGATCACCAGCATCTTCTGGCTCGACAAGAAGGACTGGACCCCGGTTAAGGCCGAGGGCGATTGGAAGAACGTTCCCCTACCAGGCGCTCCTGGCCCGGTGAACGCAAAGTACACCCTCGTTCGCGAAGGCTAACCTCGCAACTTAAAGCAGCGGCGGCAGCGCGCTTCGTACGACTCGGTGGCTCCGATGAGGATCACCGGGTCGTTTTTGTGGGCGGGTTTGCCGTCGATGATGCGCTGAGTATGGCTGGCGGGAGCGCCGCATTTGATGCAAATGGCCCGCAGCTTCACAACCTCGTCTGCCGCAGCCAACAATCCCGGCATCGGGCCGAATGGCTTGCGCCGAAAGTCTTGATCGAGCCCCGCGCAGATCACTTCACGACCTTCGTCCGCCCATTGGACGCAAAGCTCGATGAGAGAATCATCAAAAAACTGGGCTTCTTCCAGCAGGATGACCTCGGTGTCGCTCGCTACTAGGGTGCGAAGTTCGGCAACGTTTCGAACCGGAACGGCTTCGTGCTTGACCCCCATGTGGGTGACGACCATGCTTTCGTCGTACCGTTTGTCGATGCTGGGCTTGAAGACTTGGACTTTGCGCTTGGCGTACAAGGAGCGGCGGGCGCGGCGGATGACCTCCTCACTTTTTCCGGCAAACATGCTGCCGCACACGACGATGAGTTTTCCTTCTGCCTTAAGTTTCTGCGCCATCGGCGAAACGATGGTACACGAGTTATTCGACGTCTGCTAGCTCGCCGGCCATGTCGGCTTCGAAGAGCTCTTCGATTTCGTCGGACACATCTTCGTCCATCGCCTTGCCGAGATCGCGGACGATTTCGCGCATGCCGGCCGCTGAATCGGGCTCACCCATCATTTCGAGCCGGTCGGCGATCTCATCAATCCGGTCGTCTTCGTTGCGATATCGGGCAAAGCGGCTGACCAGGCGATTGGCCTGCATTCCGCCGCATTTTGGACATTTGGTGTCTTCCTCGCCTGCCACCATTCCAACCAGCACGCGAAACTTTGCCTGGCAGGCGGGGCACCGATACTCGTAAACCGGCACGCTTGGAAGTTACCCGGAAGCCGGGGCCGCACAAAAAGTTCAGAAAGAATCGAGAAATCTGCCGAAACTAATTGTTATCAGAACGGATTCTGATTTTGTGAGCGCAAATGTGGCGCGCACAACTGAGTAGGGAGGCGGAACGTGCGGGCGATTAAACAGGTCATCACCATATTGATTTTGTGTGCGGCGGTTGCCGTGGCGGCTTCTGGCTCTGGTCGGACGGAACCAAGACCAACTTTAACCGCGACATTTGCCAGCCAGGCTCGATAAGTTGAAGTTGGATTCCGGGCAGTCGTCCGGTACACTGCTAGGCACCGATTGCTAATGGCAAAACAACGTAACGTCCGCGGACGAAAAACCCGCACCCCCGGCGCACCGAAAGACTTTCGCGCCGCAACCGGTGCCCCGCGAAAAGAAATCATCGTCAATGTTTCGAACCGGGAAACCCGAATCGCTTTACTTGAAGACAACGAGCTCATGGAGTATCGCGTTGAGCGCGAAGAGCGCGTTGTCGGCTCCATTTTTAAAGGCATCGTTCAGAACGTTCTTCCAGGCATGGATGCCGCGTTCGTGGACATTGGCCTCGAACGAAACGCTTATCTGAGCATCGCCGACGTACTGCCGGAAGAATCGGGCAACGACAACAGTCCTGCCACGATGCGACGAAATGAGCTTCGCCGCCGAAAGATCAAGGACCTCCTTCAGTCGGGCCAGCAGATCATGGTGCAAGTCACCAAGGGTCCACGCGGCACGAAGGGCGCTCGAGTTAGCACCCGAATTGCCCTGCCTGGCCGATACGTCGTGCTTATGCCCGAAGGGCACAACTGCGGTGTGAGCCGAAAGATTGAGGAGCGCGCCGAGCGAGAACGCTTGAAGCGAGTGGGCGACCATATTCGCCCCGACGGCTTTGGCCTGATTCTTCGCACCGAGTGCGACGGTCGAACCGAGCTTGAACTTCGACAAGACGTTGCCTACCTGCAGTCGCTTTGGACCGAAGTGCTACGAAACGCGAAAGCGCTTCGCGCCCCGGCTTGCGTTCATAAGGACCAATCGCTGCTCTTCCGAACCGTACGAGACCTGTTTGGCGAGGACATCTCCAAGATGGTCATCGACGATCCGGACGAGTACGAAAAGGTCAACTTGATCGCGGCGAAGGTTGCTCCGCAGTTGCTGGACAAGCTGACCCTCTACGATCGCGAGACGCCGATTTTCGACCACTTTGGAATCGAGAAAGAGCTCGACCGAATCATGCAGCACAAGGTTCCGCTCAAGTCGGGTGGCTCGCTTGTCATCGACGAGATGGAAGCGCTCACCGCCATCGACGTCAACACCGGAAAGCATGTCGGCAGCACCTCGCTCAGCGACACCATTCTTCACGCCAACCTCGAAGCCGCGAACGAGATTCTTCGCCAGCTTCGGCTACGAGATATGGGCGGCATTATCGTGTGCGACTTCATCGACATGGAAGATGAAGCGGACCGAAAGCGTGTCATGGACCACTTCTTGCGTGGCCTTGAGCGAGATCGTGCCCGAACAAGAATTGGAAAGATTTCCTCTCTGGGCCTGGTCGAGCTGACGCGAAAGCGAACGGGCGAAAGCGTGACCCAAGAGATCACGGAGATCTGCCCTATGTGCACCGGTGTTGGCCGAATTGCTAGCAAGGACACGGTTAGCCTTTGGATCGAGCGAGACATGTGGCGCAAGGTCAAGGAAGCGGGCAACGCATTTCTCGTGGAGTGCCACCCTTCGGTCGTGGAAGCCCTCATCGGCTCGGACGGCGAGAACGTTGAAGAGCTGGAGCACGCGATGCGGCGCGGAATCTACATCCGGGCCAACTTCGACATGGAGTACGAGGAGTACGACATTCAGTCGGGAACCATCGAGGAGTTCGACAAGCTGCTGATGGGCCTCCGACGGGCACAGGTGATGGAAGCCAACGTGCGAAGGTCGGCATTTGAGAATGCCAACAAGGCCGTCGGTTGGACGGATAACGGTTTCTACATCGAATTGCTGGACGGCATGGATTCGGTCGGCGGACGAGCAAAGGTGATGTTGCAAGACATCCGGCGCTCCTACGCGGTTGCCGACGTCATCATGCCTGGTCGCTAGAACTCAACGCCACCAGGCAGACGTCTAGGTTCTGAACCATGGACCCACTGAAAGAAAAGATCACCGGTCTGACTCTGGCAGTTGGCGTGGTGCTTGCGGTTTGCGGCTGTCTCAGCACGCTCGTTTTTGGGATGGGTGGCGTTTTCCGCGCCACTTACACCCGAACTCCGGTGACAAACCAGATTACGGACGTGGGTCCGATGAACTGGATTCCGAACAGCCTCACGTGGTTTGCCATCGGCATGTTGATGATCGCTGGCAGTATTGGCTACGGCATTTGGTACAACCACGCCTCGAAAGGGGGCACGCGAACAGTTTTCGAGAACGCCCGAGTGATGAGCCGGTACGGGATCGCAAAAGACGGCACGATGCTGAACTCCTCTTGGGAGTTTGAGATGGCGGAGAGCCCGCGATTCTACGTGCGCCTGCAAACGAGCCCCCACAACGCTAGTGAGTACGAATGTGACGAGCCGGTGTTTTGGCAGTGCGGCGAGGGCATGTACGGCGAGGCGGAGATTCAGCGAAAGTGGCTTGGGCGCTTTACGCCCTACATCGGCATGGTGCAAAGTGCGGATGATGTGGTCGATCCTTTCGTTCGGCCAAGTTAGGTCTCCCCTTTCTCGCGGTGCTCCGTCTATAATCGTGCGGTATGCAGGACGCGGTTGCCATTTGGAAAGAGACTCTTCCCACGGTACTTCACGGGGTAACCGGTCGTGGTGTATGGGCGGCCCTCAATGCGGCCGTTCCGATTGCGCTTGAAGAAGGCTTGTTGGTTCTTGGTGTTCCGCAAGGGGAGAACGAACTGGGCGGCCACCTTCGAATGCCGCAAACCCAGCGACTGATCGAGGTCACCGCCTCAAAGGCCGCGAATGCCGCCATTCGCGTCCGGGTGATTGACGGTACGACTTCCGAGGATTTCGAGCGATCTAAGCGCCGAGAAGCCGAACGCCGCCGAATGCAGGAAGCGGAGATGACCAAGCTCCGCGCCGAGATGGAGTCGCGGACGAACTGGGAAGGCGTTTACGAACAGCTCAGCCGTCGGTACGCGGCAATTACCAACAAGTCCCTCCCGCAAAACCGGGCGCGTTTTTATGAAGACGCCATCTCGCTGATTGCCGAAGCGCGGCAGAGTCAGGAGAAGTACGACGACATGGGAGAGCGCAACTTTGCCCGATGTTTGGAACGGCTGGCGCAGTACGCCGACGTTCCGGCCGCGATTGTGGCGGTTGAAGTTTTGAAGAAAGCGGGCGAGCTATAAGTGGCCCGCGCGGTCATTCTTGGGTCCGGAACAAGTAATGGCGTACCCATGCTGGGTTTCGACTACCCAGAGTCGTTTCTGCAGAATCCCAAGAACTGGCGAACTCGTGCATCCTTGCTCCTTAATGGAAGCAGTGGCAATGTATTAGTAGACTGCTCCCCGGAGATGCGGCTGCAGTTGCTGAAAGCCGATGTAAAAGACCTAGATTCGGTGATCATAACGCATACCCATGCCGATCACGTGATGGGTATGGACGACTTACGCTCGTTAAGTGTTAAGACGAAGCGCGACATGCCGGTATATATCCTAGAGGAATACATGCCAGACATAAAGCGGATTTATCCTTACGCTTTTATGGAATTCCCGGAGGGAATCATGGTGCCACGGTTTGATTTACGGGTCGCGCGGCCGGTGATGGAACTGGGCGGGCTCACGATCAAATCCTTCGTTGTGCGGCATGGTCATTTGCCTTGTCTGGCACTTCGCGTCAACGACTTTTGCTATATGACGGACGTGAGCGAGATTCCGGATGCGGTTTGGCCAGAGCTTGAGAACCTCGATATTTTGGTTCTCGATGCGGTCAGATTTAGTCCGCATCCCAACCACTTCCACTTTGACCGGGCGATGGAAGTGGCGGCAAAGATTGGGGCGAAGAGGACAATTCTGACCCACCTGAGCCATGACTATGACCACGACGATTTCAATGCCAAGCTGCCTTTTGGCACTGAACTTGCGTATGACGGGATGTCGCTTGAAATTTAGCAAGAATCAGCATTGAAGGGATGCCATTTTTTGCCACCATACGCCGAACCCAATCGGTTTGCATCCTCTTGGTGATATAGTTAATGGGTCGGGGGACTCGTAACGGATTACGTGAACTTGGCGATGAGGAGATTTAATGGCGCTTAGCCCAGATCAGTTGCAGCAAGCCTGGACAGATTATCATGTCTATGGTCGCTTGGATGCCCGCACCGAGCTGATTCATCACTATAGTTATCTAGTCAAAATCACGGTCGGTCGACTTGTTTCGGGACCGGTCGGCAGTTTGACTTTTGACGACTTTCTGAGCGCAGGCATCGTCGCCTTGATCAAAAGCGTTGATAATTTCGACCCAACGCGGGATACCAAATTTGAGACCTATGCCATCACGATGGTCCGGGTTGCCGTTCTAGAGTTGATTCGCCACGAGGACTGGGTTCCTCGAAGCACGCGAGACAAGCTTCGCTTGATCGAGCGCACGGAGAGCCTGCTTACGGTGCGGCTCGGCCGAGCGCCAAGCGGCGCCGAGCTCGCCGAGGCCGCGAGCATGGGGCAAGATCAGCTAGCTCAGCTCCAGGCACTTCAGTCCCGCAGTCACATCGGCAGTCTTGACGATCTCGTTCCTTCGGATTCGGACGATAACCTAACGTTCTCCGATCTGGTTGAAGACGAGTCGGCAAACGTTCGTGGCTTTGTTGAAGGCAAGGCGATTCGAAATGTTCTCGCGTCGTGCATCGATATGCTGAGTGATCGAGAGCGCACGGTGGTCGCGCTGCACTACTTCGATGGTCTCACTTTTTCTGAAGTGGCAAAAGTTCTTGAGATCAGCGAATCCCGGGCCTATCAGCTTCACTCTCAGGCCGTAAATCGCCTTCGCGGCATGGTTCGGACGCAGCTTGCGGTAGCTGCCTGAACCGGTTCATCTTCCTCACACGAATGGGGGACATTCGTGTGGGCACTATCCAGCTGCCTCTGATGTTGTAACCTATGCGTTGAGGGAGGGTTGCGTCTCGACCTCACCTTGTTCCGGAGAATTCGGTTTGAAGAAAGCACTTTATGTCCTTTTGCCCATCGCGGCAGGTCTCATCGTCGGTTGCAACAGCGGATCTGCTACCGGTGGTCCCGTTGCCGTAGTCAACAACGAGCAGGTCACCAAGGATGAGTACTACAGCTATCTCGAACGAAAGCGTTCGGTACTCGCCATGACCCCGCAGGGACCGGTTGACGTGCAAGTTGCAGGCTCGCTTGGCTTACAGGCCCTCCGAGACCTCATTAACCGCAAGTTGCTTCTCCAAGTTGCTAAGGACCAAAACGTCGCCCCAAACGATGACGCGATCAAGAAGGAACTCGACTTCCAGACGAAGCGCAATCCGCAGTTTGTAAAGAGCCTTCAGTCGGCAGGAATGTCGCTGGCCGAAATTCGCCAGGACCTCTCGATTGACCTTGCGCGATTCAACCTGATCTCCAAGGGCATCACGGTCACCCAGGCCGACGTGGATGCGTTCATCAAGAACAACCCATCCAACTTCTTGACGCCAGCCCAAGCCGAGCTTTTCTACATCCAGGTCGGTTCTGAGCAGCTGAAGAACCAGGTGGATTCGGCGCTCAAGCAGGGCACGAGCTTCCCAGTCGCGGCGGCCCGATACAGCGAAGCACCAAACGCCCGCGCAACCCAGGGTGCGTTCCCAATCCGCGCGGTGGACCAGATGCCAGCGCAGCTTCAGGCGATTGTAAACAAGACCAAGGTCGGCACCGCATCCAACTGGATTCCAGACGGCGGCAACTTCCTGAAGTTCTTCGTTCAGAACCGAACGGCGGCCGAGAAGATCAAGATCGACGAGACGGTCAAGGAAAGCGTTCGACGCCAGATCGCCGAAGAACGAGGCAGCCAGGCAAACGACCTCGGCAAGACCCTTCAGGAGCGACTGCGCACCGCTAAGGTCGATGTCAAGCTCTCCTACCTAGCCGACGGCTGGAAGTCCGCCATGGACGCCCTGAAGGCCGAAGACGCTAGCAGCAAGCCAGTTAGCACCAAGTAAGGACACACAAGAAAAGCCCAGCGCAGAAATGCGCTGGGCTTTTTTGTTTGCGTCAGCCTTTTTAGGCTACGGGAACTGCGGCGACGGCCGAAACCAACATGGCGACATGCTCGCTGCTGATCTCATCGGTCGAAACGAAGCTTTGTAGCGTCGTCTCCATGCCGTCGAAGTTAGGTGACGTCCAGATGCCGAACGGGCCTTTGTCGCTGTCCAGTTTGTAGAGTCCCAGCCGAAGTTGCTGAGATCCCTCTCGCTGTCCGAGACCCGCATCCAAAAGATCCGGGATGGACGTGTATACACCAATCACCTTCGATTGGCCGTTCGCTTCTACGATTTCTGAAACCCAATAAAGTCTTCGAAACATCCGTTGTTCAACCTTCGGCTCCGTTGCCGAAGCTCTAATTTACCCTTTACAGACGTTTTGGACGGCCCTTTAGGCGTCCCAAACGAACGGGTCAGCATCGGTGAGGAGTCGTCCCTGCTCTTCCACGGCTCGAAGCAAGTACTCAGGAAGAGTAAAGCAAGCCTGGTGGAATCGCGGCGTGTAGTACTTGTTTTTTACTCCGCGCTCGGCGTGTCGCTTGGCGATTTCTTCGACCGTGAGGGCCATTGGGTCGTATTTCTTCGAAGCCAAGACAAATCCCCATGGCTGGAAAAACGTGCTGACGATGCCGTAGTAGCCGTTGACGTACGGGAACACTTCTTTCATGTTCTCCAGCGTCTTGATGCAACTAGCCATGCACGCAGGGTAGTTCTCGTTGGCTGAGCCGGCTTGCATCGCGAACACGCCGTCTTCGCTCATGGCGTCGGCGCAGATTTGGAAGTACTCCTTGGTGAAGAGGAACTGGCCTGGGCCGTCTTCGTGGGGGTTCGGGAGGTCGCTGAGAACGACGTCGAAGTTGGCGCCTTTGTGGTCGGCCAGCCAAGCTCGGGCGTCGGTGTGAAGGAGGGTGGTTCGTGGGTCTTCGAAAGCGCCTTGGTGCCACTCGGGCATGTGGACCTTCACCATGTCGACCAGCTCTTCATCGATGTCCACCATCACGGCTTCGGTGACGGTGTTGTGGAAAAGGGCCTCTCGCAGGGTTGCGCCTTCGCCGCCGCCGCAAACCACAACCTTCTTCGGGTTCGGGTGCAGGGTCATGGCCGGCTGCGTCATGCATTCGTGGAAGATGTACTCGTCCAGGATGGAGGTCTGGATGTTGTAGTCCAGGAAGAGGGACTTTCCGAAGCGGGGGATATCGCAGATTTGGTAGGTCTGGTACTGAGTTTTGCCTTCCAAAAGCATCTTCTCAACGCGGTACTGCCAAATGGCCGCGCTGGTGTGGGTTTCGTTGATAAAGATGCCGGTGGCGTCGCTGTGAGACATTGAGCCCCTATTATGAACCACCCGCCCCTTGGGTTCCAGTGCTGAACCAGAGGGGCGGATGACGAAAGCCGGCCTATGGGGCAGGCGGGAAGGTGAAGTTGACGTCACGGAGGATGCCGTCGGTGTCGATCCGAGCGCGGTTGTCGCCGGGGAGGACGTCAAGTGCTCGGCTGTTCGACATCCGCTCTGCGCGTCCATCGGACAGGCGAGTTAGGGTGTTGCCAAACTCGTCGAAGTCGAAGAGCAGGTTGCCGCTTGGTGAGAGCCGCGCGTCGCGGTTGATGAACCGATTTGGAATCACGAGGGTGAACGCGTTTCGCGGGGTGTAGAACCGCCAGACCTGTTCCACGTTGCCCATATTGCTGAAGACAACCTTCGTGGCATCGGCAGAAATACCAAAGACTGAGGAGCTACTCCCCAGTGTTCCGGGGAAGGTTGGACTCGAAAGGCGATCCGTGGCAACGTCATAGAGGTAGAGGCGGAAGCTCTGGGGCCCGTTAAAAAGATCGCGGTTGTTCGAGATGAACGCGATCAACTTGCCGTTTCCGGACAACCGCACCTGGCCAACCGTGTTGATCGATCCCGTCCCGCTGATGTTCTTTGTGACGAGTCGAGACCGCCGCGCGAGGACGTCATAAATGTAGACCTGATCCACGCTGCTGATGGACTGCCGGTACATGACGATCAACCCGTCACCGGAAATTTGGTGGTTGCTTGAATTCGGCAGGCTGATGGTGAGGTTTAGATCATCGTTCCGGTAAGTCGCGTTGTTGTTGTCACCAACAACATAGGCTTGGCCAGAATCCGACACTGCAAACGGCTCAAAATTGGTCGCCAGCTTTCGCGTGACGCCGGTGGACGTGTTCTTGATGAACACTCCCGCCGTTTGACCCGAGACGAATAGGTCAGGGGCTCGGAAGATGATTGACGTCCCCGAACTTGAGTTCCGATAGCGGAGCAGGCTGGCCTTCGGCGGGCCAGGGTACGGTCCGACGCCGGTTTCGAATCCAATATTGGTCGTGATATCGTGGCGGACAAGCCGACCGTCTTCCGTGATTCCCGCGATGTAGCGGCCATCTTCGCTGATGTGCTTGCTGATCGTGCGCAGATTGCTCAGGTCGATTTGCCGGGTTGGGTTCGGCGCGTACATGTTGTACGGCAGATCGATGATGTCGGCCATTCCGTTGGTGTACTGAACCACGGTGAACCGCCCGTTGCGTGACGTGGCAACCGATCGAATGTTGGTGCCTGAAAGTTGGATGAGTCTGCGCTCGCCAGTAGCGGTACTCACTTGGTACAGGTCCGGTTCAAAATCGAAATCAAGCGGGCTTATTTGCTTGTTCGTAATGAACCGGGCTTCGATGGGGCCCGACATACCAGGGTCGTTCGAGACCCAAACCGGGCGGAACGTCTCGGCAATTCCGGCCGTGTGGAACAGCCAGAACCTGCCTGTTCGGGTGACGGCCTGGATGCCGGTCACGTCGGGGAAGCCGAAGGTTTGGTTTGCTAAACGGACGGTCGCGTCGCTGGAATAGACGGACGGTTGAACCTGGCCCGTGTAGCCTCCTTGAAAGTTAAATGAGCTGAACGGATCGAAGGTCTGCCCGAAAATCTGATCGTAAACCAGCGAAAGCCCGTCGTTCGAGAGGCCAGTGGCAAACCGGTTCGGGACCTGATTGACAATCTTTTGATCGAGCTTCGCTCGGTTTGCGGAGCGGCGAAAATCCGTTGGCGAGCCCGGAATGATTACCCGCCCGCTGGTGAAAGCGATGTGATGCCCACGATCTGAAATGAACGTGCCGCCTGCAACCTCCGGTATGTAATTCGTCCCATTCGCAAGTCGGTTAACCACCTTAACCACGCCACCGACGACATCGGCCCGCACAACGTCAAAGGAATCCACCTCGTCATACGCCCGGACATCCATGCGGTCGGTGATGAAGGAGATGTAGCGGCCGTCGCTGGAGATTTCTGGCGAGTAGCTCGTTCCGGCTTTGGGGACTCCCGGGCCGGCAGGGAAGACGAGGGTGGACTGGCCGTAGATCAGGTCTGCGCTCGCAGAACCCGCAATGGCAACGCCGGCAAGAAGGAGGAGTCTTTTCATGTTCAGTTATAGAAAAAGTCGATGTTGACTTCGCACGGGTATCCGTGGTTGAGGAATCGTAACGCTCGGGGATCCACCTTTCGGAACTTCGGCTCCTCCATTTTGTAAGGGTGCTTTAGCTCGAGGTAGGCCAGGTTGGAATCGGAGATGTTCACGAGGAACGACCTTCGGAAATCGCCGAATGCGAGATAGGTGTTGTTGGTGTCGTGGAACTGCTCGGCAACGTGGCTGCCTTTGAACACCAGCTTATGGGTGGCCGTCGGCACGTAGTAGCGATACAGGTTTCGGTAGCAAGACTCGACCGAGCCGTAGATCAGCGTCGTACCGTCATACGAGACCGCCCGCACCCAGGTGCCGGGGTTCTCGATGTCGGTTTTCATGCGGATGAGCGACAGTTTGTCGGTCGCGGTTTCGTACTCGTAGGTGCTGTAGTACCGGTCGGCACCGGGGGCAACATCACGTGCGCTGGTGCTGAAGAAGATCTTGCTGCCGTTGCCCGCTACCACGGCAAGAACGCCGCTGGAACCGGTCGAAGGTGCGCCGGTGCGGGTTCGAGAAATGAGTTTGGTCACCCGGGTTTTCAGGTTTAGGTAGTACAGCTGCCGATCGGTGCGCTCGTAAGCGAGAACGTCGCCAGCGCCATCGAGGCGAACGATGCCGGTTGCCTGAGGGAGTTCAATGGTGCGCCCAGCGATGCCGTCTCGGAAGATCGTTTTGCCATCCCAGGTTCGATAAACCCACTTCGTTCCCGCGTCGTTGATCGCAATCGGGGTTTGGGCGGTGTTCACCCGCTTCACCGAGCGGTCGGGCATTCGGATGTAGAGTCCTTCGAGGTTGTTCGGCACATAGCCCTCAACCCCTCGGAAGAGAATCGCTTCTCCACCCGCAGAATGCACCATCTGGTTCAGCGGCTTTCGCGGTGGCGCGGGGTGGGGGCCGCTGTCGACAGTGAGTTGCGACTCGTTGATCGCGTTCACGCGCTTTGCGTGACCGTCGGAACCCGCGATGGCAAAGTATCGGCCGTCATCGCTCAGACGTCGCCCAAGCTGCTTCACGCCATAGAAGCGCGGGTTGCTAACGGCGCCGGTGGTTTGATCGATGTACACGTACGTATCGATGTCGAACTGGGAATTGTTGATATCGAATCCGACGAGGACATAACGTCCGCTTCTCGACGCGGCAATGGAGAGCTGGCTGGCATTGGTGGGCACGAGCGTGCCGAGATCGGTGAAACGATAGCTTCCGTCGGCGTTTCGTCGGTAAAGGTCATACCGAAGGTCGGTGTCGAGGGGGCTTAGGGGAGCATTCGTGATGAACGTTGCGTCGGTGAGCGTGTCGGAGATGTAGACCGGGGCGAGCGATTTATCGGACGGCACGGTTACTTCCGTGCGGGCTTGACCGGTGGTCATCACGGACTTCAAGCCCAACATGCGCTGTCCCGACTCGTCGAAGATGTTGGTGAGGAACATCCGGGCGGTCGCGGAATCGGAGAAAACGCCGCCGAAGTTGCCGTTGATGCCGTCGATGTCCTGGAAGGCGGGAATATAGAGACGCCCCGAACTGCCGTTCACGAGGTTCTTTGAGTTGCAGGTGCCTAAGTCGGTGAGATAGGCGAGTTGGGTCCCGTTTCGACCGAGTTCGCCGACAAACGAGCCCGAACCGATGCGGGTGATGACGTTGGTTTCGAGGTTTGCGTGGAACGCGCTGAGGGTATTGCTTTGCGCATACGGTGTCAGAAGATTTGTTGGCGCGGTGAAGGTGATTGCGCGGCCGCGATCAGAAATTCCGAGCCGTGGGTAGTAGCTCAGGATTGGGGCCGGGCTCTGGTCGGGCAACCGGTTCACCACTTTGAGCGCACCGGTTTCAGCGTCGGCCCGGATCACGTCGTACGTGGCGAGATCGTGCCCCTTGCGAACCGACGGTCGGGTGGTCATGAAGACAACGTATCGACCGTCCGGAGAAATTTCCGCATCCACCGACTCCCCGGCAGACTCTTGCCCGGGTTGGGCCAGGAAGAGATACTCCAGCGGTCGGAAGTTCACCTGCGCGGTCGCCGCGGCACCGACGCTCACGAGAATTCCAACGGCGATCCACCTCATGCCTCACGCTACCACCAACTAGGGCTAAGACACAAAAAATGGGGCGGACAATTTCTTGTCCGCCCCATTCAAGTTTGGCGATTACTTATCGCCGTTATCGTCGGTTACCACGCCTTCAGGGCGCTTTTCCTTTACCTTTTCCCAATCTTTCGAGGGAGCTGGGTCTCCGCACCCCGAGAGGGCGAAGACCATTACTCCTGCGATCAGAAATACGACCAGTTTCTGGATATTCATCCCGAAATTAGTTCGTGAAGTTACATGCAGCGGATGGGTTCGCTGGGCATGGAGTGGTGATCGCAGTCTGGAACCATCGAGCGATGTCGCCACAGGCCATGGTTGGTGGTTCTGGGGTGGTGTTCAACTGCGAGGTCGAACCGTCTTCGTCGTTGATGACTTCCGTTGGGTTTGCACAAAGCGTGTTTACGTCAATGTTTCGGAAGATGATGAATCGGTTGTTGAACGCGCCTGGGAGAACTCCGCCGCGAACTGCCTGTGCCTTAGCGTGACCGTCAACGTACACGTAGTTGAACGAACCGCCGTAGCGGAGACCAGCGTTGGTCAAGCCGTCGTAGGTGTCAGCAGCGAAGCCGAAACCAACGGTGGCTCGTGGCGTGTCGTAGGTGTCGCCGAAAGCAACGGTGGTTGCTGGGCCTTCAACGGTCGTTGCCGATCGTCCTCGGTTGATGTTGCCAAAGCCGCCGCCTGGTCGTGGAACGGCAACCTGTCGGTCGAGAAGGCCACCGCCGCGCCAGCCGAATGGGCCCCAGTTGTAGCCGTAAGCCGAAAGCTTGCGTGCACCGTAAACTCCGAATCGAACGCTGTCATTATCCGCTGCGTTTCGCTCGGAGCTGTAAATCAAGTCGATGGACTTGAAGTAAGGGAAGAGAGGCATCCACCACTCGTTGGAGCAGCCATTGATGTTGGTTGGAGGGGTGCAGTTCGCAGGGTCGTTTCGTCCCCAGATCGATGGCGTGGTGTCATCGTAGTCGCCAAGGTAGATCTGGAAAGCGGTCCCGAGGTTCTTGACGTTGGAAAGGGAAGAAATCTTCTTTGCAGAGAGCTTCGCCTGAGCGAAAACTGGGAAGAGGATGGCAGCGAGGATTGCGATAATCGCAATAACGACGAGAAGCTCGATAAGGGTAAATGCTTTTCGCATGGAAAACACCAAGCACGAGTTTGTGTTTCCCAATTGTTAAGATGCCGGTAAATATTTATCCAGCTTCAGATTGTTAAGGCGCGACGCTTCCCTTAACACGAATTTAGGCCGATTTAAGCTGAAATCGCAGGTTTCCAACAATCGTCGCCTCGCTCGGCCCGAGCTCAATACTCAATCCAGCACGAGCTTGCAACTGCTCCCGGAACACCGCGCTACGCGACGGCCCGCCACCGAGGCGAAGTGATGTGAACTCGCGGCCCGTACATTCTGCTAACGCCGGAATGTGCTCGGCAATTCCCTCTACAAGACTAAGAAGTGCAATTCCGGCCCAGGTTTCGGCATTTTCTGGCTTTTTGCCGATCAAGGCAATACAGGCTTCCAACATCGAGTCCGGGTTGAAGAGTTCCGGCGCGTTCAGGTCGATCCGCTCGGTCGCGTCCAGATTGGCACTTGCGATCCAGTCGGGAACGGAAACCGGAATGTTCAACTCGGCGTGCAATCGGTTCACCACCCAGAATCCAGGCACGTTTTTGAGAAAACGGACTTTGCCGTCAACGGTTCTCTCATTCGTGAAATTGCCCATTCGGGCGGCGTCGGTGACAACGGGGGCAGGAATCACCGTGCCCATGAGGGACCAGGTTCCGATGTTGAGAAACGCTGAAGTTTCGTCCAGCGGTTCGAGCCCAAGCACCGCCGAGGCCGTGTCGTGGCTCCCCACCGACATGAGGCGGACGCCATCGGCGATGTACCCGCCGATGTGACCGGCAAGCGACGGCTGAAGATCGGGCACTGGCCATCCGGCAAGGGCGAAAGCTTCCTCAGACCACGCATTATCTAGACCCATGAGCTGCGTGGTCGATGCTTCGCTCAGTTCGTACTGCGCCTGGCCTGTGAGCAGATAGCCAATGAGGTCCGGCAAAAGGAGCCAGCGATGGGTGTCATGGACAAGGTTTGGGTTCTCCGCGCGGCGGGCGATGAGTTGGCAAATCGTGTTGAACGGCTGATGCTGGATGCCGGTGAGTCGATAGAGTTCGTCCCGATGTGGGGCAAGCGACTC
Organism: bacterium; assembly: GCA_027485645.1. Classification (GTDB taxonomy): domain Bacteria; phylum Armatimonadota; class Fimbriimonadia; order Fimbriimonadales; family Fimbriimonadaceae; genus Fimbriimonas. Next base: position 550,081 of record JAIXQR010000001.1, read on the forward strand.
GAAAGCGGCTTCGTGCGAAGGGTCTCGGTAGGAGACGGGCGTTTGGATAAGGTTGCCCTGCCGGTCTAAAAAGCCATGATCAACGCCCCAAGCGTCGATTCCCAGGGTCGCCCGGCCGAATCGTACCGATCCGTACTCGGCCGCACGCTTTACGAAAGCGACGAGGGCTTCGAAGTCCCAGACTATTCGGCCATTCTCAGTGCGCGTTTGGTGAGGGACCTGCTCGATGATCTCGTATTGCAGCTCGCCATCTTCGAGCCAGCCAGCGGCAAAACGTGCGCTTGAAGCGCCCAGGTCGACAGCAATGGCACCGTTCATTTCAAAAATCGATTGAGCGTGACGCGAATTTCGGAGAGCCGCTCTTCCTTCGTTTGGTACTCGTGGCCGTGCTCGTGATCGTCGCCGTACACGCAGTTTTCTAAGTGGGTGGAGAGCATCAGCAACCCAAACTGATCGAGCGCAGCCCGGAGGGCAGATACCTGCGTGAGGATGTCCACGCAGTACCGATCCTCTTCGATCATCTTTTGCAGACCCGAAACTTGGCCGTTTATCCGGGCAAGTCTCTTTCGGGCATCTTCTCGAGTTTCAGCAGGAATCACTGAAAGTAACTGTACACCGTTCACGATTCGGCAAAGTCGTGTTATACTCAATGCTCATACCCCCTATAGGTACCCACATGACCCAATCGAAACGCGGATTTACCCTCATTGAACTGCTCGTTGTGATTGCGATCATCGCGATTCTTGCCGCGATCCTTTTCCCCGTTTTCGCCCAAGCAAAGGCCGCCGCTAAGAAGACCCAGGATCTCAGCAACTTTAAGCAGATCGCCACGGCGATCGTGCTCTATGCGAACGACAACGATGACCTCAGCCTCATTTCGAATCACGATGTGGGCATCGAGTGGTTCCAGTCGCTATATCCGTACGTGAAATCGAACGACGTCTTCCGGACTCCGGCATACACCCGAGTTGCGGTTGATCACGAAGGCGAACCTGAGACTCCCGAAACGGACTATGCGATCAACGGCCTTTGGACTCACGCTACGCCACTCACCAATTCGAGTGCGCCAGCAGAACAGATCACGGTCGGACTCCGCGCACGCCTGAATGGTGAAATTGACTACCACCCGTGGCCTGCGCAAGCGGGGGGAGCATGGGATGACCTCACCACGTACTACGATCTGGATCACGATAACGAAGATTGGTTCTTGGAGCGCCTGGAAAGGACGCCTTGGAACAATCAGGGATCAAACTTCTCGTTCCTTGATGGACACGCCAAGTATTTCAACTTCGACCGTACCGTCCGAAACACGTTTGCGCTGCCCGGTTTCCACAACGTAGACCGCATTTCGTACTTTGATCCAGTAGCGCCTTGATCTCTCGGTAACCGAATCAGAGGGTCGCCCGGTCTGCCGGTACACTTTGGATACCAATGGCGGATCGGGCGTTTCGATTACACGACACCATGTCGCGGCAGGTCAAGCCGCTCCAGACCTTAGAGCCAAAGCACCTTCGCTTTTACACTTGTGGCCCTACGGTCTATAGCTACGCGCACATTGGCAACTTCAGAAGCTTTCTGACCGCCGATCTCATCGTCCGCACGGCCAAGGCCATCGGCTGGAAAGTCACGTGGGCCGCGAACATCACGGACGTTGGACACCTCACCGAAGATGACGTTGCCGATGCAGGCGGCGAAGACAAGATGGAGAAAGCCCTGCGTAGCAAGGACGGCGAGAACTTCAACAACGTCTGGGAGCTGGCCGAGTTCTACACGGACAAATTCAAACAAGACTGGCAGCGGCTAAACCTGACCGAGCCGACCGTCCGACCGAAGGCAACTCAGCACGTTCGGGAGCAGATTTTGGCAACCGAAGAGCTCATCCGCAAGGGCAACGCGTACGAGACTCCGACCGGCGTCTACTTCAAAGTCGATAGTTTCCCGGCCTACGGCAAGCTCAGCGGTAACACGCAAGAGAACCTCCGAAAGGGCGTTCGAGATGTCGTTCAGGACGACAACAAGCGCGACTCCGCCGACTTCGCCCTTTGGAAGAAGGACGACAAGCACCTGATGCAGTGGTACTCGCCGTTTGGGTGGGGCTTCCCCGGCTGGCACATCGAGTGCACCGTCATGGCGCGCACCTACCTGGGGGACACGCTAGACCTGCACAGCGGCGGGGAAGACAACATGTTCCCGCACCACGAGTGCGAAATTGCGCAGAGCGAGGCGCTGACGGGCAAGACCTTCTGCGACCACTGGGTTCACACCCGCTGGCTTCAAGTGAACGGCGAGAAGATGTCCAAGAGTTCTGGAAACTTCTACACCGTCCGCGGACTGATTGAGAAAGGGATCGACCCGCTCGCCATTCGATATGCTCTCATCTCGGGCGTGTACGGCAAGCCGTACAACTTCACCGACCAGGGACTTATTGATGCTGGCGGAAATGTTGAACGACTCCGACGTGCGCTTACGGCCTCGGACGCGGCCCTGGTGTCTGGTTCCGACGGACCAGACGAACTCGGCGCGGTGCTTGAGCCGATCTACGAAGGCGCTCTAGACGCGATGTGCGACGATTTGAACACTTCGGTCGCGCTTGCTAAGGCGCTGGAAGGCGCAAAGGTTATCAACCGAGACAGTGAAGCGATGTCGAAAGCCTCGGCCGCTTCGGCCAGAGCCTTCCTCCACAAGATCAATGCTCTACTTGGGATCGTGACGAGCGACTACGACCTGCCGGCCGAGTCGAACGAGGCTGGCCCGGATGAAGCCCGGATTGACGGCTTGATTGAAGAGCGGAATGCGGCCAAGAAAGCGAAGAACTTTGCTCGAGCCGACGAAATCCGCAAGCAGTTAACCGATGAAGGTATCGAGCTTCGGGACACGCCCGAAGGGACAACCTGGACCCGAAAGCCGACCCTTTAGAAGGATCGGCCTTCGTAGTCTCGAATCAGGCCAACAACCTTGCCAATAACGCGTGAACCTTCTCGGTCTACCGGAATCGGCGCGTATTTGGGATTGCTCGAAAGCAACTTGATTGAGCCGTTTGGTTCGTAGTTGATCCGCTTGACGGTCGCTTCGTCTCCAAGCAGGAAAGCCACGATGTCCATGTTGCGGGCGTTGGTCTGCGGACGAATGACCACGAGGTCACTTTCTAGGATTCCGTCGCCGATCATCGAGTCTCCGATGACGCGGAGAAGGAACGCGTTGTCTGTCTCTTTAACCATCCCAGGTGGAACTGGGATCATGGCGTCTACATGTTCTTCTGCCAAGATCGGCTGGCCCGCCGCAATCGTACCAAGCAAGGGAAGTTGCATGATGCCCGCATTAGGTTGAAATTCGGGGTGAACAACCTTAATCGAGCGTGGCGTGTTGGATCGATTGATGTACCCCTTTCGTTCGAGAGCGTCTAGGTGTACGGTGACCCCTCTGAGGGATCCGATCTCAAATTGCTTGCCAATTTCCCGGATCGACGGAGGGAATCCTTCCTTCGCGACGTAATCCCGAATGCACGCGAGTATCTCTTCTTGCCGCTTGGTAAGTCCTTTTGCCATGGCTACGTAGACGCATATTACACGCTTTTTGTCTACATGTCAAGGCAACCTGTCATACTTTTTCTCAAGTTCGCCCGCGAGTTTGGAACTCCGCCAAAATGAGTTTGGTTTGCAGACCCTATACGGGCGCATTTTGGCGACACGAGTTCACAAGTTGTCGGTCCAGTACAAGGTGATTTAGGTTGTCGATTTCAAAATTTCAAGAAATGTTCATGGGCAAGGGCTGCGTGGCCTTTATCAGCGTGGGAATGGCGATGGTCTTTTTGGCCGGCGTCGTCGGTCAATGCACTCGTGGCAGTGATATTGGTGCCCAGCAAGCCAAGGCTCCTGCCAGCACGGTAGTCACGATTGGCGGCAAGCCTTTATCGGGCGAAGTTGTTCTGCGAACGCTAGACACCCAGAAAGCGCAGATGGCGCAGTACATGCCTTCCGGATTCCCGCCGGAGCAAGAAGCCGGAATGGCCGGGCAGACCATCAACACCTTGCTGCGGCAAGTCGCGGCGCGTGCAATTGCGGAAAAGGAGAAAGTTGACCTGTCCGATGCCGCCATCACCAAGCACGCAACCGAGCAGCTTGATAAAGCGGTCAAGACCGAAGTCGACCGACTCATTGGCGAAAAGAAACTCAAAGCGAACCCAACCGCCGCAGAAGTTGACAAAGCGATCAAGGAAAGCTTCGGACAGACCGTGACCGAAGTCCGAGCGGCCCAGACCAAGAACTTAGAGGAATCGCTCAAAGATCCGGCTCGAAAAGACACCCTTCTAAACTCAATCGCGGAGCAGCTTTTGCTTGCAAGCTACGCTGAAAAGGTAGACGCCTCACCGGCAGCCGTCAAGCGAAGCTACGACGTCATCAACGCCAAGCGAATTTTCTTGATCAACTCGGCGGCGACGGATATCGCGACCCAGGCAAACAAGATTGCCGGCGAACTCAAGGGCGGCCTTAAGTTTGAAGAGGCGATGAACAAGTATTCGCAGGAGCCCGCACAGCCTGGCAAAACGGTCAGCGACAACGTGACTTCGGTCTCGGGCCAGCAGTTGACCCAGGAAGCCTATGCACCGCTGGCGAGCCTGAAAGCGGGTGAAGTTTCGCCCCCAATCCGAACTCCAGAAGGCATCAGCATCTACAAGGTGCTTAACGTGAAGAACGAAGCACCGGCTGATTTTGACAAGAAGAAAGCCGACTACGAGAAAACTTTCCGAGAAACCCAAGCTCGCCAAAAGCTCGATGCGCAAGTTGACGAGCTTCTGAAGAGCGGCGAAGTTCGATGGCAGAACAAGACCATCGAGGCACTTTACGACCTTGGTCAGCTCAGCTATGCCACCGATGCCACTCAACGCAATTCGAAGCTGAAGAAGATCGCTGCGGCTGGAAAGGAAGGCGTGGAAAAGGGTGAGCCGGCCGACATCAAGATCGGTGCGCTCGTTTACTACGCGGCGCTCAACCAGCTCAGCATGACGGCAAGTGCCACCGAGCGTGCAGAACTCGCGCCGCAGTTGGCCGACGCCGTCACAAAGCTCCTTGAGACCACCGAAGACTACAAGCTTCGGGTGAAGCTCATCGATGCAGCGATCGAAGCGAAGAATGCTGCGGAAGCTACGGACAACATGTTCAAGTCGGCCCAGTACAACAGCGACTACTCCGCTGCCGGTCAGGCACTTTACGCCGAAATGCAAGCGAAGTTCAAAGAACTGAAGGATAAGAAGCTGCTTGTTGCGGAAGGCGAAAAGCAGATTGAAGCCGAATTCCAGCGATGGCGAAAGGAAAAAGTTGCTTACGAAAAGGCCGAAGCCGAAGCTAAGGCAGCCGCTGAAGCGGAAGCGAAGAAGAATCCTGCACCTGCAACGGGCGCAAGCAAATCGCCCGCACCTGCGACCGGCAACGGTACGCCAAAGTGAGCGAGCCGCGGCTATCGGTAGTTTGCACCCCGATCGGAAACTTGGGCGACCTTTCCGATCGGGCGAAGCAAACGCTGACCGATGCTGCGGTCTGGATCGTTGAGGACAGCCGGGTGTCTGGCAAACTGGCCCAGCATCTTGGCATCAAGCGGCCGATGAAAGTGCTTAACGACCATTCCTCGTCTGGAGTGGTCGAGGGTCTCGTTGACCTGATTCGGCAGAACGGTCACGTAGCCGTCCTTTCTGACGGTGGAGCGCCCACGGTCAGCGACCCGGGCACTTTACTGATTGATGCCTGCCATGCGGCGGCGATTCCGATTGAAGTCATCCCCGGACCAAGCGCCGTCATCGCGGCTCTAGCCGGAAGCGGTTTCTTCGGGCAGCGATTTGCCTTCCTTGGCTTCCCGCCGCGAAAGGCCGGCGACATTCGCGCCTTGTTTTCGCCATTTGCGGATTCGCCGATGACGCTTATTTTCTTTGAGTCGCCGTTTCGCTTCAATGCCACCCTCCTCGCGGCATCGGCGGTTCTGGGCGAGCGTCGGTACGCGATTTGCCGAGAACTGACGAAAATGCACGAACAGATCTATCGCGGAACGCTGCCGGACCTGCCGGACGAGAAAGCGGTGCCGCACAAGGGCGAAGTCACGGTTGTGATTGAGGGCCGCCGAAGCACGAAAGGCGCGGCGAATCTACCGGACTAAGCGTCTGTACCGTTACCGATGGTGTGCCTTGGGCGGACCATGCGTGATTCCGGTATGAAGCTGTTCTCTCCCGTTTGTGTCCTGGGTTTGCTCGCAATGAGCGTCGTGGCGCATGCGCAAAACGAACCCGCTCCGGATGCATCAACTGCCTATCGGTTTCGGGCCGAGGACGTACTTCGGGTTCAGGTCTACGGCCAGGCTCAGCTCTCGGCCGAGATGCCAGTGGGCGATGACGGCACGATCACGCCACCGTTCGTAGGTTCGGTACTTGCCGCGGGCAAGTCGGTGAAGGAACTCACCGACGATCTGGTGAAGCTGTATCAGGACAAGGTCCGACTCCGTGAGCCGCTGGTAAGCATTTCGATCATCAAGTACCGTGAGAATCGCGCGACCATCGGTGGATTCGTCGGCCGGCCCGGCAACTACCAAATTCGAAAAGGTGATCGTGTTCTCAACCTCCTGAGCGTTGGCGGCGGGCCAATTGCCGACCGGGCGGACCTTAAGCGCGCCACCTTGCAGCGACAGGGAAGCCGGGAGCTGATTCCGATTGACCTCTACGCCATGCTGTATCGCAACGATACGTCGCAGAACTACGAGCTGCGTGATGGCGATCAGCTGAGCATTCCAGAAGGCTTGAACCTGTTCGTAAAGGTACAAGGCAAAGTGCAATCGCCGGGTCTTTACGCGTACAAAGAGCCGATGACGCTAGCCGACGCGATTTCGCAGGCGCGTGGAGAAATCGTTGGCCGGTCGCGACTTAGCAAGACGTTGATCATTCGGCAGAAGCCCGGCCAACCCGGGCAATACACCTACATCAATGCGGACTACGTGAAGTTCATCCGAAAGGGCGACATCACGCAGAACATTGAGCTTCAGCCGGGCGACCTGATTTACGTGCCAGAAACCAACACGCCGGACTTCCAACAGATCACGAGCTTGGCGAACGTATTCTTCATTCTCGACCGAGTTGGTAGCGGCCTGTTCGGGCTTCAGTTCTTCCGCTGATCTCTGGGCATGAGAATTCTCGGCATCGACCCCGGATTAGAGCGGGTTGGCTGGGCCGTGCTTGACCGGCAAGGCTCGCGCATGTTGCCGGTCGAGTACGGGTTGATCTTGACCCCTCGCATCGCAACCCCGCTTCGGCTGCACCAGATCTATTCCGAAGTCACCGCGATCGTGGCAAAGCATTCTCCTGGCGTATTGGTGACCGAGCGATTGCTGTTCACGGTCAACAAGACCACCGCGATGGACGTCGCAAAGGCGATTGGTGTGGTTCAGTTGGCGGCCGTAATGGCGGAACTGGAGTTCATGGAATACAGCCCGCCCGAGATTAAGCAGAGTGTGGTCGGGGTGGGGAATGCCGACAAGAAGCAAGTCCAGTTTATGGTGACCAAGCTCTTGAGCCTCAAGGAGACGCCAAAGCCCGATGATGTGGCAGATGCTTTGGCGATCGCGATCACTCACGCGCTACGAAGCCGCGTGACCGGTCTTCGTTAAATGCTATTCCGTCAGTTTAGATATCCTCGGATTACTGAGCCAAACTGACTTGGGAGGACAGGTTGAGAAAAAGGAAGAATCTGCGAATAACACTCAAAGCTAAAGTTCGAAGAAGTGCTCGAGTGAATGGTGTAGGGCGGAACAACACGAGATTGCACACCGTTCACCGGCTAGCTTCACGCCTTTTTGAGGCAGGGATCCTCAAAGAGCAAACGATGACAGAGTACGACGCCCTTTGCCTCAAAATCTTAAACGATTAGGTTCGCAAACTCGATAACCCTCACTCGTTCGCCCAGTCGTTGATCAGCCACCAGTTCGCTTGATCATGCGGGATGAACTTGGGGTGGGTGATGGTTTCGAACGACGGCAGGTAGCCCAACGATCCATCGCCGTAGGTTTTTACTCGTCGGATGACTTTCTCAACATGCTCCCGCGCCGCGATGCAGCGCTCGACATCGGCCAATGACCCGCCAATTCGGGCGTTGGTGCCCTTCGCGATTCGCTCTAGACCTTCAAAAACCTGTCGGCAAACCGTAAGGGCCGTGATGGCCTTTCCAACTTCGCCTTGCGCATAGTTGACGTGGGCCTCTTCGGCATACCGGACAAACTCAATTGCCAGCTTGCCAAATTCCGTCACGCCGCGGAATGCCGCGTCTGGTGCGAAAACCACCGCCGTATCCAAAATTTGGTACGCGCGCTTTCCAGCATCGCCCAATATGACTTCTCGGTCTCGAAGCCAGAGAAGGAAAGGATTGCTGTACATCAGCAGTCGGCTCTTGATTTGACTGCGATGACCGCTGTAAGCGAAGAACTCACCGGCTGATTGCAACTCGCAACCGACCAAGCGCGCCCATTCCTCGGTGTTTTCGCCGAGTTCCATGTATGCCTTGAGAAACTGTGGGGCGGTCGTGGCCTTTTGGTATTCCAGAATCGCTTCGTGGCCGCCGAGTCCGGTTGGGTATTCGGCTGGCTTTTCGGTCGGTTCCCCGGCAACGGTCTCCGATAGAATCTTTCCGGATGCTTTGATGGCCGGCAGGATGGTCTCGTAGTTGCCAAACAGCCCGCACTCCCAAGTCGTGACGCAGACCCCATGATCTCCTCGCCGGGTTGCCGCTTCGGCGCACTCGGTAACGTTGCGTTCGCTCTGAGGCAGGTGGCACCAGATCGCGCTGTACGTTTGAATCGCGGGGCAAAGAACGGTGCGGAAGCCGGCATCGCGAAAACGATCGGCAGTGTGCTCGGCGGTTCGGAAGTACTGCCAGTCGAAGATCACCGTCTCGCTTGGCATGGCTTCTAGGGCGAGTGGGTGCTCGTAAAACATGTCGCCCCAGACGGCGGGAGTTCGACCGGCCTGAACCACCTGCTGAGCGAGCGGGCCGAAGTGCGTGCCGTAGAGGGCTGCCTTGCCATCCTTGTGCCCGTCGGCTTCGTACTGGCGAACGCGCGCTTCGCTCGCCGCTCCTTTGCCGAGCTGGAACGTTTCGTCCCCGCCAAGGTGAATGAGATCAGATTTGAAGATCGAAATGGCATCTTCGACGACACGGTGGCAGAGGTCCACGAAAGCGTCGTTCGTTGGATCTGCTTGCATCCCTTTGAACCGTTCACAAGCAAACTGGACGCCGGACTCGCTGTAGATCATGCCCTCGCAGTGACCCAAGAGGTTAAGGAAAGGCACGATTTGCAGATCTGGGTATCGGTCCTGCAGCCACGCCACATCTTCCGGAGTAACCGCACCCTTGCCCGCAATCCAAGGCATGCACGGGTAGGCGAAACGGTGTTCGAAATACAACCCGAGCGCGTTGTAGCCCGCGGCCATGGAAAGGTCGGCCATGCGATCGAGGGTCTCCCGGTCCGGATTCTGCTCCCGGGCAATATCGTACGTCCACATTCGGAGTTGCATGACCCGGAGTGTACAGGTAACGAACGGGTCAATACTGGCTAACCTTGGCCGGTTTGACTTCAGTTATTTCGCAAGTGTGATACGATGCGACTAGTGGCCGCTTCACCCTTTGCGAAGAAGAACGAATATCGATTGCTTCGGAATCATCAAAAGGTTCAGCTTCAACAACTCTTGATCGAAGCGCGGTCGTACAAGGATCTTTTAACCGAAGAGGATTCGAAGCTGATCGAAGAGATCGGCAAAATTCTTCCCACCGAGTGGACGCTCGAATCGCTTTTCCAGATCGAGTTGATCCTGCTGAAGCACCGTCCGATCAAGGTCCTTTTGGGGTTGCGAGCCGGATTTGAACAGGAGTACGCGGCGGTTGGCGGAAAGGGATCGCCACTGTCTGGAGTAGATGAGGACGATGATGAGGAACAGATTCGGTCCCGATTTACGGCGCATCACCTCACGTACAGCCGACTGCGAGCGGCATCGCATGTATCGCAGTCGAGTCGGCGTAAGACCTTGCGAATTGGTATCTGCGCGACGATCATAGTAGTGGCGCTTGCGTGCCTTCTGCTCACCTTGTTCTCGAGCGGGCGAGACATCTACTTGCCTTCCTTTGGTATGGCGATGTTGATGGGCTTGCTTGGTGGACTCGTTTCGACGATTGCTCCGTTGCTCGGAGGACAGATATCGGTTACGGCGGATGACGATCAAGAAACGAACAGCGCCCTGCGGGCCACCGTGTTCTTCGGGCCGGTCTTGGGTTGTTGTTTCGCCGGAATTCTGTATTTGATCTTCGCTGCGAACATCATCACGCTCGATCTGTTTCCGAAGATCCTAACGCCAGACGCCAAAGAGTTCGACAAACTCTCGGCGAAGTTCATGCTGCCGATTGGGAAGGCCGCGCTAGAGAACAACCAAGAGCTATCGATCGCCCGGATGCGACTGTTCCTGGGCAAGGTTTATCCGGCTTCTGGCCAGGACTTCTGCAAGCTCATGTTTTGGTCATTCATTGCCGGATACGCCAATCGCCTGGTGCCGGACATGCTGGCCAAGATTTCGCAGGGCCACCGAAAGTAGGGGTACTAGACTAGGGCAAGCGCGACTTCTGAACAAAAGTGCCGACCGGCTCCCGTAAGGCGAACCCGGTTTTCAATGGTTTCGGTCCAGCCTCGTTCGTGCGTGCGCTGGAGGTCGAGAGGCTTTATCCAAGCGGCTGGGATCCCTTCGCGCAAACGTAGTCCAAGCATGATCCGTTCGAGCCGCTCGGATTCTTCCGTCAGAACTTCGGACTCAAAGGCGAGGGATTTCTGCTCGTTGATGGCGGCTACGTAACGCTCGGGAAGCTTTAGATTCGTGTAGCGCATCATGCCTTCTTCGATAGGAAGGCAACCCACCGCCCCTGGCCCGTAGCCAGCGTACGGATGGCCGTACCAGTACTCAAGGTTATGTTTGCATTCCAAACCCGGCTTGGCGAAGTTGCTGATTTCGTAGTTTTCAAACCCTTCGGCGGCGCAGCGGGCGTGGCAGTCTTCGTACATTTCCACCTGCATGTCATCGTCGGGCTGGGTGATCTCGCCGCGTAGGTGCTTTTTGTAGAACGCAGTGTTCGGCTCAATGGTGAGGCAGTAGAGGCTCAGGTGTTCTGGCTTTAGGGCCATCGCTCGGTCGAGGTTGCGGTTCCAGGCGTGGCGGCTTTGGTTTGGCAGGGCGAACATCAAATCGAGGTTGATGTTGTCAAATCCGGCCTCACGGGCAGCCGCAACCGCGCGCTCGATGTCGCCGCTTTGGTGGACGCGGTCGAGACGCTTTAGGTCGCCGTCGTCAAAGCTCTGCGCCCCGAGGCTGATGCGGTTGAAGCCCGCCTGTCGCATCGCGCTGAACTTGCTGGCGTCGACCGTGCCGGGGTTCGCCTCGCTGGTGATTTCTGCTCCTTCAATCGGCGGATGGGCATCGAGGACCGCTTCGAAAACGGTCAGGAGGTCTCGTTCAGAGAGATAAGTCGGCGTGCCGCCGCCAAAGAAAATGGTTTTCGCTGGAACGCCAAACACCGGTGACCGACGGATTTCTTCGGCGATGGCATTCGCGGTCAGAGTCTGGATGTCGCCGGTCTGCGCATACGAGTTGAAGTCGCAGTATCCGCACTTGCTGGGGCAGAACGGGATGTGAACGTAGACGGCGATGCTGTCCAAGGATTCAGTTTACTGGCGAAGCGCGCTCACCGCGTCAGACCACCGATCGTCCGGGCCGTTTGCAACTCGGGCCTGCTGCAGGCCTCGATGGCGCTTGCAAGGGGACCTGCTAACGTGCCTTCCTGGTCGATTACGCTGCCGCGCTCGTGCAACGACACCAGACTTGGGAGCAAGCTCTTATTCGCACAAATGTTTGCTATGCGCAATAGGGTTTTTAGGCGTGACGATAGCGTCTCGGTTGACAACAGATCAATAAGATGCTTGATCGTTTCATCCGAAATTTCACGGCGATGATGTGGGTAAAGATGCTTCGTAAGGTAATCCAGCGAATTCCATACGCCGGCAACGTGATACTCGTCTGTCGGATGCAACTCCGCAACTGACTTGGCTTTTCTCAGCAGACGCGGTAGGTCCGAAATTTTACTCGTAAGTACGGTTTTCGGCGGCCGCAGATTAAGCTCTAAAATCAGATTAACCCCCTCGATAATCGATATTAGAAATATGAGGATTGCTACATCCTTGTAAGTCAGTTCAAAGTCCTGGGTTCTTATCCAAGCAGCCAACGCTACGACAAAGACAGTCGCGACGAGCACCAGATGGATCACGGAAGCAATCAGGCGAGTACTTGCGATTCTGGCCTTCCTTCTAGCTTCCGCTTGATGATCGAAGTCGGTGATGATGCTCTCATCAGTTTGAGTGATGTCCGTGCGCAGTTCCTTCATTGGATGGCAGCCCTATTGCGAAACATCTCTCTCATTTCGATCCTATTTGAGCAGCCTTGCGCCTACTTAGACCTCTCACCAGTGGACGTTGCCACTCTAGTGCCGGCATGCTTGCAGGCTTGAAGGGCCTGATCAACCTGAACCGCTAGATTACCGGTTTGGTCGATCGCGTCAGCTCGTGACTTTAGGCGTTCGAGACTCAATACCAGGGACTCATTTGCCGCAATTTGGGCAAGGCGAGCAAGGACGACAACTCTGGCTAGGTGAGATTCGGTCTCTAGAAGTGAGTTTAGCTGGGCTAATGCGGACTGCGAAAAGTGCTTTCTATGTCGGGGCTTGAGCTTCTTTGAGAGATAGTCCAACTCGAACCAAGCCGTGTAAGCCTGTTCTCCAAATCCTGGGTTTCGGGCAGCAGCATCGATAAGCCGGGAAACCTTTTTTCCATTCCACGGGAGTCCTCGGAATGGCGTGTCTGATTGGCTATAGAAGTGATCGAGTAGGACCGAGTAAAGGAGCAGCAGTTGCATCAGTGCGAACATTGTTGGATGGCCAAAAATCGTCATCCCTAAAACTTTTCCGACCGGCCAAGAGAGTCCTATTAGGACTACTAAGACTGTATAGATGCGCAGCCCGAGAGCTAGCCCTTTAGCTCGATTTGTCTGGTCAGGTCTTTTCAAGTCTCCGAAACTTTCGGTAGCGCTCGATGCGGGCTGTGGATTGTCGGTTTGTAGTTCGCTCACTTGCTGGCCAACTCCAGTTTGTAGGATGAGTGCCCGTGTAGGCGTGTTGAATTCTCGACCATTTACTTTGCCAAGCCTCCAATGGCCCGCACAGATTTAGGTGCGACTTTGCTACACGCCTCGACCGCCAAGGCGATTTGCTCGGCTAGTTTATGAGTGGGATCAAGATTGTCTGCGACTAGTCGCAACGTCTTGAGCTCGGGCAGGAGCTTTGAATCTGCAGCGATCGTCGCAAGACGCACGAGCACCACTAGTCGCTCCGGTAGCGTTTCCGTGGCCAGTAAGTGCTTCAGATTCTCCACCGCACGATCAGCGAAATGCGGCTTGTGGTGAGGATGCAGCTTTTTGGACAGGTAGCTCAGGCAACTCCAGACATTTACGTACTCGCTCTCATCGTGGGGAGCGAGTACGGCGACTTGTTTTGCCTTCTCGAGCAGTCGCGGCAGTTCGGATGGCTTTGAAGTCCATTCTTCCGTTGCGAAATCGAAAATGCCTTTCCGTCGTTTCCGTTCGACAATCACCATCATTCCAGCAAGCATGAAGAACTTGCCAAGATAATCAAAGGGTTGATGAATGCCAGCGAAGTGGCTGTACATATATTCAGCAAAGGCGGCCGACAAAACGTAAAAGCCAGTGAAGACGAATAAAAGTGGTGTCCAGAATGCCCTCCAGTCTTCAGAGGGTTTTGGCTTCTTCGGTGTCAGCGCAGTTGAAGGGACGTCGGCCTCCGTCAAAGCGACCGAGATGTCCGATGATGCCCGCATTGGCTCTAACGGTAGTTCATGTTTCTGCTGAGCCATGGGAGTTTACGAAGTGGCGGGTAGGGCACTGCTGCAGGTGGTGCAGGCGAGGGCGATTTGGTCCTCCAGGCCGTTACTCGGGGCCTGGGCGCGGAGGGAATTTAGGCTTGGCAGCAGCACAGGATCTCCCGCAACTTGGGAAAGGCGAACCAGAACCGCGAGCCGCTTTGGGTCGGTTTCCTCAGTCAACATCTCCGCGACATCCGTGATGATCTCGGAAGTGAAGAAGCTCTGATGATGGGAGTAGAGTTCGGTGGAGAGGAACGCCAACTCCGACCAGACTTCAGTTGACTCGTTCGGCCCTAAGTTGCCGCGTTTGGCCTTCTGAAGGAGCTGAGCGAGCTTGGATGCCTTGAGGCTGACCTCGGTTGGGATGAATTTTTTATCGAAATCGATCAACCAGATCGTCACGGCCAGGAGGGTTGTCTGGAGGATCGATGCGACCGGGTTTACGACCAATTCAAGGCGGTTGGTGATCCAGCAGATGACGAAAAGGCACAGCGCCAAGCCGCAGAGCACTAGGCAGGCAATAATCGTGGGCCGCAGCCAGGATGGCCGCGCGGTCAGGTGAGTTGGCGCTAAGATGCCGTCGCCGGAAGTCGCGCTTGGGCTGGCATTGCTTTTCAACTTAGGTCACCGATGCATCGAAGCTGGCGGTAGTTTATCGCAGGCAACCGGCATTTACCAACCTTTTTGTGCCCGTCAAGCGAACTTTGCGCAGGACGAGATGGCATCGCGGAGGGCGACGCGGAGGTTGTCGAGAACGTCGAGATCCTTGGTTCGATCTTTGAGGTCTCGAAGGAGCGGAAGCAACTCGGGGTCGGCGGCGATGCCGGCAATGCGGACGAGGGTTTCGAGCCGGTTTCGGAGGCGAGGAAGCCTTTGAGATCGCCAAGCGCATCTTCGGTGATGGCGGTTCTGTGCTCAGGATCAAGCTTTTGGGAGAGATAGCTGAGGGCTCTCCAAACGCCAAGATTGGCTTCCTCGAAGTCGGCCGAAAGGTGCATGACCTCTACCGCTTTCTTCAGCAACCGGGGAAGCTCAGACGCCTTTGAGGTGAATGGTTCAGGGGTGAGTTCTACAATTTCTTCCTCGTCTTCTAGCCAAGACTTGTAATCGAACACCGCGAAAAGTACGAGCCAAACTGCGGCCGAGGCTAGTACTAAGTCTAGATCAACTCGCTTGCCCCTGCTGAAGTCGGAGACCGCATGAATCGAAGACCAAAAAAATGCCCATGCAACGAAGGCTAGCAATGTTCTCGGCGAGGGAAGTCGGAAGAGTTTACGCACTTGACGTTCGACGGGGCCGCTTACGTCGGCAGAAGCGGAAGCCTCCACGTCCGAAGCAAGGTCGCTCTGTTCCTCCGAATGCTGAGTCAACTTTCCTCCACTTGCTCCGGCCTTATCTTAACTCGCAATGCGCCGCGAAAGAAAGTGCAGGCCCCTAGATTCCTGCACTAACGTCGGCTCGCCATTCACCCTCCAACCTCGCATGGAGTTCGGCGGACGTTGGGATTCCGGAGACGGCGTCGGCGGACTCGCAGCAGAAGGCGCCGACGCCGCAGCCTAGGCGGACCGACTCGTGCGGGCCGAGGCCCTGGTGGCGGCCGTAGAGGTAGCCGGCGATTGTCGCGTCTCCGGCTCCGGTGGCCCCGACGACTTGGACGGGGAAGCAGCGGTGCCAGAGTGCGCCGTCCGCGTCGGAGAGCAAAACGCCTTCTTCGCCGCACTTCAAAACAACCCGCGTGGCGCCGAGTTCATGGGCTTTGGTCGCACCCTCCGCCGGGGTGCGAGTGTCGAACATGGTGCTGAGGTCGTCTTGGCTCGGCATGAAGTCGTCGACGTGCGGCAACACTCCGCTCAGAATTCGGGTCCAGTCCACTTGACCGGCTAGGGATTCGGTGTCGGGCACGCTAAGGTCGAGCGAGGTCGATAGCCCAGCGGCTTTTGCGCGGCGGAAGAGGTCGGTCAGCTCTTCGCCATCGCGCTCGATCATGCTGCGCATGAGGGGTGGATAGCCGAAGTGAAGGTGGTCGGCGAGGCGCAGGGCTTCGTCGGTGACGGTTTGCGACGAGAACTCGGCGTTCGCGCCGGGGAAGTGCAGGAACATTCGGTCCTGGCCGGGTGGGTTCAGGACGATTGAGTACGAGGTCGATACGTCGTTTCGAACCTGAAAGCCGCGGGCGAGGGGGCCAAGGAGGGCGGTGATGTTTTGGCCGAACAGGTCATTCCCGACGAGTCCGACCATGGTCGTCGGTACCCCGAGCCGGTCGAGGGCGCGGCCGACGTTGCTCACCGCGCCGCCGGTGCTGAGGGTCGCGGAGCCGACTTCGATTAGGCTGCCGGGGATGAATCCGTCGAACCGGTCGAGCTTCGGAATGATATCGAGGCAGATGTGGCCTGCGACGAGAACGCGTTTCATACCGATTCGGTGGTGCCGTGGGCTTGCGACTTGAGCGCGGCGGTGAAGAGCCGATGGCTCAGGAGGGCCTCGGCGAGCGTTGCCACCGGGAACGGCGGGGTTTCGCCGGCAAGCTCGGTCAGGTAGGCCGCCCACATTTGTAGGATCGCGTCGCTGAAGCCGAACTCGAAGATGTGGCCGGTAATGCTCTTAAAGGCATGTGGCTGGCCGAGGCTTTCCTCGCGCCATTCCTGCGGTTGGCCGCTTTGGTAGCGGAGGGTCCGCAGGGTTTTCGGCTGGGCGGTGCTGAACTGGGCCGACATTTTGGTGCCGTAGATTTCCAGCTTCCACGAGTTGGTGTCGCCGGGGGAGATGCGCTTGGTTTCTAAGAGCATAGTGGCTCCGGCTTCGGTTTGGCAAAGCAGGGTCGCGTTGTCCCAGGTTTCGCACGGGACCGGCTCGCCGTTCGGTCCGAGGCGGGTTTTCACAATGTTCGAGAGCGCGGCGCGGACGTTGGCGGGGTGGAATCCGAGCCGAAACGGGACGTGGCAAACGTGCAGGCCGAGATCGCCCATGCAGCCGTACTCGCCGTTGAAGGCAATCTGCCGCTTCCAGTTGATCGGCTTGTTCGGGTCGAGGTCGCTGCAATGGTTAAAGGCAGCGCGGATTTCGAAAATCTCGCCGAATTCACCGGCTTCCACGTGGTGGATGATGCGCTGGACGGCGGGATAGAACGGGAACTCGGAGGAGATTCCGATCTTCACTTCGGGGTGCGCGGCGGAAATCTTCGCGATTTCCTCGGCGGATTCGAGGTCGATTCCGAACGGCTTTTCGGCGAACAAGTGCTTTCCGGCTTCGATGACTTGGCGGTAGATCGGCAAGTGCAGGTGGTGCGGAACGGCGACGTAGACGGCGTCGATGTCGCTATTCAGCAAGGTCGCGAGGTCGTCGGTGGCGAGGGTGACGGTCGGCACGTTCTGCTGGAACCAGTCCCGCGCGGCCGGGGCCGGGTCGCAGATGGCGGTGATGACCGGCTTCGCGGGCACGCCTTCGAGGTGGAACCACCGCGCCGCCGCGCTGGCGAACTCCTTCCCCATGAGCCCACCCCCAATCACGCCGAACTTGAAAGCCTGTACCGGCATGGCGCGAGTATACGACGCGGGGCGCTCTGAGCTTCGCGCCTTGTCCTTCGCGCTCTGTGTGGCCTTGTGCTGCCTTGAGTCTTGAAATTAATTAACGCTCCCCCCTAGGCGGATTAATTAATTACACGGCAAATTGGGTTCGAGAGGGGCGCTTTGCGTGGCCTTGTGTGGCTTTGCCTGGCTTTGCGTTGCGATTGTCCAGCACAGTATAGAGAAGGTGAAACGGCGGAAGGTCAACCTAGGATTTAGAGATTTGTGTTGTTTCGCTGTCGGGCTCCGATTGGATTGGGCGCGGCCGTCGGATGAATCTGGGAGCTTGCGAAAACTTGCCGTACACTTGAAGGCGTGGATGGGGCAGACACCGTTCGGTCGAGAAATGAGGGGTTTCCGTTAGAACCCATGATTCCGACAATGGCTGATGCTCCTGATCCGTTCCGAGTGAAGATCGAAAAATTGAAGCCATCGCAGTTTCAAACGCTGGCGGTGCATGACAGACATCGAAGGGTTCTCAGCTATTCCAGCAACGCTCGAATTGCGCATAGCTACAATCTGGAGAGTGCGAGCGCCACGGCACTGATTGAGCTGGGCGAATCGGCCGAAATCGTCTCGGTCGAGGTTCATTACCGGAAGCTTGGGCCGCAGTTGCCCTTTGAAGCGATCGAAGGAATCCGGAATGTTGAGGGTTCCGTTCAGATGCCGGACTTGGGTCAAGCGGCCTGCGAAGTGTTTGTGTGGGAGGGTCGCTATCCGTTCGTCGGATTCAACGATGCCGCGCCGGACCTGTTCGTCTCGGGGCACGGACTACTGTTCGCGATTCGGAATCAGCGGCTCATTGGAATCGGATTCACCGACATCACGGAGCACCGAATCTGATGGCGTCCCATCGGGCCGTTGTTCGTGCAACAAGGTTCGAGCCCTTCGAAAAGCGATGATTGTCGATGACATCGAAAAGTCGTATTGGGGGTCTTGGGCGGCGGCACTTGCTGGGCTAGCGGCTTGCTCGGGGATTTTCCTAGCGATTCTGATCGGAAACTATCAAAACATCACCGCATCGGGAAAGCTTGTTATCGGCAAGAAGTACTTTCCGCAGAGGATCATCGTCGGCGAGGAGTTGCAACGCATCGTGGTGGACATGCGGATTCAGATTGCGTGTATGAGCGTACTTACCGCCGCGCTTCTGATCGCGAGCGCGTGGACCGGAATTCTGGCATGGATCGACTACAAGCGGCGATATGAAGTTGAGCTGGATTGATCGGCGTTAACGCGGGATCCTGCATCACAGGAGGATGAGCCTGTGCGAGGCCTCACCCCCTGCCCCCTCGTCCACCGGAGTGGAGAGGGGGTTCACGCGTCCTCGGCTGCGTTCCGAAATTTGGCTATGCGAACTCACTCGGCCCGAGTCAGCTATTTGAGTTTCTGATTGCGGTTACGTGGATGAAGTTGGGGCGTTAACTCTTGTGAACGGAAAGTGCGCTGGTAGAGCGCTAGACCGTTTATCTAGGAGCAATTTGCTTTACCTTTTAGCCTTGTCATCCATTCTCGCTTCCGACGACGCGTGGCCGCAGTTTGAGGTGCGGACTGGTAAGTACGTTATTTCGATCTCGCAAGCGGAAGTGAAACGGGACGTTCATTGTTGGGGATTTGATCCGTACTTTGAAATGCCGGCGACCAAGGTCGGGATCTCCATCATAAAAGAGGGCCAAACGTACTATCCAAGTTTTTCGGCGTATTCCGACTTGAGCAGTTTGCATGGCGTGGAATGGAAGAAGAGTGGGGACCGGCTGATCGTCACGGGAAAAGGGGGTGACGCGAGCGTCGGGTACTCGGTGAAGTGGACTTTTCGGAATGGTGCCTTAGTTCGGCGTGAAGTTCGGGCCAGCGAGTTTCCCGAGAATGAGTATGAGATCACGGAATACGTCTATAAACCGTAAGAAGATTAAGTCTCGTCGCAAGCTTCGCTAGAATCCGCATCTAACTCAAATGTTTCTCCTCTCCCTCTTTCTCCAAGCTCCGACGCAGGCCGAGGTTTATCCTCGGTTCTTTATGCGGGAGTTGGTGACCGGACCCCAACTCATTGCGGAGCAGCGGCACGATTTGATCTATCGGAAGACCACCGAGCTTCGATATGACGACCGGGGGCAGCCGATTCCGCAGTCGCACATCACGCGGCGGTTGGGGTGGTGTACATATGGCGTCACCGAGGGCGAGCACTTTGGGGAGCCTTGCCGCGTGGTGCGCTGGTACACGCGGTACAAGCCGGAAAGTGGAGACGCGGATGCGGATGTGGAGCATCGGTTCTATGTGACCCCCGAGGGCAAGATTCTTCGGCAGGTTTCACGATCGACCTATCCCAAGCCACGGTTGGCGAACATTTTGGTGACCGACGCCGGGCTGCAGGTGATGGTCTCGGATGCCGACGGTAATCGCGGTTTCGATCTGGAACTTGCCGACCTGAAGCCTTACGTCAACGCCTTTGTGCCGTACGAAAGCGGAACGAAGGAGGTGGTTCTTTACGATCCATTTCGCAACGGACTCTCCCGGTTCACGGTGTCGCTGGCATCGTATTTCACCGACAGTTGGGACGGGCGGCGGTACAAGGGAAAGTCGTACGCGATCGACAAAGGAAAGCTGTACTTGACCGATTCTGGGAAGCCGTATCGGTGTGAGCTCAGCGAGTTTGTGGGCTTTGAACCGTTTGTCGAAGGATTACGTTCTAAATAGTATGAATCCGGTTTTTAAGGCGATCCTTGGCTTGGGCGGTGGCGCGCTGATGGGCTATGGCTACCACATGACCATGCGTTGCACCGGAAGCGTCTGCATCAACTCGCGGATTCCGGCGGTGCCGATCGGCGTTATGGCGGTTATCGGTCTGCTCGTCGCCCTGAACTCGCGGCCCTGATTTAGTCGATCCCGAGTTCGGTCAGCTCGGCAGCGATTGCGGCCTTGTCGAAGTGTCGGCTTTCGATCGGGAAAAGGAATCCGTTGTTTCCCGGCCAAAGCTGGCTTTCGTTGAAGCCCTTGTTTCCGGTGCTGATGTTCACATGTGCAAAAGCGGATCCAGAAAGCCCAAGCGCGTCTGGCATGAGGTAGCCCTGGAGAGTGCGGCTGGAGTCAAAGATGCCGGAGATCCCTTTTCCTATTGCGGAAGTGCCCTTGCTGGCGACGGTCACCGCTTTGGTAGCTTGAATCGTATAGGTTCCGCCGACTCCGCGCACTCGGGCGTTCAGTGGCTTTGAGTCGGTCGGTAGCAAACGAATGGCGTAAACCGGATTGGTGAGCTTCGGCAAGACCGCGGGTACGAGGGCTGACTTTCCTTCGGCAAGAAGGTGAAACGCGGTGACCTCGTCTGGCACGAGATGATTTCGTAGCTCAAAGCGCCAAGGCTTATCGGGGAAATTGCCGTGGACGGTGCCTACCAGAGCGTCTCCGTTCGGCAAGGCGCGAAGCTGCATTACGATGTTGCCGTTGATGTCTCGGGAGATGAAGTCGTAGCGAGTGCAGCGACCATCTAGGTCATACGTCGCGGCAGAAGTGTTGTAGAGGTCCGCGTTGGCAGAAACGGCCGGGTTGTCTTGCCAATGGGCGATGATTCGCGTTCCATCGGCAGACTCCTTTTTGATTCGATGCACGACGGCGATCATCTCGTCCGCCCGCATCTGCGCGCTGGCAAACCAGCCGAGCGACTGGTACGTCGTTGTCCCTGCTGCGAGCGCCATTAGTGCGGTAATCATCTCAACCCTAATGTATTGACGCGCTGAATTGACTAAGAAGTTGGGGCTTCTTGAGCTGCGCGTTCCATTCTTTCCGGCGCCGAAATTCCCAGCAAGTCCAAGGCGGCTTGGAGGGCGTTTTTGGTAAGGCGGCAGAGGTCGAGGCGAGCTCGGCTGAGCTCCGGCTGTTCCGGTTGCACCACGCGACAAGCGTCGTAGAAGTGGTGGAACAGGCGCGCTAGTTCGACCACGTAGGTGGTGAGGCGATGCACGCCGTAATCCTTGGCGCAACGCTCGACTTCCCACGGCAGGTCGAGAATTTTCTTGATCAGGACGCCTTCGCGTGGGTGGACAAGGAGGGCATGGTCGGCGCTTCCAGCTTCGATTTCCCCGGCTCGGGCGAGCACAGAGCAGATTCGGGCGTGGGCGTATTGGGCGTAGAACACCGGGTTTTCGTCGCTTTGGCGGGCAGCGAGGTCGAGGTCGAAGTCCATCGCGGTGTCGTGGCTTCGCATCAGATAGAAGAAGCGGGTGACGTCGCGGCCGATGCGCTGCTGTTCTTCAGCGTCCGCGTTTGGCGCGGTGCTCTGGCCGATCTCGTTGATGAGGTCGATGAGGGCGTAGATGTTGCCATCGCGCTTGCGCATCGGCGCGGGCTTGCCTTCTTTTAGGAACCGGACGACCTGGAAGATGACGACTTCCAGCTTCTCGCGAGCGGTGGCGGTGGCCTCTTCGTCGGTTTGGTCGGTGGTCTGGAGCAGGGCGGCAACAACGGCGTTTAGGCGGCCGATGTAGCCGTGGTGATCTGGGCCAAGGACGGTGATGAGCTTGTTCGCGTTGGCGGGGCGATTGAACTTGTCCGCGTGGTAGGCGACGTCGCTGGAGATGTAGGTCAGGCGGCCATCGCGTCGGCGAAGCACGCGGTCTTGGTCGTCGCCGAATTTGGTGCTGCGGAGCCAAAGAGTCTTCCCGCTACCCTCGGCGTCGTCTTCATCCTTCACCGTCTCCTGCGGCTCGATCTCGGTTTCTTCGACTTTGCCCTTAACGATTTTGACTTTGGTGCGGAACGGCTGATCGTCGGCGACGCCTTTCGCGGTGAGTTCGTCGAGGCGCTGGGCGACGACGCCGGAGTCGTGGAGCGACTGTTCGGAGAACCAAGTGTCGAAGGTGACGCCGAAGGTCGCGAGATCGCGGGCCTGGGCTTGGAGCATCAGGTCTTGGCTTGCGAGCTTAACGTCTGCAGGAATCGTTCCTTTCAAGGCTTCGGCGACAGCCACGACATAGTCGCCTTTGTAGCCGTTATCCGGTACCGGCTCGCCTCGGAGCAGGGCGGCGACGGACTCGGCGAATAGGCGCATCTGCTCGCTGTTCACGCCATCGTTGATGTAGTACTCGCGGTGGACTTCGTTTCCGGCGGCGGCGAGGACGTTGCAGAGAGCCGAACCGAAGGCGGCACCGCGACCGGAGCCGATGGTGATCGGTCCGTTCGGGTTGACAGAAACGAATTCGACGTTGATCTTCTTGCCTTCGGGCTGCGGGCTACGGGTAAGGTCTTTGGTGCCGAGTCCAAGCGCCGGGGTGACATAGGCGGCAATGGCGGTTGGCTTCAGGCGCAGGTTCAAAAAGCCGGGGCCCGCGACTTCGACGTCGTCCAAAGTGCTGCCACCGTCGGCCTCAAGGATTGCGGTTCGCAGAGCTTCGCCGAGCTGGCGCGGATTCATTCCGGCCGCCTTGCTGGCGACCATGGCGAGGTTGCAGGCGAAGTCGCCGTGCTCGAGCTGCTTGGTGTCGGAGATTTCCGGTCGAAAATCGGCCAGGACCGTCGGAAGAGTTCCGGCAGAAATTTGAGCGGCCACGGCGCGCGCGATGAGGCTTTGAAGGTCGTTGCGAAGCAAGTCAGAGAGGGTACCGGAAGCCTAGGAAACGGTAGCCTGAGGACGATGAAAATTCTGGTGACGGGCGGCTCGGGCAGGCTTGGAAAGTATGTGATGGAAGAGCTTGCGGCGGCTGGTCACTGGGCCATCAATGTGGACAAGAACCCCGGCGAATCGCGCCGTTGGGGCAACTACATTGGGGTTGACCTGAGCAATGCGGGGCAGATTTACGACGTGATGCTGGAGGTCAAGCCAGACGCGGTGGTTCACCTTGCCGCGGACCCTCGGGCGGGTTACGTTCCGCGGAATCATCAGTTCGTGTCGAACGTCGGCATGACGCACAGCGTGATGATGGCGGCGGGGGATCTCGGAGTGAAACGGATTGTGTACGCGAGTTCGGAGCAGGCGAATGGCTGGTCTTCGGGCAACTTGTGTCCGCCTCGGTTTCCTTTTGGAGAAGAAGACATGACCCGTCCACGAAGTGCTTATGCGCTGAGCAAGTTGATGGGCGAAGAGATCGCAGAGAGCATCGTCGCGACGTACCCAGACACGTCGGCGGTGAGCTTGCGCATTAACTTCATTACCGTGCCGGAGGATAGCGAATGGATTGAAAAGCGCGCGGGGCACTGGCCCGGCGGGCACACGAACCTTTGGGCCTACCTCGATGCGCGAGACGCGGCGACGGCCTTTCGATTGGCAGTTGAAGCACCTCGCGAGGTGCTGGGGCACGGGCATCGGGCGTACATGGTGGCGGCGGCGGACAACCTCACGACCTTCGAGACTCGAGACGCAATCAGCCGATTTTTCGGTCCGGAGATCGAGGTTTCGCCGGAACTTGATGTGTTTGGTTCGACCGTCGACTGCGCGCGGATTACAAAAGACCTAGGCTGGCGCCCGGTTCACTCCTGGCGGAATGCCTTAAGCCCGCAAAGCGTTGAATAGCGCATGAACTTCCTTAAAACGGGAATCTTGATGGCAATCTTCGGTGGCCTCGCGGTTGTCGTTGGGCGTTACTTCTTCGGTCTGCAAGGCGCAGTGATTGGCCTCGGCGCGGCGGTGCTGTTCCAGAGCATTGCGTACTTCAACGGGCACAAAATGGCGATTCGAATGGCGCACGGTGTGGCGTTCGAAGATCTTGATCCACGAACGCAGAATCAACTAGCATGGCTTTCGGCGGCGAACGAGACGTTCTCTCAGCGAGCAGGAATTCCTGCGCCGAAGCTGTACATCTCACCAGACCCCCAGCCGAATGCCTTTGCAGCGGGCCGGAACCCAAGCGTTGCGGTGGTTTGCTTCAACGAAGGGCTGCTGAACTTAATGCCGCGCGATCAGGTGATCGCGGTGTTGGCACACGAGCTTGGCCACGTGAAGAACCGCGACAGCTTGCTGATGACGGTAACGGCGGCGTTTGCGACCTTCATTAGCTTTTTGGCGCAGTTGGCCTGGCTCATTCCGCGGGGCGACAACGAGGAGCGGAACCCGATTGTCGACCTTCTGATGATGGTTTTGGCCCCGATCACCGCGACGGTGATTCAGATGGCGATTTCGCGAACGCGTGAATTCGGGGCGGATCGCGCGGCGGCGGATTTGATCGGTTCGCCTCAGCCCATGATCTCCGCGCTCAGATCGCTGGAGCGGGGAACGGAGCGTATTCCTAGCGCGACGGCACAGACCGCTAGTGCTCATATGTACATTGCTTCGCCGTTCTCGGGAGGCGGGTTGATGAAGCTGTTCATGACCCATCCACCGATCGAAGAACGGGTCCGGGCGCTGCAAACGGCCTCGTAAACGGGCGAGCGTACGTAAGCGAAGGAGAAAACGCGTCGGAATGAACGTTCCGGCGCGTTCATTTCGTCTTATTTGCACCCAACCCATAGGCAGAGCGGGACCTTTGGTCTACAATCAAAACTCGCTTGGGGAGCGTTCGGCTGCGTTTGTGGCCGAGGTATGGGAAAAACGAGTATGGCATTGCCGCGAATTTCAATGGAGCAGTACCTCCTGCAAAAAGGTTTCTTGAAGCCTGAACAGCATGAGGAGGCAAAAAAGGTTGCTCAGCAAACGGGTCAGCCGCTAGATCGGGTGTTGATCTCTTTAAACTTTGTTGGGGAACGAGAAGTCCTTCAGGCCAAAGCGCAGGAGATGGGCTACGGCTTTGTTGACTTGGATCGCATTCCGGCAATTGAGAGCGGCGCGATCAACGTTGTTCCTGAGCGGATTGTTAAGGCACACAACGCCATTCCGGTCAAGAAGGACGGCAACACGCTTTACGTCGCAATGACCAACCCGAGCAACATCGTTGCTCTGGACGACATCAAAATCGCTTCCGGGCTTCGCGTTGTTCCCGTGCTTGCCGTTCCGGCCGCGATTGAAGACGCGATTAAGAAGTATTACTCGGGCAGCTCGGCTGCTCCGGCCCCAGCGCCTGGCTCGCCAGCTACTCCGGTAGCTGCGGCGGCCGCTCCGACGCAAGTTGCGACCAGCAACTACTCGGACGCGATGAAGAGAGCTATCGCAGAAGCCGGCGTCAACCGCGATATCGCGACCAGCGAATCGGGGGCAGACGACGATGAGAAGATGGCGGAGCAAGCGCCGATTATCCGGCTTGCCAACGCTCTCATTCAGCAAGCGATTTCTGACCGAGCTTCGGACATTCACGTTGAACCGCAGGATCGATCGGTCCGGGTTCGGTACCGAATTGACGGTGTTTTGATGGAAGCCATGACGGTTCCACGAAACCTGATGGCTCCGCTCATCAGCCGTCTGAAGATCATGGCGGAAATGAACATCGCCGAGCGCCGTATTCCACAAGACGGTCGCATTGAAATTCGAACCAACAACAAGGAATATGACCTTCGCGTAAGTTCGGTTCCGACTCCGCAGGGCGAGAAGATCGTTATGCGAATTCTCGATAAAGGCTCGGCGATGGTCGGTCTGGTTAAGCTCGGATTTACCGACGAGAACCAGCTAAAGATCGAAGAACTTTGTAGCCAGCCGAACGGTATGTTCCTTGCCACAGGTCCTACGGGATCGGGCAAGACCACGACGCTGAACTCGATTCTTTCCAAGCTCAACACGGTCGGCGTCAACATCTTGACCGCAGAAGACCCGGTTGAGTACCAGATGAACGGCGTTAACCAGGTTCAGATGAACCGAAAGGCCGGTCTGACCTTTGCGACCGCGCTTCGCGCCTTCCTTCGACAAGACCCTGACATCATCATGGTCGGAGAAATCCGAGACGTTGAAACGGCGGAAATCGCGATTGAAGCTGCACTTACGGGTCACTTGGTTCTTTCAACGCTTCACACGAACGATGCTCCTTCCGCAACGATCCGTTTGACGGACATGGGCGTTGAGCCGTTCTTGATCTCCGCGACCTTGATCGGAATTCTTGCCCAGCGACTTGGACGACGGCTGGACCCAGATCACCGCGAGAGCTACCAGGTTCCGGCGGCCGATCTGAAGCGATTTGGACTTCAGTTCACAGACCCCGATGAGCTGGTGACCTTGTTCCGCGGTATTCCACACGAGAACAACCGAATGACCGGCTACCGCGGTCGAACAGGTTTCCACGAGTTGCTAACAATGAACGCAGAAATTGCGGAACTTGTTGTTCGCCGAGCCCCTCTACAGGATATTAAGGATGCGGCGAAAGCGAACGGAATGAAAGAGCTTAGAGAAGACGGACTGGTCAAAGTGCTCGAAGGCGTCACCGATCCGGGTGAAGTTATGCGAGTCGTGTTCACAGCGGGCTTCTAAAGGACGTAGGCAAAAGTATGCAAAACAATTCAGGAATGACGCCTCCGCCACGAGTCGGAGTTGGAGTTGGACCAGGGATCCCGAGCGCCGGCGGCTTGATGCCACCACCGCCCGGAGGAGGCAATCCGTTTCCGGCTGAGAAACCAGAAGAGGAACATAGTGGGCCGCCGGCTTCGCTAGAAGACCTTCACATTGACGAGCTGTTGCACTTGGTCGTCGACCGAGGTGCTTCGGACCTTCACATCAGCCAGAATTCGCAGCCGATCATTCGTGAAGATGGAAAGCTGAAGCCGCTGCACTACGAAAAGTTCACTCCGCAGGATTCGCAGCGCATGCTGTACGACATCCTTTCGGACGACAACATTAACAAGTTCGAAACGACGCTTGAGCTCGACTTTTCGTACCAGTTGCCACGCCGTGCTCGGTTCCGAGTTAACTACTACCGAGAGAAGGGAGCGGTTGCTGCGGCATTCCGATTGATCCCGGCCAAGATCCCAACGGTTGAACAGCTGAACCTGCCAAACATTCTGAAGCAGCTCTGCGAACGGCCTCGAGGTTTGATCCTGGTTACGGGCCCTACGGGTTCTGGAAAGTCAACGTCGCTCGCGGCGATGATCAACCACATCAACGAGAATCACGCGCACCACATCATCACGATTGAGGACCCGATTGAATACCTGCACGAACACAAGAAGTGCATCATCAATCAGCGCGAAGTCGGATCGGATACTCGAAGCTTCTTGAACGCGCTTCGCGGATCGCTCCGAGAAGACCCCGATATCCTGTTGGTCGGTGAAATGCGAGACGTCGAAACGATCGGTTTGGCGATCACCGCGGCAGAAACGGGCCACTTGGTCTTTGCTACCCTGCACACCAATACGGCGGCCGAATCGATCGACCGTATGATTGACGTTTTCCCGCCAGGACAGCAAGAGCAGATTCGCGTTCAGCTTTCGAACAACATCGTTGCCATCATTTCGCAGCAGCTTATGCCGCGACTTGGAAAGCCCGGTCGAGTTCCGGCGAACGAGGTCATGATCGCATCTCCGGCAATTCGCAACCTCATCCGAGAAGCGAAGACCCACCAGATTCCGTCCATGATTCAAACCAGTGGCTCTATGGGCATGTTCACCATGGACCAGTGCTTGCGTGACCTGTATCTGAAGGGACTCATCTCGCTCGACGACGCCTATGCGCGATGTTCGAACAAGGAAGAGCTCACGAAGATGCTCAACACCCCGGCGTCCGGTACGGGCCCCGGCGGCTCCGGACTCCCCGGCGCACCACCTTCGCGAGGAAGGTAATTCCTTTTTCAGGAAGACCGAGACAAGAAAGCCAAGTTTAAGAGTGGAGATAGAAAATGCCAGTATTCAGCTACACATTTAGGGACGCCACCGGCGGACTCCAAAAGGGAACCGCCGACGCAGAAAGCGAAGATATTCTGCGTAAAAGGTTTGAAGAACAAGGATTCGTGATCACCGAGGTCACGATGATCAAGTCCAAGTCGGCGAAGCAGAAGAACTACGGAAAGGTCAAGCTCGGTCACCTGTCCGTTTTCTGCCGCCAGTTCTCCACGATGGTTGATGCTGGTGTTTCGCTCGTCCGATGCTTGGACGTTTTGGGTCGACAGACTCAAGATCCTAAGCTGAAGAAGATTTTGGCGGACATCGGTGAGCGCGTTGAAGGAGGCGAAAGCCTTTCCCGCGCCATGCAGCGACACCCGCGCGCTTTCAACAACCTCTTTATCGGTTTGATCAAAGCCGGTGAAGTTGGTGGTGTTTTGGAAGAGTCCTTGCAGCGACTCTCTACGTTCTTGGAAAAGGACGTGGAACTCCGCCGAAAGGTGAAGTCGGCCATGACGTACCCAATTCTGGTTGCGATCATGTCGGTCGGAATTGTCACGTTCTTGGTCGCTTGGTTCGTTCCACAGTGGTCGGCAATTCTTACCGACTTGGGACTGAAGGCAGATGACCTTCCGGCTCCAACGAAGCTTCTGATTGATATCTCGAACGTCATTCAGTACCGCGGTTGGATGATCGTTGTCGGAATCGTCGCGATTGTTATCGCGAACAAGATCTTTACTTCGACCCGATTCGGACGCCGCGTTATGGACCGCGTCAAGTTGAAGATTCCGGTCTTCGGCAAGCTGCACCACAAAGTTTGTATGACCCGGTTCAGTCGAACGATGGGCACCTTGCTTACCTCCGGTGTTCCGATCTTGCAAGCGATGGAAACGGTTGCTGGAACGGTTGGAAACTCGATCATGGCGGACGCCCTGATGGAAGCCCGAGCCCGTATCCGAGAAGGAGACCGAATTGGCGACCCGCTGGAAGCATCCAAGCTCTTCCCGCCGATGGTCGTTCACATGATCGGTGTCGGAGAAGAATCCGGATCGCTCGACTTCATGTTGCAGAAGATTGCGGACTTCTATGACGCCGAGGTTGAAGCAACCCTCGCGTCGCTTACCGCGGCCATCGAACCGATCATGATCGTTTCGCTCGGCTTTGTTGTTGGATTCATCGTTGTCGCGATGTTCCTTCCGCTGGTCGACGTTATCTCGAAGCTGTCCGGCGGCGACTCGGACGAGTAAGAGAAAGTTCTCGAAAAGCCCCTTCGCAAATGCGAAGGGGCTTTTTTGTTTATGTCTCCATCTAAATGGGACGAAACTTAGGCATGGTAGAGTCCGTCAAAATTACACCATGGCGCTGAACATCAAGAATGCCGAGGTCGAACGGCTGGCGACCGAGATCGCCCGTGCGACCGGGGAAACGAAGACGGAGGCGATCCGCAAAGCTCTCGTGGACCGGCAGAAGCAGTTAGATTTGCCGACGCTGGAAGAGCGCTGGCAGAAGATACGCGACGACATGGAACGGGACGTCTGGTCTCAATTGCCTCCAGAAGTGCGCGGGAAGCGAATCCCCAAAGAAGAGTACGACGCCCTGTTCGAGTAGTCATGGTTGTAGACACCTCGGCTTTGGTCGCAGTCTTGCTTGAAGAACCGCTGGCAGACACAATTGGTCCTCTCCTTTTAGGCGCATCTCCGATCATCGCGGCTCCGAACTACTTGGAGGCTCATATGGTTCTTTCCAAACACTACGGAGTTCGGACCGGGGCCATTCTGCAGGCAAGGCTCGCCCAACTTGGCATCAAGGTCGTCGAATTCACCCCCGAGCACGCCGTGGTCGCCGCTCAGGCGTTCGATGAATTCGGCAAAGGGCGACATCCGGCGAGTCTCAACTTTGGTGATTGCATTGCCTACGCGCTGGCAAAGACCACTCACCAACGGCTCCTGTTTGTCGGGCAAGACTTTTCGCAGACCGACGTCCGTCCCGCGTTGGTACTGACCGACTAACGTTCGTATCTGGCCGCCCAGGCGATGGCAGTAGCGCTTCGGAAGATTCAGACCCTGATCACGCGCTAAACTACGGCGTGCCGATTTGGACCTTGCTGATTGGGTTTGTGCTGGGTGCGGTCACCGGGAGCTTCCTCAACATGGTGATCTACCGGTTGCCCCGGGCGATTTCTTTCCTGAACCCGTCGAGCAGCATGTGCCCGATTTGTAAGGCGTCGCTGAAGTGGATCGACCTCATGCCGCTGTTTAGCTGGCTCTCCACGAAGGGCAAGTGCCGCTACTGCGCGGCTCCGGTGCCATCACGCTACTTTTGGGTCGAAGTTCTGACCGGTCTGCTTTTCGCCGGCGCTTGGTACCAGTTCCAGATCCAGTCCGACCGGGGCGGTTGGATGGGATTCGTGATGGCGATGCTCGCCTGTCTCGTCGCGGTGATCTATATCGACTGGGAGCTCTTCATCATTCCGGACGAGCTAAACGCCTTGATGCTGGTTATTGGGGTGGCGGCGATGGGTTACACGGGGCAATGGATGACCGCGCTGACTGGCGCGTTTGCGGGATGGGCGGTCATGTGGGGGATTTCGTTCTTCCTGGGGCGCCTCATCTTGGGCAAAGACGCGCTTGGCGATGGCGACATCAAGCTGATGCGCGGTGTCGGAGCGATGCTTGGCCCCATTTTGACCTCGATCAGCGTGGTGATTGGGGTGTTTGCCGGACTTGTGATCGGCTTGATCCTCATTGCGGTGAACAGCAAGAAGCCCGAAGGAGAGGGAGAATCACCAGAATTTGAGGGTGAGGCTCTCCCGGTTGAGCCAATCGTGACCTATATAGTCAGGGGCGTTTGGTATCTGCTGTGTCTTGACATAGTTGCGCTGTTCATCCCGTCGTTGTATAAATTGATAGGGGAAGAGCCGCCTCCGAAGGGGATTGACGAGAACGACACTTGGGAACCTACCGCCACGACGATTCCGTTTGGACCGTATTTGGCGCTCGGTTCGATCATTTGTCTGCTCTTTGGCGATTCGATTGAGAAGGCAGTGAAGGCTTACTTCAACTTTTAAAGCGTCGATTTTCGTTGCTTGTGTCGAGAGGGTTTGAGTTCGGGTAGAACCCGTCTGGGGTTGCTGCAGGCTTCTGTACGCAAAAAGGGGGACAGTTTGGTGAGGTTTAGTAAATTTTCTGGCCGTGTCGGTGAGGAACATGCGGGGCTTGTATCCCGTCTAGAATTGCGGGAGACCCAAGGCGTCCAACGCATGAAAGGCCGAAACGGATTTACATTAATTGAATTACTGGTGGTGATTGCCATCATCGCCATCCTGGCAGGGATCACTTTTCCTGTTCTGGCCCGGGCAAAAGACGGCGCGTACCGAAGTTCTGACATCAACAACATGAACTCGTTGCGGACTGCGCTCCAGCTCTACAAGGCGGACCAGGGCGCGTATCCACCAGCTCTGTTGGGTTACGTAAACCGGTACGAGTCCGGTGCAAATGCCGGCAACATCATTCCGGCAAATCAGCTGAGCTTGGCCTTGTATCCGAAACGGGTTGACAGCATCGAGACGTTCCGACCCGCTTACAACCGAGCAAGCAATTCTCTCGGCACCACGGCGGTCTGGCCATCCCGATGGGACAATCCGTTGAACACGGACCCACTTGCCGAGCAGCGATTTGGCCCGGCCGACGGGATCGTGCAGCGAGCCTTCAATGACGGAACTGGCTGTACCCCGGTAGACAACGAATACTATTTGGTCAGCGGCTACGACGTCGCGAAGGTTACTGGCTCGGCAACTCCCGACCGAGTTGAGTTGCGATACACCCTCTTCTGGACCGGATACAGCGTCCCAACCGCGCCTTGCGCCACCGACGGTAGCGGCCTTGGTTCTTCGGATGATGATCCGAGACAGCTCGGATACTCCGAGCCGCCAGAATCCACGGTGATTACTTGGAACAGCTACTTCCGAGAACACGCCAATGGAAACGCCACCCGAGCGAAGCGAGACGTCGTCCTCTTCCTGGGTGGAAGCGCAAAACCTTTTGATAGTGCCGCCGTCGCCGAACGGTCTTGGCAGGTGAACCCGTAATCCCGGAGGTCGTAATTGTGAACGCACCCCAAACCCGCTCCTTTGGCTCCGCTATGCGCCGTGGTACGACCCTCGTGGAAGTGCTCGTGGTCATGGTGATCTTGCTCGTCGGAATCTTGGCGGTCGTCCAGATCTTTCCTCGAGGCTTTCAAATCCTCACGCTAGCAAAGAAGAACTCCCAGGCAACCCAGCTTTCGCGAGACGAAGCGGAACGGCTGAAGTCGCGCACGGACGGTATTCCTGAGCAAATTCTCGGCGATGCCTTGCCAAGCCAATTGTCGCTGCATCCGGAATGCACGATTGACTCTGGCGGAGTCGTTTACAACGCTTCTTCCATTCCGCAGGGTAACTGGGCAAGTAATGTTGCCGCGAACCATCGCCGCCGAATCCTCGGCGAAGCCCATCGCGTTCCTGCACCACGACGGCTTACGAACGGCACCTTTGGCGGCTTACTGATTCCAACTTTCGGTCCAATCGATCCGGCGGCTGCCTACATCGTGAACAGCAGCGATCTGGCGAAGAACTCAAACCCCCCACAGGACCTCGCCCGGATCTCCGGTCGCCTGTACCGATCGGGCTTCACCTACTCGCCTTTCGAGTACTTCGTCCAGGACCCATCGAATCCGACGGTTGCGCTGTACCTGCCGACTGGACCCATTACGCTCTTCCGCGTTAGCTTCTACGCTCTGATCCAAACGGCTTCGGGTGTGGAGAAGCGGTACTTCCGAAACTTTGAGGTGCCCGTTGCTCTCACCCCTCCGGATGCGGCAAGCGGTAACCAGCCTTTCCACCGAGTTGAGCTGAACGCTGATTTAGTAGCGCCGGTCCTGGCGGTCGGTGAAAGCTTCATCGCGCTGAATCCAGACTCGCTCAAAGTCGCTCGAGCGATGCGTAGCGTCTCCGTTTTCTCGGACAATCCGTTCGAGTACATCCCGGTTGATGACACCCTCGGAACCATCCTCGTGAACCCCCTCACGAACGGATTGACCGTTCCGACGACGAACGGACGACAGCCAGTTGGAGTTGTCCTGGACTACACGGTCAGAGACTGGCGCATGCTGCGAAGTGACTTCCGAATCACAAACATCGAGCAGGGGCAGTTCCGATTGCCACTCGCGCCGCTGAAAGTCACAGGGCAGAATGGTCCGGACGGACTGCGGCTGACTTCGATGGGCGGAGCCGATGACCCAATCCTAGAAGGACAGACCGACCAAACGTCGTTCCTGACGATTGTCGACCTTGAAACCGGTTCCTATGTCTGTGAACACCGACCTGGTACGAAGGCTGACATCACGGTGACGGTCAACAAGAGCCTGGGTCTGATCAACTTCCTGGACACCAATGCCACGAGGGACAATATCCAGATCTTCTTGATCGATCCTGTTTCCGGTGCCAATCGAGAAGTTGACATTGAAGGACGTGCCTTCCGAGCCGTTTATATGGCGAAAGAAGAATGGGCGGTTCAAGTCATTAAGCCAGCCTCGCAGTACTTCGCTTCACCCATCCTGCCCGCGGCCGGTGAGTTCTACATCGGCGGATCGAGCAGCAATCTTGGCGGCTCTACCACCCGAATTTACTTCCCAGCGGAAGATGTTGAGCAGAAAGTGACGATTTCCGAGATCCACTACCTGGACGGCGGCGGCAACCGACGCACGCTCAGCGGAAAGGACTTTGTGATCCGAAACGATGCTGGAAACGTGATTCCTCGCCCGTACATCGACATTCGAGACGCAGATTCGGCGGCGGTTACCTTCGCTTACGATGCAGCACCGGCAGTTCGAGGAGTCAAGGGCGGATCCATCTCCGTTCGAACGCTCTGGAATCCAGACAGCTTCGGTCTCAGCGCTTCGAGTCCCGATAATGTCCGGGCCCTGGAACGATTCATCCGCGGCTACCGCCGAACAACCGTGCAAACGTTTATTGAACGTGGCGAGGTGCAGAATTGATGCGACGCAAATTGGCTTACACGATCGTTGAGTTGCTCACGGTTATCGCGATCTCCGCGATCTTGTTGACCCTGATCATCCTTCCGGTTATTCAGAGCTTCAACCTCACTCGGCAAGCACAAGCCCTTTCGGATGCTCAGGAACTCGGCAAGCGATTGACTGAGCGCATCAGCCGAGAAGTTTCGAACGCCGTTGCGGTTCGCGGTGCATCTGCCGTGTTCGTTGACGTCAACGGAACTAGCGTTCGCGTGCCAAGCACATCGCTTGTCGTACGCGTTCCACAAGTTAACAACGACGGTTCCGTTCTGTTGCCTCGACAGGACCTTGACGTTCTGGCACCATACACCCGTATGGACCTGATCATTCCGGCGCAGACCGGACAGCGCGGCCCAACCGGTGGATTCATCGATCCGATCACCGGGAAAGAAGACCCTACGCTGCAGAACTTTAAGGGCCAAACGCAGTTGCCCGTCGCTCCCGGAGCAACGATCGTTCGGTACTTCGTTGGTCTTCGCGATCCGTTCCAGCCTTACAACAACCCATACGACGGGTTGCTGCTGGCTCGAAATGGAACGCGGGACAATCTGTACGTTCTCTATCGTGCCGAGGTTCAGCCTCGCATTTTCCAGACCATTGCCGGAAACGACGTTTACGCGGCGAATCTTCAGTACTTTGAAGCGGACGCGAACAATCAGCCGATCCTAGACGATCCTCGATTTTTCGTGCCGAACTTCGACGGCGCTGGAGCACCGATCACGAACGATCCTAAAGCGGACCGAATTCGGAACTGGCTGCGACGCTCTGTGGTGCAGACCGAAGTCTCGCGCTACGACATGTTGCAGACGGTTTACGATTTGAACAGTCGTCGCGTTCGAAACCGAGCCGGCGTGCCTACGGTTGTTCCATTGGTTCAATTCCGCCCCACGCGAGTGGCGAGCGAACCTGCGGAAGGGCAGATTGCCGTTCGATTGGGTCAGGAAACGGATAACGCCGATCGAATTGCGCCCGACGTCTTCACTACCAAGCTGGGGCTTTGGAGCAACGCCACGGTTCGAACTTGGCCAGCTGGCTGGTCTAACACGGTTGCCACGAACGATTACTTGGTCGGTCGAACAGACGCTAACAACGGTTTGCCCGGAAGCGCCCCTGGATTTAGCATCTACGCTTACGACCCAGATGGTCCGATTGCGGATGACTTCTTGGGCGGAGTTGAAGTGTTTGACCTTGCGACATACGACTCGGCGCAGCTGAGCGGTCAGCGATATCCGTTCACCCAGGCGATTCAAGCGGCTAACCTGCGATCGAACTGGCTGAACATTCCAGCCGTTCGAAGCATCTTTACGCCGTACGCCTTTGATGGTGCAAAGGGCCGGATCATCGCCAGCTTTGGCATCAACGAAGTCGGAGACCCTTCGGTGGCGCCGCCGATTGATAACCCAGGCAATCTGCCAACGATTGGAGCGGGATTGGCCGAGACGCCTCGTACCGCGACCAGCCTCGCTGGCAACTTCTACGATGCAGCCTACAGCACGGTCAATCAGAAGTTCAACAAGGTTTGGGATCTTTGGGAAACCGACACCACGAACGCTTTTGGCGTCCGCAATCTCGATCAGAGCCGAATTCATCGGTTCATCGACCTGCGGTTGCTCAATCAGCCCGACGGCACCACAAGCCCATTGAATCCTAATCTCGGATTCAAGGTCGCAATTGTGCCAGGCAGCGAAATCGTAACTGGTCCCGACCAAAATGCCGGGCCGAACTTTGGACAGCCTGTTCGCTACGTTCGCGTCAGCACGAACCCTGGGCCAAACCAGTACCGAATCAACTACACCGCGCAGCCAGAGCCTGGTGTGAGCAATGCGGTTCTGGACTACTCGTTGCTCGGTCTTTCTGGAACCGCGCTTGGAGGATTCGACCCGGATGTTTACGATCCGCAGAACTTTACGAGCGCGATCATCCAGCCACAGTTCAAGGCCGGATACCTTCAGTTGAACTCGGATCCGAACACGCCGATTCCCGCCGGGAACATTCGCGTCTCGTACCGATTCCAATTTACGGGAGCTCAATCCAGTGCCGCACCCGGCGCGAAGACAGATATCTTCGCCGTGGACTATGACTCTCGTGAACTGATGTCTATCTTGCTTTCGATTCGCAACTATCCGCAGTCCAACTTGCCGAACCCACAGAACGTCACGTTGAAGGCGACGGCAAAGGTACGGAACTTCATCCGATGAGGAGCCTCGAATCCATGAGAAACAGAAGTCACAACCCGCAGCGTGGTCAGACGATCATCGTCGCACTGATCGTCCTGGGCTTGCTGCTCATCCTTGGGCTTGTCTTTCTCGGCATCATCAACAACAGCATTCAGGGCAGCGCACGACAGCAAACCCGAAGCGTTGCGAATGACCTTGCAGAAGCTGGAGTTCGGTACGCGCACTCGCAGTTGCTTCGAAGCCCTGAGGGTGCCGACTGGCGCGGAGCAACCACCCCGCCGACTCCGGTAAACGGTCAGCCGAACTTCACTCGGGACCCCGACGCGATCTACACGCGACTTTCCTCTGGCTTCAGCCTCGCTAACGGGCAGTTCGATCGAGGAGGTCCAGATGGACTTGGTCCTTTTGTTCGAATCAACTTCGAATCGGGCCGAGCTTTGGTCCGGGTTCGGTATGCGCCGAGCGACGCGAACATTTTCACCGCCAATCCAGCCGGTTCGCTCCGCAGCCCAGGCGCCGTTCGAAACTACTTGGTCATCGAATCGGTCGGCCGATCTGGTCGATACGTTGAGAACGACCCAACGACGGCGCAAACGGGAACGGCAATCCAGTTCCAAGGGTTCGCCAACGCAACCGTGTTCAACACTGCCCTTGGCGAGTTCCGCCGACGGGTTCAAACGGCGAACAACCGCATTCTGACGGCCTTTGTTCCGATCGGAATCACCGAAACGGCTCGCTTCATTACGAACAAGAACCGAGAGACGCGACCCGCAGAAATTGGTGTGCCTTCTGATCTCGGTGCGACCTACGTGAATCCGGCGACCGGAATTCCATT
Source organism: bacterium (assembly GCA_027485645.1). Taxonomy (GTDB): domain Bacteria; phylum Armatimonadota; class Fimbriimonadia; order Fimbriimonadales; family Fimbriimonadaceae; genus Fimbriimonas. The sequence continues at coordinate 587,370 of JAIXQR010000001.1, forward strand.
CAGCGTCGGTCAGTTCCTGCCAACGCAACTTGGTCTGAGCTCGATTGAAGAGGCGCAGAACCTCAGCGTGCTCTACAACATCGGTGGGCTTGGCTCGCTCCACAGTAACGCGGATGTCGCGGTCTACGGAACCGTCAACCTGTTTGCCAACGCAACGCTGGGCGACCAGTTCACGGTCGCCGGGAACATCACCGGTGCCGATGGCGCGCAGTTGGTCGTTCGAAACCGCGAGTTCAGCAGCTCAACGTCATCGTGGAACACCTTCACGACGACTTTGAACGCGGGCAACGAACTCGAAAGCCGTTCTAATACTTTCACCACCGCACGCGGAATCGTCCGAGACGGACTTGCGAGCACGGATAGCGACGGATTTTCCCGCGGCGTCGGATACAAGACCCCGCCGTCCATCGCGATCACGGATCCCGAGACGAACGAAAACCGCTACGTCCAAATGACTCGAGAAAGCGGGCTTGCTGCCGGTAACGGTAACAGCGGCCGCTTCGGTCATGGATCGGGAATCTACATCGACAACTTTGCTGACCGACAGTCTTCGCTCACGGAGTCTGGTCGACAAGGTACGGGCGGTAGCTCCTCTGCGGTCTTCGATTGGCTCAACCCCAATCACCCCGAGAGCAAATACTGGTTCGGTAGCTTCTACTTGCCTCCTGGCGCAAACATTGAGTTCCGCAACGATGGATTCATCATCTCGCGAGACGGACGTGCTCCGGCAGAAGAGCGGTTCTGGAAGAACCCAGCGGGCGTGAGCTCGAACAGTAGCTCGATTCGGTACCGCTTGGGACCAGGCACCGACGGCCGAGTCCACGTGGTCAACTCGTTCACCGCTGGCTTGGGAAGCATCGATGGCACTTTGAGCCAGAACGACTACCAGCTTGGACCTGCCTTTAACGGCACGATTTACACGGAAGGCAACGCTCGCGTTCGCGGCGTCATTCCAACGGACATTCAGATCACGCTGGTCTCCAACGCTTCGGTCTACGTTGAGGGAAGCCTCACGAAGGGAATCATCGGAAACGATTGGACGGCCCGAAACCCAGGCGATCCAGAATTCACGCTTCGCGGTGCACGAATGCAGCGACCTAGCCGGTCGATGCTTGCACTACTGGCGCGAGACTATGTTGTCGTCAACACGACGATGTTTGTTGGCCCAAGCCCGCTTCAGCCGCTTGAGAACGGCCGAGATGCCTCGACGATTCGACTTCGACAAGACGCTGGTGCGACTCCGCTGTCTCTGATCAGCGAGTTCGTGCTCGGCGCGGGCGCGCCAGGGGACACCTACAACCCAGCAGCATGGGTTTCGGCGCCGGTCAGCTATCGCGACGCTCTCACTAACACTCAGCTTCCGACCAGTTTGCTGATGTCTCACACCATGGAAGATGGCGCGGCTGACCGCAGCTTCTTCTCGATGAGCGTCAACCCAGGCCTGTACGATGGCGCGGTTCAACCACCGGCATCGACGTACTTGTGGCCAAACACCGAATCCAATGCAGCGGCTGCCATCCTTGGCTCGGCAGCGGCAACGATTCCGATCAACGGTTTTGGTGTCGAGAACTGGCAGCGATATCCTAAGTTCGATTCCTCGGCTTACACTTTCCTGGATCCAACGAGCTTTAACACGACCGGCCTCGGCTTGACGTGCACGGCTTCGTCGGGTGCGTACCAGCTGTTCCCTGAATCGACTAACACCTTCGTCATCTCACCAAACCAGCTCAACAACCTCGCTTCGAACGACTATCTGTTGCGCAAGATTGCTCTCGCGCCGCACGACATTCGCATCGAAGCGCTGATGTACGCAGAAGAGGGTTCCTTCTTCGTGATTCCTGGCACCTGGTTCAACGCCGATCCGAACGATCGACGCGACACGTACCTGGCTCGACTCGACGCTTTACGCGCCGGTCGAACGGAGGCTGAAGCTCGACAGCTCGCGGACGACGAGCGACGAACCAACTTCGGTTCTTCCTCGCTAACGCCGTTCTTCGGCGAACCGCTCGATGTTCGAGTGATCATCACCGGTGCCGTCTCGGAGAACATGCCACCGAGCATGAGCGAACAGAGCGAATGGATTCGAAAGTGGGGCTGGATTCCTGGAAAGTTGGGTGCCACGGATCAAAACATTCCGGCTTCTCACGCCCGGTCTAATCCTGGCTTCGACAATGCAGCCAGTAACTTTGCCTCGAACTTGATCATCGGCTACGATCCGGTTTTGGCTTCTGGCCGAAGCGATGGATTCGCAAACGTTTCGAGCGAGCAGCGCATCTTGCGCCAAGACTCGGTTGGACGAGTACTCCCGCCGTTACCTCGGTTGCCGGTTAGCCCGGCCCTGGCCTACTTTGGAGATTTGAACTAATCATGTTGCGGAACCTTCTGTTGACCACCTTGGTCGCGGCCTCGAGCCTTTCGCTCGCGGCGCCCCAGAGCTTCTCTAGTCGCGTTACGAACGTCCGAGCGGGCGTCGTTGTGCTTGAGGCAGACAGCGGCGGAGGACTTCCGGCACGAACCACGGCACCTTTTGCGTGGCTGAATCTCGACCGATCTATCGGCGTTAAGCCAGCCGGATGGAGCATCGATAATCCGTACTCTCCTGGCGCGGTTTCCACTTCGACGGCCTTGCGCTGGTCTTCGCTGATTCCTTCGCTCGGCGGTGCGCCGGTTCCGGTCATTGCAGACCGAATTTCGCGAAGCGAAGCCGCTTATTGGGAAGTTTTCCTTTCCGGGGTCACCGATGCCCAACTTTCAAACTACGACGTGCTGTTGGTGGCGCCGTCAATCAACGTTCAGCTCAACACCGTTGAGCGAGAGAAACTGAGAAAGTTTGTGGACCAGGGCGGTGTGCTTTGGGTGGACTACGGTGCTACCCAAAACCCCGTTGACGTGATCAACAACATGCCGGTGGCGGTTCGGCTTGAGTCGACTCCGGGAAACTTAGTTCAGCAATCGGATTTTAGGCAGTCGGTTCTATCTTCGCCCTTCGGTCTCACCGCCTCGGATCTGGGATTACTCAATATTCCAGTGGGCAATCCTTGGCTGATGGGAGAGGTGCGACCTGCCGATCTCACGCTGCCAAACCTCTTTCTCGGTTTGAGTGGCGAGAGCTACAACCGTCTGCAAAGCGTTGCGAAGATCGGAAACACCCTTGATTCGATCTCCATTGGAAGAATCGGAGACGGCTTCATCGTTCTCACCGCGCGTGGCATCGCTCACAAGCTGAACGAGACGACAGTTCGGAACGCGACAACCGGCCGATACATCGTTAGCCCGAACCAGGGTTACCGAGCGGGAGACACGCTTGCCACTACTCGCGGCAACGTGGCGGCTCGATTTGCGATCAATGTCATCAGCCTCAGCAGTTCGTTCCGCCAGCAGAATGGCGGTAGCCGAAGGCAGGGAAGCATCGCGACGAGCGTGGTTGCTCCGCCATCCTTACGATTTAGCACCACCGCCGGTACGGGAAGTCCAAACCCCGCCGCGAACACGCAGCCAGTCATCTTCAAGAACATTTTGGTCGTCAACGGGTCGGACAACCGACTTCGGGCGTACGACACCGATCCTTCGCGAGATATCGATGGCGACGGCAACCCGGACGACGGAGCGCCCGACTTCAACCTCGGATCGCCTTACGACCTGATTTGGACGAGCCGACCGCTTTCGAGTCCGTCATCCTCGCCGACCGCGACGACGATTGAGAATCCTTCCATCGTCCTTCGATCCAAAGATCAGGTTATCGTTACCGAACTGAATGGTTCGGTCTCTAGCTTCCCGCTGTTGCCAACGAATCCGGCAACCGGATACTTGCGACAGGACGCGACGGTCACGAACCTGGGACACGATTTCCAAGTCACTCCACCGAACGGAACCAACGTTAACGTTGGTGGAGTTGTCAACTCGCCGACCGTGCACGAGGGTCAGGCCTTCGTGGCGGATAACGCGACGAACAGCGGACAGACCCGAGGGCGAGTTTGGATGTTTGACCTGGCTACCGGCACGCGGATTGCGAGCACGACCAACTTTGTCCTTGGTGGCACGGGTTCGCGGGTCACGATGCCGCAGGTCAGCTTCTCGCCAACCATTGGCTACGTCCCGATTCAGGACAACAGTGGCGGCTTCGACCGACTTCTTTACTACCCAACCCTTCCGACCGGAACGAACGTCAACTCGGCGGCCGGTATTGCCAGCATCTGGATTGGTGCACGAGGCGAAAAGCCGTCGGACGTGACGGTGGATACGGGCTCGAACCGACTGTTGGTCTCGACGCGAGCTAGCAGCCAAGGTGGGTTGCCAGTCTTCACGCCAAGCGTTGGTTCCGTCTATCGCAACCTTGCACCGCGATTGACGGTTATCGATCAGGCCGGAAATCCGTGGACCCAAGCCCAGATGGCGGCTTTCTTCACCGATACCGCGCCGATGAACATGGACGCGGGCGTGGTTGGCTTCCAACTTCGAACGGGTGTAACTTGGCCAAACGAAGACGGCTCGACGGCAAACGACGTCGATCTACGAATTGACTACACAGTCGATTGGGGTGCCGGCAACGTTGAGGAGCTTACGGGCGCGTTCCGCGGCAACATCAACCTTCCCGATAACGGAAACAATCGACGGATCATCGGCTCGATCGCGATGGGCCCAACCGGAACGCTCTTCCTGAACAGCACTGGATCCATTGCGGGAGACGGCGGCGCGTTCTATGGAATTCGAGAAGAGGGTCGGGGCATCTTCAAGTGTCTCATCCGGTACGAAGTCTTCGATCAGCATCGCATCGCGATGAACGACGGTTCCTCCATCAACTACGAACCGACGATCATCGACGTCGATAACGTGAACGACTACGTTCCTTCGGCGAACGCCGCCGACGCGCGACTTCGAGGATTCCTGCTTCGGGGCTCTCCGGTCATTCGAAACGGACAGGTATTCATCGCTGCTCAGGCAACGAAGTTTGTAACCGTTCCTGGCTTTGGTCGGGTACCCGCACCGGTCGCCGTCCTGATGGCGTTCAATGCAGATCCTGGTTTGCCGGAGATTCCGGTCGGACGATTCCCAGCAGGTTCTGCGCTAGTTCAGCCGGACCTTGCGCGAAGCTCGGCGGCTTCTAGCGGTGGGATCAAGCAGCCAGACCAATTCAGCATTCTCAACACGAACTACGATTACGATGAAACGCGTGGCGTGGTCCGAATTAGCAGCTTGATGGGTAACGACCGCGGCGTGGTGCAGAACGCACTTAGTCTTAGCCAGCCGGTCATCGTTCGCCGCTCCGACGGCACCGATCGTCTGGTAGAGCCCAACAACGTTGGTGGTCGCTGGAGTCCGTTGAACTGGTACACCACGATCAACGGCACCACCCTTGAGAACACGCCGAACGTGCTGTTGCTCGCGGGATCCACGATCTACATGGTCGGCGAGAGCGTCGTTCCTGGCATTCTCTCCGGCGAAGGCACGTTGTCGAATACCGGCGTGATTGTCGCTTACGACTCGGACGTGCCTTCTAACGACCCAGATCTCCGCAACCCAACCGCGCGGCCATGGCAGAAGCAGGTGGTGCAGGACCTCGCACCCGGCACCGCGAACTTCGCCGGAAACCGGCACGTTCGCTGGCCATTGCTTAGCGGTCTCACGGGCTTCTCCGATTACATCGTTCGCCTAAACCAAACTCGACTTCGAAACTCTTCGACGGGAATCGGCATCATTGGCGGAGACGAGACGATCGTCGCTTGGGGCAGCGCGGGAACGTACGCTTTTGGCGATTCGAACATCATTGTTTGCGACCAGAACCGAGTCGGCCTGTTTGATCCTTCGGGCGACGCCATCTTCTCGCTCGACGCGGTCTTGGCACCGGGAAGGGCAAACGATGCTGGCGCATCGCAGCCGTTGCCGCTGGCGCGCCCAACTCGAGCCTATTCGCTCGGTACCGGTGAGTTTCTGCTCGTCGACAGCGGTTCAAACACCGTCGGTCGGGTTGATTCTGCCGGAGTCGCGCGTCGATTGATCTCCGAATTCATCGTGGATCCGGCTAACGTGCCCGATGGCTATCAGGCAAACGAGACGCTCAAGCTTTCCGGACCTCGCGATGCCGTCACCTGGACGGAGATTGCGGTTCTTGGTAGCAATCCGATCTTCACTGGCCAGCAGGCCGTCGAGTACTGGGTTCACACCCTGATCGCGGATGCCGGTAACAAGCGACTCGTTCAGCTGGTTGACCGGTATGGATACGACGTGGCCTCGGGCCGCGTTCGCGAACCGATTGCGGTTGGCGGAGTGGCGCAGCTTGGTGTGCTTCGATGGCACAGCCCGGCGAGCATCTCGGGTCGCGATTTCAGCTACAACAGCCTTTCCCGAGTCTTCGTCCCCGGAACAAACTCCACTCCGGCCAGATATGTCTACATCGCTGGTATCGGCAACACGTTGCCGACCAACACGGGTGTAGGCCTGGACACGAGCGGCGCAGGTGATCCGTTGCCTAGCGGCGGTGGTAACGGCGGAGTCGTTGTTCTTGACCCGGCGAATCCTCGCTACGTTCAGGTTATCAACCAGCTTGCGGTTCCTGACTGGTCCAACACCCCGGTCTGGTTCGATGCGACCAACGGTAGCGGTCAGTTCATCACGGCAAATAGCCTTGGCGATCCTCGGTTGATCAACCGACGGGTGGGTGCCACGCGGCTGATGAGCAACGTCACTTCGGTGACCGCGCGGGTTCAGCAGGTTGCCGGAAACTCCATCGTGATGGTGATGGTCTCGGATGCAAACGGTGTCTTTGAGTTCCCGCTTCCATCGGGAACGAGCTCGGTGGGCGGCGTGACTTGGATGATGCCGACCGACGTATATCGCGGTATCCGTCCGATCTTCGCTCGCAATATATCATCGCCCGAGGACAAGAACCCCGAGAACTTCCGACCGATGTATGCCAAGCGCATGTCGAACGGAGAGGTCTTGATCGTAAACGGCTACTTTGGTCGTCGCCGCAACGGCAATAACTTCTATGGAGAGATTCTCCAAATCAACCCAACTTTTTACGATCTCGCAGCCGAGAACCTTGGCTTCCGAATATCGTCCATAAGTTACGAACTCGGGCCGATCCAAGGCACGAGGGGCCTTGTGCAACCGATCTTTGCAGATCGACGCTAACGGAACACTAGATTTATGAAGGGATCGATGATTCGCCGTAGTTTGACTCTGGGCTTGGTTCTGCTTGCCGCATGGACCGGGGTGGAGCAGGCAATTGCCCAAACGGTTGACTTCCCGATGCTGAAAGGGAACAATGCGCGTACAGGACGAGCCGGAAACCCGCTCTCCTCGACCGCTGGCATTGCAAACCTGCGTTGGTTCACTCCGTATGGCACCGATGAGACCACGACGGTCGAAGTCGACAACACGGACGCCAGCGACGCCTTCACCCAAATCGACAACGGTTCCAACCCGCTTGCTTATCCGGGCGGTCCGTACGACACCAATGCGTATGGCTTGGTCACGACGTTCCCCGTCTATGGTCCTCAAAAGACCACGTACAACAGTGCGACCGAATGGACGCCGCCGATTGTCAACGGAACGACGAACTACGAAGCTTCAGGACCTTACTTAGTTGCGCGCCGACGAGCGGCGATCGGGGCAAATCCGGTCGATTACACGTCGCGAAGTCCGTCGTACGTCTACACCCGCTGTATTCCTTCTGCGGTAGGCAGTGATCCTTCGGTGCCGCTGAACAACGGTCAGCGACGCATTTTCCAGTGGCGCGTCGGTGGTCCGACCAGCTCGGCTCGACAGTATGCGCTTTACGTTTGGCTTCCAACGGGTCCAACTCGAATCGGTCCAGGCGCCAACGACCTTCTGTATCCGCAGCGCTACTACGTTTACGAAATCATTTACGGAAACAACCAGCGCTTCGTCGAAGTCGTGGACACCTATGCATCAGGTGGCGGCTGGGTTCGCCTCGGAGCCGGTGGACGACCTACAAACGTTCTCTTCCCGTATAGTGGTCGAAACGCGATCCGCGTGAGCCTTCGCAACACCATGCCGCGAGACGACGCTGGCCAGTTGACGATGCCCAACGCGCCGGAAAACTACATCGTTTATGCCGATGCCCTGAAGGCGGTTCCGGCTTCTGGTGGATACACGGCCGGACCGGTTGTGAGTGGACTTGGTACTTCGGACATCCGAACTCTGGCAGCAAACAACACTGTCACTTCGGAGCAGGTTTCGACTTCTGGCGAGCTCGTCACGCGAACGACCGCGACGATCACCAGCTACAACCACAACTTTAACTCGTCAAACCTCGCTCGAAACACCCGCTTTACCTACTCGCCGGTCGGCAATTCGATCGGGGAAGGGAACATCGATGACGACAACACTCAGGTCACGTTTGATGCTGGCTGGACCGTATCGGCTCAGCCCGAATATGTCAACGGTTCGGGCCGAGAGCTTGTCACGACGAACAGCGTTGCGAGCCTTCAGCGAGCTACGTACGCCAACAACCTGTCGGATGGCGATTACGAGGTTTACGTCTATCTGCCTGGTGCGTTGACCGGCAAGAACTTCGGCTCCCGAATTCGGTACGAAGTTTACGAAGGCACTACGGTCACGAACATTGAGGTCAATCAGCAGACCGGTGGTGGCTGGGTGCGACTTGGCGCGCGGCGCTTTAAGCATCGAACCACGACAAGTGCGACCCAACCGGTTCCGGCGCCGCTTCGAGTTTCGGTAACGAACTACAGCCCCGGCGCGGGCGACGTTGGCCGACTCTCGCTTGCTGACGCCGTTCGCTTCCGCGGAACGGGAAGCCTCGCTGTCAACTCGACCCCAGTCCTTGCCAGCGTCATCTTGAACCTGAGCGGCGGCGGAACGGGCACCGAGCGAGTCGCGATCATTGCCGACGAGTCCGGCCGAATCCACTGCATCGATGCCACCGGTCGAACCGATGGAACCACCGATGTTTACTGGACCTATCCGAGCCTGAAGCGAAGCGATACGTACATCGACCCTAACCTTTCCGAAGGCATTGATGGACGAACTCCGGCGACGGCGGACTCCGTTCCGGTCGCAGAAATGCCAAACGGATTTGACACCAGTTCGGCACTCGTTCAGCGCATCGGCGGCGTGGATTACCTCTACATTGCGGCAACGAACGGGCGCGTGTACTGCCTCGAAATGGCGGGCCGAGGTGACTACGACACCAGCACTCGAACCCCCGGCACGACTCGCCGTGTTTGGACCTTCCCCGACGATTTCCCCGGCACCGCCAAGGCGACCACGCTTGGAGAAGCGGCCGGTTCGATCTCGATCGGAGTTGTTTCGGGCCGAACATCGGTGATCATTCCAACTCGAGAAGGTCGCGTTTACGCGGTTGACGCTATTCCGACTGATGCACAAGACGCTACGGACAAAACCACGAACATCCGATGGGTCTATCCGCCGGCGAACCAGCCGCCACTTGGCCCGATCACGATGACGCCGTCGGTTGAGTTTGATCGCGTTTACGTGGGTGCAAACCAAGACACCGATGCTTACAAGCAGCTCATCGCGCTGAACATAAATACCGGCGCACCGGTTTGGTCATTCCCAGCAACGGCGAATCTTGGAACAAGCAGCGAAACGAGCACGCGAAGCTGGCTCAGCAGCCCGGTCACCGTACCGGCGGCGACGCTTGGCGGCGGAATGCCGAACACAGTGTTTGCGCTCAATGAGAACGGATATCTGTTCGCGCTTGACGCAGCAACCGGCGTCCAGCTCTGGAGCTCGAATGAGCTTGGCGCTGGCTCGAATACCAGCTTGACCTACACCGTTCTGAGCACGTTTGACAACCTCGGCTCGCGGGCGAACTCGCCGGTGATCTTGGTGCCAACGGAAGACGGTCGCTTTGTGGCCATGTTCGCTCGAACAACGGAAACAAACCGGTACGGCACTCGCCGAGCTTGGGAGTACGTCGCCGAGGGCGAAACGATCAATGCCCCAATCGCGGCAGGAAACAACTTCCTCTACGGGGCTGACTCAATCGGCTTCTTGTACGCGTTCAACAACGACACCGGTTCTCCAATCACGCCTGGCCTTCAGCCAGGACAGGAAACGATCGTTGAGAACGACACTCGCGGTGATATCTTCCGAGAGACAAAGGTTGCGCTCATCACGCGGGAGGCTTATGATCGCCTCCGCTTGGGCTCGACCGATCCAAATCACCTGTCTTACAACGATCTGATCGATCCCGGCACCCGCCAGATTCAGCCAGCGTTCCGAGTCACTCGAAGTCCGCTCGCGTTTGAATGGGGCGAGACGGGCTACTTCGTGGCATACGACTTCCCGTACGTGGTCTCGAACCGATCTAACGGAAACAACGTTCCACCGCCAATCGTGAACTTCAGCTTCTCGGTGCAGGGCGAAGGGAACCGCAGCTTGCCGGTCGAGGCTCGCCAGTTCCGCAACCCGCTTACCGCGCCGTTGAACCTGGTCGATCCATCGCTCACGAACGCCGGTTACGCGATCATTGCTTACACCTTGCAGGGTGGCGGTGCAAACGCGCTCCCACCAGGAGCAGCCACGCTTTCGGTCTCCATTTCGAGCCAAGCGATTGTCTCCTCGCAGGTTCTGCAGAACATCGCGCTGGACCCAACGCTGAGCCGCGTTGCCTTCTCGGTTGCTAACCCGCTTGCGGTCGTCATGACGCTTGCTAGCCCGAATGTTGTGCCAGTGGATTCGCCGGTTGGAATCGGATTGAGCCGGTCTCCGTCGAGCCCAGACAACCTTATTAACGGTTCGCCGGACGTTGCCGGAACCGCCAAGGCGGAGCACAAGCTGCTTCAGACTGCCGGTCAGATTGATCACGGCGCGGCCCGAACGGCTCGCCTGTATATCATCGACCGCTCGATGATGTCGCTCGTGCGACCCGATGGGCTCGGTTTGGATAACGTCCGAATCGATCGCGGCGGACTGGCGTGGCAGGGCCAAGGCAACACGGTTTACAAGTCGCTTGCGACTGCCCTGTATCCGAACTTTGAAGACTTGCCGACGCGAGTACCAAACAACAGCATCGACTACCCAGATATCCGCCAAGAGAACGTTCGAATCACGAAGGATCCGAACGGACGAACGGAGAATCCGGTCTTTGCGACCGGTGGTGTGAGCTTGAACGCGCCACGAATTTTGGATGGCGGCGCCGAGCGACCTCTGCGACAAGGCGACTTGCCTGAGGATCGCGTCTTCAAGGCCACTGTCTTTGACTTTGAAGTTAACGTTCCAAGATTCCAGCCACCTAACGTTGGGCGAGTTCGCTACAACCAAGGTCTGATTGGCACGGCAGGCGTTCCTGGCGACCCAACTCAGTTGATGACCGATAGCAACGGCACGTTGCTCGATCAGGGATACATTGGATCGATGCGGGTCTTCGTTGACTCGCTCCAAAACGGTGCCTTTGAATCCGGACGAGAAGCCTTCCGAACGTTCTCGGTGTCGGCCAGCGTTCTCGCTCAAGAGAAGCTTAGAGTCATCACTCCAACGGTCGATCCGAGCTCGAATGAGAGCATCGTTGACCTTGGATCGCTACCAGGTGGAGCTGGAAAAGTCCTGACCGCTGGTACCTACGGCCCCGGCACCTCGCGCTTCAGCCCAACCTTCAAGAACTTCACCGTTCTCAACGAAGGAAACGTCAACATGCTGAACGTTCGGCTTGCCAAGACCTTCCGCCCTGGCGGCGCTTCGGCAACCTCGCCGTTTGCCTTCGAAAGCCGAACGAACGACCAGCAAGCCTGGTTGGATGGTTCGCTTGATCTGTGGGCTAACTTCGGTGTGGACTTTGCTCCGACCTACAGCGGCACGAACCGGCAGATCATCCAGAAGTCGCGTGTAACCGACTCCGTTCCAACGCAGCTGGTGGTTAACCCATCGCGCCGAGAAAACGCGGTACTGGGTGTCGCGAGCTCGCCATTGATCTCGGGTCTCCCTTCGGCGGAACCAAGCGTTTCGGTAACCGTACCGATCGGATTCCCGGTCGGAACGTACAGCCAGGTCGTCCGGGTCATCGAAAACCAGACCTTGACCGACGCCCGCCCAGAATCGCTGGACGGAATCAACTCGACCGGTGGTCGCGTGATGGAAACATTTAGCGATCCGTCGTTCCGATTGATCTTCAAGAACCGAGAATCGCGGCTGACCAACCGGGCAACGACGTATTCCGATCCGCAGGTGGACAACTTGCTGGCCGCGAACTCGACGCTGGCCTATAAGAACATTCAGCCGTCGATCTTGCGAACGATGGGCGGACACTTGGCTCTGGCTTGGTCTAGCAACCGACCTCAGGCCGTTCCGACGCCTGGCGCGCCAACCGACGTGTTGGTCAACGAGCCATGGCGCATCTACTTCTCTGGATTGGGCTCTGCGGCGACGTTTAACGACACCACCGTGGCAACCCCCGGCGGCGCCGGATACTCCGCGATTCGAGATCTGAACTTCTGGAACGCGGCAAGCACAAATTCTTGGTGGAGAGGCAGTGCATCGAGCACTTCTGGCTACCCAGCACCGGGTTCCAACTTTGCAACGCTCTTCGGCCTTCCGGTCGCTCCGGATGCGAACTCGATTCGGTTCTATCATCCAAGCTTCCCAGCCACGGGTAACGGGAATGCGACGAATCCTGGAGTCGTCTCGACCGCATACGGCAGTACCGTGATGGCGTTTGTCGGCGAAGCACGAGACGGCAGCGGACAGCAGATCAGCCGCATCTTTGCCAGCGAAGTCACGGTCGACGCAAACGGCGTCGTCGTTGCCTCTGACCCGATTCCGCTACCGTTCGATTCGACCTCACGAAAGGGCAAACCAGCCGTGATTCAGACCGGACCGAATACGGCAATCGTGTTCTATCCGGCGACTTCGGGCAACTTCACCGGATTGATGGCCGCGAACCTGAATGCCGCGGTTGACCCGCTCACGGGAAGCCGATGGAGCGCGCCGATGTCGATTCCGTTCGGAAGCACCTTCGAAAGCATCGCGGGTGTATCGGGCGTGCTGCGCAACTATCAGGCCAACCCGCTGACGCCGCTGATCGAGCTGGTCGTCACCGGCAAGGTCCGAGGCGTGTCGAACGCGGAAGGCTTCATTGTCCGCTTGCAGCCGAGCGGCAGCCCGCTGACCTTGCCAGCGCTCAATGGCGGCATGAACCCGACTGCCTTGGCATATCCGTTCCAAGGACGCACGGAGCAAGTAACGTACGTTTCTTCTGGCCTCTACCGAGCGCAGGGCGTCATGTGGAACTATCAGCAGCCGATTGGGCTGTCGATGACCCTAAACGGATCTACAACGGACATTCTGCGGGCGGGAACGCGCAACGTAGATCCGCAGACGGGAATTGTTTCCTACGACACGATTCTCGGCGGAAAGGTCTATCTGGAGCCATCGAACGGAAAGGTCCGGTTCAGCTCCGGCGTACCGCCGCGAAATGGCGTGCTGCTGTTGCAGTACTCGCCATACTTCCTCCGACTCACCGATGGCTCGGTTGGCTATAACACGCCAAGCGTGGCCTTCGATAACCACCGAACGAGCGACATCTCCTGGTGGGATAACGGAGCATGGAACGATGCGCGGCTTCGAAACGACCGAGTGGTGACCACGTTTGTTCGGGAAGGTGGTGCCGGCCAGGCGCCTCGACCGGTCATGCGCTCACTCCGACTTGGCGTTCGCTTGCCATTCAACTTTGCGACCGACGACAGCGGGTATCCCGTGTCGGTCGCCGTCTCCGGAAACACTCAGCCATTCATGGTTGATCCGGTGACAAAATCGATCTACTTCACGGCAGCAGATGAGGGTCGTGCCGTGACGGTCACCTATAGTGCATACTTGCCCGGACCGGGACAAGGAACGGTCAGTTCGTTCTCCACCGGGGCGACGGTAGGATTGATCGACGAAACAGTCGAATCGATTGTGCCGATCGAACAGGCCGTGAACGAAAGCGGACTTTCGATGTTCTTGGATCCTTTTGATCCAAATTCCTCGGACGTTCGGCTAAGACGACCGACAATGTTGTGGATGGTTTGGTCTAGTACCAGAGCTGGCTCGCCAGATCTGTACCTCCAAACATACGCACCACGGCTTGCTCCGGCAGGCTCTGGAAAGTAAAGGTTTGTTAACAATTGGAGATTCAGGACGCAAAGTTCTGGTCTCCTCTTGTATAACGAACCGTTGAGATGTGAGAACCCGTCCTTGAAGGGCGTTAGGATGGGTTCTCAATGCTGTTGACAGGTTCAACAGCCGAGTGATACTATGAACGCCCAGTGAAGGGGGAGAGGGAAGTCGCGGGATGGCGAAAAAGCTAACAAGCGTGCTTGGAATCGACATTGGAAGTCGGAAAATCAAAGTTTGTGAGGTACGGACACAGGGACGAGAACCTGTTGTAACCGCCCTCGCAATCGTTGATACGCCCGAAGGCGCTGTCGATCACCAAGGTATTTATAATGCAGAGGCAGTCAGTGCTGCTCTCAAGCAAGCGATTGCACAGTCAGGCGCCGGTTCCGGCCCTGCTGTCGTAACGATTGCCGGTCAGAGCTCGGTTTTGGTTCGAACGCTTGAGGTTCCAAAAATGAACCCAGCGGACCTTAAGGAGCATATGCAATGGGAGATCAGCCGAAACATCCCGTTTGCAGAAAGCACCGTGGTCTCGGACTTCAAGCCGCTTGGCGGCGACGATCCAGCTTCGGCAAACATGGACGTCGTTATGGCCATGGCACCACAGTCGGCCATCGACACCGTGGTTGACGTCGTCAAGAAGGCCGGTCGACAGATCGCTGCCATCGACGTTGAACCGCTAAGCATGGCTCGCTCCCTGCAGATTAGCTACGGCGATGAGTTCGCCGACAAGACGATTTGCTTTGTTGACATGGGTGGCACCACTTGCGCCATCAACATCTACTACGGAAGCAAGCTCATCATGCCTCGCCAGATTCCAATCGGCGGAGACTTGATCACAAAGGCGATTGCCGATGATCGAGTCATTCCGATTTCGGACGCTGAAGCGGTGAAGCTGAACGAGCTCGTGATTCCTGAAAACGCGGCCGAAGCTCGATCGGCGGTTGTTAACCCGTTTGACGTTCCTGGGGTTCCAACCCAGGAGTTCCAGCCTTACAATCCGTTCTCGGATGACCCGGTTCCGGCTGCCGAGCCTTCGACCGAAATTGCTCCTGCATCGATGGGCGCTTCTGACCGTCTCTTTAATGCAGTGGCCCCAATTTTGGACGACTTCATTTCAGAAATCCGCCGTTCGGTGGACTACTTCCAAAGCCGAGGCGGAACGGTCGACCGCATTGTGATGGCTGGAGGCGGATCGAAGATCAAAGGACTCAACGACTTCGTCTCTAAGAGTGTCGGCGTCCAGTGTGACGCGTACGACCCAACTCGCCGTCTAAATGTCAACGCGAAGAAGGTCACGCCTGAGTTCGTTCACGAGCATCAGCAAGAGTTCGCAATGGCAATTGGCAATGGACTGTACATCTTCTTCGATTGAGGTGAATGCATGAAGCTGAACCTACTTCCACAAACCGTATCGACGGCGAACAAGAGTCGCAATGCCTGGATCGGCTCGATCCTGATTGCGATTGTTGGAATCGCCGCCGGAGTCGGACTCACCGTCATCTCCTCACAAAAACTTGCTGATGCCAAGGCCCGAGAAGCCGAATTGCGGCCTCAGGCTGCCTCGGTTGTTGCCCTTGCGGCGCAAGCGGACGAGGTCATAGCAAAGGGATCGGACATCATCCGAAACTCCACCCTTGCCAATGACATGATCAAGAACAATTCGAAGTACCCCGATCTCTACGATAAGGTGCTCACTCGAATTCCGCGCTTCTTCCGAGTCACCACGCTTTCTGCGCAAGCAACGGGCGATCAGTCCGCCGTCGTAACGATCGACGGAGTGCTTGATACCTACCAGCAGTACTCAGATCTTGCTCTTAGCCTGCTTCGCATCCCAGGAGTTACCTCGGTGCAGCGAAGCGGAATCGTTGACCGAAACCTCGTGATTCCTGGAATCGACGAAGTTGACCAGTACGGTCGACCTCGAACGAGCAACACGGCAGAAGCGATTCCGGACAACGAAATCGATCGACTTGCTTACTACGAACGACAGGGTGCGATTCGAGAGGCGACGGGAGTTGGTGGCTTTGGTGACACGACGACGACCCAACGACTTGCCGGTCCAAACAGCTCACTTGTTCGTATGGTGATCAATATCTCCGCTAACCTTCAGGTCCCAGACGTTCGAGGAACGCTGCAGGGCACGGGTGGTGGCGGTGCGGCAGCGGCTCCTGGCATTCCAGCCGGAATCCCTGGTCGAGGAACGACAACTGGCCCAGCTGGCGGCGGCGGTAGCGCTCAGCAGGAAGTAGATTAATGAAACTGAGTCCGTTACCTATCTACATGATCGGCGTGTCCATCGCGCTTATCGCTGCGAGCTACGGTTTCTTCCACCAGTGGACACCGAACGATACGGAAGCGAATCGTTTCAATGCAACCTCTGAGGAGCTTCAGGCAGTCATCGATCAGCGACCTGCAGCGCAACGACGAGTCGACACTGCAAAGTCTCTCGTTGAAGCGGAAGCTGCCAAGTGGCGAGCCATCGTTGCTCTCAGAACTCCGGCGACGAGCCGAGCCGAGCGAGGCGTCGATATTTCGGTTAACCCATATCAGCTGATTGCAGACACGCAAGGATATCGAAACGATATTCAGCGAGCGATCAACGCTCAGGTGCGAGCCGGTGGTGTGGTGGTTGTTCAGGGGCCTTACGTTCCCGGACCAGACACGACTTCCCCGGTGAACGAGGTTCTCCGCACGTTCTACAACTATCCTCCTTTCGCTTTCCCAGTGGTCATTCTTGACCTCGGGCAGGTCACGGTTCGTGGAACCTACGATCAGATCAAGGCGAACTACAAGGCTTACTCGAAGATGCCGCGATATCTGGCCATTGCGGATGGGCTTCGACTTGAAGGAACGGGTGCAACTTTGACCGGAACTTACAACCTCTCGGTTGTCGGATTTATTCGCGGTAAGAAGATTGCTGCTCCGATCGGCGACGCAGCAGGCGCACCTGCCGCGGGTGGAGTTCCAGGTATTCCTGGCGTTCCGCCGGGAGTCACGCCGTTCGGTGGTCCTGGTGGACCTCCTCCGGGTGCCATTGGTGCTGGCGGTCCAACTGCAGCAGGGGCGGGACGATAATGAGATTACAGAACATGAATCGGTTCGGAACCTTTGGTCTCGCAGTATTGGCGCTTGCGGTCGTAGGCTGTGGCGGTGGCGCAGCTTCTGCGCCGGTTACTGCAGCGCCTGCAGCGACTCCAAAACCAGTTAACTTTGAGCCAAACGTTGATGCCGGCGTTCCGGTGACTCAGTCCGCAGATGCGGCCGAGTACGTGAAGCTGGCCGCCGTGACATCGGGCAAGTATCCAAAGCACGATGCCAACGGTTCTGCCTTCAAACTCCGAGGCTCCGAGCTTGAGTACGAAGCGCAGCAGGGAATGGAGCGGGTTTTCTCGAGCTCCGGCTTTGCGGTTGAGTACGAAGAGCAAGAAGTTATTCCACCAGTGGCTCGATTCGAGGCAGCGCCGTTCCGGCGACTCTCGGGAATCGTTGTTGGTGTTTCGGTCATCGCGCTCCTTGAGATGCTTGATGGCACGACGATGTTGATTCGCCCTGGAATGGCTATTCCAGGCACCCAGTGGGTCGTTCAGTCGATCGACGAAGAAAAGGCGATCATGCGACGCAATACCAAAGAGAACGTTCAACCTAAGTTGGTTGTCGTTCGATTGGAAACCGCGCCTATCGGCACCGGCTTTGCTCCACCGATTGGTGGACCTGGTCAGGGCGGACCTGGACAGGGCGCGCCTGGTGGAGTTCCACCGGGAGGATTCGCACCGGGTAACGTGCCTCCACGTGGTGGCGGCGGCGGACGAAATCAAGGTGATGATTTTTAACAGGATAACGAAACGTCATCTTGTACATCAAAGAAGAAGAGGCTTACAATTAGGAGCAGAAAAATGAAACTGACACTCAAAGCATTCGCGGGGCTGATCGTACTGGGAGGTCTTTACACCACCAGTCTGGCTCAGGACAACAAGGACGAGCAGATTGTCGCTTCCGTCCAATACGAACAATCGGACGTGCGGGAAGCGCTTCGTGCCCTGTTCAAGTCTGCGGGCGTTGCTGGTTACACCATCGACCCAACGGTCCAGGGAACGGTTACGGCCAACCTTACGAACGTGACCCTTGGAGTGGCGTTGAACGCGCTTCTTCGACAGGTCGATGCAACCTACCGAGTTGAAAGTGGAATCTATCAGGTTCTCCGAAAGGAAGCCGACCAGACTCCGACCAATTTGAACCCTAACGATGTCGTTGCTCCGGTTACGAACCGAGTTATTCGACGAATCCAGATCAAGTACGCGGATCCACAGCTGATCGCGATTTTGATTGGCACCCAGGGTGGAAGCACGAACTTCTCGCAGCTTGTTGAGCAGTCGACGATTACGCTCGGTTCGCTCTTCGGCGGTGGCGGCGGCCAAGGCGGCGGCGGCTTCGGTGGAGGCGGCGGTGGCTTCGGCGGCGGCGGTCAAGGTGGCGGCGGCTTCGGCGGCGGCGGTGGCGGCTTCGGCGGTGGTGGCGGCGGCTTCGGCGGCGGCGGCGGCGGTTTTGGTGGCGGCGGTGGCGGCTTCGGCGGCGGCGGCGGCGGTGGCGGCCGAGGCTTCTAAGCTCGTCGTCTAACAACAGATTTGAGAGGGAACCACAGGATGAACTTACGAGGACAAGGATTGAAAACAGTGCGGAACTGCATGATTGCAATGGGGATTGCAATTTCCGCTTCTGCCTTCGCGCAGCAACCGGCAGATGTGCGTCTTGACGTAAATCTGAAGGACGCCGACATGATGGCGGCGACCCGAACGATTTTCCAGCGAACTGGAATTCAGTTCTTGGTCAAGCCAACCACCAAGGCGTACTCACGCATCACGCTTAAGCTGAATGACGTCACCGCAGAAGATGCGGTGAAGTACATCTGCGAAGCAGCCGGCGCATACTTCATGCGAGATGAGTTAGGGGTCTACATCATTAGCCCAGAACCATTCAAGGCTCCGGCAGAACCAGCAGTTGCCCCTAAGAAGGCTTCTAGCGTGTACCGCGCAATCCAGATCCGACATGCTTCGGCTCAGGAAACCTTCGACGCAATCGTGTACGACATCAAGTCGGACCCAATGCGTGGATGGGAGAACCTGAAGCGATTTACGCGACTCAGCCAGTCCGACGTCACCCGAATCTTCGGTGGTTCGGAAGTTGACGTGTACGGTCAGCAAGCCATTCCAGCATTTGACATCCGCGGAAATAACTCCTCGGTTCCAAACAACCGACCGATCTCGGGCAGCACCGACTCGGCTTCCGACATCCAACTCCCAGGAGATGCTGCTCGGCAGTTCTCGCCGGGAGGCGGTGGCGGCGGTAGGGGCGGCGGCGGCCAGGGCGGCTTCGGTGGAGGCGGCGGTGGTATCGGCGGCGGCGGCGGCGGCGGTATTGGTGGCGGCGGCGGTGGCCAGGGCGGCTTTGGCGGCGGACAGGGTGGCAACATCCAGCTCACCGGTGGCCAGGGCTTGGTTCCAACCGGAATCACCTTCATCAGCTACGACCCATCGACCAACAGCTTGATCGTTGAAGCGGATGACGAAGCAGCCATAAACAAGCTGCGAGATGAAATCATTCCTCTCTTCGACGTGGCTCCTCGACAGGTCCAGGTCAAGGTCGAATTCATTTCGATCCTCGATAACCTGAGCAAGTCGCTCGGTTACGAGTTCCAGTATCAGCGCGGTTCGGTGTTTGCTGGTGAAAGACCAGGAAGCTTTGCTCCAACGAGCAGCCCGATCTACCTGAACTACCAGACCGGAAACGTCGCGATGCGACTCCGAACGTCGCTCTCGACGAGCAACAGCCGACTTGAGAACGCTCCGATCGTTCGAACGCTGAACAACATGCCGGCAACGGTGTTCAGCTTCACTTCGCAGACGGTCTTTAGTCCGTTCACTACATTCGTCTCTGGTGCCGGTGCTCAGACCGGATTTAACCAGAGTCAAATCACGGTTGGAACTTCGCTCTCGGTTGCTCCTCGAATCAACGCTGGCGACAACACGATCACCATGTTCCTGAGCCCATCGATCGGTGGCTTCCAGGGTGAATCGGTTTCCCCAGACGGCTCTCAGCGAGTCCCGAACACTACAAACCAGGGTGTTACGGTTGTTGCTCGAGTTCGAAACGGCGAAACGATCGTTCTCGGTGGCTTCGTTGGTAAGGAAGATCGAACCTCGATCCAGAAGGTTCCAGTTCTCGCGGATCTGCCGGTCATCGGTCAGTTCTTCCGAAACTCGAGCCGAAGCCGAGCTAACTCGGAAACCCTCATCTTCGTCACCCCGACGATTATTGAGGACGAAGATTCGGTCGGCGGACCTCGCTAACCAAGGAATCACAGAAGGGCGGGATACGTTTAGCGTATCCTGCCCTTTATCATGTCAAAGGCTTGGATTTTAGTGGGCATGATGGGCGCGGGAAAGTCTTCCATCGGTCGCACCCTCGCCGAGGCGACGAACCGGGAGTTTATCGACACGGACTTGCTCATCCAAAATCGGTTTGGTCGAACCGTGAGTCAAGTTTTTCAAATTTACGGCGAAGAAACGTTCCGTGCGCACGAGACGAGCGTCCTTGCGGGACTTGAACCCGGGGAGTTCGTCATTGCCACCGGCGGAGGAATCGTCACGCGACCGGAAAACTGGGTGGAACTCCGGCGACTCGGTTTAACCTGCTTCCTCGATGCTAGTTTAGACACCTTGTGCGAGCGGCTTGAGGTCAGCAAAAAGAAGCGCCCGTTGCTCGAAACCGACAACTGGCAGCAACGGCTCGAAGACCTCATTGCCGTTCGCAAGCCGCTCTATGCGATGGCGGATTTTTCGGTCGAAGTGAACCACAACGATCTTGGCCTCACTGCCGAATCGGTCCAGCGAGCGTTTGAGGAGAGAACGAATGAGAATGCAAGTTAGAACGCACTCGAACGTTACGCATATTGATTTTCTGCCGCTTGCCGAGCTTCAGGAGCGGCTTCCGAGCAAGGCGGTCATCGTGACCGATGACGTGGTGTCGAAGCTCGTGGAAAGTGATCACCGGCGGGTGACGGTCCCTTCGGGCGAACCCAGCAAGTCGATGAGTACGTACGTCGACGTCGTTCAGCAGATTCTCAGCCTGGGGATTGACCGAAACACGATCATTGTCGCGCTCGGCGGTGGTGTGGTTGGTGACCTTGCCGGTTTCGTGGCCGCTACGATTCTGCGAGGGGTGACTTTCCTCCAGGTTCCAACGACCTTGCTTGCGATGGTTGATTCCAGCATCGGCGGAAAGGTGGGGGTGGATACGCCCCAGGGAAAGAACCTCGTCGGCGCCTTCAAGCCAGCCGACCAAGTGCTCATTTGCCCCGAATTTTTGGACCAGCTACCCGCAAGGCAGCTGACCAACGGGATGGCGGAGGTTTGGAAGTACGGCTTTATAGGCAACGCACCGGAACTCGAGAAACTTCGAGGCGGTCAGTCTCCGTTAACCGAGATCATCTTCGACTGCCTGGATCACAAGGCTCGGGTGGTCGAAGAGGACGAGTTTGAGACCAGCGGACTGCGGGCGACGCTTAACTACGGCCACACGGTGGGTCATGCCATCGAGAAGGTGCTCGGCTACGAGATGTTCTTGCATGGCGAGGCGATCAGCATCGGAATGGTTGTTGAAGCTCGGCTCGGGGAACTCATCGGTCTGACGGAGCCGGGTACGGCCGCACAGGTGGCAGAAGACTTGGCATCGGCTGGGCTGCCGATTTCTTGGGACGGATTGCGGGACACCGAACCATTGATCGCGGCGATGCGTTCAGATAAAAAGGCGACAGGTGGAAACCTCGCATTTAGCCTATTGACCCGGCTTGGCGATTGTAAACTCGTGCGAGACG
Source organism: bacterium (assembly GCA_027485645.1). Taxonomy (GTDB): domain Bacteria; phylum Armatimonadota; class Fimbriimonadia; order Fimbriimonadales; family Fimbriimonadaceae; genus Fimbriimonas. Next base: position 609,343 of record JAIXQR010000001.1, read on the forward strand.
TGGATCAAGAATCCGTGCGAGCGGCACTAACGGCATGAAACTAGCCCGAATGGTAATCACAATGATGGCGGTAGCCCTCCTTTTTGGTGGCTTTCTCGCTAGCCTGTCGGCTGCTATCCAAGGCACGGCGGCGGAGTACGCGCAAAAAATCGATGTGCCGCCTGTCCGGATGCTTGCAACGATCATCTTTGTGGGCGCGCTGATTCTTGCGTTCATCCCAGATAAAGAAGGCATGGAACAGCCGGAGGATCCCGCCGAGTGATCGGCACCGTTCTAGCGAATCGATACGAACTCATGTCGGTCCTTTCCGACGGACCGGTGTTTAGCGTTTGGTCAGCCCGAGACGTCACTTCGCAACGCGATGTGTGCCTTCGGATCCTCAAATCGCCCTGCGATCAGGAGCCTGCATTTGTTTCGGCCCTCACGAAAGCGCTTGATCGCTACCGAAAAGCGTCGAGCCCTTATCTCGAGCCGATGCAACGGGTGATTTCGGAAGACGCTTACGTCTTCGTGGTGGGAGAACTCACCCGTGGGCCAACCTTGGCTGACCGCATTCGAAAACTCGCTCCGTTTTCCGTTCAGGTTTCGGTCGGGATGGGAATTAGCCTTTGCCGGGCGCTAGAGCCGCTCCACCGGCACAATTTGGCCCACGGCGATGTTAGCTCCAGCCACGCGATTGTCCTCGCCAATGGCGATATTCGCCTGCAAATGGCCGGCCTATGGGAAGCCTACGGAGGGAGTGAAGACGCCGGCCGTGCGGTCTTGCCGCTGATGGCCCCGTACCTGGCTCCGGAAGTCGCGGAGGGCCAAATGCCGAGTCCGGCCTCCGACATCTATGCCGTCGGCATCTTGATGTTCGAACTGCTGACGGGTCGCCCGCCGTATTACGCCGACACCCCGCTTGCTCTGATCAACGAACACCGCACCCGGGAAGTCCCGAGCGTGCGTGGGCATAACGCATCGGTTCCCGACGTGCTCGATCGCATCGTGCAAAAGGCGATGGCGAAGAATCCGGAGGCGCGGTACCAAGATGCCTCCGCGCTCTTGTCTGACCTGCGGCTGGTTCAAGAAGCGTTGCGGTTCGGAAAGTCGATCACCTGGCCACTGCGCCCAGAGGATGCGGCGAGCGTTGGAAACGAGCCTGGGCCGGTCGCGCCAAAGATGTCGGCCATCCGAGACGAGAACGCGCAAGAAGCGGTTAAGAAGCGCCGAAGAGAGCGCGACGTTCCGGTCTGGATGCTGATGGTACTCAGCTTCTTAGCCATCGTTCTGCTGACGATGGTTGCGTTCTGGAGCTTTGATACGCTGCGGCGTCCGAAAACCGTGCGGGTACCCGATATCCGCAATCTCAGCATTTCTGAAGCGCGTACGATGCTCACGCGGCTCAAGCTTGATTTGCGAATTCAGGAGAAAGAGGCAAACGAGAAGGTGGAGGTCGACCGAATTTTGCGTGTCAATCCCGAGCCCGGCCGAGACGTTCGGGAAGGGGGCACGGTGAACGTCGTCGTGAGCTCTGGCAGCACCTACGTGCAGATGCCCGATGTCAAGAACGAGACGATCGATAGTGCGCGAAACATCCTGGAGAACTTGAACCTATCGCCAGATTCGATTACCGAACAGCGATCTAGCAATGAGGTCGAGTTCGGTCGAGTTCTTGGGACAGACCCGCCGGCGCGAAGTAAGGTCTTGCGCGCGTCAAAGGTGAAGCTAGTCGTCAGCGCGGGCAGCGTGACGCAGCCTTCGGAGATCACCAAATCTTACGTTTACACGCTTCACGTGACGGTGACCGGCGTGGATGCGCGGACGATGGTGAAGATTGAGCTCTCCGATATTCAGGGTGCCCGAACGGTTTATGAAGGCAGCCACATCGAAGGCGATGTGATCGATTTTGAGGCCACCGGCTTTGGTGCCTCGGCCACGTTCCGAATCTATTACGATGACGAAGTCGTAAAGGAGTTCGAGAAGAAAGCAGATGAACGGTGAACTTGCCCCCTCCATCCTGTCGTTTCCGCTGATCGAGCTTGGCCAAGCGGTGCCAACCATGGTCGAGAACGGCGCCGACTGGATCCACTTTGATGTGATGGACGGGCAGTTCGTGCCGCCTATTACCTTTGGCGATCAACTCGTTCGAGACCTGCGGCGCGTCACCAGCGCAAAGTTTGAAGTCCACTTGATGACCCTGACGCCCGAGCGCCAGTTTGACGCATTTATCGCCGCGGGTTGCCGCCGAGTGATCTTCCACGCCGAGGCCACGGTGCATGCCCATCGGCTCGTTCAGCAAATCAAGGAAGCGGGAGCTGAGGCAGGAGTCGCAATCAACCCTGCGACGCCGGTATCCGCGCTTGAGCCGATCCTAGCGGACCTTGATCTCGCGCTGGTGATGACGGTCAACCCAGGCTGGGGCGGGCAAAAGCTCATCGCTTCCGCCCTAGACAAAGTCCGGCAGATTCGAGCTTTGCGGCCTGAAATGCCGATTGAAGTCGACGGCGGCATCGACGCCTTCACGGTGGCGGCGGCGAAGGAAGCGGGGGCAAATGTCTTCGTGGTAGGTAGTCATCTTGCCCGGGCCGAAAATCTTGCGGAGGCGACTCGGCACATCAAGGGCTTGTTGGCATGAAGCCGTTTACCGCGCTGTGCCTGGTGGTCTGCTTTGCGGCACTGGGTAGCTATCCGTGGACCGTTGGCGCTCCTCCCTCGGCTTCCGCGACAAAGGCGGTGAAGCAGGCCTATGTCAACCGGTCCATCATTCACCTCACCACGGTCTGCGTAGCGCTCATTGGTGCAGGCGTGGGTTCGGCCCTGATTCTGCGAAAGGCGCGCGAGGAGTACCGGGTCACGGCGAAGCGGAACCTTGAAGAACTGGTTTTAGAAGCCAATCGACAGCGAGAGAAGAACGATGCTGCCGGATGATGTTCGGTGGATGCGGCGAGCCATCGCGATTTCAAAGCGCGGTCTCCCGGCTCCGAATCCGCACGTGGGCTGCGTGCTCGTTCGAGAAGGCGTCGTGCTTGGCGAAGGCTTTCATGACCTCGCTGGTGGGCCGCATGCAGAAGTCGCGGCGATTCGCAGCGCTAAGGCGGATCTGAAGGGCGCTACGGCTTACGTGACGCTTGAGCCCTGCAATCACACCGGACGCACTGGACCATGCACGCAGGCGCTTCTAGCCGCGGGGATCGCGCGCGTTGTGGTCGCGGTACTAGACCCGAACCCAAAGGCGGCGGGCGGGTTGGAATTGCTCGAAAACGCCGGGGTGGAAGTCGTGTCTGGGCTTTTGGCAGATGAGGCGCGAGCGGCGAACGAGCAGTTCCTCTTCGCTCACAAAAACGGTCGACCGATGATCACGGCGAAAGCCGCTATTTCGCTCGACGGTCGTATTGCGTTGCCAAGCGGTGAATCGAAATGGATTACGGGCGAGCCTGCGCGGCGAGATGCTCATCGCCTGAGGGCAGAATGCGGGGCCGTGCTCGTAGGGCGCGGAACGGTGACTGCCGACGACCCGAGGTTAACCGTGCGACTGAATCGGCGGGTGAATCAACCGGTACGGATCGTCCTAGACCCGGCGAGCAAGCTCGCGGGGACCGAGAGCGTCTTTAGCGATGAAGCCGAGACGATTCATGTCACGGGCGCAATCAATCTGTCAGTCCTGACGGCGGCGTGGTTTCAACGGGGCATCACCGGAGTTTTGGTAGAGGGTGGGGCGACGACGGTTCGGCACTTCTTGGCTGCCGACCTTGTGGATCGGCTTGTTTTGTACGTCGCTCCAAAAATTCTGGGCGCGGGCAAAAGTTGGGTGGAAGATCTCGTGCGAGCGGACCTCAGCAAAACGGCCGGTTGGAGCTTTGAAGGACTAAAGCGAGTTGGTGAGGACCTTCGGCTGACCTATCGCCGGTCCCGCTAGTACCAAAGCCCCGAATTGGTAACTGACGGTTCCTCCACGCGTTCGATCCTGTACAAAAGAACCGCGTGAAGAAGATGAAAGTTGTCAGCTCCCTCGCATTAGTTTCCGTGTTTGCCGCTTCAGCCGTCGCCCAGGAAGGCCGGGGTTACATTCGAGAGAACACCGTTCTCCCGGTCATTCTGGAGCAGGATCTTCGACTGCGGGACGCCCAAGCTGGCGACCGAGTAACGGCTCGACTTGAGGATGATCGGTACTTGCCAAGCGGCACTCGGCTTGAAGGCGAAGTCTTAGCGGCTCGACAAGCAAACGGGGATCGCCCGGCGTACATCGAGTTTCGGTTTGACCGAATGGTGTTCCCGAACGGTCGCGACCAAGCGATTTCCGCCACTCCGATCGCCTGGGACAAGCGGAACCTATCGCAAGATCGAGATGGGCGTTTCGTGGCGAAGGGCAACGACAAGCGGCGCAAAGAGAACAGCGTGCTTGGTGGAGCGGTGGGTGGACTTGTACTCGGTGCGCTGGTGAAGAAGCCCGGTGAAGGACTCTTGCTTGGCACGCTCGCCGGAATCTTGGTTGCCGAAACGGGCAAGAAGAGCACCGCCGATCTGACCCTTGCTAGAGGCACCAAGATCGGGGCGTGGTTCTCGGAGCCGTTTACGGTCCAAAACTGGGACCGAAACCAGATCATCATCCAGGACGAGGATTACTACCGACGAGACCGCATCAACGACCGTGAAATCTCCGTCGAGTGCGACGACCGACGCTTCCGGTACTCCCAATCGGAGGCGCCGTACCGCGAAGGTGACCGGTACTTCTTGCCGCTTCGACGAACCGCCGAGCAGCTTGACTTTGAAGTTGACCGAATCAGCGATGACGTGGTCTACATCCACGGCGAGAACGGAGTGCTCCGACTCACCGCCGGCTCACGCGACATTCGGCTGAACGGAAAGCGCCGGACGCTGAAGGACGCGGTTCAGCTTCGCGGGAAGGAGTGGTTCGTCCCGGCCGATGCCTTTGCGTTGATCTCGCCGAAGGCGATTCGGATCAACGGCAAAGACATTGACTCGGATCGCATTAGCTCAGATCGATAAGAACCACTGGTGCATGTGCCGATCGTCGGTGAGCTCGGGATGGAAGGACGTCCCGAGCATATTTCCCTGACGAACGGCGATCACTTGTCCCTCGACCTCGGCAATCACGTTGACGCCAGCTCCGACCCGGGTCACGATGGGTGCGCGGATAAAGACGGCCATGATCGGCTTTGGCAAGCCCGTCACTTTGACGGGAGCTTCAAAGCTATGTACTTGGGGACCGAAAGCATTTCGCCGCACGGATACGTCAAGGATGCCAAGGCTGAACTGATCGGGGCGAGATTCGATCTCCTTCGCCATCATGATCATGCCCATGCAGGTGCCCCAGATTGGGAGACCAGCGGCGACCTTTTCAACGAGGGCTTCGGCCAGGCCGAAGCGCTGCATGAGTTGCCCTACCGTGGTGCTCTCTCCGCCCGGAATGATGATGCGGCCGCAGCCTTCTAGATCCTCTGGAACCTTCACGTACCGGGCCGTTGCGCCACAGGCTTCCACGGCGTGTCGGTGTTTTTCGTAGTCGCCTTGGATGGCGACGATCCCGACAGTGTGATCGGGGAATTTGAACATGAGAGAGAGGATACTTGGTGTCCCGGTACCGCGCCGGACCGGAAAAGTACACTCGCCACGTGGTTGACATCATTGGCGCACCGTTTGATCTTTGCGGAATGCGCTTAGGCAGTCGCCTAGGGCCGGCAGCAATTCGGCTGGCCGGGCTCGCCGAAGCACTTCAGGGCTTAGGGCTGGCGGCACAAGATCTCGGCGATGTGGCCGTGGACTTGAACCCCACTTCGGGGCCGGGGATGCGGAACTTTCAGCCACTTTTGGAATGCATCCGGCTCTTGAAGTCCAAGGTCGCCGGGTCCATCGCGGCAGGGAGATTGCCCGTAGTGCTGGGCGGGGAACACACCCTTGCGGTTGCCGGAGTCAGCGCCGCGCTGAAAGCCTACGGCGAGAACCTCGCCGTGCTTTGGATTGACGCCCATGCGGACGTGAACACGCCGGGTTCGAGCGCGACCGGAAACATCCACGGCATGCCCATTTCGGCGCTATGGGGAACGCCAAGCGAAGCGGAAGCCGAGGTGGATGCCCAATGGCAGGAACTGCTGAATTTGCTCGGTCCAGCAAAACTTGAACCCACGAAGACCGCTTGGTTTGGGCTTCGAGACGTGGATGTTTCCGAGCGTCACCGAATGCATGGCTTGCCGGTGACGATGCACGATGTCGATCGATACGGGGTGGACGCTTGCGTGGGAATGATCACGCGCTGGCTTGGTGACTTCCGAGGAACTCACCTTTGGATTTCTTTCGACGTGGATGCGCTGGATCCGATCCTTGCGCCCGGCACGGGTACGGCGGTTCGCGGAGGACTCACCTATCGCGAGGCTCACTTGTTGGCGGAGCTGTTGCACGAAGCCTTGCGCGTGTCGCAGATCCAGCTTGCCGGGGTGGACCTGGTGGAGACCAATCCTTTGGTCGATCGCAACAACGAAACCGCCCAAGTGGCAGTGGAATGGATTGCTTCGCTGTTTGGCAAAACCATTCTGGGCAACGATCTTTTGGCCAACGAATCGATGGCAAGGAAAGGCCGTTGATGAGCTCGATTCCGGTGGGTCGAGACGTTCTGCTGCACCAGGCGCAGGCTCTCTTGATGCTTGCCGATGGGCTGAATGCCAGCTTCGACTCGGTTGTTGGGCTGATTTTGGAGTGTCCGGGGCGCGTGATTACTTGCGGCATCGGAAAGTCGGGGCACATCGCCCGGAAGACGAGCGGAACGCTCAGCAGCACCGGAACGCCATCGCTGTTTTTGCACGCCGCCGAAGCGGTCCATGGCGATCTCGGGATGATAGCTCCTTCCGATGTCGTGCTGCTTTACAGCCACAGCGGGGAAACGGACGAGATTGTTCGACTGTTTGCGCCGATTCGCGAACTGGGGGCGAAGTCGGTTCTGGTTACCGGCCGGGCAGATTCCAGCGCGGCCCGATTGGCGGACTTGGTTCTGGTGACGTACGTCACCGAGGAATCTTGCCCGAATAACCTTGCCCCGACCACGAGCACCACGGCGATGCTGGCGCTCAGCGATGCGCTGGCGGTGGCAGTAATGGACCGTCGCGGATTTGGCCGAGATGACTTTGCGCGCTTACACCCAAGCGGTTCGCTGGGTAAGCGGTTGTTGCTACGGGTTCGAGACGTGATGCGACCGCGAGCCGAGATTGCGGCAGTTGCTCCGGGAGCAACGAGCATGGAAGTTGTGAAAGCCATGACGACTGCCGGCATGGGAGTGGCTTGTGTGATGGACAACGAGGCCCTCGTCGGGCTCATCAGTGAAGGAGACTTGCGCCGATACTTGTTGAAGACGGGGAAGATTGACGGAGGAACGGCGAGCGAGATGGTGAACGGTCAGCCGAGCACGATTGATATTGAAGTGCTGGCGATTGACGCCCTTGAGGCGTTTCAGAACCATCCAAAAAGAATCGGCGAGATGCCAGTGCTAGAGCACGGGAATCTCGCCGGGGTTTTGGTCCTAAAGGACCTCCTGCGAAGCGGAATCGTTTAGGCCGATTCGGTTGGCGTCGCTTCTTTTGCGGTCGATTCGACAGGCGTGTTACCAGAGTCCATTGGGGCCTGGTCGTCTCGTCGGGATCGTCGCATCGCTGGTCGATCGTTGGTCATGTCGGTGACCACGAATGGCAACAGGGCCATTTCTCGAGCCCGTCGAATTGCGGTGGAAATCATTCGCTGCTGAGCGGCGGTGTTTCCGGACTGTCGGGCAGGAAGCATCTTGCCACGATCGTTGATGAACTTTCGAAGGATATTTACTTCCTTGTAGTCCACCGTCTCAATCTTGTTCAGCGTTAGGTAGCTCACCTTTCGCTTACGTTTGCCCTTTGGTCGCGCGTTCGGATCGGCATCTTTATCCATCCGAGGCATCGCGGCTGCTAGTCCAGCAGCAGGTCCTTGCTTGATTTCTTCGCTCATGCTAAATCTACATTGAGCCAAATTGGCCCGTTAGAACCCAAAAGGATAGCATATTTAGGCAAGCGGACCACCAATGTTTCGTAGACCTTGCGTTTTGGGCCTCGAATCGGGCATCATTACCAATTGCGCCCTTAGGGGTGTTTGGAGCTGATGATGTACGCGATCGTAAAGACCGGAGGCAAGCAATACCGAGCCTCACAAGATGAAATTATCGTTGTCGACAAGATCGAGGGCGATGCTGGCACCGCCATTGAACTTAATGACGTTCTCATGGTTGTAGACGGAAGCTCTACGACGTTGGGTGCGCCTTTTGTCAAAGGAGCGTCGGTGATGGTCGAGATCGTGAAGCAGACTAAGGCTCCGAAGATCAACGCTTTCAACTACAAACCAAAGAAGAACGAGCGCAAGCGCTGGGGACACCGCCAGCCGCTGACTCAGATCAAGGTTACAGGGATCGAGGTCAAGTAATTCATGGCACACAAGAAAGGACAAGGCTCCTCACGAAACGGTCGCGATTCTCATTCGCAGCGACTAGGGGTCAAGCGATTCGGCGGAGAACTCGTTAAGGCGGGAACCATCATCATTCGACAGCGCGGAACCCAGTTCCACCCTGGTCCGAACGTTGGCATGGGACGAGACCACACCATCTTTGCGCTCATCGAAGGCGTCGTAACCTTCGAAGGCCCAGAAAGCAAGCGCCGCATCGCGGTTTACGCTCCTCAAAGCTGAAGAAAACATCATCAAAGGCGAGAGGCCCGGAACTCCAAGTGGAGTTCCGGGCCTTTTTGCTTATTCTCTTCATTTTTGTCGTGTAGTATCATTTACGCGTCGAGTATGAAAAGTATGAAATCTCAGTCTGATTCACCCATGTGTGATTTTGATGAGGCATTTTACGGAACGGCGACCTTAGGAGAACGAGGACAGTTGGTGATTCCGGCCGAGGCCAGAGCCACCATGGACATGCAACCAGGGGACAAGATCCTGATCATGCGCCACCCCGTTCAAAAGGGTCTCGTGATGTTTAAGCTCAGTCACGCCCGCCAATTCCTTGAGGAATTTAGTCGGACCCTAGACCAAATGGAAATGCATCAGGCTACGAGCCCATTGCCAGAAGACGCAAAACATTCGGGCGAGGCAGATGCGCCCGAAGAGGAAGCACTATGAGCATCATTACGTCTGGCCTGATGGCCGTCGGCGCTCTCATGAGCGCGCAATCGACCTCGACACTCAGCCTAGACCGAGCACTGGCGCTCGCCGAAGCTAATGCATACGACGTCCTCATTCAGCGAACGACCGTTGAGTCTCAGCGGCAACGGCTGATGCAAGCGAAAGCGGCACTAAACCCACGCCTGGGCTTAAACACCGTTTACACGCGGTTCGACAAAGAGAACGTGGCATCAATCGGACCAGGGCAGAGCTTTGTAACGCAGCCTCTGAACAGCACCAACGTCACCGCGTCGCTTACCTATGACATCGACATTGCTGGCTCAGCGCGAAAGCAGATCGATGCGCAGCGACGAACGCTAACCGCACAGGAGTACGGTCTGCTGGCGATCATGAACGAGTTGCGGCTCAGCGTGAAGTCGAGCTACGTCACCGTTTTGCGAGCCCAGGGGCAGGTTAAAGTTGCCGAGCAAGCGTTGGAGCTATCCAAGGCTCGCCGCGATCAGGCGAAGCGGCAGTTTGAAGCTGATTCCGCCGCGCGGGTGGATTTGACTCGCTTTGAAGCGCAAGTTTCGCAAGCCGAAGCCGATCTCGTGAGCGCGAAGAACAACCTGGCGAACGCCAAGAATGGCTTGAATCAGGTGCTGTCGCGACCCATCGAAACGGAGTCGGAGCTTGAAGCGCTGACCGTGGACGTGCCCACTTTGGCCGCGCCAGATGCGCTCGTTGATCTCGCCGTGAAGTCGAGACCCGATGTGAAGCGGACGGAAACGACCATTCTCGCCTTAAAGGACGTTCGACGATCGGAAGAGACCGGAGACGATCCGACGCTGAACTTCAACATGAGTCACCAGCGGAACCTGAACGCCACCGGCCTTAACCCGCGAACCTTCCAGACCACGAGCACCTTCACCTTGAGCATCCCGATCTTTGATCAGGGGATTACGCGATCGCGAGTTCGCGCGGCGCGACAGGATGAGGCGTCCGCAAAGATCCAACTCGATCAGCTCAAACTGAACGTATCACAGCAAGTTCGAACCGCTCTGAATGACTACAACACCGCATCGGCTCGCCTGAAAAATGGTTTGGAGCAAGAGCGCCTGGCCGAAGAGGTGTATCGCATCTCCGTCGTCCGCCGCGATGCGGGCGAAGGCACTTACGTCGAAGTTGTCGATTCGATCAACCAACTCACCCAAGCTCGGAACAACGTTGTTAACGCACGCTACGACACCCTCCTTGCCTATTTCCAGTTGCAACGAGCAATTGGGAAGGATCGGTTTGACGCCACCGAGGCCCTATCCCCTGTCCCGTCAACCGGGCAAACCACTTTAGTTCGAGAGGAAAGTAAATGAAGCAAATCACCCTTGCAGCAATGGCCCTTGTCGCCTTGACCGTGACCGGCTGCGTTAATCGCGAAGAACAGAAAACAGCGAAAGAAACGGCAAAGATCGTTAGCGATCCTTTGATCGCCGTTTCGGTTCAATCCGCCCAAACTCGGCCGCTCTCGGAGTCGGTTGAAGTCACCGGAAGCATCGACGTCGGTGACACCACGGCGGTCGGCGCGCGAATCAGCGGCCGAATCGTGAGCGTTTTCGTTCAAGAAGGCTCGGCTGTCACAGAAGGGCAAATCCTTGCGGTGCAGGACACGAGTCAGTTGCAGACCCAGCTGTCGCAAGCCCTTGCAAACCTCCGGTCGGCGGAGGCCCAGTTGCAGCAGCAGATCAAGAATGCTTCCATGACGCCGGACCGCACTTCGGCCCAGATTCGATCTGCCGAAGCGGCTCTGCGACAGGCACGAGTCAATCTCCAGAAGGCGATCAACGGTCCTCGTGGCCAGGAAATCGAGCAGGCAGAGGCTTCACTTCGATCCGCGGACGAGAACCTGAAGACGCAAAAGCTGGAACTCGAACGAGTTCAGAAGTTGGTTTCGGAAGGGGCGATCGCCGCGAACCGATTGGATAGCCAGCGGAACCTAGTGGCCTCGGCGCAAGCGCAGTTCGACAGCGCGAAGCAGAGCGTTAACCTCCTGCGCGAAGGAACGCGAAAGGAAGACATCCAGTCCCTTCGAGAGGCGGTTAGCCAGGCCGAATCTAGCGTGCGCAGCGCCAAGGTGCAGCGAGATCTCGATTCGTTGCTGCTCGATCAAGTTCGATCTTCGAAGGCCCAGGTGGACGCCGCCCGAGCTTCGGTTCAACAGATTCAGCAGCAGATCAGCGATGCCACGGTAAAAGCCCCGTTCGCCGGAACGATCACCGGGAAACCAACCCAGGCAGGTTCGGTGCTTGCACCGGGTGGAAAGGTTGTGGACCTCGTGGGCCAGAGCAAACCCTACTTCACCGCGCAGGTTCCGGAGCAGGTTGTTCCAAAGCTAATCGGTGGAGCGACGGTCACGATCACGATCGACGCGCTTGGCGCGAAGTTCCCTGGTCGAATTGAATCCGTGAATCCGTTGGGCAGCGAATTCGGACGTCAGTTCAGCGTGCGAGTGGCCTTTGATGCCGCCACCGCGAACCTGCGCCCCGGAATGTTCGCCCGCGGTTCGGTGCTGCTGCGATCGATTCCGAGCGCGACGGTTGTGCCAGACAGTGCGGTCGTGAAGCGCGACGGTAAGGACGTGATTTTCACCATTCGCGACTCGGCCGCGCAGCAGATTTCGGTTACCCGAGGCTTGCGGCAGGGTGAGCTGGTTCAGGTTTCGGGCGTTCTTCCCGGCACCGAAGTTGTCATTCGCGGACAAGAGGCGCTGGACAACGGCACGAAAGTAAAGGTTCAAGCCAGCACAGACACCAAGTCGGGAGATTCGAAAGACGTGAGTGAGGAGACGAAAGCGTGAACTTAACAAAAACCGCCATTCAGCGCCCGATCTTGATCTTGATGATCATGATCGGGGTGATCGCCATGGGGCTTCTCGGCTACCAAGCGATGCGCAAAGAGCAGAATCCCGACGTTAGCTTCGGCACGTTGACGATTCTGACCGTCTATCCCGGCGCAAACCCGGACGAAGTTGCGACCCTGGTTTCGCGACCGATTGAAGAATCGGTCTCGGGTGTCAACGGCATCCGCGAAGTTACGAGTACTTCGGTCGAAGGGCGCTCGGTTGTTATCATTCAGCTCGAACTCACCACTGACGTGGATGCTGCGCTGAACGAAGTGCGATCAAAGGTTGACTCGGTCCAGAACCAGCTTCCGGATAGTGTGGAGAAGCCGACAATCTCGAAGGTTGACACGTCCTCCACGCCGATCTTGTACTACGCTCTGTCGGCTACCGGGCTAAACGGCCGCGACCTGCGAACCCTTGTCGACGACAAGTTGAAGGACCGGTTTGCCCGAATTGCGGGCGTTGCTGAAGTTGGAGTCCAGGGCGGCGACGTCCGTGAATTCCAGGTTGAGATCAAGAAAGACCAACTGATCCGGTACGGCGTTGGGCTGCTCGAGGTTAAGAACGCGATTCAAGCGGCGACCCTGAACATTCCGTCGGGCAAGATCATTACCGGCGAGCAAGAAGTTAGCGTTCGTGTTCCGGGTGAGTTCACGAGTATTAGCGAGCTCGAAGAGCTTCAGTTCTCAAAATCCGACCCAAACAACCCGATGGGCAAGGGACGGCTGATCCGACTGAAGGATGTCGCGACGATTCGTGACACCATCGCCGAGCGCTCGGCTTACTCCACCCTTGATGGTGCGGACACGATTGTTCTGGTTCTCCAGAAGGCCCGAGAAGGTAACGCGGTCGAAATCTCGAAAGCGTCAGCCGCCGTCATTGAGGGGCTTGAGAAAGAGTTCGAAGGCATAGGTCTGAAGTTTGTTAAGACCCAAGACCAAGCGATCAAGATTCAGGAAGGTCTCGATGACCTGAACCTGACGCTGTACTTCAGCATCTTCTTGGTCAGCTTGATCGTTTACATCTTCCTTCACGACTTCCGCGGAACGATGATCGTTGCGCTCGCGATTCCGGTTTGTCTGTTCGCCACGTTCGCGGCGTACCGTATTGCCGGATTCACGATTAACAACCTGTCGATGCTCGCGCTATCGCTGGCAATCGCCGTTCTCGTTGACGACGCGATCGTTGTTCTTGAGAACATCTATCGCCACTTGAAGATGGGTGAAGACCCTCGCGAAGCGGCGATCAACGGTCGTGCCGAAATCGGCGTGGCCGCTATCGCCATCACCTTGGCCGACGTTGTTGTGTTCTTGCCGCTCGCCTTTGTTGGAGGAATTGTCGGTCAGTTCTTCCGACCGCTGGCGCTCGGCTACGTCATGGCCGTTCTGTTCTCGCTGTTCGTGTCCTTTACTCTCACGCCGATGCTGGCTTCGCGCTGGTACAAGGCGGGCGAGGATCTGGAGCACCCACGTGGACGGTTCGCTCAAGGTTTCGACCGATGGTTTGCGTCGTTCGAGCGCGGATATCGCAAGGCCCTTAACTGGTCTTTGAATCACCGATGGCCCGTGTTCATCATGGGCAACTTGGTTCTCGTCGCGGTCTTTGTGTTGATCGCAGGTAGCAACCAGCCGGATGACAAAGCTGCTCTGATGACCGGTTTGCCGATCATGATCGTGTCTTGGTTCGTCGGGCTGTTCGTCTACATGATCTCCGCATTCAAGCGGGTCTACGCTGGCGTCGGAGCGATGGCCATTTGTGGCAGCTACGCGGTTGGGTCAGTTGCTGCGATTGTCATCGGAGCGTCAACCAAGGGTGCAGTTCCTGTTCCGGGACTTGCATTCGGTTTGGGCACGATCATCGCCGCTGCTGCGGGCGCGTTCATGCAGAAGTCCGGGCCACACAAGAGCTACAAGCTCGCCCCTTCCAACTTCCTCTGGGTCGGTCTTGCTTACGGCGTGATCTTCCCGATCGCTTCCTTTGGCGGATTCTACATCGGCCAGTGGAAAGCTGAACCTCTGTTCAAGTTCTCTTTCTTCCCCTCGTCGGACACTGGCTCATTGAACGTCAATATTCAGTTGCCGCCGGGCCGAAGTTTGGAGGCGACAGAGCGAGTCGTTGCTTTGGTTGAGGAGCGCATCAAGGGAATTCCCGAAGTCGAGTACATGCTTGCAACGGTGGGTTCGCAAGGCGTCAGCCAGTTCCAGGCCGGAACGCAAGGCGGAAACTACGCCCAGGTCGTTGTTTCGCTCCACGAGAAGAAATCGATCCTAGACACGCTCGCCTTCTGGGTGAAGCATGAAGAGCAGCTGCGAGATCGGTCCACCGACCAGGTTTCGGCAGAGATTATTCAGAAGATCGGGCGAATCTCGGGGGCAGAAATCCGGGTCGCGCAGTCGGACGGATTTGGCGCCGGTTCCGCGATTCAGATGTCATTCTCGGGCAACAACCGAAACGAGATTCTGGACGTTGTTTCGAAGATCAAGCGTGGTTTGCAAGGTGGAGCGATTGCCGGTGTCATCAACCCGGATATCTCTTCGAAGCCAGGAAAGCCTGAGCTTCGCGCCGAGCCAGACCGCACGCGCTTGGCCGATTCCGGCATGACGGTCAGCGATCTTGCTTCCGTGCTTCGAATTGCCTACACGGGCGACGATACGGTCAAGTACCGAGAAGCAGGTCGCGAGTACGCGATTCGCACGATGTTGGACTTGGAGGATCGAAACGATCCGAACACGATCAACTCGATCCCGGTGAAGTTCACCCAGGGTGAGCCGATCTACGTGAGCGGAGTGGCGAACCTTATTCCGGGCACCGGAACGGACAAGATTGAGCGACGAAACCGCGCGGAAGAAATCCGCGTTACGGCGGACCTTCTTCCGGGCTTTGCCGCGGGAACGGTCCAGTCGCAGATCAACGCTTGGATGGCGAAAGAGAAGCTGATTCCTTCAACGGTTACGCTTCGAGCCCTCGGACAGGCAGAGTCTCAGAACCGAGAATCGGCCGCGCTCCTCGGAGCTTTGCTCCTTGGTCTGGTGCTGGTCTACATGGTTTTGGCCTCGTTGTACGAGAACCTGCTGTATCCGTTCATCATTCAGATCGCTCAGCCTCAGGCGTTTGTTGGTGCGCTCGTCGCGCTGATGATTTTCAACAAGCAGTTCAGCCTTATCGGCTTTATCGGCTTGTTGACGTTGATCGGCCTCGTGGGTAAGAACGCGATTCTGCTGGTCGACTATACGAACACCTTGCGTGGTCGTGGACGGCAGCGAGAGGACGCAATCCTTGAGGCGGGTCCGACCCGACTTCGACCGATCATGATGACCTCCCTGGCCCTGGTCCTCGGCTTGTTGCCGACGGCGCTGGCGGTTGGCCGAGGTTCGGAGTTCCGCGAATCGCTGGGCTACGTGATCATCGGTGGCGTTACGCTCTCCACGTTCTTGACCCTCCTCGTCATTCCGTGTTCGTACACGATCTTCGACGACTGGTCGAACTGGATTGGCAGATTGCGCGGACGACGAAACGAGTTCGACACGGATCCGACGACAGATGGAGTCGGTTCCGAGCCAAGTTCGCCCGAAACATCACCGGTAGCCTGAATCCACCGGTAAAGTGAATACATGAAACCGTTAGGTTCCTTTCGCGAGGTCCTAACGGTTCTTGTGTTTTTGGCTGGTGGCATAAGCTATTTGCCGAACTTGAGCTGGCTGGCTTGGGTGGCTTTAGCCGTTGGTTTGCCATTCCTGATCAAGCGCACATTTGAGAGCTTGCGCCAGGGTGATTTGGACGTTGACTTCCTGATGCTGCTCGCGGCGGTCGGCGCGGCGGTGGTCAATCAGCCCGGCGACGCGGCAATCCTGCTTTTCCTCTTTAACCTTTCCAGCGTGATGGAAGAGCGAGCGATGAGCCGCACAAAAGACGCTATTTCTTCGCTCGTCAAACTTCGTCCCAGCGAAGCCATTTTGGTTCGAGACGGCGCAGACAAAACCGTCCCCGTAGAGTCACTCGCCGTTGGTGACATTGTTCGCGTTCCCAGTTTCACTTCGGTTCCGGTAGACGGCACGGTTGTCGAAGGGCTCAGTTCGGTGAACCAGGCGTCGATTACTGGTGAATCGGTCCCGGTCTCCGTCGAGAAGGGCACCAATGTCATCGGCGGGACTCAAAACCTCGATGGACCTCTTCTGATCTCAGTTCGGACGGTGGTCGGTGATAGCACCCTGGACCGGATTGTAGCGCTGGTACAAGAGGCGCAGACGAACAAGGCGTCGGGAGAGCGCATCAGCCAGTGGTTTGGACAGCGGTACACCTGGTTCGTCCTTGTGGCATTCGCGATCTCGCTGGCGGTCCGATTGTTTGTTCTGAATCAGCCGCTGATGGCTGCCACCTACACGTCGGTGGTGCTGTTGGTCGCCTTGAGCCCATGCGCCTTAGTGATCTCGACGCCTGCGACGACCCTGAGTGCGTTGGCTTGGGCGGCGCGAAATGGGTTGCTGATTCGAGGGGGAGAGTTTATCGAGCGGTCCGGTGAGGTCAATGCGGTTGCGTTCGATAAGACCGGCACGGTGACCAGTGGTCGGCCGAAACTTCGGTGCGTTTGCGTTTGTAGCCACGATGAAGGGGACAGCGCGACGGAGGACCAGTGCTACTCGGGAGCGGGCGAGCCAAGCGCTCGAGTTCGCGAGGTCGTCGCTCTTGCGGCTGCTCTGGAAAAATATGCCGCGCATCCGATGGCAGAGGCCATTCGTCGAGCGGCGGTCCAATGGCCCGAACCGGAGCCGACGGTTTCGGATCACCGGGTGATTCCGGGACTCGGGATCGAAGGAGTTACGGCAAGCGGCCCGATTCGACTCGGCCAAATTCGTCTCTGGGAAGAGGCCAACGTGCAAGTTCCGGCCTACGTGCAGAGTCACGTGACGGAGTGGCAGGGCGAGGGCCTTGGCATCGTCGTGATGGACTCTCCGCTTGGGTTTGCGGTGCTTGCCTTCGAAGATGAAATGCGCCCCGAGACGCCCGCAGTCCTTGAACAACTGCGATCAATGGGGGTTAAGCACTTGGCCATGCTAAGCGGCGACTCGCCAGCGGCGGTTTCTCGACTTGCCGGAATGCTTAAGCTGGACGAGGTCCAGGGTGGTTTGATGCCAGGGCAGAAGTCCGGTCGAATTGCGGAACTCGGCAAGGAGCATCGCGTGATGATGGTCGGCGATGGCGTGAACGACGGCCCCGCGCTTTCGGCGGCCTATGTCGGCGTCGCCATGGGCGGGCTCGGATCGGATGTCGCCCTTAACTCGGCCGACGTCGTGCTCATGCGCGATCGGCTTGATGCTTTGCCCGAACTGATTGAGCTCGGGCGCAAGACGCGCAGAACGATCACCGCGAATCTTGTCTTCGCGGGTGGCGTCATCGTGGCGCTGACCGTGAGTTCGTTTATCATCCGGCTACCGCTGCCCGTCGCGGTGATCGGGCACGAGGGCAGCACGGTGTTAGTGATTCTCAACGGACTCCGCTTGCTGCGGGGGCCGGGGCTCAGTCCTCGAAAGTAAGTTCGAGGACCGGTCGCGCGGCTTCTCGCTCGGCGTCTTTCGAGAAGATTTTGTAGGTCTGACGATTCTCGTCCATGCTCAATTTCGTGGTGAGAACCAGCGAGAGCGGTCCGCCAACTCGACCGGCGAGGTACTTCGCGAAGTTGCCTTTGCCAGCTAAGAGATCGATCTCGATTTTGAACTCGGCATCGGGGGCAGTGAACTTGGGTGCGGTCGCGCCGAAGAGACTGGTTTCTTTAGCATCGAGCTTGAGCTTGAAAAGCGATTCGTAGGTCCAACCTTTCTCCTTGAACTCACCTTCGACGGCGCGAACTTCGAGCGGAGTTTTGGACGCGCCTTCGACGGTGAAAGAAGGATTCGCGATGTGAGTTACGATCAGCTTGGCAGCGGTGAGCTTCTTGCCGGCGGGAACCTTGACGGTGTTGAACTGCAGGAGGCTGTATGAGAACGACTCGGTGTCGGACGCTGATTCTGCGACGGCCATGCCGCCGACTCCCCACACTCGCAGGTAGGCGTCGCGCTGCGGGTCCGTCGCGTGCGGATAGGCCCAAATGTCATCGGTCGGGGTTAGGGTCACGACGTTTGCGAACATCAAAGAGAGCGATGCAACCAGCACGGTTGTAGTTTGGCAAGTTTTGTCCGGTAGGGAGTACGGCACATTCGGTGTTCGATTGCCTGCTTTGACGACACAATGATCTTGGTCGATGATTCATGCCCTGAAGGTTCTTGAATACGGCGCAATCCTAGCGGAGCTCGCTCGGCATTGCGAAACAGAAATTGGCGCAGCTCAAGCGGTGGAGCTGAAGCCTAGCTTCGACGCGTCAACGGTTTTCGAGCGCCAGCAGAAGACGACCGATGCCGTTACCGCGCTCGAACGACACTCGCCGCCCGGACTCTCGGCGGTTCGAGATTTGCGCAGTCCATTGAAGCGGGCTGAGAAGGGCGGTGTTTTGGGTGGGGAAGAGCTGTTTCGAATCGGCGAGTGCTTAGGCGCACTTCGCGCGATGAAGGAGTTCCTCTCCAATCGGCAAGAGGACATGCCGGCATTGCATCCATACGCTTTTGCTTTGCACGCCGCGCCATCGCTGGAAGCGCGGTTGTTAGACGTGCTTGAGCCGGGCGGCACCCTGCGAGACCATGCCTCGCCGGAACTGGCGACCTTGCGCCGTCGAAGAGCCGGTACGGCAACGCGAATTGTCGAGACGATCCAGAAGTACACGATGGGTCGATTCCGCGATCTTCTAAGCGACCCAATTTATACAACTCGAGATGGCCGTTATGTTGTGCCGTTGAAGGCCGAGAATCGCGGAAAGATCCGGGGCATCGTCCACGACACGAGCGCCAGTGGGCAGACGATCTTTCTCGAGCCCGACGAAGTTGTCCAATTGGGCAACACGCTGCGGGAAGCCGAGGCTTTGGCGCGAGCCGAAGAATTCCGAATCTTGACCGCGCTGAGTGAGTGGGTCGGCAAAGAAGCGCTTGCGACTTCCGGAGCGATCGAGGCAGCGGCACAGATCGATCTTGCTTTTGCCAGCGCCCGATATGGGTTTGCGATCCGCGGCGTGCTGCCGATGATGTCGAGCGGACCCGCGAACATTCAGATTTTGCACGGCAAGCATCCTTTGCTAGATCCGGTGAAGGCGGTACCGCTCGACATCACGCTACAGCCCGGCAAGAGCGTTCTGATCACCGGTCCAAACACGGGCGGAAAGACGGTTGCGATTAAATGTGTCGGGCTGTTTGTCGCGATGGCGCAGACGGGCCTTATGCCACCGGCGCTGGAGGTTCGGCTGTCGCCGTTTTGTCAGATCTGGGCAGACATTGGCGATGAGCAAAGCCTGGAGCAGTCGCTTTCAACTTTCTCGGGGCACATCAAAAACGTTGGGAAAGCGGTTCGCGAACTCAAACCCGGCGGGCTCGTGTTGCTCGACGAAATTGGGGCGGGCACGGACCCAGCAGAGGGTGCGGCGCTTGCGGCGGCGATTCTGCGGGCCCTTCACGAGAAAGGGGCCGCCATCTTGGCTAGCACGCACTATGGAGAGCTGAAGGCGTTTGCCTATAACACGGAAGGCTTCCAGAACGCGGCGATGGAGTTTGACGAGAAGTCGCTCAAGCCGACGTACCGACTTTTGGTTGGCGCGCCGGGGGCGAGCCATGCGCTGAAGATTGCCGAACGATACGGGATCGATCCAACGATCGTTGAGCAGGCTCGAGAAGAGCTCGGAACCCAGGCACAAGACCTGGCCAAGATGCTTGAGCAACTCTCGCAGGCTCAGAAGCTTGCTCGAATTGCCCAAGGCGAAGCCGACCGGAAGCTGAATGAGCTTCGGGCTGCGGAGAAGGTGGCCGATCAGAAGCTACGCGAAGCCGAGGACATTCGAAAGAAGGCCCACGCGAACGCGAACGAGGTCATTGAGATTGCCCTCCGAGAAATTCGCTTGGAAGCCAACCGGCTGTTCGACGAGCTGAAGGCAAAGCCGGGCGACACCAAGACCAGCGAAAGCGTTCGTCGCGGACTAAAGGAGCTCGACGAAGTTGGCAAGGACTTTGCCAAAGAATTTCGTGCGGGAGCCACGTCGTCTCGCTCCAGTGCGCCGGATCAGATTCAAAAGGGTGATTCGGTCAGCGTCACTGGCTTTGGTCAGAAGGGAGTCGTGCTTGAGGCGCCACGAGGTGGGCAGGTGATGGTGCAAGTTGGAATGATGAAGCTGTCAGTTCCGATCGAACGGCTTCAGAAAACTTCGGCCAACCCGGTTGGTTCGCGTCGCACGATTGAAATGCGACTGCAAAAGGCGATCAACTCGACATTGGAGCTTGATCTGCGGCACCTTCGGGCCGAGGAAGCGCTTCCGCGCCTAGAACGATTTATCGATGACGCGCTGCTTGCGGGAACCTCGAACTTACGCATCGTTCATGGGAAAGGAGAGGGCATCTTGCGAAAGGTGACCCAGGAAGCCCTGAAAAAGCATCCCGAGGTAGTGTCCTATCGCGATGGCGAACCGAGTGAGGGCGGTCAAGGAGTGACGATTGTCCATTTCGAGTGACGAAATTCTGGTTACCAAAGCCAAAGCGGTTCGAGATCACGCTTACGCACCGTACAGCGGCTACTTGGTTGGGGCGGCCCTTCGAGCCACGGATGGCGACATTTTCACCGGGGCAAACGTGGAGAACCTTTCGTTTGGCTTGACGATTTGCGCGGAACGAAGCGCGGTCGCGGCGATGGTTTCGGCAGGCAAAACCCGTTGGTCTGAGTTGGCGGTGGCCACAAAAGATGGTGGGACCCCTTGTGGCATGTGCCTGCAGACGTTGGTAGAGTTCGTTGAAGACCCGGCGAACTGCCGCATTTTGCTGTGCGGTTCAAGCGGAACGGTGACTGAGCATCGATTGATTGAACTGTTGCCGATGGGTTTTGCGTCGGATGCGGTAAGGCGCGTTGGCTAAACGCGAACCTTGAGAATTCTCTCGAATTCGAAGTTTAAGTGGAACAGGAAACAGAATGAATCGTTGGAATGGTATGCGTAACGCAGGTTCGCCGTGGCTCGTTGGCGTCAGCTCGGCCCTTTTGATCACGATTATTGCGTGCGGTGGGGGCGGCGGTGGCGGTGGAAGCACCTCGGCCAGCGGCGGTGGCTCCACGGGGACGTTTACAGAAGTAGCGGTTGAGTTCCGAACTCCCGACAACTACGTGGTCGACCCTTCGAACATCCGAGTTGGCGATGTACTTCAGCTTTACCTATGGGGACGGGACTCCACGGGCCAGATCGCTGCGGTGCCTTCGAGCAACTGGTCGACTACGGCGCCGAACTCCATCGCGGTTACGAGTAGTTCGGGTGCGTTCGAAGCCAAGTCCGCTACGAGCACGACTTACGTTGTTCGAGCAAACGGAAACGAGTTCACCGCGAACTTTACGATCAAGGCTGCGAGCGGTGGTCTCGTCGCGGGTCGAGTGCGAAATACGGACTCCCAAGGCGTTCCGGGAGCATTCGTAAGGATCTATAGCGCTGCTGGCGCACAGCTAGGAACTGCGATCACTGGCTCAAATGGCACCTTCCGCATCATGGCGCCGTTTAGCGCTACTGGCTTTTTGGTCGATTTAACCGGGTTGGGCACGAAATATTACAATCAGTTTGGCTACGGTTCAAGCGAGTACAGCGTGATCTGTCCAGACTCAAAAGCGACATTGCCAGCGGTTTCAAGTTCAAGTTTGACCTTGCTTCCGTCAAATCCGGTGGTCTACCGCAAGGTTAGCGGATCCACTCCGCCGCCACCACCGCCAGATTGCGGTTTGTAAACCTTCCCAATATTCGCCGAGATTGGCATAATATGAATCGATGAAGCGCGCAAGTTTCGCGGTAACTACTTTGGCCGCACTGTTCTTAGCAGGATGCGGAGGAAATAACGGTGGTGGGGCGGCAGCAGGTGGTGGCGGATTGCCGACAGCTGGTCCACAAACGTTTGTCGAGGCAGTGTTGGCCCCCGGTGGAGTCGCCCCAAGCGATCCGGCGGCCTTCGTGGTCGTTGATCCCCTGAATATTCAGGTGGGTCAGATCATTAAGTATCAGCTGGCAACCTACTCCACCACGGGCGTTCGAACCGTGCTTCCGGTGACGGAGTGGCGCAACAGCGACGAAACGAGTGCGTTCGGTCAGATCGGTTCCGATTCGGGACTTTACGAAGCTGGAAACGTTGTAACCACGACCACCGAGTTCATCGGTACTCGCTACAACGGCGTCGACTACTTCACGGCGTACCAAATCAAGCCAGCTCAGGCTTCGGTTCAGGGACAGGTTGTGGATTCCGCGACCGGCCAGCCGATCCGTGGCGCATCGGTTGAGTTCTACGATTCAAGCGGCGTTCTCATCGGAACCGTCCGACAGCCGTTCCAGGGCAACTTCCGAGCGTCTTTGCCTCTCAACGCGGCAACGTTCACGATCAACAGCGACACCTTGCCAACGAACTATCGACGCGTTTTCAGCTTCGACGGCAATGGCTTCCGAGCTGGAGACCCGAACTGCTACGCTTCGTCCCCATCGTTCTCGCTGGGCAACAACTCGTTCGGAACGGTGTTCATCCCGAAGACCTCCGAGCCAGAGCCAGACCTCACCGGTTGCGGCTAGTCTGCCCCTTACTCATTTGGGAACCGAAGGAACTCCGCCAGTGCGCGGAGTTCTTCTGGTTTTAGGGTGGGGAAACCTGGCATCGTTGAACCTGGCTTAATCTCTTTCGGGTTCTTGATGTAGGTCACGTAGTAGAAAACATCGGACCGCTTTTTGTACGATTCGGCCAGGCTCGGGCCGGTGGTGCCGACCTTTCCATCCTGCCCGTGGCACGCGACACAAGAGTTTGAGTTGAAGACCCTGCGACCCATCGCGGCAAGCTGAGGGTCTTTGATGTCGTTTTGCTTGGCGATGGTCGCTATGGAAGCAGGATCTCGCTTTCCGGTCAGCGGGGCCGGTTGGCCGCCGTGGAGAAGGGTGATGCCAGAGAACAGCAGGGTGGCACCGACAAGGAACCATTGAGCGACCTGCTGGGAAACCTTCAAGACACCAATGCCGAGGATCGCCGCAAAGATTGCGCCCGGTAGCAAGACCGCCCCAAGCCAGCCGCCGCTCCGCATCAGACCGTCGGTCCAAACGAGCATGGCATGAGCCGGAAGGGTGTACCAACTGGCGAGAGCATCAAACTTCCCGGCGTCGGCAACGGTTGCCTGGGTACCGATCGGACTTTGAACGACGAACGACGTGAGAAAGGCAACGGCCAGTCCTCCCGCCGCAGCGGCCCAATTGGGCTCGCCTTCGCGTTCTCGAACGTACGACGAGATCAGGACGATGGCGAGGACCACGAAGAGGGCAGGAAGTACGAAGCGGTGCAACTCGTACCAAAGCGTCAGGGTCGACTGCGACACGCCCTTTCCGCCGAGAATGGCTTCCATGAGCGTTTTCCCAACGCCGGGTACGCGCCCAGCAATGCTGCCTTCGATCGCGGCGGTCTGAACGGCGTGCCGATCCCAGGGCAAGATGTTGCCGGTCAATTGGAAGGCGAGCGCCAGGAGAAACAGAAAAACGTTCCCGACGAACTGGGTTTGGCTTTTGTGGATGTAGCTTCCGGTCCATAGTCCGGCGGCTACGGCGAGACCGCTGACGATAATCAGAACGGCGCTTGCCCAATAGTGGAAGCCCTGCAACATGCCGAAAGTCGAATCAAAGTGCATGGCCTGGACGCTCTTGTGCGCCCCTCCCGTGGTGGCGACGTAGCGCGTGCCGATGGCGATTCCAACCGCAATCTGACTCACCATGAGAATGAGCGCGGCTGCCCCCAGTGTTGCTACATGATCCGTTTTTTGATTTGCCATAAGCTTCCAGCAATTAATATGACGTACCGTCAAAGACGGGAGCGTCTACGCCATTAGAACCAATTCTGCGAAATTTACAGCTCTAATGAATCCTTTTTGGACAAAGGAATAGTACAGTTTCTGGGAGAGAAGGATGAGTTTAGATAGAAACCCGCTACAAACGAGGTTAGCGGATGGTTCGGGGGGGCAGTTTGACCTGACCGAAGACACGGTCGACCAGATGCTTGCGCTTGCAGAGCGCTTGCGGATGTCGAACGGAGGAGTGCTGGACGACGACGCCATTCAGGCGGTCGCCGAAGCTACCGGTGCGCCAACTGAGTACGTTCGACTCGCCGTTAAGGTCCGAGCCGAAAAAGAGAATCGCAGCCGTCTCTCGAATCTTCGGGCTCAGTTCCTGACCCTTGATCCCGAAACAAGACGCATGGTGGCGGTGGGCACCATGGCGACGGTCTGTGCCTTCCTGTTCGCGCTGGAGTACCGCCTTGGCCCAGCCGTGAGCCAATACGGCGTCTTGAGCATGGTTGGCTTGATTGCGCTCTCGCTGGGGCTGTATCAGGTCGCGCTTTCAAAGGACGTGAAATGGGCCGGTGCGAACGGCGCCATTCTTGGTGGCGCGTTCTTCGGCATGTACGCGGTGTTCTCGTTGGTGATGCAATCGGCGATGAGAATTTATGCGCCGGCTATTTTGCCGATCATGATTGGCGGTGGAATCGCGGGTGCCTTGTTGAAGAAGGCGGTTGAAAAGAATCGCGACAGCCTCGGTCTGCGCGATCCGATTCAAGAGCGTCAAGAGTTGCTCGCGCAGTTGGTTGAGCTTCAGGACCGACTCCGAAGCGGAGAGCAGAGCGTCACCTTCCTGAGCGTGGACATTGTTGGGTCCACGAAAATGAAGCTGAAGGCTGACCTCTTGGCGGTTGAGTACACGTTCACCGAGTACCACGGCTACGTGGAGCGCATTACGGTGCGATACGGCGGTCGTGTTCACAGCACGGCCGGTGACGGCGTCACTTGCGCCTTTGATCACCCGCATCAGGCTTTTGCGGCGGCCAAAACGATTCAATCCGGCTTGTTCGAGCTGAACACCTTCCGGAATCGGCTCGGTTCGCCGATCACGCTTCGGTGTGGCGTGCATACCGGCACGGTGGTCACGCCGCAGGGCGGAGACATTAAATCGCTCAACTTTTCGCATGTCATCGACGTGGCCGCGACGATTCAAAAGTATTGCCCTCCGGGAGGCGTGGCAGTGACCGAGGCGAGTGTGATGTACTTGCCCGGCGGCGCTACCGCAGTTGGGGAAGAAATGATCGAAGCCGCGGATACGCGAGCCGCGATTTGGCGCCCGAAGGCGATGGTTACGGCAGGTTCGGCCGAGCAGACTCCACCCCTTCCGGCGGTCTGATTTTCCATGCGGAAAACCTACCGGCAATCAAATGATTGGCACCGTGACCTTGATCCGGGCTCGCCAACCACGCCGGTCATCAAGGTTCGCCGCGACGCAAGTCACTTTATCGCCGGAGGGCTTTGGCCCTCCGGTTTTCGGTTGTTTCACAACGGAGGCTTGCCGCAGCTCGAACGTCGTCGGGACGATTGGATTTGCGAAATTTTGCTGGACGTGGATGAAACGGAGGCAACTTCCGCCCCGGTCCGGATTCGCATCCACCTGTGCCACCGGAACATTCGCACGGTCCGCGAAAAGTATTGGACTCCGGCCAGTGCCGCGCCGATTCTTGTCGCGGCATCAGATATCGGTGGGTTAGAACTGCCGCCTTCCTATCTGGTGTGGTGGTGCAAAGGGCGCACTTACGAGTACGCGGAAATGATGTCCCACATCCAAGCAACGGCCTTGCCTTGGTTTGCGGAGTTTGAAGACCCGGAACAGTTGGAAGCAAAGTTGATGGGCGCGGGACTCCCGTTGATTGGCCATGCGACGGCGATTGAGTTGCTGTTGACGGAGTGCGGGCGGAAGGCCGCGCGGGCTTACGTCGAGAAATTTTTAGCCGATGACGCGCAGTTTCAGATTGAAGTCGGACGTTTGGCGATGCAGCCGCGCGGGAAACCGCTCCCAGAAATGCCTCGGGCGGCCAGTGCGGCGTTTTTGTACCGGCTCCTGTAGTCCCAAGCGGTCCGTGGGGCAGGGGTATTCTCCCGCCGATTAATGCTCTTCGGCAGACGGGATAAACGGGACGCCTTCGAACGCTACGCCGAAAGTGTCTTTCCGTCTGTCTTCGGCACCGCGCTTCGCCTCACAAGATCACGTGAAGAAGCGGAGGACCTATGCCAAGAAGCCATCGTTCGGGCCTATGAGGCGTTCGAACGTTTTGACGGAACGAATTTCAAGGCTTGGCTGTTGCGAATAGTAACGAATCTGTACATCAACAAGTTCCGTCGGCAACAGCGTGGCCCTCACATGGGATCGCTCGACGAAGACGGAGCAGTTGAACCTACGGCGGCGGAAACGGTCCTTCCAGATCGGGCACTCTTTGATGAGGCGCTTGGGGCGGAAGTCGAAGAAGCCCTCTCAAAGGTCCCAGCAGATTTTAGGATTACAGTAATTTTGAGCGACATTGAAGGGCTGAGCTATCAAGAAATTGCCGACGCGACGGATGTGCCCATTGGCACCGTCCGATCTCGACTGGCACGAGGTCGCGCTCTGCTCCGAACCGCCCTGGCAGAATATGCCATTCGCGAAGGCATCGTGAAAGAAGGAATGGAGATCGAATGAGAGACGTGGAAACGCTACACGCCTACGTAGACCGGGAACTCAGCCCGGAACAGATTGCTGCATTTGAGGAACTGATGAGTCAGGATGCAGAGCTTCGAAAGCAAGTCGCCCTGGTTCAGGCCCAGAAAATGGCCATGGTGAACCTCAATTACGGCATGGAATGCGAAGATGCCTGGAAGAAATGCAAGGGCCGCATTGCCGAGATTGAGAGCGCGCGCCGCACCGAAAATTTTGTTTCTCGCTATGCGTGGGCTTTGTGCGCCTCGCTCATTCTGATGATCGTGGTTGGCGGCGGCTGGCAACGATTGAACGGAACCTCGAACTCGAACGGAACGGCAATTACAGAAATGATGGCTGGCTTCGTGCCGAACCGCCAGCAAACCTCTACGCCGGCCGAAGTTCAGCGCTGGGTTGAAGGCGTTTTCGATTTTGCGGGTGAGGCGACTCGACCAGATCGACTTGAGCTTCTCGCGATGGAGAAGGGCGTCTCAAGCGGCAAGATGGTCGAGAGGCACTGGATCAAAGATGGCGAAGGCCAGATTATCTTGATCGCCGTTGAAGGGCACGTTCCCATGACGGGCATGACGCCAGCTTCCGAAGACGGCAAGTACATGGTCGGGCACGTGGGCAAAGCCAACTGCATCGGCTGGTACAAGCCGAACTACACGGTGTTCTTGATGGGCGAGCGACCGACGGAGAACCTGAAAGTCGCGGCAATTCGCTTGTGCTCAATGATCAAGTGAGTCGGAAAGTTTGACTCGCGGATCAGCGGCTTAAAGATTTGGCAGGGGCGACAGGACTCGAACCCGCGACAACTGGTTTTGGAGACCAGGACTCTACCAACTGAGCTACACCCCTGCGTGTTCTTAAATGTACCAGACCAATAAAGCACATCGCGTCGTCGGCATCGTTCTATACTGGGACCCATGCGTCGAGCGAATCCTTTGGTCCGGACGGCAGTCGTCCTTGGTTTTCTTTTTGTAGGGGGTTCTGCTCTCGCGCAGCCTCTATCGGGAGCGCGTCAGTACCCACAGTTTCGTAACATGTCGGGCTTGCCCGGCGGGCTTTTCGGCGTCAATTCAATGGGCCGACCTAGCATGTGGGGTGCCATGGGCATTTCCACTCCGGTGGGATACTCCCTCTCCGATTACCATGTGGCGCTCGGCTTTGCGAACATGAGTCGAGATCGAACGCTCCGATTCCCGAACGGATCTCGGGACGCGTCGGATGCGAACGGAACGGGCCAAGCAATGATCGGCATTCCGACCTCCTACGGTGCGGTGACGATCAGCGGCATGCTCCACAGCGGCGTTGGCGACAGCGTTTTGAACCTGCAGTACGCGCCATCCTTTGGGCCGCGCGGGCTTGGGGTTAAGGGCCTCGGCGTTAGCGTCGGCGTTCAGGATGCCTTCTCCACCGGCGGATCGGCCGGTCAGGGGCAGCCAAGCGACAACGACAGCAGTCGGTCGTACTACGTGGTTGCAACGTACGAAATCAAGCAGGGCATCCATGTAAGCCTTGGCAAGGGTGATCGACGATTTGCGGGACTTTTCGGCAACGCGAGCATCAGCGTTGGCCCACGCGTGAAGCTGGTTGTGGAGAACGACACGTTCAACACGAACTATGCGGTTGCGTACAGCTTGGGACCGCTCAAGAAGCCAGATCCTCGATATCTGCTTTCGTCGGAAGATGATCCGCGACGCGGTGATGTCGTGATGAGCCTCGGAATTATTCGCCAAAGCCGAATCTTCTGGGGCCTGAACGTCACGTATTGAGCTAAAGCTCCAAAACTCTGGGCCCACGACGTGCGTGGGCCCATGAGCTTGCGCCACAATGAGGACTATGCGCGGTCGTTTGTCCGCGGCCCTTGCGGCCCTATCGTTACTTCTCGTTTTTGGGTGTGATTCTCCACCGGTCACCCAAGGTGGCAAGATGCGAGAGACTCCGCTTAAGGCGGTCGTCAGTCTCAGTCCCAGCACCACCGAGCTTGTGGGCTCGTTCAACTACACCGGCGTGCTGAAAGGCCGAACGGCGGCGGACGATTTCCCCGTGATCGCCAAGAGCATTCCGATCGTGGCGTCGGTGAAGCCGGACTACGAGAAGATCGCCCAGATCAAGCCAGATTTGGTGGTCTACGATGCTGACCTGTATAACGAGCAGGACGTCGAAAAGATCAAGGGAATGGGCTTCAAGACCTTCGTGATTGATGCGAAGACGGTTGACGCTTTTGTAGAACAGCTTTACCTGCTCGGCGCAGAAACCGAGTCTGAAACGAGCGCCAGCACTTATGCGGACAAGGTCCTTTCTGCTAAGAACTCGGCTCTGGGCGACGCGGTTGAACCGAAGCCGAAAGTCGCAGTGGTTCTTGCGGGTGACGGAGCCGAGCACTACATTGCCGGAACGCAAGGATTTCTCGCGGATGTCGTAAAGAGCGCCGGCGGAGAGCCCGTCGGACCAGCCTCCGACAAGTTCGTGGCCCTCAGCCCGGAAGCGTTCATCGCCAACAATCCAGACTTGATCGTCGTCGCTTTTCCGCGAGTCGAGAACAAGGATGACGAGAGCCGGGCAAACGCACTGAAGCGCGTCAACATCATCTTGAATGACAAGCGATTTGCCAACGTTTCTGCCGTACAGAAGAAGCGAATCGTGCCGATCGACGAAGACGTTTTGACCCGACGCGGCTACCGCGTTGACAAACTGATCGATGAGCTTCACAAGCGCGTGGTGAGCAAGTAATGCCACGAGAGCTTGCGGAGATTGGCGTATTCGGCGGTTCTGGCTTCTATAAGCTGCTTGAGGACGTTCGCGAAGTAAAGATCGACACGCCTTATGGCGCGCCTAGCGATTCGGTCTTCCTTGCCACGGTCAGCGGTCGAAAGGTTGCGTTCTTGCCTCGTCACGGTCGAAACCACACGCTTCCGCCCCACAAGATCAACTATCGCGCCAATGTTTGGGCGATGCGGTCCATTGGTTGTGCGGCGATCATTAGCCCATGCGCGGCCGGTTCGCTGCAGCGCCACGTCGAGCCTGGTCACTTCGTTCTGTGCGATCAGTTTGTTGACCGAACCAACGGCCGAAGCGACACCTTCTACGATGGCCCGATTGTCACCCACGTGTCTCCTGCGGACATGTACCACCCCCTGTTGAGAAAGCTGGCGGCGGAAGCCATTCGAGAGAACGGCATCGTTTGCCACGAAAAGGGAACCGTCGTTGTGATTCAGGGTCCTCGATTCAGCACCAAGTCGGAGAGCAAGTGGTTCCACGATCAGGGTTGGGAAGTCATCAACATGACCCAATATCCTGAGGCGTACCTTTGCCACGAACTCGGAATGGGCGTTGTCAACATTGCTTTGATCACCGACTACGACAGCGGCGTGCATGCTGATGCCGAAGCGGTGACCGCGCACAGCGTGCTTGAGGTGTTCCAGTCCAACTCCGAAAAAATCAAGCGCGTGGTGTTAGATTTGATCGGGAAGATACCGACCGACTTGTCACTCGTCAGAACGCAGGAAGGCCTGCAGTGGACGAGAGGCGACGGTCACGCAACAAGTCCAGACGACTTGAGAATCTTCCAAAGCTGGGAATGATATGAATCTGATAGGAATCCTCGCGACCTCGGTCCTGATGCCGGGGGTGATGGACCCTCAACAACCAGCTCCGGTTAGCGTTAAGATCGGTGGACGTACCGTCGAAGTGGCGTACACGTCCACCACCAACCTTGACTACGACGGCGCAATCGATGCTTGGAGTGGCTGGGGAGACCTTAAAGGGGAACCGCAGAGGATTTTCATTGTTGATCGCCCGGATCAACTCGTCGGCAAAGTGCCGAAGCCGGGCGCTACCGTTTTTCGAGCGAAGTTCATCATCTACCCCCGCGTGGATGGACTCCAGCCGAGCGCTGACGGCACTTTACGCCTTCGCCGCGCCGACATGGAAGAAGCCCAGGTTAAGGAAACCCTCGCGGCGATTGTGCGATTGAAGAACCAGGTTGCGGCTTCGACCGATGGCAACGTGGACTTTCAACCTGATGTCGAGATTCGCGAAGAAATCGAGCGGGTCAACCTGCAGCCCGGAATGGCGAGTTTGCCGACCGAAGCCTGGCGAAATGAGCTTGAAGTCGCTACGAACGGCGGCAGTTTCGATGCGGAAGATAAGCAGTATCGCGGGCCGTACCATGCGGGTTTTGTGATCTCTGCCTTGGCTCCAAACCTTGAACGACAGTTTGCCCCTCTCGGCGGAATTTGGAATTCGCCCGCGTTCGCTCTGGGCTATTACGGCCCGCATGCGCTGGGGATCAAGCTAGACCAAGCGGTCCGCGAGACTTTGCTTTTCTGGAGCGTTCAGAAGGGTGCCAGTAAGTGGCCGGTTGCCGGAGAATGGGCAAAGATTCTGTCCTTCGACGAGCCGACGATCGAGCA
Organism: bacterium; assembly: GCA_027485645.1. GTDB lineage: Bacteria > Armatimonadota > Fimbriimonadia > Fimbriimonadales > Fimbriimonadaceae > Fimbriimonas. Next base: position 640,373 of record JAIXQR010000001.1, read on the forward strand.
GCAATTAGCCGTCTTTGCCGGCGTGCCAGCAGCCTTTGATGTACCAAGTTCGGCCGGTGTCGAACTCGGTGTTCGCTCCGCCGATACCGCGGTCAGTTTGGTTACCGACTCCGATCGAGGTCAGGTTTTGGCCATTACGGAGAAAAGCGTTGGGCGCACCGGTGGAGCATCACTCACTGTGCCGGGCGGCGGGATTGACCCGAAAACAACGCCGACCCTGAGCTTCTCGGTCAAGCAAGACACGCCAGAACCGGTTGCGCTTTGGTTTAACGGAACGACCGCAGTCTCCCTTGGTAGTGACCGTCTAGCAACCGACAATCTCGGTCCGGCGGTGGCGTTTGAGCGTAACGGCACGTGGCAGACGGTTCAAATTTCGCTAAAGGACCTCGGGCTGGACTTGATTAGCAGCATCGCGGTGCGGCCGGCTCCAGGTGCGTTCTTGCGCGGAAAGATCCAGAATCGACCCATCGAGGTGCGGTTCACCGATTTCAAACTCAGCACCACGCCAACGTCAAATATCTCGATGCCGCCATTGTCGGAGTTCGACGAGAGAATTGCGGCCGCCGCGAAGTTCGGGGCGGAGACTCCGGAAGAGACCTTCATCGCTGCGCTCAAGGACACCGATGAAGAGGTGGCCATGAACGCGATTCAGAAGCTCCCAAGGCCAATGAGCGTGACCCTTCGAGCAGCCTTGACGACGGCAGCTTCGAGCATTGAGGGGCGGGTGGCCCAGCTTGCGGTCCGAAGATTGGCGTCGGAGCCAGATTCAACGACTCCGACCGAGATGCGCCGGATAATGCAGTTTGGAATCACCGATGCCGCGCGGGTTGAGGCGGCGCAGTTTGTTGCCCAAGGTGTTGATCCAAAGGAAGCGGGTTACATCTCGGTTCTGCTCGGCGATCGCCGGGCCTCGGTTCGACGAGGTGGCTTGCTAGCACTCGCGAAGCTGAAGGGCCGAGAGGCGGGCATCATTCGGATGGCCTACATCACCCAGGTCGACCCGATGTTGAAGGTCATCGTCACCGACGCTTCTGATCCGACCGATGAGTACCAGATGCGAAAGCTGCTGTGGTCGGCGGTCAACGAACCGTGGGATGCAGTACGGCTTAAGAGCTGTCTCAAACTCATTCAGTCAAATGTGCCGGAGTTCCGAAAGGACGGCTACCGGGGCATCAAGGACGACAGCATCGGAGTTCGGCTCTCGATCTCGAGCTTCCTGGCAAACAACGCTACGGAGGCTCACCGAGACGCGCTGCGGCTGGCGGTGGTGGATTCGGATTCGCGAGTTCGGGCAAACGGTTTGCGGGGGCTTGCCCAGTTGGGACCGGTGTCTGCCGACGAAATTCAGAATCTATTTACCGATGCTTTCCCGGCGGTGCAGTATCAACTGATCAGCGCCAGCAAGGCTGGAAAAGTCACCTTGCCCGCCGACACGGTCAAAATGCTCAAAGCGAGTCCGTTTTCCGGCATTCGCGCTGCCGCAAAGGACCTTACTGACTGAAGTTCGCGTAAAAGGCGTAAGGACAAGGAAAGTCGCATATCATGAAAGGAATGAATCGAACGGTCGTTGTGCTTGGTGGGACGGCACTCATTGCATTTGCTGCAGTGGGTGGAGCTTCCCTCCGAGATTGGGTGGACCTGGGGCGCCGGGCAGAAGCGCAGATGCCGAACTTCTCCGGAGTCGGTTTGGTGGCGTCCGCAGACGCAAATGGTGCTAGCTACACGGCCGGTGACTACTTCTACCAACTCCTGCGCCTTCTAAAGCGCGAGTATGTGGAACCGATTCCCGACGACCAGAAGCTCGCCTCGGGCGCGATCCGAAGCATGATCGGCAGCCTGAACGATCCGAAGGCGATGTTCTTTGACAAGAAGCAGTTTGCGAGCTACCAAAATGCTCGGGCTGGAAAGTACGAGGGCATCGGAGTTGAGGTCGTGATGGTGATGCGCGGCGCGGCCAACAAGCAAGCGGTCAAGGCATCCGATTCGGAAGGAGCCTTGCCAGAGGGCACGGCCGAAGAGGCGCTCGTTTCGAGAGTGCGGGTGCCGCGATTGGTCGTTTCAAATGTTATTCCCGGCAGCCCAGCGGAAAAGGCTGGCATCAAAATGGGCGACGTCGCGTACGAGATTGACAACCACTGGGTTGTGAACACCGACTTACTCATCAAGTTCCAGAAAGCCCAGGACGACTTTAAGGCGAAGAAAATCACCTACAGTCAGCTCAACTTGGTGCGAAAGGAAGTGCGCGAACGGACTGAGCGCGCGCTGCTCCCGATGCGAGCTATGGAGCGACTCGTCACCGGCACGAGCGGAAAGGTGAAGGTCGTTTGGGAGCGAGGCACGGACAAGCGCACGACCGATCTCACGAAGACAGTTACCGTGATGAACCCGATGACGGTTTTGCCAAACGGCGATCTCCGACTTGCCTTTAAGAAGGGCGCAGATGCCTGGCTCGCGAAAGAGATTCAGGGCAAATCCAAAGTTCGGATTGATCTGCGCAACAACGCGCACGGCGATCTTGAATCGCTGAAGGCGGTTCTCGAAAAGGCAGCTCCGAAGGGCACTTACGGCCAGTTCGTGACGAGCCGAGGAAGCGAGCCGATGAACCTGGTGGTTTCGAAAGGAAATCCGGCGGCACCAAAGTACGAATTGCTGGTGGACGCCAGCACCCGGGGAATCGCCGAGATGTTTGCCCTCGCGCTCCAATCGAAAGGGAAGGCGACTCTGGTCGGTTCTCTGACCGGCGGAGATCGGACCTTGGTGGAAACCGTACCGTTGCCTGACGGCTCAGGCTACGTTCTGCCAATTGGGGAATACCAAGTTAACGTGACAAACACGAAAGTTGTGATGGCGAAGAAGGCGGAGGAATTGAGATGAAATCGGGAATCAAGTACGTAGCGTTCGCCGTTGCCGCCCTCAGCGCGGGATCGCTGGGCTTCGCGTGGCGAGACCTTCAATCGGGCTCCGGCGTCGATTCTCGCGCGGTCAACTCTCTCTTGGGCGTGAAGGACACTAAGGCCGCCAGCCCTGAACAAGTGTTTCAGCAGGCCTATAACCAGATTCGATTTAAGTACTCCCGACAAGTGAAGCCGGATGACCTGCGATTTGCGGGCATGCAGGGGCTCCTGAGTTCGTTGGGCGATCCTCACACGCTCTACTTCCCACCGCGCGCGGCACAGCTCTTCAGCGAAGAGACCACCGGCAACTTCTTTGGCGTCGGAGCACGACTTTCTGATGACGCCATGGGCGTCCGAGCAGCGGCCGTGTTCGAAGACGGTCCAGCGTACGCGGCAGGTCTGCGAATCAACGACGTCATCATCGCGGTTGACGGGAAGAAAGTTGGCGGGATGCCAACCGACGCCGTCGTCTTGCTCATCAAGGGCAAGGAAGGCACCTTCGTGACCCTCACCGTCGCCAAGAAGGGCAAGCAACAGCCGGTGACGATGAAGATCAAGCGCGCGCGCATTATTGCGCCGACGGTTGAGAGCAAGTTCTTCGAAGATTCAAAGGTCGGCTACATTGCGGTTTCGCAGTTTGCCGAGCCGACGACCATGCAGTTCGATCGCGAACTCGACAAGGTCGATCGCAAGTCGCCGAAAGGATTGGTCATCGACATGCGAAGCAATCCTGGCGGACTGCTGGATGTCGCGGCGGACATGTTGAGCCGCTTCGTGGCGGACAAGGTCGTGGTTAAGATGGTCGGACGCAACGGATTCAACGAAACCGTTCGATCTGCCTCAAACGAGGTCCGGCCGTTCGGCTATCCAGTCGTGGTTCTGATGGACGAAAACTCTGCCAGCGCCGCGGAAATCTTTGCCGGCGTGCTTCGGGACTACAACAAGGCCACCTTGGTTGGAACCCACTCTTACGGGAAATCGAGCGTGCAGAACGTGTTTCCGCTTGTCGACAAGAGTAGCGCAAAGGTTACGATTGCGAAGTACTACCTACCCAGCGGCGACGACATCGGACGAAAGGTCGACGCGGATGGGATCTACATTGATGGCGGTCTGAAGCCGAGCGTCGCGGTTGAGCTTGATCTTGATAAGGATCCAGAGTTCGGTGATCCTAAGACCGACAATCAGTTGCAGAAGGCGATTGAAACCGTTCTGAAGCAAGCGCGAAACTAGTCTCAATCTCTTTGGGCCGATCAGTTATTCAGCTGATCGGCCCTTTGTCTTGTCCGCCTTCAGGCTGATCGATCTCTAGGATCGGAAAGGGCACGGAGACCGTCACCGACGAAGTTCAGCGCAAAGATGGTCAAGCTCAGGACCGCGCAGGGCCAGATCAGCAAGACCGGATAGCTGTTCATGTTGAGCCGCGCGCCGTTAATCATGCCGCCCCAGCTAGGCTGTGGCTCTTGCACGCCGATGCCAAGGAAGCTCAGAGTGCTCTCGGCAAGGATCGTTCCGGCGAGGTCGATCATCGAGTAAGCCAAAAGGATTCCGGTGATTTGCGGCAGAATGTGCCGGGTGACCAGGTAGAAGTTGCTGGCTCCGGCGGCTTTCGCGGCCACGACGTACTCGCGGTCCTTGAGGGTGGCCACCTGCGAGGCGACAAGCCGCGCAATGCTGGGCCACGCGGTCACTGAGAGGGCAAAGATGACCGGTCCCATGCCGAGCCCGACCACGCTGACGATCAAGATCGCAAGCAGGATGTCCGGGAACGCGAACATGCCATCGGTAAACCGCATGAGCGGGTTGCGAATCCACTTGGGTGCCAGAACACCAAGCACTCCCACCGTGACGCCTACAAGGAGGGCAATGAGCTGGACAGAAAGTCCGACGGTCAACGATACTCGGGCTCCTTCGGCAAGGCGAGCTACGATATCGCGCCGCAGTTCATCCGTCCCTAGGGTCGCGGCGCCACCGGCCGGAGCAAATGGGCTGGAGCTGACCGGGTCTAGAACGGCGTTGTAAACCCGGATGTCGGGGTCTACTTTCTTTGCGACGTCGCTGAGCTGGGCGTTGCGAATCATCGGCCCAAAGATCGCGAAGAGCAACAGCAGTACGAGGTACCCCGCACCGAAAATCAGTCCCAGTCTCTTTTTGCGTGGGCTCTTGCCTTTGAGCTTGATCAAACTTGGCTCTCCCGAATGCGCGGATCGAGGATCGGCAAAATGAGGTCAACGAAGAGGTTGAGAACGATGAAGATGGCGCCGGTCAGCATGACGCAAGCTTGGACCACCGGCACGTCACCTTTGCGGATGGCATCGATCGTGGTGCTGCCAAGCCCGGGAAGCAGGAAGTAGGTTTCAACAACGAATGAACCGGTGAGCAGGAATCCGAAGGAGGTTCCGATAGCGGTAATGACCGGCAGAATGGCGTTTCTCAACGCGTGCTTGACGTACAAGCGGAACGGCGGAACGCCTTTCGCGATTGCGGTGCGAATGAACTCCTGCCGCAGGGTCTCAACCATGCTAGCCCGAGTCAAGCGGGTCAATAGCGCGGTCGGGCGCATCGCCAAAACAACGACCGGCAGGATCAAATAGTAGTAATCGGGCGCAACGCGGTCTACGCTCCAGGTCAACGGGAGCACGTCCCATTGAAGCGCAAAGAAGTACGCAAGAATTGGCGCAAGTACGAAGTTCGGCAACGTGACACCAAACGTGCTGATGAACAAAATCCCCTGGTCCGGAGGTTTGTTCTGCCACACGGCGGCAAGCGTGCCGAGGAAGATGCCGATTGCTGACGCGAGCAAGATGGCCGAGCTAGCAATCGTGATCGTCATCGTGACGTTTCGTCCAACGAGCTGGCCGACGGGTTCTTTCACGCCATAGTAGCTCGTGCCGAAGTCGCCCCGAACGGCTTTCGAGACGAATTCAACGTAGCGGATGGGCCAAGGTCGGTTGAGGCCCAGATTCTCTCGCAGGCGTGCAATGGTTTCCGCGCTAGCTTTTTCGCCGGCCAATACCGTTGCCGCGTCTCCAGGCTGAATTTCATCGGCCAGAAACGTGACGAAGGAGATAAAAAGCAGGCTCAGTAATCCCAGTAAGAAACGGGTTGAGAGCGCACGGGCAAGCTGCACGGGTCTGCGAGTTTAACACGCCCGGCACCTCGTTTGCCGGGTGCGATTCGAAATTATTCGCTTACGATTCGAACAGAGGTGACGCGGTCACCTTTCTCGAGCTTTCGAAGCACTTCGATGCCGGAAACGACCTTGCCAAAGATCGTGTACTTTCCGTCCAAAAACTTCGATCGGCCTAGCGAGAAGTAAATCTGACTGTCGCCGCCGTTCGGGTTATCGGAGGGGCGAGCGAGGCCCACGGAGCCCTCTTCATGCTCGTACGGCGTGGTTTCAAGCGGAACCTTGATTCCGGAGCCGCCAGTGCCAATTTGCTGGGAGTCGAGGCTCAGCGATTTCGTTTGCGGGTCACCGAAGAAAGCCAAGTAAGGGCGCGGCGTTCGCTCCACACGGAAGAACTGAAGGCCATCGTAGAAGCCCTGGCGCGATAAGCGGAGAACCTGGGCCGTTGCCTTGGGTGCTTCCTTTGTGAAGAAGCGAACGAAGATGCTTCCGCGTTTCTCGATGTCGAAGCGCACAACCGTTTCGCCGGGCTGTGGAGCATAGCCTTGAGCCAGGGCTGAAGCAGTCCCGAAGTGGATGGCGACAAGGGCAAGACACCGAAAAGTTCGTAGGTTCATGAAATTCGCAAATATTCAGACGACAGGAAACCCAAAACGGAACAGTGCTTTGGGACTTGCGCTACTTAATCGCCGAGTTGGCGACCGTAGCCATCCATCCTCACGTTGCCAACGAGGATGAGAATGCCGTCGATGAAGGACCAAATGAATCCGACTCCGCACAGCGATAGCACGAGCTGAAGCACGCCAATCGCACTGAAGCCCAAGTAGATGCGTCCAACGCCAGGGATGATGAGTTGGAGGATTCCGGCGAGGATTCGGCTTCGGTCGCTACGCTGGCTACCGTAAGGCGACATACCGGCCATTTGCATCGAAAGGTCAGCCGGGGCCGAGAACGGACTTGCCGTGCCGTAGCTCGGGGTGCTCGGAGCCGCCTGCTGGCTCATTCCGGCTACCGCGCCGTAAGGATCTGCCGGAGCGGCTTTTCTGGCGCCGGGAGATGGCGGCGGTGGTGGCGCGACGTTTGGTTGCGCGTCCATGAACATCGAACTGATCTCGGGAGTTCGACCAGCGGGCATCCAATCAGGGAGGCCCTGTTTCCAGACGTAGGTATCACGGTCAATCACGCCGCCAGCGACCAGTTCTTCCATCTGGTCGAGCGTCAACGGACCAAGCTGTCCGTAATGTCCAATGTAGTACCAATCTGCTGCGATGCTCAAGTTGCCGCCAAAGTTGAGAGAAGTATGCGAGAAGTGTTTACCTAATCGTAGGCACAAGGTCTAGTCGATCACAACGATTGTTCGCTCTCGGGCGAAATATCTGCCGAATGGGGGACCAGAACTCGCAGCGCGGCAGGAAGAATTCGAAACTCAAGCGGGGTGCGATGGGTTATTTCGCCGTCCACGGTCACGCGTCGCCTCGGGTCCGTCGTGAGAGTCCCCCTGGCGGTTTCCTCGGTGTGAACCTCTTCCAGACGCCCGTGGTGGCCAAATGACAAGTTGAGGGCGAGCCTCAGCAGGGCCGACTTTCGGGCCGTTTGCAGCGCGTAAAGCGAGAGCTTGCCTGAATCGATGCTGGCTTCTTCGGAGAGTCGGAATGGTCCGGCATGAAAACGTCCACAGCCGATGACAACCTGCAGGGTTTCGAACTTTGCCAAACCGTTTTCCGTGGTCAGAGTGACCCTAAATGGCTTCACACGGGCAAGGGCTTTCCAGACGGCAAAGATGTACGCCGCTTTGCCTAGCGATCGCTTGAGTGTGGGGTCAAGGGACTTGGCAATTTCAGTTGTTAGGCCAACGGAGGCGATGTTGACGAAGACGGAGCCGTTTGCCTCGCCAAGGTCAACCAGTCTTGGTTCGCCAGACATGATGACCGGTAGGGCCAAATTGAGGTCTGGTGAGATGCCGAGATCGCGAGCGAAGGCGTTACCAGTGCCGAGGGGCAACACGCCAAGCGTGGTGTTTGTGCCGGTTAGCTTTTGGGCGACCGACGAGAGCGTGCCATCTCCGCCGCCAACAACGATGAGAGGAATGTTGGATCTAACCGCGTCATCGACCAGGCCGAGTAGCTGATCCATTTGCCGAAACGCCCCGGCTTTGTGAAAGTGGAATCCAGCCTGGGCGAGTCGCAAGTGGGCGGCATCGTACAAATCTCGTCCGCGCCGAGACTTCCCGTTGACGAGCAAAACCGCATCGCGCACTTGACTCATGCGCTCATGATCGCTGATTCTGCCTAGCCGGTGAATTTATAGCCGACTCCGCGGATGGTGAGCAACCGCGTTGGGTTCGTTGGATCGGGCTCAATTCGGGTCCGCAGCCATCGGATGTGAACGTCGACGGTTCGACCGGAGATAAACGCTTCGCGGCCCCAGACTCGGTCTAGCAACGTTTCCCGAGAGAAGACCTGGCCGACGTTTCTTCCGAGGAAGTACATCAACGCGAACTCCTTTGGCGAAAGGTTGAGCGGTCGGTCGTCAATCCAAGCTTCGTGGCTTCGTGGATCGACGCGTAGGTTTCCAGACTCGATGACTTCTCGTACGGGTTCGCCAGTTGAGCGGCGAAGGATCGCTTTGACGCGGGCGGCAAGCTCGCCGAGGTTGAACGGCTTCACGACGTAGTCGTCGGCGCCGAGTTCAAGTCCCTTTACGCGGTCGGCTTCGTCGGCTCGAGCGGAGACGAAAATGATCGGGGTGTTGCTGTCCTTCCGAATAGCGCGGCAAAAATCGAAGCCGGAGCGCTGTGGAAGCATGATGTCGAGGATCACGAGATCGGGCTTGATTCGGCGGAAGAGGCGCATTCCTTCCTCAGCGGAATCCGCGACGAAGGTCGTGAAACCTTCCTTGCGCATTTTCGCTTCGACCGTTTCAAGAATGACGGGTTCGTCATCCACGATCAACAGCTTCATCATGCTGCCTTCTAAGTTCTCCGGTTGCAAGTCTTGAGCCAATGCCAAAAGTGGTTCCCCATGTCTTGCCAGAAAAATGTCTCCCCGGCCAAGTATCACTCAGTTGTGCCTGATTTGGGTTAAGGCACTGTAAAGAACGGACCTTCCTTCGTGAATTCTCTGAAAAAATCCTTGAATTACGTTCTTTTGAAAAGCTTGAGCAAGTTTTCAGTTGAAAGCGTGACGGTGATCGGGCGACCGTGCGGGCAGAGGTAAGGGTTTTCCGTCAAGGCGAGATCAGTGACGAGCTTTTCCATCTCCGCCATGCTCAGCGGGTCTCCGGCTTTGACCGCCATTTTGCAGGAGCAGGTGATCCAGATTTGTTCCCGGGTGGGCATCAGGCGACGATGCACGGAGGACTCGACCAGTTCATCGACCATGTCTCGCAACATTCGGATTGGGTCCCGACTTCGGATGGCGGCGGGCACGGCCCGAACCACGAAGCTCTCGCCTCCGAACGGCTCTAGCTCAAAACCGACTTCGGTGATTTCATTGAGGCGCTCGCCGAGGAGGGTGGCAGCGCGGCGGTCGAGTTCGAGGGTTTGCGGCACGAGCAGGACTTGCTTTTCGATGCCAACCGAACCGCGGACACCGCAGAGGTATTCGTATAGGATGCGTTCATGAGCGACGTGCTGATCGATCACCACAAGGCCATGGCGGGTCTCGGCGATGATGAACGTGTTCATGGCTTGGCCGAGGATTCGGAGGCCATCGAGGAGCGATACGAATGGCAGGTTCTCGAGTGATGGAGCTTGTGGGGCGGTTTCGTCCGCCGGGAGATTTTTAGCTTCCGGTTTTGGCGCGGCAAAGCCTTCAGCATTGACCGGCGGCAGGTTTGCCCAACTTGGCGGGAGACTGCTGCTCGGTTCAGGCACGCGGCTGGCCGATCGTCCCGCCTCAAAAAGCGCAGGGCCAGAGGCCGCGCGGAGGGCTTCGTTGACCCTCGCAATCTGGGCAGCGGAAGGCATCATGCCGTGGGTCAAAAGGGCATTCTTTATTGCCAAACGGATGCCATCGAAGGCTTGATTTTCTTGCTGAAAACGAACATCGCTCTTGGTTGGCGAGACGTTGATGTCGATTTTTGAGGGCTCGATTTCTAGCATCAGCACGAGATAGGGGTACCGGCGCTCGGGGGTGATGTCACGAAGCGCGACATCGACGGCGACGGTCAAGTTTCTTGAGCGCACGGGCCGACCGTTTACGAACAGGAACTGATAGGCGCGGGTGGGGCGGGTGACATGGGGCGGGCTGATGTAGCCATGAATGCGGAGGTCTCCCGCGCGAGCTTCGAGTGGAACGAGGGCACGCGCGACATCGCGGCTCCAGACGGCGCCAATCGCCTCCAGACGGTCGTCTCGTCCCGGTGTTTCCATCGCGACCTGCCCGTTGTGGGTGACCTTGAAGGCAACGTGCGGATAAGCAAAGGCATACCGAGATAGGTGGTCAAGCGATTGGCCGAGTTCCGTGGTGTCCGATTTCAGAAACTTCCGCCGCGCGGGGACATTGAAGAAGAGGTCTTCGATGATGATTTCGGTGCCCCTTGGGCCCGCCTCAGCTTCGGGTGGGCTAGGTACGCCTCCTTCAATTTCGAGCCGCGTTCGTAGACCGTCAACATTCCCCGTCAACAGCGTAAATCGCGAAACCGAGGCGATGCTTGGCAGGGCTTCCCCTCGGAATCCGAGAGTGCCGACGTGGAGCAGGTCCTCGGCATCGCGGATTTTTGAAGTTGCGTGGCGCGAGAGGGAAAGTAGCGCTTCCTCCCTGGACATGCCGATACCGTTGTCCCGAACCGCGATTCGCGTTCGGCCGGCATCGGTTAGCTCGACCTCGATTCGCGTGCTCATCGCGTCCAACGCGTTCTCGACGAGTTCTTTAACGACAGATGCTGGACGTTCGACGACTTCGCCGGCGGCAATTTGGTTGACGGTGTGCGGGTCGAGCTGACGGATCCGGCCGGCCGAGTTAGAAGCTTCGGGCAGGCTCACCTTAAAGTGACGCGACCTCGCGGCTTTGCACGCTACGGTAGGCCGCCATGGCCACTTCGCTCGCTTTCAGGCCATCTTCGAGGGTGGTTCGTCCGGGGCGACCCTCCTGAATTGCGGCCAAGAACTCGGCGATCATCAGGGCGTCAAGATCGGAGCCGAAGTTGGCGACGGAATGGCTCTTTTGCCCACTGCCGTAGCGGTGGACTTCTTGGCTGAACATGTCGATTTCGATGACGCCGCCTTCGCCGACGACATTGAGCGTCACATCGCCCCAAGTTCGAAATCCGGCTGGTCTGGACCAGGAGGAGTCGATCGTCGCGAACACGCCGGAGGGAAACTCCAACGTGACCATCGCCGTGTCTTCCCAGGATTGAGCGTAAACGCCGTTCCCGGTTTGGGCTTGCACGCGACCCACTTCCTCTTGAAGCAGGTCTCGCAAAAGGTCAGTCACGTGGACGACGTGGTCGATCATCGCACCGCCACCGGACTCGGAGACGTCGACAAACCAATCGAACGGGCAAGTCCCGCGATTCGTGGTGCAAATGGCGCGAAGGGTGCCAATGTCGCCGCTTCTCATCCGTGCGCGGAGGCTTTCGTACGCCGGGCTGTACCGACACGGAAAGGCGGTCATTCTGACGCCGGTGTGGTTTGCGACGGCGCTGCGAATCCTGGCGGCTTCTTCCGGGTTAGTCGCGATCGGTTTCTCGCAGATGAAGTGCAGATTCGCCGCGGCGACCGCTTCGACATCTTCGGCATGTCGCTTATTTTCGCTGGCGATCACGACCGCATCGCACTCCGCGAGGAGCGCGCTAAGCGACTCGAACTCGGGGATGCTGTGCAGGGTCGCGAACGAGGCCCGGCGTTCTGGCTTGCGGTCCCAAATGCCCGCAAAGCTGCAGCCCGGCACGGTTCGAAGCCCGTGGACATAGGCATGAGCGTGCTGGTGCGCCGAAGAAACGAACCCAACCCGAAGCGCCATTTGGTAATGCTACACCAGAATCAGCGACTCGAAACGGGAGGCGTGACGGTCACCGTTCGAGAGTCGGGCGAATGGCCGAACTCGATATGAACCCACCAACAGTCGTCGGCGGGGATCAGATCCGCCATTCGATCGGGCCATTCGATGAAGGTGAGATGCTCGGCAAATTCATCTTCTAGGCCGAGCCCGTTTGCACTGGAAACCCGGTAAAGGTCGGAGTGCAGGATCGGAGGGGTGGTCGGGAAAGTTTGGATGAGGTTAAAAGTCGGGGAGCGCACGGCGCCTTCATATCCGCACGCCCGAAGACATGCGCGGACGAAGGTGGTTTTTCCGGCACCGAGCGATCCTTCGAGCGCGACGATGTCACCGACTCGCCATTCGTGGATGTATCGCTGGGCAAGCTCTGCGAGTTCCGCCTCGGAAGCGATCTCGAACACATTCACGCGGGTAGCTGCGGTTCTTCGGGGGCGTCTTCCGGCGCGTTTGCCGCGAGCATGTGCGCAAGCTTGGCCTCGAACCGTTCCAGCGCCTTTCCTTCAAGCTGAATCGGCTCACCGCGAAGTCGTGCGGCTAGAGCGGCGCACTCGGAGCGGCTGAAGTCAACCGACCCCACGATGTGTTCCTCAAAAGCTTCAAACGCGATTGGCGCGACGGCTTTGGCGCACTGGGCCATCGCTTCGGCGTAGACGCGAATTTCGTACTGCGCGTGGCCATCAAGGCGGAGGCGCAGGAAGTGGAACAGATTGTGAAGATCGATCTGCCAGTACCACTCGGTGTAGAGCGAGATCGGCAAGTTCGTTCGGGCGAGCTCTCGGGCGACGCCTTGCTCGATCATCTTCTCGTAGCTGGCGTAGGCGGCGACCTGTTCGGCCTTCAGTGTTTGGATGACGGCTTCGGCTTCGTCGGGAGGCAAAGCGCCGGCTCGGCCCTGCTTGTTCGATTCGCTTTGGTAGGAGACGTGCTCGGGAAGCGGAAGATAGAACTCGTCCTTCATGACCGAGTAGCGGCCGCTGATCTCGTTCAGGCGCGCGGTTCGGTGCCGGACCCATTGGCGGGCCACGAAGATTGGCATCTTGGTGTGGAAGGTCAGTTGAACCTGCTCAAACGGGCTCGTGTGAGCGTTCTTGAGCAGGTAGTGAATGAGGCCGCGATCTTGTCGGAAGGTCTTGGTACCGGCGCCGTAGCTGACACGAGCGCTTTGGACGATGCGAGCATCTCCGCCCAGGTAATCAACGAGGCGCACGAAGCCGTGATCGAGGACGGGAATTTCTTTATCCAGCAACGCTTCGGCAGCTTCTACGACGATATGACCCATGCGCTAGATGGTACCAAGCGGCGCTTACCAGCGCTGCGCGAGGGCTTTGCCCAGTTCGGCCAGGAACGTCTCATCGGTTGCATCAAACGCGCCGACGGTGTGGCCGTCGATGTCGATTTGGCCCAGGATTGTTCCGTCCTCGGCATGAATCAGAACAACGATTTCGCTTCGAGTTTGCACGGAGCAGGAAAGGTAGTTGCTGAGTTCACGCACGTCTTCGATGACTTGGTTGGCGTTCTCGGCGACGGCGGTGCCGCACACGCCGCGACCGACGGGGATGTGGGTGTGGTCGGTTTCCGCGCCGACGTAAGCGTCTAGCACGAGGGTGTCGCCTTCGAGCCGATAAATTCCGCTCCAGTTGTAGTTCGGAAGTTCCGAAAGTAGCGCCATGGCGAAGTCGCGAAGGGCGCGTCCGGAGAGTTCGGAGTTACGAACGGCGGCAACAATCGGTTCAGAAACGGCTTCGGAGATCATGCCTGATTATGGATGGATCGCAAATCGCGGTGGGTTCTCGTAGATGAAGCTGGGCGAGATTTGGAATTTGCAAGATCGTCTGGTTTAATGGTTGGTTCCGAATGAATACGGTTGACGTGACGATAATTGGGGGCGGGCCTTGCGGCCTTTTTGCGGCGTTCTATGCGGGACTTCGAGGCATGAGCGTGCGGATTGTGGATTCACTTTCCGAACTTGGTGGCCAGCTCACCGCGTTGTATCCCGAAAAATACGTTTACGACATGCCGGGATTCCCGAAGGTGCTGGCAAAAGATTTGGCGCGGAACCTGATTGAGCAGGGAACCCAGTTCAGCCCCGAAATCGTGCTCGAAGAAACGGCGAACCAGCTGGAGAAAACGGACGAGGGCTATGCCATTCGAACGGAAGCGGGCGTTTATCCGACGAGGACCGTGATCATCTCCGCCGGTGCAGGTGCCTTTTCACCAACCAAGCTGGGAGTCGAGAACGAGGAGCACTACTTCGGTCGGGGACTGATGTACGGCGTTCGCGATAAGAAGAGCCTCGAAGGAAAGCGAGTCGCGATCGTCGGCGGCGGAGATTCCGCGTTCGACTGGGCGCTCAACCTACTGGACACGGCCGGGCCGATCAGCTTGATCCATCGCCGCGACGTGTTCAAAGCCCATGAAGATAGCGTTCACCAAGTGCAGAACAGCCGGGTTGAAATGCAGCTCTGGCGAGCAGTGAAAGCACTTCACGGAACGGACAAGCTTGAGGGAATCACCTTGGAGAACACCCAGACCAAGGAGCTGGAGGAGTTTCCGTGCGACGCGATCGTCGTCAACATCGGTTTCAAGTCTTCGTTGGGACCCATAAAGGACTGGGGGCTAGATATTCAAAAGAACCAAGTGGTGGTTGACCACAAGTTCGAAACGAACTTGCCGGGCGTGTTTGCGATCGGTGACGTTTGTGCCTTCCCAGAGAAGTTGAAGCTCATTGCGACCGGGGTTGGGGAAGCCGCAACCGCCGTTTGTTTTGCAAAGACGCGGCTCGATCCAGACGCGAAACTGTTCCCCGGCCACTCGTCCGATCGCGATCTATAAACTGACCGTACTGGTAAGATCACCGATCAGGACAGAGGTAAGGAAGAGCATGGAAGCAGTTCGAGTTGGGATCATTGGCGTCGGGAATATCAGCGGAATTTACATCGAGTGCCTTCAGGCTTTTGCCGGAGTGGACTTGGTTGCGTGCGCCGATATCGATCGAGATCGAGCGGGCGCGGTAGCCGCCGAGAAGGCCATTCCACAGGCCCTTTCGGTGGAAGATTTGCTCCAGAGCTCCGAGGTCGAACTGGTCTTGAACTTGACCATTCCCGCCGCTCATGGTCCAGTTGCTTTACAGGCATTGGAGAACGGTAAGCACGTTTACAACGAAAAGCCGCTGGCCGTAAACCTTGCCGACGCTCAAGCGCTGGTTGCCTTGGGGGCAGAAAAGGGGCTGCGCGTCGGTTGTGCACCGGATACTTTCCTCGGTGGTGGCCAACAGACTGCTCGACGTGCAATTGATGCCGGACTGATCGGAACGCCGATCGGCGCTCAGGCCGCCTTCTTGGCCCACGGCCCGGAAGACTGGCACCCGAACCCAGATTTCTTTTATCAGAACGGCGGTGGACCAATGCTGGATATGGGCCCGTACTACATCACGGCGCTCACTAACTTGCTAGGACCCGTCAAGCGCGTCAGCGGATCGGCACGAGCCAGCCAGACGACCCGAAAAGTTTCGTTGAAGAACGAGCGGTATTACGCTCGCGGCGACCGGGCTGCATTCGCCCAGACCGGCTATGAGATCCCGGTCGAAACGCCAACCCACTACGTGGGCGTGTTGGACTTTGAGTGCGGAGCGATCGGCGACCTTTGCACCAGCTTTGACATTTGGCACCACCGAAACGACTGGGCTCACCCGATCACGATTTACGGAACCGAGGGCACGATGCTCGTTCCCGATCCAAACAACTTTGGCGGCGAAGTCAAAGTCCGGCGGCACGACGAAGAAGATTGGCGAACGCTCGAGAACGTGAACACGTTCAACGAGAACAGCCGAGGACTCGGCGTGATGGATATGGCCTTCGGTATTCGAACCGGAGCGAAGCACCGTGCGAGCGGTGAGCTTGCTTTGCACGCTCTTGAGGTGATGCTGGGAGTTCGCACCGCGAGCGAAGAGAGCCGCTACGTCATGCCGACGACGCAGCCGGAGCGCCCAGCCGCGCTTGGACTCGACGAGTACAGCGATCCACGACCACCAAAGATCGACTAAGCGTCTCGTTCCACGAGCTGAATTTTGTTTCCGTCCGGGTCCGAGATCGTGACGACTCGGCCCGACGGAATTTCGTGGATTTCGCCCGCCGAGATTCCGAACTCCGCAAGCGTTGTTAAGGCATCCATGAGGTTGCCTACACGAAGACCAATCACCGGTCCGCCAGGCTGGACGCTGGAACTTGCGTGTAGCCCGATTTCGATACCGGGAAAGCGCACGAGGCTCCAGTGTTCGCTTTCGCTGACGAGTTCTGCGCCCAAAACCGTGGAGTAAAAGTGGACGGCATCGGCCATGCGAGACGTCAGCACAATAAGGCGGTCCACCGAAGTAACCATGTGGTGATTCTAGCAGTGGATCATCTGTCGGGCCGGGCTTTGAGGTTAGCTACAGAAATGAGAAGCGAAGCGTCCAATGCGGGTTTTATCGCGCTAAACACGCCGTTTGGCTACATGGCGGTTGCAATCGGCGCGCTGCTGATCTGGTCGTTTATCGCCTTTGGTAGCGTGCTCTCGAAACGAATCAACGCCGAGGACCGGCAGCGACGAGAGCAAATGCGGAAAGATATGGCCGCCAAGCAGCGCGGCGGTCCAACCGCGCCTTAAAAGAACACCATGCCGGCCGCACGCCTACCTATCTTGATGTATCACAAGGTCGGTCCGGTGCTGGCCGGGTCACACGTGGCCGGGCATTACGTTTCGGAACCGGCCTTTCGTCGCCAGATGAATTGGCTACGCGCGCTGAAGTTCACGTCCGTTGACTTGGCCCCCTATGAGGCCGCCTTCTTACCGAAGCGACCGATCGCGATTACGTTCGACGACGGGTACCGGAACAACCTCTCCTATGCCGCTCCCGCGATGAAAGCGGTCGGGATGTTTGGAATCGTTTATCTTGTTTCAGAGCGGCTCGGGGCGACTAACGACTGGGACGACGGCTTGGAACCGCTCATGACGGTTTCGGAAGTTCAAGAGTGGATTCGAGCTGGAAATCGGATCGGTTGCCATTCCGCAACCCACGCTCACCTGCCCGAGGTGCCGGAAAAGCAACTTTTGGCGGAAGTAATCGGGGCAAAAGACCAACTTCAGGAGCTTTTTGGACCTAACGTTAAAACTTTCTGCTACCCTTACGGGCAAAGCAACTCGACGGTAAAGAGGGCGGTTCAGACGGCTGGCTTTGAAGCGGCATGCGGAACCGGAAAAGGAAGTAATCGAGCTGACTCGGATCAGTTTGATTTGCGTAGAATCAACGTTCGCGCCGATACCTGGGGCCCCCTGTTTCTCCTCAAGTTGCTTAGAGCATATCGAAATGCCGCCTAGTCTGATTCAGCCGAATTCTGATCTCAGAATTTTACAAATTTGCTCCGCTCGCGAAGCGGTGTACGGCGCGGCGCTTTCCCTTCTCACGCTTGGTGAAGCTCAAAGGGCTGCGGGGCACACGGTTGAGTTTGCGACCTTTGCCGGAAAGCGATTCGGATCTCAAGTGCGGGCGAGAGGCTTCGCGAATCGCGAGTTTAGGGTCCGCCTAAAACTCGACCTGCTCGCGGCGATTCAGATGGCGCGGCACATTCGGCGCGAGAAGTACGACGTCGTGCATACCCACCTGAGCACGAGCAGCGTGAACGGTGGACTGGCGGCTCGCATCGCCAAAGTGCCTTCGGTCAGCACGGTGCACGGAATGAGCGGCAAGTTGTCCTTTGCATTTTCCGACCACATGATCGCGGTGAGCGAGCAAGTGAAGAGCCACATGATGGCGCAGGGCATTCTCGCCAGCGACGTCACGGTGGTTTACAACGGCCTGAACCTTGCCGATTTCCACGCGAACGCGGATGCGTCGCGAATGGCGCTTGGGCTGGAAAATGTTGGGCCGGTGATCGGTACGGTGTCGAGAATCACCGCCATGAAAGGGATTGAAGACGGGATCCGTGCGATCGGAATTCTCACCGAGCACTTCCCGAACCTCTGCTATTTGCTCGTGGGCGATGGCGATGGTCTTGATGCGGCACGGGCGGTCTCGGAGGACCTCGGCCTGGTCAACCACGTTCGGTTTGTGGGCTATCAGTCCGACATTCGGCCATACCTGGCGGCCATGGATCTATTCCTCTTCCCCAGCCACCAAGAAGCGATGGGAATCGCGCTTGTGGAGGCGATGGCGTTGGGGCTTCCAACCGTTGCAACCCGCGTGGGCGGCATTCCGGAGGTCGTCACGCCGGACGTCGGCATTCTGCGGCCGGCACACGATGTTCGAGCGCTGGCTCAAGGCTGCATGGAACTGTTGCAAGATTCGTCCCGGCGAATCGAGATGAGCAGCAAGGCGCGGATTCGGGCGCGAAAGGTGTTCAGCGCGGAAGCGATGCAGACCAGCACCGAGTTGGTTTACCGATCTTTGCTCACAAAAAAGCCGACCCCGAAACCATCACGTTCCGGGATCGGCTCTACGGCAAAGTAGTCCTAGTCCGACTTCAGTCGCTTCTCAAGCTCTTCGAGCTGCTTCTCGGCTTCGGACTGGATCATGGCTTCGCTTG
The DNA here is from genome assembly GCA_027485645.1 of bacterium. GTDB lineage: Bacteria > Armatimonadota > Fimbriimonadia > Fimbriimonadales > Fimbriimonadaceae > Fimbriimonas. The sequence goes on from JAIXQR010000001.1 coordinate 658,953, forward strand.
ATGCGGCACCGTTGAGTCCAACCGAAACGGTCGAAGTCGTCGTCGTATCCTGAGCCGCTGGCTTCAGGCCGAGGCGCTGCTCGAGCTTTTCAAGTTCGCTTTCCGCTTCCATGTCGCGGGAAGTGTCTTCCATCATCATCAGCTTGCCTTGGATGGAAGTGCTGAACATTTCCTGCCGAGCGGCGGCTTCGGACTGAGCTTCTTTGATTCGCTCGCTGGCGGCACCAAATCCTTCGAACTGGTTTTCGAAAGTGAGGCCGTCGAGGGCTTTGGAGATCGAGTTCTGAATTTGGGCTTGCTTCCACTGCGCCTTCATGGCGAGGGCTTCGGCGGTCTTGGCTCGAACTTCCTCGTCTTGTCGCTTGATGGCAACCTTGACCTGTTCAACGGTCTGAACGGCGCTGTCGTACGATGCCTGAAGGGTGGCAATCGTAGCGTCGTTCGTCATCTTCTCGCGCATGAAGTTGGTCGCGAGTTCGCGCTTGCCTTGTTGAAGAGCCATAGCGGCTTGCTTCTCTAGCTGGGCGCTCTTCTTGTTAGCCTCTTCGAGCATTCCCTGCAATCGGTTCTTCTGGGTAATGGCTTGGACCGCTTTTTCGCGGTTAGCAACGAGAGCCTGTTGCATGTCTCGACGTGCTTGATCCAGCATCATCTCGGGATCTTCTAGCCGATCCATGGTGCGGTTGAAGAGACTCTTAATCCAGTTAATAAATCGTTGCATGGCCGGAATTTGCCCGAAGTTTCGGTGCCCGCATTATACACCCGGGCTTTACGAGGCAAAGAACTTTATAGGTTCAACGTCCTTTGCGAATCCCGGTGCGGCCAAACCGACCGTTGTTGCCCCGGGAGGGTAACACGCGCACTTTGGGCTCGGCCGGCTTGTCTAACGTGGCGTCAGAGAGGAAGTTGTGCCGATACTGCATCGCCTCGGTCAGTTCGTACTCGTATGCCGAAAGCTCGGCTAGAGTCGAGGCACCGACTTTCTCGGCAAGCTGCGTTAGGATCACGTTTAAGTTGCCAAGTCCGCCAGTGTTGACCTTACGGTCCATCAGGGTGGCAATCCCCGCGTCGGTGCGGAAAACCTCCGAGACCGTGCCTTGAAGCGGACCCTTAGAGGTCGTCAGTTGAAGCACATCGTTTGCCGGGTAGTACCGCTCGTAGGCAACTTTAAGCTGACTGATTCGGAACTCTTCGCTCCGTTCTCCCGCGCGTTGAAAGACGGCGGTGAGCCGTTTGTCTTCGATAATTCTCAGCACGGCATCTAGCCCTTCTAGCTCTTGCTGCTGGTCGGTGTCGAAGACTTGAATCTTGCCGGTATCGGAAACGTCGACACCGAATTTACGGAAATGGTCTTGGAACGCTGCCGGGTACTCGAGTTCCATCTTTGCGAGCACTGCTCCGAGGCTGCCGCCGCCTTCGGAGAGAGCGGCAAACTGGATGACGCCAACGCTGAGGTAGCCGGTGTCGTACGTATTTACGCTTTCAAAACCGCCTTCCAGAAGCGATACCGCCCGCATGGTTTTGCACATCTTTGGGCTTATTCCGGCCTTTTCGAAGAGCGCGTTCAGTTCCTCATCGGGCATGGCCTTGACCGGTTTCCCAGAAGCCCGGACGCCTTGCCGGAACCGGTAGTAGGCGTACCGCTTTGGCACGGTGACGTTGTCCACGTAGCGGTACTCGCCATCGTCGAAAAGAATCCGGAACTCATTTGGCAGCACGGGTTCGAAGAACTTCGGCGGTTCACCTGCGAACGCGACCAAGTCGGCCGGTGCGGGCCCTGGATCAGGAGCTTCGACTTCGGCTACGACAGGAAAGCCACCGAGGCGATTTTCTGCATTGACCGCCACGGCGCTCTGGTACTCATCAAACTTCATTTTTGCCTGGAGCCATGCCTCCCAGGCCTTTGCCGTGCTTGCCGACACGTCGGCGGTGGAAGATGGCACGACAGGGGCGGACTGCGTGGGGGGCACTTTGCCTAATCCCCGAAGTTTGTTGAAGTTCCAGAGCCAAAAGGATCCTTCTGGACTTTGTCGGACAACAAACAGGCCTTGCTTGGCTGCTGACTCAGGAACTACGGTGGCAAACCGGAGCGGCTCGCTCCAGAACTTCGTGATTTGCTCGCGCTCTTCGGGCAGAAAGTTGGTTTGAGCGGTCGCGAAAGACGAGATGAGGGCCAGAACCGAAAGCGTGCTGAAAATTCTCATCTCGAATAAACCCTCGTGCGCCAAAGCTATGACGTTCTTTGGCGCACTCTATTCGATTATAGGGAGAAGTTTTTTCGGCTTCCGTACTTTTTTCGTTTACAGCACGTTCCGAGAGGTCTCGAGATTTCGAACGAATGGATCGAGCTTTAGCCGAACGGACTCGCGGTTAAAGCGAATGTGCTTCTCGGTGGTTTCTGGAGCTTCGTAAAGCGCTTCTTCCAAGAGTCGCTCCATCATCGTGTGCAATCGTCGTGCACCGATGTCTTCGATCTTCTCGTTTACGGCTTCTGCCAGTTCAGCGATCTCATCTAGGGCATCCGACGTGAATTCGATTTCAACGCCGTCGACCTTCAGCAAGTCGAAGTACTGACCGACAAGTGCATTCTTTGGCTCCTGAAGGATTCGGCGAAGGTCGCCACGGGTGAGGCTTTCGAGCTCGACTCGGATTGGGAGACGGCCCTGAAGTTCGGGGATGAGGTCGCTTGGCTTTGCGATGTGGAAGGCACCGGCCGCGATGAAGAGGATGTGGTCGGTTTTGATTGGGCCGAACTTGGATTGGACGGTCGAACCTTCGATAATCGGGAGTAAGTCTCGCTGGACGCCTTCACGCGAGACATCGGGGCCGGCTCCGGAACTCTTGATTGCGACCTTGTCGATTTCGTCAATGAAGATGATTCCGGTCTGCTCGGCGCGAACGATGGCCTCGCGGTTGATCGAACTTCGATCGACCATCTTCTTCGATTCTTCTTCCACCAGCATCGGGTGTGCTTCTTGCACGGTAACGCGACGGGTTGACCGGCGGGAACCGAATGGGCCGCCAGGCGCACTCGTGTCGATGCCCATTTCTTCGATGCCTTGGGCGGAGAAAACTTGGACGAACGGGTTGTTAGCCTCTTCGACGTCGATTTCGACGAGCTGGCTATCGAGCTCACCAGTGAGGATTTGCGCTCTTAACGCTTCTCGGGCGGCCTGATAGTCCTCGTCGGTGATCGCGGGCTTGGCTTCGGTCTCGGCAGCGTCGTCGGAGAAGTAGTTGAAGTTGGTTTGCCACGGGGTTGGGCCGTCGTAAACCATGTCAACCAGTCGGTCCATGGCTCGGCGCTCGGATTCCTCGCGAACGGCTTCGAACTTCTCTTTTTCGACAATCCGTACGGCGTGGGACACGAGGTCTCGGACCATCGAGTCGACGTCGCGGCCTACGTAACCGACCTCAGTGAACTTCGTGGCTTCAACCTTGACGAACGGGGCTCGGGCAAGCTGGGCGAGTCGGCGAGCAAGCTCGGTTTTACCTACGCCGGTGGGGCCGATCATGAGGATGTTCTTCGGCATCACATCATCTCGTCGCTCCTCTGGGAGTTGCTGTCGGCGGTAACGATTTCGAAGAGCCACGGCGACCGCTCGCTTGGCGGCTTGTTGTCCGATGACGTACTTGTCCAATTCGGCCACGATTTGTCGCGGCGTTAGATCTTCGATGGGCAGGCTCACCGTTTCAAGGTACCAGAGGCTATCTCGCGAATCTGGGCTTCTCGGTGCCAAGGATCGCTTGGGCAGTTTGAATGATTCGGTCTGCCGCTAGGATGGCGTCGCTTGGCCCGATGCCGTGGCCGAGAGTAAATCGCAACCCTTCCTTCGCCTCGGATTCTGAGAAACCAGCGGCGAGCAATACGTGCGACGCCTCCAGACTGCCACTGCTACAGGCTGCGCCGGCGCTGGCACTCACTCCGGCCCGATCCAACCGAATGAGCATCGATTCTGAATCGACGCCCGGGAATCGGACGTGACAATGAGTGTTCAAGGTCGGAGTTCCCGGTGGCAATGTTGCGACGGCTCCTCCAGCAACAAGGCGCTTTTGGAGGTTGTCGCGCGCGGTTTTGGTCATCACGTCGGACATGGGAAGGTTCACGGCGGCCGCGAACCCAACGATGGCCGCTACATTCTCCGTGCCGCCACGTAGTTCCCGCTCTTGGCCACCTCCGCCAACGAATGGTTTGAGCTTAGTGCCGGCTTTGACATACAAGGCACCGGCACCTTGTGGGCCACCAATTTTGTGGGCCGAGAGGGCGATCAGATCCGCCTTCAGGTTCTTCACGAGATTAGGGATTTTTGTAAACGTTTGAACTGCGTCCGAGAAGACAAGGACACCAACTTCGTGGGCTTTGTCGGCGATCGCCGCAACGTCCGTGATTGCTCCCGTCTCGTTATTGGCGTGCATGACGGCGATCAGAAGGACATCAGCAGTCAGTTCGGCTGCGACTTTTTCGAAGTCAGGTCGGGTGTCTCCGCCAACGGGCAGCAACTTTACTTGGTAGCCCAAACGTTCCAATATCGACTGCGTGTGAAGCACGCAGTGGTGCTCGGCCGCGGAGATGAGAACCCGCCGTCGGCTCAGGTCTTCGTTGGCTAGAGCGGCTCCAACGATGGCGGCGTTGGCCGACTCCGTTGCCCCGGAAGTGAAGAGGCATTCCCCGAACTCGCAACCAAGCGCGGCGCTAAGCCGTTCTCTCGCTTGGTCAATTGCCCCCTTTGCCCGGCGGCCATCAACGTGCAGGCTGCTCGGATTTCCCGACTCTAGCCAGGGGAGCATGGCTTTGCGAACTTCGGCCCGTAAGGGTGAAGTCGCCGCGTAGTCGAGATAGATGCGTTTGGACATTCTCCGCTGGATCGAACCTGCTGTTACGAATTGGCGCGACGTGCGGTTCCCCAGAAAGCATAACCTTGGGCCGTGTTAAGAATCATGCACCGTCCGCAAAAATTTCTCAAGAATCCGTGAAGTTCAGAGGAACTTGCGAAACTGGGCGGGGCCGGCAAAGGTGAGGAGGTACCGCGCATAGGTTTGCCAGCGAAGGGGATTGAGGCGAAGCGATTTTTTGTAACTTCGGCGGGCGTCTTCGGGCTTGCCGTTTAGCATTTGCACCGTGCCGAGGGCGGCGAAGTTGAAGGACATGGCCCCAAACTCGCCGACGTCGCGAGGGTGTAGCCGGCCAGCTTTCAGGTTCGCGTCAAGGCGTTCATGAATCCACTCTCGAAGCATTTCGTCGTCGCGCCAAATTCGTTCGAGCTTGTGGCTGGCGTTCGCGCCATGGACACGGTAGAGGGTGAGAGGGGCGTCGACGAAGCCGACGTCGGCGACTTCGGCCACGCGGAACCACATTTCCCAATCGCCACTGCCGAAGTACCGTTCGTTGAACCCGCCGAGTTCACGAAGGATTTCGGTCCGCGCAAGGGCGGCGCTGGCGATGATCTTGTTTTCGAAGACCAAGCCGAGCAAAATGTCCCCGGTTTCGAATCGGGGGAATCGGAAGCCGAGAGGATTGCCTTCGGTTCGGTTGCTATCTCCATCGATGAAATAGCCGCCAGTGTGCACGAGGCCGACTTCGGGATGGGCATCTAATAGGGCGACCTGCTTCTCGAGCTTTTCTGGGAGCCAAACGTCGTCGTCATTCAGGATGGCAACGAGTTCGCCTTCGGCGGCGGCCAACGCAACGTTAAGCGATCCGTAGGTGCCGAGGTTGTCTTCGTTGAAGATGGTCTTCAGGTCGGTTTGGCGCGAGAGCCATTCTCGGGTGCCATCCGTGCTGCCGTCATCGATGGCGATGATTTCGAAGTCTCGGTAGGTTTGGTTGCGAATGCCCTCTAGCGCCTCCGGCAGGTAGCGAAAGTGGTTGTAGCAGGTGAGCAAAACCGAGACACGAGGCACCGCTCTAGTTTAGTTCTTTCAGCACGGTCTGAAATCTCTGATGCATTTCCTCGCGTGACATGTGATCGTCGCCGGGGACATGGAGAAAGCCGACCTTCGTGCCCGGGAGGGTGCCTAAGGCGCGGTAGAGCGCATAATTGCAAAGGTAGTGACCTGGGCTGCCGCTGAGGCCGGTGGTGCCGTCGAGGACCCATTGGATCAGCTGAGAGTTGTTCCACAGGGAAGAGTTTCGGAAAAACGGGCCATCGGGCTCGATGAGTCCGGGCTGAGCCACGCCGGTTGCATCGGCGGTATCGCCGTTAAGATTCCAACCGAAGAGTTCGGGAGTGAATTTTCTCCTTCCGGCGGCGACTCCGAGCATGAGTAACCGTCGCGGCGGCGTTCCTTGGCACTCAGCCAAGAACGATTCCACCCCCGCAAACGTGACCGGAAGGATTCGGAAAGGCAACCCGGAGTTTTCGGCAAGATAGCTCGACGGGTTGTCGTGGATGTTGAGGAACGGTCCGAATCCGGTGATCAGCAGGTCGACGGCGGTGGATTGCACTGGGACTTATTGTGGAATCAATTGATCGGTAGTTCGTTCGCTTTCTTTGCAGCGGCACGCTTTCGCATTGAGAAGACGGCTGCGATCGGTAATCCAATCATAACTACAGCGCCAACTGCCGCTATCTGCATCGTTTGTTCCTGTTGGAAATTCCTTCTCTCGATGACCGGGTAGGGAGGCTCCTCCCAATCTGACCAGAACCGATGGTCCCAATCGGGATGCTCTCCCTTGTTGAGTCGTTCCATCATGTAGGCGGTGCGCTTCTGGTGAACTGTCTCACCGTCTTTGCGGATTCGAAGATAGAGTTTCGATCCTTCTGTTTTTCCGGTTAGTAGCTCTTTGTTGCCAATCAGGGGATCGACTTCGGAATCTGAAAAGTCGGACAGGGCCCTTCGGGTCCGCATCAGGTCCGCAGTGCGGTACGCAGCGACGGTCGTTCCTGCGCTTGAAACAGTAGGACGGCATCGAGCGATTGCCGCGAATACGTCCGGTGATTCATAGGCCGCGCCCATCATGACTAGCCCGCACAACCCGATGGCGATTTCTTCTCTTTTCAGAGAAAAGGCGAGATAGTCGTAGAGGGCCCGATCCTCCTTTCCGCGAGTTTTGGCAGCTAGCCAGCACAACACTTGCAGTTGAATCCGCTCGCGCCCGAAGTGAGCGTCAGGGCGAATCTTAAGCCCGAGCTCAATCTGACGAGCAGCTTCATCGAGCTGCTTGACTTCGGACTTCTTTGCGCCTCTTTTTAGCCAATCGTGCGCGAGGAAGGTGCCGTAGTTGGCACGGAACCGGTACATCTCTTCTTTGTTGCCCAGCCTGAGGACTTTAGAAGCCAAGATCACCTCGATCGCTGACTTGCTGTCTCCAAGTCGGTCATAGGCCACGGCGATATCGTCGGCCATTTCTGCAGGAAGGATCGTTCCCTTTTTGTGGCGTCCGGTTCGCATCTCGTAGTACTTCTTGGGGTAGCGATCAAATCGACCCGCTGCGGCACGAATGACGAGCTCGCCGATCAGAAGGCCCTTCTCATGCGAACTCTTAGCCTTGTTTATTTCCTCAAGGAGGCTCATGTTCTTGAGTTCGAACTCGACGGTGTCGGTGTCGTTGATGCATGCCCGACCTAACGAGGGCACGAGTAACGTTAGGCACGCGGTGGTGAGGAGGAGACTTCGGATTGGCGTCATGGGAGCACGTACTTTAATAAGTGTTTCAAGGGACCATTTCGTTCAATCTCAAGATGAAATTCCTCAAAGTCCCAGGACATTGCATTCTTTTTGTCTCCGATCACTCTGACGCTATGATAGATCCGGAGATGTTTTGATGATCGCCGCTCTGTTGCTTGCTTTTCCATCCCTCAATCCTGCTCAAACCTCGAGCCTTGAGTTCGAAAGGGTGATCGAGGCTTACTCCGTGCCGAACTCAAGCCTACTGGCGGAGTCCATTTCTTCGGATGGCAAGGCGAGCGGCGTGGCGTTCAACTGGACTGTTGGAGTGGTGTTGAGCGCCTGGGTTGCGGCGGCTCGGGTGGACACTACTTTGCGGCCTGGTTTGATCCGGTATGCAAACGCGGTTGAGGTGTATTGGAACCCGAAAGGACCCGTGCCGGGCTATGACGTGCTGCCGGGTCCGAAGCCGGTCGACCGCTACTACGACGACAACGCCTGGATGGCGATGGCGCTCGTCGAGACTTTTGAACTGACCAAGGAGCCGCGGTTTCTGGATCGGGCCGAGAAGGCTCTGATTTACGCGCTCAGCGGGGAAGACGCAAAGCTGGGTGGCGGCATTTACTGGCGCGAGTCTGACAAGGCGTCGAAGAACACGTGTTCCAATGCGCCGGTAGCGGCGGCATGCCTCGCGGTGGCGAAGCATCGGGACGGAAAAAAACTCCGGGCAAAGGCGCGGGAAATCTACGACTGGACCCGCGCGAACCTGCGTGATCCGTCGGACGGTTTGTACTGGGATAGCATCGACCTGACCGGCAAGATCGAGAAAACGAAGTGGAGCTACAACTCCGCCTTGATGCTTCGTACGGCAAGGGAGCTGCGTCTGCCCGAGGCAAATGACCTCGCCAAGGCTTGCTATCGGCGATGGGTTGACCCAGAGTCGCAAGTCATTCGCGATGAAGGGCGCTTCGCTCACCTCCTGTTTGAAAACTTGCTCCCGTATCAAAGAGTGCTCGGGTTTGATCCGGTGAAGTCCCTTGCCTCGATCCCAGTGGGAAGCGATGGCTGGTACGGCAAGCGCTGGGACCGGCTTGATTCCGCAAAGAACCAGGAGTTGATTGATCAGGTCTCGTACCTGCGGGCGAAGTACGTGCTTCGGGGCCAATGAGGCGGGAACGCGAAGCCTAGGCCCCGTCCGTCTCAGTTAGGTGCGCAGTTACGAATTTACGAATCGCGCGCGCGGATTCAATCGCTGGCTGGATATCCAGTTCGGTGACTTGCAGCCCCGGGTACCGGCTCGCGACGGCATATGGGGTGAGCAATTCAGCGTCGTTTCGGATAGATTCAGCCGTCGGGAAGGCGGGCAAAAGGAGCTCGATCAACAACGGAAGAGAATGCGTTTTCCGGAACTCAATCTCGTTTTCGATAAGAAGACTTTTTAGATACTTCTCTGATGCCTGCTGGGCGAGAAATGCGATGCTGTTTTTGAATCTACTTTCAGCAGCGAACAGTTCTTCAGCTAAGTCGAAGTCTTCGGCTGCTCGGTCAAGCCACTCAAGCGTGATCTGCTTCATAGAGGAGAACCCCTTCCCTTGCAACTTCGAAGCCAATTGTTCCGAGCACGCCCCAACGGCTCTTCACTTCTTGCGGAGTGAGGGCAACGACGTCGATTGGCACCCTCATTCCGCGAAGAGCGACCAACATTTGTACTTGGCGTTGATGGTACGAGTCGGCGCTGTCTGTTTCGACCCAAAGATCAACGTCGCTATCTTCGGTAGCTGCACCGGTCGCGTGGCTGCCAAACAGGAAAATCTTCCTAACGCCCGGTACTGCTTGTAACCGGGAGACGATTTCATCCTTAACGCTTGGTTCCAGCGTGACCATGATTCTTTTGACGTTCCAGAGAGCGGCTTGGTGCCCGGGGCGAGACTCGAACTCGCACGCTCTTGCAAGCAAGGGATTTTAAGTCCCCTGTGTCTACCATTTCACCACCCGGGCTCCGGCTCAGTGGCCGCCCCTAGATTGTACTAGGGGCGGCTGGGAGCATTACTTTCCGGCGATGTAAGGGCCCCACCACTTCTGGATGAAGGCGAGGTAGATCGCGTGGCGGTCTCGGCTGTCCATGTCTCCGCCCATTCCGTGGCCACCCGTTGGGTCGAGGGCCAGCTCAACGAGCGGTCCGCGGCCGTACTGCAGGAGCTTTCGATAAACGTTCACGGTGTCTTGGAAGAGGACGTTGTCATCTTCCATGCCGTGAAGAAGAAGCAGCGGCGAGCGCAGGTTCTTCGCAAGGTAGGTCAAGGAGTACTTGTCGAGGTCATCCGGTTTGCCATTCGGAACGGCGCCGATAACGCCGGTCGTGTACCAAGTGTTGTAGTTCTGCCATTCGGTTGGCCCCGCTCCGGCGATGCCGAGGGTGAACACGTCTGGGGCGGAGTACATGCACATCTGCGTCTGGAATCCGCCGAAGCTCCAGCCATTTAGGGCGACCTTCTTTGGATCTACGCCGTGGTTTTGGATCAAGAACTTTGCGCAGTCGCTCAGGTCCTCGGTCTGTGGAATACCGGGCTGCTCAAAGTTGGCCTTGCCAAACACGTTGCCGTATCCGCTCTGGCCGCGCGTGTCAATGGTTACGGTGACGTAACCCAAAACACGAGTGAGGTACTGGTTGAACCAGTACGCGGTGCTGTTCAGTGCGCCGTCTTCAACCGACTTTCCGGTTCCCAGCGGGCCGCCATAGACGTAGATCATTAACGGCCGCTTTTCGTTCGGCTTCATGTCGGCCGGCTTGAACATAAAGCCGTGAATGGTTTGTCCGTGTCGGTTCTTGAACTCAAAGAGCGACGGCTTGACCTTGTTGTTTCGCTCGAAGATGCTCGTGCGGTGCGAGGTCGTGATTCGCTTTTCGCCGCCATCCATCACGAAAGTTTCCGTGAGGTTGCTCCAGTTTCGGAACTGGGCGGCAATCTGCTTGGTCGAGTCGCTGATCGCAGGCTCGGTGTAGAAGCCGTCTTGTCGAGTGAGGCGCTTCATTTCGAAGTCGGCCATGTTCACGGCATAGAGGTCGTTTCGGGCTTGATGCTCCTTGTTCGCGGTGACGAAGAGAGTCTTGCCATCTGGCGAGATTCGCTGTGGGTAGGCCTCGTAGTCGCCCTTCGTGATCTGGGTTGCGCCTTCGGTGGCGGGGTCCAGCATCCAGGCGTGTCGGTAGCCCGACGCGTCGAGCAACGCAATGACCTTCGAGCCATCGGGGGTGAAGAACGGATCCGCCATGCCGGGGGTGCCGTGCTCACCATCTGGCTTCGACTTGTAAATCGTCTTGAGTTCTTTCTTCTCAAGGTCGGCGACAACAACGGCGAAGTCCTTCTGGATTCGCTTCCAAGTCGCGAAGACGACCTTCTTCGAGTCAGCGCTCCAAGCTCTCTCGCTTAGCGATAGCTCCTGCCACTCCTTTCCACCGGCCCACTTCCATACTTCCCAAGGCTTCTGCTCTGGCTTCGTTGGGTCGTCATTGGCGGAGATGTCGTACACAAACAGGTACTGCTCGTTCTTAAACTCGTCGTCCGATACGCCTCGACCGGTGGTTACGGCCTTTGCGAATCGATCTCGGTAGGAGATGTACTGGATTTGCCGGTCTTGGCCGGTGTCGCGTCCGCCGTTGATGAGGAGCTTTTTGCCATCGGGCGAGATGTTGTAGCCGAAGACGGGGAGGCTGTTGGGCAAGTCTGGGTTCAACTGCTCAACAATCGGGCTGTTGAACTTGACGCGGTAGACGCTGCCGCCCCGGGAGTACGTGAAGCCATCGGCAGCTGGCGTGTACTTTGGCTGCGATTCGTTGTCTTTGGTCTTGGTCAGACGTTCTGGCTTCGCTTCTCCGAGCTTCCAGCGGTAGACGTCGCCTTTGAAGGTCATCAAGATTTCGTCGCTTTTCGGCGACCAGTTGACTTCGCTGATTCCGTTGTAGTTAGGCTGCGGCTCGCGTCGCTTCGCGTCTTCTTCCTTTCGCTTGAGTCGCCATTCGCGGTACTCAAGGTCATTCATCAGTTCGACCTTTTGCCACTCTTCGTCTTCTTTTCGATACCGTTCGACCGCCTTAAGGGCATCGCGGTCGAAGGCCGACATGAGCTGCGGGCTGGTCAGTCGCTTGCTCTCACCCGACTTGGTGTCGTAAAGCCAAAGGTCGTTGCCTCGGTCGTCGATTGGGTTCCAGAGGTAGGCCAAGTACCGGTCATCGGGTGACCACTTGAGGCCGCGCGCGGTCTTGCCATTGAATCCGCGACGAGGAAAAAGATCATCAAATCGGAGTCCAGCCTTGGTTTCTAGCTGAGCGAGGACGGAATTTTCGTTCAGTGGCGGGACGGTTGGTGCGGGCAATGACGACTTAGCCTGAAATGCTAGGAGAGTTGCGGTGAGAAGGAACGTCATAGAATGTGCCTGTTTTACCGAATACGGTCTAACGGAGATAATCGTGCCGACACTTGACTTGCCCCGAATCCATCCCGTGCTGGGAAAAGTCGCGGCTGCGCTTCGCGGAACGGCCTGGGAAAGTGATCTCTTTCTCGTTGGTGGGGCAGTGCGAGATGCGCTACTTGGAAATGTCGCTAGCGATGACTTCGACCTCGTCACTCAGGGCGATGCTGGTGCTCTCGTGCCGTTTTTGTACGAGGCGGGATTGGCGGACCACTATCCGGTGACCTACGAGCAATTCGGCACGGCGATGCTTTCAATCGACGGTGTAGCAGTTGAATTTATTACCGCTCGGGCGGAGAGCTATCGCGGCGAATCGCGGAAACCGACGGTGGAGCCTGCGGACTATATGCAGGATGCGCTTCGGCGGGATTTCACGGTGAACTCGCTTCGGGCGGACTTGTTCACGGGTGAAGTGGTTGACACGCTTGGGACAGGGCTGTCGGATATGCAGGATCGGCTATTGCGCACGCCCAAAGATCCGCGCACGACGTTTGCGGAGGACCCACTTCGGATGCTGCGCGCGGTTCGTTTTCGCTGGAAGCTAGGCTTCTCACCTGCGCCGGGTCTCTACGAAGCGATTGCCGAGGAAAGCCACCGGCTGGAGATCATCAGTGCGGAGCGCATCCGCGACGAGATGAACAAGATTCTGATGCTGCGCTCGGCTGCGCTGGCTTTTCAGGATTTGATGTCGCTGGGCTTGCTCGACCGGATGTTGCCGGAGTTTCGGACGATGATCGGCGTGACGCAGGGGCACTATCACGATGCCGATGTTTGGGGGCATACCCTGAAGGTCCTGGATAACTCGGCGGCGGTCGGTGATCCGTTGGTAGTCCGGTGGGCGGCGATGCTGCACGACGTCGCGAAGCCAGTGACGCGGACCATCGAGGAGGATGGTCGTATCCGGTTCTTTAACCATGAAGTCATCGGGGCCCAGATGTCGCTTGAGATGTTGCGGCGGTTGAAGTTTTCGGAGCGAGACGCTGTGGCGGTCAGTCACCTTGTCCGCGGTCATATGCGGATTGGCAGCGCACCAACTTTCTCGGCCAGCGCGGCCCGGCGGCTGTGGCGAGAATACGGCGAGGCAGTGGATGATTTGCTCCGACTGGTTGAGGCAGATGCCAATGGCCTTAAGGCGGGCGTGCGCCAGCTTGATCTCGGTCCGGTGCGAGCGCAACTGGCAGCGGTTTCGCAAGCGACACCGCCGGACCAATTGCAATCTCCGCTGACGGGCGGGCAGATAATGGAGATCACGGGGCTATCCGCCGGTTCGGAAATCGGGAAGTGGAAGGCTTGGCTAACCGAACTGGTGCTTAACGGGGATTTGGCCGTCGGGGATGAATCCGGCGCAAGAGAGAGGCTTGTTGCGGCCCTAAAGACCGAGTAGCTCTCTCGCGTTTGCGAGGGCGGATTCGGTGACGTGTTCTCCTGCGAGCATGCGGGCGATTTCTTCTTCGCGTTCCTTTGGCTGAAGCCCGACGATTCGCGTTGTTACGCGTCCGTTCGACTCGGCTTTGGAGATTCGGAAGTGGGTCGTTGCGCGACTCGCAATTTGTGGAGAGTGGGAGATGACAAGCACCTGGTAGTGAGTCGCGAGCTCGGCCAGTTTGCGGGCGACGATGGCGGCGGTGCGGCCGCCAAGGCCCGCATCGACTTCATCGAAGATCAGCGTCGGAACGCCGGCGCGCCCTGCGAGTGCAGTTTTAATGGCGAGCATGACGCGGCTCATTTCTCCGCCGCTGGCAATTTTATTAAGGGGTTTCGGGTCTTCACCGGCGTTTGCCGAAAACAGGAAGATGAGTTCATCCGCTCCGGTCTCGTCCGGTTCTTTGTCGGTCCGTTGGACATCGAATTTGGCCCGTTCCATGCCGAGGTCGCGAAGTTGGTCCGCGACGATCTCGGCGAATTCGATGCCTTTGGCAAGTCGCAAGGCGGTGACTTTCGCGCATGCCGCTCTGAGTTCGGTTGCGGCCTTTTTCTCGGCATCCAAAAGCGAGTCCTCACTTGCTTCGGCGTCTTCTAGAAGGGCGAGTTCGTTTTGGGCTTTGATGAGGAATTCGAGGATGGCAGCTTCGTTTTCGCCGTACTTTCGTCGGAGTCGCTTGAGGGCGTCCATGCGCTCGGTGACTTCGTCCAGCCGACCGGGGTCGGCATCGAGCGATTCGGTGTAGTCGCGAAGGTAAGCGATCGCTTCATCGAGTTCGGCTATGGCGGCGTTTAGTCGGTCGAGCGGTGCTTGGAGCGCTTCATCGAACTTGAGGAGCGATTGCAGGCTCCTCGCGCCTTGGCCGAGTTGATCTTGGGCGTTAACTTCGGCATCTGCTCCGGCGGAAAGAGCGGCGAAGACACCTTCGGCGAGCTTTTCGGAGTACTTCAGCCGCTGAAGGGCGGATTCGAGTTCCTCGTATTCGCCGGCAACGGGGGAGACGGTCTCGATTTCCTTGACCTGGAAACGCAAAAGATCAAGCTTGTGCTCCCGGTCGCGAATGTTTGACCGGAAAGCGCGCAGGGCCTGGTGCGCGGCGCGGTAGGCAACGAGTCGATCTTCGACGCCGGCGAGCAAAGGCGCAAGTTCTGGGCCAATCCAGGCATCGAGGTAGGCAAGGTGACGGACCGGATCCAGGAGCGCTTGGTGATCGTGTTGGCCGTGGAGATCGACCAAAAGCGGCCCGAGGGCGCGGAGAGTGCCGACCGGGCAAGTCTTTCCGTTGAGCCGAGCGACAGACCGACCTTCGGCCATCACTTCGCGCTGGACAAACAGGAGGTTTTCGGTAAGGTCGACGCCAAACTCCGTGCATTTTTCACGAAGGGCTGGTTGGCTGGAGAGATCGAAGACGACTTGTACGCTGGCTTTTGGGGCACCGGTTCGGACAAGTTCGGTGTCTGCCCGTTCGCCCATGGCGAGTTCGATGGCGTCAATTAAGAGCGATTTACCCGCGCCGGTCTCACCAGACAGCGCAGTGAAGCCCGGTCCCATTTGGAGTTCGGCGCGTTCGATGATGGCCAGATTCTCGACGGTTAGCTCTACGATCATGCGGCAGTTGTTTAGACGTCTCGGACAAACAGAAAGACCCATCCAACCGGTCGGATTGGATGGGTCTTTGCCCCAGGTTTTGGCGGGAACTTAGCCTTTCTGCTTGAAGCCAGGGAGCTGACGGCCCTTGTAGACGCCGTCGGAGTTGGCATGGAAGCGAAGGAAGAATGGCTCACTGCTGGCCTGCTTGTTCAGCTGAATCTCTGGCAGGTCGGTAGTGTAGTGAGTTCGGCGCAGTGCCGTTCGCTGGTGGCTAAAACGTCGTTTTGGGTTTGGCATCTTACTTCTTCTCCCGGTGCAAGGTCACCTTGCGGAGTCGGGGGTTGTACTTGTTGAGCTCAAGTCGTTCGGTGGTGTTGCGCTTGTTCTTCGTGGTGGTGTAGTAGTTCTTACCGTCTTCGGTGCACACCACGCGAATGATTTCGCGCGCTTCAGATTTCTTTGCCATGATTCTCCTGGGACCGTCAGGCGTACTTCCGCCTATCGGACCTAAGATTATCCCTGAAGGGAGGTTCCCAGGTCAACCGTTCCGTGATGAAATAGTGAATCATTTTGGTCCAAGCAAGGATTTCCTCGCGACTTTATGCGACCGAGATGCTGTGTGATCGTTGATTGGGTCTGGCAAAAGTCTATAAATCTGCTTAGACTGAACCCGTGGCGCACCAACTTCTCGGAATACTTCTTCTCCAAGCTATGGCGCTGCCTCCAACCACGATGCGGTCTGAACACCCAATCTACGCAGCAACCAAGGACTTCTTGGCCACGCTCACGCCAGCTCAGGTCAGTAAGGCAAAGCTGCCCCTGACCAAGGAATCGGCGGCGAAGTGGAGCAATTTGCCAGGTGGTGCTCGGATTCGTAACGGGGTCCAGTTCAGCGATTTGAGCGAGCCGCAACTCAGTGCGGCGCTGAAGTTGGCAAGGGTGGCCCTTGGGCCAGCTGGCTTTGAGCGATTCCAGTCCATCCGAGCCGCAGATGGAGTTCTCGAAAAGCTTCGCCCAGATTCGTACAGCCCAAATCAGTACATCGTCGCGATCTTGGGCGAGCCATCGATGACCAAGCCATGGATGATCCAACTCGGTGGGCATCATATCGCGGCGAACATCGCGATCAAGGGGGAAAGCGGCTGGAGTTCGCCGTACTTCCTCGGCTTGGAGCCCGAGATGTTTGAGTCCAACGGCAAGGCGCTGGCGCCGCTTTCGAACGTTCGCGCGGCGATAACGGGGATCGCGAAGTCACTGACGCCGGAGCAAGTCACGAAGGCAACGCTTAAGGAATCGTTCGGGGACGTGCTGTTGGGCCCGGGCCAGGACGGAAAGTTTCCGGCACGGCACGGTGTTTCGCTGAGCGAACTGTCACCGGAAGCGGTCGGTTGGGTCAAGAAGGCGATTAGTGCGTACATTTGGGATTCGCCTTTTGCGGACTTCTACCAAAAGCGGTACTTTGCCGAACTGGCCGAGACCAAGGTGGCGATTGCGGGAACGACGGCTCAGAGCAAGCCGGGGGATTACGTGCGTATTGACGGTCCGAGCGTGTGGATTGAGTTCATTTGCCAACCAGGCGCGAACTTTCCCGAGAAGGTGCATTTCCATTCCGTTTGGCGAGACCGTCAGCTCGATTACGGTGGATCGTTTGCGGCCACTCGCAACGACTAACGCCGCGAGAATTGAGCCAGATGCCGTCGCAAAGTACAATCTGCCGACGTGGCAGCACTGGCTTCCGAAATTGCGCGAAGGCGAACCTTTGCCATCATCTCCCACCCCGACGCGGGGAAGACGACTCTTACCGAGAAGCTGCTGCTTTACGGGGGTGCCATTCAGCTTGCCGGGACCGTCACCGCGAAAAAGAACCAGCGAAAGGCGACCTCCGACTGGATGGAGCTAGAGAAGCAACGAGGGATTTCGGTCACCTCCACCGTGTTGCAGTTCGAATATCGCGACCACGTTCTGAACCTTCTCGATACTCCGGGCCACGATGACTTTTCTGCGGACACCTATCGAACTCTAACCGCCGCCGATAGCGCGGTGATGCTCATCGACAACGCGAAGGGCGTTGAAACGCAGACGAAAAAGCTGTTTGCCGTCTGCCGACAGCGCGGGATTCCGATCTTTACGTTCATCAACAAAATGGACCACCCCGGCATCGGTCCGCTTGATTTGCTGACGGAAGTCGAAGACACCCTTGGGATCAAGAACGTGCCGATGAATTGGCCGATTGGGCAGGGTGATGAATTCCGTGGGATTTATGACCGCGAATCCGAGACGGTGCATCTGTTCAACCGTGTCGGTGGCGGATCGCAAAAGGCGACAGTAGACGTTTTCCCGCTCGACTCGGACGAGGCCCGCGCGGCGCTTACGCCGCAGGAGTTAGCCCGGCTGCAGGAAGAGATTGAGCTCATCAGCATCGCGGGAGAAGAGTTTGATCAGGAAAAGGTGCTGGCAGGAGAGCTTTCGCCGGTCTTCTTCGGCTCGGCGATCTGGAACTTTGGCGTAGAGCTGTTCTTGAATCGCTTCCTCGGCATGGCCCCGCCGCCGGAGAGCCGCAAGGCCGATGAGGCGGAGATTCAACCCGAGGACGAGGTCTTCAGCGGGTTTATCTTTAAGATTCAGGCGAACATGGACCCGAATCATCGCGACCGAATCGCCTTTATGCGGGTGGTCAGCGGACGGTTTGAAAAGGACATGCAGGTGAATCACGCTCGAATGGGCAAGTCCATCCGCCTCACCCGTCCGCAGCGCTTGTTTGCAAACGACCGTGAGACGGTGGAAGAGGCGTACGCGGGAGACATCGTCGGACTCACGAATCCGGGAGCATTCATTCTTGGCGACTCGCTTTCGGCGAAGGGGACACGGACTTTTCACGAGGTCACGCCGTTCGCGCCCGAAATGTTTGCGACGCTGGTGAATCGAAGCATCGACCGGTTCAAGCACTTTGAAAAGGGGTTTGAGCAGCTTTGTGACGAGGGGCTCTCGGACGTGTTCTTCGATCCGAAGTCATCGCAGCGGAATCCAATTCTTGGCGTCGTTGGTCGATTGCAGTTCGAGGTTATCCAGTATCGACTAGAGGCCGAATACGGCGTAAAGACGATGCTCGAGCCGCTAGCCTACGACCTGATGTGCTGGCTGGAAGGTGACGAAGCGGAGATCGCGGCGGTTTATTGGGGTTCGAACGCGAAAGCGGTGCAGACGCGAACTGGGGAGCCGGCCGTGCTCATCGGCTCGGAGTGGCATTTAGGCTATCTGATGGACAAGAATCCCAAGATCACGTTCCATCGCCAAGCGGATTGGAAACGAAAGTTGGTGAAAGCATGAGTCAGCCGGGATATCAGATCAATTTTGGTGAGTTCTTCATCCAGTTCGATCCCGCACGTGGAGCGGTGTCGACCGTAAGCCTCGGGAACATTCACTTTGTGGAGGACCTTTATCCGGCGGTCCGGAATTCACAATGGGGCACGCTTCCGATTGAAAAGGCCACGCTTCGGATTGAAGAGAAGGTCGGCGAGAGTGCGGAACTGTTTTGGACGGGTGATGCAGTTGATGACGGCAGGGTTGCGGTCAAGCTTGAAGTTCACGTGGCAGTGAAAGAAGGTGAGCTGCGCTACGAGCTTGCAGCGACGCCGCAGGTCGACTTTGAGACCTGCCGAACTGGATTCTGTGTCTTGCATAACCCGGACGAGGTGCACGCGGAGCAAGTCGTTGTGACCCACCCCGACGGCACCCAAACGCACGGCAGATTCCCAACGCTCATTTCTCCGCACGAGCCGTTCTTCGACATTCAGAAGCTCGAGCACGACGTCGCGGGACATGTCGTTTCTTTCGAGTTTGAGCACGAAGTTTTTGAGATGGAAGACCAGCGGAACTGGTCGGACTATTCGTTCAAAACCTACGGCCGCCCGGCGAGACTTCCGCGTCCATATTTGCTGCCTGCGGGGGTGCCGGTCCACCAGGCGGTCACGATTCGCCTCGTCAAGAATTCGAGGGACCAGCGAACGTACAACTCGCGTTCCCGCACGACTCTCGATTCGCGCGTCATTGACGGTACCGATTTGGATGGGGCAATCACGTTGTGGAGTAACGCCGACGATTCGACCGATCAGTTCTCGTCTGCCTTGTCGGCAGTGATAGCTCACGATCCATGTCCGCTTGTTTGGCTTCTCGGTGATCCAACTTCTAGGCTCGAAGTTCTTGCGGCAAAGGGTGTTGTCGTAGCCGGGGTAGTCATCCCGGACTACCAAAGGCTAGAAAGCAAGCTGGCAGAGTTCCGACAGATCCTTCCCAAAGCTTCTTTCATTGCCGGAAGCTCTGGCAATTTCACCGAACTCAATCGGAATCGCCCGACGCAGGCTTGGGATGGAGTCGCTTTCTGTGCGAGTCCCAATGTTCACCAAAGTCACGAGGAGGCGATTAACCGCACGAATGAGACTTGGCAATTTCAAGTTGAGACCGCGCGGTCCTGGGGCTTTGAAGTTGTACACCTCGGCCCGATTCGGTGCCCGAAGGGCTACCCTAAGTTTTTGGCTTTTGCGCAGACCGCAAGATATTCAGCTTTCCTCTGCACAACCGCTTCTTACTGGCAACTGGACTAGCCAGTCTTGTTCCGGCGCGAGGCGGCGTCTTGGAGCATGATGAACTCGCTCAGGTTCTCTTGAGTGAGCATGCCGACGAGGTCATCGCCTTCCATGACGAGGACCGGGTGTCTTCCGGCGGCGGCGAACTGTTCCGCGGCCCATTCGAGGTCGTCATCGGGGCGGCAGCGGTAGGCGTTTCGGTTCATTCGACCGGCGACGTAGGCGTGCGGGCCATCCTCGGTGAGGCCGATAGAGAGTTCATTTCGCTCAAGGATGCCGAGCACTTCGCTGCCTGAAATCACGGGGAAGTCTGTTTGGCTACCAGCGATGAGCAGTTCGCTCGCTTCTTGTAGGGTGGTACCGTGCGACAAGGTCGCGAAGTTTCGCATCATCGCATCGCGCACCTTTCGGCCCGCGAGCAGGGAGCGGGTGACGGTAGAGGTCAACTCCTGTCCGGCGACAAGGAAGACGAAGAAGGCGATGAGCATCAGCACGACTTGGCTCGTGACAATGCCAACGATGCCGAGAATGATGGCCACGACTTGACCCACGCCAGCGGCGATTCGCGTTGCCCGCAATTCACCTAGTCGCAGCGAGAGCGCAGCCCGAAGGATTCGACCGCCGTCCATCGGAAAGGCCGGAATCAGGTTGAAAAGCGCCAGCGAGATGTTGGTGAAAAACAGCGCCGGCAGAATTCCGCCGACGCGGATGTCGGGTGAGAGTTCAAACACCTGCGGCGACAGCCACATGTACAGGTACAGCGCGGCCGCGATGACGACGTTTACGACCGGGCCCATGATGGTTACCCAGAGTTCTTGCTTGGCGGTCGGACGGCTTTCTAGCAGAGCCACGCCGCCGATGGGATAGAGCGTGATGTTCGTGGTTTTGATGCCGTACCGCTTCGCCGTTAGAGCGTGCCCGAACTCGTGCAAGACCACGCAGAAGAAAATGGCAACGACGTAGAGTGGCCATTGCCAGCCGGCCTGTTTCTGGCCGGTCCAGCCGATCCAGACCAGGAAAAGCAAGAAGGTGATGTGGAGCCGAACCGGAATTCCGGCTACCACCGCCACGCGAAATGCCCAGGGGCTTTCCGGTCGTTCGCTTTGCGGCTTTTCCGTTTCTGGCATCAGTTCTTTAGTTTGAGCGTTCGCGCAACATCACGCCAGCTCAAATAAAGAAAACGCCGATTCTTGCTGTCCATCACCACCATTAGGCCATCTGGGAACTTCGGACCGAGGTTGGCGGAGGTGACGGCGATGCCGTCGGTTTCATCTGCGCCGGCCGTGAACTGGCCGAGGCGGGTTCCAGTGAACGAGGTGACGGTATAAACGCTCCGGTTCTTCAACTGATCCGTAAAGACCGCGAATCGTTTTGCCCCTTTCTCCCACAGGCCGATACCTTCGTGGTCACCTTTGAAGTCGGTGTTCCAGGCGGGCCGGGCGTCCATGTAGCCGTTTGGACGATCTTGCAGGACGAGCTGGCGATTGCCGTAAGTTTCGTCGCTGTAGAAGGCGCTGATGCCGTCGACGGAAGTGGCGATCGATTCGATCTCTTTACCACCCCGGAACTGGCCGGTGCGTCCGACGAAGATCGCGTCGATCTTGGCAGTCGCTGGGTTGACCTTAAGTTGGTATTGCTCCAGGTATGACTCGGTGAGGCCAAGTTTGGGGCTGACGAGGGCATAAAGGTTGCCGGTCGTCTTGGACTTCCAGAGGGCGATGCCCATTGGCTCGCCGTAATCGGCGGTGCCTTTCATGGCGACTTCGGTATTGCCGGTGAGATCGGAAAGCGTGCCCTTAGGATCGATTTTGTAAATGCGGAGTCGGCCCTGCAGGCGCTCGGTGCAAACGGCGATGTCGAGCCCGTTCCAATTCTGATGGACGTCGACGTTATTCGGTCGATCCAGCCCAGAAATTTTTTGGACGATTTTGCCGTCGAGGTCAAAAACGTAAAGACCGCCGGTGGGTCGCTTCACCTTGTTCGTGCCAATCACGCGGGACTGGGAAGGATTAGACTTGTTGACCCAAATGGCTGGATCATCGGCATCGTCGGGTACCGGCTGGGTGGCCAGCGTTGGAGGGATGAAAGGGATGGAGGCGACGAGCAGAACGTGGATCATGTCGGTGTAGACGAAGCGATGGCTACCGGGTGTACCCGGTAGCCATCGCGTGAATGTGAGCTTAAGCTCAGTTGACTGGGAAGCCAGTCGCTGGGTCGACAACAACGCTGCCGCCGAGCGAGTAGGCCTGCTTGCCCCAAGCGTAGTTGCGGACATCGAAGGTCTGCAGGGTGTTTCGGAACTTCGCGGACGAGTCTGCGAAGACGTAGTTGTTGCCCTGGTCGAATCGGCCACCGTTCGTGTAGCGAAGGGTGTGGGTTGCGCCGCCGTTGGTGGTTCGGAGTTCGCAGTCGAAGACCTGACCGACGGTGCCCTTTCCTGCCCACTTTCCGGTGGCGGTGTTTGCGCCGCTAACGGTGAGAGCTTCGAGTGGAAGATCGGCCGCGGAAGGGAGCGAAGAACCGCTGAGGTCTCGCTGTCCGCTTCGTCCGATACCGAAAGCTGGTCGGTAGCTTCGGAACTCGCCGCCGGCAGTGGTCTGCATGCAGAACTGCTTTTCGGTTGCTGGTGCAACGAGGATGGTCGAGCTTACGCCGTCGATTGCGGTTGCGCTAACAACGTTCGCGGTGTCGCTGTCCTGTCGCTTTCGACCGATGATGGCCTGGTTTGCAACGTAGGAAATTCGTCCGACCTGGAGGGTGTAGACGCCAGCCTGGTAGCCCTGCTGAACGCAGCCGTTACCCTGGATTCCTGGCTTGCCGAAACCTCGGTTGTTGTTGGCTTCGTTGAAGCATCCTGGTGCCCATCCACCGATCGAGTCAGCTGGGGAAACGAAGAGCTGCTCGCTCTTGATGTATGGAAGGACCATCCAGCTCCAGTGAACTTCGTTTGCAGATGAGTTGTTTTCGCGGTGGTTGCTTGGCGGGAACATATCGTCCGTATCAGCGATGTAAAGCTGAAGTCCGAGGCCGATTTGCTTGGTGTTGCTGAGGTCAGCGGTCTTCTTAGCGGCCTGCTTAGCCTGAGCAAAAACAGGGAATAGGATAGCGGCAAGAATTGCGATGATTGCAATAACAACCAGAAGTTCGATTAGGGTAAATGCCTTTTTCATGTAGCTCACCTGCGAAGTCGCAGACGTGAAAGAGTGTTCCTTTGCCACGTTAAGCATATGTTAAGAAATCATCATTTCTTCTAGGCGGTCTTGATTCTGATGAATCACCTCTGACTGATGCGGAGTAGCGATGGGGAAGTTTGGGTGTCCCGATTGAGATCGGCCGAGCACCCATCCAGAAACGACCATCGCCTCTAGAACTTCTAGCCCGTTTGTGTAGGTCGCTGGGGATGGGCAGGCGCTAGCAAGGTAGCCACGGACTTCCTCGGCGGTCCGTTCTGATTGCAGAAATTCGGCTAGTCGCTGGTACACGCCAACCAGCGGCAAGACTTGGTCTCCGCGTCGAAGGGTTTGCTTGACCAAGATTTGACCGTTGTGAAAGGCCGGCACGGTTTCTATTTCGGCGCCACTGAGGTCTGCCTTGAAGCGGTTGTACTTCGAGAGTTCCCAGGTCGCTTCTCCGCCGCCGAAGAACTGCGTTAGCTGCTTGGTCGCGCCGAGGGCGAAGGTGGCGACCCGGGCGACGCGCCAGTCGTCGTTGATAAATCCGCCGGTGCCAAGCCACTGAAACGCTTCATTTGGTGAGAGTTCTAGACCCGCGTCCTTTGCGATTTCAGAAACGAACTCTTTGAGTTCGGAGAAGTGTCCGTTGGCGGTGTACCAGTAGTCAGCGAAACGAATATGCTGCCGGATCCGCTTTTGCTGAGTCACTTCATAGTGAGATGCTAGCCACGACGGGTCGTTACCACCCTTGAGATGATCGACTAGGATGTACGCGAGTTCGCGTGCGCCGGTGTGAGTGAGGGTGAGCCCGGCGGCGAGAATGGGGTCGGCGAATCCTGCCGCCTCGCCGACGAGGTACCAATTTGGACCGGCCATTTGGTTTGCGACGAAGGACCAGTCTTTCGTTCCGTGAACCGGACCTTGCTGAGTGGCTTGACGAAGGAGCTTCGAGATAAGGGCTTCGCTTTGCACCGCTTCAAGATAGATTTCCTCGGGTCGGAGCTTCTTGTTTTTGTAAACTTCGGCCGGCATGACCAGCCCGACGCTGGCGCGGGTCGCAGAAATTGGGATGAACCAAATCCAGCCGTAGCCGAGGCTCATCACATTAACGCGAGTCCCGCCTTTGCCTAGGGTTACCGCCCACTCGGCGTCGTCCCAGTAAGACCAGAACGCGACGTTCTTGAGGCGGCTTGGTTCGTCGACCGTGACGCCGAGAGCCCTTCGCAAGATGGCTGAGTTACCACTGCCATCGACATAGTATTTCGCGGTGACTTCGCCCTCGGGAGTCATCAGGCCATTGATCACGCCGTCTTGGTGACGAACCTGAGTGACGCCGGTGTTTTCTCGCACTTCACAACCGCACTCCCGGGCGTGGTCGAGGAGGATCTTGTCGTAGATGGAGCGCTCTACTTGGAACGCAGTCTTGCGGCGTTCACCTTCGTACTTTGCCGGACGCTCGCTTCCGACGAAGTCTTTACCGGGGAGAAACTCGAAATCCCAAAGGTCGTCGGTCTGGCCCCATCGGTAGGTGGCTCCAATTTTGATCGGGAAGTTGGCCGCTTCGACTTTCTCCCAGACGCCCATCTCTTCGAGGATGCTTCCGATAAGCGGCAACTGGCTCTCGCCGACATGCTCACGGGGAAACTGTTCGCGTTCTAATATAACAACTGATGCATTTGGGGCGTACTTTTTGATTAAAGTACCGAGGGTACTCCCGGCAGGTCCGCCCCCGATAATCGCGACATCAAAGTTATGCATTTGTTAAGACTTCGATCACTGCATCGTGAACGTGCCGGTGCGACCATCTTGGAAGGTGATCTCCAAATTGAGGCCATCACGCTTGTAGGTCCAAATCTGCTGCTGACCGTTGAGATCAACTGTAATCTGGCTCGCCTTCTCATCCATCGTGTACGTGCCCGATTTTGCGCCGGTCGAATCGGTGAAAGTCATCTCGTTTCCAGCATCAAACTGAACCTGCATGCCTTCGCTACGTCCGGTTCCGCTGAAAAGTCCCCATGGGGTGCTCGTCATCTCTCGGGTTTGCTCGGAACTCACTGGGGCGGAGGACTCTCCGCAACCAACTATTACAAAAGCCGATAGAATAAGAACCGCACACAGAACTCGTCGCATGGGTTAAGTAAGCCGCCTTTGACGGTTAACATGCTGTTAAGGTTCATTTGTTATGAACGATTTAACGAAAACTTAACCCTCGCTTAACAACGTCGGTGCCTATGCTAGGCAGTCCGGGTAGCCGGAGGAGACTATTGTGCACAAGAAGCAGGCCTTTACTTTAATTGAACTTCTCGTCGTTATCGCGATTATTGCGATTCTCGCCGCCATCCTATTCCCAGTTTTCGCTCAGGCAAAGTCTGCGGCAAAGAAGACGGTTTCTCTCAGCAACCAGAAGCAGATCGGCACCGCGGTCATTCTTTACAGCTCGGACTACGATGACATGCTCCCAGAAACCGGTTGGATCGGACCATGTTCCGCTCCTGGCGGCACCGCTGGTTTGAACGACGAGTTCTCCGGCGTTCAGAGCTTCCTTACCGGCATCTTCCCATACAGCAAGAACTGGCAGATGCTCGCTTGTCCAGCCGACGCGGACAAGGGCGTTTTCGGTAAGCCAGGCGAAGGCTGCTTCGAAAAGATGTTCCTCGCTGCCGGCGTCCCAGGCGCCTACGTTGGCATGGCCGACGTGAACAACGGTCTCGAGTTCGTTAAGGTTCTGCCTGCATCCTACGCTGGCAACTACCTGCTCATGCCAGGCTACCGACGCGTTAGCGAAGGTGCGTGGACCGGTGATCGAGGCCGAAACCTCAGTCAGATCGCGACTCCAGCCAACATGTTCTACTCGACCGACGTAGGTTCGACCCGAGTTAACGGTCTCAACTTCTCCGGTTGGTACACCGTCCCAGGTTATGGCAACCTCGGAAACGGAACCGGTCGATGGGAGCGAGGACAGCGACACACGGGCGGCCGAAACTGGTCGTTCGCAGATGGTCACGCAAAGTACCAGAAGGAACTGGATTACCGAACCAGCACCGGCACGGCTAAGTCGATCCGACAGCTCGTTTGGGAATACCAGCAGGCCGGAATCTTCACCTACTGGGAAACGGAAACCAAAGACTACTGCGGCTTCCCAACCAAAGAAGCCGGCTGCGACCGATAAGGTCTACGCCTAACTTGGGCCCATTCCGAAAGGAATGGGCCCGTTTCTCGGCAAAACCGCTATTCTTTGCGAAACCCCGACCATGCTTAAAAAGTTCTTACCTGCCATCGCATTCGTCCTCCTGGCCGTCGCCGGATACCTCTGGGCCTCCCGGGGAGGAGAAATTCTCAAGTCCAACGAGTCTCCGGACCAAAAGTACGTTGACGCAACGGTGGGGGCGGCATTCAAGGGGGTTGCAGAAACGGCAAGCATCGAACCTGCACAGGCACGTGAGTTCCTAAAGAAAGCCGAAGAAGCTAAGCCAGAGAACGGATTTACGGATTACCTTCGGGCTTCGGTTGCCGCAAAGGAAGGCGACACCGCCGCGGCCACGAAGTCATTGGTTGATGGGAATGCGAAGAAAGACGTGATTCACTACATTCCCGAACTGCCGGCGTACGAGAACGAATCGAGTCTGAGCGTGCTACGCGCTCTGTCGAATCACGGCGAGAAGCTCGCCACAGAAAAGGGCCCGGAGGCAGGAGAGTATTTTGCCGCGCTCCGAACCGCCAGCTACCGAATCATCGGCCTTGAACCGATTACGACGCTGAGCGTGGCATCGGGAGTGTCTTTGATCAACCAGGTCTACACCGATGGCATCAAGCATTACTCCAAAACCGCACCAGATACGGCGAAGGCTTGGGAGAAAGATCAGGCGGTCTTCAAGACTTGGAGCAAGGCTTACCGGGAAAAGCAAAGCACCCAGCTTGGCAACGTCATCGGCGAGGTTGGAAAAGAAGCTGGGCTGAGCAAAGCCGAGATCGAAGATGTCGCCATCAAGAAACCGCTCGCGGATGAAGCGAAGCAAGCCAAAGTGGACGAGCTGATGGCTCAAGTGGTTGTGAAGGAGCAAAAGATGCTCCGCGAGATCGTTGGCACTCTTCCGAAGATTGACGCCAGCAAGTGAGAAACAAAAGATGAACAAGAAGCTATCCCTTCTCGCCGGAATTGCCGTTGTTGCCTCGGCCGTAGCCTTCACCGCGTTCCAGCCAAAAATCGCGACTTACTTGCCTTCCGGTTGGCGCATTTCTCCGGCTGGGCCAAGCGAGACCATTGGCGATCTCGCGGCTGGCGGCGTTACGAGTCCGAACGGAAAATGGATTGCCTTCGTTTCGGCCGGACAAGGGAATCACCAGCTATTCGTAGTTGATGCTAAGACTGGCAAAGTCGCGAAGAAGTTGAGCCTTGGCCGAGCTTGGATTGGCATGGCTTGGATGGCCGACTCAACCAAGCTGGTCGTGAGCGGTGGGACGGGCAATAACTTCCACATCGTATCCGTCGCGCTGGATGGCGAACTTAAGCTGGAAAAGACGATCCCGGTTACCGAGATCAAGGGCAACACCGGCTGGCTCGCTGGTTTGCAGCTAACCGCCGATGAGAAGCACGTTGTGCTGGCCCTGGCCGCTGGCGACGAGTTGCGAAAGATCGACCTCGAAACCGGTGCGACGGTTGCAAAGCTGGCGTTGCCTGTTGGCTCTTCTCCGTACCAAGTTCGCAGGGTGGGCTACGACATGGTCGTCACGCTCCAGGGCGCTGAGCGAGCGATTCGAGTTGATGCAACGGACTTTACGATCACCAAGAGTTACGCCACCGGACGTCACCCGAACGACCTTCTGGTGCAGGGCGAGCGACTGTTTGTTTCGTGCGGAAACGATGACACGGTCGATGTTTTCGACCTCTACACCGGAACCCGGGAAGAGCGAATCAATGTTCGACCTTGGCCGAACGCACCTGCGGGCTCAACGCCGCACGCTCTGGCGGTGACCGCAGACGGAAAGCGACTTTACGTCGCAAACTCGGACAACAACTGTGTCGGCATTCTCAACATCGCCGACCGAGTTGCGACTCGGGTGGAAGGATTTGTACCGACCGGCGCCTATCCGACCGCGTTAGGCGTTCTCGCCGATGGCAAGACGCTCCTTGCGGCTGCCGGCAAAGGTTTCGGCACTGGTCCTAACGGCGACACGGACAAGATTGATCCGATTGCGCCAAAGGGATATCCGTACATTGTTGTCCTTCTGAAAGGCTTGCTCACGAAGGTTGACGTTCCGAAGGGAACGGAGCTCGACAAGATGTCGAAGCAAGTTCGCGACCTGTCTCCGTACCGAGAAGGCGTCGTTGAGAAGCCGCTGACCGCGCCAAAGCCTGGCACCAACCCGATTCCGAGCCGCTTGGGTGACCCATCGCCGATCAAGCACGTTCTGTACATCATCAAGGAAAACCGAACCTACGACCAGATGTTCGGCGACCTGAAGAAGAACGGGAAGCCATACGGCAACGGCGATCCGAAGCTGACTTTGTTTGGAGAAGACGTCGCTCCGAACCACCGCCAACTCGCGATGGACTTTGTTTTACAAGACAACTTTTATGCCAGCGGGGAAGTCTCGGTTGACGGGCACCACTGGAGCAAGGGTGCCTACGTTCCGGACTTTATGCAGCGCACTTGGCCGCAGCAATACAGCGGAAAGGGAACCCCGCGATTGAGTCTTGAGCTGTCCACGACGCCATCTGGCTTCATTTGGGACCATGTTCGGCGCGCCGGAAAGACTTATCGCACGTACTACTATCACACCACCGATCGCCGAAGCGACGCTTGGGCGGCGGCAAGATCGAAGAACGAGCGCGACTACAAGGCGGTCGACATTTTTATCGACGAGTTTAAGAAATTCGAAGAGCAGAAGAACATGCCGGACTTCATGGTCATGGCGCTGAGCGAAGACCACACCAGCGGAACCCGGGCCGGGGCGTTTACGCCGCAGGCATCCGTGGCGAGTAACGACTACGGACTTGGCAAGCTCGTTGAGACGATCTCGAAGAGCAGCTACTGGTCGAAGTTTGCGATCTTCGTTCTCGAAGATGACGCGCAGAACGGCCCAGACCATGTGGACGCTCACCGAACCGTGAGCTTGGTGATTTCGCCATACACGCGAAATGCGGGTCACGACAAAACGCACTACACCACGACGTCCACTGTGCGAACGATCGAGCTGATTCTTGGCTTGCAGCCAATGAGCCAGTTCGATGCGGCCGCGACGCCGATGTATCGCAGCTTCCGAAACACGCCAGACCTAACGCCGTACGTCGCGAAGCGACCGAAGACGGATCTGGATGCGAAGAATCCTCCGGCGAAAGAAACTCCGCTGTTGGCGGCAATTGACTTCTCGGAGCCAGACCAGCTGACCTTGAGTCAGGAAATCGCGCTCAACGAAGCGATTTGGCGGAGCGTGAAGGGCAACGTTCCTTATCCCGGCGCGGTTCGCCGGTATGGGATGGACGTTCGAGACGAAGACTGATCATCGTTCGGGGTAGCGTTGTGTGATGCGTGCGCCAGTCGCTCTCTTCGCTGCCCTTTTTCTTGTGCCTACCGTGGCCAATTCCTCTTTGGATGGCCACTGGTTCTCCATTTTTAACGGCAAAGATCTGAGCGGTTGGACCCCGAAGATTAAGGGCTACAAGCTGGGGGACAACTTTGGAAATACGTTCCGCGTTCAAGATGGCGCGATCTCGGTTGGGTACGAAAAGTACGACAACTTCAACGAGCGATATGGGCACCTGTACTACAAGGTCCCTTACGGCAGCTACAAAATTCGTGCCGAGTACCGGTTCATTGGCGAGCAGTGCAAGGGCGGTCCGGGCTGGGCGTACAAGAACTCCGGGTTCATGATTCACGGACAGCGACCGGAGACCATTGGGCTCGATCAGGACTTTCCCGTTTCGATCGAGGTGCAGTTCCTCGGCGCCGATGCAGGCCAGACGCGATCTACCGGAAACCTTTGTACACCGGGAACGAACGTGGAGTACAAGGGCAAGCTCCACACGCAGCACTGCACCGAATCGACGTCGAAGACCTTCCCCGGCGAGCAATGGGTGACCGCCGAGGTGGAGGTTCACGGCACCGGAGAGATCATTCACCGCATCAATGGCGAAGAAGTGATGCGCTACTCGAAGCCGCAGCTTGACCCGAGAGATGCGGACGGCAAGAAGCTGATTCGAGACGGGCAGCTTTTAATTCCGGAAGGAACGATTAGCCTTCAGTCCGAAAGCCACCCGGTCCAGTTCCGGAAGATTGAAGTCCAGATTTTGAAGGATTAAGCGCTTTGCTTTGCGAGCCAGCGGTCGAACATGAACGGCCCGAGCGGTAGCACGGCTGCCATCCCGGCGAAGAAGGCGGTCTTAAACGGCCACTTCTCCTTGTTCCAAGCGAGCAGCAGGGCAATCATGTACAGCACAAACAGGAAGCCGTGCAGGCTTCCGGTGATGTAAACCGCCTGCGGCTGCTTCGCGATGTACTTCAGGGGCATTCCGATGAGGAGAAGGATGAGGAACGACGCGCCTTCGAGCATTCCGATGAACTTGAATCGTGCGAGCGCAGAGCTGACCACTGCTTAGTAATACCGATTCTTACGCTTGATTGTTAGTTTCGGCGCTGTGGCTGGACTGTAGTTGGTTGGCAACGAACATGAAAGTAAACGCGGCCACTGCCGCTGGCCACAAGCTGTATTGCTCGAATTTTGCGTGGCTTATTGCGCCTAAAACGGCACCCGTGACCAGCCCGCTCCAGCTCAAGGCGTAGCGGAGCCAGCCGTCCCGGGGGCCGCCGAAGAACATTCCGGCGATCTGCTGTCCCAGCTTCACAAGGGTTCCGGTCATGTACGTGAGGCCGATGGTGACTTCGCCGTCGCGCTGGAATACGGTGTTTTCCGCACCCATCGCGAGAATCAGGAATGCCGTACTCGCCCGATGCTGGCCGATGCCATACAGGGTGGCAGCGAGGCACAGACATACGGCAACAAAGAGCAGGACGGCAGCTTTACGGCGGCTTGCGGCTTGGCGAGAAATGATCGATCCCAGCACAACGCCGGTGACAAAGAGTGCAAGGACTCCGAATGTGAGGCCCGCGAGCTCGAACTTGCCTTCGGAAAGCTGCACCGCGAATCGGGTGGAGTTTCCGCTCATGAATGAGACGAATAGTCCGCCCGTCGCTAGGAATCCAGACGCATCCACGTAGCCCGCTAGCGCAGCAAGCCCTACCGCAAGCTTGATGGATGACCGATCATAACGCGTCACCGCTCTAGCTTAGCTTTCGGTGCACGCCAGTCATCTCGCAGCAATCCGTACAATGCGGAATCCGAAACTTCGTCGCCGACAATCCAGCGTTGCCGGAGCAAACCTTCTTGCTCAAACCCCAGCCGTTCCAAGCTCTTTGCGGAGGCGAGGTTGCGTGGGTCGATATCTGCTTCTAGCCGGTTGAGATCGAGCGTTTCAAACGCGTAGTTCAGCAACAGGCGGAGGGCCTCTTGCATGAAGCCTTGATGCCAGGCATCGGGGTGGAGGGCGTAGCCGACTTCGCATCGGCGGTTCTGCTTATCGAAGGCGAATAGGCTGCAGGTTCCGATAAGGGTCTCGTCTTGCTTTCGGATGATCCCTAGCCGCAAATGGTCGCCTTCGGCCACTTCCACCTCGTCCTGTTCAATCTGCTCTCGCGCGCTGGCGATAGATGTCCAAGCCGGATGGCTCCAGAATCGCATCGCTTGCGGATGCGAGAAAATCTGGAACAGCTCCTCGGCGTCCCCTTGCTGCATTGGGCGAAGGAGTAGGCGGTCGGAGTGAAGTTCCAGATTTGTGAACGAGCGCATGGGGCCTAGTTGTCGGAATCGAGAATTCGCTGGTAGGGGGAGTACCCACCAAAGGCGGCGGTACTTGGCACCAGGATCATTGCGCTTCTGGCTGGTACTTCAAGATTCAGCATTCCAGTGATGGATCGGTACTTTTTACCGGTCATCACATCCACCATCTCGCCCCAGCTCATGATCCGTCCGACTCGCGAAGCGAATGACTCTTTAACCGTTTTCGTCGTTGGGTTTATCACGACGACGACGATGTCCTGAAGTTTATCGGTGGTTCGGGCGAAGGCCAGCAGCTGATCGGTTCTTAACGACTTATAGTCGCCGTACCTTAGAGCCGGAAGTGACTTTCGCAATTTAAGAAGGTTCTTTGTTGCGGCGTAGTCTGGATTTTTGTCCGAGACTGTGTCCCATGGCATAGGTGCCCTGCACTCAGGATCGCCAGTTCCGGCTAGTCCGAGTTCGGTTCCGTAATAAAGGCACGGAGAGCCGGGGAGAGTCATCTGAAGCACTTTAACCAAGTTTCGCGTTTCCGCATCCTTTACTACGCTCGATAGTCTTGGCGTGTCGTGGTTGTCGGTAATCAGCCAAGCCTTGAGCAAAGATTCGATGCCGGCGTCTGCAACAAGGTCGTCGTACATCTGCCCGACCTGTCCGCCACTCACGTTTCCATTCAGCATTTCAATGCCGAGATTGATGCTGTGGAAGTTGAAAACGCCATCTACTGCGCCGTTCCATTCGGCAGGGTATCCCGAGATTTCGCCAACGACCGCCGATCCCTTCTTTGTGGTGTGGGCAGACTTCGTCAGTTCGGCAAGGTAATCGGGGCCAAGTTCGAAGGCGACATCTAGCCGCCAGCCGTCGATGCCGAGCTTGAGATAGTGATTGACCACGCTGGTCTTGGCTTTCCAAAGGTAGTCGCGCACTTCGGGATTCTCTAGCTTGAGAGCAGGCATCGAGGTGACGCCAGCCCAACCGCGATACCCTTTCTCATATTCGTCGCCCATGAAGAACCAATCTCGACGGGCACTCTTCGGATTTGACTTTGCCTCCAAAAAGATTGGCGATTCGTTGCCAATATGGTTAAAAACGCCGTCAAGCATGAGCCGCATTTTCTTGGCGTGAACTTGTTTGACAAGCGACTTGAAATCGTCTAAGGTTCCCAGTTGAGGATCGATCTCTAAGTAGTCGGTTGTGTCGTACTTATGATTGCTGGGGGAGGTGAAGATGGGGTTGAGATAAACGACATCTGCCCCGAGGTCCTGAATGTAGTCCAGCTTCGTCGAAAGGCCATTTAGATCGCCTCCCCAGAAGTCGTAAACGTGCGGGTAAGACTTTGTCTTCTCGTCAAACCTGGCCTTAGGTAGCTCGGACCAAGGCTTTAGAGGTGACTTGTAGAGAGATTGCTTAGCGATTGGATTTGTAGGTGGGACAAATCGGTCAACGAAGACTTGGTAAACCACCGCGCCATTGCGCCAGTCATTCGCACGCGTTTTGAAATCGCTTTTTCCTTGCTGCAAGGGCGTCATTGCCAATAATCCACCGGCTATCAGGGCCGTAACCATGGCGTTACTTTACCGAGGTTTGGGGATTACTGTTGTAAAGTGGCTTGAGAATATTCTCGCTTACTTGTTGATCGGCTCGACGCGCGTAACCTTGCCTTTTTCGAAGGTGACCTTCACATCGTCGAACTCATAAATGTCCAAGTGTTGACCTTCAGTCGCATGGGAATGCTCTTTTTGCTTGGGTGCGCCTTTGATCGCGATCACTTCATCCACAAACATTCCGATGTCGAGACGCCCTCGCTCATTTGCCGCGCTCTGGGTCGGTGCTGCGTCTTCGCCCGCCACGGGAGCTTGGCCGATTCGGTTAACCGCGCCGGGTGCTTCCTTTTCGGCGGCCGTTTCTTGTGGCCCAATGCACCCGGCCAAAATTGCGGCGCAAACGATGAGCGAAAGTTGCTTCACCCCTAGATTATGAGCCGACCGAGGGTTAAGATACAGGCATGCGAAACCGTTTGGGTCTTCTTTTGTCAGGTGCAGTTGTGCTGGGTTCGATGTCGTTACTGGGTTGCGAACCACCAAAGCCGGCTGAGCCTGCTCCACCCGCAGAAGCGACCGGTGCTCCGCAGCCTGGAAGCACCGCCCAAGGTGGTGGTGGAGGCGTCGCTCCGATTGGTAGCGGAGCGGCCGGTGGCATGACCCCGATGACGGGGACCGAGAACATTCAGGGTGGCGGATCGGGCGTCGGTCAAGCAGCGAAAGATCAGGCCCGACGCGCCGCCGGAATGGCCGGTGGCGGCTCGATCAGTACGGAATCAACGGAGTAGGTTCGAGCCCGCTGAGACATTCGAGTTCAAGCTCTGACCCAGCCGGAAGGCTATGGAACCGGCGGTGGAACGACTTCACCGCCTCAACCCAGTCGATTTGCTCGGCAATCGGATACGCCAGCAGAATCATCGGTACCGGATCGCGGCCTTCGCCCATGCTCTGCATTACATAGGTTCGGCTGACGATCCGGGCGCCAAACTTTCCGAATAACCGAAGTCGCTCCTTTCGCTTTTCGTGCTCTTCACCCTGGACCAGCTCGGGCCTCTCGCACTCCAAAAACATCGCGACCAGCGGTTTCTCGCCCAGTTCCCGCTGACTGTCGTCTCTCGCATAGTCGATGAGCAGTTGTCCGATTCCGCGCCGCCGAAACCGGGGATCGACGGCGAGATACACAAGGAATACCAAGCCGGAGTCCAGGTCTACGGCGAACACCCGGAACCCTGCGAGTTCGCTCCCTTCTTCGGCAACCGCAACCCGCCACAAAACGCTGCCTTCTTGTTTCCCCTCTTTAGCATCGCCGCCGAAGAACTCCGCCATGCGTCCAAGCGGCACGCGTTCATCGCGCGGAAACGACTCTACGTACAGCTCCAGTGTTGGCCAGAACTGCGGGTCGGTCCGAGACTCCAGAATGCGGATGGTTGCCATGCATCCATTTTGAGCTACCGGGTTCGCGTGACCATGAAATAGGTACAGGAGCCCCTGCGCCCAGCATCCATACTTTAGCTATGAAGTTTGTTGCTCGACTCGCTGTTGCCGTTTCCGCCGTGGTATTGCCATTTGCAGCCCAGGCATCGCTCGTTGTTAATGGAACCTTTGAAGCTAACGTTTTGACCAGCGGACACGCTAACTACAACGTCGGTTCAACCGGCCTCACCGGCTGGAACGTTGTCGGTCCTTCCGGTCGAAATGTAACCCTCACCAAGAACGGCTACCTCGGACAGAGCACCCAGCAACTCGACCTCAGCGGCACGAGCGACATCGCAGGCAGCGGAATCGAGCAGACTCTTTCGACCCAGGTCGGCAAGAAGTACACCGTTAGCTTCGACGTTTACACCGGCGGCACCACTTACAACGGCGGCGTAAACTTCTTGGTCAACGGCACCAGCTTTGGCACCAACCTTCAGGGCAACGAGCCAGGCAACACCACCAAGCGATACAGCTACGAATTCACCGCGACCGGCGCGAGCACGATCAAGTTCTTGACTTACACGAACGGACTCGTCAGCCACATCGACAACGTCTCGGTCGTCGCTTCGAACCCAGTTCCAGAGCCAGCCTCCCTCGCCGTCCTCGGCCTCGGCGCCCTCGGCTTCTTCCGCCGCCGCAAGTCGGCCTGATCATCGTCGAATCTAGGGAGCCGGTTCACCGGCTCCCATTTTTTGCGCTGAAGGTTTGTGTCATAATTAACCTTCGCTCGGGCGGTTAGCTCAGTGGTAGAGCACTACAATGACACTGTAGGGGTCACAGGTTCAATCCCTGTACCGCCCACCACTCACCTTGCTTTTGAGTTGAGACGATCTCTATAGGTCTCCTCTGCAACAGCGATTTACCCCTTCCGCATTGCCCCTTCGTCGCTAAGGGTTCTGGACCACGCGGCGAAGGCGTTCGGCGTAGGGCATGGTCTCGATCTTGTCGATGTCGTAGGTTCCGAACGCTTTTTTCATGCGTACCATCGGCTCGAGAACGGCGACGGTGAGCCAGGGGAGCCAGCCGTGGAGCCCGTGGCCGTGGGGGGGCGAGAGGGTGAGCACTTCGGTCAGCAGCCCTTTTTGGGCATAGTTTAGGGTGCCGTCCCAGTTCATCATTTGCAGCGTGGACTGCGAGATGAAGCGGGCGTAGCGCAGGTAATGCGGGTCTTTTGTGAGAATCCAGAGGCGGTAGTAGTCGTAGGTTGTCAGCGCCATACAGTTATCGGCCCCGGAATGTCCGGTGGCGATGATGCTGAGACCCAGGGTCGTGCGGTTTTGCGGATAGACCACTTTCGGGTCGTTTTTCGGCAGCGGCACGTTCCACGCGTAGGTCCAGGTTTCGCAAAATGTTCCGGCTTGTGCGGCGGGTGCGATCCAGCGCGGTTCGCTGGTGAGGCTGTGGAGTGCCAGGAACGCCTGCATGGCCAAAATGCCGGCTTCTTTATCCGTGACGTTCGGATTGTCAGGCGCACCGCCGACATACGAGTAAGCCTTGTGGACGGTGGACAAACAGTACTCGCCAGCAAGAATTGCGGCCTTTCGGTACCGAACGTCTCCGGTTGCGGAGTGGAGAGAGATTAGAAACGGGATCGTTTGGTAGGTGACGTTTTTGTACGGGTTGTTTGGCGTACCGTCCCAATTCCAAAGTCCGCCGATTGATCCGTCCGATTCTTGTTTGAAGACGAGAAAGTCGCCGAAGCGGCGGGCAAAAGCTAACCACGCGGGCCGCTTATCCAGTTTCCAAGCATCAAGAACGCCCATCATGCCATCGCTGGCGATCCGCAGATGCGTCGGGATTTCTCGCCAAGTCACCGGGCCTTCGTTATGGATGTCGTACCAAGTTTTCGGTACGCCAGAGGGCGTCATCGAGTTCTCAACCCAGTAATTGATCAGGTCTTCCGCTTGCCGCTTTCGCGCAGAATCGTTGGTGTCCAGGGCATCTTTGAGGAGTAGGGCAGCCGCCGGAATCGCCTTTCCCACGAAACCCATTTGGCTGCTCTTGTCAATCACTTCACCGTCGGGCACTCGTAGCTGGAACGGCATGCTCGGTACGCCGTTGTAGCGCACTCCGTACTTTGCCAAGAGGTCCATGCTGGCGCGGTACGCCTTGTCAATATCTGCCTTCGGCGGCTTCGGCGCCGCATCGTTGAATGCCCGCCGCCAACTCGACCGCACGGCATCGGCAAACTTTGTGGAAGTTCCGGCGGTCAGGCGGAGTCGGTACATGTGCTCAAATCCGAGTTGGATAGGATGGCTACGCAACGCCCAAGCCTTGCCCGGGCCTCCGACGTAAGTCCGATCTCCCTCGGAGCCCGGATACTGAAAGGCAAGGGCCAGGTTTCCGCGATTCAAAACGCCAATCGAGCCGAACCGCATTCGGCCATCGATAATCCTGGGTCGATGATCCTCGCCGGTGAAGGCCGTGCCTTCGGGCTGCAGATGCGCAAGCTCCAGCGTTGCGCCCCCTTTGGGATCCCGGACCATGGCCAACGACAGGGGCAGGCGATCTTCGCGTACGAGAACCGCCTCGGCGTCGGGTTCCGAAGCGAGCGCATCCGGCGGCACCTCCTGATTGCGCAAGTACCAAACGCCCGGAATGAAGAACTCGCGGTCGCGGATGGTCGTAGGCGACCCGGTGGCTACAGAGAACCGAGAGCTGAACCCTTTCTCCGAACCTGCCGCGAGAACCCGTACCGTGCGGTCTAGAACTAAGCCGCTTTCGGTGGTGGAGAAGCGATCGGTTACGAGAAAGCGCGATCCGCCCGGGGTTGTCAGCACTCCCTCCGCTTGCCCGTCCTTCACCTCGCGATAGGGCGCCTTGAGCCAGGCAGCCGTCCCGTCGGCCCCAACTACTTCAATCTCAATCGGTCGCGCCTGCTCCCACCCGGCCAGCTTCAGTCCAGACTGCGAAACATCCACCGTTGAGGTTTGGTGGGATAGCACGGACAGGGCGAGGAACAGCGTCATTCTGTTGAAATCATACAGGACCCCGTTCCGGTTGAGGTGCCGTATTATTACTCGCATTCAGCTACCAGCCGGACCCTGCCTCATACGCGACGAGACCGAGCAAAATGGGACATAGTTGAAACGCGTGCCGATCAATTGGCCCGAGATGCATCCGGAAGTATCGACTTATCGAAGTCACTCTCGCGATCACTAGACCCATGAACCCCACCTTCCTCGCCGCCATTCTTTTTTGCTTCTTCACCCTCGGCGCCGCGAGCGCGCAGGTTAAGCCGCCGGCGGCGTTTGGGCCGGCGCCTTCGGAGAACCAGATGCGGTGGCAAGAGATGGAGTATTACGCCTTCATCCACTTCGGGCTGAACACCTACACCGACCAGTCGTGGGGATTTGGGAATGAGGACATCAACCTCTTCAACCCGACCAAGCTCGACGCCCGCGAGTGGGTGCGGGTTTGCAAGGAATCGGGGATGAAGGGCGTCATTCTCACCGCCAAGCACCACAGCGGCTTCTGCCTCTGGCCCACAAAGTACAGCGACTATTCGGTGAAGAACGCCCCGTGGAAGAAAGGGCAGGGCGACCTAGTACGGGAAGTCGCCGACGCCTGCAAGGAGTACGGCCTCAAATTTGGCGTGTACCTCTCCCCCTGGGATCGAAACCGCGCCGACTACGGCCGACCCGAGTACATCACCTATTTCCGAAACCAGCTGACGGAACTCCTCAGCCAATACGGCGATGTGTTCGAAGTCTGGTTCGACGGCGCAAACGGCGGAACGGGCTACTACGGCGGCGCGAACGAGAACCGCAAGATCGACGCAAAAACCTACTACGACTGGGCAAACACCTATGCCCTCGTGCGAAAACTCCAGCCGAAGATCGTGATTTGGAACGACGGCGGCGACCGCGGCGACCTGCGCTGGGTCGGCACCGAATCGGGCTACGTGGGCGAAACCAACTGGAGCACCCTGAACGCGACCGGTGAGGTCACCTGGCCGATGCTTCACTTCGGGCTCGAGGGCGGAAACGCCTGGGTTCCGGCCGAAGTCAACACCTCCATTCGGCCCGAGTGGTTCTATCACCCTAGCGAAGATGGCAAGGTGAAGACCGTTCCGCAGTTGCTGGATAGCTATTACGCCTCCGTCGGCCGAAACGCCACCTTCCTCTTGAACTTCCCGATCATGCCGAACGGCCAAATCCACCCGACCGATATCAAACATGCGATCGAGATGGGCAAGGTGGTGAAGGAGACGTTCGCGGTTAACCTCGCCGAAAACGCGAGAGCCACCGCCTCGAACACGCGCGGTAAATCAAAGTCGTTCTCAGCGCAAAACGTGGTGGACGGGCAAAAGGACACCTATTGGGCGACGAACGACAACGTCCAACGGTCGACCCTGACTCTGGAACTTCCAAAGCCAACGCTTTTCAATCGCTTCCTGGTCCAGGAGCACATCCAGCTAGGACAACGAGTGAGAAGCTTCACCGTTGAAGCCCTTGTTAACAACCGATGGAAGGAGATCTCGCGCGGCCGCACGATTGGCTACAAGCGAATTCTTCGCTTCCCGGCCGTCACCGCGACCAAAGTGCGGTTAAGGATCACTGATACCTACGCGGCACCACTAATCTCCTCGATCGGCCTCTACAATGCGCCGCTGATCCTCGACGCTCCGCTTATCACCCGCAACCGCCAAGGGGAAGTTCAGATCGCTAGCGCCGACGTCGGACCGCACTTCTACTACACCCTCGATGGCTCAACCCCGACCGGAAAATCGGCGCGCTTCACCGGCCCGGTTCCGACCGGTGATGGCAAAGTCGAGGTCAAGGCCATCGCCTTCGACCCGTCCACCGGCAAGTTCAGCCCGGTGATGCAAGAGAAATTCGACATCTGCCGGAAGGATTGGAAGATCCTCGATGTGACCGGAAACGAACCTTACAACCTCCTCGACGGAAACCCCGCAACCTCGTGGAAGCAACCCGGAAACAAGTCCCTCCCGATCGATCTTGTAATCGACCTGGGTTCCGAAAAGACCCTGTCAGGCTTCAAGTACTTCCCAGATCAGGGCATGTGGGGACCGGGCGTTATTGCGGAGTACGAATTTTACGTGAGTACCGACAACGTGGAATGGAAGCTGGCCGACAAGGGCGAGTTCTCAAACATCAAGAACAACCGCGTTTGGCAAATTAAACCGTTTGCCGCGACGAAGGGGCGGTACATCAAACTGCGGGCACTTCGGAACACCGACGGGAACAACGAGATCGGTTACGCAGAAGTGGACGTGATCACCGACTAACGCTTGAAAAACATATTACATCACACATCATCCTGAGTCGTATAATCGGATCTGATATGAGCGAAACCCCTGAAGTCACCGCCGAAGAAACCGCACCGTCCGGAACAAAGCCCGTTGCCGAGCATGCTTGGCTACACAACCTCGTTGGCGAATGGACCATCACGACGGAAATGTCGATGGGACCAAGCGGACCAGAGATGACCAGCGAAGGCTCCGAGACGGTAACGATGCTCGGCGGACTTTGGGCCTTCGGCGAGGGCGAGATGACGATGCCAGACGGCGAGTCGATGCACCACAAACTGGCCCTGGGCTGGGACGTTTCGTTCAATGAATACCGTGGCTGCTGGTTCGCCTCGGCGACTTCGCACCTGTGGAAGTACTTTGGCGAGCTCAGCGAAGATGGCAAGGTCATGACCCTGAACTGCGAAGGGCCTAGCATGGTGAAGGACGGCGAAACCGCGAACTACCGCGACGTACACGAACTCATCGACGAGAACACCCGAACGATGACCGCGTGGGGGCAGAGCGACGATGGTAGTTGGCGATCGTTCATGAAGTCCACCTATCGCCGAAAGTAAGCGTGTTCGACCGGGGTCTGGGAAAGGTAGCCTAGCCAAATGCTGCTCTCGGCAATGGCGCTCGGATGGATCAGTCAACAGACCCCGAAACCAACGTTTCCAGACCCAACGCGTTCCGCTTGGATTGTGAGCTGGAACCCCGAGTGCCTCAAGGCGCTTAAGAGCCGCCGAGCCAAACTGTCCGAAATTCTCCCCGGATGGATGACGATTCAGGCTGACGGCAGCGTGAAATACGCCTATGGCGTCACTCCGGAGTTCCGTGCCGAGGTCCGAAAGATCACTGCCGGCAAAATTCGCCTGCTCGGAATGATCAACAACTACGGCGAAAATGGATTTGAGTCCACACGCATCACCAAGATGCTTGCAACGCCCGCGAGCCGAAAGAAGCATATCGATCAATTGCTGCATTTCATCAAGGCGGATAAGCTCGACGGGATCGATTTGGACTACGAATCGTTGAAGGAAGCGGATGTGGACCGGTACAGTGCCTTTGTCCGCGAGCTCAAGGCGGCAATGGGGAAGAAGCACCTCAGCGTTACCGTTCATGCCAAGGAAACCGATAAGGTGGGCTGGGAAGCACCAAACGCGCATGACTGGAAGGCCCTCGGAGCGGCGGCGGATTCGTTCCGCATCATGGCCTACGATTTCCATTGGGATACCAGCGAGCCCGGACCAATTGCGCCCAACGATTGGGTGGAACGGGTGATCAAATACGCACTCACGCGCGTGCCTCGGTCGAAGTTGCGTTTGGGTGTTGCGGGTTACGGCTACGATTGGTCGCGAAAGCCAGCGTTAAGCCTGACGATCAATCAGTTCGATCGTAGAGAGGCGGTCATGCATCTCATGAGTGGTGAGCTGATGAAAGATAAAGTCTATTTCTCCGGCTCTCAAGCCATGTGGGCGAAACATGGAATCGCAAAGAAGTACGGCATTCCCGGCATCACCATCTGGTACCTCGGCTCCGATGATCCGGAGTTCTGGAACCGGTGACCCTGCTGTGGGTTCTGTACGGCCTAAACGCGACCGTAAGTACGGTCAATTGGTTGCTCATGAAGCGGCCAACCGAAAGAGCTGATGGCTTAGCCACCGGCTGGATTGCCCTCATTCCGGCCCGAAACGAATCTGAGAACTTAAAGCGACTGCTGCCAGGACTCGTCAAACAGATTCCAACCGTCGTCTTCGATGATGATTCCAGTGACGATACGGGAGAGGTAGCGCAGTCTCTCGGCGCACGAGTGATTCGATCATCTTCGCCGCTTCCGCAAGGTTGGACCGGAAAGAATCGGGCATGCTACACCCTTTGCCACCATGCGCTGGAGAATCCTGAAAACCAGTGGCTTATCCTCTTGGATGCGGATACGGAAGTGTGTCCTGATTTCATTGCTCGGCTGGCGCGAATGGCCGAAACGGATTCCAAACTTGGCGTCATCACCGGTATCCCAAGGGTATTTCCAGGGCGAGGGCTCGAGCCGCTTTTTGCCGCCTGGGTGGGTTGGATTTTGCTCGCGAGCAATCCTTTCGGGTTGGTGGACCGCACTGGGCTTGGGCACAGCCAGTTTCTGAACGGCCAAATCCAAGCTTGGCGACGATCGACCTACGAAACGATGGCGCCGCACGAAGCGGTGAAGGGCCGCATCATGGAAGACGTCGCAATGGGTCGACTCCTCGCGAAGCGCGGCGTCAAGGTCTGGACGCTCAACTTAACCCAAGTGATGACGGTGAGAATGTACGAAACCTGGCGGCAAGCTTTCGACGGGTTCAGCAAGAACTCCTTCGAAATCACGAACTCGTACATCGGCAGTGCGTTGCTCGCCTTGTTCCTGCTGTTCCTCGGCTGGGGATGGATCCTTGAGCCATGGACGCTAGGTCTGCTGATCTGGTCGGGCGTCATGGTTTCGCTCGCCGCCCGCGCGTCGAAATGGCCGGTTCTGCTAATGCCCGTGGTTCTGACGATCGGAGCCGCGACCATCGTGCGTTCGATGGTCTGGCGAAAAGCCGGAAAGACCGAGTGGAAGGGCCGAACCTACTAGCGGAACTCTTAGTGGTGAGCGTGCTCGGCAGCCGCTTCTTCCTCTTCATCTCGCTTCGTTGATTTTGGATAAGCGAAGGTGATGAAGGTGGCAACGGCGACGCCGACGAGGAAGCCGATGATCAGGCCATTGACGCCAATTCCGGAGATGTCCTTCGCCTGAAGATCGTAAACGTGCTTCTTGCCGAAGATCGTGCCGAGGTAGAAGCCACCAAAGGTGAACCATGCGAGTCCGATGGTCCATGCAATGCCGGCCGCGAGCAGATTTCCTTCGTTGGACTTCAATTGGTCAAGAAACTTCATCCCGCTGAAATTGTATCCAATCTAGTCTCGCGCCGTAACGGGGAAATGTGA
The DNA here is from genome assembly GCA_027485645.1 of bacterium. Taxonomy (GTDB): domain Bacteria; phylum Armatimonadota; class Fimbriimonadia; order Fimbriimonadales; family Fimbriimonadaceae; genus Fimbriimonas. The sequence continues at coordinate 701,861 of JAIXQR010000001.1, forward strand.
TAAAACGAATTATCATGATCGCAGCCTTGTCCCTTCTCGTGTCATCGGCGACTGCAGTGCAGACCAAGAACCTGCCCGAACTTCTGCCCCGAGGGGAAAAGATGGTTACCGCGAGTGGAAAGCCCGTAACCCTGAAAGGCTGCAATCTCGGAAATTGGCTGATCCTCGAAATGTGGATGCTCGAACTCTCGGGATACAAAGACCAGTACGAAGTCGAAGAGATCCTGACCAGTCGATTCGGCGAGGCGGAGAAGGACCGCCTGATGGAGCAGTTTTACGCCAACTGGATGAAGGACCGAGACTGGAAGCTCATCAAGTCGTTCGGCTTCAACTTGGTTCGACTTCCGCTCAACTACCGCATGTTCGAAGACGACCGCGCGCCGATGAAGCTCAAGCCGAACGCGTTCCGCTGGGTCGATCTTGCAGTGAAGAAGGCCGCCGAACACGGGATGTACACGATCATTGACCTCCACGGCATCCAGGGTGGACAAAGCCCATATGACCACACCGGGCGCAGTGAGCAGAACAAAGTCTGGACCACCGAGTCCGATCAGGTCCGCGCGGAATGGCTCTGGAAGGAGTTTGCCAAGCGCTACCGCTCGAACCCCAACGTTGTGGCGTACGACTTGTTCAACGAACCGTACGGCGGCACCAAGCCTCAACAGGTCGCCTTGTTCAAGCGGCTTTACCCAGTTGTCCGCGCTATCGATAACAAGAAGCTCATTTTGGCAATGGGCAACTACGACGACTTCGGCCACTACGGCAACCCAAAGGCGAATGGCTGGAAGAACGTTGGTTTCCAGATGCACTACTATCCAGGGCTTTTTGGTGGCGGTTCACCGTCGATCCCAACGCACGTTGCGCACATCAACCGGCTTAAGGATGTCGAGAAACAGCAGAACGCGACGAACGCTCCGTTCCTTATCGGCGAGTTCAACGTGGTCTTTAACGGAGCTGGTGGTGCCAGCATGATGCGGCGCTACTACGATCTCCACGCCTCGTACGGCTGGATGAGCACGATGTGGTCCTACAAGGTTCTCAGCCGAGATGGCGGAATCGGATCAGCGACTTGGGGAATGGTGACCAGCAAGGCGCCCGCGCCGAAGGTCGACTTCCGCAAAGACAGTAAGGAAGCTATTTCTGCCTACATGACCGGTCTTGGAACCATGTCCCTCGCTGTGAATGAGCCGCTTCGAAACTTCCTGGTCGCTAAGAAGCCCAAACTAGCACCGTTGCCGAAGCCGCCGGTGCCGATCTTGGTGGCACCCGCCAACGATGCTGTGCCCGGCTGGACTCAGACCGATATCGGCGGCGCGAAGACCGGCGGCGCAAGGTTCGTCGCACCGAAGCTGGAACTGTTCGGTGGCGGAAGTGATATCTGGGGAGAACGTGACCAGTTCCGTTTCCTGCATCAAATCGTTGACGGAGACTTCGAAATTTCCTGCGAAATCGAAGCGCTGCGAGATACCGATTCTTACGCGAAGGCCGGAGTGATGGTCCGGTTTGGCCTCGAGCCAAATGCCGCCACCACGCTCCTCTCCGTATTCCCATCTGGCGAAGCCCAACTGGCTCACCGAGAGTCTGCCGGAAAGGAGATGTCCGGTCAAAAATCTGCGATGGGTGACCTTGCGGGAACCCGTCTCGTGCTCAGGCGAACCGGCACCAAGCTCGAAGGATTCTTGGGCCGGAAAGGGAAAGCGCTTGAGCTATTCCATACGGTCACGGTCGGAGAAGGGCCAGTCCAGGTCGGTCTCGTCGGGCTCAGCCACAACAATGGTCAACTCGGCTCGGCAAAGTACACACAATTTAGCCTCAAAAAGCTATGAACAATGAACTGAAACGGGGTACGGTGCGTTTTACATGGGTATGAAGAGTTTCTTGAGCATTGCTGCACTGCTGCTAGTAGCCGGTGCAATGGCCGCTGGTCCAAAGTGGTTAACCAGCTACGACGAAGCGGTGAAGCAGTCCAAGAAAACGGGCAAGCCCATCCTCGCAGACTTCACCGGAAGCGACTGGTGCCCGCCATGCATGCGACTGCACAAGGACGTTTTCTCCAAGCCTGAGTTCATGAAGTGGGCCGAGAAGAACGTTGTTCTTCTTGAGCTCGACTTCCCACGCCGAACCAAGCAGGATCCAAAGCTGAGCAAGCAGAACGAAGCCTTGGCAAACAAGTACGAGATTCAAGGATTCCCAACCGTCCTGATCTTGAACTCTGCTGGCAAGGTCCTTGGAACCTCCGGGTTCACCCCTGGCTCGACGCCATCGAGCTGGATTGGCGAAATCAAGCCATTTCTCGCTAAGAAGTAAGAGACTGAACGAACAGCGGGTCCGTCAGCATCGGTGACGGACCCGCTTCTTTTATGTAATCTGGGCTCAGAGGAACTTCTGGATCTCTAGCCGGTACCCGTTCGGGTCGGTCGTGTAAAAGTGCTGAATGCCAAACCGCTGGTTGATGCGGGGTGGTCCATCGACGGTTGCACCTTCGACGGTCAGGCGGACGTGCCATTCGTTGACGTCTGGCACGACCATCGTGAGCGTTACTTTGCTCGGGTCGTCGAGGAGCGGTACGTTCTCACAGAATCCCCACGCGCCGTCAATTCCAACGGAATAGATGCGACAGACGCCTTGGTCTAGTGCGAGTTGAAGCCCGAGCATTCCTTGATAGAAGCGATCGGTCGCCTTGAGGTTTTTCGTTGGAAGGAAGGTGATGCTTCTAGCGTTCATCGGTTTGCGTCCACGGCAACTCGGCCAAGGCCAAGCTTTTCTCTCATCAAAAATTGATAGCTCTCGCGGACGGCATGCATCATGTCACCCTCGTACTCATCAAGTTCTATTACAAGCCATTTTGGCTGACAAGCTTCAATGCAAGCCCGCACTGGGACATTTCCTTGCCCAAGTGGGACCATTGGCTGATCTTTGACCAGCGGACCGTCCTTGACGTGCAGCAGGGTGATCCGGTCGGCGTACTGTTTGCAAATTTCGGCGCTGTTGTGTTCGCCGAAGTTGCTGGCCCAATAGATGTCCAGTTCAAGACAAAGGTCTGGGCAGTGTTGAATCATTAGGTCGAGGACTCGGACGCCTTCTCGCGTCTCAAACTCCATCCAGTGGTTGTGCATCGCGTAGTCGATGCCGTGTTTTTTCAACTCCGGAATTGCCCAAGCAAGCTTTTCGGCCGAGGCTCGAATGGTGTCGGGGGTTTGTAGGTCAGGAATCCAGAATCCGCCGGTGAGAAGATTCGTTCCGAGATCGCCGAGGTCGTCAACAATCTTTTGCAGGTTGTCGGCGTCTGGAATGGGGCCGTAGCTGGAACTGATGACCATGCCCAGATCGGCCATGAACTTTCGAAAGTCGGAATTGGAAAATCCTGGGGCAACGCCCTCAACTCCGTTTAGGCCAATATCGGCCAACTCTCGCATGATTGCCGGCGCACTTTCCGAATTCAGTATGGTTCTCAGGGTCCAAAACTGGATAGATATGGGCGACGCCATCCGTAATAGCTTAACCTAAACGCCGCCCTTTGCCAACCACGTAAACGCGTTACTTGGCTTTAACCGTGATGGCAAGTGCAATCTTCATGAACGGCATACATATCAAGCCATCCCTGATCCAGACTGACCTTCATCTTTTCGTAATACCCTTGCGCCGTGCCGTAATCCATGGTCGGGTTCTTGTGCTTGATGCCCTTTGCCGCAAGCATCAAGTCGAAGAACTCCACGTTGCGGGTGAGGCCCTTGATCATTTCACTTCCTGGTCCGAGAGCGGTCACCATCACGTGCTCGGCGGTGTGGTTACCGCTCGTCCACGTCACGGCCGTGTGGTTGCCCAGAATGTTCGCCATGGTCATTCCGCTAGCTTTCAGGAAGCCGCTGATGTTGAAGGGCCCTTGTCCCTTTTGTCCCGCTACGATGGCCGCCGCTTCTGCCGCGCTGAGTTCCAATCCGAGATCGGCCTTGACGATGTCTCGAACTGAATCTGCGGTCGGGCTGGCGCCGAACTTTCGAGCCAGAACTTCGTAGCTCGCCTTCATTCCGTTCACGGTCAGGATGCCCTTGTTCGAGTCCGTGTACTCCTCACCCATGCCGTTCAGCGATGGTCCGCCGGTGGCGTGGTCTGCCGTGATGATGACGAGGGTTTCTTTGTCCTTGAGCGCGAACTCGACCGCAACCTTAACCGCTTCTTCGAATGCGATCTGATCGTAAACCAGGGAAGCCAAGTCGTTCGCGTGGCCGGCGTGGTCAACCTTTCCGCCTTCAACCTGAAGCAGGAATCCGTTCTTGCTATCCTTCAAGTTGTCGATCGCATGCTTGGTCATTTCGGCCAAGGTCGGGACGGTCTTCTGAAGCTCTGGACTGTTGTTTCGGTCAACCGAGAACGGCAGGTGGCTGTCCGAGAAGATTCCGAGAACCTTCTTGCTCTTCGTCGCCATCAAGGCTTCTCGGTTCTTGACGACCGTGTAGCCCGCCTTTTCGAACTCTGGGTACATATCGCGCTTGTCTTTTCGCTTGTCGCCCGCGAAGTGGCGGTTGCCTCCGCCCATGAGCACATCAACGCCAGACACGAGGTACTTCTCGGCAATGATCGGCTCAAGGTCGCGGCTGACAATGCTGACGGCAAACCCGGCGGGGGTTGCGTGGGTAATTGTCGTGGTTGTGACGAGACCGGTTCGGACGCCCTTTTCGTGCATCAGCGTCGTCAGAGTCTTCAACGCGGTCAGATCGGGATACATGTTGATCATCCCGTTGAAGATTCGCTGCCCGCTACCCCAAGTGGAACTCGCCGCCGCGGAGTCGGTGACGATGGAGTTGAGCGACCGCGTTGCCTGGAGACCGTTGGTGACGAACTTTTGGTCCATCAGCCAGCCCCAGTAAGAGGACTTTCCACCGTTGAGCTGAGACAGGACATCCACGATCCCGAGGGTCTGCATCGCCATGCCATCGACGACCAAGAAGATGATGTTCTTGATCTTCGACTGCTTCGAGCCCATGCCCTGGAGAGAGGCGAACGCGCCTGCTCCCGATGCGATGCCGGCGGCACCCGCAATACCCGTACCCAAAAGTGAACGTCGCGACAGCTTCATGCTTTCATTCTGCCTGAGATCACGTTAACGTACTGTTAAATGCCTTGGCTGATACCGCTAGAGCTGATGGATTTCGCTGTCCGGGCTCACGCCTTACGGCTCGAACTCGACAAACTGAGGTTCTTCCGTAGGCTCGTCTTCGGTAGCTACATTCGAAAGCTTGAGCGACCGGACGATGCACCCTCGCATCTTAGGCTCAATGAACACGTACAGGTTCACTCGGTCGGATCGCACGATGGCGCAAGCCGCGTGCCAGTCGTCAATCACGATGTCGCGCAAAGACCGCCGTCGCTCGCCACGCAAGGTGTGCGCCTCGAGCTTGTCGGGCGAGCCGTAGATCACCGTTGCCTCAATGTGCGGACCTTCTGCCGCGAGGAGTTGCAGCAGCTTTAGATCCCAGTTTTGGTAAATCGATTCATCGTTGAAGAATCGATTTCCGAAAGAAGCCTTCGGCAAACCGAACTTCCGGAGGAACAGCGTGTGCATGTGCGTGGGCACCAAGTTGTCCAGGAACTCGTCAAACGCTGCGTCGGTCTCGGCTTCATTCAGTTTCTTTGGTGTGGCCCAAAGCTTTTTCCAGCGCTCGATTCGGTTTGGCGGAGTGACAAAAGTTACTGGCTTAGCCACTAAATCGCATCCCGTAGCCGCTGGGCTGCTTGTTCCGGAGTTAAGTCTCGCTGGGCTTCCGCCATCATTTCGTATCCAACCATAAACTTTCGAACCGTTGCGCTTCTTAATAATGGCGGATAGAAGTGGGCATGTAGCTGCCAAGACGACGTAAAGTCTCCAGAATATGGGGCGGGATGCCAACCCATGCTGTACGGAAACGGGCAATCGAACAGGGCATCGTAACGTTTCAGCAACCCTTGCAACGCATCGGCAAGGCTAGATCGCTGCTCGCCGAGATCTTCCAGTCGGCTGACTTCGAAGCGTGGCAGCACCATGGTTTCAAACGGCCAGGTCGCCCAAAACGGCACAACCACCGCCCAATCTTCATTGGCATAGACCACTCGCGAGCCCAATTCGACTTCGCGCTGAGCATAATCGAGAAGCATTCGGGATCCGTGCTCTGCGTAGTAGCGAGCCTGAGACGCACCTTCCCGAATAATCAAACTTGGCAAATGCTCACTCGCCCAGATCTGCCCGTGCGGATGTGGATTCGAGGCCCCCATCGCTTCACCCCGATTCTCGAAAATTTGGACCCAGCCGTAACGGGCACCAAGTTCGGCCGCCTGCGAAGCCCACAAGTCGACAACCAATTCAAGCTCGTGCTGACTCAGTTTGGAGAGCGTCAGGTCATGCCGAGGTGAAAAGCAAATGACGCGGCACTCGCCCCGCACTGCCTCTGATCGGAACAATCCATCGTCAACGACTCCCTCCGGTGTGCCCGAAAGAAGCGCCGAGTAGTCGTTAACGAAAACAAAAGTGTTCTCGTAGGCAGGATTAACCTCGCCATTGGCCCGAACATTGCCGGGGCAAAGATAGCACGTCGGATCGTAAGCGGGTCGGTCCGGGAGGGAGGACTTCTCCTGCTGCCCCTGCCAAGGACGCTGGGTCCGGTGCGGTGACACCAGAACCCATTCGTCAAGGAGCGGATTGAACCGCCGGTGCGGGTGTAACTCCGGTTCAAATTCGATCATGCTGCTTAGAACGCGTCCGACTTTCGGTAAGCGTCGATGACTGCGCGTTCGCCATCCTTTCCGGATTTAGAGTTTCCGTGTTCCATACCGAGCACGCCAGTAAAGCCCTTGGCGCTCACGTGCTTAAACACGTTGAGGTAGTTGATCTCCCCGCTGGTCGGCTCGTTTCGGCCTGGATTGTCGCCGATCTGCAAGTAAGCAACTTCGCTCCAGGCCCGATCCATATTCGGAATCAAGTTTCCTTCTTGGATCTGCTGGTGGTAGATGTCGAAAAGGATCTTGCAGGCAGGGCTATCCACCGCGCGGCAGATGCTGAACGCCTGCGGAATCTTGTTCAAGAAAAGATTTGGGTGGTCGCGGAAGTTGAGCGGCTCCAGCACCATCACAAGGCCATGCTTGGCGAGAATATCGCTGCCGCGTCGAAGGGCTTCGATGACGTTGGCAGTTTGGAAACCGATGTCCTGGCGAAGATCGCAAGTGCCCGGCACAACCGTCATCCACTTCGCATTCACGCGCTTTGCGACTTCAACCGAATCCTGGCAGTTCTTGATGAACTTATCTAGGTGGTCCTTTGAACCTGTGGTTAGCGTCGGGTTGTTCCAGTCAATGTCGTTAGCGACGAAGACGCCCATCGTGATGCCGAGGTCGTTCATTGCCTTCGCGCAGCGCTCTTGATCGGCCACGGAGCGGCCTTTCATGCCGTTGTCTTCCCACGCGGTGAATCCTTCATCGGCCGCAAATTTCAGCTGATCAACGAGGTCTGGGCCAGCATGGTTTTGGAACATGCCGAAATGCGGCGCGTATTTGAGCTTGAATTTTGGAGCCATGGCTTTCTCGCTAGGGATGGCAGCTGCCAACGGGGCAACCGCAACGGAAAGTCCGGCCGCGAGGCCGGACTTGATGACTTCTCGTCGGGTGATATCCACCTTACTTCAGCGGAGTTTTGCCCGGAACTGCAACCGCGGGCGTTTCTAGCGATGTGAAACCAAGGGTGGCTGGAAGCAAACTTTCCGTGCTGTTGAGCGCCTGTTCCCAACTGACTTCTTGTCCGGTGTAAGCCGACATTCGGCCCATGATTGCGGTGAGCGTGCTCTCAGCAACCTGGCGGCCTTCGTTGATCGGCTTGCCTTCCTTAATGCTCGCGATCAGGTGCTTGTGCTCCTGAACGTATGGATTGGTTCGATCGCCTTCGAATCGCCAAGCCTTCGCGCCCTTGATCGACTGCGCGTTACTCGTTCCCTTCGAACCGACAATGTGCTCCGAAACGCGGGAGGCAGTGTTGTCGATCTGGCGGCACATGCTGAGCATCTTCACTCCGTTGGCGTATTCGTACTCGGTCGCAAAGTGGTCGAAAATGTGGCCGTAGGCCTTATCCGTTCGGACCTGTCGTCCGCCAAGGCTGGTTGCCTTGACCGGGTGGCCCTTCATGGCCCAGTTGCAAACGTCGAGGTTGTGCACGTGCTGCTCGGTGATGTGGTCGCCCGAGAGCCATGCGAAGTACAGCCAGTTTCGAAGCTGCCATTCCATGTCGGACCAACCTTCCTGTCGTGGGTTCATCCAAAGTCCGCCCTGGTTCCAGTAAGCGTAAAGGGCAACGACATCGCCGATGTCTCCGTTGTGGATGCGCTCCATGGCACCGCGGTAAGCGAAGTCATGTCGTCGCTGCGTTCCCGCAACAATCGAGAGCTTCTTCGATGCGGCCATGTCGGAAGACTCCATGACGCTGCGAATTCCAGGCGCGTCGGTCGCAACCGGCTTCTCCATGAAAACGTGCTTGCCTGCTTCGATCGCAGCCTTAAGGTGAATCGGTCGGAACGCTGGCGGGGTAGTGAGAATCACGACGTCTACGCCGCTAGCAATAACCTTCTTGTAAGCATCCCATCCGCTGAATGCGCGGTCGTCGGTGACCTTGTACCGGTCGCCCAGCTTCTTCAGGCCATCCCGTGAGCCGTTAAGTCGGTCTGGGAACACATCGCCCATTGCCCAGAGCACGGTGCTGGAATCGGCTTCGATATTGTCCTGTGCAGCGCCCGTACCGCGTCCCCCACAACCGATCAAGCCGACCTTAATCTGCGCCTGAGAACCGGCAAAAACGAAAGAAGGGACGGCCATTGCGGCGCCGGCCACGGCCGTCTTCGCGATCAGATCGCGGCGAGAGAGTTCATTTTGGTTCGACATTGAATGTGCTCCGTGAATATGCAGAGTTAAAGCCCCGCGTGTTTGCGAGTATAGCCATTTAGGGCAAATCGCAAACAAGCCGAATGCCAACGTACGGTGCGTTTGACAACCACCACCGGCTTTTCGGGTTCTGGGGGTCGTTTTCGTTCCACTTCGGAATCTGATAGGCGCGAGCCGTAAAGCCAATCTGACCCTTCTTCGAAAGGTAGTGCCCGCCGCAAGTCACCGGCTTGCCGTCCTTGTCGACTGCCCACTCCGCCATGTTGCCAAGGGTGTCAAAAAGCCCCCAAGCGTTCGGCTTCTTGGTGCCAACTGCCCAAGCCTTGTCCTCTGCGTTGTCCCAGTACCAAGCCACCTGGTCCAGTTCCGGCTCGGTGGTCGCACCGGCTCGGGCGGCGTACTCCCACTCGGCTTCGGTCGGCAACCGGTACTTCTTGCCGGTCTTCTTGCTTAGCCACTGGCAGAAGGTCTGCGCGCCGAGGTAGGTCATGCCCAGCGCGGCATATCCTTTGTGACCAAAACCTTTATCTGGCGCGCCGTATGGCTTGCTCGGGCGCGAAACAGCGTCCACGCCTTTCGCCTGATCTTCGACGCTTTGGTCTAATCGGAAGGCCCAAATGTCAAAAACGTCCCACGTGACTTCGGTAGTCGAAATGTAAAACGGCTTTCCACCGGGAAGAGCAGGAATTGGCTGCATCTTGAAACTGGCCAGCGTGCCCGGAATCTTCTCCTCAAAAGGAGCAGCCGACTGAGGAGCCAGGAGCATCGTTGCCAACGCGACAGAAACCGTGAACATACGACTCATTTTGTCCGATACATCACAGCTCAGGTTGGACTAGACAAATCCCGCCAACTTCCGCAAACTACGCGATGCTATGGGCAAGATTCGGATTGGCATTATCGGCTGTGGACAGATCGCACAACAACACATGCGAACCTACAAAGACATTCCCGATGCTGAGATGGTCGTATGTTGTGACCTGAACCGCGAAGCCGCCGAAAAATCTGCCGCAACCTACGGCATCCCCGAAGTCACAACCGACTTCCGCGAAGTCCTAAACCGCGACGACATTGACGCCGTCGACGTTTGCCTCTATAACAACCTCCACGCCCCAGTCTCCATCGCTGCCCTCGAAGCCGGTAAGCACACCTACTGCGAAAAACCCATGGCGGGCACTTATGTGGATGCCGTGGCGATGCGCGATGCCGCGCTCCGAACCGGCAAAAAGCTCCACATCCAGCTTGGAACGCTGTACTCAGACGAGGTCAAAGCGGCGAAAGAACTCATCGACGCTGGTGAACTCGGCAACGTCTACCATTCCCGCTCCACCGGATTCCGCCGACGTGGCCGACCGTACGTTGACGGCTACGCCACCCCTCCGTTCGTGCAAAAGAAGAATGCCGCGGGCGGCGCGCTTTATGACATGGGCGTCTACCACATCTCCGTCCACCTCTTCCTCCTCGGAAACCCCAAGGTTGAGCGCATCACGGGCAAGACTTACCAAGAGATTTGGATGGACGAGAAGCGCCGCGAGATCGCCCAGTACGACGTCGAAGAGCTCGGCCTGGGCTTCGTCCGATTTGAAGGCAACAAGTCGCTGGACATCATCGAAGCCTGGGCAGTAAATCTCGATGGTCTGGAGGCCAACGTCATCCTCGGCAGCGATGCCGGCATCCGCCTCTGGCCGTTCGGCTTCTTCAAGAACTACGGCAACCTTGCCATGAGCGCCACCGCCGACATCGGCGCCGCCAGTTTCCGTTGGGAAACCGTGGAGGGCCTCGGGACGAAGTACGCCAACTCCCAGTCCCACTGGATCGCCGCCCTCAACGGCGAAGTCGAACTGATCCCCACCGCCGAAATCGCGCTGAACACTATGCTTGTTTCCGAAGGGATTTACCTATCGGAAAAGCTTGGCAGGGAAGTCACGGCAGACGAAGTGCAGGAGCACAGCGTCTCGACCGCGATTGCGATTTGATGTCCGGGTTCTACTTCTGCAGTTAAGGGAATGTTACGCCTTGGGTAGTCGACGGCTTTTTTGCTCTATCCTGCGCGTCTAATAATGGTGGTTGCCAGAAGCGTTCCAGACTCGTGTTTCAGCGTTATGCGAGAGACTTATCCTAGGCATCTCAGGTTTGGGTACACGCAGCCTGATTGTGGAAACTGGTTGACCACAACTATCAGAGGACAAGGGCACGATGGTCTTTGCTGATTTTCCGCAGCTTTCTGACTTCCGGGCCAGCATTCTTACGGTGCACCGCCAGGATTCCTATAGATCATCTCTCAATTGGAGCACTATTGATGCCTTTGGCGAGCAAAAGAGGGTTTTTAGTTTTCCTTCTCGCGACGTAGCATGGTCCGCTCTTAGCCCCGACGGTACGCAAGTGGTGACTTTGCAGAATTTGCAGAAGGGCACCTTGGTGTCCACATTTCGAATAACCAGGAAGGGAGTCAGCAGTGTAAAGGTGCGAACTTCCAAAATCAATGCCAAAGGCATAAAGTGGAACCTCAGCTCAACAAAGTTTGCGACGGAGGAGTACCGTAACGGTGCAAAGGAACTTCGCGTTTTTACGAGTTCGCTCCGGCTGGATTCTTCCTATGCCATTCCGTTCCGAGCGACATGGTATTGGCAAAAGGATGGTCGAATTGCGGTCGTGACTTCAGACAAATTGTTTAAGGCAACCGCCGGTCTTGTGCGTTACCCGTCGCTACAAGTTCCCGCCACTAGCGCCAGTGCTTTCAATCCTTCGGATCGATCGGTGATCTGGGACAGCGACGGTATCGTTTACAGCCAAAATGGAACTGCCGCATCTATATTGCGCTCCGCCGGCAGCTTAGAATTCCGAGGGTTCTGGAAGAATCGGTCAGAGTTACTCTATTCCGTCGTACAAGACGGACCTCTCGGGTCGCGCTGGATTTGCAGCCTTTGGATCGTAACTTGGCGACCTGGTCAGAACGACCGACTTCAGCCGAGATTGCTCTACAAAACTAGCCGAAATAGTCCCGAGCCAGAGGGTGGATTCCATCTGGCCCCGCTCGCGGTCATCGGTGGTGGAGTGATCGCGGTTTCAAATCGAAGTGAAGGTGACCGAGTCGAGTGGATAAAAGACGGACTCCCGTTTACAATCGCCACGCTACCAGCGGGCGAGCAGATCGTTGACTTTGCCGTCACTGCTAGATAGTGCTATCTCATCCGGCGTTCGAGCTCCGCTCCGCAAAGACGGACTCTCGATTCGCCTGTTTCACTTACAAGACCGAAACTTCCGGATTCGTCGTTCGGTGGTCCTCAAGCCAAAGAACTAAGACCGAACCAAATCAGGACAATCAAACCATGTCCGCAATCATTCGCCCGAACGTGCTTCAGATGGAGCCCTATGCGCCCGGGCGACCGATTGAGGACGTCAAGCGCGAGTTCAACCTCGACCGCGTCGTCAAGCTGGCCAGCAACGAGAACCCCTTCGGGCCCTCGCCGCTGGCCGTAGGGGCCATTCAGCGCGCCGCAGCGAACCTCCACCAGTACCCAGACGGAAGCGCCGCCGCGATTCGGAACGCCATCGCGGCAAAGTTCGGTCTCGAAGCCGAAAACATCCTCCTCGGAAACGGAAGCGACGAACTGATTCATCTCATCGGCTTGCTCTTCTTGGACGGTCCCGACACGGAGATGATCATGGGCAACCCGAGCTTCGTGCGTTACGATGCCGCCGCTCACCTCGCCCCGGCCAAGCTCACTAAGATCCCGCTCGACGCGGACCATAAACACGATCTCGACCGGATGCTCGAAGCCGTCACATCCAATACTCGCGTGATCTTCGTCGCGAACCCCAACAACCCGACCGGCACCGTTGTCACCGGCACCGCCATTCGAGCCTTCCTCGACAAGCTTCCAGCCCACGTGACGCTGGTGCTTGACGAAGCCTATTTCGAGTTCGCCGCCCACGCGCCAGACATGCCGAACAGCGCCGAACTCGTGCGCGAAGGCTACAACGTCATCGGCCTCCGCACCTTCTCGAAAGCCTACGGCCTCGCTGGCATCCGCGTCGGGTTTGGCTTTGCGCCAAAGAGCGTCGTAGACGCCTACCACCGCGCCCGAGAGCCGTTCAACGTCAACAGCCTCGCCCAAGTCGCCGCCATCGCGGCTCTCGATGACACGGAGCACTTGCAGAAGACCGTCGAGAACAACACGTTCGGGCTGAAATTCCTGAAGGACCTCTTTGAGCAAACCGGCGGTACTCCGGTCGAAAGCTACGCCAACTTTGCCTACGCAAACATCCACCGCGAAGCCGACCCGGTCTTCCAAGCCTTGCTGCGAAAAGGCGTCATCGTCCGCTCTGGGAAGCATGTCGGCCACCCTAACTTCCTCCGCGTCAGCGTGGGAACGATGGACGAGCTGGAAATCTTCGCGAGCGAATACCGCGCCCTTTAAGCCGTCGCCGGAGCCGCATTCGGCTCCACTCGGCCGTAGATCAGCAAGAACAGTGGCGACGCCATCAGCGTCGTCACAATCGCCATCACGACCATGATCGCGAACAGCGTCGGCGTGATCACGCCCTGCTGCAAGCCGATATTCAGAATGATCAGCTCCATCAGCCCGCGGGCGTTCATGAGGGTGCCAATCGTCCAACTCTCTCGCCAAGGCTCGCCCGATGCCCGCGCCGCCAAAGCGCAAGCCACGCCTTTCCCAAGGATCGCGGCCAGGCAAATCACAATTGTCACCGTCCAAAGTTCAGCCCCCGAAATGAGGTTGATGTTAGTATTGAGCCCGCTGTAGACGAAGAAGAACGGAAGCAGGAACGACACCGTCATCGGCTCAATCCGCTCGCGAATCGCCTCTGCATACCGACCTCGCGGCATGGCACAGCCGACCAGGAACGCGCCGAACACGGCGTATATTCCGATCGCGTCGGTAAACCAAGCCCCCGCCATCAGGATCAAGATGACTGTGGTCATCTGCCCCTGCGAAAACTTCCCGGTCTCGTTCGTTACAGAAGCGAGCTGATTGAGAAGTTTCTTGCCCACGGTGAGCATCAACACGCCGAACAAAATTCCGCCGCCAATGGCAAGCCAAGCAATGCTCATGTTGCCCTTGCTGAAGGCCAATACAATCGCGAGCAAACACCAAGCCGCCGCGTCGTCCGTGGCCCCGGCTCCGAGCGCCAGCGTCCCCATTGAGGTCCGCGCGATGCCGCGCTCATACAGAATCCGCGCGAGCATTGGGAAAGCCGTAATGCACATCGCCGCCCCAAGGTAAATCGCCGCGTTCGTATCCGTGATCGCCGGTGCGAACAAATCGGTCCGCTCACGATAAATGTAAGCGATGCCGAACCCAAGCGTGAACGGCGCAATGATCCCGGCCAGTGAAACGGAAACCGCGCCACCAATCCGGTTCGATATGAGCTTAATGTCGAACTCAAGACCGATGAGGAACATGTAAAGCACCAAGCCAACCTGGGCGATGATGTACAGGATCGACATGGATGGGTGCGAGCCCGTCAATCCTTCGAGCTTGCGAGGGAAAAGGTAGCCCTGAAGCTCTGGCATCGATCTCCCGAGCACCGATGGTCCGAGCAACACCCCGGTGACCATCTCCATCACCACCTGCGTTTGGCCAAGGTACTTCGAGCCGAGCCAGCCGACGGCTTTGCAGGCCGCCAAAACGATCATTACCTGCAGCATGAACCGCAGCATCAAGTCTAAGTCCGTCATTGGATTCACTCGGGCCTGAGCATTATCACCTAATCGGTGCAACGGCGCTCAACGCATTTCGGTAGCATCATCCGACATGAATCCGATCCGCGAGATCGAAATCCTGATTCGGGCGAAGTACCCAATCCTATACGTAGTGAGTTGGGAGGAGCGCCGCGTGGAAGAAGCCCTTCAAAAAATTTGTGGTGGGCTCAATCGAACCGTTCACACATGGTCGGTTACGCAGGGGATGCGTCCGCCCGTCTCGCGACCCGGAATGGCGACCCGCACCTCCGGCCTGCCCGGAGAGTTAGAAGCCCTGGCCCAAGTTCACGAAGCCCCGGAATACACAGTTTTCCTGCTCCGCGATTTCCATCCCTACATGAAGGACTATCGTGTGGTGCGGTTGCTTCGCGACCTCGCCCTGCGGCTCCGCGGTCGAACCCAAACCCTCATCCTCACCGGACCGACCCTCAACCTTCCGTCGGACCTCGAGAAAGACGTCACCGTCATCGACTTCCCGCTGCCGGATGTCGAGGAAATTTCGGATTGCCTGGACAAGGTCATCAGCGCGGTTAAAGACAACGTCAACATTGACCCCAAGCTTGAACCGCTGGAACGAGAACTGCTCGTAAAATCCGCCCAAGGACTAACCCTCGACGAAATCGAGAGCACCTTCGCCCGCAGCCTAGTCGAGCGAAAGAAGTTCGATGTGGAAGTTGTTCTCGAAGAAAAGAAGCAGATCATCCGGAAGTCGGGAACGCTGGAGTACTACGCTCCGGAAGCGCATCTAAAGGACGTCGGTGGACTCGAGCTGCTGAAAGACTGGCTTGAAAAGCGCCAAACCAGCTTCACCGACAAAGCGCGCGATTTCGGAATCCCGGCACCGAAAGGCATCCTCCTCTTGGGCGTTCAAGGCTGCGGAAAATCGCTGACCGCGAAAGCCGTCGCCGCGCACTGGAACCTTCCGTTGCTCAAGCTCGACGTTGGCCGAATCTTTGGCTCCCTTGTCGGGCAAAGCGAAGAGAACATTCGAAAGGCGATCAAGACCGCCGAGTCCGTCGCGCCCTGCATCCTTTGGGCCGATGAACTCGAAAAGGGCTTCGCCGGAGTCAGCGGCGGAAACGTCAGCGACAGCGGCACGACCGCCCGCGTGTTCGCCACCTTCCTTACTTGGATGAGTGAAAAGACCAGCTCGGTGTTCCTCATCGCCACCGCCAACGACGTGTCGGCCCTCCCGCCAGAAATGCTCCGAAAGGGCCGCTTTGACGAAATCTTCTTCGTCGACTTGCCCGACAAAGATGAGCGTGCAGAGATTTTCCGCATCCACCTCGCCAAGCGAAAGCGCGATCCGGGTAAGTTCAAACTTGGCCCGCTCGCCGAAGCCACAGCCGGATTCAGCGGGGCAGAAATTGAGCAGGTCGTCGTCGGCGCGCTCCATTCCGCGTTCCACGTGGAGAAGGAAGTCACGCAGAAAGACCTCCTCACCGAAGCTAAAAGCGTGGTGCCGTTGAGCGTGATGATGAGCGAAGAGATCGGGGATCTGCGGGAGTGGGCACGGCTCCGAACGCGTCCGGCAAGCAAGAACGACGACAACTGAACCGTAATGTGTACGGTTCAGTTGTATACGCAACGGTACTAGGATTTACGGGGACGCTTGTAGGGCCGGTCAAAACCCGGTAAATATAAGGGATGCTACTGGCAGTTCTTGGGCTCACATCGAGCTTCGTTACAACGTGGTACGGACCCGCCGTCGCTGAATTCAAAATCGAGTTCAGCGGCAACCCGTATGATCCCGCGGAGAACGACGTTCGGGTGAAGTTCACCGCGCCCGACGGAAAGGCCGAAGAACGGCTTGCCTTTTACACCGGCAACGGTTCCTGGAAATCTATCCTCGTCACCAAAACCCCCGGAACCTATAAGCCAACCCTGCTTCGAAACGGCAAACCCAGCATCCAAGCCGCCACCACCGGCACCGTAGATGCCACCAAGGCCATCGCAAAAGGATTCTTGAAGCGCCGCGATACGGGCTTTGTCTTTGACGACGGCAGCACCTACGTGCCGCTCGGCTTTAACCTCAGTTGGCAAGGAGGCGACCTGCCACCGATGACCGAATCGCTAAAGAAGATGGGCGAGAGCGGCACCAACTGGACCCGAATTTGGGCCTGTCACTGGGACGGAAAGAACCCATGGTGGCCGGTTGAAGGCACGGTCAAGGACGGCGAGTTCAACCCACCTGCCCTCGAAAAGTGGGATAGCCTTCTCACCGCCTCCGAAACCCACGGCCAGTACGCCCAGTTCGTTCTCTTCCACCACGGCCAATGGACCACGCGGGTGAACCCGAACTGGCAAGACAATCCCTGGAATACCGCAAAAGGCGGCTTCCTAAAGGATCCGGGCGACTTCTTCACGAACGCCGAAGCCAAGCGTCGCGCAAAGAACTGGCTGCGTTACGCCGTCGCCCGCTACGGCCACTACCAGAGCGTCATGTGCTGGGAGCTTTTTAACGAGGTGGAGTGGGTCGAAGCCCGGTACCAAGACCGCTGGCCCGACATTGCCGCTTGGCACGGAGAAATGGCCGACTACCTGCGTAGCATCGATCCGTACAACCACCTCGTCACCAGCAGCAGCGATCCAATTCCGGCGGTCGAAGAAGCCTTCTACGCGAAAATGGATTATTACCAGCCGCACACCTATCCGGCCAACGTTCTGGCCGCGATCGGAAAGCGAAAGTTCCCGACCGACAAGCCCGGATTTTTTGGCGAATTCGGCCCACCCGACGGCCCCGACTATAAGCAGGGCATTCGAGACGGGATCTACGGTGGACTCTTGGCGGGTCATGCCGGAGCGGGGCAGTACTGGTACTGGGACCGCGTTGAGAAGGACAATCTCTATCCGATCTTCGCTCGCGCCGCTGCCTTCATGAAAGCAGCCAATTTCGGCAACCACCGCACCGCCGCGCCGGTTTCAATCCGCACCAACTCTGGGCAAAACGTAGATCTCAGCTTCCGACCTGGCATCGGCTGGGGCAAATCGCGAACGGGCACCTTCAACCTCCCGGCAGACTGGGAAAAGGAAGGCGAGGTCAGCTCCTATCTCATCGGCGCAACGGGCGGAAACAAGGCCATGTACGTTCCGATTGAATTCAAATTCCGCCTCGCCGAGCCCGGAACCGCCCGGTTCCGCATCGCCAGCGCATCGAAAGGCGGCGCCAGCTTGCGGATCAGCGTGAACGGCGTTGAAGCCTACAAGCGAGACTTCCCGGCCGGAGAGAACGAAACCCGCGTTCCCGAACCGATTGAGCTGGCCCTGCCGAAAGGGGATGTCAGCGTGAAGGTCGAAAACCTCGGGGCCGACTGGGTGAACTTCAGTTCCTTCAGCCTGCCTGGGCTTGCCGACGCGGCAAAGGCGCATGGCCTCAGCGAAGGCAGCTGGGCCGCCGTGCGTTTACTGGCAAAGCCCGGCTCGAAGGTCACCCTCGGCGGCTTGCCGCTGCTCGATGGAACCTACACCGTGCAGTGTCTGGACCTCGCCGCCGATGCCGAAACCACCACAACCGTGACCGTGAAGAACGGCAACGCAGAAATCCAGCCAAAGTATGCCGAAACAGGTCTCGTTTTCCGCAAATCAGGTTAGGTAATATCTTCGATAGCGTTGCCGCATAGCTCAGTTGGTAGAGCAGCTGACTGTTAATCAGCTGGTCACAGGTTCGAGTCCTGTTGCGGCAGCCATCCTCTTTCCGCTCCAATTGCTCTTGCGTCTCCGTTGAGCACGCGCCGCAGGAGAGTCAAACTCCTAGTCCCGTTTGATGCTTTCCATGCCAGGTTCGGCCTGAGTGACGAACGAAAGCTCGCAACGTCAATGCATCAATCGTGTCGAACCGAGCAATAATCTTGTAGTCAAATAGGCAATGACCGACGACTCGCTCCTAACCATGCTGCTTGACCGGCTCGGTCAAGAGTTCGACATCCAAAAAGTTGTCCTTTTTGGATCTCGGGCTGGAGCGAACTTCTCGCCCGAGAGTGATTGGGATGTTCTTGTCGTCACGAACTCTGACCTCCCGTTTCTTCAGCGGCAAAAGCTGGCCATACATAAAATGGGGCGTCGCGATTTTGCGCTCGACCTCCTTGTGTTCACGCCTGAAGAGTTTCAAGAAGGTTGTGAACTGAACGGCTCCGCACTTTACTGGGCGAATCTAGAGGGGCGGGTTCTCTATGCCAGATAACTCGGCACAATCGTGGTTGCTAAAGGCGCGAGAAGACGAGACCGTAGTTGCCGTCATCGCAAATGCCGGCGGTCCATACGGAATCGCGGCCTACCATGTTCAGCAAGCGGCAGAAAAGTATCTGAAGGCAGCACTCGTGTCCGTCGGCATCACTCCGCCAAGATCACATGATCTAGTTCAGCTACTGAGTCTTCTTTCCCCCGAAACCGTATCTGAAGAAGTACTCGATGCGGCCGGTAGTTTGAGCGTTTTTGCTTGGATGACGCGTTATCCAGGAGGTCCAGAAATCGAGTCGCCTGACTTAGTTAAGGCACAACAAGAATTCGATCTGCTCAAGACTTGGGTGTTGCCGATCATTGTGCTGCCATAGGTGTGCTTGTAGGCAGATCGACTGCGGCTCAAGAAACCTTGCGGGTGCCCAACTACCTTTGCGTGGTTGCACACCCGGACGTATTCCAGTGCATTTGAACCCTAATTCGTATTTCTACTCGCCGCTTCCCAAGCCAATTCCTGCAACGCCTTCGCCTGTGCCGGACTCAAATCAACCAGCGGCTGGCCCCAAATGTTTTTCACCGTCCCGGTTGCTCCGACCGGCGACTTGCCGATCAATGTTGCGTACATCACGCAGCCGATGTAGTAGCACCCGATCTTGTTCAGGTGGATGTCATCGGAGAGCGCAGCCTTGATGTTCTTACCGAGCCAAGGGAGCTTGCCTGCTTCCAGTCGGTCGTAAAGAATGCCCATCGCCGTGTGGCCGGGAACTAGGCGGATGGTCGCGCCTTTCGTGGATCGCGGATCGACGCTGGCATCCGCCGAGACCTTCGCGAAGAGTTGGCCGTCTTGCTCGGTTCGCTTGCGCCAGGTCGGCAGGTCGGGCACGTCCTTCCACCACTCGCCGTTCTTGAATCCGACCCAAGTGGAGTACATGTAAATCTTCGCTTTTGGGTTCTGCTTCAGGGTCAGGTTGCGCCAGTTGATGACGTTTCCGACCGTGTCTTCCCAACGAATGCACTCCGCAATCGCCACACGCTCGGTCAAAACGACAGCGTCAAACGGCGGGGAGGCTTTCGCTAGCTCCGCCCGCAAATCGCCGTAAAGATTGTCGGGATGCTTCTCGGCGCTGGCGCTATTCTTCCAGTTGTTGCTCAGTGGCGACCCGTTGATGATCTGTTCATAAACCGCCACCGGGGTGCCTTTACTGGCGGCAATCGACCGCAGCATCTGCGGAATGTCGTGGTTCACCAGCGAATGCCCAACCATCCCAACCCGAAGCGGAGCAACCGTGCCCGACATAACTAACGCTAACGTTGCGCAAAGCATGACTCTTTAGATGCGTAAGCCGACGGTTGGTGTCACGCACCCGTCCCGTAGCTAAAAGGTCCCGTAGCTCACCCGTCTCGGGTGAGTTCGCATAGCCGAAACTTCGATTGCTTAGGCAGCCTAAGACTAGAACTTCCGAACCCCGTGCAAATCCGAACAAACCCGAACGCGGAAAGACCCTCATCCGCCTTTTAACTCGTACAGTCGCGCCGCCCAGAACATCACGATTGAGCGCTTTGCTTTCCAGCCACATTCGTTATCCCTCGTCGCGACAAAAACGAGCCAAGCAACCAAAGCTTCCGTCTCCGAATGAGTGAGGTTGTCAGCGATCGATCGGACGCGTTCCAGTCCAGCACCTTCGACGGCGAGGCTACTGGTCAGTTCATCAACGAGATACTCATCATCTGCCGCCGATCGAGTCCGAGGAAGCATCTCAATCGCCGCCCGCGCAATGCTTGGAAACAGCAATCGAAAAACTTGCGGCGGGCACTCGAAAAGGGCCCGGGTTCCAATATTGCTGGCCGGACTGTCCCAGTCCAAACCTGCATGGCTAGAAAGGTCCGAGGCAACGCAATAGCCACAAGTTTCGCTGATCATTGCCAAGTCTTCCAAAGTCAACTCAGTTCGGAACGCCGTCTCGACAAGAGCCAGTACCGCTACCGTCCTTTCGTCGTAATAAGAGTCGTACCAAGAGGGGATGTTATAGTCTCGCGGCACTTTCCGAATCCCTCGATTTCTTTTTACCTAGCCGTCAGAGGACTACAAGTAGCTCAATCGACTCGGGGAAGTTCGGCCCGGGACCACGACCTGGCGCAGGTAAATCACTCCGACCGACGCAACAAAATTAACAACGAAGGTGCCCCCAAGAGCGCTGACACGATCCCGACGTTCACTTCCATCCCGGTCCCGAGTGATCCCATGATGACGCTCATGACGCGCTGCCCAATCAAGTCCGCCAAGAGCATGACCGCCGTACCGATCAGCGCTGATCCCGGCAAAGACACACGCCAGTCCACGCCAAATATTCGTCGAGCCAAATGCGGCGCGACTAAACCAACGAATCCGACGATGCCCACCGCACCAACTGCCGCCGCCGTCATGGCGGTTCCTACAATGAGGATCTCTTTTGTCAGCCGCTTCACATCGACCCCAAGTCTCTCCGCGCTCGCTTCTCCGACCGCCAAAGCGTTCAGCCGCCGGCTACGTGAATACAAGAACGCCAACCCGATCACCAATGTCGGGAAAAGCAAGCCAACCTTCGTCCAGGTCGAATCTGATGTGTGACCGAGTAAGAAGCCAAGAATCCGCGTTGTGTCCTTCCCGGCCAGCATCAGAATGAACGACAAGACAGCGCTCAGGAGAGCCGCGACCGTCACTCCGGCGAGTAACAGGTTTTGCACGTCGACGACTCGGTTCTTCCGTGCCAATCCGTACACAAGGAGCAGAGAAAGAATGCCGCCCGAAAATCCTGCCGCGAGCATGCCAGCGCCGCCTAGCCAAGCTCCAAAGCCGAAGATGAGCGCCAGCGCACCCCCGACAGCCGACCCGCTAGACACCCCAACAATGTAAGGGTCGGCCAGCGGGTTTCGGAAAAGAGCCTGAAATGCGCAACCCACCAGGCCCAGGATGGCCCCAACCAATGTGACGGTGAAACCCCGAGGCAACCGGACTTGCCAAACGATCGTGTTCAAATTGTGTTCGCCGCCAGGCCCGTTCCAGATCTGCTCTGCAATTGCAGTCGTGCCGTGGTCACCATCACTCCCGATCCGGACATAAATCAGCAACAAGAGTAACGACACCACCGGAAAGGCGATGAAAAGGAGTCTTGCCCGTTGCGATAGGGCGCGGGCGGTCACAAGGGGAATATACTCCGCAACAAGGTGAAAACCCTCGGCCTTTCTGCTCGCGCGGCCGCCCTGCGCCCCTCGCCCACCCTCGCGATTACCGCGAAAGCCAACTCCCTGCGTGCCGAAGGTAAAGATGTCATCTCCTTCGCTGCCGGAGAGCCTGACTTCAACACGCCTGACCCGATCTGTGAAGCTGCCATCGATGCCATCCACAAAGGCTTCACAAAATACACGCCAAGCGCCGGAACCAAGGATCTCAAAGACGCGATCGTTTCCAAATTGGCAACCGAAAACGGACTCAATGTAGCGCCCGATCAAATCGTCGTGAGCTGCGGTGCCAAGCACTCGCTCTATAACGTCATGCAGACGCTTCTGGAACCCGGCGATGAGGTCATCCTCCTCGCCCCGTACTGGATGACCTATGCCGAACAGGTGAAACTCGCCGAAGGCGTGCCGGTGGTCATCCACTGCGCCGCCGAGGCTGGCTTTGTGCCGACCTTCGATCAGCTTAAAGAGGCGATCTCGCCGCGAACCAAAATGCTGGTGCTTAACTCGCCCAGCAACCCAACCGGTGCGGTTTTGCCACGCGAAACCCTGAAGGAGATCGCCGCCCTTGCGCTTCGCCACGGCTTCTGGGTCGTGTCGGACGAAATCTATGAGCGACTTGTTTACGGCGTCACCCCGCAATGCTTCGCTTCGCTCGGAAAGGAAATCGCCGAGCAAACGATCACGATTGGTGGAGTCTCAAAGACCTACGCCATGACCGGTTGGCGAATCGGATTCGCGGCTGGCCCCAAATGGGTCGCGGCTGGCATGAGCCATCTGCAAGACCAGGTGACCTCCAACCCAACTTCGTTCGCTCAAGTCGGCGCGGCTGCCGCATTTCGAATGCCTGCTTCGTCCGTAGAAACGATGAGAGCGGAGTTCGAAGCACGTCGGGACATCATCCTCGCCGGACTTCGTGCGATCCCGGATGTCAAGGTGCCTACGCCGGAGGGCGCGTTCTATGCCTTCCCTGACTTCTCGGCCTATCTCGGACCGAAGGTGCCCGATGACCTCGCGCTCGCAACCTACCTTTTGGACGAAGCCGAAGTCGCCGTCATCCCAGGTTCGGTGTTCGAAGGCAATGGCCACCTGCGGCTCAGCTATGCCGCAAGCCGAGACAACATCACCCGTGGTCTCGAAAGAATCGCAAAGGCGGTAAGCAAACTCCGCGCATGATCCCAAAGGCCGTTCCGCTCCGCAACGAAGCTTTATTCAAGCTGGCCATGCGCCACCGTTCTGCAACCAAAACGGTGGAGGAGAGCTACGAACGGCTGGAGTTCTTTGGCGACTCGGTACTGGGCATGATCATTGCCCAGTACCTCTATGAGCACCACCCAGACTGGGATCAGGGCTTGCTTTCAAAAGCAAAGTCCAGCATCGTTCAAGAGGCCCCGCTCGCCCAGGTCGCGGCTCGGCTGGGATTCGATCAGTACATTGAGCTCTCGGCTAGCGAAGAAGCGACCGGCGGCAAAACCCGCCCTTCTGTGCTCGCCGATGTCCTGGAAGCGGTCATCGGCGCGGTGTATCTGGAGAACGGCCTCGAGGTTGCCCGATGGTTTGTGCTCGAGCAAATGCACGAAGCCATCATGCGCATCCGCGGAGGCGACGTGAACCCAGACGACTACAAGTCGAAGCTTCAAGAGCAAGCGCAAGCCATCTGGCGAACGCAACCGAACTACCGCGTGATTCAGGAAAGCGGCTTCTCCCACGACAAACGGTTCACCGTCCAGGCGCTGATCTACGATGAGGTCATTGGCGAAGGGACTGGCCGATCGAAGAAGGAAGCGGAACAGTCCGCGGCCCAGGATGCGCTAGTCGTCATCGAGCGGCATCGCCAACAACAAAACGAGCCAGCTCGATCCGACGAAGTCGAGTTCTAAGCTTCTTCAGCTTGCTTTCATTTCACCGAAGTTGAATGTAGGTGACATGAAACGAGATTCGAACCACGCAACTCTGCGCCGAATACTGGTGAGTTCGGTACTGCTATTGATCGCTGGGGCCTCTTGGGCTCAGTTCCCAGGCGGGCAATTCCCAGGCGGCCAACGGCCCAACCCCACAGAGCAGCCGAGCTTCCGGGTGACGAAGTTTGGGATCCTGCTCCGGAACGACGTCGCGGCCGAACTGAAGCTTAGTTCGGAGCAAAAGGAGCGCATCTCCGCCGAACTCGATAAGTCGATGCAGATGCCGTCTGGTGGCCCTGGTGGTGGCTTTCCCGGAGGGGGCTTTCCTGGCGGAGGCGCTCCGGGGGGAGGCGGCGGCTTTCCTGGCGGCGGAGGTGGATTCCCAGGAGGCGGAATGCCAAGCATGGAGGAGATTGAATCCATGATCCAAAAGAAGGTGGAAGGCGCAGAGAAGAACGCGATCAAGCTTCTAACCTCAGACCAGCAATCCCGGCTGAGCGAGCTATACGTTCAGTCCAGAGGAAGCCTGATGCTGTTCTCGAAGGAGTTTCGAAAGAACTTCAAGTTCACTAAGGAAGAGAACAAAACGATTTCGTCGACAGAATCTGACCTCAAAAAGCGCTTACGAAGCATTGGTACGGCCCTCCGAGAACGGTCGATCGATGTGGAGACGGCGGCGAAGGAATTCACCCAGGCCGAAAACAACGCGCGCGTCAAGTTGGACCCGATCATCCAGGCCGGTCGCCTAGAAGCATTCATCGCTGCCTCCGGGCCGGTGTTTGCATTCTCAACGCAACCTGGGTCGTACTACTCCGCGAACCGGAACTAGCCCTTTGCCGCCAAACGAGCAGCTTTGCGCGCGGCCGCGTCAATCGCCGCCTGCGCGCGGGCTCGCTCGTAGTCGGCGATGACCATCTCAACCGTCGTTTCCTTGATCAGCTGGGCGACAACATCTAAAGAAAGCTGATCAAGCTTCTTGAACCGCAGGCAACTCACACCCATGTCAAGTTTCTTTCCGGTCGCAAGATAGTCCTCGCGGAACTTCTTGGATTGCTCCTCGCTGCACAAGCAAAGGTACAGGGCCATATGCTGCTTCTGTGAGGCGAGCGAGACAAACGCAAGCGGCATCTTCGGGTCGCAGTGGTAGCCCGCCGGATAGAGCGAATGAGGGACCCAGTAGCCGATGTGACCGTAACCCATGCCTTCGACAAACCCTTCATTTAGGTTCTCCAAAATCATGGTCCGAATCGTGGAAAGCGCGGCTCGGCGATCCTCGGGCAGTCCGGCCAAGTACTCGTCAACGGTTTTTGCATCACTTGTCATGCAGCCATTATAGTGTGATGTTTTCGGTACGTATGCGAGATTTGGAGGCTTGGTAGCGTTGTCGAAATTTGGTGAACAGACTACAATCCGACCGTGAACTTCGACCGCAATGTTTCCCGACGAAAATTCTTAGCAACCACCGGCACGGTGGCCGTTGGTGCGGTTGCGCACAGCCTCGGCATGAAGCCCCAAGAGCCGCTCATCCTAGGCTCCGGTGATCACCGCTATGAGTGCGTTCACGATTGGCTAAAACCGCCCGCTCACATCAAATTTGGTGACACCCACGGCGTTGCGCAGGACAGCCATGGTCGCATCTACATTGCCCACACCGTCCACTCTGGCAGTGCCAGTTCAGATGCCATTTGTGTCTTCGCCGCGAACGGAAACTTCGCTGGCTCGTGGGGAGCGCAGTTCCGTGGCGGTGCGCACGGATTGGACATTCGAAAAGAAGGGAATCGGGAGTTCATCTACCACTGCGATGTCGCACACAACAAGGTAGTGAAGACCACCCTTGATGGCGTAGTGATCTGGGAGAAGGGAGTGCCGAAGGAATCGGGCAAGTATCCATCTGGGGGTGGCTTTACACCGACTAACGTTGCCTTTGCTCCAGACGGCGGGTTCTTTGTGGGGGATGGCTACGGTTCAAGCTGGATCCACCAATACGACAAAAACGCCGAGTACGTGCGAAGCTTTGGCCAGCCGGGACAAGCAGCAGGGATGACCAACTGCCCCCATGGCCTTTGGCTGGACGATCGCGGATCAGAGCCGCTTTTGGCTGTTGCCGACCGTGGGAATCGCCGAATTCAGTACTTCGACCTTGACGGTAAGCACGTCAAGTTTGTGACGGATGGCGTTCGAATGCCGTGCCACTTCAGTATTCGTGGCGGCGAAATGCTCTTCCCAGACTTGGAGAGCGTGGTCACGGTTCTCGACGAGAACAACAAGGTTATCGTCCACCTGGGCGACGGAAAGCCGTCCAATCTTCGAGACCGACCTCGGACAGATTTCATCCCGGGCAAGTTCATTCATCCGCACGATGCGATGTTCCTTGCGAACGGCGACATTTTGGTGGCCGAGTGGGTTCCCATCGGCCGAATCACGTTGCTCCGTAAGCTGAGTTAAACCAGCAGGTCTTCCATCACCTCACCGAATACGTCGGTGAGGCGGAAGTCTCGACCTTGGTACCGATAGGTGAGTTGTGTGTGGTCTACGCCCAGCACGTGAAGCATGGTCGCGTGGAGATCGTGCACGCTCACCGGATTTTCGGTGATGTTGTAGCCGTAATCGTCGGTCTGACCCCAGGTCATTCCCGGCTTGAATCCGCCACCAGCAACCCATAGCGAGAACGCCCGTGGGTGGTGGTCGCGGCCGTAGTTTGTCTGGCTAGAAGTTCCCTGCGAGTAAACCGTTCGGCCGAATTCGCCGCCCCATACGACGAGGGTGTCATCCAGCATTCCGCGCTGTTTGAGGTCCTTGATCAAGGCCGCGCTTGGCTGGTCGGTGTCCATCGCTTGTCCTCGGATGGCGCCGGGCAAACCGTCGTGGTGATCCCAGCCGCGGTGGAACAGCTGCGTGAATCGGACCCCTCGCTCGGCAAGACGCCGGGCCAGCAAGCAGTTGTAAGCAAACGTGCCAGGGCGCTTTACGTTTGGACCGTACATTTCCAGAATGTTCGAGGGTTCCTTCGAGATATCCAGAAGATCTGGAACCGAAGTCTGCATTCGGAAGGCCATTTCGTACTGCGAAATTCGCGTGTTGATTTCGGGGTCCCCGACGAGGGTGTGACGAATCTTGTTCAGCTGACCGAGTTCGTCTAGCATTTCGCGGCGCGTGCTGCGATCGACGCCATCTGGGTCATTCAAATACAACACGGCGTCGCCGGCGCTTCGGAATCGGACGCCTTGGTGCTGGGTTGGCAAGAAGCCGGTACCCCAAAGGCGATCGTAGAGCGGCTGGTCGTCGCTTCGTCCGGTGCCGACCGAGGTCAGCACCACGTAGGCCGGAAGGTTGTCGCACTCGGTCCCGAGGCCATAAGCCAGCCAGGAGCCGATGCTTGGACGACCTGCGAGCTGGTTTCCAGTTTGGAAGAACGTTACGGCCGGGTCATGGTTGATCGCGTCCGTGTGCATGGAGTTGATCATGCAGATGTCATCTGCGATGGTCGCCATGTGCGGAAGGATTTCGCTCATCCAGATGCGGGCTTTGCCGTGCTGGGAGAACTTGAACATGCTGCCGGTGACCGGGAACTTGGCCTGGCCAGAGGTCATGCCGGTGAGACGTTGTCCTTTTCGGATGCTATCCGGGAGGTCCTCGCCAAATCGCTTTTCTAGACCAGGTTTGTAGTCAAACAGGTCAAGGTGCGAAGGTGCGCCACTTTGGAACAAGTAGATGACGCGGTTTGCTTTCGGCTTGAGGTTCGGAAACTTCTTCAGTCCGCCGGTACGCCGTGGGCCCTGCTGCGGCGTCGCGGCGTAGCCTTCTTTTCCAAACAAACCTGCCAACGCGGCGAGTCCAAGACCGGAAGTCTTGATGAACATGCGCCGATTGATGGCGTCTTGGAGGTGAAGAATCTGCTCGTCTTTCATTCTTTGGTCACGGCTTCGTCAAGGTTGAGGAGGGTGCTGGCGATGAGGGTGTAGGTGGCTACTTCAACCGGGTCTTGACCGGGCACGGTGGGCAGGTAGCCGACTTTGAGCAACTTTTCCGCGTCGGCGGGTTTCGCCTTAAATCGCGCACGTCGCTTTTGGACGGCGGCTTTCAGGACGCTGACTTCCGATGCACTTGGCGACCGGGAGAGCAACGATTGGTACATCGATTTGATGCGTGCATCGTCGCTATTGCTCGATGCGGAGATCGCCGCCTGAGCGAGGCCTCGAGCAGCTTCGATGTACGTTTCGTCGTTCATGAGAACGAGCGCTTGCAGCGGAGTGTTGGTTCGAGATCGGCGGACTCGGCAGGTTTCGCGAGTCGGGACGTCGAACATCGTCATGTTGGGCGGCGCTGCAGTTCGCTTCCAGATAGTGTACAGGCTTCTTCGGTGGAGGCCCTCGCCGCTGTCTGGTTTGTAGTCGCGCAAGTTTCCATAGGCGCCAAACTCGTCCCACATTCCTTTTGGTGCGTAGGGGCGGGCGGATGGTCCGCCAATTTTCTCTTTGAGCAAGTTCGCCGCAAAGAGGGCTTGGTCACGGAGCACTTCGGCAGGGAGTCGGAAGCGAGCACCACGAGCGTAGAACTTGTTCGTAGGGTCCTTTGCCAGTTTTGCGGCGCTTACGGTGCTTGATTGCTGGTAGGTCCGGCTCATCACCAAGGTCTTTACGGAAGACTTGAGGTCCCAGCCAGAACTCACGAACTTAACGGCGAGCCAATCTAGCAACTCAGGATGCGAGGGGAACTCAGCTCGGGTGCCGAAGTCTTCGGAGGTTGGAACGATGCCTTGACCGAAGAACCTTTCCCAAAGTCGGTTCACAGTCACTCGGGCGGTCAGCGGATTTTCCGGAGAAACGATCCACTTGGCAAGTCCAAGTCGGTTGTTTGGAACGCCCTTGGGCAGTGGCGGCAAGGCCTTCGGGGTACCCATTCCGACCACGGCGCCGCGCTTGTCGTAGAGGCCGCGTTCGAGAACATAGGCGGGTCTTGGCTTCGGCATTTCCTCCATGACCATGACCGTCGGGACGGACATTTCAACCTGCGACAGTTGCTGGGCCGTTGCGGTTTGTTTTGCTTCTAGCTCAGGGAATTCGGGTACGTGCTTTCGGGCGTAGAACTTTGCGAGCTCCGCGGCTTGGGCCGGGGTTCGCTTTTCTGCTGGAATATCGATGATCGGCTTGATCGGGTCTTGGTCCGCAAGGGCGATGACCTCCGCTTCCGAGAGCACTCTAGAGTACAAGTTGAGCGCATCCACCTTTCCGGTGAACATGTTGCCGCCCGTTCGACGTCCGACGGCCAAGTTCGCCGAAACGCGGATCGATTCGGTGAGGCGATCAACTTCGGTTTCCGTTTCGACCTTTGCCCCGTTGACGTACATCTGAATCCCGGCGGCCTTGCTGGAGCCATCGATCGTGACCGCGATGTGCATCCACTTGTTCTCGGGGAATGCCGACTTTGCGCGAACCTTGATCGCGTTTTCGGGCCATCGGCTGATGAGGTGGACCATCGGGCGACCTCCGTCCATGAACAGGTCCCAACCGCGGAAATTCTCGCTGACGTTTAGCTTCGAGATCGGCGCGCCGCCGCTTTGCGGGAAGACCCAGGCGGCAAAGCTGAATGCCTGATCACGCTCGAAGTCTCCAACCTTCTCGATTTCGAGGTAGTTCTCGTTGGTCGTCAAGACCGCGCCGGTGGAGCGTCCGGTTTCGAATACCGGCTTACCAAAGGTCTTTAGGTTTGAGGACTGGGTCAACGGCGCGTTGAACTGGCGACCTTCGGCAAGCGTTGCGGGAGGCTTTGGTGCTTCGTAGTTCCATGCTTTGGCGGCTGGAACATTGGCCTCCACAAGTCGGCCGAGCTGCATTTCGATCAAGCCACGCTCGGTCTGAAGCTTTTCCAGCATTGCCGTCTGTTCTGGGCTTGGTGCCTTGATGAATGGCGGGTGGTTCACCGGTCGCTCTTCGCCCGTGCCCGACTCCGGAACGTTGTTGAAGTACGCGAAAAGACTGTAGAACTCCTTCTGGCTGATCGGGTCGTACTTGTGGTCGTGGCATCGGGCGCACCCGGTGCTGAGACCTAGCCAAACGGTGGAAGTGGTCTCCACGCGGTCGATGACGGTTTCGACGCGCCACTCTTCGGCAATTACGCCGCCTTCGGTGTTGATTCGGTGGTTCCGATTGAAACCGGTCGCGATGACCTGTTCTTGGGTCCGGTTCGGCAGCAGGTCTCCGGCCAACTGTTCGACCGTGAATTGGTCGTACGGCATGTTGGAGTTAAAAGCGTTGATGACGTAGTCGCGCCAGCGCCACTGGTATCGCTCGTAATCGGCTTGGTACCCGTTTGAGTCGGCGTAGCGGGCATAGTCAACCCAGTCCATGGCCATTCGCTCGCCGTAGCGGGGCGAGGCCAACAGGCGATCGACAACTTTCTCGTATGCGTTTGCCGAAGTGTCGGCGAGGAATGCCTGTTGCTCCTCAAGGGTTGGCGGAAGGCCGGTGAGGTCCAGAGTTACTCGGCGAAGCAAGGTGGCTTTGTCGGCCTGTGGGTTTGGCGCGAGCTTCTTTTCTTCAAGCTTTTTGAGGATGAAGTTGTCGACCGGGTTCTTTGGCCAAGCCGTGTTCTGTACTTTTGGCACGGCAGGGAGCGTTGGCTTGACGAAAGCCCAGTGCTCTTTGTATTCGGCGCCCTGCTGAATCCAGAGCTTAAGCAGGTACTTCTCTTCTCCGGTCAGGGCCTTGTTGCTGCTTGCCGGAGGCATAACGATGCCGGAGTCGGTTGGAGCGTGGATGCGCTTCAGCAAGGAACTTGCGCTGGTGTTGCCGGGAACGACGGCAAATCGGCCGGATTTGAGTTTGGCGGTGGCTCCGGCACGGGTGTTTAGGCGGAGGCCAGCCATAACCGTCCCTTTGTCGTTTCCGTGGCAGCTGAGGCACTTGTTCGCCAGAATTGGCCGAATGTCTCGGTTGAAATCCACTTTCTGAACGGGGGCGGCCGCTTTGGTCTGCTTTGGGGCCTGACCAACGGCGAAAGCCAAAATCGCCACGTTCGCGATGCAAAAGACTACTGGAAATGTTCTCATTCGAAGACACCCATAACTTAGCAGGTTTGCCTGCTTTTCGGAACCAAGTTAACTTCGATTCATCGTGGTTTTTCTGGTCAAGATTTCTCGCGCTCCGGGGTCCCGCAACGGGCGAGTGAGTGTTATTTGACGCAATCTTGATATCGGCCGCCGATCTCCACGAGTAATGTACGAATGATGCGCGACGGGCGACCTGATCCAGATGAGTGAAGGATCTTCGACGCACTCGCGAGAGAAGCAATTGTCCTATACGAACATCGCACAATCTGCAAGGCAGCTGGTGCGGTTGCGGCGCCTGCTGAGTGCGTCGGTTCCTATCTCAGGGGGCAGCCGTTTGCGTCGCCCAAGTGCTTCCAACCGCGGCCTTCCGCCGCTGGCGCAGGTTATGACGGCGCGAATTCAAGCGGAACTAACCTTGGCCCGATAAACCCAAAGTTGTTGGAAGGTGCCGATGGCTTTGATGGCGTGAAGCAATTTGCGGCGGCCAATCGAAAGCTCGCGGCGTTTCTCTCGAAAGTATTCAGAAGCTTGTTGCTGAATGCACAGAAGCTCCGCTGTTGGGCGTGTTCGGCGAAAGTCGCGTGCATGTTTTGCGACTCAATCTAAAGCTCAGCGGAAACTGAAGTGATTCTCCGGGGACTACTTGTCCCCGGAGGAATGGTTACGTGCCGACAGGCTCGATCACGGCTGACAGGGTTGTGCCGTTGAACGTAACCCGAATTCTGGTGGTGCCGGCTTTAATTGCTTGGGCTTCGAAGACGTTAATGTTTAAATTGCTGGTTGCTAGAGTCGTGCCCGGTCTCGAGGCGACGTACTGGACGGTCACGGCGCCGGATGAATTGAAGAAGACTTGGCTCGAACCACCGACGACCTTGGTCTGACCTGCGGCGAAGCGGTTCGCGGTGGTTTCGGCTTGACTCGATTCTCGGATGTGTAAGTCGGCACCTGCGGCCCCATGTACACCGGTGAAGTTCAATGGCCCTACCACCTGTGAACTCGATTCGTCATCGCCACCGCACTCTCCTCCGCACGCTAGGACGGTAAGGACGGCGCAAGCCATGAGCGTGTTCTGCATCATTGAGGAACGGAATGGCAATTTCATGGAATCTCCACGGTGAGCTTAGGCCGATGAATTACATTTGTCAAATTTTCATTGAATAAGCCGTTTCTTGGGATTGTGCGTAGATAACGTCATGTTTGCCATTCTTCTCGCCCAAGTACCGCTTGATGCCAAAGTCACCGACCTGAAAGATGGGTTCGTGAAGGTTGTAACTTCTGCTTATTCCCTTGAAGTGCCGAAGGGCTGGGAAGTCTCCAAGGAGACTTCTTTTGGTCAGCGAGAGTTCGACGGAAAGAACGGCAAGATGACCGCGATGACGGCTAATGCGGGTCCAAAGCCAGATTGGGATCAGCTCTACAAGACCTCGATGTTCTTCATCATGCGGGAGAAGAAGGGAACGGCCACTCCGTACAAACTTGGCAAGACCGATCAGGGCTACAACACCTGCAGCTTCACGATCAGCGACGAAAGCGGATTTGCCGATCGTCGGTACGTTTTGCTCCATAGCCCGAAGGGTCCGGTGCTTGCTCTCAGCGTGAAGATTCCTAGCAAGACCGAAGAAAAGGTTCTCCAGGCAGCGTTTGCTCGAATGGTGAAGACCGCTCGATTTGCTAGTAACTGAGGATCTCGAGTCCTGGAACGCGCTCAAATTCTCTCACATTCCGCGTGAGGATTGGTAAACCGTGCTCTAGGCACGTGGCGGCTATCCAAAGGTCATTCGGCCCGATCAGGTTGCCGTTCCGCTTTAGTCGGTTCCAGATGCGGGCGTAGAGTTGCCAAGTGTCTGAGGTTACGGGCTTGACGCTAAACTCGGCCAGGACTCGCATTCCTTGTTCCGGGATGGCATCGAACCCGATGAGAAATTCCGCCGCCGCAATGAAGCTCAGTTCTAGTTGAACATCTGGGTAGCGATCATGCAGTCTTTCTGCGGCGGCATTTTGTCTCTGAAGATCGATCAGGACGCAGGTATCGGCAATAGCTCTATCCATGGCGCTACGGATGAGAAATTATTCGGCCCAGGCGTCTCGTGCAGGCGAGCCGGAGTCTCTCGCCTCTTCGATTTTGGCGACGTCCTCGTCGGTTAGGATCCCGCTCTTTAGCTCACCGGCATCGTACAGGGCTCGGATTTCACGCACGGTTCTGGCTCGCTTCGGAACGGTTCGGCGGATGACCTCAGAGAAGGACTCCGACGGACTGATCTTGAGCTCCTTTAGAAGCTCGTAAACATCGACCTCAATAGATATGGTTTTCGTTGCCATGCATGAATCATACACGAAACCGCCAGATTTTCCAACCTCCAGCCTAAAGTCCCCGGTATAATTTCAGTCGTTCTTGAAAACTTATGGACCAGTCAAAATTCGACCAGTCTAATATCGATCAGTCGCGGATCCGAAACTTTTGCATCATCGCGCACATCGATCACGGCAAATCTACGCTCGCTGACCGATTGATTGAGCGATGCGGTGCCATTCGCGGAACGGCTCAAGAACAAATGCTCGACAGCATGGACATCGAGCGAGAGCGCGGCATTACGATCAAGATGGCGGCTGTCCGATTGCTTTATACGGCAAAAGACGGAATTACCTACCAGCTAAATCTGATTGACACGCCGGGTCACGTTGACTTCACCTACGAAGTTTCTCGAGCCTTGGCCGCTTGCGAAGGCGCGCTTTTGGTGGTTGATGCGAGCCAAGGCGTTGAAGCGCAGACGATTGCGAACGCTAGCATGGCGATGAACCAGAACTTGGAGATCATTCCGGTGATTAACAAGATCGACTTGCCCCACGCAGATATTGAGCGGGCAAGGGAAGAAATCGAAAGCGCGGTCGCGATTGACGCCACCGACGCCATTCCTTGTTCCGCAAAGGCCGGAATTGGAATTGATGAAATTTTGGAAGCCGTCGTGGCTCGCGTTCCGCAGCCGAAGGGCGACCCGAATGCGCCGCTCCGAGCACTGATCTACGACTCTCACTTCGACGCTTACCAGGGTGCAGTTGCCTACATTCGAATCACCGACGGAAGCGTCAAGAAAGGCGACAAGATTCAGATGATGGCGACCGGGTCGAAGTTTGATATCGACTCGACGGGCCATTTTGGTCCTGCGCTGACCGTTGATAACGGCCTCGCTTGCGGGGAAGTAGGATTCTTGACTGCCGCCATGAAGAGCATCGGCGATGCTCGCGTCGGCGATACGGTGACCAACGCGTTAGAACCCGCGACGCAGGCACTTCCGGGCTATCGACAAGCGCTCAGTATGGTCTTCTGTGGCTTGTATCCGAGCGACGGCGATCAGTACGAAGATTTGCGCGACGCGATCGACAAGCTCCGCTTGAACGATGCTGCGCTGCAGTTTGAGCCGGAGACTTCTGCCGCGCTAGGTTTCGGCTTCCGTTGCGGATTCCTTGGACTGCTCCACATGGAAATCGCTCGAGAAAGACTTGAGCGCGAGTTCGGTCTCGATTTGATTCTCACGGCACCGTCGGTGGATTACCGCTTGACGATGAAGAGTCAGGAGATCATTCAGATTTCCAACCCAGCCGAATGGCCGGACCCGAACTTGATTGAGATGGTGGAAGAGCCGACCGTAACGGCAACCATCATGGTTCCGAACGACTACGTCGGCGCGGTTATGACACTTTGCCAAGAGCGACGCGGGACCTACGTTCGAACCGAATATCCGACACCGCAGCGCGTGATTCTGCACTACGTGTTGCCACTCGGTGAAATTCTTTTGGACTTCTTTGACAAGCTCAAGAGCTCGACCCGAGGTTATGCGTCGTTCGACTACGACCTCAGTGAGTACGTTCAGAGCAGTCTGGTGAAGGTAGACATTCTGTTGAACGGTGACCCCGTCGACGCGCTTTCCTTCATCGTCCACAAGGAATTTGCCTACAACCGGGGCCGCGGAATGGTGGAACGACTGAAGGAAGTCGTTCCGCGACAGCAGTACGAAGTCCGCGTTCAGGCGGCCATCGGGGCAAAGGTCATCTCTGCCGACACCATCAAGCCGTTCCGAAAGAACGTCATTGCGAAGTGCTACGGCGGAGACATCACCCGAAAGCGAAAGCTGCTTGAGAAGCAGAAGGAAGGCAAGAAGCGAATGAAGCAGATCGGAAGTATCGAACTGCCTCAGGAAGCCTTCCTCAGCGTTCTCAGGGTTGCGGACTAACCTCTACGGTCAGCCGCACGGAACCAAGCTGGATTTCGTCGTCTGGACGAACCAGCGTTCGCATGTTCGGCACGAGCTTCGCTCCGCTGAGCACCGTTCCGTTTGAGCTGCCGATGTCGGTGATGTAGACACCAGCGTCGGTGAGTTCGATGGTGCCGTGCTTTCCACTAACGTACGGGTCTGGGATGCAGACATCGTTATCCGCTTTTCGGCCGAAGGTGTTGATGCCCTGCTTGAGGGGAAGGTCGTAGTCACCGCCCTTGAGGCGACCCGGGGTGACGTCCTTCTTTGGCGCGGCGGCGATTGCGGCGGTCTTGTTGCTGGCGAAGACTTGGGTCGTGTTGCCACCCTTCGCGCCCGGAAGTTGGAGTTGCAACTCGAGGCCACCGAAGCTGAGTTTCTCGCCACCAGCGAGGGTTTGCGACTGGCCGGCTGCGAGCGCGTTGCCGTTGACCTTTGTTCCGTTCGTCGAGCCCAGGTCTTCGATCGATAGCACCTCGTTGGCGTCGAAGGTGATCTGCGCATGGCGGCGCGAGACTCGGGCGTCGGGGAGCTGAATATCGGCTTCTCGTCCGACTACATTGGTTCCGGGGCGAATGAGGTGTTCGCGGCCATTGCTGTCGATCAGCATCGGCAGTTGGATGGCCGGCGCTCCGAAGGCATCACCGGGGAGAGCCCGGTCGAAGATGAGGCCGCACTCGACGCAGAACATGACGCCGGTCGGGTTGAACGTTTTGCAGACTGGGCATTGAACCGGCTTGATCGTCTGGGTTGCGTTCAGGCTGGGGGCCGAACCCATCATCGTCTTATTTGGATCTGCCACCGGCGGCGCGCCCATTTGGGTGCGGT
This sequence comes from bacterium, assembly GCA_027485645.1. Taxonomy (GTDB): domain Bacteria; phylum Armatimonadota; class Fimbriimonadia; order Fimbriimonadales; family Fimbriimonadaceae; genus Fimbriimonas. The sequence goes on from JAIXQR010000001.1 coordinate 737,900, forward strand.
TCGGGTCGCCGGAAAGAATCTGGGTGCGGTTTAGGTCGGCCATGCGCTCATCCATTGGACGGCTTAGGCCGCCTCATTCGTTTTACTCGGAATCGCGAAGCGGCATTAAGTCTCTCGTGCCAGCCACTCCATGATTTGTTTCTCTAGCGCTGGATTGGGTTCTGAAGTGGCGATCGCTACATCCGCCCAGCACAGTAGATCGCTCAGAGTCTTGGTTTCAAGGAACGTTTCAAGCGAGGCGGATTTCCACAACGCGTCGACCGCTTCTATGGGACTTTGCCCGGCCAGGAGTCCCCTTTGGATATAAATTCTTGCAAGCTCTTCAGCTGGACTTGGGGTCGTGATGAATCCAAGTTTTGAAATCAGATCCGAGAGAATTGGCTGGGATGTTTCCCAGTTCTGGTCATCGGCGATGGCAAGGTCCAGTATTTCAGGATCGCTGTGTCCTCTTAGGAGCAACTCGTCAGCCAGTTCCCGGACCATCTCGCGGTCACCGTTATTGAGCCTAACCATCAGACAAAGCTCATAGAAGTGCTCTTGGGTCACGGGAAAAGCATACGACAGTCTTGACTTTTTTAGCGCATACCGGGACAATAAAGTTTCGTCATGAACCGCTACGCCGCCACCGCTTCTTGGTAGTCAATCCGGACTCGATCTTCGAGTCTCGGCGGTGTTCCTGCTTCCGGCCCTTCTGGGCACGTTCATGATGCGCAATTTAACCCAGATCATTAACAGCTGTTTGTCGTCCTATCCGGCCCTTGTACCATACAAGCTGAGTCAGGAAATTCATGACTACTTTAGCGGGTTCTACATTCTAGAAACCGAAGACTTCGACTTTGACTTGCACGATTTCGTTTCCGCTACAAAGGCTTTTGCCAGCCCATCGGACGACGTGCATAGTCCACTCCTTGCGAACTGGTTTAACTCGGACCTTCCGGTTACGTTTTCTGCACCGACCGGTCTTTTTGACGTTCATTGGGGCGAGCATAAGCTACGAGTTCTGATGGTCTCGTACGGAGATTGCGATAAGCGTCAGTTCATCATTACGGATTCGGCCAAGTTGGCCCACGACTTCTTCGAGGAAGTCTGCCGCCATGGCTACGCCTCGCGTGCAGCCCTACTGGTCTATGCAAACGGAGGGTTTGCTAATGACGAAAGAATGTACGAGCAGATCCGGAAGGCATCGCTTGACGATCTGACATTGAGCGACGAGCTTCGTCAGGATATTCAGGAGAATATCTTCGACTTCTTCTCTGCTGAAGAAGTTTACAATCGCTACCGACTTCCTTGGAAGCGTGGAGTGCTGCTTACCGGACCACCCGGAAATGGCAAGACCCAAACGATCAAGGCGGTGATGGCGCAGTCAAAGCTGCCTTGCATCAGCGTGCGTAACTTCAATTCGGGACAAAAGACTAGTGCAATCGGCATCTCGGAAGTTTTCCGAAGAGCTCGCCAGATGGCTCCGTGCATGTTGGTTATGGAAGACTTGGACAGCTTGATTGATCGAAACGCGCTTTCGTATCTCTTAAATGAGCTTGACGGCTTTGCGGAGAACCGGGGCGTGTTGATCTTAGCGACCACCAACCACCCCGAAAAGCTAGACCCGGCTCTTACCGAACGTCCAAGTAGGTTTGATCGAAAGATCAGATTCGAGCTTCCAGGACCCGATGAGCGTTGTGCATACTTGCGCTCCCGCGCCGAGTTGCATCCGCCCGAGATGCGTCCCGACGAGCTTGAATTGATGGACCTGGCACTGCAGACGGAAGGTTTTACCTTCGCTTACCTAAAGGAACTGGATTTGTCGGCAACGATGAAATTCAGTCGTAATCCAGAAGCCAGCTCATTTTCAAAGTGCCTAAGAGACTTAATAAAGCCTCTGAAAGCTCAAATGAAATCTGACCAGAAAATTCCGGCGCCCGTACCCGAACGGGATTAACGCCTAGAGATGTAGTAGCCGAGTACAGCCGTACCCGGCTACTAACGAGAGTTAACCTACGCTGCCTTCCAGGCTCACGCCCAGAAGCTTCTGCGCTTCAACCGCGAATTCCATTGGGAGTTCGCGGAACACTTCTTTACAGAATCCGCTAACGATCATATTCACCGCGTCTTCCGTCGGGATGCCTCGCTGGTTGCAGTAGAAGATTTGGTCATAGCCAATCTTCGAGGTAGAGGCCTCATGTTCTACCGTTGCCGTTGGGTTCTTAACTTCAATGTAAGGGAAGGTGTGCGCTCCGCATCGGTCGCCCATCAGCATCGAGTCGCATTGCGAGTAGTTCCGCGCGCCGTCTGCACCGGGGTTGATCTTTACGAGGCCGCGGTAAGTGTTTTGCCCGTTGCCAGCCGAAATACCCTTTGAGACGATCGTCGACTTGGTTCGCTTACCAATGTGAATCATCTTGGTTCCGGTGTCGGCCTGCTGCTTTCCGGCGGTAAGGGCCACGCTATAGAATTCGCCCACGCTATCGTCGCCTTGCAGGATGACGCTTGGGTACTTCCAAGTGATCGCCGATCCAGTCTCGACTTGCGTCCAGGTGACTTTGCTTCGCTTTCCGATTGCTCGTGCTCGCTTGGTCACGAAGTTATAGATGCCACCGACGCCGGTCTTTGGATCGCCTGGGTACCAGTTCTGAACCGTGCTGTACTTGATCGTTGCATCGTCTCCGACGGCAATGAGCTCAACGACCGCGGCGTGTAGCTGATTCTCGTCTCGCTGGGGAGCGGTGCAACCTTCGAGGTAGCTCACGTAAGCGCCCTCTTCGGCCACGATCAGGGTTCGCTCGAACTGACCGGTGTTTTCTGCGTTGATTCGGAAGTAAGTTGAAAGCTCCATCGGGCACCGAACGCCCTTCGGAATGTAGACGAAGGAACCGTCGGAGAAGACGGCGGAGTTCAAGGTGGCAAAGTAGTTGTCGCTGTAGGGAACAACGCTGCCGAGGTACTTCTGAATCAGTTCTGGGTGCTCTTTGACGGCCTCACTGATGCTGCAGAAGATGACGCCATGCTTTCGAAGCTCTTCTTTGAAGGTCGTCACAACGGAGACGGAGTCGAATACGGCATCAACCGCAACGTTTCCGGACATGCGGGCGAGAGACTCGGCGGGAGTTGGGGCAGCACCCTTGACGTTCAGGAGAACCTTCTGCTCCTCGACGGGAATGCCGAGCTTTCGGAAGGTCTCTAGGAGCTGTGGGTCAGCATCCTCAAGCGAGTCAAGCACGGGCTTGAGCTTCGGCGCGGAGTAGTAGCTGATCGCCTGAAGATCGGTTTCTGTGTAGCTGACGTTTGGCCACTTTGGCGCTCGCATCGTCTTGAGGTGCTCGTATGCCTTCAGCCGCCAGGTCAGGAGCCACTCCGGCTCTTCCTTGATGGCCGACAGTCGGCGAATGACATCCTCGTTCAGACCGGGTTCGAAAGTGTCACTTTCGATATCGGTGCTCCAACCGTGCTCATATTCTCGGTTGGCAAATTGTTCTAAAAGGGCAGTGCTTTCGTCAAGTACTTGTTCGCTCATATGGGTTTCCAGAAGCACCCACCCGGGAGACCCGGCATCGTGCATTCTGTTCCTATCTACGTACAGTTTGACAGACTCGGCGGAGTGAACTACCCATTCTTTTCGGGAAAACTCCGGGACCATAATTCAGCATGCGACTGACCTCCCGACGAGAAGTTTATCGAAACAAGTGGCTAACCCTCTTTGAAGATCAGATTGAGAGGTCGAACGGGTCGGCTGGTATCTACGCCTGGATTGACAAGCCGCCTTTTGCCGTGGTGATCCCGTTTGATGGCACTCATGTGACAATGATCCGGCAGTATCGGTACCCAAATCAGCGTTGGTCCTGGGAGTTTCCCAGCGGTGCGGTTGAAGGACGGCCAGAGCTTTCGGCAGTTGAGATCGCTCGACAAGAATTGCGTGAGGAAACCGGTCTCCTCGCGGGGCGATTGACCGCACTCGGCAAACTTGCCATTGCCCCGGGCTTTAGTAATCAGGAGTACACGGTGTTCTTGGCGGAAGACCTTGAGCAGACCGATTTGGAGTTAGAAGAGGAAGAAGCGGACCTTACCCAGGGCAAATTTACGCCCGCCCAAGTACGCGAAATGTGCGTTAGCGGCGAGATCACAGATTCGCCAACGGTAACGGCGATGTTTCTTTGGCAAAACGCTTGACCGGGGGTAGCGAAAAGAACAATAATATTGGCTAGGCCACGTGCGAAAGTTATGAAACCGGTACCCGTCTACTCAAAGATCAAACAAGAACTTAAGGATCTGATGGATCGTGGAATGTACGAGGCTGGAGACAAGTTTCTGACCGAGCGGGATGTCGCCGCTAAGTACAACACGAGCCGAATTACGGCGAACAAGGTCTTGAGTGCACTAGTGGCAGAAGGCGTGCTGGAGTACCGACTTGGCGTCGGAACCTTTGTCAAAGCCCAAACCATCGACTACGATCTGCGCTCACTCACGAGCTTCACCGCCCAGTGTCAGCGGGCCGGAAAGGTGCCGGGCACCGATGTATTGGAGTTCAGCTCGGGACGGGCAAGCGAATTCGATCCTGAAGTCATTGAGAACCTGCACTGCGGCAAACTTGACCGGATTTACCGAATGGTCCGCGTCCGAACGGCGGATGATGTTCCCGTGATCTGTGAAGAGCGTTACTTGCTCGCTGGCTTTTGCCCCGGACTCAAGGTCGGGGACGTTGGCGGATCACTCTTTACAACGCTTGAATCTCGGTTTGGCTTAACCCTGTACGGTTCGGAAGAAACGATTTCTGCCGTAGTGCCGACCGAGAGCGTGGCTAAGGCACTGGAATTAGAACCCGTATCAGCCGTGCTAGAAGTGCGAGCGGTCGGCTTTCTCGATGCCGAGACTCGGCTTTGGTTCGAGATCACGCACTATCATCCCGAACATTACGCCTTCTACAACTGGCTCGGCCCGCTCCGCCGGACGCAACCGGCCGAAGGCGCTTTGCGCTAACGATCAGTAGGTCTCGAACTTCATTCAACATTCAGGAATCTAACCATGTGGAATTACGCTGACATCGCAAAAATGATCGACCATTCGTTGCTCAACCCAACGTTGACCTATTCAGATCTCGTCGCGGGTTGCCGGCTGGCGGTGGCTTACGATGTTGCGAGCGTTTGCATCATGCCGTATGCGGTGCCGCTTTGCAGCGAACTCCTTCAGGAATCCGATGTGAAGGTCAGTACGACGATTGGCTTTCCACACGGCGGTCACACAACTGCCGCAAAGGCATTCGAAGCCAACCGCGCGATTGATGACGGCGCACAAGAACTGGACATGGTTGTGAACGTCAGCCGCGTGAAGAGCGCTCACTGGGTCGAGGTTCAGGACGACATCCGAGCCGTGATTGAGGTCGCACATGGTCGCAGTCAGAAGGTTAAGGTGATCTTTGAAAATGCATATCTCACCGACGATGAGAAGATTCGTCTATGCGAGATCTGCGGTGAGCTGAAGGCAGACTGGGTCAAAACGAGCACCGGCTACGCCCCGACGGGAGCGATTACGGAAGACCTAATCTTGATGCGCAAGCACAGTCCTGAGCATGTGCAGGTCAAGGCCGCAGGTGGCGTGCGAGACCTGGATCGCATCATTGAAGTGCGAGCAATCGGCGTCACGAGAATCGGCACAAGTTCGACACCTAAACTGCTGGACGAGGCCCGTGCGCGGTTGGGGCTTGAGGCGATTACGACTCAGGCAGCAGAGGTTTCTGGGTACTAGGACGCCGCCAAAGAAACGCAAATCCGAGAATTCCCATCATGGTGCTGGCCGCAATCGTGGCCAGCTTTGCTGAGTTGTGTGCTTCTGGCGCTTTGAACGCGAGTTCAGCTACGAAGAGACTCATCGTAAACCCGATACCGCACAAAATTCCGACGCCGGCGACATGCCGCATGGTGATTCCATCCGGAAGCCCGGCCAGTCGTAGCTGGACTGCGAGCCAACTCGCACCAAGAATGCCGAGTGGCTTGCCAACAATCAGCCCTGCGAGAACGCCGACGCTGACTGGCCCGGCGAGGCTAGCGCCACCGGTCAGCACCACCCCGGCGTTCGCAAGGGCAAAGACCGGCACGACCACGTACGTGATGTACGGACTCAAGATGTCCTCCATCCGTTCGAGCGGCATCTGTACATCGGTCGCGAGTCGACCGATTTCTCGGACTGCAAGCTGTCGGTCGGGTGTCATCTCGTGCGGATCCGCTGCCGCCGGACAGTCTTCAAAGGCTTGTAACGCCGCGTTGGTTTCGCTTACGTATTCGACCGGGTCAATGAAGGTGCGGATCGGGAGAAACATCGCGAGAAGCACACCGGCGACGGTCGCGTGAACTCCCGACCAGAGCGTGAACAGCCACAGAGGGAGTCCGATCACCGTGTACGCGGCTAGTGACTTCACGTTTAGCCGGTTCATGGCGTACAGCACAACGAGGCACGCCGCCATTCCCCCGAGCATCGCCAGATTGATTTGGGCGGTGTAGAAGATTGCGATAACCAGTACCGCTCCGAGGTCATCGACGATCGCAATCGCGGCCAAGAGGATCTTGAGGGCGACGGGAACGCGCGAACCTAGTAGCGACAATACTCCGAGCGAGAAGGCAATGTCCGTTGCCATCGGCACGCCGGTGCCTCGCAAATCCCCACCGTTGGCGTTGATTGCGGCATAAATCCCAGCCGGAACGATCATGCCCCCGATCGCCGCGATGATGGGTAGCGCAGCCTTGTCGCGCGAACTCAGCTCTCCCACCAGGAACTCCCGTTTGATCTCGAGACCCATCAACAAGAAAAAGAGGGCCATCAGGCCATCGTTGATCCAGTACCGAAGCGAGTGTCTTTCGGTGAACTCGCCGATGTTGATCGAGATCGGCGTGCTCCAGAAAGCCTCGTAATGGCCAGCCGGGCCAAGGTTTGCCCAAAGCATTGCCCAGACTGCGAGCCCGACGAGCATCATTCCCGAAGTCGCTTCGTTCTGCGCGAATTCCAGAATCGGGCTGAGCAGCCTCGCCTTGATGCGGGTCTTGGCTACTTTCGGGCGGAAGCTCTTTTCACTGCTCATCGTGGGCTCGTTTTTCTACGACCTTCGGTCAATTTCTTGTGCGTCGGGGTTAACTCATCTCGCATGAAATTTAGTCCGGCGTACCAAACGCCCACGGTTGAAAAGATACGCGTTCGCTACGGAGAGACCGACATGATGGGTCACGCGTACTATGCAAACTATTATTACTGGTTTGAACAGGCTCGGGGAGCTTATTGCCGAGACCGAGGATTTACGTATCTGCAACTAGAACAACTCGGCTATAAGTTGCCCGTCGTCGAATCACACGCCAACTATCGTGCCGAAGTTCTCTACGATGACTTGATCGAAGTTCGAGTCTGGATCAGCGAAATGAAACGCGCGAGTATGCGCTTCGACTATGAGGTGTACAACGTCACGCGAGATCTGATCACAACCACCGGCTACACGTGGCACGTGATGGTGGGTGAAAAGAAGAAGGCGACCTCCATCCCTGAGATGGTGAAGGAATGGTTGCTTCGAGAGCCGGCGCTCACGGCTTCAATCGAGCACTAAAAAAGGAAGTCCGGGAAGGTTTCTTCCCGGACTTCCTTTTGGAGCGAACTTAGTTCTTGCTGCGGTTTCGCAGCCACTCAACGAACTTTGGATCGTCCATCTTCATCAGCTTTTCCGACCGTCGTCGCTTGAACTGCGGGTCGCTCGGGTCGAACGTCTCTTCGGGCTTAAACACGCGCGGGTCGACCGGCACATGGTTGTAAGGTGCGAAGTTTGGCTTGTCGGTGAACATGTCATCCAGCGGCGTCGCAACCGCATCGAACATGTTGTTCGGTCCAAGTCCGAACAGCAAGTAGATCGACCGGATGATCGACATGATGCTGGTGTGGTCATTTGAAACATAGCCGCGCTTCACGTATGGTCCAATCGCCATCACAAAGCTTCGGTGTCGATCGACGTGGTCGTCATCGCCGCCAGAGTCGTCCTGGGTAACAAAAATGACCATGTTCTTCCACTCGGGCGTGTGGCTCAAGTAGTCCACGATTCGTCCCAAAGCGAGGTCATTGTCGGCCATGTAGCTGCAAACGTACGGGTAACCGCGATCCGGTCGCGCGCCTGAGCCGTGGTCATTGCAGATCGCAATGTTCATGAACTTTGGCAGTGGCTTCTTCTTGGCCCGGAAGTTCTTTTCGATGTCTTCCTCAAACCAGTCGGCACGAGCGATATCGGGAATCGAGTTGTTGTAGGCTGGGAATTCGAAACAAGTGTTCTCGAACAGGATTTTCGGCATCGGATGGTTAACAACGTAGTTTGTGCCGGTCTTGCTGTTCGGATCTAGCTCAAGCGAATTTGGAAGTTCATACCCTTCGCCGTAGTTGCGGAAGCTAATACCGGCGCGATGCAGGTGCTCCCATAGCGATCCGTTCTCCAGATAGTCCTCAGGAATCTGAGAGCCGTCCGATCCGAACGAAACCATTCGGCCTTTGGTTTTGTCATCGGCCTTGAAGTTCCAACCTGCGTAGTACACGCGGGTTGTCCACAGGGATGGGTACACGCCGACGAGCCAGCGGTGTCCGTCGCCGCTTGCTTGCGGCTCCATGTAGAAGTTGTCCGAAATCCCAAACTGCTCTGCCAGACGGATGTGGTTTGGCATGATCGGCAAGCGGGTGGCTCGGCCTTTCTCTTCTATCCAACCGTTCATGCCGTACTCGGCATAGTCGGGCTCGCCTTTCGCGCCCTTCAGCCCGCCAAAGATGCCGTCAAACGTGTGGTTCTCCTTGGTGATGAAAACAACGTGCTTGATTTCTTTGCTCGCGGTACCTGGCAGCAACGGCATGACCTTCTGGGTAGGCCGCGCGGTTCGAACAACGAGGCCATTGTTGGTCAGAACTTGCTTCGTGTACTTTGCCATCTCCGCATCGGCGGGGATGGTGAGTTGCTGGACCATGCCTGGCATGGCTGTCAGTCCAAATCGCTCGTCGTCTTGAGCACGTGGCTGCTTTGCACCTTGCGGTCCACGTCCGATGCCTTTCTGAGTGGCAACGTTGAGGGTCTTGCCGTCCTTCGAAATGCGAACCTGCATCGGGAACCAGCCGCTCGGAATGTGGCCGAGGGTCTTGCCGGTCTTGGTTTCGATCACGCCGATGGCGTTGAGACCGCTTTCGCAAACGTAAAGCCGAGTTCCATCTGGCGAGATTGCCATACCGCTCGGAATCACACCGCGAAGATTCTTCACCTCTGGCATCGGGGTGATCTTGTAGGTCTGAACGTTCTTCAGCGAGCTCGTATCGAAGACGGAAATTGTGTCGTTGTTCGCGTTGCTGACGTAGAGCCGCTTGCCGTAAACGAGCAGAGCGTTTGGAGCGCTTGCACCAACCGACTTCCCGCCGTCGGCCGGAGCATGGATCAGAATTCCGGACTTCGCGAAGGCAATCTTCTTCGGCTTTGCGGGATCAGTGATCGTATATTGGTAGATGCTTTGGGAGTCTGGCACTCGCGGATCGCCAAGGCCCGCGATTTGCCGACCCTCGCGATAAACGCCTTCCGTTGCTTCCTTACTGGGGTATCCAAACGGCGGGTACTGAAGTCCCGCAGGGTGGCCTTTGCCGGCTTCCGGCTTTGGAACCGCCGTGTAGTCGAAGACGCCGATGTTCGCAACGAGAACCGACTTCTGGTCCGCTGAAAAGGCAATCGCGTAAGGCTGTCGACCAGCTTTGACTCGGCTAAGAACCTTGGCACCCGCGAGATCGATAGTCACCAAATCCTGGGTCGCAACATCGACCGCGTAAACCGTCTTGCCGTCCGGGGTGACGATCAGGTCGTTGAGGTAGCCGTTCTCACCGGTCGGAATTTGCTGCTCAACTTTCCAAGTAGCTCGGTCGATGATCGCCAGCCCAGCGGTGTCGCCGGTACTCATGATCAATTTCGTTCCGTCGGGGGAGAAGACTCCGGCCGGAGCGGTCTTTGGAAGCTTGAGTCGCTTTCGCTCGCCGCCTTCGTGAATCGTGAGGCCCTCATCGTCAAAGCCTACGACGGTTTTCTCGTCTTGAGAGACAACGACGTTCCAGAGATCGGTTTGCGTATAGAGGCGCTTACCGAGAGGGGTGAGGAAGCGACCGTTCGGAAGGATCGTGGTGCCGTTCGGTACAACGCGGGCGTATTCGCGGCCCGCCGGAGCGGCGAGGTACGGGAAAGACGGGGCTAAAGCCAAGACGCCTAGCAGAAACATCCCTCCATCTTGGGTGATAGATTCAGAAAAGGAAAGAGTTGTTAAGGACACTTAACATGCCGGGAAGCTTCGGGCACAAAAAAGCCCCGGAATCTGCGCTGATTCCGGGGCTTGGAACTTGTTTTGTTCAGCGATTGACTTCGCTGTGCAGTCCTCGTCGAACAACGAGGAACTTGATTCGAGTCGGTTGGAACCGCTCTTTCAGCACTTCGACCGCTCGGTGAACGAGGATGGTGCCTCCACAGTAGAACAAGTCAACTGCGGCATAGCCATGCTCGGGCCACGTGTGAATCGTGTAGTGCGACTCCTGAATAATAACCGCGCCGGAAACTCCGTACGGCTTGAACTCATGGAAAGAGTCGGTGACGACCGTGGCTTCGCTCTGAATCGCCGCGTCCTTCATTGCCTTCCCAACCACGATTTCCTTTTCAAGGGCTTCATGGTTGCACCCGTAGAGTTCGATCAAAAGATGAGAGCCTAGCGATGGCTCTTCACCAATGCGGGCCGGTAGGCCCTCCTCGTCGTGTCCCAACCACTCGCCGAAGGCTTCTTCGTCGTCGCAGTGAATGAGAGTCCAACCCGCGTCATTTTGAATCTGCGGTGGTGGTGGTAGGGTCGCTGCTTGGGCTGCCTTAGCTTTACGCCCGAGCGTGTTGCGAATCCAGTCGATGAATGTTCCCGTTGCTGGAGTCGCAATTGCGCCCAGGACGAGTGTGCTAATAAGGAGCAGGTTGTTTGTCAATCACATGTACCTCCGGTTGAACCGTGCGCAGACACAAGATTTGCTCTTGCGCGGAAAACCCGACGAAAGGAGTTGTGCGGTGGGCGCAGCGCAATGCTACTAGCTTCGTCAACCAGTTCTCTTTCTGAGATCGCATTTCCATCGTTACCCGTACAACTAAGGTTTTCGCCTATGACGAGCGAACTCGTCTTAGCCGCCTCACGGATGACCGTGACGCAACTTCGAATCATACCAGACCCCTTTCTTGGGGTCTATGTTCATACTCGAAAAAGTGACCGTTGTTCGCAGAATGTTTTTCCAAACGGCCCAAGCCGAACTTAGCTAGAATCTGCTCGTGAGCCGTGGATTCCGCCAAATACCTTCCCCCATCGGACCGTTGACTCTGGTTTCGGAGTCAGAAGGGCTGTGCGGATTGTATTTCGAAGCACATCAACATCCCCCGCGGTACATCGGAGTTGAGCTAGATGACGACCCGATCATCGACCTCGCTACCCGAGAACTTCAGGAGTATTTCGACAATCGGCGCGAGCGATTCTCGGTCCCGCTCTATCTCGAAGGCACGGAATTTCAGATCAAGGTCTGGCAGCAACTTCAAGAAATCTCGTACGGCGAGACGCTACGGTACCGAGACATTGCTGAACAAATGGAGAACCCGTTCGCCGTTCGCGCCGTGGGTGCTGCGATCGGCAAAAACCCTTTGAGCATCATCATCCCGTGTCATCGCGTTCTTGGGTCCGATGGCTCGCTCACCGGCTTTGCCGGCGGAACGGATCGTAAACAGTGGTTGCTCAATCACGAGCGACCGTTGCAGATGTCCCTCTTCGAGTTCTAACTCAGGTGGGGTTCGGAGACGTGGCCATCCACCAGGCGCACGATCCTGTCTGCACGCTCCAGCATGGTCGGGTCGTGCGTAACCATCACCAAGGCGCCTTTGCCGCGCAGATCGTTGAGGAGGTTCACGACCGCGACTCCGTTCTTGTGGTCAAGGGAGGCGGTCGGCTCGTCCGCGAAAATGATGCGTGGATTGCCCATTAGGGCCCTCGCCACACAAACTCGCTGACGCTCTCCACCGCTCAGCTCGTGCGGGAGCCGGTGTAGCTTGTTGGCTAAGCCGAGGCTTGTCAGCAAATCGGTTGCGCTCTCGATGGTTCCGCCCGATGGCTGAGCCACCAACACGTTTTCGATGGCGCTCAAATACCCAAGCAGGTAAGGCTGTTGGAATACGAACCCAAACTCTTTCAGCCGCAAATTAGCGCGCGAGGCGTCGTCCATTCCCGAAAGCGGCTTGCCATCGAAAGTGATCTGCCCGGAACTTGGCGTTTTGAGGCCACTCATTAAATAGAGAAGTGAGCTCTTGCCCGAGCCAGATGGGCCAAGAATCCCGAGGAACTCGTTCTCTCGGACTTCTAACGAAACTTCGCGGCAGGCGAAAAGATCACGTCCCTGGTCTTGATAGACGAGGCTTGCCGACGTGACTTGTAGCATCAGACAATCCTCCGTTCGACCACGCCAATCGGATCGAATTTGCGGAACCGCAACACAACCGTCGCGATGGCAACGATCAGAATCGCGATCGGAAGCGGAATGCTGTATGCGTAAGCCACCGGGTCGAGGACATTTAGTGCGAACGCCTTTGGATCCATGAGCGTCTGCTTCGCCACGTTTAGCAATCCGTAAGCGGCTAAAAGCCCGAGCAACCAGCCGAACACCACAACGAGAATGGTCTCGATGACAACCCTTGAAAGCAGCTGCTTCTTGGTGTAGCCGAGCGCTTGGAGTAATCCGAACTCGACCAGGCGTTGCGATTGGTAGATGTTCATCAGCATGCCCATCATCGTCGTGATCACGAGCACCAGGGTGCCGATCACCACGTTTAGGATTTGGTAGAGCGTCGCGAACATGTCGTTCGTGTCTTTTTCCACTTGGTGATAGGCAAGAACGGCGACCGGGCGGCCTTTGAAATACTTCTCCGCCCAAAGGTCAAGTTTCGATTGCTCAGCCGGGGTTGGCGCGCAAAGGATGCCGATGTCGATGGGTGGGAAATGGAAATCCTGGAGGTACTCGATGCTTGTCAGCATCACCCAGCGGTCGGTATCGGCGATTCCTACGACCTTCACCGAGTTCGGAGAAAAGCCGTCGTCCTTTTCCGGGCCCAGGAGCTCGCTTCCGAGCTTTAGTCCAAGGTTCTGGGCGACCGGGCGGCTGATGACGGCCTCGGCCTTACCGGCGCCAGGGAGCCGGCCATCTAGACCCTTTGAGCCCTGCCGGTCAAGGTAGTACTGAAGGTCATCTTGCTTGAGCCCCGCGATGTAAAAGGGCCATTTGCCGACGATGCTCTGAACGACCGTCGCCGTTGTTCGGCACACGATGATGCGATCGATCGGGATCGGGCTTTTCTTCTTGATCTCGTCCAGAATTGGCTGGGTTTTCGCCGCATCGCCGCGCGGCGTGATGCCGGTGAACTCGCGGGAATAGTTGTAGATCACTCGGATGGAGAGCGGAATCGAGTTGATCATCGAAATGATGCCCGCCACCAACATGACGGCCAAAACGATGACCGCCGTTAGCGGGATCGACTTTCCGGCATTCCGCAACAGATAGGTCGTCGCGGCCAACGGACGGGTGAGCACTCGCCGGCCGGTTGAAGTTCTGTCGGCCGGGGGATCAACGCTTCGAACACTCATTCCACCGTTATTAACGCACACGGGGCGAAGTCGTCGCGCGAAATGGCCGACAAATTCAAAAGGTCCCGGTAATCATTCCCATCTTGGGTAGCGTATGAGAATCCATGTCGAAATCCATCATTGAAGTCAAAGGCCTCTCCAAGCGCTATGTTATGGGAGACCAGGTGGTCAATGCCCTCAAGGGAGTGAACCTGACGATCAATGAGGGCGAGTTCGTCGCCATCATGGGGCCATCCGGTTCCGGAAAGTCGACCTTTATGAACATGATCGGCTGCCTAGACCGACCGACCTCTGGCGATTACCTCCTGAGCAACCAGAACGTCGCCGGAATGGATGACAACGAACTAGCGGATGTACGAAACAAGTACATCGGTTTCGTTTTCCAGAACTTTAACCTCCTCCCAAGAACCTCGGCGCTGAAGAACGTGGAGCTGCCGCTGATCTACGCTGGCGCAAAGGGCCGAACTGAGCGCGCGAAGAAAGCTCTCGAAATGGTGGGCCTTGCCCAGCGAATGGATCACACTCCCGCGATGCTTTCCGGTGGTCAGCAACAGCGCGTTGCCATCGCCCGAGCCATCGTGAACCAGCCGGTCTTGATCCTTGGCGACGAGCCGACCGGAAACCTCGACTCCCGGACCGCGGAAGAAATCCTCGCCGTGTTCCAGTTGCTGAACCGAGAAGGCAAGACGGTCGTGATCGTCACGCACGAAGAAGATGTCGCCTTGCACTGCAAGCGAATCATTCGATTTAAGGACGGCGAAATTCGAACCGACGAGCTGGTGGAGAACCCAACTGATGCTCGCGATGTGATCGCGCAGATGGAAGTTCCAGCGCCGGTTTAACCTTACTTCTCGGCTTCTTTCTTGATCACGGTCGCAAGGCGCGCCTTTGCGGGTGCGTCATCTGGGTGGAGCTTAAGGTAGCGCTCCCATGTCGCGCGGCTCTTCTTGTATTCCTTCAGGCGCTCGTAGCTGTTCGCGACGATGCGGTACAGGTTCGGGTGGGATTTCGGGGTGAGGAACTTTTCACCGGCGGCAATCGCTTCCTTCCATCGGCGCTTTAAGAAGTGTTGCTGCGCTCGCGGCAGGGCGGAATCGGGGTCGTTCGGGTTCGAAACGGCGTATCGCTCGTAGACCTCCGCTGCCTCTTCTGGCTTTTCGATGCTTTCCAGAAGCCAGCCCAGATTCGTCGCGGCTTCGTAATCGGCTGGATCGAAGCCGTTCTGGATTTTCAGCATCTGGATGATTTTTGGATAGTCGCCGTCCTTAAACCAGATATCCGCCTGTTGATTCAGCCGGTTGTAGATAGCGGTCTCGACCATTTGCTCGGCCGTCTTCGGCTTCGGAGCGGCAACCTTTTTTGCCGGGAGACCCGAGGGTTGCTGCTTCGGGCTTTCGCCGCCCGTTTGGGTCATCGCAATAATGGCAAGAGCGGTGATGACGGGCATATCTGATTAGGACGTTACCGCAATCGAAAAGCGTTCCCGAGACCCATCGGCGCGGGTATCGGTAAAATCGGATCGCATGCCGAACTACTTACCCAGCGTGGGCATGGAAGTCCACGCCGAACTCGCTACCCAATCCAAAATGTTCTGCCGCTGTCGGGTGGCGTTTGGCGGGGAAGCGAATACGCGAGTTTGCCCGGTATGCCTGGGCCTGCCTGGAACTTTGCCGGTGCCGAACCGTGCTGCCATTGAGATGGTGCTGAAAACCGCCTTGGCGATGAACTGCCAGATCGCGATGTACAGCGTGTTCCACCGCAAAAATTACTTCTATCCGGACCTTCCAAAGGCTTACCAGGTGTCGCAGTACGGTGAAACCAACCCGCTCGGCTACTACGGCTTCCTCGAGATTCCGACCGTCGACGGCGGCGTGAAGAAGATCAACATTCGGCGAATTCACCTTGAGGAGGACACCGGGAAGCTGCTGCATTTGACCAACGGCGGCAGCGGAATTGACTACAACCGCGCCGGAACTCCGCTGATGGAAATCGTCAGCGGCATGAACGAGCACGGCTATCCCGATATCACCAATCCCGACGAAGCGAAGGAGTACCTGACCCAGCTTCGGCAGATTCTTCTGTATCTCGGCGTTTGCGACGGCAAGATGGAAGAAGGCTCGCTTCGCTGCGAGCCGAACATTTCCGTGCGTGCCGAAGGTACCCGCGAGCTTGGGACCAAGACGGAGCTGAAGAACCTCAATTCCTTCCGTTCGGTGCAGCTTGGTGTGCAGTTTGAAGTCCGGCGACAATCGGCGGCGCTGGACAACGGCGAAGTCATTCGGCAGGAAACCCGCGGCTGGAACGAGCAGAAGGAAGCGAGCTACCTGATGCGCGTGAAGGAATCGGAAAACGATTACCGATACTTCCCCGATCCGGACCTCATTCCGATGGTGTTCACGGAGGATTACATCGAGGGGCTGCGCGCCAATCTGCCCGAATTGCCGTTGGCGAAGATTCGCCGGTACCAGTCGGACCTCGGCCTGAGCGCTTACGACGCCAACCTGATGACCGCCGACCGCGACTGGGCCTACTTCTTCGAAGATGCCGTTTCGAAAGGTGGCGATGCTAAGGCGATCTGCAACTGGATGAACAGCGACTTCGCGAAGATGCTGAACGAGGAAGGGAAGACCCCAGCCGAAAGCCGCGTGACAGCGGCCCACCTCGTTGACCTGACGACGTTGATTTCGAACGGCACCCTCTCGGGCAAGATGGCGAAAGACATCTTCGCCGAGGTCTACGCCACCGGCAAAATGGCCAGCGAGATCGCGAAGGAGAAAGGGGCCAGCCAGATCACCGACTCCGGCGCAATCACGCCGATCGTCGAAGCCGTCCTCGCCGCGAACCCCGAGATTGTCGCGAAGTACAAAGCTGGGAATGTCGGCGTCAAGGGTTTCTTGGTCGGCCAGGTCATGAAGCAGAGCCAAGGCCGAGCGAACCCCCAAATGGCGCAGGACTTGGTCCAGCGCGCGCTTGAAGATTGAACCTAAGACGGATTTAATTAACGTTCCCCCTCAGGCGGATTAATTACTTACACGGTGCTTTAGGTTCGGATTAGTTCGGATTCGTTCGGATTTGTAGATCTATCTTTAGGGGCCTTCAGTGCAAAAAAGTCAACCATCGATCTGAGGTTTTTGCACTGATGCCTTATAATGGTCTGCATGGCAAGTGTGGCGATTCTTGGGCTGGTTTTCCTCACCACTGGCATAACCCCGCAGGAAAAGGATTCTCTTCAAACCAACATCATCAAGAATGGGAAGGGTGCCTATGAGGACTATGTGCTGGCCGGAGAGCGCATGCGGGGTTCTATTGCAAGCACGTTGATTTCATACAATTCTCTGGGGCTACTTCTCGAAGGACTCAAACGATCCGAGCAACCACAGAAATCGGATGCTTACTTCTTAAAGTCGAGACTAGAAACACTTGAAACACTCAAAGCTGCGCTGAAATCCTTGCCGTCCGGCCCGGGATGGCCAACCTCTCTAGATTACGACCAAGCTATAGTAAAGAACTTTGGTCCTGCGTGGTCGCTGATACTGCGGGGTAACCAAAAGCCTAGAATTCCTTCTCGGAGCCGGGTCGATTCCAGTACCTTGTTTCCCGAGCTAGCAGAGTTTAAGTTGCTAACCAATTTTGCCATGCGCAAAGCTCGGATTGAGTTTGCCAATGGGAACGCTTCGGCTGCCCTGTCGACGTACCGGGAAACCTACAGGTTTATTCAGCGAATTGGAAGCGACACCCTCATTGCACGACTCGTCACGATCAGTTGTGAAGCGATACTCTTCGCTGAGATCGAGCGGAACCTGATTTCAGTTCCCTCGTCCGGACTTTCCGCTTTCATTGCGGATTTGCGGAGCGGGATTGCGGGCGTACCGCGTCTCATTGATTGCCTTACCGTAGAAAAGGAATTCTTTCGGTCTGAGGTAAGCGAGGTGGCAAACAAGCTAGAAGGACCCGACGCTGCATCGGCATTGTTAGAGTTTGACGATGAAATACCGCCGGAAGAATGGCAACCATTTCGCGCCGCGCTATTGGGCATGCCAACGTCGGAGCGCCGCCAATTCTTTAAGACGGTTCTAATGCGGCACGATTCCGAGCTTCAAGCGTTTGAGTCCAAACTTCGCGAACCTGAAGGTAATTGGCCGCTCAGCGAGCCACCACCTAGACCAAGCGGCTACGCGTCGACCTTCCTCAACGCCAACGCGCTTGCCGTTACTGGAATTGCCCGCATGGAAGCTGAGACGAGGACCCGGACTCGAATTGCAATCATCACGCTCCTGGCCCGCGAGCACGCCTGGCAGCACGGAACTTATCCGGCTAGCCTGAAAGACTTCTTGTCTGAGACCGCATCAACTGACCCATTGACTAACCAGCCGTACAAGTACTCGGTTGCCAATGGCGCGGTCGTCGTCAAAACCGCCGCCCACCCGGTCCTCGGCGAAATCTCCCTCCGCCGGGCACCTCGGTCTGACTCCAGCGCGGTCGACGGGGACAGGGTAATTTTGCCTTAGTTAGGATGTTCACAGACATCCTAACTACTGTGAACGAGCACCCTATTCATTGCGAACTGAGTAGCCGGTCCTAATCACCAGGAAGACTAGTTGCTCGGACCAATCAGAACTTCGGTAGATTCATCCAGGTTCACTTTTTATTTACTGATCGAGTGATCTTTAGTCCCTCTTCGTTTCTGAAACTGAACTTCTACTCTTCTGCTTGCCATCTACAACCTGACCATTCACGTAAATTGACCAGCGATCTTTCGAGTCGCCCGTGGATTCAAGCACTAAGGGAATCGTCTTCGAGGGCAGGTCGCCTTCGAACTTTCCGGCTACCGCCGGGTTTAGCTCGTACTCCACGGTTCCCGTTGCGGATGTTGCGGGGTTATCGAACTTGCGCATGGCCTCGGCTTCGGACATTCCGTTGGAGGCGATGCGGGGCTTTATGGCCTCCACCCAGCCGTTCGCTTCGGGGAATATGCCTTCCGATTCGTGATAGAGCATGAGCGCCGTGTGGAGCGCTTTGAGGTTGCCGACGCGGTCGGCGGTGTATTCCTCGCGGTCAATGCGGTCTAGGAACCCGTTCTTTACGAGGTCTCGAACGACCGGGCCGACCCAGATGACCAAGCCGAAAAAGATGAACAGGACGATGCCGCACCCGATTCGAACCCACTTATTTTTCATCTGCTTCTGCCCGCTCCCATATACTGGAAAATCCTCGACCTCATGAGTATTCCCATCCGAAAGCCGCTTTGCCTGTTGCCGACTCCGCTCCATCGCCTCGATGGCGTTTCGGACGACCTCGGAATGGACGTTTGGATCAAGCGAGACGATCTTACGGGTTTCGGATTTGGTGGAAACAAGGGCCGAAAACTGGAATATCTCATTCCCGACGTTTTAGCAAGCGGGGCAGATACGGTTATCACCTGCGGGAGCATTCAGAGCAATTTCATTCGCCAACTCGGTGCCGCCTGCGCGATGGTCGGCGTGGCTTGCGTAGCGGTCGTGATGGATAAGCCGTACGAGTTTGAGTTGCCAGTAGAAAACGGCTTGCGGGCGGAATCTGGAAATCGGCTTTTGGGAGACATCCTTGGCATCCAATGGGAAGTTTTGCCCAATGGCACCTGGGACACTCTGTTCGACGCGCTTGCCGATCGTGCAACGGCGTTGCGAGCCGAAGGCAAGGTGGTGTACGAAATCCCGGTCGGTGGCAGCACCGCCCTGGGGGCATATGGCTTTTTGCAGGCAGCGATTGAAATTCGGGAAGCGGCGTTCGATGCGGTCGTCTTTGCCTCCAGTAGCGGCAGTACCCACTCGGGCTTGGCGTACGGGCTACACGGCACGAGCACGCGGGTACTCGGGATTGCGTGCGATCCGGAGCCGGAGATTGCCGAAGAATTTGCCGCCCTTGGGCAAGCACTGGCAGAGCTTGTACCTTTGCCGATCCGATTACAACCGTCGGATTACTCAGTGGACTTCCGCTTCGTTGGAGCAGGTTACGGAATTCCGAGCGAAGCCGGGCAAGCGGCCTTGGAGTACCTAGCGCAGAGGGAAGGGATCTTCCTCGATCCCATTTACAGCGCCAAGGCATTCGCCGGTCTCTTGGAGATGGCGCGGAACGGAGAAATCGGCGGCAAAGTTTGCTTCTGGCACACCGGCGGAACCCCAGCTATTTTTGCCCAAGCTGATGCTGGACATGCTCGATGATTCGCTGTTCCTTCGGTGACCGGAAATCGGTAACGAGTGCCATGCGCCCGAAACCGTAAGCGAAAAAGACGACGCCAACCGCGATCATGCAGCGGTTGAAAACGGTGCCGTCAGTATTGAATCGTTGCTTCGTGACAATTCCGGCGAGCGCCATAAAGGCCGACCAAGAGAAAAGCAGATAAAGGAACGGACCGAGCCAGTGCGATTCGAACGAGCGCTCGAACTGACCATGGACAAAGGCGGTCCAGCTGGTGGTCAGGCCACAACCAGGGCAAGGTCGGTTGAGAATGAGCGCACTAGGGCAGGGCGCAAGGCCGAGTTGTTGGTGGGTCCCGTGCCCATCGGAGCTTGGGTTCAAATAAAGCGCAATGCCGGTAACCGCGAGCCAGCAGCCAAACCAAAATGCTTGGAAAGTGATCGGGCTTTTTGAGTCCGTTGGTTCAAGCAACGGCATCCGGCACCTCGGCGGGAATCACACATTCCGGCTGCAACATGTCACCCATGACGCGGGCAACGGAGAACACATTTCCTCGGGGGTCCAATAGACCTACGATGTTCCGGTCGGTGGAAACCGGCAAGCTGAGCTGCTTTCCTTGCCGAATTGCCGCGACTTCGATATCGGTGAGCTCCAGCAGTTGCATTGGAGGCAAGGCGTCGGCAAGCACGATCACATGCTCTGGGCCGATTTCGGACATCGGAATCGCCATCTCTTCAGTAAATCGCCCGACCCGCGTTCGCTTCAACCCGACGAGGTGCGCACCACAACCCATCGCCTGCCCTAGGTCGTGAGCGAGCGAGCGAACGTAGGTCCCGCCGGAGCAAATGATGCGTGCGGTGGCGACGTCCTCTTCGATCTTTAGGATGGAAAACTCAGTGATGTGGACGGTCCGCGGTTCGCGCTCGATGGTCTGACCTTGCCGGGCGAGCCGATAAAGCGGCTGGCCATTCACCTTTACCGCGCTGTACATCGGCGGCAGCTGTTGAATGAGACCTCGAAAAGCGGCGAGTTGAGTTTCGATTTCGCCCGCGAGATCGGCCGGTAGCGGCTTGGGGTCAGAAGGCTGCCCTTCCAGGTCATAGGTCGAGGTTTCGACGCCAAACCGGATCTCGGCGATGTACTCCTTGGGCTCTAGCGGCAGGTACTGAAGAAATCGGGTGGCGGAGCCGATGGCAACAACAAGGAGGCCGGAGGCCATTGGGTCGAGCGTTCCCGCGTGTCCCACTCTTTTGGTCGAGAATCGTCGCCGCATCTGGTTCACAACATCGTGCGATGTCATGCCGAGCGGTTTGTTTATCAGGAGGATTCCAAACACTGTTCAAGTTCGGCGACAAGCTGGGCTTCGGAAGACTCGATGGTGCCTTCAAAGGTGCAGCCGGCGGCGTTTTTGTGTCCCCCGCCGCCAAACTTACGCGCCACTTGGGCCACGTCAAGATCGGAACGAGAGCGAATGGAACACCTTACCTTTCCTGGATTGGGTTCTCTAAAAATGGCCGCGATTCGAACGCAGTCCGTAAACAGCATTTCGTTGACAAACCCCTCGGTGTCTTCATCGGTCGCGTTGGCTTCCTTAAAGGCGGAGTTCGGAATGAGGGTCCAGGCGAGGGAGCCGTTCATGGACATCTTCATGCCGTTTAGCGCGAAACCAAGAAGCCGAGTGGCGCTAAGCGGCTTGCGCTGGAAGACCTCTTCGCTGATCCGGTTCAAGTTTCCGCCGTGTTCCAGCAAGTAGGCGGCCATGCTCAGGGCTTCGGGGGTGGTGTTTCGGTAGCGGAATGATCCGGTGTCGGTGACAATTCCGGCTAGAAGCAGGGTGGAGATTTCGGGAGTGAAGTGGGCGTCGACTTGCTTCAGCAAGCGCGCCAGAATCAGCGCGGCAGCCGGAGCGCTGGTATCGATGATTCGAATTTGGCCGGGCATTTCGTGCGGCATGTGGTGGTCAATCACCATTAGAGGCGCGCCGGTTTGGAAGTAGGGAGCTACGGTGCCAAGGCGATCGATGGATTCCAGATCGATCATGATCGCAAGGTCAACTTCGGCGGCGATCGGCGTTTGGCGAACTCGATTCACGCTCGGAAGAAATTGCAGATTGCGCGGGGCGGAGTTGTGGCACAGAACTTCGTTCGAAATTCCAAGCTGGTCTAGATAGTGCGATAGGGCCAGCGCGCTGCCGAGGGCATCCCCGTCAGGATTTTGGTGGGTGCCGATCCGAACGGATTTCACTCCGTCGAGAGCGGACTTAAAGGCAGCGGCATCTGATTTGATCACCGAAAATTCACTCCCCAGGGGACCTTTACGGTCTCGCGTATTGTACACACTCGTCCAGCCCAATCCTGCAACTCAACTGGGTCTTGAACCTGCGCTTCGGGTCCCACTCATCTCTTAGAGCGGTAAATCGAGCAATCGCGGCCTCTCCCAGGCTGCGCTTCGCTTGCTCGGGAGACAGTAAACCGTCCTTCGCGAAGTAGAACCGACCTCCGGCGTTAAGGACAACATCGGCCATTTCCATGTACAGGTGGTTCAACGCCGGCGCATTTCTCGGCGTTTGGCGGAAGTCCAGAGCAAGCGAGAAACCATGGTCCAGATAGCGCAGCCACGTTTCGTCCGGGCGATGCTTCTTCAGAACGACAAGGTAGGGCTCTAGTTTTGCGGAGCGCCATCGTTGGGCGAGGTTGTTGAAGATGCCTTCCGCTGCTTGGGCTGGGACGATGGCTTGAAATTGAAGCAGTCCGTTCGGAACGTATGCCTGCTGCCAATTCGGCAAGTAATCCAGCGGAAAGTTGTACTGAACCAAGCTCATAACCTTCGGCGCGCCTTCGGAAATCCGGGCGGCGTTGCTCTTGAGGGCAGAGGCAAGTTTCATTCCGGGCCGATTTGTGATGCGGCGCAGATGCTTCCAAGCGGTGTCGCGGTGAATGAGTCCCGCTAACTTGCCTTCGATTTTTTGATGCCGCAGGTCGAGGGTTTCGGGTTCCGATGACTCGGAATGCCACGCGGCCTGGAACACGCCAGCGCCGTTGGTAAATCCATTTACCCAGCTCACCGAGTAGTCCGCGTCATCGAATTTCTCGAACATCTCGAACTGCTGCGCCCAGCTGTGCACCCGTCGCTGGACGACGCGAACGTTACCGCTAGAGATTTTTTTTAGACGAAACCGGACTTTTGTTACGATTCCGAGCAGACCGAGTCCGCCGTGTACGGCCCAGAACTCGGGCTGGGAAGGGGTGAGTTGCCGGACTTCGCCGTTGGCAAGCATGATCTCCAGCATCTCGACGTGCTCGGCAAACGTGCCATGAGTGATGTTGTTCTTGCCGTGGATGTTGGTCGAAACGGCACCGGCGAGGGTGGGCTTCATGGTGCCGCTGACGACGTTGAACCACCAGCCATCTTGCAAAACGTACTGCCAAATCGCTTCCAGAGTGGCGCCGCCTTCTGCTTCGATCACCCCAGTTTCCTTGTCCCAGGCGAGGACGCGATTCATACGGGCGAGGGAAATCGTTACGGATTCGAGAGGGCTGGAGGCGTCCCCGTAGGATTTGCCGCTGCCGCGCAACGTGATCGGCACATCGAGCTCTTCCGCCAGGAGGACAACGCTTCGGAGTTCATGGAGGCTCGTCGGTTCGAAGAGGTAGCCATCTCCGGGCGAGAGGCCCCCGAAGCCATCAAATCGGCGAATTCGCGCGAGTTCTAGATGCCGCGTCGCTGCATGATCCAAGACGGCAACCTCCGAATGATCGCAAAGATGAGGTGATGCTTCGGCTCTAGGTAGTACTCCCTCGAACGGCTTGTTTTTGAAAGGATGATCTTCGCCGCGTTGCTGGCCGAGATGGCGTTTTTGAAGTTGAGGTGTCGCGTCATTTCCGTATCGACCGGGCCAGGTTTCACGTTGATGACGATGACGCCAAGCTTCGACAGGCGATTTCGTAGGGCCTCGAGATAGGTCGAGAGCGCGGCTTTCGAGGTGTTGTAGACCGGCTGTCCCGGGCGACCACGATCGCCGGCGACGCTACCGATCCCGATGATCGTGCCGGATTGTGAGCCTTGAAAACGGATCGCCGCCTGATTCAGCCACGCAATCGCGCCGAGGACATTGACGTTGATCATGGCCATGTCCTTTTCGGTGTTGAACTCGGTCTTTCCGACCTCGGGCATGACGCCGGAGGCGTAGATGATGAGGTCACATCCGCCGAGCTGCGACGTGACTTGTTGAAAGAGCTCCGGCACTTCGCCGAACTCGGTCACGTCGTGGGCAAAGGGCAGAATCAGGTTCGGGAACCGCGCGGCGAGCTCGTCCAGTCGGTCCTTTCTTCGGGCAACTGCGGCAACGCGGCAGCCGGAGGCGGCAAGTTGCTCAGCGAGGGCAAGTCCGATGCCCGAGGATGCGCCAACAACGATTGCGGTGCGAAATGAGCGGGCCACGGGTTACCTGGATCCTCCCGAAACCGGACCCACTTTCGGGCCGAAGTCACCGAGTCTGGGTGACACCATCGCGAACAGGGCGGTCAGGCCAAAGAGCACGACGGCGGTGATCATCGGGATGTCCTTGAGGAATAGGTTCTCTGGCTCCGCGCCATCGTTCTCGGTAAAGGTGAGGAACAGGAAGCGGAACACTGCGAAGGCAACCCAGAGGTAGGTGAACTTCAGGAGCGGGTGGTCCATTGCGGTTTGGCTTTCGATGCAATACACGCCGTATCCGAGTAGCGACGCGGCAGCGCAGACCACGACCGCCGTATCGAGGAAACGCAAGTTGTAGGCGCCCAGGCTTGTTCGGGTGGAGCTTGCACTGTCGCCCATCAGAATGCGCTCGCCACGTCGTTTGCCGAAACCCAGCATGAGGGCGAGGGAAAAGGTGCAGTAAAGAAGCCAGGACGAGACTTCAACGTTCATCGCCGCGGCACCAATGGCCGCGCGCAAAACGAAGCCGGAGGAGAGGCAGAATACATCGGCGATCGGCTGGCTTTTCAGGACGAGGTTGTAAGCGGCCTGGATGGCGATGTAGAGAACGATAATCACCGTAGCCAGAGCGGGCAACAGCGTGAGTAATCCAAAGGCAATCACGGTCAGAACTACCGCAAGAGCAATGGCAATCGGTACTTTCACCTCGCCGGAAGCGATGGGCCGAAACTTCTTTTTCGGATGGAGTCGGTCTTGTGGCGCGTCGAGGGTGTCGTTGACGATGTAGGTCGCCGAGCCCACCAGACCGAAGATCAGGAAGGCCAGCAAGCTGAGACGCCATCCTTCGGGGTTGTTGAGCGGATCGGTGAAGAGGATCGCGGCAAAAACGACAAAGCCCTTGATCCACTGTTTCGGGCGTAACAAGCGGAAGTACGGGGCCATTTGCTTTCAGGAACGCTTTTGGTCGCGTTTTCGTGCCTAAGCCGAGGGCTCGGACTGCTTGAGTCTATCCGTAAACCGTTGCAGGGCGGAATCGAGATTCGGCATTTGGGGAATTCCGGCGGCTTGCAGCTTCTCGTTACTTAGAACCGAGTATTTCGGGCGTGCGGCAGGAGTCGGCCAGTCCTCGGTTCGGATCGGGCTGATATCCGCTTCGGAGATGCCATACGCGGCGACGGATCGCTTCGCGAAGTCGAACCAGGACATCGGCTCGCTTCCGGTTGCGTGGTAAATGCCGTCGGGCAGGTTTGCGTCGATCGCTTGAACGATGGTTTGCGCGAGGTCTTCGGTGTAGGTGGGGCAGCCGATCTGATCAGCAACCACGCGGAGGGGTTTGCCGGAGGACGCCACGCGGATCATCGTCTTCGGGAAGCACGGTCCTTCTGCGCCGAAGAGCCAACTCGTGCGAAGCACGATGGCTGAGGCGATGTTTCGCTCACCGGCCAGCTTGGTCCGGCCGTACTCGTTCATCGGGTTGGTTTCGTCGTTCTCGACGTACGGGCTGGTTTTCTCGCCGTCGAAGACGAAGTCCGTGCTGATATGGATCACGCGTGCGCTGAGGTCTGCGGCGGCAGAGCTGAGGTACGAAGGGCCGAGGGCGTTCGCCTCGTAGGCGGCTTGCTTCTCCTGCTCGGCAAGGTCGACCTTCGTGTAGGCAGCGCAGTTGATGATCCAGTTCGGGCGGCCCAATTCTCCCATCCCTAGCTGAGCCATCTGGGTTGGGTCGGCGATATCACACTGCGCCCGAGTTAGACCCGTTGCGGCTGAGCCGAAGGCACGCAAGACGTCTTTTCCAAGCATGCCTCCAGCACCGAGAACGAGGATCATCCCGCTTGCTCTTGCGCGGCTTTCTTAATCTTCTGATCCATCACAAAGTAGATGATGATCAGGATCAACGGGATGACGGGTGCCACGTAGTGGGCGGCAACCATAAAGCGCGTGGTGATCGTGGTTCGGTAGGCGTAAGAGTCAACACTTGGGTTTACGTAGCGCCAGAACCACGAGAAGCCGAAGAAGAAGCCGACCACGAACAGCACTAGGCTGATCCAACGCCATTTCGGCATATCTCCCGAGTTTTTAAACGAGATCCATCCGAGAATGAGCGAGAAGAAGCCGAGCACCGAAAAGAGTGCCGGCATCATCAAAATTTGGGTTGAGTTCCATGCGACTTCGCCTGGCATTGCTAAAGGGTACCCGTCGTGTTATGAGTGATCTTCGTAGCCGTTTGGATGGCTCGAGTGCCATGCCCAGGCGTGCTCGATGATGGAACGGAGATCTGGATATTGCGGATTCCAATTCCAGTCGGCTTTCACCTTAGCGCTTGAACCGATCAGTCGTGCCGGATCGCCGGGACGACGAGGACCGATGGAGTGGGGAACGGGCAAGCCGGTTACTTCTTCGACCGTTTTGATCACTTCTGCTACCGAATAGCCGTTCCCGTTGCCAAGGTTGTAAAAGCGGGAATCGCCGCCGTCCCGCAAGTGCGAGATCGCCAAGGCATGAGCCTGGGCGAGGTCGGCAACGTGGATGTAATCGCGAATGCAAGTGCCGTCGGGCGTGTCGTAGTCGTTTCCGAATACGGTCAGGGGTGGCTTCTTGCCTGTCGCGGCAAAAATGGCGTTCGGAATCAGGTGAGCCTCGGGGCGATGGTCTTCGCCGATAGCGCCGTTTGGATCTGCGCCGGCGGCATTAAAGTATCGAAGGGCGACGCTTCGCAGGCCGTAGGCGTGGTCGAAGTCTTTCAGGATCATTTCAACCGCAAGCTTGGTTTGGCCGTACGGTGAGATCGGGTTTTGCGGGTGATCCTCGGTGAGGGGAATGCGTTGCGGTTCGCCAAAGGTTGCGCAGGTTGAGCTGAAGATGAACTTCTTGATCCCACGTTCTCGCATGATCTCCAGCAGGGCGAGGACGGCGGAGGTGTTGTTCTTCCAGTATTTTCCGGGCTCCGTCACGCTCTCGCCGACGTACGTGTAGGCCGCGAAGTGCATGACCACGTCGATTTCTGGATTGGCATCGAAAACCGCGTGAAGATCGGCTTCGTTGCGGAGGTCTCCTTTCACAAACGGCGAGCCTGCAACCGCGGCTTCGTGACCGTATTCCAAGTTATCGAAAACCAGGTGGGGCCACTCATGGTTTCGGAGCCATTGCGTCATGTGCGAACCGATGTATCCCGCGCCGCCAACAACCAAAACCATGCGGTGATCCTACCTTCGGGCCGTACACTAGAAAAGTGGTTCGACGTCGGCTAACCCGGAGAGAGTTTGTTGCAGGCGGAACGCTTGCGGCAATCTCGGCGGTTGGCGTCTGGGGCAGTCTAGAAAGCGACGCCATAGCAGTCATCCGCCGCCGCATAGAAGTGCCTGGCGCGGATATGAAGGGCCTTAAGCTCGCTTTTCTGACCGATTGGCATCTCGATAACGCAGCAGCGGTTACTCGCGCGGACAGGAGCATTCAGATGGCCATCAAAGAGAAGCCGGACATGATCGTGCTGGGCGGCGACTACTGTTCGCGAGGCCGTGAGGTCTGGAAAGAACGCGTCACGACGGATCGGCTCAAGTTGCTGTTCGATGCGGGGATTCCCGTCTTTGGGATGCTCGGCAATCACGACTACGCGTTGGAAGCCACGGAGCACCTGCGGGCGACGTTTGCTCAGCTGGGCATGACGCTGCTGGTCAACCAGGTTGTGAATTACCAGGGCATTCAGGTTGCGGGGATCGACGACATGCTCTTTGGACGGCCGCAGATGAACTTGCTGCAAGAAAGCGGGGACCGAAATACGATTCTTTTGGTCCACGAACCGGACTTTGTTCCGAGCGTGGGCGGAGAATTTGGCCTAGCTCTAAGCGGTCATACCCACGGTGGGCAGATTTGCTGGGCCCCCGGAGTACCGATTCACCTGCCGAAAGGTGGAAGAAATTATGTTCACGGTGAGTTTCGGCAAGGGGACGCCGCGATGTACGTCAGCCGAGGAATTGGGATGACGGGAGTCAATTTAAGAGTCTTCGCTCCGCCGGAGTTGACCATCTTAGAATTGGTCTAGGGCCCTCGTGAGCTATAGTAACGGCGATATGTGCGGTATTGCCGGTTACGTGGGAGAGCGAAACGGGGTTGAGGTTGCTTACGATCAGCTGAAGCGGTTGGAGTATCGAGGATACGACAGCGCGGGCATCGCGGTTCAGGTCGAAGGCCGACTGGAATTGGTCAAGAAGGCGGGCACCTTGAACATGTTGGCGAAGGAGCTGGAGCTTCATCCGATCACCGGTACCTGTGCCATCGGGCATAGCCGATGGGCTACCCACGGCGGTCCGACGGACCTAAACGCTCACCCGCACTTTGACGGCGAGCAGGACGTCGTGCTCGTTCACAACGGCATTATCGAGAACTACCTCGAACTCAAAGAAGAGCTGATGCAGAAGGGGCACACCTTCCTCAGCCAGACCGATACCGAAGTCGCGGCGCATGTGATTGGCGAAGAGTATCGCAAGGGCGGAACGTTGCTTGAAGCCGTTCGTCACGCGGTTCGTCGGTTCCGCGGAGCCTACGCATTTGTTGTCATGAGCCGGTCCGAGATCGGAACGATTGTTGCGGTCCGAAACGCGAGCCCGCTGGTTCTGGGCCTTGGACAGGGCGAGAACCTGTTGGCCAGCGATATTCCGGCTTTGTTGCCATACACTCGCCAGGTTGTCGCGATGGAAGAAGGGCACCTTGCGGAGCTCAAGAAAGATTCCGTCCGCATCGTGGATGGTGATGGCCGAGACGTTCCAGTTCGGGCCCAAATCATCGAGTGGGATGTTGCGGCGGCGGAACGCGGCGGATATGAGCACTTCATGCTCAAGGAAATCCACGAGCAGCCACAGGTCATTCGGCAATGCTTGGCCGGACGACTTACCGAAGATCGCGTCTTCCTCGAGAACATCTTCTCCGACACGGTTTGGAACGAGATTGACCGCGTTAACATCATCGCTTGCGGCACGGCGTTCCACGCGGGACTCATGGGCAAGCACTTGTTCGAGAAGCTGCTTCGGCTTCCGACCGATGTGTACTTCTCCAGCGAGTTTCGCTACGGCGACCCCGTTCTCTCACCGAAATCGCTCGCGGTCTTCGTCAGCCAGAGCGGTGAAACGGCGGACACCCTTGCCGCATTGCGACTTTGCAAGTCTCGACGCATTCGGACTCTCGGCATTGTAAACGTCGTGGGTTCAAGCATTGCTCGCGAATGTGACCGAACGATCTTCACGCAGGCCGGACCGGAGATTTCCGTTGCTTCGACCAAGGCTTACACCGCTCAGGTTTTGGTGCTTTCTCTGCTCGCACTTCACATTGCCCAGGTTCAGGAGACTCCCGGACTTCGGGTTGCAGATTGGGTCGAAGAGTTGCGCCTGCTGTCAGATCACGCACAAACGGTACTGACATTGGAGCCAGAAACGGTTAAGCTTGCAGAGCAACTAAAGAACATGCCGCTATGTTTCTTCCTCGGACGAGGGGCAGATGCTTATGTGGGTTATGAAGGCGCTTTGAAGCTCAAAGAGATCGCTTACATTCCAACCCAAGAATCGCCCGCAGGCGAGATGAAGCACGGACCACTTGCCCTTGTGGAAGCGGGAGTTGGCGCGATCTTTGGTGCAACCGATCCTAGCACGGTAGACAAAGTTGTCTCAAACATTAAGGAAATCCAAGCGCGAGCCGGGACTGTACTTTCGATTACTTCGGACACTTCCGGAGCGATTCGAAAGGCGAGCGATCACACGCTCGAGTTTAAGCCAACGCGGTTTGACTTCCTGAATGCTTTGCTCTCGGTGATCCCGATGCAGCTTTTGGCTTATCACATTGCGAATGCCAAGGGTTGCTCGATCGATCAGCCGCGAAACCTTGCGAAATCGGTGACCGTCGAGTGACATGAACAGCGATCCAGTAGAAAAAGCCGGCCCGAGTCTGCCGCCCTTCGCGTCGAACTTAGTTCGACGCGGGAAGTATGGCTATCAGTCTTACCGCGCTTTGAAAAGGGTCGTTGATATTGTTGTTTCGCTCGGCGCGTTGATTTTGCTCTCGCCCGTATTCTTGGTTCTCACCTTGTGCATCGCAGCGGCGGATGGATTCCCGGTGCTCTTTCGCCAGCGCCGCCTAGGTGAGAACGGCGTCATGTTCTCCATGCTGAAATTTAGAAGCATGGTGAAGAACGCCGAAGAAGTTCTGAAGCGAGATCCGGTTCTTTACGAAGAGTTCAAAACGAACTTTAAGCTCAAGAACGACCCTCGAATTTTGCCAATTGGTAAGTTCATTCGTAAGACAAGCCTGGACGAGCTGCCGCAGCTGATTAACGTTTTGCGCGGCGAAATGAGCATCGTCGGCCCCCGTCCGATTGTCGAGAAAGAACTCGAAATGTACGGGGATAAGAAGGACATTTATCTCTCAATGAAGCCGGGTTGCGCGGGACTTTGGCAGTGTAGTGGCCGCAGCGAAACGTCTTACGAGGAGCGGGTTGCCTTGGACGAACAGTATTACGTCACGGCGAGTATTCGAAACGACATCAAGATTTTGGTGATGACGTTTCTTGCCATCCTTAAGAAAGAAGGGGCGCAGTGACCCCGGCCCATGTTGTTCTTGTTGTAGAAGCGACTTCTGGTGGATGCGGGCGACATACCGGCGATTTAGCGCTGGAGTTAGTCCGGCGAGGAATCGGCCTCACCCTCTTTTACGGTACGCGTCGAATTGATGCGCGATTTCGCGGGATCGTAAGTCAGCTTGAAAGTCAAGGCGTCAGTTGTCGGGCGATGGATATTGCCCAGAAGCCACGCCTTGGCGACCTCAAATGGGTTCGAGAAATTCGATCGGCCGCGCCAAAGGGCTCGATCATTCACGGACAAGCGACAACCGGTGGCTTCTATGCTCGACTCGCCGCTAGCCGGTCTTGCCCGGCAGTTTTCACGCCCCATTCGTTCGTGACGATGATGCCCTACGTTGGCGACCGCGCAAAGGTGGTTTACGGCCAGATGGAGCGCTTCCTAGCCAAGCGAACGGCGCGCATTATCTGCGTCAGCAAGTTCGAAGCGGAGCATGGAAAGACCCTGGGCATCGATCCCAATAAGCTACGAGTGGTCTACAACGGCATCGCGCCGCTGGCTTGCGCAGAACGGTCTGAGGTGCGGGCGCGGTGGGGAGTCGGACCGGAAACTTTGGTGATTGGCTTCGTGGGGCGCTTCGATCCGCCCAAAAATCCTGCCCTTGCCGTCCGAGCTTTTGAGAAACTTCGAGGGCTAAATGCCCGATTGGTCATGGTCGGCTCGGGTTCATTGCAGGGTGAAGTCGATGCGGTGATTGGAGATCTCCCGGTGACGTTGCTTGGAGGCGTCCACGCGGAGCCGCTGTTGGGCGGGATGGACGTGCATTTGATGTCGAGCGATGCTGAGAGCCTGCCGTACGTACTGATCGAAGCGCAGAGTCTCGGACAGCCAATCGTGACAACTGACGTCGGTGCGGCCCGAGAGATCGTCACCGATGGACGTGACGGCTTCGTGTGCCCTCCCGGCGATGCGGATAGTCTAGGAACTGCCCTTCGCAAGATTGCCGAGAATCAGGAACTCAGAACAAGTCTTGCTCAAGAGGCCGTGGTTGCCGGTTCGAGATTCTCGCTTGACCGAATGGTCGAAGGCACTCTCTCGGTGTACTCAGAAGCGCTTTCGTGAGCGGCCGCACGTTCAAGTTGCGACAACTTCGCTACCGCAAGCCCGATTCCGAAGAATATCCAGGTGAAGTAACGCGCCTCGATCATCTCACTGATCATTGCGTTGGCCAATGAGAGCAAGCCCGTCATAAAGGCCAGTCGGTACCCCGGCAACAGTTTTTGGTAGTTGAGAAAGATCGAGAGCAACAGCCCAAGGAAAATCCCAAGTCCAACGATTCCTAGTTCGGAAGCAAATTGAAGATAGCTACTGTGCGCTCCCAAAGGCTCGCCCGTTTCGGAGTGAATCGCGTAGGTTCCGTAGTCCCTTGTGGCAGGGCGATAGCCTCCAGCGCCGACGCCAATGATCGGATTGTCCTTGAAGATTTCGATTGCGGCTTTCCACCGGTCCCCTCGTCCGGTAAATCCGTCCGCGCTCGCACTCTCCGAGATCGATCCGATCCGTTCAATGTTTTTCTGAACCGATGGATTGGCGAGTAGGCCAGGAAGTGCGGCAAAGAAGATTGCCGCCGTAACGACCGCAGACGCTGGTTTACGGAAGAGATGGATGCAGATAACGATAAGGCTTGGAACACAAGCGATGAAGCCGCCTCGCGAGCCGGTGAGCATGACGCCATAGAGGGCGGCAAGGATGTACGAAAAGTTGAGAACTCGCCAGAACCTGTTTAGCGGTTTCTCACCAACCGCCAGTAGCCAAGCAACGGCTAGACCAGAGCCGAGCATTACGGCGGCGTGGTTCGGATGGATTCCGTCTGCACCATAGCGTCCGTCAGACAACTGGGGGCGGCCTTGAAGGTACGTGATGAAGATCTGGATGAAGACCGCGTACAGTCCGACTACGTAAGCCTGCAGCGCAATCTGGATCTCTTTCCACGACCTGAAAGTGTCGTAGATCAGAAAGACTGCGACAAGGCAGAGTAGATACCGGAACGCGTACAGAATGGCGTCCGTTGGTTCTATCGCCCATAAGCTCGAAGCGTAAAGCAACGTTACGAACAAGCTCAGAAGACCGATGGTTGCCGGCATCTGACGAATTCGAAATCTCGGGAATCGGTCGAGGATCCAAGTAAAAGCGAAAAGGCTCAGCGATAAGCGAACCATGAAGCTCAAAAGAGCCCCGTTCATGTTCAAGCTCAGCGCGACAATGATAAACAGCGCACCGGAATACAGCAGTAGCGGTCTGGTCATTGGAGCAGAACCTCTCGGTACGCCTCGAAGGCGCGTTCCTCCAAGAAGGGCTCCCAAGCGGCTGGGCTAATGGAAGGCTTTTGCTCAGCCATCCGAAGCTGAACTGCTTTGTGAAAAGCCGTCCAGTCATTCTCGGGAATGAGGTCGCCGAACTTTCCATCGGCCAAAATTTCGCGCGGTCCGCTCTTGCAATCGAAGCTCACGACGGGCGTGCCCAGCGCCAAAGCTTCTACCAGGACGGTGGGAAGCCCTTCTAGCCGCGAAGGCAGAATGAGCACCTGCGCCGCCTTGATCCAAGGGTAGGGATTGTCCTTGAATCCGAGCATGGTGATCTTTGTTCGGAAACCTCGGCTGGCAACGGCCTCTTGAATCTTTGTTTTGGTGGGACCATCTCCAAGAATCACGACGCTACACGGTGGTTCAGGCATCGTTTCAATGAGTTCTACGACCTGCTTCGTCTCCGTGAGGCGGCCCACGAAAATGGCGTAGGGCGAGTGGTCTTGAGAGATGGGCTGGTCAGCTAAATCGTGGAAGCGCTTCGAGACGACGGGGTTGTAGATCGTCCGCATTTTTCCGGCCGGAATGCCGAGAAACTCTCCCGCATCTTTCATGCCGTCTTTCGAAACGCAAACGACACGATCGGCCTTCGGATAGAACTTGCGCATGAGGGCAAGGCGCTTCCGCTTGGTTTCATCGAGGTTTGAATAGGCGGTACTCACGAACGTATGAATGCTGATGACGGTCCGGGTGCGCCGCACCAATCTTCCCGCCATGACGTTCGCCAAATTGACGCTGTCCAGGGCACTGAGAATCGCCGCCGGCTTCTGGCTAACGATGTATCGCAGTAGAGGAACCAGGGCTTGGAACGTACTTTGTTGTCCGAGGGTAACGGTTCGAATCCGATGCGGAACCTGATGCTCCATTTCGCCACCGGAGACCTGGGTGATGAGATCAACGGAGTAGTCCCTAGAGGCAAACGCTTCCGAGAGGTTGAGGATGATGCGCTCAGCACCTCCACCGCCAAGGCGCGGCAAGAAAAATGCGATTCTCGGATTAGCTTCGGGCAAGGCATTCCTCCACGAGGTCGAGATATTGTTGGGCTGCTGCCGCGAACGAGAACGGCTGCCAAGCGTCGCTCGGAGCGCAAATGGGATTTGGCCCGAGTTGCTTTTCAATCGCCTTTGCGAGTTGCTCCGCATCACCGACCGGCACGAGCGGGCCATATTTGCCGCCCTGCAAGATTTCGCGTGGTCCGCTGATGCAGTCGGTGGAAACAACCGGAACACCGCAACCTAGCGCCTCGATGAGCACGGACGGAAGACCTTCCCATTTGCTGGAAAGGACGAAGAGGTCGGCTTTGGCAATCTCCGCCAGCACGTTCTTGCTGAAGCCTGGAAGGGAAACCGACTCGTTTAATCCGAGGGCAGAAATCTGTTGCGTGAGCTCCCCTCGCAGATCACCTTCGCCGAAAATGATGAGCTTGGCTCCGAGCGATCGCGGGAGTTTCGCAAAGGCGTTCAGAAGGAGCGGAAAGTCTTTAGGCGGCATCAATCGCCCAGCCGCAACAACCACGGGGCAAGATTTATTGACAAGCCAGGGATGGGTAGCGGGTTCCGTGGCACGCTTGAGCGACTCGGGTGAGACGATCGGGTTAAAGATCAGGCGAATCTTGCTTCGATCAATGCCAAGGAACTGGCTGGCATCCTGGGCAACGCCTTCAGAGACTGCCACGATCGCCTCCGCCTTGGCGTACAAGGCTTTGACAATCAAGGGCATCACTCGCATCCGGAAGGAGGTGGCGTTCTTGGCTTCCTGGCTCAGGCTCGAATGGATCGTGACGATGGCTTTGACCTTGGATGACTTCTGCGCCAAGATCGCAACCACGTTGGGTTGATTGAGGGCGCTGATCGTGATGCGCGGATTCTCGCGGCGATAGTAGGCGCGAAGAGCTTTGCCCGCCCGGATCGGCGAGGTGACGCCGAGATCGACGACTCGGACGTTTGCCGGTACCGAGTTCAAGAATTCGCCCGTGGCGGAGGAAAGAACGAGATCAACTCGGTGGCCGAGGTCCGCCAGCGCGGTGGCAAGATTTAGCATCACGCGCTCGGCACCACCAACCTCCAAATTTTGGGTGAAGAGGGCGATGGGCTGAGAATTCATCGGCACAGAAGCTCCTCGTACTGCGAAACCACGGTTTCTTGCGCAAAGGCACTGAGTCGATTCAGCGGGATCGAGGTTCGCGTTCGGTCGAGTTCGCGAAGGATTGCCGCGGCGAGACCGGCGTGATCGCCAACGGGAACCAACTCACCCAACTCACCTCGTTCCAAAATTTCCTCCGGCCCGCTTGGGCAGTTTGTCGAAACAACCGGTGCCCCGCAAGCCATCGCCTGAATGAGCACTCCGGGCAGTCCTTCATATCGAGACGAAAGCACGAACATACGAGCCGCTCGAAAATGCGGGAATGGGTTTTGGGCGAAGCCGGGAAGTCGTACGTCTGCCTCAAGTCCAAGCTCTTGAATTTGGGATTCGAGTTGGGAGCGCAGTTCGCCTTCGCCAAAGATCAGCAACTTCGCGGTCTGCCCGTTGTCTTTCACGAGCCGAAAAGCCTTAAGGAGCGTCGCAAAATCCTTCTGATGGTTCAGCCGTCCGGCTGCGACAATGGTGTTGTTCGATGCTTGCAGCCACGGGTCGTGTTCGGCTTGCTCCGCGGCCGAGAGAATCTCGGCCGTAATGACCGGGTTGTAGATCACGGTGATCCGATCGACCGGGATGTTCAAGAAATCGGCGGTCTGGCTCGCGACCCCTTTCGAAACGGCATGAATCCCGTTTGCTCTTGGATACAGAAACTTGGCGAGCTTGAGCAAAACGCGGTCCTTTCGTCCGGTGAGAACCGAGTTCTCCTCGCCAAGAGAGTTTCGGATCGAAACAATCACTTTGGGTTTACGGGCGAGTCCGATGGTCGCTAGTTGCAGGGTCACGTTTGCCTTTTCCAGTGCACCGAGCACGCAACGAGGTCGGTTTGTGGCCAAATACTTTCTGAGGCTGGGAAGAGACTTGATCGTGTTCTCTTTGCCGAAGTCGTAGACCGGCATGTTCGCGGGGATGTGCTCTACGTACGGTCCGCTCTTGTTGGCTAACACGAGCTCAACTGGGTGGCCCTTTTCGAGCAGGGCACTCGCGACCTGAAGTACGGAGCGTTCTGCTCCACCGCCTTCCAAGTTCGGCAAAAAGAACGCAATCGGCCGGCTCATGCGCTCACCGCCGGTGATAATCGCGCGCTTGCTCGTTGGAAAACAATCGCAGAAAGAACTGTTTGGATGCCCGCGCTGGCGGCGTATGCAATGGCCGCGCCGTTGATGCCGAGTCTCGGAACGAGGATCAGAAGGCACGCCAAGCCCACGACAAACGCTGCGAGCTTGATTGGGAACTGAACTTTCAACTCGCGCATGGCAGTCAAGGAGTACCCGAAGACGTTGTTGTAGTAGGAGAACGCGCCGCCAAGAAGGATGATCATGAACGCGCTCTGTTGGGTCGCATACTCGGGCCGAAAGATGGCGGAGATGAGGTCTTTGCCGAAGAATTGCCCGGCGAGAAGGCCGACTCCGCCAAATGCCGTTGCCAGAAGAAGTAGCCGCGAGGTCAAAAAGATGAAGCGTGGGCCGTTCTGATCGGCAGCCGCTTCACCAAGCGCGGTGGATGTTGACTGGCTTACTGCTACAACCACGGTGCTGCCAATCAGGACAAAGAAGTACATCGCGGTGTAGATCGCAATATCCGTGATGTTGAGACCGTACCGGCTCATCTGGGTGATGAAGCTTCCGAGGGCAACATTCGCCGCGAGGGGAAGAACCAAGACCAGAAGCTGCCTCATTCGGGCGAAGTCCCATTCGGGCTTCAGGTCGGAAATGGAAACGACCTTCAGCACATTAGGGAAGTCGTACGCGGCAAGAATGAGCGTCGAGCACACGAGGTGGGCGATCAGCGACGGAACTAGATCGCGGGTTTGGTAGAACACCGCGGCAAACACCGACGTACCGAGGATGCCTCGAAAAGTCATCGAAAGGCCAACCTGGGGCATCTTGTGGTTCTTCTGAAGGATTCCGAACAGGATGTCCGAAACCGACTCGATAGTCAATCGTGCCGTGAGTAGCCCAAATGCCGCCACCAAACCAGGCTGGTTGTACTGAACGAGGCCGATTGCCAAGCAAGCAAAACTCGCACAGATCATGCCGAGCAGCCGCAGAGACATGAACACCCCGTACTTAAACTCGGATCGAGCGTCGGTGTTCAGGACCCCGCGCAGGCTCAGCAAACCGAGGTCGGTCGCAGGCGTGCTGATCGCGGTCATCAACGCGAGTAGGCCAGCAGAATTGGATTGATCCAGCCGCGTGACCAAGTTAAAGTTTAGAAAATTGCAAGCTGCCCAAACGGCATAGCCAAGGAGTGAATAGGCAGCTGCCTTTTTAAGCCCGGCCATTTGGAGTGTTCACCAGGGGTAAGGATACAGCCGGACAAGTTCCGCCTGTTTGTCGGACTTGTAGCGGGTCCGGTCGTATTCGGGGGTGGCGGCTTTGACCTTGGCGGCGTATTCGTCGACGGTCATCATCACTTTTGCTGGGAGCCCGGCCACGACGGTGCCTTCTGGCACGTCTTTCGTCACCAGTGCGCCTGCGGCGACGATGGCGTTGGGGCCGATTGAGACGCCGGGAAGAATGGTAACGCCGTACCCGATAAAGCAGTTATCGTGGATGGTTATTCGCCCAAACTTGATCACATCGTTGTATTCCGGTCGATCGCGGAAAACGAACGTGCTGCCGTCGTGGGTGATGAACGTGACCTTTCCGGAGAGCAAGCAGTGCTTGCCGATGCTTACCAGATACGGTTCGCTGCCGAACATCGGCATGCCTTCCATTCGGCAATCATCGGCAATCTGGAGCCCGCGCTTTTTGTAGCGATCCAGTCGCCACCGGAAAATGCGGCGCATCAGCGCGTCCATGCTTAGTTCAGATCCTCAGAGTAGAACTCGGTGTTGGTGAAGACGACTCCAAGCAAGCGAGCATGAGCATGTCGAAGCAGCTCGATGCAGTACCGCATGAGGGTCTTGGTGGTGGCTCCTGGCTTGACGACAAAGACGACCGTGTCCACGGTTGCGGAAAGGCTCAGCGCGTCCGAGCGGGGAAGCATGGCTGGCGTGTCGAAGATGACGAGGTCGTACCGCTCAATCATCTCCCGATACATCTTTTGCATCGCGCCGCTGCCGAGGCCATCGGCCAAGCTGACTTCGCCCGAACCAGCGGTGATGAGGTGCAAGCCTTCAATCTCCGCGCTTCTCGTGACTGTTTCGAGTCCTTGCTGGTTGGAAAGGAGGTCGGAAAGGCCAGGACCACGCTCTAAGCCAAACCGGTCATGGACGGCGGGCCGGTGCATGTTGGCATCGACCAAGAGCACGGATTTGCCCGTTCCAGCCATCGCGATGGCAAGGTTGGAGGCAACCTCGGATTTTCCTTCGCCGGCCCCCGTACTCGTGATCATCATCGACTTGAAAGGGTGTTCGGTAAGCGAGAAGAGCACGTTCGATCGAACGATACGGTAGTTCTCCATCACACGGGAAGGAAGCGCATTTGACTTTCGCGCTGCCTTGCCGAAGGCGCGAGGCGGAACATAGCCAAGCGTCGGCGCATTCGCGATGCGGTACGCCTGATCAAGCGTGGTGATCTTGTCTTCCAGGCGATCTCGGACGATGGTGATGATGAACGCGATCACGAGTCCACCGACCAGCGCAAAGCCAATGTAGAGAGGTGGGTTTGGCTTGTTTCGCTTGGGCTCAGTGGGCAGCTGGATGATTTCGACCGGGTTTCGAATCGAGTTCTCGTAAACCTTCAGCTGCTGCGAGGAGCGGGAAGTGTTGTCAAGGTCTGCCTTAAGTAGTTCAACCTGCCGGCGGAGTCCAGCTATTTTGTCTCGCAGTTCGCTGTACTTGTTTAAGCGCTCGCGGGCTTCGTCCCAAACTCGCTTTCGCTGCGTGACTCGGGCCTCGGCGGCCTTCATTCGGGCTTGGGATTCGGCGATCTTGTCGTCGTAAAGCTGAAGAGCAGGGTTGCGAACAACGCGCTGATTATCGAGAACCTTCGGCAGGCCCTGGATGTACGCCTCTTGCGACTTGACCTGGGCGTCGATCTGGCGAAATTCGACCGCACGTTCGTCGAAGATTTGGGAGACGCGGTCTCGCTCCGACTTAAGGTCGCTCAGCTTCTGGTTCGCCGCTTGAATCTGGTCGATGTTCTTTTCGACGGTTTGGTTTGGAATCGTCTTCGGAAGCTTTTCGCGCTCCATCTTGACCTGGCGGAGGTATTCCGTTTCCGAGTCATATTCGGTCAGGGTGGCGTTGTATTCCTGCTCGGCGCGAATTTCGACGGCGCTTCGGTCAACCGCTTCGGTTTCACTTGGCGACAGTTTGTTGTCGAGCAAGAATTTTCCAAGCTGAGTTTCTGCTTCGGCAAGGCTGGTTTTGGCCTTCTCCTGCAAACCATCCAAAAAGACGATCGCCTGTCGAAGTTCCGCGCTGTTGCGGTCGACCACCAACGTTTTGTAGGTTTCAGGAAGTTGGTCGGCGACGCGTCGAGCTAGTTCGCCGTTCGACGAGGTCACGGTGACTTCGATGACGTTGGTGAGCCCGACTTGGCGCGCCGAGACTTCCGGATCGCCGGGTTCTTTCGGCGTCAAGGAAGCGTCACGGCCGATAACGGTCTGGACGGCATTGCTTACAACGACGCCGGATTGGATCTGTTCAAGCTGGGTGGGGATGTCCGTGACGATTGGCGCAGTGACTTTGAACAGCGGGTCTTGGGTGTTAACCGGAGGAGCTTGCTGGCCCGAACGCCCTTCAACGACA
The DNA here is from genome assembly GCA_027485645.1 of bacterium. GTDB lineage: Bacteria > Armatimonadota > Fimbriimonadia > Fimbriimonadales > Fimbriimonadaceae > Fimbriimonas. The sequence goes on from JAIXQR010000001.1 coordinate 777,918, forward strand.
ATCCGTGTCGAGGACTGGTAGGTAGGTTCAACAAGCAGGATGGCCGCGAGTCCGGCACCGGCAGCAATGACCAGTGAGATGATGACGACCCAACGCTGACGCTTAACCGCGTCCAAGAAATCTCGGAATGATGCATCCGTTGGTTGAGCTTTCACAACATCCATATCTGGCTCACAAGAACAATCGGTCCGATCTGTCCCATTGTAAGGATGGCGAAAATGGGCATCATCTTTAGAGGCACGAAAGGGGTACCCGCTCGATGAACGAATAAAGGGTTAGCTGGCGTTGTCCTATTATAGGGAGAAAGATGGCAAGCGACGCAACAAGTTTAGGGCAAAGTTCGGTCATCACCGAACCTGTGGCGGAGAAAAAAGCCTCGGTTGATTGGCAGACCATTGTCAAGTCAGAAGCTTTTCCTTGGGTGGTTGTTCTCGCCATTGCGATTTGTGCCCTATTTTCTGGCCTTTTGGCGGGATTGCCCAGTTTGTGGTTCCGTTCGGAGTCGTACTACTCCCATGGCATCCTGGTTCCGGTGATCGCGGGCTACATGCTTTGGACCCGCTGGCCTGAACTCGAGAAAATTGAAAAGAAGCCGGCTTACTTGGCGGCAATCCTTTTGGTTCCGGTGCTTTACATCACCTGGGTTGCGGCTCGTACGAGCATGGCGTTCACGCTGTCGTTGCTGTTTATCGCGACGATCGCGCTTGCGACTTGGGCCATTGCGGGCTGGAAAATGCTCGTCGCTTCGATTCCGGCGACTTTGTATTTGCTCTTCGGACTACCGGTGTGGAACTGGGTCATTGACCGTTTCACTCAGCCGATGCAGGAAATTTCGGCAAAGGTCTCGTTCGAACTCTTGCGAGCGATGGGCTACCAGATGTACCGGGCGGACAGCGTCACGATCATGCTGGATCAGTTCGAAATGAACGTGGGTGCTCCTTGTAGCGGCCTGCGGTTGATGCTGTCGCTGATCGCGCTCATGGTGTTCTTTATGTACATCGCGAAGCTACAGTGGTGGGCAAATGCCTTTTTGGCCGTGTTCATCATTCCGTTCGCCATCCTCATCAATGGAGTGCGAATCGCGATGATCGGCGTAGTTGGAAATACGTACGGCTACGAGGCTGGGCACCAATTCCACGATTACAGCGGATACATCAGCTTGGTGATCTGCTTCATCGTCCTACAGAAAGTTTGCCGCGCCTTGGGGTGGAAATAATGAACAAAACCGGATTCATCGTTGTTATCGGATTGATCGGCCTCACGGCGGTTGCCTCAACTTTGGCTCCGCGTCCGGTTGCAGCCAAGCGAACCGAAGCCTGGCTAGAGGATCAAATCCCGGAGAAGATCGACGGATTTGAGTACGTTCCGAGCGAGGACAACCCGAAGCAGAGCTACAAGATGGACAAGATGGTGTACGACACCCTGAATCCATCGGGCATCGTTTCCCGCGTGTACTCGAAGGGTGGCGAGCAGTATGACGTCGTCCTAGTTAACAGCGACAACAGCGACAGCTTCCACGACCCACGCGTCTGCTTCCAGTCTCAAGGTTCAGAACTTATCAACGAGCGTGGAGTGTCGGTGACCACAAGTACCGGCGAGAAAATACCGGTCTCGTTTGTGGAGACCAAGATGAACGGCGAGTCACGGCTCGCGGCGTACACCTACAAGGGGCCAGCGGGCTACAACCCTGCGCCACTTCGACTGCTCTTCGACATCTTCAAGGCCGAACTTTCGACCGGGAAAGTTCAGGAAGGGACGTTTTATCGCATCATCGCGCTGAGCCCAAGCACGGACGAGGAGCAGATGAAAAAATTCACCGCTTCCTTGTTGGAAGCGGTGAATAAGCAGAGCAAAGGGATTCTGTAAGCGCTTAGCGGCTTCCGATTGTGTAGTAATCGAATCCGGCTCGCTCGGCAGTTTCTCGCTTGTAAACGCGTCGGCCATCGAAGAGGACGCGCGTCTTCATCTTGCTGCCCAGTCGGTTGAGGTCAAGCTGTCGGAACTCGTTCCATTCGGTGACGAGCACCAGAGCATCGGCATCTTCGGAGACGTCGTAAACGCCGTCCTTGTATTCGATGTTCGGGAAGACTCGCTTGAAGTTCTCCGCTGCGATTGGGTCGTAAGCGGAGACGATTCCGCCGGCCTTCACGATCTCTTCGACGATGATGAGGGACTTGGCGTCTCGAATGTCGTCGGTGTTCGGCTTGAAGGCGAGGCCCATGATTCCGATTCGCTTTCCGGCAAGTCCGCCAAGTCGCTTCTCAATGCGGCGAACGAAGTTCAGGGTCTGGTCATCGTTGATGTCGATGACGTTCTGCATGAGGTCAAAGTCGTAGCCGTAACGCTTCGCGGTAGAGAGCATTCCGAGAACGTCTTTCGGGAAGCACGAGCCGCCCCAGCCGAGTCCAGCGGAGAGGAACTGCGATCCAATTCGCTTGTCCATGCCCATTCCCTTAGAAACATCGGCGACGTTCGCATCAGCGAGTTCGCAGATTCGGCTGATCGCGTTGATGAAGCTGATCTTCATCGCAAGGAACGAGTTGCTGGCGTACTTGATGAGCTCGGCGGAGTTCAGGTCGGTGATGACCATCGGCGCCTCAAGGGTCGCGTAGAGCTCAACCAGTCGCATGGCGGCTTCCTTCTTCTTGGCACCGATGACGATTCGGTCTGGGTGCAGCGTATCGTGAATCGCCGAACCTTCTCGAAGGAATTCCGGGTTCGAAACGACATCAAAGAGGTGGGCAGGAACGCCTTGCTCCAGAATGATCTGCTCGACGAGTTCGCCGGAGCCAACGGGCACGGTGGACTTGTTGACAACCACGGTCTGGTGGGTGATGGCTTGGCCAATGCTCTTTGCAACCGCGCGAACGGCGGTTAGGTCTGGAGTGCCGTCGTCGCCAGGAGGGGTGCCAACCGCGATGAAAATGACTTCGCTCTTGCTCGCGGCATCCGCGATCGAGTTGGATACGGTCAAGAACCCTTCGTGGATTCCTTTTCGCATGAGCTCTTCGAGGCCAGGTTCGTAAATTGGCGATTCGCCTCGTTGGATGCTGTCCAGTTTCGACTGGTCGTTATCCACGCAGATGACATCGTTGCCTAGCTCTGCTAGCACAACCCCGGTTACTAGGCCAACGTATCCCGTTCCAATAACTGCAACTTTCATCTTCCTCTCCCAAGTGTTCCGACCAGCAACATCCGCCGAGCCGACGGACGGATTCTGACACAAGCCCTGTAAAGATGACTTTAAGGTCTGCTCTGGGCTAATCTATGAGAACCGATGCACGCCGTAATTACAGGTGGAGCGGGATTCTTGGGGTCGCATTTGGCCGATGCCCTGATCGCGCGGGATTTCAAAGTTACGGTCATCGATAATTTGATCACCGGACAGTTGCGGAACCTTTCTCATCTGGAAGGCAACCCGAACCTAACGTTCATTCAGCACGATGTCGCCGATGCGTTTGATGTTGAGGGCGCGGTCGATTTCATCTTCCACTTTGCGAGCCCTGCCAGTCCGGCCGAATTCAAGCGTATTCCGGTTGAAGTGCTGCGTTGCGGATCTTTTGCCACTCACCACGGGTTAGACCTGGCCGAGCGAAAAGGGGCAACGTTCTTCTTGGCTTCAACGAGCGAAGTTTACGGAGATCCGATTGTTCACCCGCAGCCCGAAACCTATTGGGGCAACGTGAACTCTGTGGGGCCGCGAGCCTGCTACGACGAAGGGAAGCGCTATGCCGAGGCGGCAACCGTCACCTACCGCGATTATCGCGGCGTTCAAGTTCGGATCGCTCGATTCTTTAACACGTACGGCCCGAGAATGCGGATGGATGACGGGCGCGTGGTTCCGAACTTTATTCGCCAAGCCCTGATGGGAGAACCGCTGACGATCTACGGCGAGGGGCACCAAACGCGATCGTTCGGTTACTACGAGGACATCCTCGATGGCGTGGTTCGACTTGCTCTGAGCGACTATCAAGACCCGGTCAACTTTGGCACTCACCAAGAGATGACGATGCTTCAGTTTGCCGAAGCCGTGTCCGAAGCGGTCGGCATTCCTTGCCGAACCGTGCACTACCCGGCGGCCGAAGATGATCCAAAGCAGCGCCACCCAGACATCCAGCGCGCCTACGAAGTCTTGGGCTGGCAACCAACAACAAGCTTGATGGAAGGTCTCCGAAAGACCGTTGAGTATTACCGAGCTGAGCTCAAGTGAGCGAAGAAAGAGCAACCATGGACACTATTCTTGTTACCGGAGCCGCGGGCTTCATTGGATTCCACACGAGCTTGGAGCTTCTTCGGCGCGGCTATCGCGTGGTCGGACTCGACAACGTAAACGACTACTACGAAGTCCAACTCAAGCGGGACCGATTGGCTCAGCTGGCCGGCGAGGCGAACTTCACGTTTATTGAAGGGGACTTCGCGAACAACGAAACGGTGCTCGATACGTTCAAAGCAAATGAATTTCGGTATGTCATTCACTTGGGCGCGCAAGCAGGAGTTCGCTACTCGCTCGAGAATCCTGGCGCGTACATACAGAGCAACCTTGTCGGGTTCGGCAATATGCTCGAAGCCTGCCGCCACAACAAGGTTGAGCATCTGGTTTATGCATCTTCAAGCTCGGTGTATGGCCTGAACGGCAAGATGCCGTTTGCAGAGACTGACGGCGTCAACCACCCGGTCAGCATGTACGCGGCGACTAAGAAGAGCAACGAGCTCCTCGCCCACAGCTACAGCCACCTATTCCGACTGCCAACCACCGGCTTGCGATTCTTTACGGTCTACGGTCCTTGGGGACGTCCAGATATGGCCCCAATGCTCTTTGCCAAGGCCATTTCGAACGGTGACCCGATCAAGGTGTTCAACTTTGGAAAGATGAAACGCGACTTCACTTTTGTCGACGACATCGTGAAGGGAGTCGTGGATTCCTGTTTCGCGGTTCCGACTCCTGATGAAACGTGGACGAACCTTGACCCGGCGCCGGATACATCTTCCGCGCCGTACCGAATCTTCAACATCGGCAACAGCGAGCCGGTTGAGCTTCTGTACTTCATTGAATGCATGGAGAAGGCCTTTGGCAAAGAAGTCGAAAAGATCATGTTGCCGATGCAGCCAGGGGATGTTGTAGCGACGTTTGCCGATATGTCAAAGCTGGAAACGGCCATCGGATTCCGCCCGTCTACTTCGATTGAGGATGGGGTGGCGAAGTTTGCGGAATGGTACAAAGGCTACTATCGTTAGTGTGATTCTTCCGACGCTGCTCTTGGCGATCGGCTGCGCAGATCGTCGCACCCCGGTGACTTATTCGATGCCGAGTGTCGAGGCATCGCGGGTACTGGTAGTTGTCAATAGCCGAAGTGAGCTCAGTCTCGAAATCGGGAACTACTACCTCGCCAAGCGAGGCATCCCGGCAAGCAACCTTTGCACGATCTCGGTATCGCCGACCGAAGAGGTTGTTGTTGCGAGCTACAAGCAAGATATTGAGAATCCGATTCGTCAGAAACTGGTCGGGCTTAACCGTCCTATAGACTACATTGTCTTTACGAAAGGCGTCCCTTTTCGAATGAACAACAAGGGGCTCTCGATCGATGCGGCAATCGCTTCGATGGACATCAAGGACGACGGGAGTGCCGCCAAAGATCCGAACGCCGGCGCGCTGCCAAATCCGTACTACGGTAAGTCGGAGCCGTTTTCGCACGAGAAGTACGGGATGTACTTGGTCACTCGGCTAGATGGATATACGATTGATGACGTCAAGAAGCTGATCGAACAATCGATTAAGGCGTACAAGGTCGACGGAACCTTCCTTATTGACGAAGCTGATGATCGTAAAACGGGAGACTACGGCAAGTTCCAAGAAACGTTTGTCGAAGGAGTCGTGAAACTTCGGAACAAGAAACTCCAAGTCATCCACGATCAAGAGCGGGAGTTCGCCTCACCGACCGACACTTTGATTGGCTACGCAAGCTGGGGCTCAAACGACCGCCAATACCGGCCAGAGCTGTACCGTAAACTCAAATTTGCTCCGGGTGCGATTGCAGAGACCTTCGTGTCAACCTCGGCCCGCACGTTCAAGCCGACTAGCGGAGGGCAAAGTCTGATCGCCGATCTGATTCATCAGGGGGTAACCGGAGTGAAAGGTTACTGCAGTGAGCCGTATCTGTTTGCGATGGCTAATCCATCGATCCTGTTTGATCGGTACACGGATGGCTTCAATCTTGCCGAGAGCTTCTACATGGCGTCGCCCGTTATCAAGTGGAAAGACATTATCATTGGCGACCCGATTTGTCGCCCATTTAAGAAGTGAGAAAAGCGGCATTCCTTGATCGTGACGGCGTGATTAACGTCGATACTGGCTATCTTTCTAAGATCGAGGATCTCCAGTGGACTCCCGGAGCGATAGAAGCCATTCACCGGTTGAAAGCAATGGACTACCTGGTGATCGTGGTGACGAACCAGTCCGGAATCGCGCGCGGTTACTACACCGAGCAGGAGTTCCGAGAACTGACTATAGCCATGTTCGAATCAGTGCCAATTGACGCCGTGCTTTTCTGCCCACACCATGCGGACCTAACCGGGCCATGCGACTGTCGGAAGCCAGAACCCGGAATGTTGTTACACGCAGCAAAGATCTTCGCCGTTGACTTAGCGGCTTCGTTTTTTGTAGGCGATCAGCCGAGCGATTTAGAAGCAGGTGCGCGCGCCAAGGTTGAAACGTGGCGGTTCGAAGGCGGCCGACTCGATCAGTTTATAGAAGATCGCCTAAGTACTTTCCGTAGTACTGCTTAACAAAGGCTTGGTATTGTTGGTCCTCGACAATCGGTCCCCACCAGCTTTGGTTTTCTCGATACCACTGAATTGTGCTCCGCAGGGAAGCGATGAAGTCCTTCTGTGGTTTCCATCCGAGAGCCTGAAGCTTGTCCGTGGTCATGCTGTAGCGAGCATCGTGTGCGCCCTTGCGAGGGTCTTCGATGTTGATCACCAAGTCGCGATCGCGCCCGGTTTCCTGCAGAAGAACTTCGAGGATCTCAAGGTTGGTGCGCTCGTTGATGTCACCGATGTTGTAAGCCTCACCGACAAGGCCTTGTTCCAACACGTGGAGCACTCCAGCAGCATGATCCTCCGCGTGGATCCACTCACGGACCTGACTGCCGTCGCCGTATAAGGGAACGTGTTTGCCCTGAATCAGTCGGCTCGCAAAAAACGGGATCAGCTTTTCGGGGTACTGGAACGGACCGAAAGTGTTTCCGCCTCGGGTCACGATGACCGGGGTTTTGTACGCCTTGTAGTGGGCGCGGCACTGAAGGTCACCGGCAGCTTTGCTCGCGCTGTATGGCGTGTTTGGCGCAATGGGCGTTTCCTCCGTGAAATGCCCTTCGGCGATGGTTCCATAAACTTCATCCGTTGAAACCTGAACAAATCGTTCCAGCTGGTTCTCTCGCACGACGTTCAGAAGGTTCTCAACGCCCATCGCGTTTGACACGAGGAACGATGCGCCGACCACGAGGGAGCGATCGTTGTGACTCTCGGCCGCAAAGTTGACGAGCTGGCTAATTTGGTTCTGCTGGACGATTTCCGTAACTCGGGCATGGTCCTCAATTCGCCCATGGTGGAAGGTCACCGCGCCATCGGCGAGGAAGTCCTCCATCGTGGAGTGGTTGCCAGAGTAGGTCAGGGCGTCGAGAACATGCACCGTCCAATCCGGCCGCGTGCGCCTGACCAAGCGGACAAAGTGGGAGCCAATAAAGCCGGCTGCGCCGGTAACAAGGAGATTCAAAGCTTGAACCTCGAGTTCGGATCGTTCTCGTGGCGGATTTCATCCACCTCTTCCTTTCGATCCCAACCCGCGTACAGCCTGTCTGGCACGTTAACGACCATCGCGTCCTGGTCTCCAACGTTTCGGTATGCGTGAACCACCCCCGGCGGAACGGTGACAAAGGTTGGATTCTCGCGTCCGACGTGCAGAACTTCGTACTGCTCTGGTTCCCCTTCGCGATTTTCCCAAAGGTGAAGTTCGTAGGCGCCGTCAAAAAAGAGAAATCCGTCGGTTTGATCGTGGTGCTCGTGCGGGCCGCGGGCAACGCCGGGCTTCGTAACGCTCAGATAGCCCATCGCCGGGGAAAAACCTTCTGGCAAGCTATCGACGCGGAAAAGTTCAACGAGCCAACCCCGCGCATCCTCGTATCGAGGGACCGATTTCACGACTACACCTTTCATCATTGCGGCGGGAAAAGGGTACCCCTCGGTTAGACTATGGGTGATGACGAGCAGATTTCAGCTGGCTTTGGCCGATCATCAATCTGCGTTAAGTCAGATCTCCGCGCTGGAGCCCGAACTCGATCGACTTGCGGACGTTTGCATTTCTAGCCTGCGTGCAGGCGGCAAGATCATTTTCTGTGGAAACGGCGGCAGCTCGTGCGATGCCGATCATTTGGCCGCCGAGCTCGTCGGACGATTTCAACTGGACCGAAAGGGCTGGGCGGCGATTAGCCTTGCCACGTCCATGGCGGGCCTAACCGCAATCGCGAATGATTACGGTTTTGAATCGGTCTTCGAACGCCAGATCGAAGCACTGGGGCGGCCAGGGGACGTATTGATTGCGATCAGCACATCTGGCAAGAGTCCCAATGTCCTGCGGGCGGCAACTCTCGCCAAAGAGTTCGGTATTCACGTTTCGGCTTGGACGGGGCAAGCGCCGTCCCCGCTTGCCGATCTCTCGGAGACGAAGATTCTTGCGCCCAGCAAGGTGACGGCCCGGGTGCAAGAGATGCACATCTTCCTTGGCCACGTCCTTTGCGATCTGATTGAAACCGAGTTGACGGCTTCGTAATGGCGGCGCGTCGATGGAATTCGGCGACCATCGCCGAAATGCTAGCCTCGCTCGAGCGGTCGCACGGTAAGAGTCGCTACATCCCTCGGTTCGATCCGATGGACGAACTGATTTCTTGCATCCTAAGCCAGCACACCACCGACGCGCACAGCTTCCCGGCCTTCACTCAGCTTCGCGAGCGGTATCCAACTTGGGCGGACGTTGTCGCCGCCCCCGTTGCCGAGGTCGCGAGCACCGTACGATTGGCCGGGCTAAGCAACCAGAAAGCCAAGAACATCGTCGGCTCACTTCAAAAAATCCACGAGCAGTTTGGCGATTATTCGCTTGAACTGCTGCGGACCTGGCCAACCGCCGAGGCGATGGTTTGGCTACAAACCTTGCCCGGGGTCGGTCCGAAAACGGCGAGCATCGTGCTTTGCTTTGCGATGGGCCGGGAAACAATTCCGGTTGACACCCACGTTTTTCGGGTCTCGTGGCGGCTGGGACTGATCAAGGAAGAGATTGGCGAGGTTAAGGCGCACGGGGTCCTGATGAAACTTGTTCCCCGGGAACTGGCTTTTCCTTTCCACACCTTGCTGATCCAACACGGTCGGACGGTTTGCCGCGCGCCTTTGCCAAGCTGCGAAAAGTGCGATCTCGCGAAGCAATGCGCTTGGCTAAAATCAGACGGTCCAGGAAAGCGTCAGCGAGAAATGGCCCGCACTCGGAAGCGGTCGATCAAAGCGCGAAAGGCAAAGAAAGTGGAGGTGCCCGGTGGATCAGTCAACGATTCAAAGAATTGAAGGTCTAACTCAGGCACAACCGGGTTGGCTCAGCGCCCTGGTGCCCGGTTTGGCGGACGCCGATATGGCGCTACGGGGACTTGAAACCTGGCTGGTGGCCTCAGGGAGTCCGGCGCTTTTCGCGGAAGAGCTTTCGGCTAACCCTGCCGGCGCACATCGCCTGTTGCAATTGCTTGGCACCTCGGGGCCAGTGGCGCAGTCTTTTCAGCAGAACCCAGAGCTCGGAATCACGGTTCTGGACGAGTCGACTTACCACGACGAGGTTGAGGTGTCTTCCTTGCTCGCCGAGGGACAGCTTCTGCTCCAAGCCAGCCGGAGCTATACCCACGGGCTTGATCGTCTCCGGTTTCTGAAGCAGAAGTGGTCGGCCGTCATTGTTTCGCACGATCTGGACGAAAGCTGGCCGCAGCCCAAAGTCTGGGCCGCGCTCAGTGCGTTGGCCGACGTCGTCCTAAAGCTCGCGACGGAGTGGGTTTGGAAGTCCGTCGCGCCCGGGCAGAGCATGCCTTGCCCGGTGGGAATTGTCGCCTTCGGAAAACACGGCGGGAATGAAGTCAACTACAGCTCTGACCTCGATTTAGTCTATGTTCTGCACGAAAACATAGAGGAATCGTTGGAGCCGGTCGCGGTGCGGTTCTGTGAAACTCTCGGACGTGCGCTAGAAGACCCGATGGGGCGGGGAAAGCTGTATCGCACCGATCTGCGGCTCCGACCGTACGGCGCGGCGGGTCCGCTGCTGGCAAAGTTCCGCGCTTACCGCGCCTATTACGAGCTTTACGCGGAGGCCTGGGAAGTTCAGGCTCTCCTTCGGTCACGGGTCGTGTGGGGCTCCGACGAGCTGCGGCGGGACTGGGAACAGCTGCGAAAATCGACTTGCTTTGGTCGCCCGCTCTCCGAAGTCAGCCTTGACGCGATGCTGGCGATGCGGGAGCGCATTGAGCAAACGTGTTCGGCCAACGACATCAAGCGAGGTGCCGGCGGCATTCGTGATGTCGAGTTCATTTGCCAAATCTTGCAGTTGGCAACCGGCCTCGACCCCGCGCAGCCAACAACGCTTCGAGTTCTGTCTGAGCTCGGGCGCACTGGTCGGTTGAGTAAAGCTGACTGCGAAGTCCTCGCGAACGGCTACGAGTGGTTGCGAAAACTGGAGCACCGCATTCAGTTTGAGGATAGTCGCCAAACCCACGAAGTTCCGCCCAGCGGTCCCGCCCTCACGAAAATTGCTCGATTGATGAATGAAGGCACAGAAGAGCAGTTCCTTGCGGAACTCAAGCGCCGGCGTGCCCAGGTGAGCGGCGTGTACAACCGCCTGCTGCCTACGACGTCTCAGTCATACCGAGATCAAGTGCTGGCGCAGGAGCCCAAGATTCAGGACTGGTTTGACGCCTTGCCCGAGAAGGATGAGTTCTACCGTCAACTCGCGATGAACGCAGACTCGATGGACCGAGTCCTGCCGCTGGTTCGGTTCTCACCCCGGTTGGTGGAGTCCCTCAAGCACTCGCTCCCAATAACGGAGGAAATCCTGAGTGGAGAAGTGCTGGAAGAACTGCCGAACGAGCTTCACATTTCCAACACCGAGGATCTGCCGGTTGTTTATCGCGAAGCGTTTTTGGAGAATCTCGTCCAGTTCGCCATTGCGGGTGGCCCTCCGCCGGTGGTGCCGCTTTCGCAACTCGCTCAGCAAGCCATCGCGGTTGCGGCTCAAGAAGCCAACTTTGTCGGGAGCGTGATCGCGCTTGGGAGTCTTGGGCGAGAGGATATGGGGCCCGGGTCAGACGCGGATGTATTGCTTCTGGTTGAGGATAAACAGCAGACTTCTGAGCAATCCGCCCAGTTGATGCTCCGATTGCTTCAGAACTGGCGGCAAAGAGGCATGCCGCTGGAAGTCGATTCGCGGTTGCGCCCGGACGGTCGCAAGGGTCTTCTGGTTCGCACGTTGCATGGCTTTGATAGTTATGCGGCCCGAGATATGGAGAACTGGGAGCGGTTTGCCCTCGGTAATGCCCGGTTGATCTACGGTGATCCTCGTGCCTTGCTGCACGTTTTGGCGTCCGCACGCATCGAGACCGATCGGCAACAAGCATGGACCGAGCTCGTTGAAATGAAAGCGCGGATTGAGCAGGAACGCGTTCGGGCGCATCATAGCCACCGCGACGTGAAGCTCGGCTACGGCGGCCTTTCGGATATTGAGTGGACCGTGCGAATGATTGAGCTGCTCGGTCCCTGCGCACGGCGTCCCCAGGACGGCGCCGATTTGCGATCCCGAATTCGAAAACTTAATCAAGAAGGATTTCTGAATGTCTTTGAAGCGGAAATCCTAAACATCGGGCTGGCCTTCCTGCTGGAAGTTCGTATGCGGTTGGTGCTTGCCGGGTTTGAAGGTGATTTGATTCCGGAGAATCCGGACAAGCTGCAAATGCTAGCTGAGCCGATGGGGCTGACCAGCGCGAACGCATTTCTTGATCAGAAACAGCGAATTTGTGATGACGTTCGGAACCTATTTCAGGAGACAATAGAGCGACTTCGCGGATGAACGTTTTCGGATTGACTTTGCTGGGGGCTTATCTTTTGGGCGGTATTCCGTTTGGAGTACTGGTCGCCCGAATGCAGGGCATTGATATCACGCAGGTCGGAAGCGGAAACATCGGCGCAACCAACGTCGTTCGAGCCCTTGGTCCACGGTGGGGCACCGTGACGTTTGTGCTGGACATGCTGAAAGGGTTGATCCCGAGCTTGGTGGCACGCCAACTTTTCACCGCGCCGCTGATGGGGCTAGATCCCCAGGCGCTCTGGTTCATTTGCGGTTTGGTAGCGGTCATCGGACACGCAAAGAGTCCTTTTCTGAAGTTTAAAGGCGGAAAAGGGGTTTCCACCGCGCTGGGTGCAGGGCTGGGTTCCGCGCCGCTGGTTGCGCTGGGAGCCTTCGTGGTCTTTGCGATCGTTCTTGGCACGATCCGTTACATGGCGGTGGCCAGTATGGTCGCGGTTTGTTCGGCGGTTTTGTTCGCCGTGATCCTACCGGGACAGTCTTTGCAGGTCGTTCCGCTATTTTTCTTACTCGCGGCGTTGGTGGTGTTTCTACATCACAAAAACATTGCTAGACTTAGGGCCGGAACGGAGCCTAAGTTCGCATTCCGCAAATCGAGCGAGCAAGCATCAGCAGCGTCAAGTCAAGACGAATCTCCCATGGCGTCTCACAAGGAATAACTATGCCGGTAGATCTATTTACAGTTGGTGCAGGATGCCTAACTTGGATTCCGGTCGCCATCATGGCGGTGAGCCTGATTCAGTGGATGATCGCCGGGGATATTGACCTTCCAAGCGGCTTTCTGGGGCTCTTGGTGAGCGTTGGACTTGGTACGGTTGCCATGCGACCACCGGCACCGATTCACGCGCCGATCGCGCTTTTCGTCGCGGTTGCCACGGTTGTCGTTTATCCCTTCCTTCGCGGCACGATGCAAATGCGCGAGCTGAAGAACTTTGAAGTGGATGAGCTAGAGCGTGCGTACGATCTGCTCGGCCAGCAGCCAATGAATCCATTGCCGAAGTTTCGGGTTGCGAAGCAGCTATACGTGCTTGGGCTTCACGGACACGCGATTCGAATTGCCGAAGCTGTTCTGCCCCAACTTCCGAAAGATCTTTTTACCGACGAGCATCGCATTTGGCGACAGTGGCAGTACACGCCGCAGACTCCGGCGATGTTCGCGCCGATCAGTTGCAGCGAGTGCGGTCACCGAAATGATCCGGGACGGACTCATTGTTTCCAATGCGGCGCGCCGCATCTTTTGAACCGGTTCCGCGGAAAGATCTTGCCTAAGAGTCAAGGGCGGAAGATTCTGGCAGCTTGGATTGCCCTCGTCATCATGCTTGTTGGATTGCCATTTGCCGGAAATCTGCCAATTGGCGGGGCCGTCGCCGTCGTCATCGCGTGCTTATCTGGAGCGGCGCTCGTGCTGTTTCTCGCGTTTCGTCCATCAAACGAAGGCGCAACGGCTTAAACTAAGCCGCGTCGCATGAAGAAACTAGATCTGTACATCCTCCGCGAGATGGTCGTGCCATTCATCCTGGGCACATTTCTCGTGGTTCTAATGTTCCAGATTAACGCCTACATGTTCATGGCGAAGACTTACAACCTGGAGAATGTCCCTTACACGGCCGTTCTACAGTACATCCTTTTCCGCACGCCTGAGTTCATGAAGCAAACCCTGCCGGTTGGGGTCTCGCTCGGGGCTTCGCTTGCCATCACGCGGCTTGCGCGGGAAAGTGAGATCACGGCAATGCGCGCGGCCGGGACGCGACTGTTGCGGATTGTCTTGCCCGTGGCGATTTTTGGGATTTTTGTCTCCGTCGGCAATTTCTTCCTCGTTGAGAACCTGATTCCAGACTGGACTCGCCGCGCCAATGCGATCCTGATTCAGTCTGGAATCATGGGGCTCAGCCGGCCAACGATGAAAGCCAACTCGATTATCGAGCTGAACCAATACACCGCGTCGTTCGGAATCATTCGTCGCGTGGACGAGTACCGATTCGACATCTCAAACATAACGCTGTTTGAGCAGGTTGGGCCCAAGAAAGTCGGGATCATCACTGCCGAAACTGCCCAATACGACCGCGGCGTGTGGACGTTTAAGAATGGCTACTACGTTGAGATTGAGGATGGAAACGTGATTGTTGCCAAGCCGAGAAAGAGCTTCCAGGTCAACCAGAAAATCGTGGTTGATGGACTATTTGGCGCGGGGCAGGTAGCGGAACGAACCATCACAGAGTTGCAAGCCTCGATTGATACCGCCCGAAAGCTGGGGGCAGACCCGAAGAAGGAGGAGCTTGAGCTGCAGTCGCGCTACAGCATTCCCGTGGCCTGCTTTGTGTTTGCCGTGACATCTCCCGTGTTCGCGCTCGTGTTCGCGCGGACGGGCGGGTTTGTTGGCGTTATGGTCAGCTTTGTCGTGGTGTTGTTGTACTTTAACGCCTATGTTGTGTCCACGGAGATCTTGAGCAAGTCCTCGGCGGTGCCGGTTTTGGTTGCGGCATGGGCTCCCAATCTCATCTTCTTTGTCCTAGGTGTGTTTGCGATTTGGAGATTGGAGTGAAGGGTGGGCGAACCCTTTGCCTCGCCTTCGTGCTCAGTTCCGCCTCGGTCGCCTCGGCCCAGGTGTTTGGGAGCTACGAACTCCTCCGCTATGGCTATCCGCTGATCAATCGGGATCCTAATCGCGCGCCGATCAATCTTCCCACTGGAAGCGCAACCACCAATCCGGGGGCTCCGGCGCGTACCAATGACAATGAGCTTGAGATCCTGCGGGCTGGGTCACTGAACCGGGATGGAAAGCAGGTTCAGATCACCGGTGGAACCGAGGTCTTGTACCGTGGATATCGATGCTTTGCCGACAAGATCGACGGCAATCTTGACACAGAAGTTTTTGACCTCAGCGGTAACGTGAAGATCATCGGTGCCGATGCGGTGGTTTACGGCGACAAGGTTCGGTTCAACTTTAAGGAAGAGAGCTACGTCTCCGAGCGCGGAGGCGGCATGCTTCGTCCATCGCTGCTGAAGGGCGCGGTTACCGACAACGTGTACATCTCCTCGGTAGCCGCCGACGGCACCGAGCGCGAGAACCATTTCAAGGAAAGCGACTTCACCACGTGTAGCCTGGGCGATCACGCGCACTACGAAATTGAGTCTGCCGACGCCGTGGTGCGCACGAACAAGCGGGTGATTTTTCGAAAGGCTCGAATTCGGTTCTTCGGCAAAACCATCATTACGATTCCGTTCCTGTCAATTCCGATCGAAGACCAGAAGTCGCGTTATTCCCCCGATGTCGGGCAGAGCCGAGACGAAGGCTATTACGTCAAGAACCGTTTTGGACTGTCGGCTTCCGACCGGATGGCTACCGATCTGAGGGTGGATTACATGTCCAAGTTTGGGCCCGCTTTGGGCACCGACTATGCCTACGCCAACGGCAAGATGGACGGACTGACCCAGATCTACACCGTGTTAGGATCGGTCGGGACGCTCACGATGAAGAACCAGCACCGGCAACAGCTGGGCAGCGGCGAACTTTCTCTTCAGAACGACTATCAGAGAAACAACTATCTGACCTCGCCCGGCTCTACGCTGTTTACGACCAGTGGTCAATACAACCTTCGGTCGCGCGATGCGAATACCAGCCTGAACTTTCAACGAAATCGCAGTGAGTTTGGCGAGAGCGTTTCGGAAACGGAGGTGATTTCGATCAGCGATGATCGATCCATCGGACAGCTCCAGACTTCGAGCAACCTCAGCTACTCGGTAAACCGGAACGCGTACGGAGACTCGAACTCGTTCGAGTCCAAACAGCTGGATGTGCGGTTTCGGGCGAACCAGAACCTTCCGTTCGCAAATGCCGTGCTGGAGTACCAACGCCTAGTGCCCGTTGGTGACAACGTCGGCGGGTTCGGAACGGCGGATCGAACGCCGGTACTGACGCTCACCTCCGATGCGACGAAGTTGCTTGGGAAATCCCAGGGAAGGGCATTGCCTTTCCGAACCAGCTTATCGATTGGTGAGTTCGGCGGATTGCAGGGCTCGCGGGTGACGCGGAGCATTTTCGACTGGACGATGAACAAGAGTTCTGGTGGTCGGTCCCGTTTCAGCTTTGACTATTCGAGCGTGTTTAAGCAGTCCATGTACTCCGATGACACCGCGCAATACGTGGTGGGTGCGGGTTGGAACGCGGGATACCGGCTAGGTGGCGACACGTCGGCCAACCTTCGCTACAACTATTTGCGGCCCGAAGGGTACACGCCCCTGGCGCAGGACCGTACGGGACGCACGCACACGTCAACGTTCGATGTCTCTACTCGGCCGTTGCGAACCTTCCTAATTGGAGCACAGACGGGTTTTGACTTTAACCAATCCAAGCAAAGTGATATCGGTTGGCAGCAGTTCAACTTGCGCACGGAGTACCGGCCGAGACAGTACTTCAACTTTCGAACGCTGACCACTTACGACACGATTTCCCAGAACTGGAGCAGCGTTCGGCTTGATTTCACTTACCAGCCCGGAGCGACGTTCGTCACGCTTGGCGCGCGCTACGACGGCTTTCAGAAGCGGTGGTCAAACGCGAACTTGTACTTGGCCAACCTGAAGTGGGGTCGAACGCGGGTCGGCGCGGTGCTTTCTTACAACGGCTTCACAAAGGAGATCGACGCGGCCCAGTACAACGCGGTGTACGACCTGCATTGTTGGGAGCTCGTGATGAGCTTGTCGGAGTACAAGACGGGCTTCCGTCCGGGCCGGGAAGTCCAAGTGTTTTTCCGGCTGAAGGCGTTCCCAACCGACCTGCCGTTTGGCATTGGCCGGCGTGGTCAGTCGATTGGATCGAACATCGGTTTCAACAACTAACCTTCGTCTCCGCAGATTAAACTGACGGGCAATGCTTGCCGTACTCATCACGTTTATCTTTTGCCTCGGATGGCTAGGGATTGGCAAGGCGCTTCTGGGCAAGCATTTAGAGCAGGAGGGAGGCACGCTTGGCTTCAGCGTGGCCGGGCTCGTTGGGCTCGGCCTTTGTGGCTGGATCACGTTCTTCGTAGGACTGGTCCCCGGTGGATTGAACTGGGGGCTTTACGTCGTGGGGGCGATCGCGGTTGTCGGCCTAGGTTTGTTGGCAAAGGGCGGCTTACGCGACATTCAGCCTTCGAGCTTGCTCGCAGCCGTGCCGGTGCTTTTCACCGGCCTCATCGGGGTGCTTGCTCCGAGCACAACGCTCGACTGGGACACGCTGGCGTATCACTTTGCCGTTCCCAAGATTTGGCTCCAGCACGGGCAGATTGATTTCATTTCGTTTATCCATCACTCCAATTTTCCGTTTGCCGTCGACAATCTGTACATTTGGGGCCTAAGCTGGGGAGGAGAAGCGGGAGCCAAGGCTTTTAGCGTTTGGTTTGCAGTGCTCGCGGTTCTGGGAGCCTTTGGCGCGGCCAGTGCGGCATACGGGAAGAAGGCCGGAATTTGGGCTGCGGTCTGCTTTGGCTGTCTGCCGATGGTCCTTTGGCTCAGCGGAACGGGCTACATCGATGTCAGTCAAGGGGTCTTTGCTGGACTGGCTCTGTACTACCTGGGGCAATGGATTCAGAATCCTGAAGTCCCAAGTCGAGCCGTTCTCGGCGTGGTTTTGCTGGGGCTTGCGATGGCCAGCAAGTACACCGGATTGCAGACGGCGATTGTCTTCGCCTTGATTTTCGGATTTGTCGTGACGAGAAAGGGGCATGGCCTCAAGCTCTCGCCCGCCCTCATTCTCATTCCAATCGTCATCTGCGCGCCATGGTACTTGCGCAATATTGTAAATACCGGCAACCCGGTTTATCCCTTCTTCTATAGCGTTCTGAAAGGGAAGAACTGGAGCGATTACAACGCCAAGATCTATGCAAACGAACAGCAGACTTTCGGCGTTGGGCGGGAAATTGCCAGCGCCGAACGGCCGGATTACACCGCGAATCCGCTAGAATTCTCCCGCTTACCGCACGCTATTTTCGGGCTTTCTTACCAGCCTGGGCGCTACATAAACCCGTCTCCGACGCAGGGGCAAGGAGTCCCGATGGGGGCGCTTGGCGCGGTTGGACTGCTTGCTCTCATCGCCTGGTTAGCGAGTGGTCGATCGCGAAAGTTCGAAGCGACGCTCATCGCGGGAGTCGGAGTGAGCTTGCTCATGTGGTTCTTCTTGAGCCAGCAAAGCCGCTACATCGTCGGTCTGATGTTCCCGCTTTCCATCCTCGCCGCTGGGGCAATATCGCGTTTGGCTATTGGCAAGGTGTTCCAGCTTCTGATTCCCGTTCAGGCGCTTGCCGGGTTGTACGTGACCTACACGGCTGTCACGAGCGATCAACTGGAGGTTGCACTCGGCCAAACGGATCGGGAGGCCTACCGGGTGCGCCGCATCTCGTTTGCAGAACCTGCGGCGGAGATCAACTCGACGGTCAAGCCTGCGAAGATCGCGCTGTTTGATGAAGTGTTTGGCTTCTTGCTCGACGTGCCGTACTTCTGGGGCAACCCAGGACACACGACGGAGGTTGGCTACGAGGCCATGGAGACTCAGGATGACTTCGTGGATGGTTTGCAGAAGCAAGGAATCTCACACCTCTACTGGAACCTGAGCTTAACTCCGAAACCGCAGCGAGATGAGCTTCTGCAGGCATCCGGATTAGTGGGTACGCCGGTGGCGCTCAATCCCGATGTGAGGGCGAATCTCATGGCTGATACGCAGAGCAAGTGGAAGCCATTACTCGTTGAAGCGATTGCTAGCGGCCGAATTCGGCTCGTAAAGGAGTTCGGTAGCCGAGTGATCTTGGAAATCGTTCGGTAACCTTTGGGGCAACATGCAATATCGCAAGCTAGGCCGTTACGGAATTCGAGTCAGTGAAGTTGGAGTCGGTGGTTGGCTGACCCATGGTCGGACGATTGATGACTCGGTAACGTCCGAAATCGTTCACCGCGCTTTCGAGCTTGGAATCAACTTCTTCGACACCGCCGATGTTTACAACACCGGTGAGGCAGAGAAGTCGCTGGGTATTGCTATCCAAGATATCAAGCGAGAGTCGCTCGTCATTGCGACGAAGTGCTTCTTCCCGATGTCACAAGAGACCAACGACCGAGGATTGAGCCGAAAGCACATCACCGAGTCGGTGAACGCGAGCCTCAAGCGCCTTCAGACGGACTACATCGACTTGATGCAGTTCCACCGGTTCGATTCAGAAACGCCGCTGGATGAGACTGTACGCGCAGTTGATGACCTGATTCGAGCCGGCAAGGTCCTTTACTGGGGCGTAAGCGAGTGGAAGGCGCACCAGATTTCGGAAGTCGTGAACGTTGCGAAGCAGTTGAACGCAAACCTTCCGGCGAGCAACCAGCCGTGCTACAGCATGCTACAGCGCTCGATCGAGGATAGCGTGATTCCTGTATCTGAGCTTCACGGCCTCGGACAAGTCGTCTTCTCGCCGCTAGCTCAGGGCATCCTGACCGGCAAGTACCTGCCTGGACAGCCTGCTCCAACCGGAACGCGCGGAGCAGATGACAGTTCCAACATGTGGATGCGTGACACGCTCGCGAACCAAGAGCTTCTTCAGCGAATCCAAGACCTCAAAGCGTACGTAGAGTCTCTCGGCTTTGAGTTGCCAGCGTTCGCGTTGGCATGGTGCCTGCGAAAGCAGAACGTGAGCTCGGTGATCATCGGTGCGAGCCGAACCTCCCAGGTAGAGCAGAACGTTTTGGCCGCCACCTTGAAGCCAGAACCAGAAGTCTTTGAGAAGGCAGAAGCCATTCTAAGCGGGAATTCGTAACGTTGAACGTAGCCAATCTAAGCCCCCTCCAACATCAAGAAACTGAGTTTGAAAAACGACGCGGCATCAGCCGCGTCGAGATTCGCTACGGTTTCGCCCAGGTCCACATCACGAACCTCGAGGGAGAGATTCAGGCCGCACGTTTACGCGTTTTGAAAGCGGTAAACGAGGCTGGGATTAGCGTGGACTTCTTGAAGCTCACGCCTACCGGGCTATCGTTCCTCGTCACAAACAATTGCGCGGACGGGGTTGCCACAGCGATTCAGCCGGTGGCGACCGACTCCAGCATTCGGTCGGAGCGAGCCATCGTCTTGGTTCACGCGGTGAACATTCGGGACGAGGAAGGGCTGATTGGCCACATCGTGCGGGAAGTCATTGAGACCGGCACGACGATCGACCACATCGGCGACATGCACGACCGGTTGCTGATGATCGTGTCCGCGAAGGACGCGCCACGGCTTGAAAAGCTACTGACCGAGAAACTTCTGGCGGGGCAAGAGTAATGCGAATCAAAGTCATGAAATTTGGTGGCACGTCGGTTGCCACGGCCGAAGCACGAATGCAATCCGCAATGCGGGTGATTTCGGCGAAAGACCAAGGCTTCCGCCCGGTCGTCGTTGTGAGCGCCATCGGTCGAAAAGGCGCACCGTATGCGACCGACACGCTCATCAATTTGCTGAACGAGATCGATCCAAACGTCGATCCAGACCCAAGAGAGCTCGATCTACTCGTCGCCTGCGGCGAGATTCTCAGCGCGGTGGTTTTTGCCCACACGCTGAAAACCCTCGGACACAGCGCGATGGCCTTCCGAGGTGGGCAAGCTGGTATTCGAACCGATGGCGTCTACGGCAATGCCCGCATTGTCAGCATCAATCCGGTGGCTTTGCTCAAGAGCATTAGCGGTGGCCACATTCCGGTCGTTTGCGGCTTCCAGGGCGTTTTTGTCGATGGTCCCGGCATGCCGGGCGGCGAGCTTACGACGCTCGGACGTGGCGGCAGCGACACCACCGGTGCCGCGCTTGGCGCCGCGCTGAAGGCGGAGGCCGTAGAAATCTTCACCGACGTTGATGGAGTCAAGACGGCGGACCCGGACGCGGTTCGCAACGCACCGACTCTTCGGACGGTGACGTACGACGAAGTCGCCGAAATCGCCCACTTGGGCGCCAAGGTCGTTCATCCACGCGCGGCAGAAATTGCGATGATGTACGGCATTCCGCTCTGGGTTAAGAACACGTTTAGCGACGACGAAGGTACACAAATCGTGCCGAAGTCGGAATTCCCTGGTCGCCGCGTGACCGGCGTCACTCACACCGGAAAGCTCGTTTATCTTCAGTTCGATCTTAGCGGCGCTGCCTCCGAACAGGAGCGCGTGATGCTCGAAACCCGGATTTACGAAACGATGGCCCGCTACGACGTGAACCTGTTCATGTTGGACATGAGCCCAAGTAGCACCGGCTTCGCAGTCCCGCGAGATCAATATCCCATTGTCGAAAATGTCCTGGATGGCCTCGTCATTCCGGTCGGTGGAAACGAGCGTCGAGTCTATCTCTTCCAAGTCGGGCGCAACGCCTCGCGCGAAGTCGAGACGCAGGCCGCCTTGCTCGGATCGCTCGGGGAAGTTCGGCGGGTACCCGCCGAGTTGACCGAAGGCTGCACGATGGTTTCGCTTGTGGGCCATGAGTACATGCAGCAGCCCGGCGTGTTCTACAACGTGATGCACGCGCTAGCGGAGGCCCAGATTCAGGTGCTGCAGACGAGCGACTCCGACTACTCCCTCAGCGTGTTGGTCACGGAAAGTGAGAGCCTCCGTGCGGTTCGGCTTTTGCACGAGCGATTTGGGTTGAGCGAGGTCCGGTAACTTTGCCAACCCAAATCATGGGGATATTAAACGTCACGCCGGATTCGTTTTCGGACGGCGGACGCTTCTTGTCCCCAAAGATTGCGATCGAACACGGTCTGAAGATGGCCGCGGATGGGGCCGATTGGATTGACGTCGGCGGAGAAAGCACGCGGCCCGGCGCCCTTCCTGTTTCCGTCGACGAGGAACTTGAACGCGTCTTGCCGGTTATTGAGGGCCTAGTGGAGCGCGGCTTGCGGGTGTCGATTGACACGATGAAATCCGGCGTCGCAAAAGAAGCCGTCCGCGCTGGGGCGACGCTGATTAACGACGTCACCGGTTGGAGTGATCCAGAGATGGGCACCGTTTGCGCGGAATCCGGTGCGGCCGTGTGCCTCATGCATATGCAAGGCGAGCCACGGACCATGCAGGCAAACCCAACCTACGCGAACGTCGTGCATGAGGTCCGAGACTTCCTGGTCGAGCGCGCGGAGTTTGCTCACTCGCTCGGAATCGCCAGGGATCGCATTTACATCGACCCCGGCATCGGATTTGGCAAGAAGCTTGAGCACAACCTGGACTTGCTGCGGCACCTTACGGACTTCGTTCAGACCGGGTATCCGGTGCTGCTAGGAACCAGTCGCAAGAGCTTCATTGGCCGAATTCTAGGATCGGCAGAAGCGCCCTTGCCGACCGAAGAACGGCTTGAAGGAACCTTGGCGACCCAAGCCATTGCCGAGTCAGCGGGCATTGCCATTCTCCGCGTTCACGATGTGCTCAGCGCGGTGCGATTTTCCAAGATCTACCGAGCGATTACCGAACCTGATTAGCCTCGATCGGCGTTCCATCTCGGAATGCGGCGAGGTTCTGGGCCGTCGTTTCGGCGATGGCTTCCAAGGCTTCTGTCGTGAGGAACGCTTGGTGACCGGTGATGAGCACGTTTGGGAACATCAGCAACCGCGCGAAGGTCTCGTCGGTCGGAAGCGAGCCGCTTAAATCTCGGAAAAACAGCCCGGATTCTTCTTCGTAAACATCGAGCCCAAGTGCTCCAATCTTCTGTGAACTGAGCGCCTCGATCGCCGCCGCGGTGTCAATGACCGCTCCGCGGGACGTGTTGATAATCACGACGCCAGGCTTCATCGCGGCAAGGGATTCTTGATTCACCAGATGGTGGGTGTCTGGGGTTAAGGGGCAATGCAGCGAGATGATGTCCGCCTCGGCCCAGATTCGCTCGATGGGCACGAACTCCCACTCGGAATCCTTCGGAGGAAACGGATCGTAGGCCAGAACCTTCATCCCGAAACCGGCTGCGATTCGGCAGAATGCAAGCCCGATCTTGCCGCAACCGATCACACCAACGGTTCGGCCGTGAAGGTTGAATCCGACGAGGCCGTTGAGGCTGAAGTTCATTTCGCGCACTCGGTTGTAAGCGCGATGGGTTTTGCGGCTGAGGGTGAGCAAAAGGGCAAAAGCGTGTTCGGCAACCGCTTCTGGGGAATAGGCCGGCACTCGGGCGATGGAGAAGCCAAGTTCACGGGCCGTTTCGAGGTGGACCGAGTTGAACCCGGCGCAGCGTAGGGTGATGTTCCGAACGCCAGACTGCGCGAGGAGGTGCAGCACCGGAGCGGAAAGATCGTCGTTCACAAAGGTGCAAATCGCTTCCGAGCCACGAGCCAAGCTCACGGTTGAAGGCTCGAGTGGCAGCTCGACGAACATGGGGTCTACATTGAAACGAGCGGCCGCTTCCGCAAGGAATGGCCGCTCGAAAGATTTGGTGCTGTAAACCGTAACTCGCATGGAACGAGTCTACGTCGGCTTACTGCTTCAGGGCTAGGTCTTCGTTCAAGCGAACGCCGAGGAGGGTTCCACGGGCGAGCTTCACGTCAGAAGGATTTTCCTTTGGCTTCTCAACCGATCCGATGACGTAGCCGAGGAGTCCGCCGAGGAGGGCTTTCTCAAGGGACAGCTTTCCGCCGCTCAGAAGGCCAACGAGAACGCCGGCACCGGCTCCGTAGCCAGCGTAAACGATTCGGTTGTCCTTGTTCTTGTTCTTGGCGGTCATGACGCCGTCGGCATCACGATCGACCGCTTCGGAATCCAAGCTGTAGAGGCTGCCTGCGAGCGGGGTCGTCTTTCCGTTTGGAAGTCTAATTCGGTCGAAGGAGAGGTCCAGAACGCCCGGTTCCGATCCCTTCTTGGCTCGCACATCGCTCACGTGGCCCTCGATGTAGCTGCCGAGCGGAATTCCGCCGTAAGCCTTCTCGTCGGTGGTCTGAATGATCGCGGTGAACTTGTCGCCCTTCTTCGAGCCGGTGCTCGAAAGGGTCTGGTTCAGGCTGATCGGGAGAACCGTGTAAGCCTCAATGACCTTTGGAATCGGCATCGACTCATCATTGCCGTTGTTGAAGTTCTCTCCAGAACCCATCCCTTCGCCGGTCGTGATGGCGACCATCATTTCGTCCGGCATGTACTTGACGTCTGCGCCAAGGGCTTCACTGACGAAGCGGAGCGGGACGAGGGTGGAACCGCCGATGATCTGGGCAGGGGTGTCCAGCATCACATCAAGTCCGTCGACCTTGGCCGTTCGGTTACCGATGAAGAGCATGATTTCCTTGTTGCCCTTCATAGCGGAAACGGTGCGGGTAGCAGAGTTCCAGTTGACGGAAGCGTTGAGCGATTCAAAGATGCCGCGAATGGGGACGAGGACCCGGCCATTCTGTCGGATTGGCTTGGTTGCGCCGAATTTCACCGGACGTCCGTCAACCTCAACCTTGATATCTTGAGCGGTGGCAATGGCACCGATCGTAAGCAGGGCGAGAGCCGCGCAGTGTTTCATGCCAATTTGTTTAATTACCATTTCGTTCTCTTGGAGCCTGCCGAAAAGCCTACTCCAACAATAAGCATGGACTAGATTTCGACTCATTTGTTCCGTTTTCCGCAAGAACAGGTCCTTTCTGGAAACTATGGGTCTTAGAAAATTGGGACCGAGCGCCCGGACATTTTCTTAATCTTGTATCCTAGGTTGCTTCCAATGATGCAGATTCTAGATTTCGTACGGCACGTTCCAGAACACGTTGGAGATTTGATCACCCGGTATGGATCGTGGAGCTACGCGATTCTGTTCCTGATCATTTTTGCGGAGACCGGTTTGGTCTTCATGCCGTTTCTTCCGGGCGACTCACTCTTGTTTGCCGCAGGGATTTTTGCCAACCCACCTGCCGGCCGACCTGGATTTAACGTTTGGATTCTGCTGATCACGTTAACTATCGCGCCTTTGGTTGGTGATTCGGTCAACTATCACGTCGGGAAGTACCTTGGGCCAAGGCTCTTCAATAAAGAAGGCGCGAAGTTCCTCAGCCGTAAGAACCTGGAAGCGACCAAAGCCTTCTTCGAAAAGCACGGGCCGAAAGCCGTCATCATCGCCCGGTGGGTGCCCATCATTCGAACCCTCGCTCCGTTCGTTGCGGGCATGGGCGCGATGGAGTACAAGAAGTTCTTCACCTACAGTCTCATCGGAGCCTTCCTTTGGGTTTGGATCTGCGTGGGCGCGGGCTACTTCCTTGGTGGAATCCCGTGGGTTAAGAACAACTTTGAGTACGCAATGCTGGCGATTATCGTCGTGACGGGAGCTCCACCGTTGTACGAGATGCTCAAGCACACGATGGATGCGAAAAAGGCGGCGAAGGCGGAGCTAGAAGCTGCCGCCAAAGCCCAAGACACCAGCGAACCCCTCAGCTAGCATCACCGAGCCCGCCAGGTTCGGATGGACTCGGTCCCAGCACATGGAGGCTGGGTAGTAGTGCTGGAGGAAGTTTGCGAACAAGGCTTGGGTATCCAAGAAGTCCGTCCCGAGTTCGTGGGCGATCTCCTTCACCATCGCGCCGTACTCGTCCATCCGTGACCTCATCGCATCGTTTGGATTTGGTTCGAGATAGAACGGAGTCGCGAGCAGCATCTCAATTCCTTGGCTGAGTGTTTGCTGGGTGAGGTCCCGCAGGGTGGATGAGTACTCCTCCGGGAGCACATGCCCCGCCGGATGAAAGGGGGAGTCAAACTGCCGCCAAACGTCGTTTGTCCCGATCATCACGGTCACGACGTCCGGTTTCAGATCGAGGACGTCGCGTTGCCATCGCTGAGCCAAGTCTCGCACGGTGTGTCCGCTGGTACCCGTGTTCAGGAAGATAAGCCCAAGTTCGGGCTGTCGAGCTAGGGCAAAGGCATTCAGGAGCGCCACGTAACCGGTCCCGAGTCCAGACCCGGCCGTTCCAACCGGCTGGTTTCGGCCAGCGTCGGTGATGCTGTCTCCAATCGTGACGATGCGGGTTCCGGGTTGAAGTGGTCTCATGGCAGTGAAGCGGATTCTATCTCGTACGCGTTCAAGTTGAGGCCGGAGTACCGACTGGTTGGGGTGAGAACAACTTGCCGGATGGCTTTGCCTTGAGTTGGGATTTGGAATCCAGAAGCAGGCGACACCATGGTCGGCCGGGCATCGCCCGCGGCTCGCACGTGCCAGCCATACCGAATCGGGAACGATTTCTTGGTTCCATCCGCAAACTGAACTTCTGCGTTCGCCACAATCTCCCCTTCCGAGACCTCAAATGCGGTTTCCAGCTTCATGTAGATGGCGCTGATCTTTGCCTTAGCACCGGTTGCGGTTCCGACGGCGAGGACAATCGGACTGGGCTCAACTCCGTCCAGAATGGACCCCGCTTTTGCCGGAGCGGTCAACGTTTGTCCAACCCGGTATTGGGGCTTCACCGGCTTTGGTGCGCCGAAATAGAGATCGCGGAAGACTGCCGTCGGGTCGTAGCCGATCGCGTTTGGCATTTCGCCCCGGTCGCTCCAGGCGTAGTCGGCGGCAAGGATCATCGCGGAGAACTGACGAAACTCGCGCATCATGTTGGCCTCGTTGGAGGTGTATCCGGCCCAGGTTGTCTGCAGGGTTCCGTAGCCTTTCGCGGCTAGGGTGAAGCCGCGAATGTTCTCAGGGCGGAACCACATCGAGGCAATTGGGCGCTGGCCCGACTTTGCCCAAACGTTAAGTGACTTTCGAAACGGTTCCGATTCTGGCTCGGCTCTGTAATGCCAGTCGGTAATCAGGGCGTCCTTCGGAATTGCGGTCCGGCGAGCGGCGGCTTCCGTCGCGTCATGGCCATGGGCAGCATCGATCGCCTCGCCCGGGGCCAGCCCTTTGTCTCCCCAAAGCATCATCTTCTTGCCGTTCTTCTTCGCGATGTCGGCGAGAAACGGAATCTGCTGCTGCCAAAGTGCGGTCACGAGTTTTGGATCATCGGGAAAGCCGCGCATATCGACTTCGTCTAGCCCGAAGTGGAGGTTTTTCGGATTGAGCAAGGCGATCGCCTCGGCCCAGATCTCGGCCATTTTGGCTTGGGCTTCTGGCTTTCGCGGATCGATGGCGTAAGGCACCTCGCGATTAAACGCGAGGTCAAGATTCTTCTGATTCGCAAAAAGCCACTCCATGTGACCGAAGCTCTGAATCATCGGCGTGGGCTCTACATGCATCGCGCGGTACGCAGCGAATAGCTTGGCCAGATCCTCCTTCTTCATCGTTTCGGAGGTTTGGGTACCCGGGATGGCATCCCAGCCCGTGCGCTCACACTGGAGTACGACTTGGTTGAATCCGAGCGGACGAAGCACGCGGGTCCAGAGCTTCGATTGGAACGCGGTCGCTTCTGGACCGACGAAAAGGTGTACGCCGCGGAAATCTCGCTCGGGGGCATCGACCATGATGCCGGTCGGCAGAACCAGCTTGCCGTCGCGTCGGAAAGCTAGCCGCGCGAGGCGCTCAATCCCGGTTCGCAAGCCCTCCGGATCTTCGCCGATGATGCTTGCCGAGCCTGGTTTGATCGAAATGCGGTACCCGCCAGGAGGCAGCCCTAGGCGTCCAAGCCCGCCATCAATCGCGATGGTGTCGGGCAGGGTCTTCCAATCGGAGTAGTACCGATCGAGGGCGCCGAGCAAGTGGTCAAAACCCGTAAAGCGGCCACCAGGCAGCGTGATCTTTCCTCCGAGCGGGGTTGTCTTCTCGAAGTTCAGCTGACTCTTCTTCGGTTTTGGAATAAGGACGGGGACGTCGTCGTTGGCCAGTACGGATTTCCCGGTGGCAGGAGCGACGACTTTGGCGGGAGGCAACTTCTGCAGCGATGGAGGCCGGCTCGGAAGCGTCCAGGTGAGTTTCCAAGTGCGCTCAGAGTTCGGCGGAATCGTGATGGCTCCGGCCCCGAGCCACAGCAGGGGGGCAGTTCGCGCCCAGTCTTGTCCATAGCCGCGCGCATCGAACAGATCGAGCGTGAGGTCGCTTTGCACTTGGACCTTTCCGAGTTGAGTATCGAACTCGAACTTGGTCCCTGGCTTGCCAATCGGTCGCCCCTCCATTTCAGGAGAGGTTGGCGCGGTAGGGGAAATCTGGGTGCTTTGGTCATCAACGCGCACCGCGCCATTAGCGAATGGTGGAACCCAGAACATTCCCGCAGTCGCCTCTACATTGACGGGCTTGGTTCCTTTCCAACCGTAAGTATTTGTTTGCAAGATTTGGTTGCCAACTTGCTCAAATCGTTGGGTTCCGTACGCGCGAGGATCTTTGCCGACGAAGGTCAGAACCGTGACGTTGCCTTGCTTTGTGATGCTTTGGTTCTGAAACTGGCTGCTGTAAAATCCCGCGCTCCAGTCCGGTTCGTAGTACTGAAACCACGAACCTTTGACGAGGGGAACGGCGAAGGCCGAGATGGCCACGCCGGTGCGGGACTCCACTTTCAGATCAATTCCGCTTGTCTGCGCAATGAGCGCTGCACACATCACGACCATGCTTTCATTCTGACGACTGGAGAATCCCGCGTTACGAATCTTTGCTCTGGAACTGGTACTTCGTGAGCGGGTGGTTGATGAACCAAGACTGGGCGTCGAGCGGGCGGTCCGGGTTTGGCTTGCACCGGGTGTAAACGCCATCGGGTCCTAGAATCCAGGTTTTGAGGGAGTCTTCTAGGGCGCTTTCCAAGACGTTTTCTCGGATCAGGTGAACCAAGGTCGGGTCCTCGACCGGCACGAGCACTTCCACTCGACGATCCAGGTTCCGCCGCATGGCATCGGCACTGCCGATCAACACATCGCGCTCGGCTCCGTTTTCAAAGTAATAGATCCGACTGTGTTCGAGGAACCGGCCAACGAGCGACCGCACGGTGATGTTTTCGCTCAGTCCTTCCACCCCTGGGCGGAGGCAGCAGATGCCTCGCACGATCAGATCGACCTTAACGCCGGCTGAACTCGCGGCGTACAAGGCATCGATGATTTCTGGATCGACGAGAGAGTTGATCTTGAAGATGATTCGCGCTACGCCACCTTGCTTTTGGGTCCGAATCTCTCGGCGAATCCTCTCGATGATCCCTTCTCGAAGGTTCACGGGGGCGACGAGGAGCTTGCGGTACTTGGTTTGGCGGCTGTAGCCGGTCAGGTAGTTGAACAGTTCGCTGATGTCTTGGCAAATCGCCTCGTCGGTAGTGAAGAGGCCGAGGTCGGTGTAGAGTCGCGCCGTGGCGGGGTTGTAATTTCCGGTGCCGATGTGCGCGTATTGCCGGACGCCATCCCGCTCGCGGCGGACGATTAGACAGAGCTTGCAGTGAGTTTTGAACTCGGTGAAGCCGTAGGTTACGTGAACGCCTGCGCGCTCAAGTGCCCGGGCCCAGCCGAGGTTGTTGCTTTCGTCGAAGCGAGCTTTGAGCTCGACCATCGCGGCAACCTGCTTGCCCTGATCGGCAGCGGCGAGCAGACTTTCGACGATGGGGGATTCCTTTCCGACTCGGTACAGGGTGGTCTTGATTCCAATGACGTCTGGATCTTTGGCGGCGGAAGCGACGAACTCTTCGACGGTGCGGAAGCCATCGTATGGGTGGTGCATGATGACGTCGCGCTGACCGACGGTATCAAAAATCCCCTTGTAACTCGAAAGGTGATCGTTAACGTACGGCAAATGCGGCTTGAAGCGCAGAGCGGGCTTGTCGATCTTGGTGAGCTCCCACAGGACTTCTAGGCCGAGCATGCCGTCGATCTCGAACACGTCTTCTTCATCGAGTTCCAGCAGTTGCCGGAGCGTCTGTTGCACCGCCGCCGGCATCGTTGGCTGTACCTGGACCAAAACGGGATCGCCGAAGCGACGAAGCCGCAACGTTTCCTCAATCGTGGCGATCAGATCCGCGGCTTCCAATTCTAGGATTTCAATATCCGCGTCTCGAATCACCCGGAAGAGGTGAACGCCTTTGATCGTGACGCCGGGGAAGAAAGCGGCCACGTTCGCCGCGATGAGTTCCTCGAGCAGGACAAATTCGTTCTTTCGCTTACCGAGTCTCACCGCGCGCGGGATGACCGTCGGGACCTTGATGCGTGCGAGGAGAGACTCGCCTCGTTCGTTCATCAGCTCAACGCACAGGTTCAACGACCGGTTCGAGATGAACGGCATGCTCGGTGCGGGGTCGAGGATGAGCGGGGTGCAAAGAGGAAAGACGTCGGACTGGAAGTAGTGATTCAGCTCGCGGCGCTGCCGTTCGCTCAAAGAATCGAATGAGCGGATTTGGACCCCGTGCTCGTCCAGCTTCGGCATCAGCTCCTCAACCAGCACTCGAGATGCCTCTTGGCGAAGCGGCTGGGCGGTGCCCGAGATTGCGGCGAGTTGGTCGTTTGGCGTTAGGCCGTCGGGGGAGGTTTCTAGGACGCCGCTTTCGAACTGCTCAATCAGTCCAGAAACCCTGACCATGTAGAACTCGTCAAGGTTGCTCTCGAAGATTGCGAGGAACTTGAGTCGCTCCAGGAGCGGATTCGATTCGTTGAGGGCTTCTTCTAGAACGCGCTGGTTGAAGGCAAGCCAGCTGAGTTCTCGGTTGATGTAGCGTACGGCGGCTTCTTTCACTTTCTCTTCTCCTTACGAAACATCTCCAAAATCGCTCCTTCTCGGATGCCGAATTCACTGATCGCAATTTCATCTAATCCGAAGTGATCCATGAGGGCGGCATAGACTAGCGCACCTGGAAGTAGGGTTCCCGCTCGCTTTTGTTTTACGCTGAAGCGGTTCACGATGCGATCAATCGTGAGCCGTGAAGCGGCCCAGGCCAGGTAGTCGAGCTCGATTCGGGCGATCGTCTTTTCGCCATCGGGATGTACGGCGCGCCAGAGGCCGCGGCCAACGCCTCCGCTGCTGGCGGCAATCCCGCCGGTGACGACGATATTGACTTTCTCGAGTTGGGACCGAATGTACGCTTTAGCTCGCGCTTCCGCTTCCGGCGAGCATGGCGTGGTGAGGCCGCTTTCGGCGATGACGCGACCCGTCCCGAGGGGGAGTGACTGCTTTTCGGTGAGCTTTCCGTCTGAAACGACGCCGATTTGGCAGCTGCCACCGCCGACTTCGAGCATTAGGCTGATGGGCAGGAGCTTCGTATCAAGCTGAATGCCACGGTAGGAGAGCTCAGCTTCGCGCTGCGGCGAAATGAGATCGACGGTGACGCCGGTTTCGTTTTTGATCCGGGCAAGGACCTCGTCGTGATTCGAGGCGGCGCGCATGCCCTCGGTCGCGAAAACATATAGATTCTCGGCCCCTTTGGCGGTGCTAATTCGACGGAATTCTCGGACCGCAAGCACAAGCTGCTGGACGATTTCCTTTGGAATCGCTCCGACCCGAGAAACGACTTCGCCGAGGGGGATCCACTCGTTGTAGTTGTCTAATCGCATCACGAGTTCGCCATCGGTTGCCGCAACCAAAAGGTGGGCGGTGTTTGAGCCGATATCGGCGGCAGCAAGAACTCGGGGCATGGGCTACATGATTCCCGGCAATGGCTTTGGATTGCTTGTTAGTCTTCGATCTCGAAAGAACCGAGCCCAAGCTCTTCCGGTGGGAACACGCTCCGCGTACTCCAGTCGAGAACTTGGGCGACATCCCTTTCTCGCGCGGCCGACAGGTGATTTGGACCCATCGATTGCCGAAGTTTTACGAGTTGGTTACGCGCGTTATGAAGGGCCTTGCGCAGCATTCTGACTTCGTCACAACCGCGGCGGCCCCTGGTTACTTCCGACACGGTTTCAATGGCTTCCAACTCGCCGAAGGGGGTCGGAATCGTCGCTTCTACGGTCAGATACTGTGTCGTTTCAATAACTCGAATTGGCGCGTCTTCTTTCCGTCCAATCCCTTGCGGCTCTTGGGGAATGTTCGTTCGGTTACGCCGTCGATTGTCTCCAGAACGCCTTGGTAGTCGGGGCGTGTCTTCAACAATCTGCGATCCGCTCGTTATGCTCACGCGGATTGTGCCTTCGTGCAGAGCCTGGAAAGCCAGATCGCTTTTTAGGCCAAAGGACTTCACGACATCATAGGTTCGCTCGCGATCGCCATCGCGGTTGAGGACGTGGTGATTGACCGCTTCAATCTTGCCGAATTTGAGCTTGCCGTCCCATTTCGGGACCGGTGCTGACGGTGTAACAGGAGTAGAAGTCGGACGGAATGTTGCAAGGGAGAACTTCAGCCTCGTCGGGTCGAGGAAGGTGACGGTCTGGCAAGCCCCGTCAACGTCTACGATGGCAACTCCTTTCTCGGGCCAAACGAGCCAGCTCCAGTTCTCTTTGCGCTCGGGCGCAAAGTATCGAGTGGGTTGAGATCCCATTGCGCTTGCGATTGAGTCTGTTCTCGTTTTGGTTGAGGAGTAGTCGAGGTGTACGCCGCGAAGTTTGGAAGTGGGTTGATTTCCGTCGAGGAGGGCAAAGACTTTAGGATCGCTCCCCGCGCGAGTGAGGACACGCAGCCGGTTTGGCAACTGATCAACTTTCTCTGTTCGGAAAAGCTCAGCGACCTCTCGGGAAGTGGTTTTCCCGACTTGAAACGCTCCGAACTGTCCTGTCGCGAAAGAGTTCGGTTCGGGCACCCGAAGTCGGTCTGGCCCGGCGGCTACCGCAGCCAACAGCAGAGTTACGAGTGGCACGTGACCTCCGCCCGGGTGTGATTCTTACTGCTGCAGATTCGAGGGTGCCTTAACATCATTGGCCCAGGGTGGTTGCGTACAAAACTTGGTCGACATTCGCCGCTCGGAACGACTCGCGTGATGGCGGGGCGGCATTTTTCGCGGCGTAAACGATCCGGTCCCGCATGTTTTCGATCGCTTCGTCGATCGTCTCGAAGATGCTGCGTTCGTATGATCTCGAAGATTGTCGGCAAGTCGCTTCTCCCGTCCGCTGGATCCAACCGTAGGGGCTGGGGATGATTGCCCTGGCGGTCACGCTGATGTTTGCGTAGCAAAACTCGGTTCGTTTCCGCTTCCGCCTTGTTTTCGGATCTTCTTCTTCGACCTCTTCCGTCACTTCTCGAACCGACACCGTGACCCTTACTTCACCCTCGGAATCTTGGTTGTGCCGGAAGGACTTATAGGGGCCGATACTGGTGACGCACCGGCGGGTGTAGTCCGGAATTGAGTTCGAGCCGTAGGTGAAGCCTGATCTGTATGGGCCACGTTCTTCGTCGACATCGACCGACCCAAAAGTGGCGACCCGGTCCCAGTTTGCCCCGGGGTCTGGGACTGGCACGACCGGACTTGTTGTGACGGCGAGGTATTTCAACTGGCGCTGGATTTTGTTCGGATCTGCGAGAAGAACGCCAACGACCCAACCGTTGACCACGACGGCGGCAACGCCCTTTTCTGGCCAGTGGAGCCATTTCCAGTCTTCATGGCGAGTCGACATAAAGCGCGACTCAGGCTCTCGATGACTTTGGGTGATGAAATCGCTTTCTGAAACGGGCTGGCTGCCGTAGTCCAGCCAAAAACCTTGGATGACGGCCTTGGCACCGCGCCCGTCAAGCAAGGCATGAATCGTCGGGTCGTTTGTGGCCGATTTTGTAAACCGGAGCGCCTCCGGGCGGATGGCACCTTTCTCGGTGGCGAAACGCTTTTTGGCTTCGCCATCCGTGGATTTGCCAATCGTGAGACCTGCAAAGGCAGAGCCGTTGAGCCGCCAAACTTCCGGTACAGAAATTCGGTCTGGCGCCACAACCGCCAACAAAACCATTGCATGCAGGGCCATTTGCTTGCCTTTCATTATAAGGGCAAAACCGCAAATTGGGACTCCCGATAAACTAGAGAAATGAACGCGCCGTTCCAGACTTGGTTGACCGGGCAGATTGACACGCTGAAGGAGCAGAACCTTTACAAAGTCCCCCGGATTCTTGAGACTCCCGCCGGTGGCCGAGTGGTGATGAACGGCAAAGAGGTCGTTAACCTCTCCTCGAACAACTATCTCGGTTTGGCGAATGATCCTCGAGTGAAGCAAGCGGCCCTTGATGCCATCGAGAAATGGGGCGTCGGCGCGGGAGCGGTGCGTTGGATCGGCGGCACGATGTCGGTGCACGACGAGCTGGAGGAGCGACTAGCGAAGTTCAAGCACACGGAAGCCGTTTTGGTGTTCACCGGAGGTTTTACAGCGAACTCGGGGTGTATTCCTGCGGTTCTGACCAGCAATGATGTCGTGATCAGCGACGAGCTGAACCACGCGAGCATCATCGACGGCGTTCGTCTGTCGCCGGCGGCATACCGAAAGAGCGAAGGCTGGGTCTACGCCCACAAGGACATGGATGCCCTTGAAACGGCGCTGAAGAACGCGAATGAGAAGGGCTTCGAAAAGAAGCTGATCATCACGGACGGCGTTTTCAGCATGGATGGAGACATCGCGCCGCTTCCGGACATCGTGAACTTGGCCGAGCAGTACAACGCCATCGTCATGGTGGACGACGCTCACGCAAGCGGCGTGCTTGGAAAGAATGGCGCAGGCACCGCTAGCCACTTTGGTCTATACGGTCGAGTGGATATCCAGCTTGGAACGCTCAGCAAGGCGCTTGGCGTCATTGGCGGCTACATTGCGGGACCGGCAGTTCTGAAGGACTGGCTGATCAACCGCGGACGACCGTACTTGTTCAGCACTGCACATCCGCCGATGGTCGCGGCGGCCCTCATTGAGGCGCTGAACATCATGGAGACCGATCCGACGCCGATGCAGCGACTTTGGGATAACACCCGCTGGTGGAAGCAGGCACTCGCCAATGAAGGCTTCGATACGATGGGTAGCGAAACGCCGATCACCCCGGTTTATGTGGGCGACGAAGGTACGGCTCAGGCAATGGAAAAGGCTTTATTTGAGGAAGGCGTTTACGCGTTAGCAATCGTATTTCCGACCGTTGGTCGAGGCAAGGCACGATTGAGAACGATGCCATCGGCGGCGCACACGCAAGAGGATCTAGAGTTCGCGCTCGCGGCGTTTAAGCGAGTTCGAGATCGGTTCACGCCTGCTGGCTAAGCGCAGACGGCCATGCTGTATTTGCACGAGGACGACGGGAAGCGAGCAGTTCGGAACCAGATTGAACGCGACGCCTTTTACTGGCTAGCTGGGTCACTGGTGGTGATGGTGGTTGGCTGGTTGTGGGGGGCAAAGGACAAGTTGATTCTTGACTTTGCCTTTTACTGCGCCCTTATGCTCGGTGTTTTTTCGCTCGTTCTCGCAATTTCTACCGGACGGTGGCGACCGATTTTCTGGGTTTTCCAGTTCTTGGTGGGAGAGATCGTTGTGGGCTGGATCGTCGGGGTCTTAGTCGCTTGCGGAGCCCATCAATTGTGTCTGTAGACACCTGCGAGGTCGCGCTTTTTCGAGACCTGTGATGTTAAGGTTGGCTGAAAACGCTACGGTTTTCTATGGCTTGGCCGTACGAAGACGACGCAACGAAGAAGTACCGTGACCGGCTGCAGCGATTTGCTTGGCGATGGTTGGCCGCTTCCTATTTGCTTCTGATTGGCGGCTATCTGCTGACCTTTGTCGCGGACGAATTCTTCGACGTTGGACTTTACGGGCCCATGCCGCTTTCAACGATTTCTATGGGAGTCGCGATTGCGACCAACCTTTGGAAGCCAATTGTCTTTGTGCTGATGACGGCTCTGTTACAGATGCCGATCAGTGTCGTGATCGGCATCAGCGTTGCTTGTTCTGTCCGAAGTGCGTGTCTATAGAGACTACGCTTCGAGTTCAATCGACACAATGCTCGCAGGCGGGAGCTCAAGCGAAATCCGTCCCTCGGAAGCCGTCGCGTCAAACGCCACCGGCTGCACCGTCTCTGGTGCTTCGAACGTGTTGTGACTCTGCACGGTCGGTCCAGCGAGGATGCGAGCGCGGACGACCTTGGCAGAGGTCGGCAGTCCCGTGATCTCGATGGTTTGAGGCTGTGCGATGTCCAAGTTCGATGCGGAAACGGTGATCTTGCCGTCCTTCTCCGAAGCGGTCGCGGAGACGGCGGGGATGCCCGCGTCGGCTTCGCCCGTTTCAAGTGCAAGATCGATCCGCTTCGCGTCTTGGTGTGGCACGTACATCTCGAACACCCAGTAAGTTGGGGTCAAGAGGATTTGCTCTCCCTTCGTCAGGATCATTGCCTGCAACACGTTCACCATCTGGGCGATATTCGTCATGCGGACTCGCTCGCAGTGCCGATGGAAGCCATCAAGGTGCACCGAAGCCACCAGCGCATCGCGCACGGTGTTCTGCTGGTACAGGAACCCGGGGTTGGTGCCCGGCTCAACCGGATACCAAGTGCCCCACTCATCGACTACCAAGTTAATCCGCTTGCCCGGATCCTTGATGTCCATGATTGCGCTGTGGCGCTCGACTAGTCGCTCCGTATTGATGGCCGCGCGCAGGATGCTGTAGTACTCCTGGGTGCCGAACTCCGTGGCCGATCCGCTCGGTGGCCATTTCTGGTTTAGGATCGTGTAGTTGTGGAGCGAGAGGCCATCCATGTGGTGATGGGCTCGGTCCATAAGCACGGTCGTCCAGTTGTAATCGGCGACGTTTGCACCGCAAGCAAAACGGGTGATCTTGTTGGGTCCGTAGGTTCGAACGAAGGTGTTGTACTGACGGTACAGGTCCGCATAGAACTCGGGGCGCATGTTGCCGCCACAACCCCAGCTTTCGTTTCCAACGCCGAAGTAGGTGAGCTTCCATGGCTCTTCGCGGCCGTTCTTTCGGCGGAGGTTTGCCATCGGAGACTGGGCCGGGGAAGTCATGTACTCCACCCAGTCCGACATCTCCTTCACCGTTCCGGAGCCGACGTTTCCACAAACGTACGGCTCGGCACCTACCTGCTCGCAAAGGTCCAGAAACTCGTGAGTACCGAAGTGGTTGTTCTCCACCACGCCGCCCCAGTGCGAGTTGTACATGCTTGGCCGCTCTTCGCGAGGGCCTATGCCATCCATCCAGTGGTACTCATCCGCGAAGCAACCGCCCGGCCAGCGAATGACCGGGACCTTGATGTTCTTGAGCGCAGTTACGACGTCGTTTCGGATGCCACGCGTGTTCGGGATCGGGGAATCTTCGCCTACCCAAACGCCCTCATAGATGCAGCGTCCGAGGTGTTCGGCGAACTGGCTGTAGATCTCTCGAGGGATGATCGGGGCGTTGTCTTTGGGTTGAAGTTTGATTTTCGTGATGCTCATGGTGCTTAACCTTCGCTCCGGATCTCAATGAGCCGTTTCATGACAGGGAACAGGTCAACGTTGGATTGTCGAACGCCGAATCCATCGTGCAACTGCCGATAGAGCGTGTAGATCTCTTGGTAGACCTTTACGTTTTCGGGCTTGGGCACGTAGGTGATGTCCTTCAGTCCGGCCATCTTTTCCTGGGCGGCGAGGGTGTCTGGGTATGCACCGGCGGCGACGGCAGCGAAGATCGCGGAACCGAGGGCGCAAGTCTGTTCTGACTTAGCAACGTTCACCGGACGGTTAAAGACGTCGGCGTAAATCTGCATCGTGAGCGCGCTCTTGTCGGCAATTCCACCGCAAGCAACTACTCGCTCGACGCTCACGCCGTACTCCTCCATTCGGTCGATGATTCGAAGTGCGCCAAAGGCGGTGGCTTCGACAAACGCCCGATAGACCTCGGCAGGCTTGGAGTGCAGGGTGAGACCAACGATAAGGCCGGTCAGCAATGGGTCGACCAGAATGGTGCGGTTCCCGTTGTTCCAATCCAGCGCGAGCAAGCCGCTCTCGCCGGGTTTGAGTTCAAGAGCATCTCGGTTGAGCTCATCGTGCGACTTGCCGGTGAACTTCGCGACCCAATTGAAGATGTCTCCCACCGCCGATTGGCCGGCCTCGAGCCCGTAGAATCCAGGCAAGACCGAGCCGCGGACGATGCCGCACATTCCGGGAACGTCAGCGAGTGGCTGGTCGAGCGAGTGCACCATGCAGTCGCAGGTGCTCGTGCCAACGATCTTCACCAACGTGCCGGGCTTGGCACCGGATGCGACAGCGCCGAAGTGCGCATCAAACGCGCCAACGGCGACGGGAATGCCCGCTTTTAGGCCGGTCTCCGCGGCGAACGCTTCGCTCACGTAGCCCGCAATTTCGTCGCTTGTATGCACCGATTCGTATAGGTTTGATCGGAATTCTGCTAACTTTGGATCAAGGGTTGCCAGAAACTCGGCCGAGGGCAAACCGCCCCAAGCTTCTTCGAACATCGCTTTATGACCCGCCGCGCAGCGGCTTCGCTTGACCTGTTTGGGGTCGGTGATTCCGCAGATCGTGGCCGGGATCCAGTCGCAAATTTCGACCCAAGATGCCGCGGCTTCCACGACCTCGGGAGCTACGCGGATGCACCGAAGCAGCTTGCTCCAGAACCATTCGCTGCTGTAGGTGCCTCCACATTTGGCCAAGTACGGCATGTTTTGCGCGGTGGCTTTCTCGGTGATCTCCGCGGCTTCGGCATAGCCGGTGTGGTCCTTCCACAGCCAGACGTTGGCGGCCAGCGAGTTGGCGAATGCCGGGTCAGCCGATAGCGCTGAGTTGTCGGCTTTCACTGGCATCGGGCTGGAGCCCGTTGTATCGACGCCAATTCCAATGACGTCCTCCAGATTCACACTGCGACCGATTTCCTTCGTAACGGCGACGAACCCGGCGATGTAGTCCGCCGGATTTTGTCGTGCTAGGTGGGGATCGGAAGGATCAAGAAGGATTCCAGCCTCTCCGGATGGATAGGGGAAGACGGCGGTGGCGAGTTCCTCGCCCGTCGCCACGTCCACCACGAGCCCACGGACGCTGTTGGTTCCGTAGTCCAGACCTAATGTGAGCTTAGCCATTGAGTTTGTATGCTGCCTCGTTCCAGCGGAGTTCGTTCTTGAAGTTGTTCAGCTTGGTGTCAGAGTCGATGACTAGGCACTCGACATTCGCGATTTCCGCGAAGTCGCGGACCTGTTGCGACGTGACGTTGTAGCTGTACACGGTGTGGTGCGCGCCGCCGCCGTAGATCCAAGCTGCGACTCCTTCCTGGAAGTTTGGGTGCACCTTCCAGAGTGCGCTGGCGACGGGCAGGTTTGGCATCGCAGGCACTTCTACCGCGGTGACATCGTTGACGATGAACCGGAATCGGTGACCGAGGTCGACAAGCGTCGTGTTGGTCGCGGCACCGACTCGCGAGCTGAACTTCATTCGGACTGGGTCAGACTTTCCGCCGATACCGAGCGGGTGGATCTCAAGACGCGGTTTGTTGCTGGCGATGCTTGGGCAAATTTCCAGCATGTGCGCGCCAAGGACTTGCTCTTGGCCCTGGATCAGGTCGTAGGTGTAGTCCTCCATGAAGCTGGTACCGGACGGCAGCCCGGTTTCGAGCGTCTTGAATGCCCGAAGGAGCGCGGCGGTCTTCCAGTCACCCTCGCCGCCGAATCCGTAGCCAGCGGCCATGAGTCGCTGGCAGGCCAGACCCGGGAGCTGATCGAGGCCGTGCAGGTCCTCGAAGGTGGTGGTGAAACCCTTGAAGTTGCCGTCCTCTAGGAAGGCTCGAATTCCGATTTCTTGTCGCGCCGCATAGCGCAGCGCATCATGGCGAGCTCCGCCAACTGCGAGTTCCGGCGCGATCTCGTAAAGGTCGGCATATTCGGCGACGAGCGCGCTGACAGATTCGTCGGAAGCTCCATCCACAAACTTAACCAGGTCGCCAACGCCAAATCCGTTGACGCTGAAACCGAACTTGGCTTCGGCGGCTACCTTGTCTCCTTCAGTAACGGAAACAAACCGCATGTTGTCGCCGAATCGAGCGAACTTAGTGCCCTGCCAATCTGCCCAGGCCAGGGCAACTCGCGCCCAATCTCCGAGTTGCTTCTGAACGCTGCCGTGGCTCCAGTGCCCGACCACAACCTTGCGCCGCAGACCAAGCCGAGTGTGAATGTGCCCGGCTTCGCGGTCGCCGTGGGCGGCCTGGTTGAGGTTCATGAAGTCCATGTCGATGGAGCTCCATGGCAACTCGGCATTGAACTGGGTGTGCAGGTGGCAAGCTGGCTTGTTGAGCTGGCTCAGTCCGCCGATCCACATCTTGCCCGGGGAGAACGTGTGCATCCAAAGAACAAGTCCGATGCAATCTGGATCGGAGTTGGCGGCAAGCACCAGCGCGCGAACTGCTTCCGGATCAGTGATCACGGGTTTGAAGATCACATCGACGGGAATTTCCGCTGAGCCGTTGAGCTCATTCGCAATCTTCGCGGAGTTCTCCGCAACTTGCTTGAGCACTTCGGGGCCGTAGAGGTGTTGACTGCCGGTAACAAACCAAACGCTAGGATTCGCCATAAAATTCTGTTCCTTTTATATTCCAAAGTGTGAATATATATCGTGACTTTGTTAAGTCGCCTATGTTAGCCCAGAGGCGGCATACATCAACGAACGAGACAATTTTAGCCCCGTGGTATAGTTCCGCATCAGCGAGATGCAGCATCACATCAAGGAACTTTCCGCTCACGAGAGCGTGGCGGTGTTCCGTGCGCTGGGTTCTTCCACTCGGGCGCGAATCATCGAGCTCCTTGCCGAGCGCGAATTGAACATCGGCGAGCTCAGTTCTGCGCTTGGGCTAACTCAACCTAGCGTCACCAAGCACATTCAAATTTTGGAAGAAGCCGGCATCGTGGTCAGCGATTACATTGCGGCGCCGCAGGGAACCCAGAAACGATGCCGATGCGTTTTTGAGCGGCTGCTCGTGGACCTTGCTCCGAAAGTTCCGGAGCTGGATGGCTTTGCGGAGACCGAAGTTCCGGTTGGAATGTACACCGATGTCGACGTTCGTCCGACCTGCGGATTGGCGACAAAAGAGAAGTTTATTGGCCTCGTTGATGCGCCGGTTTCGTTCTTTTTGCCTGAGAGATCACAGGCCGAAATCCTGTGGTCAGCCGGTGGTTGGGTTCAATATGCCTTTCCAAACACCATTCCTGTCAATTGCCATATCAAGTCGATTGAGCTTGTGATGGAGCTTGGCTCCGAGGCGCCGGGATACAACAATCAGTACCCTTCCGACATCACGGTTTGGGTCAACGAGGTCGAGGTTGGGACTTGGACTTCGCCCGGAGACTTTGGTGGCAGTCGCGGTCAGCTCAATCCGAGTTGGTATCCCGACAACATGAACCAATGGGGTGTTTTGAAGACCTGGCTAGTGGATACCGAGGGTGGCTACATTGACGGATTCAAAATTTCGGACGTCAAGATCGACTCGCTGAGTATCGCTCCGTGGGCTCCAACGAAGGTGCGAATCGGGGTCAAGCCAGACGCCCGGAATCAAGGCGGCTTCACGTTGTACGGCCGTTCTTTCGGAAATTATCAGCTCGGATTGATCCTGCGGGTTCGGCACGAAACGCCAGAACAAGAAGCCATCGTCAAGCCTAAACGGAAGAGCAAAGTCGCGGAATCCAAGTAACTTTGCCTGATTTGGCTCTAAATCGCCCCCGGCGAGGAATTTCAAATTTCATATTCACACTTGGCTATGAAGTGTGTTATAGTGGAATAGCCTTAAGTGACAGACCTTAGTCCGCCACGAGAAGGATCGCGTTGGCACCCATGTCAGCGCGTGGGCATGTTCTCATCGGTGAGGATTATGAGCACGAAAAAACAAGCATTTACACTTATCGAACTCCTCGTAGTCATCGCTATCATCGCGATTCTGGCTGCCATTCTATTCCCCGTGTTTGCTCAGGCAAAGCAAGCCGCTAAGAAGACCTCTTCTCTCTCCAACGTCAAGCAGCTCTCCGTTGCGAACGTGCTTTACGCCGGCGATTACGACGACATTTTCCCGGACCAGAGCCGAGATGCCAACGGCTTCCCATTCTGGACCGCTGGTTCGGAAGAGCCTTGCGGCACCGTTGCAACTGGCGGTTGCGCTCTCGGATTCATGGATCCTGGCGCACACCAGAACTGGGGCCGATTGCTTTTCCCTTACACGAAGAGCCTCGACATCTTCAAGTCGTCCGCCGCTAAGATCGGTGGCACGGTTCCCTGGAGCTACTCGAACGTAGCCAACGCAGGCAACGCCAGCTACGCTTACAACGGCGTCGTTTTGGCCAAGTCGCAGACCCAGATCAGCGACGTTGCTAGCCTCATCGTCATTCAAGGCAAGATCGACACCGGCCGAGAAGCCCTCGTTCAACCAACCCAGTTCGCGGCAAACTTTGCTAGCCCAGAGCTTGGCGGATCGGGCCCAGCTTGCAACGGTATCGACCTTAGCTGGATGGGTAACACCTACGACAAGGGCGACAACTACGGCTTTGCCGATGGTCACGCCAAGTACTTCAAGCGCACCGGCGTTAAGTTCCGCAACTTTGGAATCAGCAGCAACGCTGTTTGCTACAAGACCCAGAGCTGTGGCGCGACCGTGCCAAACACCACCGGTCTTACGGAAACTCCAGAGAACACTAACTTCTGGTACACGTACGGCTACTGCGACGTTTCGGCTCTCTAAGAAACGCGCCTTCCGACCCTCGCTGTATCTCTTACGGCGAGGGTATTGCTTTATGGGGCAACCCCTTCCTTAAGCGGAGTGAAGAATATGAAAAACAAATCAACTTTAATCGTGTTGGGCTGCTTGCTCATGGCTGGTTCGTTCGTCACCGTCGGTTGCAACGACGAAACCGTGCCTGATCCTAAGATTGTCGAAGCTCGAGACAAACAGCGCGAGCAGATGCGCCAAGGCGGCACCACCGCACCGGCAAACGCACCCGGCACCGGCAACTGATCTCAAATGATCGGAGCACTCCTAATGGCACTCATGCTCACTGAATCGCAGACAAAGCCTGCGAACAACTTCATCGAGTCCGCGCTCGACGCCGCCTTTCCGTTTGACGGAGCGCGGTACGAAGGTGGGAATGTCCATGACCCGAGCATTTTGTTGTTCGGTGATACGTACGTCATGGTCAACACGAGTGGCAATGAGATGGCTCCGATCAGCACTTCAAAAGACCTGATCACCTGGAAGTCGCACGGTCCGATCTTGCCCGACCAGCCGGAATGGCTTAAGAAGGCCGTTCCGGATCATCGTTCGGTCTGGGCTCCGGCTCCGGTCAAGGTTGGAAGGAGCCTTCGCATCTACTATTGCGCCAGCGAGAAGTTCGGCTCGAACACCTCTTACATTGCGTACGCCGAGTGCGAAAAGTTTGACCCTTCCGCGCCAGAAAAGGGCTGGGTCGACAAAGGTCTTCTGATTAAGAGTAAGGCGGGAGAGTCGAACTTTAACGCCATTGATCCTGACGTTCTGATCGCGCCGGATGGCCGGCATTGGATGGTGTACGGCTCCTACTGGTCTGGCATGTATCTGGTCGAGCTTGATCCGGCAACCGGTGCCTTGAAGGATCCAGCGGCCGCGCCGCTGCACGTTGCCAGCAACACGGCAGATCGCGGAAATCCGCTCGAAGCACCGACCCTCCTGTTCCGAAAGGGCTATTACTACCTCGTCGTCACCTACGGACTTGCCGCGCAAGGGATTAGAAGTACTTACCGAATGGTCTGTGGAAGATCAAAGTCTCCCACCGGCCCATTCCTTGGTTTTGATGGAAAGCCGATGACGGAGGGAGGGAACACCGTACTCCTCCGAAGTTCGGCACCGATGTTCGGACCCGGTGGTGGCAACTTTTTCGTTAATGGAAAAGGCGATTTCTTGATGGCCTACCACTACTACGATGGTCGCCGATTCTGGAATCGAGACCTTTGGGGTGCGCCGACGTTGCAGATTCGCGAGCTGGTTTGGGGAGCGGACGGCTGGCCCTTGCCAGGGCTTCCGGTTGGGATTGAACTCAAGGCTGGTTCGAGCTCGCCCGTTGGAGAGTGGAAACTTCAAGTCGACTTCGGTCACGTTCAGGAAGTAACTTTCGAGAAGAATGGAACGATGACGATGCGAGGGCAATCCGGAACGTGGAGACATGACGGAGACCAGTTGGTTCTCACTTGGCCTAACCGCGCCGCAGGTGAGCCCGCATTTGTGGACACTCTGATCCTAGATTCGACGAACCAATATGCGGTTGGCCGCAATCAAGCCGGAGTGGTGATTCGTGCCGTGAAACAGAATGTCCAAACTGCGCGGTAGCTTCAATATTCACGCGCTCGTTCTCGGCGTCCTTGTCCTTGTGCTCGCAACCGGGGTCATTCGATGGTCGATGCTGGGCGGAGGAATCGGAAGCAAAAAGACTCGGCTGGCCTTCTGGAACGGATTCACCGGTCCTGATGGCGTGGTCATGCTGAAAATCATCGAAGACTTCAATCGAGAAAATCCGGATGTTGAAGTCGCGATGCAGCGAATTCCGTGGGCGACTTATTACAACAAACTCACGGTCGCGGGAAGCGACGGCCGTGGCCCCGAGATTTTTGTTGTCCACACCGATGCCCTCCCACGAATTCGCCGTGCCGGGTTTGTGGCCGACATCTCAGACTTATACGAGGGGCCTGACGCAATTGATGTTGATGATTTCGATCGCGTGGTAGTTGACCAAGTCCAGTTCGGTGGGCACCTTGAAGGCGTCCCGCTGGACATTCATCCTCAGGGCGCATTCCTAAACAAGCAGATGCTGAAGCAGGCAGGATTTGTCGATGCCAACGGTGATCCAAGAGCGCCGAAGGATCGGCGCGAGATGCTGGATTTCATTGGAAAGGCAACTCTGGAGCCATCTGGCGAGCTCAAGGATAAGCAATGGGCTTTTGCCTTTACGTATTGGGGCGCAAATTTTCGGAGTCTCCTGCCCCAGTTTGGCGGGCGGTACCTGGACGA
Source organism: bacterium (assembly GCA_027485645.1). Classification (GTDB taxonomy): domain Bacteria; phylum Armatimonadota; class Fimbriimonadia; order Fimbriimonadales; family Fimbriimonadaceae; genus Fimbriimonas. The sequence goes on from JAIXQR010000001.1 coordinate 822,751, forward strand.
GAACGGGAACGCGGCTCTGGACAGCGAACCGAACTTGAAAGCGCTTGAGTTCCTTGCCGATATCGCAAAGAACAAGCAAGCGCCGCCGGCCGATAACGGTCTGGGTTGGTTTGGGTTCCGCACCAAGCGAGTCGCCATGGTTTGGGACGGCGTGTTCATGCTGGGCGACCTAACGCGGCTCAATGACTTTGAGTACTTAGGTGCCCCGATTCCGCAGATCGGAGATCGACCAGGAACACTGGCTAACTCCCACGTTTTGTGCGTGAATAAGTCGGTCTCGGAGACTGAGCGCGAAGCATCTGGCCGCTTCCTTAAGTACCTTTCTGACCACAGCTTGGAATGGGCGAGCGCCGGCCAAGTTCCGGCAAGAAAGAGTGTCCGCGCGAACCCCGAGTTTGCCAAAATGCCGGTGCAGTTCGCCTTTGCTCAGCAGATCCCGACGATGATGTATCCCCCGCGAACTCCGGTGATTTTCGAGTTCATGCTGGAACTGGATCGGGCCGTCGAGCGCGTGGTTCGCGGACAGATTGGGCCGAAGGAAGCGCTAGCCGAAGCTAACAAGAATGCGCAAGCGGTGATTGAGCGCGACCGACGCGAGTATCCGGCAAGCTACGCCGGAGCGGAGGCAAATCAATGAAAGCGCGTCGAAAAGAGGAGTTGATGGGCTACCTCTTCTTGGTCCCGTACCTGCTGCTGTTCATTCTGTTCGTGATCATCCCGGTGCTCGTTTCGGCTTGGTTGTCTGTTGTGCAATTGGATTTGACCAATGCTTCGAAGTCAGCCTTCATCGGCGCGCAGAACTTTACGGATGCACTCAAGGACGATTTCTTTTGGCAGGCGACCGGAGCCACGGGGCGATTTGCGCTCCTTATGGTGCCGAGCGTGCTGGTACTCGGAACCGCGATGGCGCTCGGGATGAACCGAATGTCCCAGGGCCGAGACATGGTTCGGGCGCTGGTTTACATGCCGAGCATGCTGAACGTTGCCGCCACCGGCATCCTTTGGCAGTGGTTCTTTAACAACGAGTTCGGACTTTTCAATTATACGATCCGGAAGGCTGGAGGCACGCCGATTCCTTGGCTGACCGATGCCAATATGGCGATGCCGAGCGTCGTGTTGATGAGTCTTTGGTGGACGGTTGGCGGGACAAGCGTCGTCGTGCTTACGGCGCTTCAGCAGATTCCGAAGATGTACTTCGAAGCGGCTTCGCTGGATGGTGCCAACGGACGGCACATCTTCTTCCGCATCATGATCCCGCTTCTGAAGCCGGTGCTTCTGTTCGTATTCGTAACCACGACCATCGCTTCGTTCCAGATGTTCGGCCAGGCTGCCATTCTCACTGGCGGTGGTCCGACGTTTGCTACTCGTGGGGTTGTGCAGTACATGTTTGAAACTGCCTTTAATGGCTATCGATTCGGCTATGGCGCGGCAATCAGCTGGCTTCTGTTTGCCGCGATTTTGGTCTTCAGTACTATCCAAGCACGCGTGCTGAAAAGTCAGGTGGAAGGATGAAGCGTAACCCACTGCCTAGCATGCTGATGATGCTGATCGGCGGAGTTTTCATTCTGCCCTTCATCTTCATGATTGTTGCCTCCTTTAAGCGCGAAGCCGAGGTGTTGCAACCAGATCAGATTTTGCCTAAGACGTGGGATCTTGCGAACTACGAGGCCGTCAGTCGAAACTCGGTCGAGGCACCGGTTGGGCTATGGTTTGTAAACAGTGTCTTCGTTTCTTCCGCGACAACTCTGCTGGTGATTTGCCTTTCGTCGTTGGTCGCCTTTGCTATCACACGAATCAAGGTTCGAGGTGCCAAGTTCTTGCTCAACATGATCGTTGGCACGATGATGATTCCGGCCCAGCTGTTCTTGATTCCGCTGTACGTAATCCTCAGTCGAATGGGCTTACTCGATACGCCGTATGCTCTGATTCTTCCGGCCGCGGCGAGTGGGTATGGCGTTTTTATGCTCAGCCAGTTCATGCGGAATCTGCCCGTAGCCATCGAGGAAGCGGCAATGATTGACGGCTGTACCTTGCCGGAAGTCTTCTGGAAAATTACCTTGCCGCTCTGCGGACCATCGATCGCAACCTTGGCGGTGTTCACGTTTATCGGATCGTGGAACGATTACATTACACCGTTGGTGTTTATGGAGTCGGTCACGAACTATACTCTGCCCGTGGGCATTGCGCTCTTTCAGAGCAGCTACTCAACTCAGTACGGGTTGACCATTGCAACAAGCCTACTCTCCACTTTGCCCCTACTCATCATGTTTCTGGTTTTCCAGAAACAGATTATCGAAAGCATGACCTCTTCTGGCCTTAAAGACTAGGAATCTCATATGAATAAGACAAAAATCTCCCTACATCCAGCCTTCACCATCGACACCGTTGACCCGCGAGTCTTCGGTGGATTTCTAGAGCACCTTGGACGAGCCGTATACGAAGGCGTGTACCACCCAGGCTCCGCCCATGCAGATAACAAAGGATTTCGATGGGACGTGCTGGATGCGCTGAAGCGGCTGAAGTTCACCGCAATGCGGTACCCAGGCGGCAACTTTGTGAGCGGCTACGATTGGCTTGATGGCGTCGGTCCAAGGGAGAACCGACCTACCAAGATGGATCTGGCCTGGCAGAGCGCCGAGCCCAACCAGTTCGGGACCAATGAGTTTATGGAGATGTCCGAAGTGATGGATTGGACACCGATGATGGCGGTCAATCTGGGCACGGGTACCCCAGCGGAAGCCCGAAACTGGCTGGAGTACTGCAACGGGAAAGGCGGCACATATTGGGCCGACAAGCGAATTTCGCACGGCTACGCCAAGCCCCACGACATCAAACTCTGGTGCCTGGGTAACGAGATGGACGGTCCATGGCAGATCGGTCACGTTCCAGCAGAGGAGTACGCGATTCGCGCCCAGCAAACGGCACGTCTCATGAAGATGTGCGACCCAGAAGTCGAGCTGGTGCTCTGTGGCTCCTGTGCGGTCAATCTTCCCACATACATGGAATGGGACCGAAAGGCGTTGGAATACTGCCACAACGATGTTGACTACATCAGCCTCCACTGCTACGTCGGTAACGATGCCGATGATACGGAAGACTTCTTGGCCGTCGGTCTTGCGATTGACAAGCAGATTGAAGAGCTTGATTACGCAACCCGGTACGTACAGGCTAAGTCGCGATCTAAGAAGCGAGTCAAGTTGAGCTTTGACGAATGGAACGTGTGGTACCGCGCGCGATCGGGACATCACGTTGATGGCCGAGGAAAGCTGGCACCACCGCTATTGGAAGAGGTTTACAACCTTGAAGATGCATTGGTTGTCATGCAGTTCTTGAATAGCTTCATTCGCCATGCCGATTCGGTCAAGATCGCAAACATTGCGCAGATCGTAAACGTCATTGCGCCGATTCTTACTCGCGGCGATGAGATGGTCATTCAGTCGATCTTCTATCCAATCGAGATGTTTGCTAACCGAAGAACCGGTACGTCATTGCAAGTTGGAGTTGAAGGACCGCTGGCGGTCAGCAAGACGCACCCAACCGCGAAGCAGATTGATGCGAGCGCCATCTTGAACGACAACGAGCTGTACTGCTTCTTCGTCAACCGAAGCACGACCGAGACCGCCGAAGTGCGGGTCGATTTGTCGACTCGTCAGTTAACCGCTCTGACCTCGGGAGAGATCATCACCGGTACCGATCCGAAAGCGTTTAACGATTTTGGTCAGCCCGAGAAGGTCCGGTCCGAATCGTTCAGCGAAGTCGTCTTCCAAGATGGAGTCGCCGTACTCTCGCTTCCTCCACTTTCCGCATTTGGCGGAACATTCAGCGTCGCTTAAGACACTTCTTAGGGCTCCCGTACCGTGGGGGCCCTAAGTTCGCCACTCAACGTGGCAAGCACAGAAACTGAATATTCTCTAACCACTATGAATATTCAGGGAATCCAGTGGTTAGAATAGTTACAGCACTATGGCTCTCATCGTAATTGCCGCCTGGGCAATGGTCGCCCAGGATACGCCGTCCGTTACAATCAACCTCGATAAGCCGACCGTGTCGGTTCCGCGATCGCTGTTTGGAGTCTTCTTCGAAGAAATCAACAACGCAGGCGAGGGTGGTCTGTACGCTGAATTGCTTTCGAACCGTGGCATGTTGCGGGGAAACACCGGGCTGCCGGAAGGGTGGAAGTCCACTTCAAAGGCCGTTAAGTTCGACCCTCAATCTAAGCTGAACGAAGCGGCCGCGGGTTCGATCGTTTTGGATGCCAAAGACTCTGCGGTTTCCGTTGAGAATGGTGGCTTCTGGGGCGTTCCGGTTCAGCGCGGAAAGGGTCTGTCCGGATCAGTTTGGGTTAGAGGCAACGGAAGCCTGACGGTCCAACTCTCGGGGGCAAGAGGAGCCGCGATTTCGAACGTGGTGAAGCTGCAAGCCAGTTCAGGCTGGAAGGAACTCGAGTTCGACTTCGCCCCAACCTCTTCTGACTCGAAGGCGAAGTTTGTTGTCACCGCAGAAATGGGCAGCGGCATCTCGGTCGGCTACGCCTCTCTCATGCCGACCAACACCTGGAAGAAGCGGCCAAACGGGCTGCGACCAGATTTGGCCGAACGTATTGCGCAACTTCAGCCTGGCTTCCTGCGATTCCCCGGCGGCTGCTACGTGGAGGGGAACGATCTTGGCAACGCATTTGAGTGGCGCGGCACGCTGGCACCAATTGAAAAGAGACCAGGAACCCCGCGATCCTTCTGGGGCTACACCTCCAGCAACGGCTTGGGCTATCACGAGTACCTGCAGCTTTGCGAAGACGTAGCGGCAGAGCCCATGTTCGTAATCAACTGCGGAATGTCCCACTCGGAAATCACTCCGATGGACAAGATGGATCGGCACGTTAAAGACGCGCTTGACGCCATTGAGTACGCGAACGGCCCGGTGACCTCCAAGATGGGCGCGCTTCGAGCGGCGAACGGACATCCAAAGTCGTTCAACCTGAAGTACGTCGAGATCGGGAACGAAAACGGCTACTCGTGGTCGTTCGGTGGCCCAGCCCCGTACTACGAGCGGTTTAAGCTGATCAACGAGGCGATCAAAGCGAAGCACCCAGAGATCGTTACGATCTCAAACGTTGAGGTACCGAACCCCGGCGATCTGACCAGCGAGCATTACTACGACAACCCTCGATGGTTCTGGGCAAACAAAGACCGGTACGACTCTTACAACCGGAACGGCACCAAGGTCTACATCGGCGAGTACGCCGTCACCCGCGAAAACGGTCGTGGCAGCTTGGCGGGCGCACTCTCGGAAGCCGCGTTCATGACGGGCATGGAGCGAAACGCCGACATCGTTGCGATGGGCTCTTACGCACCACTGTTCGAGAACATCAACAATCGGCAGTGGAACCCGAACGCAATCGTGTTCGATGGAACTCGAAGCTACGGCACGCCTAGCTACTGGGTGCAGCAAATGTTCGCGGCCAATCGCACCGATTTGATGTTCGACTCCAAGGCGATGGCGAAGCCGACCGACCCGCAGCCGATCGAGGGCGGATTTGGTCTGAAGACTTGGAACACTTCAGCGGAGTTTAAGGACGTAAAGGTCGTTATCAACGGCAAGACGGCCTTCTCCGAATCCACACCAAAGCTCACCGATCTTGCCGATGTACGCGGTGCGTGGAAAGTTGTGGATGGAACCCTGCGGCAAACGGAAGAAACTCCAGATCGGCACGCTCTGTTGAAAGGGATCACCGCCAAGGCAACCGACGATTGGACCTTTGAGTTCACCGCGAAAAGGTTGAGCGGACAAGAAGGCTTTCTTGCCTCGTTCGCCGTCAAGCCGAACGGTGAGTTTGCACATTGGAACCTTGGCGGATGGAGCAACACCGAGCACGGATTCGAACGCGGTGGGCGCGTTGGTACGAACCTGCGCGGCAAGATCGACCTTGGCAAGTGGTATCAAGTGCGCCTCGTCAAGCAGGGTGCGAAGGTCCTCGGCTATCTCGACGGCCAGTTGCTCCAAACCTTCTCGGAAAAACCGGGACCAAGCGACCTAGCGGCTTCTGCCGGAATTGACATCAAGCGAAAAGAATTGGTGCTAAAGTTGGTAAGCGGCGCCAGTGATGATCGATCGATAAATCTAAGCGGTTTGCCATTCAAGCAAAATGAAGTGTGGTCTGGTCAGATCCTATCGCACCCCAGCCGAACGGCGGAGAACAGCCTAGATCAACCGAACGTGGTCATTCCTCGTGCATTCAAGGTGAAAGCAGCTAAAACCATCACCCTTCCTCCAAATTCTCTGCTAATCTTGCGGGTGCCTGCAAGTGAAAATTTGGTCCGACGATCTCAGCTCGAGCTCAAGAAACGAAATCCATGAAAAAAACAACGTTAGCAACTCTAATCCTCTGTGGTGTCGTCCTGTTTGCCGGACTCGGATGCTCACCGAGCGCTGAGCCGTCCGCCGAAAAGGACGGTAAGGCCACCGAGACTGCCGGGAAGAAACTCCAGTTGGCGTTTGTGACGAACAACGCATCTGACTTCTGGACGATCGCTCGCAAGGGTGTCGAAAAGGCCGATGGCGAACTTGACAACGTGGAAGTGAACTTCCAGATGCCAAGCGAAGGCACCGCTGCCGAGCAGAAGCGCATCGTCGATGACCTTCTGGCGAAGGGCGTCGATGGCATCGCGATCAGCCCGGTTGACCCAAAGAACCAGACCGAGATGCTGGACGGCGTCGCGAAGCAGGTCCTTTTGGTTACCCAGGATAGCGACGCTCCAGATAGCCAGCGCGCTTGCTACGTTGGAACGGACAACGTTGCTGCCGGTCGCCAAGCGGGCGAAGAACTGAAGAAGGCACTTCCGAACGGCGGAAAGGTCATGGTCTTCGTCGGAAACGCCGACGCCCAGAACGCGGCCGAGCGGTTTAAGGGTCTTAAGGAAGCCATCGAAGGATCGAAGATCACGATTCTCGATATTCGAACCGATGGTACCGACCGAGTTAAGGCAAAGGCAAACGTTGAAGACACACTCGTCAACACGCCAGAAATCGCTGGACTCGTTGGCCTCTGGAGCTACAACGGCCCTGCAATCCTGAGCGCGGTGAAGGAAGCGGGCAAGGTTGGCAAAGTTAAGATCGTTTGCTTCGACGAGGAAGATGACACCCTGGCCGGCGTTGCCGCGGGCGAAATCGAAGTCACCATCGTTCAGCAGCCGTTTGAGTTTGGTTACCAGTCGGTCAAGCTGATGTCCGAAGTGAAGGGTGGAAAGGCCGATGCCATTCCAGCCGACAAGAAGATGATCGTTGAAACGAAGGCAATCGGTAAGGACACGGTTGCCGATTTCAAGAAGAACCTCGACGAACTTCGTGGCCGAAAGTAAGTCGCTGCTGTCGGCGTCGAACCTCACAAAATCATATGGTGGGGTTCGGGCGCTGGATTCGGTCTCGCTGGAGCTCAATACCGGCGAGACCGTTGGGCTTTTAGGGGCAAACGGCGCCGGAAAGTCGACGCTTATTAAGATCCTTTGCGGGCTCGTGACGCCGGATTCTGGCTCGATAGTTTTTGAAGGGAAACAGGTCGGACCGCTGTCGCCAAAGGTCTCGGAACAGCTTGGTATTTCGGTTATTCACCAAGAGCGGCATGCCCTAGAGAACCTAACGGTTGCCGAGAACATCTACCTTGGGCGCGAGCCGAGGCTTGGGCCATTCTTGGACAATCGCAGCCTGCACGCTAACACGCAGGTCGTGCTGGACCGGTTGCGGCTAGATGTATCGCCAGCGACTCCGGTGCAGAACCTATCGAACGCGCAACGGCAGATGGTGGAAATCGCGCGGGCGCTGAGTTTTAACGCGAAGCTCGTAATCATGGACGAGCCGACTTCCAGCCTTTCGGAGACCGAGGCGGAGCGGCTGTTAACGATCGTGGACGAGCTTCGAAGTCAGGGCGTGACGGTGCTTTACGTTTCGCACCGGATTGATGAAATTTTGCGCATCGCCACCCGAACGGTCAGCTTGACGGACGGGAAGAACTCCGGCAATTTGGCCGGCGGCGAGATGACGCGCGAGAACATTATTCAGAGCATCATCGGGCGAACCGAGGCAGCGCGGCGGTCGGAGTCGCGGGCGGCGGGAGATGCTCGCCTGGTGGTTTCGAACGTGCGGACGACGAAGTATCCCGATAGTCCGGTTTCGTTCGAAGTGCGGCGAGGCGAGGTTCTCGGGATCACGGGACTTGTTGGTTCCGGCCGATCGGAAGTTGCGCGAGTGATCTTTGGGATCGATCGCCCGGTCAGCGGGGAAGTCACCATCGACGGTGAGCCGCTGAAGCTGGGCGATACCTTGGACACGATTGAGAAAGGCGTTTTCCTGGTTCCAGAGGATCGGCGAAATCTGGGCGTGATTTTGGACTTCTCCATTGAACGCAATATCACTTTGCCGTCGGTGAAGGATGCCGGTGGGCCGATTGTGAGCGAGGCGAACTCGCGCGCGATGGCTACGACGCAGATTCAGAACCTGAGTATTAAGTGCGCCACGATGGACCAGCCGGTTTCATCGCTGAGTGGAGGGAACCAGCAGAAGGTGGCTCTCGGCAAATGGCTGGCGAAGGATGCTCGATGCTTGGTTTTGGACGAGCCGACTTGTGGAGTCGACATCGGGGCGAGAGGGGAGATATACGACCAGATCGACGCGATGGCGAAGCAAGGATTGGCGGTGCTGATGATCAGCAGCGATACGGATGAAGTTTTGACCCAGTGCGATCGGGTTTTGGTGTTCTCGCGTGGCGGAGTTGCCGGTGAGCTATCACGTGACCAATTGTCTAAGGACGCCATTATGAGGCTCGCAATTTAATGCTGAATCGATATCGAAAAGAACTTTTGCTGTTTGGGGTTTTGGTGGTGGTTTGTATTTTCTTGACCATCCGAAATCCGCAGTTTTTGTCGCCGACTAATTTGCAGAACATTACGCGGCAAATTGGGATGTACGGGATCCTCAGTATTGGGGTCGCGGTGGTGGTGGTTACGGGTGGGATTGACCTTTCGGTGGGTTCCATGTGTGCGCTGCTGGGCGTCTTGATGGCGATGGGGCTGGTGGAGAAGAAGATGCCACCGGTGGTCGTGATTCCGGGGATCTTGGCGGTTGGTGGAGCGTTAGGTTGGCTTCATGGGATTTTGGTTTCCCGATTGAAGCTGCAGCCGTTCATCGTGACGCTTTGCGGATTGCTGCTGTACCGAGGTGCGGCGCGGTTTGTGGCTTCGGATGAGTCGAAAGGTTTTGGCGACTCGGCGGGGTTTGAGCCTTTGAAGCAGCTCGCGACCGGTAGCGTTGCCGGGATGTCGACGGCGTTTTTGCTGTTCCTGGTGGTCACCGTGGTGGTCGGCGTTTTGCTTCACAAATCGGTCTTGGGGCGTCACCTTTATGCCGTCGGTAAGAACAGCGAGGCGGCGCGTTACGCCGGAGTTAACGTGTTACGCGTCGAGACGATTGCGTACGTGATTGCCGGAGTTTGTACCGGCGTTGCGGCGATCCTTTTCGCGTTCTATACCAACTCGATTGCGCCGAGTTCGCACGGTAGCTACTATGAGCTCTACGGCGTTGCGGCCGTGGTTTTGGGCGGCTTTTCGCTTCGCGGTGGCGAAGGCACGGTGATCGGTGTGGTGCTGGGCGTGATCTTGCTGCAGGTTTTGCAGAACTTGGTAAACCTGTTGGGCGTACCAAGCTCGCTGAACTTTGCGGTCATGGGCTTCGTAATTCTGATCGGTGCCTTGCTAGAAAAGGCGTTCCAGAAGAAAGCTGCTTAGTCGGTGTGGGCCGGTTGGTCCTTTTCGCCCGCCCGAATGGCTACCGGCAGGAAGTTCTCCTTCGGTGGCCGAGGGCAGGTGGCGAAGTCGGTGAAGGCGCAGGGCGGGTTGTAGGCGCGGTTGAAGTCGATGATGACTTTTCCGTCCTTCGGCAATTCTGAATAGAGGAACCGGCCTGGCGTGTAGGTTTCCTTTCCGGCGGTCTTATCCACGAAGTTGAAGAAGAGGACGTCGCCTTCTTGTTGCGCTTCCATTCGGCAGGTTTTGCCTTCGAACTTGAACTCAACGTAGCCGGGGTTTGGCACGTCGTTGATGTCGCCGATGACGTTCGCGATTTTCAGCGTTCGGACCGTTTTGTGCGGTACGAACTTGGCTTCGATGCGGTACTTGGCATCGACAGGGAACCAGCTGAGGCCCTTGAACCGCTGTTGGTACTTCGACTTGGGGTCGTAGAGGCGGACGCCGATGCGGGTGCCGCGCTCGATGATGGTGAAGATGGCTTCTCCGACGGCGATGCGGTCGGGCGTGCCTTCGCCATCGGTTTTCAGGACGCGGTCCGCTTCGCCGAGGACTTTGAGGGTGACGACTTTTCCCTTCCGGACGAGGGTGCCGTAGGCTTTTGGTGTGTAGTCGGGCAGTTTGACCTCGCCCTCGGAGCCGAGGGTGTTTTCGCCTTCTTTGAGCCAGAAGAGGCCAGCAACGCTGAGCCAACCGGTGTTTCGCTTCAGCCCCGCCTCGCGGTTCTCCCGCCACTTGAGTTCGGCAGTTTCGTATGCGTCCAGATCGGGAGGTGTGACAGCGAGGGCGAGAACGATCATGTTTCTAAATTACTCCGACTATGGCGTTTGGGTTTGTGGGACGGAAGAATCGAAGGGGATTTGGGGCGAATTGGACAGTTTCATAGTTATCGTGCAAGTTCCGCGTGTTCGAGTTCCTCACCCCCTGCCCCCTTGTATGTGCCAAGTGAATCGGGATTTACTTGGCTGAGGCATCCGGCTCTCACGAATCACGCCCCTGCCCCTAGGCTTTGAGCCTGCTGGAGAGATTGTGGGGAGTCGGATGGC
>JAIXQR010000002.1 GCA_027485645.1 bacterium
GCTTTGGCTTGGGCGACGACGGCTTTGAACGCATCCATGTCTGCGATTGCAAGCTCACTGAGCATCTTTCGGTTGACCTGAATGCCACCGATGGTGAGTCCGTGGATGAACTCGCTGTATTTGATGTCGCAGTGGGTGCAAGCAGCGGTGATTCGGACGATCCAGAGTCGTCGGAAATCTCGCTTACGTCGGCGACGGTCGCGGAAGGCGTATTGCCCCGCTTTCATCACCTGTTCGTGAGCGCGCTTGAATACGTTCTTCTTACGGCCCCAATAGCCGGATGCTGCTTCGATGACCTTCTTGTGCCGTTTGTGGCGCATAAGGCCGCGTTTTACACGTGCCATATATTAATGTTTCTCCTTTGTTTGCGTACCGGGTCCCATCCTGCAGCCTATGGCCGGGAGGTAGTGGTAGAGATCGTGGACCGAGTTTCCTCGGTCAATTACGCTGAAAGCATCGACAAGAGAGTTGCTCGGGCTTCATTAGACTGAGCAACCTTGTCGACGGGGGCTTTCGCAATGCGGTTTGACTTCTTGGTCAGACCCAAAACGAGCAGTCGGCGCATTCGCTTCTGCTCGCCCTGGAACACTTCCGGTTCCGATTCAAGCCGTCGTCTCGCCGACTTCCGCTTGTGCTGGAACTGGTGGTTGTTGTGGGTCTTCCGCCGGGTGATCTTCCCGGTTCCCGTTATCTTGAACCGCTTTGCCGCCGTCTTGTTTGTTTTGATCTTTGGCATCTTTCTTCTTCTGTCCTCCGGTCGATGGCTTAGCGAGCAGAATCATGGTCATCATTCGTCCTTCCATTTGAGGAGCGCGTTCGACGATCGCGATATCTGCCACAAGTTCAGCGAACCTGTCCAACTTTTGCCGCCCGAGTTCAGGGTGAGTGACCTCACGGGCCCGGAACATGCACGTCACCTTAACTTTGTCGCCCTCAGCAATGAATTTCCTTGCTTTAGTGACACCTGTTTGGATGTCGTTTTCCGCAATACGCGGACTAATCTTTATACCCTTTACTTCTTGCTGGGGCTTCTTTTTGTTATTTCCCAGTTTCGATTCCAGGTATTTATGCTTGCCGTAGTCGATGATTCGGCATACGGGTGGGTCAGCATTTGGGGAAACCATCACAAGGTCGAGGCCTTGTTCTCTGGCCAATGTTAGCGCGGCTCGGCTTTGCATGATGCCAAGCTGCTTGTTATCAGCATCAACCACACGAATTTCGCGGAACCGGAGCACACGCTCGTTGACGGGAGGACCCGGATCGGGTCGATTGTCTCTTCTAAATCTCTGGATGTTCGTAACCTCGTGCCAATTGTCGGCAGGAATCGAGTATATCTGGCCCCCGAGGGCTCGTCAACTAAAAGCCCTTCTTACGTAGGACAATCGAGAGAAGCATGAGCCAACCCAACTCCATTCGAAACGTGTGCGTCATTGGTGCGGGAACCATGGGAAGCGGGATTGCGGCCCACTTGGTCAACCTCGGTCTCAAGGTCACCCTGCTCGACCAGACGATGGAGCGGGCGGTTGTCGGCTTTGACCGCGCAAAGATGGCCAAGCCTCCGCACTTCTTTCTGCCAGAGCGAGCAAGCCAGGTTCGATTAGGCGGCGTTGACCTTAATTGCGAGTGGATTCGAGAAGCGGACTGGGTGGTAGAAGCGGTTGCAGAAAAGCTGGAGATTAAACGCGACCTTTACGCCGCGATTGAACCGTTCCTGCGGGCTGATGCATTCATTTCCACCAACACGAGTGGCCTAGAAATTGCTCATCTCGCCGAAGGGCGATCCGAGTCTTTTCGGCGCCGATTTGTTGGAACACATTTTTTTAATCCGCCACGATATCTCAAGCTTCTAGAACTGATTCCAACCTCTGAGACCGACCCGCAAGTTGTTGAGACCCTGACGGCGTTCCTCGAAGATTCGGTCGGTCGAAGGGTTGTTCCGGCAAAAGACACGCCTGGTTTCATTGCGAATCGGTACGGAATGTGGTGCATGTATCTGGCAACCCACGTAGCGGAAAAGCTTCGGCTCACCGTGGAACAAGTGGATGCGATCACCGGACCATTCATTGGTCGCCCAAAGAGCGGAACGTTTCGGCTGAACGATCTCGTGGGCCTCGACGTGATGGAGGATATTGCGAGCAACTTAATCCAGCGTTGTGTCAATGACGCTCACACCGGCGTTCTGCACCGACCAACCTCGATCAATTCCTTGATGGCGCGTGGGTTTCTCGGCGAAAAGTCTGGCCAGGGCTATTACCGGCGCGATGGCAAGCAACTCCTTTCTTTCGATCTCGTGACGAATACTTACCGCGAACGGATCGAACCGGACCTCCCTTCGATTTCTGAGTTTGGAAAGTTGCCGTTAGCGGATCGACTTCGATCAGCCTTAGCGGCGAAGGATGAAGTCGGGGAGTACTTGCGGATGTACTTGCTTCCAATCCTGCGTTACGCGAACGTGGTCAAGGAAGAAGTGTCTTACAACGTCCAAGACTTCGACCAGGTGATGAAGTGGGGATTCGGCTGGGAGATGGGGCCGTTCGAGATGATCGACGCGATTGGAGCTGAGCAAGTTGGAGTTGAGCCGGTCAAGTTCTATTCCGAAGGCAAGATTCGAAGCTTCGCAGGCGAGTACGTCGAACCCGTCGCGCGGCCCGAGTACGTCACGCTGGCTGACCTCCCGGTGATGGAGGAGTTTGAAACGTTCCGAGTTCAGGACATGGGAGACGGCGTTCGCGCCGTCGTGCTGAAAACCAAGCTTGGTCTCATCACCCCGGCGCTGGTTGAAGGCTTGTCGCGATGGCTCACGAGTCAGCCAGATGCGCCGCTGGTGCTGACCACTCCCGGAAAGGCCTACAGCGTTGGGTTTGATCTGAACTTCTTTAACGATGCCATCCAGAAAGAAGAATGGGCGAGCATTGATGCTGCCCTTCAGGACCTGCAGACCCTGGGCGAACTCTTAGAATCCCGTCGAACCGTGGCGGCCATCCACGGCTACGGCCTCGGGGCAGGGTACGAACTGGCGCGATCTTGCAGCCGAATTGTCGCGGCGGCCGATGCGCAGATAGGACTTCCCGAATCGAAGGTCGGTCTGCTACCCGGCGGGCGTGGCGTGACCCTCATGCGATTGCGACACCAAAGCACAGCAGCAACCCTTGCGGACGCTTGTCTCACTTTGACGGAAGGCAAGACCAGCATCAATGCCGACCAAGCCCGGTCTCTCGGCTATCTCGGTGCTGAGGATGTCACTTGCTACCACCCGGACCGTTTGCTGTGGCAAGCCAAACAGGTTGCACTGCAGGTTGAAGTAACGGCCCGACCCGAGTGGAAAGATGTCGTCGGCCCAACCGTCGGGATGATCGATCGCCTGCAAAAGGAAAAAATGGCCAAGGGCGAACTGACCGAGTACGACGAAGTGATTGGTGACCGCTTGAAGGCGATCTTTGCAAAAACTAACTCGTACGAGAATGCGCTTCGAATGGAGCGATCGGAGTTTCTCGACCTTTGTCAGCGCAACCTGAGCCAAGTCCGGTTGCGCCACATGATTGAGAACAAGGTTCCGCTGCGTAACTAAGCCTCGAAGCGAGGCTTAGTTACTGGCGATGATTTCGACGTTCGCTCGCGGAACGGTCACTTCTTCGCCGGAAGGCAGCTTCGCGGTCAGGACGCGGACCTCGGTGCCAGATTCCAGCACCTGAAGGGTTGCCGGAAGTCCGGTTACCGTTCCGAGTTCGCCGAAGTAAGGTTCTCGGATCATTCGGATCGGGGTTCCAACCTTGAGCTCGAAAACGTCGGCGGCGCGGATTGATTCGGCCTGATCGAGCGGCAACGGAACGATGACTTCGGGGCGAATGACGCCGGCGCGAATCTGGGTCGCTCCGTTAACGCTGGCTTCTTTTCCTTCCAAAGAGCGGAAGAGGTCAAAGGTGCGCTGCGCCATGTTCAGGTAGCCAAAACCTTCGGTGACCACGAGGGTCAACGGAATGTTCTCGGAACCGGTAATGGCGACGCCGATGTCGTAGCCCAGGAAGTTGATCAGGTCTTCGTCGCGCAGGCCACCGGCGACCAGGGCGATGACGCCGACGCTAGCCGCCTTCTTGATTGCGCTTAGGGCCATGCCTGCGCCGCCGATGAGGATCTTGCCACGGTCACTTTCGTGGATATGATCGGCTTCTAGGACGCTCTCGGGGGAGTTCGCGGCAACGCGGATCGTGCCGACGCGCTCGCCGCCAACGCCGAAAATGCCTTGAACCATTGCGGCTCGGGTCTCAACGATCGCGCCTTCATCGGGCATTACGTCGACGATTCGGCCCTTGATGTAGGCATTGATCTCAACGGGGATCGACGGCTCGCGGATCAAAACGTTTCCGGTGACTTCAGAAACCGACTCAATGGTTCCGGTGAAGTCGGCTTCAACCTTCGTTTTGAAGAAGCCCATCATGCCCTTGGTTTCGGCGATGACCTCGCCTTTCGTAACCTTCGCGCCTGGCTTAAGCGGGAAAACCGTCGGTACGTCCCGGGCTTCGATTCCAAGCTTGTCCGCCATCTTCATGGTCTGGAGCACGCCAGGAAGCATGGCAACCGCGACGACACTGTCGGGTTCGACGTTGTCACCGACTTTCACGAGTACGTCGCCCTTGATCGGAAGGCGTCGGAGGCGACGTACAAAGATGTCACCGCTTACGGTTAGTCCCGGAGTGTATGCGCTAGCCAAAGTTCTGGCAGTTTACATTCATCCAACGGGAACGAACTCGTGAAGCTCGGTTTCGCCGAGTGCGGCCGGTCTGGCAAGCTCAGAACTGAGCTGCACGTGTCGAGATTCGGTGCTGCTCTTCTCGAAAGCATGCATAACTTCCAATACGTGCCCAGCAAGTTCTCCGCTGGCTCGGTGGGGCCGGCCGTCTCGGATGGCGATGGCCATGTCCAGCACGCCGACTCCGCGGGAGTTGCCGTTGAATCCGTGAAGATTCGGCACGGTTTCCCATTCTTTCTGGCCCTTGACGCGAATCTGAACTTCGCCGCCAAAGCCGTTCGGGTCTGGAACGATGAGCGAGCCTTCGGTGCCGTAAACCAGGATGCTTGGCACTTTGCTATGCCAAACATCGAAGCTAGTGGTGATTTCGCCGACCGCGCCGTTCTCGAAGTCCATGATTCCCGCGATGTGGGTCGGGGTTTCGACCTCAATCACTTTGCCGTTCTTAGGCTGGCTGGTGATGGTTCGGGTTGGGAACGTGATGCGGGTCGATCCGGTGACTCGCTTGATCGATCCGATCATGTTTGCCAGAGCAGTCAGATAGTAAGGGCCCATGTCAAGCATTGGGCCGCCGCCGCGCTCGTAGTAAAACTCCGGCGAGGGGTGCCAGGACTCGTGGCCGTGGCACAGCATGAAAGCATGCGATCCGATGGGTTCGCCGATGTCGCCACGATCAATCGCGGCACGGGCAGTTTGGTGCCCTCCGCCGAGGAACGTATCGGGGGCGCCGCCGACGCGGACTCCTTTCTCCTTTGCGGTCTGTAAGAGCTTCTGGGCGTCCGCGAGATCGACGGTCAAAGGCTTTTCGTTGTAGACGTGCTTGCCGTTTTCGACGGCTGCTTGAGTGACGGTTGAATGCGCCTTGGGAATCGTGAGGTTGAGAACCAGATCGACATCGGGGTGAGCAATGAGTTCATCAGGGCTGAGGGCCAGAGGAACGCCGTTCTTCTCGGCGGCTTGTTTGGCTCGATCTAGGTCTAGATCGGCGACCGCGACAATGGTGGTTGCGGTGAATTTCCCAAGATTGTCGAAGTAAATGCCGCTGATGTTTCCGCATCCGACGATGCCAATTTTCAATGGACTCATTGCGGTAACGGTACCCAGTTGGAGCCCAGACAAAAGCGTCCTCCTTCGCCCCTTTCGTGGCGAAGGAGGACGATAGATCAGTTGATGCTGGCCGAGACTGAGCCGTACGATGCGGTGCCTGGATTCCAAACCCAAGGCGTTCCGTTGCGGGTTCCGGTCAGTCGGAACTCAATCGTGTTTCCAGACTTGGCGAACACGGTGTAGAGGTTGCTGTAGGTCATCGTGAGAAGCCCACCGCTGTTGCTGCCAGATCCGCCGATGTTGAAGTTGGCGGGTGCGCCAAACGTCGATCCGGAAACGATGCCCTGCAGGTTGCTGGTGAACGTTGGTCCGACAAAGAAGTTGGAGTTGAGCGTTCCCGAGTAGGAAGTGATCTTGCGATCAACCGTGGTGCCGGAGACACTCCAAGCTCGGCGGAATCCGCTGATCGTAACGGCGAAGGAGTTGACTCCACCACCTTGCTGACCGGGTCCTGCGGAACCTGATACGGGTTGCAGAGTGCTGTTGAGGGTTTGGCTGAAGGCCGAGGTGTCTAAGGTTGCTGAAGCAATTTCGGTGGTAAGAGCGCCCTGCGTACCGACGAAGTCGACGGTGTAGGCACCTGGTGCAATGCCGTTAAGGTCTGGCATGAGCACTTTCGAGCCGACGTTTGCCCGGAACGGTCCGGTTTGCGTGTAAGTGACGCCGTTGATCGTGTACTGGATTTCGTCCAGGTTGATATCTGGCACAACGACCATGCTTGGTCGATCTGGGTTGTTCGTGTCCTGAACTCGGGCGAGGTTGAGGATGATGTCATCAACCGCCAGGTTCTTCAGCTTGATCGTCGTGGTTCCGCTGACTCGGCTGTTCGCATAGAACGGCGCGACCGTGTTCGTGTTGACGTAGCTGTAGGCAGTGTTGCTTGCGCTGGTCAAAGACAGGTCCACCGCAGAGTAAGTTTCGCCCATGTGCGTGATGGTCTCGGTGGTGGAAACGCCCTGCGAGTAGCTTGCATTTCGTCCGGCCGCGAACGAGAACGGAGATGCTCCCGTGGCGGAATCGCTGGTGGTAGCGATACCGGTGCCGGTGGTAGTAAACGGCGCCGCGAAGGAATTGGTCGAAATGTAGAACGAATACGGCGTTCCAGGTGCCCCTTTGATGAACGCCTTGACGCGCACTACATCGCTCGTCGTATTGGATACGTTTGGAGCCAACAGCTCGTGGTTGTAAACGTTTTGGGCAGATCGCTTGATTGAGATCGAGCCATCGGCGCTGGAGATCTGAACCGCATGGTCTAGGTATGCGTTACCAGAGCTGTACGACACATTCGTTTGAGCCCTCTGGCTCCACGAAATGGCGTCGCTCGTTGTAACAGGCAGGGTCCTCGTGACTGCGTTGGCTTTTACCTCTGCATCTACTTGGAACACAACAGACGGTTGCGCAAAAGCAAAAAGTGGTGAACAGCAAACTGCTGCGGCGAGAAGCTCTCGTACCATACATTCGCATGATCGTCAGAAAAGTCTCAAGGTTCTGTAGCTTATCGAAAATACAGTATTTATTGCAGGTTATTCACTCTGCACTTGGGCAAGCGAGAGGTCAAGGATTGTGATGAAGCGCGCAATTTCCTCTTCTGTCACCGACAAATTGGGGCGTGTTCGGATCGTTCTTGAACCTGCGCCAAGCAAAATCGTGGAATGTTCAGAAAGTGCCACGTCGATCAGTCGCGCTTTTCGGGACGTTGAATCTAAAGATATCCCTTGGTATAAGCCAAGGCCGCGAACGTTCCGAACCATCGGTTGGTATTTTTGGACTAGCTTTTGCAGCCCTTTGGCGAGAAGTTCACCCTTTATCGCGGCCTTTTCAACTAGATTTTCTCGTTCTACGATCTCAAATTCGCGAACAACGCGCACCATGTCGGCCAACGATCCGCCCCACGTTGAATCCAATACACCAATGT
The DNA here is from genome assembly GCA_027485645.1 of bacterium. Lineage (GTDB taxonomy): Bacteria > Armatimonadota > Fimbriimonadia > Fimbriimonadales > Fimbriimonadaceae > Fimbriimonas. The sequence continues at coordinate 7,770 of JAIXQR010000002.1, forward strand.
CTTCAAGTGGTTCAACCATATAAACCACTCCGTTACCAAATTTCTTTCCGGTGGCAATCGCCATCGGAGGGTAGGGCAGATCAAAGTGATCAATAGCCCACATTTTTCCGGTCGCACCAAGGCCAGTCTGAACTTCATCAAAGCCGAGGTAGATGTCGTACTTGTGGGCTAGATGGGAAAGGCCCTGGAAGAATGCGGGCATGGCAACCCGGTGGCCCCCGGCACCTTGAATCGGCTCAACAATAATTCCGATAATCTCCTCGTGCATTAACGCTAAAGCGCTCTCTACTTGTTGAAGAGAATGCTCAACTGCCTTCATATTCTCTTCTTCAGATAGGTCGCTGCTATACGACGGGAAGGGCAGCTTAATGTTGCCAGTGGTGGTTAGACCCAGGAAGTCTTTCGTGGCGACTGGATCGATGGTTTGGGTGACGCCGAGGGCAAAGACGGTGCGCCCGTGAAACGCCTTGTCAAAGTACAAGAACCGCCGGTGTCCGCTCGGCGTACCCTTCGTGGCGCGCTTTTGGTTGAACTTTGCCACCAGGTATTTCATCATGTTCTCGACCGCTTCGGCGCCGGAGTTCACCGCGTAAACCTCCAGCTTGTCGCTCTTCATCACCTCTGGTGCGACCCGGTACAGCAGTTGGTAGTAGTCGAGACATTCTTTCGTGAGAAAGTCTGGGTTGGCGACTTTGTTGTTCGCGGCGGTAACGAGTCGCTGGGTGTACTCGGGTTCGTACAGTCCGGGATGGTTGTGCCCGATCAGCTTGCTTCCGTAATATCCGGCCCAGTCAAAGAGTCGCTGGCCATCCACCGTTTCCAAGTACATTCCATCCCCTTTTGAAACATCGAGGACGAACGGGTACGGCTCGGCAATCACAAACTCAGAAAGCTCGGTGAGCATGCGTTGCGAAATCGGGCCGGGAAAAACGGAGGACATACCAAGATTGTGAACCCTGCTGGCCTAATTGAACGTAGCGCAAAGATGGTGCCAACGTCCTATCGGAGATAATTCCTATTGGTACGATTCGCAATCGAGAAAAACATGAAGAACCTTCACCCGCGTTGGCGCACGTCAGCAGTTATTGCCGCTTCGGCCCTCTCTGTTTTGGCCCTGTCCGGGTGCGGCGGCACTTCTTTGGTCCAGGCAGTGCCAACGACCCTCAATTTCGCAACCACCGATTCGGCGAACACCCAAATCGTCGTAACGCGCAGCAATAGAGTGCCGGGTGCCGGGCAAGAGTGCACCTTGTCTGCCCAGCCAGAATGGTGCTCAAACCCCAGCATTCAAGAGTTGCGCTTTGACGTTCAGCCGTCCTTCACCCTCTATCGGGTTTACGTCGTGAACACTTCCCCGAACGATCGAGTTTGCAGCGTCCGAGTTACTCGAAAGGGCACGAACGAAACCTACCAAAAGGTCGTTCCGGCAAACTCGACCGTGTGGTTCTGGGAACTCGGAATCGACACGGTCGAGCGACGCTAAGGCTATTCGAGATCGAATAGCTCGTCGGTGCTGAAGTCGCCATCCCGATCCAACTCGCCCAAGTGGATCGGGTTGAACTCTGATTCGTTGTAGGCTCCGCCGTACCCAAACGTGCCCCTTCGAAGCTTTGGCTTGAAGGCGCTCGCGTGGCCATCGGCCCAGGCCACGAGTCCGGTTTCCAGATGGCGACCATGGAAGGTCGGATAGTCGCTGGACGGCGGCTCTAGGTACGTATTGCCCTCGAGCCGATGCGGGAGGCCGAAACTCATTCGCGCCGAGGTCCCAAACGTGACCGTGTCGGCAACCGAGCCCACCGCGCCGTAGTTCACCGGTTTTGGCACCTCGTTATACGTCGGGGGAACGTAGTCAGTCGGGCTGAGATAGTTGTAGTTGTAGCCGTAGCCGGTCAGACCAACCGTAGTTCGAAGCGTATCGGGATAAGCCGGATCCGACTGGATTCCCTTGTTCTTCGTGTATGGGAAGAGCAGACCTTCGTTCTCGCGGAGGGTGGTTCCGTCGAAACTTCCCCACCAGTAGAAAACCTTGCCCGATGCAACCGATCCCGTAGCGACCCGCATCATGGTGTCGTCGTAGTCGTTGCCGTAAAGCAGCCAGGCGAGGCCGATCTGCTTGAGGTTGCTGAGGGACTGCGTCTTCTTTGCGGCGGACTTGGCTTGAGCAAAGACGGGGAACAGGATGGCGGCGAGAATCGCGACGATCGCGATAACGACGAGGAGCTCAATGAGAGTAAACGCTCGATTTTTCATGAATAACCTCACAAGGTGAGGCCGTCAATCGCGGAGAAAGGGGAAGGTCGACGGACGAAAAGTCCGCCTCGGAAACCCATGCTCGTAGGTGACAGCACTCGCTGTTCTTTCTGCGAAGCGGGCATTCGGACTTTCGACCAAGGTCGATTCACCGTTGCGGCACAGCGCCGGAATTTCACCGGACTTTCCCCAATTTTCAGATGCCTCACGACAAGGCACCCTTCGCAATGGCTGTTAGTATAGCCGGGCTTTTTCGATGGTTGCGGCCGGTTTCACCACCGCGAGGGTGGCTTTCGTCATCGCCGAAACAATCTTTTGCTGACCTTCGGCGGAACCGATGAATGCTTCATCAGCGGGGTTTGTAAGCACGCACATTTCGACTAGTAAAACGGGGACCTTCGAGAAGATGGAACCGGTCAAAGCGCCTTGCTTCGCGCCAACGGCGGTTTTGAGGTCGGACTTTAGGCCGTTGTCCTTTTGCGCGCCTTTCAGCGCTTCGGCATAGACGGCGTGAAATTTCTTCGCGGCAACCGCGGTTTTTTCCAGCACATCTTTGCCCGGGCCGGTGATGCCGTCCTTGGTGGTGCCGGTGCGGTCGGGGTAGTAAACGGCAAACCCGGTTCCGGAGGCGGCGTCGCAGTGGAGCCGAATGAGGAGGTCTGCCTTCGCGTCGTTTGCGATCTCGGCCCGACGCCGATTGAGGACTTTCTCAAGCTCCTCCGACTTTGTGAGCACAACTTTCACGCCCTCTGCTTCAAGCGCCTTCTGTAAACCCTTCGCGATCTTCCAGGCCAGGCTGACTTCGGTGTGAACCTTGCCTTTAGTGCCGATGCCCACCTCACTCGGGTGTCCGGCGTCGATGCAGACGGTTTGGGCCGTGGCCACCTGAATCAAGAGCAGGGAGAGCCACGGCAACGCGAACTTAAACTTCACGCAACAGGTTTACCTAACGCACGCGAATAGGCTGCAGCTGGGCCGTGCGTGCCCGACGCCCTCGACCAAGCCACTGCCAAGCCGTGATGAGGGCGATGAATCCGAGCAGGATTCCGTCATCCACCCAACCGATGAGCGGAATGAGGTCGGGAATGAGATCCAACGGAGACGCGCCGTAAGCTACGCCAACCAGCAGCGGAAGCAGGGAGAAACCGTTTTTGTCTCGGAATGCCTTGAACATAGCTAGTGAGACCGTCGGTCCGGGATCGGGGTTTCCGACCCCGGACCTTTGGCCTTAGCTGTATAGCGGACCGTAAGTTGTGCAGGCCCGGAAATCGGCTCCAACTGGGTCCATGCCAGAACCGAATCGATGCCACGCGGCCGGGCGGAATACCTTCGCCGGATCAACGTTGTGCATGTCAACCGGAATCCGCAAGATCGAGGCCAAGGTGATCAGGTCCGCACCAATGTGGCCGACGGAAATCGCACCGTGGTTCGCTCCCCAATGCGCCATCACTTGATACTCGTCCGAGAATGCCCCGTGGCCGGTCAAGCGTGGGCGGAACCAGGTGGTCGGCCAGCTCGGGTTCGTTCGGGCGTCGAGGGCGTTGTGGACCTCTTCTGGCAGTTCCAGCGTTTCGCCTTCGGCAATCTGAAGCACCGGTCCGAGTCCCTTGACCAAGTTGATGCGGAACATCGTGACGGGGTAGCCGCCACGGGTTGTGAAGTCGGTTGACCAGCCGCCGCCGGGGAAGTACTCGGTCATGCTTGGGCAGAATCGAGTCGCGTCGATGCAGCGGTTGGCGTCGTCGGCGTTCATTTCCCACCAAGGCTGCAGGCCGCCTTCGCCGGTCCAGTCCAGTGCGCTGGGGCCAGAATTGATGAGGTGCAGGAAGCCGCTCTCTGGCCGCCAGCCAGTGACTCGCTCCACCGCGTCGGGCGACCAGTAGGTGCGAACGTCGCTAAACATCTGCGAGGTTCCGGTCAGCAGGTGGCCAAACAGCATCGAGGCCCCGTTGAGAGCGTCGTTCTCCGTCGCGACGACGAATGGTTGGCGGATGCCGTTCCAATCGAAGCTGCTGCAGAGCATCGCTTCCAGGAAGTCGCCGTTCGGGTTGTAATCGGTCCACTGTCGCTGGCCCTGGAATCCGCCGGCGATGGCGTTGTGGCCGCGAGCCTGTTCGAGGAAGCCCAATTCGGCCAGGCGCGGGTTGCCGATCATTAGATCCCGAGCGATGAGGGTCATCTTGATGCTGGTTTCCCACTCCGCGTCCAAGTGCTCTCGGGAGCGGATCTTCTCTGGCGAGTTGTAGTCTTCGCCTTCCTTCAAATTATCTTTGCACCAGGCGAGAGCGCGCTCGTACTCCTCGTGGTCGAAGATGCCGTTTTGAATTCGGCCGGTGAACTCGCTCATGTCGACCGATTCCACTCGCATACCGAGGTAGCTGCGGAAGAAGTCGCCGTCCACCACGCTGCCCGCGATGCCCATGCTCGTGCCGCCCATGGCCAGGTACGCCGTGTTCCGCATCGTGGCCGCCGCCACTCCGGCGCGGACGAACTGGAACAGCCGCTCGCGCACGTCGGTCGGGATGTTCTCGTCGCCGAGATCTTGCACGTCTTGGCCGTAGATGCCAAAGCTGGGAACGCCGAACTGAGCGTGTCCGCTCAAAGTGGCGGCAAGATAAACCGCACCCGGCCGGTCGGTGCCGTTAAAGCCCCAAATCGCCTTCGGCATCGTCGGGTCGTCGTCCATCGTTTCCGAGCCGTAACACCAACAAGGTGTGACGGTCAGCGTCAGCCCGACGCCCTCGCGCCGGAACTTATCCGCACAGGCCGCCGCCTCGGAGAATCCGCCAATGCAAGTGTCCGCAATCACGCACTCCACGGGCTCGCCCGTGCTGTGCTTCAGGTTCTCCGTGATGAGCTCGGCCACCGAATGAGCCATCGCCATCGTGATCTCTTCCAAAGACTCCCGAACCCCGCCGTACCGACCGTCAATGGTCGGCCGAATTCCGAGCTTAGGAAGCGGAGTGACGAGTCGATTCTGCGGCGGATTGATCTTCATTGACGTCCGGGAAGTTACCCGGATGGGCTTCTTTTAGGCGCCTGAAGAGGCCTATACCGGTAGGCGGCCGATGTGGGTGCCTTGGTCGGTGGCGTCTAGGATCCAGTAGCGGCTTTTCAGACCAGCCGTAGCGAAAGCTTGGTTCATCGCGCGGCCGATTCGGTCGAAGCCGTGGCGGGCGAAGGCGATGGTTCCGGGGCCGGCGCCGGAGAGGGCAACGGCGACCGCGCCTTCTTGCATGGCCGCTTCTTTCGCCGCGACCGCGCCGGGGATGGCGGGGAGGCGGTACGGCTCGTGAATCCGGTCGTTCAGCGACTGCGCGAGCAGAACATCATCCCCCGCTCTGAGGGCTTCGGCGACGAGCATGGCGCGGCCGATGTTGTAGATCGCGTCGGCTTTGCTGTACTGGCTCGGTAGCGCGGCGCGGGCGTCGGTGGTGAGGTAGTTGAACTCCGGTACGCAGACCACCGCTTTGATCGGCACGTGCGGAATGCGCTTGGTCAGCACGCGGCCTGAATCCGGAACCACGATGACAAACCCGCCGAGCAGCGCCGGAGCGACGTTGTCGCCGTGCCCTTCAAGTTCCACGGCTCTCTCCAAGACTTGAGCCAAATCCAAATCTGCTGGGTCTTCACCCGCTTGGGCGCGCAAAACGGCCTGGCTAAAGAGCACTCCGGCCAGCGTCGCCGTGGAGCTAGAACCCAACCCAGAGGCGCACGGGATGGCGTTATGGCAAACGATCTTCACGTGCCCTTTCAGCTGAACAGCGGTCCGCTCCAACTCTTCCCGCAAGATCGTCGCGGTGAGGTTTGTGTGGTCTGTAGCAAGTACGTTTGCCCCCTCTCCGTGGTTCTCCACCGAATAGCCCGAGCCCTCGTTGGAAAGATGCAGTTCGAACGAATTCCACAGGTCGAGCGCCAAGCCCATGCAGTCAAAGCCAGGGCCGAGGTTCGCAGTGGTAGCGGGGATTCTAACGCGGATCATAGGTTGAGTCCTCGCAAAAGGGCATCGACGTTGGCTTCAACCCGCTGAATATCTGCCCCCTCGGCGACGGCCGAATCTGGATCTTTCAAGCCGTGCCCGGTGAGGACGCAGACGATGCGTTTTCCTTCCGGGTTCAACGTCCCGTTCTGGACTGCCTGCCGCAGCCCGGCGATTCCGGCGGCTGAAGACGGTTCGCAGAACACGCCTTCGGTCTCCGCCACGAGATGAAACGCGCGAAAGATCTCTTCATCCGTCACGGCAAGCAATTGACCGTTCGATTCGCGAATTGCGGTAAGCGCTTGTTCGGCCCGGGCGGGGGCACCGATGCGGATGGCCGTGGCCCGGGTTTCCGGGTTCGGGCAGGGAAGACCGGTGACGAGCGGGGAAGCTCCGGCCGCCTGAGCGCCGAGCAGTTGCGGCTTCCGGCTGGGCCGCGGGCACACGTCGCATCGGCACGGCCCGGGGCACTCGGAAAAGCCCATCCAGTAGCTGGTGATGTTGCCCGCGTTGCCGACGGGCAAGCAAAGCCAATCCGGAAACCCGCCAAGCTGCTCACAAATCTCCCATGCCGCCGTTTTCTGGCCCTCTAGTCGAGCCGGGTTCACGGAGTTCACGAGGGCAATCGGAGCCTGATCGCTGACCTCGCGAACCATTCGCAGGGCGGTGTCGAAGGAACCGTCAATGGCGATCACGCGGGCACCGTAAGCGATGGCCCCAGCGAGTTTGCCCAGCGCGATTTTGCCGTCGGGAATCAGAACAACGCAGGTTTGCCCGGCGCGGGCGGCATAGGCAGCGGCGGCGGCAGCAGTGTTGCCGGTGCTGGCGCAGATCACCGTCTTTGCGCCGTCCGCTACAGATTGGGTGATCGCGGTGGTCATGCCGCGATCTTTGAAGCTGCCGGTGGGGTTAAGTCCTTCAAACTTTGCAAAAAGCTCCGCCCCCGGTGCAATCAAAGCCGCCAGCTTCGGGAGTGGAATCAGTGGCGTGTTGCCTTCGCAAAGCGTGACCGGTGGCACAGATTTGCTGATGTTCATCCGGTCGCCGAAGGCGTGAATGATCCCGTTCCAAGCAGCCATGGCTGGGCAGGTTACCGCGCCAAACTCGGTCAGAATCGTTGTCCGAAGCTGACAAAAATTCCGGTTCCGTTGTAAGCCGGATTCGAAGGGACCAAACCGCCACCGTTTGAAATGTGGATTCTGCGAATCCCGAACTCGACCGACTTTCCTGGGCTAAGGCGGTATCGCATTCCTAACCCGTAGCGGTAGGAACCATTGACCCGCGAGCCCTTGGGCGGAAACTGGTCGGTGAACCAGGCAAAACCGGGCACGAGGTCGGCGAAGAATGTTCCGCCACGGAAGTCAAAAATGTGCAACCTCGCAACTGCGCTGATGCCAAATCCCCCGGTGCGGACCGAGAACGGTCCGGGATCGGGTTGGTCGACTTGAGTGCTGTTTCCCGATGCGTAGTAAAGGCAAGCGTTCCAGCCGAATGAAATCCGGTCCCAAGGCTTCTTGCGAATGCGAAAAGTTTGCTCGGCGTACACGGTGCCGATGCTGATGTCTCGATGCGCCTGATCGGTCTTAAAGTACTCGAACCCAAATTTGATCGGAGGTCGAGCAGAAATGCCTGCCGGCAAACGGACCTGTCCGAAGGTCTTTGGAGTCAGGCAGCTTGCTATAATGATCGGGATAGAAAACTTGATGTTTTTCATCGTTCATATAATGTTTTACATTAAAAAATTAAATTGGATCAATATCTCGCAGGTCTTTGGGTACTTTTTCACCTCCGTAACCGCGATTTGTTGCCTCTGGCCGATGTTGATTTGGTTTGTTCCGGGCACCAGCGATCTCGCGTTGCAAATCAAATTCGGTGTCGAAGAATTATCGGGCGTTGCCGCGGCCGCACGCCTCGTGGGTTTTTTGAGCAGCGTGGGAATCTGCGCGATCATCGCCAGGTGTTCCTGGGCCCTTCGCGACTACTGCTTTGAGGTTTCCGAGGCGCGGTGGTTCTCCGAGCGCGCCGTCGCTTCCCAACGTCGTGCCGCTGCATGGTTTGCTCTTTTGGCGCCGGTGTTACTCATTCATCGCTGGTTCACTGCGTCTAAGCTCGCCCTCATGCTGGGTGGGGAGGTGAGCCGAATCTTGCCGGTGTTCTGGGTAACCGCTGCGTTCTTATTGCTTCTCTCAATTGGGCTTTGGGTTCTATCGGCTATCAGCAACCGGGCAGCCGCACTGCATTCAGAGATGCAAGGCTTCATTTAACCGATGCCGATCATCGTGGATCTGGACGTCATGCTTGCGCGCCGGAAGATGAAGTCTCGCCAACTCGCAGAAATTGTCGGCATATCTGAGGTCAACATTTCTCAACTCAAGACCGGAAAAGTTCAAGGCGTTCGGTTCTCAACGTTGGAAGCAATTTGTAATGCCCTTGATTGTCAGCCAGGAGACATTCTTCGCTACGAGCCAATTGATGCTAGCTAACCCAAGCAGTCCTGCCATCATGAACCCGGGGGAAATGGTGGCAACGAGATGATGCAACGCAAAACGGAGAAGCTCAAGAAGAAGGGCGGGAAGCTGAAAAAGACGGCGACCCCGCCGATGGTGAAGCTGGCGACGATGCTTTTCCCGGATGATGCGGAGCGGGAGCTTTTCATCGAGGCAATCTTGGAAGGCCAAAGCCGCGAGAAGGCCATCTTGGTTCTCGAAGAGCGTCCGGAAATCCGAACCTTCCCCCGGGTGAGCGCCACGCCTTGGCAACCGGATTTTGTCATTCGGCTGCAGGAGACCTTCAAGCCCGCGCAACACCCGCTTTACGCCAGAGGTAGCTACTACTCGCTGGACTTTTCTTCCGTGTTTGCCGCATCAGCGATGATGGCGATTCCTACCCCGCCGAAGACAATTCTGGACCTGTGCTCTTCGCCCGGCGGAAAAGGAATTTTTGCCCACCGGCTGTTTCAACCCGAGGCGCTGATCTGCAATGAGACGATGCGCAACCGCACCGAGTCGCTGATCAACAATTTGCACCGATGCAAGATTGAGCGGTCGCAGGTATGGGTAGCCGACCCGCGGGTCTACGCGAAGAAATTCCCGGCGACCTTTGACTTCATCATTGTGGACGCGCCGTGTTCGGGCCAGTCGATGATCGCGAAAGGGGACAAGGCGGTCGGGGCGTTTACCAACTCGATGGTGGACATGAACCACAGCCGCCAGCGGCGCATCACCGGCAACGCGATTCACGCCCTCAAGCCAGGCGGGCACCTGCTTTACATGACTTGTACGTACTCCTACAAAGAGAACGAGAAGATTCTGGAGTGGATGCTGGATGAGTATCCGTTTATGGAATCGGTTCCGGTTCCGCACCTTGCGGCGTACCAGTCGGAGTACACCCAGTTCCCGTGCTACCGTCTTTTCCCACAGCAGGGAATGGGCGCCGGAGCATTCACTTGCTTGTTGCGAAGAACCGATGCTGCGACGACGGAGCCAGTAGATCTCAGTGAGATGCCGCCGTTCTGGGCGTATGGCGACGCGCTGCCGTTCACTCCAAAAGCCCCTGCTCCAGAAGAAGAGGCAGAAAAGGAGAAGGCGCCCAAGAGCCGCCCGAACCCTCGCCCGGCAAAGCCGAAATTCAAGCCTCGAACCGGCCCGCCGAAGCCCGGAGGACGCCGCGGGCGGTCTCGAAGTCAGTCGAAACGTCCTGGTCGGTGAGCCTAACCAGGAACGACGATTTCGACGGCGGTTAGTCGGCCGTTCTCTCCCGGCAAGCTAGCAGCGGTGCCGCTAAAAAGCTTTGTCGCGCCATCCATCATCGTGGCGTCGATGCGGTAGCTGCGATCCTTTCGAAGCTTTTTCGGCTCGGTTCGCAACGCGAAGCGGATCGGGAAGGCACCCGGTCGTACGGCGGTGATCTGGTCGATCACGGTTTCCCGTGCTCCGTTCACTTCGTACAGGGTGAACGTTGCGGTCGCAGTCGGTGGCACCACGGTGTTTGCTGGTGCAGACCAGCGTCCTTGAACATATTCAGCACCCTCGGAAAACGCGGGTCGACCAGGCTGGTTGCCAAGCTTGTCAGCGGTTTGGTACAGCCACTGCGTGATGCGCATCATCTTCGCGTAGTTGATCTTGTCGGCGGTATCGCCTGGGCGGTGGTAGTCCGGGTGTTCTCCGGTCCAGACCTTGAGCGAGGGGACGCCGTACGGCACAAAGTTCCGCGTGTCGCTCCGCTGAGTTCGATCGTCCTTGTCGTCCCGCAGATTCAGATTCGTGCCTTGACTGGCTTCTTTGACTAGCTTATAGAGATCCGGCGAGTTGAGCCGGGCGATTCCAGCATAAACCGAGTCGCGGTTGTCGTCAGCGGCATCGTTCAATGGACGGTTGTCGCTGTCTCGTCCCACCATGTCGAGATTTAAGTAGGCGACGGTGTCTTTCAGACTTACGATTGGGTTTCGGCTGTAGTAGAGCGATCCGTACGTGCCCGTTTCCTCTCCGGTCCAAAGCGAAAAGAGAATCGTTCGCTTCGGTTTAACAGGGGCGTTCTTGAAGGCGCGGGCGATCAGCAGGCTCGCTGCAACGCCACTCGCATTGTCGTCGGCACCTGGGAAGTGGACCTTGCCATCGGTGCTAAGGCCAAGATGGTCGAGGTGCGAGCCGAACAATACGGCTTGATTTTTCAGCCTCGGATCTGAGCCCTCGATCTTTGCGACCACGTTGTGCATCGGGAATTCAGTGATGATTTTTGAATTTGCCAGGACAACGAGCTTGCTCGGAATTGGTTCAACGCTTGCTGCATTTGGTGATTGTGCGAAGAACTCTGGCAAAGTATAGGTGGTGGCGAGCTTCTCGGCAGCGGCTTTGGTGATACGAACGTTCCGAAATCCTGGAGCAATTGGCGGAGAGTCCTTGATCACAAGCTCCGTCAAGCCTGCGTTGCCAAGGGTCTCGGCGTAGCGAACAATCGCAATCGGTGGGTTAGGGGTGTTCGGTGCAAGGCTTTGTAACAGAGCAGCATTATCGCGTTGCTGGTTGGGATGGACGATGACGAGCTTGTCCCGCAAACTCCGGCGCTGAGCGTCGGTGAGAGACTTTCCGGCAGGAACCCACACGAACACCGCTTCCACTTCGCGCAATAACGTATAGGAAGCGCTTAGGACGAAATCGGTCCCGTAGACCAGGGAAACTTTCTTATCTTTGGTCGCGATCGATGAAGTGGTTGGATCGACTCCAATCCGCTGAAGTGTGAATCGCTGCTCGTACTCGCCATTCTTCGCGGCGGGCGCGATACCGTTTGCTTTGAGCCATTCTACGCAGTATTTCGAAGCGTTGGCAAAGTCCTCGGTCATCGAATTGCGACCCTTGTATTTGGGATCGGCTAGCTCGGTGATGATGGCTCGGGCATCGGCTTCCAGGAATGTTGGAGGCGTCTGCGGTTGGAATAACAAAGACGTCGCAAAAAGCCACGAGGTGGGCATGAGGCATAGGATACGTTGGATTGCCTCGAATTACAAACAAAAACTGCCGTCAACGGATTTCCGTGACGGCAGCTTTGATGGGTTGTTTAGATTAGGCGACGGGGCCGTCTTCGAGCCAGGTCAGCTCTTCCGGCGTCAGGGTAATGTCGACCGCTTTGAGGTTGTCCTCAAGCTGCTCAACGGTTCGAGGTCCGATGAGGCCAAAGACGTTGATCGGCTGGTTGAGCGTCCAAGCAAGGGCGAGCTGGGTTTCTGAAACACCCTTTTCAGATGCCATCTGCGCCACTCGCTCGCGTCGAGCGAAGTTGACTTCGTTGTGATAAACGCGGATGATGTCGGGCACCTGATCGAGATAGGCGAAGAAGCCGCCGCCGCCGCTCGACCACGAGAAGAGACCGACGGGCTGAGTTGCATACCAAGCTCGCTCTTCGCGAGTTGGCTGGGAGCAGCCGGTCCACATCGGCTCGTTGGCCATGGCAAGGCTAAGGTTCGGCGACGATGCGCTGAAACCTTGGAGGCCGTGCTTCTCGGCGTATTCATTTGCTTCCGCAATTCGAGCGGCCGACCAGTTGCTGCCGCCGAAGGCTTTAATTCGGCCCGCGTCTTTGTGCTCGTTGAGCCATTCGACAACTTCGCCCGCCGGAACGGCTTCGTTGTCGCGGTGCAGAACATAGAAGTCGCTGTAGCTCACGCCTTGTCGCTCCAGGTTGCCGCGGATTTCTTCATCCATGGCTTCTCGGGTCGTTCGGTTCCAGTTTTCTCGTCCGTAGTGGTGGTGACTGCCTTTGTCGAACCGGATGAGGGCGTCTTCGCCTCGTGCCTCGTAATAGGCTTTCATCACAACGGAGAACCCTGGGCCGTAGTGGTAGCTGTTATCGATGATGTTGCCACCGGCTGCGCGGTACGTGTCCAGAAGCGCAAAAGCGGCTTCGTTGTCGTTCTGCGGGAGTGGGATCACGCCCATAACGAGCCGAGAGATTTGCTTATCGAAGTGAGGGACGGTTCCGTATTTCATGATTTGAGTTCGTTGGCAAAGGTGAAGCCGGCGCTGGCGCGAAGGGCGTCGAGAGTTCTCATGTTTCCAAGCGTGTCAGCCTTGGTCATGTGTGGGCACTCTTTTTCGGCGATGAACGCCGCAACGGCATCCGCCTCGAGGGCATAGAGTTGGTTGTTGGTCAGAACGAATTCCTGTTCGATCGGGTCCTTGCCGTGTCGCTCAAGCCGCAGTTTGCCGCTGCTGCACTTCCATGGTTCATCCACGAATAGCCGTCCAGTTTCACCGTAAACGCGGGCATCGTTGCGAAGGCTGACGTGGATACCAGTTCCAAAATGAGCCACCGCGCCGCTTGGGAATCCGAGAAGCCCGGCGGACGATTCGTCGTAGCCTTTGTCGGAGAACAGGCCAGAGAAGCTGTGCATGTTGGGCTCTTCGCCCACGGCAAGTCGGGAGAACGAAACGCAGTACGAACCAACGTCCATCAGTCCGCCGCCGCCCAATGCGCCATCGGCGCGGAAGTTCGTCCAGTCCTTACCGGCTTGGAAGCCAAATTCTGAGTTGACTTGCAGCACCTGGCCGATTTCGCCATCGCGAAGCATCTTCTTGATTTCTATGGTCTGCGGAGCACAGCGGTACATGAACGCTTCCATGAAGAACACGCCCATTTCTTCCACGACTTTCAGCGCGGTTTCGGCTTCCAGCGCGTTCAACGTGAACGGCTTTTCGCAGAGGATCGCTTTTCCTGCTCGAGCGCAGTCAATCGTGTTCTGCATGTGCAGGTGGTGCGGGGTGGCGATGTAAACCGCGTCGACGTTCGGATCGCCCAGAAGGTCTTCGTACGATCCGTACGGCTTGCCGCCAAACTGGTCGGTGAACTTCTTCGCTCCTTCATCGGATCGCGAACCTACCGCTACCAACTCACCCGTTTTGGACTCTTTGAGCCCGTTTGCAAACTGGCGGGCAATTCCGCCGGTTGCCATGATTCCCCATCGAACGCGTTCAGACATTTCGGCGGGAGATTACCGCCGGAACATACTTTGGTGATGGCTTCGTTCGACGAGTTTTTGGCAATTGAGATGCGGGCAGGAACAATCATCGAGGTTGCGGCATTTCCCGAAGCCCGTAAGCCCGCTTATCAGCTCACGATTGACTTCGGCGAGTTTGGAATCCGGAGGTCTAGTGCCCAAATCACGAACCTGTACGAACCGGAAACCCTCGTCGGCACGCAAGTTCTCGCGGTCACCAATTTTCCGGCGAAGCGCATCGCTGGCTTTGTTTCGGAAGTGCTGGTTTGCGGCGTGAACGATGCGGATGGCAACGTAGTTCTGGTTCGTCCCGACTTTCCGGTGGCAAACGGCGCTCGGCTGTACTAACTCGCCTTCGGCGTGAAGCTCGTGCCGCAGCCGCAGCTCTTCGCGACATTTGGATTTTCGAACTTGAAGCCGCCGCCGATCAGGTTGCCCGTGTAGTCGAAGGTGGCCCCACGAAGGAATACGGCTGACTTTGCATCGCAAACGACTCTTACGCCTTCGAAGGTTTGCTCAAGGTCAATCTGCTTTAACTGCGTGTCTATACGGGTGACGTACTCGAATCCCGAACAACCGCCACCTTTCACGCCAACCCGAAGAAATGCTTCTGGTCGCCCGTCGCGCTCCAAAAGCCTCCGCAACTGCGCAATTGCGCGGTCGGTGACGATGATGGGGAAAGCAAGTTCGGATGGGTTCGACATTATCGGATGGGCACGGTCGGCCGTGCGGGGGAAGCAAAGAAGGAAACGTTTGGTGCGGACTGAGATTCGGCGATCAGGTCGGCAAGGCTGATGCTGCTCACCACGTTATCAACCGCGCCTTGGATGACTTGCCAGAGGCTTTTCAAGCTGCAGTCGACGCTGTGCTTACAAACATCAAGTTGTCCGGCGTGTCGTCCGCAGAATTCGGCGTCGTACAGCCGGCCGCCGAGGGCTTCGAGAACTTCCCGTACCGAGATTTCCGCTGGGTCGCGTGCGATGGAGTACCCGCCGCTTTGCCCGCGAGTGCTGGTGATGATCCCTTCCTTCCGAAGGATCATGAGAAGCTTGGCGACGTGGGTCTGGCTGAGCCCTTCGATTCGGCTGATCTCAGGAATCGTGAGGCTGCCTTCTGTTCCTAATCGGGCGATTTGGAGCAGACATCGGAGTCCGTATTCTTCCTGGGACGAGAATTTCATTATCTATACTTTTCCGTCAAGTTTAGTTTACATGAGTCCGAGCATCAATCGGACTTCTTCACTCATGGAATCGATCGTGAACGGTGGGTCCCAGGTGAGTTCCAGAGTGACGTTGCCGATTCCCGGAGTTTGTCGGGCCGCCGTTTGGACTTCGCCTGGTAGGGTGCCCGCAACCGGGCAGGCCGGGCTCGTGAGCGTCATCATGATATGAACATCTCGATTGTCTGCAACCTGGATGTCGTAGATCAGGCCGAGGTCGTACACGTTGACCGGCAGTTCAGGATCATAGACCGTCCGGATCTGCTCGGCAACCTCGTTTGCAAAGAGGGATTTTGCGATGGGCGACAGGCCCATCGGTTCGGGCCGTTCGGTTACGATTCGCTCAGGCAAGGGAGCCTCCGCTGACTACTGCTTTCGACAGACGAACAGACTGATCACGCCCCACCCGACGAGCGCCAAGGCACAGATAAGAGTTGGAAAGATGTCGAGGTGCGCATTCTGCCACGCGTAGATGAGAGTCGCGACTCCCAGCACGGTCATTCCGCAAAGCAAGATCCGATCGACGTTGCGCAGGACAGCTCGCCTCTTGGCCAGCGTCCCAGGCTCCTTGGTTTTCGATTCGAACGGATTTCTTACCACGACTTAGCATTAAAATACTCCAAAAAGCGCAATTAGTTCTAACTTTGTTTGATTCGCCGTCGAAGGCCCTACTCAGTCTTCGCATTTTGCTCTCCATGTACCGCTGAATTGAAGGTATGCCAAGGCAGGTTCGCACACTTGATGCGAACGGGAAGACGTCGGACTCCGCCAAGCGCCGCGAGGTCGCCAAGAGAGTCGATGTCCTCCATGGCGGCAGACTCGTCGTTCGCGGTCAGAAACTTCTGGATGCGCTGGAAGAGGTCTTCGGCGTCGGACACCGGTGTGCCCTGCAGGCTCACCGTCATCATGCTCGCGCTGCTCATGCAGATGGCGCAACCTTCTCCGTCAAATCGGATCTCGTCGATTTTTCCATCGTTGATCCGCAATTGAATGGTCACTTTGTCGCCGCAGAGCGGGTTGAAACCGGTGGCGGAGTGCGTCGCATCTGGCAGGTTGCCTTTTCCGCGCGGATGCTTCTGGTGATCCAGAATCGTTTCCTGATAAAGGTCTCGAAGGTCCCAACTCATCCGAATAGCTCCTTTGCCGATTGAACTGCTGCAGCCAATCGATCCATATCTTCCAGATCGTTGTAGGCGGCAATGCTGGCACGGGCCGTGGCCGGCACTCCGAGTCGATGCATTAATGGTTGGCAGCAGTGGTGTCCGGCGCGGACCGCTACCCCGTGTTGGTCGAGGATCGTGCCGAGATCGTGCGGGTGCGCGTTCTTCACCGTGAAGGAGATGATTCCGGCCATTTCCTCGGCGTCGCCGTGAACGGTTAGTCCGTCAATCTCCGCGAGCAAACTTACGCCGTACTCTCGAACGGTGGCTTCATAGTCTCCGATTTCGCTGATACGGTTGACCCATGTTTCGCGATTCCAGTTCTTGCCGGCAATGTAATCGAGGGTCGCGCCGAGTCCGACAACCCCGGCGATGTTTGGGGTTCCAGCTTCGAATTTTGCTGGGAGTTCGGCGAAGGTCGTTTCCTCAAAGCTCACGGAACGAATCATGCTGCCGCCGCCCTGATATGGAGGCATCGCCTCGAGTAGGTTCAACTTTCCGAAAAGCACACCGACGCCGGTTGGCCCGTACATCTTGTGGATGCTGAGCACATAAAAGTCCGCCCCGATGTCTTGAACATCAATGGCGGCATGAGGGCCGGACTGCGCTCCATCAATAAGCACGGTGGCTCCGACGGCATGAGCCATGGCGGTCAGTTCTTTGGCCGGCAATATCGTGCCAAGCGCGTTGCTAATGTGCGTAAAGGCGACGATCTTGGTGTTCGCATTGAGTTTGGACTTGAAGTCCTCAAGGTCCAACTCGCCGTTATCGTGGATTCTGGCTGCGACGACTTTTGCACCGGTGGCTTGCGCAACGAGTTGCCAAGGCACGATGTTGGAGTGGTGCTCCAGTTCGGTGAGCAGGATTTCGTCTCCGGGCCGGAGCATCGGGCGCGCAAAGCTCTGAGCAACGAGGTTGACCGATTCCGTGCAGCCCTTCGTGAAGATGATCTCGTTGCGGTCTGCGGCGTTGAGAACAACCTTGACCTGATCTCGCACGCGCTCGTAAGCATCCGTCGCAAGCTGGCTCAACGTGTGAACTCCCCGGTGAACATTGGCGTACTGGTGCTCAACGAACATCGAAGTCGCTTCGGTCGCAACGTGGGGTTTTTGGGCGCTTGCGGCGCTGTCTAGGTAGGCAAGCGGTTGCCCATTCACTAAAGTCAGCAGGTTGGGAAAGTCTGACTTTGGGAATAGGGAGATTGAAATCTTTGGGAGTTCTTGAATCATTTCAAACTTCTTGACTAAACAGAAGAACGGCGTCTAACTCCTCAGCTAGGCGCTTTGACAGGTCTGGTGTCGGAACGCCCGATTGCGCTTGGAGTTCGCGGGTGAGAGCATCCGCATCGATTCCGAGTTGCCTCGGTAATCCATTACTACGAACAAACCAGTACCGCGCGTTTGAATAGTCACCTTCGGCCCGATGCAGGATGCCATGGAGGTACGAGCCAATCGGCGAATCGATGGATTGCACGATCTCGTGAGCCGCATCGTCTTCTCCGGCTTTGTAAAGCCGGACAGCCTCTGCGAGCGCGGTGCGATGGTCCATAGTTACGCGACTTCTAGCTTGTCGAAGAGCCGAGTTTCAAGTGCCTGCCGCACGGCCTCGTTCGAGATCCGGGCAAGGACATCGTTGGCGAAGGCATAAACGAGCAGGGATTCGGCTTGTGCTTTCGGAATGCCTCGGGCCTGCAGGTAGAACAGAGCGTCTTTCTGAAGCTGACCGATCGTGGCACCGTGGGTGCACTTGACGTCGTCCGCAAAGATCTCCAACTGCGGCTTCGAGTTCATTTGCGCGGTCGCCGAAAGAAGCAATGCTTGGTTGGTCTGCTTTGCGTCGGTCTTCTGCGCGTCTTCGTAAACGAAGATCTTGCCGTTGAAGATTCCTTGGGCCTGATCTCGGAGGACCGATTTGTACACTTCGAAGCTGTTACAGTGCGGAAAGGCGTGATCGATCCGAGTGTGGTTGTCCATCACCTGATCCGCCGTACCGACGTTCACTCCGTCCAAACGTGTTTCGGTGCCTGAACCATTGAGCCACACGTTGAGGTCATTTCGGTAGACCTGTCCGCCAAAGTTCACGTTGAACGCGGTGTAGCTCGACGAAGCGTCTTGGTGCACGGCTTGCGTGCCGATATGCGTCGCCGCAAGCGTTTCGTCTTGAACCCGAACGTGTTCGACGATCGCACCGGATTCCAGCACGACTTCCGTAACGGGCACGTTGAGGTAGTCCCCGGTCAAGCCGATGAAGGACTCGATCAGCTTGGCTTGCGAGTTTGCGCTGAAGTAGGCGAAGGCACGGGGGGCGGCAACGAATGCGCCGAGGTTCGCGGTGCTGACATTCAGAATGTGAATCGGTCGTTCGACGATCACATTCTCGGGGACAAACACCACGGCGATGTCGGCAAAGAACGCTTGGTTGAGGTAGGTGAACCTCTCATCGTTCGTCGTTCCCAGTTTGCTCACGAGGTTTGCAACTCGGCCGAACTGCTTTTCAAAAGCCTGGTCGACTTCGAACGGGAGTTCGTCAAACGGTCCGACGTAAACGCCATCTGGCAGGGTGTCCGCCGAGCTGAGTTCGGGTGCGTACTGACCATTTACGAAAGCCAGGGTAATCGCATCGGTACCCACGATCGGATGGCTGAGATCTCCGCGCGAGACGGTTGCGCCGTACGCGATCTTGAAGGCCGATTCGTTCAGGTGGCGAAGATTGAGGTACTTGAACTCCTCGTCTCGATGGGTTGGAACGCCGTACTCTCGAAACTTGTGAATTCCTCGTTCCCGGACGTCGGCAAAACGACCGTCGGCCAAGGTGTTCAGCACCGCGTGAGCGGAATCAAAAATTTCCGTGAATGCGTCCGCTTTGGCTTTGAGGTCAGTGGTCATCGGGCGGCCGCCAGTTCCTCTTCAATGAAGCTGTAACCCTTGGCTTCGAGTTCATGGGCAAGCTCTTTGCCGCCACTCTTCACGATTCGACCTTCCATCAAAACGTGGACGAAATCTGGAACGATGTAGTCAAGAAGGCGCTGGTAGTGCGTGACGACGATGATGCCGCGGCCCTCGCCTCGAAGGTGGTTGACGCCGTTCGCGACGATCTTGAGGGCATCGATGTCGAGTCCCGAGTCGGTTTCATCGAGAACGCAGAGCTTCGGTTCCAAGACTGCCATCTGGAAAATTTCGTTTCGCTTCTTTTCGCCGCCGGAGAAGCCTTCGTTAACGGATCGGCTGAGGAGGGACGGGTCCAGCTCCATCATTTCCACCTTGCTTCGAATGTGCTTCATGAACTCGGTCATCGTGAGTTCGGCTTCGCCGCGAGCCTTTCGAACGTTGTTGAGGGCTGCGCGAAGGAAGTAGGTGTTGGTAACGCCCGGAATTTCGATTGGGTACTGGAAAGCAAGGAACAAACCGGCAGCGGCTCGCTCTTCTGGGTCGAGTTCGAGAAGGTCCTCTCCCGCGAATTCGACCGATCCACCGGTCACCTCGTAGTCCTGCTTGCCCGCGAGAATCGAGGCCAAGGTTGACTTGCCGGAACCGTTGGGTCCCATGATTGCGTGGACTTCGCCAGCGTTGACGGTGAGGCTAATGCCGCGGAGAATTTCTTTCTCTTCGACGCGGGCTTGGAGGTTCTGAATAACTAACATGGGCGGCAAAACGGTCTACGGAAATTGTGACATGAAAGTTGACACTTTCGTACAGTTTGCCGACGGTCGGGATCCTGGCGCCGTCGATGCAAGCGACGGCGACGAGCTCCGCGCTAGAACCTGACCGTTTCGTCGTAAATTAGGTGTTGCATGTTGATCCCGGTTACGTAGTAGAAAGCTAAGTATGGATCGCTTCTTCAACGTGCCGGTCGATCTGGAGCATGCGCTGACGGTCGTTGGCAGGATCCAGCACATCCTATTGCAGTCTTCGACGGAGGCTTCGGCGCCACGCCTAAGCCTGGAGCGATTAGCGCGGATCGAAGAACGGCTTCAAGGCTCGGGCACAGAAGATGAAATTCGATTGGACGCTGCCGTCGAGGCTCGGCTTCTGGTTGGTGATCTTCAACTGGAAGGGATGAAGTCAGATCGAATGGGGCAACGAATGCGGAACTTGTTTGAATTGCTAGGGCTTGGTAAAGAAGGCGCAGAAATCGGATTGCTCTGCGGAGAAAATCCGAACTCGCTTCAGCGACCGTAGGCCCCAATCCGTGTGGTCTTGGGAGCAAATAAATGAAACAAAACGTTGTGACGAATATGCAGATTGGATTACTCGCGGTAAGTGTCGTTGGCCTGGTGGTGCTTGGAGCATTTGCAACAGCATCGATGCAATCAAAAGAAGTGGTGTCAAAGCCAAAGGACGAAGTCGGCGGCATCTCTGGGGTTGAGGCTGGCAGTCCGAAGCGAAAGGACAAGGTCGTGCGGACCGATGCGGAGTGGAAGAAGCGACTGACCCCGGAGCAATACAAGATCCTTCGAGTCAAGGGCACTGAAGCCGCCTTCTGCGGTCGGTTCCATGACAACAAAAAGACCGGCGTCTATCACTGTGCAGGTTGCGAACTTCCGCTCTTCGCAAGTAACGCCAAGTTCGATTCTGGAACCGGCTGGCCAAGCTTCTTCCAGCCTGTAAGCAAAGCGAACACTTGGACCAAGCGGGACACTTCGTACGGCATGATCCGCGACGAAGTCCTTTGCGCCCGGTGCGACGGTCACCTTGGCCACGTTTTCGATGACGGTCCGGTTGACAAAGGTGGCCTCCGCTTCTGCATCAACTCAGATGCGCTGACCTTCAAAGCGAGCAAGTAATCTATAGGGAGCCGAGCTCGGCTTCGTGATGGATTACCAAATCTTGCTGTTCTATAAGTTCGTCCCGGTCGCTGATGCCGTCAGCGACCGGGACGCTTTGCTTGCGATTTGCAAGCAGCTCGATTTGAAGGGACGGATTATTGTCGCGCCGGAAGGTATCAACGGCACCGTTTCCGGCCTCGTGGAGAATTGCGATGCGTACCGTGCGTGGATGGACGCCCACCCACTTTTTGGCGAGACGGAGTACAAGATTGACCCGTTTGAGGGCCATGCATTCGGTCGGCTTAGCGTGAAGGCCCGGGCGGAGATCGTTACCCTTGGGCACGAGTGTGAGCCTTGGGAAAAGACCGGAAAGCATCTCGAGCCCGCTGAATTCAAGGCGATGCTGGAGGCCGAAAATCCGCTGATCTTGGACATTCGGAACGACTACGAATTCGAGGTCGGCCGGTTCAAGGGCGCGGTTCGCCCGGACGTGAAGACCTTCAAAGAATTCCCAGATTGGCTACGCACGGTGATCGAGCCTGGGGAGGAGCGGCCGATTCTGACCTACTGCACGGGCGGAATCCGGTGCGAAAAGCTGACTGCGTATTTGGTTGATCAGGGAATTGAGAACGTCTACCAACTTCACGGCGGCATCGTGACTTACGGAAAAGACCCGGAGACGCAAGGCGAGCATTGGGAAGGGGTCTGCTACGTGTTTGATGATCGAGTCACCGTCCCAATCGGTCCGAACGTGACGCCGGTAACACGATGTTTGCACTGCGGGGTGGAGATCGCGCGGTTCATCAACTGCGCTAGCGTGGATTGCAACCGACAGTTCACCTGTTGCGAGGCATGTGAAGAGAAATTCTCGCGATCATGCTCCGAGGCTTGCATCCACGCCGAGCGTCGGCGGGAAGAGAACGGCAAACTGGCCATTGAGCTCAGATCCGAGCGAATCAAGCTCCGCCGCCAAGCCTATCGGGCCCGGCGGAAAGAGCGCTTGAAGGAAGCTCAGTGCGCGGCCAAAGCGGCGCTCACCGAACCTACGATCTCGTAACGAATCTCCCCTTCATCCTCGCGTGGGACGCCGCAGGGGCCGCCTTCTCCGTCGATGCCTGGCTGAACTTGGGACACGATTTCGCCCGCTAGATTCCAAACCGGGAAGTAGTGCTTACTCACCGATTCCGCGGCGCCGTCAATGTAGTGCGCGATCAGTGTTCGTCGGAATCGATCTTTCGAAATATTCTTGCCAGAGCCGTGAATCAGTTGGCCATTGAAGTAAAGGACATCTCCTCGCTTCATATGAATCGGTTTTATGGTCAAGCCGGGCGGAACTGGCACAGTCTCTCCGGTCCATGACTGCTCTGGGTCGCTCGCGATGGGGCACAGGACCGGAATATTGTGGGTGCCCGGAACAACGGTTAGGCAGCCGTTTTCATCGTCGCAATCATCAAGCGCGAGCCATGCCGCAATGCAGGTTCCAGGCTGAACGTTGAGATATCGCTGGTCTTGGTGGAGCGCTTGGCCACGTGCTCCCGCGGGCTTGTAATAGACCATGGTTTGAACGGCCAACGGCGGAGTCTCACAAAGCGTCGTTAGGTCGTCGGCAATTCGTGGATCGATCATGAAACTGAAAGCGATGGAATCAGACCGATGAGGCTGCATCAATCGGGGATATCTGACCAACGGGTCATTGAGGTTGGCGGAACCCCAGATTTCTGCATACCCATCTCCCCCGCGTTCAATCATGTCCGTGAAGTACTTGGAATACGCATCGCACTCATCGGATGAGAATCGTCCCCTCGCAATCGCATATCCATCGGAATCGAACTGTAATTTCAGCGGTGAATCTTGAATCGGCATATTGATATTTTGACTGCAACTTCTGCTGAGTCGAATAGAAGGTTATGCTATAGGCATTAAAGAATCTGCTATTCACGATGATCCAATCGTTGCTCAGCTTGTGACGGGCCACTTTCGCGAGGGGCCCGGTTACCGGACGATGCGCTCAACCGGAGCAACAAGTTGGCTGATGATGTTGACTTTGAGCGGACAAGGCTTTGTGCGGGGGCGCGAGTTTGAGATCAGCCTCACAAGACATCAAGCGGCGCTGCTCGTGCCTGGCGAATATCATGATTACGGAGTTCCGGCCGGCAGCGAATGGGAGTTTCTTTGGGCGCACTTTCATCCGCCGATTCGCTGGGGGGAATGGAACCGCTGGCCGTCGCATGGAAGTTCCATTTTCTTGCTTGACCAAGCCCCGGAACCTGCGATTGCCGCATTTTTCCAAGCCGTGAATGATGGGCTTAGCGGGCTCGCGCGAAAAGAGGAACTCGGGATGAATTCTTTGGAACGAGTCTTTTTGCTCACCGGTGAAGACGGAAATGCTGTCTTCCTCGATCCGCGTATTCAGATCGTGGTTCAGTACATTGGCGCCAACCTGCCGGGGAATCTGGACGTGAATCATCTCAGCAAAGTTGTGGGATTGTCACCTTCGCGACTTGCGCACCTCTTTCGAGATTCTATGAAATCGAGCTTACGTGACTACGTGGAGCGCCAGCGGATGGAGCGCGCTCAAACGTTGCTCACCCTGACGGACTCCAAGGTGCAAAGCATCGCAGAGCAGGTTGGTTTCAGCGATCCTTTTCACTTTAGCGAGCGATTTCTCAGGTTGACCGGTCAACGGCCAACAGATTTTAGAAAATCGAAAAAATCTATGAAACCCGTTGACTTTAATGGCGTCTTAACATATGTCGATGGAAATCAGTTCACGACACGGTAGATCGGACTCAGAAAACTGGGCCGAAAGGAGGAAAACATGAGACGACATATGACGCGAAACATGGCCGCCACCTGCATTGCAAGGGAGAAGAACGGCGATTGAGTTGGTCACCAAATTTGGTGGCAATTCGAAACCCAAAAATTTCCCGGTAGGGAAAAGCCGACAGGGCTCAAGCAGGGGTTGAACAAGAGTTCAACCCCTGCGTCTTGTTTAAACCGATCGAACTGGTCGAGCCATCAGTTGACTCACCGCATCGCTCGGCGAGAGGTGGTGATGCATGACCTGATGAATCGTCCGAAGGACCGGCAGTTCCAAACCGTGCCGGTCGCCGAGGATGATCGCCGACTCGCACGAGGAGATGCCTTCGACCACTTGGCCAATCTCGGCCAGCGCATCCGCAAATAGTTTTCCTTCGCCAATGGCCCGACCAAATCGGTAGTTTCGCGAAAGTCGGCTCGCCGCGGTGGCAAACAAATCTCCCACGCCCGCTGGTCCAAGAAAGGTCTCCATTTTTCCGCCCATGGCAACGCCTAACTTTGCCAGATCCACCAGGCCACGCGAAAGAAAGGCGCCTTTGGTGTTGTCTCCATAACCAAGTCCGTCAGACATTCCTGCCCCGATCGCCAGCACGTTCTTTAGCGCGCCGGCAATCTCGACACCGATGACATCGGCGGACGGTGAAACGCGAAACATTGGGGTGAGAAATGTGGCGGCGACTTCGCCCGCCGTCTTCGGCTCTCGGCTTGCCGCGACGGCCACGGTGGGAATTTGACGGGCGATTTCGACGGCGAGGTTCGGCCCGCTGAGGACGGATAGTTCGCTTCCGGAGCGCTCTTCGGCGACAACGTCGACGAGCAGCTTGGCGGATCCCGCCTCGAGGCCCTTTGCCGCAACCACAACGAGCCGAGTCGCCGAAGGAATCTCTCTCGCCATTTCCCGCACAGCATCGGAAGGGACCGCAATAACCGCCATTTCGGCTACCGGAATGCCATCCTGCAGAGGAAGGCAATCCAAATTGCTGGGGAATTGGAAGCCAGGTAGATAGTGGCGATTCTCTCGATGGGTCTGCATTTCTGCAATTTCTTCGCGGTTTCGACCAAGCAGTTGAACCTGATGCCCGTTGCGAGCCAGCAGGATCGAAAGAGCGGTGCCCCAGCTTCCGGACCCGAGAACGGCGATCTGCATATGCCAAGAACTATAGACCCAACGGAGGCGGACCATGAGTTGGTGGGCAGAAGATATGCCTTTGAGGGCAGTTTCGGCTATGGGCTCATTGCGTTTTCGACTAGAGGAACAAGCGGCAACTGAAGTCTTCGACCCCTGCCCGGGTCGTGATGCGGGCTCGCCGGTCCAGGCATTTTCAATGCCTGGCTACCTTCTTTGACCCCTACCGGGGTCATGACCCTTCGCGGATGATGCGTGTCAGACCGAATTGCCCAAGTTTCTGGCCATTTGTATAGGCGCGATTGATGATTCCGAGTTGATAGACATTCGCTCCGGCTATCCCAGAGCGCTTGAAAAGGGTAGTCGGCCGAAAATGCCCGGAAGGTGTCGACTGTGCCCGTGTCCTATGCGTTGAGGTCTCGACGCCTTGACTTCACTATGAAGCGCTGAAAGCGTGCACAGATCTAAAAACGATGTGGTTGACTCTTCGACCCCTGCCGGGGTCGGATTTCGTGCTCGCCGGTCCAGGCATTTTCAATGCCTGGCTACCCTCTTTGACCCCGACCAGGGTCTTGACCCTCCGTGGATGATGCGCGTAGAGCAATCCGCCAACGAGTTTTCGCAGGCTGGGTTAGCGCGATCGCATATGCCGAGTTGAGAGATTCTCGGTCCGGCTATCCCGGAGGGATTGAAGAAGGTAGCCAGGCATTGAAAATGCCTGGAAGGCGTCGGCTGGACCCACCCCTTGTGGGTCGAAGACTCGTTGTCCAGTTGGTATCAAGTCTGCGACCCCCGGTTGCTGAACGTCGAGGCACCGATTCCAGGTAGTGGTGGAAATGAGAACGATGGCCTGTTATTGAAGACTGCGAACCGTTCGCACGCCAAAGATTCGTTGAACGGGTACTTTCTGAACGGAGCAGCGTCGCTCTCGAAAGCAACATGCCGAACCTAGCGATTCGAACCGAAACGATGCCCAGCTCGCCCATTCGGCGACTCGTGGATTACGCCAACCGCGCCGAGGCCCGGGGCGTTCACGTTCACTATCTGAACATCGGCCAGCCGGACGTGCACTCTCCGGCGGCATTTTGGTCGGCGGTTAAGCAAACCGAAATCAAGACTTTGGAATACAGCCACAGCGCTGGCACGGCGGGCCTGCGGGCGGCTCTGGCAGAGCATTACCAACAGCACGGCATTGAGGTTGGCGTCGAGAACATTCTTGTCACCAATGGCGGAAGTGAGGCGGCTCTCTTCGCGATACTTTGCTGCTGCAATCCTGGGGACGAGGTCATCGTGGTTGAGCCGTTTTATGCAAACTACGCTGGTTTTGCCGTGACGGCGGGCGTAACCCTGGTGCCTCTGACGGCAAGAATCGGCGACGACTTTCGGCTACCCACCGCCGACGAAATCGAAGCGGTCATCACCCCTCGAACGAAGGCGATTCTCCTCTGCAATCCGAGTAACCCCACGGGAACCGTGTTTGGCGTTTCGGCACTTGCCGAGATTTCAGAGATTGCGGTCAAGCACGATCTCTTCCTCATTGGCGACGAGGTTTACCGAGAGTTCTACTACGGCTCCGAAACCTTGCAGTCGGTTTTGCAACTCGAGGGGCTTGAGGACCGGACCGTGATGATTGACTCGGCGAGCAAGAAGTTTTCTCTTTGCGGCTCACGCGTTGGGTTCTTCGTGACAAAGAACCTGGACCTGATTGCGGCGGCGCTCAAATTTGGTCAGGCACGACTGTCTGCGCCAACGCTCGACATGATCGGCGTGGAGGCGGCACTGAGAAACACTCCGCCGACCTACTTTGCCGAAGTGAAAGCCGAGTACATGGCTCGTCGCGATGTGTTGGTTTCGGGGCTGAAGGCGATTCCCGGCGTGGTTGTCCCACCGATCGACGGCGCATTTTATGCGGTTGTTGAGCTGCCAATCGACGATTCGGACCGATTCTGTCAGTGGATGGTCGAAGAGTTTTCCTTTGAAGGGGAGACGGTCTTGATGGCTCCCGCCACGGGCTTTTACATTTCTCCCGGGCTTGGAAAGAAGGAGGTCCGGATTGCGTACGTGCTCGATCAGGATCGACTGCGACGGGCAATGAAATGCCTTGCGGCCGGGCTGCTTGCGTATCCGGGCCGTGTTCTTACTGAGGCGGTGGCTGCTTAATGTCAAAAATCCTAACTCAACTCCCGGTCGGTGAAAAAGTCGGCATCGCCTTCTCTGGTGGTCTTGACACCAGCGTTGCGGTGAACTGGATGCGCGAAAAGGGTGCGATTCCGTTCTGCTACACCGGTTTGCTGGGTCAGTACGACGAGGATGATGTTGAGGGCATTCCGGGGCGAGCGGTGGAATATGGCGCCGAGAAGGCGCGACTCGTCGATTGCCGCGAGCAGATGGTTCACGAGGGCCTAGTCGCGCTCCAGTGCGGGGCGTTCCACATTTCGTCTGGCGGGAAAACGTACTTCAACACCACTCCGATCGGCCGTGCCGTCACCGGAACGATGCTGGTGAAGGCCATGGAGGAAGACGGCGTCTCGATTTGGGGCGATGGCAGCACGTACAAGGGCAATGATATTGAGCGGTTCTATCGGTATGGATTGCTGGCGAATCCTGCCCTGCGCATTTACAAGCCCTGGCTCGACACGGCTTTTGTAAACGAACTCGGTGGTCGGGCCGAGATGAGCGAATGGCTGACCGCCCGCAACTTGCCTTACCGAGCCAGCAAAGAGAAGGCTTACTCAACGGACGCGAACATTTGGGGTGCGACGCACGAAGCCAAGGACCTTGAATTTTTGAACCAAGGGCTGCACCTGGTCCAGCCGATCATGTGCGCGAAGTTCTGGGATCCGGCGGTTGAAATTTTGTCCGAGAGGGTAACGGTTGAGTTTTCAGAAGGTTGGCCAGTGGCGCTCAATGGCGTGCAGTTCGATAACCGGGTTGATTTGGTGATGGAAGCGAACACGATCGGCGGTCGGCACGGACTCGGCTGTAGCGACCAGATCGAGAATCGGATCATTGAGGCCAAGAGTCGGGGCATCTATGAAGCCCCGGGCATGGCTTTGCTGTTCATTGCCTATGAACGGCTGGTTAATGCCATCCACAACGAAGGCACGATAGAGAACTATCGATCCATGGGCCGCCGGCTCGGGCGCTTGCTTTACGAGGGGCGCTGGTTTGATCCGCAGTCGTTGATGATCCGCGATTCTATTCAGCGGTGGATCGGCTCGCTGGTCACGGGAACCGTGACTCTAGAACTGCGACGAGGGGACGACTACTCGATTCTGGATACGACCGGGCCGGGATTGTCCTACCATCCGGAGCGGTTGAGCATGGAGAGCGGGGAATCTGAGTTTGGACCGGAGGATCGGATTGGCCAGCTAGCGATGCGGAATCTGGACATTTCGGATACGCGGGCCAAACTCGACGGCTATCGTGGAATTGCTTCGCTGGGCGTGGGTGAATTGGGTCAGCTGCCGGATCGAGCTGAGGGTTAGTGGCAGTTTCGTAGGAACTGCTTGCCCAAGATGTAAAGTTCGTTGAACTCAAATGGGGCAACTCGACCATGAAGCAGATCGTTTCGGAGGAGTCTTAGTTTCTGGTCAACCTGCGTAATGAGTCTTGGGTCCATCATCATTCCAGCAGCGATGCGGTGAATTTTTGAGTGCAGACCGGATCTCGTATCGAAAGTAATCGGCACGCTGAGCGAAGGCGCAAGGTCCGTTAGAGCTCCCTCGCACTCGGCCAGCAGTCTCATTGCATAGGTGCGTTCGAGGTCCCTTTCGGCATCACGCTCGGCAGATTCAGCAAGGCCTGCGTCAATCCGATCCTCTAAAAGGACTCGAATTGCCTGGTACTGGCTATCAACCTGCTTTAGTCGCTGGAATGCGCTTTGAAACGGGTTCATTGAGGACGTCCGAAATTAGGCCGAGGAACTCTTCTTCATTCCATCTCATCCGAAAAGGAACGTGGGATGTGGTCGTAACTTCCCAAACACCTGCAACTGGTCCGACCAGGAATACCTGTCGAAGATATGGGATTCCGTAGAGCCGAACGATTGTAGGAGTCTTGTTGGCCGTAAATTCGGCTGGCTCGAAGAGCACTTCTGTGGTCGCCGAAACCGCTCGCGCACAAATCTCTCCGGCGAGGATTGGGCCTTCAGAGCGGACGAACTCCAGCCCTCCACGTTCAAGCCAAGGCTGTATCGTATCAAGTAACTCCTCGATCGATTTTTCCCACATATCCAAAGTATACGGGCGAAACCTTGCGAAACCGTTGAAAATGGCTGGGAAGTGTCTGGTACTATATGCGCTTGGGCCTAGCGCGTCTGGTAGCCCGTTGATTCTAATGTCCTCTTTGGGGGCGATGTAATGAGCGGAAACTGGACCTTGGCCGAAGAACCCAGAGGCTAACACTTCACAGATGCCGTTGAATCCAGAATTGAAATCG
Source organism: bacterium (assembly GCA_027485645.1). Classification (GTDB taxonomy): domain Bacteria; phylum Armatimonadota; class Fimbriimonadia; order Fimbriimonadales; family Fimbriimonadaceae; genus Fimbriimonas. The sequence continues at coordinate 37,018 of JAIXQR010000002.1, forward strand.
AGCACGATCGCGAATTACGCGACGAAAGAAGGCGACACCGGTTCCACCGAGGTCCAGATTGCGGTCATGCAGGCCCGTATCGCACAGATCACGGACCACTTGCGAACGCACAAGAAGGACAACCACGGTCGACGCGGTCTGCTTCTTCTCGTTGGTAAGCGACGACGACTCGAAGCTTATCTGCGAAACAAGGACGTCGTTAAGTACCGAGAACTCATCAAGAAGCTCGGAATCCGCGAAGTCAAGCCGCGATAAGTTCAGCCAAATAAAATTTCGAAAGGGCTTGTTCAGTGCACTCTTAAGCGCTGAACAAGCCCTTTCTCTGTATCAGCGAGCCTGTTTTGTTTGCAAGGTTCCCTCCAGTGGATGCTCTTGACTTGCGATTAGGCCGGGATCGAGGGATTCGTCTGCTATACTGCCGGTACGTGGCTCCCCGGACCGTTGTCCGTTGACTGCTCGGTTCTGCGGAACCCGGCATTGAGCGGTCAGCACCGATGGGTTGCGAACTGCGACGCGGATTTGTGCGGCGCAAGAGACCGAAAAATGATTCACAACCACGAATTTGAGGTGGGCGGAAAGTCGCTCTCCCTCGAGACGGGTCGCGTTGCTAAGCAAGCAGGCGGCTCCATTCTCCTCGGCATGGGCGAAACCGTCGTCCTGGGCGTCGCAACGATGTCCGAAAACCCCCGCGATCTCGACTTCCTGCCGCTTGTTTGCGACTACGAAGAGCGAAAGTACTCCGTCGGAAAGATCCCCGGCGGCTTCATGAAGCGAGGCGGACGACCTTCGGAAAAGGCCGTTTTGGTCAGCCGACTCATCGACCGACCACTTCGACCTCTCTTCCCGAAGGGCCTGCGAAACGACGTTCAAGTCATCGCTATGCCGTTTTCGGTAGACCAAGAGAATCCACCCGACGTTCTCGCTATCACCGCTGCTGGCGCTGCCCTTGCGGTTAGCGACATTCCATTCAAGTACCCAGTCGCTGGCGTTCGAGTTGGTCGAGTAAACGGAGAACTGATTCTCTTCCCAAGCCAGGCCGAAATCCAGGCTGGCGATCTTGACCTCGTTGTTGCTGGTCACGAAGGCGCGATCTCGATGGTCGAAGCCGGCGCGACCGAGGTGACCGAAGAAGACATGATCGTTGCGCTCAAGTTTGCGCACGACGCCATCAAGGTCATCTGCGCCGAAATCGCGGCATTCGCCAAGACGGCTGGAAAGCCGAAGCGCGACGTCAACCTTCACACGATCGACGAAGGTCTCAAGAAGGCCATCGACAAGAAGTTTGGCAAAGACATCCAGAAGGCCCTCTTGGGATCGAAGGACAAGGCCATGCGAGAGAGCGCTCTTGATGAAATCATCAAGGACATCGTCGCAAAGCTGAAGCCCGAGTACGAAAACGAGCCAGATCTCCAGAAGCAGCTCTTCGAAGCCGCGGATGGCGTAGTTAAGGGAGTCGTTCGTGAGCTGATCATCAAGAAGGACAGCCGACCAGACGGACGAAAGTTGGACGAAATCCGACCACTCGAAGCCGTTGCTGGCATCCTTCCACGAGTTCACGGTTCGGGACTGTTCACCCGCGGCCAGACGCAGGTCATGACGATCTGTACGCTCGGCTTGCCAGGCGATGCCCAGACGATGGACGGACTTGAGGACGAAGGTCCGAAGCGCTACATGCACTTCTACAACTTCCCGGCTTACTCGGTTGGAGAAGTCCGACCGATGCGTGGACCAGGCCGACGAGAAATCGGACACGGTGCGTTGGCAGAACGAGCCCTTCGCTCGGTTGTTCCAATCGAAGACCCAGAGTTTCCGTACACCCTTCTGCTGATCTCGGAAGTTCTCGAATCGAACGGTTCGACTTCGATGGCATCGGTTTGCGGATCGACCCTCGCCCTTATGGATGCGGGAATCCAGATCAAGGCACCGGTTGCTGGTATTGCCATGGGCTTGATGTCCGACGGCAAGGTCTTTAAGGTTCTGACCGACATTCAGGGCATGGAAGACTTCTGTGGCGATATGGACTTCAAGGTCGCCGGAACTCGAGACGGAATCACCGCCCTTCAGCTCGACACGAAGCTGGATGGTATTCCTGACGAGGTTCTCGCGCAGGCTCTGAAGCAGGCTAAGGATGCTCGATTCGAGATCCTTGACGTGATCGAAGCCGAAATCTCGGCTCCTCGAGCAACCGTCGGCGACACCGCTCCTCAGGTCACCACGATCCAGATCAGCACCGAGAAGATCGGCGCACTGATCGGACCTGGCGGCGCGACGATCAAGAAGATCGTTGCAACCTCGGGTGCTAGCGTCGATGTCCAGCAGGACGGACGAGTTCTCGTTGGCGGAAGCGGCGGAACCCAGGTTCGCGACGCGATTGCAATGATCCGAGCCCTCACCGACGAGATTGCCGTCGGAACCGAATTCCGAGGAACCGTCACCCGAATCATCGGGCGCGGCGTCTTCATCGAGTTCATCCCTGGCAAGGAAGGCATGGTGCCGAAGGAACACTTGACCACCAAGCAGATCAGCCGAATCGAAGATGTGGTCAACATCGGCGACGAGCTGAACGTCAAGGTTCACGAAGTGGACGGCATGGGCCGAACCAACTTCACGGCCCTCGGTTTGGCACAGACGCTGCCTACGTTGGATGACAACGAGGATGCAGATCCGAACGCCGTTCAGAAGCCGCAAGGCGGAGATCGAGACCGACGCGGTGGCGGCGGTGGAGATCGACGTGGCGGCGGCGGTGGCGGAGATCGCTTCCGCGGTCGACGCTGATCTTCGGCTGAAACTTCAAGGCGGCTGGCTCCTTTTTTGGAGCCAGCCGCCTTTCTTTATGTCGGTTCCCCCAACCAAAGGACCTACGCTCAGGTACATTCGATTCGGCCTATGGCAGAGTGGTACGACAACCTCCATCCCGTTTGGCAAGCGCTGATTCGCGTCTTGCTTTTTGTTGGACCCCTGCTCACGATGGTTCCAGCACTTATTTGGTTTGAGCGCCGAGTTTTGGGTTGGTTCCAAGACCGAATTGGACCAAACCGAGTCGGCAACATCACTTTCCAAAAGAAGGACAAGTGGGTTCCCGAGTTCCTACGCGGAAAGAAGATTCGGCTCTTCGGACTGATCCAGCCAATTGCTGACGGCATCAAGCTGTTCTTAAAAGAGGACATCACGCCGAGCTCGGTCGACAAGGTCATCTACTTCATTGCTCCTGCGTTGGCGCTTTTCCCGGCCTTCGCTCTTGGTGCAACTCTGCCTTGGGGACCTTTCAAGGGGCTGACACCTGTTGCCGACGTCAACATCGGCGTGCTGTGGATCATGGCGATCAGCTCGCTTGGTGTCTACGGCGTCGTGCTCAGCGGTTACGCCTCAAACAACAAGTACTCGCTACTCGGCGGTCTTCGATCATCCGCTCAGCTCATCAGCTACGAGCTTGGCATGGGTGTTTCGCTCGCTTGCATCGCGCTTTCGACCGGGTCGCTGAAGCTCACGGATATGGTGACCGCGCAGGAAGGCCCGCTTTGGGGAGTTGTTCCTTACCTTTCGAACTGGAACATCCTCACGCCACACGGCGCGATTGCCGCCGTCGTGTTTGCGATTTGTATGGTCGCGGAGACGAACCGAGCACCGTTCGACTTGCCAGAAGCAGAGAACGAATTGGTTGCGGGCTACCACACCGAGTACAGCTCGATGAAGTTCGCCGTGTTCTTCATGGGCGAATACGCGGCGATGGCGGTTTACGGCGGAATCTTTGCCACCGTCTTCCTGGGTGGCTGGCACATGCCGATTCCGGTTCGATGGGACTACGTTGCAGAAGCCCAGCCGATGCTCGCGGGCTTGATGGGCTACTTCCAGTGGGCCGATTTCTGGATGGCTCCGATGTGGTTCCTGCTCAAAGTCTGGATCATCATTTTCGGATTTGTTTGGCTCCGAGCCACGATGCCTCGTTTGCGATATGACCAGCTCATGTCACTCGGATGGAAGACGTTGTTGCCGATCGCAACGGTCAATCTGATCGTCGTGGCGACTTGGCTTCTGCTTCAGGAAGTCGCCGGACCCGGACCAGCACTGGCGCTTTCGGTTTGCACCTTCATCGCCCTCTGGGTGATCTTCCGCGCGGTTACCCGGCTTGAGCCCAATAAGGAGACCTTCTTGCCAAACCGCGAGATCACAATGGTTGAAGTAATGCCAGCTGAGAAGCCTGAGGCTCCGGAGGCGTCCGTTGCTTAATCTTTTTGCTACCGTGGCACCGAAGATGTCGGGGTTTGCCATTACCGGCGAACTTCTATTCTTTGCGGCCCTTGCCGGGCTGGCCATGCTCTCTGCCGTTGGGGTTGTTGCCTTCAACAACGCCGTTCGTAGTGCTCTCTGCCTGGTTCTGAACTTCTTCGTTTTGGCTGCGATTTATTTCACGCTGAACGCGGAGATGATGGGCATTACCCAGGTCGTGGTTTACACCGGCGCCATCATGGTCTTGTTCCTGTTCGTGATCATGCTGCTCAACATCGGAGCACCACAGCTTCTTTCGGACAAGAAAGACCCGAAGACAGCGGTTGGCATGACGCTTGGCATGGTGATGTTCACGCTTGTCGCGCTACAGGTTCTGCCTGGGTTGATGTCGAAGACGCAACCGGGCGCTCCGAACGATTACGGCTCTCCGGTCAATGTTGGCCGCGCACTTTTCACTGGGTTCATTATTCCGTTCGAAGCTGTCAGCATCCTGCTGCTCATCGGCATCGTTGGTTCGATTTTGCTGGCGAAGCGCCGCTTTTAGGAGATTTGTTGATTCTTATGCGACACACAACATTGGTTGAAGGCGGCAAGAAATGAGCGGAGTTCCACTCGCCGCCTATCTGGTGCTAGGTTTGTTCATGTTCATGACCGGGGTTGTCGGCGTCGTTATTCGCCGAAGTCCAATCGTGATCTTTATGTGCATCGAATTGATGCTCAACGCGGTCAACCTGACTTTCCTCGCCTTTGCTCGCTACCAGTTTTCGCCAATGGTTGCCGGGAACAGCTTTAGGGAAGGCCAGAGCGCGATGGCCGGCCAGATGATGGTGATTTTTGTAATGGCGGTTGCAGCGGCGGAAGTTGCGGTCGGACTCGGAATTATCATGGCGATCTTCCGACTACGTGAAAACATCGACATCGATGAGATGAACTTGCTGAAGGGCTAAATGGATAACAACGCAGTCTGGCTCATCATATTGCTGCCAATCCTTGGGTTTTTGATTCAAGGATTGGCTGGCCCTTCGCTTCAGCGCAAGATCGGAAAGAAGGCGCTTGGCGTTTTGGCCGTCCTTCCGATTGCTGCTTCCTTTGTGCTCGGACTGATGCTGACGCAGGGACTCGCGAGTCAGGAGCATGCCGAAGCCGTGATCGTTTCCGGCGGCAGTTGGATCAACATCATGGGACTCAACATCCCGTTCGAATGGGTTGTCGATCCGCTGTCCATGACGATGGTGCTGATCATCACCGGAGTTGGCGCGCTGATTCACCTTTACTCGACCGCATACATGGCCGAGGAAAAGGATTTCTCACGATTCTTCGCTTACCTAAATCTGTTCGTAGCCGCGATGCTGGTACTGGTGCTCGGCAACAACCTGCCTCTCCTGTTCATTGGCTGGGAAGGCGTCGGACTTTGCTCGTACCTGCTCATCGGATTTTGGTACACCGACACGGCGAACACGAAGGCGGCCAATAAGGCGTTCATCGTTAATCGAGTTGGCGACTGGTCCTTGATGTTGGGCCTGTTCCTGATCGTCGTCGTGATTAGCGGAGCAAACATCCCCGTCGAAGACAACCGGTACCTCAGCTACGACGCGATGCTTCCGGCGTTGACGACGGCGCTGAAGGCAAATCCGGCGATGGCGACAGCAATCGCCCTGTTGCTCTTCGGCGGCGCGGCTGGTAAGTCGGCGCAGTTCCCGCTTTACGTTTGGCTTCCTGACGCGATGGCCGGCCCGACTCCAGTTTCGGCTCTCATCCACGCGGCTACGATGGTCACTTCCGGGGTCGTTCTCCTGAACCGGATGAACATCGTGTTCCAGCTTTCGCCAACCGCGAGTGCGGTTGTTTGCGCCGTTGGAGCGTTTACGGCTTTGTTCGCGGCGATCATCGCCTTCGGACAAACCGACATCAAGAAAGTTCTGGCTTACTCGACGGTGTCGCAGCTCGGCTTCATGTTCATTGCCTGCGGTGCCGGTGCTTACTGGGCTGGCATGTTCCACGTTACGACACACGCATTCTTTAAGGCGCTGTTGTTCCTTGGCGCGGGTGCGGTCATCCATGCAATGTCGCACGAGCAAGATATGCGGCACTACGGCAAGCTCGCAAAGTATCTGCCGATCACTTTTGGCACGATGATGGTGGGCACGCTCGCCATCGCTGGCGTTCCGGGACTCTCGGGCTTCTACAGTAAGGAAGCCATCCTGGGTTCTGCGATCGCAAACTCGCACGCAGGCCAGCTGAGTGCAATCTCTGGCTGGGTTGGGCTTGGCGTCGCGGCGCTTACCGCAATGTACATGGGACGACTTGCCATGCTGACGTTCTTCGGCAAAGAAGAACGATGGCGCAAGCTTCCGGTTGCCGAGCATCACGACCATGAAGAAGGGCATGACGACGATCACGGCCACGCACTGACCGGAGACCATAAGCCGAAAGAAGTTCCGGTCTCGATGTGGCTTCCGCTCGTCGTGCTGGCGGTCCTCAGCGGCGGAGCAGGTCTTGTCCTCAACGAAGGCAAGCGATTTGAGCACTGGCTCTATCCATCTGGACTTTCGCAGCTTGGCGAACTGAAGCACGAGGTAGCGAATCTCGAAATTTACAGCTACATCGCCGCTGGTCTTGGACTAATTGCCGGAGTTCTGGTCTACATCGGCGGACTTCCGGCGAAGGAAGGACTCGACGAAACCAAGTGGGCTCGATGGCGTCGCGCGGCCGCGAATCAGTTTGGCTTTGATGCCCTCATGACGAATTTGTTTGCGGAAGGCGGACGAGATGTTGCGATCGGTACCAGCTCATTCCTCGAAGATCAGGTGATCGACGGTGCGGTGGAAGGCTCGGCATCTGGAACCCGTAACTTCGGCGGCTGGCTCCAGCAAATTCAGACCGGTGCGGTGCGACTCTATGCAATGTTGATGTTGCTTGGCGGGGTCGGCTTTGTCGGCTACTTCCTCTTCATCGTTAACCGAGGTGGAAAATGAACGTCCCTTTGAGCGCGCTTATCTGGTTCCCGGCGCTCGGCGCGCTGATCCTTCAGCTCCTCGGATTTGTCAACAAGGCTAAGGACATCAAGAGCATCGCGGTGCTTTTCACCACGGTAGCCCTTGGGCTTAACCTGGCGGTTTTGAGTAAATCGAATTCCGGCACCTACTTGTTCCAAGCGGTGGAGTCGGTTTCTTGGATCGAGAATCTGGGCATCCGGTACCTCGTCGGCTACGACGGAATTTCCTTCTGGCTGACCGTGCTCACCACATTGATGACGCTCATCATTGTGGTTGCAACTCCGGAAACCACAAAGAACCTTCGCGGATTCTTTGGACTGGTGCTGCTCCTTGAAACGGCCATGCTAGGGTCGTTCTGCGCGCTAGACCTTGTTCTCTTCTTCAGCTTCTTTGAACTCACCCTGATTCCGATGTTCTTCTTGGTCAGCCTTTGGGGCGGTCCAAACCGAAACAAGGCAGCGGCGAAGTTCGTGATTTACACCTTCGCCGGATCGATCTTCATGCTCGTGGGGATTGTGGCGTTGGCGCTTCAACATCAAAAGGTCACGGGTCAGCTGGACTTCAGCATCATCAACATCCAGGCATCGGTTGCCAGTGGAAAGTTCTGGGCGAATGCGATCCAGGCGCAAACCTTCATCTTCTGGGCGCTTGCGCTCGGCTTCATGGTTAAGACTCCTGCCTTCCCGTTCCATTCTTGGATCGGCGATACGTACGCGGAGTCTCCAACTGCAGGACCGATCCTCTCGAGCGTCATGGTGAAGATGGGAAGTTACGGTTTCCTTCGGTTCTGCTTGCCGCTCTTCCCAGAGGCGGTTCAGTCGCAAGCACCGGTGTTCATGGCGATTGCGACGATCGGCATTCTTTACGGCGCTTTGGTTGCCATTGGGCAAACCGATATGCGGCGAATGATTGCTTACTCTTCGCTGTCGCACATGGGATTTGTGCTGCTCGGAATCTTCAGCCTTTCCTACAAGGGCATGATCGGTGGGTCATTCCAGCAATTCAGCCACGGTATCACGACTGGCCTTTTGGTCCTGCTTGTCGGTTACTTGGTTGAGAAGCACGGCACCGCCGACATGAATGCCTTCGGCGGATTGAAAGCCAAGATGCCACTCTTTGCGGGACTGTTCCTTTTGGGAATGCTCGGAAGCGTTGGCCTTCCTACCACAAACGGCTTCATCGGCGAGTTCCTGGCCCTCATGGGCGCCTACGAAACCGGGGCACGCGGGCTCTTCGGGCTTTCGCCCGGATTCGCGATTGCAAGCGGTCTCGGCGTTGTGCTTGGCGCGGTGTATCTGTTCGTGATGTTCCAAAAGGTCTTCTACGGTCCGGTCAAAGTTACGGAAGGACCAGACTGGCAGGACATCCCGGTCGGTAAAGCTCTCCCCGCTTTCGTGCTTGTCTTCTTCGTCTTCGTTGGTGGTCTGTACCCGAACCTGTTCTTCGGGCAGATGGAAGCCAGCACCCAGGCGACACGGTTGATGGCGATCAGCGAGGCGACAAAGCGACCGTCCTGGAAGGATAAGCCGGAAGAGGTAACGATTCGAGTTGCCCTTGAGGATCCAATGCAGGGCCAGTACATCCGAACCGGCTCCGAAAGACTTATTTCATCTTCTCGACTCCACGGAAACGTAGACGAGAAACGGGAGATTCGATGATTCAGACACTGATGCCGAATACAGACTGGAGCATGGTGCTCCCCATTGCCATGGTCGCAGTGGCGGGGATTTTTGCGCTCATTTTGGAAATGCTCTTTCCAAAGCGAGACAACAACCTGATCGTTTGGGCATCACAAATCGGTTTGCTGATGGCGGCCGCGATGCTGATTCGCCAGTTCGGCCTCGAGGCTTCAACCAGCTTTGCGAACACGGTTATCCGTGATCAGTTCGGGCTAGCGATGCAGTTGGTCTGCGTGATCGGAGCATCCGCCTCGATCATGTTTTCTGAGGGCTACCTCCGCGAAAAGAAGATCCCGTTTGGCGAGTTTTATCCGCTGATGCTTTGGAGCACCGTCGGTGCAATGATGATGTGCTGCACCGAGAACATGCTTGTCATGTTCGTCGGATTGGAAATCCTCAGCATCGCGCTCTACGTTCTTGCCGGCATCAGCCGTGTTGAAGAGAAGGGCGAAGAAAGCGCGCTTAAGTACTTCCTACTAGGCGCATTTGCCAGCGGCTTCCTCCTGTACGGAATTGCAAACGTCTATGGCGCAACCGGCGGACTTGGGATTGAGGGCATCAGTCAGGCTTGGGCAACTAAGGATGCAAACGTTCAGGCGCTGCTTGCCTTTGGTCTCGCACTGTTGCTGATCGGCCTCGGCTTCAAGGCCAGCTTCTTCCCGTTCCACCAGTGGACGCCAGACGTTTATCAAGGCGCTCCGACCAACGTGACCGCGTTTATGGCGACAGTCGGAAAGACTGCGGCATTCGCTTTCCTTTACCGCTTACTTGAGGCTGCGACTGCGATGCAAGCGATCTGGGCACCGGCTCTTGGCCTGATCGCCGTGTTGACGATGCTCTACGGAAACATCGTCGCTCTAATGCAGAAAGACGTCAAGCGTGTGCTCGGCTACAGTTCGATTTCCCACGCTGGCTACATTCTTGTCGCTTTGATCGCACACGGGAAGAACCCGGGCCGCATCGGACCGGAGACGATCGTTTATTACGTTCTCAGCTATACCTTCATGACCATCGGCTCATTCGCGGTGATCTCGCTGATGGCGCACGATGGCAAGGAGTCCACCGGACTCGATGACCTCCGCGGGCTTTGGCAGCGATCGCGCGTTGCGGCGGTTTGCATGGTCGTCTTTATGGTTTCGCTCATGGGGCTGCCACCGACCAGTGGCTTCTTTGGAAAGCTTCTGATCTTCCAGGATGCCTTGTACGCCGACCTTCTACCGCTCGCGGTGGTGTTGGCTATTTCGAGCATCGTGAGTGCGGCCTACTATCTCAACATCGCACGGCAAGCGGCTCTCTCGGACTCCGCAACGGAAGAGATCAACTTCGCTCCGTTCCGACCCGCCATTCAGAACACCTGCGTGCTCTGCGCGGTCGCGGTCATCGCGGCGATGGTGTTCTACTCACCGCTGACACAGTTCTTAGCCGCCCGCTAAATCTTGTTGCCATTCGGCAAGTTCCGATTTAAAAGCCGCGTAGTCCGCCTCGGACCACGCGGCTTTTGGTATCGGAATAACCCCAAGTCGACGGGTGTGAATCAGGTCAAGGTCGCCGAGGGAATCGATCCGGCGAAAGGACTCCCGAAGCATCTTCATTCCTTCTTTGTTGTCGCCTTGGAAGTACAGGGCTGTCTCATCACCCAGTACCTTGCAGCCTCGGGTGAAGAGTCGACTGGACTTACTAGAGGCGAGAAAGGCTCGACCCGGAATGGTTAGCGGCCACAGAAGAGCCATCGCACCAATGGCGCGCAGGATTCCGGTGCCAAACGCAAGCGCTACGATGCCGAAGAGCGGAATGGTAAGGGCGAACCACCAGAACGACTTGAAATAGGTGATCGCGCCGACTTTCGCCAGATCAAACCTTGAGACGGTGAAACGCTCAGAGGTGAAACGAACCTCAGGTGGCACTTGGTCATTGTGACATGCCGTCTACTGGGCATCTGCGCCATACTTGGCCATGCTCATCGAAGAGCGGAAAAATGGCGTTTTACACCTTGGGCTCAACCGTCCCGAGGTCAGGAACGCGTTCAACGCCTCGCTCATTCAAGCTCTCACTGCGGCACTTTCTGGGATTACAGATGGTGACCGAGCGGTTGTCATTTCTGGCGTGGGAGAAGCCTTTTGCGCCGGTGGTGACCTGAACTGGATGCGAGAGCAAGCGACCCAGTCGGAGACAGAAAACGCCGCCGATGCCCTGAAGCTTTACGAGATGTTCGATGCCGTGTACCGATGTCCGGTTCCGGTGATTGCCCAGGTTCATGGCCCTTGCTTTGGCGGTGGATGCGGCATCGTTGCGGCGGCGGACATTGTGGTTGCTGCGTCGAACGCGCTTTTCGCATTTAGTGAGGCAAAACTCGGCTTAGTCCCGGCGACCATTTCGCCCTTCGTTCTGCGAAAAATTGGGAGTTATTCCCGTGAGCTTTTTGTAACCGCCATGCCCTTTGATGCTAGTCGTGGCAAAGAGATCGGTCTGGTCAATACGGTTGTGGATGAAGCCGAATTGGAATCGACCGTTGCGAGGTTGCTGAAATCGATCCTTTCCAACGGTCCTTCAGCCGTTCGTGCAAGCAAGCAACTGGCCATTTCGGCACCCCTCGGCGGAGAAGCGGCGGCTGAGTTGCTCGCCAAAACTCGCGCTGGGGCAGAGGCAAAGGAAGGCATTTCCGCGTTCTTGGAAAAGCGAAAGGCGAATTTTGGAGTCGCGAATGATTAAGTCTTTGCTCGTTGCGAATCGGGGCGAAATCGCTTGCCGAATTTTTCAAACTTGCCGCGAGCTCGGCATTCGAACCATCGCGGTCTATAGCGATGCCGATGCGGGTCTGCGGTTTGTGCGGGAGGCGGATGTGGCAGTTCGGCTCGGACCGGGGCCAGCCTCGGAGAGCTACTTACGAGCGGATTTAATTCTTGCGGCCGCGGTTGAACACGGCGCCGACGCCATCCATCCTGGCTATGGATTCTTGAGCGAGCGAGCAGAATTTGCGGAGGCATGCATTGCCGCCGGCATTCGATTTGTCGGACCGAGCGGTGCGGCCATGCGAAAGCTCGGCACGAAGGCCGATGCGAAGGCGCTGGCAAGAATCGCAGACGTTCCTTCGGTTCCAGGTTTCGAGGGGCAAGGGCTGTTAGAAGAGCTTCAATCTGCGGCGGAGGGCATTGGCTATCCCGTGATGCTGAAAGCCTCAAGCGGTGGCGGCGGGCGCGGAATGAGGATCGTGCACGAGCCAAGCGCGTTTGCCGATGAATTTCATCTGGCTTCGGATGAAGCGCTGAAGTCGTTCGGGGACGGAACGATGTTGGTGGAGAAGTACGTTCGAAATCCCCGCCATGTCGAGGTTCAATTCATCGCGGATAGCCACGGCAACGTTGCAACGCTCTTTGAGCGTGAATGCAGCATTCAGCGGCGACACCAGAAGCTGATCGAAGAAGCCCCGGCTGCTCGTGCCGTACCCTGGGAAGCCATGCGGGACGCTACGAGGAAGCTGGTCCGCGCGGCGGAGTATCAAAATGCGGGAACGGCAGAGTTTATTGTTGATCCCGAAACCGACGCGTTCTACTTCTTAGAAGTCAACGCGAGATTACAGGTCGAGCATCCGGTCACCGAAGCGATCACCGGAGTTGATCTGGTGGCGGAACAGATTCGGGTGGCCGCGGGCGAGCCACTTTCATTTTCTCAAGCCTTGATTGACGGCGAGCGAAGCCAGATTTTTGGCCATTCCATCGAGGCGCGGATTGTTGCTGAGAACCCCGGAAAGGGCTTCGTGCCGTCGCTCGGAAAGATCCGAGCTTGGCTTACTCCGCGCAACCCACACATCCGGGTTGATTCGGGATTTGAAGTTGGCGATGAAGTTAGTCGTTTTTATGACTCCATGCTCGCGAAGATCATCGCCCACGGCCCTGATCGCGCAACGGCGGTCCATCGGCTTCGAGCCGCCCTGCTCGATCTTCACATTCTTGGGGTCGATACTAACGCCGGACTGATCATTGATCTGCTGGCCGACGAAACGTTCCGGTCGGGCCATATCCACACCGGGACGCTCACTACGTTTTTGGAGACCTGGAGCGTTCCAGAGCCCGGTCCGGAGTTAGCGCTCGTTGCAGCAACTGCAACCCAGAGCAACTCCGATCGTATTGTTAACGGCTCGGGATCAGAGAACACTCAGCCGGCCTGGTCTAAGCTCGATGGCTTCCGAAATGCGCGTTCTTAGTCTCCTCGCTCTTTGCCTTTTGCTTCTCGGCTGCCGAATTGAAGCTCCGCCAGAAAAGCCGAAGGTGGGAGCATGGTACTGGCATAGCCCGGTGGAAGTAACCTTGCCGCAGGCGAGCGAAGCAAAGTCGGCTGGCCTAGATGAACTTTACGTCCGCGCCGGCACCTTAACCTATGACGGCGAGCGATACCAGATTCACCTCCAGCAAGAATGGAAGCAAAGCGAGCCATTTGGCGTCCGGCTTGTATACAACGCAGACGCGGGCGCGCTGCGGCACATTGCTTCAGCGCTCGGTGACTCGTCGAATTCAAATGCAAGCGCGGAGGAGGAAGACTCTCTGATTCGACAGATTGCCGACGAGATCGGTAACGCTTACCATGAAGACGAGAGGCTGGCCCAAAACGCCGGACTAACGGTTAGAGGGATTCAACTCGATTTTGACTTGCCTCAGAGTCGGCTACGGGATTATGCGAAGTTGGTTCGCAAGATTCGTGAACGGCTAGTGAGTCGTGAGTTCTCTGTCACCGCACTTCAATCTTGGGTCGGAACGCCGGAATTTAAGGAACTGCAGGAAGCGACAAGCTGGACCGTTCCGCAGCTATATGAGGGCTACCTAAGTGAGGGGCCCGAGAAGATGCACCTAAGCGACTATGGACAATTGAAGCGCATGGTTGAAAAGCTCAACGAATCCGGGCACTCGTACCGAATCGGGATTCCCGCATATAGTCAGGCTTACCTGTTCGATGAGCGCGGACAGTTTGTAACGGTGCATCGCGGCCTAACGCTTGAACAAGCTTTTAAGCATCCCGCGATGGAATTCGAGGAGCACACTTCGAATCGCGGAGAGCAACTCGTTCGGTTCCGGGCGACGAAAGCCGGAGCGGACGGTCGGGGCAAGGGGTACCGCCTTGTGTATGCGGTCACCGGTCCAGAGACCGTTCGCGAGTTTATGGCAGCCCTCGGCAAACTCCCGGGCGAAAAGCGGCAGGGGGTGATTCTTTACCGATGGACCGGCGATGCGATGCCTCAAATCTGGACGGGGCTGAAACCTGGAGTGGACGTAGGGATGAATATCGAGACCGAAGTTCGACGCGATGTCGCTGACCTGGTGGACACAAATGGCAACTTGCGGCATGAGGTGGCGATTACAATGCCTCAGCATTACCGCGACACAATGAGCCTTGATCCGAACGGGCTGCAGGTCGATCTGGAATGGCGGGGCGTTACCGTTTCTCAGGTCAGATCGCGACGGCTTAAATCTTCAGTCGCAACACCGGCACTTGTTTCAAAAATGTCCCTCCTCGGCCCGGGGCTGGAAGCAGGGCAAAAAACGGTTGTTTTCCTGACGGCGGAGGGAACCGGAGAGTTGGTCGTGAAAGTGACCGCGAAGGCAATTTCCGGCAAGACTAGCACCCATGCACCCATTCGGTTAGAATTGAAGTAATGTCGACTCGACGGGTGGGTTTTGTGATCGGAAGCATCGCTGCAAGCGCTCTGGTGCTGGCTTGTACGGGCGAGTTTTACGACACGGTTTACTTCAACTCCCCAGACGTCGATTGGGGCGTGCCTCCCTCGCCGATGTTGATCTCAAGCTGGGATGAACGCTCGCCGCGATCGAATCCGTACTATAACCAGCGGTACGAAGTCGACAACGACATCTACACGCGCGAGGAGAAGGCGACCAACCTTGACGCGCGCTTGTTTGCGGACTTAAGCAAGCAGAACTACCGAGCCGCTCAGGTTACGGCGAAGGCGCAGTTCGATTTCACCCGGGGCAAAGTTGAGCGGTACCGTTTGCTGAGCGAAGCGACCCAAATGGCTTCGGCAAAACCGTCGGCGGATTGGGCGCGGTTCTTTGCCGGCTACCGGAAGGAAACGGCAAAGCCCGGTTCTGGGCTTGGCGATCTCGCCGCCGTGAAGAGTCCGGCCGTTCTTCCTTTTGCGCTGTATGTGCGAGCAGATTCCGAACAAGACGCGGCTAAGGCAGCGGCCCTGTTCGGTCAAGCAGCTCGGCTCGGCGGTCCACGCAGACTCCCGGCTACCGTGATGGCGGCACGAAAGGGAATGGAAGCGGCATATCCGTTTCAAGGCAATCCGGTTGCCAAGTACCAGCCGATCGGTTTAGCCGCGACATCCCGCTTCGAGTCCATCGTCAAGAATCCGGCGGCAACGCGGTTCCATTGGAACGCCCAGCATTGGCTCGTTCGCCCCCTGTTTGCCAGCAAGAAATATGACCAAGCCGCCCTTAAGTACCTAAGGCTTGTTGGAACGGCGACGCAAGACAGCGATGAGCTGAGCGCCCTCAGCAGCTTCCGAAAGTCGTACTTGCGCCTCAGCCCGGCCCAGGCAAAATCGTTCCGAGCCGGAGTGCTAGCCGACCAGACGCTGGCGGAGGAGTACTTGGCGTTTCGGCTCTACCATTTCTATCGCAGTTGGGAAGATGAGAGCCCGAAGGCGGATATGAAAGCCCTGAACGCGCTTGCCAACGAGGTGACGGATCGCTATCCGCAACTTCGACCAGAGCTGGCGGCTCGAGTTGCAGAAATTGCCTTCTTGTCTAAAGACTATCAGCGAGCCGTCGTCATGGCTCGAGGCGTGCCTACGACTGCGAAGGGAGCGGACCTAGCGACTTACGTACTCGCCGCTTCACTTGAGAAGCAGGGCAAGCAAGCCGATGCCATGAAGTTGCTTGCGACGTTTGAGTCTCGTTTCCCAAAGAGCTACTTGAAGAACTCTGCAATTGAGTATCGGACTACCCAGCACATCCGAAATAAGGACCTGAATCTTGCACTGGAAGATTTCGAGAAGCTGGGCTATCGGATGGATGTTGCCTACTTGCTTGATGTCCGCATGACTCCAGAAGAAGTCTATGTTGTAGCGAAGAGCAACGAATCAAAACCTGACGCCGAGAAGTATAAGTTGGCCGCGGGATATCGATTCCTTCGAAAAGGGTTCTATTCAGAAGCAGAAAAGTTCTTTGAGGCAATTCCGGAGGCTCGACGAAAGAAACTCGCCGAGGTTGGGGAGCGGAACTATGCCTGGCTTCAAGACGACGGCCTCCTAGATTCGATTCCTGATCCTCTGCAGACCACGCGAGAGCTGAAAGCCCTTGAAGCCAAGATCTCAGCCGCCACCGGTAGCGCGAAGGCGGCTGCAAAATACGAGCTTGCAAGTTACTTCTATAACCGAAGGAATTTGCTGCTCTATAACGCTTCGCTGTGGCAAGGTGGACGCGGCGTCTTGGTCGGTCTCAACACCGGCGTGGCGGATGACTGGGATAAGAAGGCGGTTAGTGAGCATTGCTTTGAACACGAAGCATTAGCGCAAGCGCGAAAGATCTGTTTGGAGATATCCGCCGAGTTTCCCAAGGAAGCGGTTTCCGCTAATGCGCTTTATCGAGCAGCAACGGCAACAAGACGACTTGCGGACTTTAACGGATGGTGGCGGTACGAGACCGGCGCGACTTACTACACCAGCGCAGCCGATTTGCTCAAAAGGGTCTATTCCGAGTTTCCGTCAAGTGAACTTGCCGCGAACGCGAAAAAGTACGAATCGGTGTATCGAGAAGAAGGAAAAGACACCGTCGTTTCGACGATGTTTTCTACTCCACGCTAAAGAGTCGTGCTCAGCCGCGTTTGCGCGGCCGCAACGTTCACGTTTGCCTGGCGGATACTTTGCCATCGCAGACGCTGTTCATCGGAAAGGATCGCTTGGATGCGGGCTGACTCCGATGGACTTGGCTCGCCGGAGCAAGCGAGCAGCGTGAGATGAATCTTCTCCGACTGTTGCGGTTCGAGTTTTAGCGCTTCCGCGACTTCTGGAAGTAGCAGCCCGCTTGGTCCCAAATTACGTACCGCAGCGCGGAACAACTGCTCGACATTCTCTTCGCTCAGCTTTTGCAAGCGGCGCTCCGTTAGGCGCTGAATTGCCCGTTGGGTGTAAACGAGTGACTTACTCTGGACGGCACGAACCGCTTCGGCTTGCCTGACGTACTTTGGATCTGTACCGACCTCTCGAAGACGTTCAGGATCATTTACGTCCCGCAGGATTGCTGCGCGCACAGAGCCGGCTGGGCTCAAGGTGCGCGAAGCGTAGGGGCGGCCATACATGGAGCGAACGTGGGCTCTTTCCGCTTCGGGAAGGCTTTGCATAATGGCGTAAACGAGCTTGTGCGATTCGAAGGCAATGCGCTCGCGGTGGACCCGTTCTCGCTCGCGTCGGTCTTCCCAGTACTTAAAGAGCACGGATCGTGGGGCGTTTCTCTTTGGTGCTTTGAATCGTGGTTCAGGGAATCGACTGTACGGATTGTATTTTTCGATCAAAGCCTCGACTTTTGATGTGCTTGCTGGTGAGAGGGAGAAAATTTCGGTTGATCGACGATCCATCCACGGGATAAGTCCGGCGGTTTGAAGACTTAGCTCGGAAAATCGCTTTTGTTGGGTGGGCGTAAGGTACGGGAACCAGCGAACGACGGTCAGGGCCGACTGCCGTTGGAATCGCCAGACGCCGGTGAGTTGGTACCGCTCGGCGGGGGTGATGTCGCTGTTGCTGGTTTGGATCTGCTCCAGCCTCAGACGCTGTCCCGCCGATATGCGCAGGTCTTCCATGGCGGCGGGATCGTTGAGTGCCATGCTCAAAAGCACGTAGCGGGGAAGCTTAACTTCGGATTGGACGAAGACCGAAATCATTGCGAGCGCGATCCCTGCGGTTGCCATCCTAGAGTTAATGTACGCCAACTTTGGGTCCGGGCCAATCCACTAATTTCTGAGGAGTGCAATACGGTAAACCGAAGGGCGTGACGCCGTCAGAATGGACCACATTTGTTCACCAGCATTTGCCGATTACGGCGGAGATGGGTGCGGTTGTAACTGCAGTCGGCGGCCATCAGGTTGAGCTTCAATGCCCACTGGTTCCGAACCTGAACCATCATGGGACGGCCTTTGGCGGCAGTCTCGCTTCGTTGGCAACGCTGGCCGGGTGGGTGCTAGTTAGCCGTGAGCTAGCGGAGAACGGACTTGGAGACGCGCCGCTGGTGGTGCAACGCAGCCGCGTCAAATACCGCGCGCCGATTGCCGAAGACTTCACCGTCGTCGCTCGTGTTTCACCAGATCGGTTTGCTGCTTTTGTGGCTCGGTACCGCCGCGCCGGACTAGCGTGGACGGCGGTCGATGTAAGCATCATCGCGCACGGAAAGGTGAGCGTGGAATTTCGGGGTGTTTACGTGGCGAAGCGTGGCTATGCAGCCGTGCCCAAGTAGCGAAGGTGCATCAACCGACTTAGGAACCGCGATCCGGCGGGGTTATTGGTCACGCCGTGCGGCTGCTTTCCGAGACCACCGAATGGGCGCAAAGTCGTCACGTAGCCGTGCGGATATCGCACGAGGACTGGCGCTTCTTCGTACGTTCGAACATCGACTCGGTTCATGAGCACCTGGTAATCGCGGCCCCAGAACTTGGCGATGTGGTCAATGTCGATCACGCGGTCGCAGGAGATCGGCATGAGTCGCTCCCATCGTTCGGCAAACCCAAGGTCTGCCCAGAATTCGGTGTCGAAGAACTCGTAGGCCGATTCTCGCCAGAAGGGGCAAGGGGTCGTGCCTTCGTCCAAGAGGAACTGGATAGACGGGCGGCTTTCGGGGCGGAATCGGGTGGAGATTCGGCCCATACCATCGGGCGTGCTGGTGAGATCGGAGAGGACTTCCGCAGGATCGAAGATGGTCCAACCTTCAAAGTTGGGGCGGCTGAGGACCCAAATGGGCCAGGCGTTGCGGATTCCGGGCGCTTCAACAACCAGAGTGAACTCGCCGGGCTGGTCGCACTGCCAGTGGATCTCGGCAACTTTGCGCGCGGATAGCGTTGGGATCGAGACGGCGTCGCTGCGGCCTTCGGCAACAATGATGCCTTCCGAGCTCACGATGCTCCAGCGAGCTTCCACCTGCTTGGCTTGTTCTACGGCGAGGCCGATTCGGAGGAGGATGCGACCGACGAAGTGGTTTCGGGAGTCGGCGTAGCCGGGGCGGTTGCCTCCGTGCTTCCAGGCTGGCCGGCGGATGGGGATTTGGTAGAAGACATCCGGGGCGTTCCAGGCTTCAATTTCCGTCGGGTCGAATCGGGCGGCGTTCCAGTCATCCATGAAGCCGGCGGTGGAAATCGGCGTGTCGCGGAGGCCGGTGATGACGTAGCCGGAGAAGTCGGGTCGGGCGCGGACGTGCTCGGTGACGGCTTTGCGGACGAAAAGAGCTTTTTGCCGGCTGGATTCCATGAGCCGGAAGTGGCGGTTTTCGGTGGGGGCGGTGGCGAAGCGGTTCTTGGCGAGGAAGTGCGGGAGGTCGTATTGCCAGCGGACGCCTTTGGCGTTTCGGTTGACGTCGGTGCTGGCCCAGAACGGATCGACCTTGCGCAGGGCTTCGAGGTTGCGGTGAACGTCGGTGTCGTTGGTTTCGCCGAGGAGCGTCGGGCGCTCGGCGTGGTTGCCGGTGTTAAGGCAGTCGAGGACGCTCGGGAAGAACTGGGTGTCGCAGTAGGGGTGGAAGTCGTCGAAGGTGCCGAACTCGCGCAGGTCGCCGCCGTACATTTCGGCGCCGCCAGAGTTGTCGCGGACGAGGGGGCAGCGGGAGGTTTTTTGGACCAGCTCGACCATTTCCTGGCGAAACTCAACCGGGATTCCTTCGCCGAGTTCGCAGCCGATGGTCCAAGCGATGATGGAGCTGTGGTGAGCGTATTGGCGGACGATGGCTTCGAGCTCGGTTCGGATTTGGCCGAGGCGTTCGGGCTGGGTGGACGGGTTCCAGAGTGGGAGTTCTAGCCAGCCGACGAGGCCGTATTCGGCCAGGAGGTCTAGGTATTGGTGCGGCGGGACCCAGAGGCAGAACTTGACGGTGTTGAATCCGAAGTTCCGGATTTGCGCGAGTTCGGCGCGGATGGTGGCCTCGTCCGGGTTCGGGTGGCCGAGTTCCGGGTACCAGCCCCAGTGGAGGATGCCGCGCATGTAGAACGGTTCGCCATCTAGCAGGATGTTGGGGCCGCTAATGGCGGCGCGGCTGGCGGGAGCGGCGTGGGCGGCGGCGGGTTGGGAGTCGATTTCGACTTCGCGGAAGATGCCGCCGAAGGTGTTGAAGACGTACGGCAGGAAGCCGCTGGCGGCTTCTTCGACGGGGTAGTTGAGGCCGCCGTTTTTGGTGACGCGGACGGTGAGGAGGACGGTTTGGCCTTGGTACTTGGCGATCGGGACTTCCCAGGCGTCCCAGATTCCGCGGTGGCGGGTGACGACTTCGCGGTTGATGAGGACGTCGGCGGCGTAGCTGACGCCGTGGAAGCGGAGCACGGTGGCGTCGGCGGGAATGGTGAGCTCGTTTTCGTAAACAACCGGACCTTCGTCGAATACGGGCAGGTCTTCATTCCACGCGTGGGGAATGGTGACGGCCTGGGGACCATCGCCATAATCCACGGTCCAGCCCGAAAGAAGCGGTTGTGCGCTCATACAGCGTATTAGACCGCTAACTTGCGAAACTTACAAGCGTCTATAACCTTTGTCATGGAGGAACGATGATTTTTTCAGCAATGATGCTAGTGGGCCAGGTGCCGAGTGTTGCGATTTCCGTTGTAAAGGTTTCGGAGGGAGTGCGACCGGTGGCGATGGCACCGGCTCCGCAGGGGAGCCAAGTGGTGCTGTGCTTGGAGGATGGATCGGTTCAGATCCTCGATGCCAAGACTCGTCAGATCGTGCGGAAGCTGGCAAAACACCCTGGGCCGGCTTATGCGGCGGCTTGGAGCGGCGACGGCGTTTGGATTGCGACGGGCGACGAGACCGGGCGCGTTTTCATTGAGGACGCTCGGACCGGGGCGAAGGTTCAGGAGTACCGAAGCCATACGCGCGGGATTCAGAAGGTCAGCTTTAACGTCGGTCGGACCTTGCTGGCGAGCGTTGGAAAGGACGATGCGATTGACATTCAGGACCTTGGGCTGAACACGCCAAAGGAAGAGCGGGAGATTCTTGGAAAGGGCTCTAACCTTTATGGCGGCGAGTTCAATCCGGCTTCGGCGAACCTGATTGCGACCGGGATTCTTGGCGACGTGGGCAGGGTTTATGACGCGAAGACCGGTGCGGTGGTTGGCATTTTGAGCCAGCCCGCGAACGAAGGGACGTTTGATGTTTCTTACAACAAGAACGGCACCCGGTTTGTGACCACGGGCCGAGATGGCGTGAGCATGGTTTGGGATGCGAAGTCCCGAGTTCGATTGGCCCGGTTGATGGGGCACAAGGATTGGGTGACTAATGCGGCTTGGTCGCCGAGCGGTCGGCTGATTGCGACGAGCTCGACGGATCGGAGCGTCATTTTTTGGAACGCGGCGACCTACCAGAAGGTGGCGGTTTTGAACGAGCAGAACTCGGTCGGGTCGCCGATTTGCTTCACCGGCAACGGGGCGTTCTTCCTGAGTACCAACGTGGGTGGAAGTTTGGTCGTTCACTCGGTTTCGCCTGCGCAGCCAGCGGTTGCGGCGCCGGCGGCGAAGAAGCCGATTAAGCGAACGGTTCGAAAGAAGCGCCGCGGTTAACGCTCAAAGAAGTGGGCGCGTGCGTCGGAAAACGGTTTCTGCCTTCCTTGGGCAGGAACCGTTCTTACCGTTCCGAAGGCGTTTAGCCGGAAGAACGGGCCATCGAAGGTGTTGGCCTGCAGGTTGACGCTCCCGCTCCACGGGTTTGTGAGGAGGCCAAGTTTTGGCTTCTCGAAAATGGTCTCGATGCGATCGGTCAGTTTGCCGGCCATCGCGAAGGCTCCGATGTACGGGTAGCTAATCCTGACTTCGGAGGTTCCGGAGGCGGAGCCGAGGGCGGGGTCCATTGGGAACGGCGATTTGCCGCTCTTTTGTGGATCATCGACCGCGATAAGATCGCCATCGTCGATGAGCCGATACCGGAGCACGTTGAGGTTTGGCGACATGACACCGTCGTGGTCCTCGCGATAGAGCTGCCAGGCGACGAAGACGCGGCGGAGCTTTCCGACTTCCGACTGTTGGGCCTGGCTCCGGGTGAGCAGGATTCCGGCGAAGATGGTTCCGGCGACGGAGAGGACGATGACGGACGACCAGAGAATGGTTCTTGGATTCATCGTCTTGCGGCCCGCCATGACTTCATCATGGCTTGCGCTTTGAGCTTCGCGCTTTGCATGGCCTTGCCTGGCTTTGCGTGGCCTGGGTGGTCGGTGTAATTATTGCTCCCCCCCAGACGGATTAATTACTTACGGGCCGTTTTAGGTTCGGATGGGGCGTTTTGGGCTGGTGCGCTCTGCGTGGCAGACACACCCTATTGCCGTCTCAAAGGAGGAAAGTCAACCAGCGATTTTGATTATTTGCCTGGAGAAGAGTGACAAGAACAGGGCCCTCATCTGAGCGTTCTCGGATTACAATGACCACAGAGAGGTACGACATGACGAGCCCGCCACGCTATTGGATTGGAGTTGTGCTGCACCTCGTGGTTTTGTGCGTTGCTTACGGGCTGCGAATGGCGGGCGAAGTGCCCGATGGGTTCGGACCTTCGAGCATTTTTTGCTTAGGGAGTGCTCAGGTTTTTATGGGGCACCGCGCTCCGCGACAGCACGAGTTGGTGGAACACTTCGGCCGGGACGTCGTTTGGCCGGTTTTTCTGGTGGCAGGCCTGGCGATCAACGTCATGCCGCCGGAGATTTTCATTGGCTACTGCGTTCTGTTTCTGGTCGGCGCGTTCTTTATGAAGCCGGGCGCGAGTCGAGAGCAGGCCGCTTGATACTGGGCCTGTCTCGGCAACCTTCAAGCCGCCTCCCTTGGTTCGAGCGTTAGGCTTTCAGGACGTAAGGTGGAAACTTACAGTAGTTAAGGCTATGGCAAAAGGCGTTTCAACGACACTCCGAACACGGTTGAACGTTTCGGCGTTTCTTAAGTGCTCCGCTGAGGATCAGGCCACCTTCCTCTTTGACCTTCGTTGGGAGCGGGGTAATCGGACCAAAGTCGTCAAGCGGTTTCTCTTGCGACTGACGGAGCGATTTGACGCGCTCGACCAGGAACCTGCATTGGCTTTGCTTGAAGTGCTCTTTAATTGCCGGGTGCTTCGGGCTCGGGCGTTCATTCGGAGAATGCTCCGGTCGAGCGATCCGAACGTTCGGTTCTTTGCGTCTGACTGGCTCCGCTTCTATGGCCAGAAGAGGGATCTTGCCCTGCTCAAGCCTCTTTACAGTGATCACCGGGTTACTTGGCCGTTTGGGGATACAGTTTCTTCATGTGCCCACGTGGCAAAGCTTTCCATCCTGGGAAGAGAGTGAGTAGGTTTCGGGGCGTTTGAGGTTTACGCTAGAATCGCAATTATCCACGCCACTTCAGGGTCCGTGTTTTCTGGGACTAGGCGGATAATGTCGGATCGATCTACTTAAAATGGCCATGTGAGATATCAAGGAAGGAGGGTTCTTTTTCTGTCCTCAAAAGTCACGCCGTTCAGATTGCAATGGCCAAGGCGCGCGGACGATCGATACCATGCAGAGGGTGAGCGGTGTTGAGACGGGCAACGAAACGAAGAATGCTTTATTCAGGCATCTCGATCATTCCGGCCATGTCGTACCATTGATATATTTCCAGCTATGCATGGCTATGGACGGGCAATCTAGGAGGGATATTTGACATCTTCAATGATCCACTGTTTCAGTGCCAGGTCATTTTCTCGATTGTTCTCTTCTGCAACTGGCAGTTTGGTCGAGTCGCGGTTCGCAAACTGAAGCAAGCGTTCAGGACATGATGAATAGTAGTTCCCGTGTTAATGGAAATCGGAGATGAAGGAGACACGAGAAGGATTGAGTGATTTTTCTGCCTGGAAAGCGGGCGAGTTGAT
Source organism: bacterium (assembly GCA_027485645.1). GTDB lineage: Bacteria > Armatimonadota > Fimbriimonadia > Fimbriimonadales > Fimbriimonadaceae > Fimbriimonas. The sequence goes on from JAIXQR010000002.1 coordinate 60,975, forward strand.
TGGGGCGATCATGGACAGATATGCGATCGATTTAGAAATTCCACCGGTCGAGGAGGGTTCGAAGTTTGTCGACATCGTCTTCGAACTTTTTCAATCGGACGAGGATGGAAGGGCGGAATTGGCGACGAACTTGACGGCTGTCCTGATTGAGCACGCTCGGAAGGTGGGCGATTTTGAAGCGGTGATAGGGCTTTCAAGTCGTCTCGTGTCGACCGTGCGTTCTGACGACGACAACGACAACGATATTCTGATCGTGACGGCGCAAGAGCTTCGATCTGCTTTGTTTTGGCAGTACTTAGTGACAAAAAATGTGGATAAGAGGCTGCTCAGAACTTCTAGCCAGTTGGCGGCGGCGATTTGTAAGTGTTCGGAGCACGAGATGCTCAGACTTGAAGCAGCGCTGACGCAGGGAGTGCGGGCACTCACCGGATGAGTTTCGTGGTTTGAAGTTTTGTGACGGTCATGAAGGCAATTTCGTCGGACAAGGTCAAGCGTTTTCGGGCGGCGGACTTGGTTTCTTGGCTGATTGTCATTGCCGTGTGTGGAGCGGTGTCGTTTTGGTTTCTCAAGCAGTTTGATACTTCGGATTTTGAGAGGGCGGCGAAGGGGTTGGTTGGGAAGCGGAGCCAGGAAGTTCGAAGCAAGTTGGGAGCGCCGGATGAAGTGCATCCGGCCGCGGTGTTCAATCGGTCGGTTCGATCGGATATCCGGGTGTCGTTTGTTCCTAAGGAGATTCCGGTGGCTCGGGGTTCGGTTTGGCTGTACAACCGGATGCTGACGATGGTGTTGGTCTTTGTTGAGGAGGATAAGGTTGTGGAGGTTTACGTTGGGAAGACGTGACTAGCGGGCGGCGCTTTGAGCTTCGCGCTTTGCGTGGCTTTGTGTTGCCTTGCGTTGCGGAGGAAAGTGTGACGGTTGTTCTCGGAATTGGGTTTGAATTCGGCGTGCGTCGATGAACTGTGAGTCAGATAGTGGCTCCAACCGCCAAAAGCGGCGGCAGAGCCTCCGCACTCCAAAGTGTTTCGGCTGTTCGGGTCCTCATCCCCAACCCCTTCTCCATCGGAATGGAGAAGGGGCTCACGCGGTTTCTCGTGTACGATAGACAGGAACATGACGGCATGTTTGTTGCGTGATGGAGCGGGTGGGTTTACTTTGACTTCGCGCCGGGCGTATGACCCTTGGGGAGCGATGCGGCAGTGGGGGACTCATCCCAGCGGAGCTTCGGCTTACCAGGGCGCGCCTTCTAACCGCTACGTGGGTTCGCTGGGGCACCAGCAGGATGACGACTCAGGCCTGTACTATATGCGTGCGCGGTACTACGAGCCGGGGTCGGGACGGTTTATCAGTGAGGATCCGGCGATGGATGGTGGAAATTGGTACATCTATTGCGGCAATGATCCAGTAGCTCGGTACGATCCGTCCGGCAAAGCTTCGGAAGACATCCTGACTTTCATAGCTGGTTCGCTGCTCATGGGCTTCGGCCTTCTCATTCTGGGCATCGCGCCGTGGTGCGCGGAAGCATGGGCGGGAATCTCCAGCATGAAGGCTCAGTGCGCAAAGTTAACTGCATCTGGTTTAGACGGAGAGTACGTTAGGCACCTTGGCCGCCAAATCGATAAGTTTGACAAGCAGGTTAGAGTAGCTCGGACAGCAGGAGCTGGGATGGCTGGAATCGGTGCTGTGCTAATGATGTGCGCTGGGCGAGAAATGATTCGTTTGTCTCTTTTGATGGATATTGAACTTGTCGGCACGGAGTATGACATTCTATGTACATTCTTCTGACAGATTGGAAAATTGTAGGTCTTTGTGTAACGATTCTTGTTGGTGTGTATCGTGTGTTTTTCCTTGCATCACTTCGTAACAGCTTGACGTTGTCGTTGCGCAAGAAAGTGCTCTTGGCACACGGGGCAGAAGTAGCAACAGGCGCGGTACTCACGATCGTGTTCACTCACGTTTCAGCAGTGTCTACGGGCCTATCGGTAGTAGCATTTCTCCTAGATCTATCGAGCGCAATGCATGACTTCACTTTTCGGAAGGGATTTAATTTTTGCCGACTTTTCTCGATGTTCATCTACTGGGTTGCAGCGGTCAGCGGCATAGTAGCGTTCAGAACTGGCTAATATTTTCGTTACGACGGTCAGATGGGGGTTCAGGATGTGGAGACTTCGGGTCCAGTGGGGTCACAGGTGATTTCCGCAGTGAACCGGTATGCGCTCGGCGCTCGCGGGGTGGATATGATTTCTCGGACGACGTCTTCTAGTACGACCTTGAGCTATCCGGTGTACGATGATCACGGGAACATGACGGCGTGTTTGTTGCGTGATGGTGCGGGTGGGTTTACTTTGACCTCTCGCCGGGCCTATGACCCTTGGGGAGCGATGCGGCAGTGGAGGACTCATAGGTGATTCTAGGTGAGTTCATTGCGAAGGACGCAAACCTATGATTGAAAAGAATGCGGTTCGGCTGCGAATGCAGACATTGTTATATAACCTAGTCTCAATTTTTGCTTGGTCACTCTTTCTCTTTGTTGTTCATGTTAACGACAATAAGAAACTAACGGAACGGCCCTTGGGGATGATCGCCATTGGTGGCTTATCCCTATCGCTAATCTTCACCATAGTCCAGTTAATTCGGGTTATTAGAGCGCGCAATGTGAAAAAGTCTTCGGGTAACTGAAGCCGGGCGATACATTGGGATTGAGGCGAGGTTTTTGGTCGGCGGCTCACCCCCCTCCACTCGCTCGGAAGCGAAAGCAGAGGGCTCGAGATCGAAAGTTTCGGCTGTTCGTATCCTCATCCCCCGACCCCTTCTCCATCGGAATGGAGAAGGGGCTCACGCGGGTTTCGGCTGCGCTCGGGCTGGGAGTTTGAACTCCAAGTTGGTTGGTGAATCCGACCGCCAAAAGCGGCGGCAGAGCCGCCGCACTCCAAAGGGTTTCGGCTATGCGTTTCCTCATCCTCCGTCCCCTTGTCCATCGGAATGGAGAAGGGGCGCGCGCGGGTTGCGGCTCGGCGCTTGGTCACGGAATCCTCTCAGCATTTGTATTGCTTACGATTGCCGAACGGGATCTCATCCGATTTGACCGTCCCACTTTAACTGAAAGAGTCTCAGATACAATTGCTAACGGTTTCGTGGCAGGATGGAAGTTCTTACCAAAATCAATATTGTTCTCGGGTCACTGGTTCTTTACTCTGCGCTTTTGTTCGCACTTCTTGGGGCAATGCTCGCGGCAATTGGATACGCTTTTTGGAGTGGTTGGCAAATGTTTAAGAAAGCCCGACTAGAATTTCAAAGCGCGGATGAGCAAGTGCGCGGAAGAATCTGTGACCTGTTTGAATCAAGTGACGAAGCAATCTGGGTCCAGCCGCCATTTCTGGAAACCCGCTGTCGATGCAAGTTACCGCCAGACAGTCGCTATCTATTTGTTGCTGAGATAGATGGGGTTACTCGGTACGTTCCGATGAAAGATTTACTTCGAGCATTGAAGCAAAGGGAGCATACGAAAGCCTGATGCCGAAAAACTTGGCTGGAACAGTTATTGCGAACGGTTGGCGCAGTTGAACAATGCTGCGCGTCGGCTATTTGTAAGCGACGGGCTCGTTTTGAGACTCGGGCGGGGATTTCTGCTGGGCGGCTCTCCACCCTCAACCCCCTTCCTTTTTTGTTCGGGTTTGTTTGGATTTGTTCGGGGGTTCGGGTTTGTGAGCGCGGCGCTTTGGATGGTCTTGCCTTGCGTGGCGTTCTGTGGCTGGAGGAGCGATTAGACATTGCCGGAACGAAAACTTCGGCTGGTCGACTCTCCACCCCCAACCCCCTCCTCTCGCTGGGAAAGCGAAAGGAGGGGGCTTTTCGTTTCAGCGAACGCGAACGCTCGTCGGCGGGAGGCGATAGAAGCTAGAATAGGAATGTCTCTTATGGCTGCGATCTCCGAGATTCCAATGGTCAACATCACCGTCAATGACGTGGCGATTCAGGTTCCGAAAGGGGAACTGGTTGTTGAAGCGGTGAAACGCTTGGGTTTGGAAATCCCGATCTTTTGCTATCACCCCCGAATGAAGCCGGTGGGAATGTGCCGGATGTGCTTGGTGGAAGTGGGCACGAAGGGGCCGGATGGCAGCGTGCGCATGATGCCGAAGCCGCAGGCGGCTTGTTCTTTGCCGGCCAGCGAGGGGCTGGTGATTCTCACCGACACCGAGCGGCTGCATACCGACCGACGCGGCGTGCTTGAATTTCTGCTGATCAACCATCCGCTGGACTGCCCGATCTGCGACCGCGGTGGCGAGTGTCCGCTTCAGAACAACACGCTTTTCTATGGCCCGTCGACCAGTCGCTTTGTGGAAATGAAGCGGCACGCGCCGAAGGCTTTTCCGCTGAGCAAGTACGTAACACTGGACCTTGAGCGGTGCATTCAGTGCGGCCGGTGCGTTCGGTTCACCGAAGAGATTAGCGGCGACGCGCAGCTTGGGTTCCGGTTCCGCGGCGCTTCGATGCAGCCTTCGACGTTCCAGATGACGGACTTTGAGAGCAAGTTCTCGGGGAACGTGATTGAGATTTGTCCGGTCGGCGCGCTGACGAGCACGAAGTACCGATTCCGCGCGCGGCCTTGGGACTTGCAGACGAAGCCGGGGATTTGTACGCTTTGCAGCAACGGCTGCAACATCCACGTCGATTACCGAAAGTCGGAGATTGTGCGCATCAACGGTCGCACGAACGAGGAAGTGAACGAGGAATGGACTTGCGACAAGGGCAAGTTTGGCCACTACGCCTTTAACACGGACAAGCGAATCGAGCGGCCGCTACTTCGGCGCGGCGACCAGTTGGCGCCGGTCGAATGGTCTTCGGCAACGGCGGCGGTGCTGGAAGTGTTCCGAAATGCAGGTTCGAAGGCGGCCGTGATTGCGGGTCCGGACTTGAGCAACGAGGATTACGCTTCGCTGGTTTGGCTGTTTAAGGATCAGCTCGGCACGCCGAACGTGGATCACCGGTTTGAGAAGTACTTGCCCGAGGCAAGCAGCTCGATTGAGGCGAAGCTCGGAGTTTCGGCGGTGCAGAACCGGATTGCCGACTTTGCTACGGTTAGCAAGGTCTTCGTTTTCGGAACCTCGCTGGCGGATGAGGAGCCGATTCTTTACCTGCGAGTTCGAAAGGGCGCGACGAACAACGGAACGAAGGTTGGAGTTGCTTATTCGGAACTGACCGAAGTGACCCAGTTTGCTACGGATTCGGCGATCTATCGTCCAGGGTCCGAGGCGATTCTGGCGACGGCGTTGTTGAACGCGGTCAGCGGCGGCGGTGGCGGAGAGTTTGCGTCGACGGGACTTTCGGAAGCGGAGCTTGACGGCCTGGCAAAGGCGATCTCTGGAGCGGCGATTATTACGACCCGAGGGCTTTATGACCTGCCGGAGGGCGCGCAGATCGTGGAGGCGCTGGCGAAGATTGCGCAGGCAACGGGCGGTACGTTCAACTGCTACGCGCGGAAGTCGAACGAGGAAGGGGCGACTTTGGCAGGCGTGGTGCCTGGTCCGGACGGACGAAACACGCACCAGATTCTGGCGGCCGCGGCAGCAGGAGAGATTTCGGCGCTGTGGCTTTCCGGAGTTGATCTGTTCAGCGTTGGACTAGATGCGCAAGTGGTTGAAAAGGCGCTGGAGAACGTTGAGTTCTTGGTGGTTCAGGACTGGATCGAGAGCGAGACCACGGCTTACGCTTCGGTCGTTCTGCCAATGACGGCGACCCTGGAAGCGGACGGAAGTTACACGAACCTGGAGCGACGCGTTCAGTTCATGAAGGCGGTTATTCCGCTTCGAGGTGATGCGAAGTCGGCTTGGCGCGCGTTTAGCGACGTTTCGATGCGGCTGAAGGCGCGAACGCCGTTCTTCAACGCGGGCGAGATTTTGAACGAGATCGGAACCAAGATTCCGGCCTTTGCGGGTGCTTCCGAAGAATCGGCGCACGGCGAAGGATTCACGTTAGCGTTAGGTTAAGAGTTCGATTTCGCTGGTAGCGTTGTAGGATGTTTCTTACGGCGCTACTCGCTTCTGGTCCCATTGTGATCGCTCACCGAGGTGCTTCCTCGGAATTGCCCGAGCACACTTTGGCGGCTTATACGCGGGCGATTGACCTTGGCGCGGACTTCATTGAGCCGGACGTCGTGATTACCAAAGACGGCGTCTTGATCGCGCGGCACGAGAACGAGATTTCGGGCACGACGGACGTGGCGGCGCACCCGGAATTTGCGGATCGAAAGGCGACGAAGGAGATCGACGGGGCCAAGATTACGGGTTGGTTCACGGAGGACTTCACGCTGGCCGAGCTGAAGACTTTGAAGAGCCGCGAGCGGTTGCCGCAGGTTCGTCCGGAGAGCGCGAAGTCGGACGGGAAGTTTGAGATCCCGACGCTGAAGGAGGTGCTGGAGCTGGTGCGGCAGAAGAACGAAAAGCGCCGAAATCCGGTGGGGATCTATCCTGAGACGAAGCATCCTTCTTACTTCCGAAAGATCAACTTGCCTTTGGAGGAGCCGCTGGTGAAGATTCTGGCCGAGTTTGCTTACGACGAAAAATCGCCAGCGTTTATCCAGTCGTTCGAAGTTGGGAACTTGAAGTGGCTGAAGGAGAAGACGAAGGTTCGGCTGATTCAGTTGATCACGAACGGCGGGAAGCCGGAGGATAGTTCGGTGAGCTATGCGCAGATGCTCAGCAACGATGGTCTGCGCGCGATTTCGACCTATGCGGCGGGAATTGGGGTGGAGAAGTCGCTGGTGATTCCGGTGAAGGATGGCGCATTAGCACCGGCTACTGATTTGGTCAAGCGAGCGCATGAGGCGAAGCTGCTGGTCCACATTTGGACGCTTCGGCCGGAGAATCTGTTTTTGCCAAAGAGTTTGGCGGGTAAGCCAGAGGAAGAGCACCGGGCTTTCTTGAATGCCGGGATTGACGGCTTCTTTTCCGACGCACCCGGACTGAGCGTCCGGGTGCGGAATGAGTGGCTAGCCCAGCGGTGATCGAGTGAAGATCACGGGGTGAACGCCAGCGAGGGATCTCGCTTCGATCTTGGTGAGGTCACCTTCGCACATGGTGTGGATGAACCCGGCATGGGGGATGGTGATGACGTTCATGTCGAACGGACGAGTGGCCCCGTTTAGGGTGAGCATCAGGTCTACGGTGGGCTGAGTCACCTGGATGGTGACGACATCGGCATCGTCGGCTCTTGAGACGGTGATGGGCGCGGGTTCGGGGAAACGCGCATTCTTCGGCTCGGCGAGGAGGCGGAAGGTGCTTGATCCGGTACCGGACTGGGCGTAGACGATGACATCGGGAACGCTGAGGCCGTGGACGGAGAACTCTCCGATCTTGGCGCGCTGGTTGACGCCGAGTTCGAACTCGAAGTCCTTGCTGGCCAGCACCTCGCCGGTTTGAAGGTTGTGCGCGGAGACGGTGACTTCGTCGGCGACTTCCTCTCGGCCATCGTTGCAAACGTAGACCTCGATGAGGTCGTTGTTGCGGACGAGGGAGATGAGGACATCGTCATACAGTCGTTCTAGCTCGTAGGCAAGGGCCTTTGGATTAGCCGCGCTGTCGAAGTAGGCCCAGCTTTGGACGGGCCAGATGTCGTTCATCTGCCAGATGAGGGAGCCGCGGCAGAATTCGGCGCGTCGATAATGTTCGACTCCGTGCCGGAGGGCGTCTCGCTGGTTGAGCTGGCTGTAGTACACCCAGTCGCCGACGTTCTTGCTCACCGGATAATGGAGTTCGACGTAGCCGACGTAGGTTTCGTAGCCTTTGCCGGTTTTGTCGTGCCATCGGTAGACGGGGTTGCGATAGTTGTCCTTTTCGGCAGAGCGGCCCACGACTTCGTTCCAGACGGCAAGCGAGCAGGAGCTGGCAAAGCCGTATTCGCTGCTGAAGCGGCCGTTGGACTCGGAATAGAAGCGCCAGTCTCCGCGACCGTGCCACACGTCCCAGTTGTGCTGGTCCCCATAGCCGCCAGCGTTATCGCCGCTCCATCCGCCCTGGGCTTGTGGCTCGGGGCTGGTGCCGATCGGGCTAGACGAGATGTAGCCTCGGCCCGGATCGAACTGGTTTACGGCTTCGGGCAGGGTTTTGAAGTACAGGTTTTCGCCGTAGTAGCGCGGCGGGTGGTTTTCGGCCGGTCCCCACTTTTGCTCCCACATTTGGTGGTTTTCGTTGTTGCCACACCAGAGGGCGAGGCAGGGGTAGTTCCGAAGGCGCTTGATGTTGGCCTTCGCTTCTTCGGCGATTTTGGCTTGCCACTCTTCGTCGTCTGGGTAGTAGCCGCAGGCGAAGGGGAAGTCTTGCCAGACCATGATTCCGGCGGCAGAGCAGGCTTCATAGAAGGCGTCGGCTTCGTAGAGTCCGCCACCCCAGATTCGGAGCATATTGCAGTTGAGACCCTTGGCATCCCAGACCTTGCTTTCGTATTGCCGAACGCTGATGGCGCTGGGGAAGGAGTAGTCGGGAATCCAGTTTGCGCCGCGCGCCCAGATCTTTTCGCCGTTGATTTCGAATTCGAACGACTCGCCCCATTGGTCCTTTTCGCGAAGCAGCTTTGGACTGCTGAAGCCGACGGTAAGGAGTTGGATATCGTGGACGGCGTCGCCCTCGGAGAGGACGGCGGTTAGGTCGTAGCAGGTTGGATCTTCGGGATGCCAGTAGGAAACCGAATCTTTCGGAACCCGAATGACTTCGGAGCCTTTCCAGCCAATTTCGTGCTCGGGACCTTCTAGAGTGAAGGCGAATTCTCCCGCACCTTCTTGCTCGGTTTCCGCCCAAATCTTGATGGTGTCGCCTTCATCTTCCCATCGGAACCAGACATCGGTAATACGGGAGTTGAACTCGAGGAGGGAGACGGGCTTCCAGATTCCGCAGGAAACGAGCCTCGGGCCCCAATCCCAGCCATACATGCACTGGGCTTTTCGGACGAAGGCGCGTTCGTCGAATCGCTCTTTCGGGTCGGATAGGCCGTCTTTGGCGAAGTAGGCATCGCGGAGTTCGTTGCCGACTTTGATAGCGGATTTGAATTCGATTCGGAGTTCGTTTTTCCCTTCGAGGAGGTGTCCGGTGACATCGACTTCGAGCGGGATGAACATGTTGTCGCTCTTGCCGATTTCGGTTCCGTTTAGGAGGACGGTGGCGATGGTGTCGAGGCCTTCGAAGCGGAGGACTTGTTGTTTGAAGTCAGAGGGGGACCAGTTGAAGGTGGTGCGATAGGTCCAGTCTTCTTGGTCTACCCATTGCACGCCGATTTCATGCATTTGCAGGTGTGGATCGGCAATGATTCCGTTCGACATGAGGTCGAGGTGAACGTGTCCCGGAACCACGGCCGGCAGCCATTCTGCCTTTGAGTATCCGATGTCTTTTCCTTCCGTGGATGATTGGATGAATTCCCAGCCAGCGTGCAGTATGGTCCTTTCCATGTCACTTCATTATGAAGCGGTACGACCGGTAAAGTCCCCGCGCATAAATGCGTATACAACCTAGATTTGTCGCCAGTTAGGCGTTTAGCGCGAGTTCGGTCATCAACTGGATTCCGGTTTCGAGGGCGTCGTCGTTGAAGTCAAAGCTGGGTGAATGTAGGTTTGGATAAGTCTCGGCATCGGGCGGGAGCAGGCCGAGGAAGAAGAAGCAGGCGGGGATTTGGTAGCCGTAGTAGCTGAAGTCTTCGCCGCCCATGCTCGGGTGGAGTTCGTGGCGGACTTTTTCGGCACCAATGGCATCCGTGGCGATGCGGCGGAAGATGTCTGTGGCGTCGGGGTCGTTAAAGGTGACCGGGTACGGGTTGGCGGTCCAGGTGATGGTTGCTTCTCCGCCGAAGGCAAGGGCGGTGTTTTTGACGATGGACTCGATGGCCTTCACCGCAATTTGCTCGGTTGCCATGTTGAGGGTGCGGAGGGTTCCGTTAAGCTCGGCGGTTTCTGGGATGACGTTGTGCGCTACGCCGGCGATGAACTGACCGATGGTGACGACCACGGAATCGAGCGGGTCGACGTTTCGGCTGGCGACGGTTTGGAGGGCGGTGACGATGTGGCTACCGATAACGATGGGGTCGATGCCGTTATGGGGGTAAGCAGCGTGGGCACCTTTGCCTTTGATGAGCACTCGGAACTGGGCGGCGGAGGCCATGATCGGGCCAGGTCGGGTGGACACGTGGCCGATGTGGTGGTCGGGGTGGCCGTGGAGACCGAAGATGACGTTGGCGGGAGTTCCGACGACTTCTCCGCGCAGGGCTCCCGCGTCTACGAGGGCTTTGCCGCCCGCGCCGCCTTCTTCGGCCGGCTGAAAGAGCAGGATGACGTTGTTCTTGCGGTGCGGGGTTTCGGTGAGGAGTTTAGCGGTTCCAAGGAGGATCGCGGTGTGGCCGTCGTGGCCGCAGGCGTGCATTTTGCCGGGAGTTTGCGAGGCGTATTCGAGCCCGGTTTGTTCGTGGATGGGCAGCGCATCCATGTCGGCACGAAGCGCGATGGTTCTCGTCGACTCTTCGGTGGCGGGAATGTAGGCGACGACGCCGGTTTTGCCGACTTCGGTTTTGTGTTCGATTCCGAGCTGGGTTAGCTGCTCGTGGATGAGCTGGGCCGTGCCGGTTTCCTCATAGCCAAGTTCCGGGTGCTGGTGCAGATGGCGGCGGATCTTGGTGACTTCTTGGAGGAGGCTCGGCGACATGAATTGATTGTACGACGCTGACTGGAGTTTCGGACGCAACTTGACTGACGCATTGAAGGAGTGGCGTTTCCGCCACTTGCTTCAGAAATTACTTTGCGTTCAATCGGGCAGCGCGGAGGCGCTGGATGGCTCGTTCGACTTCCTGAACGGCGTCGGATTGAGTCATGGTGCCGGAATCGCTGCGGAGCTCTTTGCGAGCTCGCTCTAGCATTTGCTCGGCTTTCTCGACGCTGATGTCGGAAGCGAGGGATGCTTCGTCGGCCAAAACGGTCATCTTATCGGGCCGGACTTCGGCGAATCCACCGCCGATGTAGATGTAGCCGGTTTGGTTGTTGGCTTTGTATTCCAACAACCCGGGTTTAAGCGCGGCGACGAGGGAGATGTGGCCGGCTTGGATACCGAAGTAGCCTTCGGTACCCGGCGCGACCACGGACGTTACGAGTTGCTCGACCACGGACTGGTCGGGCGACACCACGGCTAACGTGAACTCTCTCGCCATGATTTGTTAGGCAACCGCCTGGAGTTTCTTCGCCTTCTCGCGAACGTCATCGAGGCCACCGCAGTACAGGAAGGCCTGTTCTGGGAGGTCATCGAGGTTTCCGTTAACGATTTCCTTGAAGCTGTTGACCGTTTCGTCGATTGGGACGAATCGTCCGGTGTTACCGGTGAACTGTTCAGCAACGAAGAACGGCTGAGAAAGGAATCGCTCGATCTTTCGAGCTCGGCTGACCAGCAGCTTATCGTCGTCCGAAAGTTCGTCGATACCAAGGATCGCGATGATGTCCTGGAGTTCCTTGTATCGCTGCAAGGTCTGCTGAACCTTTCGAGCGGTGTCGTAGTGCTCGGTTCCGACGATGCGTGGGTCGAGGTTCTTCGAAGTCGAAACCAGTGGGTCAACGGCGGGGAAGAGGCCCTTCGAAGCGATCGATCGCTCGAGGTAGACGTACGCGTCAAGGTGAGCAAAGGTAGTTGCCGGAGCTGGGTCAGTAGGGTCGTCTGCAGGAACGTAGACGGCCTGAACCGAGGTAACCGAACCCTTCTTGGTCGAGGTGATTCGTTCTTGGAGCGCACCCATTTCCGAAGCCAGGGTTGGCTGGTAACCAACAGCGGATGGCATTCGGCCGAGCAGTGCGGATACTTCCGAACCTGCCTGAACGAAGCGGAAAATGTTGTCGACGAAGACGAGAACGTCGGTACCGACGACGTCGCGGAAGTATTCCGCCATCGTCAGAGCGGTAAGAGCGACTCGAAGTCGGGCTCCTGGTGGCTCGTTCATCTGACCGAAGACCATGGCGGTCTTGTCGATAACTCGGGAGTACCGAACGCCTTCTTCTTCGATTGCGCCGTTCGGGTCCTTGTACTTGGACTCGGTCATTTCGAGAAGGAGGTCATTTCCTTCACGAGTTCGCTCGCCGACGCCGGCAAACATGGATACACCGGAAGCTTCAACGGCGATGTTTCGGATGAGTTCCTGGATGAGAACCGTCTTTCCGAGACCTGCACCACCGAAGAGACCGATCTTTCCACCCTTGTTAAACGGAATGAGGAGGTCTACGACCTTCAGACCGGTTCCGAGGAGTTCGACCTTGGTCGACTGCTCTTCGAAGGTTGGCGGAGTTCGGTGAATCGGCAACATAGGCGCGTTTTCTGGCGCTGGCATGTTGTCGATTGGTCGGCCAACGACGTTGAAAACTCGGCCGAGGGTGTCGTTTCCGACGGGAACCCGAATGGCGGAGCCGGTATCGACGGCATCCATTCCGCGCTTCAAACCATCGGTGCTACTGAGAGCGATGGCTCGTACAACGTCGTCGCCCAGGTGCTGCGCAACTTCGCAGACCAGGTCGATGTTTCGAGACGGATCTTTAATCTCGATTGCGTTGTAAATCTCGGGCAGGTTGTTGCTCGTAAATCGAAGGTCAACAACGGGGCCAACTACGGAAATAATCTGTCCGGTTCCGGGCATGAAGTCTTAATTCCTCTCTGGGCGTCGATGAGCGGACTCATCAGCGCAACCTGCGGGAGTATACCAATCGTGCCCCGCAGGTTGACGCGTCTCTTGAATGCTTGCGATTATTTCGCTGCGCCAAAGATCTCTTTCAAGAACTTTTGCAGCTCATCCCAGCTTCGTCGGTCTGCTTCCGGTCGATATCCGGGTCCGGGTGCGGTGAACGGGTGGCTGTCGACGTTGTAGGCCACGAGCTGATAGTCGACCTTCGCATCTCGCATTTCTCCCAGGAATCCGACGAGCTGCTCGTACGGCACGCTCGGGTCTTGGGAGGCGTGGCAAACGAGAACCTTCGCTTTCACTGATCCGACGGTCGCCGGGGTTTTGGTTGCTAGTCCGCCGTGGAAGCTGATGACGCCGCTAACATCCGCACCCGATCGGGCGAGTTCGAGGACTCCGCCGCCACCGAAGCAGTAGCCCATGGCCGCCACTTTGTCCTTTTGGACTTCCGATCGTGACCGGAGCGTCGCGACGGCGGCGTTCATGCGGCTGATGAACAGCGGCATGTCGCTTCGGTACTTACCGGCCATCTGCCCGTTTTCGGCTTGGGTCTTTGGCTTGTTGCCTTTGCCGTAGATGTCGGCGGCAAAGCCAACGTAGCCGAGCTCGGCAAGCATGCGGGCTCGTCGCTCTTCGTACTCATCGGTGCCGTTCCAGTCGTGGACGATAACGACACCGGGGCGAGGGCCTTTGATGTTGGTGTCGTAGGCGATATAGCCTTCGAGCACCATGTCGCCATCCTTGTACTCAACGCGTTCCGTCTTGATTTCGGCGGCCGAGAGCGAAGTCAGGGCGAGGAGGGTTCCGATGAGCGCAAGTTGCTTCATACCTACATTCTTACGCTGATTCGTCAACAGAAGCAACAAGGACGGCGCAGACGGTCGCCCGTACACGTTTTGTTCTGTTTCCGTCTATGCCGCGGACAAGGTCGCGAGGGCGTGAATCGATCTCAGCCAGATCCGTCAAAGCGAGGAACCACGGGCTGAAGCAATCTCAGGCGTCGGATTGATGCTCGGCCGTACTCGGACGGCAACGAAGGAGCTGCACATGATGAGCATGTAATTCGGATTGTAAGTAGGTCCGCCTTTTCGGCGAACCTACTTTTTTGTTGCTCTACGGAGCAGGGACGAGAGTGGCGGTAAGGGTGGTTCCGTTGAAGGTCACGATCAGATTTTGAGATCCGTTCTTCACATTGAACGCGTCGGTCACAGTCATCCTGATGGTTGCGCGGCCCAGTTCGATACCTCCTGGTCGGTAGGCAGTAAAGACGATGTCTTGGGTGTCGGATTCACCGGCAAATGTCGGACTCACGATCGGCCCCACTTTAGTTTCGCCGGAAGCAAACAGGCTCGCATCGGATTCGAGGATGCCAAGAGGGCGGATGTAGACCGGGGCGCCGGGCGCAGAGTTAGTGGCCGTGTACGGGAAGGCGATCATCTGGGAAGATTCCCCACCGCCTGCTCCTCCGCAAGCTAGGATGGTCAGAAGGGCGAGGGCGCCAGTTGCGGATGTAAAGTTTAACTTCATCGTTAGAGCCCCACTCTACAGATGGACTCTGTTGTTGTCAACTTCGGCCGTACAATTTCCGCTTCCTTTTGAGTTGCGTCTTGCCCCTTCGCGCGCGCCCCCAGGGGAAGGGAATTTACGGTTGAGGTGATTTGATCCAGCTCTTCCAATAGTTCGGGTCTTCGAGCTTCAGGGCATCCGCGGTTAGCTTGAGCGGGCGGTGGGTATCGACCATCACCGCCAACTCTTCCGTCTTGGTTGCGCCGATGGCGGCTTCGGTAGCTCCAGGCTGCGGGCCGTGCGGAATGCCGAGCGGGTGCAGGGTGATGGAGCCCTCCTTGATCCCTTTCCGAGAGCCGAACTTATCGTTGCAGTAGTAAAGAACCTCGTCTGAGTCGACGTTTGAGTGGTTGTAGGGCACGACGATCGCGTCCGGATGGTAATCCAGCATGCGCGGGCAGAAGCTGCAGATCACAAAGCCCTGGCCATAGAAGGTCTGATGGATCGGTGGGGGCATGTGAAGCTTGCCGGTGATCGGCGAGAAGTCGTTAATGTTGAAGGCGTAAGGGAAAACGTAGCCATCCCAGCCGATCACGTCGAGGGGGTGATAGGGATGGGTGTACATCGTGTGCCGGTTTCGGGCACGAATAAGAACTTTGGTTTCGACGCGCTCTCCGTGAACGGGGAGTTCTTCAGGAGCGCGAAGGTCTCGCTCGGTAAAGGGAGCATGTTCCAGCAACTGTCCGTATTCGTTTCGGTACCGCTTTGGAATCTCGATGGGGCCATGGGAAAGCACAGCGATCATTCGGACCGGCAAGGTGTCGAAGGTGAGCTTGTAGATCGTTCCGCGGGGAATAACGAGGTAATCGCCGGGGCGGAAGGTGATCGAGCCGAACATGGATTCCATCACCCCGCCAGCATCGTGAATGAAAAGACACTCGTCGCCGTCGGCATTCTTGTAGAAGTGCGGCATTTGTTCGGCGACCAGCGCCTGCGACCAAGAAAGATCCTGGTTCCCCATGAGGGTGATTCGTCCGGTGACGGCGTCGCCCATCGGAACCATGTTGCCGGTGAGGAGATGGCGATGCCGAAGCGGCTCCTCTTCTAAGTAAGTTGGCGCGACCGAGCCAAGGTCTTCCCACGCGATCACTTCGGTCGGGGCGTTGATGTGATACGTCGTAGACATCGGACCGCTAAATCCACGGGTTGAGATAAGTTGTTCCGTGTAGAGCGAGCCGTCTGGCTGTCGGAACTGCACGTGATGTTTTTGCGGGACTTTTCCTAAACGTATGTAACGTGGCATCTTTGCCTCCAATAATAGTTTACGACAGGACAGCGAGCGGCCTCGGCCTCGATTTTTGCCAAGCAAAATTGCTATGTACCGGAATTCCGGGACAAGAGAGAATCGTGGAGATCGCCTAAAACGTTAGTACCTGTGAAGGCGCAGGTGTAGGAAATGATGAGCAACCAAAGATACATTGAGTCAACGAAGTCGGAAGTAGCAGTTGCTCCATTGACCGGCGTAGATCTCGTAGTCTCCGTTAGAGATTCGATCAAGCGGTCTGAGGATCGATCGGAACTCATCGCTGCGGCAAAAGCCAAGCTGGTAAATGGTGTCCACCCGGCATCTGGACTGCAGATTGCAGACGCCATGATCGCAGACCTCAGCTAAGAATTCGTTCAAATAACAGAGCGGGGAGTCAGGTCAACCTGACTCCCCGCTCTTTTTTGTTTGTCGGGTCCGGTTTCAGGCAGTGACGCGCGCCTTTTCTACCACGCCTACGTACCATTCGCTTCGTCCATCCATCGGCGTTTCGTGCCAATCGTAGAGGAAGCGCTCGGTCGAAACCGAGTTAGCAAGGCTTCGACTCAGCCCGTAAATCGGCATATAAGTTTCGTAAAGAACGGGATAGCAGTCACCGGGCATTGGCGGTTGCATCAGTTGGTAGTCGTCGGTTACGTCAACGACGACGATGCGCGCCAAGTTGTAATCCCACAAGTCACCTGCGAGCTTTGCCATCGAGGACAAGACGGACCAGCACAAAAAACTGCCGCGCATTTCTGCGCGGCAGTCGCAAATGGCATTACGGCTTTTCGGATTGCTTGGCTTCGGCGAGGAGGCTCTTGATGTCGATGATGGTGCCGCTGCCGCTGCTGACGGTTGGCAACTTGCCATCCCACTTTTCGATCCAAGCCTGGGCAACAACGAGCGAACCGCCGGCTACCTTTAGGGCTTGGGCGTTCAGCTTTGCCGACTCGGCTCGACCCTGGGCACGAGCGACTTCGGTTTGTCGCTGAAGCTGCGCCTGCATGAGGACGTACTTCTGCTTTTCCGCTTCCTGCTGGGCAACCTGCTTTGCTTCGATGGCTCGGTTGAATTCCTCCGAGAACGCGAAGTTCGTGATGCTCAAGCCGCTTGGTTCGACCAAGATGTTGTACGGAGACAGTCGCGTCGTGATGTCCTGCTCGACTTGGCCCTTGACCTGGGCTCGGTTCTTGATGAGGTCCTCGGCGGTGTACTTAGCCGTGACCACCTTGATGGACTCTTGTACGGCCGGATCAATGATTCGGCTCTTGTATTGGTCGCCGACCTGCTTGTAGAGCTCGTCAATCTTGTCCGGATCAACGCGAAAGTTGAGTGCGACTTTCGTCGTGACCGTCTGAAGGTCTCGCGAAGCGGCGGTTGCTTCGGATTCTTCCTTCTGCGTTCGAACTTCTAGCAGGACGACGGCATCCACGCCGGGCCGAATGAAGTGAATTCCTTCGGCAAGGTTGCCCTTCACCGCACCGAATTCAAGCCGAACACCTCGGTAACCAGCGGGGATTTGCACCACGGTAGTGCCAGCAAATCCTCCCACGATCATGAGGAGAGAGATGATGACCATGACTCCTGGAAGCGGTCCAAGTTTCTTGCCTTCAGGTGAGGCACCCTTGGCTGCACCAAGGGCTAGACCCGCAATCAGCAAAATGACGCCTAGAACAGTAATTCCCATGTTTCGTCTTAGAGTAACGCAGTCCGTGGGAATAGGTTGCAATTCTGGTCACAGCGGACTAGAGGCGCGGGTAAAACAACGGAATGTCGCGTGTGGAAGAACTCAACGCAATCGTTTCCTCTTTGGACCTGAACCAGCATCCTTTCTATCAGGCTTGGCGGGCAGGCACCCTCTCCAAGGAGATCCTTTCGGACTATGCCGTGGAGTACGGACGATTTGTTGGAACGATCGCTCAGGGCTGGGAAACGTTGGGCGAGGCCCACTATGCTGAAGAAGAGCGAGAGCACGAAGTGCTTTGGGCTGATTTCAAGGGCGAACTCGGAGCAACCGGCGTCAGCTCGCGACCACACACCGACGTTCTCGTAACGGCGGCCGAGCGATTCTTCTCCGTTAAGCCGGAAGCGATGGGAGCACTTTACGCTTTCGAAGCTCAGCAGCCGTACACCGCGCAGAGCAAGCTCGAAGGACTCGAGGAGCACTACACGATGTCGGACAAGGCGAAGGAGTACTTCCGCATTCATGCCCTCGACGTGAACGAAGTCGAAGACCTGAAGAAGCACGTGGAAACCCTCAGCGATGCAGAGTTTGCCCGAGCTAAGACGGCTTGCCACGTTGTCTGCGCATCCATGTGGTCCGCGCTCGACGGCGTTTACTACGCCTAATCTTTTTTCCAGCTTGCCAACGGCGACCAATCCTCTACTCGATAGAGGGTGGCCGCCGTTGGTTCTTTATCGCCCTCGTAGCCAACGATAAACTGTCCCACGCGGCGAGCGAATGAGCTCTCTCGCAAAGTTCCGACGACCGCGGTTTCGGCATTGATGATTCGAGGAGAGGGGCCTTTCTCTAGGATGAACGCGGGAGTTTCATCGTCGAGGAACCGAATTGGGCGGCGCGATTCGAAGAGGAGCTGTCTCGCTCCGGTCGTGAGGTTCAGCCGCGACGCGGTGTACGTTCCACTTTCACTTTGTTCGATGGCATTGCCATTTGCGGTGAGGCTCACCAAGCGGGTGCCGAGCCGCTTGAAGTCCCACGCGCTTGCGCCAGAGTTCCACGAGGCAATTCCCCACTCGTTTGGCTTCTGGATTGGAACGGTCAGCTTTCCGCTGATGGTGAATAGCATCGAGTCAATCCCGAGGCTAGCGGGAGAGTTGCCGGGTAGCCGGGCAAGGAGCTTTGGCTTCGGGTTTGCCGAAGTCAGGTCAACTTCGACGAGGCATTCCAGCCACGCTTTCCCGGAGTCATCCACCCATCGGGGAATGAAGTAGGTTCTGGTGCCGAGTCGCTTGGCTCCGGTGAGAAAGCGCGCTTGGCGGTCTCGCTTCGCGGCGATGGTCGCGCGGATTTCCTCTTTTGTAAAAATGCGGGGCGAGACGGAGATGTCTTCGAGTCGGCTGGATCGGACCAACTTTTTGGCCCGAACCGTCAGCCCTCGATCATCCCAAACCGCCCAATGATCGTCCCGCCGAAAAGCGATGCTCAGCGGTTCGGTATCAATGGCGTCTTTCACGGGCTGCCGGATGACTTTGCCGGCATCACGCACGATGAACATATCACGGTAGTAAGATAGTTCTGGTTTCGGCGTGTTCTGAGAAGCGGTTAGGCAAAGGGCAAGCAGTACTCCGGGCACGTGGGACCTCCGAAAACAGTGTACTGCCGAGATTGCCACCGGTTTGATTTAGAAAAAGAACGATGCCTTGATCAGAAGGTGAACCCTCCATCTTGGTCGTCGGCGGTTGAGGTAGCCAACGTGCTGGGCGTGCGCTGCATTTGCCCGTTTAACGACTTTCGTGAGCGGTTAATCCTTTCGAGGAAACCTCCAGAGCAAAAGTAGCGGTACATTCTGGGCATGGCTTCGGCCGAACTCATGCGTCTTTGGAAGCTCCACGAAATAGATTCGGAGCTACTCGATATTCGGCGAAAAGCCGCCAACTTCAATCCGGGCAAAGATATCCAAGCTCGAATTACCGAGTTGGAAGCCTTGGATGCGACGATTGGTGCCAAGTATCGCAACTTGCACACAGAGCAACTGGACTTGGAACTTAGCGTCAAAACCCTCCAGGACCGCCTTAAGAAGGTGGACAAAGAGATGTACGGCGGGTCGGTGACTTCCAGCAAAGAAGTCGCCAATCTTGAAAAGGAGATTTTTGCCACCAAGAAGCAGATCTCGGACACCGAGGAGCGGCTCCTGGTCATCATGGATGAGATCGGGCCAGCGAAGACTGAAGCGCAAAAGATTACGGATGAGCTCGAAGTCCGGAAGAAGCAGTATGCGGCGGCACGCAAAGAGGCAGTTGCCCTCAAGACCCAGCTCGAGACGCGATACGCGGAGCTGAACAAAGCGCGCCCCGACGCGGCACGAATTATTCCGGCAACGATGATGTCCAAATACGAGAACATCCGCGCCAAGCACGGAACGGCAATGGCGGCGCTAAAAGGACAGAACTGCGGCGGGTGCGGAACCGTCCAATCCGAGCGCATCATTCTGAGTGCGCGTGACGATAAGACGGTTGTATGCGAATCTTGCCATCGAATCCTGTACTTTTCCGAAGGCATTCTTTAGCCTTCGCTGGCATCTTGGCGGTCGGGCTCGGCCCGATGTCGGGTTGTGCACGGTTTCCGACGAACGGCGTTGGCGAGTTTTCGCGGATCAGTTTTCGGCTTCGCGTCACCGGGAACATCAACGACGCTACCGATGACTCACCGCTGACGCAGTACATCTACATCATCGCGCTTCGCGTTCTGACCACGGATACAACACCGCCAACGGGAGCGCCGATTCCGGTTCTGGGAGATAACTCCCCGAACGGATTTGTTGCAGGTTCGCCCACTCATTTTGTACTTTACGATCCGACTCGCCCGAGTCAGCCGCTGGTGCTCAACAAGTTCAATCCTGGCCCGACGGCAGGTGATCCGACGAACGAAATTAACCTGGCTTCATGGTTTGATACTTCGGCGACGCGCGGTCGAATCGTGAACTACACGTTGCCGGGGGACGGCGATCGGCGAGAGTTGCGGTTTGATATCTTTGCAAACCAGCTTGCCGATTCAGACGCCGCGGCCGCAAACCTGCGACGAATTCAGGTGAATTTTCTAACTATGAACCGCTTGGCAACAACCTCGGGATCGCGAGTTTGGGATGCCCTCGGAAACTCGCTGAACCCCGGCGAAGTGAACACGTTTGTCACGGTTGACCTTCGATCGAACGTCACGGTGGACAACCGGCTCGGTGTCGAGCCGCAGAACGACACCGTCGGAGCGAACGATCCCGACGTGGATATATCTGATTTCAGTATTGAAGTCCAACGTCCGTAAAGATTGGGATGAAGTCGTTCGATGCTCCGGAAGCGGCGGCCTATGACGCGCGGATCCGCCGCGTTGTGCCCGGCTACGACGTTTTGCAACAGGCCGTTTCTCATTTCGCCCTAGAACTTGGGGCCAGCCGGCTGCTTTGTAGCGGCGCCGGGACCGGGGCGGAAGCAATCGAAATCGCGGCCAAGCTGCCAACGGCAGAGATCGAAGCCACGGAGCCGTCCGAGCACATGCGCGCGCTGGGGAAAGGAAGGACTTCTGGACTCGCCAATGTGACTTGGGTTGACGAGCCAACGGGAAAGTTTGAACTTGTCACCTCGGTACTGGTCGGGCATTTTGTTTCGGATCAACTCTTGCACAGCTATTTTTCTGAGCTGGGAGAGCGGACCAGGGACGGCGGCACACTTCTTTTCGCTGTCATGGCGGCTCCCACCTCGGAAGCAGAAGGCGCGGAGTGGACTCATCACCTTGCGACAAAGCTAAACCAACCGGCGGATTACGACGGTCGGCTTGAACGGGCAGAAGAGACCTACCGAACACTGGGTGAGAACGTGATCCTGCGTCCGATTTCTGCCTATGAGGAAGCGGCAGATAAAGCCGGTTTCGAGTTCCAGCAAATCTTCTTTCGAAGACCGATGATTCACGGCTTGGTTTATCGCAAGTCGTAGCGGTCGGCGAGTACAATCGTGATCAATGAAAATCGCCGTTCTGCCCTTCAATACCGCCGAAGGGACTAAGCCTGCGTACGGTCGCCAGTTTGCCCAATTCACGGCAGAGCAACTCCGAAATGTTGCCGAGGCCGAAATCAACTCGGTAAACCTGCTCACGCAGATCGAACAAGACGGTGTTCAGAGAACCGCCTACGCCAACCTTGGCGATGTCCTTTTGCCATACGAACAGTTGAAAGAGCTGTTCGAGCAGGCACAGGTTGACTTTGTTCAAGACGGAACCCTGTCGCTGACCGACGAAACCTTCTCGCTGGTCCTGCGATACCACGCGAAGGGCACGATTGAGCCGGTTTTCCAGGAAGAAGTTTCGTTCCCGAAAGCCGAGCTTTTTGAGCGACTGCGCTGGATTCTGTCCAAGCAGGCCGAGTACTCGGAAGCAACGATGCCGGAAGGATTCTCCGCCGAGTCGCTGCAGTTCGGAACCGAAGATCCAGAAGTCTTCCTTGCGTTCCTCGAAGGCTTTGACGCGCTCAACTACGTTTCGCAGTCCGAAGGCGCAGTTGTTCAGGAGTTCAATCCACAGCTTCCGCTCGACGCGCTGGTTGAAGCGTTCGACAAGGACCGCAACTTCGTTGGCGTGTACCAACTTTTGGTCCAGTTCGCCCGAGCTTGTGCCAACTTCCGCATCGGCAACTTCGAGATGCTGGAAGAAGCTCTGAAGAAAGCAGTCGAACTGAACCCGAACGACTTCCTTGGCTACTTCGGACTTGGCGATCTGTACCAACAGGTCGGCATGATGGATCAGGCGGCGAACTCGTTCGAAAAGGCTATTCAGCGGAACGACACGGACCCTGGTCTTTACAACCGCCTCGGTGTGACGCAGATGCAAATGAACATGCCGGTGAACGCCGAGCGGAACTTTGCAAAGGCGCTTGAGCTTGAAGGTCCAGACAAGCCATCGGCCGACTACCTTGCGGCGGTACTACAGCAGTCCGGACGGGACCACGAGATTCCGGCAATTTGGAAGGGCATCATCGACGGAGATGCTCAGAACGGTCAGGCGCACGCGAAGTATGCGGTCAGCTTGATCAACGCGGGCAAGAAGGAAGACGGCGAGCGAGCGTTCGAGACCGGACTTGAGGTTGTTGAAGACAACACGGTTATCAAGCGCTATTACGCGCCGTACCTTGCCGGTAACGATGATCTCGACCGAGCAATGGATTTCTACGAGGACGTTCTCGACGTCGCTCCGAACGACGTTCCAACGCTGGTCGAATACGCACAGACGCTTGAGAAGGCAGACCGAGCCTTCGAAGTTCCGCGAGTTCTGAAGGACATTCTTTCCAGCAATCCAGACCCGAACACCCGGGCGGAAGTGCTGGCTAAGTTGATCGAACTCGAACAGCCAAAGCGAGCCGAGAACGTGGAAGCTGCCCGAGCCAAGCTAGAGCAGGAAGATTATCAGGGCGCGATCCGAGACCTCAAGCCACTTCGAAACTGGCTGGCGGATTACTGGAAGCTTTGGGCTCTGTTGAGCACTGCCTACAACCGAGTTGGCCAGTTCTCGGACGCCGAGGATTCGGCCGTTCGACTCATCGAGTTGTATCCAGGATGCGAGCCAGCTTATGGCGAACTTGTTCAGGCGCTAAACGGTCAAGATCGCAGCGAGGAAGCGTATAACATCATGCGACAGGTCGCGGCGGCAAATCCGTCGTCTTTGCCGATTCACCTAAACTTTGGTTTGGCGGCGGCGGCGGCCGGACACAACGATGAAGCACGAGCCCTCGCGAAATCAATCCGTGATGCCATCGGACCGAATGAAGAGCTCGAACCCATCCTTGCCGAAATCGAGCGCTAAGACTGGCGTCGTTGCTGAGGCCCCAAAAACTGCCGGGTGGATCAAGATTTTTGTCTTGTTCCACCTGCTTTGCATCACGGCTTGGTCACTGCCTAATCGCTTGGATTCCTTAGGTGCCACGGCGCGCCCGACGGGAACCGATATCTTGCTCGTGGAGAACCAGCGGCGGATCAAGCCGCTACTCCCGGTGCGGGCCTATTTGTTCACCACGGGCTTTTGGCAGTACTGGGACATGTTTGCGCCGAACCCTTCGCAACGCGACTTTTATGGCGATGCGATTGTGGAGTACGCAAACGGGAAGAAGGAAACGTACCAATATCCGCGGATGTACCTTTTGCCCATCATGGAGAAGTATCCGGCCGAGCGGTACCGAAAGTTCTACGAGCGGGCCCACCTCGAGCAGAACCCGTTTATCTGGTCTGTCTTTGCTCAGCGCATTGCTCGGGTGATGGACAAGTACCAGGGTAACCCACCGAAACTCGTTCGCTTGCGTCGAAACTGGCGAGACGTTGCGGCGCCGGGTAAGCCGCAGATTAAGGAGTATTCGAGCTACGAGTACTTCCGGTATCAGGTGCGTCGAGAAGACTTGGAGCAACCGAAGTGATGCCATTTGTGAAATCGATAGACAGATGGTTTTTCGGTCATGGTTCGCCCACCGCCCTCGGCCTGATCCGAATTGCGCTCGGACTTGTATGCGTTCTCAACCTAGCGATGATGTTTGGGCAATGGCGAGACTGGTTCAGCGAGTCTGGCTTTCATCCCGCTTGGTTTTCGGAAGCGTTCTTGGGGCACGCAGATCAGGCCGGGGAACTTGTCTTTGCGCGGCCAAACCTCTATGCGCTTTCGAACTCGGACGCTTGGAGTTTGATCCTGTTTGGGACGACTTTTGTGCTGGCGGTGCTGTTGACGATCGGCTTGTGGACCAAGCCAGTGAGCATCGCGTTTGCCATCCTCGTGGTCTCGATGCACCATCGGTCGCCGGTGATCTTGCACGGTGGCGACACGATCCTTCGTTGCTTAGTGCTGTACCTGGCGATGTCGCCTTGTGGTCAAGCGTGCTCGGTTGATCGCTTGCGAGATATCTGGGCCGGGCGGATTTCGCGGGAGCCGGCGGTCGCTCCCTTGTGGAGTCAGCGCTTGATCAGTTACAACGTGTCGCTGGTTTACTTCACCACGGTTTGGCTAAAGACCGGAGGGAATTTGTGGCGAGACGGGTTAGCGACCTGGTATCCGAATCGACTGCAGGAGTTTGAGAGGTTCCCGCTTCCACCGTTCTTGCTCGAAGTGCCAATGGTCAAGCTTACGACTTACGGAACGTTGTTTGTCGAGTTTGCGATGGTGACGCTGGTTTATCACAAGCCGTTTCGAAAGTACATTTTATCGGCGGCGGTTTTGATGCACCTCTTCATTGAGTACAGCATGAACATTCCGCTGTTCGCGTTCATCATGATCCTCAGCTACCTCAGCTTCTTTGAAGGGGAGGAGATTGACGCTTGGGCGAAGCAGGTGGGCGAAAAGTTTTCTAAGCTGCGGGTCACACTTCCGATTGGTAAATCGGTCGCACAGACGACGGTTGACACGCTAGGCGCGATGGATCCATTTCACTTGGTGACCTACGTGGAATCAGACGAAGAGCCAACGAAGGGGATGCTCAGGGCCAGTGCGGTTCGGAGCGTTGGTGCCTGGGGATTCGCCTGGTTACCCGGGCTCTGGAAGCGCGTGATTACGGGAGGGGGACGATGAGAGCTTGGAGATTCAAGAAGCCGGTTACTCCGGGATTTGGTATCGCGAAGAACTATTACCTCTCGGTGCTTGCCTCAAGCGCCACGTTGCCCTCAATGCTTCAGATTCTGAATCCGAAAGGCGATGGCGGGGCAGTTGTTGGCTTCGGTGCGCCGCTAGCTTCGGGTGCAAGTAAGGATGATCTTGCTTTGCCGCTGCGGCACGGCGCGTACGCTTTGGCAAGTAAGGACCAGAAGACGGTTCTGAAGATGTTGATCATGCCGCCGCGGGAAGCGGGGTTCGATACGGAAGCGTTTTCGCGGAGCTTAGTTGCGCTTGACTACGGAGTCGATATTTCCGAACGAGTGCGTTCCTCTTGGCACTTGGCGCAGTTCACGTTTGAGTCGCACGACCCGGCGGTTTATCCGTCGCTGGACTTTCTGCTCGATGTCGCGTCGACGTTTGGCGCTCGCGCCGATGGCGTGGTGGCCGATCCGATTAGCCGCAGGTACCTGCTTCCTCAGCAAGTGCGACTATTCCCGCGAGCGGACGAGCGCGTGGATGCTCGCGAGCATGTGTCGGTCCAGTTCCGATTGCTGTCGACCGGATTGCACGCCTACACGCTCGGAATGCAAAAGTTTGCTCAGCCCGAGTTCGAAATCACCGGGCTGCTTGAGTCAGATCAAGTTGCGGCGGCGACGTACTTGATGGCGCTTTGTCAGACGGTTTTGGTCACGGGGCCGGCGAAACTTGGGTTGGCCTACGGCCCGTTCCAGTTGAGCGAAGGTGGCTTTGACATGCAACTGTGGCAAGGCATTCCGGTGTACGAAATGTTGCCAGACCGGACGATGTTGTCGTCGGAAGCCCTAATGTCCTGGAACCCGTAAACCTGTAGGGCTGTTGCTCCGTACTAGAAGCAAGGGCCTCTATGGATTCCGCGACTCAGTATTTGCATCAAATCGTTTGTCCCGCCGACCTTAAGAAGTTCACCGACAAGGAACTGGTCGAAGTCGCGAAAGAGGTTCGTCAAGCCATTCTTGACAACGTTTCGAAGACTGGCGGACACTTCAGTTCAAACCTCGGCACGGTTGAGTTGACGGTGGCGATGTACGCCGCTTACGACATGCCGCCGGACAAGGTGATCTGGGATACCGGCCATCAGGCGTATGCCCACAAAATTCTCACCGGTCGACTTGATCGATTTCCGACCCTGCGAAAGCATGGAGGGATGAGCGGATTCCTTAAGCGGGACGAGCACGAGCTAGATTTCTTCGGTGCCGGCCATGCGGGGACGGCGGTTTCGGCGGCGCTTGGATTCGCCGCGGCACGCGATGCGCTCGGAACGAAGGAGAAGATCGTTGCGGTGGTTGGCGACGCGAGCATTGCGACGGGAATGAGCTGGGAAGCTCTGAACCACGCTGGCGAACTTGGGGCGGATTTGGCGGTCGTGCTGAACGATAATCGAATGTCGATTGCGCCAAACGTCGGAGCGCTGACGAACTATTTGAGTCGGCTACGCAGCCGGCCAATGTTGCAGTCGCTCGCGCGAAAGGCGAAGTCGGCCGTGGAACAGATGCCAAGTCCGATCCATAAGGTTGCCGCCGGATTGCGACACGGAATTACCCACTACTTAGCTCCCCACGAGACGGGCACGATCTTTGAAGAGATCGGCTGGGAGTACATCGGCCCGGTTGATGGGCACGACGTGCTCACGCTGGTCGACGTTTTCCGGAACATCCGAGAGCTCGATTTCCCCGTTTTCGTTCATGCCATCACGGTGAAGGGCAAGGGGTACGAGGTCGCGGAAGGCGACTCGCGAAAGTGGCATGGCGTCGTGCCGTTCGATTTGGAAGTTGGCGAGATGGTGAAGGCAGCCGGGCCCATTTCGTTTACGCAAGCGTTTGGAAACGCCGCGGTTCAGGCGGCGGAGGCCGATCCGACGGTGGTGGCGATTACCGCCGCGATGCCGGACGGAACGGGACTGAGCGAGTTTGCCGCGAAGTTTCCGAAGCGGTACTTCGACGTTGGCATTGCAGAACCACACGCGGTGACGTTTGCGGCAGGAATGGCGGCGGGCGGCCTCAAGCCGATGTGCGCGATCTATTCGACCTTCTTGCAGCGCGGCTTTGACCAGATTTTGCATGACGTTTGTCTGCAGCATTTGCCGGTTCGGTTCTTCCTGGACCGTGCGGGTTTGGTTGGCGACGACGGCCCAACTCACCACGGAGCCTTTGATGTTTCGTATCTGAATCTCATGCCAAACATGGTCGTATTGGCGCCGCGCGACACCACGGAACTCGGGGAGATGACGCGTTGGATGATGCAATTTAACGATGGTCCAACCTCGATTCGCTACCCTCGAGGCACGAGTGATGACCGGTTGCCAGAATCGAGAACCCCGATTGAGCTTGGAAAAGCTGAAGTGCTTTTGGGCGAAGGCGAGGGAAGTGAGGACAGCTTTGACTTGGTGATCTACGCTCTGGGAAGCATGGTAAGCACGGCATGGTCAGCAAAGGCAGAACTGAAGGCTCGGGGAGTGAACGCGCTGGCGGTCAACCTTCGCTACGCAAAGCCCCTGGATTCAGAACTGGTGCGCTCGCTAGCCGCGCGAATCCCGCTGGCGGTCTCGATTGAAGAGAACGTCGGCTCCGGTGGAATTGGCGAACTGATTCGGGAAGTGCTTTCGGCGGACGATCTGCCCGAAGTCAATTTCAAGGCATTCCACCTTCCGGACGACTTTGTCGAGCATGGTCCTCAGAATGTGATTCGCAACGAGTCCGGTCTCTCTGTCGAAGACATCACCGGCTGGGTTTTCAAGCAAAATCTAAGATATAGCAACTAGCCATCCAGCAAATCGTAGGCATTCTTCCTCTTTTCCGAATGATTATTTGTGAAAAGAGGGGAAGTGCCTCATTTTTTGCTGAAAATTCGGACCTGTTATTTTTACTGAACGAAATACCAAGATAATCCCGTATTAATACATTCAACCGGCGCTGATCGGTGTACTCGTGAATTTACTTGGCCACATTGCGGTTCCGCAGTCGATGCTTTGAAGACTGCCCTGTCCATGTGGAGATTATCGTTTGCGCTCAAGAGCATTTACACTTATCGAACTTCTCGTCGTGATTGCGATCATTGCAATCCTCGCAGCCATCCTATTCCCGGTCTTTGCGCAGGCAAAGCAAGCGGCAAAGTCCGCCGCCAGCATTAGCAACAACAAGCAGATCGTGCTCGGCCATCTGCTGTACATGGGTGACACCGAAGACACCTTCGTGCCAGCAAACCGCTGGGACAACTCCGGCAACTTCATCGGCTATTCCAGCTGGGTTTGGAACATCCTTCCGTACATCAAGTCGGCTGACCTTTTCGAGGATCCTCTGGCTCCACGCGTTCCACGAAACTCTGCATTCGGGTTCGTGAACCAGGTCACGTTGACGGCTACTTTTGGTTACAACTACTCCACCCTCGCACCGTACGAAGGTCCGACGCCGTTGGTTGTGCCTTCGACTCGATCGCAGAGCGCTCTGGGTTCGCCATCGAACACGGTGATGCTCACCGGACGGTTTGAGCAGACCAGCGAAAGCCGCTTGACCGGCGGTCAGTACTACAGCTACGGCGCGATCGGGCCCGACACGAGCGTGATCGTGGACCCACCCGACTGCCGAACCCGAGCAGATTGGTGCTTCGACGGTTGGGGAGTTGGTAGCTTCTGGGGCGACCCCGCGCTCATGGGAATCAAATCCTATGAAGCGGGCGCACTGACCGGTGGAACGAGCTTCCGCTCGGCCGAGAAGGCCACCGTTGGCTTTGCCGATGGTAGCGTTCGAAAGCTGAGCCCAGGTGCTCTCGCCATTGGAACGAACTGGAACCGAACCATTGATGTCAGCGCCGTTCAGCTGATCGATCGAACGCAGTATCTATGGGACAACGAATAAAGCTCGCTCTGCTCATTGCGGTGGGAATCTTCGTAGTTGGTTGCAACTCCGAAGCCCCAACGGCAACGACGGACCCGAATGCGGCGCCCGAAGCAGGACAGACCGCGAAGGGCGGCGTCGAAATGCAGTCCCGCGGACTCTCGGAAGCCGGTAAAGGCGCGGAAGCTCGCGTCGGCTCCGGCATGAAGTAACCCGTCACGATCTCTATGGGCCAGAAATGGCCCATAGGTACACTTACTATATGCCCGCATGGAAAGAGGGAGATCGCGTTCGCATCGTCTCCCGACCGGTCACCAAAGAAGACCGAGAGAAACACCGCTACTTTGGCCATATGGCTGGCCTAGTCGGCGTTGTTGCCAATGTTTATGACACCGCGGAGGTTTCCGTGAAAGTCGACCTTGACTCGTTGCCGAAGGTCAGCTCCGAGGTTCACACCACCGCGACCTCGCGCATTCAGGCGAAGTTCGCCGACAGCAGCACCGAAGAACAGCGAAAGTTGCTGAACGCCGAGCAGATGAAGTTTCCGGTTAACTTCGTGTTGTTAGTCCAGAACCAGGACTTGGAGGCAGCGTAATGGCAGCAGCAGATTATAGTTTTGACATCGTGAGTCGCGTCGACCAGATGGAGGTTAAGAACGCGATTGGACAAGCGGACAAGGAGCTTTCCAACCGCTATGACCTCAAGGGCTCGAAGTGCGAAATCTTGACCGACAAGGAAGACATCACCGTCATCGCGGATGACGAGTTCCGCTTGGATCAGGTCAAGGACATCATCTTCAGCAAGTTGCTGAAGCGCGGAATTGACCACCGACAGATCGAGTGGGGAACGCCAGAGCCAGCGACTGGCCTGTCGCTGCGCTGCAAGCTCACGTTCAAGAGCGGGATTGCTCAGGACAAGGCAAAGCCTTTGATCAAGCAGATTAAGGATGCTGGTCTGAAGGTTAATGCTCAGATCCAAGGTGAGGAAGTCCGAGTCTCCTCCAAGAGTAAGGATGATCTTCAGAAGACCATCACTTTCTTGAAGGGACTGGACCTAGACTTCCCAATCGATTTCGTTAACTTCCGCTAACGAAACTTAGATGTGACACGAGCCGAGGCCGCGCTTCAGAAGGTACTTCTGGTGGTACTCCTCGGCTGACCAATACTGTTCCGCTGATTCCAACTTAGTCGCGATGGGTCGAGGGAATCTCCCAGAGGCATTGAGCATCGCAATTCGCTCTGCGGCAGCCTGTCGCTGTTCTTCGCTGTGATAGAACACGGCGGTTCGATACTGATCGCCGTAGTCGGGACCCTGGCGGTCGACCTGAGTCGGGTCGTGCATTTCGAAAAAGTGGGCGAGCAAAACGTCGTAGCTGATCACGGTCGGATCGAAGTCGAGTTGAACCACTTCGGCATGGCCCGTTCGTCCGTTGCAAACGTCCTTGTAGGATGGGTTAGCGAGGGTTCCGCCTGCATAACCGACCTCGGTGCGAACGACGCCAGGCAGGGTTCGGAAGCTTTCTTCCACGCCCCAGAAGCATCCGGCGGCGAAAGTTGCGGTTTCGAGTCTTGGTGAATCGCTCATGCTGTTCTCTATACGTTCGGGCCAGAGAGAGTTCCCGCCCGTGGGACCATCCCGGGCGGAAGGTATCTTGATATTGCGGGAAACCGCACAGTATGTCAAACCACCGGTACGCAATTATCATGGCAGGTGGATCAGGCGAGAGATTCTGGCCTCTTTCTCGCCGAAATCGCCCCAAACAACTCGTGATTTTGCCGGGGCAAACCGAATCCCTCTTAACCCAGAGCCTTAACCGGCTAAACGGGCTTTTCGACCCAGAAAAGGTGCTGATTATTACCAGCGAGCACCTAAAGCCAGCGATTTTGGAAAGTTGCCCAGACTTCCCCGCAGACCAGATTTTGGTGGAGCCGGCCAAGCGGAACACGGCCGGGTGTTTGCTTTGGGTGGCGGCCATTTTGTCGAGCCGACACGAAGACCCGAGCGAAGTTAGCATGGCGGTCGTGACGGCTGACCACCTGATCGAAACGCCCGAACAGTTTCAACGGGATGTTGATGCGGCGCTTACGATTGCGGAGCGACAGAGGATGATCACAACGCTCGGCATTCTGCCGACCCGCCCCGAAACCGGTTACGGATACCTAGAAGCAGACCTCGGCGCCGAGCTTGTGGTTGACCAGGTGAACCGTGGTTTCCGGGTCGTTCGATTCTACGAAAAGCCGAGCTTTGATCTAGCCGCTCGTTATGCCCAAACTCCCGGGTTTTACTGGAATAGCGGCATGTTCTTCTGGACCGTTGAGACGTTTCGCTCTGAGCTGAAGCACGGCGCACCAAAACTGTTCGAACTCCTGGACGGCATCACCGAGCAGCTTTCCAAAAATGACGTTGAAAAAGCGAAAGCACTTTTCTTAGAAGTGCCTGATATCTCTATTGACTACGCACTGATGGAACGGAGCGGAAATATTGCCGTTGTAGGCTCGCAGTTTTCATGGGATGATGTCGGATCTTGGGACGCGGTCAGCCGATTTTTGCCTTCAGATTCGAGGGATAATGCAACCTACGGAGACAACGTTCTTACCCAAACGGCGGACTGTCTGGTCTACAACGAGTCTTCTCACATCACGGTTGCGATGACCGGCGTATATGATTTATTGGTGGTTGTTACCGACGACGCGGTGCTGATTTGCAACAAGCAAAAAGCCCAGGAAGTACGTTCGGTTGTGCAAGCGTTAAAAGAAGCCGGGAACTCCAAGCTCTGATTGGGCTGTAACCCATTTCTGAGGGGTAATTTCCGATAGAAACGCCTACCATTAGGAGAGTAAATGATGGACGGCCGAACGATCGATCGACTCGCAAAGGTTCTGGCGAAGAACGAGGTCCTTCCTTCGGATCAGCTGGAGCAGGCCGTGCAGCGCCATTTGCAGAGCGGCGAGTCTTTGGCCGAAGTTCTGATTACGGCAGGAACTCTTTCGGTTTCTGAACTCGCGCCGTTCATTGAACAGGCATCCGGTTTCCCATTCATCGACGTCGGCGACCAAGAAATCGATGTTGAAGTGGCCATGATGGTCAGTGAGCATTTTGCGCTGACGAACTTGGCGCTGCCGATCCGCGAAGAAGACGAGCGGTTGCTCATCGCGATGAACGACCCACTCAACTTTGAGGTCGTTGACGAGCTGCGCGCGATCACCGGACGGCGAATCGTTCCGTGCTATGCGCTGAAGCGCGACATCGAGGCAGGTATTCGACGCGTCTTCGATGTTCGCAGCAAAGCCCGTGCAATCATCGACGCGATCGTCACCGATGAAAATGAGCACCAAGAAGAGGAGATCCCTCAGGCCGCTGACACCGCGCCGATTGTAAAGCTCGTGAATGAGATGGTGACCGGTGCTGTTTCCGCCGGCGCCTCGGATATTCACATTGAGCCGCAAGAAGCAACGGTTCGCGTGCGCTACCGCATTGACGGAATTTTGTATGACCACATCCAGGTGCCGCGTCAGCACATGCTGGCGATGATGTCGCGACTCAAGGTCATGTCTGGCCTCGATATCGCCGAGCGTCGGCGCCCCCAGGATGGTCGCTTCACGATCCGAGACGATAACAGCCGAGAGTTTGACGTTCGACTGAGCATCATGCCGACCGTTCACGGCGAAAAGGCTTGTATGCGAATGTTGGAAAAGAACAACACGTTCGCGCGAATCGATCGAATCGGTTTGTTGTCCGAACAGCAGGTTGTTTTCGAGCGCATGATCAAGCGTCCACACGGCCTGTTGCTGGTTACCGGCCCAACGGGTTCTGGAAAGTCCACCACGCTTTACGCTGGACTTCAGTACATCAACGAGCCGTCGATCAACATCAACACGGTTGAAGACCCGGTTGAGTACCAGCTCAACGGCGTTAACCAGATGCAGGTCAACCCGAAAATCGGGGTGACGTTCACTTCTGGTCTGCGAACCCTGGTTCGTCAAGACCCTGACGTCATTCTCGTTGGTGAAATTCGAGACAAGGACACGGCGGAGATCGCCGTTCAGGCTGCACTTACGGGCCACCTTGTTCTGAGCACCCTGCACACCAACGACGCTCCCGGTGCGCTCGTGCGTCTTCAGAATATGGGCGTTGAGCCCTTCTTGATCGCTTCGGCGGTTACCGGAATTCTCGGCCAACGACTTCTGCGAACCGTTTGCATGTCTTGCCGCCAAATGGTTGAGATCGACAAGGATTACTGCATGGCGGTTGGCATTCCTTTGGTGGACGGAAAGCCGCCATTGGTAGGTAAGGGAACAGGCTGTAAACGGTGCAACGGCCGCGGCACAAGGGGCCGAACGGCGGCGGTTGAGATCGTGACGATGAACGAAAAGCTGCGCGAACTCGTGCTCTCGGGAGCATCTGGTGCGGAGCTATTCGAGTGCGCACTTGCAACGGGAATGAAGACGATGCGACAAAGTGCGATTGAAAAAGTGTTGGCGGGTCAGGTACCTGCTAGTGAGATCATGCGCGTATTTGCGATGGAAGAGGATTAAGAAAGATGACCGTTTATGAATATGAATGTCGGGACCGGGCGGGTGCAGTTGTCAAGGGACTGCTGCAAGCGAACAATCCGGAAGAGTTGCGGTCGTTGTTGCGCCAGAACGGCCTCTATCTGACCCAGTTTGAGCAGCGCGACAGCAAGCCCGAAACGGGACAGGGCGGCGGACTTATGGGTCCGAAGATGCCAAAGTCTTCCGAAGTCGTGGTTATTGCGCGACAGCTTGCTACGCTAGTTCGTTGCGGTATGCCGCTGACTCAAGGCATCGAAATCCTTTATGAACAGACCCAGAACGCGGTCATGAAGGAGATCCTTTCCGAAATTCAGGCGGGCATTGTTTCGGGCGACAGTCTTTCTAACCAGTTCCGACGGTATCCGAAGGTGTTTCCGGAACTGCTCGTTTCGATGCTCGAAGCCGGCGAAGCGGCTGGAAACCTCGACTTCTGTTTGGACATTGCCGCCGACCAGCTCGACCGGATGGAAGAGCTGAAGCGAAAGGTCAACGGAGCGATGGTTTATCCGAAGATCGTTGTTGCCGCCGCTTGTATTACGGTTGCGATCATGCTTTTGGTGGTTGTTCCGACCTTTGCTCAGGTTTATAAGGACCTTCGAGCCGAGTTGCCAACCGTCACCCAAACGCTCATCAACATCTCCAACGCGGTCATCAAGTACTGGTGGGTCGGCCTGATTCTCATGGGGCTTGCGTACTACGGATACAAGCGGTACGCCGAAACGCCAAATGGGAAGCGACGCCTTGACGAACTTTCGCTCAAGTTGCCACTGGTCGGCCCGATCATGCGAAAGGTTGCGATCGCTCGCTTTGTTCAGACCCTTGCGGGTTCGACCCGCGCAGGTGTTCCGGTTCTTCGAGCGCTTGCCGTGTCGGCCGGTGCTTCGGCAAACTCGGTGATTAAGGACGCTGTTATGACGGCGGCGAGCGCGGTTCGGGATGGAGCGGCTCTCGGGCCAGAGCTCGAAAAGACCAACGAGTTCCCTCCGATGGTTACTAAGATGGTTGCCGCCGGTGAGGCAAGTGGCGATCTTGACGCGATGCTGGACGAGGTCAACAAGTTCTACGAGCGAGACGTGGAGTACGCGGTTGAGAAGATGACGAAGATGATCGAGCCGATCATGACTGGCGTCGTTGGTGCGATCGTTCTATTCGTCTTGCTTGCGTTGTATATGCCGATCTTTAGCCTCGGTAAGGCGTTCGAGAAGTCCGGCAAGTAACGCTGAAGGACCGTATCTGAAAAAAGGCGAAAGAAATTTCGCCTTCCAGCCTATATTCCAATTGCAGGGCAAACGTCTTTGCCTTACAATTTGACCAAGGTTGGTATGAATTGCATTAAAAAGTGTTCCAGGGCTTTCACCTTGATTGAACTGCTCGTCGTGATCCTCGTCATGGGCATTCTCTTTTCAATTGCGCTACCTTCCTATTTGTCCTCGGTGAAAGACGCACGCGAGAGAACGGCCAATTCTAATGCGCAAACGATTGCGATTACCGTTCAGGCGCTGTATGTTCGCACGGGAGGTTTGGCCTATAACCACTCCAGTATCACGGAAGCCGCCATCATCGGCGAGCTAGGGGGCAAGGTTCCGATCAATCCATGCACGGCCGGGCAGTCCTTATCCGTCGACTACAAGCTAGTTTTGAACGCAAGCACCGCCACAATGGCTCCGTTGCCGGGATCTCTGTGTGATTCGGCCGAGATGCGCTCTATCGTACTCACGCAATAAACGTTCACCAATAAAATGCGACACCCATTACCCTCGATTTGAGGGACACTATGGGTGTGATGACGAAGTTTAGGCGCGCTTTTACCTTGATCGAACTCTTGGTCGTGGTGCTTATTCTTGGCATTTTGGTTGCGGTTGCCCTGCCGTCCTACCTTTCATCGGTCAAGGATTCCCGCCACAAGACGGCGAACGCGAACGCAAGGGCCGTTGCGACGGCGATTCAGGCGCTCTTCGTGAAAGTCGGCGGTACGGCATACAATGCGCCAGCCATCACGGACGCTAACATCACCTCCGAGCTGGGCGGTTCTATTCCGAGAAATCCATGCACCGGTGGATCATCTCTCACGACGGACTATGCCTTGACGCTGACAACGAACACCGCCACGTTGCGTCCAGCTGCTGGTTCAACCTGCGATGCATCGTCGCTTCCGGCGATCACCCTATCGAAGTAAAGCAAGGCAGTTGCAAGCCTTTGGTTTCGAATCTGTAGGCGCAAATGATGCAAGTAAAAATGCTGGCATTTTGTCGGGAATCCTTGGATTTTTTTCGTGAGTTTCCAACAAATGAAGTGTTCTTCTTCGCAGCGCGAAAGGGTGAGGGAGCAACAGGAAACAGATCATGAATAAGTCCAACAAGGCATTCACGCTCATCGAGCTTCTCGTCGTCGTTCTCATCCTCGGCATCTTGGTTGCCGTCGCTCTTCCTAGCTACCTTTCCTCGGTGAAAGATGCTCGACACAAGACCGCCAACGCAAACGCTAAGGCCATCGCAACTGCAGTCCAGGCTCTCTACACAAAGAGCAACGGAAAGTCTTACAGCGCGACCGACATCACCGCCTCGGCTATCACGGCTGAACTCGGCGGCACGGTTCCAACCAACCCTTGCACCGGCACGGCTACGCTGACGGGCGATTACCAGTTGACTCAGTCCGCTTCTCAAGCCACGATTCAGCCTGCGGCTGGCTCGAACTGCACTGCCGGCGACCTCCCAACGATCACTCTTTCGCAGTAGTCTCGAATAACTGCTCGTTGGCTTAAAGCCACCCCAGGAATCTGGGGTGGCTTTAACTTTGGTTCAGGACGCAAATGTCGGTACGTTGGCGATGGAATGATAAAGGCCGCCTATCTAAATCGGCGACCGTGGACAGGCAACGAGGGATCGAAGGTCACCCGACGGGTTGCGGACATCGATGTTTTTTGAAAATGACTGAAATTTATTGCGAACGGGCCAATAACATCAACGTTCTTCATTGAAAAGTTTGGTCTTCGGTGAGCAACAGGAATTCAGTCATGAATAAGTCCAACAAGGCATTTACGCTCATCGAGCTTCTCGTCGTCGTTCTCATCCTCGGTATCTTGGTTGCGGTCGCTCTTCCTAGCTATCTCTCCTCCGTGAAGGACGCTCGACACAAGACGGCCAACGCAAACGCTAAGGCCATCGCAACCGCAGTTCAGGCACTTTACGTGAAGAGCAACGGTAAGTCGTACAGCACCACCGATATTCCGGCGTCCGACATCACCACCGAACTTGGTGGAACGATTCCAAACAACCCTTGTACGGGAGCAGCTTCGCTCACCACTGACTACACTTTGACGCAGTCCGCAAGCTCCGCAACGATCAAGCCAGCTGCTGGCAGCAACTGCACTGCAGGCGATCTTCCAACGATCACCTTAACTCAGTAAGGTTTCCGTTTCCAAGGCTCGTACTTCGGCCACCCCAGGCTCCCTGGGGTGGCCTTTTATTGTTTGTATAGGTCATTGCAATTCACTCGCAGGATTACTGGCATTTAGTTTTAGGTATGGAATTGTTATGAAAATGACCAATAACGTTAGTGTTCTTCAGTGCGATACACGCGGCTGAGGGAGCAACTGGAATCAGCCATGAACAAGTCTAATAAAGCATTTACGCTCATCGAACTTCTCGTCGTCGTTCTCATCCTCGGCATCTTGGTTGCCGTTGCTCTTCCTAGCTACCTTTCTTCGGTAAAGGATGCTCGACACAAGACCGCCAACGCAAACGCTAAGGCGATCGCGACTGCAGTCCAGGCTCTCTACGTGAAGAGCAACGGAAAGTCGTACAGCTCGACCGACATCACCGCATCGGCTATCACGGCTGAACTTGGTGGAACGATTCCGGTCAACCCTTGCACCGGCGCTGCTTCGCTCACCACGGATTACACGCTCACCCAAGCTGCCGCTACCGCAACGATCAAGCCAGCGGCTGGCAGCAACTGCACCGCAGGCGATCTTCCAACGATCACCCTCTCGCAGTAGGATCTCTTAGGCTTCGGCCCGGATGGCGATTGCCATCCGGGCCGTTTTGCGTTTGTCCCGTGGAAGCGTTGTAACACGATTCGATTACCCAAAAGGTGTCATTGCGCGTAAAGAGATTCTGATAAAAAATACATCTCGTAGTCCGGTTCAGCATTTGGATTAATTGCCAAATAGGAACCAAGAATTTCGAGCAAAAACATGAACAAGTCTAACAAAGCTTTCACGCTCATCGAACTCCTCGTCGTCGTTCTCATCCTCGGCATCTTGGTTGCCGTCGCTCTTCCTAGCTACCTCTCCTCGGTAAAGGATGCTCGACACAAGACCGCCAACGCAAACGCTAAGGCCATCGCAACTGCAGTCCAGGCTCTCTACACAAAGAGCAACGGAAAGTCTTACAGCGCGACGGACATCACCGCCTCGGCTATCACGGCTGAACTCGGCGGCACGGTTCCAACCAACCCTTGCACCGGCGCAGCTTCGCTCACGACCGACTACAACTTGACTCAGACCGCTTCTCAAGCCACGATTCAGCCTGCGGCTGGCTCGAACTGCACGGCCGGCGATCTGCCTGTCATCACCCTCGCTCAGTAAGAGCGGAACACGCTCTCCGCGCCCGTCCAGCACCAGCTGGGCGGGCGTTTTTCTTGCCTCAATCTGGCGTCACACAAACCGAGTACCCGGAAGGTGTCCTTGCGATTATTCGGATTCTGATAAACACTAATGAATGAAAACGGGCGCACTAAAGGAAACTCATTCTGAGTAAGTCCGCTGGTTTAGGATCATAAAATGAACAAGTCAAACAAAGCCTTCACTCTTATTGAGCTCCTCGTCGTCGTTCTCATCCTCGGCATCTTGGTTGCCGTCGCTCTTCCTAGCTACCTTTCTTCGGTGAAGGACGCTCGACACAAGACCGCCAATGCAAACGCCAAGGCCATCGCAACTGCAGTTCAGGCTCTTTACGTGAAGAGCAACGGAAAGTCGTACAGCTCGACCGACATCACGACCGCAGCGATCACGACTGAACTCGGCGGCACGATTCCAACCAACCCTTGCACCGGCGCGGCTTCGCTCGCTACGGATTACACCTTCACCCAGTCTGCAGCTACCGCAACGATCAAGCCAGCTGCTGGCAGCAACTGCACCGCAGGCGACCTGCCAACCATCACTCTTCAGCAGTAAGCGTAAGGCTGACGACGATTCACGATCCGGCGGCGAGGCAATGCCTCGCCGCCCATTTTTTTGTCTAAGGATGCCAGTGACGTCCTTCGACGGGTTGAAAGTTCTGATAATTTGCCCTTCGGGCGGCGCGTGGCCCTACCGAAA
The DNA here is from genome assembly GCA_027485645.1 of bacterium. GTDB lineage: Bacteria > Armatimonadota > Fimbriimonadia > Fimbriimonadales > Fimbriimonadaceae > Fimbriimonas. The sequence continues at coordinate 99,499 of JAIXQR010000002.1, forward strand.
TTGGATCCGACAGCCAATAACCTCTGTGTAGACAATGCGTGTCTGCCTGAATCGGTCTGGCGTGCCTCGGCAGCTTGATTGACCGGGAGCTAAGGATGGCTTTTGGGATGGCAGACCGACGGGTCAGAAACACGGACGTACCAAGAATATGGCCTTTAATCGCGGACGTAATCGCAATTACGTAGGAATTGAAATCACGGATTCTGAGATCCGTGGTGTAAACGTCCGTCATACCGGCAACCGATCCCAGGTCACGGCTCACGCCATTCTCCAAATCGAGCCTGGACTCGTTAGCGGTGGGTTCATTCAAGACCCCGGCTTGATCGGTCAAGCCCTTAAAAAGCTTTCTGAACGCTTGAAAGTCGACAACAGCACGCGGGTCAGCATTGCTGTCCCCGACGCACGCGTTTCGACTTACCGAATCTCCGTTCCTGCGGTTGCCGGCACCGACCTGAAGACGATCGTCGACGGGGAAGTTGCCCACTACCACCTCGTTGAAGACCAGGGCACTTACGGCTTCTTCAAGCTTCGGTCGCCGAACAGTCAGGCGGTTGACGAAGTTCCGGTCTTGATCGCAGCGACCCACAGCAGTACGGTGCTTCACCTTCAGGAAGCATGCGAATCGCAGAATCTGTATCTGGTTTCGCTGGAACCTGCCCAGTTTGCTCGCCTCCGCGCCCTCGTTCCGTTCCTCGCCCACGAAGAGTCGGTGGTTGTGCTCAACTTCCACGAAACGTCGGCGGACTTAACGCTGCTGGTTAAGGGAGAACTGTGGTTCTACCGATCGCTGAACGTTGGTGCAAACTTGCTCGTCTCGGACACCGAGGACGGCCGCCTAGATTTAAACGATGCGAGAATTGATGAACTCGCGATTGATATTCGGCGCTCGGTGGACTACTTCGAGCGAGAATTTGATGTTTCTGCCCTGCCACGCCGCATGCTCGTCACCAGTGTGACGGAACGGATGGCTACTTTCTTGGAGCCGATTGCAACCCGGCTTGATATTGAATTACGTTGGACTGACGCGTTCTCGACTTGGCTCGGTGACAAGTCGAATAACTACGACCCGGACGAGACCGTCGTGCGGGCATTCGTGCCGAACTCTCCCGTAGAAAGCGTCCCACAAGGCGCGCTGTCTTATAACACGGCCTACGGAATCGCCCTGATGGATCGGGCAGACCTCGCGATTGGTGCGCCGCGGGTCGAAATCTATAAGCGTGATTTTGCGCTTGAGCAGAAGAAAGACACCCAGCGCAACCTTTTGGGAAGCGTGCTGGTTTCTATCGGCGCCCTCGCGGTTGGTCTCGGAGGTTGGCTCTTTGGTAGCTACCAGGTTAACGAGCTTCAGCGGCAAACCGAAGACACCAAGAAGCGGGCGCAAAATATCCGTGAGCAAGCCGAACTCGCTGACCGAACCGTTCGGCGCTTGGTTCAGCAGGCAGACCTGCTAAGGAAGGATGGCCTTCCCGCGGTATCCGTGATCGACGAAATTTCTCGAAGCGCTCCGCTCGGCATCGGACTGAAGTCGATCGATGTAAGCCAAGAACAGAATGTGACCATTGAAGGGATCACGAACGAAGAAAGCTACATCGTGGATATGGTCCGCCGCCTCCAGCTCGGCAAGGCAGTGGTCAATCCGACCATCGCCGGAATCGAACGAAAGAAGGACGAGAACACGAGCTTTATTGAGTTCAAGATCAGCGCCCGAACTTACAATCTTTCGGAAGTTGAGTATGCCGGAAAGCCCCAGCCAGTTGTGCCGGCGGTTGACCCTACGATAGACCCGAAGACGCAAGTGCCAACCCCAGTAGGAGGACAATAAAATGCAATCCAGAATCTTAGGTTGGTTGCTGCCAGTCATCTGCATCGTCGCCGCGACCGTTGCTCTGATCATTCAATTTGGTCGGGTTATTGGCGCGCAGCTGAACTTTGCCAAGGCAGATGAAGAGGTTAAGAAGGCCATCGCGCTTAACAGCAAATCGAAGGACATCACGCAATACCAGCGCCGGATTGGACCGATGGATGGCCCGACGGAAGAGACTCGATTTGTTTCAGATTTGAACACGATCGCAAAGATTCACAACGTGACTTTGCTCAAGTTGAGTTCACGAGCTCAGGCATTTGGGGCGGGAGTCCTGGATAGTCGAGGGTACCGGTATACGCTGGACGATGATAAGACTTTGACCGGCGTGAAGAAGATTTATGCGGAACTTAGCGTTGGCGGAAGCTATGCTAATATTCGCGCGTTTTTGCGAGACTTTGAAAATTCGCAAAGAATGTACACAATAAGTAATGTCAAGTGGAGCCGAACGGATTCGGCTACTGAGCTTGGCGTAGTTCTGGCGCGATACGTTCTGATGAACGTGCCGCTTGCAGAAGAGTCAGCGGAACAAACCAAGGAAGGGTAATCATGAGTCACAGTGCAATTGCGTTAGGAATCTCTCTGCTGGGAGGAACCCCGGTTCCATCTCCAGCGGCCGTCGAACCACAAGTTGCAGACGTTACGTCTGCAGCGGCGTCGAATAGAACCGGCGCAGTGTCCGGCGTAGGTCAACTGCCTGTCCGACTTTCGTTCACGGATACGACCGTTCCGTCCGTCTTCCGCGCATTGGCGGCCAGACTTGGCGTGAACATCGTTTACGCGGGCAAAGATCGAACTCCGATTACGCTAACAATCATCGCTAACTCTGCTGACGAAGCTGTCCGCGCTGCCGTTTCTGCTGCTGGTCTCACCTTCCGCCGCACGCAGAACACGTTCGTGGTCGCTGGACTCGACGAGATGAAGCGCGCCCTCGAGCCATTTTCCTTCCGGGCTCGATTCCAGGTCGATCCGGCCAAGGCTACCGAAATTTCCAAAGCGCTTGAAACCGCATTTCCGCAGGCAAGCGTAACCGCGATCGGTGACAAGATCGTCTTCTACGGAATTCAGGAAGACCTGAAGGAAGCGAAGCAGTACATCGACGACTTCTCGGGAGAGACACAAACGACCGCCGCTCGAGCCGTTGAGGTTTATTCGGTCCGAGGTGACGTGAGCCGAATCGTCGCTCAGATGGGAACGCTGTTCCCAGATGTCATCGTGACGGCGAATGGATCGATCGTGACGCTCACGGGGACCACGGAACGAGTAACTGCGGCAAAGGCGGCCATCGAAAAGCTGGATAAGGCGGTTGACCCGATGGATTCGGGCATCGTTACCGAGGTTTACGAGTCGAAGTACATCACGAGTGGTCCCCTCCAGCGATTCCTGAAGGAGTCCATGAAGGACGTCGACGTCTTCGTGGCGCCGCGAGCCTACTCGCCAGAGCGCGGACTCTTCTCGCCAATCAGCTCGCGAATCTCGCAGCAAGATCAAGGCGGCGGTGGCGGAGGACAGCAGCAGCAACAGGCTGCTCCGGCTTTGGGCGGTCAGCAAGCCGGTGGTCAGGATCTTGAGCAGCTACAGCGCGCTTCGACCGAACAGGGACGTCGGCTCGTCGTCCGTGGTCCGAAAGCCCGCGTGATGGAAGCGATTCGATTGCTGGAAGCCATCGACGTTCGCCCGCCACAGGTCACGGTAGACGTGAACGTGGTCGAGACCACGCCAAACTTCAGCTCGAATCTCGGCAATACGTTTAACTGGCAGCCGCTTCAGTTCTTGGAAGTGCCAAACGGCACCGTTGCAGACCTTACGACTTTCAACAACCTGAACACCACTAAACCCGCAGGTCTTGGCCAGATTTCGCGAATGCCTGGCTCGCTCACTGCGACCCTTTCGGCACAGATCACCCAAGGAAACGCGAAGATCCTCGCGAACCCACGAGTTCAGGTGATGGACAACGACAGCGCAAGCGTCTTCATCGGCGACACGCTACGAGTTCGAATCGCGACGGCGGGCGCGTTGGGTGCGCAGACGATTGAAGTTCTTGAGTTCCCGGTAGGCATCATCTTGCTGCTGAGACCAAGAATCAATCCAGACGGCACGATCACGATGCACGTTAATCCGGCGGTCAGCACGATTCGAAGCATCGACTCCAACGGTCTGCCTCAGACCAGCACGCGAGAAGCGGAGACCACCGTGGTTGTGAACGATGGCGAAACCGTGGTGCTCGGTGGCTTGATCCGAGACGAGCAGTCGGAGACCCTGACGAAGTTCCCCATCCTGGGCGATCTGCCTTTGATCGGAGAATTGTTCAAAAACCGTACGAAATCCAAGCGAAGGACCGATATTGTAGTAACGATTACGCCTCGCATCATGAATGATGCGAAGCCCGGGACTCCAAGATGAAGCCTGCAGCAAAAGAAGATCAGAAGAAAATGTACGCCCTGGTGGGCGGTGTAGTCATTGTCTTTGGATTCGTAGGATTCCAACTTCTGTCTTCAATGGGCATTCTGGGAGGGGCTCCGGCCCCGGCTCAAGAGGCTGCGCCGATCGTGATGTCATCGGGCTTGGACACTCCTAGCCCAACCACGGGAACGGCAGGTTTGGTTGCTACCGGTTTAACTCCGGGTGGAAAAGTGGCGCTCATGGACCCGCCGGCTGTTGCGCCAGCCACCCCCTTCCGACAAATCGCTAAGAAGGTCGTTAAGCAAGCGCCCGAGCCGATTGAGCCCGTTGAGCCTTTGCCAGAAGTAACTCGAATGCCAGCCCAGGGGCCGATCACGCCTTTACCAGTGACCGCTCCCGGGCAAAACGGTGAGCCAATCGCCGAAGGGCCCAAGGTTGACCCGCCGAAGTTGATCGGCTTGATCGATGGCTACCACCCGATCGCGATTGTTCTACTCAACGGCACGGAATGGATTGGTCGCAAGGGAAGCAAGGGCCCCCTTGGTTGGGAAATCGAAGCTGTAAACGAGCGAAGCGTGGTCTTACGACGCGGCGAAACGAAGCTGACTCTCAAAGAGTCTTAAGCAATTCGTTCAATCTGAAACACGCTGACGTCAAAGACGTTTTCGTTCATCTTGATCGCGAGCAGACCTTCTGGGCGTGGCTCGCGATCAACCGAAATCTGAGCGATTGCCGAGCGAGCGCCGCCCAAGACGATGTTCTCCATCTCCTGAACATTGAGCCCCTCGTCCTTCAAAACCGAGAGCACGTGGGCAAGAACGCCGACCCGGTCTAGGTGTCGAACCACGACGACGTGAGTTGCGACTTCGGCACGCTTCACGTTGACCACGTTTGGAACGCCGCCCTTACTACGGTACTCGCGCACGATCTGAACGACTTCATGGGCAATCGCCTCCTGGGCTTGCTCCGTACTGGCTCCAATATGGTGGGTGCAGTAGACGCCCGGCAAGTTTTGCAGCGCACCCGAATAGCTGCCCGTTCCCCCGCTCGGCTCACCTTCAAACACATCAAGCCCGGCGCGGACGCCTCGCTCGGTAACCGCTTTGAGAAGAGCGTCTTGGACGACGACTTCGGCACGGCTGGTGTTGATGAAGATCGCGCCTCGGCGAAGTTTGTCGAAGAATGCGTGGTCCAGCGAGCCCCGCGTTTCTGGCGTAAGGGCAACGTGAACAGAAATGACGTCGGCCATGAGCGCGACCTCGGTCGCGTTGCTGGCTCGACCAATTTGGAGTCCGGCGGCAAGATCAGGAGTCATCCAGCGGCTGTAAGCCACGACGTTCATTCCGAATGCCTTAGCCCGAACCACCATTTCCTGGGCGATTTTTCCAATGCCGATCACGCCGAAGGTTCGGCCATGAAGTCCACGAGCTTTGGAGTATTCGGTCTTGTTCCAAACGCCTTGATTCAGGTCAGAAACGTTCTCCGGAATTCGGCGGTCGCAGGCTAAGATCAGTCCCCAAGCAAGTTCAGCGACGGCTTGAGAGTTCTTTCCGGGACAGTTCGTAACCAGGATGCCAAGTTCGCTTGCGGCATCGATATCGATGGTGTTGTAACCGGCTCCGGCTCGGATCACGAGCCCAAGCTTGGTGTTTCGCATCGCTTCGCCCGGAACCTCCGTGCTGCGAACGACCAAAACTGCCGCCTCGCTCTCTCGCAGACGATCGGCAAGGGCCGCTCCAGCGAGCGAAGGTTCGTAGATGACCTCCACGCCGAGACGGCGCAAACCGTCTAGCCCGATTTCTTCGAACCGATCCGCAACAAGAACCTTCACGCCTTAAGATTAGCAGTTAAGGGGGTACGAGATTGAACGCGGTACACTCTTCTTCCCAAGCCGGGGTGGCGGAATGGTAGACGCGGCGGTCTCAAAAACCGTTGACCACAAATCGTGCGGGTTCGAGTCCCGCCCCCGGCACCACTCTTCCTATTTCGCCAAGACGCCCTTGGCAGATCCCCACGGCAGAACGATTGCTTTCCCGTATCCGCCGACCACTGCGGGATGCTTCTCCGCGAGTGCCGCGACCTTCGCCTTGTCGTTTCCAGGAACGATAAACGCGTCGATGTATTTGAAATCTCCGGCAATCGGGCCCGAAACAAGCGTTGTGCCGACCCCCTTCATGTAAAGCGAGCGCTGGGAAGAGAAGCTCTTCGGCGTGAAGTTCACGCGCTCAATGAGCACCATCGTGTTTGTCACAAGCTCCATCGGCTCTGCGGGCTTGCCGTACTTGACTGGATCGATCGCCCAAGGATAGACCTCGGCGGCGAGTCGGCCCGCCATCACGGCCGGGTCTGCCATCGGAGCCATCTTGGCTAGCTCCATGTTTTTGGCTTCGATCAGCACGATGCCGCGGATGCGCTGGTCTTCCATAAACGGTCCCGCGACTTTGGCCGTGCCGGCATTGTAAAGCTTGGTGAGGTGGGCCATGTGCCCGTCCTGAATCTCCTTTGACCGCTCAGCGGAGTACGTCGGTGCGTTGTCGGGTCGGACCAACAGGATGAGGAACGTTGATTTTTCTTGCGTCATGCTGAGCGCCGCCACGAGAACTGGAAGAAACATATCACCAGTGTGCGACTTTTTCTGGCAAAGCGCAAATTCCTTAGGTCGTTGGATTTTGAGAAACGTTTCTCAACGTAGAATGTATCCATGTTAACGTCGTTGTTAGCCCTTACGATCTTGGGTGCGCCGGTAATGCAAGGAAGCAAAGTTGAACTCCGCACGACCGCAAACGGAACCGTTCTGTACCGGAATGGGCAACCGTATTGGATCAAGGGTGCAGGCTGCAGCTCATCCGACGACCTGAATCTCAAACGGCTCGCCGACGCGGGCGGGAACTCGATTCGGACCTGGGGCACCGGCGACGACACACCTGGGCTGCTCGACCGAGCGCATAAAAATGGGCTCAGCGTCACCGTGGGCTACTGGCTCGGTCACGTTGCTCACGGGTTCAAGTGGAACGATCAGAAGCAGCTAGACGACCAGTTCGAAAAGGTCCGGGAGATGGTGCGGAAATACAAGAACCATCCTGCCGTTCTGATGTGGGCGCTTGGAAACGAGATGGAGACCGGGGGCAACGATAATCCGGTGCTTTGGAAGGAGATCGGTCGCCTCGCGAAGATGGTGAAAGAGGAAGACCCCAACCATCCGATCACAACCGTTGTGGCAGAAGTGAGTGCGGAGAAGGCGAAAATGATCGCCGAGTATGCGCCGGACGTACAGTTGCTCGGAGTGAATTCGTACGGTGGACTGCCGACGCTCCCTAAGCGATTGAAGGAGTTCGGCTGGAAGAAGCCGTTCATGGTCACCGAGTTTGGTCCGATGGGGCAGTGGGAAGTCGCGAAGACGGACTGGAACGTCGCCCTGGAGCCGACAAGCACCCAGAAAGCCGATCTGTATAAGAAAAACTACGAAGAGCGGATCAAATCGAACGCCGGCTGGTGCTTGGGTTCCTATGCATTCATTTGGGGATTCAAGCAAGAAGAAACCGCAACTTGGTTTGGAATGCAGTTGCCGACGGGCGAGTCGCTTCAGTCCGCGGAGGAAATGCAGAAGCAGTGGAGCGGAAAGGCGCCGAAGAACCTCGCGCCGAGGATTGAAACGCCTGCCTTGCTGCCCGCGATGAAAGCGAAGATTGGCGACAAGCTGACCTTCAGCGTTCCGGCGATGGACCTTGACGGCGACACGTTGGAGTACGAGTTCATCGTGATGTTGGAATCCAAGGACAAGAAGCCGGGTGGCTACCCACAGGCTGCGCCGCCAACGATTTCAACCGTCAAGCAGAAGGCCAGTAAGTACATCTTCACCGTTCCGCCGTATGTCGGTGAGTACCGGGTCTATGCGTTTGTGCGGGACGGAAAAGGGAACGCGGCGACGGCAAACTTGCCGTTCCTCGTTCACTGACTTTTCAGTTTTCAGCTTCTGATGGAGCATCCGGGTTGCCGCCAAGGCCCCGGATGCCATCAACCAAAGCTTCACCCGCATTCGTAAAGTGGTTTTGAACCTCGCCCGGCTGCGGGCTCGTTTCGTCGGGGAGAAGGCTTCGCAATTCGTTGATCACGCCGTCCGCGTCTCCAAGGTCGAGTTGCGCTTCTTCGAAGGCCCGAATTCCTGCTAGCCGATGTTCATCCTGCACGGCGAACTCCTTTTCGATCTCTGACTTCTCTGGCACGACGGTGAAGTCGCCAAGGGTTCGGGCGACGCTGTCGATGATGTCCAAGAGGTCGATCACCGCTTCCTGAATATCCTTCTTTGGGTTTGCTTTGAGAGCCTGGAGGATGTCCCGCGCCTGTTCTAGCTCGGTGATCGTGATGTCAGCTTGCACGGAGCCCACGCGCAGTTGCTCATAGAGCTTTTGCGGCGGTTCGACCGTCGGCTCGGTACTGACCTTCTTTGGCTCAGGTTTTGGCTGGCAACTGGATGTGCCTAGCCCGAGCGTTGCAGCGACGAGCAGAAGGGCAATCGGAGTGGCAAAGCGCAGTCGCATCACGTTAGGCTACCAAAGCGTATAACTGTAAACATGCTTGCTGCCCTTTTTGTTCTTGCCCAGGCGGAAACACCTTACGTTTTGAACATCGGTCGCCCGGGACAAATGAAGTTTGCGCCGGGAGCAATTTACAGCACCGAGACCGGGCAGGAGGCGACGGTTTCCGAGATTGCGGCCGAGGCGGCGAAGCGCGGATTCCTCTACTTAGGCGAGCAGCACGCGACGGCACCGCATCAGCAGCTTCAAGCTGATCTCGTCAAGGCACTCGTCGACGCGAAGCAGCCCACCATGGTCGGCGTCGAAATGCTCACGCGACCTACCCAGCCCGGACTTACCGATTTCATCGCCGGGAAAGGGGACGAAGCGAGCTTTCTAACTGCCGTCGATTGGAAGACCACCTGGGGATTTGACTACAAGTTTTATCGCCCGCTGTTCCAAACCTGCCGAGACAACCGCGTTCCAATGGTCGCGCTCAACGTTCCGCGCACCTGGGTTCGTGCGGTTGGCCGTCTGGGCTATGCCGGCCTCGCGCCCACCGAAAGGAAAGATCTTCCTACCGAGCTGTACCTTGGGAACAAGCAACACCGGCAAGTTTTTGACGCCCTCATGGGCGGTCACACCATGCCGAACGGCAATGAGAACGTCTATGCCGCGCAAGTTTTGTGGGACGAGGGAATGGCGGACACTGCGCTCAAAGCGCTTCAGGGACAGGTTCCGACCACTACAACGGTAATCGTCGCCGGGGCCGGGCACATCATGTACGGCCAGGGGATTAACTACCGAATCACTCGGCGAACCGGCAAGCGCGGAGTCAACGTGGTGATGATTAGCTCGGATAAACCGGTCACCTGCGCACGCGGGATTGCGGACTATGTGTACGTCAGCGAGCAGCCTGGGCAATAGAACTTGCCTTTCAGAGTGAGTTGTGTCATACTCTTTGGGTCCCGGAGGCAGTTAAAAACCGTTGGTATTTGTAAACGTACAACCGAATGAGTCCATTGACTCCGCTCTCAAGCGCTTCAACATGAAGCTCCAGCAGAGCGGCGTTCTGCGAACGCTCAAAGAGCACGCACACTACGAGAAGCCAAGTGAAAAGCGACGACGACAAGCTCGACGTCAGCGATCACGTCAGTAATTGAGTCCTGCGGCAAGAAAGTAGCCTCGCCTTGGGCGGGAGGACGCGCTTGCCACAAATATGGAACCCCCCAGTTACCGCAACGTAGTCATCCTGAATTCTTCTGGCGAGAATATTGATTCTCGCCTTTTAGAACGTGCCGTGCATGAAACGCTCTCGCGGCACGAAGCGGCATCTGGCGATGTTTCTATTCTTCTAACCTCAGACGATGAGGTGCGCGATCTCAACGCGCGTTTCCGTGGCATCGACGAAGCCACCGATGTTCTCACTTTTCCATCGGGCACCGACCTGTTTGGGTCGCTCGGAGAAATCGCGATTGCCACGAGCTACGCGGCCCGGCAAGCGGCCTTGCGCAACTGGTCAGCCCAGGAAGAAATTGCCCACCTCGTGATTCACGGCAGTTTGCACCTGGCCGGTCTTGATGACATCGAGGATGATCAGCGAGCAGCAATGCTGCGGGAACAGAATCTCATCGCAGGGAAGTTAGGCCTCCCTCAAGACCCTGAATGGAGTTCGCTCCTGCACGAGGTGCATTCGTGAGCAAGTGGAGCGGGGTTAGTAACCTCATTCAGCCGTTCAAAGTCGCGCTGAATGGCATCGTTTTCACGTTCAAGACCCAGCGGCACATGCGGTTCCACCTCTTTGTGGTTCTCATCGTGGTCCTCTTGGGCATCTTGGTAGACCTTCAGCTCCGCGAAATGTTGGTGCTGCTCTTCACCATTTCGCTGGTCGTGGTCGCGGAAATGTTTAACTCGGCGATCGAAGCGACGGTGGACCTTGTCAGTCCGAACTACCACCCGCTGGCGAAGTTTGCGAAAGATATCGCCGCCGGCGCCGTGCTCATCACAACTCTGATTGCGCTCGTTGTCGGTTCGCTCCTCATTTTTGGCGAAGACCGATGGGAAGCCATCAAGGTCAATTTGACCTCCGAGGGCCTTGGCTTAGCTCTCGTTCCGCGCTTGATTCTTGGTGCTTTTCTCGTTTTGATCACGGTGATCGTCGGGAAGGGACTTGGCAAGCGCGGGACCGTATTTAAGGGCGGGCTCGTTAGCGGACACGCGGCGTACGCGTTCTTCTTTGCCTTTGCCGTGCCTTTTGTGACGGACAACGCGCTGGCTTCTGCTCTGGCGATCCTGCTGGCTTGCATCGTGGCGCAGAGTCGGTACGAGGCAAAAATTCACTCGATGTTTGAACTGGTGCTCGGAGCCGGAGTGGGCACGGTGCTGGCTTTAGTGGTCTTTGGATTGGTGCCGAGATGAAGCGTGCTGCACCGAAAACTGCAGATCCGGTGAAAGGCGGCCTCAACGTTGTCATCGGGGTGATGATCATGTTGCTCATCGCGCTTCTTGCGCTGGGGCAACGCGCACAGCTTGGGATGAATCAGGCGGCGGCCATTGCGATCGGGGAGCCCGTCTTTAGCGGCACCACGGTCAGCGTGCTGCTCTTGCTGATCCTAATTCTCGCGGGAGCATTTGTCGCGGGAGAAACCGCGATGGATGTTTTGCGACCAATCCACGCTCGGCACGGCAAAGAGTTTGGCGATGGCCTGTCCCGAATCTTGTTGGACCTGCACGAGAACAAGGCGCGCTACATGTCGGCGTGTATTTTCGGCCGGCAGTTAACGCATCTGGGCTTGATCTTTGGCAGCTTCATCCTGGGGCAGGGGCTGGCCGGATCGTTCGTTGAGCAGTTTGGTTGGCCGGCTGACTTCCGATCCATTCTCCTTGCGAGTCTCGTAGTCGTCGTTCCAGTTGAACTGGTGAACTTGATCGTCGGCCAGTTGGTGCCGAAGAGTTTTGCCTCGGTGCGGCCTCATCGGGTTGCGCAAGCTTTGTATCCGTTCATTCGGCTTTCTGCCGGAGTGTTCGGGCTGTTCACTTGGCTTCTCTCGACCTTAGCAAATTTGATCACGGCTCACTTCGGAGCCAAGGCAAGCTTCAGCAGCCCGACGCAGGCCGAAGATGAGATTCGAAACTTGGTGGAAAGCGCGGAAGAAACCGGCGAAATTGAGCGCGACGAGAAAGAACTGATTCACAGCGTCTTCGAGTTTTCCGACACCATCGCGCGAGAGATCATGACCCCGCGTGTCGATCTGGATGCGCTGAGCGTAACGGCAGATGCCATCACCGCAGTGAAGATGATCGAAACCACCGGTCACTCCCGAATTCCGCTGTTCGAAGAAACCGACGACCAGATTGTCGGCATCGTCCACGCGAAGGACCTGCTCATGGCCATTGCGGCCGGAAAAAAGGTGACCCTGCGCGGGATCATGCGCCAGCCACTCTTTGTCCCTGAAAATAAGAACCTGCACGAACTTCTGGGCGAGATGCGCAACTCACGCAGCCAGTTCGCCATCGTGCAAGACGAGTTCGGCGGAACCGCAGGCATCGTCACCATCGAGGACATCGTGGAAGAACTCGTCGGCGATATCGTTGATGAATACGACAACGAAGAGCCTTCGTTCCAGAAGGTAGAAGACGGCTGGCTCGTTGACGGAAAGACGCACTGGAACGACGTCAACCACGAGATCGGTAGCGAGTTCGACAGCGAAGAGTTCGACACCATCGGTGGCTACGTTTTTGGCCTATTTGGTCGACAGCCGGTTCTTGCCGAGACGATCGAGGAAGCAGAGCACCGGTTCACGGTGACGAAGACTGATGGTCGGCGAATCTTGCAACTGCGGATTGAGAAGGTTTCAGCTGAATCCGCGGACGATAGCCTGGAGCTTTCGAGAGAAGGGTCTTAGGACGCGTTTAGCATCCTAAGACGTTGATCAGCTCAGCGACCCTTGGCGAGTCGAGCGTTGACGGCGTCCCAATCGATCAGCTCGAAATAGGCGTCGATGTACTTGGCTCGGGCGATTTGGTAGTCGAGGAAGTAGGCGTGCTCGTAGACGTCCATCGCCAGAACGAGGGTGTTGTTCCAGGCAGGGAAGGTGTCTTGGGCGTCGCCGGCGTAGTTGAAGACGCGCTGCTCATCCTGGTCGTAGCCGAGGTATGCCCAGCCGCGGGAGGAAAGGCCAGTGATCTTCCAATCGGCTTTCCACTTTTCGACGGAGCCGTAAGCTTCCTTGATCAGGGCTTCGATGTCGCCGCCGATCTTTCCTTCTCCACCAATGGTGTCGAAGTAAACGTTGTGGTTAATGAATCCGCCGTAAGCGAAGGCGTAGTTGACCTTGAGGGATCGGGTGACGCTGTAGATCTGGTTGCCCTTGGCCGGGTCGGTGTCCAGTTCAGCGAGGGCCTTTCGGATCTCGTTGGTCTTGTTCGCGTAGCCTTGCCAGAGGGTGAGGTGCGCCTTGTGGGTTGCTGCGCTGATGCCGCGACCGTCGGTTTTCAGAGCCTTGGCGATATCTGCTTCGGTGGGTACTGTAACGAGCTTCGGTTCCATGCGTTTTGTTCCTTGACTTTGGATGAGCGAGACGGGGAGTCCGGCGGTGGCCATTTGCACTCCCGCCGCACCGGCGGTGATCAACAAACCTCTGCGTGTGAACTCCATTTCCATCGTTGCCCTACCTTTTGAGCCTACCTGTCCTTTACGAAATGTCATGAGTATTGGTAGGCTGAACTTGACATGAATCCGTACGTGCTTTCAATTCGGCACACGCCTGCCATTCTTGTTCGAATGCTTGATCAGATCTCTCCGGAAAGGTACACGGATGTTCTGCAAGCTGATCGTTTTAACCTCGTCGAGGTTATTGCGCACATCACCGACTGGGAGGACATTGTGTTGGACCGACTTCGCCAGACCGTAGAGCACCCAGGCTCCACGTTAGTTCCGTTCGACGAAGGTCAGCGAGCCATCGACAAGAACTACATGTCGAAAGAACCTCACCACGAGCTTGAGGTGTTTGCCAATCGTCGCCGTGATACGGTCAGCTTTTTGGAGGAGTTGCCGGTAGAAAAGTGGAGCCTATCGGCGGTCCACCCCGAGCGAGGCGTGCTGACGGTCGAAGATCAGGCGAATCTGATTCTTGGCCACGACGTGTATCACATCGAGCAACTTAGCGAGTACTTCACGGTTCTACACGCGTTAGTGCCTTAAAGCGTGCTCATGTGTCGCTTAGCATTGTGAGCGTGGCTTTGAACTGCTGTTGAGTCAACAGCAGTTCATCGCCACGCAAAGCTATTCGGCCTTAGCTCAATCGCGAAGCGAGCTTTCCGAAGCCAGAGGCTCCGGCGTACACGGCGGCTTCTTCGAGCTGCTCTTCGATGCGGAGCAACTGGTTGTACTTGGCAACTCGGTCGGTTCGGCTTGGAGCACCGGTCTTGATCTGACCGCAGTTGGTGGCAACCGCGAGGTCGGCGATGGTTGTGTCCTCGGTTTCGCCCGATCGGTGGCTCATGACGGCGGTGTAGCCCGCGCGCTTTGCCATTTCGACGGCGGAGAGGGTCTCGCTGAGCGAGCCAATCTGGTTGACCTTGACCAAGATGGAGTTGGCGGTGCCGGTGGCGATTCCTCGGCTGAGTCGCTCGACGTTGGTGACGAAGAGGTCGTCGCCGACGAGCTGAACCTTATCTCCGATGGCAACCGTGAGAGCCTTCCAGCTATCCCAGTCATCTTCCGAAATGCCGTCTTCGATGCTCAAGATTGGGTACTTCGCAGAGAGCTCGGCGAGGTAGCCAACTTGCTCCGCTCCGTCGCGCTTCAGGCCACCCTTGTAGGTGTAAACGCCGTCGGCGTAGAACTCGGTGGCGGCGGCATCGATGCCAAGGAAGACGTCCTTTCCGGCGGTGTAGCCGGCATTGTTGATGGCGTCGATGATGTAATCGAACGCGAGTTCCTGCGATTCGAGGTTCGGAGCGAAGCCGCCTTCGTCGCCCACTCCGGTGCCGAGGCCCTTGCTCTTAAGAACCTTCTTCAGGTTGTGGAAGATCTCGGTTCCCCATCGAAGCGCTTCGGCGAAGGTCGGTGCGCCAACCGGCAGAATCATGAATTCCTGGAAGTCAACGTCGGAATCTGCGTGCTGTCCGCCGTTGAGAATGTTCATCATCGGGACGGGAAGAGTTCGGGCAGTGACGCCGCCGACGTACTTGTACAGCGGAAGTTTGCTGTAGGCTGCAGCAGCCTTGGCCACGGCAAGCGAGACGCCGAGGATGGCGTTTGCGCCGAGCTTTTCTTTGTTTGCGGTGCCGTCTAGGCGAAGGAGTTCGGCATCAATTCCAACTTGGTCGGTTGCATCAACGTCGATCAGCGCAGGAGCGATAATCTCGTTAACGTTGGAAACGGCGTTGAGAACGCCCTTGCCGAGGTAGCGCTTGGCATCGCCATCTCGGAGCTCAACCGCTTCGAATGCACCAGTGCTGGCTCCGCTAGGAACGGCAGCTCGGCCGGTCGAACCGCCCTCCAGGGAGACGTCAACCTCAAGGGTTGGGTTGCCCCGACTGTCCAAAATCTCTCTGGCGACGATATCCACGATGTATGGCATAGCGTAATTGAGGGTACCGGATGCGAGCCCGTGACGAGAAGTCCGTGAGTCTTTGCGTAGACACAGTGGGTACATTCCCTATACGAAATGGCACTGGCGCTCAACAAAGAAAATTACGTGTTACACCGGTTACATTCGTTGACCGGCATCGTTCCGGTTGGCTACTACATGGCTCAGCACTTGACGCTGAACACGTTCTCGGTGGCCGGACCAGCAGCTTTTGACAACCTGATTGGATTCTTCGAGGGCATGCCGAAGCACATTCTTCTGGCTCTCGAGGTCGTAGCGATCTGGCTCCCGCTGCTCTTCCATGCGGTCTACGGATTGTTCATTGCCGGTCGCGCTCAGAGCAACTTCATCGGCACCAAGTACGGATTCTCGGAGAACCGAATGTACTGGCTGCAGCGCATGAGCGGCGTCTATCTCTTCTTCGCGCTGATCATCCATGTTTCGATGACGACGGTGCGAAAGTACGCGACGGGTGACCCGGAAATCATCAAGTACGCGGCTTGGCAGGAAAAGCTGACCTCGTACGGCGGCGTTTGGATGATTTTCTACCTGGTGCTTGTCCTAACCGCGAGCTACCACCTCGCTTACGGAATCTGGAACTTCTGCGTCCGATGGGGCATCACGATTTCGGACAAGGCGCAGGTCCGAGTCCAAAAATTCTCGCTCGGCGCGTTCGTTCTTTTGACTCTGATGGGCTGGTCCGCACTGGCAGGATTCTTGATCCACAAGCCAGAAGCTAAGAAGGCAGAAAGCGTCCAAGCAATGGTCGTCCGACCACAGTCGTTCTAAGGACTCGCTAAAACGGGGTCAGGTCTACGGACCTGACCCCGTTTTTTGTCACTCCATCACGGTAGCGATGGCTTCTAGAACGTTGCCCAAGTCGGGCAGGGCGGCGTACTCAAAGATCGGGTTGTAGCCGATGTGTACGTCTGGTCGAGCAACCAGTTGTGGAGGCGACAGGAATAGGTTCCATCGCTCCGGAATTCGGGTCATCTCCGCGATAACGGCTTGGCCGACTCCGCAAGTGAGGTTGTCCTCGTGGAGAACGACAAGGCGACCGGTTTTCTCCAGCGACTTGGTGATCGTGTCGTAGTCGATCGGCTGCAGGCTTCGCAGATCGATCACTTCGATGCTTGCCGAGGACTTGGCCGCAGCTTCTTCGGCGAGTTCAACGCAGTTACCGAAGGTCACTAGCGTTACGTCGGCCCCTTCCCGCACGATGCGTGCAGAACCGAATGGAACGGCTTCGACGCTGCTGATGGCGACGGGCTTTCGGAAGACGTGCTTTGGAATCAGAACGAAGTGCGGATCGTCGCCGTGAATCGCGGACCAGATGAGTCCAGCGGCGTCTTGTGGCGTGCTTGGCACGGCGACCTTGAGGCCAGGCGTGTGCAACAGGTAGCTCTCGTTCGCTTGGCTGTGCCAGAGCGAGCCGCCAGGGAGGTACGCGCCATAGGGCGTGTAGATCACCATTGGGCACTTCCAGTCACCGTTGGAGCGCCACCGAAGTGTGCTCATGTTGGTGGTGATCTGGTTCCAACCGGGAGCCATGAAGTCGACAAACTGGAGTTCGAATACCGGCAACCAGCCGTAGGCTGACATTCCGACCGCGACGCCCATGATGGTCGCTTCGGCCAGCGGAGAGTTGAAAACTTGGTGCGGGAACGACTCGCTCAGGCCCTTGGTCAAGCCGAAGACGCCACCCTTTGGATCTTCGATGTCTTGGCCGAAGAAGACGACTTTCCGGTTTGCCTCTAGGGCAGCGCGGAAGGTGGTGTTCATGGCCTGGACCATTGTGGTTCGTTCGGTCGGCTCGATGGGCGGAACCACGCTTGGCGTCACTTCGCCGTAGCTGTGGTCGAGAACGGTTGCCGCGCTTGGATCCGGCTGCTTCTCCGCAAGGAGATAGTCCTGGTCGACGCTGGCGACCACTTCGTCCTGAATGGCTTGCCAGGTCACCTGGTCGAGCTCACCGGCTTGAATGAGTTCTTCGGCAAGGAGCCGAATCGGGTCGCGGAGCGCCATTTCCTCGATCTCGGCAAGATCGCGGTAAATGCGATGATCGTCGGAAGACGTGTGGGAAGAGAGTCGGTCGAGGTCGGCCCAAATGATGGTTGGCCCTTCGCCTCGTCGAGCGCGCTCAATGGCTGGACCAAACGCGCCGAGAACGCGGTCTGGATGGCGGGCGTCCACTTTCACAACATGCTCGTCGCTGAGCATTTCCAGGTGGAACGGAAGAAACTTCTCGGTCGGGGTTGAGATGCCGTACTTGTTGTCTTCAACCACGAAGACCACTGGAAGCTTCTCTTGCAAGGCGAACGCGACGGCTTCGAAGAACTCACCCTGGCGAGCGGCAGCATCGCCGACGGAGGCGACACAGACGCTATCTTTGCCATCCATCTTCATGGCCCAAGCGGTGCCGCAAGCGGGGAGCAGACTTCCGCCGGTTGGGGTGCAGACGCTAAAGACGTTATGCGCGCGGCTCGAATAGTGGCCCGGCATTTGGCGACCGCCGGAGCTACTTTCGCTCTTGGCGAGATAGGCCAGGGCTAACTCGTAGTTGGTGAGTCCGCGGGCGAGCATCAGGGCGCGATCGCGGTAGTAAGGGAAGATGTAATCGTCCTCGCGCAGCAGGTAGGCGACGGAGCCTAAGGCTTCGTGACCCATGCCACTGACTTGGAACCAGCCTTTACTTTGACGGAGAAGGATGCCTTCCCGGCGATCACCTTCGCGGCTCAGGAGCATCAAGCGGAGGAAATCTAGCTTCGAGTAGTCGCGATTAGCTGATGGTTCAGTCATGCGTTTTGTCCTGGGTCAATCTTCGTTGACAGCCCAAACTCAAGGCTTCCGCCCGGAGCAGCAAGTATACCGACGGGACATAAAAAGAGACGCCCGAGCCAAAGCTGGCTCGGGCGTCTGCGGTGACTTACCTTAGTTCGTTACGACGATCGGAATGTTGGTGCTGGTTGCGCCAAACACGCCGCCCGAGTACATCTGCCACTGGAAGTTGTAAGTTCCAGGCGTGTTCGGAGCCGTGATGTTGAACGTGAAGGTCTTCTCGGCATCTGGAGCAATCGTTTCTCCGCCGCCGAGAGGGATGCTCTTGACTCCCCATCGGGTGTTTCCGAGCGGGCTCTGGGAGATCAGCGAGTAGCCGCTTCCCCAAGTGAACGCACCGGTGTTTCGCATTCGAACCGTGACGGACTGGGTCGTGCCCTTAACCATCGTGCTTGGTGCCGTTTGCGATACAAACGAGCTGTTGCGAGGAGTGCGGACCACGACGGCAACGTTTGGAGTCAGGTCTCCAAAGTCTTCGACGCCGAGTCGTCGCATTCGCCACTGCATGTTATAGGTTCCTGGCGTGCTTGGAGCCTGGACCTTGAAGTACCACTGCTTAAGTCCGCCTGGATTGATCGTTTCCGTCGTACCCATCTGAACGCTGGAGAGGCCCCAAGTTGTGTTGTTGTATGGGTTCTGCGAGATCAGGCGATACAGGTCAAAGGTCCAAGGCCGGGAGCCGGTGTTGTAGTACCGAATCAAGACTTCGTACTTCGTTCCCGCGCCCATCATGGTTGGGATCGACTGCTCGAAGAATCCGGCATTGTTGCCGTCGATGACGTTGACCGGAACGTTGGTCGTGAAATCGCCGAAGCTAGCGACCGGGGCCGATCGGCGTCGCATTCGCCATTGGAAGTTGTACACACCAGCTGTGGCAGGTGCCGTGGCGGTGAAGGTGAAGGTTCGAGACGCTCCAGGAGGAACGGTCTCACCCGTGCTCAGGTCTCGTCGATTGGTGCCGAAGTTTGAGTTGCTGTACGGATTCTCGGAAACGAGGGAGAAGAGATCTGCCTGTGACCAAGTCGTGGTTCCGGTGTTCTTGACGGTAACCGAAACCGAGTATGGTCGGCCAAGGTACATCGTGGTTGGAACGCTCTGGCTGATGAACTGAGCGTTGTTTACCGGGGTCGAAGCGACCAACTCGCCCTGTCGCATCGTGACGTTGTAGCTAGCCAGGGTGCCGGTGTCGCCAACAAAGTAGTCGCGAATCTCAAGTGTCCAGGTACCGGCTGGGTTCTCTCCCCAGAAGGCGTTTGTAGTGAACGTCCAGTTGAGATTGTCGGCTCCGTCAGAACCAACGCGAGAAATCAAGCGGGATTTGAGTCCGCTTGGCGAGGTGATGTACGCCTCGAGGTCCCCGCGGAAGGTGTGGGTGATATTGAGCGCAACCTGCACTTCCTCGAGCTTTGCGGTCGAGTTGATGCTGAAGGTTCGGGAGACGATTCCTGGAGATGTCACGTCGACCGTTGCGTCCGGAATCGCGGCGTTGACCGTCGTGAGGCCAGTCGTGGTGGTCGTGAGAGCGGTCACTCCAGAGTACAGCGGCGCGTTCGTGATCAGCTTCTGAACGTTGATGTTGCCGAAGCCGTAGTTCGGGTTGAACTTGAGGCCGGCGCCATTGGTTTTCCAGCCGCCGTCGCTGCTGAAGGTAGCGTCAGCTACGTCAACCTGGTCGCTAAATCGAGCGAGAAGGTGCTTAGCAAAGCGAGTGTTCAGCGCAGGCTGAATCTGCTTTACGAGGCCGAGGACACCGGCAACCAGTGGGCTCGACGAGGAAGTTCCTCCGAAGACGCTGGTGTAGTTGGTGTTTGGGAGAGTATCGAACGACGGGTTGTAACCTGGTGCACCCGTTCGGTCGACCGTCATGATTCCGGTCGAGTCCGAGCTTGGCGCGGTGATGAACACCGACGAACCGAAGCTGCTGTAGCCCGTGAACTTGCCGGCGTCGTTCAATGCCGCAACGGTGATGGAGTTAGGATCCGTCTGCAACTGAGCGCGCGCCGTATCCTGACCGACGGCTCCGCGCGAGTTGCCTGCAGAGAAGCAGTGGATGGTTCCAGCGGTGGTCGATGTACCAAGAGCCGTGGCTTCAGCCGTCGCGTTTACGAAGCTGGCGTTGTAACCGTAGGAGTGGTTCTTGATCTTGATCTGGGTGTTCGCACCGCTAGAACGGTGAGTCGTTGCGTTCGCGAACATCGTGGTTGTTCCAGAAACAAAGTCGCAACGAAGACCAGCCACGGTCGCGAACGGCGCAATGCCAGTCACGCCGAGTCCGTTTCCGCCTCGGGCGCCAATGACACCAGTAACCGCGGTGCCGTGGTCGTCATCCGAGTAAACCGGGGTTGGGTCGCCATCGTTCTGGCCAAAGTCAAATGAATCGGCGGCCGAATAGTTGGTCACGAGGTCTTCGTGAGTTCGCTCTAGGCCATCGTCAACAATTCCGATCACCACGCCCAGGCCGGTGATATCGATGTTCCAAGCGGCAGAGGCCTTGACATCAATGTTTGCGCCGCCGTGGTTATTCGTATTGTTTAGGTGCCACTGGCCTTTGAAGCCAGCAGGGTTATTGAAAGCGTACTGTGGGTCGTTCGGTACGAAGGCGTGCTTTTGGCGTGGAATCTTCGTTTCCTGCACCGCGTTCTCAACCGCGGAGTCCTTTGCCATCGCCTTCAGAATGTTTGGGATGGCGCTTGGTGGGGCGTTCAGCACGACCTGGTTCGACGGGTAGACCCGGCTGACCGTGAGGCCGTAGTACGCAGCGAAAAGGTCTGGGTTGATGCCTGGCTTCAGCTTCGCCGAAATTTGCGGCAGAAACTGAACGGATTCTTCCTGCAAGATCGCGTTCGGATACTTCTTCAGGGCGATCTTGCGGGCGATATCCGCCCGACCGTCCCCGGCATATTTGCCCGCGGTGATGATTTGACCTTGGCCGGCGAACGCCGAACCGCTTGCTCCGATCAACGAACCTACAACCGCAAGCGCAAGCGCCCCAGTTCGGCTCATTGATGTGAGTTTGAAACGAATGCTCGATTTCATAATTAACTCTAAAGGGTCCAGACGTAGGAACCCCACAACCTCCAACAGGATAGCGGACTTCTTCCAACCCAATAACGTTCCCAAAACTTTCGGCCAGGATTTTTGACTTTTTCTTCCGAGTCTGTCCCAGCTTTAATCGGTTTAGGTTCGATGCCGGCTTCCGAGCCAACTCATCTAATTGTTGGAACCCATGTCCGCGTTGCGATAGCCCTTTGTGGCGGGTTCTCGCTTGGCGGCGGATGCTAGGAGGGCGATGGCTTGCTTTTTTTGGGTCGCGTGGTCGACGATGGGGCGGGGGTAGGTTTCGCTTAGCTCGATCCCGGCGGATTTCAGGTCAAAGAGCGGAGCGGTTGCCGGCGCGTGGATGTATTTGGTGGGAAGGGCGCGGAGTTCGGGGATCCATTCACGAATGAAAGTGCCATCGGCATCGAACCGTTCGCTCTGCAGGGCTGGGTTGAAGATGCGGAAGTACGGCTGGGCGTCAGCGCCGGTGCTGGCGGCCCATTGCCAGCCGCCGTTGTTCGAGGCGAGCTCGAAGTCGAGCAACTTTTCCGCGAAGTACGACTCGCCCAGCTTCCAATCGATCAGCAAATCCTTCGTGAGGAACGAGGCGACGATCATGCGGAGGCGGTTGTGCATCCAGCCGGTGGCGTTGAGGCAGCGCATGGCCGCATCCACGATTGGGTACCCAGTTTGACCTTTACACCAAGCCTCGAAATGCTCGGGCTTGCCGGGCCAGATGAGTCCATCAAACTGTGGTTGGAAGGTGCCTTTCACCACGTGCGGGTTGTTCCAAAGCAAGTCCTGATAGAACTCCCGCCAGATGAGTTCGTTCAGCCACTTTTCGCCTTCGTCGCCCACTTCATAGGCCCGACGCACCATCTCGCGAACGCTGACGGTGCCGAACCGAAGATGGACGCTCATGCTGCTAGTTCCGGGTTTGCTGGGGAAGTTTCGGGCTTCTTCGTATTCGCGAATCTTCGGCTGGAACTCATTCAGTCGGCTCATCGCGCCATTTTGTCCGGGCTCCAACCAAAGCTCGGCTTCGGCAAAGCCAAGATTTGTGAGGCTCCAGGTCGGCACGCGGCGCGGGTCGAGTTGAAGAAGTTTCGACAGGTCAGGAGTCAGCACGGGCGCGTTTCGGCGAACGTCGGTCAGCTTCTTCCATGCTCGGCTGAACGGAGTGAAGACGCGAAACGGCGTTCCGCTCTGCGAGAGCACCACGCCGGGTTCATGAATCACGGTGTCTTGGACCGTGCGGAACCGATCGCCAAGCGCCTTCTTTACGGCAACGTCTCTGGACCGAGCGTAAGGTTCGTAGTCTCGTGCGGTCACCACGAGGTCAGCTGCGAACTCTTCGACCAACTCCGGGATAAGGGTGAGAGGATCACCGTGCCGAACCCAAAGCGCAGCATCATGCTCGCGCAAAACGTCGTCTACCTGTTGCAACGATTGGTGAATGAACGTCACTCGGCGGTCGTCATGGGGCAGCGAGGCGAGGATGTTCGAATCGAAGATGAACACGACCTGCACCTCTTCAGCGTGTTCGCAGGCGTAGTGCAACGCGGCGTGGTCCGACGTGCGCAGGTCGCGACGAATCCAACACAAAGCACGCTTCACCCGGGACATTCCCAAGAACTACGTGCCTAGGCCGCGGGTCGTCGCCGGTACCGCAGGAACAACTCGTCTTCCACCTGGTGGGTTTCGACGAGTTGGAACTTCTGGATCTCGGCCCGCCCTAGGGGATGGCCGTCCGCAATGGTCGGCACGTCGCGCCCGAGTTTGATCTTTGGCGCGAGGGTGAGGAAAATCTCGTCGACTAGTCCAGCACCAAAGAACTGGGCATTGATCTCGCTACCGCCGAGCACTAACAAGTGCCGCACGCCGTCAGCGTGGAGCTTAGAAAGCAGCGCAGAGAAGTCCACCGAATCCTCCCCAAATGAAACTTTCTCAATGGGTTGTGGATAATCCACCGAGCAAGATTGCGGGACCACAACCATCGGTTCTCCATTGCCCAAGTAGCCCGAGTCGAGCGGAACATTGCCCGTTTTCGAAACGACGATCCGCTTTGCGGTGTTAGGGTTCCAACTCTTCTGGGCGGCGCGCAAAGTTTCCGCGCCAAGAAGGACGGCATCGGCCGCCGCCTCGATCCGCTTCATCAGGATCTTGTCGGTCTTCGACCCGAGGTCGTGCACGCTCTCGTTCCGCTCGCCGGTGATGATCTTGCCATCGATGGTGCTCACCATGTTAATGAATACATAGGGCCGACCCTCTTGGCCGGCCGAGAACGAGAGCGATTCGTAGATGTGGATGTTTAGGCTCCAGATTGGGCGGCCTGAATCGCTTTGCGCAAAACAAGCGTCGGCTGTTCGGCATAGCGCTCGTCGCCAATCCAATAGGTTGGTACGTTGTAAACGCCCTTTTCATACGCGGGATCGTCGAAGCCGACGAGGTTTTCGAAGTAGCGCCGCTCCTCAATCGACGCTCGCAGTTCGGAGACGTCGCCCAAGATCGGCTTCGCGATCTCAAGAATGACATCCAACTCGCCGATGTGCTCACCGCGAAGCCAAAACGCTTCGTACAAAGCCGCATTAATCTCTTCTGCTTTACCAATCGTCTTGGCGAACTCGACCGCGAGGTGAGCTTTTGTCGTTCGGATGCGCTTCGGCCGTTCGATCACGGGGATTTCCATCTCTTCCAAGTGCAAGAGAAACTCGAGTCGACTTGGAATTTTCGGCTTGTTTGGGATTGCGGGAGTCGGCGAGTTTGGTTCCGGAAACTCCAGCACTTCC
Organism: bacterium; assembly: GCA_027485645.1. Classification (GTDB taxonomy): domain Bacteria; phylum Armatimonadota; class Fimbriimonadia; order Fimbriimonadales; family Fimbriimonadaceae; genus Fimbriimonas. Next base: position 123,539 of record JAIXQR010000002.1, read on the forward strand.
GGCCAAAGTTCGTAGCCGATCCAATCGAACGTCACATCGAATTCTGCCGTGAGTTTGCGGGTCTGAATCAGAGCGACCCAGCACCAAGGGCAAACGAAGTCGTGAGCGACCGGTATTGTTAGAGGCATGGATCGATTCTGGCGCACCGCCCTAGCCGGAATCGTCGCAGGCCTAGGATTGTTTGGCTGCACCGGCCAAACCACTACGGGTGCATGGTACGGGCCGCTTCCTCTGAAAGATGCAAAGGAGTGCCGAATCCGGATCTTTGAGAACCGAACCTTCGATTTCAGCTGTCAGCAAGATCGCTGGCTTGGAGCAGGGCAGGTGACCGTGTCAGATAGTAAGTTCGTGTTCAAGTGCCTGGCGATCAGCGAAAAAGGAAAGGTCCGAAAAACCGATCTGCCCAAGTTGGAGATTGGTTTCGTCGGAAACGGGAACGTGCTTACCGTCGAGTTTCCGGACGGAACGCAGCATAAGTGGGAACGTGCATATCGCCCTCCGCCGCAGCCCACTTTCTAGGCTGTACAACTTAGTAAGCAATCCGTTATGATTGCACCATGCGTATTGATTTTCGGCCACTGAGCCTTCTTGGGCTTGTGGCGTTGTTTGGCTGTGGTGGCTCGGGCGGCGGCGGGGGGAGCGCGCTTCCAATAGATCCCGTTCCTTCGACAGAAAAGGGGACAGCGAAGTTCTCGGTCGACGTTGCCACCGGAAAGGTTGCAATCACTCCACTGGAAATTGGCTCTACGAAGTCGGCCGTGCTGGGCGGATCGGCTGTAACTTTTGAAACGACAACTCTGCTCTCGGAGGGTGGCGAGGTTGGTCGTCGTGCGGTTCGGGTTCGGCTGAAAAACAACTTACAAGAAGCGCTTGGTGTCGGCCGACCGATTCGAATTCAGTTTGGAGCTTTTGGACCTGCAACCACCTATCCAACCGACCTGCGGTCGATGGCGACGGTGAGTACGCCACTTCGAGATTCCACGGCCGGTGGCTACCTGGATGGCCCGGCGGGTTCGGCATTGCTCACCAATCCAAGCGCGGTTGCCGTCGGGAAAGACGGCTCGATTTACTTCAACGGAACCGATAACCGGATTCGAAAGCTCTCCGATGGGTACGTTTCGACGGTTGCCCAGAACGTTCCGGCCACCGGTTTGGTTTATCTCACCGATGCGGTCAGCGGGCGCGAATATCTGGTTGCCTCGTGCGCGAGCCTGAACAGCATCAAACTGGTCCCGATTGCGAGCGGCAGCGTCACCACGTGGGCTGGTGCAGATAATGTTGCCGGAAACATCAATGGCGCCGCGACAACCGCGCGGTTTTCATCGCCCTTAGGAGTTGGAATTGACGCCAGCCAAAGCCAAGTTCTGGTCGCGGATACGACGAACGGTGCGATCCGCGCGATTCCATTCAGCTTCGTCGGTGGAAACCTCGTCGCAGGCACGGTCAGTAGCCGCTACTCCGGCCTCACAAACCCAACCAACGTCCACGTCTCTGAAAATCGCAGCGTTGCGGTGACCGAAACGAGTTCGAACCGTGTTCGAATTTACAACGCCGGCTCGAGTCGAGAGGCGATTTTTGGGGGCACCCTCGGAAACGTGAACGGCGACGGAAACGTCGCTCGTTTTGCCGGACCACGGGGCATCACTTCTTTAGGCAACACCTTCTACGTTTCGGATGGCGACAACAACCAGATCCGGCGAATTGAGCTTAAGGACGGCGCCGCTCCGCTATTAGCGGCTAACTGGACGGTCAGTGTCCTAGCCGGCTCGGGCAGTTCTGGCTTTGCAGACGGCCCTGGCACCACCGCAATCTTTGGCAACGTAGTGGGAATAACGACGGATGGTCAAGGACGTTTGTTGGTCGCGGATAACTCTGCGAACGCCATTCGCCGAATCGTTTCCGAGGGTGCTTTCGACTTCGGAAGCCCAACGGGGTCGTCCGCCGGCCAAGCCAGCCTTGCAAACCCAACAGGGTTTGCGGACCTCAACGGGCTACAGCGACCGTACATCGATATTTCTCAAAGGGTTGAACCCGGACAATCCATTGATGTTGGCGAGTGGCAGTTCTCGATTCCATCGACCGTCACGTCCTTCCGATTCGCGGTAACCGTCGAAGCGGGAACGAGCGTTTACGCAGGACTTGAGGCAGTTTTGAATCAATCTGGCGGGCCCGGATCGCCGAACGTAGTGGCACAGTATCTGTCTCGAAATACGGCATCCGGAGGTCTCGTTGGGCGGATTGACAATGTTGCCTTTGACTCCACGACTACTTATATGACCACCGATGCTGCCGGAAACATGTATCTTTCCGAGGGTGCACTTCGGGTTATTCGTCGCCTTGACACGGCCGGAAATGTCACCTTGGTCGCTGGAAAGTCGTTGACCGTTGGGTCGACGGATGGAGTCGGCAGCGATGCACGGTTTGGGTACCCAAATGCGATTCAGGTAAACGCAGCCGGGACAGAATTATTCGTCGCCGACGAAACAAACCAGACCATTCGCCGGATCGCCCTGTATTACGACGGTGCAGATCCCTCAATCGCAAGTAACTGGAATGTCACCACTATAGCAGGTCTCGCGTCAACGCCGGGAGATAACAATGGCGCGGGTGACAGTGCAAGATTCCGAGGACCTGTAGCTTTAACCGGGCCGTCGAATGATGAGTTCTTCGTTACAGAGTTCAATGGCTACCGAATCAGACAATTGCGTTATATCGGTGGCAATAGAGCTCTTGCTGCATCGTGGTATGTGGAAACCGCGGCCGGAGCAAATGTTGCTGGCTATATCGACGGGAGTGGATTCGCGGCCAGGTTTAGTAACCTCGTAGGAGCGGCGTACTCTGCTGTTGATTCAAAACTCTATATCTGCGACCGTGGAAACAATCGCATTCGAGCAATGGATTTGTTGACAAGAACCGTGAGCACGGTTGCTGGTGACGGGTCATTCGGATTTAACGACAGCACAACCGCTACGTCGGCGAACTTTTTCGCTCTCAATTCAGTTAGTACCGACGCAACTGGAGCGGTGTATGTCGCCGACTACAACCGAGTTCGTCGGATCTTTGATGGAGCGGTGAAGACCGTTGCTGGTGGTGGAAACGGTTCCGGAACAACCGGCGATAAGGTCATATTCGGAGAACTGTACGGAACCGGAATGAACAAGCAGGGTGATTTGCTCCTGAACTCGAACGGACGGCTCGTGCGACTCACCCGAAAACTCGGTAGATAGTTTGAACAGCTAGACAAATGAAGCAAGTGGTGTATAGACTGCGTTCATGCGCCGCTTGCTTCCCCTTGCTTTGATTGCTTCCACGATTGTTGGTTGTGGGGGCGCAGGTGGAGGCAGTGCCTCGGTTGATCCTGTTCCGGGTGTCGAGTCCGAAAAAGGAACGGCAAAGTTCTCGGTAGACGTTGCTACCGGCAAAGTGGCGATTACGCCCCTCGAAACGGGCTCGACAAAGTCCGCCGTCATCGGGGGATCGGCAGTGACATTTGAAACCACCACCCTCTTGGCGGAAGACGGCGAGGTTGGGCGACGTGCGGTTAAGGTCCGGCTGAAGAACAACTTGCCCGAGGCCATTGGCGTAGGCCGACCGATTCGAATTCAGTTTGGCGTTTTTGGGCCATCAACGAGTTATCCGACCGATGTTCGGTCGATGGCCACGGTGAGCACGCTGCTTCGCGATCTTAGCGGTGGCGGCTATCAGGACGGTCCGGCGAGTACCGCGCGAATTACGACACCCAATGCGGTCGCGATTGGAAAAGATGGCTCGATTTACTTTAATGGCACCGATAATCGGATTCGAAAACTCTCCGACGGATATGTTTCGACGGTCGCCCAAAACGTTCCGGCTGCCGGCCTGGCATATCTGACCGATGCACTTTCGGGCCGGGAGTATTTGATTGCGGCATGCCCGACGTTGCACAGCATCAAACTGGTCCCGATTGGGAGCGGAAGTGTCACCACTTGGGCCGGTGCAGACAGCGTGTCCGGCTTCGTCAACGGTGCGGCAACCACGGCACGTTTTTCTTTCCCAAACGGCCTCGCAATCGATGCGAGTTTGAGCCAGGTGCTGGTTGCAGACACTTCAAACGGTGCGATCCGAGCGATACCATTCAGCTTTGTTGGTGGCAACTTGGTCGCAGGAACGGTTGCAACTCGCTATTCCGCGCTATCTCATCCGTCGACGGTTCACGTCTCAGAGAACCGGAGCGTTGCCGTGTCGGAAACCGGTGCGAATCGCGTACGCATCTTCAATGCGGGTTCAAGTCGGGAAGCCATCTTTGGGGGAACCGATGGAAACTTGAACGGCGATGGAAACCTCGCCCGGTTCTCGGGACCAAGGGGTATCACTTCGATTGGCAATACTTTCTACGTCGCCGATGGTAACAACTATCAGATTCGGCGAATCGAACTGAAGGACGGCGCTGCACCTTTGTTGGCCTCGAACTGGACGGTGAGTGTCCTAGCCGGAAATGGTACTTCCGCTTTCGCAGATGGCCCAGGTACCACGGCCGGTTTGCGGTTTCCCTTTGGCTTGGCGACCGATGCCCAAAGTCGGCTCATCGTTGCAGACACCGATGCCAACGGAATCCGCCGCATCACTTCAGAAGGCTCTTACGATTTTGGTACGCCAACGGGTTCTTCGACTGGACAAGCCAGCCTGATCGACCCAACCGGCTATGCAGACCGCAACGGCTTGTTGCGCCCATACATCGACATCGATGCACGGGTCGAACCAGGTCAAACGATCGATGTTGGCAAGTGGGTTTTCGCGGTTCCATCGGGCTTGACGGCGTTTAACTTTGCGGTGACGGTAGAAACCGCCCCAGAAACGTATGCTGGCCTGGAGGCAGTGTTGAACCCAACGGGCGGGGTTGGGTCTCCTAATGTAGTCGCACAGTTTCTGTCCAACGGCAGAAGTGGCGGCGCTATGTTTGGTCGACTGGAGAATGTCTCGTTTAGCGATTTTTGGGGCCAGACCAGTGTGGATGCGCTCGGCAATCGCTACATCGCCGATGCAGGTCCACATATCGTTAGAAGGATTTCAAAGTCTGGGATGGTGACCTTAGTCGCTGGAAAAGTAGGAACGTCGGGGATAACCAATGGTCTCGGCAGCATTGCGAGATTGAACTACCCAACTGGGATAAGGGTCAACGAGGCAGGAACTGAGTTGATGATTTCCGAAGAAGGCGGCAATACCATTCGCCGAATTGCGCTCGTATCCGATACCGCTGACCCTGCGGTCGCCGACAGTTGGAGCGTTTCAACGATTGCGGGTGCCGCCACCTCGGGAGATGCGAACGGACCCGGTGGTTCTGCACGGTTCCGGGCGCCCCGAGCGATTGTTGGACCTTCGAATGACGACCTATACGTTTTGGAATCCGCCGGGTGTCGTCTGCGATCGCTACAATACACCGGGGGGCCGAGAGATTTAGCGTCCTCATGGTCGGTCAGCATGGCGGCAGGGTCCGATTCCGGAGTCGTGGGGTACGCAGATGGAGTTAGTACTTCTGCTCGGTTCAACTTTCCGAATGGCGCCGCACATGCACCAGACGGAACGATCTATATCTCTGATTCCAGCAACTACCGTATCCGAGCATATAACACGGCAACAAGATCAGTAACGACGGTAGCGGGTTCAGGTTCTCAAGGACAGAATGACAATGCTAACGCGCTGTCTGCTCAGTTTCTATTTCCCATTTCGGTCGCGGTGGATTCCTTCGGTGCCGTTTTCATTTCGGACCTCAACTCGATTCGGCGCCTGTATGATGGATCGGTAAAAACGGTGGCAGGAAATGGGACGGGAGCCTCGACAACGGGCGATGAAGTCTATTTCAGCAACATCTACGGAATGGCACTTGATCCGAAGGGAGATCTTATCTTCGTGAGTAGCAATCGCTTGGTTCGACTGACGAGAAAGCTAGGCCGGTAGTGTTAACCAGCTAGACAATTGCAGTGAATGGCGTATAGACTCCGATCATGCGCCATCTGCTACCTTTATCTTTTCTTGCCATTGCATTAGTAGGTTGCGGCGGATCGGGGGGCGGTTCTCCTGTAGTAGCCCCGATTCCAGAGACCCCGACAGAAAAGGGCACCGCGTTATTCAACGTCGATGTGAATACCGGAAAGGTCACGGTAGTGCCTTTGGAAGGCGCGGATAGCCGAGCAAAGTCCTCCGTTCTCGGTGGAAACGCCGTCAGCTTCACCACTTCGACCCTGCTGAACGAAGGCGGAGAGGTTGGCCGCCGGGTCGTGAAGGTTCAAATGAAGAACAACCTGAGCGAGCCGATTGGCGTCGACCGGCCGATTCGGCTCCAGTTCGGGGTGTTCGGTCCGTTGACCGATTACCCAACGGACCTGCGCGACCAGGCAACCGTCAGCACGCTCGTACGAGACTTGAATCCTGGCTTCCTTGATGGCCCAGCGGGATCGGCCCGCTTCTCGAATCCAACCGCCGTTACGGTCGGTGCAGATGGCGCAATTTACTTTAACGGCACCGATAATCGAATCCGTCGATTGCTAGATGGCTACATTTCAACGGTGGCGCAAAACGTCGCCGCCAGCGGGCTGACCTACCTAAAGGATCCATCGACCAATCGTGAGTACATCGTTGCCGCAAGCTCTGCAACCCACTCCATCAAGCTGATCCCGGTTGCGAGCGGATCGGTCACCACCTGGGCGGGGCTGGATAACACGCCTGGAAACGTTAACGGCGCCGCCACCTCCGCTCGGTTCAACAACCCATATGGGATCGCGGTGGACGCTCAAAGCGCCCAGGTCCTCGTGGCCGATTCGGGCAACGGTGCGGTACGCGCAATTCCGTTCACCTTTGTGGGCGGAAACTTGGTCGCCGGAACGGTACTCACCCGATATTCCGGGCTCACGGCCCCGTACTGCGTAGCCGTGGCTTCCAACCGAACCGTTGGCGTAACCGAGGGCAACCTGAACCGAGTACGACTCTACAACGCGGGTTCCAGTCGGGAAGCGATTATTGGAACCGGGACCGCTGGCAACGTCGTTGGCAGTGGCAACATCACCCAGTTCTCGCTTCCCATTGGCATCACCGCACTCGGCGAAACCTTCTTTGTCACCGACGTTAACAACCGTCAAGTCAAGCGTATTGCTCTCAAGAATGCCGCCGCGCCGCTCCTTGCTGCCAACTGGACCACTTCCAGCCTTGCTGGTACGGGCACGCTTGGCGTAGCCGATGGATCTGGCACTGTGGCCGAGTTCAGTTCGATTCCAGGTATCACGACCGATCCTCAAGGAAGACTCGTTCTTTCCGACCAGACTTCGAACTCAATTCGCCGAATCGTTAGCAACGGTGCCTTTGACTTTGGTACGCCGGACGGGTCAGCCGTGGGTGGAACCGCCCTGGTGAATCTGACCGGCAACGCGGACCTCAACGGTCTTCAACGACCCTTCATCGATTTGAATAAGACAATTCAACCAGGCGAAACGGTTGATGCCGGAGAGTGGCAGTTCAGTATTCCAGATGGCGTTTCAGCGTTCCGCTTCGCGGTGACCGTGGAAGCGGCGACGCCTTACTATGGTGGCTTAGAGGCCGTTCTGAACCCGACTGGCGGCCCCGGCTCGCCAAACGTTGTAGCGCAGAAGCTGAATCGTCCCACCTCTCCTGCATTCTATACCGGTCGTCTGGAGAACGTCTCCTTTGGCCCTTCGAGTGGGAATATGGCCTATGATGCGGCTGGCAACATGTACGTGGCCGAGTTCGATGTGCCGGCTATTCGGCGAATCAGCACAACCGGAAACGTCACTGTCGTTGCCGGTCGCGAAAACTCATATGGTAGTGCGAATGGAAATGGGTCGCAAGCGCGCTTTGTCGGCCTTGGAGGAATTGTAGTGAACCGCGAGGGGACCGAGCTTTTTGTAACCGAAGGCAACTCGCATACCATCCGTCGGGTCGCGCTGAACGTAGGATCAGATCCGGCAAATGCGGATAACTGGACGGTGTCGACGATCGCGGGCACAACCAATACGCCTGGAAACTCCGACGGAAGTGGCACGGAGGCGAAGTTTAACTTTCCTTGGGGGTTGGCTGGGTTTAGTAACGACGCGATATATCTCTCCGAAGTAGATGGAAACCGGATTCGGTTGTTACAGTACGTCGGAGGAGATCGTGCCCAAGCCTCGTCGTGGGCCGTCACATTCGTCTGCGGCTCGACGACCGGAAATCCGGGTTTTGCGGATGATTTGGGTTCGAGCGCGAGATTCAGTAATCCGAACGGTATTTCGCTGGCGAAGAATGGCATCCTGTATATTGCCGATTACGGAAACAGCAGAATCCGCGCTCTAAACACGGCAAACGGGTTAGTGTCCACCGTCGCAGGAACCGGAACTGCTAGTCAAAACGATAGCGCATCCGCAACAAGTGGCACTTTATTGAGTACATTTGGCGTCGTCGCCGATGACTCGGGAGCGGTGTATTTTAACAGCGGCAGTAGGATCCGTCGTCTTCTTAACGGCACCCTTAAAACGGTTGCTGGCGGTGGGACCGGCGCAGGAACTACCGGGGACACGGTGCAGTTTGGAACGATATATGGTCTTGGCATCAATCGCCAGGGAGATGTAACGCTCATCACAAATCGTCAGCTGGTTCGGCTGACCAGAAAGCTCGGTCGGTAACCGGCCTCGGATTACCGCCCGGGCAACCGGGCGGTAATATTCCGGACAGCATGGCAACTCCGATTCGCATGACCAGCGCCGGTCTCGACGTTCCAAACGACCCCATTATTCCGTTCATCGAGGGCGACGGCACCGGCCCCGATATTTGGCGCTCGAGCGTTCGCGTCTTTGATGCCGCAGTTGAAAAAGCTTACGGCGGAACCCGAAAGGTCGCATGGCAAGAAGTCCTCGCCGGAGAAAAGGCGTTCAACGCCACCGGAAACTGGCTACCCGACGAAACCCTTGACGCTTTCCGGACCTACCTGATCGGAATTAAAGGCCCACTCACGACTCCGGTCGGCGGCGGCATCCGCTCCCTCAACGTTGCTCTGCGACAGATTCTCGACCTGTACGTTTGCCTTCGCCCGGTGCAGTGGTTCACCGGTGTCCCTAGCCCAGTTAAGAACCCAGGCGCGGTTGACATGGTCATCTTCCGCGAAAACACAGAAGACATCTATGCCGGAATCGAATATGCGGCTGGCTCAGAAGATGCGGCGAAGATTTTGAACTTCCTTCAGGAAAACTTCCCGAAGGAGTTCGCAAAGATCCGATTCGGAACCACCGAAGCCGGCGAGAAGTGGAACGAACAGCTAAAGGGCATCGGCCTGCCAGAGCGCGATGCGACCCTCGAAGTCGGCATTGGCTTTAAGCCGGTCAGCTACCTCGGCACCGAGCGAATCGTCCACAGCGCCATTGAGTACGCGATCCGAACCGGACGTAAGAGCGTCACGCTTGTCCACAAGGGCAACATCATGAAGTTCACCGAAGGTAGCTTCCGAGACTGGGGCTACAAGGTCGCGAAGGACTTCTTCGGTGCAGAAGAGATCGACGGCGGCCCATGGTGCCGAATTCCAGAAGGGAAGCCAGGCGCGGGACTCGTGATTAAGGATGCCATCGCCGACATCACCCTTCAGCAGGTACTTACCCGACCAGAGGACTTCGATGTTATCGCGACCCTAAACCTTAACGGCGACTACCTCAGCGACGCTCTTGCGGCGCAGGTTGGCGGCATCGGCATTGCTCCGGGCGCAAACATCAACTACGTGACGGGACACGCGATCTTCGAAGCCACCCACGGTACCGCGCCAAAGTACGCAAACCTCGACAAGGTCAATCCTTCGTCGGTGATCCTCAGCGGTGAAATGATGTTCCGCTACCTCGGCTGGACCGAAGTGGCCGACCTCATTCTGAAGGGCGTCGAAGGCGCCATCTCTTCAGGCAAGGTCACTTACGACTTCGCTCGATTGATGGACAACGCTACGGAAGTTAAGTGCAGTGGTTTCGGCGACGAAATCATCGCAAACATGTAAAGAAACATCATGTCGGCTGCTCGCGAAGGTTCGGATTCACGGATCCTGCGAGCAGCCGAATCTTTCTTTCACGGCTTCACCCAGCATCGAAGCCGAACTCACCCGTATCTCATCAGCCGTTCCGAAGGGCTCACCATTCTCCATGACGCCCCGAGGAAAAAGGCAAGTGACACGCGCAGGTCTGAGGCCATCACCATCGACCGAGCGCCGATCTCTATTCATTCGGAAGCCGAACGATTGAATGCCGAACATCCACGGTGGAGTTTGGGCGCAATCTATTCCGACGACGCGCAGTTGCCGCAAGTAGAGGCAGAGTTCCGTGCCCTCGGCTACCGCCTCATCGCGCGAGAGGCCCTCTTCGTTCACGACCACCTTTCTGTGCCTTCGGTCAACGAAAGCTTAACCCAACGAATCTCGAGGTGGCAGGAGATGGAAGACTACGCCGCCGCGACCGGGCGCAAACCGTACGCACGAAAAGAAATCGAAGGCGATGACCCGCAGTTTCGCTTTTATTATTCGGTTTCCGAAGGAATGATTGTCGGCGCGGTGGCATCCATTCGAACGCCAGCGGATACCTTTTGGGTTTCTAATTTGTGGGTAACCGAAGAAAAGCGGCGTGAGGGAAGGGCGACCGCAATGATGGCGCAGCTGCTAACAGACAATCGTTCGGCAGGCGAAGGAATGACCGTCCTGCTCAGCAGCAAGACCGGCGCTCATTTGTATCCAAAGCTGGGCTTTGAGCAGATCGGGACGCTCTTGCTATATCAGCCACCAAGATAACTCGTCGTAGCTGGCTAAAATACGGCATGTCAACGCTGACCGATGCCGAAGTCGCTCACTTTCTAGAGTTTGGATACATCAAGGTTCCGAACGCCATCCCTCGTTCGGTTTGTGAAGAAGCCGAGCGTGAGTGCTTCGAACGACTGGGGTTCGATATGGAAGACCAAAGCACTTGGTCGATGCCCAGAATTCACATGCCCAGCACAAAGCACCGGGAAGTGAAAGACGTCAGCCCCGTCGCGTACGAAAAAATGTGCGCCTTAGTCGGGGGCGAGCATAAGCTCAAGCAGCCTTGCACATGGTCCGATGGATACATCGTTAACCTTGGCGTCCGGGCAGATGACCCCTGGGAGCCTGCTGGTCCGGATTGTCCCGGTTGGCACGTGGATGGAGACTTCTTCCTTCACTTCCTGGATTCGCCCGAGCAAGCGCTCCTCGTCATCGTCCTCTGGACCGATGTCGTTCACCAAGGCGGGCCAACCTTCATGGCGTCAGATTCCGTTCCGGTGATCGCGAAGTATCTGGCAGATCATCCCGAAGGCGTTGAACCGAACGGGTTCGAGTTTCAGCAGAGAATTCGCGAGTGCCAGCGATTCGAAGAAGCGACCGGCGAGGCTGGCGATGTGTACTTGATTCACCCGTTCACCCTGCACGCCACTTCGCAAAACGTGCTTCGCAAGCGCCGCATCATTACCAACCCTGCGCTAATCCTGAACGAGCCCATGCGATTCGATCTGCCGATGAACGAACTCTCGCTGGTTGAGCAGAAAACGGTGAACGCCCTTGGCGGAGTTCCGTTCAAGTTCCAGCCGACCCGAGAGCGGGAGCGACGAGTTCCGGGACAGAAGCAGATGCCGAAATCGAGCATGTAACGTTAAGACTTCTTTACAAAGTGTAGACAAACCTCTACTTTCTGTTGATAATGATGTCAGCCCAGAGCGGCACCGGAAAAATATGTCCACCCTAGAAATCGCGAACGAACTCGTCTCTCTTGTCAAAGAAGGCAAAAACGCCGAAGCAATCGAAAAGCTGTACTCCGCAGACATCGTCAGCGTTGAAGCCGTGGCTGGCCCCGAAGGCGACACCGTGACCGGCATCGAAGCCGTGCAAGGCAAGCTCCAGTGGTGGATGAACTCCATGGAAGTTCACGAAGCCAAGGTTGATGGCCCATTCGTCAACGGCGATCAATTCGCCGTGAAGTTCGACTACGACGTCACGGACAAGGCAAGCGGACAGCGCTACCCGATGATCGAAGTTGCGATCTACACCGTTGCGGATGGCAAGATTAGCCACGAGCGGTTCTTCTACAACATGTGAGACCCAACGGAGTTCTGCCACCCTTCGTGGCAGAACTCCGTAGTAACCCGTGATATGCCAGCACAGATTCACGAGTATCCGGTCGTCGCCCATTGGGTCGGTGGTCGCGATGGAAAGGGCGATCTCACGCCCCAGGCCAGCGGAAAGACGATCGACATCAACGTTCCACCCGAGTTCATGGGACCCGGTGGCGAAACCAACCCAGAAGAGCTGCTCACCAGCGCTGTGACCGGCTGCTACAGCATCACCTTCGGCATCATCGCCGCGAACCGAAAGTTGCCCGTCACCTCAATCACCGTTAATGCACTGGGTGAAGTCGAGCAAAACGGTGCCTCCTTCAAGTACCGAAAGCTCACCCTGCGACCTCAGATCGAGGTCTCCGAAGACGCCACGGATGAGCAAGTACAGCAGACTTTGGACTTCGCTCACAAGGCCGACGCCTACTGCATCGTCACAAATGCGGTGCGGGGAAATGTCGAAATTCTGATAGAACCAACGGTTATACGAAAATAGATAGATTGAGAGGAAAGAGTCCCGCTTTGGTGTGACGGTAGAGCGTCAAAGACGTCCTATAAGGTGAAGCCATGGCAAAGAAGCACAGAATCGTCGGTCCAATTCTAGTAGGCGCTGGAATCATGGTCGCGATTGGCTTTTCCGTTGCTGCCCTCCGACCACAAGTCGCGATGGGACTGGCCGACCGAGCTCTGGAAGTCATTGGAATCCACAATGTGATGGGCTACAAAACGTTCAGTTTTGACGCTGTTGCCTTGAAGCGGAAGTTCACAACTTACGGTGATCTGAAAGCGATGCCGTTTAAGCACGAGGGAGAGGTAGCGGTGGAGGTTTCCGAAGTTCCACAGGAAATCCCCGCCACCCTCTACCAAACCATCGCCAACTGGGAGCGACTGGATGAGCGGCTTTCGCTCGAAAAGATGAACGCCAAGGTTCCAAAGCACATGCGAAACCACGTTCTGCTCCGCGCTCGCATCGAAAAGCCATCCAGCGCGAAGGCCAAATCGGCTTGGTCCGAACCCGTAATCGTGTGGGTGGGTTCCGACAAGCAAGCTACTAAGAAGTAAAGGTCACTCATTTTCGTGACACGAAAATTTCTGACCATTCCGTTAAAGTGAACCTATGGCAAGGTTCTCGGCCGGATATGCACGTTGGATAGTGCTCGGTCTCGTTTCCCCAATGGCCGCAGCGGTGCTGGGTTTCATTACCCTCAGCGTTGCGATGCCCAAAACTCTGAACCTGATTGCGCAAGAGAGCCCGAAAAAGCCCTTGCCACCATTAGACTTTGCGGCCGTAAATCGAAAGGGGCGACTTGAAGTTGCCGAACTCGAAACCGCGATCAAAAACACCAACGGCCAGTTCATCCTTGCCATCGACGTTGCGAACAGCAGTTGCAGCCCAGGAAGCTGGCGAAGAATTGAGAGCTCGGTGGCGCAACTGAGCCAGGGCGTACGACTTCCGCAAGACTTTTATCGAGACAGCCGAGTTCGCGCACGCCTTCTGAATTCCAAGACGATGGAGCCACTCACCGAGTGGTCGAAGGTTAGCTCCGTCCGAAACGTGAACTGACGCGACAGAACCCAGTTCTGGGCCAGCCAAAAGGTAAAACGGGCCATGCGTAAAAAACTTGTCGTCGGCAACTGGAAAATGAACATGACGCGCGCCGAGGCGGCCGCTTGCGTGGAAACCTTTGTCGAGCAAGTGAGCACTGGGCACGATGCGGACGTCGCCATCTGCCCTCCATACCTCGCGATTTCGGTCGTTCATGACCTTCTGAAGAAGACCCCCATTGAAACTGGCGCACAGGACGTTTTCTGGGCCGAGAAGGGCGCATTCACGGGCAGCGTCAGCGCAGGAATGCTGGCCGATGCCGGCGTCTCCTACTGCATCGTCGGACACAGCGAAACCCGCGGCCGATTTGGAAAGCTCGAAGTACCTGCCGAAACCACCGGCTACTTTGCGGAGACCGATCTAACCGTTAATCTCAAGACCAAGGCCCTCCTAGAGCGCGGAATCCACCCGATTCTCTGCGTCGGCGAGACTCTGGCCGAACGAGAGGCCCAGAACACGGACACCGTGATTCAGGATCAGCTCAAAGCAGGTCTTGCCGGGATCGACGGCGCTGAGTTCGCCGAGGGTGTCATTGCCTACGAACCGGTTTGGGCGATTGGTACAGGAATGACTTGCGACTCGCCCGAGGCAAGCCGAGTGTGCGGCATGATTCGCACCACTCTTGCTGAGATTTGGGATGAAGATGCCGCGAACCGCGTTCGTATCCTGTACGGCGGCAGCGTGAAGGGAGCAAATGCCCACGAGCTGTTCTCCCAGCCTGATATTGATGGCGGTCTTGTTGGCGGTGCCAGCTTGGTTCCCGATGAGTTTCATCGAATCGTGTTCGCGGCGAAGTAATATCACCCGCCTCGAATTCGTCTAACCTGATACCGTGTTAAGTATCGCCGTCGTATTAACCGCAATCATGTCCAACCAGGATTCAACCCAGACTCAGGGGCTCAGTGGCAAGTCCGATACCGCGATTGTCCGCCAGCCCTTCGATCCCAAAAAGTGGAAGTTGGTCTGGAAGGACGAGTTTGACGTTGCTGGACTTCCCGATTCCAGCCGCTGGGACTACGAAGAGGGCTACATCCGCAATCGCGAAGCCCAGTACTACACGAAGGGACGAAAAGAGAATGCGCGTGTCGAAGGTGGCAAGCTCATCATCAACGCGCTAAAGGACAACTGGAACGGCAAGCCGATCACTTCGGCCAGCTTGGTGACGAAGGGCAAGCGCGAGTTCCTCTACGGCCGCATCGAAGCCCGCGCCAAGATTCCTACCGGAAAGGGAACCTGGCCGGCAATCTGGACCCTAGGGACGAACATCGGCCAAGTCGGTTGGCCCGCTTGTGGCGAGCTCGACATCCTAGAAAACGTCGGATTTGATCCGGACAAGGTCCACGCCAACATCCACGTGAAGACCTTTAACCACACGAAGGGAACCGGTAAAGGGAACAACATGGTGGTTCAGAAGCCATACGAAGGCTTCCACGTCTATGCCCTGGAGTGGTTCCCAGATCGAATCGACTTCTTCTTTGATGATCTGAAGTACTTCACCTTCCGCAAGGAAGCTGGCTATACCGACGCCGAGTGGCCGTTTGATAAGCCGCAGTACTTGATTCTGAATCTTGCCATCGGCGGTGCCTGGGGCGGTGCTCAAGGGATCGATGAGACCAAGTTCCCGCACCAGTACGAGATCGAATACGTTCGGTACTACGAATCCGTGAAGTAATGGAAGCCGTAACTGCCGCCTCCACCCGCACCGTCATGAGTCAGATCATGACGCCAGACGATGCCAACTTTCTGGGCAAGGTGTTTGGCGGCAAGTTACTCTCCCTAATTGACCTTTGCGCCTACACCACGGCCGCCCGATTTAGCGGGGAAGTATGCGTTACTGCCAGCTTCGATCGCGTCGACTTTCTAGAGCCGATAGAAGTCGGCGACGTGGTCACGATGGAAGGAGAGGTCTCCTTCGTCGGTCGAACGTCCGTTGAGGTGACAATCGAGGTGTATGCCGAGAACATCCTCAAGCGGACCAAGCGGCACACCAACACCGCGCGCGTGACGATGGTCGCGATTCGCGATGGAAAGCCGGTTGCGGTGCCCAAGCTGATCTGCGAGGATCGGCAAGAAAAGATCCGCTTCCTCGCCGGCCGCTACCGCCGTGAACTCCGCCCGAAATACACCGAAGAGCGTGAACGGTATGCCGAAAGTCTCGGTCGCTTGACCGATGCTGAGCTAGACGACCTACTGAAATAGGCCCTGCCCAGAGAAATATTGCCCGGTTTTGCGGTTGCCGTCGTACAATTCTCTAATGGGGATACGGATTCCGGCGGGACCAGCGTTGGCGGTAGGGATAGCACTCGTAGCGTTCGGCTACATGTACTATCAGTTGAAGGGATCTGGTGGCGAGACCACGAACTACGCGATCTCCTACGACGCGCCGAAGGGCTGGGACCCGGTACCGCACGGTCCGCAGACCCTCTTCCTCTACAAACACCCCAAGACGGGCCTACTGCTTCGAGGTGCCCAGAACCAAGTCGTTTCCGATGTGAATCCCACCCCTGAACTCGATAGCCGCGGGATGGCTCAGTACTACATCGACCGAACTAAAGAAAATCTTCCGGACTGGAAAGCGGAATTGGCTGGAGAAGTCGCCGCAGATGGCGTGAAGTTCAATCTCATTCGCCGATCTCGAAATGGAAAGACGGTCGTGACCGCATTCGGCGTCCGTGGGAACACCACGCTGATTGTCAGCCTGAGTGGAGCGGACGATGAACAGAAGAGCATCGATAGCGGCGGGATGGATTTCCTGCGCGAGTACGTCGGTCAAGTCTCTTTCGCCAAGGCAGACCCGCTGAAACGATCGCCGACCGCGTCCATTCCGGCGATCATGCGATAAAAAAAGGCGGCTGGACTTTGCAATCCAGCCGCCCGTCTCGTACGTGACGTTAGTTCTTGAGTGCTTCGGCGCCACCGACGATCTCGAGGATCTGGGTGGTGATGCTCGCTTGGCGAACGCGGTTCGCTTCAAGCGTAAGGCTCTTGATCATCTTTCCGGCGTTGTCGGTTGCACCGGTCATTGCCGTCATTCGTGCTCCGAACTCAGATGCCGTGCCTTCCAAGAGAGACTGCCAAACCAAGGTCTGGAAGTAGCGAGGCAGCAAGGTGTCCAGCAACGTGTCGGCGTCTGGCTCAAACTGCACATCGCCCGAATTCTTGGTTTCCGTTGCCGTAGGCGGCTCGATCGGCAGCAACTGCATGATCTGCGGAACCTGTCGGATGGCGGAGTAGAACTTCGCGTAGCAAACGTAAACGGCGTCCACTTCGCCCGATTCGTACAAGTTTCGTGCCGTTCGGGTTACTTCAATCGCGTTAGCGAGAGTCGCGCCGCTGCTTGGTACCGAAAGGTTGTGAACCACGTCATAACCACGTCGAGAGAAGAACTGGTTTCCTTTCTTACCAACGGTAAGCAGGGTGACCGGCACGGATTCTTCGCGAATGAATTCGGCCGTCTTTCGAATCAAGGAGGTGTTGTACGCACCAGCAAGTCCTCGATCGGAAGTGATGATGATCATGCAAACCTTCTTGACCTCCCGCTTTTCCATGAGGGGGTGAGCTGGAAGCTCGCCGCTGGAGCTGAGGCTTTCCATGACCTCTTTCAGCTTGTCGGCATAGGGCCGGGCTTCGAGTACTCGGTCGGTAGCGCGTTTCAAACGCGCAGCGGCGACCAGCTTCATCGCTTTCGTGATTTGCTGGATATTCTTTGCCGCTTTGATCCGGCTGCGAATCTGCTTTAAGGTTGCCATCTACAGATAATCAGGGTAGTTGCCCCGGCATTGCCGGGGCGAATCGGTTACTTGAAGGAAGCCTTGAACTCAAGAACGGCTTTCTTCAGCGTCTCTTCGGTGTCCTTACCGAGTGCCTTCGTCGTTCGAACGGTTTCGATGACGTCAGGGTACTTGTCGTGAACGTACGCCTGGAGTCCGGCTTCGAACGACTTGACCTGCTCGTTCGAAAGATCGTCGAGCACACCCAAGCTTCCGGAGAAGATCGAGATGATCTGATCGATAACCGCCATTGGCGAGGCAAGGTCCTGCTTCAGCAACTCGGTAAGTCGCTGACCTCGGATGAGCTGCTGCTGAGTGGCTTTATCCAAGTCCGAAGCGAACTGCGCGAAGGCAGCAACGTCTCGGTACTGGGCCATTTCTAGCTTCAACTTACCGGCGACCGACTTCATAGCCTTGATCTGGGCGTTTCCGCCAACTCGGCTAACCGAGATACCCACGTTAACGGCGGGTCGAATACCGGCGAAGAAGAGGTCTGGCTCAAGGTAGATCTGACCGTCGGTGATCGAAATAACGTTGGTCGGAATGTAAGCCGAAACGTCTCCCTGCTGGGTTTCGATGATCGGAAGCGCCGTAAGCGAACCGCCACCGTTCTCGTCGGACATTTTCGCTGCTCGCTCCAGAAGGCGCGAGTGCAGATAGAAAACGTCTCCAGGATAAGCTTCTCGTCCTGGTGGTCGTCGCAGCAAGAGCGACAAGGCTCGGTAGGCCTGAGCGTGCTTACTCAAGTCATCGTAGATGACGAGAGCGTGCATTCCGTTGTCTCGGAAGTACTCACCAATCGCAGCACCGGCGAACGGAGCGAGATACTGCATCGCGTTCGATTCGGCGGCGGAGGCAACGACAACCGTGGTGTATTCCATGGCGCCGAACTCGGTCAGAGTCTGGACGACACGGGCAACGTTTGCCATCTTCTGTCCGCAGGCGACATAAATGCAGTAAACCGGCGAGCCGCCTGGCTCATGGGTCTGCTTCTGGTTAAGAATCGTATCAACGCAGATCGAAGTCTTTCCGGTCTGTCGGTCTCCGATAACGAGTTCTCGCTGACCTCGACCGATTGGAATCATCGCGTCGATAGCCTTGATACCGGTCTGAAGTGGTTCGGTAACGGGCTGTCGTTCGATAACGCCAGGTGCGAGGGTTTCGATCAGTCGGAAACTGTCCGAAGCGATTTCGCCCTTGTTGTCGATCGGCTGGCCGAGCGAGTTAACAACTCGTCCGAGAAGGCCCTTACCGACAGGAATTTCGATAATTCGGCCGGTCTCCCGAACCGGGTCGCCTTCCTTAATCTGCGTGTCGTCGCCGATGATAACGGCGCCGATGGACTGCTCTTCAAGGTTGAGGGCGAGGCCCATGATGCCATCGGGGAACTCAAGTAGTTCTCCCATTTGGCAGTTTGGCAAGCCGTAAACACGGGCGATGCCGTCGCCAACCTGGATGACGGTACCAACGTGTTCGGTATCGACTTTCTTCTCAAACTTTTCAAGTTCGGCACGAAGAATGCCTGTAATCTCTTCGGGTCTAATGCTGGCCATTGAGTTTCTCTGATTAGCTCTGCTTCAAAAGCTCATAGCGCAATTTCTCGCGCAACTTGCCGATGGATCCGCGGACGGTGCCATCTAAAACGTAGTTGTCGTAAGCGACCTTTACTCCGCCAATAACGCGGACATCGGTCACGAACTCGGGTTCGATCTTCTTCTTAATCCGCAACTCCACCTTTTCGACCAAGGCAACTTTCTGCTCTGGCGTAAGGGGCTCGCGGGAAGTGACGGTGGCAAAGACGATGCCGTCTTCGCTTCGTCGAAGCTTCACGAACTCGGCATGTACAGATTCGAGGTCGGCTTCTCGTCCCCGCTCGATCATCAGTCGAAGGACTTGCATGGTCAAGCTGGTGAGCTTGTCACCGAACACGTTCTGGAAAATTGAGATCTTATCGTCCCGTCCGACAAGCGGGGTCATCGTGAAGTGTCGGAATTCCGGGTTGCTGCGAATAGCGTCGACAACGGCTCCAAGGTCGGTTTCGACCGCTCGGACCATTTCGCCTGCACGGGCCGCTTGGAAAAGCGCACCGGCATATCTTCGGGCAACGCGAGAATCGATCACGGTTAGGCGACCACCTCGACGGAATTGATGTAGTCGTCAACGAGGCGTCGATTTCGCTCGCTGTCCATGTTCTCGCCAACAACCTTCTCGGCAGCGGCAAGCGCGAGGTCGACCACGTGGGTTCGCAGCTCGACAAGCACTTTCTGCTTCTCGGCTTCGATTTCGGCCGTAGCCTGCTGAACTAGAGCGTCAGCTCGAGTTGCGGCTTCCGCCATCAAGCTGCTTCGCAGGTTCTGGGCTTCTCGAATCTGGCTTTGGATCTGCTCACGAGCGCTTGCTTCGCTTTCGGCCAACCGTCGATCGTAGTCAGATCGCATTCGTTCCATTTCGGTGCGAAGGTTTTCTGCTTCGGTGAAGGTTCGCTCCAGATCGCTGTTTCGCTCCTGAATTGCATCCTGCAGTGGCTTGATGAAGAACGACTTGATGACCGGGAACAGGATCAAAAAGACGCCGATGGTGCCGATAGTCTTTCCGAAGTCGAGCGGAATGCCCTGACCTTCAAGAGTTTCTTGAATGCCACCCACCCCGAGTGCTTTCGCATTCAAGGAGAGATAGGTGCCGCCCACCATGAATACAGCACCAAGAATGATGCCGACTATGGGTGATCCCGATGATTTCTGTTCGTTGCTCATGAACTGCTTGTGTTATTACAGTGTTTGGGGCCGGTTGCCCGGCCCAAAGTGATGGTTTGTCTTGTCGTGTTGGCTTATTCTGACGCAGTCGTCGCAGCTGCACCCTCGACCTTAGTGGTCGTGATGCTCTCCTTGAAGGAGCTTGGTGCGATGAAGACGGTGAGCAAGAATACGAGTTCGACGAACGCAAGCGCGATCAACATCGCGGTCTGCAGTTTGCCAATCGCTTCTGGCTGTCGTGCCATGCCCTGCATTGCACTGTATCCAATCATTCCGAGGCCGATAGCGACGCCAAGCGCCGCGAGTCCGAGTCCTAGTCCTAGCATTTTCCTTGTTTCTCCCTTTGTTTCCTTTTTTGTAGATGGATAAAAATCTTTAGTGTGCGGCTGCCGCTTCGACGTGATCGTCGTGGTGAGCGGTGACCAACGAAATGTACACGCAAGTGAGCAAGCAGAAGATAAGCGCTTGCACAACGCAGGTCAGAATCTTGATCGGCAACAAGAACGCTCCAACCGGAATGAATACCGGGTCACCAATCTTGTTCATCGCAAGCACCGCCTGGTGGCCGCCTTCGATGTTTCCGAAGAGTCGCAAGCTGAGCGACACGTTCTTCATGACTTCGGAGATCAACTCAATTACGAAGATCATGATGCTGATCGGGATCAGCGCAACCGGAAGCTTTGGTCCAGCGAAGTGGCTGAAGTGACCGATCACTCCGTTCGCGCGAATTCCCTCGTACTGAACGTATCCAACTGCGATCAACGCCATTCCGAGGTTGAAGCTCAAGTCAGCGGTCGGCGCGGTCGGCATGAAGAGCGCGATGACGTTGGAAACGAAGATGACGAGCCAGAAGACCATCATCATCGGAATGTATTTGCGTCCGTGGCTTCCAATGATTCCGACGCACATATTTTCGAGGAACAAGTAGAGCTGCTCGAAAATCGAAGTGTAACTGTTCTTGAAAACGCGCTGGTTAAGACCAGACTTGGCCTTGGACATCATGAAGAACAGAATGACAACCGTGAGCAACACGTAGACCGCCAAGCCAATAAAGCTCGGGCCGTGATGTCCCTCCGCCTTGTGCGCTTCGCCCGCGTGTTCTTCCACCCCTGCGATCAGATGAAAACCAGTTGTCAACAAGTTGCCCATACAGCATTAAGGGCACTTCACGATGAAGTGAGCACCCTTCCAACGAGGACGGAGTATACCAACAACATTCCGAGCAGGAAGCATGTATTCGCGGCACTTCCGTGCCTTTGCGCGAACGTTCCGGCAATGTAGAACAGCGGAATCTTGGCGAAGAACGCCGCAACGATGCCCGTTGTCTGCCAGACCGGCGACTGTTTGTCCGCCATCATGCTGCTGAAGTGCCGCACGGCAAGCCAAAGCGCGATCAAATTGAACGCAGATGCGCTCAATCCATAAGCCATCCCGATGAAGCCATTCATCCCAAATTGAACATAGGCAAAGCCAAGTCCAGCGAGAATCACTCCTAAACAGACCAACAAAAATTTCATTGCCGTCACCGGGTGTTCGTGCGATTCATCATCATCACCGCGGCGGCGACCCCGACAAAGGCGCCGATCAAGGTTCCGAAATTACGCCCGGTCTGCACGGGGCTGTTGCCGTCAATCGCCCATCCAATCAAGTAGCCCGCAACCGGCATTCCAAGAATCGTGTAAGCAATAGAAAGTCCAACGCCGAGTCCCTTGGCGCTGTCCCGATCGCTCTTTTCTTTCGTCGCCTGAACCTTCACCGCCGCTGCGCGCTTCTCCTGAATCACCTTCGCTCGGTTCGAAATCTCTTCGTAGCGTTGCCGAAACTCCGCGTCGTCAAGCGGGTCCACCCGGACCTCCGGAATTTGAACTTCCGGAGCGTCGTCCAGCATTTCCGCCGCAATCTTCGCCCGAGCGTCCTTCAAGCGGAGCTCAATCTCGTCTTTGGTGGGCAGTTCTGGGCGCGGTTCCAGTTCGTCCGACATGACTTCATCGTACCGCCCGCGTCCATTTCTGGTACAGCTACGTCTACATAAGATGATGCCGAGCCGATCACTCGACATGGAGGTCCAATTCTTAAAGGGAATCGGGCCTCGCCTCGCCGCGGGGTTAAAGAAGGCCGGCCTCAACACCGTCGGAGACGTCCTATGGCGGTTCCCGCGTCGTTACGAGGACCGAACGAACCTACCACCGATTTCGCAAACGACGCCTGGGCAGGTGGCAACCATCCGTGGCGCCATCGCCCGCGTGGAATCGCGAACGGTCAGAGGTGGTCGAACCATTCTTACGGCTACGGTGAAAGATCCCACCGGCCAAATCACGCTGGTTTGGTTTAACCAGCCCTGGATCAAACGACAACTTGAGAATGCGGCGGGCGAAATCATCGCCTTTGGGGTGGTGAAAGACGCCGGGCGCAATTACGAAATGTCGAATCCGGAATGGGAAATCGTCGATGACGAAGATGAAAGCGAAGACTTCGCCCGTATCTTCCCGGTCTATCCCCTCACCGATGGCCTCCAGCAGCGAACGGCCAGAAAGGCCGCCGAAAGCTCGCTGATGTTCGCGGACATTGCGCCGGAAACCCTTCCCGCCGGATTTCGCCGCAAGTACCAAATGCCCGACCTGAGGATGGCCCTGGAGCAAATGCATCGGCCAGAGTCCGAACCCATGCGCCGCCGAGCCCGAGAGCGGTTCGTCTTCGAAGAGTTCCTCGTGTTGCAGCTTGGCCTTGCCATGCGCCGGGCGGAAACAGAACTTGAAATCGGGATCGCGTTCCCAATCACCCAACTAATTCGCGGTGAGGAGGCTTCACCCGAATCGACCCACCTGTTCGGTTCGCAGGAAGCCGCCGCGCGTCAAGGAGAACCGCTGTGGGAGCAGATTCGCCGGATGATGCCCTTCGAACTCACCGGCGCGCAAAAGCGCGTGGTCGAAGAAATTTGGAGCGATATGGGGCGTCCCCACCCCATGAATCGCTTGGTGCAAGGAGATGTTGGCTCCGGAAAAACTGCCGTCGCGGCTTGTGCGATTCTCGCTGCAATTCGAAGCGGCTATCAGGCTGCCCTCATGGCACCAACGGAAATCCTCGCGGAGCAGCACGCCCGCAACCTCACCAAACTCTTCGCGCCGCTCAACATTCGCGTCGACCTCCTCGTCGGCAAACACGCGGCGAAAGAGAAGAAAGAGGCCATGCGCCGGCTCGCAACCGGAGAAAGCCACCTTGCCGTCGGCACCCATGCCCTCATTCAGGAAGGGGTGCAGTTCCACAAGCTCGGCCTTGCCGTCGTGGATGAGCAGCACCGGTTTGGTGTTCTGCAAAGAAAAGCCCTCCGGGACAAAAGTGATACGAACCCGGACGTGCTCGTCATGACCGCGACGCCCATCCCGCGCACCCTCACAATGACGGTGTACGGCGACCTCGACTTGAGCGTCATCGACGAACTTCCTCCGGGCCGCAAGCCCATAAAAACCCATTGGAAGCGCCCCTCAGAACGAGAATCGGTTTACGCCGGGGTCCGAAAGATGATCGAGCAAGGTCGGCAGGCGTTCTTCGTCTGCCCCCTTGTTGGCGAAAGTGAGAAGCTCAACGTCCAAGCGGCAGAGGACCTCTTCTATCGCCTGAGCACCGAAGTCTATGCCGATTTGAAAGTCGGCTTGCTGCACGGCCAGATGAAACCCAAAGACAAGGACACCGTTATGGACCAGTTCAGGGCAGGAGACTTTCATATTTTGGTGAGCACCACCGTCATTGAAGTCGGCGTGGATGTACCGAACGCGAGCGTGATGGTGATCGAAGACGCGAATCGCTTCGGCCTGGCCCAGCTCCACCAGCTCCGCGGCCGAGTTGGTCGAGGCGACTATCAGAGTTTCTGCATCCTGATTGCCGATGCGACCAACGAGGACAGCCGAAAGCGCATGGAAGTTATGGTGGAGACCACCGATGGATTCCGCATCGCGGAAGAAGATCTGCGCTTGAGGGGCCCCGGCGTCATCGCCGGTACCCAACAGAGTGGGAACAGCGACTTCAAGATAGCGGACATTCTGCAAGACGGTCGCCAGCTCGAAATTGCGCGGCAGGCGGCGATGCAAGTTATCGAGCAAGATCCCAAGCTAGAAAATCCAGAGTGGGCGATTATCCGCGAGAAAGTTCTAGCCCGGAGATCCGACATGGCGGTGATTGCGCTCTCGTGACGCCTCCGATCTACTTTTTGACCGGAGCGCCGGGAGCCGGAAAGTCGACTCTAGCCGTCGCCCTCCTACGCCACTTTGAACTTGGAATCCACATTCCGGTTGATGATTTGCGCGAGTGGGTGGTTTCGGGCATCTCCCATCCGCTTCCCTGGACGGACGAAACGTCACGGCAGTTTGTCCTCGCTGAGAACGCCGCCTGCGATCTCGCGATCCGCTATCAGGACGCTGGTTTTGCCGTCGTCATTGATCACTGCCACAACCTCGGATCGTTCGAGCCGCTGGTTCGAAATCGATTAGCGGGCAGACGGGTGCATTGCGTTTTGGTCGATTGCACGCTCGAAACAAATTTGAACCGCAACGACACACGGCAGCACAAACCTTTTGATCCTGAGCTGTTGCACCCAACGATCCATGACCTCAACTCGAGACTTCGAACGGAGGCCGAGACCTTTGCTGGTTGGCTTGTGTTTGACAACAATTCGCCTGATATCGAATCCTCCGCCGCCCGTTTGGTGCAACTCACCGAAGGGAAGAAAGGTACTTTGAGTTCATGAAAGAAGTCACCGGACCCGAACTTGCGGCCGAACTCGCCGCCGGGAAACAGCCCCTCCTCCTCGACGTGCGCGAGCCGCACGAGCTAGAAATTTCCAAACTTCCGGGCGTGTTGGCGATCCCGATGGGCGAAGTCCCAGCGCGCTTGGCCGAGGTGCCGAAGGATGCCGACATCGTCGTCATTTGCCGTAGCGGCGGTCGAAGCGGACAGATCACCCAGTTTCTGACCGACCAGGGCTACGGCGAAGTCCGAAACCTAATCGGCGGAATGAACGGCTGGGCCGATCTCGTCGACCCAACAGTTCCGAAGTACTGATTCAGTCAGTTCTTTCTCGGCGATCAACGAACTCCCCGAAAACGTCGCTCGTACCCAAGTGCTCCGCGCTCTTCGAATCTCGGCTCTTGCAAAAAGTCGCCTGGAGTTAATGGGGCTATGCCGCTAGAAAACGACTGGACGATGTGCCGAGCGTAGGAACGCATTCTCCTTTCCCTTGAGCCATAGCTGACGTTCGTGACTTTGGTGGAGTTCGCGTACGCCTTGACCTCAGACTTCAATGCGATTAGCCGCTGTTTCGCAATGATACTCAGGGCCTTCCGAGCAACGAAGTAATCACGAGTCAATCCTGCTCGCAGTCTGGAAAGCAGATCGCGCGGACGGACATGCGCTAGGCAATCGAGGGCGTTCGCTCCGAATTGATAGTCTAGTCCGGCATCGTATCTCCGGCTCAATTCTTTGATGGCGTCACTATCGCCAACGTTTGCTCGGGCAACCAAGAAATCAAATTCACCTCTGTCGCCCTTGATGCTACGGTAAGGTTTTGGACCCATCGGTTGGAGAAAGCGCCGCTCAGCTTTACGCAGGGCACCTGATGCCGGTTTGAACTTTAAATGCCCCAGAGCCCGAGCAACTAACGGCGAATATGTATCGATCGTTTCAAGTTCGCGAATCAGGGCGGGTCCGATTGCTTGATGTCCTGCTAAACCCAATGCAATCGCAGTCACACGTTGAGCGAACGCTTCCTTTTGGCTTTTGCGTAACGCTAAGAGAATTTGAATTTGAACCTTAGGTTCAAATTGGTCAAAAGCATTGCAAATTCCTATGACGTTCATTAATTCCAAACTAGGATTGGCTTGTATCGCGAGAAGAATCGCCGTAGGCGAAGTCCTGGAGTTACGGATAATTGACTCTGCGATCACCGCATCGGCCATTTTTGGAGTTTTGGAGACGGCAAGTTCTAGTAGCCGCTTATCGCTCGCTGGCCAGACTTCGTGGGCGTGGTGCTTGTAGACCAGTGCAGCAACGTTGAGTCTCCGGTCAACTTCGCTTCTCGGGATTCGACCCTCGGGATAGTCCCACACCACGCCTGCAAGCAATGCAATCGTAACAACTAGCATCTAGTGTTCAAACGAATCTAGGTTCTCCGGGTTCCTCGCGATAACTGCTAAAGTTGGCCGGAAGGTTTTCTGTGGTTCGGTTAAAAGCTATTGATCGGGTTAGGCGTGATGTGGTTGCGCGTCGATTCCGTTCAAATCGCCGGGCAACAACATGCACCCTACGGCTAGCAAGTACTAGGGTTTCGTTGGGTTTTAGCGCGGCGTACCGTTTGCCCGCCAGACACTTATTCGGCGCTCCTCGGCCAAATTAAATTCTCTTGATTTCAATGGCGTGCTCCCATTTGCCAGAGCGGATGCGACATGTTTCGCATATGCCTCCAAGAGCCCAGCTCCCGTACCCGGGGTAGAGCCTTTGTATTTCCGGGCAAGTTCTTCTAATTCAGGTCGGAGCTCGGTGATCTGGTTCTGGGCGATGATGTTGACGGCTGTCCGGGCGAGTGCGACGCCGCGCTCGAGTGCAAGTTTTAGCCTGCGGTTTGCTAGCTTCTTCCCAGGTCTTGCGAGCGCCTGAAGGGCATCAGAGGCTGAATCCCCTCGCCATCCGGAATCGAAGAGACGGCCAAGATATGTCTCCGCGTCCGCATCGTCGCAGTGAGCCCGCGCAAGTAGGAACCCCAAATCCCGATTGTATGCCGCCTTGTACTTCCGCTGGGCGACTTTCAACGCGGGTATCGCTGGCCTATATTGCAGGCGTCCGAGAGCTCCGACGGTCCGCAACGTGTCTTGGTCAATAAGAGCAAGATCCTGGACAAGGGCAGGGGCGATCGCCTGGTCTCCAGCCAGCCCGCGCGCTATTCGAGCAACCCGCTTTGAATGCGGATTGATCTGGGTCTCCTGAAGAGTACGAAGCAGGTCCCTTTGAGTGGTCGGATTGAACTGGTTCGCGTGCTGACAAACTTCCTCAACGGTGGTCTTGGTCAACCTCGGATTCGTGCGCATTGCCCTGCTTAGCACGGCCGGCGATAACTTCGAATTCCGCTTCAGTGCTTCACTCACAACCGTAGCCGTCATGTCAGGGTCTTTCATTCCGGCAAGCTCTAACAGCCGCCGATCGCTGGCTGGCCAAACTTCAACAACACTCGGATGAAGGATCGCGGCAGAAGATCCACGAATCCATTCAGTCCGTTCCTTCGAGACTCTTCCATTCGGAAATTCATCGATTGATGCCGAGACTAGGAGCAGCGCCAGCGAGATCATATTGAATTCAAACGCATAAGCGGCATAACCGTTCCATTGTTGTCTCTAACCTCACGTGGAACAAAAAAAGTGGCCGGGTCGAACAGCTCGACCCGGCCACCGGAACACTAAATGGACCTTAGCCCAAAGCTTTCGCGATCGCTGCCTTCAGTGCAGGGCTTTCTGGCTTTTCCTGAGGACCGAACCGCTTGATAAGCTGTCCATCCTTTCCGACCAGGAACTTGGCGAAGTTCCATTCGACATCGTCGTTTGGTCGATCGCTGCTCGAAACGAGCCAGTTGTAAAGCTCAGCTCGGTCAGATCCCTTGACCGAAATCTTGCTGAACATCGGGAAGCTGACGCCATAGTTTCGGGCGCAGAACTGGGAAATCTCCTCGTTCGAGCCTGGCTCTTGGCCGCCGAAGTTATTCGCCGGGAATCCGAGAACGACAAAGCCTTTAGCCTTGTTTTCCTTGTACAGCTCTTCAAGCCCCTTGTACTGAGGAGTCAAGCCGCACTTGCTGGCAACGTTCACGATCAGAACAACCTTGCCCTTGTACTTGTCCAGCTTCATCGCCTTGCCCTCAATGGTAGGCATCGTGAAGTCGTACAGAGACTTAGGAGCTGGCTCGGAGGTGGTCATCATGGTCGTCGAAGTCAAGGCGAGAAGTGCGGCGATGCTCATACTGAAACTCTACTACGTTCTCAGCCCTGTTCCGTAGCAACTTGGGCCAAGCGATAGAAAATGTGCGCGTAAATTCGGCTCATCTTGAATAGGTGCTCAACCTTCAAACGCTCGTCGGTCTCGTGAGCTTTGCCGTCCCCAACCCAACCGGTGCCAATGCTCACCGTGTTCGGCACGGCTCGGGCATAAGTGCCTCCGCCCATGGTTCCTGGCTCTAGCCGCTCGCCCGTTTCCGCTTCGTGCACGTCCACGATGGTCTTCACCAACGGATGATCCAGCGGGAAATACAGCGGCGGGCTGTCGCGAGAAATCTCAAGGTGTGGCTTCGAAGACAACCCGGCCAAGAACTTCGTCGCCCTTGCTCGGAGATTGTCGCTGGTGTGGGTGACCGGATAGCGAATGTTGATGAGGAGGTGCACCTGATCACCGCGCGTGTCGAGCACACCCAGGTTAGAAGTCAGGTCACGACTCGGCTCGTCTGTGCCGGAAATGCCGATACCAACCCCGCCCGGATGGGTCATCTCAAGCAGTTCTTGGTAATACACCTCGTCTCGGACCGGTGAGATTTCGAATAGGAAGCGGAACAGCCGGGTCGCAGCCGAATCGCCCATGAACGGCGTCGAACCGTGAGCCGCCTTTCCGGTCGTGAAAATGCCGAGTACGTCTCCTTCCCAAGCGAAGGTCACATTGCGGTCCCAAGCGTCGGCCAACTTTGTTTCCACTTCGGCCTTCACGTCGCTCGCGACTCGAACCTTTGCGGAGCAGGAATCGATCACGATGTTTGGCCGCTGTCCGCCCGATACTTCAATGATCTCGAGTCCACCCTTCTGAATCGGAACGTCGATCTCGAAGTTGATGATGCCCTTTTCGGCATGGTATAGCGGCCAACCGCTATCTGGCGCGACACCAAAAGTAGGAATCTCTTCGGTCTGAACATACCGCTCAACGCATCCAAAGCCGGATTCCTCGTTGCAACCAAAGGCTTGGCGGAACCGAACGCCCAAGTCCGGAGCGACGGCTTGAACGGCTTTCATGGCATAGAACGAAGCCATCGTTGGTCCCTTGTCATCCGTCGTGCCGCGCGCATAAATGTAGCCGTCCTCAATTTCGGCCCCAAACGGATCGTGCTTCCAACCTGGTCCGGTCGGAACAACGTCCAGGTGCCCAAGGGAAAGGATCATCTTGTCTCCGGTGCCAAATTCTGCATAACCCAAGTGACCTTCCAGATCGGTGACCCGCATTCCAGAAGCCTCTGAAAGCGACAAAGCCAGATCAAGAGCAGCTCGATTCTCCTTGCCATACGGCGCATTCGGCAGAGCCTCTGATTCAAGCGACGGAATCTGCAACATAGCGATCGTGTCGCGGAGCAGATCATCTTCGTGGGCGCGGAGCCAGTTCTGAATCTCAATCAACTTCGGGTCGGACATGTAATGAAGGTTACCGGTACGATTCGCATCCATGGCGTTGCAGGCAGTCAGTGATCTTTTCCATGACCAGTTCGGGGCGGAACCGTCCGTCGTGTCCGTTGCCCCAGGGCGGGTCAATCTCATCGGCGAACACACCGATTACAACGAAGGCTTCGTCTTTCCCGCCGCAATTGATCGCGAAACCTGGGTCGCGGCCAGCCTCACTGACGGTCAAACCTCCGTCGTTTCACTGCAAACCGGCCCGGGTCAGCCGTTCTTTGCCGAGCGGGCAGAACCCGGAAACGTCCAAGGTTGGGCACGCTACATCGCCGGGATGGCTTGGGCATTTCGCGAAATGGGCATCCCCGTGCCAGACGCGCAGTTCGCCGTCTCGAGCAACATCCCGATGGGCAGCGGGGTGAGTTCCAGCGCCGCCCTCGAAATGGCAATCGGCACCGCGTGGTTAGCCCTCATGCACCGAACCCTGACTCCGAGCGAACTCGCCATCCGCGGTCAGCGTTGTGAAAACGGGTTCGTGGGTGTGCAAAGCGGAATCATGGATCAGATGGCCAGCGCCAACGGGCACGCCGGGCAAGCGATGTTCCTCGACACGCGGTCGCTCGAAATCACCTACGCACCGATTCCGAGCGAGTGGAAGATCGTATTGCTCGAAACCGGCAAGGCGAGAGCGCTCACGAAGTCTGCCTACAACGAACGCCGCTCGGCCTGCGAAGCGGTGGCAGAGAAGCTAGGCGCCAGTAGTCTCCGTGATGTATCCCTCGAAGATCTCGAAGCGAATCGCGATAGCCTAGGCGCGAATTACCAACGGGCAAAGCACGTCGTTACCGAAAATCTCCGGACCCTCGAATTTGTTGACGCCCTCCGGACCTCCGACGTCAACCGGGTCGGCTCGTTGATGCGAGCCAGTCACGAGAGCCTTCGCGATGACTACGAAGTGAGTTGCCCAGAACTTGATGCCATGGCCGAAGCGGCGTGGATCACCGAAGGTGGAATTGGCGCCAGGTTGACCGGCGCGGGATTCGGGGGCGCGTGCGTGGCATTGGTCCACGCCGAATTTGCGAATTCATTTTCAGAAATTGTCATTCGCAGATATCAGGAGGCAATCGGAGATATCAACGGATACAAGGGTAACGCCCTCATTTGCGGTACGGTTGAAGGTGCCCGAATCGCATTTTCGCGTGACGCTGAATAGTGCTCCATAGTTCGCAAATTTGGGATTGTTCAGGAAATACCGGTAAATTCGCTGTAAGATTCTGACGTTCAGTGAATTCGTATTTCGGAACTCACTTCAGGTGCATTTGAGCATCGGTGAATCACTTACTTAAAGAAAGGTTCTTACGCATGGTAGAAGCAACGACGCCAACGCCGGTCTCACGTCCGGTTCGCTTAACAAAACGTGAAGTCGAAGTCCTAGGACTTATTGCTGCTGGTCATAGTAGCAAGGAAGCTGCAGATTCGCTTTACGTTAGCAAGCGCACCGTGGATTTCCATCTCGCAAATATTTACGACAAACTTCAAGTTAACAATCGAGTGCAGGCGTTCCGCGCCGCCACACGACTTGGGTTGATTCCGTTCGAACCAACGATGAGCATGATGCGATTCGCCTCAGATAACTGAAGCTCGATCTCGCTGAGTTCCTGTTCCCGCGCAAATGTGCGCTCTGTCAAAGCATCGGAGAAGATTCGCCGTGCAGCCAGTGTCGATCCGAAATGGCTGCACCGGGCCCGATCGTTATTGAACTCGGGGAACTAGACGCCGTTCACGCTGCCTACTCCTACGAAGGGCGGGGTGGGCAAGCCGTTCGCAGACTCAAATTCAATCGGTCCACCAGCCTCGCGCCCTTCATGGCAAGCGAAATTGCGCGCATCGCTGGCGGGTTGACCTATGATTTCGTTTGCCCAGTTCCGATCCACCTTCTGCGCTGGTGCGCCCGAGGATTCAACCAAGCTGAGTTGCTGTGCGCTGGCTTTCCTGCTGGCGAGCGGAAGGATCTTCTTCGCCGCGTTCGGCTCACCCGGCCGCAAGTTGGCCTCTCGGCCCAAGATCGACGAACCAACCTCCTGGGTGCCTTTCAGTCTCAGGTCAGCCTAAACGGGAAGCATGTACTCGTGATTGACGACGTGGTGACGACCGGCGGCACCGCCCGCGAGTGTGCGAAGGTCCTGAAGTCAGCCGGCGCCGTGCGGGTCGAACTTGTCGTGTTCGCGTCCCAAAACTAAGCTTCGCGAATCGTCGCTACGGCCCAGGCCGCAATGCCCTCAGCCCGCCCAATCGCGCCCATCCCCTCGTTCGTGGTGGCCTTAATGGAGATCTGTGAATTCGAAACCCCGAGCGCTGCCGCAATCGTCTGGCGCATTTCTTCCGCCTTTGGCATGATCTTCGGCTTTTCGGCGACGACCGCAATGTCTAGGTTGACCAACGTATAACCTGCCGCTTTCGCCCGATCGTACGCAAACTCGAGGAACTTGATCGAAGGTGCGCCTTTCCAGCGTGGGTCGGTATTCACAAAGTGGACCCCTATATCGCCATCTGCCCGCGCGCCGAGGATCGCATCCGTGGCCGCATGGAGCAGCACGTCGGCGTCCGAGTGTCCATCCAGCGCAGTTGCTCCGGGGAAAGCAACGCCACCAAGCATTAATGTCCGAGAAGGATCGGGGCTGAATCGGTGCACATCGTAGCCAAAGCCAGTCCGTGTGAGCGGCCCGCCGTAGGCTGCCCGAGCGCGTAGCACATCCGAAGCGTGGGTGACCTTGAAATTCTCCGGGCTACCCTCAACCAACTGAACCTGATACCCTAGCGACTGCACCATCGACAACTCGTCGGTGAATTCTGAGGTCGCCGTCGAGAGCGCCTCGCGGAGCCAATCAATCTGCACCCCCTGCGGGGTTTGCATCGCTCGAAGCGTGGATCGATCCAAAGAGCTGACCTTGCCATCGCCGACGCTCGTAATGCTGTCAACGACCGGAACGCAAGCTGCGGCCGCGCCGTGACTCCGGGTTGCGGCGATAACCCGCGAAATCGTATCCGCGTCCACATACGGCCGGGCTCCATCGTGAACCAGCAGAATCTCGGCATCGTCGGGGCATGCCTGCACCGCCGCCAAGGTGGAATCTTGCCGCCGTTCTCCACCAAGCACGTGGCGCAAAGCCGGCACAGATTGCAGGGTCTCTAGGTTATCGGGCCGCCCGACAAGGATCACGCCGTCAACTTCTGGGTGATTCGCAAACGCTTCGTAGGACCAGCGCCACACCTGGCGATCTCCGACGGATACGGCCAACTTGTCGCGGCCAAACCGGGTTCCGCGTCCAGCGGCCAGAATCGCCGCAATCACTTTCATCAGGAGGCTCTACGAGCCCGGCGCCGACTTGGTATCTCTTCCGCGCCATCAACCTCGGCAAAAATCATCTTTCCGCGCTCGGTCTGAATGACTTGCGTGACCATAACCTCAACCGTTTCGCCAATAAACGGCTGGCCGTTTTCTACAACCACCATCGTGCCGTCATCGAGATAGCCAACGCCCTGTCCGTATTGGTTGCCTTCACGAATGATCTTCAGCGGCAAGTTTTCTTGCGGCAAGATGTTCGTTCGTAGGGCAAGCGCAAGGTCATTGAGGCTCAAAACTCGAATGTCCTGCAGCGTGGCGACCCGGTTCAAGTTGAAGTCGTTGGTAACAACGTCCGCCCCCAGAAGCTTTGCTAGTCGAACGATGCGAGCATCAACTTCCTTCGGCATGTCTGGCGCGTTCTTGTCCTGGGTGCCGATCTCGATGGGGAAGTCGGCCTGCATGTGCTTTAGGACTTCGAGCCCTCGGCGTCCGCGTTGCCGCTTCAAGGAATCGCTGGAATCCGCGATGTACTGAAGCTCTTCCAAAACAAACTTCGGAACGTACAACTGACCTTCCAAGAAGCCAGCTTTCGCCACGTCGTAAATGCGTCCGTCGATGATGACGTTTGTATCGAGAATCTTGATCCCGCTGCGCCGAATCTTGCCGCGAGTCTTGTTCCAAGGCAGGATGTCGGCCATCGACCACAGCGCGTAAACGCTCAGAGCCGCCAGACCGGTGGTCACCGCCAAATACAGCAGAACGCGAACGGCGGGGTCCAGATTCAGGAACTGGAACACCTGCAACAGCGGAACCGCCGCGACCAGACCGGCGAAAACGCCGAGGAAGAGGGTGACCTTGTCGCCCACGTCCATCTTGTCCCAGCGCATGCCGAGCTTTTCCATCGACCGGACAAAGCGCCCGCCGATGATGATCCCGACGATGCCGCCGAGGAATCCAAGCGGGATGATGGTTGCCGGAATTCTCGGGAAGCTGAACTGAGTCGGTCGGTCACTGATGCGGGGCCAAATGGTCGAGATCTGCCCGTAGAGCGCATCCATGACCTGCGGTCCGGCAAAGCCAAAAACCACGGCGCTGAACAAGCAAAAAGCCAGCAGAACAACCGCGCCGGCACGGCTTCTGACCCCTACAAGGAGTTCGCTGGTTCTGCTGGTTTTTTCGATTTGGCTCATGAACTCACCCGGACCTGCCGGTTGCGCTATCGACTCAAGGTTTTGGCGACCTTTATCTTGGTATCCGCCAAAAACTTAAACGAGAACGCTTTATCTACGTTACCGCTCGCCAATTTCAAATGGACGGCGGAAATGGGCATTTCGGGCAAAGTTGTATCAACTCCCACCCATTGCGAGCCGTCCCAGATTTCGGTCCACGCATGGTAGTAGAACGCTCCCTCAGAATAAATCATTCCCCCAACGAGGCGTGCCGGAATATTTGCGGCTCGAAAAAGGGTTGTTGTCAGGATCGCGTGATCCCGGCAAACCCCTTCCATCGATCCCAACACCTGATCGGCATTCCGAAGGACTCCCATCCCGGCATTCGTCTTCATGTTCGTGTGGACGTACTGATGAATAGAACGGGTTGCCTTCGCTAGATCGTTCGTGCCGCCGGTGATCTTTCTCGCCAGCGCGCGGAACTTCGGCGAGGTCGCCGGAATGTGAAGCGAAGCGTTCAGCCAAGCCTTCTTGTCGCTCTCCATCGCTTTCGAAACGGTTGCTCCCACCACCATATCAACCGGATGGATCGTGACTCGCCAGCCATCACCAAGCTTGGTCATTGATTGATGCTCGTCGGATTTGACTTGCGACATGTCCCCACCTTCAACATCAATCGTCAGTAGCTTCAGATTTCGATAGTCTTCGATCGGGTCTGGAACCGGAACCCGCGTGACATCGGCCAGATCCACTGCAACGCCCGTTGGCTTCGCGAGAGCCGCATCTTTCGGTAGGGATCGAATCT
This sequence comes from bacterium, assembly GCA_027485645.1. Taxonomy (GTDB): domain Bacteria; phylum Armatimonadota; class Fimbriimonadia; order Fimbriimonadales; family Fimbriimonadaceae; genus Fimbriimonas. The sequence goes on from JAIXQR010000002.1 coordinate 158,500, forward strand.
CAATCCCCAAGCCGCTTTCGGCCCGGATCAGGTCGCCCTTGGCGCTCATATAAACCTTGGTCGAAACACGAGGGTCGATAATTTCCACGAAGTCGGCCGTCACTTCGCCCGCTTCGGTCGTGATCTTCACCTTGCCGCGGTATTTGACTTCGTTCTCAACGAAGGAAACCGTCATCGGATCGAGAACCCAGAATTTCGTGCTATCTCCCGCCTTCAGTCGGCCAGAGGCCACCAACGGAAGCGGGTCGTCGATGATGAAGCCAGTTTTTGGCACCGGAATCCGGGAAGTCGTTTTCTTGCCAATGTTGTCAACGACGATGCGAACGGTCTTGCCTTCGAACATTGCCTCCACGTTTTGGGTGAGCCCTGCGCTGGCGACTTTGAAGCGCATTTGATACGGCGTGCCATCCGGACTGGTCCAGGTTTTGCTATCCAGTCGGAGGTTCAGCGACGCACCAATGAGCGAAGCGTCCATCACCGTCGTGGAATCGGTGAAGATGGCCGGCTTGTTGTTCCACGTCGATTCGGATGTTTTCGAAGAGGTGTAGCCGATTCGCTGACCTTGGGCAAAGAGACCAAAGTACTGAGTTTCTGGTTTTGGTTGACGAGCCGTGTTCGGTCGATTCGCAACTGGGGAAGCGCCGATCGATAGGGCAGCTCCCGCAATAACGAGAATGGGTGCAATTTGTCGCCTGAATCCGTTCATGATTTATCGCCCCAAAAGGCATGCGCATCCAATGCGCGACATTCAAGACGAAGCAGCAGGCAAGGACTTCGCCGGAGAATTCACAATGTTCAGCCGATATCCGTCAAATCTGGGCAATTCAGCGTAGACCTTTGACAGACTAGGCGAAGCTGGTGTGACTTTTCACTTCGGCCCGTACTCGTAACATCGGACACTTCCGCAAAACTCCATGGCAACCAAACTCGTCATCGTAGAATCTCCCGCCAAGGCAAAGACCATCGGCAGCTATCTCGGCTCGGACTATGAAGTCCAAGCCAGCATCGGGCATATCCGAGATCTGATGCCGAACGCCAAAGGTCTGCCGGACGATCTGCGCAAGAAGTGGTGGTCCGACTACGCGGTGGATGTAGATAACGGTTTTGAGCCGTTCTATGAGGTGCCACCCGAGAAAGCGGCGCAAGTGAAGAAGCTCCGAGACGCGATGAAGGGCAAAGACACCCTCGTCCTCGCGACGGATGAAGACCGAGAAGGTGAGGCCATTTCTTGGCACCTTCTCCAAGTGCTGAAGCCGAATAAGTCCGTCAAAGTTCAGCGAATCGCCTTCCACGAAATCACGCGAGATGCCATCCAGCGGGCGCTTCAGGCCCCACGTGACATCGACGGTCACCTTGTAGAGGCGCAAGAAACAAGAAGAATTCTCGACCGACTCTACGGATACACCCTTTCTCCGGTCCTCTGGTCGCGGGTCATGAAGAACCTCAGCGCTGGCCGCGTTCAAAGCCCGGCGGTGAAGATCATCGTCGAGCGCGAAATGGAGCGAAAGAACTTCCGCAGCGCGACCTACTGGGACCTCAAGGCCGAGTTCGAAGCCAGCGAGCAGAAGTTCCAAGCGGAACTAAAGGAAGTCGATGGACTGCGCGTCGCCAATGGCTCCGACTTTGAGGACACGACCGGTCAGTTGCGAGAAGGCCGCGTCGACAAGGTGCTCTGGATATCGCAAGAGCGAGCCGCTGAGCTTGCCGGACTGGCGAAGGAAGCCAAGCCGTACGTTGTTTCCCGGCTAGACACCACGGAAGGCACTGAAAAGCCCGCGCCGCCGTTCATGACCACCACCCTGCAGCAGGACGCGAACCGAAAGTTCGGCTACGCCGCCGACCGGACCATGCGCATCGCGCAGACCCTTTACGAAGGTGTTGACCTTGGCGGAGAGCAAGTCGGACTCATCACCTACATGCGTACCGACAGCCTCAGCCTGAGTGCCGAAGCCATCAGCGGAATGCGCGATTTCATCAAGCAGAACTACGCCGACTGCCTTCCGCCCAAGCCGGTTCAGTACACGAGCAAAGTCAAAAATGCTCAGGAAGCGCACGAAGCCATTCGCCCGACGGATGCCAACCGACGACCACAAGACGTCGCACGATATCTCAACGACGACCAGCTTAAGATTTACACGCTCATCTGGCAGCGAGCCATTGCTTCGCAAATGCTCCCGAGCCGAGTCTTGCGAACCGAAGTAGACGTCACCACCAAAGCCGAAAACACCGCGCTGACCTTCCGGGCCAGCGGAAAGCAGGTGCTCTTCGATGGCTTCCGGCGCTTGTACACAGAAACGAGAGAAGAAGAGGCCGAACCGGCGGATCGAATGTTGCCGCGACTGGCCGAGGGCATGGAAGTTGCCCTTGGTGACCTCAATGAGCAGATCCACGAGACCAAGCCGCCAAGCCGCTTCACCGACGCCACCCTCATCAAGAAGCTTGAAGAGATGGGCATCGGCCGTCCGAGCACGTACGCCAGCATCATCTCGGTCATCGTCGATCGCGGCTATGTTCGGAAAGCCGGCCGGCAACTTGTGCCGACCTTCCGCGCATTCTTTGCTTTCCAAGTTCTAGAAAACAACTTCCAAGAGCTCATGGACCTCGGGTTCACCGCCCGAATGGATGAGGTTCTCGACGAAATTTCGGAAGGTAAAGAGAATCCGAAGAGCTACTTGGATGGCTTCTTCCTCGGCGAACGGGGCCTTAAAACCCTGGTCGATGCCCGAAAGCGAGAGATCGCATATCCAAACGTGCTGGTCGGGCAACACCCCGAAGACGCGGCGGACATCATTGTTCGAAACGGCAAAGACGGACGTCCGTTCTTGCAGCACGGCGATGCCACAACCAAGCGATTTGCGGATATTCCCGACGACGTCGCCCCGGCTGACCTAACGGTGGACATGGCGGTCGAGCTTCTGAACAAGAAGTCCGCTCCGGCGGAGAGCATCGGCTTTGATCCGACGACCGGACGCCGATTGATCTTGAAGTACCGCCAGGGCTACTACCTGGAAGTCGAGCGAACGCCGGAGGAAATCGAGAACAAGGTGAAGCCAACTTGGGTTTCGCTTCCGCCAGACGCCGATCCGAAGACCTTGAGCCAGGAAGATCTCAACTACCTGTGCTCGTTGCCGAAGACCATCGGCAAGCACCCGGAGACAAACCAAGTTATCGAGTTCCGAATTGGAAAGTTCGGTCCTTATTTGGAATCGGGCGAAGAGCGGCGAACCGTTGAAGATTGGCGACTCGCCCAGGACCTCGATGTGGATCGAGCGGTCGAGATTCTCGCCATGCCAAAGGGCCGCCCGGTCCGAAAGGTCTCGGCTCCGATTGCTGAGTTTGGTGAGATCGAAGGCGCCGCCGGACCGGTCAAGGTCCTTGCCGGTCGCTTCGGTCCGTACGTCACCGACGGCACCACCAATGCGACCTTGCCGAAAGGCATCGACCCGGCCAAGTTCACCGCCGAGGACGCCAAGGTGCTCTTGGACCGAAAGCGAGAAGCTGGCCCCGCCGCGCCTCGCAAGCCGTTGAGAAAGACCGCGACAGCGAAGAAGACTGCTGCTCCGAAAAAGGAAGCCGCGCCAAAGCCCGCCGTGAAAAAGGTGACCAAGACCGCGGCAAAGAAGGCGAGTCCGAAAAAGAAAACGCCAAAAACTTAAGCATGACGGTACGAAAAATCGAGCACGGGTCCGCGGATTACGATGCTGCAGTCAGCCTGCGGCGACGAGTTTTGCGGGCACCGCTCGGGCTCGACTTTTCGGCCGGAGAGCTTGCCGCCGAGGCAAACCAGCTCCATCTTGGACTCTGGGATGAGGAGGAACTCGTGGGTTGCCTAAGCCTCGTGCGCATCGAAAACGAATTCAAGATGCGGCAAGTCGCCGTGTTGCCCGAGCGGCAGCGCCAAGGCATCGGCAAACGGCTCGTCGAAGCGGCCGAGGTCGCCGTTGCGACCGGGCTGATCACGCTTCATGCCCGAGAAGTGGCGATTCCGTTCTACGAAGCAATGGGCTACGAAAAGGTCGGTGATCCCTTTTCTGAAGTGGGAATTCCCCACATCAAGATGGCCAAACGCATCGGATAACGCAAAAATACCGGCACCCGCCAACGGTTGAACCTAAATGCCGGGTAAAAGCACCGATCATGCGTGGACGTCTTGCGTTTCTAGCCCTTGCACTTGTTTCGATTTCAGTGGCCCAAGAGGGCCCGCGGCTGGATAAGAATGCGGAACGTGCCAAGTTCCATCCAAGCGCCGTCAAGGGAACCAGCGCCGCAGAACGAATGGCGGCCCGCGAAGCTCGCGAAAAGCTCAAGGCCGAAAGCTACTTTGCGGGAGTGAAGTGGCGAAACGTTGGCCCGGAGATTCAGGGCGGCCGCGTGGTGGATATCGAGTCCCCAGCAAGTGATCCCGACACCGTCATTGTCGCCTTCGCAACCGGCGGACTGTACCGCACCAAGGACGACGGCATCACCTGGGAATCGCTTTTCGACGATCAGAGCACCTACGGGATCGGCGACATTGCCGTCAGTAAAGATGGCAAGACGATCTGGGTAGGCACGGGCGAATCGAACAGCCAACGAACCAGCTACGCCGGAACGGGCGTCTTCAAGTCGACCGACGCTGGCAAAACTTGGGTGAACGTTGGCCTGCCCGAAAGCCATCACATCGGAAAAGTGATCATCGACCCGAAGGATGAGAACACGGTCTACGTCGCTGCCCTGGGCCACCTCTACAGCCAAAACGAAGAGCGGGGCCTCTACAAGACCACCGACGGCGGAAAAACTTGGAAGCTTGTTCTCAAGTCGAACGAGTACACCGGCGCCATCGACGTGGTTCAAGACCCCACGAATCCAAAGATCATCCTCGCCAGCATGTGGGATCGTGATCGACGGGCGTGGAACTTCCGCGAAAGCGGAGAAGCCAGCGCGGTCTACCGAAGCGTGGATGGCGGCAACACTTGGGCGAAGGTGACGGACCTTCCGACCGGAAACGCCGCAGGTCGAACCGGCCTCGCCATGTGCCCTGGCAAGCCAAACGTGGTTTACGCCTTTGTAGATAACCAGGCAAACGACCCCGATTGGAATTACCGAGATGAAAAGCAGCCTTCTGGCCGCTTGACCCCGAATCGATTCCTACTCCTCACGGACGAAACGCTGAAGCAGCTCGAGGTCAAGCCACTCGACGACTTCCTTCGAGGCTATTCGCGCGCCGAACTCAAAGCTTCCGAAGTGATTGAGCAGGCTAAGGCCGGAAAGATGACCTATGCCGAGGTTAAGGCAAAGCTCTTGGCGGCCTACCCGGACATGTTCACCGGAGACATCCTTCAGTCGGAACTGTACCGATCCGACGACAGCGGCAAAACTTGGAAGAAGCAGGCTCCGATTGGTGGAATTGGCGGCTACTACTGGGGCCGAATGTTCGTGCATCCCACGAACCCAGATGAAGTCTTTGTGACCGGCGTGCCGCTCCTACGCAGCCGCGATGGCGGAAAAACTTGGACCAGCATCGCCGAAGAAGCGCACGTGGATCACCACTCCGTGCTCCACAACGCAAAGAATCCGAACAAGGTTTGGATTGGCAACGACGGTGGCGTCTACTTGAGCTATGACGGTGGTACCACGGTTCGCCATATCAACAACTTGAGCCTCGCCCAGGCCACGACCGTCGCGGTGGATAACAAGCGGCCCTACAACATCATCGTTGGCAACCAGGACAACGGCACCATGCGTGGCCCGAGCACCTACGTGCCGGGACGATCCGACAAGTCCCTTTGGAAGGATCTCTTTGGTGGTGATGGTAGCGCAATCGCCGTGGACCCCCGCAACGACGGAGACCTCGTTTACGTGGCGTACCAATTTGGCCAGCACTTTGCGATTGATCCCACTTCGCCGCAGGCGCGACCGATCACGCCTCGCTCGGACATTCGTGGTCAAGAGCTCCGCTGGAACTGGATCTCGCCCCTCGTCATCAGCACCCACCAGCCCGATATCCTGTACTTAGGTTCGCAAAAGCTGCACAGATCGTTCAATCAGGGACGAAACTGGGAAGCCATCAGTGGCGACCTGACCAAGAACCGACCGAACGGCGACGTGCCGCACTCCACCATCAAGGACATCAGCGAGAGCCCAATCAAGTTCGGCCTGATCTACGTCGGCACCGATGACGGCAACGTGCAGCTGACGCCAAACGGTGGCTACTCGTGGACCAACATCAACACTCCGGCGCCGGACAAGTGGGTCACCCGCGTGGTGGCGTCCAAGTACGACGTGAACACCGTATACGTGTCGCAGACCGGCTATCGCGAAGATGATTTCAAGGCGTACCTTTGGAAGTCCACCGACCAAGGAAAGTCTTGGGCTAGCATCGTCGGCAACCTACCCGCCGAGTCGATTGACGTTGTCCGCGAAGATCCGAAGGACAAGAACATTCTCTACGTTGGCACCGAAATGGGCGTTTACGTCACTTTCGATGGCGGAAAGGAATGGATGACCCTGCACGGCGGACTGCCAAACTCACCCGTCCATGACCTGGTGATTCAGGAGCGAGCCGATGATCTGGTTATTGCCAGCCACTCGCGCGGCGCTTGGGTCTTGCCTTTGAAATGGGTTCGCGCGCTCAAGCCAGACTTAACGTCCAAGGACCTCACGATCATCGACCTCGCCGATGTTCGCCGCTTGCCGACTTGGGGCTATCGACGCGGTGATGCCTGGAACACCGAAGACCCGATCGCCCCGGCGGCCAACGGCAACGTGTTCGCGAAGGAAGCCGGTAAGGCAACCTTCCGACTGCTCGATAAGGATGGCAAGGTTGTCCATTCTCAAGAAGTCGAACTCCTGAAAGGCTTCAATGCGGTCTCGTTCTCGCTGGAGATGGCGAAAGGCTCGAAAGATCCGATTGACATCAAGGGACGCAAGCCAAAGGACGCCAACGAAGTGTTGGCCGATCCGTTCGAGGCGCGCCGTCCGAAGTACGTTCCAGTGGGCGAGTACACCCTAGAAATCGAGCAAGCCGGAAAGAAAGTCACGAAGTCCTGGAAAGTAACGAGCTAGTCCGTCATACTCTCATATCGTGTTTGAATGGGTAAGTTCACCGGCTGCCTGGGCCGGTCTCTTCACGCTTTTGCTGTTGGAGATCGTCCTAGGCATCGACAATATCGTGTTCATTTCGATCTTGGCCGGCAAGTTGCCGACGAAGGAAGAGCAGGAACAGGCCCGAAAGTTGGGCCTTGGAATCGCGCTAATTTCGCGAATTCTGCTCGTGCTTTCCGCCAGCTGGATCGTTAGCCTCACCAAGCCAATCTTTACGATTCCCGGCATCGCGGATCACCATATCGCGGAGATTTCTGCGAGAGATCTCATCTTGATCCTGGGTGGCGTCTTCCTGATCTATAAAGCCGTCAAGGAGATTCACCACAAGCTTGAGGGGGCCGATGATAGCCACGATGCCTCCGCGAAGCCTAAGCTCTCGGCAATCCTTGCCCAGATCTTGTTGCTAGACGTCGTCTTCTCGATTGACAGCGTGATCACCGCCGTCGGCATGGTCAAAGACGTATCGATCATGATCATCGCCGTTATCGGCGCGGTCGCGTTCATGCTGGTCTACTCCGGTCCGATTGCTCGTTTCGTCGAAAAGCACCCAACCGTCAAGGTTCTCGCCCTATCGTTCTTGATCATGATTGGGACGAGCCTCATCGCGGAAGGAACTGGATTCGAGATTCCGAAGGGCTACATCTACTGCAGCATGGCCTTCGCCATCTTGGTTGAAGCGATCAACTTGCGAGTTCGACCGAAGCATGCTCCGGTCGAAACGCCGTCCATCGAAGAAGCTCACTGAGCGCTCACGTCAGGCTGAGCCAGTCTGACGGAGCTACTTCTTGCCATCGTCGCCGAAATGCCTCGTTGATCTCCGGATCAACGGGGTATTTCGTTAAGCCATCGACGTTCTGCCGGAAGCGATTCTTCGATGACGATCCAACGATCGCGGTACACACGGCGGGCTGGCTGAGCGTGAAGTTGAGTGCTCTTGCCACCGCTTCATCGCTTGAGACCGTAAGCTCCGGGTACTGCAAGGTCTGGAATCGCTCCCAGTACGGGCGAGCGTAAAGCCCCTGGGCTGGTTCGCTGAGCCAAGCCGCGTTCGCAACCGGACGCTTCACAATCACGCCAATCTGGTTCTGCTGCGCTGCGGGCAGTACGGCCTGGATGTTCGCTTGATCCATGATGTTGACGGAACACTGAAGCGAGTCGAATCTCCCGCACTCCACCGCAAACTTTGCTGCTTCGTTGTCGCCGCTGTAGCCAATGTAGCGGGTCTTTCCGGCCGCCTTAGCCTCTTCCAAAACTTCAATGACCGCACCCACTTGGAGCAGTTCGAGCGAGCACGTGTGCAACTGAATGAGATCGACGTAGTCCGTTTGAAGTCGCTGCAAAGACCGGTCGATCTGCTTGCGCAGCATGTCGGGCTCCCAGTCTTCGCCTTCCATGCCGCTCGTGTGGCCGCATTTGGTGAACAAATAGAACTCTCCTCGGCGATGGCTGACCGCCTTGCCGATCTTCTCTTCGCTGTCGCGATAGCACTCGGCCGTGTCGATAATGTTCAGGCCCGCGTCGAGCGCGTCGTTCAGAAGGTCGTCAACAACCGATTGTTCCGTCTCGCGGAAACCGATCTCTGAGGTTCCGTAGCCGATCGCGGACACTTTCATATCCGTCTTGCCGAACTGCCGATATTGCATTCAGCGAAGTTACCGTACTAGCCGGCGCGTTGGGCGTTCAGTTCTTCCAACCGGATGTTTTGCTCTTCCCATGTGGACATCGTCCCTTCGAGAGCTTCTTTCGCAACCTGGTACTCGGTTGTGAGCGCGAGAATGTCCGCGTCTGGCTTCAAATTGGCCAGTTCCTCCTCTATCTCCTTAATGTCCTCTTCCTGGTCAGAAATGCGATTTTCGAGGTCGGCAATCAGCTTCTCGGTCCGCTCGATTTCCTTGCTGAGCTCACGTGGTGAGAGCTTCGGTTCCTTGGGTTCCTCAACCACCTTCTTCTGGTTGCTCGGCTGAACCTTCGGAGCAATCGCGGCGCCACGCCGATAGTCATCGAAGGTGGAGTTGTAGATCACGCAGCCCGACTTCTTGACGTCGAGGATGTTGTCCGCGATCTGGCTCAGCAGCCATCGGTCGTGCGAGACCATGATGAGCGTGCCTTTGTAATCCCGCAGAACGTCCACCAATGCGTCGCGACTGGCCATGTCGAGGTGATTTGTAGGCTCGTCCAAAACCAGCAGGTTCGGATTTAAATGGGTAAGTTTGGCTAGCGAAAGCTTGTTCTTTTCGCCACCGCTCAAGGTCTTGATCGGTCGGTAAACATCGTCTCCCGTAATCAAGAATCGACCAAGCAAGTTCCGGGCATCGGGTGGCTTGAGGTCGAGCCCAAAGACGAAGTAATCCAGTGGCGATTCCTCGGGATCGAGGTCGCTTGCGTCTTGCGTGAAGTAGCCCGCGGTGACGTTGCTTCCAAGACGCACCATGCCGCCCTGGGCTTCAAGCTCGTTCATTGCGACCTTGATGAGGGTGGATTTGCCCGCGCCATTCTCGCCAATCACGCCCCATCTTTCGCCGATTCGGACTGTCCAGTCCAAGCCTTTGATGAGCGTCGTTCCTGGGAAACCAACATCGAGCTTCTGCGTCGCCAGAACAATATCGCCCGACCGCGCCGCTTCGCCGAACCCGCCGCGCATCTGGCGATCGTTTTTGGGCGCCTCGACTTTCGTTTCAATCAGGCGGTTCATCAGTTTCAACCGACCTCGCGCTTGGGCGGTCCGTTGGCTGTTCATGAAGCGACGAACGTACTCGTCCATCTTCGCGATTTCGCGATCCTGCTGCCGAGCAACCTCAGCCAGCCGGGCATCCTCTTCCTTTCGCAGATCAAGAAACTTCTCGAACGGGCCGGGATAGGCAAAGACCTGTTGCTGCCGCAGTTCCAAAACGCGCTCGGCCGTATTGTTCAAGAACGTTCGGTCGTGACTTACCAATAAGACTGCGCCGTGGTATGCCTTGATCCAACCTTCCAGCCACTCCGTCGCCTGCAGGTCAAGGTGGTTCGTAGGTTCGTCGAGAATCAAAAGTTCAGGTTCTTCGAGGAGCAACCGGGCAAGGGCGAGCCGCGTTCGCTCACCGCCCGAGAGCTTCGAAGTCGGCTTATCAAACTCATCTTCGGTAAACCCAAGCCGCTTCAAGACCGCCCGCATGTCGGTCTCCGCGCTGTAGCCTTCGGCATCCAGAAAGTGCTCGTGGACCAACGCGTACTCGTCAATATCCTCTTGCGTGGCCGTTCCCGCATCGAGTTTCAGCTGAAGCTCTTCGAGTCGGGCTTGCAGTTCAAGCTGATGCTCCCGGGCCGACTGCGCTTCTTCGAGAACCGTCTTGCCGCTGGTCACCGGCATGTCCTGCTTCAGGTAGCCAATCTTCGCGCCGCGAGCGAGGTTGCACGAGCCGTTGTCGGGTTTGTACTGCCCGGTGATGATGCGAAGAAGCGTCGTTTTCCCCGCCCCGTTCCGTCCGACCAGGGCCACTTTTTCTCGGTTTTCCAAGCGAAAAGTGACCCCGTCCAAGACGACATCAACATTAAAGGCTTTTCGGACGTTTGAAACGGACAGCAACATGGGATCGGATGCTTTGCGGCATCCGAGAATGTACCGCGTTCCTTACTTGCCAGCCCGGAAAATGGCGTTGAACAGCAACTTAAACGATCCGTGGCTTTGACCGCGGAAGTTGACTTCTGGGCCAAACAGCACAACCTTGCCTTTGCCCAAGCTGACATCCACAATTGCGGTCGTGCCTTTCAACCTCTCCTGGCCCCAAGCCCAGCCAGACCGCAACGGCTTGTCGGTCACGAATGTCGCCACCGGAGAAACCGGCGCATCGGCTGGAAGCAAGAACGCCGGACTGTCATCAAAGATCACGTCCAGGTCCTTGTCGCTATAGCCGACGGTCAGCGGCCCTGGATTCAATCGCAAGCTGAGTACGGAACCGGGAATGTAGAACTTGGTGTCCGGAAGTGGCTTTCCATCTTCTTGAAGGGCGCTCATGACCGGTAGCCCGAGATGCTTCGCTAAGTTCCCGGCGCTACTTCCGATGCCAATAACGTGGCCGCCAGCCTCGACAAAGGCCTTCAGTCGCGGCATTGTTTTGCTCACTGAGATGTTTGCCCACCGTCGCTTATGTTCTGCGGAAACGGTTGGGTCGTCTTCGAGCGGATTGGTTGCCGCCCGCGTGGAATCCTGCCCAGGAACCGCTCCAGAAGGGAAGAGGATCACGTCGTACTTCGCCGCAAGGTCGGCCGTATCGAGGTCATTGCCATAAACGACCTCATAGTTAAAGCCGAACTCATCAAACAGCCACCGCGTCCATCCGCTCGGCATGCTGCCGCCATAACGATCCCAAAGTGCGATTCGGACCGGCTTCACCGGGCTCGTCGCGCTGCGATCCATGATCTGGGTGGTTCGGCCATAGCTTCTGCTCTTGAGAATGTTTGATAGCTTCTCCGCAGTGCCGGAAACCGCGAACGCCCCCGCCGCCGATCGCTCAACCTTTAGCCCTTCTTTGAGAGCCAAGTTGGCAATCGCGAACGATTCGTTTTCACCGGCAGGTAGGACCACGGAGTCGGTCATTTGTCCCGAGCGGTCCACGAGATTCTTCGCCGAGGTGATCGGCATCGCGCTATACGCCCTCTCTTCGAGAACCCGATCAAACTTCACACCCATTTGGTAAGCCAACGTATAGCCCGCATTATCGTACGGAGCGATCGGTGGGCCACCGGGATAGCGGAAGTCATTTGGATAATCTTGCGGCTCAAACATATCCAAAACGTGCGGTCGATACGGCTGCGCCGTCTGCACTACCAGCGATCCGGCGGGGTACCCAAACTGCTCGCCGCGTAGTTGCTCAACCCTCACGCCCGTCCGTAAAAGCGCTTCCGCAAACCGACAAGCCGCCCCCCAGTTCTCTTGGTTTCTAGGAATGACGTAGGAGCGAGCATCACGAAGTTCTGGCTTGGAAAGCGCCTCCGCCTTCAGCTCCCGAATCCGGCTCGGGTACCGGGTCCAGTAATCCTTTAACCCGCGCTCAATCGAGTTCTTTCCCGCGCGATAAACGCTAAACAGCAACTTTTCTCGGTACCGAGACGCGTAGTCAAGAATCGCGTAGTTCGCCTGAATTTCGTATTGCAGCGAGTCTTTCAGATGCCACTGTCGCACATCGACCGGCTTAGGTAGGTCGATGCTCGGAATCTGGCGCTCGGTCAAAAACGGTACCGGCGTTGGGTTTGGACTGCCCCAAGTCTCGGTGAGAATTCCAACCTGGTTGTGGAAGTAGGTCGTTGTCCGCAATCCGCCATTCCACCAGGCCGAGAACGACGCCCCTTCGCGCATCACCGTTCCTCCGAGCCCTTCCGAAATCAGCCGTTGGTGCATATTCAGCCCAACCACGTCCGTCGCGGTCTGAATGATCGGATCAACGTGGTAGTTGAACGGATTCCGGAACGGCGGAATAAACATGATCGTGCCGCTTGGGGCACTTTGGTGGTGGTTATAAACGACCTGCGGATGCCAAGTCTCGTACAAAACGCGGTTCATATTCCGCGTCTCGGCCATGTTCATGGCGTAAAAGTCGCGGTTGTTGTCATGTCCGCCGTACTTCTGGTAGAGCTCGGGAATATTCGCCAGGGAGCGCTGTCGCGGCACCGGCTGTCGCATGTACCAGTCGCTCACGAGGTCCATTCCGTCCGGATTCGCGTGGACTAACAGGATGATGGTGTCCTTCAGAATCCGATTGTTCTCCGCATCGGTCCGACTGACGAGCTGATAGGCCGTCTCGATCAGCTGCTGCGCGCCGAGAACTTCGTTAGCGTGCAAACCGCCATCAATCCAGACCACTGACTTCGCTTTCTTCGCCGCTTCCCGCGCCATATCGTCGGTCGCGAAGTCCGCATAGCTGAATTTCTGGCTGACTTTGCGATGTCGCTCAAGGTACTTGAGGTTCAGTGGATCGCTGATAATCGTCATCCACTGCTCCCGACCGAACTCGGTTTTGCCCATGCTCACAACCCGCGCACGGGGGCTAGCTTTCGCTAGGGCCTGCCAATACCGGGTGAGGTCCTTGTAGTTGGCAAGCCAATAGTCTTCGCATATGTCGTGCCCAAAGAACTCCTTTGGGCTCGGAACCTGGGCCACCGCTGACCCGGTGAGAAAGAGAACGGCAGGGACCAAGGGCACGCGCCAACGAATCATCCCCGCCATTCTAACGAGTTTTAAGCTGCTTCGGCTTCGGAATTTGCCTCTTCGGCATACAAAGCGCAAACCGCTCCCGCAGGATCTTTGATCACCGCCATCGAACCACCGGCAGACTGAAAGATCACTTCGCCGCCGTTAGCCGAAACCTTTTCCAATGCCTCTGGCAGATTCGAAACGGTGATGTACATCAGCCACTGAGCCGGGATTCCGGTGTTTACTCCACGGGCGTGGCAGATGCCGGAAACTCCGTCATTGGAAGGTGACTTCATCACGTAGTCCTCATAGCCGCCCATGTCTAGACCTTCATAGGTCCAGCCCACAACGGCAGAATAAAAGTCGCGCACTTCATCGGCATTTGGGACGGTTAAGTCGTGCCATGTAATCGAACCGTGGTTACTCACCAGATAAGTGTATGGAATTTTGGTGAGAATCGCTAGTAAAAGCGACATAATGAGGATGCCTGCACGCATTTCTGCGTCGGGTGTTTTTTATGTTACAAACCCCAAATACGGCAGGCTTTGATAGTCTGCACCTGAGCCCGCGAACTCTCGCAACGCTCAGCAAGCTCGGATACTCAACGCCTACGCCGATCCAGGCGGCAACCATTCCCTCTGCAGTAGACGGAAAGGACGTCATTGGTCTCGCCCAGACCGGAACGGGCAAAACACTGGCTTTCGCCCTCCCCATCGTAGAGCGAGTGCAAAAAGGGCAGTGTGCCCTCGTCATGGCCCCAACTCGAGAGTTGGCCCTCCAAATCGAAGAAACCCTTCGCAAACTCAATCTTCGCACCGCCCTCCTCGTTGGTGGCGCCCCGATGGGCCGGCAGATCAGCCAGCTCAAAACAAACCCCACCGTCGTGGTTGCGACCCCTGGTCGACTTGAGGACCATCTCAAGCAGCGAAACCTGACCCTTAAGGCTGTCTCAATCGTCGTGCTCGACGAAGCCGACCGCATGTTGGACCTCGGCTTCGCTCCGGCCATTCGCCGAATTCTTTCCCAAACGCCTTGGCCACGGCAGACGCTGTTGTTCTCCGCCACCATGCCAAAGGACATCGCATCGCTTGCCGATGAGTATCTGCAGGACCCAGTTCGGGTCGAAATCGCGCGACCAGGAACGGCCGCGGCGAACGTGACTCAGGAGCTCATCGTCATCCCAGGCGAAGCGAAAGAGTCGACCCTGCAGGACCTTCTGTACGAATCGAAAGGACCGGTTTTGGTCTTTGCTCGAACCCGACACGGCGCGCGAAAGCTCGCCAAGACGGTCCGAAACATGGGCCACTCGGCGGCAGAGCTGCACTCCGATCGAACCCTCAACCAGCGCCGAGAAGCGATGACCGGATTCAAGTCCGGCTCCTATCGAATCTTGGTTGCCACTGATATCGCCGCTCGCGGCATTGACGTGAAAGACATCGAACTCGTGATCAACTACGACGTTCCCGACTGCGCGGAGGATTACGTGCACCGAATCGGTCGGACCGGCCGAGCCGGCGCCAGCGGACGAGCGATCACCCTCGCCACTCCAGCCCAGCACAAGGACATTCGCGACATCGAGCGGATCATGAAGACGAAGATGGAACTGTCGCCCAAATCGACAACCAACTTCCCAGCCGGTGCGCCACAGCCCCAGCCAAAGCCAGCCGCAAACCGCGGCGGTGGCGGACAGGGTGGAGGCCGACCCGGTGGCCGCTACGGCAACCCGAAAGCTCCCGGTCGCCCCTTCAGCGGCCCGCGACCGGCGCGACCTCGCGTCGCCTAGTTCACCTCAGCTATCGAGTTGGTCTAGCCGACCAACTCGATAGCTATCTGTTCGTCAGAACTCGATAACGCTGCGGATGATGTCGCCCGTTTCCATCGCATGAAACGCATCTTCGACATCCTCTAACTTGATCCGCGCCGTCACCATTTTGTCCAAGTTGAGCTGCCCTTTCAGGTACAGATCAGCGAGAATAGGGAAGTCATGGCTCGGCAAAGTATCGCCGCAGTGGCAAACTCGCAGCGCGGCCTTGTTCCAATAAACTCCGGTCGCCATATCGCCAAGGTTTAGGTTCACCGCATCCGTTGCCGCCGGGAATCCAATCGTCGTCGCCGTTCCGCCGTAGGCCAGCATCTTCACTGCCTGTTCCGTGCAGAGCGGGATGCCAGTGGCTTCGAAGGCATAGTCAACTCCGCCATCCCAGCCGTCTTCCGTGAGTGCCCGCACCGCTGCGACAGGATCGCCAGACTTCGCATTGACCGCGTCCGTCGCGCCGAATTCTCGAGCCCAGCCCAGTTTGGTTGGATTCACGTCGACCGCGATGATCTGCTTCGCTCCCGCAATCTTTGCGCCCTGAATCACGCTCAGGCCAACGCCGCCGCAGCCGATCACCGCAACTCGAGAACCGCGCTCAACCGGAGTGGTGTTCAAAGCCGCGCCGACGCCGGTAATGACGCCGCAAGCCAGCAAGCAAGCTCGGTCAAGCGGCATGGCTTCCGGCATTTTGATGGCGGCCTTGCTATGCACCACCGCATGGGTCGCAAACGTTCCGCATCGAAGAACCGGCGTGCAAACGGCACCGTCCGATGTTCGCTTGATGCGCGGACCCGGTCGAAGCGCCATGTAGCAACGGCGTGGATCGCCACGGCGACACGCTGGGCATTGTTCGCACGGAGCTCGGTAAGCCAAAACCACCGGATCGCCTGGCTTAAGATGCTTAACGTTCTCGCCAACCGATTCAACGATGCCCGCGCCTTCGTGCCCAAGCACGATCGGGAAGGCCATCCCGTTGCCGTTCAGCGCCTTAACCGTCAGGTCGGTGTGGCACACGCCGCTGTACTTGATCTCAACCCGAACCTCATCGGCCGCAGGTGGATCAATTGAAATTTCTCGAACGACCGCCGGAGAACCCGGCTCTTCCAGCAACGACGCCAGACCTTGAATAACCATTCCCCAAGGTTATCACGCGATCAGCTTTCGAAGAAGCGCGATGGTGAACTCTGCGAGCTGCGGCACTGCCTTGATGTGCATGATTTCGAGCCCGTGCGAGTTCTCCATCGGCAATCCAAGCGTGATCGGTCTGGCGCAAAGGCCATGCGAAGCGGCGCAAGAAGCATCGCTCCCGCCGCGAGAGAATGCCTGATATTGTAAAGAGATGCCCGTAGACTTGCTGATTTCGTCCAGCAAATCCGCATCTGCGGCGGTCGTCTGGGAGTAGCTATCCGTCATCCAGACCGTCGGCGAAGCCGAAATTTCAACGGGAGCGTCTGGCACGTTTGCCCCGAGTTCAAGCGCGATGCAGATATCGGCCGGATTTCTAGTGAGATGGTAAAGCGCGCCTTCTCCACCAACCTCTTCCGATGTCGTCGCCAGGAAGGTGATCGGCGCAGAAACGTCTTTGAAAGCGTCCAGAACAATGAGCCAGGCTGCCAAGTCCGCGCGATCATCCAAGAACCTGCCCGCGACATGATTCGGCATCGAGATCAGATCACGTGAGGCAACCGCGACGACCACGCGCGTGCCTACTCGAACCCCAGCTTCTGCAAGGGCACTTGCCGGTACTCCGGTAAAGACTTCCGCGTCGTCCCACTTTAGGGCACCGTTCCGCGCCCGCACCGTGTTGCTGCGCGGATCCTCGGTGTGAATGCTGCCAAAGCCAAGAATCCCGGGCAAAGTCGCGTTCGATCCGAGCACGTCAACCGCGCACTCGCCCAACTTCCAAGGATGCAAGCCCCCAAGCGCGCGGACCTTCAGTTTGCCGTTCGGCAATACGGCCGTGACCATCAGCGCGATTTCGTCAAGGTGCGCGGTGACAACGATTTGGTTAGGTTCACCGAAAGAAACCTTCAGGTTTCCCTTGCCATCAACGGAACTCTGGAGCCCCATTTCCGAAACGTAACCTGCCACCACGTCTCGAATCGCTCCCTCCTGCCCCGGAGGTCCGGGGGCTCGGACCAGACTTTGTAAGACCTCAAGCGACGCAAACCGACTCATCAAACCACCTTATTCTTTCCACGGTTCTTTTTGCCGTGAGTTGGGTTAGAGAAGCGGAAAAGCACTCCCGCCCAAAAGAATCCGAGGGAGATCACCGGGAAGGCCAGCGTGCCAATGAAGCTCGATGGCTGCTTCGGAACCGGGAGCTCGACCGACATCGCCGCTGGCGGCCCGATCGGAGCTTCGTCAATCACAACGCCTCGTCCGGTCACCGCGAAGGTCGCGCCAAGACCGCCGACTCGAGCGATTGGATTGCCGGTCTCCACTGCGCGCCAAACCGAGGCGGTCCGCAACTGCTCAATCGCCGGCGTGCCCATGAACCAGTCGTCAATGCTCATGACCGCGATCATGGTTGTCCCCGAGTTGCTGTGTCGCCAAGCGATATCCGGAAACAGCGCCTCGAAGCAAAGAATCGGGCCAACCTTTCCAAACGGCAACGTGAACTGCTTCAAGCCATCTTTGCTCTCTTCCAAATCTCCCGACGGCAAGTTGAATCCAGCCGGCAGGTATTGGCGAAACGGCACGAACTCACCGAAAATGACGAGGCGCGTCTTATCCGCGTACTTCCACGATTGGTTGTTGAACAAGAAAGCGCTCTGGAAAGTCGGCTTCTTGCTGCGCTGACCACCGAAGAGTACGGGCGTACTCTTTGGCAAGAAGAACGGAACCGAAGGCGGCATCGTCGGTGCCGTTGTAATCCCTTCTGGCATCACAATCAGGTCTGGCTTACTGTCTAGCGCAATCGGAAGTAACTCGCCAAAGCGCGAGAGCAACCGCGTGAATTCCGTCTGAGGATCGCCGAAGGCAAGATCCTCGCCGGGCTGCAGCAACCCAACCCGAACCGGCTTCGTCTCCGTTTGCATTGCGGCACGGCCGAAGTTCAGCGCCAAGTAGGCGGTAATCCAAACCGCCATCGCGACCCAGGTCCGTCCCTTCGGTTTTCCAAAGATCTCGGCACCGAGGACGTTCACCGCAACAAGCGCGGCGCTCACCAAGAAAATCGTGCCGAAATAAGCCCCTTGAATGAACTCGGGATATCGTCCCAGCGGCGCCGCCAGCAGGCTCCAGGGGAAGGCGAGGATTGGAATGTAGGATCGAAACGTCTCCATTCCCGCCCAAACGAGGGGAATCATCCAGCCTTTGTCAGCTCGGTAGCACTTCGCAATCGCCATTCCGACTAGGCCGTAATAAATCGCAAAGAGGATCGTCACGATCACCCACGGAATCGCTCCGTAAACCGGGCTGCCGGTCCACTTCAGAATAAAGCCAAAGACCCAAAAGAGCTGGCTAGCACCGTACCAAATTCCCATGCCATAACCGCTTTTCCAAGCCTGCTTGTGGTCCATCTCCCGGAGAGATATCAGCCAAGGCACCAACGCTACCAACAGAACTAAGGCAAATCCGAATGGCGGGAAGGCCAGCATCAGCAAGATGCCAGTACCGAGCCCGGGTCCGATCTTTTTGAGAAGCTCCTTTCCTTTCTTCACCGTTCAAACTCCTCGCCTAAATGCTGCAAATCGTTGAGCCGTCTAATCATATAGCCGTAATCGTTTCTTCGCTCAAGTTCCGTGACGCCGGTGTTGCCAAATCGGAACGAACGGCAAGTCTTGACCGTGGCAAAGATCATCCGCGCAATGATAACTCCCGCCGTGCCGCCATGCGTGACGATGAGCACATTGCCGGACATATTTTCGATCTCGTCGAGCACCGGTCCAACCCGATTCCAAACGTCCTCAAACGACTCACCGCCTGGTGGCCGGATCTCCGAACTGTCCAACCCGGAGTTTTCGCCTAAATCCCGAAGCGCGGCGTGGAGATCGGTAAAGTGCCTCCCCTCCCATTCGCCAAAGCTGCGTTCCCGCAAGTCCCGTCGAATTTCCACCTTGGTCCGCACTGCGGCTTCATAAGTGGCAATCGTTTCGCGACACCGCTTGAGGTCAGAGCACAGGATCCGATCAATCGGAATCTTCAAAAGGTGGTCAGACAACAACTGCCCCTGACGTCGGCCATCGCCGTTGAGGCTGATATCCGTGTGGCCCTGGGCGTAGCCGTGCCGATTCCAATCCGTTTCGCCATGGCGGACAATAAGGACCTTCATTCGACAACGCCTCTCATGCCGCCAAGACTCTCATTAGACCGAGGAGTCTACACTTGCCACGGTCTCGCCTCCGGCAACTCGCGGCCCAAGCGATCAACTTTGATCGACCCGACTTTCAGAATGGGGATCGGGGTGGGCGGAACGGCGGTGGCTCGTAGCTTCAAAGATTGCTGCTCAAAGTCGATATCCTCGATGAATCCGATCCCAATCTCCTCCCCGTGCGATCGAGCTAGGCCGCAGAGCAAGTGTTGGTAGGCCGTACTGGGAACGACGTGCAATTTCGGCACGTGGAAAGAATCCAAAACGGCGGAGATATCTTCTTCCGTCGGCGAGTCCGTCACGATGGCAAAGGCGCTTGAAGCGGAAACCTCAAGGTGCAAGCACCACGCCAGCCCAAGCTTGCGCCGCTCCTCAAACCCGATTAACTTCCCGGAGCCCAATCGAAGACCTTCCATCGCGACCGAACTGAAGGTCAGCTCGTGGTCGAACGAATCGTCCCATAGTCGCATCCAGTGCGCTTTACGCTGAGCTTCAAGAACCTGCGGGGTTAGGGAAGCGGCCAGTTCAACTGGCTCGGGTTCCGCGGGAATACCCCAGCCGCCGAGAGGAACCTCGCAGCGTTCACTCACGATCAGCTCGTCGGGGTTCAACAAGCGCAACAGCAACCGCATCGTGTGCGCCAGAACGGGGCTAGATCGAAAGCTGGGCAGCAGCACCATGCCTTCCCGAAAGTGCTGCTGCGCCTCAGCCAGCGCCGCAACGAGCACGTGCGGAGAGCGTGAAGGGTCGAGCGAACCGTAAAACCGCGTCCAAACCGGAACCTCGCCTCGATACAAGGCCACCTGTCCCGGTGGGCCAAGATTCGGTTCATTTGGGCTGAGACACAGCAGATCGGCTCCACCTAAATTCTCCCGCAGCCAGTGTCGCCAACTGTCTGCGGGTGACCCGATCAAAGCCGTGATTCCCACGATCAATGAGACGCTACGACAAGGCCGAACTTACCAATTATTGAAGTGAGCCAGCGTTTCGGCTGGAATGCGCTTCACTCGGGGAAGCAGTGTGACCTCGGGATTCAGCTTGCCAATGGCTACCAGCAGCACGGGAATGTGCGTCTCGGGAAGACCAAACTCGGCAATCACCTTGTCGGCCTCATAGCCGCCCATCGGCGCGGTGTCCCATCCTGCGTTCTTGGCGGAGAGCATGAAAGTCATCGCCCAAAGGCTCGGTCCTCGGAATGCCTCGTCTCGCTCGACTTGCTCGGTTGGCCAACCTCGCTTTGCGCTGGCAATCCAGCGCTCGCGGCGATCTTCGCCAAAGTAGCCGCCCGCCATGTTCGCATCCGCAACGGTTTCGGCGTGCTGTTCCGCCGCTTTCAGGTTGCCAAGCACGATCACCACGGCGCTGGCTTCGCTGATCTTCTTCTGGTTAAAAGAAGCTGCCTGAAGTCGCGCCTTGGCTTCGGGAGTGTCGCAGATGATGTACTCCCACTGCTGCAAGCACATCGAACTCGGCGCAGAATTGGCCGTGTTCAGAATCTCCAAAAGCTCTGAGCGATCTATCGTGACCGAAGGATCGAAAGACGGCACAGATCTGCGCGCTGAAAGCACATCGAGAAATTCCATTTCGTCAGGTTACATCCGACGAGCGGGCAAATGCGTGGCGGAGGAAGCGTCCATGCTTCGACGTCCGTATCGTCCCTCCTGGGGTCTCCGATCAGCGACTATACCAGTCCCTGGGCTTAGCGCGGAACGACCTGTCGGTCCAAAATCGAAGTCAAGATCTGGTCCGCCGTCAATCCCTCAACCTCGGCTTCTGGTCGCAGCAGCACGCGGTGACGCAGAACCGGCAGGCTCAGCTCTTTAATATCGTCTGGGATAACGAAGTCACGATCTCGCAATCTTGCCAGGGCTTTTCCGGCGTTCAGCAATGCGATTCCGGCTCGGGGCGAACCGCCTACCAAAAGGTCATTTGCCCGTCGGGTCTCTTGCACAATTTTGTAAATGTAGTCAAAAACTCGGTCCTCGACCGTGGTCTGCCGGACGATTTCCTGCAACTCAATCAGTTCCTGAACTGAAACGACCTTCTCAATTCCGGCAACGTCCAACGACTGCGGCCGGAATCCGCTATGGTGTCGCTGCATCACGGCGATCTCGTCCTCTTGGCTCGGGTAGCTCACCAAAACCTTGAGCAGGAACCGGTCTTGCTGAGCTTCAGGCAATGGGTAAGTGCCTTCAAAGTCGATCGGGTTCTGCGTCGCAAACACCAGGAATGGCGGTGGCAGTTGGTGCGCTTCGCCATCAATCGTCGCTTGTCGCTCCTCCATCGCCTCAAGCAGCGCCGCCTGGGTCTTCGGCGGCGTACGGTTAATTTCATCCGCGAGAAGCACGTTCACAAAGATCGGGCCCTTGCGGAGTCGAAGCTCGTTGGTCTTCAGGTCGAAGATGCTCGTCCCGATGACGTCGCTCGGCATCAGGTCTGGCGTGAACTGCACGCGGCCGTATTCGAGGTCAAAAGTGCGCGCTACTGTGCGGACAAGAAGGGTTTTTGCAACCCCGGGAACGCCTTCTAACAGGATATGACCGTTCGCGAGTATTCCAACGAGGACCTGCTCAATCACGGCGTCTTGGCCAGAGATGGCTTTGCGGACCTGACGAAGGACCTTTTCTGCAGTTTGCGCGACGTTCATTGGCGGAAATTTACCGAACGTGCGGTAAACATTGTTGGTGTTAGAAGTGCGCGGTTTGCGCAAAGAGTACAAGCGGCACCTCGCCGTCAACGATTTGTCCTTCACCGTTCAGCCCGGCGAGATCATCGGCCTGCTTGGACCAAACGGCGCAGGAAAAACAACCGCCCTCCGTTGCATTGCTGGCATCCTACGCCCGACCGGGGGAGAAGTCTTCATCAACGGGTTTGACGTTGTGCAAGACCAAGCCCGTGCGAAAGCGAACCTTGCTTTCGTTCCGGAAGTCCCCGCCCTCTACGAACTTCTCACCGTTGAAGAGCACCTGAAATTTATTGCGATGTGCTTCAAGCGCATGGACCTTTTTGAATCGCAAAAGGAAATGCTGCTCACGCGGTACCGGCTTGCGGACAAGCGAAATGAACTCGTTGCGACGTTGAGCAAAGGCATGCGCCAGAAGCTCTCCGTCGCGTGCGCCCTCATCCACGACGCCAACGTGCTGCTGTTCGATGAACCGCTTATCGGCATTGACCCCGAAGGAGCGCGCGAACTCAAAGACGAGATCACTCGAGCCCGCGATGCTGGCGCCGCAATTCTCATTTCAACTCACTTGCTCGATACGGCAGAAAAGTTGTGCGACCGATTGCTCATTGTCCAGCGCGGCATCCTTCGCGCTCAAGGCACGGTTTCTGAGTTGCGAGAACAGTTCGGAACCGCCGATCAGTCGCTCGAAGACATTTTCCTCTCGATCACCGCCGAGGATGCACCACCGGTTCTTGCCGCCTGAACTCGATGCAGCCACTGATTTTTCTTGCGGTTCGGTCGTTTCTTAACGGCATCAAGCGCGCATTCTCGAATGTTCGTCGCTTGATCAGCGTGCTGTTCTTCTTTGGTTACTTCGGGTTTATTCTCTTGCGGCCGTACCAAAAGGGTCCCACTTTCCGCGGACTATCAAAGTCCAACGATGCCCTCGTTCTGCCGCCCGTCAGCACCATCGAGCCGTACATTTTTGCCGTCTTTGCCGTGCTGTCCCTGTTCTTGAGCCTCGGCGTTTTCAGCGGCAAGGTCGTTCATCGGGCCGCCGACGTCGACGTTCTCTTCCCAACCCCGATCAATCCGAAGCTGGTCCTCGCGTTTAACATCGTTCGCGAGTTCTTCTTTACCTTGCTGATGCCGTTATTCTTCGTCGTCATCGGCGGGCGAGGGTCGATGGAAGGGGTGGAGTACCTGTTCCGCAACTTCCCGCAATACGGAAGCTACTTCCTTCGCGTTGGGATGGGATCGTGGTTTCTCCTTGCCCTGATGTGGACCATGGTGGGCTTCGCGGTTCGCTTGTTCCTCAATCGCGACTGGAAAAAGCCGGCCCTAGTTCGATGGTCGGTTGCGCTTGCGGTTGTTGGACTGCCGGTGCTGTTCATCATCGTTTTGGCGTTTGCCCTGCGGGAGAACATGACCACTTACTCTGCCTCGGCAGCGTTGAACACACCGCTCGCGAAGATCGCATTCTGGCCGGCGACGCTCGCCACCGCGACGGTCATGGCTCCCCTCAACAGCAACCTGCTGTACGGGACCCTCGGTGCGGTTGGGCTCTTGGTCTGCACCGGGCTAGGCCTATGGGCGGCCATGCAGCAGGCCACCTGGATGTACGACCAAGCCGCAACCCGAGGGAATGAAGCCGGAAACATTTCCAGCATGCAAAAGAAGGGTGATGCCTTCGGCGTGCTAGCCGAATACGCCCGCCAAGGCAAAATCAAGCAAAACCGGGTTTCCAGATGGATCGCCAGCAAGACCCTCGTTGGCGCCCCCGCTTTCATCTGGCGAGAAGCCATTCTGCAATTCCGAGGCGGAATCTGGCAGTACGTCGCGCTCTCGTTTGCGGCCTTTGCCTTCACCGGCATTGCCACTTTTGGGTCAATCAGAATCGGGACCGGTGCGTCGTACCTGTTCATCATCTTGCAGGCGGCCAGCACCTTCATGCTCGCCACCGCGGGCACGCAGATCGGCTTTGTCGAAACCCTTAAACGCGTGGATGTTCTCAAGCCACTGCCGTACTCCCCGAATATCACCGTGTTCTGGGAAGTCATTTCAAAGGCAATTCCATCGGCCATGGTCGTCGTCCTAACGTCCATCGTGGCCGGCTGCATTCAGCCCAGACTCTGGAGCGAGGCTATCACTTTGGTCTTCGTCCTTCCGACTTACTCGCTGCTCCTCTCATCGACCACGATGCTGTCGACGCTTCTTTTCCCGGACGTTGATGACCCAACCCAACGCGGCTTTAGGGGATTTGTTTCGATGATCGCGCAGGTGTTTGGAACGGTGCCGGGAATCGTCTGCTTCCTTGCTGCCTTCGCGCTTCACATCCCGATTCCGTGGGTCATTCCGGTGCTGGTGCCCCTGCAGATCGGGCTTGCTTTTGGCTTGTCATTTATCTCCGGCAACTTTTTCGCGAACTACAACCCCAGCGAGTAAACTCGCAAAAGAACCGAATGGCTCTGATTGTTGTTGAGTCTCCCGTACCGGTATGAAAATCCGTAGCTCCACTAAGATTGCCGTTGGTTTCGTTGTCCTCGTTGTCGGTGGATATTTTGGTCGTCAGTACATCACGGACCAGATGATCATGAACGAGAAGTTCAGCCCGATCGAGCCTGGCCGCGTGAACCTAGTTGGCATTGATGCGGGTGCGGGTTACCGAATTATCACCGCCAACTTCATGGCCCAACTCGTTGAAGCTTCGGGCGATTTCGATTCCAAAGACTCTGACAGTGGCGGCGCAACCGAAGGCGCCATCAAGAAGCGCGTCCCCATCAAGGAGCTTCTCCAGACCCTGCAAGGAAACGAAAAGGCGCTAGGTCAATTCATTATGGTCCTCAACGACATGGCCGAGGACGACACGTGGCCGACCGCGCGCATCGTTTGGAAAGCCGAGGACATCGAGAAGGCGCTGAAGGGCGACAAGGCGTTGGCCAAGAAACTGGAAGCCAACCTGAACATGAAGCTCGATGGACTTCCGCTGTCTCTTCTCGACTTCGACGCAATGGAGAACGGAATCATCGTCGAGACTCCCGTTGCGATGCAAATCCCTATTGGCGGCGAGGTCAAAGAAGTCATCGGCCGAGTTCAAGAACCGTACCGACCGCGAATCATGAAAGCGATCGAAGCGCGGCTCAAGGACAAAGGAAACGTCACCCGCGAAATGCAGGCCGGCTACTACAAAGAAGAAGCCGAGAAGATCCTGACGCAGCCCAAGAACCGTGAAATTGTTGCGGACTCCCTCAAGGGCATGATCTCGAAAGAGACCGCTGCGAAGCGCATCCAGAACCCGACCCGCGTCCTCGGCAGCGCGTCCGTCATCGTAAGCGACAACTTCATCACCGGCGCATCCTACCGCGAGTACAAAGGTCCCGACAACAAGCCGCTCTACGACCTCGTGATTACCCTTAATGACGAAGGACGAAAGCGGTTGTGGCAATATAGCAAGAAGCGCGTTGGCACCCAGATTCTGATCACCGCCGACGGTATCCCGGTTGCCGCGCCTCGAATTCGGCACGAACTCGAACAAGGCGAACTCACGATCACCCAGATGCAAGACCGAACCTTAGTCGAAGAAGCCGTCGACTCGATCAACGGCAACGCGAAAAAGGAAACGGCTCAGCGGGCAACCGCCACCAGCCGACCAACCGGATAGTTATTCCAGTAGAAACCCATGCTAAACCGCACTTCCGCTATTCTGATCACCGCCGCCACGACTCTCGGAATGGCAGGCTGCGGTTCATCGGGCTACGTGCCCAAGAAGCAGCCAGAAGTGGCGCCATTGGCCGAGGCTGGCCTCACTTCGGACATTCTTCTGCCCCTTAAGCCAGGTGCCGCATGGACCTACCGCGTCGACACCGTGATCCAGAACCGATCGGGCGTTCAACCCGAAACCGGCGTGATGGAACTGCGAGTGGCAAAGTACGTTAAAAACGGTGATGTCACCAACGCGACGCTTGAGTTCTTGCGCGACAAGAAAGTCGTCGATCAGCAAGAGTGGCGCATCGACAAAACCGGAATCTTTCAGATCAGCTCCGGCACGCCGCTCACCAAGTTCTCCAGCCCCGTGCCTTTCTTAATCGTTCCGATCGTGAAAGACAAGATCACCCGATGGAACGGAACCGGCTACACCATCCTGCAAAAGGTCGGAAAAATCTCCTCCGGTATTCGCCACCGCGGTGCCGAGATCGTTGACACCGGGCTCGGCAAACGTTCTGGCATCGCGGTAGAAACCTTGACGGAATTCACCGTCGGAAACGTGAAAGGCAACACCGTTTCGACCACCTGGTTCGAACCTAAAGTCGGCATTATTCGTCTTCGTCAAGCCGTGACCTTGCCCACCGGCAACGTCACCACGACCCTAAGCCTAACGAAAGCACCCCTATGAAGAAACTCTGGCTCATCCCTACCGTCGCCATCCTCGCGATCGGGTGTAACAACGCTACGACGGCCAAAACCGAAGACCCTAAAGAAACGGTTCCAAGCGTCACTTCAAAAGGCCCTGAGGCAACTCCGGCCGTTGATCCAGCCTCCGTTCCAGCCGATCTGAAGCACGAAGGCTTCGAGTACTACGGCCTTGGCGCAGACAAGCCCATCAACATGGAGATCATTTCCTCGGCTGGCAATCCAATTCAGACCGGAGAACAGTCGGTGAAGTTGAAATCGGTCGAAGGTGGCAAGGCCATTTACGAAATCACGCGAACGGGTCAGCTCGGCCAGCAGCTCGGCAACATGGAGGTCCGGGTAGAGAAGGACGCCATCTACGTTCACTCCTCGCCAATCGCAACCGTCGGCGAAAAGGACATCGAACTTCCCGCCACCCTCGCCCCAGGTTCAACCTGGAAGACCCGCACCATCGTGAAGCAGGACGGCCAGACGATGGACGTTACCAACGACTTTAAGGTCGAAGGCGTTGAAAAGCTGAAGACCAAAGTCGGCGAATACGACGCGCTTTTGGTCACTTCGAAAGGTTCGGGAACCGTACAGGGGCAAAAGTTACGTATGGAAACTCAGAGCTGGCACGTGAAGGGCCGCGGAAACATCAAGACCATCATGCGAACCTTTGATGCAACGAACCGCGCAAACACCATCACCATCCAAGAAACCAAGTAACCATGTTTCGCACCCTCGGTATTGCCATTGTATGCACCTTAGCGGTTGGGCTAGGCACCTTTGCGGCGTCTAATCTCTCCGGTAAGGGCATCCCAATGGCAATCCATTCGGTGAGCGAAAAGCCCGGACCGCAGCTCGAAGCGGTCAACTGCATCCGCCCAGCCGACGTGCCCGGAACCGTTGCCGTTCTAAAAATGGGCGGCCTCACCATCCCGGTAGATGTCCACGCCAAAGACCACGCCGGCGAAATGACCCTCCGCCTGGTTTCCAAAGGCGAAACCATCGACCAAGAGGCTTACCAGTGCTCCGAAAAGGCGTTCTTGCTGAGCTACGCCGCCGGAGAACGCTTTAGCCCGCCCGTTCCATTAATGACCTTCCCGATGAACGTCGGCGACGACTGGAAGTGGGACGGCGAAATGCACGCCCAGAACGAAACCCGAAAGGCGCGCGGCAACATCACCAGTGAAGTCTCGAAAGCCGACGTCGGCGGCAGAAACATGCCCGCCGTCAAGGTCCAGGTCAAGCTCGAAATTCTCCCCGAAAACGCCGGAGATCCCATCAAGCGCTCCCTTACGTTCTGGATGGTCGAAGGCCGAGGCGTTGTCCGCCGCGAGTTTGGCGATGAATCGGTAAGAGAACCCGCGCCGAGGTAAGCCATGGCCGCCATTTCCAACTCCTTTTCCGGTGGACTCGATTCAAGAAAACAGGTCGCCAAGCTGGACTATGGCCTCATCTTCGCGACTTTTGCCCTCGTTGTCCTCGGGCTCATGTCGATCTACAGCGAAGGGTTCGGCAAAGATGGTCTCAGCAACTTTCGCCGCCAACTGATCAACACCGTCATCGGGTTCATCCCCATGGCGGCCATGTACTTTGTTCCCCTGCGCTTTCTCCTTCGCGCCGCCAGCGGCTTCTACGTGATCGTTCTAATGCTGCTTGCGGGAACGCTCCTCATCGGAAAGGACATCAACGGTAGCCAACGCTGGATTGACATCGGGCCGCTTCAGTTCCAGCCCAGCGACCCCGCAAAGCTCCTAGCCGTCATCACCCTCGCGGCGTTCTTCACGAACCGGCTGGACCGCATCAAAGAACCGTCCACGTTCTTTTGGGGACTCGCGCACGTTGCGCTCCCCATCGCGCTCATCCTAAAGCAGCCTCACCTCGCCGCGGCCTTGTTGGTGCTCTTTACCGGCTTCGCGGTGTCCCTGGTCGCCGGAACACCCATCAAGTTCTTTGCCATCGCCGTCGGCATCTTTACCGTCGTTGCCGCATCAGTTTTGTTGGTCCCCCCCGTTCGTGACCTCCTTCTTCGTGACTATCAGAAGGACCGCATCGAGGGCCTGATGTCCACAAACAAGGACAACAAGGACGCTAACTACCAAACCGACCGCGCAGAAATTGCCTTCGGCGTCGGTGGACTATACGGCACCGGGTTCCTTAACGGAAAACAAAAGGAGCTCAAGTTCATCCCCGAACAGCGGAATGACTTTGTCTTCACCGTGCTCGGCGAGGAAACCGGCCTGCTCGGCTGCACCATCGTCCTGCTTGCCTACGCTTTCTTCTTCTACCGTGTGTTTATGATCATGCTCAAGGCGAGCGAGCCGTTCTATCAAATGATGGCGGCCGGAATCTTCGCTGTCCTTGGCTTCCACACCGTGGTGAACCTCGGCATGGTCCTGCAGCTACTCCCGGTCGCGGGGATGTGGCTCCCGTTCATGAGTAGCGGCGGCACGGCGATCTGGCTTTGCCTCGCCTGCGTGGGCCTTCTCCTAAACATCAAGCGCCACGAACGGCCCGTCCTGTTCTAATCCACCGTCGCCGGCGGAATCCCGAGCGCCAGCAAAAGCATCTGCGTGATGATGATCTTGTAGATCGTCGCAATCGGAAACAGCACGGAGTAAGCCCCGGTAGCGAGGTCGTTCTTGGTCTGATCCACCGCAAAGCCCAAGCTCACCGGCTGCGTCTGCGCCCCGGCATAAACCCCAAAGAGCACGTTCAGCGGAATCTTGAGCGCGTAGTAGCCAAACAGCATCGTCACTGCTCCCGATCCTGCTGTGAGCCCGAGCCCGACCAAAAACACGTTCATTCCCTCGCCGTGCGAGAGCGTGTTAAAGAAGTCAAACCCGGCACGCGTTCCGATTCCCGCAGAAAACAGCAGCAACCCAAATTGCCGCAAGGTCAAATTTGCCGAGTAGGGAAGGCTCCAAACAATCTTTCCCGTTCGCCGCATTCGGCCCAAAATCAGCGCCATAACCAGCGGACCGCCTGCAAAACCGAGCCGAAAATGGCTGCCTCCAGGCAAGGGAATTGGGATACTTCCAAGCAACAAACCTAACGCTAACCCGAGGCAAAACGACAGCAAGTCAACTTCCGCGAGTGCCCGGTAAGAGTCGCCGAAGAACTTCGAAACCCCCTCCATGTCCTTCCGGCGCGCCAAAACTCGCACGCGGTCTCCCAACTCGAGGGTGGTGTTTCCGTTCGGGACAAAGTCGATGTCTCCCCGGCGGACCCGGGTGAGCAAGGCCTGTTGATTCAGCGGCAAATTCAGCTGCTTCAGCGTCCGCCCCGCAATGTCTGGCCGGCTCACGAAGATCCGCCGAACATCGAATTCACTCCGATCAAGCTCCAGCGCTTCGTCCGACCGCTGCCCCAAAACCTGCTCGGCGTACTCAATATCGATCGCCGAACCAACAACCGTCACTAGATCCCCTTCTTGCAGCACCAAGCCGCCATTTGCGAGCTCCTCATGGTCGCCCCGCCGGACGCGGCCAAAAATCAGATCGTGCCCCGGTTCCGAGGCCAGATCTGCCACCGAACGCCCGAACGCCGCCGGGTTCGTGACCACCACCGTGACCACGGATAGCTTCTGTTTCAGCTTCCGAAACGCCGGAATGGTCAGTGCTTCTTCCGCCAAATTCACCCGGAAAGCCGCGCGAGCGATGATCATCACGAGCATCGGGCCAAACACGCCAACCGGGTAGGCAAGGGAATAGCCAACAACCGGCTCCGCAGTATTCCCACGCGCCTCGGTCACCGCGTCTACCGCGCTCGCCAATCCGCTCGCGTTCGTAAACGCCCCGCCAAACATCCCGGCGGCTTGCGGTCCGGTGATCCCGTATTGGCGCGCGGCAAAGTAAGTCGCAATCCCCGCCAAAGTGAGTCCAGATAGCGCCGTCAGCACCCTTTTGCCGCTTTCCTTCGAAAGGATTTGCCCGAAAGACGAAGCCGACGACAGGCCGATGGTGTAAACCAGCATGGATAGGCCGAGCAGATAAACGATATCGGGCAGGTGCAGCCGCTCATCGAGTGCGCCAATGGCTAGGCCTACAAACAGCACCGCCGCCGTCCCCAATCGTGCTCCCCCAATACGAATTTGGCCCAAAGGCAAGCCAACCGCCGCGACCACCACGAGGAGCAAAAGCGGCTGGGCGATCAGCATCGCGACAACGGAGTTTCCGAAATTACGCACCGAATCCGCACCGCTAGACCACAAACTCACGTTACAATCATGGAACGTTGCCACGGATCGGTGACGTGAAAGGTGTATTCAACGGATGAAAGCAGGCAACAAAGCCCGCAAGCCGAATGCAAAAGCCGCGAAACCAGCGGCCGCGTCGCATCGAAAGCTTGATGTCATGGGTCTCAGCATGATCGCCCTCGGGTTGATCATTTGGGTCGCGCTCGCCACCGCCCAAGCTGGGCTGGTCGGCGATGCCTTGGGCAACGCTTTTCGAACTCTCTTCGGCCAAGGCGCTTGGGCCGCTCCGTTTGCCTTTGTCGCCGGAGGCGTCGGCCTGGTTCGTGGGACCGGCTGGACCTGGCAACGATTCGCCTGGGGTCTTTGCCTCATCCTCGTTGCCGCTCTCGCGGGACTGTCCTACCGACTCGGTGGCGATCCGTTCGACCCCGTCAGCATCACCTCTGGCGGCGGATACCTTGGCGCGGTCATCGTGTATGCCAGCGTCAGCATGATCGGCACGGCAACACCGGTCGGCATCGGTTTGCTTGGCCTCATCGGTCTTGTTTTGGTTGCCGACGCGCCCATTCGCGTCTGGATCGAACGGGGCAAACAGCAAGCGAAGCAAGTCCGCGAAATGCTGCCCGAAATGCCCAAGCGCGCGCCAAAGGTCACCAGCCCCGAAGACGAGCGGGCCCGGATGAAGCCGCTCTTTAAACACGCCGTCGAACCCGAGCCTGAGCCGGAACCCGCTCCGGTTGAGAAACCCGCAAGACGCGTCCCGCTCGAAGCGCCCAACCTCGAAGAAGAAGCCCCGGCCAAAGAACCAACCGTCCCGCGTCGCCGCGAACTCATCGGCCTCGGCGCGACCGTGCAAAAGAAGGTCGAAGAGGAGAAAGAGACGGTTGCTCTACCGACCGAAGTTCCCGTCCCCGCCGAAGGCTACACCCTCCCGCCGATCACCCTCCTCGCCGAAAACATCATGCAACCGGCGCGCTCGCCGATTGAGATGCAGCAGAACATCGAGACCCTGGAAGGCACTCTCGAACAGTTCGGCATCGATGCAAGCGTCGTAGAAGTCGCCACCGGCCCCACCGTCACGCGCTACGAGATCCAGCTTGGCCCCGGAGTCCGCGTCAACCGAATCACTGCCCTCGCCGACAACATCGCGATGGACTTGGCCGCATCCAGCATCCGCGTCGAAGCCCCCATCCCAGGCAAAGCCGCCATCGGAATCGAAATCCCCAACGCGACTCCGACCATGGTTACGCTAAGAGAGTTGTGCGAAACGAAAGAGTTCACCGGACATCCGAGTCGCCTCCTCGTCGCCCTGGGCAGAGACGTTAGCGGTAAGAATAAGTACGCAGACCTCACCAAAATGCCGCACTTGCTCATCGGCGGTGCCACCAACTCCGGAAAATCGATCGGCCTCGCCACCCTCATCACCAGCCTCCTCATGCGGAACACGCCGAAGGAAGTTCGGCTGGTCATGATCGATCCCAAGCGGGTCGAACTCACCCTCTTCGACCGCATTCCGCACCTCATGTGCCCGGTCATCAAAGATGTTAAAGAGGCCGCGGGCGTCCTTCGCGCCGTTTGGCGAGAAATGGATCGCCGCTACGACCTGTGTAGCGAAGCCGGCGTTCGAAACATCGAAGGCTGGAACAACCAAGCCAGCTTCAACGAGAAGCTTCCGTACATCGTGGTCATCGTCGACGAGCTCGCCGACCTTATGATCCAGTGCGGCGCCGAAGTCGAAACCGTCATCGTCCGCCTCGCCCAGCTCGCCCGTGCCGTCGGAATCCACCTCGTCATCGCCACCCAGCGGCCATCCGTAGACGTCATCACCGGCCTCATCAAGGCAAACATCCCATCGCGCATCGCCTTCTCCGTCGCTAGCCAAATCGACTCGCGCACCATCATCGACTCGAAGGGGGCAGAAAACCTCATCGGCCGTGGCGACATGCTCTTCCAACCCGTCGATGCCATGAAGCCGACCCGAATCCAAGGCTGCTTTGTCTCGGAGAAAGAGATCGACGCTGTCTGCCGCTTCTGGCGCGAGCAGCAGTCGCCGGACTACGTCCTCCAGCCCGTGGAAGCCAGCGGCGAAACGACCAAGCGATCTCGCGACGACGAAGAGCAAGAAGAAGAGATGGACGGCCTCTGGGAAGATGCCGTGCGCTGGGTGGTGGAGCGCGGCGAAGCCAGCACGTCGATGCTTCAGCGCAAGTTCAAAATCGGCTTCCAGCGCGCCTCGCGACTGCTCGACGTGATGGAAGAGCGCGGCATCGTCGGTCCCCGAGATGGACCCCGCCCGCGCGAAGTTCTGCTGAACGTCCTCGACGTCGATGCGATCTTTGGACAGGCACCGTTGTATGAAATCGGTGGCACCCTTGATGACGAGATTCCCCTTGAAGAAGAGGAAGAGCGTTAAGGAATTCCCGTGTTATCCTAAAACCGAGTAGATATGATCACCGCTCTGGCTTGCATCCTCATGAACTCAACTCCTGCCCTCACCATCGAAGACCTTGCCAAGCAAGTTGACGAGAAGCGCCTGCGGGCGACGGTGGAAAAGCTGGCAAGCTGGCCAAACCGGAACACCAACAACCCCACCCTCACCGAAGCCGCTGAGTGGATCGCCAGCGAGTTTCGCAACATCCCGGGCATTGAGGTGGAGATCATGAAGTACGAGATCCAAACGGGTCAGCGCGTGCCAGAGACGAAAGAGGTCGTTCAAGTCATCGCGACCCTGCCCGGTACCGACCCGACCCTCAAAGCGCACCGAATCGCCATCGGCGGACACCTCGACACCATCAACATGGGGCCCGAGGGAATCTCCGGAAAGGCACCCGGTGCAAATGACGACGCGAGCGGAGTTGCCGCCGCCCTGGAGTGTGCCCGGATCCTCAGCCAGCAGAAGTTCAAGCGGACCCTCCATTTCATCGCCTTCTCGGGAGAAGAGCAGGGCCTCCTAGGCTCGACCGCCCTTGCCAAGCGCGCCAAAGCCGAAGCCTGGACCATTGACGCCGTGCTGAGCAATGACATGATTGCCAACAGCCAAAACAAGCGTGGCGATAAGGAAGCCAACGCCGTGCGCGTGTTTAGCGAAGAAACCGAAACTCACGAGGGCCGAGAACTCGCGCGAGTCATGGAGTTCCTCCAGCGCGAAAGCGGTTCGAAGCACCGCATCAACCTCGTGTTCCGGCGCGATCGCTTCGGCCGCGGTGGCGACCACACGCCGTTCAACCGCGAAGGCTTCACCGCCATCCGCGTCGTCGAGCAGCACGAGGAGTACAGCCACCAGCACACGGACCAGGACCTCCCCGAGTTCATGGACTGGCGCTACCACGGCGAAAACACCCGCCTGAACCTGCGAATGCTCGCCCACTTTGCCAACGCCGAGCCGGCCCCGACCCAGGTTCGGGTCGACCGACGCCAAGGCTACGAGAGCCGTGTAACCTGGAAAGGGAACGCTGGACAGGAGTATCGCGTCTACTGGCGACTGACCACGAGCCCAACTTGGCAAGGTGCAACCACCGTCAAGGGACTAGAAGCACTCCTGCCTAAGTATCACAAAGACGATTACGTGTTTGCGGTAAGTGCCCTAGGCGGCATCCCCGTCGTCGCGGAATAAGCAAGCCTCGATAGCGACATTCGGGACTTTTGCGCTCGTCGTAGCAATTTGTGTGGCACACTGAACTTAAGAGCGGGAACTTCTCGCTCCCGTAATTTCTTTAGTTCAGGTGCTTTGCCAGGGAATTTCAGCGGTTAGAGAAAGCTCACCAGGAAATTCACATGATTCTTTCAATCGCGTCGCTCATCCTCGCTCCCGCTTTCGTTACCGGCCAAACCCAATCCTTTAGTGGTGTCTACCGAAGCGAATACCCCGTTATGGCCACCGACGGCCAGGGACTCATTAAAGTCAAACTCACCCTCGCAAACAACGGCGTGGCCAAGTTAGGGCTTTTCCTCGAAGGCGTTTCGAAAGTCTCAGATGAGGATGTGCAGCAGTACGGCACCGTCCTAAAGGAACTGCTTCGAGACAATTCAGTTCAGCAAACCGGTACCTGGAAGATGGACCGAGGTCTTGCGCTGGCGAAGTTCACCACGTTTTATGCCGTCGGGAGAACCACAAGGGCGTCCACGATGATGGAGTTCCGAAAGCAAGGGGAAGACCTCAAGACGTCTGACTACACGCGGGCATTCTATGGTCGAAAGTTCTCGATGTCGCTCGAACGGTCGCTCGGAGAAGTCGCGGATTCAGGTAAAGAAGCCGGATCAAACACCAATCCCCAATCTTATGGCAACGGGACGCTCAAGTTCGGCAACGGAGATCGAACGGAGATCAATGATGTGGACTTCCGAATGAACAAGAACAAATTCTTCAGCATTCGAATGTCCGGTGCGTCAACCGTGGAGATTAGCGGTAGCTATCTGAAGCGCTCGAACGACTATCAGCTCACCATTCGTGAACTGTGGGTGAAGGGCCGAAAAATGGCTGGCCGTGGAGCTGGGCTAGTCAAGATGAACGCCAACGGTAAGGTCGTCCAAAAATTCACCTTCTCGGTCCAAGTCAATGCCCCGATCAAATCGGCCTCGATGGTATTCACACCGACCAATCGCTGAATTCGTCAGTCGGTGAAACTCTCGCAGGTTCTGCCGATTACAATCGTTAAGCGATTGTATTGATCGTTGGACTTCCCGTAAGAGTCTGGTTTAGGTGAGAAGTGCGGACACCCATGCTGTTGGATTACTCAGCATGCTTTTCAGTAAATTCCATCGAAATCAACAGACACGAAATCTAACAACTGTGTAGCTTAAGCTTGCGCGTAGTGTCGGACAATAAAACGTCTGGCCGGGAATCCTCCCGGCCAGTCCATGGTCCTTACTTCTTCAAGCGCGCAAGGTACTCATCGCGCAGCTCCGTGTGCTTGCTCTTCAGCGGCACCGGCTTTCCGTTGATGAACACGTATCGAATGTTCGAGGTCAGCTCAAAGGCATCGCCGTCGCTAATCACGATGTTCGCAATCTTGCCCGCCGAGAGCGAGCCGAGCTTGTCGCCGACGCCCAGAATATCCGCCGCATCCTGAGTCAGCGCGCGCAGGTGTCGAGCCTTCGAGAGCCCGTATGCCACCGATTCCGCCGACCGGTGCGGAAGGTTCATGACCTCCGCGTACGTGTCGGACATGAAGGCGAACTTGACGCCTGCTCGCTCCAGAAGGGCGGGCAGCGCATAAGGGGTCTCATATGGATCCCAGTCGCTCGTCGTGACGTTTGCCGTGAGCAAGGCTCGACCGGCCGGTTCGATGATGACCGGAATCTTCTCATCCGCCAACAACTTCGCTTCCTTCCAGGCATCTGGTGCAGCGACGAGGACGGCTTTCAGCTTGCGCTTCTTGATGAACGAAACGGCTTCGCGAATCGCGGTCGCGCTTCGAACGCGGATGAACACCGTCGCCTGCTGCCGGAACAGTGGCTGCATAGCCTCATACGCCGCGTCGGTTTCGGTGTGAGATCGTCCGTATTCGGCCGCCTTCTCGAAGTAGTCGTCCAACGCCTTCGCGCTACCGGTGAGCGGGGCAGAAGCGCCCTGGCCGCCCGCGGTCAGGTGGTCATCGCCGTCGTCATGAAACACCTCGGCTTCTTGCGTGCCGAAGTCGAATCCAAAGTTGCTTGGTCCGCCTCCGGGCCAGTTGATCGTCAGCGCCGCCTTTGCCGATAGGGTCATCTCTTCTCGAGATCCGCCCAGCAAGTTCAGCACCGAACCAAATCCGGCAATCGCTCCGCTAGAAGGAGCGGTGAATACCGTCGTAATGCCCTGAACACGCGCCACCGGAATGTGGACCGACTGCACGTTAACCGCCGTCGCCGCGATAAGGTCGGGCTGATAGTTGCCGAGCTCTCGCGCATCCGTCGCCTGACCAACCTGACCAAACTCGGTCAAGCCAATCTGCGTTCCCGCGTCGATGAACCCCGGATAGACGTGCATCCCGGCCGCGTTGACGACAACCGCACCGGCCGGCACCGCGAGCTTCTGCCCAACCGCCGCAATCTTCCCATTTCGAACCAGAACCGTACCGTTAGAGATCGTCGGGCCGGCGACGGTATGAACCGTGCCCCCAACGATTGCGTACAAGTTCGACTTCGCCGGAACCGGCGGATTCGGCACGTACTTGAACGCGTCCAGCTTGGTCTTGAACGTGCTCTTGGACTTCAGGTTGAAGGAATCCTTCTCTTGGAAGTACACCTCACCCTCAATGAGGGTGGTGTTCACGCGGGAGTACACGCTCAGCGGGTGGCCGTTCCAAATGACGAGGTCCGCATCCTTGCCCACGTCAATCGAACCCACGCGGTGGTCAATACCAAGTTCCTTGGCCGGGTTCAAAGTGATCAGCTTCAGTGCCTCTTCTTCCGAAAGCCCGCCGCATCGCATCGCCTTTGCCGCGTTGATGGCGATGGCCGTCGTTCCGCTCGTGCCGTCCGTGTGGAACGAGGTCAGAACGCCTGCCTTGTTCAGAACCGCCGCCGAGTAAGCCGAGATACCGTCGTAGATTTCCAGCTTCGAAGCGTAAGCATCAAAGACCGAGACGCCGATCCCCGCCGCCGCAAGCTCGGGCGCAATCTTGTAAGTCTCAACCGCGTGCTGAAGCGCGCCGATCTTGAAGCCAAACTCCTGGCTCAATCGCACCAGCATCAGGTGCTCGTCGGCCCGATACCCGTGGCACTGAATCCAAACCTTCCGGTCCAAAATGTCCGCCAGAGTCTGCAACCGAAGGTCCATGTCTGGTGCCACCTTCGTTTTGCCCGCGCGGAAATCTGCCCACTTCTTCTTGTAATCCTTCGCCGCCAAGAAGGCGCGTCGATACGTGGCCTCAACGCCCATTCGAGTTCGCGGGAATCGCGTTGGGTTCGTCCCACCCGACCGCGTTACGTTCTCGCCCAGCGCGAACTTGATCATTCGCGGCGCATCAGAAATCGTCGCATCGTCCGGATTCGCGCCGTACTTGAACTTGATGACCAAGCTCTCGGCTCCGACCGGGTTCGCGCTGCCGTGCAGCAACATGCCCGTGGTTTCGCCCGAAGCAACCGCCTGCCAAACGTTCTTCAACTCGGGGTTGAGAACGTCAAGAATGCGTGCCTCGGCGACAATTGAGTCGCTGCCTTCGTTCGTAACATCGGCCCCTCGGTGAACGTGGGTGTCCACAATTCCTGGGCTGACGACTTTGCCGGTGGCATCGATGACGGTGATTCCGGCGGGCTGAGCGATGTTGCCAATCGCGACGATCTTGCCCTTTCGAACCAAGATGTTGCCCTTCTCAATCGTTCCGTGGGAAGCGGTGAGAATCCGCGCGCCCTTGATAAAGACGTCGCCGTTGGTCTTGAGCCGTGGCTTTCGGTCTGCCGAAGTTTCGACGGGCCAAGACTTATCTGGCCCTTCTACCGGCGCCTTTGGTGCCGCCGGTGCGGTCTGTGCCGCCGCAGAACCCGCGAGCACGATGCTCAGCGCGGTAGTTGCAAAAAACGATAGGTATTTCATTTAGCTGGCTTTGCTCCAACGGCAATCTGCTTGCCTTCCACAATCACGGAAACCACGGTCTTGCTCTCCACCGCAAAGTCTCCGTTCATCAAAACGAGGTTGGCGAGCTTTCCGGGCTCAATTGAGCCGACCTTGTCGCCGATCCCAAAAATCTCCGCCGCGCCCAGGGTCATCGAGCGCAGGGCCACCTCACGTGGCACGCCGTAGCTGATCGCCTTTCGCACGCCGCCCAGGTACCCCTTCATGCCAAGTCCGCCCCGGAATGCAATCGGAATCCCCGCCTGACTCAGCAGCTTCGCGTTAGCATTTCGCTCGTTCCAGGTCTTCCATCGGTCTTCAAGAACGGCTGCTGGAGTCGCATCGCGACCTTCGCCGACTTTCCGCGTTGGCTCATCCGTAAAGTCCAAATTGATGACGACCGGAACGCTGTGCTTCTTCAGCGTCGAAATCATTCGGTAGGTATCAATTCCACCGTTAACGATAAATTTGTATCCAAATTCCTCCGCATATCGCGCCGCTCGCGCGATGTCCCGTGAGTTCGCAATGGTGTAGAGGGCCGGCACTTTGCCCGTGACCAAAGGCTTCAAACCCTCATAGCTCGGGTCCGCCTTAGATGGCGTTTTGGCCGCATAAGTCTTCGCGTCGTACAGCGTCTGTCGCAGCAGCGCAAACACGCCAAACGGCGTTTGCGGATACGTGTAGCCCGGATCAGCTGCTGGTGCCTGTTGTCGTCCCTGACCGCCCGCCATCTCGTCTCCGCCTCGGAATCCGCCGCTGGACCGGAAATTGATCTCCGTCGCGACTTCGCCCGAAAGCACCTTTGGCTCAGCTCCAAGGTTCACGATGCCCGCCATGCCGCTAATCGTTCCGTCGCCCGAGCTCAGCAGAAGGGAAGTCACGCCGTTTTCGTGCCGATCTCCGTATGGAGCCTTCAGGTCCAGGTGCATCACCGCCTTAACGTCGGCTCGGTTGCCACGCCGGTTCTCCTTCCACATCGTCGCCGGGGCCGTATTGCGCGTGTCCGGCTGTTTCGTCCCGCTGGCCAGCGGGGTCGGAAGCTTCAGCCCAGAAGTCGAGTAGGCATCGATGAAGCCCGGATAAACCGTGAGGCCCGCGCCGTTAATCACCGTAGCGCCCGCGGGAACCTGGACGTCTGGACCAACAGCAACGATCTTATCGTCCTGAATGACGATGTTCCCGACCGGGATCACTTGGCCATTACCAACTTCGATCCGTGCCGACTGTATGACGATGGGTGGCGCAACGGCCACGAGACTTGCGAAAAAGAGAAGCGGTGTCATGAATACGGCCGTGCCTCTCGATCTGAGAGTTCACGTTCGGTCCATATTAGCGTGAAAACCCAAAATTGAAGCAAAGAAATGCTTCTCGCCCGCCAGCCCACTGCGTAGATCAAGCCCTTCCTCTCGGCAATTTGCCAGACTCTACGACAAAGCTCATGACCAACCTCGATATCGCCCAGAGTGCCGAACTTCGCCCGATTGCCGAAATCATCAAGAGTAGCGGCCTCGACACAAGCGATTACGAACCGCTCGGTCATTACAAAGCAAAGCTGACCCAATCCGCCGTTTCTAGGCTTTCCCAAACCAAGCGCGGCAAGCTCATCCTCGTCACTGCCATCAACCCAACCCCCGCCGGCGAAGGCAAAACCACCGTCACCATCGGCCTCGCCCAGGGCCTCGCGAAGATCGGCAAGGTCAGCATCCCCGCCACTCGCGAGCCCGCTCTCGGCCCGATCTTCGGCGTAAAAGGCGGAGCTTGCGGCGGAGGATATAGCCAAGTCCTCCCGATGGAGGACATTAACCTCTTCTTCACCGGCGATTTTCCTGCCATCACCGCCGCGCATAACCTCCTGAGCGCGATGCTCGATGCCCACCTGCAGCACGGTAACGAGCTCCAGATCGACACTCGCGCCGCCCTTTGGCCCCGGACCATCGACATGAACGACCGATCTCTCCGCGAGATCGTCGTCGGTCTCGGCTCCGGCAACGGCGTCGTCCGCGAAGACGGATTCGTCATCACCCCCGCAAGCGAGATCATGGCAATCCTCTGCCTTTCAACCTCGATCACCGACCTGAAGGAACGACTCGGAAACATCGTCGTCGGCCGGAACACCAAGCGCGCCCCCGTCTTCGCCCGCGACCTCCGTGCCAACGGCGTCATGGCCGCTCTCCTCGCGACCGCCCTTCGGCCCAACCTTGTGCAAACCATCGAAGGCGGACTTGCCCTCGTCCACGGCGGACCGTTCGGCAACATCGCCCACGGATGCTCTTCCATCGTCGGCACCCAATCCGCCCTCGGCCTGGCAGATTTCGTCGTTACCGAAGCAGGCTTCGGCGCTGATCTTGGAGCCGAGAAGTTCCTGAACATCGTATGCCCCCGCCTCGGCTACGGCCCGGATGCCATCGTCCTCGTCGCGACCGTCCGCGCTCTTCAACACCACGGCGGCGGCGACCTTAGTCTCGGCTACCAAAACCTCAAGCGCCACATCCGGCACCTCTCCCAATACGGCCCGCCCGTCGTCGTCGCCATCAACCAGCGCGCCGAAGACTCGCTGGACGATCATCAATTCTTGATCGACCAGTGCTCCGAGGACGGAATCAAAGCCGTAACGGCAAACCCCTGGAACGGCGGCGGCGCTGGCTGCGAAGCCCTCGCCACCTACGTGTCAGAGATTGCCTCCACACCGTCCGAGTTCACCCCGATCTACCAGGCAACTCAACCCATCGAGGAGAAGCTGGGCAACATCGTTCAGAAGGTTTACGGCGGTATCGGAGTTGACCTCGCCGACAAGGCACAGAAAGACGCCACCTGGCTACAAAAGCACGGCTTCGCCGAGCTTCCTATTTGCGTGGCCAAAACCCAATACAGCGTCAGCGATGACCCAGCCCTCCTAAACGCGCCGGAAGGTTTCAACCTCCACGTGCGCGAGCTGCGACTCTCGGCGGGTGCCGGATTCATCGTCGCCGTCTGCGGAGACATCCTTCTCATGCCCGGCCTCGGCAAGGCCCCAAGCGCCTTCAACATCGACATCGACGCCGATGGCAAAATCACCGGCCTGTTCTAGTCTCGCTGAGCGATCTATAGCAAGTTTAGGTAACGTTCCGAACCAAAGATGACTTTTGCCCTCGCTCTTCTTGCCGTCGCCGCCCAAACGAACCCGGCGACGGTGCCAGATATCGACCGCGCTCTCGGGATCGAGCGCGAGTACCGGGGCAAAGCCTTCCGAACCCGGGTGACCCCAAACTGGCTACCCAACGGGGGCCTCTGGTACCGGCTCGAAACCGGTCCGACCAGCGTCGAATGGGTCGCCGTAGACCCGACCGGAAAAGTCTCGCGATTCAAAACCGAAGCCGACCTGCGCGCAAAACTCGGCGCATCCCTCGGCCCAGAAAAGCCTCTCCTCCTCACCGCCCAGCCCCAGCCCGCTGCCGCCGGTGAGCGAGTCGATTTCGAGTTCCTCAACCGCTCCGGAAAACCCGTCCAAATCTTCTGGGTCAACGACGACGAGCGCGTGCCTTACGCGAAAATTGACCCTGCCAAATCCCACGTCCAAGGCACTTTCTCCGGTCACGTGTGGGAAGTCCGCTTCGCCGATGGCAAAACGATCGGCTACGTAACCGTGCCCGCCCTCGGCGGAAAAGTCCAAATCGAAGCCTCCGTCCGCGCCGAAGTCGCCCCGGCAAAACCCGAACGCACTCCCGCCCCGTGGAACTTCGCGATCAAGAAAAATGACCTCTGGGCAACCGACATCGCCACCGGTCAAGAGTTTCAGATCACCTTCGACGGCACCCCCAGCGATCACTATCGCACCACCGGCAACTACTGGTCCCCCGACCAGTCAAAGCTTGTGGTCTTCCGCACCCGCGCCGCCCAAGAGCGGAAAGTCAACATCGTTTCCTCCTCGCCAAAAGACCAGCTCCAGCCGAAGCTCATCACCCTCGATTACCTAAAGCCGGGGGACCAAATTGCCCTCCCACGCCCGGTGCTCATCGACGTCAAGACCCGCACCGCGAAGCTCCTCGATAACGCGCTCTTTCCAAACCCCTGGAGCCTGCCACCTCTCGCAAACAGCGGCTGGGGCACCGGCGTCACGTGGAGCCCCGATTCCAGCCGGTTCTACTTCGCCTACAACGAGCGCGGACATCAACTCATGCGCGTGGTGTCCGTCGACTCCGAATCCGGCACGCCGACCACCCTCTTCGAGGACAAGACCAAAACCTTCATCCACTATTCCGGTAAGTTTTGGTCTAAATACTTGCCGAAATCGAACGAAATCATCTGGATGAGCGAGCGTGACGGCTGGAACCACCTCTACGCTCATGACGCCAAAACCGGCGCGCTAACGCGCCAGCTCACCCGCGGCCCTTGGGTCGTCCGCAGCGTCGAATCCCACGACGAGGCCGCGAATACTCTCCTGCTCCGCGTCGCTGGCAGGACGCCGAATGAGGACCCGTACCACGACCACTACGTCGAGCTCAACCTCAACACAGGCGCGATTTTGCCGCTGACCACCGCCGACGGCACCCATCGCCTCACCTTCTCGCCGGACAATCAAACCTATCTCGACACCTACTCCCGCGTCGACCTACCCCCCGTGACCGAGCTCCGACGTCGAAAAGACGGCACCAAGATCGCCACCCTTGAAACCAGCGACATAACTGGACTTTTTGCCACCGGCTGGCGCGCCCCGCAGCGCTTCGTCGCCAAAGGTCGAGATGGCAAAACCGACATCTACGGCGTCCTGTGGCGACCCAAAAACTTCAAACCCGGCAAGAAATATCCCGTTATCGAGCAAATCTACGCTGGCCCGCAAGGCTTCTTTGTCCCCAAGCAATGGAGCGCCACCTTCGGCAACCCCCAGCAAATCGCCGAGCTTGGCTTCCTCGTTGTGCAAATCGACGGCATGGGCACCGATGGCCGCAGTAAAGCCTTCCACGACGTCGCCCACAAGAACCTGAAAGACGCCGGATTCCCCGACCGCATCGCCTGGATGAAAGCCCTCGCCAAGCAGGAACCGGCCATGGACCTCACTCGCGTCGGCATCTATGGCGGCAGCGCCGGTGGGCAAAACGCCATGGCCGCCGTTCTGTGGCATGGCGATTTCTACAAAGCCGCCGTCGCCGACTGCGGCTGCCACGACAACCGCATGGACAAAGTCTGGTGGAACGAGCAGTGGATGGGCTACCCGGTCGATAAGTCCTATGAAGACAGTTCGAACGTCGTCAACGCCGCCCGCCTGAAGGGCAAGCTCATGCTCACCGTCGGCGAGCTCGACACGAACGTCGACCCCGCCTCTACCATGCAGGTCGCCGATGCTCTCATCCGCGCCGGAAAAGACTTCGACCTCATCGTCTTCCCCGGCGGCGGCCACGGCGCAGGCGAATCGCCCTACGGAAAGCGGAAGCGGATGGAGTTCTTCATTCGCCACCTGAATCCATAAGAATCGAACAAACGTGGACAAGTACCAACCGATCGATTGCGAACTACACGACAAACTCGAGGATGCTGCCGTCCGCCGTGTCCCGGTCCAAATCAAGCTCAACACCGGCATGATCACCGGCACCGTGCTTGACGTGAAAACTGTCGCGGACGAAGAGTTCCTCGTGCTCAAAGAGCAACCGGAGCCCATCCGCCTCGATCGCGTGATCGCGGTCACCGACCCCGCCGAACAGGAATAATCCACCCATGAACCAAACCCGCCCCAGCCTCCGTTTTGCCCAAACCCCGAACGGCCTGGTGGTCGAGGCCGACGGCCTCTTCTGGCCCCTTGCCCTCCGAGAAAACATCTTTCAACTCACTCGAGCCGAGCTTTTCCAGATCCTCCTAAAAGCAACGACGGGAACGCCGCTCGATGAAGAACCAGAACTTCAAAACTTCGTCGACCCCACCCAAACCCCCATCCTCGGTGCTGGCGTTACCTTCTCGAACTCGCACCGCGAGCGCCGAATGGAAGCCCTCCGCGTCGGTGCGCTCACGGAAGTAGAAGATGACGGTCGCCCGACCCCCTACGATGTCGTCTACGACCC
This sequence comes from bacterium, assembly GCA_027485645.1. GTDB lineage: Bacteria > Armatimonadota > Fimbriimonadia > Fimbriimonadales > Fimbriimonadaceae > Fimbriimonas. Next base: position 202,701 of record JAIXQR010000002.1, read on the forward strand.
CGCGAACCCGCCCGAAGTCTTTTTCAAGGCCATCCGAACCGGCCACCTCGCCGCACCAAACGAACTCTGGATCCGCCCCGACGGCGGGGAAGATGGCACCATCGGCAACAGCGTCCCTGAACCCGAGCGCGTCCTGATCGTGAACCAACAAGGCGAGATCATCGCCGAAACCCTCGGCAGTGACACCACCGCTCGCCAGCTTGAGAGCCTAAGCCCGCTCTACCTTCCGGCCGCCAAAACCTATCCCGGCTGCACCACCCTCTGCCCCTGGCTCACCGTCTTCTCGCCCGAGATCCCGCAGCCCGAAATCATCATCCGCATGGAAATCCATCGGAACGGCGAGACCATGTACGCAGACGAATACGGCAGTAGCCAAATGAAGCGCACCCCAGAGAGCCTCGTCCGTCACGCCCGAACCCTCGCCGCCCAACCAAACGGCACGTTCGAAGCCGGATTCGCCCTCTTCACCGGCACCGGCATCATCCCGCCCATCCAGTTCGCCCTGGAACCTGGGGACCTCGTCACCATCTCCAGCCCCCAACTCGGAAGGCTAGAAGCCACCACCAAAGTCGTCCAATTCGGGTTCTAAACATGCCAACCGAAGACCTGCTCAACCGGCACCTGTCGAACTCGCCGAGCCTTGAGTTCCCCCTCAAAAGCCCCGGCCCCGAGGGCACCCTTGGCTACACCGAAGACGACCTCTTAAACCGGCCCAGCGGCGACCTGTTCGGCATGTCCCAAAACGCCGGCATGAGCGGCTCCGGCGCAAACGCTACCGACCCGAACATGGTCATTCTCAGCACCCTCGGCGGCTGGCCAAACGCCGCCCTCGGTGCCCACACCGGCCACAACGAACTCTACAAACTCGTCGAAGTCGCCGCCCACGAATTCCGCCGCCTCGGCCAACTCCCCTTCGCCCTCCACACCAGCGACACCTGCGACGGCCGAACCCAAGGCACCATTTGGGCAAACATCAGCCTCGCCTCTCGCAATGTCATCTTCAAGAGCCTCGCCACCCAGCTCCGCGGAATCCCGTGCGCCGAAGGCGTGCTCGGCATCGCCACTTGCGATAAGGGCCTGCCCGCCATGACCATGCTCGTGGCTTCGCTCTGCCAATTCACCGGCAACCTCCCCGGAATCATCGTCCCCGGCGGCGTCACTCTCCCGCCCGAAGAAGGTGAAGACGCCGGCACCATCCAAAGCCTCGGCGCGCGCTTCGCGAAGGGCGTGGTGAACCTAGAGCAAGCCCAAGACCTCGGCTGCAAAGCCTGCGCGACCCCCGGCGGAGGCTGTCAGTTCTTCGGCACCGCCGCCACCGCCCAAGCCGTCGCCGAAGCGATGGGCCTCACCCTCACCCACGCCGCCCTCGCCCCATCCGGCTTCGAAATTTGGACCGACCTCGCCCGAGGTTCCGCCGAATCGCTGGTCACCATGCGCCAAACCAGCCTCGGCGTCAAGCAAATCCTCACCGACGCCGCCATCCGAAACGCGATGACCGTTCACGCCGCCATGGGCGGCTCCACCAACCTTCTCCTCCATATTCCCGCCATCGCCCACGCCGCTGGGCTCCGCCGTCCAACGCGCGAAGACTTCCACGAAATCAACCTCAAGGTCCCGCGCATCGTCGATTGCCTCCCAACCGGAATCCACCCCACCGTCCGCGTTTTCATGGCGGGCGGCGTGCCCGAAGTCATGCTCCACCTCGCCGAGCTAAACCTGCTCGACCTCGACGCCCTCACCGTCACCGGGCTCACCCTCGGCGAAAACCTCCAACTCTGGAAAAACAGCGACCGCCGCCGAATCCTGCGCGAACGCCTGCTCGCCGAAGACGGCATCGACCCCGACGACGTGATCCTCTCTCCCGCCCGTGCCAGCGCCCTCGGCTTCGGCCCGACTGTCGCCTACCCGACCGGCAACATCGCTCCCGAAGGTAGCGTCGTCAAGGCGACCTCCATCCACCGGCGCCTCCTGGATGCCGACGGCATCTACCGAAAAACCGCCCCCTGCCGTACCTTCACCAACGAATCGAGCGCCATCCATGCCGTAAAAGAAGGCATCGTCCGGCCCGGTGAAGTCATCGTCATCATGTGCCGCGGCCCCCTCGGCGCCGGAATGCCGGAGACCTACGAAGTCACCGCCGCTCTCAAAGGCATCGCCGAACTCTCCGACTGCGCCCTCATCACCGACGCCCGCTTCTCCGGCGTCACCACCGGCCCCTGCTTCGGCCACGTCTCCCCCGAAGCCCTCGCCCCGAACTCCAACCTCGGCAAGCTCCGCGATGGCGACATGATCGAGATCTTCCTCGATACCAAACAACTCCAAGGCTCGCTCAACCTCGTTGGCGAAAACGGCGTCGCCGTCTCGGCCGAGCGCGGAGACCAAATTCTCGCTCAGCGGCAAAGGCGAGAAGACCTAGAAATCGACCCCCACCTCCCGGACTACATCCGCCAATGGGCCCTCATCCAACACCTCAGCGGCGGCCCTTGGGGCGGTTGCGTCGAGGACCTAACGACCCTGGAAGCCGCGCTTGGTCCCGCTATACTCCCCGCATGACCGTCTGCACGTTCCTCGCCTTGACAGCCATCGCCACCCCGGTGGCTAAGGCGGATGACCTCACCACCATCGAAGGCACCATCGCCGCCGTTTACAACGTGATCTCCGGACCCGCGGGGCAGAAGCGGGATTGGGACAAAATGCGCTCCCTCTTTCAGCCCGAAGCCCGCATGATCGCCGTGGCCAAAACCCCGACTGGCGAAGTCCGCAAGCGCGCTATCACCGTCGAGGACTACATTAAGCAAAGCGGCCCGATCCTAGAAGAACGCGGCTTCTTCGAGAAAGAAGTCGCCCAAAAAACCGAGCAGTACGGCAACATCGCCCACGTCTTTAGCACCTACGAAGCGCGCACAAAGCTCAGCGACGACAAGCCGTTCATGCGCGGAATCAACAGCTTTCAACTTTGGAACGACGGCAAGCGGTGGTGGGTCGTTACCATCTATTGGCAAAGCGAAGACCCAACGACCGTGATCCCCGAAAAGTATCTCAAGACTGGCGGCTAACCATCTCGTTAATCCAAATCGGCGCAAACGGGGAAGTGCATCCTTTCGAAGTTGGGTAGTCGCGGTACACCCCCAGCTTTTCGCCGATCGCAATCGCGCGCTCGCGGTACTCGGGATGGTTGATTCCCGTCTCCGCGAGCGCGTAGTTCATCGTCCACTTCACCAACTCCGGAGCGGTCAGCATCTCCGCTTCAATCCGCGTGAGGATCGCGTCCAAATCAATCCCTTCCGGACTCTTCGCAATCCGCTCCGCCGTGAGACTCCACCCAAACCGCGCCGCCATATCGTGGTTTTCTGTCATCCATTTCGCCCGAAAAGCCTCCTTCTGCGGATGCTGCTTAATCACGTAGTTGCTCAACCAATCCGCTACCCAAGCATCCTTCACCGTCCGCACCAAATGCTCGACTTCATCTTCCGAGAGCTGCTTCGGCTTCATCAGCAATATCGCCAGCAGCATCGCCTCATAATTCCCCGTCGCCCAAAGCTCCTTAGCCAGTTCGGGATTCAGCTTAATCTCCTTCGCCAACCCCCGAATATCCCCCATCTTCACCCCAAACTGGTTCTCACTGACCCCGCGCTTGGCGTTCTGCTCTTTGAGCTTCGGGTCAGCGAGCGCTTCAAGTCGGGCGAGGATGGTGGCCGTGGTCATCGGTGAGATTGTACATTTGAGTTGGCAGGCATAAGTAACTTCCGTTACTACTGCTATGTTGCAATAATTCTAAATTCTAGAATGTGGAATGGAATCATGCAGCGTCCAAAAGACATCCTGCTGGCCCTAAAGCAATGTTCTCCCGTCAGTCGAAGAGCGCAGTATCGCAACCGCAAGTTCGGCCCACCCTTCAACCCGCAAATCCTAGAACCGGAAGGTGTAGGCCCTTTTAAGCGAGCTTTCGAAGGAAGTTCTCGTGCCATCGATTGCGAACCGATCTTTATGACCGTGCCCATCGCCGCTACCGAAGGCCCGCGCTTTATGAGTATCTCGCTCTCGTAGACGCCGTTCGGAGTGGATACGCACGAAAGCCACTCATTGCGAAGACAGAACTAAAAAGTCCAAAAAATGAGCTAGACCTCAACACAACCACGAGACGGTGGCCAAACTCAGTTCAGAACTTCGAACGGAGATGGCTTCAAGCATATTGCAGTAAAGGGCCGTAGCGTAAATCTCAAGAATGCGATGCTCATCGAAAGCAACGATGTTTTAGCTAAAATAGTTATCATGCAGATGGCTTTGTAATCCTGTAATTTCCTTTAATGTCTCCCCCAACGACGTACCGGTAACACCCGTCAAACTCGGTGTAAGGGTATTGTGCGTTGTCCATAATGGTCTTTTCACCTTGAAACGTCCAGATTAAGTCAAGGCCTCTTTCAATAAGGAACGACTCTAAAAAGCTTCTCCTTACCTCAAGGCGAGGTCTTCCGCCGCCTACGAGTGTTGGGTCCTTTACGACCAAGATGCCCTTTGCGTCCAGCCACTCGCCTTGACGCCCGCTCCAGCGCAAATTAGCCTCAGCGGCAAACCACGGCGCAGGTACGGCGACAGAGGTACTTCCATCAAATGAGTTGTCACCCTCTGGAGTGAAGTAACTCCACCGAGTTGCCAGAACTGGATGCGGAAGTGCAGGTTTTGAACTTTTGCTCCAGTCCTCATAGCCCCATCCGCTATCAGGATCCAGAAGGTGCTTCCAAGCTGGGCTCCAATACAGCTCGCCGAAGAAGATGTCTCTCAGATCCCCTCCCACGGGCATCCTTAAAGTGGAAAACCTGGCGGTATCAAGGAAACTGCAAACTGAGTCAACATGTTCAGTTCGAACGAAGTAACCGTGAATCCAGTAGCGTAATACCCGATAATCGCTTCGGCTGCCGAGCTCCTCCTCTGGTCGCAACGGATCACTCCATTCAGGACTGCAATCAAGAGTGACCCAGTCGGCATTGCCGGTAAGGACAATTCCTTTGACGCCTGGTAGATCGGATGTATTCTGAAGCCAGTCATCATCCATGTCATATGGTGAAAATGGGTCCGTGTCCAGTTCCAGTTCTTCTTCGTTTACTTGTGGCTTTCCGCAATGTATGAAGCTCGGGTCTACATCACGCGTACCGATCTGCCAGGGTCCGGTGTATGAGCATGCACTGTGACTCCAAGGGTTGAGGAAGTGATAGTTGTCGGCGGTCAAGGCCAAGAACTCGGTATATGCAATCCAGCGATATTTGTGAGCGATCAAGCCTATTGAGCGTTCATTATGTCTATAGTTTAGCATGCGCAAGTAATGGCCATCATGATCTCCAAACTTCTCCTTTGTCCAGCCGAAATGCAGAGTACGAGACGTCACCCATGCCCGCAGACGTTCTTTTTCCATTTTCTCGCCGTTCGTCCAATCAACCTTTCCAAGAAGATATGGAATGACGAAGTTTCTTGCTTCCCGTCTTTCATCTGATGGTAGCAGGCTGCAGACTTGGTTTGTTAACTCCTTGATGAGCCCTTCAACTCGCACCTCTTGTGCTGTTTGCTCCCCTGTTGGGGGCGTCTTCAAAATCGATGGCAATTTCAAATATTGCACCTGTTCTAGCGCGAGTTTGGCACTCGTATAGGCATCTTTCACCCCGTCGGTAAGTCGGTCCTCGAACGCTTGTAAACGGCTCACCGGGTGCATAGGAATTGGTTTTGAAAGTCGTACGTTACTGAACATATCGACGCGTAACACATGTGCTCCATAATATTTCTCCATGATGTCGTCGCTGCCTTGGTCATAGATGCCGGCTTCGACTCGATCCGCGTCGGACATTTCAGATCTAAACTGTGCCTTGTACACATAAGACTCGGCACTCGGAATGTGTTTAGGCCAGCGGCTGCCATATGGTGGGCGCACTGCAGCCAAATCTTCTTCAGACATGGCTACGGCAATTGTACGGGCACGTTCGACTATTCCGCGAGCGTAATCTCGCGTAAGTATGCTTACTGGAAAAGTCTTCTTGGTTATCTCAGCCCGTATATAGGATGCCCACGTTTTTAGCAGGTTGCAGTCTTCAAGGAGCATTGCCGCCCCATAGATCGCTGCATATAGCCTTTCCAATACGAACGGATCGTTGCAAGTTCTGAAGTCCAAAAGCAAGTTAAGAGCAATTTCGGGTCGAGCCACCAAAACGCAGACAAGAGATTTTGTGGCTCTATCGCGAAGTACTCGATTTGTCGACGTACAAAACCACGTTAGCGTTAAGGCAAGGAGTCTGGCCGATTCGTCGTCCAGAAGTTGTGAATCTAGGTAGGACCGAGACCAGTAGGTAAGTAATTCCGTGGTTGTTCCTGATTCGTACGATCGGTTGAGAACTATTGTCCATATTCGGTCTCTCTCGGCCAGAGGAAGAGACAAGAGACAGCGATGCAAATACTCAGCGTTGTATGCGTGCCCACGCCTGGTCGCAATTACAAGGAGAACATTCAATAACTGCTCATTGGTGGTCCACTCTAAGGTGGTTAGATGCTTCCATGTTTCTTCCGTGAATGCCTCTGACCTACGCCAGACGCAGGAATGAAGAAATGCTTCTTCAATTATCGTTTGATCGTAGCCTTTGATCCAGTCTAACGAGGAGAACAGCTCAAAAGGTAACTTCTCCGAGACCTGGATCATTGCTGCTTCAAGGAAGCCTTGTAACGAATACCGCATTGGGCCGCGTAGCCTCTCTCCTATTTTTCCGTTGGAGGCAAACATCTCTCGAACTTGCAGCGCATTTTTATCGGCTAGGATCGAATGGGCCAATGCGTGATCACCGACTCGCTCATATGCAAACCTTATAACTTCGACCGGGTCTGTGTTTTTGGTGTAAATCATTTCCTTCGCCAGGATCCCTTCGCGAATCAGCTGATAAAGCAAGGCGTCAGAGCCTTCCATGCTCGGTGCGCACGCTGCGGATAGCGTTTCTGCTCTCGGGACATCGATCCAAGTCTCCGTTGTTTCCGCCATGGCGGCTGCGAGCTTTTCGAGAAATGGACGGATTAGGTGTGTACTAGGCCGTTCTTTGTGGGCTGGACCTTGCTTTAGCGAAGTTTCGACAGCATCGAGAAGGAAAGAGAAGATCCGGGTGACCCCTTCATGACCCACCGGCACCTCGCTGATTCGGTTTCTTTTCAGGCCCTCACAAAAAAGCTTCAGGAACAGCGGGTTCGAGAACTCGCTGGTCGCAAGCGGAGCTCCTGCGAGCTTTATCGAATAATTTGAGAAAAATCTTGTGATAGCCTCAAAAATATGCTCTCCGAAGCCGGAATGAGCTACGGTTATTGCCTTGTCTTTCACCTGCGGCGGTACCACAACGGATTCATATGTGGATCTCACGCTTAGGGCGACGCAGAGGCGAGGATACGCGTGCACGGCCGTGAGCAAGCCAGCTAAGTGCTTGCGCCATAGTTCCCTGCCCGCACCTTCATTTAGGGCATCTATCAGAATCGTAGTGTGACCACCGGCTGCCTCTGCGGCCGCGTTTAGCGCGCCTAGCAGTTCCTCAGGTGTCCCTGAGAAGCGGAGTAGCTCAACGATTTGCGTAAGAGGTGGCCGATCCGTGAACTTCTCCCCTAGGAACAGCACACTTGGCAAGCCACGACCGATCCGGCGCATGTTGACGTCCGCAAGCAGATGAGTCTTGCCGGTACCTGCCTGGCCCGTCACAAGTAGACACCTAGCATTTGCAACCGCCAGCTCACTGCCGTCAAGTCGGATCTGGAGCTGATTGATTGCTCTTGACAAATTGTGCAAATCATGTTGTGCAGTCGCGAATGGATTCTTTGTGTAACCTTCTGGAAGGGGCTGTTTGTTCACTTCCAGGCTTTGGCGCAGCTGCCAGCACTGTTCCAGCAGCGTTTCCGCCATTCTCGTTAAGTGATCCTTTGCGATCGCCACTGGTTGTTCAAATTCAGTTGCAACCAGTTGTTCAACAAATGCCTGCGTGGTAGAAAGGAGTTCCGCCTTAGCAACGTTTGCCGTTTCGGGTACAGCAGCCTTCCGCAGCTGCTGGGCGGCACGGAGAACTGAACCTTGCAGTTTCCTGAAAACTGAGCTGAATCGTTGCGTTCTGCCCAAAGCCTCAAAAAAGTCGCTTATTGGCAATCCAATATGTAGTTCTGGTGTGTAACGTGGGCCAGCGTCGGCAATCGCCTCTTTTGCCCTTTGTTCAAACCAATCCTTACTTAGCAGTTCTTTGTTAAACCAAAAATAAAGGCGTCCGCGATGCTCTGCGTTGGTAAGCCTGTAGCCAATCTCATGGTCTCCCCATTTATCGAAGATAACGTCTCGACCAAGATCTGCTGCCCACCGCTTCCACTTTACGACGCGTTTGTTCCAACGGTCTGTCGCTGAGATATCTAGCCCACGGGGATCGGCAAGATTGATCGGTACACAGATCGTAAGCCGTGTTAACTTTGGATGTGTCTGGAGCGCGCGCTTGACGCTTCTATCCATTTGGCCAAGCTGGCTATCGCCGAGGATCTGGATGAACTTCGCTTGAAAGCCCCATTCGTCACCATTTGGAAACTGATGGTAGCCTTCGACTCCGCCATCAGGAGTGCCTAATCGGTGAAAGACGGAGCCCGCTGGAACGGCCTCTCGTGAAGCGAGTTGACAACAAAGTTCCTCAAAGGCTGCATGCTGTGTCCCGTTGTGTGGGCGCAACTCACTCCAATCGAATGTCTGCATTTCCTGCAGCAGTAGGATACTGTGAATTGGCACAGCGGCCAAATTTCTGGTGCACGGTTCCATGCTGGCGTGTCCCCTTCCGCTGATGATGGAGCGGGCAATTATCGATAGCTTTGCTCCTGAAACGACATGCGGGAGTTCCCTTGACCATTGCTCAAGCCTTCGGCCCCGTTTGCTTTTCCCTCTTCCTGCCCCGCGTTTTGAAGCGTTTATCGCTACGAATTCACATCCGTCCTGATTTCCACGATCGGACCTTTTGGTTGTAGTGTTTCCTTCGTGCACTCCAAGTGCAGATACTGAAAACCAAGCTCAGAACCGTAAGGCAGCCACTCCAGCTTATAGTTGCCGGTCAGGCTAATTGGAGCATGCCTCTCTACGGTCTCCGGGTAGATCTTGCCCCAGCAGAGTGAACCTTTGACTTCACGGCCTTCGTAGAGGCGGAACGCGTCTTTGTTGTACGCATTGGCTTTTGGCCGGTCGTTCCACAGCGGCTGATTTGCGAGAAGAATTACATTCCCAACCACTGGTGCTTCACAGTTCTCCACAAATGTTTCGATCCGCTTCAAATCTTTCAAGAAGTCGTAGCCGAGGTTGTCTTCTGCACCCTGACCTCGCAGCTCAAAAACTTCATTGCCTACAGCTGTCTGAAGCGCCTTCGTCTGGTACTTGAGTTCGATCGGATACTGGACGCCTTCGTACTCTGCCCAGATATCGATATACATCGACTTGGTGCCCGCATGTGCTGGGAAGCGCCTTTCCATCCGCACTTGAGCCGTTGGGTAATGCCTCTGCAACTCCCAAGCCAAGGCAAACTGGAAGTCGGCTTCGGAGTGAAAAATGGGCCGGATCTCCGCCAACTTGTGCAACACGCTCGATATATCCAGTCCCCTCCACATGTCCCAAAAGCGTAGCATCCCGATGCATTCGGTGTGGTGTCGGACACAAGGCAGCCTTTCCGTTTCCCGACTCCGCGCTATGGCGGTGGTTCCTTTCTCCGACAACCATTGAATGAGCCTTCGCGAATCAGGGTCGCCCTAAATTCCCAAAATCTCAGGTTGACTTTTGCCCTCCTCCGCGCCTGTACACTGTGAGCCGCGCGAGTCGAAAACGGAAATTTATGTTTCTCCCCCAACGCGGGAAGTGTAAAAAATAAATTTTTGGCCCCCAAAAGCCAACCCGCACCCAGCGAGAAAACCAGCCACCCAAGGCAATGCAGAGCCACGCAAGGCCACCCAAAGCGCCCCCGATTGAACCTAAAACGGGCTGTAATTAATTAATCTGCCTAGGGGGGAACGTTAATTAAATCGGTCCCAAGCGGCCGCCGCAACGTCCAGGGCGGACGGAAGGGAAGTGGTGGAGATAAGGGGATTCGAACCCCTGACCCCTTCCATGCCATGGAAGTGCTCTACCAACTGAGCTATATCCCCACTTGCGGGAGCAATAGTAAACCCCAAAAGCCGGGCGGAATCAAGCGTCGAAGGTGAACACGACTTTGCCCGCCTGGCCCATCTGGAGCAGCTCCATCGCCTTTTCGAACTCCGTAAAGTGCATCTGGTGCGTCACCACCGGGTCCAAATGAAGCCGGCCGCTCGCAAAAAGCTCCGCCATCTGATCCCAAGTCTCCCAAAGCTTCCGCCCGACAATCCCCTGAAGCTGGAGCCCCTTGAAGATCACGTCGTTAATCGGAAGCTCCTGCGTCGCCTGCCGATAGACGCCAAGCAGGCTAATCCGCCCCCCCGGCCGGGTCTGTTCAATCGCAAGTCGTAGGGAAGCCGGATGCCCCGACATCTCCAGCGTCGCATCCGCCGTGCCAATCTCGGCGGCGAGCCCAACCGCGTCGGGAGCATAAACCGCATCAATGCCCAAAGTCTCCGCCAACTGCCGCCGATAGGCACTCGGCTCGATCCCGACCACCCGCGCCGCCCCCAGCGCCCGGCAAACCGCCACGGCAAAAAGCCCAATCGGCCCTAAGCCGGTAATCAAAATCGTCTGCCCCGCCACCGGCCCCGCCATCGCCGTATGCACCGCGTTGCCAAAAGCATCTTGGAAGCAAGCCAAATGCGGCGGAACCGAAGGACTCGTGAGCCGAGCATTCCACCAAGGCATCACGGCAAAGTCGGCAAAACCGCCGTCAATATCGACGCCCAGAATCTTCGTCTCCGGCGCGACATGCCCCAGCCCGGCGGTCATCCAAGGGCTATCCAACGGCACCACATGCGACTCGCTCGAAACAAAGTCGCCCACCTTCCGGTCGGTCACTTCCGACCCAACTTCAATAATCGTCCCGCAAAATTCGTGGCCAATAATCCGCGGCGGCACAATCCGCCCCGCCGACCAAGCATCCCACTCATAAATATGAAGGTCCGTCCCACAAACCGAGGCCGCCTTCAATTGGAGCTTCACATCCAGCGGCCCCACCGAGGGCACATCAACCTCATGAATCTCAATCCCGGGGGCCGGGCGCGCTTTAACAATCGCCTTCACTGTTCGCAGATGGTACCGAGGTCCGGCCCGTTTCACCCCAAACCTAACCCACCGAAGCCAAACGAACCTCCTCCGCCTCAAACAAGTGCCGCATCGCCACCTCACTCTGCACCCACCCAACCGCCTCCGCCACCCCCCGCAACGGCACTGCCCGCGCCGACATCAACCCCTTCGCCCCCGGAAATACGGAAGCCGGAAAATCTGCACCTGCAAAAACGGCACCGCCATCACCGCAAAGCCCTTCCCCAACAAACTCACCCGTATAAACGCCAACCGGCGTCTCCCCCGCCCGAAGCGCCCCCACCGCCCCATGCCAAGCCCCACCGCTGCCCAGCTCGCAATGACCAACAATCGCCCGAGCCCCAAAAGTAAAGATCAAAGCATTCCGCTCCATCGCGTTCATCGTCCCAAACGGCTCTGACGGCGCAACCACGCTAAAGCAGGCATGGTCTGCGCGCGCAAAATTCAGTCCAAACGGCAAAACCGAAACCGGCGCTTGACTCGCCCCCTCCGCCGCCACATCGCACCCCTCTGCCCCGCCCGAAACAACATGCCAAGCCAATCCCGGCTCACTGGTCTCCAACTGCCGAACAGCCAAGGAAACAAAATCGAGGCATTGCTTAGGAGGCTGACGAGACCCCACCACCGCCAGAGGCCGCGTACCAGCAGGCGGCAATTGGGATAGGTTCTTGGCCCAAACCGCCGGCGGGCAAAACTTCGACTGCCGCCACCGCGCCGGAAACAACGGGTTTGCTGGTGATAACGCTCGTCGATCCTCAATGAGGTCCCAGGCCGCATCAAGGTGCCCCGGCACTTCCAGCACCGCCGCCGCTTCGCGATAGCCATGCTCTCGCAACAATCCTGGCATTTCGGCGAAAGTCGGCACGGTTCGCCAAAACAAATGCGCAATATTTCTCCAACCGCGCCAAGGCAAAACCCCGAACCCACGTAGGTACAAACCCACCAAAGCCACGTCAATCTCCCGCGACATCATTGAGTACTATAGTACTCAATCACCCAAAGCATCTTCGCGCCCGCAAGTGTAGAATCGTAACTTCCGCCGATGCTCAAACACCCCGATCTGACCTTCCGCCGAGCAAAGGCGTTCCTCTGGCAAACCCTTCGGCCTGCCGAATTTGGAGATCGGACTCCCCTCAAAATTGAGTTCAACGAGCGAGATTGCGCCAACCAAGCCGAGGCGGAACTCGGCCCCTGGCAAACCGTCGAACCCGGCTATGCCTACGGCCCCGCCTATCGAACCGTCTGGTTCCGCCTCTCCGGAGTGGTCCCCGAGTCACTAGCCGGAAAGCCTCTCGTCGTCTTTGCCGAAATCGGTGGCGAACGCACTGTCTGGAAAGATAACTCGCCCTGGTGCGGCGTAGACGTCGAGCACAGCGACTTCGGCTGGCTCAGCGGCGCTGCGCTTGCGGGCCGAGAAGTGCCGGCCGCCGGCGGGGAATCCGTCTCGTACACGATTCAGGTCTACACGCGCAACTCCGAAACGGTCGTTCACGGCCACGAAAAGCCCCGATCGGCCACCACCGAAAAGGTCGAGTTTGCCGCCATCGCCGCCGTCGACTACGCCATTCGAGACCTCATCTACGATTTTGAGTTCACCCTTGGGCTCACCGAAAGCATCCAAGGCGATGACCCGGCCTATCACACCCTCTTACGGGGCCTCAACGACGTCTGCAACACCTTCTCGGCCAAGAACCGGGAATCCATCAGCCGTTGCCGAAAACTCATCCGGGACGCCCTCGGAAGCCTTAACGGGGAACTCAAGCACACGATCACTCCGGTTGGTCACGCGCACCTAGATACCGCTTGGCTCTGGCCGTTGCACATCACCCGGAAGAAGATGGCGCACACGACCGCCACCCAACTCGGCCTCATCGACCGCTATCCCGAATACGTCTTTGTCCACTCCCAGGCAAGCCAGTACGAGTGGCTCGAGACCGACTATCCGGTGCTGTTTGAGAAGGTCAAAGGAGCCATTGCAAAAGGCCAGTGGGAACCGGTCGGCTCCATGTGGGTCGAGGCAGACTGCAATCTCACCGGTGCCGAATCCCTTGTCCGACAGTTTCTCTACGGCAAGCGCTACTTCCGCGAAAAGCTCGGCTACGAAACTTTAGATATGTGGCTGCCCGATGTCTTCGGCTACTCAGCCGCGTTGCCGCAGATCCTGTCCAAGTTCAACATTCGCTACTTCCTCACCCAAAAGATCTCTTGGAACCAGTTCAATAAGTTCCCCCACCACACGTTCTGGTGGCAGGGAATCGATGGCACGCGCGTTTGGTCTCACTTTCCACCCGCCGATACCTACAACGCGAGCGCCGAGCCGAAAGAGGTTCTGTACTCGGTCAAGAACTTCAAGGATCACGCCCGAAGCGATCAGTCCTTGTACGTCTATGGCTTCGGAGATGGCGGCGGCGGTCCCACGGAGAAGCACATCGAGTTCCTGCGCCGCGGCCGAATGGCCCCGCACTATCCCGAAGTTGCCCTCGGCAAGCGCGCGATCGATTTCTTCCGCGAAGCAAAGTCGAAGTCAAAGGACTTGCAGACCTGGGTCGGCGAACTCTATCTAGAACTGCACCGGGGCACCTACACCAGCCAGGCCGCGAACAAGCGAAAGAACCGGCAGTGCGAGTTTCTCCTGCGAGATGCCGAATGGCTCGCGAGCTTTACTCCGGGCTATCCGCAAAGCTATCCGAAGGCCGAACTTGAGCAGGCTTGGAAGCTCGTGCTGCTCAACCAGTTTCACGACATCATTCCCGGCTCTTCGGTGAAGGAAGTCTATGAAGACAGCGACATCGACTACGCGAAGGTGATCGAGATGGGCGAGCGGGTCGTCTCGGACAGCCTCACACGCATCGGTCGCGCGTATGACACCACCTCACTGCAACGTCCGGTGGCGATTTTCCAGAATGCTTCTCTCGTAACCCAGGGTGAAATTCCTTGGTCCGAACCTAGCGTCCCGAACTCCTTGATCACCGCCGATGAGACAGTTCCTGTCCAGATTGTCGAAGGGCTTGGAGATCGCAAATTGGTCTTCCCGGTCCCGCAAGGCGCCCTGGGAACGGTGGTCGTTGGGGATCTGTCCGATGCCCTACCTCCACAATCCCCCGCCGCAAAGCCACGTCTTAAGGCGAGCATTCGGCGAATTGAAAATGGGGAACTCAGCGTTCGCTTCGATCAAAACGGAAACATTACGAGCATTCAGAGCCTCGAGGACGGCTCTGAGTTCATCGAGCCCGGCAAGCTCGCAAACGTCTTCCAACTTTTCGAAGACAAGCCCCTTTTCTGGAGCGCGTGGGACATTGACGCGTATGCGTACGAAACGCAGATCGATTTGCTGCGAAGCGATAGCATCGAAGTCGTGGAGCGCGGCCCGGTTCGCGCCGCGATCGAGGTAGTTCGTACCTTTGGCCAGAGCACGATCCGGCAGCGCATCTCCCTCGGCCCAACTCCGGGGATTCGATTTGATACCGAAATCGACTGGCAGGAGACCGACAAGCTCCTCAAGGTTGCCTTCCCGGCGAACGTTAACGCCTCCCGCGCCACGTACGAAATTCAGTTCGGAAACGTCGAGCGCCCGACCCATTACAACACGTCGTGGGACATGGCTAAGTTCGAAGTCTGCGCCCAAAAGTGGGTCGATCTCAGCGAAGGCGAGTGCGGCCTCGCCTTGCTCAATGACGGAAAGTACGGTCACGACGTCCACGGCAACGTGATTCGGCTCAGTCTGCTTCGTGCGCCGAAAGCGCCAGACCCCACTTGCGACATGGGCGTGCATCACTTCACCTACGTTCTGATGCCGCACTTTGGGCCCTACAACATCGGCGGGGTGGTGCCGGCCGCGTATGCGCTGAACGCTCCAATGCGCCACGCGATGTTGGACCAGCACGTTGGTGAAAACGGCATGCTCCCGACCTTTGTGTCGGTCGAGAACCGGAACATCGTGATCGAGTCGGTCAAGAAAGCGGAGGACAGTTCGGACCTCATCGTTCGCTTGTACGAGTGTCACAACACCCGTGGACGAGCTGAGCTCAGTTGTGCTCGAAAAGTGCTCGGAGCCGCAATGTGCGACCTCGAGGAGAATGAGCTTGTCGAGTTGGACGTGAACGACAACTTGATCTCGTTCGACTTCAAACCGTTCGAAATCATCACCTTGAGACTCCGCGTCTAGTAGTCAAGCCCATCGCTCATGCCCAATTCCCAAAACAGCTCAGATCCAAAAACAAAGGGAATTCCGGTTTCGACCGTGGGAGTGTCCGATGCTTTGTCGCAAGAAAAGCATCGGGTGGCCCAGCGGCTCGCGCCGTACATCGTGTTTCTCGGCACGCTCGCGCTCACGCTCAGTCTCTGGACCTACGCAGCGAGAACGGCGAGCAATCGTGATGCCGAGCGGTTCGACTCCGAAGCATTCCGAAATCGATTCCAGATCGAATCGAAGATGCGTGACCAAGCGATCATTCTGCAAGGCATCGGGGCAATCTTCACCAACTTTCGGTTTCCGACCTTGCGCGAATTCGATGCCGTAGTCAGCGCCTCGTTGGACAAGTCCGTGCAGAACGGTGCCACTGGCGCAGGCTTTGCGCCGTGGGTGACTTCGGAGAATTCTGAAGCCTGGAACGCTCAGGGCCGCCTCATCAACGGACCCACGTGGAAGATCTTTCCGCCGACCAAAGAACTGGTGCAACTGCCGTTGCTGTACGCCTCGCCTCGCACGGACCGAACCAAGTACGCCATTGGATTTGACTCATACTCATCGGCCGAACGCAGAGAAGTCATCCTTACGGCGGTTGAGACGGGCAACATCTCGGCGACTGGCGTTTTGACCCTGGTGAGCGACCAGAACAAACCGAGGCCATCGGTCGTGATGTTCCTACCGGTCTACGACCGGATCCCTGGACCGAAAAACGTTGCCGAGCGAAAAAAGCGGGTGATCGGTCTGGCCTACAGCCCGATCCGCCTCGATGACTTTTTTGCCGATGTTGAACTTCGGGTTCTCACCCGGTCGGTGGCGATGGAAGCCTACGACAGCGACGGGCAACTCATCTACCGGAGCCCGAAGTTTCGGCCGGGTGCCCGGTTCACCAGCAAACAGGTCATCCTCGTCGGCAATCGCAAATGGCAGGCAACCTTTGCCTCCACGACGGAGTTTGAGCAGGACTTGAGCGGCCGGTACGTGCCGCTCGTGCCGTTTCTCGGGGTGCTGATTTCGGGGCTGCTCTTCAGCTTGTCGCTGGCCCAACGCAATTCCAAAGATAAAGCCCTCGAGCAAGCGGCGCTTCTCGAAAAGGAAGTCATTGATCGCACCCGCGCCGAGCAAGAGGTTCGGCGACTTAACGAGGGTCTAGAGTCCCTGGTTCGCGAGCGAACCCAAGAGCTTGAGTCTGCAAACGCCGAACTGCAATCGTTCGTCTACTCGGTCTCGCACGACCTCCGAACGCCACTTCGCACGGTGGATGGCTTCAGTCACGCCCTCGTGGCCGACTACGGTCACACCATGAACGAGGAGGCGCTGGACTACGTCGGCCGAGTTAGGCGCGCCGCAAAGCGCATGGATGAGCTGATCACGGCACTGTTGAGCTTGAGCCGGATTACGCGAGCCGAGTTGATACGGCGGGAAATGAACATCAGCCATGTGGCGGAAGAACTGGCAGCGGAATACCGGCGCGTTTCGGCGTGGGAAATCGAATTCGAAATTCAGCCCGGGATGACCGCCTACGCCGACGAGAGGCTGATGACCGCCGTGCTCGACAATTTGATCGGCAACGCGGTGAAGTTCTCCAAAAATGAGCCGGCTCCACAGGTTCAAGT
The DNA here is from genome assembly GCA_027485645.1 of bacterium. Lineage (GTDB taxonomy): Bacteria > Armatimonadota > Fimbriimonadia > Fimbriimonadales > Fimbriimonadaceae > Fimbriimonas. The sequence goes on from JAIXQR010000002.1 coordinate 219,742, forward strand.
CGGCATGAGTAACGGAAACTTTTTCGTGCGGGACAATGGCGTCGGCTTTGACCCGACTCACGCCGGAAAGCTGTTCAAGCCGTTCGAGAGATTGCACTCGGCAAACGAGTTTCCAGGCACCGGAATCGGTCTCGCAACCGTGCTCAGAATCATTTCTCGGCACGGCGGCGAAATGTGGGCGGAGTCAGAACCCGGCAACGGCGCGACGTTCTTCTTCCACTTGCCGGACCCCGCAGGTACCCTCTCTCCTTGATGCCGGTCCGCGTTCGCTTTGCGCCCAGTCCAACCGGGCTCCTTCACGTAGGTGCCCTCCGAGATGCGCTCTTCAAGTTCTTGCTCGCTAAACACGAGGGAGGCGAGAACATTCTTCGCATCGAAGACACTGACCGAAGTCGCTACAACCCGGAGAGCGAAGAAGAGTTCATTACGACCCTCAAGTGGGTTGGTATCACTTTTGACGAAGGTCCCCACCTCGGTGGTCCGCATGCGCCATACCGCCAGAGCGAGCGAAAGGAAGCCGGGATCTACGCGGAGCTCATCACCGTTCTGCTCGACAAGGGAGCGGCCTACAAAGCCTTCGATACGCCACAGGAGCTTGATGAAATGCGCGAGTTCCAGCAGCTCAACAAGCTGGCCGTTGGCTACTACGGCGGCAACTGGCGCGATGCGTCCGCCGAAGCCGTCGCGGCGGCCGAGGCCGAAGGTCGACCCTTTGTCATCCGTCAGCGAATTCCGCGCGGCGAGAAGATCGTGATCGAAGACCTCATCCGTGGTCGCATCGAGTGGGAAAGCGACACGATCGACGACCCGGTCCTCATCAAGGCCGACGGAATGCCGACCTACCACTTTGCTAGCATGGTCGATGATCACTTCATGGAGATCACCCACATCATGCGTGGGGAAGAGTGGATCAGCTCCGCACCCAAGCACGCGGCTCTGTTCGATGCCTTTGGCTGGCCAAGACCCATTTTTGTCCATTGTCCGGTAATCGTCGGCAAGGACGGCAAGAAGCTATCAAAGCGCCACGGCGCCACTCGTGTGCTTGATTATGCGGCGGAAGGGTATCTGCCCGTCGCATTGAAGAACTTTATTGCCCTCATTGGCTGGAGTCCGGGTGACGACACCGAAGCGATGACCGAAGAGGAACTCATCTCAAAGTTCCGGTTGTCGGGCTTGCAGCCGTCCCCAGGCCGGTTTGATCTCGACAAACTTCGCTGGCTCAACGGCCACCACATTCGTCAGATGTCGCCAAACGCCGTTCTGGACGAGCTCCTGGCGTACATCTCCCATCCGTTCACTCGGACGTATTGGGAGAACTTCGTCGATGAGGAGCCAATCCCGAACAAGCCGCCAAAGGATGGCAAGGCCATTCTGGCCCGGCTTGATCGCATTGTGGAGTGGGCGGAGAAGGATCGCGAATACGTCCTTGCCGCGCTGGCGCTAGAAATTGAGCGTGTGCTCACGTTGGCCGACTTTGGCGAAGCCGTGGAGTTCTTCCTGGTTGATGCACCCACGATTGATCCTAAGGCGGCGGAAAAGTGGCTGACCCAGCCCCACGCGGCGGACTTGTTTGCCTTCATCGCGGCAAACCCGGCCAGCGGAACGTTCGAGGAAGCGACTGCGCACTATGACGCGCTCCTGCGCAAGTATGCGGAGGACAACGGGTTCGAAAAGCTCGGCCCGATCGTGCATCCAACTCGCGTCAAGCTCACCGGCAAAACGACCGGACCGGGCCTGTTTGAGTTGATGGCCGTTCTAGGTCCTGACCGCCTCCGGGAGCGGCTCCTCGCCTGATTCCATGCTCATCCGGATTGTTGACGCAAACGTTCTAGATCCATTTGCCGCGTTGCAAGCGGCAACCGTCCAACGGGATGAACAGGCGGAGGCTGTCGTTTCCGCCATCATCACCGACGTTCGGGATCGTGGCGACGCGGCACTTTTGGACAACGCCCGGAAGTTCGACTCACCGTATGTGATCGAACTAGAGGTTCCAACCGCCGACATCACCGATGCAAGCTTAGAGCCACGCTTTGAGTCGGCCATTGCCACCGCCGCCGCTCAGATCAACATGTTCCACACCGCCCAAATGTTGGTGCTGACCAGCGGTCTGGCGCGGATTGACGCTCGGGGGCCGATTGAGCAGGTTTGGCCCGGCGGCGTGCCGCCAAAGTGGTCATGGGATACTGGACGCGCCGGTGCAGATTTCGAACCGAATCTTCAGACTTTCGCTGCCGGAACCCGTGGGCAGCGCATTCTGCCGCTTGACCGGGTCGGTGTTTACGTTCCAGGTGGAAACGCGAACTACCCAAGCTCGGTCCTCATGAATGCCATCCCAGCACGAGTCGCGGGAGTGCGCGAGGTCGTGGTTTGCTCGCCGGCGGGAGATTCCGGCCGACACACCGACGCCGTTTGTTTTGCGCTGAAAGAAGCCAACGTTGATCGCGCCTTCCGCATTGGCGGAGCGGCCGCCGTAGCCGCGATGGCCTTCGGCACGGAGACCGTGCCAAGGGTCGACAAAATTGTCGGACCCGGAAACCGTTGGGTTAACGAAGCCAAACGCCAGGTTTGGGGCAAGGTCGGACTAGACGGCTACGCCGGACCAAGCGAAGTGTGCGTGGTAGTCGACGAGTCGGCCAACGACCGGTTTGCGGCCGCCGATCTCCTCACCCAAGTTGAGCACGCACCGGACAACGTCGCCTATCTGATTGCCACAACGCTAGAAAAGTTGGAAGCGGTTCTTGCGGAAGTGGAACGGCAGCTCATCGGCGCCCCGCGCGAAGCCACCATGCGGGCCGCGCTCGCCAACAATTCGATCGCCATTGTCGCGTTGGACCTCTTTGAAGCCGTTGAGTTGGTGAACGTGATTGCGCCGGAGCACCTCACGCTCAGCGTCGAGGATCCCCATCGCTGGCTAGAGAAGGTTCAAAATGCTGGATGCGTATTGCTAGGAGATTGGACTCCAGAGAGTGCCGGCGACTACTGCATCGGGCCCTCGCATACGTTGCCGACATCCGGCGCAGCGCGCTGGCAAAGTCCGGTCAACGTGTTGGAGTTTCTCAAGGTGCAAAGTGTCTCAAACCTTTCCAGAGAAGCGCTGGAGTTTTGGGCGCCGATCATCGAGGCGTTTGGCGAGATGGAAGGGTTTCCCGCCCACGCGCGGGGCGCTTCAATTCGGTTCGAATAGGTACCCTGTTGCGTCATGAGCCGGACCGTTGGGTTTGTCGGACTAGGCACGATGGGGGGACCGATGGCGGGCCATCTTCAGAGCGCTGGCTTCCGTTTGGTCGTTTGGAACCGTAGTGCGGAAAAGTGCCAGCCACTGCGAGATGCCGGGGCCATGGTAGCGGACTCCTTGGCTTCACTTGCCGAACAATGCGACGTCATTGCGATGTGCGTTAACCGCACCGAAGATGTTCGAGAGTGCCTCGCCCAGATCGTTCCCAACGCAAAGCCGAACGCGCTAATCATCGATCACAGCACGATCTCGCCCGCCGAAACCCCCGCCATTGGCGCGGAGCTGGCTGCTGCCGGACTCCGGTTTGTCGATGCGCCGGTTACGGGTGGGTCAATGGGTGCTCAGAAGGGAACTCTCACCGTTTTCCTTGGTGGTGAGCCGGCGGACACGGCGGAGGCCGAAACCATCATCGCGCCTTACTCGAAGCGCGTGGCCCGAGTCGGCGGCGTTGGCTCGGGACAGATGATGAAAATGGCGAACCAGATTGCGGTCGGTGGAGCGTTGATGGCGCTATGCGAATGCCTTGCCTTCGCGCATAAAGCCGGTCTAGATATCGCCCAAGCCCGGGAGATGATCAATACCGGGGCTGGTGGCAGTTGGGCTTTCGAAAACTATGGGCCGATGATTCTGAAAAACGACTGGACGCCTGGGTTCAGCATCAAGAATCAGCGAAAGGATTTTGCCTACTGCTTCGAAGCAGCAGAAGTGCTCGGGGCACAGTTGCCCGGAACAACGGTCGTTGATCAATTGCTCGGGACTCTCGCTGCGAAGGGCCACAACGAACTCACCACGGCCAAGCTTTATGATCTCTTGGCTGGAACCGAATCATCGGAGGCGAGTCCAGCCGAGTGAGCCACGCGGTCGAAATGCGCGGCATTAGCAAGCAATTCGGCCGCGTTCAGGCGCTCGACAACGTCGGACTAAGCGTCACATCGGGCTCGATCCACGGAGTCGTGGGAGAGAATGGAGCGGGCAAATCGACGCTCATGAAGGTTCTGTACGGCGCCTACCAAGCCGATTCGGGCGAGGTCAAGGTGAACGGCAAAGCCGTCAACATTCGATCCTCAAAGGAAGCGATTGCCCTCGGGATCGGAATGGTCAGCCAACACTACGGCATCGTTCCCGAGCTCAGCATGCTCGATAACCTGATCCTCGGTGCGGAGCCAGCGATGGTGCTCGATAAGTCCGCGATTCGCGAGCGCGCGGGAAAGATTGCTGCCAGCATCGGCCTCAACTACGGAAACGACATCTGGGATCGGGATGCTTCGGCGATCAGCGCATCGGAAGCGCAGCGCCTTGAAATCCTAAAGCTCCTCTGGCGCGAAGCTCGGATTATGATTCTCGACGAACCGACCGCCATGTTGTCGCCGAAAGATGGCGAAGCGCTTTTCGGCAGTCTGCGCGCCTTAACAAAAGAAGGAGCAACCGTTCTGTTGGTCACTCACCGGCTTCCGGAGATCATGGAGTACTGCGACCGCGTGACCGTACTTCGAGGCGGAAAGTGGATTGCGGATGTTCCAGTGAGCGAAACCAATCCCGAGCAGCTATCGGAACTGATCGTGGGTCGCACGGTGAGCGTTTCGGTCCGGCCCGAGCCGATTCCGGCCGCCGCTCCAGCCTTAGAGGTCCGGAACTTGTCGGTCGCGCGCGATCGCGGGACTGATGCCGTTCAGAACGCGTCGTTCGCCCTCGCGCCGGGCGAGCTCGTCGGCATCGCCGGCGTAGACGGTAGCGGCCAAGCGGATCTGTTCCGCGCTTTGCTCGGGGTGACGCCAACTCGCGAGGGTGAAGTTCTGTGGCAGGGCCAGCCGATCACTTCCCGATCCACCTCCGCGCGGATTGAGCTCGGTTGGCGCATCTTGCCCGAAGATCGACTCAGCGAGGCGATTGTTTCTGACTGGTCACTGATCGATAACAGCACGCTCGGATTGCACCGGTTGCCGGAGTTTGCCGATGGCGGCAAGATTCGGAATCAAGAACGCGCAGCTTTTGCCCAGAAAGCCGCCGAGAAATTTGGCACCAAGCACGGTGGCCTAGATGCGGCCATCGGCGGCCTTTCAGGCGGAAACCAGCAACGATTCGTTGCGGCAAGAATGACGGAATCAGGCCCGAAGTTCTTCATGGCCTTTCAACCGTCCCGAGGGCTTGATATCGCCGCGACGGAAGACCTTTACAAGGCGATGCAAGAACGATGCCGTGAAGGCGCGTCGGGGCTGGTTGTTTCCTTTGACCTTGACGAGTTGATGTCGCACTGCCACCGTGTCCTGGTGATGTTCTCCGGAAAAGTGATCGTGCCCCCCGTGGACGCCGATCGCGACCTTCTCGGGCGGCTCATGGTCGGAGGCGAGGCTTGAAGCAGATCGCTTTGATCGTTGCCTGCGTGGTGGCGTTCATCGGCATGTTGATGCTGGGAGGCATTTCGCCCATCGAAGCTGCTCAGACACTGATTTCGGGAAGCTTGGGCTCGCCGCGCGCGATCTCGGGCAGCCTAAAAGAGACGACGCCCTTGCTCCTGGCAGGTCTGGGGGTGTTCTTTGCCCTCCGAGCCGGACTGTTCAACATTGGGATAGAGGGCCAGTTCCTGCTTGGCGGCTTCGCCAGCGCATTGGTTGCGCTCGCGGTGCCCGGGCCGGTTGGGCTGTTGCTCGCCATGGTTGCCGGGGTGGTCGCGGGCGCGCTCTGGGCGTTGCCAGCAGGATGGATTCGCGCGTACCGCAACGGGCACGAAGTCATCACGACGATCATGCTGAACAGCGTCGCCATCGCGCTGACCGACTTTCTCGTCGCTGGACCCGTTCGAGCGGCGAACCAAACCGGGGCAACCACCGCGACGATCCCAACTTCGGGCCGATTGCCGGCCTTGCTGAATTCACCGCCTTGGAATGTCAGTTCCGGACTGTTGCTTGGGCTGCTGTTGTGCGCGGCGATGGCATGGTGGATGAAGCGTCGGGTCGCCGGTTACGAGTTACAGGCGGTGGGCGCAAACGCTTCGGCAGCAGAGTTTGCGGGCATCAACGTCGCCAAAGTTCGGATGAATGCGATGCTGGTCTCCGGCGGAATTGGCGGTCTTGGTGGCGCCATTCAGACGCTAGCCTTCGAAGGTCGGTTTTATCAGGGCTTCAGCCCGGGCTACGGATTCGACTCCCTTGGGGTGGCCCTCCTTGCTGGCAGCAACGCCTTACTGGTGGTGCCGATGAGCTTGCTCTTCGGCGTACTTTCAAAGGGCGGCACGTCGCTCCTCATCCTCGGTGTCCCGAAGGGACTCACGAATCTGGTTGCGGGTTTGGTGATCCTCATTTCGGCAACGATCCGGTACCGGAAGGCGGCCAGCGATGCTTAATACCGTTCTTTTGACCCTGAGCATGGCCACCCCGCTAGTTCTGGCGGCAATGGCTGGCTACTGCAGCGAGCGTTCAGGGGTCATCAATATTGGTCTCGAAGGCAAGATGCTGATGGCGGCTTGCGTGAGCGCGCTAGTGAGCGTTTCGCATGGACCGGTGCTCGGCGTACTTGCCGGGATCCTTGCTGCCGTGGTGATGAGCCTGGTTCATTGGCTCGCGACGCAGCGATTCGGCATCGATCACGTCATTAGCGGGATGTCTCTCAATGCGATCAGCGCGGGCGCCACGAACTTCATGTTCACCCGGTTCTCCGACCCAGATCGGTCGGGACGGATCGGAACGCTTCCACCACTTTTCTACCAAGCCTGCGCTGTCATCGCGCCGGTGGCCCTGATTTTGTACGTCGGCAAAACGCGCGGTGGGCTTTGGCTTGTCGCCTCCGGTAGTGATCCCGAAAAGGCTCGGCTCGCCGGTTTACAGCCTGATCGGATTCGGCTGTTTGCCCTGGTGGCTACCGGGCTGTTCTGTGGACTCGCGGGGGCGTACCTTGTGGCCGATACAGGCGTCTTTACCGATAACATGACGGCAGGTCGCGGCTACATTGCTCTTGCCGCTTTGATTCTTGGTGGGTGGCGCGTCGGGCAAACCGCTCTGGCGTGCTTGGCCTTTGGGTTCTTGAGCTCCCTGAACTTGCTGTTTCAGGGAACGCAACTGGGCGGGTTTAACTTGCCATCTGAGTTCTGGACGTCCCTGCCATACCTTGCGACCGTCATTGCCTTGGCTGGTTTCTTGGGCAAGCAGCGCACCCCGGCCGGTTTAGGAAAAACATGATCGCTGACTATCGAGCAGATTTTGATCTCATGCAAGCCGCCCTGGCGCGGTTGGGCAGCCGCTCTATTCGAATCGTGGCCACCCGAAAAGTCGGGTCGGTCGCTAACTCGGTGGAGTACCGACTTGTGCAATCGGGCCCGAACCTTCAACTCCGGGTCATCACGCCTCGGACCATTGAGCTTGACCGAACGGATTACACCTACACCCTAAACGGGACCAAGCTCACCGGAATGGACTTGCTGAATGGCGAGTTCATTCGGCGCACCGCCCCGTCCTCCGGGACGCCGATCGTTCGGCTTGCGAAAGTGCTGAACGCGATGGATGAAAGCGTTCGGTTGGTAGCCAATCCGGCCGATGCAAAGGACCTTGCGGTTCGCCTCAAGAAGGAGTCGGGCTGGAAGAACCAGATTGTCGGTGCGTCCTCACGATGGACGCGTGGAACCGAGAAGCAGGGGATCGTGCTTGAGCAACGGAAAGCCGACGGTCTGCCGACTCTTGTCCGATTCCGATCTGCGGCCGAAGAGATTCAGTGGCAGTACACGTACGGCGCGTCGGCTTCTGTCCCGGCTCCGGCAACCGGCGGCTACTTGAGCGTTGATTCATTCATCGCACGCCCGGCTCTGCCGCGTTTTCCGGACATGGCGACCGAGAATGCCGTGCGGGCTTTTTTAACCGCGCAGAAGAAGTTTCAGCGGGGCGCAATCGTGGCCTCTAATGGCAAGACGGTCTGGCTCAACGGGGGAAGCCTGGGCGAAGATTCGGGCAAGGCGAAGTGGCGCTTCGATGGGAAGGACCTCGTCGCTACAAACGGGACTTTTTGGTACCGTGGCCGGGCTAGACGCCGTGAGGTTGGCCGGATTCTTGGTGAGCTTCTTCCGACAGGAATTAGCACCTACTGCCGTGATCTCTTGGGCGGTCGCGCTCCTTACCGATACGACCTCAGCGGGGATATGCAAGGGCGCCTCGTCGGCGAACTCACGCTTGGCGGCCGAAAGGTAAATATCTTCGAATTCAACAATGCCCAGCGCCGCTTCCTGTTTCAGATCGACGCGGGCACAAAGCTCGTGCGGCAGTTGGAATCGGAAGTGAAGGACCGGCAGGGAAGGACGATTAGCCGAAACAAGGTCGCCTTCCAGTATCGAGCCGGTACCAAGGCCATACCCACCATTTCGCTTCCGGTGAAAGCGAAATGGCGAGCGTTGCCGAAGCTCGATTAGAGCTTGTCGATTTGCGCGATGCGCTGGAAGACTTCCTGCGCTTTTGCCACGGCCGTATCGGGCGTGTTTGGAATCAAGAACGCAGGCTGGTTGACTTCGATGTCCGGCGTGACGCCTTTGCCTTCGAGCCGGAGCCCCTTGATCGTGACGTAATCGCTCAGTGGGTACTGGAGCGTAAAGCCACTCGTCAACGGCGCGATGATTGAGACCAGAACCGCGCCGGCGCTCTTGCGGCCGATGATGGTTGCGCCACCGACTTCGCGGAGGGCAGCCGCCGCCATTTCGGAGGCTGATCCAGAGGAGCCGTTCACGAGCACGACCAGGTTCCCAACGAAGCGAGGCACGTCTGACTTTGGCGTTACTTTGACCTTTCGCTTGGCAAAGTTAGCGATATCGGCAAGATCCGTACCGGGCTTTCCGGTCTTTTCTTTGTAGTCTTCCACCACTCGGCGGGAGATGAAGGTGCCGATTTCGACATCTTTGGCAAGGAAGCAGGACAGCAAGTGCTGCAGGTTGTAGACGGCTCCTCCGCCGTTGCCGCGGAGGTCAAGAATGAAATTGCGCTTGCCGATGCCTTTTCGAACCAAAGTTTCCACGCGGTCGGCGTTGTAGGTGAGGTCGAACGTATGCACCGTCAGCATCGCGGTATCAGGGTCTACCAGGGTGAACTCTTCTGGCTTTACCGTTGAGTACTTTTTGCGGACCAGGGACAGGTCTTCGATCTTCCCGGACGCCTTTTGAACTTTGATCTCGACGGTGCTGCCTTCTTCGCCGGCGATGGATTGAACGCCAGCGGAAATGGCTTTGCCGTTGACCTCAAGAATGCGATCTCCGGGGTTCAGCCCCACCTTCGCTGCGGGCGATCCCGCGTAAACGTAGGTGATCATCATGGCGCCGTTATCTGGCGCTACGCCGATTCCAATTCCCGTGTTCTTGGCTTCCCGGCGCACGTTCGTGGCTTTCGGTGTGTTGAGCACGATATGGCTGGCACCGAACTTTCGCAGCGCGCTGTTAACCGCCCGGGTGAAGGTCTCGTCGTCACTTGCTGTCTCGAGGCGAGACCGTTCTGCTTCCAAGAATTCCGGCCACTTGGAGAAGTCAATGCCCGGCACAAAAGCGTTTTGGGTGAGCGCGTCGGTAATTCGCGCGAGAACCGCTTGCTTCAACTCCGGGTTCTTTTCGATAACTTGAGCCGGTGCAAGAGCCGTGATTGCCGCGAGGACAGGAACAACGAATAGCTTCAAAAGCCGCATGAGTATCTTCAGCTTACGCTCAATTCGCGCCGAGAGATTCCGGTGCGGGTTCGAATCCGCAATTTCGACGACTATTCCTCGTAAACTTCGACCCGAATGCCGATCTCGGAAATGATTGCCGAGACGGTTTCGCACTCTTCTTTGCCGCCGTGGTGAACCATCGACTTACCCAGGTGATGCACTTCCCAGGTTTCCATTTCGGCTTCGTCTACCGTACAGCCGGTCGCGACGAGGAGGATGTGGATCACCTCTTCTTCGGTGTTCGTGTCGTTGTCATATACGGCGACTACCCACCTTTCCGAGCGAAGGCTGTCACCGAGCTCAGGACGTTCGATCGTGCTTGGCGCCGTATTCAAGATCATTCGGGCCACTCCTTGGTGACTTCGGTTTTGACTCCAATGGTCGAAATGATCGCGGCTACGGTCTCGCATTCCTCGTGGGTGGAGAAGTGAACGCTGGCTTTGCCGTAGGTGTGGGCTTCCCATGTTTCAATGTAGGCTTCCGTTACATCGCAACCGGTGGCTTCCATCAGGATGTCGATCACTTCGTCCATCGAGTTGGTGGCGTTGTTGAAAATGACGACCATCCACCGGCCTTGGTTGCCATACTGCTCGCTAAAGATGGGTTCGAGAAGGGGCTGGCTCATTCGGGTTTCGCTCCCGGGCTTCTCCAGAAGAAAATAACGAAGAACAAAAGCGGGAAAAGATCGTTAAAACTAACTTCAATTCCTAATCCCTTTGGACGAATATACACCTCAGGAGTGTTTGGCTCTAGGTCGTACTCTAGCCAACGCGTGTCCTTCCTAGGCTCGCCGAGGTTACTGGTCCATTGCCCGATATTGCGGAACCGAACCGTCAGCTTTCCGCCTGGCGGGGCAACGATCCGGATACCAGAAGGTGAAAGCTCGGCAATCTCGACCGGCTTGCCATCGACGTCGACCAGGCCCGGCCCCGATAGCTGATACACGAAGTACCCATCTCTCTGAACTGGATCGGAGGTCAACGAGGCAACCGGATTCCGACTCCACACCTCGGTCACTCCAGCGTCGGCCGCCTTCTTCGGGTCGAAGCTGTCCTTGATGAACATCATGTTCCCGTTCGCCGGCGGAGGCGAATCTTGGCCGTTGATGTCGTTCAACATCGCGACGGTGTCCCGGTGTAGGAGGGAGTCATATCCACCCAGTTCCGGTTGCCGAAGCATCGTCGCCGTGTTGGGCGGCAAAACCGCCGGAGCGGCCGTGAGCAAGTCCCAATCGTTATTGACCACCGCGATGCGAGTTTTCGCCGGTTCCGCCTTTGCTTCCAGTGGCTTACCGAACATGATCGGATTGAAGGAAAGAATCCACGCGATGCCAAAGACGGTCACGAGGCCGAGCGCCCCGTGAGTCTTCTTCTTTTCATCTGGCATCTGGAGGAATACGAAACAACCGACGACTAGCAAAATCCCTATCAGCGCCGTCGTTGCGCCGGAGATAAATCCTGCCGCCGCCAATTGGCTGATCACTTCTGCGGGGACGGTGGATGGCGTGAAAGTGCCGTTTAGAACGGGCACCAACAAAATGGACAGAAGCACGACGCCAAGCCCGATCCAGCTTTTCTTCGTGAAATTTTGAACCGTGTTTGATGCTCCAAGTCCGGCCAAGAGACTTGCACCAAGAACAAAAAGCACAATCACACGCCCCGGCGAGCCAGTGGCGGACCAACCCGGAACGTTGAAGTAGAGCACAGCATTTAGCGGGGAGCCAAACGCGATAAGCGACGCTCCAACGCACAAGGCCGCCGCAAACCAAGTGCGCTTCGCTCGCCAATTTGCAAGGAAAAGGAAGGCGAGGATCAGCGGTCCAAGGGTGAGCGCGCCTTCAGCATAGTTCGCCCCACGCACGGCGATCGCCGGCCAATATTCGGAAACCTTTATCCCCGGCGCGGCCTCGGGCCCCGCGACTCTAGGGTTGCCCAGCATGGTCGGCGACGAAAGCGCAGTGAGATGAAATGGTTTAAGCGAGGACGAAACATACGCTTCGTACCCTTCCGCAGTCGGGATGCCCCGTCGATGTGAGAATTGCGAGTAGTCGAGCACCGTCCGAATTTGCGGTCCGGCAACCACATTGCCGATGAGGACGGCCGCTAAAATCATTACTGTACGCATTCCGAGTGTGCTAGGCGACTGACCAAACAAACTCGCAACGATGGCAAGCCCGATCGCTCCCAAGCCGTAAGCGGCAAACTGCAAATGCCCAGCGAGAAGGACCAGCGCAATCGGGGCGGCGAGTCGAAGAACCGCCGCCATTTCAAACCGATCTTTCGGAAGACTTAACGCAGCCGCGATGCCCCAGGGGATCCAGCAAACGGTCGTGATGACGCTGGGGAGCGCCGTCCACGCAAGCATGAACGCGCTTGTGCCAAAGCCAACTGCCGACACGGTCTGCCCGAACTCATTCGCCCCGAGCGCCTTCGCGGCCTTCGCCGTACCCAGGGCGGCCAGCGACAAATGAAGCCACGCCAAAAGCACGATGGCGAGTCCCGTCGGAATCTTCAGGATTCCAACGAGAATGTGAAACGGATAGAGCCCGCCGGACTGAGAGTTCGCCAAGAGCGGGGTGCCGCCAAGCTCGTACGGATTCCAAACCGGAACCTCAAACCGCCCCCAACTTTGGAAGACCAGATCGCGCCAGACATAGAACTGAAGGACGCTATCGGCCTGCAGCACATCCCACGGCACGGACGGCTTTTCGCCGTTCCAAGGCGCCATTTGCCGAATCTGGTCAAAGGCTCCGATGGTGTTCCCGCTGAAAAGGGCAGGGGCGATGGGAATGAATCCGAGCAAAATGCACAGGATGAGATTCCAGTGCTTGCGGATCGGAGGCATGGCGTTAAGTTGTGGCTAGAAGTAAGCCAGTTGTTGACGCGCCTTTTCGTGGCTTGGGTTCACGGCAAGAATGAGCCGAAAATTGTGGGCGGCCTCATCGTTCATGCCCAACATCATCTGGGTCATCGCGAGGTCGTAGCGAACATCCTGGTCGGAGGGATCCTGCGTGCTGAGCGTCTGGAGCGTCTCTAGGCTTCCGTCAAAATCGCCTTCAAAGCCTTGAATCAGGCCCATTTGGTGCCGAGCTCGAATGTGACCCGGCTCTTGGTTCAAAACGCTTTCGAGATAGAGACGAGCTTCTCCATATCTCCCGGCGCAACGTGCATCAAACCCCTTCTGGTAGAGCGCTTCGATTTGGTTTTGATCCGCCATTGCCAAGATAGAAGTATATCACCCGCAGGCGATAATGTCTGTTCCCCGACGAGGATCATTGTCGGGGAACGACTACCAGTTTTTTGGCTAGGCTGGGCCTGGCTCCAGGCGAGGCGGGCTCACCTGGGCACGCTTCTCGTCCTGCTCTGATGGGTTAGACGGGCTTTCCATCTCGGTTTGATCGGAAGGAGCCGAAACTTCTTCCATCGGCGCCAAAGTCTCGCCGGCCAATACGGCCAGGAACTCTTCTCGGTTCAGGGTTTCTCGCTCCATAAGGGCAGCAACCACCGCAACCATCTTGTCCCGGTTGCTGGTGATTAGCTCGGTGGCGCGCTGGTGGCATGCGTCAACGATGCTGCGAACCTCTTCATCGATCTGTCGCGCGATGTCTTCGGAGTAGTTTCGGTCCTCGTTATAGTCTCGACCCAGGAACGGATTGTTGCTGTGGCGACCGATCGCGAGGGTTCCGAGCTTGTCGCTCATTCCGAACTCGCAAACCATCGCCCGGGCGATTCGCGTGACGCGAGCAAGGTCGTTGCTTGCGCCGGTCCATCGCTCACCGTAGATCACTTCTTCGGCAACGAGTCCGCCAAGAAGCATCGCGATGTCGTCCAGCAACTCAGACTTGCTCTGGGTGTACTTTTCGACTTCTGGTAGCGACCAAGTGGTGCCGAGCGTTCGTCCGCGAGGAAGAATCGTGACCTTGTGGATCGGATCGGTGTGCTCAAGAAGCTCACCGATGATCGCGTGTCCCGCTTCGTGGTAGGCCGTGACCTCGCGCTCCTTGTCTGCTTGTCGGCGGCTACCGAGGGCGGTACCAACCATAACGCGGTCGAGCGCTTCTTCGATCTCTCGCTTGCCGATCTTGGTCTTGTTGTTTCGCGCGGCGATGAGCGCCGCTTCGTTTAGCGTGTTCGCCAAATCCGCACCGGAGAAGCCGGGAGTTCTTCGAGCGACGGTTTCCATGCTCACGTCGGTTTCGATTGGCTTGCCCTTGGCGTGGATCTTGAGGATCGCTTCGCGACCCTTCGCATCTGGGGCATCGACGACAACTTGTCGGTCGAATCGGCCGGGTCGAAGCAACGCCGGGTCAAGAACGTCCGGTCGGTTCGTGGCGGCGATCATGATGACGCCGGAGTTCGGGTCGAATCCGTCCATTTCAACCAAAAGCTGGTTGAGGGTCTGCTCGCGTTCGTCGTGACCACCACCGAGACCAGCGCCTCGTTGGCGACCTACGGCGTCGATTTCATCGACGAAGATCAGCGATGGGCGGTGAGCTTTGGCCGTTTCAAAGAGATCTCGAACTCGTGCTGCACCGACACCGACGAACATTTCGACGAAGTCAGAACCGCTGATGTGGAAGAACGGAACGCCAGCTTCGCCCGCAATGGCTCTAGCCAAGTACGTCTTACCAACGCCGGGAGGGCCCGTCAAAAGGATTCCCTTTGGAATCTTCGCGCCGAGGGCGGCATATTTGCGGGTGTTCTTCAGGAAGTCAACGATCTCGAACAGTTCAGCCTTGGCTTCTTCAATTCCGGCAACGTCGTCGAAGGTGATCTTCGGTCCGCTCTCGCCAACGCGTCGAGCCTTGCTCTTGCCGAAGCTCATGGCCTGGTTGCCGCCCATTTGGGCCGGACGCAGAACCAGGAAGTACAGAAGCGCGAAGAACAGGATCGGAATGCCGATGAAGGTCAGCGCGTTCATGATGCCGGTGATCGGCGGCGCGTCTTCAAACTTGATATCAGCGGTGCTCTTCCTGTCTTCGATCTCGCGAAGGATTGCCGCGCCGGTTGGAGTCTGTTGTTCCGGTACGCGGACGGTGTAACGACCTGCGTTTCCAGCAAGGTCGCCGCTGATGGTGTTTTGTTGCCAGCGAATCGTCTTGATTTGGTCGCTTTCGAGCTCTTTGTAAAACGAGGTGATGGTGAGTTCTTTTGGCGGGGTTGCACCGAACCGGAAGGTGCTCGATGACATGAACGTGTTCATCAGAACCACGATCGCCACGATGAAAATGACCACTGCTAGGATGGTACGTGCGGGTTGTTTCGTCAAATGCGCTCCGAGTGGACGTGAAGTCCTTTGTTGTTACGCTACGTTAAGTCGTAACTGCCTGTTCCTAAATTATGCCTTGCGGGTCATCGAACGGGCCCAAAAGCCATTCGAACTCCGCGCTTGGTGGCTGGTGAGAGCCGCAGCCGCTGATCGTAGCAAACTCCCGGAGCCCAAATTGGCCCGATCAGATCGCATACGATTGGCAACCGTTGTCGAATGGCAGAGCTAAGCTTGGCCTCGCTCATAAGATCCGCAAGCATTCGACGTCCGGCGAACCCGCTGGGTTGCATTTGGTCTCCCGATTGTGCGTTGCGGAAGTACAGGCTTCCCTTAATCTCGTCAGCGGAGAAGTCGGCCACCAGTGCGTTCCGGGCTGCAATTTCGCCGGTCGGTTCAATTGGCTCGGCGGTGATCATCCAGCCGAGTTCGTCACTCGCCGTTTCTCCAGGGAAGGTCAGCGGATAGCGAAATGGCGCAACGACCGTGAGATCCCGAACGCGAAACATTTCGTCGTTCCAATCCGCCGCAGCCGTTCCGCCTTCGGCTGTAATCGAACCAGGCTCACGCAAGAGCTGTTCTGCGATTGCATGTGTTTGCTCGAAATCCAATTTGCCTCCCACCGCTCGGATGGCTAAGCGAATCGCGCGCTTCAAAAGCACAGGAGGCAAGTGCGCCAACTTCGCCGCGCCGAAACTTGCTTCGAACGGAGAACCGATAAATCCTAGGGCATGATCCGGCTGTAATTCCGCCTGTTCTAGGGCTGCGGCAGCCATGCCGTTCAAGAACCGATCTTCCTCGCCGATCAATCCTGCTGTCCGGGCAATGCTGGCGGAATAGTCGGGATTGAGTTCTGCCAACTCCGGCGCAATGTTCAACCGAATGCGGCTTCGCCGATTGTTGACGTCGACATTGGCGGGGTCATCGTGGAACCACAATCCTTCGCTTTCACAGTAGGCCCGGGTTTCCTTCCGCGTGAACGGAAGCAGTGGCCGAACGATGTTCTCTCGAGCCTCGGGGATCCCGCTGAGGCCGGTCATTCCCGTCCCGCGGGCCAGGTTGAAAATCACCGTTTCCACTAAGTCGCTTTGCGTGTGACCTGTCGCAATCAGTTGACACTCGGATTGCATCGAGGCATTTCGAAAGAACGCATATCTCGCATTTCGCCCGGCTTCCTCCAGGCTCAGTTTCAGCTCGCGGCTCATCAAGGGCACGTCTGCTCGCCCCGCGATGAATGGGATGTTGAGTTCTTGGGCGAACGCTTGGCAGAGCCCAAGCTCCTTGTCCGCGGAAGCTCTCATCCCGTGGTGTAAATGTGCCGCTACCACGTCATATTCGAGCCGACAAAGCAAATGAAGCAAGCAAGTGCTGTCCGCACCTCCGCTATAAGCCACCAGAATTCGAGGACCACGTGAACCGGAAATACCGAAGTCGGAATCACGAAGTAACCCGGTCGAATCGAGGTGATTTTTGAAGCGATCCAGCACAAAGTGAAGGGTACTCTCAACCTACCAAGCGCAATGGAACTACCCGAACGCTAACCCCGCCGTGATCTCGCGGCCAAATTATCAGGACCGCTATGAGAACCGACGTCGTTGCGCTAATTGAGCGAGTGGAATTCCTTCTGGAGACGGAAGGGGTCACCACGCTGATTGAGGAGCTAGAAGACCTTCACGCGGAGGATATCGCTCAAATTCTGGAGCGACTCGAAGAGTCTTCCCGCGTCGCCATCCTGGAAGCGCTCGAACCCGAGCTCGCCTCTTACGTTCTCATCGAGCTTCCCACCGAGATCGCGCGTGGCATTGTCAATCTCCTTCCAGACACGACGGTTGCGAACTACCTCGACATCCTTCCGATGGATGACGCGATCGACATTCGCGAGCACCTGGATCACGACCGGTTTGAAGCGCTCCTAAATGTCATCCCGCGCGAAGACGCGGACGAGATTCGACGCCTTCTCAGCTACCCGGTCGATTCCGCCGGTCAGTTGATGACCGAAGACTTCGTCGAAGTCGGCCCCAGCGCAACGATGGAAGACGTGCTGAGCGTCATCCGCGAAGCCAGTGCCGAATACGAAACGGTCAACTACATTTACGTTCTGTCAGAGGACCGCCACCTCCTCGGCGTCTTAACCCTCCGCCGCGTACTTCGATCTCAACCCACCGCCATCTCGCGGGACGTAATGAACGAAGACCCAATCACGGTTCCGGTTGAAATGCCGGAGGAAGAGGTCGCCCGCGTTATCGCCCGTTACGGCTTCTCGGCCGTGCCAGTTCTAGATTCGCGCGGACGCATGGTTGGAATCGTCACCGCCGACGACGCTCAGGAAGTTCTGGAAGAAGCGGAAACGGAAGACGTCTTGGCGATGGGTGGTGTCTTTGGTGACGCCGAGTCCTACTTCTCGCTCAGCACCGCCCAGCTGGTCAAGCGCCGACTGCCGTGGCTCATGTTCCTCTTTCTGGCGGAGTTCTTCACCGGTACGGTCTTGCGGCACTACACCTTGGAAGCCGCCGAGGCTGGCCAGCGAATCCTCGCTCAGCTGATGCTGTTTGTTCCGCTACTGATTGGCGCGGGAGGAAATGCGGGATCGCAGGTCACGACGACAATCACCCGCGCTTTGGCGTTGGGTGAGGTGAGTGCGAAGGACTGGTTCATGGTCGTTCGTCGCGAGTTGGTGGTGGCGATGGTGATTGGAATCACCCTTGGAGTGCTTGGCTTCCTGCGGGCATTCTTGCCGGTCATCGGTTGGTCTCAGCCGATTTCGCTCAGCATCATCGTAGGAATCGCCTTGCCGGTCATCATCGTCTGGGCGGCCGCGGTGGGGAGCTTGCTCCCGATTGGAGCCAAGGCGATCAAGCAAGATCCGGCGGTCATGAGTGCTCCGTTCATCAGCACGTTCGTGGACGCTACCGGGCTCATCATCTACTTCGAAATCGCAATTCTGATCTTGCGGATGTACGGCCTCCAGCTTTCCGGTTAGCGCCAAACGGACGTCGGGTTCGGGCTTGCGTAATGGCTGTTGTCATAAAAGGTCACGCCGAGAGATTTCGCCCACCGGATCCCGAGATTGCGAATGTTGTCGGCGGCGAGTCCTAGCGGCTGCCCAGGCCCAATAGCTCGAGTCTCCTGATGCAAGATCATCGACGGCTCCATTCCTTGCTTCCAGTGCAACAGCAAGTGATAGGTGACCCGCCGACCGCTGGGCTCCGAAATCAGTTGCACCGCGTCGAGATTCGATAGTGATCCGCTCGTGCTCTTCGGAAAGAATCCGGGGCCCTGCCGTCGCTTGTAGGCCCGCTCGCGAAGGTCGAACATCACACGGTGAAGCGACAATCCCGCTAGAACAGCAGCGAGGATGAGCATCATTCCGACAAAGAACCACCAGCCCGACCAGAATCCCGGCAGAAAGCCGAAAAAGGCGTTCGCGGTAAAGATGATCCCGGCCGCCGTTACCGCCCGCACCAGCAGGAGGTAGGGCCAAGGAGGCAGAAATGCGAGCCTCTTATCTTCGCCTTGGTACCGACCGATGAGCGGGGTTTCGAGCACTCCCCCATTGTGCCAAACTGCGGCCAAATGGGCAAACACTTGGTCCTTTTGGACACGGACCCAGGCAGCGATATCGACGACGCCCTTGCGATGGCGTACCTTGCCAAGAGCCCGGAGGTTGATCTGCTCGGCGTGACCACGGTCAGTGGCGACACGCAGAAGCGCGCGGCAATCGCACGACATGTTTTGGCTCATTACGGCGCGCCCGATGTCCCGGTGTTCGCCGGAGCAAGCGAGGTGCTGGCCTATGGCCCCGGTCAGCCGCACGTGCCCCAGCTCGATGCCATTGCCGATCAGATTCGTCCCGAGACTTTTCCCACCGATGCCGTTCTGTTTCTGCGCGACACCATTCGGTCTCGGCCCGGCGAAGTGACCCTCATCACCATTGGGCCGTTCACCAACATCGCGCTACTCCTTGCACTTGATCCGGAGATTCCATCGTTGGTGAAGGAGATCATCACTATGGGCGGATATTTCCAAAGCCCGAAGTACAGCGAGTGGAACTGCCGCGTTGACCCGGCGGCGACTATTCGGGTTGCGAAGTCGGCCCAAAAGCAAACCTGGTTTGGCCTCGATGTGACCCTGCAATGCCAGCAGACCCGGACCGAGTTTGAGCAAGCATGGTCCGGCCCGGTTCGAGACATGGCGCAGGTTTGGTTCGATAAAGGGAACCCAACCACGGTGACTTACCATGACCCATTGGCTTGCGTCGCAATGGTTCATCGCGATTTGTGCACCTACGAACGGGGAGAGATTGAGGTTTCGGTAACTAACCTGGATGTCAACATCATGGGCCAGACGCAATGGACCCCAAGGGCCGATGGACGGCACCAGATCGCGACAGGGGTAGATTCAAGCCGATTCTTCCAGGAGTTCTTCGATGTCGTTAACCGCTGAAAAACTTGCCCAAGCCACCGAGTTATTGAATGAAGCCGACTTTGATGTTTGGATCACCTTCGTCCGTGAAACCTCGGCAGGCTCCGATCCGGTTTTGCCGCTGATTTTGGATGGCAGTCTCACTTGGATCAGCGCGCTTATCGTGACGAAGTCGATGAAAATCGCAGTGGTCGGCAACTACGATGCGGATGCCTTTGTTGCCTCAGGAGAGTGGGACCTGGTGGTGCCGTACGTTCAAGGCATCCGAGAACCGCTCCTG
The DNA here is from genome assembly GCA_027485645.1 of bacterium. GTDB lineage: Bacteria > Armatimonadota > Fimbriimonadia > Fimbriimonadales > Fimbriimonadaceae > Fimbriimonas. Next base: position 239,607 of record JAIXQR010000002.1, read on the forward strand.
GAAGTGCTCGAAGCGCACGTGCCACCAAGCGGCCGAATCGGAATCAACTATTCGACCAGCGATGACAAGGCGGACGGAATCACCCATGGCATGCATCAGGTGTTGTCGTCGTACCTAGCCGGGACCCAATTTGAGAACTCCTTGGTCTCCGCCGAAAAGCTCGTCCAGGCTTTGCGCGGAGTGAAATCTGCGACCGAAGTCTCTCGAATGCGAGAGGCGATTGCGGAAACGGTGGTGATCTTCAACCAAGTGCCAAGTTGGGTGAAGATCGGCAGTTCCGAGCGTGAGCTTTCCGATCGGGTTCAGGCTTGGATGGAAGACCGAAAGTACGGGTACGCCTGGTCGAAGAGCGGTAACCCGATTGTCAACTTTGGACCCGATTCGATGGTCGGGCACGGGGTTCCATCGCCAAACATCAAGCTGGCAGAAGGGCAGGTTTTGCACATCGATCTTGGCTTGATTGTCAACGACTACGCGAGTGATCTTCAGCGCTGCTGGTACATCGGTGCGGAAGTTCCGGAGGACGTATCTCACGCCCTGGCCGCGGTGAATGCGGCGATCTCTGCCGCCGCCGCCGAGTTACGGCCGGGAGTCCGCGGCGTCGACGTGGATGATGCAGCTCGTGCTTCGATCACGGCGAGTGGCTACGACGTTTATCAACATGCGGTCGGACACCAGGTTGGCCGAGTCGCGCATGACGGTGGCGGCATCTTGGGGCCGTCTTGGGAGCGGTACGGAACCACGCCGTTCGAACCCGTGCGCGCAGGGCAGGTGTACACCCTAGAGCTCGGCGTCAACCCGCCAGGACGCGGCTACATAGGGATCGAAGAAATGGTGCTCGTTACGGACGACGGAATCGAGTGGCTCTCGGAACGGCAACTATCGATGCCGGCAATTCAGCCAGAGTAACGGCAATCTATCCGAAGCTGAGTTATCGAGACTTGTCCCAATTTACTTACCCTTTGTCCCATTTTTGGGTAGTAAAAAATCTTAAATCTACATATAATCGGGTCGTGAGAACTGCGGCCGATACGCTTTGGGTACGACTGCTTGAACTCGCGATGCTCTTGATTCTCGCGATCGCGATCATTGATGTCTGGACAGATTGCGTGGATGCGGTTCTCGCTCTGTCCTCGATGGTGGTGTTTCTCACTCTGCTCGGGTTCGCAATTCGGCCGCGCAACTTGACCGATTTGCGATTAGAACCAGCCGAGGCGATTTGCACGGAAACAATCGCGATGGAATCGTTTGGATGCGGGCATGATTCGCCGCTCGTGCGGATTGCCCATTTCTGATTCGAAAATTCTTCGCTGGGCCCTTGACTTGGAGCGCACTCCAAGTTTGTAAAGTACGAAGAGTGACTTGCGAAGAGTTTTCGATCAAGGAAGCGGCACAGCTAACCGGGGTATCTGCCGATACGCTGCGCTACTACGAAAAAGCCGGATTGCTTGATGGCATCTCTCGAAACGTCGGTGGTCACCGACGCTTTACTTCGACTGACCTTAATGGCCTGCGCTTTGTCGTGAAGCTCCGCTTAACCGGAATGCCGATTCGAGAAGTTCGACAGTACGTCGAGCTTGTGCGACAAGGCGATCACACGATGGACCACCGCCGCAGCATGCTCCAAAGCCATGGCGATCGAATCCGACAACAAATGTCCGAGCTATCGCGCTGCCTTGAAGTTGTGGAAGTGAAGCTAGAGATGTACGATCTCGGCCTCCGACCTACCGATGAGCACGATTGCACGAAAAGGCTCGCAAGTCTTTTAGAAGGAACGAAATGAAACAACGAAAAATTGGAAATGACTTAGTCGGCGAACTTGGCCTGGGCTGCATGGGGATGTCCTGTGCCTACGGAACTCCTGACGAAGCTGAATCTCTGAAAACGCTCCATCGTGCGCTCGAACTGGGTGTCAATCACTGGGACACCGCTGACATGTATGGCCCGCTAGCAAATGAAGAGCTTCTGGCCAAGGCACTGGTCGGCAAGCGCGATCAGGTGTTTTTAGCCACGAAGTACGGCAACGTTTATGACCGAACAATGACCAGCCACCAAGACCAGGTTGCGGCCAATGCACCCTGGATCGTTGATGGCACTCCCGCCTATGCCCGCAAGTCCCTCGAAGGCTCGCTCAAGCGACTTGGGGTGGATCATGTGGACCTTTACTATGTCCACCGGATCGATAACGCGATTCCGATCGAGGAGACCATCGGCGGAATGGCGGAGTTTGTGAAGGAAGGGAAGGTTCGGTACATCGGCATTTCGGAAGCGGTGGAATCGACGATCCATAAGGCGCACGCCGCGCATCCGATTGCTGCCGTGCAGAACGAGTTATCGCTATGGACTCGCGACTTCTTGGCTTCGGAAGTCCCGGCTTGTGACGAACTTGGCATTGCCTTTGTGGCCTACTCGCCGCTTGGTCGAGGCTTCTTAACCGGTAGTTTTGCGACCGCAGACGACATTCCGGAAGGTGACTGGCGACGCTTGAACCCCCGCTTTATCGGTGAGAACTTTGCGATCAACTTTGGCATCGTTGAGCGCGTTCGCGAGATCGCGAAGCGGCTCGAAGTGACCGCCGGACAAGTGGCGCTGGCTTGGGTTCTTGCGCAATCGGAGAACATCGTCAGCATCCCCGGAACCAAGCGAGTGGCTTACCTAGAAGAAAACGCCGCGGCGTCGGATGTGGTTCTGTCTCAGGAGGATCTGGCGAGCTTGGCCGAGTTCACGCCGGTCGGAAACCGCTACCCAGACGCCTTTATGGAGTTCTCGGCCCGCTAGGCCCGCTTCTGGGTACCGGAGGTTCCGGTACCCAGACAGCACGTCAGGTCGGCAAACAAATCGCGCGGGAATGATCTACCCGCACGGTCTGACTTTTCTCCGTCTTTCCCCAAACCCTGGCGCTCGAAGCTCGACAATCAAAGCGTGAACAGTTCTGAGCGTTCTGAATTGCGCTTTGATGAGATTGAGCGGCAGCTAGCATCCGTGTCCCGGCGTATGGATTCGCTTGAGCGGCTTGTGACGGGCCAAACGGCGGTGGCTCCCGCTCGCGAGACTCCTCCGCCCACCCCTCCGGCCCCTCGACCGGAGCCGGTAAGCCCACAACCGGCGATGCCGAAGACGGAAACCGTCCGCGAGCCAGCCGAAGCCGTGGCGCCATCAGCTTGGAATGTGCCGCCACCGGTCATCGCGGCGCCACGGGCCAATCCGCCCGCGGCACCCGCTCCGAAAGAGGACGTTGAGTACAACATCGGCGCGAAGGTGCTGCCTTGGGCGGGCGCTCTCACGCTGATTCTCGCGCTTGGATTCTTCATCGCGATCGGAATCGAGCGCGGCTGGCTCACTCCCGCGGTGCAGTTTGGACTCGCTTTGCTCATCAGCGCGGTGTTTATGCTCGTGGGCTATCGCCATCGGGAAGAGCGAGAGGACTTTGGTCAGTTGCTCATGGGTTTGGGCTCGTGCGGCGTTTACTTGTCCTTCGCCGGGGCACACGTGTTCCACAAGCTATTTGTCGGCGAAATTCTGGTCGCGGCTTACTTCGTGTGGAGCCTGGTGAACCTTGGTTACAGCCTGATTATCGGCTCAAGAGCATTTCATGCCATCGGCTTTGTTGGGGGATTGCTGGCGTCCATCTTGCCGCTCCAAAACGGGAACGCCACGGCCGCAGCGTTGCTTCATTTCTCCATCGTGATCCCTTCCATGCTGGCCGCCGTGCGCGTGAAGTGGAACAGCTTTGTCACCTTTGGCTGGTTCCTGACCTCGTTCACGCTCTTGCTCGCCTATTTCCATTCAGATCGTTCACCCATTTGGATTGGGCTCGTTTGTCTGAACACGATCGTCGCGTGTCTTGCCAACCTGTTCACGTTTGAAAAGACGGAGTTCGATGTCCGCGGAGTTTTTCCTGCCGTCGCGCTTTCCCTCACGGGATTCTTCATCGTCTTTGCGAAAGCCACCGTTCATTACGGCATCGTCGAACTGGTCTTGGCCGCCGTTGCCGTTGCCATCGCTTGGACTTTCCGTGAAAAGAAGGGAGCAGACATGCTTGCCATCGGCGGCGCAATCCTCGCGCTCTGTTTTGCGCCGAGCAGTTTGCCGGAGATGCAACCGGTGTTCGTTTACGCGGGAATCGCAACCGCTTTGGCGGTCGGCTCGGCATGGCAGTACCGAAGCATCGCCCTCAAGTTTGCCGCCGCAGAACTGCTGTTTGCGTACGGCACTTTGCTAGTCCAGAGTCAATATGCGATTTCCTGGCAAATCCACGCTTGGGCGCTGGGAGCTTTGGTCATCGCGACGAGTGTCGTCGGTTGGTTCACTGCAAAGGATAGCGAGTACTCCGAAGGCACCATCCTTGCCACCCTTGGCCTGCTCTTCTTCACCGCATCTCGTTGGGTGATGTTGCCGTTTGATGACTTCACGGATACATTGCCAACCCTAGTCCTGGCATGGCCCTGGTTCGCCGTTGTGGTGTCGCTGATCCTCGGCAAGCGATCGGTGACTTCGATGGTGGTGAGCGTTGCCCTGTGGGTGCTGGCCGGGGTGATGTACATCGGCCTAAGCACGGTCAGCGTGCCGACCGATCTTCGCTACGGAATCCTTGGCAGCATCCTGGTCGGGGCAGCGGTTTTGTGCGCGGTGACCCTTCAGCGGTTCTCTGACGAAAAGCCTGGTGGTGACCGGGATATGACCCTGAACTTGTTCGGACTTGCGAGCTCGGCAATCTTGACCCAGCTGTTCAACTTGATCCTCACGAGCCACTACCGAGTCACTCCAGCCGAAGCCTTCGTGTTCTCGCTGGCCGCGGTGTCCTTCATCGGCTCAACCATTTTGGTGATCACGAAGAAACAAGTTGGCGCGCTGCTCGCCAACGTGTTTTCGGCGGCCAGCCTGATCATGTTCACGGTCACGACGAACATCAACTGGACCCCAGGCGCGATTGGATTTCTGATGGGGATGATCGTCGCTTCGAGCTGGCTGACGAGCGCCTGGATGCGGAAAACGGGGCAGCAGGGTTCCTCTCTGTTCGTCTACATCGGGGTGACGGTGGTTTGGTTCCTTCTGGAGAACCTTTCGAGAGCGTGGCTGCTGGGGCTGAACCCCGAGTGGATGACGGTTGGATTCCGGGTGCTCTTCGCGGTGATCCTGTTGGTCATCGGCTTCCGCGCCGACGACCGAACCTTGCGATTGAGCAGTATGTCGGTACTCGGCGTGACGACCGCGGGCGTGCTGTTCCGCGTGATCTGGGAAGCGCAGGATCCGATCATTCGTGTCCTGATGCTGGTGGCGCTGGGACTCGCGATGTTGGGCGGCGGCTATGCCTACATTCGCTCGCAGAAAGGGAAGAGCGAGCCGGCGGCGAGTTAAAGTCAGAAACAAAATCGCCCCTCCTCCAAGATTGGTGGAGGGGCGATTGCAATTGTGCTTAGTTAACGGTGAGCTTGACGCCCTTCACACCGTGACCTGGAAGGTTGGCGTAAATGTTCGTCGAACCGCGGACTCCGGCGGTCGTAGTGACCGTGACGGTAGCCGAGGTTGAGCCAGCTGGGATCGTTACGGTCGCAGGGAGTCCTGCGATCGACGCGGTCTGGCTCGAGAGCGTGACCAGCATGTCGCCTGCCGCAGGAGCGTTCACGGTGACGGTAAACGTCGTCGTGTCGCCACTGGTAACCGTCGTGCTAGCGAGAGCAACGTTGGTGATGTGTCGGTGAACAACATCGATCGTTGCAGTCTTGGTAACCGATCCCAAAGTCGCTCTGATCACGCCTGCGGTGACCGGAAGCGCGCCGCCAGTGATCCTGAACTGAGCCGAGGTGGCTCCTTCTGGAATCGTTACGGTTGCTGGGATGGTGAGTCGAGTCGTGCTCGAGCTGAGGCTTACGACCGAACCACCCGCTGGTGCCGCGTCGGAAACCGTGACCGTTCCGACGGTTGAGGTCGAAGCGAGGATGGTCGTGTTCTGGATGGTGAAGTTAGCCAGGTAGTAAGGGAGAACCGAGATGGTCGCCGATTTCTCGTTGAAGCTCGGGGTGCCCGTCACCTTGGCAAGAGTTGCCGTCGCGACGTTTTGGCCAACGACAGGGAAGGTTGCTCGAGTCTGGCCGGCAGGCACGAGAACGGTTGCTGGGCACGACAGTGCCGCTGGAGCGTTGTTGGCGAGGCTAACGAGAATGCCACCCGTTGGGGCAGCCGCCTGCAGAACGACGGTTCCGGTAGCCGACTGGCCAACCGCGACCACCGATGAATCGAAGCTCATTGCGCCAACGCGTGGAAGTCGAACGTCGAGAGTTGTGGAGGCTGCGGCGTAACCGGTTCCGGTTGCGGAGACGGTTGCGAGGGTGTCGGCGAGCGTTACGCTCGTCGTAGCGACGAAGGTTGCGGTGGTGTTACCGGCAAGCACGGTCACGCTGGCAGGAACCTGCAGCGCGGCGGAGTTGCTTGAAAGAGCGATCACGGTGTCAACCGCTGGGGCTGCACCGAGAGTCACGGTTCCGGTCGAGGATCGTCCACCGATGACGCCGGCGGTCGGGAACGAGAGGCTCATGGTTTCGGTGAGCTGGAAGGCATAAGCCGCTCCGGCGTTCGAAACTGCGGAAGGATCGTTGCCACTGGCTCCGACGATTGCGTTGACTCCCGAGATGGAAACCGAAGTTCCAAAGGAGTCCGCAGCGGCGGAATCTGAGCCGGTGAACTTGACTTCCTGGCTCCACGCACCAGCACCATTCCGAAGGAAGACGTAAGCGGCACCGCTCGCAACGGAATTAACCGTCGCACCAGGAGAACCGATGATTGCTCGGTTACCCGAAATCGAAACCGAGCTGCCAAAAAAGCCACTAATGGAGGTGTCTAGGGGAATGATCACTGCTTCCTGAGCCCAGACCGTTCCGGAGCGAGTAAACGCGAAAACCATACCGGTATCTGTGAAGACCGTTTGATTCCTAAGTGGTGCACCAACCAGAGCGCGGTCACCCGAGAGCGACACGGAAGAACCGAACTGGTCATCGCTTCCGGTAACGGAGGGAACAAGAATGGCCTGCTCACTCCAAGTTCCGTTGGCTGCGCGCAGCCAAACGTAAGCGCCGCCGACGTTGGTGTTGCCCTTAAGGCTGGCACCCGCAATGACGGAGTCGCCGGAGAGGGAGACCGAAATACCAAGGCCGTCCGCAACCGATCGGTCGCTCGCGTTCAGAATCGCTTCCTGGCTCCAGGTGCCGTTCAATGCTCGCGTGTAGATGTAGACCTGGCCGGCGTTGTTGACGTTGCCGCCCTTTGCGCCTGGTGATCCAACTGCGATGCGGTCGCCGGTCGTGGAGACCGATCTACCCATACCGTTATTCGACGCGCCGTCGGAAGCAAGAAGCTTGGCTTCCTGGGCCCAGGTCGTTCCCGTCCGGGTGAAGACGTAGGCTGCGCCAGCACCATTTGCGCTAGCATCCTGACCGGTCGCGCCGATGACGGCACGTGCACCGGAGATGGAAACGCTCGTTCCGAAGAAGTCGTTGCTGACCTTATCGGTTGCGATGAGCTTGGCTTCCTGGCTCCAGAGTCCGTTGGCCGCCCGGAGAAACACGTATGCTGCACCGGAGTCGAGGGTGCCGCCAGCATCGTTCGTTGGGGCGCCGACAATCGCGCGGGTGCCATCGGTCGATACCGAAGTACCGAAAGCATCCGTTGTGGTTGCATCGTTGGCCGTCAGCTTGGCTTCTTGGACCCAGGTTGGGTCGATGGTGACGGGGTAGGTTGCCTTGGCGTCGTCTACCACGAGGTAGATGCTAGTTCCAGAGACTTTCATGCGAGCATCGAGCGTTTTGCCCGCTGCATCCCAAACCTTAAGTCCGGAGTAAGTGAAGGATCTGTCTTTACCTGATACTTCGACCTGATTATCCGAAACTTGTCGAAGGCTTCCTGGGGTAGTTACCGCAAGCTTTAGCCAGAGGTCGCCCGCACCGGACTTCTTGTTGACCTGCATCCAGTGGTGGAGGCCTGCTCGTTCGTTGACGAACCACTCGGAAAGGTTGTCGCGATTGAAGGTCAGCTTCGGCCAGCCGTTGACATCGGCAGAAACTTTGGAAGTTGCCTTCCCGGCAAGGTTTGAGACGTTTCCGTTGCCAAAGGCAGTGACGGCGGCGGAGATTTCGTTCAAGTGCAATCGCGCAGAGCTGGAGACCTTGAAGTCAAATTGTCCAGGCTGCATTGCCGAGAAACCGGTGTTCGTTTTGTCAAAGCTTCGGAGTGACCGAGCGATGACTTCATTCAGATTGTTGCGGTAAGTTTCCCCGCTTTGTGATACCACCGGGCTCGGAGAGCCAAACAGTATCATGCTTGTAACAAGGTTAGCAAGAAGCATCGCTGCTAAAGTACCTGGCTATTTTCAAAATTGCTGAGAAGCTAAAGTGTTAAGATTACGCTAAGAAGCGGGCTTGCCATCTTTGGCCGTCAATTCACGATTTTGAACCCTGAAAGCATAAAATTTGATCAAAAGCAAGTAACGTTGCCATATTTGATCGCCTTTTTTGTGTGACTCGCTTATGTGATATGTTTGGAAAACTAGTATTTGTGCTGAACGTGATGTATTCGTTGAACTCTGCAAAGATAGCTATCCAATAGGGCTTTGCCGAAGACGAATGAGTGTGGCTTTTTGATTTGAGTTTTATAGGTGAATTCTAAAAAGGTGATCGATGTATTTCGAAAATTAAGTTGTGAGATCTTGTAAACTCGATCCTTGAGAATTTTTAAGCGATACATAAATGAGAAAGAGCTCCCAGACCGGTGGTCTTGGGAGCTCTAATGTACGCCGACTAGGTGGCTATTTTGTAACGATTACTCAGCTGGAGGGCGAGCGAGCTGGACCTTGACTTTCTTGTTGCGCAGCTTCGTGTTCCGAAGCGCCTGCACCACTCGCTCGCCTTCGGCGAGCGGGACTTCGACAAACGCGGTGCGGTCGAGAACGTCGATGACGCCAATCGCCTTCGAAGCGATTCCCGCTTCGTTGACAATCGCGCCAACAATGTCGCCCGGGCGGAGACCATCTTGTCGGCCGAGGCCGATGAAGATTCGGGTCATGCCCATTTCTGGCTGCTCGAAATCGGCATCTAACTCCTCAGCCGCGGCCGGAGTCGAGTGCTGGTTCTGCCAGAGCAAGTGAAGCGCGGCAGCGGCGATCTGTGCGGGATCGAAGTCCTCGGCCAAGTCATCAACCGTCGCGAGGTGGGCCTCGAACTGTCCGGCGGCAATCGCTTCGCGAAGGGTGTCCTTAAACTGATCGCGTCGTCGAGCAGCAATATCCGCGGCGGTTGGAATACGCGCCGGTTTGATCTTTGCGCCGGTAACCCTTTCGATGGCTTCGAGCTGACGTCGCTGTTTGCCTTCGATGAGCGTGATCGCGTCGCCGGTTCGTCCCGCTCGGCCGGTTCGACCGATTCGGTGGATGTAAGCCTCAACGTCGAACGGAATGTCGTAGTTGATGACGTGGGTGACGGTTTCGATGTCCAGTCCACGCGCCGCAACGTCCGTCGCAACGAGCAAGTCGGCCGCGCCATCGCGGAATCGTCGCATGACCCGATCTCGCTCCTGCTGGCTCATGTCGCCGTGCAGGGCTTCTGCGTTGTATCCGCGAAGTCGGAGGTTGTCCGAAAGGTCGTTGGTTTCCTGACGAGTTCGGCAGAAGACGATGGTCGGCCCAGGGCTCTCCATGTCGAGCACTCGGCCTAAGGCTTCGAGCTTCTTGCCCTTCGGCACTTCGTAGTACGTCTGGTTTGTCGTTTCGACCGTTCGTCGCTTGCTCTCGATGCTAACGTGCTTCGGATTCTTAAGATAAGTCTTGGTCAGCGCGGCAATCTTCGGCGGCATGGTGGCGGAGAAGAAGGCCAACTGTCGCTCTTCGGGCAACTGCGCCAGAATCGCTTCCATGTCCTCGGCAAAACCAAGGGCCATCATTTCATCGGCTTCGTCGAGAACGCAGAACTTCACCGTGCCGAGATTGAGCGAGCCGCGACGAATATGGTCTAAAACGCGACCTGGCGTTCCGACCACGACATGCGCGCCGGACTTCAGGGCTCGGAACTGTCGGTCGATGGGCTGTCCGCCGTAAACCGGCACCACGCGGATTCCGGTGTGCTTGGCCAGATCCCAGATTCCGCCGGCAACCTGCACCGCAAGCTCTCGCGTCGGTGCGAGAATCAGGGCTTGGGTGTCGTTGGTGGAAGGGTCAACGCGCTGAATGATCGGAAGCGCAAAAGCGGCGGTCTTTCCGGTTCCGGTTTGCGCTTGGCCAATGAGGTCGCCGCCTTCGAGCAGGACCGGAATGGCGCGGGCCTGGATCGGGGTCGGGCATTCATAGCCCATCTCGACGATGGCTTTGACGATCGAATCTTTTAGACCGAGTTCGGCGAACGTTGGAAGATCTGCAGGAGTTTCCTCAACAACGGGTGCTGGTGCGGCCTTCTGGGCGTCGGGGTCTAGTGGCTTTTGGAAAGCGGGTTTGTTACGTTTTGGCTTGCCCGCAAACTTGTCTCGCGGTTGGAATTTGCCTTTGAATTCTGGCTTAGGTTTTCTCATGAAATTGGGTGGTGTCCCTATAGTGACAGACCCAGCCCTCAGAAACCCCGTTTTGCCCCTCCTTCGGACACGAAAGAGGGGCAGGTTGCGCTTTCTACGCGGCGGTAAAACCGCCGTCGACGGGGAGACTGACTCCAGTAATAAAGGAAGCAGCATCAGAAGCGAGGAAGACGACCGCCGCCGCAATTTCCTCGGGTCGGCCAAGTCGACCGATCGGATGCATTCCAGCAACGTAATCTTTGTGATCGCCCAAGGCTCGGTCAGCCATCTCGGTTTGAATCGCTCCCGGCGCAACCGCGTTGACGCGGATGCCTGCCTTGGCTAGCTCTAGTGCGGCGGTCTTGGTGAGCCCTTCAATGGCGTGCTTGCTGGCATCATAGACTCCCGCGCCAGGGAATCCGATGTGACCTGCGATGCTGCTCGTATTGACGATCGCCCCGCCGCCCGACTGGAGCATCGCCCGGACTGCGTGCTTGTGAACGAAGAGAAGTCCCTTCACGTTGATGCTAAAGACGTTGTCGTAAACGTCTCCACCGTTCTCGTGGAGCGGTGAACTGAAGCTGCCTTCAACCCCTGCATTGTTGAAGAGAATATCGATCCGTCCGAACTTCTCAATGGTTTGGTTGACGGCGTTTTCGGCCTGCGACTCGATCGAAACATCGGTCTGGACGAAGATGGCTTCACCGCCGTTCGCGAGAATTTCGGCAACGACCTGCTCACCTTCGGCCTGCCGACGACCGGTAACGACGACCTTGGCCCCTTCGGCCGCAAAGGCGAGGGCAGTAGCGCGACCGATTCCTGAGGTTGCACCGGTGATGAGAGCGATTTTGTTTGAGAGTTGATTCATTTTGTGTACCGTTTGGTATGTTTTGATTTTCACGCGTAAAAGGTCATCGCTACGGTGGGTAGGGATTACGGAAGGAGGGCAGAGAGCCCGCATTCAGCGCGGGCGGTCAAGATTGCGGGGTCGGCAGTCGTCCTTGCTGTGACGTGCAGGCCATGAATGAGGGTCAGGAGGTAGCCCGCCGCGTCCATCGGAGACAGATCGAGGGAGATTTCTCCCGCCGCCTGTCCGGCAGAAACGTATCGCGCCAGCAAGGTTTGAACCTGAGCGAAGTGCTTCTGAAGCACTTCTTGAATTTCGGCTTCGTGCGAGGCGGTCTCGATGGACGCGTTCACGCAGAAGCAACCTTTTCGGTCATTGACGCTATTGGGGATGGCGGTGGAGAGGAATCGCCGAAGGGAGTCGACGGGAGTCGCTCCTTCGGCGAGTAGCTGCTCTAACTGCGCTCGTGCTCCGGCCTGGTAGGCCATCAACGCGTCGCGGTACAGCTCGGCCTTAGATCCAAAAGTGTCGTAAAGACTGGGCCTCTGGATCCCCATTTCTTCGGTGAGGTCGGAAAGGGAAGCGGCTTCGAAGCCTTTGTGCCAAAAGACATCGGTCGCTTTCGCGAGCGCGTCTTCGACTTTGAACTGCTTGACTCTTCCCATTCCTTCCTCCTGACAACTATAATATACCGAAGAGTACAGAAAAGTTCCGGTTTTATTTGCCGGAGTACCAAAATGCGCGTCGCCAGTTGTGGCGGCGCAGGCGAATCATCAAGTCGGTATCCAAATCGGGCAGGTCCGACACCGCACAGTTAAGCTCCGCTTGCTGCACGTTTCGAATTCCAGGAATGACCGTGCTGACGGCAGGGTGCGCGAGCGCGAACTTGAGCGCGACCTGCGCCATGCTGTAACCGCTACCTTCCACATCCTTTCGAACTTCCTCGGCCCGCTCAACCGCTCTGGACAAACGATCTCCGGCGAAGTAGTTCCGACGGAAATCATCTTCGGCAAACGTTGTTTCGGCGGTGAACTTGCCGGTCAGCACCCCTTCGTCAAAGGCGACTCGCACGATGATCGCCGTGCCCGTTTCGCCTGCGACATCGAGAAGTTCGGCGGCTGGTTCTTGCTCGAACAGGTTGTAGATGACTTGAACGGTGTCCACCCACCCTCCGCGCATCAGATCGATGACCGCATTCTGGTCATGCTCGGGGGTGGAGATTCCGATGAGGCCGATCTTGCCTTCGGCTTGGATATTGCGGAGATGCGCAAACGGCTTCGGGTCGCGATTCCAGGCCCGCGTCCAAGTGTGAAGCTGTAGGATGTCGACCTTGTCCGAAGCCAAGTTGGTCAGTCGTTCGGCAAGGTTCTCTCGCAGATACATTTCGCAGTACCGATCTTCTGGATCGTCGTACGGAGTTGGCGGCCAGGCACCGGAGGCCGGTGGCGTCTTGGTGGCGACATGGATCTTCTCGCCGCCACGCTCGCGCAGAACCTCACCGATGATCCGTTCGCTCTTGCCTCCGCCGTAGCCGGCGGCGGTGTCTATAAAGTTCACGCCAAGATCAAGCGATTTCTTGAGGGCATCTACCGAGTCGCTATCGGACTGGGGTCCCCAGCTGCCGCCAATCGCCCATGCTCCAAACCCAATTTCCGAAACGTCGAATCCGTGCTTGCCGAACGGCCTGAACTTCATTCCCGAAGGTTAACCTAAATGTACGGTTCAAGCGCACTCATCTGAACTTTCAGGCTCTCCCACTCGCTCCCGGTTTCGCCATGAACCAGGGTGTACGGGCCATTGAATCCGACTTCTTGGGTGAGGTCGAGGCACTTGGTGAAGTCCTCCAGGTCTGGCTTGCCGTCGATGAAGTTGCATTTCGCGTGGCACGACTCGGCCAAGTGGACGATCTGGCCGAGGTCGGCGTACTTGTTGTCGCCACCCCAGTTGCCAAAGTCAAAGCACAGGCCAAGCTCGTCGCCCAACTCGCGGGTCACGTGCAGGACGGCCTCGGGGGTGGACATGAGCGGGAACCAGTTCTCGATGACGACCCGAATCCCGCGAGCCTTAGCGTAGGCGGTGAGGTCCTTAAGGTGTTCCGTCACCCGCTCCAAGGCACCTTCCGGGTTGGTCTTGCCCGCGATCACACGAACGCGGGCAAACCCGGCTTCGGCGGCGACATCAACCCAGCCTTTGATCCAGGCAAGGTCTCGCTCATGGTTCTCCGGGTCCGCGATGTCACCGTCGTCGATGAGCAACTGGTACAGATGAACTCCCGCTGCTTCAGCGGCGACCTTCAGCTCAGCGGCGCGAGTGCGAGGAAGGTGAAAGTGGCAGACTTCCAAGTTCCGAATGCCGAGCTTGGCGGCTTCGGCGGGCACTTCGCCGAGTTTGCCAAGCGGCTCTTCTCCGCCCAACTCCGCTCCTGGTTTGTCCCAAAGCGACTGCCCAATCCAGCCATTTACTGCCCAAGTGGAAAGGGAAAACCGTCGCGGGGTGGAGACTTGCATGAGTCTGCAAAAGTTACCCGCGATAATCGTTGCCTTCCTTCCGCTTCCGGGTTAGAATGCGGAAGATGCAAGTTGTTTTTGTCCATGGAGTTGCGAATCGTCGAGAAGGGGACGGCACCGCGTTTGACCGCGACGTAGCGAACCGATCTCAGCTGCTTTCGAAAATCACCTTTGATGGCAAGGCCAAAGTTCGGAACCCATATTGGGGAGATCATGGCGGACGGCTGCGTTACGATGGGGCATGCGTGCCGACCGCCGACGGCGCCGAAACCCTTGGCGAAGAAAAGACCCTTGAAGTCCTCGGGGACCCCTCCGCAAAGTCTGGGCTAAAGGGAAATCAACTCCTGACCATCGCCCGCAAACCCGCGACAGATGGTAGCGAACCGAGCGGAAAAGAACAACTGATTGATCTCATCGTCAGCGGCATGGAGCAAGCCGACAATGACACGGAGGAATCCTACGGCGAGGCGGTCAAGATTCTGTCCGAGTACGCAAAGGAAGGCGACTGGACTTGGTTGGACTCGGTAAACACGGATGCTGAACTGATCGATGAATTGTTGCCTCAGGTCAACGCTTTCCAGCAACAAAGAGAAACCGAAAAGGTCAAAGAGAGCCTGGGCGGGTTTCCATTTCTCGATAAAATTTCCGATGGATTCAAGAAAGCCGTCGGCAGCGTTGTCGACCGGCTGTCGGACAAGTTCATGCTGAAGACCAAGAGCACTATGACCCTTGGTGCGGCGAAGTTCCTTGGCGATGCTTTCGTCTATCTCAATTCGCGCGGTGCCGCCAATGCGCCGAACGAGATCACCAAAGTCGCCTTGGCCGACATCACGGCAGCTTGGAATGAAGCTCAAAAGAACGGCGAAAAATTGGTGCTCGTCGGTCACAGTTTTGGCGGAACGGTCATCTGGGACATCCTAACCCACCACCGCGACCTTCTGCCAGCGGGCTTCTTTGCGGATGCTGTGGTCACCGGAGGAACGCAAGTCGGCCTCTTCATGGAGCTCGACGTCTACGGACAAAAGCTGAGCGTCAAGCCACCAGCAAAGACCTCTAAGCCCGACAATATTGGCGTTTGGCTCAACTCCTACGACTTCGCTGACCCGCTCGGATTTAGGTTGGAACCGATGCTAGAAGGTGCGCATGACTTCCAGTTCAACACCGGTGGTTCGCTGATCAACGCGCATAACCTGTACTTCGGCTTGCCAAGCTACTACACCCGCCTGAAGGTCCGGCTACAAGAGTTTAAGGTCATTTGATGCTGGTGTTCGACGGAAATCTTGGCGCTTCGGCGGCGGTCCATGTCCTCTGCATCGGGGTGGGGGACTACTTCTTCATGCCGAAGCCCAAGGAAACAATGCCCGCGGCATTGAAAGGGAAGTACTACAAAGAAGTTCCGATCATGAACCGGTTGACGTCGCCGCAGCCGTCGGCGCGGGCGGTGGCGGACTGGTTCATTGCCAACCAAGATCGACTTGAAGTCCCGCTAGGAACAGTCCAACTCCTCATCGGGAACGATCCAACCGGGAAAATCGCCAGCGGAGCGACCCTCGCCGAAGTCAAAGCCGCCGCTCGAGCTTGGTCGGATCTCTGCAACCAGAACGCCGACAACGTGGCGATTTTCTACTTCTGTGGCCATGGCGTCTCCGACCCAAACACTAGCGAGAGCCTCTTGTTGCTTCAAGACTTCGGCGACGCTGCGGAGGAGTTTTGGCGCAACGCGGTGAACTTCGAGCAATTCAAGCGGTCGATGGGTTCGAACGAAGCCATGACCCAGGTGTATTTGGTTGACGCCTGTCGAAACGTCCCCAAGTCTTACATGGACATTCCACGCCAAGGTCTGAGCACCCTGCTTACGGCAAGACCGTTGCTGATCAGCGGCAAGAACGTGCCGGTGATTCGTGCGGCGACCCTCAACCAAACGGCGGAAGGGACGGTGAATTCCCAAACCCGATTCTGTGAAGTCCTGCTGGACTGCTTGAGCCACTACGCAGCTACCGAAGTTGGAAATCGGTGGCAGGTTACGGTCGACTCCCTTGGTTCGGCGGTGAAAGCCGTTGGCAATCCGCACCGAAGACAAAAGCTGCCGGCATTATTCGAGGTAGGTGGGGAAACGGTCTGGGAGCAATCGTTGGTGAACGTGCAGGAGCCGAAAGCATTTGCAAAAGTGTTCTTCGAAGCCACTTCCCCCGGTCCAAAAGTGGGAATTGAGGCGAAAGGGCTGGGTCGGTTTGTTGGCGACGACGAGCCGGTGACGTTTTCGGCCCCGGTCGGGCCGCTGGACGTTCAGCGACCCGGCAGCCCGGACTGGAAAACCTGCCACGCCAAACCGCCCGTGTTGGTTCTGGAGGACTTCTAATGGCCCAACTCAATATTCGACTAGACCTGGGCGGAGGCGAGCAGCCGGTAGTGCCGGTGACGATTACCCACATGGACCGAACGGTTCAGCGCACCCCCATCAGTGCGGCTGTGCCAGCTTCGGGATACTTGGATGTCGACGACCTTCGGCCCGGTACCTACACCGTTCAAGCGCTTCTGCCCAATGGCAGTAGCTTGCGAAGGGAAGTGGAAGTCGGCGACGGCTATGCCCAAGTGGTCTTGGACAATCCGTACCGTTCGCCACGAGAGACTTTGGCGGCGGCCGTTGCGACCAGACCGGTGCTCAGCGAAGCAGCGACGATCACCTTTGAAAGCATTCGGCCACGACGCGAGCTTTTCCTCGAGCTTTGGCGGAAGGAACAGGACGGCTGGCGGACGGCTCCGCTTTCGTCTGGCGTTGACTGGATGTCCCAGGATCCAAGTAACTCACTGACCGCGCGGATTGAGATTCCCCCAGATGGCGTGCAGCGAGTTCTCAAAATCGGAGGCCCGAAGGTGCCGGTGAGGTTCGTCATGGTCCCGCCGTATGTGCCGAGCCAAGTGGTCGTATTCCCTCGACCCGCCGGTCTGGAGTCGCCGAAGCAGCAACAGCAATCCGACGGTTCTCCGCTGGAGAGCACGCGCGATCCGATTTGCGTGAGCGTGATCACGATGAATCCGGCGGCGGAAGGGCTCCTTTCGTACGCCCTGCAAGGTCAACACGGCGCAGTGCGCGCCATTCAAGACACGGTCGCCCGTGAACTGATGAACCGGAAGTTTCAAGACCCTGTCGGCGCAACGGCCGGCGCTTACGCGATGCTTCAATCAGGCGCGATTTCGGACGTCCTGGACTGGCTCGCGAACCTAACCGACGAGTTTGAAGCTCTGTCGGATGGCTTGCTGATCATCTCCGCCCTCGCCATTGGTAGCCGGATTCCGGAGGCGAAACTTCGCCAACTCCCCGCCATGCGCGGTCTTCGATTTAAGTCCGAGAGCGACGAGCAAGTTCGCCGCGAGGTCATTGCCATGACGTGCTTAGGCATGGCCTACGAACGCGGACTGCCGCTATACACCGAAGGCTTGCGGCTCCATCTCGGCATTCTCGACATGCTCGATTTTGGTGCTCCCGAAGGAAAGCGACGCCACGAATGGGCTTACGAGAAACTGCAAAACATCAAGGCCCTTAACCGAAATTTGAAGTACCGGCAGTGGCCCTCTCGGATGCGTTTCACCCTAGAGGCGAGCGAACAGACCGACTGGTTTGCCCGAGTGACGACCGTTTACAGCGATCGTCCGGATCGAATCTCGAAGCGCCGCACCTTCTGGCGAGAGCCCGGCGAGTTCACTCATTCGGAACGGTAGCGAGGACAAAACGTAAAACCTAATAGCACTCCGAAACGGCGTGTAGAATGAGTTGGGAGCATTACGGGACAGTGGCGTCACCGATTTACACTCTGTTTGGGTTAGCGGGCATCAGTCTCTTTTTAGGGATGTCCGCCTTCACGCCCGGACAAGCCAAGCCGAAGCCCAAAGCACCCGCTCAAGCCAAGACCGGTGCCCAGATCTATCAAGCAAAATGCGCACCGTGCCACGGCGTGAAGGGTCAGGGGGGAGCCGCGTATCCCAAGCCGCTGACGGGCACCCAATCCGTCGGTGATCTCAGCAAGTTCATTGCCCAGCAGATGCCTCCAGGGCCGGTGAAATGCGCTGCGCCAGACGCTGCGAAAGTCGCGCAGTACATGTTCGACACGTTCTACTCGTCGCTGGCCCAAGAGCGAAACCGCCCGGCAAGAGTGAGCCTCAGCCGTCTCACCGTTCGGCAATTTAAGAACTCCGTCACCGACCTGATTTCGGGAATGCAACCGAGTTGGGGCCGGGGTACCCGCGGCGGACTCAGCGCTACTTACTTCCGCGGCCGACTCTGGGAAGGAAAAGATCCGATCAAGCGCGTGGATAGCAGCATCGGCGCGCAGTTTGGAACGGAGGCCCCCAAAGTGCCGGGGCTAGATCAGGTAGATCCGCATAAGTTCTCGATCCGATGGGTTGGAAGCGTGGAGGCTCCCGACACGGGTGAATATGAGTTCATCGTCCGATCGGATCAGGCGGTTCGCCTTTATCTAAACGGTCAGTCGAAACCGTTCATCGATGGCTGGATTCGTAGCTCGAACGATAACGAGTTTCGTGCATCGGTCCCGCTTATTGGCGGGCAGGCGTACCCGATTGTCCTTGAATTCTCGAAGTCGACGGTCGGCGTGGATGACACCGAAAAGCGAAAGAAGCTGAAGCCTGCTCCCGCATTCGTGGAACTGCAATGGAAGCGGCCGAAGCTTGCGGTTGAAACGATCCCATCGAGATTCCTGTTTTCACAAGAAGTCCGAGAGTCGTACGTCGTTTCAACCCGATTCCCGGCCGATGACCGAAGCATTGGTTACGAGCGCGGCAGCAGCGTCAGCAAGGCTTGGGACGACGCGACCACCGAATCCGCGCTCGACGCCGCGGGCTACGTCGCCTCGCACTGCAAGCTCGTCACCGGAGTTGACCCCAACGCGGCAGACGCAAAGAAGAAACTGGCCGAGCTGTTCTTACGAACGGCAGAACGGGCCTTCCGCCGCCCGCTCACCCCGGATCAGAAGCAACTTTACGTTGAGAAGCATTTTGTCGATTCGGTTTCGACAGAGTCGGCGATCAAGCGATCGCTACTGATGATCCTGAAATCGCCGCGATTCTTGTACCGAGAGATCGGACAGGCCGAGAAAGATACCTACCTGGTCGCGTCGCAGTTGGCCTATGGCCTTTGGGACACCTTGCCGGATGAGGAGCTGATGCGGGCCGCGGCGGCCGGAAGCCTGGTGACCAAAGAGCAAGTCGAAGCCCAAGCTAACCGAATGGTGCGCGATCCAAGAGCGTGGGCAAAGCTGCGAGAGTTTCTGCTTGCTTGGCTCAAGGTCGACGAGATTCCGGACCTCGTCAAGAGCGCGAAACGGTACCCCGAATTCGATAACGCCACCGCATCGGATCTGCGCCAGTCACTCGAAATCTTGCTTCAAGAAACCGCCGGATCGGAGGCATCGGACTACCGCCAACTGATGCTTACCCAAGAAATGCCGATGAATGGGCGACTAGCCC
Organism: bacterium; assembly: GCA_027485645.1. Classification (GTDB taxonomy): domain Bacteria; phylum Armatimonadota; class Fimbriimonadia; order Fimbriimonadales; family Fimbriimonadaceae; genus Fimbriimonas. The sequence continues at coordinate 258,972 of JAIXQR010000002.1, forward strand.
AAATCTACGGCGGCGGATTGCCGAAAGACGCGGACTTCCAGCCCGTGAAACTTGGCGACGATCGGGCCGGCGTCCTGACGCACCCGTACATGCTGAGTCGGCTTGCGTATCTGGAAACAAGCTCCCCGATTCATCGTGGCGTGCTCGTTGCCCGTAGCATGCTCGGAAGAACCTTACAGCCACCGCCTGCCGCATTTGCCCCCCTCGCACCGAGTTTGCATCCGGGACTTACCACTCGCCAACGGGTGGCGATGCAGACCAAGCCAGACGCATGTAACTCGTGCCACAGCATGATCAACCCGCTTGGGTTTGCCTTCGAGCGGTTCGACGCAATTGGGAAAGCGCGAAGCGAAGAGAACAGCAAAGCGATCGACTCCACGGGCTTCTACCGAACTCGAGGCGGCGCGGTGGTCAAGTTCTCCGGTCCCGCTGACCTAGCCAACTATCTGGCGAACAGCGATGAAGCCCACGCCGCGTTCACGGAAAAGCTGTTCCACCACATGGTCAAGCAACCGGCCCTCGCCTATCGGCCGACATTAATTTCCGAGTTAAAGACCAGCTTTGTCAAAAATCAGTTTAGTATTAAAAGGTTGATGGCCGAAACGGTCGTGCAAACCAGCCTCGCAACGGAGCGAAAGCCAGCCGTGCAAACCCCAAAGGGAGCCGCGAAATGAGAATTGAAAGAACCCGACGAGAATTCATTCGAGACATGGGCCTGAGCGCGGCAATGCTGCCGTTCGTCACGAACCTCCCCAGCGTCTCCGAACTCGCCTTGCTTCCACGAAAGAAGCGACTGGTGATCATCTTTAGTCCCGACGGGATCGTTCCCAAGACCTTCTGGCCTGACCAGGTTGGAACGAACTTTGAACTTAAAGAGAGCCTGAAACCGCTTGAGCCATTTAAGAGCAAGACCCTGATTCTCAACGGCGTTTCCGACCGTGTTCGCGGAGACGGCGATAACCACATGCGCGGAATCGGCTGTTTGTTGACCGGCATTGAACTCTTTCCGGGCAACGTCCAAGGCGGATCGGACACGCCTGCGGGTTGGGCGAGTGGCCACTCGATCGACCAAGAAATCAAGAACCATCTCCAAAAGTCGATGGTCACGCGAACTCGCTTTGGCTCGCTTGAGTTCGGCGTCATGGTCCCAGAGCACGCCGACACCTGGACCCGAATGGTTTACGCCGGGCCAAACAAACCGATCGCACCTATCGACGATCCGTACCAAATGTTTGGCAAGCTCTATGGCCAAATGAAGGACCAAGAGACGCTTAAGAGCGTGCTCGACGACCTTCAGGCGGATATGGCGAAGGTCAAATCGCAGCTGAGTGCTCAGGACAGGCTATTGCTCGACGAGCACGCGTCGCTTGTTCGGGATATGGAGAAAGAGATTCAGGCATCGCGGAAAAAGGATGTGGGCCACAAGGTGCCGGAGATGCCCGCCGGAGTTCGACGCGATAACGACAAAATGCCGGAGCTGAGCAAGCTGCAAATCGATCTGATGGTCAGCAGTTTCGTTGCAGATAGCACGCGGATTGCGACGTTACAGTACACGAACAGCGTCGGGCAAGCCCGAATGTCTTGGCTTGGAATCAAGGAAGGGCAGCACGACCTTTCGCACGAACCGGATTCCAACAAGGAAGCCCAAGAGAAGCTCACAAAGATCAATCGCTGGTACTGCGAGCAGCTCGCCTATCTGTGCAAGCGACTCGCCGAAACGCCGGAGAATGACGGCACCGGCAACATGCTGGACAACACCACGGTGGTATGGACCAACGAACTTGGGCAGGGCAACTCTCACACGCTGGAGAACATTCCGTTCGTCCTGGTGGGGAACGGGCTCGACTTCAAGATGGGCCGCTCCGTGAAGTTCAACTCGCTCCCGCATAACCGATTGCTGATGTCCCTCGCCCACGGCATGGGACACCCGATCAAGCGGTTTGGAAACGGTGACTTCTGTGGAGACGGTCCTCTTCCCGGCCTCGCTTAGCTTCGCGGTTTGAATCGCCGGTTGTGCCGTTTTTCCTGGCCCAATCGGCCCGAACTGGTTCCGTTTAGCTTCCGGAGTTCGCCAATTTCGTCGCGAACTTTCGCGGCTTTCTCAAACTCCATCGCCTTCGAGAGGTCCTTCATTTCCTTCTCAAGGGCATCGATCAGCAGCGGAATATCTTCGACCCGGACCGGCGCGCCGTCCTTTCCGATTGCTTCGCGGACCTCGTCGGAGTACTGGTTCGCGACCTCGTTGACGGCATCGTAAGAACGCACGGTTTCTCGGACCATCTTGGTCACGGTCTTGGGGGAGATTCCATGCTCGTCGTTATAGCGCTGTTGGATGGCTCGCCGACGGTTCGTTTCGTCAATCGCCGCCTGCATCGCGTCCGAGATCACGTCGGCGTACATGATGACTTTGCCGTCCACGTTTCGGGCGGCTCGTCCAACGGTCTGAATCAGCGCGGTGGCGCTACGCAAAAATCCCGTTTTATCGGCATCAAGGATCGCGACCAAGGTGACCTCCGGAAGGTCTAAACCTTCTCGGAGCAGGTTGACACCTACGACGACGTCGTACACCCCAAGCCGGAGGTCGCGCAAGATTTCTGGTCGCTCTAGGGAGTGAACGTTGGAGTGGATGTAGTTGACCTTGACGTTGATGTCTTGGAGGTAACCCGTAAGGTCCTCTGCCATCTTCTTGGTCAACGTCGTTACCAGCGTTCTCTGGTTCATCGCCGCGCGCAGCTGGATTTCGTTGAGCAGATCGTCGATCTGGCCCTTGCTCGGGCGAATATCGATTTCTGGGTCAACGATGAAGGTTGGGCGGATGATTTGCTCCACCACCTGGCTCTGCACCTCGGCCTCGAACGGACCGGGGGTTGCCGAAACAAAGACGACTTGAGGAACACGCTCTAGGTACTCATCGAACTGAAGCGGACGGTTATCGAGCGCCGACGGCAGTCGGAAACCATAGTCCACCAGAACCGATTTGCGTTGTCGGTCGCCGTTGTACATCGCCCGGATTTGGGGCAATGTTTGGTGGCTTTCGTCGATAAAGACGAGTGCATCTGAGGGAAGGAAGTCCAGCAACGTGTACGGCGGGTCGCCCGGCTTTCGGCCGTCAAAGTACCGGCTGTAGTTTTCGATGCCGTTACAGAAGCCGACCTCTCGCATCATTTCGAGGTCGAACTCCACGCGCTGTCGGATGCGCTGCGCTTCCAACAATTTGCCCTGCGAGATGAACATCGCTTCCTGCGCTTCAAGCTCGGCCTGAATCTGTGCCGTCACCACCTCCATCTTTTCCCACGGCGTCACGTAGTGGGTGGCAGGGAAGACGGAGATGCGGTTGGGTTCGTCGATGACTTCGCCGGTCAAAGGGTCAACAAGCCGAATGCGCTCAATCGTGTCGCCAAAGAACTCGACGCGGGTGACGATCTCTTCGTCCTTGGGTTGAACCTCCAAAGTGTCCCCGCGCACCCGGAACGTGCCGCGCTCCAGAATGAGCGCGGTGCGCGTGAACTGCATTTGGCTCAGCTTCTTCAGCACGTCGTCGAGCTCAATGGTCTGGCCCTTCTCAAAGGTCACAACTGCCTCGGCGTACTCGCTCGGCGAACCTAGGCCGTAAATGCAGCTCACGGAGGCGATGACGATGACGTCCTTTCGCTCCAAAAGACAGTGGGTTGCGGCGTGGCGAAGTCGCTCAATCTCGTCGTTGACCGAGCTGTCCTTTTCGATATAGAGGTCGGCGCTCGGCACGTACGCCTCTGGCTGATAGTAATCGTAATAGCTGATGAAGTACTGAACCGAGTTGTCGGGGAAGAAGGCCCGGAACTCTTGGCACAGCTGGGCGGCCAGGGTTTTGTTGTGCGCGATGATAAGCGCCGGACGCTGGGTCTCGGCGATGACGCTGGCCATCGTGTACGTTTTTCCCGTACCGGTTGCGCCTAGCAGGGTCTGGAAACGGTAGCCCGCATCAAGTCCTTCCACCAATCCCGCGATGGCGGTGGCTTGGTCTCCACGCGGGGTGAAGTCTTTTGCAAGCACCAAGGGGGTGTCGTACTTAACGATGCTCATCTGTCTACTATTTTAGAACGCAAAGACAACTTTTACGCTGACCCGGGACACAAATTCCTGAGTATTCGGGTCGCCGACGATCAAGTAGTACTCCGTCCCGCTCCCGCCGCCGTTCCGGAAGGCAAGGTAGCCATTTCTACGGCCATTGCTGTCCACCAATCGCCCGGTGACGGACATGGTTCGGGAGAACTCGTAACCGAGGGTGGCGATGGTTTGGCGGTCGGTATCGCCCACTGTAATGACCGAATGGGACAGCCCGAGGTCCATGCGCTTGAACAAGCGATAGCTAGCCTGCAGGCTGGTGAAGTTGCTCGGCACCCCGCCGCGTTGTCCAGCCTCGGTGTAGATCGAGAATTTTCGGAATCGGTTGCTTTGGTTCGGGGAGACGAACAAACCAAAAACGCGGTCCAGCTTTCCGAAGAACCGCGTGTTGGTATGGTTCACGCCTACTCGCATGTCGTTTCGCGTCGTAAACCCAGCGGAAGATTCGAACCCTTTTTCCTGCTCCCGGCCATCGTACTGTTCGAAGTACGTTCCGAAGATGTTCGCATTCACGTCCCGGACTCCGCCCTTTCGGAACTCACGGAAGTACTCGGTGTAAGACGAAAACCCCTTTCGGTCGGTCCATGGGATAAAGCCAAGCGGGGGAGCAAAATCCGGTTTGATCCAGCGGTAAGTCACGTCGGAGAACCAGTTCGGGACCTGATAGTTCATCGAAACGTTGCCAGCAGAACTGTAGGCTCTGGACTGATCCTTCTCGATAGCGGCGTTCCCCGACCACGCAAACGATCCTCGCTGGGTGTAGTAACTGCCACCGAGGGCCTCGTGCCGATAACCGCCGGGTCGGTTGAGGGTCGTGCCGAACAGCGACATATCGCCGCGCTGGCCTGGATCTTGGTGGATTCGGAACACGCCCACAGATTGCTTCCCGGTGTCATTGGCAACGAGGGCACCGTAATCCAATCGGTTGGTGATGCGGCCAAAACTCTTTGCGCCCCAGTCCATTTCCTGAATTCGGTTGGAGTAGAAGAGATTCCCGTAGCCAAAGAATCCGCCCGTGCGGAAGAAGTCCGAACCCTCCGTGAAGAACGGCCGGACGTCGTTTAGGAATCTCTCGGTTCGGGTGAAGTCGATGCCGGCGATTTGGGCTTCGATGTTGCGGAAATCTGGGTTAACCGAGAGCAAACCGGTGACGGTAGAGGTCGGTTGGTACCGTACGTCCAACCCGGCTCGCACTCCAGAAGAGGTGCGATCGTACTCTGGCGCAATGTAGCCGAGGTACTGAAACGGCTTCAGAGCGGCCGGTGGAGGCGAAACACCTAACCAACGGGCCGAACGGTCGCTGAACTCTTGCAAGCCGATATTTGGCCAGAAGGACTTTGCCTGGCGCTTGCCTTCGACGCGACCAAAGATCACGTCCATGTTGAGGTCCTTGCCGCTCGGATAGTTCAGGACCTTCCAGGGGATGCGCATTTCGACGGACCAGCCGTCCTCAAGTCTCTTGGCACCAGAAGTCCATTCGCCTCGCCACTCCCGCTTCGAAGATCTGCCCCCAGCGATGTCATCGCTTTGAGTGTTTAGCGGGTTAACAAAGAATTCGCTCGAGCCAGAACCGCTACGGGTTCCGAAGGGGTTGATCGTAAATCCAACGTAGTCTTCGCCTTCAAACTCTGCCCCGATGCGAATTTCTCGAGCGATGATATCGCTCGGCTCCAGCGCATAACATCGAAAGGCCACAAAGAGCGCCTCTTGGTTGTAGGTGAGGAAAACCTTCGTCCGGTTTCGAGCGCTTTGACCAGTAACCGGATCAAAAAGGCCGTCCTGCACAAATGCGCCTTGCCACTCGGTCTCTTCAATCTCGCCGTCAATTTTGATGATTTGGGTAGTTTGTGCAGTTTTGATCTCAGGAACGGATGAAGGAGCTTGCCCAAAGCTGCTCGACATGAGAAGCAATAAGACAAAACATAACAAAATTCGGTCTCGGCAGAATCTGAAGAAAGGCAAGGCACGCAGTAGTACCACCATCACGCGTTAAAAGGTGCCCGCATAGGACCGAAAGGGCAGGAACCGGTATTCTCCTGAGCAGTGCCAGGTTCGGGAAGCGATCAGCAGCGAGTTTGTACATATGATCCCCTCATCGAGCTGATGTCTCGATTCGAGAACGTCCGAGCCAGTAGCGATGCGACCGACGCCTTTGCTGGGCTAACGATTGAGGACCAACTCAAAAAGCACATCGTCAATGGCGTGAAGAAGGGGCTCGATTCTCGCCTTCAGATCGCGCTGGAGACCTACGCGCCGCTTGCGATCATCAACGACATTCTGCTGGACGGAATGAAGACGGTCGGTGAGCTTTTCGGCGCGGGCAAGATGCAACTGCCTTTCGTTCTGCAAAGCGCGGAAGTCATGAAGACGGCGGTCCGATTCCTGGAACCGCTCATGGAGCGAGTTGAGGGGAGCGAAAAAGGGTCCATCTTGCTCGCAACCGTCGCCGGAGATGTTCATGATATCGGGAAAAACCTTGTCGATATCATCCTCAGCAACAACGGATACCGGGTGGTGAACATCGGGATCAAACAGCCGATCAACACGATTCTCGACAAGTACCGAGAAAGTGGTTGCCAGGTCATCGGGCTCAGCGGGCTCCTTGTGAAGTCGACGCTCATTATGAAGGAGAACCTGCTGGAGATGAACAGCCGGAATCTTTCGCACGTACCGGTGATTCTCGGCGGCGCAGCCCTCACTCGCTCGTACGTTGAGCAGGATCTGCGGAACCTATACAAAGGCAAAGTCTTCTACGCGCAAGACGCCTTTGAAGGGCTTCGAGTGATGGAGGAAATAGCCGCCGCCGATCTTGCACCTGCACCCGAGGTGGAAGCCGAAGAAGTACCGGTGGAGCGCGTTCGAAGTCACCGGCTCGACGTTCTCGATCCGTCACTTTACGTTTTCAACGGTATTCGATCCGACGTGCAGCCGCTCGCAGAATCTCCTGCGTTGCCCTTCTACGGCGCGAAGCGGCATACGAACTTCGACATCTTCGAACTGTACAAGTACATCAACCCGATTGCCCTTTTCCGCGGCCAATGGCAGTTCAAGCGACCGGAAGGGATGGGCAACGTTGAATTCACGGCGTGGTTGGATGCCCAAGCTCGCCCGGTATTCGAGCGACTCCAGCGTGAACTCGCCCGGGTGCTCGAACCCAAAGTCGTCTGGGGCTACTTCCCCTGCAACTCCGAAGGCAACGACCTCATCATTTACGAAGAGGACGCCAAAACGGAGCGGCTACGGTTTTCCTTCCCGCGACAACGGGATCACCGAAACCTCTGCCTCAGTGACTTCTTCCGCCCGGTCGGCCAAGCTCCTGATACCGTTGGCTTCCACGTCGTCACCGTGGGCAAGAAGATTTCAGAGCACGAACAGAAGCTCTTTGCGGAAGGGGATTACCAGGACTACCTCTTTGTGCACGGTATGGGCGTCGAGACGGCGGAGGCGCTCGCCGAGTACTGGCATCGCCAAATTCGCTTGGAAATGGGCATCGGCGATCAGGAGCCGGACGATTTTCGGCTTATGTTCAGCGCGAAGTACCACGGCTCGCGCTACTCATTCGGATACCCGGCTTGTCCAAACTTGGAAGATCAATCCAAGCTATTTGAGCTCTTGAAGCCCGAGCAGATTGGTTTGGAATTGAGCGACGAGTTCATGCTGGTGCCCGAGCAGAGCACCAGCGCGATCATCGTTCATCACCCTGAGGCGAAGTACTTTAATATTCGCTGAGCGGGTTAAAGGATCCGAACAGAGATCGGATGAGTTCGCGAAATCGTTGACTTAATCACCCGTGCTTCGGCATCGGGAGCAATGCTGGCTTGCGCTTCCGCGACCGCCGCCAGCGATTCTGCAACCGCTTTTTGCGACTCGGCCTCGGCGCGAGCGATATCGGCCTCTGCTCGGGCGACTTCGGCTGCCGCTTCAGCCTCGTAGGCCGAAGGCGGGACCGGAGGTGCCGGAGGCGCAACTCTTGATCCCAGCGTGATCACGCGTACTTCTGGTCCCTGGACTTCGTGAATGGCGACAACCTCGGTCGGCGCGGACCGGTTCACGCGGATGCCACCCGCAAACAGCGTGAACAAGGCGAAAGCGGTTGCGGCCGCCAGTCCGGCGCTCAGCCGAGCCGCCCTGTCGAAACCAAAGCGATCCGTTTGAGCGGTGGCCTTTAGGAGTCCATTCAGCGTTTCGTCGTCGACGCCAAGCAGATTCTTGAGTTGCTCGCGATCAATTTCTTGCTCCGCAGCTCCATCCTCTCGCTTTAAGCGCAGACGTAGCACCTTTAGTGCCTCCGACAAACTTATCTTGCTTTGATCCATTTCTTGCCTCGATCTGAGTATGTGATGGAAGTACCGAAATCGGTGATTCAATAGTTCCGAGGTCCTATACGTGCAGATTCTGGAAACTCGGCGTAGACTCACTGTCATCCATGGAGCCTTCTTTTGATCAGATTGTCGCCGCTCGCTCGCGAATTGCCAGTGGCATTCTGACCACGCCTTGCCGAGAGTCTTCGGCGCTCTCCGAACTGACCGGCTACCGAGTTTTCACCAAGCTGGAGTACCTGCAGCGCACCGGTTCGTTCAAGGAGCGTGGCGCGCGTAACGCCCTCTTGCAACTCAGCCCAGAGCAACGTGAGCGCGGAGTTGTTGCGGCTTCTGCGGGCAACCATGCTCTCGCCCTCAGCTACCATGGCCGCGATCTCGGCATTCCGGTCACTGTGGTGATGCCGGTCTTCTCGCCGTTGGTTAAGCAATCGCGCTGTCGCGGCTACGGAGCCCGAGTTGAGCTATCGGGCCAAAACATCGGCGAAGCCAAAGAACTGGCCGACGAGTTTGTGGAGAAAGAAGGGCTCACTTACGTTCACGGATTCGACTCGGCGGAAGTCATCGTTGGCCAAGGCACCATCGGCCTAGAAATCATGGAGCAGGTGCCCGAGGCCGATGCGGTTCTCATTCCGATTGGCGGTGCAGGATTGATCGCCGGGGTTGGCCTCGCGATGAAGACAATGCGCCCCGGTATTGAAATCATCGGCGTCGAGCCAGAAAACGCGGCAACGTACACCGCCGCAATGAAGCACGGCGGCCCGGTGCTATGTGGAATGAAGCCGAGCCTTGCCGATGGCCTGAGCGTGCCGACCGTCGGGGCCCGAGCGTTTGGTATTGCTCAGAAAGTGGTCGATTCCGTGGTCCAGGTGGATGAGGAGTCGATTGCGCTCTCGATCCTCCGGCTATTGGAGCTTGAGAAGGGCGTCGTGGAAGGCGGTGGTGCCTCTTCACTCGCGGCCATTCTTGCGAATAAGGTGCCGCACCTGATCGGGAAAACGGTGGTTCTCATCTTGTGCGGAGGAAACATCGACCCTGCGATTCTCGGCCGGGTCATCGAGTACGGATTGGTTGCGGATGGCCGCTTGGCGCGGTTCCGAACCGTGATCTCGGACCGTCCCGGAGGGTTGGCCAAACTGGCGGCAGTCCTTGCCGAGTCTGGCGCTTCGGTGAAGCAAATCATCCACGACCGCGCATTTGCCAGTGCCGACGTATCGACGGTGGAAGTGGAATGTACGGTTGAAACGCGCGACCTTGCTCACCTCAACTCGGTGAAAGAAATGCTGACCCAGCGCGGCATGGTATGCAAATGAGTCATCGTTGCGCTTGGCCCAAGCACGAACTTGAGATCGCGTATCACGATGCCGAATGGGGCGTTCCGGTTTTTGATGACATGGTGCTCTTTGAATTCCTCACTCTTGAAGGGGCCCAAGCCGGCCTGAGTTGGCTGACCGTGCTGAAAAAGCGAGACGGCTATCACCGTGCCTTTAGCAACTTTGAGATTTCGAAAGTGGCAGAAATGACGGATGAGGATCTTGCTGAAGTCTTAGCGACCGGCGAGATCGTTCGAAATCGGGCGAAGGTGGCCAGCACGCGACTCAATGCCCAACGGCTGCTCGAATTGCGAGCCGAGCACGGTTCGTTTTCGAATTACTGGTGGAGCTGGACCGATGGTCAGCCGGTGAACAATGAGTTCAAATCGATGAAGGATCTGCCAGCCAAGAGCAGCCTTTCCGAAACCATCAGCAAAGATCTGCTCAAGCGAGGCTTCAAGTTCGTCGGCCCAACGATTATTTATGCGATGGCCCAGGCAACGGGTTTAGTCAACGACCATACGACCGACTGTTTTCGGCACCAGGAATGCCTTCACCTAGCAACGCAAAAGTAGCGCGGCTGGTACCCTGATCTTTTGATGAAGCAGACGGTCCTCGTTCTCGGGTCAGGCCCGATTCGAATTGGTCAGGGGATCGAGTTTGATTACTCTTGTGTCCACTGCGTTTGGTCCCTTCGAAAGATGGGCTACCGAGCGATTATCATCAACAACAACCCGGAAACGGTCAGCACCGACTTCGACACCGGCGATGGACTCTACTTTGAGCCGGTCACGCTAGAAGACGTTCAGGACGTCATCGCGCACGAAAACCCCATTGGCGTGGTGTGTCAGTTCGGCGGCCAAACGGCGATCAACCTGGCAGAAGGTTTGGCAAACGAGGGTGTCCAAGTGCTAGGCACCTCGCCAAAGGCAATCGCCACCGCAGAAGACCGAGAGCAGTTTGAAGCCCTTCTCGAAGGGCTCGGCATTCGCCGACCTAATGGTAAAGCCGTCCGTTCCCTCGCCGAAGCGCGAGAAGCTGCAGCCGAAATCGGCTATCCGGTTCTCGTCCGACCCTCGTTCGTCCTCGGTGGCCGGGCCATGGAAATCGTTTTTTCCGAAAGCCAGCTTCAGAACTTTTATCAGGAAGCGGAAGACGCCAATCCCGGCCAGCCGGTTTTGGTAGACCAGTATCTGCTTGGAAAGGAAGCGGAGGTCGATGTGATTTCGGATGGCGTTGATACGCTGGTTCCGGGAATCATGGAGCACATCGAGCGCGCCGGCATCCACAGCGGAGACTCGATGGCGGTTTACCCACCGATCTCGTTGAGCCCGGAGATTCAGGCAGAGATGGTCCTCAGCGCGGCGAAAATCGCCCGTGCCCTCGAAGTTCATGGCCTCATGAACATCCAGTTCGTCATTGTGGACAACGTGCCGTACGTGCTGGAGGTGAACCCGCGCGCCAGCCGCACTGTGCCGTACCTGAGCAAAGTCACCGGTGTGAACATGGTCGACTTAGCTACGCGATGCATGATGGGCCAGAACCTAAAGGACCTCGGCTATGGCAGCGGTCTTTGGAACCCGAAGGTTGGAGTGATCGGCGAAGCTGAACTCGCCGCCGGAAACTGGACCCCGCCTGATCTTGGATTCTTCGCGATCAAGGCGCCGGTCTTTAGCTTCCAGAAACTAGCAAAGGTCGAGCCGTCCCTCGGCCCCGAAATGAAGTCCACCGGAGAAATCCTGGGCATGGACCGCACCTTCGAAGGCGCGCTGTATAAGGCGATGATCGGCAGCGGGATTCACTTCAAAGGCGACGGCCTGGTCTGCTTGACCGTGAAGAACGGGGACAAAGACCGTGCGTTGGAGATTGCAAAGGGGCTAAAGGCATCCGGTCGCGCTATCGCGGCGACTCCGGGAACGGCGAAATACCTGATTGAGAATGGAATCGAGTGCGAGATCCTGCGGAAGATTCAGAACGGCACGCCGAGCATTTTGGACGCGATCATGGCGGGACGAATTTCGCTCATGATCAACACCCCGAGCCTGAATGAGACCGCCGAAAGCGAAGCCGCTCGCATTCGCCGCGCCTGCATTGAAACCGGGGTGCCGTGCGTCACGTCCATCGACACCGCGGTTGCGCTGATCCGAGCCTTGGATGTGTTCTCCGATCCGACGAAGGCAGACTGCCTTCGCTTAGAAGAGTACATCGGGAACTAAGGTCGGGGTGACGATGACGAGCCGGCGCTTGCCGTCGGCATCGGTCACCGTCAGCGTGTAGGATTTTCCGGTCTTAAGCACGGTTTTGATCTCATGGGTCGTGCTCTTCGGCCCGTAAGCACGTTCGACGCTCGCGTCGATCTTGATTTCGTCCTCGGTTACGCTAGGTAGGAACTTCCAGGTTTTCGTCACTTCCAGAGTCGGCGAGTTTGCTGGTCCCCAGCCGGCAGGCTTATCTGAGATGGTTCGGACGGATGTATCGGCAACCTTCTTTGCGCGCCGTAAGTCGACCATCGACTGCATCGACTTCATGATCTTGGCCGTGTCGACGACAGCTCGAACGGTGTTGTCCTTGGAACGGGTCACGCTGACTTCCGTCAGCTCGAACTTGGCCGACACTTCGTACTCGACCACGTTAATGTTGAACTGCTTGATGTCAGCTAGTAAGTGCAGTGCGAGAAGGACCATCCCTCGTTAGACGCGGCTAACGAGGGAATCATTCCTACTTTTCGAGGGCGAGTTTCAAAACCTGGTCGGCGTGCTTAACGAAGTGAACCGTGAGCTTCTCGCGAATTTCGGACGGAACGTCCTCCAAGTAGTCCTTCTGATTTTGATCCGGAAGGATCAGCGTTTCGACTCCTGCCCGGAAAGCCGCCAGCACCTTCTCCTTGATTCCGCCGACCGGAAGAACCTGGCCAGAGAGGGTGATTTCTCCCGTCATCGCCAATCGCTTCTTCACCGGTCGATCGCTGAAGAGGGAAGTGAGGGCAGTCAGCATCGTCACACCCGCGCTTGGGCCGTCCTTTGGAACCGCACCGGCCGGAACGTGCACGTGAATCTCGGTCTTGTCCAGATTGGAGAGATCAAGTTTCAGCTTCACCGCGTTGCTACGGGCGTAGCTCATTGCGGCCGTGATCGATTCTTTCATCACGTCGCCGAGTTGTCCGGTGACGATCAGGCCACGTGTGCCCGGCATCTTGGCGCTTTCGATGAACAAGATGTCGCCACCGACCGGCGTCCAGGCTAGGCCAACCGCGGTTCCCGGATTCAGCTCCCGTTCGAGAACCTCGTCGTGGATGAATCTAGGCGCGCCAAGCGCGGTTTCAACGTACTTGGTGGTCACGTTGATTTTGGCTTTGTTTCCTTCGGCGAAACGTCGCGTGACTTTTCGGGTCACCGTGCCGATTTCTCGCTCGAGGTTTCGCACTCCGGCCTCGCGGGTGTAGTGACGAACGATCTTCTGGATCGCCTCGCGCTTAAAGGCGATTTGGCTTGGACGAAGGCCGTGCTCGTCTACTTGCTTTGGCACGAGGTGCCGAACCGCAATCTCGATCTTCTCTTCTTCGGTGTAGCCGCCGAGTTCGATGATCTCCATTCGGTCGCGCAACGGCGCGGGAATCGTGTCGAGCCGGTTGGCGGTCGCGATGAAGAACACGCGGCTCAGGTCGAACGGCACGTCCACGTAATGGTCGCGGAAGGTGATGTTCTGTTCCGGGTCGAGCACTTCGAGCAGGGCAGAAGATGGGTCGCCGCGGAAGTCGTTGCCGAGCTTGTCGATCTCGTCCAGGACCATCACCGGGTTGCCGCTCTCGACGCGCCGCAGGGCCTGCATGAGCTGGCCAGGCATTGCCCCGATGTAGGTGCGTCGGTGGCCGCGGATTTCGGCTTCGTCGCGCATCCCGCCAAGGCTGATGCGCGCATACTTGCGATCCATCGCGGTGGCGATGCTTCGACCAAGCGAGGTCTTTCCGACGCCGGGAGGGCCGACGAAGCAGAGAATCGGCTGTCGAATCGTGCCGGTCGTCTTGACCTTTCGAACCGCCAAGAATTCGATGATTCGATCCTTGATTTGCGCGAGTCCGTAGTGGTCGGCATCAAGAACTTCCTTTACATTTGCGAGTTCTAAGCGGTCAACGGTGGTCGTATTCCAAGGCAAGGAGACCATCGTGTCGACGTAAGTCCGCGCAACGGTGTATTCCGGCGCACCTGGGTTCATGCGGCGTAGGCGGTCAAATTCTCGGTTGACTTCCTTCAGCGCGGCTTCCGGCAGATTGGCTTCGAGAATTCGCCCCTGGAGCTCGTCGAGCTCTTCGCCGCGATCATCCGATTCGCCGAGCTCTCGCTGGATGGCCTTCAGCTGCTCACGCAGGTAGTAGTCGCGCTGGGTTTTGCTGAGCTCGGTGTTGACTTCGCTTTGGACTTTGCTGGTGAGCTCGAGAACGCGAACTTCCTTGACGAGCAACTCTAGAAGCAGACGCAGTCGCTCTTCGACATCTGAAATTTCGAGAATCCGCTGCTTGTCTTCCAAGGTGAGCGTCATGTGCGCGGCCACTAGATCGGCCATGACGTTGGTTTCTTTGACTGCCTGCGTCAGCGATCGGAGCTCGTCGGGCAGGTTTGGCGATAGGCGGATCGCTTGCTCAAATAGAGCGGCAATGGAACGGCGCAGCGCCTCAATTTCCTCGGCTCGGTCCAGGCCCGGCTGAACGTCTTCGATGACCTCAATGCGGGCGGTCAGGTACGGCTGATCCTGAACCTGCTCAATGATTCGGAAACGCGATACTCCCTGAACGATCAACCGAGTCGCATCCGGCATCTTTACCAAGGTTCGAATAATGACGGCGCAACCGTATTGGTAAACGTCGTCAAATCCTGGCTGATCCATCTGCGGGTCTTTCTGCGCGACCACGCCGATGATGCGGTTGTTTCCGACCACGCTTTCATCCACCAGCTGAACGCCGGCGTCTCGCCCAACCGAGAGCGGTGCGATGAGCATCGGATAGATGACGCTATCGCGCAACGGCAGAATGTTCAGGATATTCGGAACATCCGGCTTTGCTTCCTGCTCGGTCCCGTCTTCAACGTCTGGGGTCGGCAAGTCCTCGCTAACGGATTCTTCTTCGATGACCGGGAGGATAACTTCGGTAAGGGTGTCTTCGGGCATTAGATTCGGTTAATCGTTACGGTCAGGCGTTCCATTTTCGGGATCATGATGAGCAGGAAGCCATTCCGGTACTGTGCGCGAATTCCTTGGGAGTCGATGGCTCCTCCGGGCAAGGTGATTTCGCGGTGAAACTCTCCATAGAGGATTTCGAGTTGATGAATGCCGATGCGGTCGCCGTCGCTGAAATCCTCATTGCGCACGCCGTGAAGCACGACGGCATTTCGCTCGGGTGCATAGGCAAGTTGGATATCTTCAGATCGGACGCCGGGGAGTTCGGCTTTGATGAGGAATCGGTGCGCTTCTTCGAGCACGTCCACGCGAGGTTGCCAGTAACGACTTCCGGCCAGCCTAGGTCGGCTAGAAGTCACTTCGTCGGTGGCACGGTCAAGGTCTCGGCTGGTGATCCACAGCCACTCTTCGACCTCGCGACTTCCCATAGGGAAATATTACTTGACCGGCCTAGCTTCCGGGGATGTCTTAGGTTAGATCTCGCAATACGCGGCGGTTGGCGAAGCCGAAGATCGCCCCGCCAATCATCAGGCAAGCTCCGATGTGCATGGCCAGCGGAAGGCCAGAGCCGAAGATGCCGAAGCTTGTTTCGCGCGTTTGGCGGGCGACCGTTCCGAGGAGCGTGACGCCAAATGGGGAAAGGCCATTAAGCGCCCAGATGTGCGCCGAAAGCGCTCGTCCGCGCAGGTGCTCCGGAGCGATGGTCTGGAACAGGGCGTTGGTCGTGTTGAACTGCAATACCGTACAAGCCCCGATAACCGACATCAGAGGGAACGCAAGCCAAGGGTTTCGGACGTTCGCAAGCAGCCAAAGGACCAATCCACTGACCGCCATTCCAACGGTAATGAATCTCCCTTTCCGCTTCGCATCCGTGATTTGGGTCATGAGGAGCAACGTGCACAGGGCTCCGACGCCAATCGCGGTGTATGCATTGCCGATGGCCAGCTTTCCCGCCGGAGTTTCGTGAGGGATCTTCAGGACCTGATCGATGTACGCCGGCATCATTGGAATGTAGAAGATGCCAAAGAGGGCGGTCACGCTTTCCATGATGAGGAGAGTCCGCAGCCGAGGCTCGTTCCAGGTGTATCGAATCCCTTCTTTGAGTAGGGTCATGAACGGAACCCGCTCGGTGGTAGCCGGGGACAGATCCGCCTTCATCGCGGAAACGCAGGCGATCAGGGCGAAGAAGGTCACGGCATTGACCAAGTAGCCAACCGGCACGCCAACGTTGGCAAGGAGAATTCCGCCGATGGCCGGCCCGATGATCCGGGCGGTGTTGAAGGTCATTGCCTGAACCGGGATGGCGGCGGACAAGTACTCGGTCGGCACGACTCGGCTGACGATGCTCTGTCGCGTTGGCGTCTCGACGCAACTGACGGTGCCGAGCATAAATGCGACAAGGATCACCTGCTCGTAGGTCACAAATCGGAAGTGCGTTGCGGCCGCCATGTAGAGCGATGCACAAGCGAACAGGATTTGGGCGCCGATTAGGATATGTCGTTTATTGCGGGTATCAACCAACGATCCGGCAGCCAGCCCAAATAGGAAAAATGGAAGCGAGTTTGCGGCGCTGACGTAAGCGAGCTTGGACTCATCCTTGGTCATCTCGTAAATGAGATAGCTTTGAGCGACGTTTTGAACCCAACTGCCGGTGAAACTAAAAAATGCACCGATCCACAGGAGTCGGAAGTCTCTTATGGAAAAGACTTGAGCCAGCGGATTACCAGCAAGCTTTGCCTTCCAACTCGGCTTTGGGAGCCCAGAGTTGGAGGATGATTCCATGACTCATAGTATGAACCTTGAATGGTATCCTCGCTGGATTACGGTTCGGGGAAAGAAGGAACGGAAAATTTGAGCAACGACGGCCAGTTGAGAGTCCTGCAACTTATCTCCAGCAGCGCAACCTCCGGCGCCGAGCGGCACGTTTCGTCGCTATCTAACCTCCTTCAGCAGAACAACCATCACGTTCAGGTCGTGACTCCCGGCGGCGGTTGGTTACCCGGCGCGCTTCGATCGAGTGGCATTCCGGTGACCGAGAGCCGCATGAAGGGCTTCGGCTGGTTGCACACCATGACCGGGCTCGTGCGAGAGATTCGCCGGAACGACATCCAAGTGGTGCACACGCATCTCACTCGCGCGGCCTACATCGGCCATGCGCTTGGACTTCTGACGCGCGTCCCGATTGTCACCAGCGTTCACATCGCCAACAACGACCAGATCTATCGGCGTTTGGCCCACCGAAACAACCGACTGGTTGCCGTTAGCAACTACGTCGCAGGCATGTTGCGCGGAAACGGGATTCCTGAACGTTTCGTGCGGACCGTATATAACGGTACAGATTTCATCGACTTCGCCCCGGCAGATCGGAACGAAGTGCTCACCGGGCTAGGAATTCCCACTGACCGAAAAGTAATCGGACTCGTCGGTAAGGTTTGCCGAGATAAGGGGCAACTTGAGCTCATCACGGCGATGAAGCAAGTGCGCCAGGATCACCCAGACGCTCATGTCCTCTTCGTGGGCAAAGTCGAGGAAAGCGTTCAGGCCGAAGTTAATGCTGCGATTGACGACTCCGGGCTGCGGGATCACGCGACGCTAACCGGCGTTCGACACGATATTCCGAGCCTCCTGGATGCAATGACGATCAGCACTTTGCCGAGCGTGATGGAGACTTTTGGTGTTGCGGCGATTGAAGCCATGGCCCGCCGACGAGCCGTCGTTGCCACCCGAATCGGAGCCTTGCCGGAGGTTGTTCAGCACAAGCAAACCGGGCTGCTCGTCGATCTACGACCGTCCAGCATTGCCGAAGCCATTCACTACCTGCTTGAAAACGAAGATGAGCGCGAACGCATGGGGCGGACCGGACAAAATGTCGTCCGCCAAATGTTCACGCTCACCGAAATGGTCAAGCGGTTTGAGGTGGTTTACCGCGACGTGCTCAACTAAGCAACGGCGCGGTAAACGTGTACTTTCCAGAACCTACGGCTTGGCCGGTGAACGGCTCGCCATTCAGAGTTCCGCCCGCTATCGGCGGCTGGATATCCGCAGTGGTGTTGGGCGGGACCACGAAGCTCCAACTAAAGGTTCCTTCCGTGACCGACCAACTCGAGTGAACTAAGCCAAAGGGCGTGTCCTGGGAAGCGCTGACCGAGGTCAAGTTGCCACCCACGTGCGGAGCGAGACGCAGCTTTGCAAATCCGGGAGCGGCGAGGTCGATTCCGGCCAGTTTCTGCATCATCCAATCGCCAATCGCACCGTAGGCGTAGTGATTGAAGCTGTTCATGCCTTTGTCCTGGAAGCCCTTGTCGTGGGTCCAGCCATCCCATCGCTCCCAAATCGTCGTGGCGCCTTGGGTGACGGCGTAGAGCCAGCTTGGCCATTCGGTTTGGTGAAGCAGCTTGAACGCGACGTCGGCGCGACCGTGGTTGAGTAACACGTGGTTCAGATACGGCGATCCGACGAAGCCGGTGCTGAGCTTGTAACCGCGTTTTCCGATGTCGTTGACGAGGGCCTGAACCGCAACTGGCCGAAGGTCTTCCGGCAACAAGTCAAAGTGCAACGCGAGCACGTAGGCCGTTTGAGTTCCGCTGAGGATGAACCCGTCGGCGGTTACAAATCTGCGAAGGAACGCTTCCCGGATCTCACTGAAGCGGGTCTCGTAGTGTTCCACTCGATCCTCGCGTCCGACAACCCGACAAATCTTCGCCATCAGGTCGGCGCTACGGGCATAGAAGGCAGTCCCGATGAGCTCGATTGGCGTGTCGGCATTGATGCTCAGCCAGTCGCCAAACCCGAGGAAGCCGGGCTGATTCGGATGACTGCGAATATCGTCAATCGCTGCTCGATCGAGCGAGCGGAAGTACGCCTCAAAGCTCGCAAAATGCCGCTCCAGAATGCGCGCATCGCCGGTGGCTTCGTAGACCGTCCACGGGCAAATGAGTACGGCATCGGACCAAGCGGGGCCGCCGTCCGAGTCTTCGAAGATCGCCGTGTCTGGGGCAGTGGGAGGAATCTTGCCTTGAGGGCTTTGGCTGTCGGCGAGGTCCACTTGATACTTTTCCCAGAACGATTGGGTGTTGGCGATCGTCAGGGCAGTTCGGACGAAAACTTGGGCGTCTCCGGTCCAACCCAGGCGCTCGTCCCGCTGAGGGCAGTCGGTGGGAACGTCCACGCTGTTGCCACGCCAGCCCCAGCGGATGTTTTTCCACAACTGGGTCAGCAGCGGATCGGAGCAAGTGAAATCTCCCGGCATCTCGTAGCCGGTGTGGAGCACGACCGCCTCGACGTCATCCGTGGAAAATTCTCCGGGAAAGTTCTGGATTTCGCAGTACTGGAATCCATGGAAGGTGAACTTCGGCTCGAAGATTTCCACCCCTTCTCCACTCAGGGTCACAAAGTCGGTTTGGGTAGCGGAACGCAAGTTCTCTGTGTAGAGGTTGCCGTTGTTATCCAGCTTTTCCCCAAAGCGAATACGAATCGTGTCTCCGCGTTTTCCGGAGACTTTCAACCGGACGCGGCCGACCAGGTTCTGGCCGAAATCGACGAGATAGATGTCCGAAGGCCAAGTCGGAATGCGGCGAACGCTGACGGCCTGGAGCGTTTCAGTGGCCTGAATTGGTGGGCAGTTGTACGCCACGAGCGCGCCGACGTTTGGCGCGGCAGATTCCGCTGGGAGCCAGTTGCTGGCGTCAAATCCCGGGGCATCCCAGCCGGGGAAGTTCAGTCGGTTGTCATGGTGTTCGCCCATGAGAATGTCGGCTTGCACGATTGGGCCGTAGTTATGGACCCAATCTTCGTTGGTCACGACTTCGACGCGGCCACCTTCGGTTTCGACAACGAGTTGCGCTAGGAGTTGCGGCCGATCACCATAGAGTTGGCGTCCCCGCCATTCAACATTTCCGCAGTACCAACCGTCGCCGACGGCTACGCCTAGAACGTTTTCACCTTGCTGCAGGTGCTCGGTCACGTCGTAGGTCAGATAGCGAACCCGCTTTCGATACTCGGTCCAACCCGGGCTGAGTTCATCGTTACCGATGGGAGTACCGTTCACCCGTGGGTCCATCACGCCGAGACAGGTGATGTAGAGGCGAGCGCGAAGAATAGGACTATCTAGGTTAAACGATCGCCGGAAGAACGGTGCCGGAACCATCGCACGGCGACCGCCGACAAACCGGCCCTGAATCCAGCTTGCGGTCCATTCCGCGGGCGATAGCAGTCCGGTCTCGAACCAAGTGGGCTCGGATTGAACCACGGCTTCTCCTGACCGGACGGTGATCGTAATGTGATAGCGGGTAGCCGAGAGAAGGGCAGGCCCGAGATACTCCTGGCGTTGGACCGACTGCTCAATCTCGCCGGAGTCCCAGACGGGAGTTCCGTCCTCCAAGGTGACTCGAACCCGACAGGCGTCTTGTCGCCAATCGGACGCGTCCGTTTCGATTCGCCAAGTAAATCGTGGCGACGGCTCGTTAATGCCGAGCGGCTCGGTCGCGTTTTCGGTTTGAACTTTTACGATCTTGAAGTTGCTCATCTTTCGAGTCGGTGAGTGCCACCGTTAGCATTGATCACTTTGTTGCCAAACATGATGATTGCAGGCAGGTCATCGGGCAACGAAACGTCGAGGACGTTGTTGCTGATCGAAGCCGTAATGTTGCCGCGAGGGGTGACGAGGGTGCCAGAAATCTCCTTCAAGGAAGAATCGGCGGGGTTGATGATTACCTTGCCAAAGTTGGCCTCCGTCGGACGGATGCCGAGCAAGCTGGCATAGGTGTGATAGATCGGGTGTGCGCCCCAAGCGTGGCAGTCCGACCGCGTTGGCTCCGGCATTTCGATCGTCGTCTTCAGCCCGTTCTTAACCAGCCCGCGCCAAAGGTCGAGCCGATCGAGAATGGCGTTGCCTTCGCCAAGGATCCAGAACGCCTCAAACAGATAGTGAGTGAAGTAGATCGTGGTCTTTTCGAGTCCGGGCTTCTTGAGCGCTTCGCGCGTTTCTGCTCGCGTCAGGACGTCCGTAAGCAAGCCGAGCGCTTGGGAATGCTCGCTGAAGTGCTTGTGCTCCAAGTCGTCGCAAAGGAGTCCGAGTTCGGGGCTCCAGAAGTGCTTTCGAATCGCCGGTTTCAGGCTGGAGTACTGCGATTCCAGTCGGCTTTGCAGCAGAGGTTCATCGGCTTGGGCCTCCAACTCCGACATGGCATTGAGTGCGAGGTAGTACTGCAAATTGATCGGCGCAGTTGGCCGATCAGCGCTGGTCGGGGGCATGCCGTTTCGCCAACTTGGAACCCAGTCGATGTAGTTCCAGCCCGGTGGTGGGGTGAGCAAGCCGTCCTCGTTCACAAACTGGCGGAAGTAATCGAGCACGATTCTCGCGCCCGGGAGGTGTCGCTTGACTTCGTCAAAATTCTGCCCGTACAGCATTGCGTCGTGGAGCATGCAAATCCACCAAAGCGAGAACGGTGGAATGACTTGCCGGACGCGGCTTGGATAGCGTGAGTGGGTTATTCCTCGGTTGCGGCGGGACTCATTGAAGGCCCTCAGCGCCTGCTGCGGCAGCCGGTGGTCTTGTCCAAGGGTGTAGGTGGTGAGCACCTGCAAACGCGTGTCCCCGACGTACTGAAGCTGCTCATAGTACGGGCAGTCCATGTACGTTTCATGAGAACACATCTCAAGGGTGCGAATGCCGATGCGGTGGATATCGGCAAGGTCGGGATCACTCGACTTGAACGAAGACGAGAACTCGTACGGGTAGTGGGTTTCGATGAACCCAAGCCCGGTGATGGTGAGTGACTCGGCTTCGGTTTCAATCACGACCTCTACGTAGCGCCCAGCGTGCCACCAAAGGCTGCGGAACTGGCCGACGTGCTCCGCAATGACTTCATCGCCAATGCCGTCTTCCCAGGACCAAATCGTCGAGAAGTGCTTGCCTTCAAGCTCGTCTCGGTTGCCCTTGCTCATGTCCTTATCCTTGATGAACAGGGCTTCTTGCCAGTTCAGGCGAACGGTGCCGCTTCCGTTCCAGCCGATCCAGTGACGGGCGCAAACATAGTCGTTCAGGTCCAAAATCGCCCGAACCCGGGTGCGAGGCGGAATTTGGATCGAGGAGCCAGCTAGCAACTGGGTGAACTTTTCGGTCCATGTTTCCGAGGAATCAGCTTGGCGTACGGGAATGAGGTGGGTTGGACCATCGGCAATTTCTTGGGCATGTCGCACGGTGGTTTTCGTCCAATCCGCTTCGTACATCGCCGGAAGCGTGGCCGGGCGAAGGAGGTGAATTCGATCAAGTTCGCTCTCGGCAATGTTCATCACGCCCGGATGCAGGCGCTTGGCGGAGAACCACTTGGCTTGATCCCGCATGCTTGCAACAAACCGAATGCGGTCGCCCGTGCCCCACGCCGATTGCGGGGCTTTGAACGTGAACTCTGGCAAGACCATGGCCTTCCAATCGGCCTTGCCGGTGTTGATGGCGTCGATGAACGACGGGTGCTCGGTCGCGAGAAGAAATCCGTGGCAGATGGAATGTTGTGCATAAGCTTTTGTTTCTCCCGCTGACCAGACGAGGGCTGAAATCGTGTGCACACCGGCGTCAAACGTGGCCTCGTAGGTTTCGAATGCCCAATTGTCTTCATCGCCGCGCTCCGGCCCTCGGCCTACAAGCTCGCCATCCAAGTACAGCTCGTAGCGATCATCCCCGGTGACGTGCAAGTTGAGGTTTGCCTTGTCGGCAAACTCCACTTTTAGGGCGTATTCAACTGCGATAGGCCCCTCTTTGACCTCTGGGTGCGAGATCCAGTTTGCGGGCCAAATCCCTTCTCGGTTCCAGCCCTCGCCTCGCCGTAGCCCGAATGGATCTGATGAAAGAATTAGCCGTCGCGCCGTCGCGATTTTTGCCATTGCGTCGCAAGCATAGCTAAACAAGCGATCTCGGCGCATCAGATCGTTTCGCCACTTTCTTTCCTTCGTTCTGCCGAGAGCCGAGTAGTATGCTGAGCCGAGAGAAACGACCGGATTCAAGAAGTCTGGCGGGTTAAAAAATGCGATACAAACTCACTGAACTTGTCGACCGCTACTGCATTTTGGAACCGCTAGACACGATCCTCCATGACTTGCCCGATGGTGGTGCGCTCACCGTTTTTGAAGCATTTGATAACCCGTATGGTGCGGTCCTGCCCGGCGAGTCGATTATCGCGGGTGGCGTCGGTGGCGAACACCGAATCTCCGATGAGGACGGCGAAGTGGACATCCGATTCCGGCTGGAGCCACAGACCAAGATTTGCGAATCGACCCAGGAGTTTGAAAGGCTCTTCCAGCGACTCATCTACACGATGACCAGCGAGCCAATGGAGCGTTCGCTCGTTGACTTAGCGGGATCGCTCGGACAGCCGAAAACCTACCGATTCTTCGTCTGCTGGCTACGCGACCACGTTCATGTCCTTAAGGGGATGAAGTACTTCGAAGCGTCGCTGAAGAGCGCGCTTGAGTTGTACCGAGACACCCAGCGCGAGGACGGAATGATCTTCGACAACTGTTATTCGCGGAAAAGCTGGCCGAACTATTGGGACATGCGGTTTGCGGACGGTGATTACACGCGGCCGTTCAAGGACCGCTCCTTCGAAATGAAGCGAATCCCGGTTGAGGCAGACGTGGAGTACCTCTACGTCGAAGGCATATACGCGACTTGGAAGGCGACCGGAGACGACGGTTGGATGGCGAGCTTCTTGGCATCGGCAGAGCGGGCGATCAACTACGTGCGATCAAGCAACGTTCGGTGGTCGAGCAAGTACAAGCTCGTGAAGCGCGGCTACACGATCGACACTTGGGATTTTCAGAACTCGTTTGACTCCGTGGTCGCCGGGGACGCCATGCGAATCGATCCGGAAAAGACGCGCTTCGGCGTCATGTTTGGCGACAACACGGGTCTAGCGGTTGCGCACGATCAGCTCGCCGAAATGTACGAAGCGCTTGGCAACGAGCGCCAAGCGAACGACCACGCCAAACGAGCAAGGCAAGTCCGGATTCGCCTTCGAGAAGTGGCTTGGCAGCAACACTTCTTCCGGCACTTCGTAGCCGAAGACGAGCAGCCGAAGCCAGAACTCGGGGTGAACGAGTCGTCGCAGGTGTCGCTCTCGAACGCTTACTCGATCAACAGGAATCTCGATCCGGATCAGATTCAGAGCATCATCGGAACGTACAAAGCGATCTACCAGGCCGCGCCAGAAGGCAGTCCCGGCGAGTGGTACACGATCTTCCCGCCATTTGAGAGAGGTTTCGAGAGCCACGGCGATAAGTGGCAGTACATGAACGGCAGCGTTACACCCATCGTGGCCGGAGAGCTTGCCCGAGGCGCGCTGAACGCTGGCCACGAGACTTATGGAATCGATATCCTGCAGCGGGTTGGCACGCTGGGCGAGGCGGACGAGCCAACGCTGCACTGTAGCTACGTCGGGGCAAGCATCGAGCGACCATCGACCCAGTTTTCTCCGCTTGATCTGAGACCGATTGTCAACGCCGCGCTGCGGTCGGACGAGAAGGTGGAGATTCCTTGGACGGCCGAAGAAGAGAACGATCTGCAGGCGCTTGAGCCCGGAATGATGGACGGGCATGGGGTTCCGCTTGACGTGCTGGACCCAGAGGGGAACGACGGAAAAGCCGCCCTTATTCTTGCCAACCATGGCTCCTACGCACGGTCAGCCGAGATTCTGATCGGAGAGCAGGTCACATCGCTCTACCTGATGCACTTGCTCTCTCGGCCCGGAAGCTCGAGCCTCGCCGGGTCATTAACTTGGCTTTACGAGGATGGTACGGAATGTAGCGCCTACGTTGTGAATGGAGACTCGATCCTTCACTGGTGGATGCCGGAGAAGCCGAAGACCACGGGCACGCGTCGGGTCGATTTTGTCTGGCTAGGCGAGAATCCCAAGTGCCTCAACGTTGGCGTGTCGATGGGGTATTTCGATAATCCTAGCACAGAAAAGCTAGTCAAATCGGTTAGGCTCGAAGCGGCGAAGGATGGTGCAATTTGGGCTGTTTTAGCGGCGACAGCGTCTGATCAGCCGGGGTTCATTCCGCCGGGCGAAGTGTCGTTTGGAATTCCAAACGGCTGGGGTGCCGCTGCAGTGATGTACGCGATGGTTGAAGGTCTGGCCGGCGTGTTGGACACCTCGACGGCGTTGCACACCACTGAAGTTTCCCCACGCTGGGATCTCACCGAGGCGGAAGACGCCCAGGTTTGCATCTGCTATCCAGCGAGCAAAGGTTATGTGGCCTATGACTGGCACCGTGCGGAGGACGGTCAAGAATTGCTTATCACGACGTCCGGGCACGACATGACGCTCCGGATTCCGGTGGAAGACGATTCGGCCCGACTGTTCGTAAACGGAGCCGAGCGAGATTTTGAGGTCGAGCTGATCAACGAGCAAAGCTATGCGGTTTTCGATTTCGAGGAAGCCGATCTCTACGGACCAACGAAGGTTCGCGTTGTCTTCGACGATTGAGGCAGTGGTTTCTCGCCTAATGATCTAAGGCGGAAGGAAGGAATCCGGCCAGAATTGTTCGGATTCCAACTCTGCGGCGGCGTCGGGGCTATAATCAGATTGGTTGGTGCCGTGCCCAAGTGGCCCAAGGGGACGGTCTGCAAAACCGTTATTCGGCGGTTCGAATCCGCCCGGCACCTCCATCCTCCCTCTCGCCAACCTAACCGCCTTGCGCACTGGCCGCTTCAAAATTTGCGGCTTTCGAACCCAGTGAGTCGTCCAGATTAGGGCAGGATGGCTCCCCGATCAGAAACCTTGGAAAGTCTTGACCGGCCAAGTCATTCGGTTACGGCGCTTGGCGTGGTTGCACCACCGCCGATTCACATTTCCACGCCGGTCTTTGATGGCTCGCTCGCGATGCTTTTCTCCTGCGTCCGAGACCACCGGGTCGATCTGCTGGACATCCCGCTTGCGCCGGTTTGCGAGGCTTATTTCCACTACCTCCTGAACCTGCCAGATGCAGATTTTGATGAAGCAGCGGCGGCTCTGGCCGCATTGGCGTACCTGCTTGAGCGAAAGGCCTGGTTACTTCTGCCGCAAGAAGAGCCCGAGCCGGACGCCTACGAAGACTCGTACGAGCCCGAACCCAGCTCTATCGGCGACTTCGCGATGGCGATGGAGGTCCTGACGGCATGGCAAGAGGAGCGAGCCGAGTGGTACTTCCGGAGCCCAGATGCCGGTCCCGGAACCTACGAACTGCCGTACCAACTGGCGAACGTGAGCGCCGCGGATTTGTCGCGCGCATTTCAGCGCGTTCTCGACCGCGCGGTGCCGCAAGACATGCCTCTGCTCAGCAAGCCACGCCGGTCGCTCAATGAGGAAATGCAGGTTGTGCTTGATCGCCTCAATGGTCAGTGGCAGTCGCTCACGTCCGTATTTGGCGAATCGGCCACTCGAACCGACTGCGTTTACTGGTTCTTGGCTTTGCTTGAGCTCGTGCGCCAAGGCGACGCGGAAGTGAAGGTCCTGGACGAAGAACCCGTCTTTGCAAGAAACCAGGCACCTCGGGCAAAGGTGGTGCTTGATTGACACCGGTAGATCGCGTTCTTGCCCTGCTGTTTGTCGCCGACGCCCCGGCGCCCGCTAACTCGCTGGCGTTGGCGCTTCAGCTCACGGAGGGGCAGGTTGAGCAGGCTCTTGAGATCATGGAAGCGCAGTTGCACGATCGCGGCCCAATCCAACTGGTGAAGCTTGCGGGCGGTTGGCAACTCAGCACGAAGAAAGAGTTCGCCGCTGACATCGCCGCATTTTTGAAGCCACAGGCGTCGAAGCTCAGCCGCAGCCTGATGGAAGTTCTCGCGGTGATCGCCTACCGCCAGCCGATCACGACGAGCGAGCTCGAAGTGATTCGAGGCGTGAGCTGCGACTACGGCGTTCGGGCATTGCTGGAGCGCCGATTGATCGAAGAAAAGGGCAAGCGACCAACCCCGGGGCGTCCGATTCTGTACGGCACAACCGACGAGTTTTTGCACCAATTCAAAATGAAGGACCTGGGAGATTTGCCTCCGGTTAGCGAGGGGCTACCTGCCTTGCCGGAACCGGCGGATGCGCCTTCGCGGTAAGTTTTGCTATGTCTTCGATCTTGACCGCATTGATCCTCGGGCAGGCGATTTCTGGCTCAGGAATCGGTGCATCCGGGATCAGTGGGCCAACGATCGACGCTCGAAGCGCGATCATCGTGGATGAAGCATCGGGCAAAGTGCTGTGGGGCCGGAACCCGAACACGCCGATGTATCCGGCAAGCACCACCAAGATCATGACGGCGATGCTGTTGCTGGAACACTCCACTCCGGGCGAGATCATTACCGCCCCGCAGGGCGTTGAGGATGTTGAGCCCAGCAGCATGAATCTCAAGACCGGAGAAAAGGTCCGGGTGAAGGACATGCTTTACGCGCTGATGTTGCGGTCGGCAAACGACGGCTGCGTCGCGGTTGCTCATCACGTTGCAGGATCGGTTCCGAACTTTGCCGAGCTCATGAACCGTAAGGCCGAACAACTCGGCTGTACGAATACGTTTTTTACGAATCCTAACGGCCTGCCGGATGAGAACCACGTCACCACGGCTAATGACTTAACTCTAATGGCGCGGGCGGCGATGAAGTACCCGCTCTTCCGAGAGGTGGTCCGGACGCGCAAGACCCGCATTGCTCGCTCGATTAACGCCAAGGATCTGTGGATGGTCAACCGGAATAAGTATCTCGCGAAAGACCCGTCTGCGGATGGGATCAAAACGGGCTACACCAAAGCGGCAAAGAGTTGCTACGTCGGTAGCGCCACTCGAGAAAACTTTCGCGTGATCACGGCTATTTTGGGCAGTGAGGAGTGGGTTGTTGACCATGCCGCGATGCTCAGATGGGCGTACAAAAACTACGACCGCCAAGTGGTTTTCCGGGCCGGTGCGCAGGTGGGGCAAATCGAGCTTTCGGGTCTGGCGAAGCCGATCTCTGCCTTCACCGGGATCAACATCATCTCGATTATTCGTCCGGGTAAGACCGATGGCACGCTCAAGATAGAGGCGTTGCCCGATCTTCGAGGGCCAATTCTTAAGAAGCAAAAGGTCGGTGAAGCGACTTGGACGGACAGCGATGGATTCGAACAGCGGTTCGCCGTCTTCGCTTCCGAGGCGGTTGATTTGGCTCCGGTCCGGGGTAACTCGCTATTAGGCGGTACCCTCTGGCTAGGCGTCGGCGTTGCGGGGGGAGCTTGGTTTCTCCAAAATCGAAATCGACGCCGGTTCCTTTATGGCCGCAGAAAACGAAAACTCGTCTGATCTCGAACGAATACACGTTCGAATTGCTCACTCTGGACTTTGCAGCCGGCGAAAAGCCGAAGAGCTGATTCTGCAAGGACGCGTCTCCGTAAACGGGGAGCAGATCAAGACGGTCGGCGTAAAGGTGAGCCCTGAGGATGAGGTTGCGGTTGACGGCGAAGTGATTCGACCTCCGACGCGGTTGCTCACGGTGCTGATGAACAAGCCGAAAGGCATCATCACCACGATGCGCGACCCGCAGGGGCGACCCACGATTACGAAGTTTCTCCCCGAAATGGCGGCGGTCGTTAAACCGGTCGGAAGACTCGATAAGGAGTCCGAAGGATTGCTGCTTTGCACCAGCGACGGCGAACTTGCCCACCGACTCACGCACCCACGCTACGGCGTCGAGAAGGAATACATGACCGTCGTTACGGGAATTCCAGATGACAAGGCGATCAACCGGTTGCGCAAGGGCGTGTTCATCGAAGGTGGAAAGACGGCTCCAGCCGATGTCACGGTCATCCACGCAGAAGCCAAAGCCGGTACGACGAGCTTGCGCATCATCATTCACGAAGGGCGAAAGCGGCAGGTTCGATTGATGTGCGAAGCGGTTGGCCATCCGGTCATCACGTTGCGGCGGGTCAGAATCGGGCCGCTGAAAATCAAAGGAATGCACCCGGGCGAAGTTCGTCTGCTTGGTAAGAAGGAAGTTGACGAGTTGAAGAAACTCGTTGGCCTTCCGGTTGACTGATGATTGCGCTTCTTCTCCAAGACCGAATCTTGCTCACCGGCGAGGGGTTTCTCTATCGAATCGATAAGCCCGCGAGTCTGCAGTCCATCAAAGTCAAGCCGACCGAAGCGCCGGTCATGGCACGGTTTGTGAATGCAGCCGGGGAAAAGTTCACGATTTTCACCGAAACCAAATCGGCGACCCCGAGCGCGGTTGAGCGAATCATTGACGCCCGCTTGGAGAAAATCCGAAAGCAAACCGGAGGGAAAATCCAGTCGAAAGGGAAGCGCGAAAACCTCTTTCGCGAGACGGCTTACTTGTTTCAGGTCGTGAACCCGGATGAGAGCATTGTCCGGCTGGCGTTCTACGACTCGCCGCGGGTCGTCACAACGTTCCAGGGCGAACTCCTTTCGGCTGCCGATCCGTACCCGGGGCTTGAAGATTTTGAGCTCCTGTACTTGAGCTACGGGTTCGTCACCCACAAGATTAAAAAGAAGTAATCACTTTTCCACACATCTGGAAAAGGTTGGGGAAAACCCGTTTATGTTATCCACCGCCTGAATCATTTGTCCACCTTATTCAGCCGAAGTACTCAACGGTTTTTACCCGGATAATTCCTGCCTTTTCCCATTCTATAAGTAGACATACGATTGGTACTATGAATCGACCATGTGGTCACGCACGCACGCTCCCAAGCCCTTAGTCGACCCAGACAAGCTTCAGTTCTGCATCGAGAACGGATTGAATGTGCTGCTCACGGGAAGGCATGGCGTGGGCAAGACCAGCATCGTTCAGCGCGCTTTTGAACGGGCCGGGAAGCGTTTGCTGGTTTTTAGCGGTGCGACGATGGACCCTTGGGTGGACTTCGTCGGTGTTCCGCGACCGTTGCTGCGCGCCGACGGTACGACGGTGCTTGAGCTGATTCGCCGCGCCGAGCTTGCAGACGATGAGGTGGACGCGATCTTCATTGACGAGTTCAACCGAGCCCCGGCGAAGGTGCGAAATGCGGCGATGGAGATCCTCCAGTTCAAGAGCGTGAATGGACAACGTTTTCAACGCCTCAAAGCCGTTTGGGCCGCGATCAATCCTGGCGAAGGCACCGAGTACGACACCGAAGAACTTGATCCCGCGCAGCGAGATCGCTTCCAGATTCAGCTAGAAGTGCCGTACCGACCGTGCCCGCAGTACTTTACGGAGAAGTACGGCGTGGTTGGAAAAGGGGCGCTGGAGTGGTGGGACGGCCTGAGCGACGCGGCTAAGAACGATGTATCGCCGCGCCGGTTGGACTATGCCGTTTCCGTTGTTCAGTGCGGTGGTGACGTGCGAGATGTGCTGCCGGACGGAACGAACCCGAAAAAGCTGTTGCAACTTCTTAAGGAAGGCCCCGTCTTTGATCGGCTTCGAGAACTGCTGAAGGCCAACGACCGGGAGGGGGCACGGAACCTGATGCAGAACCCGAATACGGGGAGTGAGGCTTTGCGACACATCCTGGGATCGAAGGCGGCGAGCATCTTCTTCTTGCCTTTGCTCGATCGAGAGCGGCTGTCCTCGCTGATGGTCAACCCGCAGGTGCTGGATACGGTGGTTCGTTACTCGGAGAACGTGCCTGAGTTCTCGGATGCGTTGATGGGCCTGAGCGCGGCGGCAGGGAATGAGTCGCTGATTAAGAAAGCGGAGCAGTTGGCGAGAAAGCATGGCGTCTCGTTTTCCAATTCGGTTCAGCCTGCGTTGGTCAGTCCGCTCAGCCCCTTGAACGCGGATGAAGTTGCGGCTCTGGACCCTTATGGACGAATTGCGGCATGACCCGGGAAGAGTTCCGCGGCATGGCCATTGCGCTGGAAGGCTATCACGACATTTTTTCCGCCCTTTGGGAAATGGGCATGCCGGTTTTTACGGATTCCGTCTCCACAGCGGCCATCGTTTTCAGCAGCTCGGGCGAACCGATCCAGTTCTTGTTTAACCCCGAGTTTTGGGCAGAGTTGCCCAGTTACGATCGCGAGTTTGTCGTGTGCCACGAAATGCTCCACGTGATTTTAAATCACGGTTTTCGCAGTGTGAGCCTTCCGGAGCAGAACGTCGCTAACGTCGCGGCGGATCTCACCGTGAATCACCTTCTAGTTTCTCGGTTCGGATTTGTGCGGGAGTTGCTGCGAGATTGGGAGAGTCTGGTCTGGGTTGAAACGGTGTTCCGAGATTCCAGCTCCATCCCGCCTTCCACCCTTACCTTCGAAGAGTTTTATGAACTGATTCGGCGCAGTTTCCGCGTACGGTTCTGCCGACTTGCCGATGAGCATTTGTTTCTGCCCGGAGCCGGCAGCGGCTCATTGAGCAACCCTCGGGCCGCGAAAGAAGTGGATGCGCTCCTGCAAGACTTAGGATCGGTTTTTCTTGAAGACTTAGCGGCGCAGCTTGGTCGAGAAGCGGAGAAGACGGTTCAGCGGGGAGACCAGATTGTCGGTCTCACGATGAAAGTTGCTCAGCCGGTTCCCGCTAAGATTCCGTGGGAAGCGATCGTCCGGCGCCGCTGTAAACCGAGTTCGGAGCCAAGAGTCGTTCCGGGTTGGGTGCTACCGGACCGCCGATTCTCTGCGGTAACGGGAATTCTCCCGCCGGGCTTCTCGACCCTGACCGGGCGACATCAGGAGAAGCGACGGCAGAAATGCGTCTTCTTTCTTGATGCCTCCGGGTCGGTTTGGGACCTACGAGATCGCTTCTTCGCCGTCGCGGCATCCTTGCCAGAGAAAGAGTACGAAGTTATCCTCTGCTCCTTCGATTGCTCGGTGTACTTGCTGGACATCAAGAAGCCGGAAGTGAAAGGCGGTGGCGGAACGAGCTTCGCCATTCTTGAAAAATGGATCGTCAGCAAACTCGGCGGCACGTATCCCGATGTAGTGTTTGTCCTTACCGACGGGATGGGGGATGTGGTTCGGCCTAAGCTGCCGGAGCGGTGGCACTGGCTGCTAACAATGAACTATCGTCAGTGCATTCCGGCTGGCTCAGCGACGTATCTTCTATCAAACTTTCTGTGAACTCGGCGGCGTGGAGTTGGGCAAAGAACTCATCCACCGTCATGGCCCGTTTCAGCACGTCGAAGTGCGAAAAGTCTCCGTGTCGCGACGCAATGCTGAGCCACTGTTTGAGCCGCTTCACCACGTGGTTGGCAAGGTACTCCTCGTAGTGCTCACACCACTTTAAGAAGCCCCGCAAGAGCGGATCCCACTCCACGATCGGGTCTGGGTTGAAGGGTAAGCCGAGTTCTCGGGCGACTTGATGAGGCAGCTTCGGATTCGCGAGCGCGCTCCGGCCAAGCATGAATCGGTTGCAGCCAGTTTCGTCTTGGCATTTGTAGAAGTCATCGATGGTCCAGATGTCGCCGTTAGCGACGACCGGAATGTCCAAGTTTCTTCGAACGATTCCGAGTGGCTTCCAAAAAACTGGCGGGTTGTAGCCTTGGGCTTTTGTTCGGGCATGAATCGTGATCCAAGACGCGCCGCCTTCAGCGACCATTTGCGCGTTCTCGTGAATGTCTTCGATGCTTTCCCAGCCGAGACGAAGCTTCGCGGAGACGGGAATTTCTGGTGGTACGGCATCGCGCACCGTGCGCACGATTTCTCGGATGCGGTCGGGATGCCGGAGCAGGGAAGCGCCGCCGTCGTTTCGGTTTACGGTTGGGGCAGGGCAGCCGAAGTTGATATCGATGCTGTGCGCGCCAGCGCGGCAAGCGGTCACGGCGCTGATCGCCATCCGCTCGGGATCACCGCCGAGGATTTGGACTTGGACGGGCAGACCGGTCGGCGTTCTGCCCGCGTACTTCAGCTCGGGCACGTCCCGCAGGAAGACCTTCTTGGGGAGCGGTTCGATGCTGACGCGCAGGAACTCCGTCACGGCGTAGGTGAAGGCCCCAACCTCGCCCTGGAGGGCACGCATTGGAGCATCCGTAATGCCGTCCATGGGAGCCAAAACAAGGGCAGCTTCCATCGGAATTTGCGGCATCGTGGCGGACAGCTTCATACGACTCTCTCATTGTGGAGAATCCGACTAACATTTCGGATTTTCATTGCGTCTAAAGGGTTGGTGTCAACGATTTCCGCCTTGTGGCGCGTGATTGGTTGGCTTGTTAAGCTTTTCTTTCGAATTTTGCTCGCCAAGATTCGGCAGAATGGGAATCGAAGAGGAATCTTTTGGCAACAGGAAAAACGATTACATCACTACTCGCCCTTGCAGGGTTAGCGGTCTCTGCGTTCGCGCAGACGACGATTCCGGCAGACCGGACTTATCCGGTGACGCCAGGGCCGAAGCTGGACACTCGCGCATTTGCCCCGCAAGTTGACAAGAGTTATCGGCTGAAACCTTACAAGCCCGAAAACCCGCTGATCAACGTCCGGCGCGCAGCCAACCCGAACAACACGCTGAAGGCCGGGGGCATGATCCCGAACATTCGAGCCGCGGCGTTGCAAGGCAACTTCCCGGGAGTCGAAGCGACGGGCTGGACTCCGCCAGACCCAGATTTGGCAGTTGGACCAACGCACGCCGTCGTTGTCGTTAACAGCTCGATCGGGTTCTTCCGCAAGTCTGACGGAGCAAACACCTTCCTCCGCACTTCGGAAGACTTCTTCGCTGGCCTGGGAGCAACGAGCTTCCAATTCGACCCGAAGGTTCTTTACGATACGGTCAGCAAGCGATTCTTCATCCTCTTCTTGGAAGCCGATTTTGATGGCAAGCAGAGCAAGAGCCTCATTGCCGTTTCGGACGACTCGGATCCAAACGGAACTTGGTTCCGGTATCGCGTTGAAAGCAAGCAGACGGTCGGATCGACTGATTTCTGGCTCGACTATCCCGGCTGGGGCGTCAGCAAGAAGTACCTTGGTTTCTGCGGAAACATGTTCGGATTCGACAACGGTTGGAACGGAAACCAGTTTGTTGTCATCGATAAGGCCCCTCTTCTGACGGGTGCTGCTGCGACCGCATCCAGCGTTTCCGATACCGGTTCGGCTTCGGTTAAGTTGGTTTCGCAGTCCGACGTTGATCAACTGATCGCCGTTTCGATGAGCGCCAACGACAGCTTGCGCGTTCACGCGGTGACCGCGACGGCTGCCCAAAGCGTTGAAGTGACGGTTCCTCCGTTCTCTGGCCCAAGCGGACCAATCCCCGGACCAAGCAACCACAACTTGGACGCACTGGACGGACGACTGTTCAACGCCCACCTCCGAAACGGAAACGTCGTGACCACGCACGGTGTGCGAGTCGGAAACGACACTCGAGTGGTTTCGCGATGGTACGACGTCAAGCTCAATGGCTGGCCTGCTACGGGTCGACCGGCATTGGCTCAGTCTGGAAACGTCACCGGCGGAACCGGACAGTACTTCCACATGCCCGCAGTTGCCCGCAACCGAAAGAACGAGATGGCGCTTGTGTTCACCCGAACCAGCGCCAGCATCATGGCTGACCTTATGGTCACCGGCCGAAAGCCAACCGACGCGCTCGGCGCGATGGGTGCTCCGGTGCGAATCAAGGGCACGCCTGCACTTTACGGTGGATCGAGTTCCAGTGGCTACAACCGATGGGGCGACTACTTCCAGGTTGTTGTAGACCCAGTCGATGAAGTCACCTTCTGGGCGATCGGAATGCTCGGACGAGCTGACGGCAACTGGACCACGGAAGTGTTCCCGTTCAAGATCAGCAGCTACGAAGACGCACTGGTTTCGAAGCCAGCCACTTCGATGGCAACTCTCCCGAGTCAGGGCACGCTCCGAACGACCGGAACGACTCGCATCAACACGGCCGATGGCGTTGTGGCAGAAGTCGCTTCGCAGTTCTCGAAGAACGTTGGTGATGTCACCTCGCTCGAAACCACGATCAACTCTGGCTTGACGCCAGCAACGATTGGTCAGCTTCGCATCAGCACGCTGGACAATGCTCCAGCCGGTTCTTCGGCGTTCTATTACGCTTGGAACACGCTCACCGGTAAGTGGGATCAGCTCGGTACCTTCCCTGGTTCGTCCACGGCTCGACGCTTCGACCGAATCGAGAATCAGGCTTCGCCCTACATTGCCGCTAACGGCAACGTGAAGCTGCTCGTTCGCGTGGTACAGCCGGTGCGCTCGGTCTCCCGACCTTACGTGCTCAAGGTGGACCAGCTCGGCATCTCCGTCGCAACTCGTTCGTAAGAGCGAATACAAATAGGTCCACGCTAGCGAAAGCTAGCGTGGACCTTTTTTTGTGCTGCCGAACTAGTTGCCGCCGGGTCGGTCGATGCGGAAGAAGATTCCTTCCTTCGTGAACTTCACAAAGTAGTCATCCTTTTCGGTCAGCGGCTGGATCATGAGCTTGTCCGAGATGGTCGGGTGAACCGATCCCAAGTAGCTCCCACCGGAAAAGATCACCCAGTCGCCGCAATTGGTCGCGCCACGCGCACCAGAGCCGGGAGGTGGCTCGTTTTCGAGCCCCTCAATGCGAGGTCGGAAGAAATTCGATGCGTCGTCCTCAAACAGGAGTAGGCGCTGGGGCATTGAATCCGAAATGAGTTCGAGCCCGGATCGGTTTGGCGTTATCCCGTATGCCGCAACCGCCGCGACATCTACCAAGAAACTGTCTCGAAGCTGTGGGTCGAAGATTCTGCAGACCGTATGGGCTTTGCCAGTCTCAAGGAAACGGCCGGAAACCTTACTTGCGGGAATCCCGACCGCCCGGGCCGCGAAGAGCAGCGGCGTGTTTAGCGCGTGGCAGTTTCCGATCCGCTGGTAATTGCGGTCAAAGAACTGGTTCATGTCCAGCGTTGGTTCGTCGACGTCCTTATCGTAGAGCGAGTTCTTGACAAAGAACATGCCCATCCGATCGAGCAATTCTCCAACGCGGACCGGTTTTCGATCAATGATTTCATATCCGGCAAGCTGTTCGAGCAGCTTCGGCAGGTCTGCTTTGTACTCGTCTTCGGTCGGCGAAAGGTAAGCCGACTTGACCTCAATTGGCAGTTCGGTCTGGAACCCATCTGGAGCCGGAGCACCTATGCGAACTACGGGATGGATCAGCGTTCCGCTGATGTCCACCGTCAGGTTGATCTTTTCCGTTCCTTCCGGCGGACTCAAGCGGATCGCGATGCAATCGGCTCCGCGTCGCCCTTCGGTATTGAATGTCCAGTAGTTCGCTTCACCCTGCTTGGGGATTGGGACAAACGGCAGTTCCGTCTCACCGCGGTAAATCTTGACTTCTCGAATCCGCTGATCCGGATAGTCGCGAACTCCGGCGTATTTCGCGGGACTGAAACCGAGAGGGCAAGGGAAGACAATGGTCACCGGTCGGCCAGACCAGACCGATCCTTCGGCAAGGCCGATTTCGCCGGTGAGCCGTGACTGGAAAGCCTCTTGATTACTGCGATCAAGGTGATAGCTGGGCGGTGCCGCCGGGTCAACCAAGGAAATGGGCAGGGCCGGATCTTGGACCGGCGTTCCTTGAATCTGCGGGTACGCCAGCATCAGAGCGAAAATCGTAGATGAGGCCACGAACGGAGTCTAGTCAGTCTGAATTCTCGTTGCAACCCGGTAATTTATGTAGGCAGAGCAAAAAACACGCACAATGAGAGGATGCGTTTAGGTGAGTATCACGAGTTGCGGGCTGTCCGAGAAGGACCGCCAGGGCTGTTTCTTTCGGACGGCCAGACCGACGTGTTGCTTCCGAAGGCCCAAGTTCCGCCGCGCATTTACGTTGGTGATGTCCTGCGCGTTTTCGTGATGAAGGATTCGGAAGACCGAATCATCGCCACGTCGAAGACCCCTTACGCCATCCCGGGCGAGTTCGCTCGTCTCACCGTCGTCTCCGTTTCGGAGATCGGAGCGTTCCTGGATTGGGGCCTGGATAAAGACCTCTTTTGCCCGATTAAAGAGCAGATGATGCGCATGCGCTCGGGGCAGGATTACTTGGTCCGGATTTACATTGACGAAGTCTCGGAACGCATCGCCTGCACTTCGAAAATTAACCGCTACTTGCGCGCGACCAGCGAAGATTTGGAAGTTGGGCAGGCGGTCCAGTTGATGATCGCGGATCGGACGGAAGACTTCATTCGGGTCATTATCAACGGCCAATTCAAGGGATCGCTTTTCGCCGACGAATGGATTGATCGGCTGAACATGGGGGAGACTCGGCAGGGGTACATCAAGCGGATTCGGCCCGAGGACGGTCGTATTGCCGTCTCACTGCGCCCTCAGGGCTTCAGCGCCGTCCTGGGCGAGCGTGACCGAATCCTGGCCGCGCTCAAGGACGCTGGCGGAACGCTGCCCGTTTCCGACAAGTCGTCACCCGAGGAGATTCAGCGCCGGTTCGGGCTGAGCAAAGGGGCGTTTAAGAAGCTCATCGGCGCGCTATATCGAGAAGAGATGATTGAGATTAGCGATCACTGGATCAAACTAAAATCGTAAGATTGGGCGTCCGAACGGAGTAGCTGTGCGGCTCGGTGCGTAGTACAAAAGTGGCAGAATGGGTGGGATCAAGATGAAAAGAACGGCGATTTTTGGGATGTGCTGCCTGCCCATTTTGGCGGCAGGTTGGCTGCATCAGTCCGCCCCGACTCCCGCCGTCGATCCCGTTGCCCAACTGAAGAAGCGCGTTGCTTCTGGGCAAGTGAAGCTCCAGTTCGAGCCAAAGCAGGGCTACCTCCAGAGTCTGCTAAAAGAGCTCGCGATTGATCCCAACTCTCAGGTTCTGGTCTTTTCGAAAACCAGCCTTCAGACCGATTTCATTTCTCCAAAAACGCCGCGAGCGCTGTACTTCAACGATGAGGTTTACGTTGGTTGGATTCCTGGCGCGCCCTTGATCGAGATCATGAGCGTGGATCCAAAGCGAGGCGCGCTTTTCTACACGATTGAGAACGACGCAAAGTCGAAGTTGGCGTTTTCATCTGAAGGATCCGACTGCTTCCGCTGTCACGGCGGGCGTGGATTTGGCTCTCCGGCCGCGCTGTTTGGACGATCGGTCCAGACCGCGCCGAGCGGCTACTCGCGAGTTTTTGCAAACACGTTCAACATGACGCCTTCCACCCCGATCAGAAATCGATGGGGAGGTTGGTACGTCTCGGGCACGCACGGAAGCTTGCGCCATATGGGTAACGAGCTCTCGCAAGGAACCGACGAAAAGCACTCCATCAACACCGAGCGTGGAGCGAACGTGACGAACCTGTCGCGATACTTCGACGTGAAGCCTTACCTGACCCCTCATTCAGACATCGCGGCGCTTATGGTCTTTGAGCAGCAGATGGAGGTCCAGAACCTCATCACCCGAGCGAACCAAGATGCGCTTCTGATCTTGCGAGGAACGTCGCCCGAAAAGGCGAGCAAGGAGGCCATTGCCAACATCGAGAGCTACAGCGAAGGGCTAGTAGCGGGGCTCTTGTGCAGTGACGAAGTGAAGCTGTCAAACCCGGTCAAGGGGACCACCGCCTTTGCGAAAACTTACTCGGAGTCTGGGCCCAAAGACTCGAAGGGGCGGTCGCTTTATCAGCTCGACCTCACGACGCGGATTCTGCGCTACCCATGCAGCC
This sequence comes from bacterium, assembly GCA_027485645.1. GTDB lineage: Bacteria > Armatimonadota > Fimbriimonadia > Fimbriimonadales > Fimbriimonadaceae > Fimbriimonas. The sequence continues at coordinate 297,408 of JAIXQR010000002.1, forward strand.
CGCTGATCTACTCACCTTCCTTTGATGCCCTTCAGACGCCCGTGAAGAACTTTGTCTATCGCCGACTCGGAGAGATTCTGACCGGGAAGGATAAATCGGGCGACTTTGCACACCTGTCCGCCCTCGACCGAAAGAACGTGCTCGAGATCCTCACCGAAACCAAGTCGGACTTCGCGAAGTTCATCGGCTCGAAATAAGCACTTAACCCCCTGGCCGTTGCGGGTCCACGCTTGGAACCTCGAAAGAGCTCGGGGCCTACTACCGGATCACGTGCGGGACAAACCGGCTGAGGTCGGTAGTGATTCGGCCGTCCGATTCCCGGATCCCGACGCCGGCGGATTCGTCGCCAACAACCCACGACCCGATGACCGCGTGGTTGCCGCCGGCCTCAAACAGCGGCGCAAGGGCTTGGTAGATGTACTTCGGCTGGAGTCCGATTTGGGTCGTGTCCGCGTCCGGGGTCTCTTCGGTGGTGGTTCCATCGATCACTACGCGCACACCGTCCCCTTCGCGGGAGAGCAGTGGCTTTCGAACATAGCGGGTCATTTCGCGTGGGCCATCGAAGTAGGCGGGAAGAAGGTTGGGGTGGTTCGGGTACCGCTCCCAAAGGATCGGCAAGATGGCCTTGTTCGCCAGCAGCATCTTCCAGATCGGCTCGATCCAGATGTTGCGGAGTTCTGGCTGCAGGGCGTGGTTGCCGAAGTTCTCGCGGACCATCCACTCCCACGGATAGAGCTTAAACATCTTTCGGATCGCGCCATCACGGGCATCTAGAAACTGCTTGGTCTCTTTGTTCCAGCCGATCTCGGTCATCAGGAGCCCTTCGGTCTGGAGCCCCGCCTCGGTGGCGGTATCGCGGAGCAGGGCGATCGTCATGAGGTCCTCGTCCGACTCGGAGTGTGCGAAGTGAACAAAGCCAGGGACGAGTTTTTGGTCCTTCAGCCAGGTCCATCGGGCGATGAGAGATTCCCAGAGGGAGTTGAACTGGTCCGAGCCCGGGAAGCGGTCTTGGCTCCATTGCCACTGCACGACGGCCGCCTCGAGCAGGGAAGTCGGCGTGTCGGCGTTGTACTCCAGCATCTTCGGCGGATTGACGCCGTCGTAGGCAAAGTCAAACCGGCCGTAGAGGTGCCCGGTCGGGTTGGCGGCGTAATCCTCCAGGACGAACTCGCAGTAAGCGGGTAAGTCAAACTCGCGAAAGCGCCTAGTGCGGATCAGGTCCTGCACGGTTTCCATGCAGAGTCGGTGAAGTTCGTTGGTAGCCGACTCGATGGCGTCTACATCGCGGGAGCCGAGCGTGTAGTAGGCGCTCTCGTCCCAGTAAGGCTTGCCGAGATGAGTGTGGAAGACGAGGCCCCACTTTTCGACTTCAGCTTGCCAGTTCGGGCGCGGGTCGATTCGGTGTCGTTGCACGTCTAGCTAAATCCGCTGCCCATGGAGCCGAAGCCACCGCGCGAAATGGAAGGAGTAGAGGAGCCACCAAGGACTCGGCCACCAGATTGGGTTCCCCCGTAGATGAATCGCGGGGCACCGTAGTAACCCGCGCCGCCTCGATAGGTTGTACACGCCGAATCGGGCAGTTTTTTGCCGCTGGCATCCACACAGTCACGTCGTTCGGACCCACAGCCCGCCAAAATAACGCCCGCAAAAGTGACAACCCACGCCAACTTAAATTCTCGTTTCATCCAGAAAGTGCCTCGCTAAAAGACAATGTAAGTGTACGTTGTCCTGGTACTGCGGGATGCACCTTTTGCAAGAAATTGGGAGCGATTGCGGCGATGTCCTAGCCAGATGCCCCGGCTTGATTTAGAATGTAGGGGAGTCAACGATGACAGCACGCGACAAGATTCTGCACCTCCACCGGCGGCTCGGCTTTGGCCTCACCCCGCCAGAACTCGCGGCCGAAGAAAAGCTCGGATTTGACAAATCGGCCCAGCGGCTGCTCGACTTCCAAAAGCTTCCCGATCTTGGCGTTTCCCCGTACGAATTCTGCTGGCGCAACCGCGAGAAGGAACAGGCCGACGTGGGTTCGTATCGGTTCCGGGCTTGGTGGACCTTGCGCATGGTCGCGACAGAGCGACCCCTGGAAGAAAAGCTGACGCTGTTCTGGCATTCGCATTTCGCGGTCGGTGACGACAAGGTGGAAGACGGCCCGATGATGCTGTACTACCTGCAAACGCTCTACAAGCACGGCTACGGAAAGTTCGAGGACCTTCTTTTGGCCGTCTCCAGAGAGCCCGCAATGATGCGCTATCTGGACATGACCCGGAGCGTGAAGGGGAATCCAAACGAGAATTTTGCCCGCGAAGTCATGGAGCTCTTCACGATGGGAATCGGTAACTACACCGAAGTCGACGTGAAGGAACTCTCCCGCGCCTTGACCGGCTGGGGCTTCATCCACACCTACTACGAATTGCCAGGCGAGTCGAGCCTTAAGTTGTCGGAGAGCATTCAATACAACCGACCGTTCGCGTCATTCGCCTATCTCACGAGCATGCGCGACGAAACCGAGAAGACGATTCTCGGGCAGAAGAAAGATTGGGACGGCGAAGCGGCGTTGCGCATGCTAGCGCACAGGCCCGAGACGGCTCGCTACGTTTCCGGAAAGCTTTGGAGCTACTTTGCCGGGCAAGAAGCCCCGCCAAAAGTGCTCGATCGACTTGTCGCAGTTTGGAAGAAATCGGGCGGCAATATTCCTGACATCATGCGGGCGATTGCCCTCGCGCCAGAGTTCTATGCCGAGGAAGGGGTGGGGAACTATCCGAAGAATCCTGCAGACTTCGTGATTGGAATTGCCCGGAAGCAGGGCATGGGAAGATCGATGATGGCCAAGCGGCCAAAGGATGCTAAGCCGACGGACGAGATTCCGAAAGAGATCATGGACCAAATGGGCTACGCCGCTTACCGAATGGACCGGATGGGGCTCACCCTTTTAGTGCCGCCGGATGTTGCGGGCTGGACGTGGGGGGAGAACTTTATCAACAGCAGTGCGATGGCGGAGCGGTACCAATACCAAGGATTTTATTACGTGGTGGACAACGTGGAGCAGTGCGGGGCCACGGTCTTTGGCTACCTAAAGAGCCTGCAGCTCACGTCAGTTGAAGACATCACGCGCAAGTATGCCGAGTACTACGACACGAAGCTAAACCCAGAAACCGAGAAGGTTCTGAATGCCGTGTTCACTTCGGTAGGCGGCGTTTCGATGTTCGATTCCGGCAAGGAAGTCCACTGGCCCGGGTGGCATTACGCCACCCTCAAGCTGCTAGTTGCCTCACCGGAAATGCATCTCTGCTGAGGCTTACTTCTTCGGGTTTGCGTCAAAGAAGTCGAAGAGGAGGATGCTGGCGCGGATGCCGCTGGCGGTTTCTTTGCCGCCAACCGTTCGGCCGCCGGGCCACGCGTGGCCGCCATCCGCCAAGGTGACAAGCTGGACCATTCGACCGTTCTTGCCGTTCTTCCAAGTCTCGGTAACCACCTTGCCGTCGTTGATTTCTGACTTCTCTGCCGGGGCGGTAATGCCTAGTTGCTTGGCCCACCACTGCGCACTCTTCGGTTGCGAGATGCCTTTAAGGAGGCTCTGGCTATTCTCATCGTAGGCAACGGTGTTGTCGTTTTTGGCATGGATCATCAAAACCGAGACCGGCACTTTGGGATCGGGGATGATCCGTGGACCAACGCCGGTGGTGCCAGCAACGGCGCCGATGGCAGCCAGTCGGTCGCCAATCTGAGTGGCGGCGAAGTGCGACATAAAGGCGCCGTTCGAGTGTCCGCACATGAAGACCCGGTTCTTGTCGACCTTCACTTCACTCTCGACCTTGTCGAGAATGGCCTTCATGAAGGCGACATCATCTTTTTTCTGCCCAGATAGGTCGATGAACCCGGCGTTCCAGCCTGGCCGCTCGCCAAGGCCGTCGGGATACACGGCAATATAGCCGCGCTTTTCCGCTTCTTCGGCGGTGTCGGTGTACACCTCGGCCAGTTTTGCGGTGCCGGTCCAGCCGTGCAGAATCAGGACCAGCGGCAACGGCTTGCCCTCTTCCGCTTTCTTCGGAATCCGCAGAATGTAGCTCCGAGTGACCCCTTCGGAATCAAGCGTCTCGACGTACCGGCCGGGGCCTTTGGATTGGGCGGTTGTCGGCGATACGCAACCCGCCAAGAGAAGGGCCAGAAGCGGGATTCGGAAAGCGCTAGAGTTCATCCGTCAATACTACACCTTGGCTTTGCTGGTCGCAATCTCGTTGGACCAATGTCGCACTAATTCGGTACCCCAGATCAATCACCCCAGATCAATCACCGCATAGCAATCACCCCAGAGCAACCGCCTCATTGTCGCCGCTGGAATCTCAAATTCTCAAAGGCAACAATGGACTCATGAAATTCGTTGTATCGGCCTGTTCTGTCTTGTTGACTTGCGCAGTAGCCCAGGTAAACGCACAATCCATCAACCCTTCGAACTTGCTTCGAGGCGGCGATGGCGTGGGTAGCGATCTGCAAAGTTTGACTCGAGGAACGGGACAGCTAAGTTCGGTCGGTTCTGGATCGAATGTTGGTGATCAAGCTGACGGTCGATTGTTCAATTTGCAAGATCCAACCACGGCGCAAACTTGGAAAATTAACTGGCAACGAGCCGGCTTTGCTCCACGCCATATGCTCGGCTACTACACCGATATTACGGCGACCAACCCAAAGATCACTTGGGTAATTGGTGGAAGCAACTCCGGACTTCCAAGCTCGGCCCAAGTCAAGATTGACGGCACTTTTGGACTCGTTTTTGGTAGCGGAGACAACAGTGACCCAAGAAAGTCGACGGTCTACTACAGCGAGTCTTGGCGAAATCAGAATCAGCAGAACCGAGTAGCCGTTCTGAAGGACCGAGACCTTAACGGACTCCGACCTTTCGGCCTAACCGTTTCTTGGGAAGATGGCTACAACCTCGGCGACCAAGACTATAACGACTTTGGACTTCACCTTGACGGTGTTGTTGCTCAGAAATACGCACCAGTTCCAGAACCCGCCCCCTTCCTGATTATTGGAGTAGGCGTCGTAACCATCTTGTCTCAGCGAAAGCGAAGTCATCGCTCAATCGTGTAACCGCAGCAACGACCGATTGATGAGGTAGTTGAAATGCAAAAACTTCTGTTGATATCGCTTTGTTTGTTCAGCGCGCAGCTTCCGGAAACGGCGCCAATCGTGAAAGCCGCGAACGATTTAGCAGAAGTCGGCGTGCACGAGGACGCGGAAGTGAAGAAAACCCTGGCGGCCAACCTTGGGACTATTTGGTCTGTTTGGTCCCCACCACCTCCACGGCCGTCCGAACTCATTACGCGAAGAATTGAAGTTCCATATCGACGGCGGCAAAATTCCGGCGTTAGGGTTCCTGATGCCGGTCCTCGGCTCGGCGATGACTTTGTGACGCCTTTCAGGAATCCTCTAGAAGCAAAACCCGCAGGAAACACAAATTCTCGATTCCTCCCTGCGGATCCGCTTTTGCTCAACCTGAGTAATGCATCCGTTACACCGCTCTGGAGTAGTGCAGGGGAAGATATTCAATCCTTAGCGCGGGAAGGATCTTCTGAACTGCTCGAAGATCCTGCCGAAGTGCTGAACTCGATTGAGAGCTTGGCGGCTAAAACCGAAGAACTCGCCGGGCCGGAGGCATACAGATTCCGTAAAAAGTTGGCAACGGCGAGCCCCGTGCCGGAACCGGCTGCGATGATTCCCCTTGCCGGAGGTCTGATCTTCGTCGTCGGGCGTCGTCGAACTAAGAAAATCCTTAGTGACGAATTTGCGGTGACACCTTTGGGTGAACCCGTTTCGGGCACCGGGGTCATGCGACCACGAACTTGCGACTTGTGATTCGGTCATTTGGAATCGACAATAGAACCATGAATCAGTTGAATGTTCTGTCTGTTGCGTTTCTTATCGCGGTGGTATCTGCTCAGGCTCAGGCGCAGTTCATCACTCCCTCCAAGCTGACCACAGGCGGCGACGGCGTCGGTAGCGATTTGCAGACTCTGACGAAGAACTCGGGACAATTGAGCTCGGTTGGGTCTGGCAGCAACACGGGTGACCAAGCGAGCGGCCGACTCTTTAACCTCCAGGACCCAACAAAGGCACAGAAGTGGAACATCAACTGGCAAAGAGCGGGCTATGCATCCCGACACATGCTAGGCTACTACACCGACCTGACGGCAACTAACCCTAAGATCACTTGGGTGCTCGGTGGGAGCAGCACGGGCTTGCCAAACTCTGCCGACGTTAAGATCAATGGAACGTTTGGATTGGTTTTCGGCAGCGGGGACAACAACGATCCGAAGAAGTCGACGATTTATTACAGCGAATCCTGTTATTACAGCGAATCCTGGCGCAACCCGAATCAGCAAAACCGCGTGGCGGTTCTTAAGGATCGAGATCTGAACGGACTTCGGCCTTTCGGCCTCACCGTCTCTTGGGAAGACGGCTACAACCTGGGAGACCAGGATTATAACGACTTTGGATTGCACTTGAACGGTGTCGTCGCGAGAACCACTGCTCCGGTTCCAGAACCGGCTTCCATGCTGGCCCTCGGTCTTGGTTTGACCGCGCTGGTTCGTCGCAAAGAGGCTTAATCGGGCGCCCGAAGGTCGGTTCAAACGGAATGTTTTGGCGGTCCCACTTTTGTGGGACCGTATTTTCGTGACGCGTAACCAACGGGGTGGGTCTGCGACACTCGGGTTGACATGTTTAAGTCCCGTGTTTTCCTTATCAGCCTTGCGCTGGTTGGAGTCGCCGCCCAGTCGCAAGCGCAGCTTGTGAATACGGCGGGATTGCTCACCAGCCCTGATGGCGTTGGTACCGACCTTCAGACCCTCGTTCGAAACACCGGCTCCTTGAGCTCGGTCGGTTCGGCATCGAACTTTGGCGACCAGGAATCTGGCCGACTCTTCGAATTCGTTGACCCTAACAAGTCTGCTGACTGGAGCGTTTTGTTCCAGAAAGCCGGATTTGCCAACAAGCACAAGATCGGCTACTACACCGACCTTACGGCCCTTAACCCACAGATCACCTGGGTCCTTGGCGGAGCTTCTTCGGGCTTCCCAACCACGACTTCGGTGAAGATCAACGGCACCTTTGGCCTTGCTTTCAGCAGCGGCGACAATGCCACGCCATCGACCGTTTACTACAGCGAAACTTGGCGCAACCCTAACAACCAGAACCGAGCGGTTGTTCTTAAGGATCGAGATGCCGCCGGCGTGAAGCCAGCAGGCCTGCTCGTTGCTTGGGAAGATCTTCCAAACCTCGGCGACAAGGACTACAACGACATCGGATTGAACCTCGGCGGAATTCGAGCGAAGACCACCAACCCAGTTCCAGAGCCAGCTTCCATGCTCGCTCTCGGCGTTGGCGTTCTCGCAATGTTCCGACGACGAAAGCAGTCTGCCTAAGAACTAAACATGTAATCGGGCCGGGTTGAGTAATCAACCTGGCCCGATTTTTTGTTGCCTAAAGGTTTAACGATTTGCGGTGCCGCGGCGTGAAGTGCGAAGTACACCTACCGTGATCCCAAGCTCGGTCCGCAGGTCCTCGGGAGTGAACGGCTCTTCTTCGGTACGGTTCGTACGGCTCCAGGCTTCCACGGTCTCGCACACCATGCCAAGCCGCATCATGCCGAGCGCGCGGCAGGATCCCTTCAGCGAGTGGACGGCGCGGTGGGCGTCGGTCCATCGGTCTTCGCGCACGGCCGTTTCGTAGTCCGAAATCAGGTTCGGCGCGGTGCTCATGAAGACTTCGATGAGCTGTTGCTCGAACTCGGCATCTCCCATTGAGGATTCGCTCAGCATGCCCAAGTCTAGGACTTCGTATGATTCTAGTTCCGATTTGTCCATCTTAGGGCTCCGCGAAATATATCACGAAGATACCGTGAACCAAGCGCGACAACATTTATGATGGAGCGAATGGCCGCCGATTCGCAGACTTTTGTGCGCATATGGCCGAACCTTAACCTGTCAGAATGTGCGGGTGAGTAGCAACCTTGGGATTCCTTCCCGCGCCGATAACTTTAGCGAGTGGTACAACGAGCTGGTCCAAAAGGCCGATCTCGCCGACTATTCAGCCGTTCGTGGCTGCATGGTCATTAAGCCGCACGGTTATGCGCTTTGGGAAAATATGCAGCGCGCCCTGGACGATATGTTCAAGGCCACCGGACACCAGAACGCCTATTTCCCGCTATTCATCCCGAAATCATTTTTTGAGAAAGAAGCCGAGCACGTCGACGGTTTTGCGAAAGAGTGCGCCGTCGTCACCCACCACCGGCTTAAGGCGAACCCAAACGGGCCTGGCCTGATTCCTGACCCAGACGCCGTTCTGGAAGAGCCCCTGATCGTGCGTCCGACCAGTGAGACGATCATTTGGAACAGCTACAGCAAGTGGATTCAGAGCTATCGTGACCTGCCGATTTTGATCAACCAGTGGGCGAACGTTGTGCGCTGGGAAATGCGCACGCGCATGTTCCTGCGAACCACCGAGTTCCTTTGGCAAGAGGGCCATACCGCGCACGCCACCTATGACGAGGCAGAAGAGGAAACCAAGACGATCTTGGAGTGCTACCGAAGCTTTGCCGAGGATTGGATGGCGGTTCCGGTGGTGGTTGGCGTGAAGTCGGAAGGCGAGAAGTTTAAGGGCGCCGACCACACCTACACTATCGAAGCGCTGACTCAGGATGGCCGCGCGATTCAGGCAGGAACTTCGCACCACCTCGGGCAGAATTTTGCCAAGGCGTTCGACTGTAAATTCCAGTCGGCGGAAGGGAAGCTCGAATACGTTTACGCGACCTCGTGGGGCGTTTCGACGCGATTGATCGGCACGCTGATCATGGCGCACTCCGATGATAAGGGCTTCGTTTGCCCGCCACGGATCGCTCCAATTCAGGTTGTGATTGTGCCGATGGGCAAGGATGCCGAAACGCGCGAGCGGACGATTGGCGTCTCGCGGTCCATGGCCGAATCACTGCGAGCGAAAGGTCTTCGCGTGAAGATCGACGAGCGCGAAAAGGAATCGCCTGGTGCGAAGTACAACCACTGGGAGCTCCGAGGTGTGCCGGTGCGTATCGAAGTCGGCCCACGTGATCTGGATGCCGGTTCGGTCGTTCTTGCCCGAAGAGACACCGCCGAAAAGACGACGGTTTTGCTGGATGAAGTTGTGAGTTCGGTAGAAGCGATGCTGGACGCCGCGCAGAAGGACATCTACCAAAAGGCCCTCGCATTCCGAGAGGCCAATACACGCCGAGTTGACACCTGGGCCGAGTTCCAGGAGATCTTCTCCGGCGAAGGTGGCGCAGGCTTCGTTGTCGCCCACTGGGACGGCACGCAGGAGACGGAGGACGCAATTTCGGACGCCACCAAGGCCACCATCCGCTGCATCCCGCTTGTGCCGCTTCAGCCTTCGGACGAAGAGCCCGGCGTTTGCGTGTTCAGCGGCAAGAGGTCGGCCCGCCGCGTTGTGTTCGCGCGAGCGTATTAAGCGCTGGGATGGGAGGGCGAGTCTTGCCCTCCCATCCACGAACATAATGAATAGATGAAGTTTCAAGCCCAACGAGGGACGGAAGATGTATTGCCGGCACAGGCAGGGAAGTGGCGGCACGTTGAATCGGCTTGGCTAGAACTCACGCTTCTCTACGGCTACGGCGAAATTCGAACGCCGACCTTTGAGGACACGCAGCTTTTCATTCGCACTTCGGGCGAGACGAGCGACATCGTCAGCAAGGAGATGTACACCTTCCGCGATCAGGGCGATCGCAGCATCACGTTGAAGCCAGAAGGAACGGCTCCGGCGATGCGGGCGGTGGTAGAGCACAGCCTTTGCCCACCCGGGACCGTCTTGCGTTTGGCTTACGTCACGCCGTTCTTCCGCTATGGCCGGCCGCAAAAGGGTCGACTTCGGGAAGCGCACCAACTCGGTCTTGAGCTCGTCGGGGCGAATTCTGCCAATGCCGATGCTGAAGTTTTAGAGGTCGTTTCACGCTTCTTTGCGAAAATTGGCATCCCGGATTCCGTGATTTTGCTCAACTCGATTGGTCGCACAGAATGCCGAGAGCGTTACCGCGCCGCCATTCTTGAGCACATCGCCCCTTGGCTCGCGGAGCAAACGACCGAGGACCAGGAAAAGGCGCACAAGAACCCGATGCGGCTGCTGGATTCAAAGGACGAGAAGGTTCACGCCGTCTTGGCCGGGCTCGCGCCGGTTACCGACTTCTTGGAGGACGATTCGAAACAGAGGTTCGAGACAATTCAGGCGCTGCTGACCGAAGCCGGAGTGAAGTACCGACTGGCTCCAGAGATCGTTCGCGGCCTCGATTACTACACCGAGACGGTGTTCGAAGTTCAGAGCGACAAGCTCGGAGCGCAGAGCAGCCTTTGCGGCGGCGGACGGTACGACAACCTCATCGGCGAAATCGGCGGGGCGGCGACGCCAAGCGTCGGGGTCGGCATCGGAGTTGAACGGGTCCTTCTCGCCTTGGAAGCCTACGAAGTCGCCATCCAAGACTCGAAGCCGGTTGCCTTCGTTGTCAGCGCCGGGCAGGACGCGGCGGCGCGGAACCTGGTGCGCGAGTTGCGAGATGCGGGGATTGCCACGGACTGGGACATTGAATCTCGAAGCATGAAGTCCCAGATGCGGCAAGCCGACAAGAGCGGTGCCAGATTCGCGCTGGTGATCGGCGATACCGAAGTTCAGGAATCGGCGGTGCAGGTGAAAGAGCTTGCCAAGTCCGAGCAGTTCTTGCTTCCGCGCGCGGAGGTGGTTAAGTGGTTGCAAGAGCGGGCCTAGCAGTTGCCTTTCTCATCGGCGTGGCCCACGCACAGGCCCCCGATGTGCGAGTCAAGGTCGACCTAATGGGGTCGTTACGGTACGAGCGGGGTGGTTCTTCCTTTTTCCGTGGCTATGACATCTATGGTCGGCCTGGCACGATTGGGTTAACCCTCTTTCTCGAATCTGGCCTTCGCGCCTTTGCTTCGCAGCGAATTCAGCGCCCAGATTTTGGGACCGACCGCGAGGTTATCGATGAGATTTACGTCGAGGATGAAGGGCTGTGGCGGGTTGGAAAGCAGTACCTCCCGTTCGGTTATCGGAGCACCATGGCGGAAAGTGCGGTGGCGGTGCGCGGAGACACGAACCTCATTCTGGAAGGACTCCCGATCGCTATTGCGTTTGCCGACGCCGGGCGTGGACGGGCGAGCGGATTCACGGGTCGGATCGGTTCAACCCAGCTCAGTGCCTCCGTCCTAGTCGGGCAAAACTTCGGCGGGGCCGCGTCTTCGCTCGGGATCTTGCGTCGCCCTGAGTTTGCGCCGGGCAATGGTCGTGGTTTTGGCCTTATCTACGGTGTCGAGTCCATCAACCGGATCGGGCAGTACACGGCGAAGTTAGAGGGCTTAGTGCTCACGAGAGGCGAAACAGAACTCGACGAGGGCCAAACGATCTGGGACTTTAGCGTGGCGCGAAAACTGAATCGAGTGGATCGTGCCGAGATTGGATTCACGCGTGGTGTTCAATCGGGGTTAGAATTGGTCCGCTTTGGGGCAACTTTTCGGGTCGATGACCGTACAACATTGGAACCCGTCGTTCGATTACGTCGTGGCACTTATTACGACATCGCGTTCCAAGTTCGATTTAGGTTCTAGAAAATGAATTGGGTATTTGTTCTGCTCCTCGTGCTCATGATCGTTATTGGTGGTGTTTTTCTGGCCTCTATCACCAGCAAGAAGACCGGAATCCAAGAAGATGACCGCGAGGGATTGAACCCAGACGGCCGTTCGCTGTATTCAAAATCACGCCAGTTGAAGCAGGAAATCGAGAAGCTGGCGGCTGCAGCACCCAAGGGCTCGCCGACCTACTTTGTTGGGCGTGAAGCCGTGGTCGAAGCCGGTCGAGTGGTCTCGCAGCTTAAGGACACGCTGCTGGTCCGACAGAAGCTGAAGAAGCTTGCGTTCGAAGCCAGCGCGGTGGACATCGAGATTGAAAAGCTCCAGTCCCAGGCCGATCAGGCGGGGTCAGACGGCGAGCGAAACTCGTTCCTCAGCGCCGTCGAGGCTAAGCAAGCCGAGCGAGCGCACTACGATGAAATCACGACGCTCATTGCGACTTTGGACGCGGATATCCGCAAAGCAGAAGCGGGTCTGAGTGAGATGCGCGCTCGACTGGCGGTGGGTGTTGGTCGAGACAGCACGGCAGGGATGGACACCGAGTCGCTCCGAGAATCGCTTGCGCAACTCAAGGGCTTGAGCCTCAGCGTTGACGACGCGCAAGCCCTTATGAGCGAAAGGGTGGCATTATAAAAGCATGAGTGAAGCGAAGCGGGCCTACGATATGTTGCGTGGATTCGTGAATCGCGAATGGGAGCGAATCACGGGGGTGGACGATTTGGCCCATCAAGAGCTGGACGAGCCGGTTTACACCACAACCACGAGAGTTGAGACGTCGGCCACGATGAAGGACCCAGACGGTCGCGCGCGGGGCATATTGGGCGTCGCCAGCACGGCTAATTTTGAAGAGATCAAAGCCGCTTACGATCGCTTGAACCTGCGCAGTGATCCCGGCAACTTCCCAGACGGATCGGTGGAAGCGCGGCACGCGGCCGAAATCAACCAGAAAGTCCAGTGGGCCTACCGTCATCTGACGGAGAAAATGGATTCCACCGAGCGACGGTTCCGGTCGCTAGAAATCGACTAAAGTCGCCTCGCGAGTTCGAGCCCTTTACGATGCGGCGCGGGAATCGCGGAGGCTTCTAGCTCGTCTGCGTCCATCCACGAGTAACTTTCTAACGGGGTCTCAACCGAAACTAGGACAACCTGCAAGGCAATGCGGTGGTGGGTAACGCTGTGCTTGAAGGTCCCTGCCAACTTTGGCCAAGCCGGGTCGAAGGGATTCTCGGCAAGGTCATGTGAGTGGGTTCTCGGAAAGCTGATCATGCCCTCCCACCAGTCCCCTCGCGGGAGTCGTTCAGTCGCAACCTTTCCACCACACAGGGCAATCCAAAGGGTCTGCTGGAGCTGGACGGTCGCCGTTCGCTTAGCGGGGGTCGGGAAGCCGTCTGGCTTACCGATGGCAAACGCCGCGCAGCGGTTCTTGAGCGGGCACTTTGGGCACTGCGGGTTCTTTGGGGTGCAAATGGTCGCACCAAGCTCCATGAGGGCCTGATTCCAGTCGCCCGGGCGCTTGTGATCAAGATTCATCTCCGCCCATTTCCACGCGTTCTGGGTGAGTTTTGGCGGCTCAGTGGCGTCTGCGGTCAGCCGGGCATAAACTCGCTCGACGTTGCCATCTACGAGCGCGGCGGGCTGGTTCTGGGCGATGCTGGCAATCGCTCCGGCGGTGTACGGGCCAATCCCGGGCACTTCGCGCCAGCCCGCGGCATCGGCGGGCACGCCATTTTCGACCACGTACTTTGCCCCGGCCAGCAGGTTTCGGCCGCGCCGGTAATAGCCTAAGCCCTGCCAAAACTGCAGCACGTCGTCCTCACTTGCGGCGGCCAGATCAGAAATGCTGGGGAAGCGCGCCATCCAGCGTTCAAAGTACGGAATCACGGTTGCGACCTGAGTCTGTTGCAGCATGATCTCGCTGACCCAGGTTTGGTACGGCTCGGGAGCTTTGCGCCAAGGCAGATCGCGTGCGTTGCGGTCGTACCATCGCAACAAGAGTTGGTGTAACTCGTCGCGTTGCGGGCTGGGCGGTCTCATTTCGAGAGGACGAGATTCCCGACCAGATCATCGTGGCCGACGTAAAAGTGCTGACTCAGGTTGCCCGGCTTTAGCCACACGAGGGCCGGGGGAACGCCATCTAGAAGAAAAGCGGCAACGCTTTGGCCCTCTTGCACGGTGATCTGCTCTCCCTGAGATTTGGTGACCATGAGGTGCAGAAGGTCTTCTTCACCTTCGAACTGATAGCGAAAGGCTCCAACCTCGCCAGAATATTGGTTCGGCTCGGCTCCGATGTTGACCAGCGCAAATTGATCAGATGGTCGGGCAAGCGCAAGATCGAGGTCAGGAAGCTTAATGACCCGGTTAATGTGGATGCTTTCGAGCACCAACTGCATCACTTCTTGGCGTCGAGCTTGCTCTTCGGGGGTCGCAGAGATCATCAGAACGTACTACGTGCCGTGCACAAGAGGGATCGAAAGAAAGCTGGCGGAGCGGGAGAGATTCGAACTCTCGATACGTTGCCGTATACGCGATTTCCAGTCGCGCTCCTTCGACCACTCGGACACCACTCCGCGCCAGGGTTCATTATGACGGATTCTTAACCGACCGGGAGTACGGTGGCCGCAGGGAAACGTCCCAAGTGCTCTTCTGGCACGCGAAATGATCGTCCGGCTTTGGCAGCCATTCGCGCAATTTGGTCCATGCCGCCGCCGATTCCGAGATGAACAAAGTCGGTCCGATGGGCCAAGCTGGCGATCAGTCGATCGCGCACTTTGTTGTTCACCCCGACAAAATCGGCCTCTGGCCGGAACGGCGTTACTACCAAATCGGTCAAGGGGTCGAACTCGTACCGCCACAATCGTGCGGCCCGAAACGGCTCGTTCTTGAGGTCGTCGCCAAGAACCCGGAACAGCCCACGATCGAGACACAGGATTCGTGGCGCTCCCCAGCGAAGCGGCACGATGGCACTCCGCTGGTACTCGGGGCGATCGTGTCCGGATACGAGAACCTCGCCATTCAAAACCCCTTCTTGGGTCAGGGCTTCGATCCGCTCTAACTGGGTTGGAGTAGCCGAGCGTGAACTGAGCACGGCGAAGGACTTGGACTGGAGAAGCTTTTGGTTGCCGTACAAAAAAAGCACGCCAGGCGGGTCCGGGTCGAACTGTTCAATGCGCTCGGGATACTCCGCGTCTTGCATCGTGATGAGGTTCACGCCGAGGCCAAGAAGTTTGCGCTCAAGATCCTCGATCTCGGCTGGTCCCTTAAGGGCTTGTACTTTCAGGTTGTCCGATGCCTTGACGCTCAGCCGGTATTCCTCTCGCCACGTCTCGACGCTCAAGCGCAGAAAGTCTTGCGGAGATCGGGCCATGAGCGAATTTCGCGTTACGATGCGTGTAACGCTCTTGCCGCCAATTCCGGGAGTGAGGCTCAGCAGGAGGGCAAAAGTTCGCGGTGACATCAGCCTCCCATGAGCAAGCGAGCAGAATCGAGGAGAATCTGGACGGCGTTTGCACCAGTCCGATTCATTTCGTCGACCACCTCTTGGTGGTTTAGCGGAGTTGGCGAGATGCCGCTAGCAAAGTTAGTGACGATGGCGAGGCAACCGTATTCAATTTCTGCCTCCCGCATTAGGATTGCTTCACTTGCGGCGGTCATTCCGACCACGGTGCCCCCAAGTCCTCGGTAGGTCTTGATCTCGTGCGGAGTTTCATATCGAGGGCCATTGACGCAAACGTAAACCGCATTGTCATGCACGGTTAGCCTTTGCTCTTCTCCCGCCGCGATGAAAGCTCGAGAAACGAGTTCGGAAAACGGGTTCGTGAAATCTCGGTGGACGACTTGGCGGTGGTGAAGAGTCGGCTGGCGATCCGTAAAGTCGAGAAGATCTCGGCACGCGAGTAGGGTGCCCGGACCCTTGGTCTCATCTAAGCTGCCAACGGCGGCCGTGGCCAAGCAGAAGCGACACTTCAGCTCGTCCAGCCCGCGCGTCATAGTTTCGTACGGAACACGGTGTGGTGCTAGCTTGTGCCCTGCAGAATGTCGGCTGAGCAGCGCAATCGAGATACCCATGTATTCCGCGTGCACCGCGCGGAAGATGCCACTTGGGGTGACGAGTTGGAACGGCGTTCCGCCAAGCTCTAGCAGTCGATCCCCGATTCCGGTTCCACCAATGATGCCGACATCTATTCGCACTCTCGAACTCTGGCACACGATGGGCTAGGTGTGCCACCCTTGGCACATGACGTTGCGGGAAGTGATGCACACCCACATACCGACGCTCACCCCAAAGAGCACGGTTAGGGACGCGGTGGACAAGATGGACATCTACCAATTTCCCGCGCTTGTTGTGTTGAATGACGAGTTGCATCCTCTTGCGGTAGTCACCGAAGGCGACCTGTGCCGCGCGGTGACCATGGCCGATAGCCTGGTCAGCATCGCGAATTCTCCCGCCATTCATTACGGAACCGCGACGCCCACCACGTTGCCCGCCGACCACGAGATTGGGGCAGCGTTCTACATCATGTTAAATAGTCATCTCACGGTGGCTCCCGTGATGGACGGTCCGCAGATGACCGGCATTGTGCTGCGAGTTGATTTGATGCAAGCCCTGTTGACCGACGCCGACGGCGGCTAACGATTTCCGCCGATTACGGATAGAGTTAGGCGTATGTTGCAGGTTGGCGAAGCATTCCCAGACTTTACGTTGCTCAATCAAGATGCCCAGTCCGTAAGCAAGGCAGACCTAGCAGGTGCTCCGGCGGTCATTTACTTCTATCCAAAGGACGACACCTCGGGCTGTACCGCCGAGGCTTGCGAGTTCCAAGAGTTAGCTCCAGATTTTTCGGGTGACGAGTCTCCCGGCGCTCGGATTATCGGCGTCAGCCCAGATAGCGCGGCAAGTCACCGGAAGTTTGCAACAAAGTATTCGCTCGATTTCACCTTGCTTGCCGACACCGATCAAGTTCTTGCCAATGCCTGCGGCGTTTGGGTGGAGAAGTCGATGTACGGCAAAAAGTACATGGGCGTAGAACGAACGACTTTTGTGATCAACGCAGAAGGAATCGTAACCGCCATCTTCAACAAGGTAAAGCCAAAGGGCCACGCTAAAGAGGTTTTGGCTTCGCTTAAGTAAACTGCCGGAATGGCGGATCGAATTACCGCGCCCAAGCTTCGGCTGATGAAGGAACGCGGACAGAGCATCGTATGCGTCACTGCATACGATGTCTTTTTTGCGCAAGCTGCCGATGAAGCGGGCATTGACGTTATCTTAGTTGGCGATTCGTTGGGGAACGTCGTTCTAGGGTACGAGACTACGGTTCCGGTTGACATGGCCGATGTCTTGCATCACTTACGCGCCGTACGTCGTGGAGTCCGCCGAGCACATCTTGTAGCTGATCTTCCGTTTGGCTCCTATCACGTTTCCACCGAGCAGGCGATCGAGAATGCGGTGCTGCTCATGAAAGCCGGGGCAGATGCTGTGAAGTTGGAAGGGGATTATCCCGATACCATTCGTGCTATGACCAAGGCCGGCATTCCGGTCTGGGGGCATGTTGGTTTCACCCCACAGGCGGTCAACACTTTTGGTGGATTTAAGGTTCAAGGGCGTGGAGACGCCGGTAGCGTCGTTCTTTCTGAAGCTCAATCCATCGACGCGGCTGGCGTTTGTGCCCTCGTGCTTGAGTTGATTCCGGCTGAACTCTCAGCTCAAATCACGCGATCTGTTCAGGCTCCAACCATCGGCATCGGTGGAGGCGTGGAGTGTGACGGACAAATTCAAGTAATGCACGACATCTTGGGACTAACAAATAAAATTCACAAGCATGCTAAGCCGTATATTGACGGTCGCAACTTAGTCTTGGATGCGTTTAGGGCTTATACGCAAGAAGTCCGCGAGCGACAATTTCCAACGGAAGAGAACAGCTTTTGAGAATAGCTGAGCGAATTGCGGACATCGGAACCCGAGGTCAAAGTTCCGTTGGCTTCGTACCCACAATGGGCGCTTTGCACGAAGGGCATGCAGCCTTACTGCGCCGGAGTCGAGCTGAGAACGAAGTCTCGGTGCTGTCGATATTCGTGAATCCGACTCAGTTTGGACCGAATGAGGACTATGCGCGGTATCCGCGAACGTTAGAGGCTGACTTAGCGATCGCGGAAAGTTGTGGCGTAGACGTTGTGTTCCTGCCTTCGGTGGAAGAGATGTATCCGAACCACCTCGTAAAGGTACAGGTTTTCGGCGTCACCGAAAGGTGGGAAGGTGCCAAACGGCCAGGGCACTTTGATGGAGTCTCAACGGTTGTGGCCAAGTTGTTTGGGACCGTATTGCCCACTCGAGCCTACTTTGGCCAGAAAGATCTCCAGCAATGCCAAGTAGTGCAAACGATGGTAACCGGATTGAATTTGCCGATTGACATTGTGGTCTGCGATACCGTGCGCGAAGTTGATGGCTTAGCGATGTCTAGTCGAAATCGATACCTTTCACCTTCAGAAAGGGCTCTCGCTCCGCGACTTTATCAGAAACTTTCTGCGGCAAAGGCCATGATTGTTCAAGGCAACTCGGTGCCAGATACCTTGTCTTCTGCGGTTACTGATCTCACTTCAAGCGGCTTTGTCGTGGACTATTTTGAGTACGTAGATTTACCTGCCATGGCACCGATTAGTGAGCATCAATCACAGTCCGCAATCATTTGCGCCGCGAAGCTTGGCACAACACGATTGATCGATAATGTGGTATTCCTCTCTTGACG
The DNA here is from genome assembly GCA_027485645.1 of bacterium. Lineage (GTDB taxonomy): Bacteria > Armatimonadota > Fimbriimonadia > Fimbriimonadales > Fimbriimonadaceae > Fimbriimonas. The sequence continues at coordinate 315,826 of JAIXQR010000002.1, forward strand.
TTGTAATGGCGACATCTCGTTGCCATAATTAAAGAGCAAAATGAAAACCGTTCAGAACGTAAAGAACAGCCTTAAGTTTAAGGCAGCTGAGAAAGACGGCGTACTGTCCATCAAGATTGGAGTCAAGAAGTACACGGTACCAATTAAGGCCCGAATGATTGCCGGCGAAGGCTACCTCTTCCTCTCCTTCCCAGCTTCGAGCGAACTCTACCAAGTAGACAAGAAGCAACTGGTTGCCATGGGCAAAGAAGACGACGCAAGCGAAGCTTTCGACCGACTCAACTCGGTTAAGCCTAAGGCCCGAGGCCGACGAGCTGGCGGCGGAGCTGCCATGTCGGAAGATCTGGCTAAGGCTCTTGCTGGCCTTCCATCCGGCTTTAAGATCGGTTACGGACCAGACGGAGTTCCACGACTCGTCAAGACCCGAGTCCGCAAGAAGCGCGGCGAAAAGTAAGACGACTTTCGTAAACAGAAAAGCGGCTGGTCGATTTTCGACCAGCCGCTTTTTGTTTGAATCTAGAAGCTCAGAAGAGTCCCTGAAGCTTCCCCGTGCTATCTCCCAGCTTGTCCATGCGCACGCCGACTTTATCCAGCATGGAAAGGAACAGGTTGGTCATCGGTGTTTCGTTTGGATAAACGATGTGCTGCCCCGTCTTTAGCCGACCACCCGCGCGTCCTGCCATTAGGATCGGCAGGTTGTCGTGATTGTGTCGGTCGCCGTCACTAATGCCGCCACCGTAAACCAACATGGTGTTGTCTAGCAACGTGGCGTCGCCATCCTTTGTCTCCTTCATCTTTCGCAGGATATAGGCCAATTGCTCGGTATGGAATCGGTCGATTTGCCGCTTCTTTTCGAGCTTCTTAGGGTCACGACCGTGGTGGCTAACGTCGTGATGGCCTTCGGATACGCCGATTTGGTGGTAGCTGCGGTTGCTGCCGTCGTTGGCGAACATGAAAGTGCAAACACGCGTGAGATCCGCCTGGAACGCGAGGATCATCATGTCGCCCATAAGCCGAATGTGCTCGCCGTAATCTGCGGGAATGCCGTTGGGTTTACCGACACCTGCCGCAATGAGAGCGGCTTGGCTGTTCTCAAACTTCTGGAGTCGCTTTTCGATCTCTCGAACGCCTTCGAAGTACTCATCCAGCTTTCGCAGGTCTCGCGTACCCAGTTGACCTTTGAGGCGGGAGGCATCTTCCGAAACCAGGTCCAGAATGCTCTGGCGGAACAGATCACGTCGCGTCTGGGCTTCCTTTTCCTCGCCGGCTTTGCCGTTACCAAACAGCCGCTCGAAAACGAGGCGTGGGTTGACTTCCTTTGCTACCGGAGTGTTTTCGGATCGCCATGAAACGTTACTGGAATAGGCGCAGGAGTAGCCGCTATCACAGTCTCCGCTGACTCCACCGCGTTCACAACCGATCTCAAGGCTCGCAAACTTGGTGTTTCGGCCGATCTCTCGTGCGGCGACTTGGTCTGCAGAAACGCCGTTGCGAATGTCTGACCCTGCGGTCTTCTTCGCCTGAACGCCGGTGAGCCAGCAAGCGGTCGATCGAGCGTGGTCTCCGGGACCGTCGCCGTTCGCACGGGCGTGGTGCTGGGTCAGACCGGTCAGAACGTTAAAGTCGTTTCGAAGCTCTGCCAGAGGCTGCAAGATTTGTGGGAGTTCGCCCGAAAGTGCGCCCGCTGCCTTTGGCGTCCAATGGTTGATCTCCACGCCGTTTGGAACAAAGAGAAACGCCATGCGAACGGGCTTGGCTTGCGCGGGCAAGCTGGAAGCCAGAGCCGTCATCGGGAACATTTTCTCTAACACCGGCAGGGCCATCGCGGTGCCTACGCCGCGCAGGAAGGTTTTTCGATCGATGTGGTTCATGGGTTTGCACTCCTCTTTCGGAACGGATCACTTTGCGTAATGGCAATGATCATTGATGCGAATCGGTAATTCGTGTGTTTGGCGGTGAGAACAATCTCGTCTAGATGGCATTGATCCTTAGGTTCCATGCCTCGCCCGGTCGCGTAGGTCAGCAGTCGATCCGCCAAGGTTCGGGTGAATTGGTCCTTGTTCTGGAGCAGGATCTTCTTGAGCTGATCTGGCCCCGCAAACTTGCGCCCGTCTGGGAGCACGCCCGAGCTATCAATCTTGTTGTTCTGGTCTTCGGTTCTCCAACGTCCAACCGCGTCGTAATTCTCCATGCCAAACCCGATGGGGTCCATTCGGCTGTGGCAGCTAAAGCAGTCGGGCTTTTTGCGATGCTGTTCCATTCGCTCGCGCAGATTTGCGGAGGTGAGGATCTGGCCATCATCGCCCAAATCGCCAACGTTCGGCGGTGGAGGAGGCGGTGGGGTGCCGAGAATGTTTTCAAGTACCCACTTGCCGCGCTTAACCGGAGATGTTCGCGTTGGGTTGCTCGTGATGCTCAGGATGCTGGCTTGGGAGAGCACACCGCCTCGCTGAGTCCCAGCGAGATTCACAAGTCGAAGATCGTCGCCCGTGACGTTCGCAATGCCGTAGTGCTTCGCGAGTCGAGCATTTAAGAACGTGTACTTTCCGTCGATGAAGTCGGTCACCGGTAGGTTTTGGTTCAACACGTGCATGAAGAACGACTTCGTCTCCTCTGCCATGAGGTTCTTCATCGGCTGATCGACGCCGGGGAACTGCTCGGGATTCGGTTGGAAGTTCTCAAGCCGTCGAAGCTGGAGCCATTGCTCGGCAAAGTTGTCTGCCAGGCCCTGCGCCTTCGGGTCCTGCAGCATACGCAGGACTTCAGCCTTCAGCGTCGCTGCATTGTTGAGCTTCTTCTCGCTGGCAAGCTGAAGCAAGCGACTGTCCGGAGTGCTACTCCAGAGGAAGTAAGAGAGTCGAGTAGCGAGTTCGAAGTCGGTCAGCGATCGATCGCCTTTGGCTCCGGGCTTGTCGGTTTCGACCTTAAAGAGGAAGTGCGGCGAGACAAGCACCGCTTGGAGGCAGACCTGGATGCGCTTCTCGTATGGCTCTTTTGCCTGCGCGGTCAGATCGTAGAGTTTGAGAAGCGACGCAACTTCATCTTGCGAAACCGGACGGCGATAAGCCCGCGTGGCTAGGTCTCGCAAGGTCTTTTCTGCCGCGGTTCGCTCCTTGCCAGGCTCGGGGCTTTCTGGAATAAGGCGAAGATGGCTCTCGGGCAACGGCGCGGCGTCGAGAAGCGAAAGGGATACCGACTTGATCGTAACGTTTCTATCTCGCCGATCGGCCGGAAGCTTCGCGTCGTAAAAGTCGTTGAGGAACGTGATGCCAACGGTATGGGTGCCCTTCGAGAACTTGAAAGGCAAAGTGAATGTGCCTGCTTTTTCCCGAGTTTCTGGAATGACAAATTCAGAAACGGGAGTTCCGTCCACGTCAACCGCCACCTTGGCATTATCCGGGCCGGCTTTGTATTGGTAGCCAGAAATCGAAATCGAATATCGACCTGGTCTAGGAACATTGAATGTAGCCGTGGCGGTGCCGTACGAAGCCAGGTCGGCGCTATCGTCATCGATCCGAACCGCGCCTTTTCCAGTCATGTTCGAACCCTGAATAACGATGGGCACGCGCTTTTCGGTGGAGATTGCCCTCACTGCGATCTGCTCGGCCGCGTCCAGGTACTTCTCCATCAACAGCGGCGACAAACTGAGAACGTCTCCGATGTTGTCAAAGCCGTAGCCGACGTCATCGGAAGGGAAGTCATCTGCTGGTCGATAGTCGACGCCAATGAGGTCGCGGATCGTGTTGTTGTATTCCGCACGATTGAGCCGGCGAAGCGTAACGCGTCCGGGCGAAGTGACTCCGCAGTCTTCGCTAACCAGCCGCTTGACGGCATCGACAAACTTCTGCCGTTCGGCGGTAGTGGGCATTTTCATGCCCTTCGGCGGCATGTGGCTGTTAGAGACATTGCTGGCCGCGCGTTGCCAGATTTCCGCGGCGGCTTTCGCCTCGGTAAGAGATTTGTACTTCGTCAGCGACAGTCCAGCGACCTGAGACGTGTTGCCATGACAACTGGCGCAGTATTTGTTGACAAAGGGGGAAAGGTCTGCCTTGAGCAGATCGCCGCTTGCGGTTGCCTTTGCTGGCGCTTTTTTGGCCGCTGCCTTTTGCGTGCCTGATTTGGTGCCCTTGGTTTGCGGAGTCACCAAGATCACGACCCCAAGAAGCGAACTCGTGGTCGCAAGGCCGACCAGCTTCAGGAATTCGATATAGCCGCTGTTCCGCTTAGACCGCATTGTCCTCTTAAGTCTACGCAACTTTCAAGGTACGGACGGTCCGATCTAGAAAAAACGTCGGCAAACTTTCTAGATCGAACCGGAGTCCGAAGCGTTAGGTCAGGAATAGGACCTATTTCAGAGAGTTAAGCGCGTCCACGAACTTCTTGCGCTCTTCATCTTTTGGCATAACGGAGCCCTGTGGCGGCATTTTTCGGGCGAGCACTTCTCGTCCGGCCTTTTTCCACATCTTGGCCGCCTTCTTCACGTCGGCGTCGGTCTTGAGCCCGGTTAGGTTCACGCCGTCAGCTGGATCCTTTGCACCGTGGCAACTGACGCAGTATTTCTTGACGAATGGATTAACGGTCGTCTTGACGACCTCTGGCTTCTTTTCTTGTTTGGCTTGGGCAGATGGGCTGAACGCAGCGATCCCAACGATGAGAGCGGCAGCGAAGCCAAGGGCGGAAAGTTTTACGTAGCCATTCATAGCGTGCGTCTACTTTACAGCAGGTTGAACCGTTGTGTGATGTTTCCGGCTAACTTTTTCATGGACCTAGCTCGGGCGGATGGAGATATCCGCCCGAGTAATACAAAGCCGATTAGTGGCCTGCGTTGTAGAAGAACCGCTCACGCACGATTTGGCCGTCTTTCCACTCTTGAAGCGCGACCTGGTGGTACTTCACCAAGTTGCCATCGACGCCAGTGAACTCCAGGTCCCATTCGATGGCGGCAAAGTCTCCATCGACCAAAACCTTGGCGGCAACGTTCTTGTGGACTTCCTTTACGTAACCAACGAACTGCTCTTCGCGGAGCCGGTTAGCGGTCTTGCCGACAGTTGGCGGATTGGAGTTCTCGCTCATTTCTACATCTTCGGCATAGAACTTTTCGAAGGCGGTAAGGATTTGTCCGGTGGTGACAAGTGTGACGAGTTCCTGAACATTTTCTCGGGTTGACATGGTTCCTTGTGTTGTCAATTGTTGTTGACGCAATCATTATGGCACGTTTTGTTGACGGCGCAACTATTGTGTGTCAAAATTTAGTGATGAACTGTGATGGCCTACGCAAGCGGGCCTTTTCCAATTTCTTCATGGCCCATGGCCGAATCACCAAGGAGATCGAACGACGAATGTCGGCGGACGATGTGGTGTCGCTGGAGGTATACGACGTGCTACTTGCGCTCGAGAACTCTCCAGAACAGCGGCTGCGAATGAGTGAACTGGCAGAAGAGATTTTCTATTCCCGAAGCGGGCTTACGCGCCTGGCGGACCGGATCGAGCAGAAGGGGCTCATTCGTCGCGTGGCGTGCCCAAATGATCGCCGTGCAATGCACGTTGAGATCACTGAACTCGGAATTTCAGAGCGACTCCGCGCATGGCCGACTCTTGAGCGGAGCATCAAGGAGTTGTTTGGCGATCGGATTACTGACGATGAGGCCAACTCAATCGAGATGGCCTTCGCGAAAGTCTTGCTGGTCGAAAACTCAAACCCTAGCGCTTAGTCGGGCGAAACACTGCGAGCGTCTTCTCGCCGCGTGAAAGGATGAGCTGACCTTCTTCCAACGTTGCCCGATTGGCTTGGAAGAGAATTTGTAGATACCGGCGTTCGAGTTCCATTGCCTCAGGAGATCCGGCCATAAGCGTCATCGGGCCGGGGTCCAGCTGAATGGCTGGGGCCGCATAAACGAACGTTCCGCGCACGGAGTTCACGCCACTACGAGCAATGAGCTGATCTTTGCCCTGAAGAGTCAGCGTGACTTTGCCTGTTGCGGGCACCGGCTTGTTCTCAAGCCACGTCAGGGTCCACTCGCGATTGAGGATGGTGGTGTAAGCGTCGGCCGGTACCCGTTCCACCATCATCACGGCGTTCGTTTTCTTGTTGGTGATCACCATGCTATGTGCCGCCGACTGCCACCGGAGCTTGCCATCCACGAAGATTTCGGCCCGTAAGCCGTAGGTTTCGCCTTGCTTAATGCTCTCCGGCAAGTAGGGAATGACAAACGGGATCGGAACTTGTTTTTTGCCCAGTTGAAGCCGGACGCGACTCAGGTTTGTTTGCGTTCCGTCTTTCGCGAACCGATCTAAGTCTACGACCAACTCGGCCTGACCGGTCAGCGCAATTCGCTCACGGTAGGCGACCGTGCCCGTTAGGTACTCAACGGAGGAGACGGGGGTAGCCAATGCAACAGCAGCGAAAAGCGCAAGTGACATGACTAAATCTTACAACGCATCGTATAGTCATGTTGTCTGGATTTGACCTTATGCAGAACAACCCCTTAAGCCACCGCGAGTTTGCTGTCTCAACCTATAACGGATCTTGGAACCTGTTAGATCGAGCGGAGCTTTCGGCCGATGAGCAAGTCGAGTTGGAGCGGATGGCATGCGCCTCGCTGTACCACTGGTCAATCATCGGTGGACCGCAGGAGCTGGCGACGGGAGAATGGCTTCTCGCCCGCGTGTACGTTCGGTTGGGCTTCGGCCACGAAGCAATACGTCATGCCAGCATGGCCGCCGAACTCGCTTCGAAGAATGAGGTTGCGGACTATTTGAAAGCAAGCACGCTAGAAGGTCTGGCGCGAGCGCATGCGATGATGGGACTCGTCGACGACGCTATCGCGCTGCGAGCCGCCGCCGTTGCGGCATTGGATGAAATTGCCGATCCCGAAGATCGCGAGCTGATTGAGAGCCAGATACAAGAAGGCCCTTGGTTCGGAATCTAGGCAGAAGATTAGTTGTACTCGGACTTAGATTCTGCAACCATGAGCTGCGGTTCGTTGCGCTGAACTAGGCTCTCCGCCGGGACCTCGCCGAGGTGAAGGGTAATCGTTTCTTTGAACTGCTCGTTGATTTGCATATCAAGTTCGGCAAGTTGTCTATAGACACTGATTTCTAAACTTGTGTCTGACTTTAGGTCGAGGTTGCAGTGCCAGTAACCGTTGCGCATGTACGGCCCGTCGGAGGACATCTTGAAACTGCGTCCGGGCTTCGTGTCTAGCAAATCTAGCAACTTCTCGCGAATTTGATTTCGATTTGTTCTGGCCATTGGTCTAGACTCCGAGGTCCTTCAGAACGTTGGACGCTTCAATCAACGCGTTGGTTGCGATCGAAGCGGAAACTGCGACGCTGGGGCGGTAGTCCGCGTTGACTCTGAGTTCTCGCAGTAGCACGATTCTAGATAGGGTTTCACTCGACGGCCGGGTTTTAGCATCGAGTGCTTTGAGTAACACCTTCAATTGCTCGTGGGTTGGGTTGTTCCAGTTGTTCGCGAATGCAGTCTTTGGCCGATGGCGAAGAATGTAGTAGGTCGCCGCACAGTAAACGGCGTAATATGCTCGAGAAACCACGCTTCTATAAGCGTGACTTCCCGAGCGCTGCAGGTCCTTCGCCGATTCAAGCGAATCCCGGGCGAGTTGGTCCCACGACATCGCGGGACTAGCTCAGCAAGCGGCTTGGATTCTCGAGGTACGCCTTAACCACGTTAATGAACTTCGCACCGACGGCGCCGTCGAGTGCGCGGTGGTCGAAGCTGCCGCTGATGTTCATGCGGCTTCGAACTTCGATCTCGTCTTGATCGTTGACCACAACCTTCTTTCGAGCCGATGCGATTGCGATAATCGCGCTGTTCGGTTGGTTGATGATGGCGAGGAAGTTATCGACATCGAGCATTCCCATGTTCGAGATGCTGAAGGTGGAGCCGCTGAGTTCATCAAGAGCAAGCTTGTTTTCGCGGGCCTTCTTCGCTAGTTCCTTGCTTCGTGCCGAGATCTGTCGGAGCGAGAGCTGGTCAGCATTCTTGATGACCGGAACGGTGAGTCCGTCTGCAATCGCAACGGCCATGCCGACGTGAACTCCGCCGTGAATCGTGATCTGGTCACCTTGGTAAACCGCGTTCACTTCTGGCATATCTCGAAGCGCGAGGGCACACGCCTTGATGACGAAATCGTTAACGCTGACCTTGCCGCTACCTTCGCGTTCGAACATCGCTCGAAGCTCACCGATGGCTTCGACGTCGACTTCAACCGTGACGTAAAAGTGGGGAACCTGTTGCTTGCTGTCGGTCGTTCGCTTGGCCGTGATCTGTCGCAAGCGGGGAAGCTTCACGACTTGGTCTTCGGCAGACGCCACGACTGGCGCAGCAACGGCTATCGGAGCCGCGACTGGTGTCGCCGTGGTTGGCTGGGCAGCAAGAACGTCCTTCTCTGTGATTCGTCCGCCAGGGCCGGTGCCTTGAATCTGGGCGAGATCGACTCCCTTATCAGCGGCGACCTTTCGGGCCAGAGGGCTGGCTTTGATTCGCGTATCTGATGCTGGGGCTTCCGGTGCGGCTACCGTTTCGGCGACAGGCGCGGCTTCGGCAACTGGAGCAGCGGCCGCGGCGGCAGGCGCCGTAGCGGAACCGGAACCCCAGCCTGCTGGGATGCTCTCGCCAGCTTTGAGAATAAGGGCGATCGGGCGTCCGACTGGAACAGCGTTACCGGCTTCGAGAATGATGCCAGTAAGGGTTCCCGTCGCGGGCGACTCTAGTTCGAGCGTTGCTTTGTCGGTCTGAATATTGCCGATCACTTCGCCCGATTTTACGGCATCGCCGTCTTTCTTGAGCCACTCGAGAAGGGTGCCCTCCTCCATTCCGTCGCCCATCTTAGGCATGATTACTTCCGTCATTTTAGGTTCAAATCCTCCTCGAGTACGTTGTGAGATTACCCGCTGGCACGTAGCCATCGGTTGGCTTCAAAGGCAAGTGCCGCTGCTCCTAGCATCCCGGCATCTTCAACTTGCTCGGCAAGCCCGATCTTACAATCGTCAAACAGGGAAGTCACCGCACAGTTTTGTGCCGAAGCGATGGCCGGTTGGAGCAGAAAATCGCCCGCTTTGGCAATCTGTCCACCGATTGGGAATACATCGGGCGCGAACACGTTGATCAGGGTTCCAATACCAATGCCAAGCATTACGCCAACCTCCCGCCAAACTTCAATGCACATCGCGTCTCCGTGCGAAGCGCCCTCAGAAATGAGCCGAGGCGTAACGCGCGAAAAGTCGCCTTCCACGAGTTCGTCAAGCAGACTCTTTCGACCCCTTCGCAAACGATGCACGGCTCGTTGAACGATCGAGTCACGCTGGCAGTAGGCCTCAAGCGACCCGTATGAACCGGCGTTGCAGTCAAGGCCGTTGGCCTGAATCACGATGTGTCCAAGTTCAGCCCCACCTTGATTGCTTCCAACGAGAACAAGTGGTCCTTTCGCTTCGCCAAGAACGCTTTGTGGGGCCATGACAACGCCGCCGCCGATTCCCGTGCCCACGGTTAACATGACGAGGCACTTCGCCGTGCCTTTGCCTGACCCGTATCGGTACTCACCTAAGGCGGCAAGATTGGCGTCATTGCCCATGACCAAAGGAAGGTTCAAGCGGTGTTCCAGTGGCTCGCGAATCGGAACATCTCTCCAACTCTCAAAAACCCCGTTCACGTATTTGCCGAAGTTTGGCGCCCACCGGACGATGCCGCGATCGTTGTCAACGTGACCTGGGATCGCGAGGCCGACGTAGACCGCTTGGCCATTTGCGGTTCCAATGGCTTGGTGGATCGTGTTGCTTAAAGCTTCGATAATCGCATCGGTGCCATCTTGCGCCCGACTGGAGTTTTCGTAGTCCGGACCGGCTGGGGTTCCGTCTTCAAAAAAAGCGCCGGCGCGAACATTGGTTCCGCCGAGATCAACACCGATGACCACATTTGCCACGTGGCAATTATGCGATGTTTGGCGACGGGAGAGGCACAAACAAAAAAGCGGCTGGGCGAATCATGAAGATTCGCCCAGCCGCTAGAACCGACTTAGTTCGCTCGAAGCGAAGGAAGGTCGATCGTGACCTGGTCAGCTTGGTTGTACGCCTTGCCGTCCTTGTCTAGGTAGTTCGCCGTCTTGATGACAGGAACCTTCTCGCGCCAGTCTCCACGTCGAAGGAGCTGATCCTTCGAAATCTTAACCGAGGTGAACATAACGCGCTGTCCTTCTCGCACTTGCGTGTTCAAGAAGTTCTTGTCGGTGAAGCCTTCGCCGTTCCAAGAGAACTTGTCCTGAATGTGCGGAGGTGCCGAACGAGGGTTGTAGTAGAAATCGATCACGTAATCCTTCGAAGTGAAGGGGTACATGGTCGGGTCCTTACTCATGTCGACCTTCTTGTTGAAGCGCTGGTTTCGAACAAACAACTGCTCCTGCATAAAAGTCTTGTCACGAGGTGGATCGAGGTTGACGTCGTTCGAGAAGTCCCATTCCATGCCGGCTGGCTTGGCGTTCGGGAAATCTGCATCACGAAGGACGGCCCGAATTCGGGTTCCAACGGGAAGAACGTTCCAGGTTCCTTCGAAGCGGAGAACACGAGCTTCGGTCACCGTCACCTTCGCACTGAAGCCAGTGTCGAAAGGCGGATTGACATCGTAACCCGTCAGAGGTCGACCGTCTTTTCCAGCAAACCATCCACGCTGGACCATTCGGACCAGGGTCGTATCAAGCTTGTTTTCCAAAGTGTCGCGGTTCTGCTTGTTTCCAAACGCCGCATCTTCTTTGGCCTTCTTGCCGGCTGCTTCGTAAAGCTTGAACAAGGTGTCGAGCGACTTATCAACCTTGCCATCTCGCTCGTAGGCGTTGGTGATCAGGTTTCGGCGGGCCGGAAGCATGTCCGGGCGTTCTTGCGCCAATTCAAACCACCGGACGGCATTGCTATAGTCGTCGTCGATCTTGTGGTACCACATCCAACCCGTTTCGAAGAACATTTCGTAGGTGAGAGGGTTGTTTCGAGCCCCTTCCTTACCGAGTGCTAGAGCCGAAGGAATGTACCGTCGGTCCGAGCGCTGCTCTTCGTCCGTGAAGTTGTAGCCAATGTGCCACATGCCCGTGGCGTAAACGTCAATCTGCTTCGGGTCCAAGACGGTGACCAGCCGAATGATCGGCAAAATCGCGTCGTAGTTGCCGCTGTCAAAGAAGGAGTCCGCACGAACCCAGAGGATTCCCGCGATCATTTCTCGGAAGCCGGCCAGAGCAAACAGAAGCTGGTCAGGCGACAGACCCTGAGTCTGTACGGAGCCCTGGTTGAAGTCTCGCTGCCAGGAAGAGGAAATGCCTTGGAATGCGGGTGCCGCAACTCCTGCTTTCAGCTTCTTGACAGTGCGAGTGTTTCCGTTCTTCAGGGTCTCGGTGACGGACTCGTACTGCTTTCCGGTCGGCTGAGTGCCGATACCGTTTTGCAGTACGAAGATTCCCGCGGCGCAGCCCAGGATCGTTAGCAAAAGCGGCGATCGGTTGATTCCGGAGGTCATCGACATTAGATCAAGCCTCCTTAAACTTCACGTCGGTCAAAGACGATGGTTCCCGCTACTAGCAGACCAGCGATGTACAGCACGCCGTAGATCGTGACCTGAAGGTAGTAAGAACTCTCGTTCTGAATCTGCTGACCCGGGTTGATGATTGGGTTCTGGATGTTGTAGTTCGCAAAGTTCGGCAAGATGGTGTTAACCAACTGCGCAAAGATCTTTGCCGCCTGTGGCGTGCCCTGGCTTTCCTGCAACGTTTGGAAGAACGGAGCGAAGAGCGAACCGAGCAGATACAAACCGCCAGACAAAAAGAAGTTGACGAGTGGCGAAACGAACGTCGAGAAGAAGATCGCGACGGCAGCCAAAAGGCTCATCTGAACGAAGTACATCACCGGAGCTTTGATCAGGTCAGGAATCGCCGAAGCGTCTCGCTGCTGAAGCCAGAAGGTGAAGACGAGAACAGACGTCATCAACGTCATCATCATCAAGAGCGCAGCAACGGCACCGAAGTACTTTCCGACCAAAAACTGCCAGCGTTGGACCGGCTTGGAAAGGATCGTGTAGATCGTTCTTCGCTCAATCTCGTTCGGAATCATGTAGACCGTAAGCACGATCGCGATGACCGCACTCGTCAGCTGGATGATTCCGAGCATCATGCCTCGAAGAACCGTCGTCTCAGATCGAGCCGACAACATTCCGAGGCCTGGAGCAACAACGAGGAAGAGAACTCCGATCAAAAGAATGATCAGGAGGACCTTTCGGCGAATAGCTTCGCCCACGGTTGTGGCGGCAATGGAAGCGATGGGTCTAAACACTAGTTGGCTCCTTCTACCGTGATGGTTTTCTTTGCGGCCTGTGCCGGCGCGTCGGTGACCGTCTGGATGAACAGGTCTTCCAGTCGCTTTCGGCGAGGCACGATGCTGACGATTCGACCGGAATTGGATCGAACGGCATCGATGAGCGAATTGATATCTTCTTCTTCCGTGGTGTCGAGCAATACTCCACCGGCAATGGTTCGAACGTGGGAATCTTGCATTCCCTTGTCCTTCAGCCACTGTTCGGTCACGCCTTCGAAGGTGACTTCAACGCGACCGCCTCGCAGCAGGTCGGTGAGCTTTCCTTGTCGAGCAATGACACCCTTGTTGATAATCGCAACTCGGTCGCAAATCAATTCAACTTCGCTCAACTCGTGAGAAGAAATGAAGACAGTTCTGCCTTCTTCTCGGAACGAGAGGATGAGGTCGCGGATTTCGCGGTGAGCGATCGGGTCCAAACCACCCGTTGGTTCATCCAAAAACATGAGCTTCGGATCGTTCAACAAAGCCTGGGCCAATCCAACTCGCTGCTGCATACCCTTCGAGTACTGCGAGATGGTCTTGCTCATGTCTCGGTGAAGGTTGACCTTCTCCAAGAGCCGAACAAACAGGGCCTGGTCGTTGATGCCGAAGAGCGATGCATAGAACTTGAGCAGTTCCAATCCGGTCATGTGCTCGTAGTAATACGGGCGTTCCGGAACGTAACTGATCAGTCGGTGCACCGACATGTCCCCAATCTCCTTACCGAGAACGTAGCCTTCGCCCGCGTCTGGGTAAATGATGCTGAGGAGCATCTTGATGGTTGTGGTCTTACCAGCGCCGTTCGGGCCGAGAAATCCGAAGATTTCGCCTTCTTCGACGTGGAGGTCGAGCGAGTCGACAACGTTGATTTTTCCGTGGATACGGGACTTATAAGTCTTTGTGAGCTGCTTGGTCTCGATGGCGGCGGCCAAAGGTCGCACCCCCTATTAGTGCTTCGGCATTATACCTACCGGTGCTTCAACCCAAGTCCTTCAGGATGAGTTCCTGAGTTTTGAGAAATCGAGCGAACTTTAACGTTCCGTGCAAAAAACCGCAGTTTTGCCTTGGAAGATTTGACTTCCTTCGCTATACTTTCCAGTACAGCCAAGGGACTGAGGCGACTCCGCTAATGGAAGGCGTCCGGTCTTGGTGGAAGCCTAGCGGGGTCATCATTTGCTCTCCTTTCGAGGACCCCGCATTTTTTCGAAAGAGTTACTGTTGACTACGCTGACTTTGCGAGCTCAATGAATGTTCGCATCTTTTCTAGATTTTTTATTCCAGGTGCGGATTCAATCCCCGAGCTAACGTCCACCGCGTACGGGCGCACTCGCCGAATCGCATCTTGAATGTTGTCTGGCGTTAGGCCGCCCGCCAAAATCACGGGTCTTTGTGAACGCTGAACAATCTCCGCGGCCACATCCCAGTCCACCGCGTGCCCCGTGCCCCCGTAGGCGTCCGGTCGATAGGCGTCCAGAAGAATCGCAGCGGCGTTGATCGTTTGGTCCGTGTGGTCCTGCGCCGTTTGCCCCTTAAGCAGTCGAATGACCCGAATCCGTTTTGTGGCTGGTTCCGGGAAAAGTTCCCAGTCCACTCCCTGCACGAAGTCGAAATACGTCTTGCCCGGGACTCGGTTGACATTGCCAAACACCGCCACCTTGAGGACAAATGGATCCAAATCGGCAACCCACTTCGGCTCGTCGTCGCCAATAAATCTGGGGCTGCCGGGCTCATGAACGAACCCAAGCGCGTCCGCACCGAAGTTCGCCGCAGCGCGGGCGTCCTCTAGCCGGGTTAATCCACATATCTTGACTTTGGTCATCGTCCCAGCACCTCGCTCACCTTGCCCGCAATGTCGTCCGCGCGAGTGAAGGTTGTGCCGATCAGGACGGCTTTGGCGCCTGCGGCTTCCATTCGCACGAGATCGGCGTGCGTTTCGAGGGCGCTCTCGCTGACCGCGGTCGCGTACGGCGTGATCATCGGCAACAGCGACTCGCTGTTCGAGAGATCGGTTATAAAGGTCGAGAGGTCGCGATTGTTGACGCCGATCAAACTTGCTCCCGAGGCTAAGGCACTCTCGACTTCCGCTTCGTTGTGGACCTCAACGAGCGCGTCCATGCCCATCGATTCGGCCAGCACTCGTAGCTCTCGCATCTCCTCCGTGCTTAAACTGGCGGCGATCAGCAACACCGCATCCGCATGCCAAGCTCGCGCCTGAAAGATTTGGTAAGGATCGTACAGGAAGTCTTTGCGCAAGCAGGGAAGGCTCACCGCCGATCTTGCTGCGGTCAGGAACTCCGGAGCACCGTGGAAGTACGGCGAATCGGTGAGGACCGACAAACACTGCGCGCCGGAGGCCTCGTAAATCTTCGCGATCTCAACGGGGTCAAAGTCGGCTCGGATGACTCCTTGCGATGGACTAGCTTTCTTGATCTCCGCGATCAAAGCGAGTCCATCGAAGTTTTGTAGCGCTGCCTGGAAGCCCCGGGTCGGTGGGGCCGACTGGGCTTGGGCTTCCAGCGACGCTAGTGAAACCTCTGCCTGGGCCGCTTCGACCTCTAGGCGTTTCGTAGCAAAAATCTTCTCGAGTACTGACATACCTACTGTGCATCCGCCCGTTGCAGCGCACGAAGCTTTTCTAGTGCCGCTCCGGTCGCGATGGCGGCCTTGGCCCGTTCCGCGCCTTCGGGCAAGGTTTCCGCAACCCCACCGAGCCAGAGGGCAGCCGCCACGTTTGGCAAAATCGCCTTTGCGCGGAGCGAGTTCACATCCGAAACCGCCTCCGTCAACATCACTGCGCTTTCTGCCGCCGTCTCGCCCGGAGTCAACGCCTTCGGATCGACCGACTCAAGACCAAAATCGTGCGGGGTCAGGGTGCCGGTGGAGACCTTGCCGTCCCAAAGCTTTACGTATTCCGTTGGTGCGACCGGAGATATTTCGTCGAGATCGTCGAGTCCGTGGACCAGGAGCGCACGCTCTGCCCCCAGTGCCCGAAGCGCTTCTCCCATGCTTCGCATCAGCCCGGCATCATAAACGCCGATGAGCTGCCGCTGGGCGCCGGCAGGGTTCGCGAGCGGTCCAAGCTGGTTAAAGACGGTCCGGATTCCAAGATCTCGCCGCGCTTGGCCAACCACGCGCATCGCGGAATGATGTGCCGGCGCGAACAAGAAGACCAAGTTAAAGTCGGTCAGTTTTCGGAGGAGCTCGTTGCTTTCGCCTCCCAACTGGATCCCGAGGGCTTCCAAAACATCGGCCATGCCGCACTTGCTCGTGACGGCTCGGTTGCCGTGCTTCGCAATTCGCGCACCCGCGGCGGCAGCCACGATCGCGGCGGCGGTGGACATATTAAACGATGGCGACCCACCCCCGGTGCCGCAGGTGTCAACCAGATCCGTGAAAGGATGCTGAAGCTGCACTGCCTTGTTTCGGAGCACGGTGGTGAAGGCGGCAAGCTCCTGAGTGGTGCAACCTTTGACTCTGAGAGCGAGAAGCGCGCCACCAATTTGAGCATCCGGCGCGCCTCCGCCAAGTAAATGCTCCATCAGGGCGGTCGCACCCTCGGGTGAAAGATCCTTTCGCTCTAGGACCGGCTGGATGAGTTCAGCGAACACGCCGCTAGGTTACTCGGGAGAGTCAGATCTGTTTTGTGAGCAGCCTTTGGCACTGCCGTACTCGGATCGAAGTGCAAATCCGGACTGCCTTGGCGTGAAAGAACCGCCGAACCTGTCCGAGAGGTCAAACCCGCACATTTACTTGGTTGACGAAACTCCGAATTCTCTGGAATATAGTAAACACTTGTCTACTATTCGGAAAGAAAATGAACCAAGAAGATCTCAAATTTGTTGCCGAAGCCCTCATGGCTTTGTGCGAGGGCGAAAGCAAGAGTCGTCCCCTCGACGAAAAGACCCTTGACCGCAAACTCAAGGAGAGTCGCATGCGTGACCCAGTGTGGGCGCTGGCCCAACTTAAGGCACCAGGCGACCACTTGTTCGAATCTGAATGTCGAGAGATTGTAAAGAAGGCAGCGCTGACCGATCGGCAAGAAGCCGTACTCTCGCTACGGGTTGCTGGAATCCCGTTCGAAGAGATCGGAAACCGGTTCGGTGGTACCAAACAAGGAGCCCGCGTCGTTTTTATTCAAGCATTGAAGAAAATAACGCGTTCGTGCCGCGTCTATCCATACAGGGGGCTGTCCGAGGTGTACCGATGGGAGACTCGACGGGGTCGAGCTTAACGCTTTCGGTAGACTCGGCGCACCCCTAGGGGTAGGGAGTTCCGAATGGTTTCTTGTACAAATTGCGCGACGCTCAACACGCTAGACAGCGCGTTTTGCCGTAAGTGTGGGGCCGCTGTGTCAACCATCGAGGTCGAAGAAGCGCAGGCAAAGCTCGATCGACTTGCTTCCGAAGGCGCAAAGGCGCTTTCGGAAGCCCGGTATGCCGATGCCGTTATGAGCGCGGAAACCTGCCTTGAAGCCAACCCCACCATGCTTTCCGCCCTCACGTTGCTCAGCGATGCGCGGGCTCGACAAGGGGATATCGCCGGAGCTCTCGACGTTGCTGACCGGATTGTTGACCTCAATCCTGATTCAGAACTCGATCGAATCAAGCGAAACAAACTCCGAACGCAACTGCAGGAATCGATCCGAGTTCCAGAAAGCGGGAATCGTGGACTGGCCATAACCGCAGCAATTGCGGCGGTTGTTTTTGTGAGCACGGTCGGCGTCCTCGGAGCAAAGTGGGCGCTTGGAAACGGAACCGTTGCAGCGAAGGACAAGCCAGAAATCACTTCCGGCATCGACAATCCAGTCGTAACTACCGCGAACCCGCCAAACGGAAATCAACAAACCGCGGGAGGTCAAGTTCAGCAGAATGCCCAACCAACGAACGCGGCCAAACCCGGCGAAGTTGGCGCGGTAACCAATCAGACGAATTCTGAACCGCGAGATGCCACGACCCCATTGCGCGATCCGGGAACTCGAGGTAGCCGAATGCCCAACATCCCGCTTCCCACATTCCAGGGAGGCAGCCTTCCTTCGGCCAACGATAACATTTCGGTAGAGCCCGTCCGGCCCCCGGGACCTACATTTACGAGCAACAACACCGGTCGCCCGAAACCTGGCGAAGATCCCGACCCGACCACCACAACCGCACCAACTACGACTGACGACCGAAATGCCCCACCCGCCGAACCAGATCCCGGCGAGATCGAAATCAAGATTCGAGACGGTGGTGCCAAAACCCAAGGCGGCGGAACCCGAACTGATGGCGGGGCGCAGGCGATGATGAACACCGCTCGCCAACAGCAACTCACCAATAATTCCACCGGCGCCGCCGGTAGTTATGAGAAAGCCCTTCAAGCTGGCGCTGATCCCGTGTTCACGAACCAGCGACTCGGCCTCACCTACGCTCGGGCCGGAAAGAAGGAGCAAGCAATCGATGCCTACCAGAAGGCGATCTCTGCTGGAGAGGCCGCGCTTGCATCCGGAAAGGGCGATAAGTCTCGCATTCAGAAGGCCGTTGATGTCTGCCGCCAGGCGCTGAAAGTGTTGCAGGGTGGTTAAACTTCGCTCGCTTCTGGTGCTTGCCGCCGCGATCTCTCCGCTTGCGGCAAAGGCGGATGTTCCGAAAATCCTCATCGTTTACCAATCGGTGACCGATAAGTTGCCGGACGCAACGGGTTTTCTAGACGATCCTTACGCCACTACGGCAAACTACTTGGCCGGGTACCTGGACGAGTCGGGAAGGGTCACGTCAGTTCTCTGGGGCATGACTGATGCCAATTTCCGGCAGGCCGTTCTCGATGGAAAGCTTGATGTCGACGTCGAAACGATCTCGGATAAAGGCGTGAACAAAGCCGCCGACGTTCTGAAAGTCGGCTACGTTCTCCGAATTCGTACCATCACCAAGGCGGGCCGAACTCTCGCCGAGGCCGAGCTCCTCAAAACTGGGCGAAAGGTTTGGAGTGACCGTGGCGAAGTCCAAGTCACGATCGGCGGATCCATCAGCACCTCCGATGCTTGCCGAAGTCTTGCCAATACGTGGCAAGCGAAGTTGTTCATCGGGCCACTTAAGGACCTCAACAGCGCGCCCGTCGTTGAAACGCCAAAGTTGGACCCCGGCCAAGTTCGCCCCCCGGTAGAGGGCGTAACCGAAGAACCCGCTATCAACAATGCGGACCTGATCGCGACCGTTAAAGGTTTTCGGGAAGAAAAGAAGCTCGGCTACGCTATTGCGGCTCTGCGCGACGCGGTTGACCAAGCTCCGTTCGATCCAGAGCGGCGATTGCTTCTGATCGAAGTACTCATTGAATCCGGTCAGTTCGTCGCTGCGGCCGAATGTGCCAGTGGGGGAGCGAACTTGGTTCCGCAAGAGACTCGGTTCCGCGACGCTTCAATCTCTGCGTGGATCGCGGCCGGTTCGCCCGATAAAGCGCAGGACCTCTTGAACCTTGCGCTGACCAAGACACCCGAAGATCCAAAGCTCCGACTTCTTGTTGCCGACATTTCCCTCAGCCAGGGCAAGCCAGAAGCGGCAATTCCTCACCTTGAATCAGCCGCCGTCGCTTCCGACTCGGGCGATATCCGGCTCCGGCTTGCGCAAGCCTTTGCCATGACCGGAAACTCCGAAACGGCAAAAACTCATCTGTTAGCCGCTCGAAAGCTTAACGCCGCCGAAGCCGCGCGCTACCCGGTGGTTTTCGACCAGCTTGATTCGGCAACCACGGCCGAGATGATCTCGCTCCGAGACCTGATCCCGCGTCTGATCGTGTCCAATCAGCAAGCCTCAGCACGCGCGGAACTCAAAGCGATCGTTTCGCGGAACGATGCGAGGATTGCCTTGCTTGAAGAATGGAAAACCGCCCCTGAACTCGCAAAGGTGAATGAAATGGCGTTGCTGGCCTATAAGCTGTTTGCGCTCGCCATCGACGGTCTTGTGTCGTACTCCGAAACTCGCACCGAAGCGACTTTGCTCGATTCTCGAATTGATCTGGCCGAAGCGTTGAAGCTGGCTCGAGAGGCGAGAGAAGCATTTATCGCCGCCCGACAATCCAATTAATCTAAAGATTGGGGCCGGCCCCGGAGAGGGAATCGAGGCCGGTGACTATGCCCAACACCTTCGTGCTGAGCACTCCTTGGGGGAAGGAGGATGTTGCGTCACCTGTTCTAACGAGCAAAGTAGGGGCGCGGTTCCGTTTCCCCCGTCCTGATGGATTTACTAGGACTTTTGGGTCGAAAGCAAATCATCAACCACCACGTACCGAGCGTCAGAACCCGGCGCTAAGGTGCCAAATCGCCCGGTGTCGCCCAGGCACTTTGCAGCCTCCACCGTGTGCGCGAAGATCGCTTCCGTCGCCGTGAGATTTTCCGATGAGTCAAAGCTATCTGGGCGATGGCTGGCAGTTCGGATGGCAAGCCGAGGGTCGCCGGGAACGATCGGACGGTCCGAACTCAGGCTGAGCGGAATCCCCGCATCCAAGACAGAGCGGAACCGCTTAAGCTTGGCCGTTCTATCCGGACCCAGGTTACGCAAGTAGGCGTGGCCGAATCGGTGGAGGAACTCTGGTTGCATCGTGGCGGCGCATCCAATCTTCGCGAGCCGCTCGATCTGCGCGTCCGACATCAGCATGATGTGCTCGATCCGATGCCGACTCGGTTCGTCGGTGGCCTCGAACGCATCCATCACCAAGTCCGCCGCGTAGTCGCCAATCGCGTGAACGGCCACTGCATATCCGGCGTCGTGGGCCGTACAGGTCATGGACTTCAATTTCTCGGGCGTATACATCAGTTGCCCGGACCAATTTCCATGCTCGGCTTCGGCGCCTTCGTAGGCCCCGTAAATCGCTGCCGTCGCACTTCCGATCGCTCCATCGGCAAAGATCTTGATGCCCACCACACGTCCGCGCCCAGTGGCTTCAAAGGCGTCAATGTGCTCTTGGATGATTTCCGGTGAGGCGGCCCGGCGCCCAAATCTCGCCCCCCACTGAATCATCAGGCGGAGGTCGATCGGGCAACCCTTTTCCAGCGCCATCGTGTACGCCTTTAATTCGGACAGCAGGTCTGGCCGACCGGTTTGCATATCGCAGGCAACGGAGATGCCGTAACTCGCCATGCTTTCTCCCGCTCGAATGATCGCCTCCGCCATTCCTTCGATTGATGGGTCCGGAACGCAGCCCCAAACTCGCTCGTGCGCGGCCTCGAGCAGTACGCCATCCGGAACACCGCTTGCATCGCGTCGGAAGGCACCGCCTTCTGGGTCAGGTGTTTCAGCGGTCACCTGTGCCATCGCCAGGGCAGCGGAGTTTGCCACGCTTGCGTGGCCGTTGAAGTGTCGAAGCAAAATTGGGCGCGTGCTGGAAATCTGGTCCAGCTCGGTTCTGGTCAGGTGTCCACCAGCGTAGCGGTTCTGGTCGTATTGGACGGCCAAAAGCCAGCCATCCGGCTCGCTGATATTCCGATCGCGCAAGGCGTCAAGGACCGCCGAATGAGAATCAAGTCCGCTCAGGTTCAGCCGGCCGAGGTCGATTCCGCTGGCGATGATGTGGCAGTGATTATCAATGAACGCGGGAGCGATCGTCGCGCCAAGTAAGTCACGCCCGGGTCCAGCCACTGGGCCCTGACCCGCAGGTCCGCGCCAAACGACTTTGCCATCGGCGGTGCCCATGTCCTGCAACTCGCCCGTTTCGAACCAGCGAAAATTCTGAACTAGCTCCATGTTTCGTGAATCTCCTTTGCCACGCGCTCGCCGCTCTCAAGCGCACCCTCGATAAATCCGGTCCAAGTTGCGGTGTGCTCACCCGCGAAATACACTCGGCCAACCGGCTCCGCGATGTACTGCATGCCGCCGAACACGTACCCGGGGGCAAGGTGTGAGAACGCTCCTTTCGCAAACGGGTCATGAATCCAGTCACTGACCCACCCCTTCACAAATTCCGCGCGCGCCGAAGGAAAAATGGATTCCAATTCGGTCAGCCCAGCCTCAAGCGGATCCTCAGTTTCCAGAATCTCGACGGCTTCTTGTCCGCACACGTACGCGCTGAGAACCGGTGCCGAACCCAATCCTGCATCCCAAAGTTGCTGCAGCTTGCCGTCCCAATGCAAGTTTCCATTTCCGATGGTTCCTTCCCAAAAGGCGGTTTTGAACTGCCACGTCAGCTTGATGGCTCGACTCATCGAGCATCGCTCTTGCCCCAAGTGCGCGGTGTCGGGCAAGTTGGGTTTGAACTTGATCTGCCGCGTTACGCTCGGAGGCACCGTCACCACGACGAGGTCAAAATGTTCGCCATCCACCGTGACGCCATCGATGTCCTGATAGATCTCCGACACTTTCGCGTTGAGCCGAACTTCTAGGCCCTCCGCCATCTTTTCGGCCAGGGCGCTGGCTCCGTTTTCGAACCGAAAGGCGGACATTTCCGCGCCTTCTCGATCGAGATACAAGCGGTATCCGAGTAGCCAACCCAGCAGCCCGATCCGTTCTGGATCGTCACCCTCGTCACTTCGCAACTGGGCCGAAACCCACCACTTGCCAACCTCGGACTGGCAAACTTGAGCTACGAGCCCTTCCAGCGTTTCCTCATCGAGGTCAAAAAATCCTTCATTCGCCCAGCCCGGAAAGACCAACTTTCCGGAGAGGGAAACGGCGTTGTTTTCAAGTTCGAAGGCGTCCGATTCTGCGGCTTCCCACAGGTTGTCTTCCGAAATCCAGTCGCCTTTGAAAATGATTCCGCGCGGCTCTTCTGGGGAAGGGCGGAGGTTTTGGCTGAACTCAAGCATTCGCTTCAGCACGCGATGGTGATCGGCATCGATCCATTCGCCGCCGGCCTCAAAAACGGCGTCTCCATCCCGAACGGTGTAGCACCGACCGCCAACGCGGTCCCGCGCTTCAAACAATGTTGTCTCGTGCCCGAGATCGTTTAAACGGTGGGCGGCCTCCAGCCCGGAAAAGCCTGCTCCAACAATCGCAATCTTCATTTCTTCTGTGCTGCCTCGGCCTGGCGTTGGAAATTGAAGATCAGGGCCAGCAAAGTTCCGGCTCCGAACAACCCAACCGCCCAGTTTGGTGCTTTCTGACCGTAAAGCAGAATCGCCAATGCCAAGCAGGCGAACGCCACGGACATCAGTTTCGCCCCGGGGAAAGTCTTGAGACGCGCCAGGTTGACAATCGCCATGACCCCGCAAAGCCCCGCCGCGTAGTTGAGAAATAGAGTGAGTTCAAAAGCCGTCACGAGAGATGACTTCAGTATGTCGCGCTTACTTCTGGATCGTCATCCGATCAACTTCGGTTCCCGTTCGGCTGATCTGCTTGAGCACAAGCCTCTTGCCTTTGACTGTGACGTGACTGAAGTTGTGGTCGGCAATGTAGATGGCCTGGAATGGCTTCCACTTCTCGGGCGCGCCGTTGAAATCCACGTTATAGAGGCCGCGTCCGCCCGCGCCGTCGACAATGTGAATGACGCCGTTCGGCTTCAGATTCTTCACCCCGTCGAACTGCTTATCCACCGCCCAGTCATCCTTCACGAGTTCTTCTCGAGAGGCGCCCTTCTTCGCCCCCACTTGGATCGGGAAGGTCCGCTGGTAGTTGTGAACATGACCGCAGAAGACGATGTCCACTTTGCCCTCCTCAAAGATTTCCTGGACCAAGCGCATTTGCTTTTCGCCTTGGTGCGTCGTGCTGCTGTGGAAGCTTGGCTGGTGATAGCTCACGAACCGCCACGTCTTCTTCGCTGCCTTCGCGAGGTCGTCCTTTAGCCACTGGCGGAGCTTTGGATTGGTCCAATCGACGTACGGATTTGCGTCGAGGCAGGTCCAGTGGGCGTTGCCGTAATCGAAGCTGAAGTTCGCACCGCGTGGATAGTTCGGTCCGGCTGCCTTTTGGAACGCCGCCAATCTTTCTGGGGTTCCGGTAAGCACGGTTGATCCCGGCTCACCCACTTGCGTGATCGGGCCGTTGAGCGGTTGGTGCCAGTAGTAGAAAAATGCTTGGGCGTCTGGGAAGCGATTCAGGTCCCGCATCAAGATATCGTGGTTGCCCGGAACGCCGACCGTCAGCGTCTGGGTGAGAAGGGGAGAACCCTTGCTAGGCCAAGCATCCGAACGCGTGTGATACGGCCAAAACTCCGACTTGTATTCCGAAACCCGACCGTTGTCGTACACGATGTCTCCGGTGAGAACCAACAAATCTGGGTTCGTTCGGCTGGCTTGATAAGAGATCTGAGCCTGGACAAGCGACGCGGTGCCGCAGTCGCCGAACACGGCAAAAGTGTGGTCCTGTCGATCGGACTTTGGTGCGAGTGCGGTGCCCGTATAAACCACGCTGCCGGATTCTCGAAGCTCGTATTGAATCTTGTCTCCGGGCTTTAGGCCGGTAAGCGCGGCGGCATAAACGCGGTGCGGCTCAACGGTTTCCGGGGAAACGGTCTTGAAGTCGAGCTTGGCCGTTTTCGTCGACGTGCCCTGTCCGTACTTTAGCTCGAACTTGTATGGATTGTTCGGCGTGTGCCAAACGAGGGCCAGCGAATATCGGCCGTTCGCCGCCTGATTGCCAAGTTGAATGCACGGCGGAACGGTAAGAATATTTGCCGGTGCAATCGCCACAGAGCAAAGAAGGGAGAGCGAAGTCACGCTTAGTTATGCCCGCTTTTGGTTAAGCGATGGTAAAGACTTATTGCGCGGCGGCCAGGTCGAGAATCTCCTGCGCAGTCCGAACCGGCCAAAGCACGGGCGACCCATCTTCCGAAGCTCCATTGCCAATCTGGATCACGCCAACTCGGCGTGACCGTGCGGTCGGGATCAGCGTTTCCTGCGCGTCTTGATCGGCTTGCGACAGGGCAATCACCTCGAACGCATCATGGAACTGCCACGTGCCAAGCGTGGCTAGCGCGGGACCTTCAGAAACCAGGCCAAGGTATCTCAGATGCCCTTCTTGCCGAGCGGCCTCAAGCGCTTCGAGAGCGCCCGAAATCTGATACTCCTCGACGGCCCGGCGGACCGGGATCAAGTAGAAGTCAAGATAGTCTCGCCCCATGCAGCTGAGGGTCTCGATAAGGTGGCTTTGGACCAAATCGGTCGCGTGCGTGTGGTCGCTCGCCCGCTCGTAATCGGTGGTGCCACGCGCGACAACGACGCCGGTGTGAGAGCGCATCAACCCGCCCCAGAGAATCGGGCGACTTGAGATGTCGAGGGGCAGTCCCGAATCACGCGCGGCCTCGACCATCAACGGGATTTCCGTAAGGTCGGCCGGCACCTCAAGCTTGAGCCAAACCGACGGAAATGCTTGGTTGGTTCTTCCCAGCAACGGTGTCGACATCAAACTCGCAGGATTCCTTTAGCTGCTCGGTCCAAATCAGCGATCATCATCATCTCGACCAGCTCCTGGAACGTCGTAGTTGGCTTCCAGCCAAGCTGCGTTCTGGCCTTTGTCGAGTCGCCAAGCAAGGTATCCACTTCTGCGGGTCGGTAGAACTCACTCTTGATTTGTACGATGGTGTTGCCAGCGTCGTCTTTCGCAAATTCGTTTGCGCCTTCGCCTTCCCAATGAAGCCGGAACCCGGCAACTTCGGCGGCGCGGATCACGAACTCGCGGACCGTGTGCATTTCGCCGGTACTGAGAACAAAGTCATCCGCTTGGTCGGCTTGGACCATCTGAATCATTCCTTCGACATAGTCCCCGGCAAAGCCCCAGTCGCGGTGGGCGTCCAGATTGCCGAGTTCTAACGGTGCCGTCCGGCCGTGTTTGATCAGCGCTAGGTGGCTCGTGATCTTTCGGGTCACAAATTCCGTACCGCGCAGAGGAGATTCGTGGTTGAAGAGGATTCCGCTTGTCGCGTGCAAGTTGTAGCTCTCGCGATAGTTCACCGTGATCCAGTGCGCGTAGAGCTTCGCCACGCCGTATGGACTTCGAGGATAGAAAGGCGTGGACTCTTTCTGCGGAGTCTCTTGCACCTTGCCGAACATCTCGCTGGTGCTGGCTTGGTAGAAGCGGATCGACGGATCAACCGTTCGGATGGCTTCGAGAATGCGGAGCGGGCCGATGGCGTCGGCGTCGGTCGTATAAATCGGTTGCTCAAAGCTCAACGCAACAAAGCTCTGGGCGGCAAGGTTGTAAATCTCCTGGGGCCGCACCTTGTCGATGGCTCGAAGGATGTTGCTTGGCTCAAGCAAATCGAACGGAACTCGCTTCACTTGGTCCGCGATGCCGAGGTAGTCCAGCCGCCAAAAATCGGAACTCGCGCTGCGTCGATAGGCTCCGTGGACCTCGTAACCACGTTCGATCAGGCGTTTGCAGAGGTAA
The DNA here is from genome assembly GCA_027485645.1 of bacterium. GTDB lineage: Bacteria > Armatimonadota > Fimbriimonadia > Fimbriimonadales > Fimbriimonadaceae > Fimbriimonas. The sequence goes on from JAIXQR010000002.1 coordinate 341,457, forward strand.
GCCCCATCTTGCCCGGTAACCCCCGTAACCAGCGCACGTTTCGTCATTCCCGAGAGTGTTCCACATCATTTTCTTTTCTTGGTTTTGAGCGTGTAGGATAGGAGGAAGCAATGGCGCAAGAACTACGGCTTTTTGGTCTCGGCATGATCCCCATCGTTTGGGTTGCCGTCAGCATGGGGCAATCTAAACCCGTTACCTTCGAGAAAGATATCCAGCCCCTGGTGAAGCAGAAGTGTCTGCGTTGCCATACGGGTGAGAAGTCTCAAGGCGGGCTAGACCTTTCCACCATTGCCGGCTGGAAGAAAGGTGGCGTTTCTGGACCCGTCTTAAACCTGAAAAACCCCGCCGAGTCATTGCTCATGGTCCGCATCCTCGGCACCGACGGCAAGATGAAGATGCCGATGGGCGAGACGATGTCCGCCGCCGATGTCAGCAAGTTTCAGACGTGGGTGGATCAGGGCGCGAAGCTTCCGCTTCCAGAGCCGACCTTCAATGAAGTTCAAGCCATCTTCCAAGCTCACTGTAGTGGGTGCCACGGCGCCGAATCGCCGAAGGCCGGCCTTAACCTCTTCACCAAAGACGGAATCCAGCGAGTCGTGAAAGCCGGCAAGCCCGACGAAAGTCAGCTGATGCGCCGCGTGCTTGGCCTTGATGGCAAGCCGCAAATGCCAATGGGCTTTGCCCCGCTTTCTGCGGCAAAGCTCGACACCCTGAAGCGATGGATCGCGGCGGGGGCCAAGACCGAAACCAAGAAGGCCGGTCTGTGGTCATTCGGCCCGGTCACGAAGCCCGTACCGCCTGCCGTGGGCGACGGTTGGGCCGTCAACGGAATTGACCGGTTTGTTTACGCAAAACTCAAGGAGCAGGGGCTGAAGCCGAATGCCCAAGCCAGCGATGAGACCCTCTTGCGCCGCCTTTATCTGGACCTTGTCGGCCTTCCGCCGACGCCCGCCGAAGTTGACGCCTACCTTGCCGACAAGAGCACCGACCGCTACGAGCGGAAAGTCGACGAACTCCTGAAGTCGCCCCATTACGGCGAACGCCAAGCCCGAATCTGGCTCGACCTCTCTCGATATGCCGATACCAACGGGTTCGAAAAAGACGGCATGCGAACCGCCTGGCGGTACCGAGACTGGGTGATCAACGCCTTTAACCGCAACATGCCGTTCGACCAGTTCACGATCGAGCAGGTCGCGGGTGACATGCTGCCGAAGGCCAACCAAGATCAGCTGATCGCCACCGGATTCCTTCGAAACTCGATGCAGAACATGGAAGGCGGCGTGGATCAGGCCGAGGCTTACCATTACGTCATCGTCGACCGCGTGAACACAACGAGTTCGGTCTTCATGGGTGCCACCGTAGCCTGCGCCCGGTGCCATGACCACAAGTTCGATCCGATCTCGCAGAAGGACTACTACGGCCTGTACGCGCTGATGGGGAACACCCAGTACGAGGTCACCGGCGACAACTCCGTTGGCGGACAACTCTGGATGGAGCCTGTTCTCAACGTGATTCCGGAAGCAACCCAAAAGGAACTGGACGCGGTAGCGGCATCGGAGAAAGAACTAAAGTCGGAAATTGCCCAGAAGAAACCGGCCGTGCTGGCCGAATACAGTTCCGCACCGGCCTTGGTCGAAACTCCAGAAGGGGCGAAGCTTTCGGTTTCTGCGCCCAGTCTCACGATTTCAAAATCGGGTGACTATTTCCTGGTTCAGGGAAACGCAAACTCGGCTGACTATAAGCTCACCTTTGGCAATCGAGCTGCCAACCCAACGCTTTTTGTCCATGCCGAACCGGATCCATCCTTACCTGCCAACGGCCCCGGGACCGCATCGAGCGGCAACTTTATTCTTGGAGAAGTCTTCGTCGAAGTCGAAGGAACTATCTATTCGCCCGTTGCCGCTGCCTCGAGCATCATTCAGGCTGGCTACAGCATTTCCGATGTCAGCGACGGAAATCTAGAAACCGGTTTGGCCGCCTACAACGGCATCGGCAAACCACTGGTGGCTGGCTTCCGGTTTGAAGGACTGCCCACCACCGGGGAAAGAAAGTTGGTCCTGCGGTTTGGAAGCGCCGAGTGGCCCAACCACCGGCTCGGCAAGTTACGCGTGACTTCTTCAAGTCAGCCGACCGCGCTTTGGGCAGCGTTACCGAAGAAGCCGAGCGAGGACGAGATTTTGGGTTCTCATCCAACCTTGGCAAAACAAAGCCAAAAGCTACGGGCCCTTCAGCGCAAGAAGAGAGCACTCGACCAACAGATCGAGGATTCAACCGCTCTGATCGTTCGCGAAAAACCGACCACGGAACCGCTCACGGCATGGCTTCTCACCCGAGGCGAATTCATGGGCCGAAAGGAAAAGGTCCCCGCCGCCGTGCCCGCGCAGCTGCCAAAGATGAAACCTGGCGAGCGCGCCGACCGACTGAGCTTTGCGAAGTGGCTGGTCCGAAAAGACAATCCTCTGACCGGACGTGTGTTCGTCAACCGCGTTTGGCATCAATACTTCGGGCGCGGAATCGTTGAAACGGTTGAAGACTTCGGAACTCAAGGTTCACCGCCAACCCACCCCGAGCTCCTAGATTGGTTAGCCAACGAGTTCGTCACCTCTGGCTGGAACCAGAAGGCGCTGCATCGCAAGATCGTTCTGAGCCGCACCTACTGCCAGTCCAGCAAAGCTTCGCCCGAAGTTTTGGCCAAGGACCCCAAGAACGAATGGCTCGCAAGAGGCCCGCGAGTTCGACTCGAGGCCGAGCTGATTCGCGACTCCGTGCTCTCCGCTTCGGGATTGCTGAGCCGCAAGGTCGGCGGTCCGAGCGTGTTCCCGAGCCAACCGGCCGGCGTCTGGAATAGCCCTTACAGCGGCGAAAGATGGATTCCGAGCCAGGGTGAAGACGCGTACCGACGCGGAATCTACACCTTCATCAAGCGAACCTCGCCGTATCCGAACTTTGCCGCCTTCGACGCCCCAAGCCGAGAAGAGTGCACTGTTCGGCGAAGCCAGACCAACACGCCACTCCAGGCACTCGCCATGATGAACGACGCAACCGTCATTGAGGCGGCAGAAGCGCTGAGCAAGCGAATGACCCGCGAAGGTGGGGCAGACCTTGCTAGCCGACTGAAATACGGCTTCCGACTCTGCACCGGACGCCGACCGACCGCCGCCGAACTGAATCGGCTGGTCGCCCTCGCCAAAAAGCGCAAGAACTCGCTGGACCTGGCCGCCATTGCCCTGCTTAACCTCGACGAGACGATCACAAAGGAGTAATTCGGGATGAACCACAAAGAAGAACAGAATCAAATCGCCTTGCGGGAAATCACCCGAAGAACTCTTTTGCGAGAGACCGGCTATGGCGTCGGCGGACTTGCGCTGGCAAGCATGCTCGGCGGCAACGCCTTTGGTGCGCAGCAAAAGCGCACCGACCCGATGGCGGTGAAACCTCCGCACTTTGCTCCGAAAGCGAAAAGCGTCATCTACCTCTTCATGGCGGGCGCGCCTTCGCAGTTCGAATTATTCGATCCGAAGCCAACCCTCACGAAGTTCGACGGGCAGGAGTGTCCGGACGACCTTTTGAACGGTGAGCGATTCGCCTTCATCCGAGGCAAGCCCAAGCTCCTCGGCTCACCCTACAAGTTCCGCCAAGCGGGGAAGTCGGGGCAGTGGGTCAGCGAGCTGATGCCGCACTTTGATGGCATTGCCGATGACGTCGCCGTCATTCGCAGCATGGTCACCGACCAGTTCAACCACGCTCCGGCGCAGTTGTTCATGAACACCGGTTTCCAACTCCCCGGTCGCCCGAGCCTCGGTAGCTGGCTCACCTACGGCCTCGGCTCCGAGCGAGAAGACCTGCCCGGATTTGTAGTCTTGCTCAGCGGGGAAAACAACCCCGACGGCGGCAAGGCCTGCTACGGCAGCGGCTTCTTGCCGACCTCCTATCAGGGCGTCGAATTCCGATCGGAAGGTGATCCGGTTCTCTTCTTGCAAGACCCGAAAGGGATGGACCGAGGCACTCGCCGAGAAATGCTGGATGCCGTCCGCGACCTGAACCGACTGAAGTTCCAGCAGGTTCTTGACCCCGAAATCGAGTCGAGAATCGCCCAGTACGAGCTCGCTTTCCGAATGCAAACGAGCGTCCCGGAACTCGCTGATCTGTCGAAGGAAACGCCAGAGACGATCGCGCTGTACGGAGCAGAACCCGGAAAGCGATCGTTTGCCAACAACTGCATCCTCGCCCGGCGGCTCGTCGAGCGCGGCGTTCGGTTTGTGCAGCTGTATCACCGCGGCTGGGACAACCACGGCACCGGCCCCGGCGACGACATCATGACCCGATTGCCAAAGCTGTGTAAGGAAGTCGACCAAGCGGCGGCTGCCCTCGTCATGGACCTCAAGCGAAACGGATTGCTAGACGAAACCCTTGTCATCTGGGGCGGCGAATTTGGCCGAACGCCGATGAACGAAGGCCGCGGCGGATCGCCGTTCAAGGGCCGAGACCACCACCCGCGCGCCTTCACCATCTGGGCCGCCGGCGGCGGAATCAAGCCCGGAATCTCCCTCGGCGCGACCGACGAACTCGGCTACAACATCACCGAAGACCCCGTCCACGTCCACGATCTCCACGCCACGATCCTGCACCAAATGGGCCTAGACCACACCCGCCTGACCTACCGATACCAAGGCCGAGACTTCCGGCTTACGGATGTTCACGGGAACGTGGTGAAAAAGCTGATTGCTTAAGGACAAAAAGTAGGTTAAGAACCTTAGGCTGAAGCAAAAAGAGTTCTCAGGAATTCACTTGAAATCCACCTGCTGTCAGAGACCTTGATAGAAATCAATGGAGGAAATCCGACTGCGCCTGTGACTGGGCCATTGCAAAATGGCGGATTCAATTTTCTCGGCCTTTATTCTTTGCGAGCTGCTCTTCGGATGGCATCTCCAAGGTCACCATCTCCGAGCTCGTACTTGCTAAGGTTGTGAATATTGTCTTGGTTTACGTGGAGTTGTCCTTCATTACCGCTATTGCCGCGGTGCTGCCCTTTCGAAAATAAAGGATTCGCGGACACTTCGGCGGAGTTTATCACCCAAAGAACAATTTCATCGCGGAATACTGCTACCCAAATAAACACATCGCAATAATGCGGCTTGAGCTGTTGATAGTTCATCAAGAATGGCTTATTGGTATCTCTTGCCAATGCTTTGATATACAAAGGCTCATCGCTGTCACTATCTACAGCCCTTGATGCCTTAACCTCAATTCGAATCCCGTCAAGCCACAGGTCATATTCGCCAGAGTAAGAATCATCCAATTTTTTGTTTGCTGCTTTGAGAGCCGGGCATTTGCCTTGCACATAGGTTTGTGCAAACTTTTCGCCAAATCCCCTTGGCGCCGAAATCTCAAATATCCACAAGTTCGGATTCTCACTAATATAGTCAGATCGGATATCAAGATAGTTTTGATATGTAAGACCCTTCATTTCGATAAGATGACAAATCAAATGCTCATACTCGTTGAATGGAAATACAGAGACATCTTCATCTATGATCTCCAGCGCACGATTCAGATCCACCGCATTTCCGGTAAATTCACTACAGATTCTATTCTTTAGTTCGGAAAGTTCCATTATCTTCTTCAACCTTCAAGTATGCTTGCAATTCACCTTCCTCAAAGGAATCTCCATAACTTTTGAGAAACTCGTGAAAAATCGGTAAAACTTCTAAGTTAGATCTCAGCACTTTGTGAGTGTTAAATAACTTTCTGTATAGCCAGTTCACTGTTTCTGAATTCAATAATCTCGCAACAGCCGAATGCGAAACTGGAAAGCTATCGTTGAGAACAACGATGTTCGCACTATTTAAGCAGAAGCTCTGCTCTCGATCACAGTGGAACACAAGCGAATTGGCAATGAAGCGATACAACAGCTTCTCTTGAGCTCTGTACAAACCGACTGGGGCGACTTGCTGGTACAAGCTCAAATCAGCCGGAATGAAGCAGCTAGGGGGTTCCAATCCATCGACGGTTATATCTTCTCCCCTGAAAACGGGCATGTATCCGTCTTTCGGTTGCGTTTGGCAGAATTTGCTATTGTTGCCTGTTACGATGCCAAGGCCCCACTTTGCTTGATGCCTTAATGTAATGTGTGGGAAGGAATAGATTTGAGCGATCACGGCGTTCTCCTCTTCGGTGCAGTTGAGGTTTATGATCTTTCCAGGATTAGATGAGAACGCTTGCTGTGGACGCTCATATGTATTGCCTTCAACCACACATTTCACTGTGCTACCGGATTTGGGTGACAGCTTCTGAGAAATGAAACCCTGCGCTTTGGTAACGAGACCTTTGAATGGCTTGCCAAAGTCATGCAAACTTACAATCGTGTTTAGCAGAAGGTGCTCTCTGGTGTCCTGAAAAGTTCCAATGTTAAAAAACGATTCCGGAAGCAGGAGCCCGATAAAGCCCAAGGGCTTCGTGGCCCTGTGGCAAGCAAAATAGAATATGGATGATGAATCTGCACTCATCTTCGTATGAAATCGTTTCGCGAGAGTTTCCTTCGCGTCTTTGGTTAGCTTTTTGCCCCAAGGCGGGTTAGTTACGATAACATCGAACAACTGATGGTCACCAACCATGGGCACGTCAGCCAAGAAATCTCGATGCTCGATATGGGCGACATCCTGACCAGCCAACTCTCGAAGTCGAAGTCTAGCTATTTCAACCGCTGTTTCATCAATATCAAAACCATAAATATTTGAGGGCCTGAACCCTGCTTTGAGTGCTGCAACTAAGAAATTTCCGGTTCCACAACATGGGTCGCAGAATGTTGCCGTATCGAAATCCACAGATATTTGTTTGAAAAATGACTGAGCAATGTGTGCAGGGGTGTAGTAAACGCCTTCTTTATTCTTATAGGATGTTGACAGGCTGTTTTCGTACTCAGCTGCTAGTGATTCGCCATCTAATTCGGAACATCTAGTCTTGATAGTGGCAGTGATCCGGTCGCACAGTTCGACGTGATCATGGGAATTGCGATGGAGTTTATTGGCTCGCCGTGTAAGTTTTTCAGTGCCTGCGATGCTTTCTTTGAATTGGTTGAAGGACTCGCGAGTGACTTGGCCACTATAGACGGATGTAAGGTAACTCGTTTTGATCCAATTTCTGACGGAAGCTTCGGAGACGTTAAGTTGCATAGCAACCTGCGCGATCGTCATCGAATCTGAGTCGTCAACGTTAAATAATGCGGCTTGCGACATGCTGATCCTTAAAGCTCGAGCCCGCAAAAATCAGAACACCATCACAACGAGATTCGGCTCCGACAATGGCGACGTCTGGAGTCTACTATCTCCAGGTCCCAGAGTGAGCGAAGTCTAGTCTGACCTGGAGTATTACAGCGAACCATACCGAACAAGCTGGACACGATCGCCTACAACAGAGGCGTTCTGGCCCCTCAGCGACTCTACCTGGTGGGGTTTGTTGGCGACCTTGGAGGACACCCTTGCGCCGTCCTTCGGATTCTGTGCGTTTACTGGTCGGGCAAACTTCTGCAAGCGGAAGCTATCGGGTCTGGCACCACTGCCAAAGACCAAAAGAGAAGCTGACTAGAGATATGCCGCCGAGCATGTTTGTATCCATCCTGTAAAGGAACGCGGGGCCAAAGCTGAACATGGCGACTCCGGCCATCAGCGATCCGAGCATAGAAAGCTCGGCAAGGTTGAGGAAGCTTGGTTTGCCTGTAGTTCCCGGGAGGGGCACCGATCAACCGGAAACCGGCACACGCGGGAACTGCTAGAAGTTTGACCAAGAATCGGGCGTTTCCCATTATGGTGGGCAAATTTTGGGCGAGGATGACCGCGGCAACAAGGCCAACTGAAAGCCGAAATAGGGTCATTCGATACCGAAAATATGCAGACGTCAAGATCCTAAAAAAGGATTCGCCGCGATCGCACGAGACCGTGCGGGAAACTGGCTCGCCTGAAACGTGACCGTGAGATCGAACCAAAATCTGGAGCCGGCGACAGGACTTGAACCCGCGACCCGCTGTTTACAAAACAGCTGCTCTACCACTGAGCTACGCCGGCGAACAGTCTATTGTACCGAGTACGGATAGACCGTTCAACCGCAGGCTTCCGAGATCAGATGCCGTTCTTGCGCTGTTTCAGCTTGGCGTTGGTGGTGCCGTCGGTGGTCCAGATGCGGGGGAAGAACTGGCCGGTTGGGTTGTCTCGGCGCGCGCCGGTGATGTAGAGCTTGCCTTCGAAAGCGAACGCGACAAACATGCTGTAATCCCACGTCACGTTAGAATCTCGAGCTTCCCAAAGGATGCCCCCGGTCGCCTGGTTTCTAACCGTCAGGGAAGGGAAGTTGCCGGTCTGGGAGTAATCGTTGCTTCGGTTGTGCTGAACATATACGCGAAGGTTGCGGTCTCGGCGGGTGACGGTGAACGGACCCGCTTCAAAGGTTCCCGGGACCTGCTGGTCGTTGATGTAATCGAACTGGGCGGCCGTCTGCTCGAGCACGGTGGTGCCGTTTGATCGCCAAGCTCGACCAACGCTTCGAGAATAGTCCGTCGCGTCCTTGATTCCAAGAACGATCGCCTGGCCTTTCTCAAACCAAGCCGCGACCGGGTTGTAGTCCCAGAAGGCGTTGTTGTCTCGGCTGACCATAAGGAGGGTCGTTTGCGTCTTGTCCGACCAAACCTGGAGGCCAGGGTTGTTCCCAGAGCCCGATTCATCAATTGCCGAGTCGTACGTAATCACGGCATACGGATAAGTCGTCCCACCGTGAGAGAGGGGTCCGGTCGCCAAAACCTTAGGCACCGCAAGCGCCGCCGACGAAACGAGACAGAACAGCAAGGAAAGTAGAGGGCGCATATTTTTCACTCCACCTGAGTGAATCGCTCAGGAATCGTACTGATGATCGGTGGATCAACCCAGATTTACACCTGATTCTCGAAAAATTTCAATATTTTTCGAGTCACGCTAAAGTTCCGTTTCGTTATCGGAAATTCAAATGGAATTATCAGAAACTTTGGCGTGGTAACGAATAGATTAGTAAGTAGATTTGTCCTCCGATGCAGGTTCGTTCAGAGGAAAAGAAGCCTGCAAGGCTCAGGGATATTTCTCCGAGACCTTGCAGGCGGAAGGGGTGATTAGCCGTTTCGGCGCTGTCGAAGTCGGCTGCCGTTGGCACCTTCCGTCGTCCAGATGCGAGGGAAGAACTGGCCCGTGGCGTTGTCGCGCCGCGCACCGGTCATGTACAGCTTGCCTTCGAAAGCAAAGGCGACTAAAACGCTGTAATCCCAAGTCGCGTTATCGTCTCGTGCCTCAAACAGCACGGCGCCGGTGACTTCTTCCCGCACGGTTAGGCTGGGGTACTGACCCATTTGCGCATAGTCGTCGTTCACGTTGTGCTCGACGTAAGCCGAAAATCGCTTTCCGCGCTTTTCGACCCGAAAGAGTCCGGCCTGCAGGACACCGGGAGTTTGCGATTCATTGAGGTAGCTGTACTGGGCGGGCGTTTGCTTTAGGAAAGCTCCTCGGTTAGATCGCCAAACTCGGCCTTCGCTGACCGATCCGTCAGCGGAGTCTCGGAATCCAAGAACCACGACTTGACCATCTTCAATGAAAGCCGCTTCGGGGAAGTAGTTCCATTGAGAGTTGTCGTCGTTGCTAGAAATCAGCCGCTTCGTCAGAGACTTGTCGGCCCAAACTTCGATGCCGGGGTTTGTTCCAACTCCGGATTCATCAAGCTCATAGTCATAAGTGACAACGGCACGCTCGAACGTCTTGCCGCGGAACTCGAGCTCACCCTTTGCGATGATCTCGGGTGCCGCCATGGCCGCTGACGAAACGACGCTTAACAACATCAAAAGAACTGGTCTCTTCATAACTCACCGGACCCGGGCCATTGCCAAGGAACCACCGAAATGATCGGCGAGGGTCAATCCACTTTGCAGGGGTGAGGTTGGCTTTTTTCTGCAATCTCACAGTCACGGCTGTCCGGGACCTTTCTTATCAGAATTTGAACTTGCCATAACCCCAAAACCCGCTCACAATGCCCCGAGCGCAAAGGCGTCAAGCTGGGTTTCGGAGAACCGGTAGCGGGGAATATCCCCCGGCCCAAAGTTCAGCTCGACCAGCGGACGAATCAACTGCTCCGTCACCACCGCATCGGCCAACTCCTTCCGAAGCGATGCCATCTGCAACAGCATCACTTGCAAGTGCACCTTGCCCAGGGCCAGCGAGCCGACGCGGCGACCTTCGTCGGTCGTGAGCGTTTGACCAAGAATGCAGCGAGCAATCTCGCGATTGTGAAAATCGATCGCATCGATGAAGCCGCTCGAAGCGGTCGTATCGCCGCCAATCGCCGACACCTCAAACTCCTTCGGAAACACCATCGCCCCCGAGTTCGCGAGTTGCGATAGGCTTCGGAACAGGGAATCCGTTTCGTCTGCCGAAACCGTCCGGTCAAATCGCCCCAACATCGTCGGCGATGCAAACCGCTCCAGGTGCACTCGCCAACCTTCAATCAGACCGCGTTTCGCCTGCCAGTGCGTCCGGGCGGCTTCGAGGTCAGACCGTCCTTTCGGCATAGAAGGCGAAGTGCGGTAGCGATAGATCACGAACTTCTCCCTCGGCAAATCCTGCTCGGGCTCACCCGGAAACTGAAGGTGCAGTCCGTCTAATCGACCGAAAGAATCCATGTTCAGACCGAATAGGCTGGCATTCTTCGGCCGAACCGCGTCGAGCCAAATCCCTTCCGCATCCGTCGAGAACACCAACTCTTGCACGCTCCAGCCTTTGGCGAAGGCATCCATCGCCGCGTACAGAACCTGCTCCACGCTGCCCTCCATCCGCTCAAACGCCCGCTGCACGAACTCAAGAATCTGCGCCGCCCGGGCCGAACTGTTCGCTGGAACCAGTTCAGCCGGCGCGGCCAGCACGCCCAGCTTCTTAACCTGAAGCGCGGTTTGCACCATGGAGTCCAACTCCATCTGGTCGTAAACAAGCGTGCTTGGTAAGCCCGGCATTTTAGCGATCCTTCGGTCGCTCAGGGTGAGTTGCGCCGCTACTTCCGCAGCGGTTGACGATTTCGAAATGAGATTTTTGAGCCAGTTAAGCATAGGAAAATTGGATCTTCGGGGCAAGGCGAATCGAGCCGCTCAAGCGGGTAGGGAGGTGACGCGCGGCCAGCATTACGGCGGTCACGAGGTCGTCGTGCTCCGACCCTTTCGCGCCATAGCGGATGTTGCCCGCCGCCGTTTCGGAGGAGACGTAGCTCGCCAGCTCACGTTCAAGAACCGGATTCGGCTGCATCCGCAGCAGCTTGTTGCCCAGTAGCCGCGCCAAGGCGCAAACCATCTCCTCCTTTCCTCCCGAGGTGAACGTGATGTCGGTGATCGAGAATCGAGGCAGCTGACTCCGCAAAAGCTCGGCCGCAATAACCCCCATCCCCGTGCTGTCTTGAAAGATGCGCGCACCGGGAAACCGCCGAATGACTTCGACCACTTTCGCGCAAATCTCCTGAAAATGCGGACCGTGAAAGCGCTCAAGGCCGACCAGCCAACATTCGTCCCGTGTGCCCGAAACAACCGCGACCGCCGTAAAGTCCTTCGTCTTTGCCCAGTCCACGCCAATCGTAAACGGGCCAGCAAACGAAGTTGGCCACTCGTAGCACCGCGCGTCGTCGATACTCTCCTGCGTAAAAACCGCCCCCGCCGCTTCGCGAAAGACGGCCTCGTACTCGACCTCGAAGCTGCGCGGAGAAGACTCGTTCTTCTTCGCCGCCAAAAAGTGACGAGAAACCCTTGGGTTCTCCGAACTCGGCGAGCGCCGGGACCAAATCCCGTTTTCACCGCGCTCTCCGCGATCAAAAAGCCGCCAGAACCAGTTAAAGCCGTTCGGCGTGCTGATGCAGGTCAGATGCCCATCGGTCATCGAGAGCATCGGCGTCAAAACTTCGGTCACCAGAGCCTCTGGCACAAAGGCCGCCTCATCCACGATCACATGGTCCGCCTCGTCACCGCGCAAACTGTCCGGCGCATGGCCAGATCGCGCCGTCACCACGTGCCCGTCGAACTCCAAAACCGGAAACGGCGTGTTCTTGGGACGGAACTTCGTGATGTCCTTCGTGACTTTTCGTTGGTAGTCATCCAGCAACCGGCAAACCCGCCGAAACAGAATCTTCGCCTGCTCAAGCGTCGGGGCGACCATGAGTTGCCGCGAGGGCGGAGCGCGCAAGATTCGGTGCAGAACGTCCACCGCGCAAGCCTCCGTTTTGCCCCACCTCCGCCCGCAGGCCAACGCCCGGGTCTTCGCTTCCGCCAAGAGAAATTCCCGTTGACCCGGATGCGGTTGCCAGATCGGCGCGATCCGCTGCAAAAATTCTTCCATAACCTCTAGCGCCGAAAAATCGAAAAAGGTCAACCATCTGTGATAGAATTTTCGTGGCGAACAGGTCGCCTCCGGGTCTGCGGAAAGGGATGATCCCTCCTGAGTTGAATTGAGTAAGTGACACCGCACCTTTGTGCAAGTCGGCTCGCAGACCGCCGAAATCACGCACCGAGGTCATATGTCCAACTCACTTCCAAGTCAAGCCAATCTTGAACATCTAAAGGCGCAAGCCTCCGACCTGCTCAACGCCCATCGCGCAAACGACGTCAACGCGACCGAACGGCTCCAAGCCCTTTTCCCCGAAGTCACCGAGTTCGCACTTCATCACGCCCAGCTCACCGTTGCCCGCGAATACGGCTTCGATAGCTGGCCCGCAATGAAGGCAAGCATCGAATCAACCGCGCTGCTGCAGTTCGTGCAAGCCGCCACCGATGGTCGCTTGGAGCAAGCCGATCAATGGCTAGTTCGCGAGCCGAGCTTGCGAAATCAGCCTGCCGTTAAACTCATGCTTGGCGAGAACATCGAAGGCTCGCTAACCGAGCCCCTCGCGCCGCTCGACCGCGTTCCGCTCCTTTACATCGCGTACTCAAAGTACGCCTCGCGACCCGAAAACCGGCTCGCGCTCCTTCAACTTGCCGAACGATGCCTCAATGCGGGAGCCGATGCCAAGTCGTTCTGGAAAGGCGATGTCCTCGAGCAAACCGCGCTCTATGGCGCCGCCGGGCACAACAATTTCCCGGAACTCACCAAGCTCCTCCTCGAACGCGGCGCCGATCCAACCGACCCAGAGGCTCTGTATCACTCCACCGAGTTTGCCGACGGCGAATGCCTGCGGCTCTTGCTGGAAGCCGGGGGAGATCCGGAAGGCAAAAACGTCCTCGCGCGGTCGCTAGACTTTGACCATCCGATCTGCACCGAACTGGTGCTTAAACATGGCCTCAAGCAGACAGATTCCGTCGCAATTCACCACGCCATTTGGCGAGGACGAAAGCTACCGACGATCAAAGTCCTCGTCGAGCACGGCCTCGACCCCGGAATGATGGCGCCGATGTTCAACGTCAACGCGCTGGACGTTGCCGCAATGACTGGGGACTTTGCGATCCTTGAGTGGCTAGAGGACCAAGGGCACTTCCTCACCGTGCCAAGTTTGGAGCCCGTCTGGCGCTCACTTTGGGAGGGCGATGCCGTTCCCGGCGAGTACCCAGAAGTCATGCACCTCGCCCTGTTTCCGGCGGTTGCGAAAGGAAACGTCCCCGCCATCCGAGCCATGGTCAATTCGGGCTTCCGCGTAGATACGCCGGAGCCGTTTAACGGCGGATTTCCAATCCACGACGCCTGTTTTCATGGCCAGCCAGAATCCCTTGAAACCCTCTTCGACCTCGGCGCAAATTGGGACGTCACCGACCGACAGTACAGCGGCCATCCGCTTGGCTGGCTTCTTGTAGGTTCAGAACACACCGATCGCCCGGCCGACTTCCTGCGGTGCGCCGAAATCTTGGTCGCCAACGGACACACCTTCAAAACGGCCGAGAGGGAAGGAGCACGGGCGCTCTGGACCGGACACCCAATGATCCATGCCTACTTCCGCAGCCTCGGCGCGATTGAGTAAGGCCTAAGGAGGCGGCCCGCCCTGACCGAAGTTGAAGGCGCCCGCCGTGGACATCATTTGTCCAAACGGCGACTTCTTCAACTTCTCCGCGCGGGCCGTCACTTGCGCCTTCACGTTCCCGGGCAAGTTGCCAAACGGGATCGGCGCTGCTTTCTTATCGAGGCTATCGTCGTACAGACTTCCGACCACCTCCGCGTTCGAAGAAACGCGGAACCGGAAGGTGTACTTCGAGCGGTTGCCCACCAGAACGGTCTTCGGCATGTTGGATGCCATCACCGTCATCTGCTTCTTGCCCTCTTCGGTCGAGCTAAACATCTCAAAGATCGCCAGCTCATCAATCCCCATCACAGCGATGCCGCCGAATCCGCCCATGTCCTTTTTGTCAGCAGGAACCACGAAGTACTCCTGCTCAGTGGTGACAGTGAGCGTGCCCTGTGCCGGAACTCCCGCGGGCATGACCTCGGTGGGTTCAGACGAGTAGTCGGCGCCGCCACCACCTGGCATCATCCGGCTCATCATAGAGGTCATAAAGTCCGTTTCGGTCCCGATGGGGCCTGGCATTGCCTCGGAGCTGTAAAGAAACGCGGAGGTTGGCCCAGAAGGAATCGCAGCGAGGTTCACTGGCGCGCCGGTGAGAATCCGGCCCCGCGCTCCGCCGTCCAGACTGCCGTACCAGCGCAACAGGCCCCAATTGGCCGTGCCCATCATGATGTAAGACATCGTGCTTGGCACCATGTTCAGCAAGTACTTTCCGCTCAGCGACGAAATCTCCGGCTTCGCGGCTCGCGACGCATAGGCAGCAAGCTCCTTCAGACTCGGCGCGCCGTCATTCTGAGAGGATTGAATCAGCTGCGCCAGCGCAGTCCGGTTTGACCGATCTCGTCGCGCAAAGAACCGATTCTTCGGCCGAATGCGAACAACGTTTCCTTCCTCCGATATTTCATGGTTCTTCCCGAGTTGCTTTTTGATTTCGCTTGGCAGTAGGGCTGCGATCTCAGAAGCACTATCAGCAAGGCAGGCAACCATCGATCGTTCTGGCTTCGGAAAAGCTCCCATTACGATCTCGGAAGTCTGGAAACTCAGCGGGTCAAATTGATCAGGCTGGGCCAAGATCCGCATCACTTCGTCGCTCGGCGGGGTCGGGGTCGTGCCGTCGGTCCGGGCAAAGGACATCAGGTTGAGCATCCGGGAAATTTCCCTTGCACGCGGGGAAATCTTGATCTCCGATTCCGGCGCGGCGGCCGTCGGTTCTTGACCGGTTAAGGCATCTCCGAGCGATTCGGCTACCGCTTCCATCGCCTCTCCCATCGCGCCCATCATTCCACCAAAAATGCCGCCGAGACCGAGCATATCGTTCTCCATCAGGACGACCTCGCCTTTCGCGTTGTAGACAGTGAGAGTGGCCTGCGATCCGCCGAGGAACCCGCCGCTCGCAATCACCAGGTTGGCTTTGGTGTAGCCGGTAATTGGCCGTCGCTGCAACCGCATCATGCGCTTCATGGATTCCGGCATCATCGCCATCGCGGCGATCTCTTCAGCGGACTGCGGCTCTTCGGCGTTGCCAACCTGCTCGTTATGCTCCGCAACTAGCTTTGCAACGACACCCCGAGCCGAATCCGGCAAGGGAAGCTGCATTCGGGTCGGCGAGGTGGAATAAACCAGCCTTTCCTCCGGGCGCAAGTTCGCGATCCGGGTCAAGTCGAGGCCGAGCAGAACTTTCGCGATGTCGCTTCCGTTGTCGCCGCCCATCTCGTCGTCCTCGCCTGGCTTATCGCTCTTCTTGGGTGGATTCGCACGGCTGAAAACCTGCTTGCGGAGTTCTTTCGCGGCGGTCGCCTGGTCTTCACGCTGGTCCTTTTGCCACTGTGCGGTGTCGGGGATTAAGCGCAGACCAGCCGCCGACTTCTCCCACTTTCCGCAAACAACGTAGGCGATCTCGTTCAAAACGGCTTCTTGCGAGAGCCCACGGCTCTCCAAAATCACGACGTCGTTCTCGAACACCGGCAGACACTCCAGAACGGTGCCGATCTCACCGCTGAGCTGCTGAAGCAACACCGGAACCCGGGTCGCCTTCAAGCTGATCCGAATGGGCTTCGTGGCGACCGCCGCCGCTGGGTCTTGCGTGCGAGCGAGAGTCGGCCCCGAATGGAGCACCATAACGGCGAGAACGGCAGAAAACATCAAGATCAGCATACGCCTATTTGCGCGGCGGTTGGTTCTTTTGACCTTCAACCAGCATCAACCGACGGCGTAAACGTCAGGACACGTATTTGTGCGACCACTGAACCGGGGACTCATTCCCAGGGGGAACATGCTTCATCTTGTACGTGGTGATCCCGCCATTCTCTGTTCAGATATCGGACCAGCACAGCATGCAGATAGAAGCATCTGCCGGCGGCCACCTTGTGCGCGTCCTTTCGGGCGGAACCGAAATGGCTTCTTGCGATGTCGTGGACTTACATCGCTTGCTCAAACGGCCAGGCACCATCATCGCCGCCTCGCCAATCGAGATTCGAAATGAGCACCGAACCATCACTATCCGCGTCCGCGGTCGCATGGTCGGTCAAGTCGAAAAGCACCTCATCACTCCACATATGTGATGAATTGGGGGCGCTTTGTCGCACCCCCAGAGGCCGCTTACTGAATTCTCAGCATCCGCACCAGATTCGTTCCCACCGAGTCTGCGTCATGATCGTGTTGTTCAATCGCCGACGAGTTCGAGTCTGAAACTCAAAGGTGCCTTCCTGACAATGGTTTACGCAGAGCCATGCATATTTGCAGTCGGTTGAACCTGTGCCAGTCCAAGGTCCCCACAAAAGGCCCTGAGAATCTGCTGTGTTGCTGTCTGCGATCAATTCAGCAGATTCGGATGTGCTGCATCCATCTCCCTCCGGTGAGAGGATCGATTCAACCGCTTCTTCGTTCAATTCGCCCTCGTTGCCATCGTTTGATCGGCGGGCCGAATTTGGCATGGCAACATTGAGCAAAATCGCCTCCGGGTTGGTGTTCGCATATTTGGCTGGAAGAGCCTTCGTGCCACGGTAAGTGCCCACCCCTTTGCCGATCACAACGCAAATGTAACCGACCGCTTTTCCATCCTTTGTCTTCTGTACAAGGTAGGAGTCTCGGGCTGGAGTCTTACTCCCGGATCGCGATACTGCGGGCAGGATCTTAACCATTCCGCTAGGTTTAATCTCGTAGTCGATCGCGCCTTCATCGTTCGCAAATGCCTGAATTGTCCGTGATGCGCGGTTGTATTCGAGCCCATCGCCTGATTGGGTGAGGATGACTTCGTTGATTCGGTCCGCCGTACGTTCGTCAACCGGGCCGACCTTGGTTGAAATCGTTTCCCTGGCGGCCATATCTTGCTGCCGGACAAAAGATTGTAGGCTGCCTCCATCCCGCCCCTGCTGGACAGGATTCGCGATCACGATTCCTGCCACTGCAATAATGCCGAAAACGGCCGTTCCCAAAGTCAACCCAAAGTGGTTTTTCATTAGCTGTTGCGGGCGAGCCCGCTAGGCCAACGTATCACACACTAGAAATAAATGTTAGTTCACCAAATTTGTTTGGAATTTTCGACTACATATTTTCGCAATGGTCGGTGCGGCTGGTACCGGGCCTCGCGTAAAAACTTGACCGATCCCTTATTTCGCTAGAAACGTTATAGTAAGCGGACCCGATGTCAAATTCCGCAAATCCGTATAACGTTGGTGCCGCCTTAGTCGTAGCCGTTGGCGTCGTGATTTCGTTCAATCTTCTCAGCGGAGCCATCGTCCGATCTCGCGGGGCGGACGAAATGATCCGCGTCACCGGGTCCGCCCGAAAGGACATCGAAAGCGACTTCATCATCTGGTCGGGCAACGTCAGCTACCGCGGCAAAACTGTCACCGACGCGTACGGCGCGGTCAAGCGAGGCATGGACCAAGTTGTCGCCTACCTCAAGAAAAAGGGCGTCAAGGACGCCGAGATCGTCACAATGGCCATCACCACCTCGCCGGTGTACATCAATGTCAAGAATGTCGGCGGCGGGGAAGAGACCACCAGCAGCCGCATCGACGGCTACGAACTGACTCAGGTCATCGAAGTCCGCAGCAGCAATGTAGACCTGGTCGAGAAAGTCTCGCGCGAAACAACCGATCTGATCGCTACCGGCGTCTCGTTCAACTCGAATTCGCCCCAGTTCCTCTACACGAAAATTCAAGAGGAGAAAGTACAAATCCTGGCGGAGGCCGCGAAAGATGCTCGCCGTCGCGCCGAAGAGATTGCGAAGAGTGCGGGCGGAAGCCTAGCCGAAGTTCGCTTTGCGCGAATGAGCCCGCTGCAGATCACCCCGCGTTTCAGCACGGAAGTGACCTACGACGGACAAAACGACACGACTTCCAAAGACAAGGCGATTACCGCCATCGTCTCGATGGGCTTCGGCGTTCGCTAACTCGCCGGCATCAACCGGCCAGGAATCATCATGCCTGGCTTCTTGCTGGCGAACCGCTTCTCAAGTCGTGCCTTGATCAGCTTGTGGGTTCGGTGGAGTCGACTGCGAATCGTTCCCACCGGCTTGCCCATCATCTCGGCAATCTCGTGGTACGGAACGCTCTGAACGTCTGCCAGTTCAATCAGCATCTTCTGTTCTGCGGTTAGCGTCGAGAGCACCGCCTGCAAGTCCTCATTGAGCTCCATGTTCAGCATTTGGTCTTCCGGCGTCGCCTTGCCATCTGCCACATCAAAGTGGATGGAGTCGTCGCCGTTGGATCCGAGCAGCGGAGCGTCGTAGCTCACCGTCTTCACGCGTCTTCGTCGGCTTCTCAGCAAGTCGAGGAATAATCGGGTGACGATTCGAAAGATCCAGTTTTCAAAAGGTCGATCGCCTTCGTACTCCTTGTAGCTACGAAAGGCCCGGAAAAAGGCTTCCTGGGTCAAATCCTCGGCATCGGTGCGATTTCCAGAAAGTCGGAATGCCATGTTGTAGACCTTGCGATATGTCGTCGACATCAATTCGTTGAATCGAGCTTCTTCTCCGGCCGACAAGTTTTGTTTGGTTTGGGTCATTTTTTAGCGTTCCTTCTTTAATATGCGCTTCACGTCGCAATATGTCAGAACACCTGAAACTCCGAGTAGGTTCCAAAGGAAACCATCGTCTAGGTCCAAAAGCTAAAAAAAGTCCGAATAGTGTCTGACACCCTGGTATTTCTACGCTGTTTCAAACGGGCAAGATGGTTGTATAGTGAGCACAGCGCTGGCCGGTTGCGGCACTTTGGCGTTTCGTGTAGGGCAAAAAATGAACCGAATGAATAGAGCTTTCACCCTGATTGAGCTGTTGGTCGTCATTGCGATCATCGCAATCTTGGCGGCTATCCTCTTCCCTGTCTTTGCACAAGCAAAGGACGCAGCGAAGAAGACCCAGTCGCTGAGCAACGTTAAGCAGATTGCGCTTGCGCACTTGATCTACTCCGCAGACTACGAAGACGTGTTCGTGCCGGTTGTGAGTGAGCACCTCACCGACACGATCCCTTACGATGCGTCGTGGATCTTGGCCATTCAACCTTACGTCAAGAACTTCCGAATGTTCTACTCGCCAAACGCGATTGACCAAAAGGACCCAGTCCTCACCGGCACGGCACGAAGTTCTGGCGGAATCATCTCTTCGTACGCAATGCTCCCACAGTGGCGCGTCTACTCCGGAACCGGTCCTAGCGCATCCAGCATGTGGGCTACCGGCTATGCAACCGGCGGCGCTCTCATGAACGGCGTTGGCGGCTACGGCTTCGAGCCAGGCGCGGCTTACATCGGTAACAACAACGGTTGCACCGGCGTCAGCGCAGACCAGATCGCAACTCCATCGATGTCGCAGACCGCGATTGCTCGTGTTGCTGAAACGGCCCTCGTTTACGATGCCCGTGGATTTGAAGGCGGATTCTTCTGCTTCTACAACACCCCATCGCCACTTGACGCTCGAGACAACGCAAGCGCAACCTACGGCGTCAACTTCGACGGTCGATACACCTTCCAGGGCGAAAGACTGGTCCAGGGCGTTCGATACCGAGTCGGTAACGGCGGCGTCGGATTCGCTGACGGTCACGCAGCAATGCTCCAGACCGACAAGTTCTTCTCGATCCAGCAGGTTTCGGGCGGCCTCAACGCTTACCGGTACCAGTACAGCCTCGAATAGGATCGCATGAAGCGATTTCTATCGATCGGTATTGCTTCGCTACTTCTGGTCGTGCTTGTTGCCTGCGATAAAGCAGCACCCGCACCGCCAGAGGCCGGCAAGTCTGCAGACTCGACGGTTCGAGGCGGGAAAGAAGCCCCGCCCCGACCGACGAACTGAAAAAAGAAATGCCCCTGCTCTCGAAAGAGGGCAGGGGCTTTTTGTTGCTTGGATCTGTGGGCGACTAGCTGTTCTCGACCCCGCCACCCGTTGGCAAAAACTTCTCAAAGCCCTTTGGCGGCGTGTACTTTCGCTTCTGAAGTCGATTCCAAATCAAACTCGCCATCTTCCGGATCGCGGCGTCTCCCTCGTTTGCGACCACCCACCGACGGTCCTTCTGCGAGTCGGTGTAGATCGTCACGATGTATGGAATCGGCGCATAAACGATGGCTGTATCCGACCGGCTGCGGCTGATCGCCCCAGACTTACTCGCCACGGCGACTCCTGGCGGCACGCTCGCCCCAATCCAGTCATCCCAGTACTGATGACTCAAGATGCGCTGTAGCTTTTCGCAGCCCGCTGGTCCCGCCGCCTTTCCGCGATAAATCAACTCTAAAAGACGCGCCATCTCATTCGGGGTCGTGACGCCCATTCCAAACTGCCGCCCAAGGTTGCGAAGCCGGGTTTCCCCCGCCGGAGCGCTCGCCAGTAGTAGCGTATCCCGGAGCCCAAGGCTAGCTAGCGATTCGTTCACCTTAACCGTGCCCAGCCACTCCCGAAGCACGCGGGTCGCGAGGTTGTCGCTCACCGTAATCATCAGGTTCACGTAACCGTCAAGGTCCAGCTTCATACCGTCTTGCAGGTAGTACGACCACTCACTCACGTCATATTCCAGCCGCTGCGCCTTGTCCGGCAAGGCCCGCTTATCGGTCCAGTTCATGCGCCCAGCCTCGACCTCGCGAATCGCGTGAAGCGCCACCGCAGTTTTGATCGTGCTTGCGGTAGGGAACCGTTCGTTACCGCGGTACGAAATTTGTTCGCCAGTATCGAGCCGCTTAACCGAGTAACCAATCCGGCCATGAAAACCGGCGCAGATCTTATT
The DNA here is from genome assembly GCA_027485645.1 of bacterium. Classification (GTDB taxonomy): domain Bacteria; phylum Armatimonadota; class Fimbriimonadia; order Fimbriimonadales; family Fimbriimonadaceae; genus Fimbriimonas. The sequence continues at coordinate 362,690 of JAIXQR010000002.1, forward strand.
CAGCTCGACCTGCAAACGGTCAAGTTGAGATGTCGGCGGTTTTTGAAGAAGCGTTACGGCGAATAGGCACCCAGTAAGCACCCCGTGATCGTACATAAAAACGCCCCGGATCGCAACGCGATTCCGGGGCTGGGTTGTCTGAAAGCGACGGTTAGTCCTTCCAGGTTTTGAACAATAGATCGGCCTGGTGTTCCAAGACGCGGTTCCAAGACTTCAAAAGTTCAAGGTTTTCCACCTTAGGAATTTGAACATTGGAGCGCGAAGCCCGAATCCAGTTGAGCCGAACAAGCCGCACAGGCGACCAGTTTTGCAGTGAAACGATCAAGATTGACCTCCTTTTTACAAAGGGCACCGAAGTTGGTGCGGTCTGGACAAATGCATTGTCCGGTTTCGAGGTTCTTCTCTGAACGAAAGGATGGTACCACAAGGAAACCATCACCAAGGAAAGCCCGTGAGTCATTGGTCCCGCGTATACTGAGCGGCGATGCCCGTCCCATCACCTTCCCAGTTCGGCCAGATTCTTGATGCAGCTCAGAAAGGCGATTACGCACTCGCCAGCATCAACGTCACTTCCAGCAACACGATCAACGCGGCGCTGTACGCTTTCGCCGAAACGAAGACCGACGGCATCATCCAGTTCAGCACCGGCGGCGGCGAGCACGCCAGCGGTCCGGTCAAGAACGGCGCCCTTGGAGCAATCGCCCTTGCCGAGTACGTCCACCGACTTGCGGCGGAACTCGGCGTCTTCGTTGCCCTTACCACCGACCACTGCGTCCCGGGCAAAGTAGAGCCGTTCCTCAATCCGCTGTTGGTCGAGGCCGAGCGACGACACGCGGCGGGCCTTCCCAACCTTTTCAATGGCCACATGTTCGATGGTTCCGAACTCAGCATGAAGGCGAACATCGAAGTGTCGCAGGGCTTGCTCAAGCGAATGGCACCGCTCGGTATCGTGCTAGAAGTTGAAGCCGGCGTCGTCGGCGGAGAAGAAGACGGCATCGACAACTCGGATGCGGATCACTCGAAGCTCTTCACGACCCCCGAGGACATGCTCATGGTTTACGAAAACCTCCACGAGCTCGGCCGCTTCACCCTTGCCGCCACCTTCGGAAACGTCCATGGCGTTTACAAGCCTGGAAACGTCAAGCTTGAACCAACAATTCTTCGAGACGGCCAAGCCGCCGTTATCGCGAAGCACGGTCCAAACGCCAAGATGGACCTGGTCTTCCACGGCGGAAGCGGTTCGCTCCTCTCGGAGATTCACGAGACCCTCAACTACGGCGTCATCAAGATGAACGTCGACACCGACTGTCAGTACACCTTCACCCGCCCGATTGCGGACCACATGATGAAGCACTACGACGGAGTGCTTCGCCTCGATGGAGAAATGGGCGACAAGAAGGTCTACGATCCACGCAGCTATCTGAAGAAAGCTGAGCAAAGCATGAAGCAGCGCGTCATCCAGGCCGCCGAAGACCTAAAGAGCACCGGAAAGACTCTGTTCGGCCAGATTTAAACGGGTTACACTCATCTTATGGAGCTTTTGCAACCCCTCATCGGGAAAAAGATCACGATCATCACCGTCCTCGGTGGCGGCCAAGAAAAGCAGGAAGTGGGCACTTTGGAAGCCGCGGCCGGGGATTGGCTTCAACTCCGAAAAGGTGAGCACGAAGTCCACATTTATCCGCTTTCGCACATTCGGATGATCAAACCGTTCGAACCGTTGTAAGGCATCCGGAGTGCTGCAATGTCACCTGAGCGTTCAAGCCAGGTGACTCTATCGGCAAGCACGTGCCGGAGCTTAGCGACGGCGTAGGCAGAAAGTCCCTTCTTTTTCGCGCTCCTCGACCTTGCCAAAAGTTTCGCGTAAAGTCGGACAAAGCAGATGAACGAGTTTCGGCCCCTCAACAACGACGAGCAAGACCGCGTCATGAAGCTCGCGCTGGAGTACCAGCGACAAGAGTTGGAGCTCCGAGATCTCCACGAACTGCAATCCATCGGCGAGCAAATCGGGGTTAAGCCCGAGCATGTTGAGCGCGCCTACGCTGCTGTCCTCACAAACACTGATCCGATTCCTCAGGTGAAGGTCCGACCACGACCCTCGATCAGCGTCACTGATGTTGCAATGACGATCCTAAACATCGTCTTGGCGATCGGCGTTGCGACGAGTTACCCAGCGGCAAACAATGCTGAGCCCATTTACATTGGTCTTGCAGTTCTTTTGGTCACGAGCTTTGTGGTTCGTTTGCGATCGATTTCCGTGGCAATAGCCGCAGCCTGGTCCATTGCTCTGGCATTTACGCTGCCGAGAGGATTGCGGCCGGACGAACTCTACCAACCCATCCTGATCGTAGCGATCATTCTGTTTTTCACGTCGCTAGGTGCGCGAGATGTTGGCGAGCGGGTGCGAACCTGGCTCTCGCAGAACAACCGGGCTAAGTAGGCGTTAGTAGCCGTAGCTGCCGGTAGAATCAACCGTGCGAATTCTCATCACCAACGACGATGGAATCCACGCTCCCGGCCTGAAATCGATCGCCTCCGTGGCCGCCGAGTTTGGTGAAGCCATCATCGTCGCCCCAGACCGCGAGCGTAGTGCCTGCGCCCACGCGATGACCATGCGCGAGCCCCTGCGCGTGAACGAGGTGAAGTACCAAGCGGCTCCCGTTAAGGCATTTGAGGTCAACGGCCTGCCCGTAGACTGCGTCAATGTAGGCCTAACGATCGGCTGGCCCGACGGCTGCGACCTCGTTCTCAGCGGCATCAACAACGGCCCGAACCTTGGCTTCGACGTCACCTACAGCGGAACCGTCGCCGGTGCGATGGAAGGTGCAATCAACGGAATTCGAAGCATCGGCGTCTCCATGGCCCCGCTCTCAACCGAGAAGCCAATCGACTACGAAATCGGAGCGATCTGGCTTCGCGAAAACTGGGACGACCTTGTCCATCTGGACCTACCGCCGCTCGTTTTTCTAAACGTCAACGTCCCGAACAATCCCCCGAAAGGAACGCGTCTGGTCGGCATGGGGCAGCGGGTCTACAAAGACCGCGTCGAGATGCGCGAAGACCCTTGGGGTAGACCTTACTACTGGCAAGGCGGCGTGGCTGTGCTTGATGGTGCGCAACCCAACACTGACATTCAAGCCGTGCGCGATGGCTTCACTTCCGTGACTCCAATCAGCCTCGATTGGACTGATCACGAAGTCCTCAAGCGATTGCAAAAAAGTTTTGAGTAGTAATAGCCGTATAATATCACCCTATGATTGACCCGCAGGCAAAAATTGAAGAGCTCGCTTCCTTGATGGATGAGTTCGGACTAGCCGAGGCCAATTTCCAAGAAGGCGATCTTCGGATCCGTTTTGCCCGAAAGCGGAAAGCCGTCGTATCTCAAACTTCCGAGGTTGCTCAAGACTTCGAACCCGAAGCCGCGTTCATCCCGGCTCAGGCTATCGAACCGCCAAAACCCCTCGGCACCCCGGTCACGAGCCCGATGAACGGGATTTTCTATAACGCCCCGAGCCCGGGCTCACCACCGTTCGTAAAGGTCGGGGATCAAGTCACGGCGGGGCAAATCATCGGCCTCATCGAAGCGATGAAGGTCTTTAACGAGATTCCGTGCCCGGTAAGCGGCACCGTGCTTTCGATCAATGTTGAGCCAAGCGCGGTCGTTCAGCCCGGAGACGCGATTTTGCACATCGGTTAAGTTCCATAATCTGCCCCGTGAGCGAGAAGTTGTTACGGGTTGCGTTGTTGGGTTACGGAACGGTCGGAGCGGGCACTTACCGCATGCTCCAAGAAAACCGCATTGCCATCACTGAAAAGATCGGCTTCTCGGCCGAAATCACGCGCATCGGAATCAAAGATCCGTCGAAGGAACGCGACCTTCCTGCGTCGATGTTCACCACCGATCTCGACTCCATCGTGTCGGACCCGAACGTTGATGTCGTCATCGAACTCATCGGCGGCGTCGATCCGGCGGCCCACCTTGTCGAAACCGCGCTCCGCAACGGCAAGAGCGTCATCACCGCGAATAAGGAGCTCATGGCTAAGCACGGCAGCCGCTTGGTGCAAATCGCAAAAGACGGCAAGCTTGATCTCCACTACGAAGCCGCCGTCGGCGGTGGAATCCCGCTGATCCAGCCGCTCAAGCACCAGCTCGCTGGCAACGACGTGCTGAAGATGATGGGCATCCTCAACGGCACGACTAACTACATCCTCACCGCCATGCAGCAAGAGGGAGCCGATTTCGGCGACGTCCTTGCCGAAGCTCAAGCTAAAGGCTACGCCGAAGCCGACCCAACCAACGACGTCGACGGCTTCGACACCTCCTACAAAATCGCCATCCTCGGCAGCATCGCCTTCGGAAAGCAGGTCCCCATGGAAGCGGTGTATCGGGAAGGCATCCGCAAGATCACGAAGCTGGATATCCAATACGCGGACATGCTCGGCTACCGAATCAAGCTCCTTGGCGTCATTGACGCCATCACCGACGACCGCCTCCGCGCCCGTGTCCACCCGGCGCTCGTCGCGAAAGACCACCCACTTGCCAGCGTCAACGGCGTCTACAACGCCCTTTGGATCCACGGCGACTTCGTCGGCGACGTCATGTTCTCTGGCCGCGGTGCTGGCTCTGACCCCACGGCAAGTGCCGTTATCGGAGACTTGATCGACGTTGGCCGCAATCGCGCCGCAAACGGCCCCGGAAGCGCCTTGCCGTACGGATTAGGAATGCAGACCGAGCCGATCGACACGCTTGTTGCGCGCTACTATGTCCGCCTAAACGTCGTCGACCGCCCTAAGGTCCTCGGCCACATCGCCCTCGCCTTCGGCGAATTCGATGTCTCCCTTGCTGCAATGGAAATGCGAACGCTTGGCGAAGGGAAGGGCGAGATCGTCTTCCTGACCCACCCCTGCGTCGAGGCCGACTTCCGAGGCGCCCTCGCCGCTATGGAGCGCGACGCCGTGACGAGCAGCATCGAGACCTGGATCCGCGTCGAGGGTTAAAGCTTTCTTTGAACTAACGGGGCGGCCGGTGACTTAAGTTCTCAAAGCCATGCAGAACTCCACCTCCGCCCGATCCGAACGCGTCGTCCACTTCATCGCCCTCCTCATCCAAGTCGGGCTATCAACCGCAATTCTGGGCTTCGCCGGAGCCGCCGCCATCGCCCTCGCCGGCAACCAAGACCTCTTCACCTCACTTGAGCAATCGGCGCTGAAAGTTGCGATTGCCGCGCTCGTCAGCGGCCTAACGCTCGCTGTTGTCGGCACCGTTGGCCCAGACTCCGACCTTTGCCCAGGCCGATTTATTGGCGTTCTGAGCAAGCACATCGCCCGCGCCGCTATTGCCGTCATCGTTCTCTGCGTGATCGCAAAACTCACTGCTAACCCAACGATCGGCTTTGGCATCCTTGCGGCGATCTGGCTCTTCGAAACCATCGCCATGGCCCTTTGGGTCCGCGATGCTCGAAAGAAGGGAATCTGCACTATCGGCTCGCACTAAGGAACCCCGCCCCGAATAGACTAGGCTCATGAACATTCTCGTCCTCGGCGGGACCCAGTTTGTGGGCCGACACTTCATCGAGCTTGCGCTTGCAGAAGGGCACAACGTCACCCTCGTCCATCGCGGAAAAACCAACCCGGGCCTTTTCCCGACGGCAAAGCACATCCTCGCCGACCGACGAGAAAAGCTCACCGCCCTCGAAAATCACGAATGGGACGTCTGCGTTGACGCGAACGCCTACATCCCGCGCGAAGTCGAGCTCAGCACGGAAATCCTCATGTCCCGCGTGGACCGGTATGTTTTCGTCTCGACCGTCAGCGTTTACGACGGCGCAAAGTCGCCCTCCATCACCGAAGAAAGCCCGCTGCTTCCGTCCATTTCGGACACGGAAGAAGTGACCGCCACAACCTACGGCGGGCTCAAAGTCGCTTGCGAGGCCATTGTCCAGAACACCTTCGGCGAAAACGCCACCATCGTCCGCCCGGGCTACTTAGTCGGTCCATACGATCCCACCAACCGCTTTCCATACTGGGTCGGCCGATTCGCGTCCGGCGAAGAGGTGCTGCTTCCAAAAGAGCGCGATTGCCCGCTTCAGGTTCTCGACGCCCGCGATCTTGCCGTTCTCCTGCTCAAGGCCGCTAAGGGCGAGGCACCGGCCATCGTCAACACGACCGGTCCGGCGTCGACCTTTGGCGAAATCACCGACGCCATCCGCGCCATTTTCTCGAGCGAAGTGACCGAGATTCCGGAAGCCTGGCTCGCCGAGCGCGAAGTTCGCCCAGGCCTAGAATTGCCGCTCTACTCCGGAACTGCCGCCGAGGGCCGCGGTTTGATGCTTGTCAACACCGACCTTGCCGTCTCCAGTGGCTTGCCCCATCGCCCGCTGGCGGAATCCATTCGAGACACCGCGGCCTGGCTTGCCGAAGCTCCACGCACCTTGCGCGGAAACCCCGTCAGCCCAGAACGAGCCGCCGAGCTTATCGCCGATTTTCGGGAGCGAGCGTGAAACTCGCCGTCGTTCAAATGGACGTCGTCTACGGCGACTTCGCAAAGAACCTGGCCGTCATTCTAAGCCACCTGGAAACCGAAGCCGCCGCCGGAACCGACCTCGTCGTCTTTCCGGAATGTGCCGCCACTGGCTACGTCGCGAACTCCCTCGAAGAGGCAAGGGCCGTCGCCATTACGCCAAACGAACTTGAACCCGTTGAGCCGGCCTGCCGAAACCTCGGCATTCATGCTCTCGTCGGCTATGCCGAACTCCAACCGGAAGCCATCTACAACACCGCCGATCTCTTCAGCCCCGACGGACGCATCTTCTCCTACCGAAAATCTCACCTGCCGTTCATCGGCATCGATCGCTTCACCGCGCCTGGCAACGAACTAGAAATCGTCGAAACAAAGTTCGGCAAAATCGGCATTCTCATTTGCTATGACCAACGCGCCCCCGAAAACGCCCGAACCCTTGCTCTGAAAGGCGCCGACCTCATCCTTCTGCCCACCAACTGGCCCGAGGGTGCCGAGATGTCGGCCAACCACATCTCCCGCGCCCGCGCCGCCGAGAATCATGTCTTCTATGCCTGCTGCAACCGCGTCGGCACCGAAAAAGGAACCCGCTTCATCGGCCAAAGCAAAATCCTGAACCCATCTGGCAAAACCCTCGCGGAAGCCGGAGACGAAGAAACGACGATCCGCGCCGAATTCGACCTCTCCATCGCACGCGACAAACGCGTGGTCATTGAGGCCGGAATCTACGAATACGACGTTTTTCAAGACCGACGCCCCGAGCTTTATGAACCCATCACAAAGAAGAAAGCGTCATAGAAATGAATCAATGGGTAGCCTAACTTCCATGCGCGGACAAAATGTGTTGATCCCGGCCCTCATCGCGGCGGTGATCATTGGATGTGGTGGAAGTGGCGGTGGCGGCGCAGCCGGTACCGGGCTCACCTCAACGACGGCAACCACCGCTACAACGGCAACCACCGCGACGACGGCCACGACTGCAACAACGTCCACCACCAGCTCGACCTCTGGCGGCCCTGGCGTTCTGCCAAAGAACCGGATCGTCTACGCCGAGCAGCAAACCGACGGCACGTCCCAGGTTCGCCACATCGGCCCAAGCGGGGAAACCGACACGCTCGCTCTGACGCTAGACGCCAACACGAGCGCATACGCCCTCAACCCGGTTGTCACAAACCAAGTCTTCTTCGCCGCCGCTGCATCGGCCGGCGGAAGCTACAAGCTGTACCGAAACACAACCCCGGTCATCTCCGGCGCAACCGCCATCAGCCCAGGATCCTACTCCTTCATCGATGGCGTCCAGGTCTCCAACAATGGCGACTTCCTCATCTTCTCGGGCGACATTGGCGACGGCAGTCTCCGCCTCTATTACGTTCAGCTGAAGCCAACCCTCGGAACTCCGACGCTGCTCGACATGGGCTCGTTCTTCCACATTGCGGGCACCAACGATAAGGTCGTCTACAGCAAGCCGGATGGCGGCGACGCGGACATTTACGTTAAGCCGCTTCCAACCGGCACCGCCGTCAAGCTGACCGAAGATGCCGCCGAAGACGTCTACCCGCAGTGGAGCAAAGACAACTCGAAGATCATCTTCTCCAGCAACCGAGGCACGCCATTGCTCGATCTGTACTCCATGAACGCCGACGGCACCGCCCAAACGCGTCTCACCGATACGGCCGAAGACAGTGAATTTGGCGGATCGTTCAACAGCGGCCTCGATGCCTTTGCTTACGGCGTCGCCTCAAACGATCCGGCGAACAGCGGTCTGTACCGCATCAACGGTAGCACCGCGCGAGTTCAGCTTAAGGCGACAAACGGCATTCTTGGCACCTATTGGACGAGCACCGACGGCAAGCTCAATCAGCGCTTCGTCAAGCCACTCAGCCCAGCAAACGCTCGACTCATGAAGCTGCTGAACCCCGGAAAGAAGGACCCACCGGTCGACGAAAAGGCTCCCGCCGACAAAGTGATCGACCCGAAAGTCGCCGATAAATCAGTCGACCAGCACGGGAAGTAGTTCCGAAAGCGAGCCAATCTCCACGGTTGGCTCCGGCTTATCTGCCGGGCGACTTTCCGGTTCCGCGTGCTTCGCACTCGGCGGTACATCGCTCGGCCTTCGAATCCAAGCCGTTTTCCAGCCGTACCGAATCGCGGGCTCAATATCGTGCCCGTAGCTATTCCCGACCATAAGAATCTCTTCTCGGGAAACTCCCGCCGCGGCGGTCGCGCGATCAAAAACGCCAACCTTCGGCTTGCCTTCCTTCATCTCACCCTCAATCCAAACGTGATCGAGGAAGCCTTCAATGCCCAGCGTTGCAATCTCTTCGCGCTGGATATCTGCCGGGCCGTTTGTAATCAGCCCAATTCCGAAGTGCTTCTTGAGCTCGGTTAAAACGGAAATAGCGTCGGGGAAGAGCTGTAGGTTCGCGTTTCGTTGGTATCGGTAGTGATCAGCGAGTTTCTGCGTGATCTCGTCATCAACAATCTCCATGCGCGCCAGAACCCGGCGCATGTGCTCTTTGCGCGTGACGTCTCCGCTCTCTAAGTACTGCGGATACCACTCTGGCGTTTTGATCAGAGGCGCATATTCTCGGTACGCCTCTGCCCAGTGAATCACCATCTCCTCAGGCGTAAATCCTTCGGGGCCGTGCAGTTCAAAAGTCGTGCGCAAGGCCGCTTTGCTCGCATCCCAATAACCGCAAAGCGTGTCGTCGAGATCGAAATAGACGAACTTGATGCCGCGCACTTAGCGGAGCCCCATGGCGTCGCGAACTTCTGCCATCGTTGCTGCCGCAACTTCGGTTGCGCGGCGCGCGCCGTCTCGCAAAATGTCCTCGATCGTCGCGTCGTCAACGGCCTTTCGGCGCTCGCGCATCGGCCGAAGGTACTCGTTCACCACCTCGGTGCACTCCTTCTTGCTCTGCATGCAGCCACGAACTCCGTCGCGGTCTTCCTGCCACTGCTGCTCCCAGTTCGGCGAATACAGCTTCAAATACTGACAAACTGCGCAACCCTCGGGTATGCCCGGATCGGTCTTCTTCAGCTTCGTTGGCGTCGTGTACGCCTTCTTAATCTTCTCCGCGGTTTCGTCCTCGGTATCGCTCAGATAGATGCAGTTGTCGTATGACTTGCTCATCTTCCGCATGTCGAGTCCCGGCAACTTCGCCCGGTTCTCGTCTTCCGGAATCATGTACTTGTACGGCTGAAACACTTCCTTTCCGTAAAGCCGGTTAAACCGAATCGCGATATCGTTTCCAATCTCCAAGTGCGGCGCCTGATCGCGACCGACCGGGACCCCGTAAGGCTTGTAGAGCAAAATGTCGACCGTCTGCAAAACCGGATAACCGAGCAGACCGTATGGTTCTCGCTCCGCCGCCCCCATGTCGTCCTTCTTTTCCTTATAGGTCGGCACCCGCTCCAGCCAGCCCAGTGGCGTCATCATGCTGAACAGCAAGTGGAGCTCGGAATGCTCGCGAACGTGGGATTGAACAAAGACCACCGACTTCGATGGGTCGATCCCCGCTGCGATGTAATCCTTCGCAATCTCGCGAGCGTTGTCGCTCACTTCGCGCGAGTTCTCGTACATCGTGGTCAAGGCATGCAGGTCCGCGACCATGCAGAACATATCGAATCCCTGGTTTTGTAGGTCCACCCAGTTCCGCAGCGCACCCTCGTAGTTGCCAATGTGAAGCCGAGGATTCGTCGACCGCATTCCGCTGAGAATTCGTTTATTTGTCATCGTGGCATCGCCTTGTCGCCAAGGAGCAAGTTCGTCAAGAAGTCAGCAATTGGCCCCATGATGAGACCGAGAATCGATCCGCCTTGGACCGGAATCAAAACTAAGGCAAGAAACACAAAGCTACCAATCCCTCGATTAAATTGGAACCACTGAGTTCTCATGGGTTCTGGCAGAAACGCACCCACGATCCAATGTCCGTCGAGCGGTCCAAGCGGGATCATGTTGAACACCGCGAGCGAAACGTTTACGATCACGCCGAGAAGAAGGAAGAGCGCGATCATGCTGCTCAACGATCCCGACATGCTCAATCCCCGGAACAACACGGCAAAAATCGCTGCCTGAAGCAAGTTACTAATCGGCCCCGCAATGGCCACCAGCAAGCTATCCCAGCGCGGGTTGTTCATCTTGTCGTGCCGAACGATGACCGGCTTTCCCCAACCAATGCCATAGCCCGACCAGGCCGTAATTGCCATAAAGATCGTTCCCATCGGATCAAGGTGAGCGAGCGGGTTTAGCGTAACTCGGCCCATCATCCTCGGCGTCGGGTCGCCCGAGAGGTCCGCAATATAGGCATGTGCGAACTCATGAACCCCGATCGCGAGGATCAAGATGATCATTGTAAACAGGAAAAAAATGATCTTGCCGTCCATTACAAACCCTCCGGTAACTGCTCGCGCATGAGAATCTCTTCGTACGTTTCGCGCCGTTGCACAAGCGCAAAAGTGCCATCGGTCCTAACCAGAACCGAAGCAGGACGAGGATACCGGTTGTAGTTACTCGCCATCGAAGCGTTGTAGGCCCCCGTGCAGCCGACCTGAATAAAATCGCCGACCTGAGCGTCCGCCGGAAGCTCAACGTCGGTAAACAGCCGGTCCGTTTCGCAGTGCTTCCCGCTAATCGTAACGATCTGCTCCCGAGGAATCCCAAACGCCGCACCCGGACCGTCAACCTCGTAGTCCCAGGTGCTCCGATCCTCCGCCGGAACGAGCTCTACTGGGTACTGGCTGCCGTAAAGCGCCGGTCGCGGGTTGTCGCTAAGGCCCCCATCGACGCAAACGTAGGTTCGCGGGCCATCTTTCGCCGGGACTTTCTTGATCACGCCAACTTGATACAGCGTCACCCCGCTCTCACCGACACAAGACCGACCTGGCTCTTGCGCGAGCGTCAGTTCCGGAGTGTCCAGCGCCGTGCCACGGAAGGCGTTCTCAACCGCCTCAACGATCAAGCGGCAGTAGTCCTCAACCGGCATCGGAATGTCCTTGTCCGTGTACCGAATTCCCAGCCCTCCGCCAACGTTCAGATGCGTGGCCACAAAGCCATGCCGCTCGGCCATCGCCACCGCAAACTGCGTAATCGCCTCGCCGCCTGCCCGTTGCGCTTCCGGATCAAGCAATTGAGACCCAACGTGGCAATGGAATCCAACCAGGTTCAACCCAAGGCTCATCGCCAGCTTCGTCGCGCGTTCCGCGCTTCCATCCGCAATGTTGAATCCAAACTTGGTGTCCGACTGTCCGGTCGAAATCTTTGCGTGGGTCACCGGGTCCACGCCTGGCGCAAGCCGCAGCACGCAAGGGATCGACGGGTTCAGCTCCGCCACCCGAGCCATCTCGGGCTCGTTATCCAGCACGATCATCCCGATGCCTGCCGAGATGGCAAGTTCGATTTCGGCCAGTTGCTTGTTGTTTCCGTGCAGGTGACAATGGCTCGCCGGAACTCCCGCCGCAAGTGCAGCCGCCAGCTCGCCGCCACTTGCCACATCAATCTGGAACCCTTCCTGATACGCAATCCGAAGCACCGCAAGGGTGGAATTTGCCTTCGAGGCATAGGTGAGTTCGGTTCGCGGATACACCGCTGAAAACGCCGCCTTGTACCGTCGCAGTCGTTCCCGTAAGTGCGCTTCGTCCAACACGTAAAGCGGGGTTCCGAACTCCGCCGCAAGCGCCCGAACCTGCGCGGGACTGAGACGCAGTCTGGCGTCGGCCCCTGCTCCAGATTCCATTGGGAAAGTATGGCACCGTCCCCCTGACTAGGCCTCCACCAACGCAACCACCGCGATCCGAAGTAAGATATGCCGACGTATGCGGAAGCGGGTAGTCGTCCTGGGTTCTACTGGAAGTATAGGGACCCAAACCCTGGACGTCATCGATCAAAACCCTGAATCGCTCGAAGTCGTTGGACTCGCTGCCGGATCAAACGAATCTCTCTTGCTAGAGCAAGCCGCCAGATTTGGCGTCAAAAATCTTGCTCTCCACAATCCGAGCAAAACCGGCCTGCCCAGCGGAATGGACGCCATTCTCAACCTCGTTCGGCAAGAAGCCGTCGATGTTGTCGTTGTCTCGGTTGCCGGCGTGATCGGACTTTTACCGACCATCGCCGCCATTGAAGCTGGAAAGCACATCGCGCTGGCCAGCAAAGAAGTCCTTGTTGCCGCCGGAGAGCTCGTGATGCCGATGCTGAAACAGCACGGCGTAACCCTCACCCCGATCGATAGCGAACACAGTGCGCTCTTCCAATGTATGCAGGGAAGTCGCCCCGATCAAGTCGATCGGCTCATCCTCACCGCCAGTGGCGGACCCTTCCGTGGCAAAAAGCGGGCAGACCTGCTCGACATCTCCGTAGACCAAGCGCTCAACCACCCCACCTGGCGCATGGGCGGCAAAATCACCATCGATAGCGCCACCCTCATGAATAAGGGCCTCGAAGTCATCGAAGCCAAATGGCTCTTCGACATGCGGCCCGACCAGATCGAGGTCGTCGTCCATCCGCAAAGCGTCGTCCATTCGATGGTCAAGTTCCGCGACGGCAGTGTCCTCGGACAAATGGGCTGGCCCGACATGCGGATGCCAATCCTTTACGCGCTTCAGTACCCAGAGCGCGTTTCGAACAACTTGAAGCCTTGGAACCCCGTCGATACTCCGACGCTTACTTTCGAGCCCGCCGACGACGAAACGTTCAGTTCCCTCCGGCTCGCGAAGCAAGCGCTCGAGGTCGGCGGCACCATGCCCTGTGCGCTGAACGCCGCAAATGAAGAAGCCGCAAACGCATTTCTTCGCGGCGAAATCGGATTCCTCGACATTCCAGAGGTCGTAGAGCGGACGATGCTGCAACACCGGCCAGAAGTCCCAACGTTAGAAAACATAACGCGCGTAGACCAAGAATCCCGAGAGTTTGCGCGTAAAGTACAAACGACCGTCTAACCCCCCATGCTTGCCATCCTGAATTACATCTCGTACGGCGTCGTGCTGATCATCATCCTAATGGTGCTCGTCGCCGCTCACGAATACGGTCACTACCTCTTCGCCCGAATCTTCAACATGGGCGTCGAAGAGTTTGCGATCGGAATGGGCAAGCCAAAGGTCATCACTTATCTTCGAAAGAAGCACGAACTTCCCGTGACCGCGACCGACGAACTCCCAGAAGGAGTTCAGCCCGGCGATGAGTTCGAAATCCAATCGCAAGGAATGTCGATGGAAGGCGGAACGGAGAAGCGTTTTGCCACCCTCAAGCGCACTGACAAGGGACTCGCGCTCGAAGAAGTTACCGATTTCACTATCCGGCCTTATCCCGTAGGCGGCTTCGTGCGAATCAAGGGCATGATTCCCCAGTCCGACGGTGCCGAGACTCGAGTACCCGGCGGTTTCTACAGCAAGCCCCCGCTTCAGCGATTGATCGTGCTCTTCGCCGGACCCCTGTTCAGCATCATCACCGGCATCATTCTGCTCGTTCCGGTGTTCATGTTCGATGGAAGGGAAGAACCGCTCAACAAGCCGATTCTGGGTGCCGTCGAAGCCAAAACCCCGGCCGATGTTGCTGGCCTCAAACCTGGGGATCGCGTTACCGCCATCGATGGCGCGCCGATTAACACCTTCTTCGAAATGATCCAAAAGGTGCGAACCAGCGCCGGAAAGGAACTCGTTTTCAGCATCGAACGCCAGGGCGTCGCACTCGACCGAAAAGTCATGCCTGCTCAAGATGCCGCGCCAAGTCCTGTCCTTGGCCCCGATCTGCGCGACTCTGGTAGCACCGCGATTCAAGGAAAAATCGGCGTCGCCTACAGCGTCGAGAAAGCCAAGTTGTCGTTCGGTGACGCCGTCGCCACCGCTGTAGACACCCCCCGCCGAGCGATCTCGGGGATGGTCGTCACCTTCAGTAGCATCGCTGGCTTCGAGCGTTCTGTCGGCGGCCCCGGAACCATGTACAAGCTCTCCGAGCAAGCGGTGAACCTCGGCTTTGCCAAGGTGATCTCGCTCGCCGCGCTGCTCAGCATCTCCGTGGGAATTTTCAACTTGCTCCCGATCTATCCGCTCGATGGCGGGCAAATGGTCGTAGCCTTTGTAGAAATGCTGCGCGGCGGCAAGCGACTCAGCATGCGCCTACAAGAGCTCATCGGCACCGTCGGCTTCGCGATGGTCCTGCTGCTCTTCGTCAGCGTGCTCATCGTCGATGTCAAACGCTGGATGCCCAAAGGCGATCCCGGTCCCGCGCTGGTCGCACCGACAAAGAAGTAATCGGAGGGGAAGTGTGATTTTTGAAACTCCGGCTGGATTAAGCAACTTCGGCTTGTTGATGTCACTCGCCAGCGTAATCAGCATTGCGGTTGCGGGCACCCTTTTGATCGAGTTACCCGCCAAGCGCGGCCAATTTTCTGCCCCCTCGCTAGACTATATGGTCTTTCCGGCGTGGGCATGGATTACTGTTGGTTACGGACTTTTCGAACTGCGTTACGTTCTTTTCCGCCGCAACCTGCCAATGCTCGATTATTGGATCCTCGGAATTTATGCCGTAACGATCGCGGTGATCGCGATCTTCCGATTATTCGCTTTAAGGCGAATGTGCTTGACCGGTGGCTGAGGTCTTTTCTTAGGCTCGAATCACCGGAAGCACCACCCTCAAGTCGTCAGAATCAGCACCTTCGCGACCGTCGTCCCCGCGAACCGCAGCGGTGTCACCTGCCGGACCAGCCACGACTTGCCGTCGTGAACCAAGCCCGACCCGACCGGGGTCGGGTCATCGTAGGGAACATACAGCGCCCGAATCGGGCGCAAAACCGCGTCCGCTTCGTTCGTCGTCAAAAAATCCCGGTACCGCCGAGACGTCGCGATCAACCCCATTCGGACAACCCCGGAAACCGTAAAGTTATCGCCCAGGCGCAAAATCACCGCTCGAAAGCGTTGCTGCGCTGCCGTCATGTCGACAGCACCCCGCCGCCTTGGGTAGCCGCCCCGGTACGCCAAAACGGCATCAGCCGTGCCATGCCCTGAGCCTTCAATCCGCTCGGATCAGCCAGATCCCGCACCGGCGGACGGAGTTCAAACCCGTCCACCGAAATCGTGTCCGCGGCCCCAACTTCGCGCAACCGCTCCGCCAAAGCCTCCCCGGCAATCCACTCCGTTGCCCCGAGATTGCATATCGCTAGGACCCCGGAGTTAGTTCCGCTCACCGCCGAAGGCTGCAAGCTCGCCTCCAACGCCGGAAGCACCTCGTCAATCAAGGCCCGAAGCGCGGCGTCCTGGTCAGAACCAGAAACGCCGCACTTCGCCTTGATCCGGGTTAGGCTGACGCTAAGCGCCACGCCCGTTTCACCCGTTTAAGTGCAAGCACCAGCCAACGTCGAAGCTGCTCCTTCCAGCGAGCCATCAAGAGAAGCCTCCGAAGGCGGTCTGCCAAAGCCCGTAGCCAACGTTGTATCGGCCGCGAACTCCGTAATAGAACCGATCTCGCATGAAGGCGCTCTCCGCTCCTGAGCTTTGATCCAGCGCATCGAACTCGACCGGAACGTCGCTTCGCTGCTGCAAAATCATGCTCCGAATCGGCCGCGAGCTATCCAGCAAGAACCAATGGTTCGCCGATGCTCCATTAAGGAACGGCGAAACCACGACGTTCAGCCGGCCTTGCAGCATGTTCTTGTACGGCGTGCTCGCGGCAGTATCGATCGAGTTGCCCGCGTACACCACCACCGGGCTCTCGACCAACTCCATCGCCGTCCACTGTAGGGCCGGACCGACGAGCAGCGTGTCCGGCATGGTCCCGAGCGGAACGCCCGCGTCGTCGGGCACCAACATCATCGCGCTAATGCCCGCCGTGATCGCCGCCGCACTCAGCGCATCGGCCGAGCGGTTGCTCACCGTCGCCCCGTTCACCGGGTGCGAGGTGCTAAAGAACGAAACGCCGTCGTGCCCCAGCGCTGACGCACCCGCAACGAGCCCCTGAACCACCAACTGATGCCGGTGCGCCGCCACTCGCGTCGCCAAGTCCCGAACTCGCAGCCGGATCAGATCAAGCTGATCATCCTCAATCGCCTTTCGGTCAACCGCAATCGTCGCCTCAAAAGTCTTGTCCTCGATGCTAGATGCGTAAGCGCTCAAGCCCTGCGGCGTGCGCTCATCCAGAAACTCCCGCATCGCCGGCGGCGAACCGAGCCACGCGTACTTCTGGACGGGTTGGGTGGTGTTGATCACCGTCGCCAATCGCTCGGCAACGCTGTTGTCCATTACGTTTTGATAAGCCGCCGCAAACTCCGCACGGAGCCCCGGAAGCAAAAGGGTAGGAATGTCAGATCTGGTAAGTGCCATAGGGTTTAGGAAACGTGGTTGTCGATCCGGACGCGTACTCCCGCCACGCCGGTAGAAGTCGTCTCAAGGCCAACGATGCGGCCGATCTTGTAGTTGTTGGTGAGTCCAGAAGTCGAAACCTGAACCTCCCAATCGGTGTTCGCGTACACCTCGGCGCCCAAATTGGCGAGCGTCGGCGTAAAGCCCGAAGCGGCTTTGAAAACGAACGAGCCCGATTTGGCCGCGTTCAGTTTCTTCGCCCCGGCTTCTCCGGCCGAGTTATCCGCCGATTCCGTCGCGACGCCGATGAACTTGAGGTTCGCCGTGCCGTGGGCCATCGCCACTGCGTGGCCGTCGGAATTAAGCCCGAGCAGGGCCCCCTTATAGATCGCGGCATTGGTCACCGCATAGCCGATGATCAGTCCCGGCTTTTCGTAAGTTTCGAATGGTTTTGCAAGTGCAGGCATAAGGTTTATCGTTGTCGAGCGATCGCGCTCAGGGAAACGTCAGGGAAGTGGCGGCGGTAAAACTCCGCTTCTTCCGGGAGCAAAAGGTGGTTCGAGAAGTCAGCTTTTTCCGGCACCAGCTGCTGGGTGATGTCCCGGCTTGGCATCTGCTGAATCAGCTCTTGCACCAGCAACCGAACCGGCACAGACCTCCCGTCAACGTCCGTCACCTCCCGGCTGCGAAACAGCGCCGTCGCCGCGGCACGCTGGCAAGGCAGCAGGCGACCCTCTTTGATAAAGCGATCCGCTTCCACCTTCGCCATCTGGTTCTCCCGCTCGTTTCGGAGCGCCTCATAAGCCATTCGAAAATCGATCGGATCAATCGTCGTCGCCTCAAACCGGATGAGGTCGTCATGGAACAGCCGTGCCGAAGCAACGCGAGGATTCCGCACCACGGAAACTTCCCGAATCGTGGTGAGGTCCTGCGAAATCCCGAGCGAAAGCGCCCCTGCTCCCGACTTGTCAATCAGCGCGTTGGCCTCCGGCGAAAGCGAGAGCACGCCGAAAAGCTCGTTCTCCACCGCCTCAACCTCAACGAGAAATCCGAGTTGCAGCGGAGACTCCGCGTGCTCCACCAAAACGGGAACCGGCTGGCTGAATCCGTTGGCGAGCGTCTGCAAGGTTTCGGGCGCGACCGTCACCCCTTTGTCTGGGTAGTCGCCTGCTTCAAAGAGCTTCGCCCGGCGCCGCACCCAGTCGGCCCCTGGTCCTTTGTCAAGAAATTCAATTGACTGCATAGTCAAAGAATAGTAGACAAAGTTCTACTAAGTCAACCATGAAAATTCGGAAAATTTTCCGACGAAGCCGCCCTCGAAGCTACGAAGCGGAAATTCTCGCGAATCGTTACCCCTGTCTTGAAAAGTCCTTTCTGTTAGGGAAGAATTCTGTATCGCCCCAAAACGCCATGAGGACGCCCGCCCGACAGCTAAGCGTATCTGCCTTCACGATGCTGTTCCTCGTGTTTGGGCTGTCCATCCGTCCAGGTCTTGAGTGGCTCTTTGTAGACCACGAATACGCCCGAACGGACGGAATGATCGGGAAGTCCAGCGCGGATGTAATCGCCGCCTTGGGAGATCCGACCGAGGTCTATAACAAAAAGCGATTCTGGGAGCGCGACCGCTACGGAAACTTCCGCGGTTGGGACCCCGACCCGAACTATCCCATCGGCGAGCGGGCATTCTGCTACGTCATCGGCACAAAGCGAATCGTGTTCTACTTCGCCAACGACATCGTGACCGCCGTCAAGGCGTCTTATTCCTAACCCGCTCGGCTCAAAGTTCCATCGACCAGCTTTCCTGCAAGCCGTCGTAGGTCAGCGACTTCACGTGAAAGTCGCCATAAAGCGTGTTGTATCGGTAGCCCTGAATGTTGTTGAAGTAATCCCGAAGGCTATCCGTGGGCGTAATCGCCCGCGTCGATCCGTGCCAGTGCCCGGCTCCGTCAAACATCACGTTCACGTCCGAAGGCAATCGGAAATTGGTCTGGGTGAAGTACTTAAAGGCAATCTCGGTTCGGAAGAAATAGCTTGAACCGTAAACCTTCCACATGCTCGGCTCCGACCGAAACGGGGTCGGAAAGTGATTCTCGAGCACCTGAGTCCCCGAGTCGCCGGGGCAATGGAAAATGTCCTTGTTCTTGGCGTAAGGCTGAACCACCTCGTGCAGCAGCGGCATCGTGTCAATCCGGTTTCGGAACTCCGGAAAATCGTTCCAAATGTCCGGCGCAAACTTGTCGCTCGCATCCAGCGCGTGAGGGAACTGGTCCTCGTAATCCCCCATGTACAGCGCAATCGAAGCCCCGATCTGCTTCAGGTTGCTGATGCACGCCGACTTCTTGGCCTCCGCCTTCGCCCGGGCAAAAACGGGGAAGAGAAACGCCGCCAAGATCGCGATGATCGCAATCACAACCAGCAACTCAATAAGCGTGAAAGCGCGCCGCATACCGCTTCAGTTTACGACGACTTGGCCCGTAGCGTGGCAGCTTTTAGTCCTCTCCTCGCCAACATCTGAAAGCTCGTACCGTCGGCCTAGACTTTTGCCTGCTCTATAGTCCAAAATGAGTGGTTGCGCCCCAACCTGCATCCGGGGCCAGCGTGAGGAAGCAATTTGGCCAAGCAAGTCTCGTTTAAGCCCGAAGAAATTTCTGCCCGATCCTATGCGGATCGCCTGATTCTCGAGAAACTCACCGAGATGGAGGCCGCGATCAAGCTGAGCGAACTCGCCGAAAAACTGGCGGAGAATGGCCTAGGCTTGGCAACCGTTCGATCCCTCTTGGCTTCGAACCCAGACCGATTCGCTTACCACGAGCGACGCTGGATTCCGGCTGCCCGACTGATCACCCAGGGCCGCCCGCTTGCAGAAATCATCGCCGTCACCCTTGACCGATTCGGCGCTCCAATGCCGTTCGATCTTCTCGTGACCGAGATTTCGCGAGTCCGCAAAGAAGAAATTGAAGTCATCGAGCCTGTCGTCCTGCGACTCCTCGATCACGATTCCCGCTTTGCTTTCACCAACGAGCACGAAGTCGCCCTCACCGCTTGGAGCTTCGTCGCCATCGATGAAGAACGAGATCGTGGCCTCGCCCTCAACGGCCTCACGCCGGAAGAAGTCGAAATCATCGAAGCCCGACTCGGCAACTTCGACTGGCGAGCCGAAGACGCGGTCGCCGTTGCCATCGAAAAGCTGGCTCCGGCACGCCTAAAGGCCATCGGTGCGGCTTGCTGGAAGCAACTCAACTCCGAAGATCCAAAGTCGGTCCTCCTCTTCGATTTCCGCAAGTTCGCTGCCGACGCTTTCAGCGTTCCTGGCTTCATCTACTCGCCAGACGGCAACATCTACCCAGAAAAGGAAGCCACTAAGTGGATTTCTGGCGCGATCAAGCTGGCCGATAAGCTCGCCCCATCCGTCGAAGTCGATGACGTCGCCCCGATGGAGATCAAGCCCGAAGACATCAGCAAGATGGTCGGCAAGATCGTTGGTGTCGATTCCAGCACCACCGCCCTCAAGCTTCTCGAAGAGAACTACGAGATCACGCCAGGCACCAAGACCTTTGTCGATGACCTTGCGAACATGATTGCCGCCCTCCAAGGCAGCTCCGATGTTGTGTGGGTCGGTGGAGACCGCTTCCGAAAGCCAGGTTCCATTCCCGATTACATCGCCGAAGTTCCCGAGCCGTTCTACTTCGTATCGTCCGACATCATGGACGAGGAAGGCGAACTCATCGATGTCGAACTCACCGATGACGGCCTCAGCACCTCGCTGCGAAAGCTCCTTAGCCACCCGCTGGCGATGGACGTTCTCGACGAAGACATTTCGCCAACGCCAAAGGTCATGCCAGACAGCGTTCGCTTGGTCCTCAAGTCCATCCACCGAGAACTCGGCACCTTCCCAATGTGCCAGCTGCCAACCGGATTCCTCGATGCCACTCCAAACGTTCAGGAGTTGATCATGCAGGACGCCGATGGCCGAGAACTCACGATCTGGGCCAACCACGAAGCCCGGTTGACCTACAACTGGATCGACTGGTGGTTCGAGCAGACCAACGAAAGCGGCGCCGTCTTCACCCTGACCAAGACCAACAAGCCAAACGTCTTTGACTTCGCTTGGATGGAACAGCCAGACCCCGTCGTCTACATCACCGTTCAGCGAATGGAAGAGCTCCGAAACATCGGTGTCGCTTCTGAAGGCAAGAGCATGCTTGACGTTCTCGTCGAAGTCTTTGCCCACTGGCCAAAGGGCGCCGACTTCTTGACTCTCCTCGCGGAAGTTAACGTCGTCCGCCGAAGCAGCCGACGCCTCATCGCTTCGCTCCTCAGCAGCTACCAGTGCTTCTACCAGCGATCCGGAAGCCCGGTCTGGCACTTCGACGCCAAGAAGATCGATCTCGGCTTCGACAAGACGAAGCGAAAGTTCGTTCGAAAGTAAAGAACGAATCCCATCACGGTGGAAGGTGCCACAAATTAGGTACCTTCCAAGCGTGACGATCACCCTCTTCATCGCAACCAGCCTCGACGGATACATCGCGGGGCCGGACGACGATCTTTCGTGGTTGTTTACCGACGCCGACTACGGATTTTCTGAATTCTACGAGACCGTTGATGGTCTCATCATGGGACGCGGCACCTACGACGTTGTCCGAAAGATGGGCAAGTGGCCCTACCCCGGAAAGCCAACCTACGTTGTCTCCAAAAACGCCGATTTCACGGTCGATACGCCCGATACGAAAGCTGCTACTGGCGAACTCGAAGACCTTGAAGTCGAACTCGTCGACCTCGGCCTGAAGAACGTTTGGCTCGTTGGTGGCGGCGAACTCGTCCGCTCGTTCCTCGATCAGCAACGTATCGATCGCATCGTCATCAGCATGCATCCTGTCCTTCTCGGACGCGGCGTTGCCCTCTTCGCTGGCGGATTCCCCGGCATGCGACTTAAGCTTGAGCACGCCGAAAGCTTCGATTCCGGCCTCGTTCAGCTGACCTATTTGACCGATTAACGCAGGTATCCTGCAGACGTTCACAACTCAATCCCGCTGTAAGGGAAGGACCATCTCATGCGCTACGAAGAAACAAATCTCTATCGTCTCCGGCACTCTGCCGCCCACCTTCTGGCGCAAGCCGTTACCGAACTCTATCCCGGTGCGAAGCTCGCCATCGGCCCACCCGTAGAGAACGGCTTCTACTACGACATCGACTTCCCAACGCCATTGCGTGAGGAAGATCTGCCGAAGCTCGAGCAGAAGATGAAAGAGCTGGCCAAGCTCGATCAGCGCATTGAGCGCACCGAAGTCAGCCGAGAAGAAGCCCGCGCGCTCATCCTCGATGCCAGCATCCCCAGCATGGGCCCTGACGTCGCCGAGTACAAGCTCCAACTCCTCGACGCCATTCCAGAAGGCGAAACGATCAGCTTCTACAACCAGCAGCGGACCGACCGCGAAGGCGTCCTGCACCGCTTCTTAGACCTCTGCCGCGGACCGCACGTCGACACGACGAAGGAAATCAAGGCCTTCAAGCTCATGTCCATCGCGGGTGCCTACTGGCGCGGCGACGTCAAAAACAAGCAGCTCACGCGAATCTACGGCACGGCCTTCGAAACCAAAGAGGAACTCGAGCAGCACCTCTTCATGCTCGAAGAAGCCAAGAAGCGCGACCACCGCATCCTCGGCAAAGAGCTCGGCCTCTTCATGTTCTCGCCTCGCGTCGGAACCGGCCTCCCACTCTGGTTGCCCAAAGGCGCGACTCTGCGCCAGGTGATGATAGACTTCCTCCAAAAGGAGCAGGTCAAGCGCGGCTACGATCCCGTTGTGACCCCCCACATCGCCAGCATCAAGCTGTACGAAAAGTCCGGGCACATCATCAACTACCGCGACAAGATGTTCCCGTTCATGGAGGACCACACCGAGGGTAGCGAAAAGGACACCTACATCCTAAAGCCGATGAACTGTCCGTTCCACATCGAAATCTACGCGTCGCAGATGCGCAGCTATCGAGACCTCCCGGTGCGGTACGCCGAGTTCGGCACCGTCCACCGCTATGAGCAAAGCGGGGAAGTCACCGGCATCCTCCGCGCCCGAGGCTTCACGCAGGACGACGCCCACCTGTTCGTCCGCCCCGACCAACTTCTCGAAGAGTTCATCGGCGTGGTGGACCTCATGAAGACCGTTCTCAACAAGCTCGGCCTGACCTCCTACCGTGCGCGACTCGGAACGAAGGATCCGAACGACTCGAAGTACGTCGGCCATGACGATAACTGGAAGCTCGCTACCGCCGCCATCGAAGAAGCCTGCCAAAAGATGGGCCTCGAGTACGAAGTCTCCCCCGGAGACGCCGCCTTCTATGGTCCCAAGCTCGACTTGATCATCAAGGACGCCCTCGGCCGAGACTGGCAGATGGGCACCGTCCAGGTCGACTACAACTTGCCGGAGCGATTCGAACTCGAGTACATCGGTGAGGACAGCAAGCCCCACCGCCCGGTCATGATCCACCGCGCCCCGTTCGGCTCGCTCGAGCGAATGATCGGCCTCATCACCGAGCAATACGCCGGCGCCTTCCCGCTCTGGCTCGCCCCGGTCCAGATCAGCGTCCTCGCGATCGCCGACCGCCATAACGAGCGAACGCTCGAAGTGGCCAACGAACTCCGCGAGACCATCTTTGACACGCGAAATCTTCGGGTGTCGATCGATGACCGCCGCGAAACCCTCGGTAAAAAGATCCGCGATGCCCAGCTCGCCAAAGTGCCGTACATGCTCATCATCGGCGACAAGGACCTCGAAAACGGCACCGTCGGTGTCCGCTCGCGAGAAGAAGGCGACCTCGGACCAATGACCCTAGAAGCGTTCTTGGCCCACATCAATAAGTAGAATCCGCATATGCGGTTGAATCAACGAGGGAGCCTTTCAACCAGGCTCCCTTCTGCTACGTGGCGCAAGAGATTTCGCCATCGCAAGTCGACCTATTTGATCCTATTCGCGCTGACTTTGGTAGCGGGGATCATCTTGTTGACTCGCGAATACGCATTATTCAAACTTGGCGCAGGCCCATGTGTGGCTGCAATCTACTTTCTAGTCGCGCTCTCTTGGCTCGCCGCAGGGACGCTGCACCGCAAGACAAATGCCGTCCAAGTTGCCATCTTCATGATGAATTTTGGGTTTGTTTGCTTCGCTCTGGGTAGGGATTGGCGATCTACTGAGGCAGATAAAATGGGCAAAATTCAAACTCAAAGGCTCAAATCACTCGCGCGAGCCACCGAACTCTATGCCGAAGACCATTCGGAGAAGCTGCCGCTCGCTAACGTGTGGATGGACTCAATTTCCGACCGGGTCAAAGAAGCAGATTTCAACCTCGGAACAACTTTGGTGCCGCCCATTCCGGGCTACCACGTTGCGATGAACTCAGATCTAAGCGGCAAAAGCCTTGCCGGGCTTGAATCGAAAAACAGATTCTGCCTATTCTTCATCTCCCATAAGTCCGAACGAAACGCCAACGACGCGCTCCACTCAATCACCGAAGACCGCCTAGGCGTTAGCATCTCCGGCTTCGTGCGACCCTTTTCCGAAGCCGTTTCTCCCAACGAACCGAGAAGCCTTCCCAGCTCGATCAGTAAGTAGAATCCACCTATGCGGCTGAATGAGCGTGGAAGCCTTTTCACCGGCCTTCTCGGCAGCAAATCTGGGCGGGAGCGCATTCGACGCGCGACCTTTTACGTTTTATACATGCTCAGCACCTGCGCCGGGATGATCATGATCACGCGCGATTATGCCTCCCTTCGTGTCGGAGTCGAAGTTCACGCCGCTTCGATCCTTTTTCTAGCCATCCTGCCATGGCTGGTTGTCGGCGCGTCTTGGCGTGTTACGAAAGGACTGCACGGACCATTCCTTGCGACTCTAATTGGATTTGGTTGCCTGATTGTCGGCAGGGTTTTCCTATCGGCAAACGCGGCAAAGAATGCGGGTGCTCAATACAAAAAGCTCAAATCACTCTCCGAAGCCTCAGTACTTTACGCGGGCGATCACTCGGAAGCGTTGCCACCCGCGAATGTCTGGATGGATTCGATCTCGAACCGCGTAACCGAGGAGGATTTATCCCTCGGTAAGAATCTGATGCCAGCACAAGATGGCTACCACGTCGCGATGAACTCGGACTTGAGCCAAAAGTCTCTCGAAAAGCTTGAGTCACCGGACGACAGCATCCTGTACTTCCTCTCGTTCAAGTCCGAGCGAAATGCCAACGACGCATTTCATTCAATCACGGAAATGCGTCGCGGCGTGAATCTTCTTGGAAGTGTCAGGCGAGTTCCGGAACTTACTTCTTCGCAACCTTAGGTAGCTTCGGCGCCTTTGGCGCCCGGCTCGCTTGGAAAGCCTTAAACACCTTCAGAGCGACCATCGCGATGTTAATGCCTGGAACAATCTTGCTCAAAATTGGGGCGGCTGCCATCGAGGCATTCTCAAAAACGCCCGCCGCATTCGATGCCTTGGTGCCAACCGATCGAGTCGTCTCTCGAACCGAACTTGCGACATCGTCCACCTTCACGGCCGTGGATTGAACCGTGTCCACCAGCTTGTTCACCTTCACGTTCAGTTCGGCGAGCTGTGGCTTGCTCTCTTCCAGCATCTTCACCACGCGCAAGCCAATGACTGCCAGAACAACCAGGACCACCAGGTTCACGACAAAAAACAGGGCCGAGACCACTAACCACCAAATCGGAATTTCTGTCATATCACTTAGCCTCGTTCAAGGGTACTAGGTTCAACCGCCTTTGCGCCCATTTATGGGACTACTTCCACCTCAACCGTCACCGTCCCATTTTTCGGCAGATTGATCGTCAACTCAAGTTCGCCGTTGACCGCCTCAATAATCTGCTCGCCAAACTTGAACCGGCGTCCCCACAGACCGCTAATGCGCAAAGTCGTCGACATGCTGATCTTTGCCGGGTTCTGAATCCGAACCCCCGCCTTCCGCTTTCTTGCGCCAAACCGCAGATCCAAGATTCGACCGAAGGTGATCCGTGCTTCGAGACCAATGTGTCGAACCACGATCCGCCGCCCGATTCCATCCCAAGGGCGAATCGTGTAAACGAACTCGTTCATCACTTGCTCGACCTCGAAGTGGCAGCCAAAGGTCTGCATGCCCTCCTCCACCGTCGGTAGCACGTAACTCGCCACGCTCCGCATGTATTGGTAAAGCGGAATTCCAAGCTCGCCGGTCGATCGGTTCATGCCGTAATGCGCACTCGCCATATCCGGCGTAAACCCGAGCGAGCCTGCACCGTCTGCCCGAACCAATGCCCAAGGCGCCAGCAGCCCACCAAACGCCGCCCGCATGTAAGCCTCGGGCAGCGCGCTCGCATCGTGCTCCAAAAGCGCCAACGCAATCTGGCTATTCGCCACGCTGCTCAAGCCATGACAAATTTCGCCCTTGTCGGCAACCGTCGGATGACCATACAGGTCCTCCAACCAGCGCTTGTCCGAGCCGTACCACCACCAACTCGGGCTAAGCGACCGCGACGCAAACGCAAGCCTGGAAGCCCGCTCCGCGAGCTCATCGTTCCCACGTCGGCGCGCAACGTCGTAAACCTCCGAGAATCCGTCTCCGTTCCAAAGCGTTTCGCCCGCGAACGGATACTGCTTGCCCATGAACTCATCCGACCGACGATTGAGCAACTGCCCCAGAATCTGGGTCTCCTCGTGCATCTCGAACCGCCAAAGCGTGGTCAGCAGGTTCATCATCTCGTCCATCAGCGGCAAGCCGACGCCGGTCGTGACACCCGGATTCGCGTTTCGGAACATCGCAAAGGCAATCTTCGCCGACTGCTCCAAGTACTCCTGCGGACTCTTCTCCGTGACGGGCACGAGCTCGGCCAACCTCGCCATCGCCAGGTACAGCGTCACCGCCATCGGATACGTCTGCGGCCGACCAAACACCGCCGAGATCCCGTTGAGCGAAGGAATGATCGATCCCACGCTGCCATCGCCGGGGTTCACCACGAACTCTTCCACAAAGTGCTTCAGGTGCCGATCGAGCGCCTTAATCTCCGCCGATTCCGGAATGTGCCGATTCTTCTCCGCCAGGAAAATCGCATCCGCAAAGCTGCTCTCAATGCCGAAGGCGGAAACAAACGTCTCCAGGTCCGTCATCGGCAGGCCAGTCAAGTTGTCCGCCGGCAAAATCGCGTGCTTCAGCGGCCCCGTCTTGGCGATCTGCTTCGTGAGAATGTAGTTCGCCCGCTTGGTCATCAGGTCGGTGATCGGCTCGGTAAAGAGCAGATGCATCTTGCTCATCCGCCCCTGCGTGTCCTCGAAGGACAGCATCACCGGACCTGGCCGGGTTGGGCGAACAAAGCAGAATCCGCCTGCCTCATCGGCATCGGTCTCCGTCTCGGCTTCTACGTCGGTATCAAACTGCGTCGGCGTCGCTCCGACAATCTCAACCGCGATCCCGACGTCCATCGGCGCGACCGCCGCCGGCAGCAACCGAATCGCCGGCTGGCCGAACATCGCTAGCGCCGAACTCACGTGGTCGTTCTTGTCGCGCTCCGCGACCAAGAACTTAAGCTGCACGTTTGCCGTCTCGCCGGGCTCAAGAATCCGATTACTGTGCCCGTTGAACCACTGCGTCCACTCCTCACGCTCAATCGTCGCAAGACTGTGGACGTAAACGATCGGAATCCCATCCCATCGGTAAGGCGTGGCCAAGCTTGCCGGAACGTTGTTCGTGAACTCCCAACTTGTGTTCTCACCGGGAACTACTAGCAAGCCCGGCGGTCGGGCATTCATCCGTTGGGCAAACAAGTAGCTCGCCGCGCCGCCAATAAACTTGTGAACATGCACCCGGTCTTGGTACATCTCGTGCAAACTCTGGTCGGTTCGCAAATACCCTTCCAGAACGTTGTTAAACGCCATCGGGAAGCCAAGCTCACCAATCTCAATGCTCCGACGGCTGCGGTTGCGTAACTCAACGTCCCAAACCAAGTGCGGAACCGGACTCGCCACTTCGTTAAATCGCCCGCGCGCGACCAGCTCCTCCATAAACGGAAATTCGTACTCCCAAGTGAATCCGTTTTGGTCATCCAGCAATTCCGCATGCTGGTTTCGACTTGAAACCCAAGGCTCATCTGGGTCCGTTCGCGCAGCTAAAAGGATCGTGCCGGGGAAGTAATCCTCCGTAACTTCATCGCCCATCGTGATCGGCGGGGCGACAAATTGAAACTCCTCGGCGTCGGCGTGGTTCGGGTCGCCAAGCCACAATTGCTGGATGCGTCCGCCCGTTCCAAACTCAACGCTGAACAACGCACCATTCAGTTCGGGTCGGTCAATGGAGTAATCATCCATGGACGTTCGTTTTACCGAATCTTAACTCAACCCATTTGGGCAACCCATAAGGTGACGAACGGATTGGGCGCGCGTAAACATCTATTGAGAAATGGCAGATCGGCGACGCGTGGCAATTATTGGTGTCGGAAACCTTCCCGTCCTCGCTCCCGTGCTAGCGAGCCTCGCACAGTACTTCGGAGAACGAACCCTAGAAGTGCGCCTCTGGGACCCAAGCAGCGAGCGCGTTGACGTCGCCCAATGCCTCGCCTTCCGCCTTTTCCGTGCCGCCGGAGCCATGCATAAGGTGTACGGCGACACCGACATTGCCGATGCCCTCGTCGGTGCAAGCGACATCGTATCAATCCTCG
This sequence comes from bacterium, assembly GCA_027485645.1. GTDB lineage: Bacteria > Armatimonadota > Fimbriimonadia > Fimbriimonadales > Fimbriimonadaceae > Fimbriimonas. The sequence continues at coordinate 391,171 of JAIXQR010000002.1, forward strand.
ATCAGGAAATGCTGCTGCGATTTTCGAAGGTTGAACTTGCGCTAGACCAGTTCCGCGCCCGGATCTCTGTGCTGCTGAATGAAGATGCGAGGATCCTCTCGGTAGCTGGCCTCCCTGGTCCAGTACCCTCGACCTACGTCACCTCGTGGCCTGCCGTGCCAGAAGGGAATGAACTACGCCTGTTCCCCCACCAGGTTCTCCGCTGGATTCGAGAAGACGATCACCCCTACGAAGTCCTTGCCGCCAACGAAAAAACGTCGCTCAGCGATTGGCTCGACGGCCACTTAGATGATCGCGTTGCAATTTAGGGGGTTCTGATTCGAAGGGGCTGTATTATTTTCGGTTCGCGTGATAACCTTCGCTCATGCGACCGCTCCTGGTTCTTGCCGCTGTCTCCGCTTCCGTCGTAGCTTCCGCCGCCCAGATCACCCAAATTGTCGACTACACGGTTCCGTACACGACCGATCTGGGGCAGCTCATCACGCGCGAAGACATCACCATCCAAGGCTTCAACCCTGCACTGGGGACCCTGAAATCGGTCACGATCACGGCCTACGCCAAGGCCTACGGCAGCTCAACGGTCACAAACACGTTCAACCCGAACCCTGCAAGCGGGACCTATTCCTTGCTTCACAACATGAGCGTCGGCTTCTGGGATGCGCTTAATTTCCAGCAAATCGAAGCCTGCTACGCCGCCGGCGTGACGACCCACAACTACGCCGCCCCCGCCTTCGGCACCGCGACCAACAACTTCTACCAAGAGGTTTACAACGTCCAACAGAACAAGAGCACACCGTTCAACAGCGCGCTCCTAGACCGCTTCAAAGTCGCCGGCCCCATCACGATGCGCGTCATCAACCAGACCCGCGAGTACCCCTTCAACTCCGGCACCCTCATCCAATCCGGCACCGTCAAGTGCCGCGTTAAGGTTATTTACACGTACTATTGATAAGTCAAAAACCCTCTCGGTCATTGCGATCGAGAGGGTTACGGCTTCAAGGTTATTACTCAGCGAAGCTTTACGCCTTCGGGGGCGCTTCGCTCAGCCGTGTCAGATCCCGTCGCGTCATCGCGATGATCGAACTCTGTTGAGCTACCTGACCCGCGATATGCCGGAATCCTTCCGCTTGCTCGGTGTGCGGATGGGTAATCATGCTCGGAACCCCCGCATCCCCGGCTTTGCTGATCCGCGGGTCAAACGGAATCCGGCCCAAGAAGGGAACCTTCAAAACCTTCGCCAGCTCATCGCCGTCCGTGCCGTGGAACATCCGGACTTCCTTGCCCGTGTCCTCGTCAATGTAAGGCCCCATGTTCTCGACCACGCCCAAAATCGGCGAGTTCAAGCGCTGGAACAGCTGAACCGCCTTTCCGGCAATGTTCGCCGCCACGTTGTGAGGGGTCGAAACGATCAAAACTCCGGTCAAAGGCACAAGCTGGGCCAGCGACATCGGCGCGTCACCCGTTCCCGGAGGCAAGTCGACCAAAAGGTAATCCAAAGTCCCCCAGTCAACGTCGGCCAGAAGCTGCTTCACCGTGCCCGCGACCATCGGCCCGCGCCAAAGCACCGCCTGACCTTCCTCCAACAGGAACCCGAGCGACATTAACTGAACGCCAAACCGCTGAATCGGAATGATCTTGTTGCCCTTGGTGTACGGCCGCTCGTCCTGCGCCCCCATCATCAGCGGGATACATGGACCGTAAACGTCGGCATCCATAAGGCCGACTCGCGCACCCGTCTCGGCGAGCGCAATCGCCAAATTGACGGTGACTGTGCTCTTGCCAACGCCGCCTTTGCCCGACGCCACCGCAATGATGTGCTTAACGTCTGGCACCAGATCGCCTTCTTGAATCTGCCGAGCGCGTACTCGCGCCGTCATCGTCACGTTGACCTCGGTCACCCCCGGCAAAGCCGATACGGCCGCCTCGCACTGTGCCTGCAATTCCTCTTTCACCGGACACGCCGGCGTGGTCAACTCAACGGTAAAAGAAACGCTCGAATCCGTGATGACAACGTCTTTCACGAATCCGAGCGTTACGATATCTCGCCGTAGGTCGGGATCCTGAACCGTCTTGAGCGCGTTCAGAATCTCGGCTTCGGTAATGGGCATGATAGGATGGTACCTACGCCAATCGGGGACGGGTCGTCGGCGTAGGCCCTATCATTCGAACCAACCAAGAACTTAGCCAAGCGCTGGGGTCAGCTCTTTCTTGAGCATCGCCCGGGCTCGGAAGAGCCAACTCTTTACGGTTCCTTCTGGCTTATCCAGCCGGTCCGCAATTTCGTTGACCTCCATGTGGCTAAAGTGCCTCATCTTAATGATCTGCCGGTAATGCTCCGGCAACTTCTCAATCGCGTCCGTTACCTGTTCGTGCTGAACGGCTTCGGTAGCCGCCCCGTCAACGTCCAAGCGATGGTCCGTGAGCAAGTGCTCAAACATCTCCAAAGGTTCGCCCTCGCGACGTCGGCTTCGAATGCTGTCAATGCAGCAGTTGCTGCATATTCGGCAGAGCCACGGTCGCAGTGGGCGGTTTGGATCAAAATCCTTGATCGCTCGGAAAGCCTTCACGAAGGTTTCCTGAACGACGTCATGCGCATCGTCCGTATTCCGGAGTTGTCGCATGGCGAGTGAGTTCAAAGATGGACGGTGTAAGTCCATCAGTAGCTCGAAGGCAACTGTATCTCCCTCAGTTGCGCGTAATGTTAAATGCTGTTCCCACGTCAGTACGCGGTTTGTATTCATCTGTGTTTGGGTTGTTTCCTCGTCCCCTACAAGAAATAGTGTAGGGCATAGCCGACCCCCAAAACATGAAACCGGGACGATATGACTATCGCCCCGGTCCGTCGCGCTTTAGCGCAGAATTTTGCCTTATCTTCCGGTAATGCAGATGAAGTTGCCGTCTCGCAGGTCAACCGAAACCGGCTGCGACTTCAAAGCCGCCGTTGCGCACTGGTAAGCATCCGCATCGGACAGGTTCCAATTGATCGGCAGTTCCACGCTCGGTGCAGTCACACGAACCGGCACGCGGTAGTGATCGGCAAGCGCTTTCGCGAAATCGGCAAGATTGCCGGTTCCTTCACTCGCCTCTCGAGTCGTTGATCCTGGAATGTAAACCCGCTCTGGGACTTCGGAGCCTTCGACCTGAATCACAAACTCGGCGGCGAACGCGTTGCTATTGCTCAGCGGCGAAATCACCGATCCGTTCTCCGGGGTGATCCGTCGCTTGTCAACCATAAGCGCCCGATTATCCGAGGTGTTGTAAGTCACCACGACTTTGTCGTTGGTGTAAGCGAAAGTCAGTTCGTTTCTAGGCTTCACTGGCTTCGCGCCGAAGTTGAACAAATCACCCGTCGCGACCGATCCGCCCTTCGAGAGCAAGCCTGCAGCCGCTCCAAACAGAACTGCGCCCGCAACGCCAGCCAAGGCAAGATTTCTAAACCAGCCGAACCAGGCCGGAACGGAGGCCGTTCGCTTTTCTTGGGCTGCTTCCAGTCGCGTTGCAATGCGGTCACTCAAATAGATCGGAATGTCGATCTCTTCGTTCGGCAACTCAGCAAGCGTATTCATCATCAGGGCGAACTCTTCGTATTCCGCCTGAATCTGTGGATTGGACTTCAGCGCCTGCTCAAAGCTCTGTCGAAGGCCCGCATCAAGCTTGCCCTCAAAGTAGTCGCTGAAAAAATCTCTCGCTTTCGAAACGTTCATAGCATCAAATGGAAAATTACGCTTTTTCTGACTCGCTATATCCGGAAAAGTTCCTCGTCTCTCGCCAACAACTCGCGCAAGCTCACTCGAGCACGGTTCAAACGACTCTTTACCGTCCCAATCGGTAGGTCTAAAGCCTCGGAAATCTCTTCGTAGCTCAGCTGCTCCGCGTGATACATCATGATCATCGCCTGCTGATACTCGGGCAGTTTCTTAAGCGCCTGCTCAATGCGCTGTCCGCGTTCGTTGCGCTCGAGGCTGTCGTGCGGCGTCCCTTTCGGGTCCTCATATTGCCGCTCCATCTCGCCTTCATCGGTCTGCACACCCGCGTCGATCGGCAACGTCTGCCGTCGCGATTCGCGCTTGCGCAAATCCAAGAAGCAGTTCGTGAGAATTCGGTACAGCCAAGTCGTGAACTGACTGTTTCCCTTGAAGTTCGGCAGAGCATTGAAGACCCGCACGAACGCCTCTGCCACCACATCCGATGCTTCTTCTGGGTTGCGGGTCAGTCGGAAAGCAAACTGGTAAGCCCGAACCTCATACTTGCGCACCAGTTCGTTGAGCGCGCTCTTGTCGCCGTGCTGCGCTCGCTCAATGAGCATCAGATCTTCGGAGGTTCGTTCACTCATGATGAAATTAGGAAAGGATCGTTTTCGGCGCTTCGCTCGTGGCTTCCCGAATCGCGCGCTCTTCCTCTTGCGACAAGGAGCGCTCAGAGCTTAGCTTCAAGAGAGGCTTTGCGTAAACGCGGCAATCCACTCGGCCAACAATCGATGTCACCAGGGCACCATTACCCAGGTCATCGTAAAGCGCCATCGCGAAGCTCTGACTTCCGCCGACGTCTTCGAACGCATCATATTTCACGAGGCCCAAATGACGCTTGGAAGTTCGCATCTTCGCTTCCAAGTCCACGATCCGAAGCTCAAGACCCCGAACGTGTTCTTGCAGATCTCGGCGTTCTTCCATGTGCTCGGTGAGGAGCTCTTCGAGGTTCACCCCGCTCGGCGCCTTCAGCAGTTCGCGAAACTTTTTCGACATCGAGCCAATTCGAACTGCCGCCGTAATTCCAATAATCGTTCCGATTACGGCCAGGAGGATCGCCGCGCCTGCCACTTGTCCGGCGGGTTGCGATAGAATCTCATTCAGATCAAGCATGGATGATGCGCCAGCGACCGGCGAACGTTCAGTATATCGGACGACTCAGATTAGAGGGAAAATCCACATCTTTCCCTTCGGAAGCAAGCAAAAGTTGTCGTAGCATCAAGGAACAAACTCATGGAAAAGCCGAAGAAACGCGCAATCACCGGTTTTGGGGTCTTCCTCATTTTCATGCTCGTCATTGTGCTTTGGCTCTACGGCAACGTGAAAACCGTCGTGATTCAGGGCACCAGCATGGTTCCGACCTTCCAGCCCGGCCGAAAGCTCGTCGTCACCGACGCATACTGGCTGTTCGGAAAAATCCAGCCCGATGACATTGTCGTCGTGAAAGAGTTCATCAAAAAAGAAGGCGGCTACTTCATCAAGCGCGTTAAGTTTGTCGAGGGCGAAAAGGTCGAGCGCGCCTACTGGCCCAGGGCCTATCCGATCAAAAGCGCCGACTACACCGTGCCGGGAGACATGTACTTCCTCCTCGGCGACAACCGTGACTACAGCGAAGACAGCCGATCTTTTGGACCCATCAAGAAAGATCTCGTGATCGGCAAGGTGCTCGTTTGGCGATAAAGCGCTTTCCGTGCGGACAATACGGAAGACAAAAGCTCCAGTTCTTTGCCGCCCCCTACCGCCCCCCAATCCGCGCCTTTGCTGCCCTCGTCTTTCCTTGGCAAGATGGAAAAGTCCTGGTCTGCGATATCGCCGATCGTGGCTGGAGCATTCCGTCCGGCCGAGTTGAGCCGTTCGAATCGGCCATTGATGCGGCAAGAAGGGAGGCCGTGGAAGAGGCCGGAGCGATGCTCGCCGACCTTCAGTACATCGGTTGCTATCACATCAGCGAGCGCCAAGAAGTCCGCTGGGCCGAGTGTTTCGTGGCCCGCGTCGATGGCCTCGTGGACATCGTGATGCAACAGGAGTCACTCGGTCGCCGACTGTGCACGCTAGAAGAGCTTGCCGGAATCTATCACCTCTGGAACGACCTCACCGAGCAGGTCTTCATCCACTCCCGTGAAATTCTCGAACGCCGAAATCGCTGCGGCTAGAGATTGATCTTGGTGAGAGCCGGGAAGTCCTTAGGCGACTTCTCGATCTTCGTCTTCGTGTTCTTGATTCGGTTGCCGTCATCGGGGTGCGAACTCAAGAACTCCGGCGGCTTGCCACCCTTCGAAGTCTGCTTCAGGGTCTCGAACAGCAACACCATGCCGTCTGGGTTGTAGTTTGCCGCGACCAGCATATCGAAGCCCATGGAGTCGGCTTGGTTTTCATGCTGACGCGAGTACTTCAGCGAGTAAAACGTCGCCAGCAAGTCGGTAGCGTTCAGCACGTCACGTCGTCCACCAAACACGCTTAATCCCAAAAGAAGGATGTTGGCTTTGTTGGCGTCGCGTTGAGAATAGGCCCAGTGCTCACGCCGGACATGCGTGATTTCGTGCGCCATAACCGCCGCGAGCTCATCTTCGTACTTAAACTTCTCAAGGAGGCCGGTGGAGAAGAAAACCGGTCCGCCCGGGAGGGCAAAGGCATTAATCTCCTTCGACTCAATCACGTCGAAGCTGTACTCCCAAGGCTGTTCCTTCTCGCTGAACGTACTCAAAATCCGTCTGCCGACCCGCTTCACTAACTGAACGCGTGGATCCGAATCCGGAAGCACCTTCTCCTTCTTCCGAATTTCGGCGGCCGCCTGTTTTCCAAGCTTCATCTGCTCGGCCTTAGATGGCTTGAACATATCCGCCGATGCGCTCGCCGACATGACGGCGCTTAAGATAACAGCGGACATTACCGAGTTCATGATTCTATAGACGCTTATTTCCGGAAACCGGTTGCTACGAACAGGCACTAGGTCTTGTTTGAGATTCCCAGAAAGGTCGGCTAACATACTCCGAGCTCAGCCCTCATGTCGGAATCCAATCCCTCTACAACTTCAAGAACAGAGTTTTTGGACCGCATTCGGGCGTTCCTCACCATCCTCGTCGTCCTTCATCACTCCGTCATCATGTTCGGCGGTCCCGGTGGCTGGTACCTCCGCTACGAAACGCCAGACGGGTTCGAGGAAATCCTCTTCGCCAGCATTTGCTCAATAAACCAAGCCTTCTTCATGGGCTTCTTCTTCCTCTTGGCGGGTTACTTCACGCCGAGGTCCCTCGAGCGAAAGGGAATCCCCGCTTTTCTCGGCGATCGCTTCCTCCGGCTCGGCATTCCAATCCTCATTTATGGGTTCGTGCTCGGCCCGGCCACGATTGCTTTGGCCGGGACTGCGGATGGCGTCGACTTCAGTAGCAACTTCACCGCCCGCTTGGCACGCGCAAACTTCAGCATCGGCCCGCTATGGTTCGCTGAAGCCCTTCTGATCTTTTCGTTCCTGCTGATCGGGCTTCATTTGCTCGGTCTCCGCGCCAAGCCCGACGCCGCTGTGCCCAATGACAAATCGCTTTGGATCTCTGCGATCCTCACCGGCGTAGCTGCCTTTGCACTAAGGCTCCTCGTGCCGACCGGGAGCGAGGTCTGGAACCTGCAAATCGGCTACTTCGCGTCCTATGTCGTGTTGTTCTTCGGCGGCTGTTACCTCGCAAAGACGAAGTTTCTAGAACAAGTCCCGGTGGCGTTGGCCAAAAGGTGGGGCTGGATATCCCTCGCCATCACCCCGACCTTCTTCATCTACGCCCTCGTCGCTGGGGCGACCTCGGGCAAGGAATTCAACACGACGGGAGGCTGGAACGGCCCGTCGATTGCCTACGCGCTTTGGGAACCCTTCGTCGCCTGGGGACTCATTCTCTGGCTCTTGGTCCGATTCCGGGAAAGCAAAAAGCCCTCAAAGCTCCTGAGCAATCTTGCTCCATACGCCTACGGAATCTTCATCCTTCACCCGCCAGCCGTCGTCGGAATTGGTCTCCTAGTCCACTCGCTAAAGCTCCCCGTAAGCGTCAGCGCCTTCGCCGTAACCGCCCTGAGCGTAGCGGTCTGCTACGCCGTAACTGCGGGCCTACTGAAGATTCCCGGCGTGAAGCGTGTGCTGTGAAGGAAATACTCTGCTTACAAGACCACGCTGATGCCCTTTGAACGCAGAAGCGACAAGAGCTTCAGAGCAGATCCGGTTGGCTTCTTTTCTTCGCGCTCCCACTGTCCAACGGTGCTCGTCGTAACATTCAGAATCCGGGCCAGAACAGCTTGGCTCACGCCGTTTGACTCACGCAAACCTTTGATATCTTGCCCAGAAAACTCCTCGATCGGAGTCAGGCAGAGTTCATCAAATTTCCGCATCGTTGCCTTGTCAAAGACTCCGGCGCCGAAGAGTCCAGCAGCGATCTGATGCACCGTTAAAAGCGTGTTACCACCGTTCATTGCTTCCGCATCAAGTTCTGCTTTCTGTAGCAATCCAGTCTCGGAGTTTTCATTCTTGGGGCTGAGGCGCTCCACCGCAACGGGGACCACTCTTCCAGGCATTCCTCCCTCAGCCGGTCGTCCTAGACGATGACGTTTAATCCTAACGGTCTTCATCAGTTCTCACAATTTCTCGGATCTGTTTTGCTCGAATTGCTTCTCGTATCTGAGTTTCCGAGAGCGAAAGAAGCTCCTCTGCAAGCACGCGAAGAACTCGAACTTCGACTGGTGTATGAGTGGCCTTCACGTTTTTGGCGAATGCCTCAAGCAAAAAGGCTCGATCACCGACTCGACAAACGAGCACAATTCGGAACCCACCTGAGCTTCCCGCGCCTTCCCGGGCAACGCGCCGTTTGAACAAGTTCGATCCCAAAACGCCATCGTTCAGGCCACTCTCTACATCGTCAACAACTTTGACGAGCCGCTCATCGGACCATCGTTGCCTCTTCGCGAAGTCGTCAAATGCGGGGAAGGAGAATATTCTTGCCTTTCCCACGCATTAATAATATCACACTCAGAGAGGTACTTTCCAAAATTCGTGTCTTCGACTTGAGCGTTAGAAAATCCGACGATAGAGCTTGATCGAGTACAGCGCGCCTGGCGGCAGGGAAGTCTTGAACGCCGCCTCCGACTCCCACGCCGCGAGACCAATCACCTCGTCGGGCAGCGTATCGTTTCGCCCAACCTCGGCGGCAAGGTAGCCCGGAAGAAGCGCCAGCTCATCAAAAATCCGGTCAAGTTCGTCCACCAACTCATCGCCGTACCCTGGCCCAGAGTGTCGAACGCTCTTAGACAAGAACTGCCCAACCTTGGCCGACAGGATTCCGGAACGCTTCTTGTGAACAACCGAGACTCGCGTCACATCTGCTGGCCCGCTCACCACAACCGTCGCTTCGGTCAGCAGCCGTTTCGAAGCCACAACTTCCAAACCTTCCTCGGCCGCCGCCAAGTTGGCGTAGGCATAGGTCACCAAGTGCTGCGTTGGCTCGTCCATATCTCTCCAGAGACCAACCCCCAAAAATCCCGAGACCTTCTGCAAGGTCGGTTCAATGGTTTGGTAGTATCGGAGAGCCGAGCTCCAATCTTTTTCTACCAGGGGCATCTCAGCGAGCACAAGGACTGGGTTCACGACTAGATTCTGACGGAAATACCCTTTTCTTGGTAGTCCGACTTACCCAAATTGAAAATCTAATCCTGAAGTTCCCCGTAACATCTGCATCGTGGATCCATTCATAACTGCACTCCGGCTGTTTTCTCGAGATAAGAAGCTACGACAACTCTGCACCGTGCCGCTATTGATTGGCATCGTTCTCTTCAGTTTCGTCTCGTATTCCAGCTTCAATTTCTTCGTGCCAAAAGTCGCTGGACTGGGGCTACCGAGCTGGTTGGCAACCGTCGCCTACTTGATCGTCTGGTGGACAATTGCCGGTGCGATCTTCAGCACGATTCTGCTCAGCGTGGCCGGTTGGGCGTTTGATGCCATCGCGCGGCGCACCGATGAACTTCTCGGCGTCACTCCGCGCTCTCCAGGATTCACGGCTGGCGAAGGTTTCCGAGATGGTTTGAAGCGATTCGCCTTCGGAATGATGCTGAGTTTCGTCGGCCTCATCGCGGGAATCTTCCTTCCCGTCATCGGAAGCGTTGCCGTTTTCGGCTTACTCAGCTTGCTCGACACAACCGCCCCGGCCATGCAACGCCGCGGCATCGGGCTGAAATCGAGCTTCAAAATCGCCCCCAAGCTGCCGAACGCGATCACGTACGCTGCTCCCATTGGCATGCTGGCAACGCTTCCGGTAGTCAGCGCCTTGCTGATGCCAATCCTTGTGATTGCCGGATCCGTTTTGGTGGCTCGCACAAACCCCACTCCCCAAGATGCTCTGCCGAACGGAACCTCAAACGACTTGCGTAGAATCTAAATGTGCAAACCCGACCAGACGTTCGCGGCCGCTTTGGTGCGTTCGGCGGACGATACGTTCCCGAAACTCTCGTACCTGCGCTTGATCAGCTAGAAGCAGAGTTCGAAAAGGCTTGGTCGGATGCTGCCTTCCGCGCAGAGTTTCAGCGCTACCTGCACGAGTACGTCGGCCGTCCCACCCCGATAACCGAAGCTCGTCGCCTGAGCGACGAGCTAAACCTTCATGTCGTCGTGAAGCGGGAGGATCTGAACCACACCGGCGCGCACAAGATCAATAACGCCCTCGGCCAAGCGTTGCTCGCCATTCGCATGGGCAAAAAGCGAATCATCGCCGAAACCGGCGCGGGGCAGCACGGCGTTGCCACCGCAACCGTCTGCGCTCTCTTTGGCCTTGAATGTGAGGTCTACATGGGCGTCGAAGATACGGTCCGACAAGAACTGAATGTCTTCCGCATGAAGCTCCTCGGCGCAAAGGTCAATCCCGTCGATAGCGGAACCAAGACCCTTAAAGACGCCCTCAACGAAGCTATGCGCGACTGGGTGACTAACGTCAACGACACCCACTACATCATCGGCACGGCCGCCGGTCCCCACCCGTACCCCTACATGGTGCGCGAATTCCAGCGGGTCATCGGCGACGAATCGCGTGAGCAGTATCTCGACCGCTACGGTCGACTTCCTGAACTTGCGATCGCATGCGTGGGTGGCGGTTCAAACGCGATCGGTTTCTTCAGCGGATTTATCAACGATCCGGAGGTCAAGCTTCTCGGAGTTGAAGCTGGCGGACTTGGGCTCAATTCCGGTCAGCATGCCGCGCCGCTTTCTGCCGGCTCTCCGGGCGTTTTGCATGGCAGTTACAGCTACCTAATGCAAGACGATGATGGCCAAGTCATCGGAACCCACTCCGTATCCGCGGGTCTCGACTACCCGGGCGTCGGTGCCGAGCATTCGTTCCTGAAGGACACGGGCCGGGCCGAGTACATCGCGATCTCCGACGAGGACGCGCTCGAAGCGCTGCAACAAGTTTCCCGAAAGGAAGGCCTCATCCCGGCCTTTGAAACCGCGCACGCGTTTGCGCCACTCTGGAATCCAGAAATCGTTCCACCCGGAACGCGAGTGCTTGTGAACATGTCTGGCCGCGGCGATAAAGACATGGGCACCGCGGCCAAAATCCTGAAGCTTTAGTTCGTGGTTGGCATGTAAGTCCAGTCGCCTGGTTGGGCGGCTGGCGCAATATTCACTAACTGCGGCTCGGCTAGGCACGCGCCATAAATCGTTCGAATGGCGAGCGATTTAACCCCAGTGACGTCAATTACAAATCGAGTGACCGCTGGTCCATAAAGTGGTTTATCGATCGCAATAACGCCATCGACCTTGATCACGAGCCGGTTATACATCCCGTTTTCGGATAGGGTCTTAACGTCCCGAATCCCGGCATAGCCAACAAGGTACTTGTGCTTACGATTGAGGTCAAACACCACCTTGCAGTCCTCTTCATCCGTGATATTTACGTTTGGGTGGTTCTGATCAAGCTCCAGCCCCCAGCCGAACAGCCGATCACCCATCGCAAACTTGCCGTTCAGTTTTCGGAAATTCTTGACCTCAACCGGCGCCATCGAAGTCAACGGCTTACCCTGGGCAGCAACGGGAGCGAGAATAGCAACGGCGCAGAGAGCGGTCAGCATCAATTAAATTATGGCTTGAGCTAGTCCTGACAAAAGAAAAATGTGCGGCTCAGAAATCTGAGCCGCACATTTCGTTGTTAACTTATCGGTCGAGGTCGAACGACGGAACCATTTTTCCTCTGGTTGCACCGCTGGCCTTGTCCGCTTTTTGCTTCTCTTCGGTCTTCTTGGCTGCTTCTTGAGCTGCAGCCGTGTCAACCGAATCGCATCCAGCGATAACCGAACCTACAAGCACTAGCGCTAAGAAAATGGCCTTCTTAGACATTAGCCGCCGTAGTAGTTCGAGTCGAGGTTCCAGAGGTACCGCGACTTGTCCGTGATGACTGCGCCCTCTGCTGCGTTCGTCTTAGCGGCAGAACCGTAGTCGGTTCCAGCGGCAAGAGCGCCATCCTTGAGGTACTTCGCCGATCCGTCGAGCCAGCCAACGTTGGTTCCTTCGCTGGTCAGGTAGGTGCTCGAAGTGATCTTTCGTGGTGCAGTCGCGTTGTTGCCGGACCAGTTACCCGATCCTACGCTGCCATCGTAAATGATGCAGTAGGTTGGGTGTGGAGCGATGACTGGCCACATTCCAGGAGCGTTGATCATGACGTAGCCACGGGTAGTTTCCTGGGTGAAGAGCTGAGACTGCGTGAACATAACCGTTCCGCTTGGCTCTTCTGCCTGGGTGAACGACTTGGATTCGCTGATGTTGCAGTCTGGCCAAGGCGAGAGGAAGAGGTAGTTGAAGCCGAACATTGGGAATCGGTTTCGGTTTCGGTGGGAGGTGATGCCCGTGGTCGAGGACGAGCCGTTGAAGATGCCAAGCGCATCGCCTCGGGTTGGGTCCGCCAGCAACTGCCAGTTCTTCAGGTATGGCTGAAGGTTTTCCGTCCAAGTCGTGGTTCGGTTTGGTCCGTTGCCGTTAGCCGCGCTGAGTCCGTCCCAGGTTCCGTTGAGAAGAACAGGGATGTTGTCATCGTAGTCCGCACCGTACATGATGGCGCCGAGGCTGATTTGCTTTTGGTTGCTGAGCGATGCCGTTTTCTTTGCTGCGGCTTTAGCCTGAGCGAAGACCGGGAAGAGGATGGCGGCAAGAATCGCAATGATTGCGATTACGACGAGCAATTCAATAAGGGTAAACGCGCGTTTAAGCATGATATTCATGGGGGCCAAAAAGTCTTGGCCAATCCAGAGTGGATAGGAACATACAACGGTTCCTGCAGATTTCCAAGTCTCCAAAAGCCCCAGAGGCGAAGTTGCTGAAATTAACGCATCAATGGACCTATAGGACTTGACATTTACACAAATTTAACCGTCGTCACTCCGCTCGAATCGCCGCGACCGGATCCATGCGCGAAGCCTTGACCGCCGGAATCAACCCGAAAATCGCCCCAACTCCGACGCAAACCCCGATCGCCAGGCCAATAATCTCGGGGGTAATCATCGGTTTCACCGGCGTGTACTGGGCCAGCAGGCCACAAACAAACCAGCTAAACACGATTCCAACCGCGCCACCCACGACCGAGATCACCACCGCCTCGGCAAGAAACTGAACGAAAATGTCCCGCTTCGTGGCACCCGTTGTCTTACGAATGCCGATTTCCTTGGTCCGCTCGTTCACGCTCATCAGCATCACCGCCATGATTCCCACCCCCGCCACAAACAGCGCAATCGAAGTGAGGCCGGTCAGGAGCCACGTCAGGATGCTCATCAGCTTGTAGACCAGGCCAAGAATCTGTTCCTGCGTCAAAACGCTGTATTGCTCCTGCGAAAGCCGCTCCCCCAACTTGCCTTCAAGGCTCTTGATCAGTGCCTTCGGCTCGGTCTCCGGCTCAATCTGAATCATGATTCGGTCGGTCTGCAGGTTCGGCGTAATCGACTGAATGAACGGATAGGGAAGGTACACGAGGTTCTCAAACCCGCCCATCGAGAACAAGCTCTCTTCAGCCTTCTTGTCCTGAGTTACCCCGACCACACGGTAGGTTTTCCCGTTCACCACCACCGGCTGCCCAATCGCGGAGGCGTCGCCAAACAACTCTCGCTTCGCGATCGAACCAATGACGCAAACCGGCTTGGAAAGCTCCTCCGCTTCAAAACCTCGACCCTCAATGAAGGTGGTTTTGCGCATGTTGAACCAGCTAGGCTCTGTCGCCACCAACAGAGGATTCGCGCGCTTCTTGCCAGATCGAATCCCGCCGCCGACAAAGGTGAACGGAATCGCATCCACAACGCCCGAAACCGTCTCAAGTCGCTCGGTGTCCGTCGGCTTGAGGTAACTCATGCCGCCAAGGTTCGGGTTGAAGTTTCCGAAATCAATGCGCCCCGGAATCACCACCAAGACGTTCACGCCCAGCCCTTCAACCTGGCCCTTCACGTCGGCTTGGACCCCGGTGGCAATGCTCACCAAAAGCACAATTGCGCTGCAGCCGACCATGATGCCAACCGCACTCAAGATCGCGCGCTGCCACTGCTCCCGAAGACTTCTCAGAGCAGATAGAACGTTTGCACTTACGATGGACACAAGGGGATTCTACGTACCTTGCTCAGAAATCGACGGGCGATTGCGTAATTAGGCTAGGACCGCTTCGCGCCCGACCATGCTTCGCCCGTGAGCGATGTAGTAGTCGAACTCTTCTCGGAACACCTTAACCATGCCCTTCACTGGCCACGCCGCGGCGTCCCCAAGCGGGCAAAAGCTGCGTCCGTCAATCTGGTCGGCGACTTGCACCAGCAAGTCCACATCGCCTTCCCGGCCCTGACCGTTCACGATTCGCTCAAGAATCTGAACCATCCAGCGCGTACCTTCGCGGCACGGCGTGCACTTACCGCAAGACTCGTTCATGTAGAACACCGCCGTGCGCCAGCAGAACTTCACAATATCCGTCGTGTCGTTCAGCACCATGCAACCGCCCGAGCCCACCATCGAGCCAGAAGCCATCATTTCTTCGTAGCCGATGATCGCCTCGTGAGTCTTCTCCACGTTCAAAATGGGCATCGAAGATCCGCCCGGAATGCAGGCCTTCATTGTTCCGCGAACTCCACCGGCAAGCTCGATGAGCTCCATCAGCGGCGTACCGAACTCAACTTCGTAGTTGCCCGGCTTATTGACGTGGCCGCTCACCGAGAAAATCTTTGTCCCGCGCGAGTTCTTGGTCGAAGCTCCCAACGAAGCCCACCACTCCGCACCGCGGTCGATGATATACGGCACGTTCGAGTAGCTCTCAACGTTGTGAATCAGCGTCGGCTTATCCCAAACGCCCTTAATAACCGGGAACGGAGCGTGCGGGAACTTGAGTCGAGGCATTCCGCGCTCGCCCATCAAACTGCTCATCAAGGCCGTTTCTTCACCGCACTCATAGCTACCAGCGCCCAAGTGAATGTACAGGTCGAAGTTAAAACCTTCGATGCCCATGATGTTCTTGCCCAGCAGGTTGGCTTTGTAAGCTTCGTCAATCGCTTCGCGAAGGCTCTTCGCCGCGTCCATGAACTCGCCGCGGATGTAAACGTAACCCGCATCGCCCTGCACGGCGTAGCCCGCAATCGTCATTCCTTCAACAAGCTCAAACGGACACGTTTCCAGAAGCTGCTTGTCCTTAAAGGTTCCGGGCTCGCCCTCGTCCGCGTTGCAGATCAGGTAGTGCTCGGTCTTCTTTTCCTTCGGCATGCCGCCCCACTTCAGGGCTGCCGGCGCGCCTGCGCCACCGCGGCCGCGGAGTCCGGAAGTCTTAATCGAATCGACAATCGCCGATCGCTCCATTGCAACTGCCTTTTCGAGCCCTTTGTAGCCACCTTTAGCTTTATAGCCCTCAAGGGTGCGGAACGTAGGATCGTTGGTGTGCTCGAAAAGAAGTTTGTATTCAGCCATGGTTGAACCCCTAGATACTACTACGAATGCGCCACGGAGTTCACGTCGTCCGCTCCCGGCTTCTGCAGAATCCGATACTGAAACGGACCTTTTTCGCGGCTATACCGAACGTGCCAGCCGAAATCTGAGGTTGTAGACAGCCAAACCGTCCTCTCCGAACGGGGATGGCCCGTCGCCGCCCGATGCCGTTCTGAAAAGGTCTGCACCGCCACAATCGCCCCAGGCTCCGCCGATTCCGCCAGCCGTGCCCAAACGCCCGCATCAAAAAAGCGAATGAACAAATACACCTTCGCCGAAGGCAGCGCAAATTCGCTCCGAACATCAGCGCAAATCCACTCGATCGGGTACAGCACCGGCACGCTCTCCTCGAGTCCCCGACCTCGCTCAACGCAATCCGAAAGCGAATCGACCGCGGTCACCTTCCAACCCCGAGCTGCTAGGAACACCGCATCGCGACCGCCACCGCAACCGAGATCAACGGCCGGGCTGGACGGCGCATTTCGGGCGAGCATCGCCACCAGCGGGGAAGGTGCCCAGGCCCGCAAAGTCTGTCCATCGGCATCGCGGTCTGGTCCGGTGCGAACGCAATAGCCGAGCGACCGAAGTTGGGATTCCAAAGTACGCCCGAGTTCCGTTTGCAGCTCTCCAGTGGACATCCAAATGGGTCTGGTTGGCTCTGGAAGCTGACTCTTCCATCGTCGCAAGTCACCCGGATCAACGACTGTTCCGAAGCGCGCTGGATCTGCCGTCAGCCACAACGATCGGACGAGCCCCATACCTCACGAGTGTGAGCGAACGTGATCGGTGCTGCGGAGCCAAGAAACGTACTCGCCGGACCACATGCCGATTTCGTCTTCGCTCGCGTACCCGGCACCGTATCTCAAGAAGCTTGAATGCGGCATTTTGCAAAAAGCGGCCGTGCGCTCGAACGGCTTCAAAAACTCGGGTCCGTGATACTTGCGGCTCCCGGTCGGAGCGTATTCGTGCTCACCGGCCCCCAGCGAAACCGCCTGCAGAAACGGCTTGCCTTCCAGGGCAAAGTTCGGTCCGTACGCCCAGCCGTGGGTAAGCACCGTATCAATCCACTTCTTCATCAAGTACGGCGCACCGTACCAGTACATCGGGTGCTGGAAAACCAAGATGTCGGCCGCTTCTGCAACCGCCTGCTCTGCAGCGATGTCGATGTTGTCGTCAGGGTAGAGATCGTACAGATCCCGAACCACCGCCCCGGCCCCACGCGCAGCATCTGCCCAAGCCCGGTTCACCCGAGACTCCAGCAGGTTCGCGTGGAAGACGTTCACGACAATTCGCATCACTTATATAGTTGGTTAAGGCACCCTGCCGTGATGTCACGTAAAAATGCTAGGGAATCTCGTATCACACGTTGAAGCGGAAAAGCATCACGTCGCCTTCTTGCACAACGTACTCCTTTCCTTCGCTGCGGACCAAGCCCTTTTCCTTCGCAGCGTTCATCGAACCGTGTGCGACGAGGTCGTTGTAGGCCACCGTTTCTGCCCGAATGAATCCGCGCTCGAAGTCGCTGTGGATCACGCCCGCTGCCTGAGGCGCCGTCATGCCCTTCGTGATAGTCCAGGCTCGAGTCTCTTTTGGTCCGGTGGTGAAGTAAGTCTGCAAACCAAGCAGGCTGAAGCTCGCTCGGATCAAACTTTGCAATCCGCCTTCCTTCACGCCAAGCGATTCCAAGAAGTCTTGTCGGTCTTCGTCCGACAACTCAACGAGCTCGGATTCAACCTGCGCGGAGATCGTGATCGTTTGCGATCCTTCGGCAGCCGCGATCTTCTCAACCTGCCGAACCCAGTCGTTACCGGTCGCAAGGTCATCTTCGCTCACGTTGGCCGCATAGATGATTGGCTTCTTGCTCAGAAGCCCGAGTCCGCGAATCCCGTGTTCTTCGTCTTCGGTCAAAGGTACCAAGCGGGCCGACTTGCCATCGTTCAGCGCCGGAATGATCTTCTCCAAAGCGTCAATTTCAAACTGCGCTTCTTTCTTTGTCTTCAGATCTTTTCTCGCCCGCTCGATTCGGCGCTCGGCTTGGAAGAGGTCAGAAAGCACGAGCTCCAGGTTGATGATCTCAATATCGCGAACCGGATCAACCGAACCTGCAACGTGAATGATGTCGTCATTTTCGAAGCATCGAACCACGTGCACAATCGCATCCACTTCGCGAATGTTCGCCAAGAACTGGTTGCCAAGTCCTTCACCGGTACTGGCACCTTTCACCAAGCCCGCGATGTCGACGAACTCCATGCGCGCCGGCAAAATCGCCTCGGAACCAGAAATCTTCGCCAAAACCTCAAGCCGAGGATCGGGCACCGTCACCATGCCAACGTTCGGCTCGATGGTGCAAAAAGGGAAGTTGGCGGCTTGGGCTTGGGCGTTGGCTACGACCGCATTAAAGAGGGTGGACTTTCCGACGTTCGGCAGTCCGACATTTCCGGCACGTAACATAAGGCAAGTGGAGTGTACCGGGACACGCCCGGTACACCGGCCTCAAATGCCGTTGTCGCCGAGAATCCGCAAGATCTCTCCGTCGCTCGCCGCCGCAACGTTCATGCCCTTTGGCACCTTCGGCCGTCGGAAATGAACGTAGTCAAACTTCGCAATCAGGTCCGGATTGCCGGTTTTGATGACCGATCCGTTGTGCTGCTGCGCCGACAGCTTGCTCGCGCTGGGATAGTCCGTATAGACCGTCATCCCAACCTGCAAATTGTCGGGCATGTCGGGGCGCTGGTACCGCTTGTGGACCATCCACTCGCCGTGCTGCTTATGCAAACAAACAATGTTCGGCCCGATCTTGGCGATCTGCAAATACGCCTCGCCTCCGGCGGCCGGAATCTTTTCCAAATCCGATTGCCCGCCCGAGGTGGTCTTGACTTCGAATTGGTAGTTCCCCGATTGGTCGGCGCAGCCCAGACTCAAGAAGACGTAATTCTCTCGCCCACCCTGCCAAGTTTTGGCGTTGTCCGATCGAGGCGATCGAATCATCAAGCCCCCAAGCGAGAACAGGCTGTGCGGAGCATCGGTCCCGGCACGGTTCGTTGTCTGTAACTTCGTTGTGACAATGAAATCTCCACTGACTTCTTTGTAAACGAGCGGCCCGCGGTAGTCCATGTACCAGGTGCTGGTGTAGGGCATCATCGTCAGCCAACCGCCATCTGCCTTGAAGGTCTCTAGCTGGTTCGCATTCCAGCCTTCGGTCGCGTGAATGTGCTTCCACTCGCCGAGCCGAGTAGAAGCATCAAAGTCATCCGAAAGCCCGCCAAGCTCTGGCGCAGGGCCTTGGACCGTTGCGGAAGTTGCTACTTCGGACTGACAGCCCACCAGCAAAATTCCCGCAAGACAGAGATAAGCGATGTTCTTCATTGAATTCACCGTGTCAAGTCGCGGACCGACGGCGACTTAATCATAACACTCAGAACTATCCGACGTTAATCGAAGTTTGCACGATAGCTCCGCCACCCGTGGCCTTCACCCGGACGACGCCCACGTGTGGGTTCACTGTGCCCTGAACTTCGGCAAACATTGCCCCTGGAGCGACCGTCACGCTTGATGGCAGCGTGATCCCCGGCGAATTCTCAAGTTGCAATTGCATGCCACCTGGTCCCGCGCCAAACTGTAAGTCCACCCGGAAAGTAACCGTCTGCCCGTTCACTGCCGTGCTCGAATCTGGGGTGATCGAATACAGGTTGGAAACGCCGACAAGACGAGGCCGACTGGCGGATACCGTCGTCGCAACCAGATTGTTGTAACGGTCGAACGCGTAGTATCCAAGCTGTCCAACCCCGGTCAAAGAGAAGTTTGTCGACCCAGACGGTAGCGCCATCGAAAAAGTGAAGTCGGTGCCGTTCACCTGCTCCGCAATGCGACCGTTTTGGTCCCAAGTCACTGCCACCGGCGGATACTCGTCGGCAATCGTAAAGTCAGGATTCACTAAGAACCGGCGATTATCTATGCCGACAATCGCCTGGATGAAATACTGACCATTTGGGAGTCTCGTCGCATTTCTAACTGCTCCGGCAAACGGAATCGCTGGCCCCAGCCCGTTGACCGTGTCGGCTCGTCGAACAAAGCCGCCGCCAAAGATCAGAACGTCCTCAAGCGTCGGCGCAACCCTCGCCGTCGGCACGGACAAAATGAAATCGACCAGGTACGGAAGTTCGTACTTTTGCCGAAGAAGTCCCGCCCGGTTAAAGCGCATCAAGTAGTTGCTTGTGTCATCCGCCTGTACCGGTCGACCGGAAAGCGCGGTCCAAAGATTCCCCTGAGCATCAACATTGCCCGCCGTAAACCGGTCGCCCTCAAACGGTCGGAAGTTCCATTCGACACCCGTCGTAGACCGGAACCAAACGTTTGGATAGTCCTCGCTGTCAAAGCTAGTGCTGTTATAGGACACACCGCCGCCCGCAAAATACGTCACGCCGCCCGTGTTCTGAACGTCCCAGAACGAAAAATCAGCCCGCGGTGTAGCGGCGTACTGGACAACAGTGCCGTCATTTTGAACCTGAATCAACCGGTTTCCAACCGTCGGGTTGTCGCCGTCGTAGTCCTGATGGACCATGGCAACCGTGGTCAAGTTGTTCAGGCTCCTCGCACCCGTCACGCCGTCCCGAAACAGGTTCGAATCCTTGTTGGCCCGAATCAACCGGCCCGTGGTCGTGTCAAAGGTCGCCAAGTGGAACTTGTTAGCGAAGTTCGATTTGTAGGTGTAAACCGTTGCCCGCTGACCACTGACGCTCAGGCTCCCCAAGGACGAGGCAATTCCATCGTGCAGTGGCACGTTGTAGCTTGGAGTCAGTACGACTTGACCAAAGCTAACAGACGAGATTCCTAAAGCAACTGCCAGATTGACGAACTTCGAACTTAATTTCATAGGCACCTAGTTCCAAGAACAGTATCTACTTCTTAGGCAAAACGCACAAGCTGTTGGGTGCCTATTCGAACTCATCCCTTCAAATAACATCGGTGCCAAGGCGTCCTGGCTTGACGTTCCGACGACATTGTTGGTAAGACGAACTGTGCTTGCCTCTCTCTCGGCTCTCCTTGTCCTCCAAACCGGCCCCAAACCGATGCCTCTTTTCAACGGAAAAGACCTCTCCGGCTGGACCATGGACGTTCCTGAGCTAGACAAAAACTCAGAGGGCCCCAAGCCATTCATCGTTCGAAACGGCCTTCTGGTCAGCCTAGGCACCCCAGGCGGACACCTTATTACCCGCCAAACCTTCGCAAACTACCGCCTGGGCATTGAGTATCGCTTCGCTGGCCGACCGGGCAACTGCGGCGTTCTGGTTCACGCCAGCAAGCTCCGCCGCCTCTACGGCATGTTCCCTCAGAGCGTGGAAGTCCAGATGCAAAGCGGTGACGCTGGCGACTTCTGGTGCATTGGCGAAGACATCACCGTGCCCGATATGGAAGCACGACGCGGGCCGAAGGACAACTGGGGCGTCGATGGAGACAAAGCACGGCGCATCAAAAACCTTACTGACGGCACAGAAAAACCCCTGGGCGAGTGGAACACGATGATGGTCGAATGTATCGGCGATCGCGTGACCGTCTGGGTCAATGACGTGAAAGTAAACGAAGGCACCCAGTGCACCGCCAAGGCAGGGCGCATCGCGATTCAAGCCGAAGGGAGCGAAGTTGAATTTCGAAAAGTAGAACTTCAACAGCTCCGAATCTCTCGCTAGCGCTTCTCAAAGATCAAAAGGTGTTGCCAAGGCAGCATCGTCTTGTTCTCGACAAACTTCAGCGGAAACGGGCTCATCTCTTTCTTGACTTGAGCTTCCGTCATCTTGTGAAGCTCCTTGATCGGAACGTTCTCATCCTCGCCCCGGTATTCGACGAGCACCAGCTTGCCGCCCCGCTTCAGGCCCTTCACCATGTTCGTCACCATCTCATACGGATGGTCAAACTCATGATAAACGTCCACCAGCAACATTAAATCGGCACTGCTTGGCGCGATCTTCGGGTCCTTGATCGTGCCAAGAACCCCGATCACGTTGGTTACCTTTGCCTTACGGGCTTTGGTCGCGATGATGTCGAGCATTTCCTGCTGAATCTCGACCGCCAAAACCTTGCCCTTCGGCCCGACAATCTTGGCCATGGGGAAGCTGATCGTCCCGCTCCCGGCCCCAATATCGGCCACCGTCATGCCTGGCTTTAGCCCGAGATTCTTGATCATCACGCTGACGGCCTCTTCCTTCTCGCGCTCCGGCCGGTCCAACCACCCCGCCGCCTGATGCCCCATCACCTGAGCAATCTCCCGCCCGCAGTAAAACTTCCCGATCCCGTCGAAACTAGCCGGCGCCGTCGTATATCCCGGCCGGCCCTGCAAAACCAACCCCGCCAACAAGATCGTAAGTGACATGACTACCAAAGTCTACGACGATCGGGTTTAAGTTGCGCTCTATGAAAGCAATGCAGAGCCGCTCAAGGCAATGCAAGGCCATTCAAAGCGTTCAAAGGAGTGGCTGCCCGACATGGATTCGAACCACGATTAACTGAGTCAGAGTCAGTCGTCCTACCATTAGACGATCGGGCAATGCAGAACCTAGAAGATACCACACCTCATCATTTCGACTTCAACTTGATCGGTCCGAGCGCCGGATCTTTTGTCCCTTTCTTTTGCGTCAACCGGTCCTTCGAGGCGTTCGGAGGGAAGCCATTGAACTGCCGCCAAAGCTCGAAGCCGAGCGGAACCGTGTCCAGCATGATCCAACCGTAGCTTTCGGCCCCGGGTCGCAGAAGTTCGCTCGATGGCCAGGGCGCATCTTTGCGGCCGGTCGGCAGGGTGTGCTGCTCGGGGGTGATGACCACGCGGTACTTGGCCGTGCCGTCATCCACCGGATCGATCACGGAGATCTTTCCTCCGAAGGTACCCATCGCCGCGCCTGGCATCCCGGTGAGCTGTACCGCTGGCCAGCCCGCAAACTGGAGCCGAACCGGACGGCCGACCTGAACCCACGGCACATCGTTATCGGTGACGAACAGCTCGACCGCGCGCTCTGCCGTTGTCGGAACAATCGTCGCGAGCACATCGCCGGACTTGACAATCGTTCCCGCACCCACCGTCGTCAGCCGAGCGATTCGCCCTGCCGCCGGCGCGCGAACCACCTGCTGATCAGTTCGGAGTCGCAAGTTCGCCAGATCGTTTTCCACCTTCTGGATTTCGCCGCCGTTCTTCGCCAAGCTTTCCCGCGCCGACTGGATGTCCGCACCCACTCGGCTAA
This sequence comes from bacterium, assembly GCA_027485645.1. Lineage (GTDB taxonomy): Bacteria > Armatimonadota > Fimbriimonadia > Fimbriimonadales > Fimbriimonadaceae > Fimbriimonas. The sequence continues at coordinate 414,096 of JAIXQR010000002.1, forward strand.
TCGCCGCTGCGGTGTCATTCGTAATCCGACTCAGGTTCAAAGAAGCATTCGTAACGTCGCGCTCGGCAACCGCCAGGTTCGCCTTCGCTTGATCCACGTTCGCCAAAGCTCGCTCGACTTCCAGCTCTGCCTGCGTCTCGCCAAGTCCACCAAGTTTCAAGTCGCGTCGTGCGATTTCCAACGACTTTTCGGCCCGCACGACCTCGGTCTCCGACTTCACCAATTCGTTCTGGACAAGTTCAAGGTCCTGCTTCGACCGCAAGCCCTTTGCTTCCAAATCGCGAATTCGCTCGAACCGCATTCGCACCGTGTCGCGTTGCTGCTTCGCGGCCTGAACCGCTTGCTCGCCCTGCACCACTCGGTCGGCTTGGATCCGCGCTCGTTCCGATGCACTTTGTCGCGCCACTTGGGAAGCAATCTCCAACGACTTTTCGGATTGCCGAACGAGTTGCTTTGCCGCTTCAACGCGAGATCGCGACTGCGAAACCGCCTGTCGAGCCGCGTTGATTGCATCTTGGCGGCTCTGCCGCAGTTCCTCTCGCTGCTGGTTGAGCTCGTTCACCCGGGTGTTCGTTTCAACCTGCGCCAATTCGGTCAGGTCGCGTTGCTCCGTCAACCTCGCCGTCAGCCCTCGATCGAGGAACTTGCTATCGACATCCTCTAGCACGGCGAGCACATCGCCCTTCCTCACGATCTGACCTTCCTGAACTCGCCACTCCTTCAAACGGGCAGGAATCGGTGCCTCCACGGACTGCGGCCGATCCATCGCGTTAAACACGATGACCTGCCCGGTGGCTTCCACCGTCTGCTGCCATGGAATAAACGCCAGGGCCGCCACCAGGGCCACAAACCCAAGCAGGATTCCGACAATCCGTCGGCCCACCTTTCGGCGCTTCACTAACTCAAGCGATCGTAGTGCCATTACTTACCGCCTCCAACCCGTGCCGTTCCCGCGCGCAGGTTTGCCGAAAGGAACGGGAACAGCTGAGAAAAGACCGACTTGGCACTTTGCGCCAACTGCGTCGGCGAACCCGACTCCACAATCCGTCCCTCCGCCAAAACATGCACCTTGTCTGTCCGCAAAATCACGTCCGGCTGGTGAGAGATGTCGATGATGGTCCAAGGGTTCTTCTCGTCAAAAATGTTGTCAAGAATCCGCTGCGAAATCCGCTCATCAATCCCGGTCAGCGCCTCATCCAAAATCAGCAACCGTGGCCGCCCCAGAATCGCCCTGGCAATCAGCAAACGCTGTAATTGCCCCCGCGAGATGTTCTGACCACCGCTAACCAGATCTGCCTGAAGCCCGCCCGGAATCGCGGCCAAATCGTCATCGAGCTCCGCCGTAGCAACCGCCCACCGCAAATCGGCGCTTGATATTTCGTCTCGGCCTACGCGGATGTTCTCCTCAATCGTGCCGTGGAACACATCGGGCTCATAGCCGGCAAGCGAGACCTGTGCGCGCAGTTGATCCAACGCAACTTCGCGTAAATCGACCTCATCAAAAATCGCCTCGCCAAGGGAAGGCGTCTGGAATCCGCACAAGATCGCCGCCAAGGTTGATTTGCCCGCGCCGCTTGCTCCGACCAAACTCACCCGATCTCCCGGCTGGATGCAAAGGTTCAATCCGTTCAGAACCTTGTGCCCGTTGTCGTACTCAAAGTGCAGGTTCTTGAGATCAATCTGCGCGCCCGCCTGGTGGATCGGCTGCAGCTCCTTGCCGCTCTCCCGTTCAACCTCAAGCTCCGAGATAACGGCGACCTTGTCGAGTCCGGCCAGAAGGTCGAAGTATTTTTCCGACTGCCTAATGAGTTTCTCCAAGGATGCCAAGGACGTGGTAACGATGATCTGCGCTGCAACAAGCTGACCTACCGTCAGCGAGCCCGAGAGAACCAACCAGCCACCCGTACCAAGAACGCCTGCCGAAGCGAGTGCCGCGAAAGCAAAAAACCCGCCCAACTGCCGGCGGTTGACTCGGAAGTGCGATTGCCGCGCCAAGATGTAGCTGGTCACGAACTCATCCGTCTTCGCCGCCAGCGACTCTCTGTTGGCATACAACTTGAGCGACAAGTGGCACCGGGCAATGTCCTGAAGCCATTCGGCGACAACGTATTTCTGCTTACTTTCGTACAAGCTGCTCTTCACGCCGCCGTAGCCGAGAAGGATGGTCGCGGCGAAGAAGAGAACCAGAACCGTCACCGCCGAGAGCAACAGTCCCGGGTTATAAATGCCGAGCACCAGCACCGTTACGATGGTCTGGATAAAGGCAGTAAATCCGTCCAGCAGCAACTTGCTCAGAGCTTTCTGAATCGTGATGACATCGAAGAATCGGTTAACAAGCTCCGGCGCGTAGTGCGTCCGCATGGCCGCTGCCCGGACATTGAGCATCCGATCAGCCAGCGCCAATGCCGTGTGGGCAAAGACTCGCTGTTGTACGGTCTCAACGACGCCGTACTGCAAAATTTGTACCATCCCCGCCACGCTCAGGCCGCCAAGAACGACCAGCGATAGGATGACAACCGGCTGGGCAAACAATCCGGCCGCGATCGTGTTCACCAATGACTGCGTTGCCATCGGCACCGCCAGGGTCATCACAATCACCACCAACGTGTAGGTTGCCAACAGGAACAAGTCGGCCCGCTCTCGCGACACCAATCGTAGGAATCGGGTTACTGGTTTCAATTCAAACCTCCTTCTGCCGCGCGTAGCGCAGCGGTAGCAATGTGGAACTCGGCGATCACATCAACAAGCCGTGCGGCGGTCTCTGCCGTTCCACGCTCGCGCTGGTTCAGCAAGAACAACGTCCCATCCCCTTCCTGAAATCGGATGAGTTCACCAAGCTCCAACTGCTGAGCCAGTTCCAGCTCGGCCATGTTTGCCTGCACACGCTCATAGGCCCGTCGAAGTGCCGAAGCGGCATCCTGGACCTCGGTTTCGATCTCTCGTTTCAACAGCGCCTCGTCTTCTTTGATCTTCTCGAGCTTCTGCTGTGCCTGCTCGATCTGCCCGTCGACCGTTTGCTGTCGAAGAGGGACCGAGTAGAAGATGCCCGCTTTTACCGTTGCGCCGACCGAGTTTCGGCCGGTGTCAATTCCCGGCGAAACCACGACGTCGAGGCTCGGGCGGCGCTCGTTCCTTGCCAACGCCAGGCTTTGCTCGATCACTTTCGTCTCGGCCGTGATGATGCGTACTTCCGGTCGCTGGGTCATCGCCCGAACCAGCGCAGCATCGACTTCTTCTTTAGAAGGCAAATTCGGCTTTGGCAGGCTCCCGGGAGTCCCGACCGTCGCATTCCAAAGAAACACGTTCAGCTTCAATTGAGCCTTTTCGATGTCGCGTTCCGCTTTCACCAAGCCGCCTTCGCGCCGCCGGACTTCCGTCTCGGCTTCAACAGTATCAATCTTCGGCAAGTCCCCTCGCTCGTACCGCTCGCGAATACCGTCGGCGCGAACCTTTGCGATCGTGAGCAGTCGCGCGGCGATCTCCTTTCGTTCGCGCGCCGCGACCCATTCCCAGTAAGCCTCGCTCGCCTTTAGCCGTACGTTCAGGCGAATTAGGCGCGCTTCTTCGGTCGCTTGGCCGAGCTCTAAATTCGCGACCGCCTCGGCGATCGACTTTTGGTTCAATCCGAATCCTCGAAGCAGCGGAAGCTTGACGCCGACAAAGTACTCGCCAAGCTCACCGGTCGAGCTCCCAGGCGATTTCACCGAGCCAAAGTTCAGGCGTGATCCGGCAAAGACCTTTGCACCGGACCGCGTTGTTTGCTCAACCGTCGTCTCCAGCATCTGCGTCGAGAGTGCCTTACCACGAGTGCTTGAGCTGTTGTATCGAAGCGCCGAAGTGTCGACGGTCAAAACCGGGTCAAACGCACCGCGCTTCTCCTTCGTCTTGGCTGCCGCAACTTCAACCGCATCCTGGGCAGCGCGCAACTTAGGGAAGCCTTGCTCAACCTTCTCTAAAAATTGCTCCAATGTGAAGCTTTGAGAAGGGAACAGACTATGAATGATGAAGAGAAAAGATTGAACTCTCAAAGATGAAGGACCTCCAATGCTCACGCATAAAGAGCGGCCGAACAAGCCGGTCGCTCTAAATTGGAAGGTCTCGCACTCAGATGCGGCGCCGGGGTTTCCCCGTGTTGACGACGACGCAGATTTCCTCGGTGAAACCGGCTACTCCCCTTCTAATTCAAGACAAACGATTCGTGAATTGAAAGAGTTCCATGAAAATGGACTTTTTTAGCCAGTTTCGCGCAGCTGAAGCTCCGTAAGATAAATCGGCTTCGCATTCCCCTCAAGAATCCCTTTAGGAACGATGATTCTTTGTACCTCTGGAAGGCTCGGAACTTCAAACATCGCTTCCTGCAGAATCTCCTCCAAGAGGGCTCGCAAGGCGCGTGCACCGGTTTTTCTTCGAATCGCCTCACGGGCAATCTCCCGCAGGGCCGCTGTCTCGACAACTAACTCTACGTCCTCAATCTCAAACAAGTGCTTGTACTGCTTGATCAGCGCGTTCTTGGGTTCGGTTAGAACCCTCACCAAATCGTCTTCCGTCAGCGGATTCAATGCCGTGATCACTGGGAGCCGCCCAATGAACTCGGGCAGGAACCCGTACTTCACCAGGTCTTCTGGAACGACGTCCGTCGGAACAACTTCCGGCGCATTGACCGGTGCGTTTCGGAATCCCATTACGCTGCCGTGTTGCCGACGGCGAACAATTTCTTCGATTCCCTCAAAAGATCCCGCGCAGATAAACAGAATGCCGGTGGTATCGATCTGGATGAATTCCTGGTGGGGATGCTTCCGACCGCCGTTCTGAGGCACGTTGGCGATCGTTCCCTCGAGGATCTTCAGGAGCCCTTGCTGAACCCCCTCGCCGCTGACATCGCGCGTGATCGAAGTGCCGCCTTGTGACTTCCGCGCGACCTTATCGATCTCGTCGATGTACACAATCCCGCGCTCAGCCAACTTCTTCGGGTCGGTTCCGCTAATGCTCTCGGCCTCACGGTAAAGCCGGACCAAAACGTTCTCAACATCCTCGCCCACGTAACCCGCTTCGGTAAGAGACGTGGCATCGGCAATCGCAAACGGAACGTGCATCATCCGCGCCAACGTTTGGGCGAGCAGAGTTTTGCCCGTCCCGGTCGGGCCCATCAAAAGGATGTTGCTCTTAGAAACCTCCGTCTGCCCCGGGGTGGAATCGAGGGTGCGCTTGTAGTGGTTGTAAACCCCAACCGCCAAGGCCCGCTTCGCCGCATCTTGCCCGACCACGTAGCTACTCAAAAACTCGACGATGCTTCGCGGTTTTGGCAGCCGGGCTTTGGTGAATTCCGGATCGATCGCGGGGCCAGCGGGCAAGGGATGCCCCGCGCCGTTTCGCGCTCGCGTGCCCTCCTGATCGACAATTTCCGTGCAGAGCTGCACGCAATCGGAGCAAATTGCTCCGTACAGCCCGGTGATCAGCCGCGACACAGAGTCCTTTGATCTTCCACAAAGGGCGCAAAGGTCGCGGCGATCCGGTGCCTGCATCATCTTGCCTACATTATCGGCTGGTCGGTCGAATTACGTTATCAACGATGCCGTAATCCTTCGCTTCGTCCGAAGACATCCATCGGTCACGGTCGCAGTCCAGTCGAACCTGCTCGGGGTCCTTCTTGGTGTGCTCGCCCAAAATGACCATCAGCTTGTCCATCAGGGTGTTTGTTTCCTTGACCTGCACGTTTATGTCTGCCATGGTTCCTCGGAACCCGGACGAAACCTGGTGAATCATCACGCGGGCGTTTGGCAGTGCGCTTCGCTTACCATCGGCTCCGGCCGCCAAAAGAACGGCGCCCATGCTGGCGGCGATTCCGACACAAGTCGTGGCGATCGCGGGCTTTACCAACTGCATCGCGTCATAAATCGCAAGCCCGGCATAAACCGAGCCGCCCGGCGAGTTGATGTAAAAGTCTATGTCCTTGTCTGGGTCTTCCTTTTCCAGGAACAAAAACTGGGCGACGATTAGGTTCGCGACATAGTCGTCCACTTCCGTGCCCAAGAAGACAATTCGATCCTTGAGGAGCCTCGACCAAAGGTCGTAGCTTCGCTCACCGTTCTGCGTTTTTTCGATAACGTACGGAATTCCCATTTTGATTACCTGACGCCAGATTACTCCGCGTCATCTCAATCTATGGGTCTACGGAACCCCACCGCGTTACTGCAGCGACGGTGGCCCTACGTGCAAGTGCTCAACACTCTTCGACAAACCGCTCAATCCGCGGGTCGGGGATCAGCCACATTGCAGCGATTGCGGCGTAAATGATCATCGAAATTCGCGAGTCGATTGGCGAGATGCCCACGCCGGCCAGGTACCCCACGACCGAACCGCGACCCTTGAGATCCTTTCCGATCGCTCGCGCCAAAAGCGAGTCCGGTCCCTGGGATTTTATGATCACCGTTTGCAATATCCAGTACGCAACCCCGCACATCCCAAGCGAGATTCCGTACACCTGGGTCGGAACCGAAGCAAAGTTGGATCGCCCCAGCCAGCTGGTAGTGAACGGCACCAAGGTCAACCAGAAGAGCAGATGCATGTTTGCCCAAAGAATGTTGCCATTGATTTTTGTCGAGAGCTTCATCATGTGGTGGTGGTTATTCCAATAGATCCCAACATGGATGAAACTGAGCACGAAAGACAGAAAAACTGGCCAAACCGATCGTAAAGCGTCCCAGGTCGTCAGCTCCGGTGCCTTAATCTCGAACACCATGATGGTGATAATGATCGCCAGCACGCCGTCACTAAACGCCTCAAGTCGACCGTTATTCATGTGTGTTCAGGAGATCCCTTCATCTCTCGCCTCGCCGTATGGCTGGCGCAATTATGTACAAGTTTCCTGACTTCGCGACGACCGCACCCAACCCTGGAGTGCGGCAGTTCTACTGCCGCTTTTTGCAACCCGCAGCCTCACCAAGAGTCGTAGCGCGGTGGCTCTGCCGCCGCAAAAGGCTCGGCTGTAGACATCCCGCCGCACATCACGCTCATCGAGAGCTCTCAGCGGGACCCAATGTTGCAATCCTCTCCCGCACACTCAACCCGATTGGTACGCGAAAGGAAGGGAAGCAGCTTATCCTGAGCAGATATGACCGCCACGTTATCGCCCTGTCTGTCAATTGAAATCTCGAACCTCTCCCGTCTCTCCGGCCGTTCAAAAACTTCGCGGGTCTGGTCCGGCATTGAACCGAGCACTTCCGAATAGCTCTCCGGCAACCGTCGATGCTGCTTCCAGTGCCTCTCTGAATGGATCGCCAAAAGCGAGAAGCGATGGTTCACAAAAGACTGCCACCGGAAGTACCGCTCAAACCCGAAACCCCCTAAAGTCAGGACCGCGAACAGGATTAGCCCGATTCGTAGTTTCAAGTTCATCCTATGTTCCTCTCTGGAGTGCGGCAGTTCTACTGCCGCTTTTTGCAACCCGCGAACTGCCCCAAAGTCGTAGCGCAGCAGCTCTGCTGCAGCACTAGACTCAGCTGTAGTCAGCGTTTGATTACTTCAGCTTCCGGTACGCCTTCACGACCGAATCATCATCGACCGCATTCTCCAACAATTCTCCAAGCATTTCTTTGTAGTCAGACGACACAACGAGCACGCGGCCTCGATACCGAAAGAACTGGTAGTAGCGACCGTCGACTTCAATTAAATTTGAACTCAAAGTGGTAATTCGTCCGTTGTAGCGATTGGCGCGGACGATGCGCTCGAGCAACGGCTGAACATCGTCTTCACCAAGAAAGGCAACAATCCCGGGGCGGTCACCGTCGATGTCAACCACGGACGTCACCGAGACCGGCAGCCGCAGTTCCTCAGTTAACTGCTTCTCAAACCGTAGGCGGTGCTTTTCGGTCGGATTCGGAAACTTCGCCTCATGAGCGATCGGCACAGCCCAAATGAGCATTCCCACGCCAATGGCAATCATCACTCCAAAGTCCGTCCAAGGTAGTCCAAAAAACGAGGACTTCTTTTTCAAGGTGTTCGTACTTGCCATCCTACTTCTCAAAGTCACTATAAAAATGGGTCGTTTCAGCTACCAGCACGTTCACCGAATCATTGATCATGATCAGTCACTCATCCGAAAGTTCTGAGACTCGACCAGCTTGCCGTCCACAAAGATCCTTTCGCAGAAAAGCGGTCCGGAAGCGAACATCACGCTCCAATAACTATGGCCCTCAATCAATGTCACTTCGCCGCTAAACGATTTTGTTACCTCAACCCGCCTAGTCTTAAAATGCTCTTTCCTCCGGAAACAACGCCAATCTTCCTTGCGTAGTTTGTTCTCCGGATCGGCGAGCATGCCTTCCCATTCATCTGCCCGAGCGCGGAAAACTTCAGTCCCTGTTGCATCCTCGCGTATACAAATTAGGGCTCCGTTTTCGCCTTTGCGGTTTAGAGGTTCATCTTTTCGAATCTCAACCAACGGATTGATCGTTATGTTGATCGGGTCTGTTTCCTTCAGATCAAGCCGGCCGGTCCTGTCGAATTGTTCGACATACCCCTGCATCGACAGCGGGATAGGGGGCCAAAGAACAAATACGGAAAGGGCAACGCAACCAGCGGCTCCAACGGCCATGACTCCGCAGCATCCGAGTGCCACCTTCCTGTTCTTTCCCTTTCGCTCCATTTTGCTCTCCGTGTATGAGCAACACCCTCCGAAGCGCCAAAGTGCCGCGATCGGACCCTGGAGTGCGGCAGTTCTACTGCTGCTTATTGCCGCCCGCAAATACACCGCAGGTCGGATCAACTCGGCTCTGCCGCCGCAACGCACCCGTTCGGAGCGAACTACGGTCTCGCTGTAGCCTCCAGACCCCGTTTGCCGGTAACCTTCCGGCCACAGATGGCAAAGGGAAGAGTTGGGATTCTAACGAGCGGCGGCGATTGTAGTGGGTTGAATGCAGTCATTGCCTCCGTCGTCAAAGTAGGCATCCCGATGGGATACGAGTTCGTCGGCTTCGAGCGCGGGTGGGAAGGAGTGCTTTCCCCCATCACCTGCCGACCTTTAGGACTCAACGACGTTCGAGGCATCAGCTTCATCGGCGGCACCATCCTAAAGACCACAAACCGCGGACGCTTCGGCGGAAAGGTCGGCGCCGGCGGAGTTCGCCGAATCCCCGATGACATCCTTGAGATGGCCAAAGCCAACCTCCAAGAGGTCGGCATCGACGCGCTGGTCGTCATCGGCGGAGACGGCACCCTTAACGCCGCTCTCCAGCTTGAAGAATTCGGCGTAAAGATCATCGGCGTGCCAAAGACCATCGACAATGACCTGATGGCCACCGACCGAACGTTCGGTTTCTCAACCGCCGTCCAGGTCGTCACCGATGCCCTCGACCGAATTCACACCACCGCATCTAGCCACAGCCGCATACTCTTCCTCGAGACCATGGGCCGCCACGCGGGCTGGATCGCCCTCCGCGCTGGTCTCGCCGGTGGAGCCGATGCCATCTTGCTTCCAGAATTCCCGTTCAAGGTCCATGACCTCATGGAGTTCCTCCGCTACCGACAGGAGCAGTACGGCTCCTCCATCGTCGTCGTAGCCGAAGGCGCCATGATCGACGACCGACAGGTCATCCAGGCTGGCGGAAAGTCCAGCGAAGTGCTGTTGGGCGGCGTTTCCACCGAAGTCATGCGCACCCTGGAAGAAATGGCACCGGGCGAATTTGAAATGCGCGGCACCGTCCTTGGCCACGTCCAGCGCGGCGGAACGCCAAACCCGGCCGACCGAATCCTCGCAAAAGCGTACGGCGTCGAGGCCATCAAGGCCGTCGACCGCGGCGAAAGTGGCGTCATGGTCGCCTACCAAAACCAGGAGATGTGCACGGTGCCTATCGCCGATGCCTGCGGTCAGCTCAAGACCGTGCGCAACGACACGATGGAGTACGTTACCGCCCGAGACCTCGGCGTCTTCATCCACTAAGACGAATAAAGAAAACGGCCCGGCGGATCTCATCCGCCGGGCCGTTTTTCTATTTGGAAGCAGCTTATTCAGCAGCTTCGGCTTCAGCTTCGGTCGTCGTTTCGGTTTCAGCTTCTGCTGGAACCACTTCAACGGCTTCCTCGGCCTTCTTCTTGGTCGACTTCTTCTTGGGTGCTGGAGTCGCTTCTTCTGCCGGAGCTTCCGACTCGCGAACGTCCGCCTTGCTCAGAAGGAACTGTCGAACCTTTCGCTGAATCGCGCGGAACTGGAGTTCCTGGAAGTCGCCGTTGCGCTCAAGGGCTCGGTAAAGCTCTTCTGGCGAAACGTTGTTCTCCCCGGCCATTCGGGCGAGCTCTTGCTGAACGTCACCGTTCGTCAGACTCAGCTTTTCCTTGGCGTAAACGTTCTGAATCACGAAAGCGCGGAGGATCTCCGTCTTCGCTCGCACGCGCCAGGCTTCGACGAACTCTTCGATCGTCATGCCCTGCTCGCGGGTGTACTGCTCAAGGCTAATGCCGTTCTTGGCCTGCTCCTGAGCGGTTTCCGAGATGCGTCGATCGGCCAAGTTTTCCCACATGTTGTCGGAAACTTCGATCGTGCTCTTAGCCACCATCGTGTCTAGCAACTGGTCAGTTGCCATCTCGAAGGCCGCTTCTTCCTTAACGATCTGCAGGCCCGAGGTCACGCGCTCTCGCAAGTCTTCGAGGTTCTCCGTCTGAAGCGAAGCCGCAAACGCATCATCAAGGTCGGGCAACTTAACTTCGGTGAGCGAAGAAACCGCAACCGTTCCGGTCACCGTCGTGCCTGCCCATTCCTTGTCCGAGAATTCGGCGGGGAAGGTGAGTTCGGCATGCTTAATCTCTTCCACCTTCATTCCGAGAATCAACTCGTCAAGCTGCGGGAAGCTCTTGCCAACGATAACCATGAAGGTCTTGCCTTCAACCGCGCCATCTGGCTTGATGTTCAAAACGGCAATGTCGGTCGCCTGAACTTCTCGCGAGGTGACGGTCTCGCGGACCGATCGTCGGCGTCGCATCTCTTCGATCTGAAGGTCAACCTCTTCTGGAGTGACTTCCGAAGGTGCGTGAACCACGCTAAGGCCGGCATAGTCGCCAAGCTCCACGCGTGGAGGCAATGGAATCTTTGCCGAGTATTCCGCCGTCAGGGTGTCCTGATCGATCGACTTCACGTCAACCGACGGCTGAGTGTTCGGGTCTGGCGTCAGCGATTCCTGCTTGATCGCCGCGTTCAGCGTGCTCATCACGAGCGCGCGAGCGGCTTCTTCGTACAAATCCTCTTTGTTGACAAGCGGCTCGAGCATGGCTCGTGGCGCTTTGCCAGGGCGAAAGCCCGGAAGCTTCACCTTTTTGGTCAGGTCGCGGAATGCGCGGTCAAAACTGTGCTTAACCTGCTCGCTCGCCGGAACGATAGTAAGGCGAACGGTGCAAGGGTTTAGATCCTCTCTGGTAACGGTCATAGCGCAAAAAAGGCGGCGCACAGCGCCGCCAGCGGAGCGGGTTAAGCTGAGAGTGTACCTACAGCTTCAGAACCATTCTTTCTTGTTGTAAACGTAAGTTGCGGCAAAATCTTCATCCGTCTTCGTGAGATAGATGATTCCCTCAACTAGCCCGATGATCGAGCCAACGCCGCACAAGCCGAGGAGCAACTGGATGATGCCCGCGGTTGTGTAGCCCAAATAGAACTTGTGAATGCCCAAACCACCGAGGAGAATGGCAAGAATGCCGGCCGGAATCTTCTTTTCTGCGCCCATGATCAGTACAAAGACCGGCAAGGGCGGTGATGCGTTGCAAACTTTTTCAAACATGGGCCCTAATTGCTCCACCAACCTCAGAAAACTTCGGCACAAACCCGGATTGATTCAGCTTTTCCGGCATCGCGCGAACGCTGTCTAGGACCAATTCCGGATCGGGCGCGCCAAACATTGAAGCTAACTGCAACCCAAACTTCGGAGCCGGTGGGCTCCAAGGCCGTCCAACCGCCGCCCGAAGCTCTTGCATAAACTCCGCGTTCCGCACTGGCTTTGCCGTCACCGCGTTGATGGGGCCTTCGAGCGGCTCACGCAAGGCGTGAACAAACATCCGCGCCGCATCGCTCACTTCAACCCAAGAGAACCACTGCTGCCCATCGCCCTGAGCGCCTCCTAAAAAGCTTCGCGTCAACTTAGCCAAAGTGGGGAAGGCCCCGCCATCTTTGCCAATCACCACGCCAAGCCGCAGCGCGGCGCGGCGAACGATTGGCAAAGGCGCGGAGAACATCGCCGCTTCCCACAGAGAGACCACTTCGGCCAAGAACCCTTTGCCCGGTTCCGCATCTTCGGTGAGCATCTCGTCCCCTCGGTCGCCATAAACGCCAACCCCGGAGGCATTGAGCCAAACCGGAGGTACGTTCTCTAACTGAGCAAGCGCCGATCCGAGCACCGACGTGCTGTCCACTCGGGAATCCAGAATGCGTTTTCGGTTTTCTGGGGTCCAAGGAAGCGAAATACTCTCGCCGACTAAATTGATCAACGCTGCTGACCCCTCAAGCCCAGCTACCCATGGACCCAGATTCTTGGCGTCCCACTTGAGATCAGAACTTGCGGATCGCCCCAGCGTCACCGGCGCATATCCTGCCGCTCGGAGTTCGGCCGAAATGGCCTTGCCCAAAAATCCGGTGCCGCCGGCAATGACGACTTTTGAACCGATTTCTGGAGGCATAGGCGATTCTACGAAAGAACCGCCCGATAATGATCGACTTATAAAGTCACGATGCTGGTGCGGCCCGAAGTTGGGTCCGTCAAACGCAGTCGCTTGGGGACTACGCCTTTAGGAAGGACAAACGGCATTCGAATCGTCGCCTTTGCCTTCGAGCGCATCGGGATGGAAACGATCTCCCCGCCACGCTCCGCTAGCACGTACTGGTTCCAGCTGTGCTCTTTGCCCTTGTCGTCGATGACTGCCGCGCTCAGAACGCCGCTGTCGATCGTCTGCTCCTCGTTCAGAGCATTTCGGAATTTGACCGTAGCGATAAAGAACTGCTCGCCCAGCGCAACCGCCATGTAAAGGTTTGGTGACTGAGTCGTAACCGCAGTTTCTTCAACCGAAACGTCCCAACCTCCAACTGGCAGCAGCTGCTTTCGAGCTCCCGAAATCGTGTCGAACGCCTTCTTTCCGTCGTCCTGCAGATACGGACCCTCTGCTTTTTGCAGGTAAGGCGTCAGGTCTACTGTTGACCGCTTTCCATTCACCAGCATCGACAGCTTGGGAGAAGTGAGGTCGTTCGGGACTTCTAACACCACCGAGTCCGCGAGTGCCTTTCCGGGAAGCAAATCGTCAGCGTAGTTGTCTAGGAATCTCGCGGCCGATTCGCCCACAACCACCGACTGGTTCGCGTTCGTGACCGAGAAAGTAACGCTATCCCGACCGTACTGCACGGGCTCTCCGCCAGAGTTGCGGACCGTATAGTTCACGACGAGGAACTTTTCCCCTTTAGGCGCCATTGCCCAACCATCTTTCAGAATCCGCCGAACGGCGAACTGAGAAGAAGTGATCTGGATGTCGAGCGACCTTGCCCGGCGATCAAACGACGAGGTGAACGTTGCATCGGCTCCCTTAAACCCGATGACTAGGAGCATCATTGCTCCGAGTGATGTTAATTGCATTCGTAATAAATCCCCAAAACTAAGCAACCAAAACAAATAATGCAAAGTTAAGTCCCCCTTAACAACGGGTTATCTATTATTGACGAAACAAGCGCAAGAAGTGTTCCCGTTTCACTCTCACGGTATTCTCTGACAGCGCGGGATGCAACTTGCTCTCGGCGTAGCGACATCTACCGTGGCAGAGAATCCGAATTACACCATCGTCAACGTTGATGAAGAGCTAGGCCGCTCTTACGTGAACTATGCGATGTCCGTCATCATCGCGCGCGCCCTCCCCGACGTTCGTGACGGCCTGAAGCCCGTTCAGCGACGAATCCTCTACGCGATGAGGGACCTCAACTTGACCCCAGATCGTGGGCACGTCAAGTGCGCCAAAATCTGCGGCACCACCAGCGGCGACTACCACCCTCACGGCGAAGCGGTCATCTACCCGACCCTCGTCCGCATGGCCCAGCCATGGTCGCTCCGCTACCCCCTCATCGATGGACAAGGCAACTTCGGCAGCATCGACGGCGACTCTCCCGCTGCCATGCGATACACCGAAGCGCGCCTCATGCCGCTCGCCGTCGAGATGATGGAAGACCTCGACCGCGAAACCGTCGAGTGGATCAGCAACTATTCCCAGTCCACTCTCGAACCCACCGTTTTCCCTGGCAAGTTCCCGAACCTGCTTTGTAACGGCTCCCAAGGAATCGCCGTCGGCATGGCGACCAACATGCCGCCGCACAACCTCACTGAGGTCTGCAACGCCATCCTGCTCCGGATCGATGACCCCGCCTGCACCCTCGACCAGGTGATGGAAGTCCTTCCCGGACCCGACTTCCCAACCTACGGCATCATCATGGGCTCGAAGGGCATTCGAAGCGCCTACGAAACGGGCCGCGGCTCGGTCGTGATGCAAGCCAAAACGATGATCGAGCTCGGAGATTCCGGCAAGTCCGTCATCGTTGTCACCGAAATTCCGTACCAAGTCAACAAAGAGTCGCTCATCAAGAACATCGCCGGTCTCATCAAAGACCGCAAGTTCGATGGCCTGCTCTCGGTTCAGGACTATTCTGACAAGCGCGGAATGCGCATCGAAGTCGAAGTCCGACGCGATGTCAACCCGAACCAGGCGCTCAACTACCTGCTGAAGCACACCAGCCTTCGCACCACCTTCGGCGCGAACATGCTTTCCTTGGTAGACCTCGCCCCGCGAACCAGCCCGCTGTTGGTCTTGCTGGATCAGTACATCCTGCACCGCCGAAACGTCATCGTCCGGCGAACCCGCTACGAGCTGTACCGAGCGTTCGAAGAACTCCACCTGAACGAGGGCTACCAAATCGCCCGCCGCTTCATGGACGACATCGTCCGCGTCATTCGCGCCAGCCGCGATGCCGCGAGCGCGCTGGTTGAACTCGTTACAACCTTTAACTTCAGCCCGTTCCAAGCCACCGCCATCCTGAACATGCCGCTTCGGCGACTCACCCAGCTGGACCAGGCGAACCTTGAGAACGACTTCAAAGCTGCTGCCCGACGCGTTCAGAACCTTCTCGACATCCTCGAAGACCCCGAGCGACTGAAGAAAGTCCTCCGTGACGAAGTTCTTTACATCCGCGACAAGTACGGCGACGAGCGACGAACCAAGATTCAGCCGCGCGAAGCCGGCGATTTCTCGGAAGAAGATCTGATTCCAGACGAGGAAGCAATCATCTCCATCAGCCGAGACGGCTACATCAAGCGTGTCTCCATCGATGCCTATCGCCAGCAAAAGCGCGGCGGAAAGGGCGTGAACAACACGATGAAGGCCGATGATGAACCGGCGCACCTCTTCCAGGTCAGCACCCACCACACCATCCTCTTCTTCACCGATCGCGGCCGCGTCTATCGGCTGAAGGCATACGAAATCCCCGAATCCGGTCGGTACGCCCGAGGCATGCCCATCATCAACTACATCCAGATCGTCGGCGGAGAGCGTGTCACCGCGACCATCTCCATCAAGGATCTGAACGTAGAGGGCTACCTTGCCATGATCACCCGTGGCATCGGCCAGCGCCATGAATCCGAAGTCAAGCGAACCCCGTTGCGAGACTTCGCGAACATCCGCAGCAACGGCATCAAAGCCTTCGACATCGACGAAGGCGACGAGCTCGGTTGGGTGCTTCGAACCAGCGGCAACGACGACATCATCCTCATCACCCACAACGGCCAATCCATTCGCTTCAACGAAACCGGTGCAACTGCCCGGTCGCGTGCGGCTGGTGGCGTCAAGGCCATGGTCTTTAAGGCTGGCGATGCCGATGAGCAGGTTGTCACCGCTGCTGTAGTAGATGAGTCGCTCACCCTCCTTGTGGTCAGCGAAAACGGCTACGGAAAGCGCACCCCGCTGAGCGATTACCGACCGCAAACTCGCGGCGGCACCGGAATCCTCACCATGAACTGCACCGATAAGACCGGAAAGGTCGTGGGTGCAGAGGTCGTGGAGGACCAGGACAAGCTCTTGGTGATGACCATGAACGGAAAGGGCATCCGCGTCCGCGTGAAGGAAATCCGCGAAACCGGCCGCGTCGCTCAGGGCGTCAAGCTCATCGACCTCGCTGCCGGAGACCAGGTCCGCAGCATCGCCCGCATCGTGCAAGAAGCCGATGATGGCGAAGGCGACGAAGTCGAAACTCCTGCGGGAGAGTGATGTTTAAAGTAGGTGCGGTTGAAATCCCGAATCGGCTCGTGCTCGCGCCGATGGAGGATGTCACCGCCCTCCCCATGCGCCTCATCGCCAAGCGCATCGCGAACCCCGGACTGATGTTTACCGAGTTCGTCAGCGCGATGGCGAACCACTACAACCCCTCCCGGGCGCGCAAAAAGATGCGCATCCACCCGGAAGAGCGCCCCCTAACCATCCAGATTTTCGGCGGCGAACCGGAAACCATGGCCGAAGTCGCCCGCACCGCCGAAGAGATGGGCGCGGACATCGTGGACATCAACATGGGCTGCTGGGTGCCGAAAGTCTGCCGAACCGGTGCCGGCGCCGCCCTCCTGAAAGACCCCGTTCTCGCCGAGCAGATTGTCTCGTCGGTGGTCCGCGCCGTCAAAGTCCCGGTGACGGTAAAGGTCCGCGCCGGGTGGGACTACAGCCTCTTCGCCGCCCCCGACCTCGTTCGCCGCTTCCAAGACGCCGGCGCGCAAATGATCACCCTCCACGCCCGCTTCGCCAAACAAGGCTTCGAAGGCCAAGCCGACTGGGACCTCATCAAGTCGCTCCGTGAGCTCGTCACCGTCCCGCTCGTCGGCAACGGCGACGTCAAAACCCCCGCCGACGCCATCCGCATGCTGCTAGAAACCGGCTGCGACGGCGTCATGGTAGGCCGCGCCGCCATCTCCAACCCCTGGCGCCTCCGCGATATCCGCGTGGCCATGGATCTGTTCGAACGCGGGGAAGACTGGACCATCCCGCTGCCCGCGCCAAGCTTGGAAGAACGAATCCAAACCGCCCTCCACCACCTCCGCCTCTCCATCGCCCACGAAGCCGACTGCGACACGTTTGAAGAAGCTTTGTTGTCGCCGAACTACGCGAGAGCCGAACTAACCGCCAGCCGAGCCATCCGCGGCCAAATGCCGCTGTATATCAAGGGAGCGGTTGGAGCGTCGGTGGTGCGGGATCGGCTGACGAAATGCTCGAGCGTGGCGGAGTACGAGGATGTGCTGGGCGGGTTTGGCAACCATCCACACTAAAACTGAACAACAGCCAATCCAGAATCTTAGTGTGGATGAGAGAAGCTAAACGGCCTTGAGGTTAGTCTCATAACTAACCCCGAGATCAAATGCTAGATCACGCTAAACTGGCCAACAACTGGGGACTGGCCACCTTTAGAGCATCTAGTCTGATACCGGACTTTTCTTTAGCACGAACGAACGAATTGAGACTTTCTTCGCACCCGTCGAAAGCAGGAAAACCGGTAGTTTGATGGAGCTGTTTGCTTCCTTCAAACTGACGTTGAAGACAAAGCGCTTCCATTCCTGATTCAAGTCAATACGCTCTGCGAACCCCAGATTGGTATAGGGAGCGGCTTCGAGATCTGCCGCGACGCTCACCGTAGTGGGATCCGAAGCCCGGGCTTCAAAGGTCAGAGTGTAAGTGTTTGAAGATGCTTTGGCAGGCATTGACCAAAAAAGCTGGACCGAATAGGGGTTTGGGCCTTGCTTTGCTATTTCCACCTCGATATTTCTTCGATCGCCACTGAGAAAAGCTGTCGCGCCCTCGATCGCTAACAGAGTTGGAAGCCCAAGTTCGACGCTGTCGGTTTGCAGAGGTGCCGAGTCCTCAGAAACCTTTGAGCCCGGCTTCACTTTACGTAGTTGCACAGTGGTGAAATCAATTTGCGGGTCTTGGACTACATAGACATAAAGAGAGCCATCCAAGCCGGGAACCTGCTGGGCACTTTTGCCAACTACTCCTTTTACCCATTGACCATCTTTCAGAACGGAGCCAAATTCGTCTGTCCACTTCTGGTCTTTAGGAATGCCCAACTTTTGACTGATACTCGCGACTGTCGTTCGTCCCGGCCAAACGACACCTACGCTCCATCCACTGGAGTAACTCATCTCAATGGCATATTCACCTAGGTCTATCCAGAAGCCGTCCGTTTTGTCGTCGCTGGTCCGGCGATATGTTTTGCCTCGAAACTTGATCAATTTCGCTTTTGGACTGACCTGACGAAGCGCCGCTAACTCAGCCAACTTCAATGTCTTAGCTTGGTGAAACGGCTCTGCAGCGTTGTACGCATTCCAAGGTAAGTCACTCGCCCCAGCCGTCAAGTCCAACCGGCTACCTAGCGGATCGGTGGCAAACATGAGGGCTAGTTGTAATACGAAAACCATATACATAGATTACCCGTTGTTCCCGGCGGGTGCATCCAACCGATTGACAGCCAACTCTATATGATAGATTCTGATTTATGAATCGTCAAAGCTTCAAGAGCAACCGAGGCGGGAACAAAAACTCTCTACGCTGGATAAGAAATGACAACCGGCCACATCCAATTTCGCGTTCACTGGTCCTTGAAATGTGTGTCTGACTCTTCAACCCAATTCGATTCAGGCCGAACCCAGACAGCTACTGCGATCCCTTGGGTCGCTTGTAATGCTGCGCAATCTATTCACTACTCCTATTTAGTTCATTTAAACTGAGATCCTTCACTTCCAGAAATCCTAAAGCCTTGCCGACATAGAAACAGGGAAGTCTGTACGTACCTGGCGTGCCGCTGGACTTGGTAGTGAAACGCAAGGTTTTCCTGGTCCAACTCGGCTTGCTATCCATCGTGTGATACTCCATTGCAATCTTATCAAAAGGCGGCTCCAATCTGACTGAATGAATGCCAAATGTTTTGTTGCGATCAGATTTTACTAAAAAAGACAATTCATAACATTGATTTGGCTTTAACTGTGCTTTGTCAACTAACAGAGAAAATTGACTACTCCATGGATTGGCACCAACTTTATAGGTATCAAACCTCACAGTGCCGTCAAGGCCTTCTGTAAATTTGCCTTGAGAACCCTCCATTGAAAACGCATTCCAAGACGATTCTGCTAGAATATTTGCACTAGATTTTACTAGTTCAGGTGTGTACGCACCATTCACACCCTCATCAAAAGAAATATTACTAGTGGTTAAAATCACTGTTCCTGTGTCCTTAATGACAGTGCGATTATTGTCTGCAACCCAGAAATCATAGAAGTACCCTCTGATCATGGGCTTTATAAGTGGTACCGACAGAGTTTTTGTGCCTCGGTCAGTAATTAGGTAGCCGCCAATGCCCACACCCATTATGCTGCTGTAATCCTTGCCAACAATATCGGATAACGGTCCGCGATGACTTAAAACACGTGCTCCGTTGAATGGAAACCATCCCTTCTCGGGTGAAAACACCTCTAAATCTGTATGATAACCAGAAAGCAAGCCTGTATCGCTAAAGATCAGTCCACTGTTTAGCTTCGCAGGTATACCAGAAGAACGTATACAGGTCGCAGCAAAAACGGCTGCCTCTTGACACTGCATGAACTTAGCATTAAAAATGGCAGGAGACTTTTGCTGTTCTTTCGAGATATCACATTCTCCGTACTCAAATCGCCTGTTCATGTACTCAGCAAGCCTCACGCAATAATCATAACGAGTTTCTCCTTGCTTTAATCCTAATCCTTCTGACCTGATCTTGGCAACCATCTCAGCATCGCCAGAGATAACTCTTGTCTCTGGTGAGGTATATCGTTTAAACTCATCTCCAGAAAGGAAAACAGATTGCGATAGCCTACTGCTAGAATGAATGTTTCTTAAAAATATGACTCCATCGAGTTGCACTTTTGCTATGCCGCTTTTAGAAGTAGCTTCGGTATACCAAGTTGAGCGTTCTGAATCTCCGGCATTCGCCACACTTAAAGGTTTACCATCTAGAGTTGCGCTACCCTTGATTTTTAAGTACTGGTTCTGTTCAGGAATTGGAAAACCAAACATAGCTCTGTTTGACCCCGTTTTTCTAACTAATGCGCCTGCATCGACTTCAATAGTTGCAGAAAAACCAATTGCCCTGGATACAAGCTCGCGCGATGGTTCCTCTAAGTTTCGCGCTCGGCTAGTTGCAGGCAGAGAGCTTTGTACTGCAAGTACCGACAACACGGCCGAAGCTAATGTTGTCCACACTCCATTCTTACTGATGCCCTCCATGTGCCTGAATTCTATCATGAGCCTGCGTCTCAATCTCGACTTCCAACGTTGTACCGCACCGTCTAAGGACACCGGGGAAGATGCCCGACGAAATCCTCGGATTCAACTTGAATTGCAGTTCTGTGTATTGACGTGTTCGGTCGTCTGGACACGGGGTTCGTGAACCCAATCCGATTCGTCTCATCCAATGGAGTTACTGGCGGAAGACAGTATTGATCGAACCCATCTCTAGTTCGACGTGAACTATTTCTACCTGAGCGAGTTGGCAATGCGATCCGCGAGATATTTTGCGAGATTCACAACGACATTTTGAGCTCGACTGTCACGATGTCGTGACAGTTATCAACCGTGCACTCAAAATGGGTCGTACGAAACCAGAATCGAGGGGCCGAATTGTTTGCTCACGAGCAAGCACGCGCTCGATGATGCGCGATTCTTAATGCCGTGGCTCCAGGCCAAGCTCTCAGGAATCACGCCAAAACGTACCGCAGCCCTGTTCCACGATCTTCACCGGGCAGTGCTCGACATGATGGAGGGTCCAAAGTGTTGTACTTTCCGCCTCATCCGGTCGACCCGCCTTGACTGAAACCCATGAACCAAAGACTCGCTCAATGGTCCGATCGCACCGCCAACGATGCGATCGGACGAGTCGCGATTCTACTGAGTAGCTTCTACGAATTGACCGTTCGCATCCAATCGATAAAAGGTATCAGCAACAAGCCCGAACTGGACGCCATGGGCAAGCAGAAGCGCTTCGATTTTCGGGGTCAGCCCTTCGGGTTTCGAGCCGATGATCCCAACGACGGGACGTCGCTTGGTGTGGAGTGAAATTCCCTCGAACTCGCGATAAGCGATCACGACCCCGAAGTGTCCTGCTGCAACTTTCCCCGCCATCACATTCGTGATCATCATGTCGTTGCGAATCGAGAAATTCTGGGCGCACGCGATTCCTGCAATCCCGGCCTTCGCTGATCCTTCCAGTAGACACATTGCCACACCGTTGACGTTGACGGTTGCGGAACCTTTTCTGGCGTACGCCACACCGTTAGCGTGTGTAATTGCCGTTCCCGTTGTTGCAAATGCGCATCCGCCATCCCCGGCAGTTGAAGTACCACCGGCCTGACTCACCGCCGCACCGATCGCACCTGCGTTTGCGGTTCCTCCGTTCGGAGCGTAAGCCACTCCATACCTTATGGAGTGAGCTAACTTGCCGTGAATTGTCGTCACTGCGATGCTGTGAGAATCAGTGTCCTTGTTATTCCCGAAAGCATCCCCTGCCGCATTGGGCAAGATGATTCTGACCTGCTCGGCCGCCCGTGGTTCCAATTCCTCATCTTCTCTGCAAAACTCTAAATTTGTTTTATCCTGGCTCATGACTTATTCTCACTTATCATACGTGCCCGTTGGAGGTCAGACTGTTAGCTCGAAAAGGAAAAACAACGGATATGCAAAATCCCAGCAAGGTCGCTAGCTATTCTCAGAGTGCGATGATCCGATCTTTCTCCGACGATTTAAGAGTTGGAGAAAAATCATAAGTTGACTTTTCGCCTCCTCGCTGCAGTAGGGATGTGCCCTCAAAGATTCCCGAAGTGCAGAAATTTACACTCGCCCCCAACGCGGGAAGTGTAAATAATAAATCTCGCCGCGCTCACGGCAGCGGCGCCTGCCGCGCCGCGACCAGGAGCCGGTACCAGTCCTCGCGGCTCAGCTCGGTCTCCGTCGCCCGGACCGCCTGCCGGATCTTCTCCGGACGCGTCGACCCCACAATCGGCACGATCCCTGACGGATGCTTCAGCAGAAACGCTAGCGCAATCTCCGTCCGCGTCACTTCATAAGCCACCGCCATCGAATCCATCAGCGCCAGCAAATGATGTCGCGGTGACCCCGGCGGGACCGTGCCGCCTTCGCCTAGCCAGCCACCGCCAAGCGGGCTCCAGGCCAAAGGCGTCATGCCCAAAGCCAGGCACTGATCCAGCGTTCCGTCGGTGAAGCAATCCAACCGCCCTAGGTGAATCTCAACCTGATTCACCACCAGGTCCTCCGTCAAAGCTGATTGCAGCGCCGTTACGAATGAAGGCAGAAAGTTGCTGATCCCAAAGAACCGAACCTTCCCGGCGCGGTGGAGAATGTCAAAAGCCTCCGCAATCTCAGAAGGGTCCATCAGCAAATCCGGCCGGTGGAGCTGGTAGATATCGATCGTCTCAATCCCAAGGTGCCCCAGCGACTTATCGCAAGAAGCCAAAATGTGCTCCTTCGAAAAGTCATACCGATGCGGAGAATCCGGGTTCGGATCGCCGCCAAAGCGGATCCCGCACTTCGTGGCGATGATGATCTCAGACCGCATCGAAGGAATCTCCCGCATCAGCTCGCCGTGGATATCCTCACACATGCTCCGGCAATAAATGTCGGCATGGTCAAACAGCGTATAGCCTGCCTCATAGGCCGCAATCAGCGCCTTCTTCCCGGCTTCGCGCTTCGCCGAATCAACCTCCGCCGGATTCCAAGTTCCGGCAATGCGCATCGCGCCGTAAGAAAGTCGTCCGGCCGTCAGGCCCGTCTGGCCAATCTCTTGTTGCTTCATTTCGGGAACCTCTGGGGAACAACGACATTGCCGGTCTGAGCGCTCTCAATCGCCGCCAGCGAAATCGCCAGCGCATTCACCCCGTCCCACCCGGAAACCGGCGGCGGCGTACCATCGCGAACCGCATCCAAAAATCCGCGAATCTCCAAGTAGTAAGGGTCATCCAGCGGAGCGCGAGGAGTATCGCCGCGGGAGCCATCCGGAGTCGAAACCCGCACCGCCGGCTGGTCCTTGCTGTCGAACTGAATCAACCCCTCCGAACCCGCGACCTCCAAAGTCGTCCGGAACCCAGAAGGATCCATCCAAGTCGCCTCAACGTGCGCCACAACTCCAGAATCGAAAGTCAACGTCGTCAGCGCATAGTCCGGCCCCGAACCCGCCTGCAATCCCACCGAGCGGCTATAGAGGTGATCCACCTCGCCAAAGGTCCACCGTAGCCAGTCGAAGTCATGGATCGCCAAATCCAGCAAAACCCCGCCCGATCGCTCGTGGTCCATAAACCAGTTGCTGCTCCCCTTCGGTGCCGGCCCCCCGCGTCGCGTCCTCGCTGCCGCTGGCCGCCCCACCTGCCCCGAAAGCACGAGATCATGTGCTTTCCGAAACTCAGGGAAGTACCGCACCACCTGCCCGGGCATCAGCGCCACCTTCGCCTTCTTGGCCGCTTCGACAAGGGAAATCGCCTCGTCCAAAGTCCGCGCAATCGGCTTCTCAACAAAAATCGGCTTCCCGGCCGCAATCGCCTGCAGCCCAATCTCGGCATGCAAATCCGTGGGCAAGCAAATGTCGATCACATCGACGTTCTCAATCACCCGCGCAAGCTCGGTCCAACCGTCGGCCTCGTACTTCTCAATCAGCTTTTGCAGCCGGTCTTCCTTCCGGTCGAAGAAGAAGATTTCAACTCCCGGCATCTTGCGGTACTGCGCCGCGTGCACGTTCCCCATTCCGCCCGCGCCAAGAATGCCGACTTTCATGAATCTAGTTTAGACGTTTGCAAATTCCGACACAAACTGCTTCGCATCGCGCAGCTTCGCCGGAACCAAAGTGCTGACCCCCGGCTCGTTCATCGTCACGCCGAGCCAAACCGGCGCCGACTCAATCGTCGTCGGGTTGTGGGTAATCACAATGAACTGCGTCTCGCCGATAAAGTCGCTGAGCAGGGCAGAGAAGCGCTCCACATTTCGCCCGTCCAGCGGAGCATCAACTTCGTCGAGAATCACCAACGGACTTGGCTTCACGCGGAGCAAAGCGAACAAGAACGCCGCCGCGCAAAGCGACCGCTCACCGCCGCTCAGCAACTGCAAAACCTGCTTCCGCTTGCCCGGCAGCCGAACGTCAATGTCCACGCCGCTGTCCAAAACCTGTTCCTGATTCGTCAGCACCAGGTCGCCCTCGCCGCCCGGAAACACCGTCTGGAACACCGTGCGGAACGCCGCCTGAACCTTCGTAAAGGTCGTGAGGAATCGATCTCGCGTCAGGTTATCCAGCTCAACAATCGCCGCCTCAACCTGCCCGATGCCTTCCAAAATGTCCTGCTGCTGGCCAAACAGCTCGTCATACCGAACGGTCAGCCGCTCAAAGGCATCAATCGCCCCCAGGTTCACATCCCCCATCGCTCGCAGCTCGCGGCGGAATCGGTTCGTCAGCGCCTGCGCATCCTCCGGAATCTCAAAAGTCCCGTTCAGTTGAACCGCTTCCGATTCGCCAATTCCGTACTCCTCAAACAGTCGCTGAAGCGAGTTCGCCCGTCGGCTCTCCGCCCGCGCCCGCAGCAACTCGCTGTTCTGGTTCGCCGCGCTAATCGCGTTGGCGTTCTCGCGCGCCGATTTCGCCTCGTCGTACACCTGCCCGAGCCGGTCAGAGAGACCGCGCTTCAAAGCGGTTTTCTCGCTCAAGTCCCGATTAAGGTCGCCGATGATCGCCTGCATCTCTTCGATGCGGACTTCATGCAGTTCGATCTCTTTGCCCAGCCGATCCCGCAAGGGCCCAATGTTCGCCATGCGGTTTTCGCGAAGGTCGTTGTCCTCTTGGGCCTGCTTAAGCCGTCGCTCCGCGCTCAGGCGATTACCTTGCGCCTTCGACCATGCTTGCTCGGCTTCGCGAAGCCGAACCTCGCTTTGCTCGGCATCCGCAGTTCTGCCCGCCAGCGCCTTCAGCACCGAGTCGCGGAGCGAATCCAGCTCGGCCACGCTCCGGCCCGAGGTTGCCACGCCGAGTTCGCCGTTCAGCGTCCCAAGCTCCCGCTGCAAGCGGTCCCGCTGCTTCACCGTCATCTGCAGCTCGTCGTTCAAGCTCTGCAAGTACTGTCGCTGATCGTTCAACTCCGCCTTCGCTGCCGGCAGCGGCACTTTCGCGGTCTCAAGCTCGGCCTCCAGCTTCGCAACTTCGGCGTTGCGCTTATCCGCCCGCCCGGTCTGCTGCTGCACCAAGCGGACAATCTCGCCGAGCTCCCGCTCCAAGTCGGCCAAGTCCGCTCGACGCTGAACCATGCCGTAGCTGGTGTTCTTCGTGGTTCCGCCCGTCACCGCACCGCTGCCGTGGACAACCTCACCGTCCAGCGTAACCATTCGGCTCCAGCCCGTTGTCCGCGCCAGCCGCAGGGCATCGTCCAGCTCTTCAACAATCAGTACGCGACCCAAAAGCGAGTCAATTACCGGGCGACACCGAGAAGGGCAGGTGACCAGTTCGCTAGCCCGACCCAAAACTCCGCGCTCGCTTGTCAATCGCCGAAGCTCCGAACTCGGCTCGCTCGGCCGCATCAGCGGAATCGGCTGGAAAGTCGCCCGCCCCGCTCGGTTTGATTTAAGAAACTCAATCGCCGCCTTCGCGTCCCGATCTTGATCCACGATCAGGTCGTTCGCGCTTCCGCCGAGGGCGGTCTCAATCGCCAATGCCACATCCGGCTCGCACTCAATTGCTTGAGAAACCGGGGTGTATTCGGCCTGCAAGATGCCCGACTTGGCGGCCTCCATCACCGCGCGGGTGCCCTGAGAAACCCCCTCCAAACTCGCGATCGTGGACTCAATCCCCCGAATTCGACCTTCGATTGCCGCCTTCTTTCCGAGCGCGTCGCGCACCGCCTGGTCATCCGCGCGCGAGGATTGCTGAATCGCATTGATCTGCTCTAATCCTTTCGCCAGTCGACCCTCGATTTCGTCAACCACCGATTTCGCGGCGTCGAACTGCCCCTGAGCTTCCAGTACCGCGGCTTCCAGGTCGGGAATCGCCGACTTGATTCCGGCGAGTTCTCGCTCAACGTCCTTCCGCCGCGTGGCCTGTTGCTGCGCCGCCGCCTCCGCCTTCAGGCGATCCTGCTCCAGCCTCCGCGCCTCCCGAAGCTCTTTCTCCAGTGCGTCCAGCTCCGCCGCCAACGCCTTCGCCTCCGCGCTCGCGCCGCTCAGGTCGGTCTTCAGGTCCTTCAGTCGCTGATAGGAGGCATTCTCCTCTTCCAGGCTCGCCGCCACCTCGTGCTCCGAGGCCCGAATGCGTTCCTGAATTGTCGCCGCATGCTCGTCCAACGATCCTTCCTGCTCGGTCAGGCTCTGCAACCGCTGCTCGGCCAGCTTCAGGTTGCTCTCGGATCGCTCCAGCCCGGTTACGGCTTCCTGAAGAGCTTCTCGGAGCGATTCGGTCTCGGTTTCCTTAATCTGAAGCTCCGCCCGAACCCGCGCCGCCTCGGCGTCCAGACTCTCGCACCGCGCCGCTTCCTCAACCGCCAATCGGCTGGAGTTCTGAATCTTAATCTCGAGCTCGCCAATCTCCTTAATCGAATCGCACGCCTCGCGAACCAGCAGGCCAACTTCGACTTCTCGCAGAGACTGCGCCAACTGCTTGTACCGCTGCGCCCGTTCGGCTTCTTCGCGGAGCGGCCCGCGCTGGCTTTCGATTTCCGAAATGATGTCGCCCACGCGGCTCAAGTGGTCATTGGCTTGGGCCAGTCGGCGCTGGCTCTCAATCTTCCGGGCCCGATACCGCTGAACTCCGGCCGCCTCGTCCACCCATCCACGCCGCTCTTCCGCGCTCGCCGCCAGCGCCGCATCAATCTCCTTCTGACCGACAATTGCATACCCCGAGCGACCAAGCCCCGAGTCCGCCAACAGCTCGTGAATGTCGCGAAGGCGGCAACTTCGCTTGTTGATGCTGTAATCGCCATCGCCGCCGCGCGTGAGTCGCCGGGTGATCACCACTTCCGCCGTATCGATCGGCAATGACTGGTCCTCATTGTCGAAGACTAGGGTGACTTCGGCATAGCCAACTGCCTTCCGTTTCGGGCTGCCGTTGAAAATAACATCCTGCCCGGTGGCCGCACGGAGCGATCGGGCATTGCCTTCGCCCAGGCCCCAAAGAATGGCGTCAACCAGGTTCGACTTGCCACACCCGTTCGGGCCAACGACGGCCGTAACGTCGCCTTCGAGAGTGAATTCGGTTTTATCCGCAAAGGTCTTGAAACCGATGATGCGGACGCGCTTCAAACGCATGCGTTATTGTGACGGTAGAACGGCGGTTTTTGGCTCAACCTTCTTAGGGTCTCGGCAACTCAAAGCTCTCGACCGTGTCCAGATCCAGGTACCCCGGCCCGCCCAATCGGGCAATCAAGCCCCCTCCGGCATCTTCAAAGTGCGCCATCAACACTTCGCCAATCACGTACCGCGCCGCGTTCGGCCCATGCCCGTGCTCAATCACGTCAAAAAGCTTGCACTCAAGATGGGCCGGACTTTCCCCAACCCGCTCCGGCTTCACCATTGAAGAGGGAAGAGCCGCGAACTTCGTCCAAGACCATTCCGACTCATTTGCCGGCAAGCTCCGGCTGGTCTGGTTCATATCATCCGCCATTTCGCGGGTGACCAGGTTGACCACAAACTCGCCCGTTTCGCGAATATTGCGCAGCGTGTCCTTCATCCGCCCTTTGCCGGTGAGAGTAGGGGAAATCATAAGGCTGGCCGGGTTACTCCCGCCCAGCATAAAGAAGCTAAAAGGCGCAAGGTTCGCCACCCCGTCTGCTCCGATGGTAGACACCAACGCGATGGGTCTGGGCACCACCAGATTGGTGAGCAGCTTGTATCCGTCAAGCGGAGAAATGGATTTGAGCTCAATCGACTGGTGCGCCATCTCAGCCTCGCGTCGCGGCCTTCAGCTCGGCAACCGCGTCGTGAATCGCGGCTGCGCCCGCGCCGTTCTCCCACTGCTTGTGCAGAAGGTTCACAAGGTAAGAACCCACCACCGCGCCATCTGCCACTTGGCAAACCATTCGAACATGCGCTGGCGAAGAGATTCCGAAGCCAACGCAAACCGGCTTATCGGTCCGTTGCTTGATCGCGCTCACCAGCCCCTGAACCTCCGGCGGCGCAGCGTTCTCGGCGCCCGTTACTCCGGTTCGGCTCACCGCATAAACAAAGCCAGTAGATCGCGCGGCGACCTCATCCATTCGCGACTGCGTGCTGGTCGGCGCAACGAGAAAAATGGTCTCAAGGTCGTTCGCTATACAAGCCGCGCACCACTCGTCTGCCTCTTCAGGAACAAGGTCGCTGATAATCGTGCCCGTAACCCCCGCCGCCCGACTCCGTTCCGCAAAGGTCGTCCAACCCATTCGCATCACCGGGTTCACGTAGCCCATCGTAACAATCGGAATGCTCCGTGGAAGATCGGAAAGGGCATTCAAAATGTCAATCGGCTTTGTGCCGTTATCTAGGCTCCGCTGACTGCTCGCCTGAATCGTTGGACCCTCTCCAAAAGGATCGCTAAACGGAATTCCAATCTCAATCGCATCTGCTCCCGCCGATTCCAGCGTGCTAATGATCGCGGGGAGTTGCGACAAAGGCTGGTCACCTGCGGTGAGAAACAGAACCAGTGCCTTTTCCTGCTTCGACTTTAACTGAGAGAACCGGTCCGAGAGGGTAATCACCGTGTCCGAGTTTACCGGCGAGCCAAAAGAATCCCGCCTTCCGAAAACTCGAAAGGCGGGAAGTCGCCGTCAAGGCGCGGTGACCGTAACAACCGCCGCTTTTACGCTATCCGTGCCAATGGATGCGTAAATGTTGCTCGTCGCCGGGGTTCCGCTTCGCGGGAACGTTGTGATCGTGAAGTTGACGGAGGTTGCCCCGGCCGGAACTGTTACGGTCGTCGGTACAGAAGCCAATGTCGGTTTCTGGCTACTCAACTTCACCACCAAACCACCCGCCGCCGCTGGCCCATTCAGCGTCACCGTACCGGTCGTGGTCGTTCCGCCGACTACCGTGCTCGGAGAGATGGTCACCCCTGTGACCACCGGGCGAACGATCCTGAGTTGCTTGCCCTGCGTCCCAAATCCGGGGAGGTTGGCGTAGATGTAGAACGAGATCGGGTCTCCGTTCCGAGCCGCCGTCGTAATGGGAACCGTGATGGATTGGGAGCGCGCCGGAATGGTTACGGTCGCCGGCAGCGACGCAAGGCTGGGCTTTTGACTCCGAAGCTCGACCACCGTGCCGCCAGTTGGGGCCGGATAGTCGATGGTCACAACCGCACTGCTTACCGTTCCTCCTGTCACCGTAGCCGGATTGAGCACGATGCTCTTCAGGTTTCGAATCTTGATCGCAACGTACTGGCGCAAGTTGAGCACGGCGGTTCCGGCATAGACGTAAACCGTCTTCGCACTATTCCCGATCGAAGTTACGAAGAACGTTGCGGATGTTCCACCGGCCGGAATCGTAACGGTTGCCGGAACTACCAAGTCCGCATCTGTCGAGCTTAGCCGCACGATTTGGCCCCCGACTGGTGCAGGTCCATCAATTCCCACCGTGCCTTGCGCCGACTCAAGAGTGCGCAGAACGGGGAAGGGGTGTAGGAAGTTCAGATTCCTTCGAACCACGTTGATCGTGACCGTCTTCTCTCTGTAAGTTGGGCCAGCTGTGAGGCTGAGTGGGCCAGCCGGCGCAGAAGGCAAGAAGTTAACTGGAACCGTCAATCGTGACTGCCCTTGAGGCACCACCAAAGAGGAAGGCAAGGTCACCGCTCCTGGATTACTGGGAGTCAAAGTGACCGGCACGCCGCCAGGCCCCGCAACCGCTTGTAACGTAAAGGTGACGGTCACCGTGCCGTTAACACCAACTTCCGTCGCGCTCGCCGCAAATCCCCCGACGCGTGGGGTCCGAATCTCAAACGGCGTCCGAACCACGCCTGAAACCGCGCTGCTCGCGATCACGTCAACGAAACCGTCTGCCGCCACGGGCAAAGTGTTTGCCGTGAAGCTGACGGAAGAAGCTCCCGCCGGGACCGTAACCGAACTCGGAACCGTCATGTTCGGACTGTTGGTAATCAAGCTGACGCGCATTCCGCCCGAAGGCGCCGGAGCAGACAAGTTCACCTGACCCGTCACATTCTTGCCGCCAACTTCATACGGCGCAGCAAAGGTAACCGTTAGTCCGCTGACCAGATTATCGTAGACGTTCACGTAACTCTGATTGCTAAATTCGGAAACAAACTCCTGCCAAATACCAACAGCCAGTCTGCCTGACTGGAGCTGGAACAACGGCACCTCTCCGCGAAATTCGTAGAACCCGAACTTGAGTCTGTCGGTGAAAGTTGCGGTTGTGTCCGAAATTCGGAACAGCACCGCCTCACCCTGACTCCAGCGATCCCCCGGTGCCGCGAATGTATATAGAAGGTCTGCGCCAAGCACATCTCCCATTAGATCAACATATGATCCGAACCGGACTTCATCGACAACCGCAGTTTCGCCTCCTCCGAGGTCAATCTCTCGTGGCCCTCCAGGAAATGGGCTCTGTATAGTCTGTGAAACCACGAAAGTGTCTCCGCTCGGAACGTAGATTCTAACTAGGCCGTCTTCAGCTACCGCCGATCTCGGGAATCCAACGGCAATGCGATTTCCGCTCACATCAGTAGAATTTGCATCCTCGGGAACGGCTACCGTGGCTGCAAGCGTCAGCGACGTCGGACCCGCATTGAAAACGTTTAGCGTGTTCGGTTTAATCGCAACGACTCGGTTACCATCAAAGCCTATGCTTCTGCCTAATCTGTCCCCAGGAGAACCGGCCAGAGAGAAGACCTCTTGCCAGACTCCACCCACCGGCGTAAACATGTAGATCTTTCCACTCGGAGTTGAAAATCCGCCTCCTCCTTCTAGGCCGGTTCGAAATCCTGGCGCACCTACAACCAAACGATTGTCAACAAGCTTAAAACTGTTGTTATTGACGCCATTAAGTCCACCAATTCCTGGTATTTCGGCAACTTGGGTCCAGACTGAACCCGTTCTTTCAAAAATAAACGCGCTGGATCCAGCAGCGGCCGCTAATCGATTTCCATCCAAACTAACGGCATGACCGAAAGGCAGGTTCACCGAAGTGTTGCTTTGTTGGATGGCCTGTTGCAGTACCCAATCCGTGCCATTGAACACGAAAATATAGACCTTGCCTTGGTCGTAAACCCAGTCATCATCCTGCGCGCCAACCGCGACCGTGAAGCCGTCAACAGCAATCGCCGACCCAAAAAGCGTGTCAATGCTTGGGTCCGTCGGGTGAACCAGGCGCTTCACGAACGACCAGTCCGGGTCAATCTTGACCGGATACACAGCGTTTCGGTCATCGACGGAGATGAAGAATCCATCCTTCGCCGGTACCAACTTCGCGGCTAAGCGTCGGTTCCGCGCATCCCACACCGTAAGGTCCTTGTACTCGAATGTGGCACCGCCAACCTGAAAAGCAAGCGAGGTCCTATTTGGCGCAGAAATCTTGCTCGCTCCGGAAACGGCCAGCTTGATGAACGCATTTCCCGTTTCGCCTGCTGGTCGAGACGTAATTTGGAACGCGTGTCGCATCCCGCCTTCAGCGTTTACGTACTGCTCGGTAAGGCCAGAACGCTTGAGTTCGAGCGTTGGCCAGCCAAATCGGTCCGTCTCGCTCTTCAGCAATGAAGGCGTGCCAATCGGAGTGATGCTCGAATAACCCTGCCGACCGAGCTGCTTGGCCACGACGCTCAATCGGTTAGATCCAGATTGCACCGTTGCCAAGCCTGAATCCGAGAAAGAAAACTTCGATCCGGATCGAGAATGCGTCGCACGGTAACCGCCTTCCGGCGCTCGCTCGAAGCTCTGGAACGTTTGCTGAACCACTGTACGCAGACGAGCCCGATTCTCGATTTCGGTCGCAGGCGTTAGCGCCGCGCAACCCATCACAGACAAAGCCAACAAACAGTGCTTCATAAGCCAAGTCTAGGCTGATTCATCGAAAGGAACAGCAAAAACTCGATAGTATTTTTGCTGGGTTGTTGGCCGAGATTTAAGACAACGGCAGGTCAACACGCTTCCCGACCGTAGTCGGGAGATAATCGCTCAACATTACGGAGCGGTGACCGTAACAACCGCCGCTTTCACGCTATCTGTTCCAATGGATGCGTAAATGTTGCTTGTCGCCGGGGTTCCGCTTCTCGGGAACGTTGTGATCGTGAAGTTGACGGAGGTTGCTCCGGCCGGAACCGTTACGGTCGTCGGTACGGAAGCCAATGTCGGTTTCTGGCTACTCAACTTCACCACCAAACCACCCGCCGCCGCTGGCCCATTCAGCGTCACCGTACCGGTCGTGCTCGTTCCGCCAACTACCGTGCTTGGAGAGATGCTCACCCCCGTGACCACCGGGCGAACGATCCTGAGTTGCTTGCCCTGCGTCGCCATTCCGGGCAGGTTTGCGTAAATGTATATGGAAAGCGGGTCACCGTTTCTAGCCACCGTCGTGATCGGCACCGAAATCGTGTCAGATCCTGCCGGGATCGTAACCGTCGCCGGTACCGCAGCAAGCGTCGGCTTCTGGCTCCGCAACTCAACCACTGTGCCTCCCACCGGCGCTGGATAGTCGATCTTAACTTCCGCACTTGAGGTTGTTCCGCCCGTCACGGTAGCCGGATTGAGCACGATGCTCTTCAAGTTTCGAAGCTTGATCGTAACGTACTGACGCAAACTAGGCCCAAAGATCCCGGCATAGATATAGACTGTCTTCGCCGTATTTCCTATCGAAGTTACGGGGAACGTTCCGGTAGTCCCGCCCGCCGGAATAACAACGGTGTCCGGTACCACCACGTCGCTATGATTCAGCGTCAGCCGTACGGGTTGCCCCCCGGTGGGAGCTGGTCCATCAAGTTGCACCGTGCCCTGAGTCGACTCAAGCGTGCGAAGAACGGTCTGGTTGACGCCTACGAAGATTAGAATTCTGCGAACAACGTTAATCGTGACCGTTTTTGCTCGATACGTCGGACCGGCCGTGATGGTAAGAGGTCCCGCGGGCACAGAATTCGTGAAGGTCACTGGAACCGTTAATCGTGACTGTCCCTGAGGCACCACCATAGAAGATGGGAAGGTCACCGCTCCCGCCCTTGAAGGAGTTAAGGTAACCGGCACTCCGCCCGGCCCGGCCACCGCTTGGAGCGTAAAGGTCATATTCACCGTGCCGCCAGGCGCGACGTCCGTCGCGCTCGCCGCAAATCCCCCGACGCGTGGGGTCCGAATCTCAAACGGCGTCCGAACCACGCCTGAAACCGCGCTGCTCGCGATCACGTCAACGAAACCGTCTGCCGCCACTGGCAAAGTGTTAGCCGTAAAGCTGACAGAAGAAGCTCCCGCCGGAACCGACACCGAACTCGGCACCGTCATGTTTGGACTGTTGGTCATCAAGCTGACGCGCATTCCGCCCGCCGGTGCCGGAGCAGTCAAGTTCACCTGACCTGTAACGTTTTTGCCACCAACTTCATATGGCGCGGCAAAGGTGACGGTGAGTCCGCTTACCAAGTTCTCGTAAACGTCAGCGTGAGAGTTGTTACTGTCGTCGAGAAACGGTTGCCAAATGCCTACAACCATACGGCCAGACTTTAGATGGAATAGCGGAACGGCTCGCCTATATTCCGTAAAGAAAATCTGCAAATAGTCGGTCAAAGTCGCCGTAGTGTCCGTAATACGATACAGCGCAATGTTGCCTGGAGTATCAAAGTTCCCCGGCGACCGGTATTCCTCGGTGAGGTCGACGCCGAGCACATCACCCATAAGGTCAACGTAAGTACCAAACCAGTAGGAATCCTTGGTTCCGGTCTCTCCGCCGCCGTAATCTATTTCCTCGGTCTGTCCGTCAAATGGACTGTTGATGGTTTGCGAAAGCGTAAAGGTTGCTCCATTTGCCGTGTATATCCGCACCACGCCGTCGCCCTCGTATGGGAAACCGACCGCAATACGGTTGCCGCTTACGGCAGTTGAGTTTGCGCTTTCGGGAAGCGCCACCGTAGCGGCCAGAGTAAGCGTTGTTGGACCAGCGTTGAAAACTTTCAGATTGTTTCCACCAAGCACGGCGACTCGGTTGCCGTCAAAGCTTAGACTTCTTCCCAACAAATCTTGGGAAGCCCCGACCATTGAAAAGACTTCTTGCCAGACTCCTGCCACCTTCGCAAACATGTAAATCTTTCCGCTCGGGTTAAAACCCAGGCCGCCTTCCAGGCCTGTCCGATAACCCGGGGCACCCACAATCAAGCGATCGTCGACAAGTTTAAAGCTATTGTTATTAATGTCGAAAAGTCCGTCGATTGAAGGAATCTCGGCAACCTGGGCCCAAACCGAACCTGTTCTTTCAAAAATGAATACCGAGGATTGGGCAGCGATTGCTAAACGATTGCCATCTAAACTAATGGCGTGGCCAAATTGCATGTAAACCGAAGTATCATTTTGCTGGAAGCCTTGCTGCAAAACCCAATCGGTGCCGTTGTACACAAAAACATAGACCTTCCCTTGGTGGACGATAAGGTCATCATCTGGTGCACCGACGGCGACGGTAAAGCCGTCGGTTGCAACTGCCGCACCAAAGAGAGTTTCAATGCTTCGGTCCGTCGGGTGATACAGGCGCTTGGTGAACGACCAATCTGGGTCGACCGTTACAGGGTAGGTCGCGTTACGGTCATCGACCGAGATGAAAAATCCATCCCTTGTTGGCACCAATTTCGCGGCTAGTCGTCGGTTCTTCGCGTCCCATACCGTCAAGTTATTGTATTGAAACGCGGAACCATCAACTTGGAAATGAAGCGAGGTCTTGTTCGGCGCAGAAATCTTGCTCGCACCAGATACGGCAACTTTAATAAAGGCATTCCCGGTCTGACCCTCCGGTCGAGACTCAAGCTGGAAAGCGTGTCGCATCCCTCCGCGAACGTTCAAGTACTGTTCGGTCAGCCCTGCTCGCTTCAATTCGAGCGACGGCCAGCCGAATCGGTCCGTGCCCGTCTTTAGAGCCGAAGGAGTCCCTAATGGTCGGACGCTCGAATACCCTTGCCGCCCAACTTCTTTGGCCACAACGCTCAGTCGAGCCACTCCAGATTGAATCGTGGTAACTCCCGACTCGGAAATCGCGAATTTTGCCTTGGATTGCGCGTGGGTAGCACGATAGCCACCTTCAGCCGCCGGTTCAAACGTCTGGAGCGTCTGCTGCACTACCGTTCTCAGGCTCGCACGGTTCTCGATCTTTGTCGCATGCGAGATCGCACCGCAACAGATTGCTACCAAAGCCAATAGTACACGCTTCATCATCTTAGTCTAAGCCTAACGGAGATCATTCCGACGGCTTCATCACCAGCATTTTTGCTTGATTCGAACGCACCCTGGTTTCTGTTAAGAAGGCATTGTGTAGGTACTCTGAAGCTTCATGCGACCAAGCGGCCGAACCCCCGACACTATGCGACCCGTTAGCTTCGAACGGGGATTCTCGAAGTTTGCGGAGGGCTCGTGCTTGCTCAAAATCGGCGAAACCCACATGCTCGTCACTGCAACGGTCGAAGACCGTGTCCCGCCTTTCATGAAAGGTAAGGGAAGCGGCTGGCTCACCGCCGAATACTCCATGCTTCCACGCTCCGGTCGCCAGCGAAACCAACGCGACCTCATGAAACCAAACGGCCGCTCAATGGAAATTCAGCGCCTTATCGGCCGCGCGCTCCGAACTGCCATCGACCTCGAAAAGCTCGGTGAGCGAACCATCACCCTCGACTGCGACGCTATCCAAGCCGACGGTGGCACCCGTTGCGCTGCTATCACAGCGGGCTACGTCGCCGCCTACGATGCCGTCCGCTGGATGCTGAATAAGCGAATGCTGAAGGAGAACGTCATGCGAGAGCCGATCGCCGCGGTCTCCGTCGGCATCTACCGAAACATCGAAGTTTTAGACCTGGATTACGACGAAGATAGCAACGCCGGAACCGACATGAACATCGTCATGACCGCGTCGCAAAAGTTCGTCGAAATCCAAGGAACCGCCGAAGCTGCTCCCTTTGGTGTCGATGTCTTAGGAAAACTGCTCAAACTCGGCCAAAAGGGAATTCTTGAACTCGTCGAAGGACAAAAGGAAGTCCTTGAGATCTAAATCTGTTGTAATGTGAGCGATGCGTCGAGCATTCACCCTCATTGAGCTCCTCGTCGTGATAGCAATCATCGCGATCTTGGCGGCTATCCTGTTCCCGGTCTTCGCGCAGGCCAAGCTGAGCGCGATCAAAACGAAGGCGCTGGCGCAATCCAAGCAGCTCGCGACCGCTTTGGTGATGTATGCCACCGACCACGACGATCACTTCGTACCAGCGTCGCTGCGAAGTGCCCAGCCGGGCGATCCCGAAGTCTGGCCACCAAAGCTGCTTCCATACGTAAAGAGTAAGGATCTGTTCGTCGCCGCGAACACTCAGGGTGCGTTCGCCGAAAACTGGACCACGCGAAGGAACCAAAACATCGGCTACAACGACGCCACCGGAGTTGACCTCGCCTCGACCGCCGTGACCGGAGCTGCTCCGGCCGGAACCGAAGGGTTCACCACCGCAGCGTCGTTCTCGCTCGCCGATGAATCGGCAAAGACCGGACTGATTGCGTTCACCCCAAACTCGGTTAATGGCAAAGAACGCGGCTACGTCTTTAACCCATACAATGGACCCAACGATCCAAACGGGGCCTACAACTTCGGCCTCCCCCTCATCGGAGACGTAAACCTCTGCACCACCCCGTATAAAGGGGTAGATCACTCCGGCAAAGCGCCCGGAGCGCTAAAACCCATCTTCGCCCGCTATGGCGGTGACGGAAGTGGCAACGGCCAAACTCCGGTCATCTTTGCCGACGGCCACGCCCGGCTGTATTCCGCAAACCGGCTCCAAGTGTTTGGAGAAGTGATTTGGCGCTTCCGCTAGGGATCGTCAAATCCACCCCGTCAACATCAAAAAGGTCAAGTTCTATTCTTGACGAAAGAGTATATTTTGATCCGTCAAACATTTTGGCGGATCAGAATGAAGAAAGCCTTTACCCTCATCGAACTTTTGGTCGTGATCGCGATCATCGCGATCCTTGCGGCGATCCTTTTCCCCGTATTCGCCCAAGCCAAAGTCGCGGCTAAGAAGACCGCCAGCATCAGCAACCTCAAGCAGATCGGGCTGTCCGCCGTCATGTACGTCACCGACAACGAGGCGTATCCGTTCATGTCCTCGCCCAGCACCCAATCTCCGCGAACCCGCTGGCCGGACTACCTGTATCCCTACATCAAGAACGAGGACGTCTTCCTCGCTCCAAACGCCGATCCGACCATTTTCGGCAAGGTCTGGGCCCACAACCCAACCAAGAAGTACGGCGGCTACGGTTACAACTTCCAGTATCTCGGCAACTCTCGGTTCGTAACCGGAAACGCCAACTTCCCGTTCACCGCAACCGAGACCCAAGTTTCAACTCCGGCCCAAACCATCTTTGTCGCCGACACGAACGGCGTCCGACGCGATAACAACACCGTCGGTGCCGGTGAGTACACGCTCGATCCGCCGCTCAGCTCGAGCCGAGGAAGCGGAAAGGCAAGTGGCTACTATGGCGAAGGCGCCGAATGCGGTTCCGGTCCAAGGGGATGCCGATCCACTCCGGCCGAACGCCACGCCGGACGAGTCGCCGTCCAGTTCGCCGACGGGCACGCAACGACGATGAAGCTCGCCGCGATGGACGACTTCGATGGCGACGGCACTCTCGACAACGGCTGGTGGAACGGCAACGCCGATCCAACCAGCCGCTAAACGAGCCTCAATCCTTGTAAGGATCAAACTCGTTCTCGCCCGCCATCGCCACCCCAAATGGGGTCAACGTGTGCAGGATTTTCACCGTTTCCGCGTGAAATTCCAGCACCTCGTTAAGTCGCTTGTAGCAATGAGGCGACTCGTCACATCCTGCACCGCGTAGCGTCACACCGGCAGATCGAACCAAGTCGTTCATCATTTCCTGCGTAACCGATCCTCCCACCCTTCGGCGCTGGCCATCGACTCGTTTGAGCTTTCCGGCCGCCTGAGTTCGGCTCAGCAGTCGTCCCGCGCCGTGAACCGTCGAGTACAAAGCGGCCTCCGATCGCTCAGATTCGACGCCCTCTAAGATCACGCTCGGCTCGCCCATGCTGCCACCGACAAAGCCGCGCTGGCCCGGAAACGCCGGGGTCGCCCCCTTTCGGACCACGAACAGGTTCTCGCCGCCGTGCGTCTCCTGCCAAGCGAAGTTGTGGTGGTTGTGCACCTCGTCCACAATCTCCGCGCCCAGCAGGTTCGCGACGCGCTGGCAAACCCAGTCGCGACCGGCGTATGCGTACCGCCCCGCCAGCAACATACTTCGCCAGTAGTCTTTGCCCGCCTCGGTCTGCATCGAGAGCAGTACCGGCGCGGCCATCATTCCGCCGTCGCTCGGCGCTCCGGCAAGTTCAAGAAAGTGCGTGGCAATCCCGTGCCCGAACCCTCGGCTGCCAAAGTGAACACCAACCCAAACCTGGTCGGTCTGATCCCGGAACAGGTCCACGTAGTGGTTACCCGAGCCAACCGTGCCCAACTGGTTCCGCGCCTTGTCGCGGACGCTGGCCTGGTTTAAGTAGGCAATGTCCTTCCACGCGCTGTCGTCAAACAGCTCATGGTCGACGGTTTCTTTATTGCGTAACCCGACGCCGAAGCTAATCGTGTTCCAAACGTTATCCATGATCCGCTCGACGTCGTTCTCAATGTCCGAAAACGCCAAGCCGAGCCGAACGGCTTTGTTTCCGCAGGCGATGTCAAACCCAACTCCCGCCGGACTGACATGGTCACGGTAAGCCACCACGCCGCCAATCGGCATGTTGTAACCCACGTGCCCGTCCGCACAAAGCACCGCCGCCGCGACGTGCTCATCCCGCGCGCAATTTGCCATCTGAACACGCGTGTTTTCATCGTGATCTCCGAAGATCAAAAAGTCCTTCATTTGGTATCTCCTTCTGAGGCAGCCCGGCGCGGAGCATCTGATTGGAGGGCAGAAACCCGACGCCAAGCCACTGACAAGGGAGCCACCACGCCTCCAAAACGGGGCAACTCCAAGAGAGAATCAGGGGGTCGGAAGACTTTTTGCGTATTCGCGACCCGAGGTGTTCGAGGGTCGCGAAACTGAGAAAACTAACTCATCCAAACTCGACCCAGGCACAAACGAGGATATAGACTGCCGGCAAAGAGCCCGCAATCTCCATGTATCGTTTGTGTGGGACGATTTCGTCGCATCGCGGTCAAGGTACCAGAGCCAATACAAATAGAGTCAAGTATCGTGCTGACTTTGTGCGGTGGATTGCGTCTATCCTTAAAAGAGTTTGAGATCATTCCGCCGCACCCTGGAATTTCTCATGCCCTACCGGGCGCGAGTGATCGGTGCCGTTATCCTCACTTTGCTGGTTACGGTGCTGCAGATCGTGCCGCCCAGAATTTATCAGGCCGCCATCGATGGCCCGATCAAATCTGCCCTCCGCGACAAGTCCGACGCGAACATCGCCGCTGCAAACACAACCCTTTTCTGGATCGCCATGGGGCTCATTGGGGTCATCGCCGTCCGGAACATCTTCAGCTTTGTTCACAGCAACCTGCTCAACTGGATCGGGCATCGATTCGTCTTCGATCTCCGTTTCAAAACTTGGCAGCACCTTCAGCGCCTGAGCCTTGCCTTCCACAACCAAACCCAAACCGGAAAGATCATGGCCCGCATCACGGCGGACATTGAGCTCATTCAAGGTCTCATCCAAGGGCAGTTGGTCACCTTCATCAGCGACATCGTTACGCTGGTCACCGTGCTGGGCATGCTCTTCTTCCTGGAATGGCGACTTGCCACGGCCATCCTGCTGCTTGTCCCCTTCTATGTCGTTTCCTATCTGTTCTTCCTAAAGCACATTCGCGAAGTCAGCCAGGAGCAGCGCAAGTATTACGACGAGATGCTCGGCAAGCTGGCCGAGAAGATCGCCGGAATCCAAGTCGTCAAGGCCTTCGTTCGCGAAGACTCGGAGCGCGAGAGCTTCATGGCTTCCGTCCGAAAGAAGTTCGCCGTAGACATGCGGCAGGTCCACCTCAACCGTCAACTCGGCCTAGTCAGCGGTGCGATCTCCGCCCTCGGAACCGGAGCGGTCTATGCCTTCGGCGGCCAAATGGTTCAGAACGGAGAAATGACGACCGGAAAGCTGGTCGCCATGACCTTCTACATCGGCTTCATTTTCAACCCCGCCGTCCGTGTAGTGGACTTCAACAACGCACTCCAATGGGCGGTTAGCGCGATGGATCGCGTCTTCCAAACCCTCGACACCCGACCCGAGATCGAAGACAGCCCGAACGCGACCAACCTTCCGCCTATTCACGGCGTTGTGGAGTTCCGAGACGTCACCTTCGCCTACCAAGACGGGCGCCCGGTGGTGGAAGACCTCAACTTAACCGTTAAAGAAGGGGAAGTTGTCG
Organism: bacterium; assembly: GCA_027485645.1. Taxonomy (GTDB): domain Bacteria; phylum Armatimonadota; class Fimbriimonadia; order Fimbriimonadales; family Fimbriimonadaceae; genus Fimbriimonas. Next base: position 454,699 of record JAIXQR010000002.1, read on the forward strand.
CCCTCGTCGGCCCGAGCGGAGCCGGGAAGACCACCCTCATGAATCTCCTCATGCGGTTCTGGGATCCGACGCGTGGGCAAGTGCTCATTGATGGTCAAGACATTCGCGAGGTCCGCCTAGAATCGCTCCGCCGCCAAGTGAGCATGGTCGCGCAGGAGAACGTCCTCTTCAGCGTCAGCATCCTGGAGAACATCAAGTACGGCAAGCGCGACGCTACCGACGAGGAAGCCCTCGCTGCTGCGCGTACGGCTGACCTAGACAGCTTTGTCGACACCCTTCCCGACGGCTACGAGACCATGATCGGCGAAGAAGGGATTAAGCTTTCGGGCGGTCAAAAGCAGCGCCTAGCGCTGGCACGTGCTCTCGTCACAGACCCACGAATCCTCATCCTCGACGACGTAACCAGCGCCCTCGATGGTGAAACCGAAGCCCGCGTCCAAGATGCCTTGCGTCAGGTGATGCAGGGCCGCACGACCTTCATCATTGCGCACCGATTGTCGAGCGTAGTCGCAGCAGATCGAATTCTGGTTATCGAGAACGGCAAGATCGTAGACATGGGTACGCACTTCGAGCTGATCGATCGTCCCGGAATCTACCAAGAGACGTACCACGAACAGTTCCGCTCCGCCCTAGATTTGGTCCGCGCCTGACCGTTCCGTCCCAGCTTTTCCCAGGAAACGGGCTCCATCCCGGCTTTTTCCCAGATCTCCCCAGATTCCTTTTGAGGGCGTCTACATAAACGTCTACTATTTTTACTCTTTTTAGTAGTCAAATAGGAGTATTCGGATAGGTTTACCTATTAGCGGCTCCCCAAAAATTCCCAAATCTCTCCAAAAAACTCAAAAAATTCCTTCCGTTGGACCAATGATTCCCGTATAATCCCAGCAGAAGGATAAGGACTACGGACGGTCTGGAAACTTCAATGCGGCGGGGTAACCCAAATACGGGGGCGGTGAGCAAGATGCGGAAGCCGTCCCATAACCAGATATTGGCATACGTTCAGATTATTTAAGGAGTGGTGATTGTTCATGGATCGAACAGAAATGGAAACGGATTTCCAGCACCACTTTGGAACTGACGACTCAGCCGTTGATGGTAAAGGGAGGCTTCCGCTAAGTAAGAAAAAACGAGAGTGGTTAGCAGACGGCTTTCGGTTTATGAAGGGGGATTTAGGCGTGCTCACTATTTATCCAGAATGGTCATTCCAGAAAAAGAAGAACTGGGTGATGTCGTTCGACGAGCACAACGAAGGTCGCCAACTTTACCAAAGCATGGTTCTCGGTAGCGCCGAAGGCCCATTCGTCGCCGACGGCGAAGGCCGCGTAGTGATTCCATCTTCCTTGCGACGCGACGTACCACTAGATGGTGCCCTTATCCTAAGAGGCGTTGGTGAGTACATCGAAGTCTGGCCGCTTACCGAATACGAAAAGTGGAAAACCGACCGCGAAAACTATAACCGCGCCTGGCGCGATTCCGTCCGTGAGTCCATCCGCATGATGAAGGCCGATTCCGTGCCAGGGATGAACAACTAACATGGAGCACGTTCCGGTGATGGTGCAAGAAATCATGTCGCACTTGGATCCGAAGCCTGGCAACGTCGTAGCAGATGGCACCCTCGGTCTCGGTGGCCACGCCCTCGAATTCTGCAAGCGAATCGCCCCCGGTGGCCATCTCTTTGGGTTCGATTGGGACGAGAAAATGTTCGCCGAAGCCACAAAGCGGCTTTCCGTCGTCACCGACGTCAAGGTCACCTTGACCGCTCAAGACTTCCGCCAAGCCCCGGCGGTTCTAGATCGCAACCAAGCTCGCCCAAACGCGGTTCTGTTGGATCTCGGATTGAATAGCGGGCAAGTAGATGACGCCGAACGCGGCATGAGCTTCCGAGAAGTGGGCCCTCTTGACATGCGCATGGATGTCCGAGTAGGCGAGCCCGCCAGTGCATGGCTTAACCGCGCTACCCTCGACGAAATCGATAACGTCCTTCGCGACTACGGCGACGAGCGCTGGGCCCGCGCCATCGCCAGAGCAATCTTAGCCCGCAGAAAAGAGCAACCACTACGAACTACAGAAGATCTAGTAGAGTGCGTTCTCGCCGCAATCCCCGTAGGCGCACGAGATAAGCGGTTGCATCCTGCTACTCGCACATTTCAGGCGATACGCATTTTCATTAATGGTGAGTTAGAAGACCTCAGCGAAGCCATCGTCGCATTGGCCGAAAGACTAGCCGATGGCGGTGCCATCGCCGTGCTCAGCTACCACTCCGGCGAAGACCGCGTGGTCAAAGGTGCCTTTAGAGAATTAGCGAAAGGAGCATTCCGGGAAGAGTTGCGCAAGCCGCTCTTGCCATCCGATGCCGAAATCGCCCGCAACGCGCGAAGCCGAAGTGCTCGCCTCCGCGTGCTGCGAAAGTTAGATCAAGCAAGTGTGGGTCAACAGGAAGTTGACCAAGAGGAGACTCAAGATGAGTATCAAGTTAATTGAAGCAAAGCCAGAATCTGCCACTTCTGCCACGCCAAACGTGGTGCCATCTTCTCGGGCCCGTCGGGTAGCCCGACCCCAGGCGACCGCACCTCAAGCGCCGGCCACCCGCGTGGAAATGCGCCCACAGCCAGTTGCTCGTCCCAAGCAGGTCGCGAAGCCACAAGTCGATGCCGAAACCGTGGTCGAAGCCAAACTGCGAGCCAAGCGAAAGCGCGGTTCCGTCGTGGGCTGGATCGTCATGAATAGCCTGCTTCTCGGCGTCACCTGCTTCCTTAGCTACGGCGCAAGCTCGCTGGCCGCCAGCGTACAAACCGAAGCCGTCCGAAACGCCGCGCTCACCGCAGATTCCGTGGCAAAGACCGCCACCCGCTCCACCGATCTCACCAAGCAGCGAATGGCCGCAATGGATTCCGCTTCAGAATCCGTCTTCGGAACGTCTCAACCTTGGAGTCCGGCAACAACTGCGCGGACCAACGGATATGTCGCAAGTCGCCGCTAGACCGCTGAATCACGGACTCATCAAAGGGTTGTTAGGGGTGTGCGCCCTCGCAACCGTGATTTCACAAGCGAAAATCCAGACTTGGTCGGCCGAAGACACGAAGGCGCAAGCTCGAAAAGCGAACCGGTACGGAGTCACGAAGGCAGTCGTGGCTTCGCGCGGTCGCATCCTAGATCGAAACCGCGCTCCCCTCGCCCAAGACTCGCCGATCACCGAACTTGTCGTCGATTATCGAAAAGCACCCAGTAGCCCCGGTTTCTGGGCCGCCCTCAGCGACGCCACCGGAATTCCGGCCAACGAATTCTCCTCCGTCGGCTCCGTCACCGAAACAAGCCGAAGCTGGGTCGTCTCCCTATCCTCCGACCAGCGCAACCGCATCGCCGCCATCCGAAAGTTCTGGCGACCCGACGGCGTCTCCATTTCCGGTAAAGGCGAACGAGAAAACGTCCTCGGCGACGCCACCTCGCCCATCATCGGCGGCTTCCGACGCCAACTGGCGAAAGACAACAAAACCAAAGTCACCATCGCAACCGGCCTCGAAAGCACCCAAGACAAGTTGTTGAAAGGCAAGGATGGCAAGCAAGTTGGCTTCGCCGATAAGAACGGCAACCTCCTGCCGAACCGTCTGATCGAGTCTCTCTGTCTGCCAAAGACCGACGGCCAAGATGTCGAAACCACCATCGACGCGAACCTCCAATCCGCCGCTTATGCCGCGCTAGAAGAAGCCGTTAAGACTAATGGCGCCTCGGAAGGCAGCGCCGTCGTGCTTGATCCACGCACCGGCGACGTCCTCGCCCTCGCCACCTATCCCACCTTCAGCTCCAGCGAGTTCTCGAAAGGCTCTGGCGTTCCGTTCGGCGCAAACCCCGCCACCAAGAACCGCTTCGAACCCGGCTCCACCTTCAAAATCCTCACTCTCGCCAAGGCCCTCGATGCCGGTAAGACCTCGATGTCCGAGCACTTTTACTGCCACCTCACGATGCAGGTCGGAAAGCGGACCATCGGCTGCGACCGAAAGCACGGCGCGCACGGCAGCGTAGACGCGACCAAGGCCATCGCAAAGAGTTGCAACGTCACCGCCGCAACCTGGGCCATGCGGGTCGGACACGAAAACTTCACCAACTACATGACCGATCTCGGTCTGTTCGAGCCGAGTGGTGTCGAGCTAGGCGGAGAAGTCGCGGGCTACTACAACAAGAAGGAGTACTCGAAGATCCTTCAACTCGCCACGTTCGGCTTCGGCCAATCGCTCACCTGCACCCCAATCAGCCTCGCTAGCGCCTTCTCAACCATCGCAAATGACGGCAAACGCGTCCCGCCTCGCCTGATCCGACGCCTCGGAGACGAAACGGTAGAGCGACCGAAGGCCAAACAAGTCATCTCGCCCGAAGCCGCTGGTCAGGTCCTAGAGGCCATGGAAGCGGTCATCGAAACCAAAGCCGGCACCGGCTACAGCCTCCGCATCCCCGGATACCGCCTCGCCGGCAAAACGGGTACCGCCGAAAAGATTGGGTCTGTCGATCCAATCACCAAAAAGAAGATCAGCGGCTATGTCGCAAACTTCATCGGCTTCGTCCCCGCCGTCCGACCCCAAGCCGTCGTTCTCGTGATGATCGACAATCCGAAGAAGCAAATTTACGGCGGCGCGGTTGCTGGCCCGGCCTTCCGAAAGATCGCCCTCTCGGTCATCAAGAGCATGCGCATCCCGCCCGACCGAAGCGAGCAACCGGTGAGGGAAGGTGGCGACACGTGACGCTGATTGAACTCTGCACCCGCGCAGGAATCCTTGCACCCGGAGATCTGCAGAGCCCAGAAATCAATCTTCTCACTTTAGATTCCCGGCTGATCCAGCCGGGATCGTTGTTTGTTTGCATGCCGTCAAATCGGCAAGACAGCCACGCCTTTCTGCCCGCCGCCGCCGCTGCCGGAGCGGTCGCTGCCATCGTGCATCACGAATCCGCCGTCGAAACCGCGCGTGCCCTCGGACTCACGGCCGTCTTTCTTCCTGCTGAACGCTATCCAGACACCCTCTGGCAACTCGCACGCGCTTTCTACAACTCTCCAACCTCCAGCTACAAGCTCATCGGCGTCACCGGAACCAACGGCAAAACCACCACCGCCTGGATCATGCGCCAAATGCTCACCGCGCTGGGTCTACGAGCGGGCTACCTCGGCACCCTCGGATTCACCCTCCCCGAAGCCAGCATCGAGCTCAACAACACGACTCCGTTTGCCCTGGAACTCTATGCCCTTCTCGCCCAAGCGAAGAAAGCGAATCTCGACGCCCTCTGCATGGAGGTCTCCAGCCACGCCCTCGCCGAAAAGCGCGCGGATGGCCTTGAGTTCGATTCCGCAATCTTCACCAACCTCACCCAAGACCACCTCGATTTCCATGGGACACTAGAGCAGTACGCCGATGCCAAATTCCGGCTCTTCTCCGAACTTCCTCTGCAATCAGAAAAGCGCTTCCGGGCCGCAATCAACGTCGCCGACCCCGTCGGACGCTCGTTCGCCGATTGGACCAACCAGCCCGTCCTCACGTTCAGCACAAACCCAGAGATCGAAGCGGACTACCACTACCTCGCCTCCGATGTCCAACTCGACTCCATCACCTTCGACCTTAAAACCCCGACCGGCAATCACCGCCTAAAAGCCGGGCTCGGCGGACTCTTTAACGTCGAAAACCTAGCCTCCGCCCTCACTGGCCTCATCGCGGCGGGCTACTCTCTCGACGATCTTCTAAATACGACCGAAAACCTAAAACCCGTCCCCGGCCGGTTCGAGAACGTCCCGATCGAAGCCAACTTCCGTGTCATCGTCGACTACGCCCACACCCCGGACGCCGTCGAAAAGTTGCTGGATTCCGTTCGCCCCCTGACCGCCGGACGAGTCATCACCGTCGTCGGCTGCGGCGGAGACCGCGACAAAACGAAGCGCCCGCTCATGGGCTTCGCCGCCAGTGAGCGCAGCGACTTCACCATCGTCACCAGCGACAACCCTAGGACCGAAGACCCGGAAACCATCGTTGGGGAAGTTCTAAACGGCATCGCCCCCAATCGCCCCGCCCTCGCCATCGTAGACCGAGCCGAGGCGATCGCCCACGCGGTCGGCTTCGCGTCAGAAAACGACGTGGTCGTCATCGCTGGAAAGGGGCACGAAAATTATCAGATCATCGGCCACCAGAAGTTTCCGTTCGATGATCGCGAGTTTGTTAGAGAGGCACTGAAAAAATGAAACCAATCTCCGCCAAAAATCTTGCCGAAAGAATGGGAGGTACCTACGTTGGTGAACCCACCAGAATCCACGGGTTCGCAACCGACCACCGCCAAGTCAAGCCAGGAGATGCCTTCCTAGCGATCAAAGGCGCCCGGGTTGATGGTCACGATTTCGCCGAAGAAGCCATGGCCGCTGGTGCTCTCCTCGTGGTCAGCGAGAAAGAACTAAACGTTCCGCATGTCCGGGTGCAAAACCTCGTTGCCGCCCTCGCAAGCCTTGCTCTCAGCTTCCGCATCGCCTTCGACGGACCAGTTGTCGGCATCACCGGTAGCGCGGGCAAAACGATGACCAAAGAGTTCGTCGCGGCCGCTCTATCTCCCTTGGGACCGATCAAGAAGACCGACGGCAACCGAAACACCGAGTACACCGCGCCGCTCCTTTGGCCCGAAGTCACAACTGGCGACGCCGCCGTGGTTGTTGAGCTGTCGATGCGTGGAATGGGGCAAATCGCTCACCTCGCCGAGTTCTGCCGACCCACCCACTCCCTCATCACCAACATCGGCTGGGCTCACCTCGAACAAGTCGGTTCTCGCGCCGCCATTGCCCAAGCCAAAGGCGAAATCCTCGAAGCCCTGCCCCAAGACGGCGTCGCCGTTCTCTGGAAAGATGACGAGTTCTTCGATTCTCTAAAAGCGCGCGCATGGCCACGGTCCACCATCACCTTTGGCTACGGCGAGGGCTGTGACTGCCGAATCATCGGTTACGAGCCAGTCTCTTGGCAGAGCTGCCTGGTGCGTGGCTTCTACCTAAACTTGCCCTGGGAAGCCGAACTGCCCATCGTCGGTAGGCACCTGGCTCTCAATGCCGCCGCCGCCATCGCCGTTGCCGCCAGCGTGGGCATCTCCCCGCAAGAAGCCTCCGGCGAGCTCTTCGGTGCCGAAATCCCGCCGATGCGCATGGAGATCCGCGACTACAACGGCGCGCTCATTCTTCTCGACACCTACAACGCTTCCGTCCCCGGAACCCTCGGTGCCATTGAAACCCTGAGCGAAATGCCTTGCGATGGAAAGCGCCGCGCCGTCCTCGGCGAAATGCGCGAACTCGGCGCCTTCGAAACCGAAGCCCACGAAATGGTCGCCCAAGCACTTCTGAACTCCAACATCGATGAGGTGTGCTTCATCGGCGAGCCCATGATAAAGGTCACGGCGGAGCGGTTCCGAGCCTCCGGAAAACCGATCACCCTTGCTAGCAATATCGAAGAAGTTCGGACCTTCGTCGCTAGCAGCCAGCCAGGAGATTCGGTCCTGATCAAAGGCTCGCGTGCCCTTGAGCTCGAGCGAGCCTTGGAGACCTTGCAATGATCTTGGCAATCAAGGCGTTCTGGATCACCCTCTGCGTTGCGACCCTCGTCTCGCGACCGGTCTACCAATATCTGCTTGGGCTCAAATCGCGGCAAGTGATCAGTGCCTTCGTGCCCGAAGGCCACCAAGCCAAAGTCGGCACCCCAAACATGGGCGGCTGGATTCCCGTCATCGGCATGGTGTTCATGCTCGCCTACTTCCTGTTTCTGCCCACCAGCAGCATGATGGAGGCCCTGGGCCACAGCAGCAAAACGACCCTGATGACCGTGATCACGCCGAACTACGTGTATGGCGTGCTCAGCCTCCTCATGGGCTACGCCCTGCTCGGCTTCGCCGACGATTACCTCGTCCCTAAACTCAAGCCTGGCAAGCGCGGCATCGACTGGCTACCGAAGCTGGGTCTGCAAATCATTCTCGCCCTACCTTGTGCCTGGCTCACGTCTAACGAGAATATGCAGAACGCCGGGGCGACGCTCTTCATGATCCTTTTCTTCGCCAACGCCTACAACTTCTCCGATGGCCTTGACGCCCTCGCCGGAAGTCTGCTCATCGGCATCTGCCTCGGCATGCTAGTGATGGCGACCATGGCCAGCAGTGGAATCACCATGCTGATTTCGGCTGGACTGCTCGGGGGCATCATTCCGTTCCTTTTCTTCAATGCCCCGCCCGCAAAGGTCTTCATGGGCGACACCGGCTCACTTCCAATCGGCGGACTGCTCGGCGTCGGCTTCTGGAAGCTCGCCATGGTCGGTCAGCAGGCCATGGTCCTGGACTTCTGGGGCAGCCCGAAGGTCTCTCTCTGGCTCGTCGGCCTCGTGCTGCTTGCCGGAATGATGATTGCCGAACTCGTCCCGGTCCCGTTGCAGATTCTCAGCGTTAAGCTCTTCAAGCGAAAGCTGTTCCCGTTCACCCCCATCCACCATGCCTTCGAAAAAGCCGGTTGGAAGGAAACTCGGGTCGTGTGGAGCTTCGCGCTTGTCCAGCTTCTCCTCACCGTCGCCGCCCTGACGTTTGCCGCCATCGCCTTTAACCCGACCTTGGCCCCGACCCCCTGACCCAGAAATGCCGCAATCGATCGAGAACCAAACCATCGCGATTTTCGGCCTCGGCCGATCCGGTCTCGCCGTGGCAAAAGCCGCGCGAGATCGTGGCGCGCTGCCAACGGTTTACGATCAAAGCTCCCTCGAAGCCCTCGCCAAGCCCGACATCCTTACCGAAGCCGAGGCACTCGGATTGAACGTGGTCCTGAACTGGGACGGCACCTTGCCAAAGTCCGACCTCCTCGTCGTAAACCCCGCCGTCCGCAAAGATCATCCCCTCATCCTTCAACTGAAAGACCAGATCGAAGTCATCAGCGAGGTTGAGTTCGCCTATCGCATCAGCCGCGCCCCGATTCTTGCCATCACCGGCACCAACGGCAAGAGCACCACGACCGTCATGCTCTACCGTTGCCTGCTGGCCGCGGGAGAATCGGCGATTCTCTGTGGAAACATTTTCGGCAGCGGACATCCAGAAATGCCGCTAACCGATGCCGCCGCGAACGCCACCGAAGACCAGGTTCTCGTTGCCGAAATCAGTTCCTTCCAACTTGACTGGGTCCGTGAGTTCCGCCCGAAGGTCGCCGGAATCACCAACATCACCTCCGACCACCTCGACCGGTACGAGGGAGTGAACGACTACGCGAAGACGAAACTGCGCATCTTCGCCGCCCAGCAAGAAGACGACTTTGCTGTAATCCGCGGACACGATCCGGTCGTACCGAAGCCAAAGGGACCGAATGTGCTCACCTTTGGCGCAACGGCCGAGCACGCCCACATCGATGAAGATGGCATCTCCTTCTTCGGCGAACGGTTCCTCACCGCCAACTGGTCGCTCCAAGAGCCCCACAACCGCGCCAACGCCGCCATGGCCGCGCTCATGGCCTACGCATTCCTAAAGCAAAAGAACGCACCCACAATCCAGGCAGCCCTCCAGAACCGCCAAGCCAAATCCAGCGCTAAGAGAACCGTCTATTCCGGCCGTACCGCCGAAATCACCGAAGCCATGCCGTCTGTCCTTTTGGAACCGTTCGAAGACATGGCTCCGCTAAAGCACCGAATGGAGTTTCTTGGCGCAAAAAACGGCATCCGGGTCATCAACAACTCGATGTGCACGAATCCCGACGCCGTTGTGAAGTCCGCGCAATCCGTCCGCGACTCCGTCCACCTGCTCCTCGGCGGCGTCAACAAGGGACTCAGCTTCAAGCCGGTCAAAGCATTTCTCGCCAACCAGCGGCATCGTGGATATCTATTCGGGCGCGACGCCGCAGAAATCAATGCCGAACTCGGCGGAGAGATCCCGATTTTCGGCACGATGCAAGAAGCATTTGCCGCCGCTACCGCTGCTGCGATCTCGGGCGAAGTCATCATGCTCGCTCCTGGCTGCGCGAGTTCGGACCAGTTTCGCGACTTTAGACATCGTGGCGACGTCTTTACGGAATTAGCCAAGGAGTGGCTCGACCATGAGAACTAGGATTGTTCCGGATATTTGGCTGTTCATTTTTGCCTTGTCGGCAACCCTCATTGGTTTGCTGTTTATCTTTGATGCGGGCTATGCGCGCAGCATCCAAGAAAGCGGCTCGATGATTCCGGCCGAGTTCACCACCCAAATCCGTCTGCTCGTGGTTGCTCTCGCGGGATACACCCTCTGCCGGTACGTCTCCATCGACTTCCTGAAGCGCTCGTCTGGCTGGCTTTGGCTCTTCACTTTGGTTGGCCTTGCCCTCGTTGACCTCATCGGCAAGAGTCAAAACGAAGCCAAACGCTGGATTGCCATCGGAAGCGTCACAATCCAGCCTTCTGAGTTTGCCAAGCTCACGCTCGTTCTGTTTGTGGCTGCCGTTCTTGCCGACAAGAAGGATTGGAATCCCGCGCGACGCCGACGCAGCTTTGCCTTGTGGGTGGACAACATCTTCACCCCTCAGCTCAAGCGCTGGGTCCCTGGCCTCCTTGTTGTGCTGGGGGTCGGCTTTGTGGAGCTTGGTAAAGACTTAGGCACCGCCGGCGTATTGTTTGCCATCTTCATCGCGATGTGCGCGACCGGTGGCATCGGGCGCCGAAGCTGGGCGACCATTGGCGTTGTCGTCCTGATCTTCCTTCCCGCCCTGTTTATGAAGCAGGCGTACCGAATGGAGCGACTGACCACTCACACCGCGCGGTGGGAGACCCAAAACGTCGACGACAAAGGATTCCAGACCACCCAAGCTGAGCGAGGCATGGCCGATGGAGGCCTCTTCGGTGTCGGAATCGGTGCGGGGCAGGTCAAGCACATCATTCCCGCTCCAACGACCGACTACATCATGGCGACCATCGCCGAAGAAACCGGTCTGCTTGGCTCGCTCGTTGTCCTGGGGGCCATTGCGGGATTAGTTTGGCGGTTGCTTGTGCTGGCGAAAAAGGCAACTGATCGTTTCACCGCGCTCACCTTCTACGGCATTGCCTCCTGGATCGGAATCCAGACCGCGGTGAACGTGATGATGGCAAACGCAACTCTGCCTTCGATCGGAATCCCGATTCCGTTCATTTCTTCGGGTGGCTCAAGCTTGGTTGCCCTTTGGATGGCCATCGGCGTGGCCCAGCGGCTGGCCGCGGCCCCGGTATTAGCTCCTCAGGAGGACGAAAATGCGAATCGCAATCACCGGCGGTGGAACCGGCGGCCACATCTATCCGGCGCTTGAAGTCGGCCTCGCCGCCCAAGCTGCTGGAGCAGACGTCATTTACCTTGGCTCCTTCCGAGGCATGGAGCGGACCATTGCGGAAGCAAAGTCGATCCCGTTCCACGGGGTCGATGCTCAACCCCTGTGGTCGCTAAAGACCCTCCAAGGCTGGAAGTCCCTCGCCAAACTGATTCTCGGCGCGCAGAAGGCAAAGGGCATTCTCCGTGACCGGGGCGTAGATGCCGTGTTCTCGACGGGCGGCTATTCGGCGGGACCCTTCATGCAAGCGGCAAAGTCCCTCCGGGTTCCGTACGTCGTCCACGAATCGAACAGCGTGCCTGGGCGCGCAAATCGGCTTTACGGCAAGACCGCCAAGGCTTTCACCTACGTCTTCTACGGCACCGAGAAGCACGTGCCAGAGCGGAACCGCGTTCGAAGCGGCCAGCCGATTCGCGGAGAACTTCGCGCCGCGGCGACCCGGAAAACGGAGCCTTCGGAGCGAGCATCCGTGCTGGTGATGGGTGGATCTCAAGGAGCGAGGTTCGTCAACACCATCGCGCTCGACGCCGCAAAAATCCTCCCCGACGTCCATTTCACTATTGCGACCGGCGAGAAACTGTTTGAGGAAGTCAAGCAAGTCGCGGGTGGGCTGCCTAACGTTCTGGCGGTGCCGTACCTCAGCGGAAACGACCTCACCGAGACCTACGCCAGCGCCGGAGTGTTCGTCGGGCGCAGTGGCGGCACCTTGGCCGAAGTCGCCGCCTTTGGTCTTCCCAGCGTGCTCATCCCCCTTCCGACTTCGGCGGACGACCACCAGTACTTCAACGCGACCGAATTCAAAGAACGGGGATTCGCGGAGCTCTTGTGGCAAGGAGCAAAGCATCCGCAAGGGCATGACGAAGCCATCGGAGAATCGCTAGCCCAAGCCATCATGAAGCAGCTTTATGGCCCGACGAAGGAGCAATTCGCTGGGCTACGCACTTGGGATTGTCCCAACGCCACGCAAGAAATCCTCGGCATCATAATGAGGTCTTAACGAAATCATGCGAACGCCTCAGGAAATCAAAACCGCCTTCTCACCGCGAGAAGCGATGGACGGTAGTTCGCGCTTTTTCCTCGTCGGCATTGGTGGCGCGGGCATGTCGGCCCTCGCTCGAATGTTGCACGCGCAGGGAATACCCGTGGCCGGAACCGATTCGACCGAAACGGATGAAGCGAATCGCCTTCGCGCTGAGGGAATCAACGTCATCATCGGTCACTCGGCAGAAGCCCTCAAAGCGTTCGCCGATGACAAAACGGCTGTCGTATTAACCGACGCCATCGATCTCAAAATCAGCCCCGAGGTTGCCGCCGCTCGAGAGCTTGAGCTCCCGCTTTTCCGCCGCAGTCAATTGCTGGGTTGGCTTCTTAAGGACCGCCGCGTCATCGCGGTAACTGGAACGCACGGAAAGACCACCACAACCGGCATGCTGGGTTCCGGACTTACGAACGCCGGATTCGATCCCCTCGTGATCGTCGGGGCGAACATTCCCGCCTGGGGTTCACCCGTGCTGTATGGCAAAGGTGAATGGGCAGTTGTCGAAGCGTGCGAAGCTTACGACAGCTTCCACGATCTCGATCCCGAGATTGTCATTCTTACGAATCTGGAACTCGACCACGTCGATTTCCATGGCTCGTGGGAAAATCTGAAGGCGAGCGTAGGTCGGTTTGTCTGCAAAATCCCTTCGACCGGCGCCTTGGTCTATTGCCAATCTGATGCTGGCGCGGCCGAAATTGCCGAAGCCTTCGGTGGCAAAACGCTGCCGTATTCTGAATCCGATTTTCCGACCGCCATCGCTCGCCGCACCTCTGGGGACCACAACCTGCGTAACGCGGCCGGCGCCTTGAATGCCGCGACTGCCGCTGGGGCTGATGCTGAACTCGCCGCTAACGGCATCGCTGGGTTCACCGGGGCAGAGCGAAGACTCGAAGTCCTTCAAGACGGCGAGATCGCCGTCGTTGACGACTATGCGCACCACCCAACCGAAATCGCTGCCTCAATCCAAGCCATCCGGGCGCGATTCCCGAGTCGCCGCCTTGTCGTTGCGTTCCAGCCCCACCTTTACTCGCGCACCGAAGGGCTCATTCCGGAGTTTGCCGAAGCCCTTTCCCATGCGGATGAAGTCGTCCTAACCGACATCTATCCTGCCCGCGAGAATCCGATTCCTGGCGTGAGTGCCGCACGGATTGCCGAGTTAGTCACCGTCCCCGTTCGGTACGTCCCAAGCCGCCACCTCTTGCCCCGCAAAGTCGCTTCTTGGCTCAAACCGGGCGACGTTGCCGTCGGTATGGGAGCAGGGAACATCAGTGCCTTTGCCCCCGCCCTGATTGCCGAACTCCAGCGTGCAACTAGCGGCCCACGCCACGTCTGGGTGGCCTACGGCGGTGATAGCGCGGAGCGTGAAGTTTCGATCCTGTCCGGCCGAGCCGTGGCAAAGGCGCTCAAAGAGCGTGGCCATATGGTCGAACTCGTGGACATCTCCGAACTGCTGCTTTCGAAGGGAGATCTCAGCAAGCTCATCGGTCCAAATCGGCCCGATATCGTCTTCCTCGCCGTGCACGGCACCAACTCCGAAGACGGCGCGATGCAGGGGCTACTGGAAACGCTCCACGTTCCGTACACGGGCAGCGGAATCCAAAGCAGTGCCATCGCGATGGATAAGAACCTGACGAAGCAGATCCTAGAAAGGGAAGGAATCCGCGTTCCAAAGGGCGTTCACGTCACGTCTTCCGCCGATGCGATCAACCTTTCCGGCCCTGTGGTCGTAAAGCCCAATGCCCAAGGTTCGACCGTCGGTCTCACCTTTGTTTCCGACCCAACCAAGCTCCGCGAAGCCATCACCCGGGCGCTCAGCTACGATTCCTCCGTTCTCGTTGAGGAATGGATCACCGGAATGGAAATTAGCGTGCCCGTTCTCATCGACGAAGCGCTCCCACCGGTAGAAATCGCTCCCGCCAGCGGAAAGTACGACTTTGCCAGCAAGTACACCGTCGGAGCGACCGAAGAAGTCTGTCCGGCTCGCTTGGCCGAACCTGTGCTCCTTGAGGCCCAGCGTCTCGCTCTCGCCGCCCACCGCGCTTTGGGCTGCAAAGGGGCCACCCGCACCGACATCATGGTCCGCGACCCTCACGGTGCGGCGGAAATGTTCGTCCTCGAAGTGAACACCCTTCCCGGCATGACCGGCACCTCGCTCCTTCCCAACTCCGCCCGAACGGCCGGCATCCCGTTCGACGAACTCTGCGAGCGAATCCTTCTCGATGCCCTAAGGAGTCATGCGACCACGGCGTAAGAAGGCGAAATACGATTGGACGCCGCTTCTGCTGGCCGCGATCGCCGTCAACCTGGGCCTTGCCCTTTTCTACAGCCCCCTGACCGCGGTCACCAAAGCCCGCGTCGAGGGCGTGAAGCCAAACGATATGGTCGGCGTTAAGGCTGTCCTAAAGAGTATTGAAGGGAAGCCCGCGCTTCAGATCAACGGTAACAACCTGTCCAGCCTGATGCTGTACAACACCGCCTTTGACAGCGTGAAGTTCGAAGCGAATCCATTTGGCCGAGCGGTAATTACGGTCACCTATCGCAAGGCCGTCGGACGCTTGTCTGGAGTGCCCGGAACCTACCTTGCCGATGACGGCACCATCTTCAAAAGCTCGGAAGTGCTCACCGGACTGCCGTTGATCCAGATCGGCCAACCGAGCCGAGAGCTTGATGGAACGATCGTCGGGCGCATTCCAACCTCCGCCCTCGCCTACCTCGCCCAAGAGTTGCCAACCATTGCCGATGGCGAGAACGGAACCGTATTGTACGCGGACGACGGTGGCTTAAACCTGGTCCTAGGCGGAGCCGAAATCAAACTTGGCCAAGCCGTCCAACTTGAAGCCAAACTCACTTCCTTACGCAAGCTGATGGACGCGGATCCGGAACTCTTGAGCAAAGTTTTGGTCTTGAATTTGTACGCGCCCGATAAACCAGCGGCGCGGTTCAGGAAACCGTCAAACTAGGAAAGTCAGTGAGCATATTTAACGCCCGTTCGGAGTCTCAAAGTTGGGTCTGGCCAGTCAGCCTCATGAGCCTGATCCTAGGGTTCATGTGCGCTCTCGCCTGGGTCACCCAGGAGAACCGAAAGTCTCGGCGCCCCTTTGCCAACCAGCAACAAACCTCGCGCATCAACGAGGGGCAAGTTGACATCGACGCCTTCGACCAGCTCCAGGCCCGCGTTCAAGAATTGCTCAAGAAGAACGACGCTCTAGAAAAGTCCCTATCGGGCAGTTCTTCTCAAGCGAAGACCCTCAACGAAAGCTTGCAAGAAGTGAAGAGCTTCTCCGGCCTCACCGAACTCGAGGGCCCCGGCATCGTGATCTTGCTAAAAGATAGCGGCCGCACCGCCGGCTCTGGATTTGGCAACGCCGATACCGGCGACATCATTCACGACACCGACGTGCTCCGAGTGGTCAATGAACTCCAAGCCTCCGGTGCTGAAGCGATTGCCGTCAACGAGCATCGCATCACTGGCCGCGCGAGCTTCCGCTGCGTCGGGCCCACCATCCTCGTCAACGACATCAAGATCTCCAGCCCGATAGAGATTCGCGCCATCGGCGATCCGAAGACTTTGCTCGGCGCCATGAACCTGCCCGGCGGCATCTTGGCCGATATCCGCCAAACCGACCCCAGCATGGTCGAGATCAACGAAGTCAAGAAAATGACCCTCAAACCGTACACCGGTTCAACTTCGGCACGATTCGGTAAAGTCCCGGTTGTTAAGAAGTGATATTTCTTCCCATCATTGCTTTGATTATTGGTGCCGCAATCGCGATTGCGGTTCGGCTTGAGCCCGTTGGCGGCGCAGGAGGGCAGTATCTCGCCGTCGCATGCCTCGCCGGAATCGATAGCGTGTGTGGTGGATTCCGAGCCGGTCTCGAAGGTAAGTTTCGGAACGACGTTTTCATCACCGGATTCGTCTCGAATATCCTGATCGCGTTCTTCTTGGCCTGGCTTGGAGACCGAATTTATATCGATCTCTTTCTCGCCGTCGCCATTGTCTTTGGCACGAGAACGTTCCAAAATCTAGCGCTGATTCGTCGGCAAGCCCTCACGATGTTTAACGACTACCAAACCCGCAAGCAGCGAAACAACCCGGCCGCCCCAACTGCCGCATCGGACGGTAACTCATGAGCTTCGTCGTAGCCCTCGATCTCGGCGGCTCCCAAATGAGCTGTCTCGTTGCCTCGGGCGACAAAAAGCTCCGCCTAGAAGGTGTCGCTACCGTGCCGTACGCCGGTTGCAAAAAAGGTCTGATCGTTAACCGAGAAGAAACGATCCAAGCGATCAAGGAAGTCGTGCCCGACGCCCTGCGCCAAGCCGACCGAAAGGGAACCGAACTCGTCGTCAACGTTTCAGGCTCCCACATCGAGTGCGTCAGCGGCCAGGGCATCAAGATGATCATCCCGAAAGGGCGGCACATCACGACCCAAGATGTCCTTGAAGTCGTCAACCACAGTCGCGCCGTACTTCTTCCAAACGACCGATCTCCCATCCACGTCCTTCCGAAAACCTTTAAGGTCGATGGTCAGCGCGGCGTGCGAAAGCCCGTCGGCGTCGCCGCCGGAAAGCTCGAAGTCGAAACCCTCATTGCCACCGGCTCCCCAAAACCGCTCGAGCTGCTTGAGCAATGCGTCAAGGAAGCCGGATTCTCCGTCGCCCAAATGGTCTTCACGCCGCTCGCCTCCGGCCTCGGCATCCTAAGCCAAGCCGAACTTGAGCAGGGAATGATCGTCATCGACCTTGGGTCCAGCACGACCGATCTTGGCATCTTCCTGGAAGGCTCCATGGTCTACGGAATCTCGCTCCCCGTAGCCGCCGGACACATCACCTCCGACCTCTCTGCGCTCCTGAAAACCACCATCGAAGAAGCCGAGCGCATCAAGAAGCTAGACGGCCACGCCATGGCTGACCAAGTCGGCGAAAACGAAACCGTAGACATTCAGCAACTCGGCCAACCGGGCGCGCGACCCATGGCGCGAAAAGTCCTTTCCGAGATCATCCAAAGTCGAGCGAAAGAAATCGCCGCGATGACCAAAACCGCCTTTGATCAATCGGGATACGCTCGCCTTGTCACCGGGGGCGTAGTCCTCACCGGAAACGGAGCGCGCCTTGCTGGAACCCCGGAACTCTACAACAGCACGTTCGGCCTATCGGTCCGCACAGAATTCACCCCGCGCACGACTTCAACGGCCGTCGGCCTGGCGCGCTATGCCATCCAGTGTGCCGATGATATGAGCCCGGTCGGAGAGCCAACCAACTGGAAAGATAAAGTTCGCCGCCTCATCATGGGCGGCTAACTTATTTACTCCGCGTCAACTTGGTGGCGAATATTCGCCACTACCACGTTGTTCCGCTTCGCCAACGCATTGCGCAACTGGAGCGCCACGTTCTCCGAGAGCAGGTCGTGGTACCACTTGTTCGAGTCGGCATCCGACACGATCACCGTGACCACCAGCTCTGGATGCTCACTCAGCAATTGATCCACATATTCCAGAACCGGCTCAAGCAAAGACCGGTAAGGCGAAGGCAAGATAACGAGCGGAATGTCCTGGCTAACTAGCTCCCAATTCCGTTGAAGCTCCGGCAGCTTCTTCTCGTTAAGGGTCACGTGGACGGCCTTAATATCGCCCTTCAAATTTCGCGCGTAATCCAGCGCGTTCACGATGCCGCGGTGCACGCGTGGAACCAGCAGCAAAGCGACGTGCTCTTTGTACGGATCGGTATCGGCGAGCGTGAACTTCTGCTTTTCCGCCGACCGCGTGTAGTGGTTCCGAATCGAAAGCATCACGCCACACAGCGCCGGCAACAGGATCGCGATGACCCAAGCGCCTTCCACAAACTTGGTCACCAAAATGATCACCAAGACGACGATACAAAGCACTAATCCCGTGCCGTTGATCGCAATACTCGACCGCCAGCTACCGGTCCGAAGCTTCAGCCAGTGCGCCACCATGCCCGCCTGGCTCAGCGAGAACGCCGTAAACACGCCGACCGCATACAGCGGAAGCAACTGCTCCAACTCGCCCTTAAACGCGATCACAAGGCCAACCGCCGCCACCGACAGAGCGATGATGCCGTTGTGGAACACCAAGCGGTCTCCCAGTCGCGACATGTAGCGCGGCATGAATCCATCTCGCGCCAAGAAACTACAAACGCGAGGGAAGTCAGCAAACGCTGTGTTCGCCGCCAAAAGCAAAATCAAGGCCGTAAACGCCTGCACCGCGTAGTAGCCAAACGTCTTATCGCCACCAAATGCGAACGCCGCCACCTGCGAAGCAACCGTTCGGAACTCCGGATTCTTCGCCGAGTACAGCGCAATCTCCGGCATGTGGCTAATTACGTAGCCCATCCCCAGGAACAGCGTGCTGAGAATGATCGCCATTCGAACCAGGGTGTTCGAAGCGTTCTTCTGTTCTGGCTTCTGGAATGCCTGGGTCCCGTCCGAAACCGCCTCAATTCCGGTCAGCGCGGTACAACCCGCCGCAAACGCCCGCAGAATCACGAACATGAGCGGATAATTAGCTTCCGACCCAATCTTGCCTGGCTCGGCGAGAATCTTCTGCGGCGTAGGGGTGAGCCCCGAAATCTTATAGATTGCAAACCCGAGCATCACGTACATCACGACCACGAATCCGTAGGTCGGAATGCTGAAAACCGCGCCACTCTCTTTCAAGCCGCGCAGATTCGCCCAGCCCAAAATCATGATGAAGAACATCGACATCGGCACCAGGTACTGGTGCATCGCCGGGAACGCCGAAGCAATCGCCGCCACGCCCGCCGCAACCGAAACCGCCACCGTCAGGATGTAGTCGATCATCAGCGCCGCACCCGCCACAACCCCCGCCTTAGGGCCAAGGTTGTCGGAAGTGACAACGTAGCTACCACCGCCCTGCGGATAAGCCTTAATCGTCTGCCGATAGGAGAAAGCGATAATCGCGATGAGCGCGACAATGCTCAGCGAAATCGGCAACTGCAGTCCAAGCGCGCTGGCCGAAATGAGCACCAACACGGCCAGAATCGCCTCGGTCGCGTACGCCACCGAACTCAAAGAGTCCGAGGCAAAAACCGCCAAGCCAACGGCCGGAGAAAGCTTTTCGTGATGCGCCTCGCGCGAAGCGATCGGCGCACCAACAAGAAATCGTTTGAACTTAGCAAACGGCGAAGGAGGTGCTTCTTTCATCAGTGTGAATCTGGGGCAGCGGCCGTTTCGGTCGAAACAACGATGATGTCAACCGTCCGCAGCTCTCGCGCAAGTTCGCTCAGAATGCTCGGGCGGAACATCTCCTGCAGCCGGCTTCGTTCGGGGTGACCCAAAATCACCGCCGTCACGTTTCGATCCTGCGCAAACTGAATCAGCGTCGGCGCAAGCGGACCTTCCAAAACCACCGTCTCAATCCCGAGTCGCTTCGCCAAAGCAAAGTCATCCGAGAGAATCTTCTTGGCCGATTCGCTGTCGCTCGTGCCGTCCTTGACGTGCACCGCAATCACTTCGCCGTGCATCCGCTGACCCATGCGCCAGCCGCGCCGGATCAAGCGTAGGGAAGACCGCGTCGGGCTCACACAAATCACAACTCGATCCTGCGTCGCCCAAGGCTTCTCAATCCGCTTTTCCTTGCGATACGAAACCAGGTCCTCATCCACGTGCCCCGCAATTTCCCGCAAGGCGATCTCACGCAAAGCGCTCAAGGCCGCCTCGTTGAAGAAGGTACTCAGCTCAACCGGAGTCGCGCCGTCAACGTAAACGTCGCCACGCTTAACGCGGTTCAAAAGCGCATTCGGCGTAACGTCAACAATCTCGACCTCGTCCGCGTCGTGCAGCATCTGGTCGGGAACCGTGTTCGTGATCTTCACGCCCGTAATGTCGTGAACGTGGTCGTTCAACGACTCCAGCGCGTAAACGTTCAGCGTGCTGAGCACGTGAATTCCGCGCGAGAGCAAAAATTCTACGTCCTGCCAGCGGCTCTCAAATCGCGATCCTGGCGCGTTGTCCGAAGCCAGCTCGTCGATAATAACCAACTCCGGCGAACGGGCCAGAATCGCGTCCAGATCCAAATCGACGTAGGTCTTATCCGGGGTCGAAGTCACCTTTGGCGGCACAACCTCTAGCCCCGCCGCAATGTCCTCCGTCGGCTTCCGGCCATGGCTGTCAACGAGGCCAATGACCACGTCTTGTCCCCGCGCGTGTCGACGATTGGCTTCGTCGAGAAGTTGAAAAGTCTTACCAACCCCCGGCGCGTAGCCGAGGAAGATTTTGTGTTTGCCTGGAACAGGCGAGTTAGCTTCGGGCATGAGATGAAGGCAAGTCCACGGTCAACATGGAGTCGATCCAATTTCGGAGTGCAGAGGTCAAATCTTCGATGATCAACTTAGGCGTCTCCGGCAGACTCGCGTTGGTCCACAGGAAGTCTGCCAGATATTCTTCGGCCAGAGCTTGCCAAAAACGCGGCCCGCCCGGAACTTGCTCCAGATCGGCGTGCGCTTTCACCAACTCCTGCAGATAAGCTGGCAAGGTCACCGTGATAATTCGGTCCTGACCCTGACCAACGACGCGAAAATCGCAATGGAAGTCGCCGGTCTGCTCGTCCGGATGATCCTCTTCCGAAGAGAACGAGTAGCCATTGAAAGTCGTCCGCGTGAAGCTCTTGCAAACCATCCCGACCGGTACCGCCGTGTGGTGCTCAACTTCTCGATCGAGCGTGGTGCGAACCGCCGCCCGGAGCGTCTCCGCCGTAAATGGCTTTCGGAGAAAGTCCTGCGCGCCGGCCTGAATCGCCTCAAGGGCTAGATCAATCGTTCCAAATGCCGTCGCAAGAATGAACTTGGCCTTCGGGTTCCGCGCAAAAATCGCCTTCTGAACCTCAATCCCCGTCATCTGCGGCATTCGCTGGTCCACGATAACCAGGTCAAAATTTTCACCGTTGCCGTACTTCTCAAGCCCTTCGATCCCGTTTGTTGCGGTTTCGACCTGATAGCCTACGTGGCGGAGTGCAAGTTGCATCATCGTCCGCACGTTCGTTTCGTCATCAATGATGAGCAGTTTTTCGTTCAAGCGTTCGTTTCCTCGCGTGGTGGCGCGGCTATAGGTATCCAGAATCGAAACACAGAACCTTCACCAAGCTCGCTATTCACGCTCATATCGCCACCATGATTTCTGACGATTTTTTGCGCGATGCTGAGCCCAAGTCCTGCTCCCCCTTGGGTCGCTCCGGGTACCTGCACGAACCGTTCAAAAATTCTCCGCAGGTAGTCCTGCGGAATCCCTTCTCCGGTGTCATGCACTTCGAAAGATACTTGATTCTCGCGGTGTAAAGCGCGTACCGTAATCGCGCCGTTTTCCGGCGTATGCCGCACCGCGTTGTTCACCAAATTGGTCAAAACCTGCCCGATCTGGGTTGCATCCGCAAGAATCTCCGGCAAATCCGGCTCAATCTCCACCTTCAAATGCACCCCTTTTTGCTCTGCAATGGGCATCATCGTGTGCTCCAAATCTTCCAATAGTCCCGAAGGCGATATCCGCCGCAAGGTCGGCGGCAAGGTCCCCGACTCCAGCCGGGTCACGTCCAACAAGTCCTTCGTTAATTTCTTAAGCCGCAACAGGTCGTCTCGCTGCACCGCCACCAACTGCTTTTGGTCCGCCGTAAGCTCGCCCGCCGCCCCTTCTTCCAGCAACTGCACCGCCAACAACATGCTCGAAACCGGCGTCCGCAGCTCGTGCGCCGCCACCCCGATGAACTCTGTCTTCATCCGGTCCAAAACGCGAAGGTAAGTGACATCCTCCAAAACCGCCACCGCGCCGAGGCGGAAGTTCGCGTCCGTCAACATCGGCGTCACGCGCATTCGGTAAATCTGCTCCTTACCGTCCACGTTCAGGCTCACCAGGCTCCGCTCGTCCTCGCTCGCGTGCACCTCCTGGTCGTCCACCGCGTTCTCCAGCGCCTCCACAATTCGCGAATCCGAAATGTGGTCCTTCAGCGGCGTCCGCGGCGAGCTCGCCACTGGCCCGAAAATGTCCTGCGCCGCCCGGTTCAGGTGGACAATTCGCAAGCGCGCATCTGTAACGATAACCGGGTCATACAAGCTGTCCAGCGCTGCGTCCGACATCCGTTGCGCCCGCTCCAGCCGACGAACGTTCGCGTTCTGCATCTCGCTAAACCGCGTCGCCATCTCGTTAAAGCTGTCCGCCAAGTGCCCAATCTCGTCGTCCCGAGGAATCGTCAACCGCTCCGACAAGTTCCCCGACCCCAGCGATTCCGCGTGCTTCGCAATAATCGCCAGCGGCCGCAGCGCCATGTTCATCATTCGGTACGCCAAAAAGATCGCCGCCGCCAGCGCAAACACGGTGACAAAAATCCCCACGTTCGAGAACCGCATCGCCGCTTCCTTCGCTCGGTCGTTTTCCGAAAGAATCGCCTGCTCGTTCAGCCCCCGAATCTGGCTGGTCAAAAACAGAATCTCTCGCATTTGCGGCTCAAGCTGCTCCTGTCGAACTCGCTCTAGCCCCGGCTGCACGCTTAGCTGGTTCGCATCCGCAAGGCTCATCGCCGTCGCCGCATACCGCGAGTGGAGCGAAACCAAATCGCCGTACGCCCGAATCTCTTCGGGATCCGTCAAAAGCTCCGAGATCCGCTGCACGTCGCCGCTCGAGCGCGACACGTTCGATTGCACCATCCCCGCCCCGCGAACCGTGTCGCCGCGCAAAATCGTCTCGAACCCCAGCCGCTGCTCGCGCATCGCCGATTCCAAATCCTGCGTCGCCAAAATCGTCGGATAGTTCAGGCTCAAAACCGAGTCGATCGAACCGCGAAGCGAAATGAAGCTGAGCACGGCACCGCTAAGAATCAGGCCGACCAAAAGGACCAGCGACAAATGGCTGATCAAAAGCTGGATGCGAAGGCTTCGCACCCTCGCATTGTGTCACCTGGCCCAAATGCCCGCCCAGAAACCCATTCATAATGGATAGGTGACGATCAAGTTCTTGCTTCTCACCGCCGCCGGCGCCCTCGCTACCGGAGGTGCCCTCATGGCCTACCTCAGCACCCGGCCCGTGGTCGTGAACGAAGCCATCGTCAGCTCCGAACCCCGCCACCCCGTGACCTCGGAGATGAACAAGTTCACCGCCGAGCGAAAACTGAAAGACGCCCCGAAGTTTGAGCGCACCGCCGCTTTTGGCGAAAAAATCAAGATCGCCGACGCCCAAAACGAGAAGCCGCAGTTCGTGATGTTCATCAAAGACGGCTGCCCCTGCAGCATCGAAGTCGAGCCCCTCTTCCACGATCTCAACAAGGTCTATGGCAAGCGCATCGACTTCGTCGGAGTCATCGACGTCGCCGAAACCAAAGCCAAGCAGTGGCACACCGACATGCTCATGCCGTACCCCGTGATCGCGGACGAGCAGCAAGAAATCATCCAGGCCTACGGAATCAAAAACTCCGCCTTCAGCGCCCTCATCAGCCAAGACGGAAAGATCGTAAAGATGTGGCCGGGCTACTCGAAGTCGATTCTGAAGGAAATGAACGAGACGTTCGCCAAAGAAGTCGGCCTAAAAGCCAAACCCTTCGACCCCAAATACGCCCCGGAACGCGCCACCTCCGGCTGCCAGTTCACTCTCGAAAAGGCTTAACCCTTTCCGACTTCGATCTCGGAGCTAAGGCTCTGCTTCCCGCCCCGCTTCTTCATCTCCTGCCGCATCAGCTTCTCGGCGCGGTCCTTCATGGCCTTGTCATCCACCCGCCCGGAAATCGAGACGACCGTGTCCGTCACCCGCAAATCCAAAACCGCCCCCGGACCGCTTAAAACGGGGTCTGCGAGCAGAGCTTCGTTCAGTTTGCTGAGTAGGTCCACTTGCTTCAGAGCCGGATTAGCCTTAGCCGGGTCTTCGCGTGCAATGACCGGAGGATCACCTTTGCGCTCGGGTGCGGGTTTCGGGGCAGTTGGGGCGCAGCCGAAGGCAATGGGGGCGAGGGCCGTTAAAAGAGTTAGAATGCGCATTGAGTCCTGCTCAGAACGAACGAACCGCGTGACAAGTTCCTAATTCAGGCATCAATATCGGCCGACGACGCAATAATGTTCAACGAGCGACGGTAGCATCTTGCTGCCAAAAAGATTCAGCGACATCTCGACTCAGTCGAAGGCTGAAAGCACTTGGGTTTTCTAGAAGCCAATTCTCCTTTCGTGAACGAAAGAGAGCGCCGGGCTTGGGGTTGGGAGCTGTTTTAAATGCCGCTCCAGTCAGTCGGATGAGGTGCAAAGAATCATAAAATTGCACATAAAATATGCGCAAGATAGCAGAAAACCAAGCCACCCGAAGTGTGACAACGGTACGCCTCACAATGCGCCCATCAACCCGTACCTCGCTTAGCCTGAGCAATTTAGATAAGATGACGCTCGTAAGGTCTGCCCAAGCTTTGATAATCATGCTGCATCGGTGAAGACGCTAAATTTTCTGGTTATAGGGCAATATCGTTATTGGCTGCCCAACAAACCTCTCAATCTCAACATCATGTTGCAAGGTGCTATCGTAACGGATCGAGTCTAGAATAAGCTTCAATTTCGCTTCCATATTGACCTTCGATCGAAACTTTACAGCGACTGCTGAAGGACTTCTGAACCAAAATCCCAATGAAAGTTTCTGGTCTTTACGAGACGTAGACAGTACATTCCAGTGGATAGTTGCCCCGTCAAACTGGATGCCCTTTCTTGCCGGATCAGCTTCGGTCGCATCCTTGTCAAACATCGTCAACGCACCGGGTTCTAGTCGACTCTCCACGCTGATGGAAAGTTCATCATTCAGTTCGTTCACGAACAAATACTCCCCAGCCAGGAGACCTTTACGAGCTTTGAATTCAGATGGAATCGAAAGCAAGAACTTCCTCTTCTCACTGTCTTCTAAAGCAAAAGGTTCAAATCCGGTTGTGCCTTTGTATGGCAATAGTTTACTTGCGGGCCGCGAGCAGGCGAAGCACATGCACGTCAGAACCAGTAGTAGCGCAATCTGGCGCCACATTACATTGCCTCCGCGAATCCGCAAACGATAAATCCGCCTTTACCATTTTGGCATTTCGTGATACACAGCGCGAGTTTACTTCCTTTCTTTCCAGCGCAATCAAATAGGCACTTCAGAAAGTTTCCGTAGCAACACCATTGGGTATCGGGTGCAGATAAACCGGATTTGCAAGGGTCGCATCCGGGATCAATGCCGATGCCGTTCCCTCGCGCGAGCGCACTCGCAACTGTACACGCGATGAAGTCCTTGAGCGCATCCCACGCTTGGTCTGAAACACCACTACCAAATGTGCTAAGGCACTTCGCGATCGCGTCTCGGTCCCTTGCACCCTTCAGACACTCGACCAAGTCAACAACCGGCTTTTCAAGGTAAGCGCCGGGCTGTATCTTGTCCGTGCACTTTGTGCACGCAGGAGGTGGACACGCCATTCCTGACGGGTCAATGCGATAACTTGGTGTGGCCATTACATACTGAAACGCACGTTCTTTCGGCCACATAGGATCAACCGAGTACCACCTACCCGTCACCGGATCGAGGACCCGTGCCCGGACATATAGCCGCCGCGAAGTATCGCAGTGATAGCCCAAAGTACCCACGTACCCCCACGAAGTGTCGTTAACCCCGACCGTGCTACGAATCTCTCCGTATGGCCAGTACGCCGCGTCATAAACCTGGTTTCCGCTCGCGTCCAGAACCTTCACGACCGAACCCAGCGGGTCCGGAACCAGCAGCGATTCGCTACCGGCGGTCTCAGAATCCAAAATCTGCGCGTCGACGGTACTAAATGTTGTTACTTCGCTCGGCGTACGAGATTGTAGATAGTCGCTTCCGTCCCAAACGAAGGTCGTCCGCGTACCGCCGACCTCCAAGAACCGACGCATGCCATCAGCCCAATAGGCCATCGTAGACCGAGCTCCGCCCGGATCAATCGCCGTCCGCATCCGGTTCTCGTAGTCATAAGCATAAGTAGTCCGAGACCCGCCCGCATTCACCGCCGTCTGGTTCCCGTTGGCATCAAAGGTGTAAGTAGAAACCACCGCCCCTTCAACCGAAGTCACCAACCGTGAACCCGCGTTGTATGTCATCGTAATCGGGCTAGAACCCTGCTGACTCTTCACGGTGATGTTCCCGACTGCATCCATCGTGAACGTCGCAAAAGCACCCCCAACTTGCTGGCCTGTGAGCCGGTCCGCCGAGTCATAAGTATAAGACGTCAGAACCGCGTCCCGGAGTTGAGAAATCTTTCGACCTGCCGAATCATAGGCATCAACGATGGTGAGAATCGGAGATCCACCGACCCGCTCGACCTGCGTCACCATCCGGCTCAGCGCATCGTAAGCCGTCGACCGGTCACCCGTACCGTAGTTCACGGTCGTTCGGCGAGAATCCGCATCGTAGCTGAAGGTGTAAACCCGGCTCTCCGTACTCACAAAGCTCGCTACCCGGTTCAGCGCATCGTAGCTGTAGGTGTGCCGACCATCGCTGGTGTCGCGGAGCAACGTTCGGTTGCCGACCTGGTCATAAGTGTTCGTGTACCGAATATTGCCGGAAAGTCGAACCACGTCGACTTCGTTCCGAGCGGTGTAGCTGACAATCTGGTCGCTGCCCGAAAGGTACAGCGTGGTGGTCAAATTACCAACCGGGTCGTACTGCAGGGTCATTTTCGTGTTGTCCGCGTACAGGACTCCTGTCTGCTGCCCCGCTGCATCGTATGTAATTGTCTTCAGCCAACCGTTCGCATCGAGCATTGTCACTGGCCGACCCGCAGCATCGTAGCTCGTCGTCGCAAAAGCTCCCAGCTCGTTCTGAATCGATCGCGGCCGGCCAACCGGATCGTAGGCAAACGTAATTCGGTTCCCCCGCGCATCCTGCCTACCGGTCTCCTGTCCCGCCAGATCGTACGAGAATGTCGTGCGGAACCCAAGCGGATCAATCGTTGCAAGCACCCGATTGCTCGTCGGCGCATAAACCGTGGTAGCCACAAACCCAAGCGGGTTCTTCACCGTTTCTTGGTTACCGTTTGCATCGTAAGTAAACGAAGTCCGGTTCCCCAGCGCATCCACAACCGCCTCAACCTGACCAGCGAGGTCGTAGACCGTCGTCGTGATGAAGCCGAGACTGGAGATCATCGAAACCTGTCGACCGACGCTGTCATAGCTGTAAGTTGTTCGGTTGTTCAGCGCGTCAATGCTTGCGATGAGATCTCGCGCATTGTAAACGCTTGTCGTGCGGTTACCTCGAGCATCTTCAACTGCCCATGGTCGTCCAGCATCATCATAGACGGTGGTTGTGCGGTAGCCTAACGCATCAATCGTGGCCTCAACTCTCTTGGCAATATCGTACTGCGTCGTCGTGATGAAACCACGAGCATTCATCACTGTGACCGGGTAGCCCATGTTGTCGTACGACGTCGTGGTTTTGAAGCCAAGCGCATTCTCTACCACGGTTCTGCGCTCGAACCGACCGTAACTGTAAGTCGTTCGGTTATTCAGCGGGTCCACGACCGCTTGCAGAAGACAACCGTCGTAAATGTACGTTGTGACCTCATTTAGCGCGTTCGTGATCGTCACCACGTGGTTAGCCGCATCATAGCCGTAACTCGTCACACGCCCAAGCGGGTCGATAGTCGCGATCATCCGGCTAAGCGAGTCGTAAACGTTGGTGATGACCGCGCCATCGGCCATCATCTGAGTTACCAAGTTGCCAATAGCGTCGTAGCTGAATGTTGTCGTTAGTCCTCTTGGGTCGGTGCTCGTTTTGAGCAGCCCGTCCGAGTCATAAGTAAAGCTGGATACTCGGCCGAGCGGATCGGTAACCCGGATTACGCGCTTTGTTGAGCCTGTGCCTTCGTATGCATAAGTCGTGACGGCACCATTGGCCTCGATCAGGGTAGTAACGTTCCCATAGGAGTCGTACTGGAAGGTCGTGCGGTTTCCAAGCGGGTCCTGAGCCACGCTCACGAGCCACATCGCATCGTATGTGATGCTGCCGTAAGTTCCGGCTGGCGTGATCTCAGCAGTCTTCAGGCGGTTTGTATTGTAGACATTTGTGACCGTGTAGCCTTCAGGCTTCACAATCTTTGTGTTATTACCGTTGTTGTCATAGGTGTAGGTCGTTTTCGCGCCATTCGGCCACTCTTCAACGGTCGTCGTTCCCGAGTAAGTATAGGACCAAACAGCGGATCCTGCCTGCATTTTAGTGACACGCTTGCTCGTGTCGTAGCTGTAGGTTGTGATGTAACCGCGCGGGTCTTCAATCGTGTGCACAAGGGTGTTGCCAACCCCGGCACCGGCATGGCTGTACGCGTACTTCGTCGAGCATCCGAGCGGGGTGACGTATGTCGTCATTGCCGACCCAGCATCGTACTGCATCGTCCAGCGGCGCCCAGCCCAGTCCTCAATACTCTGGACAAGAGACGTAACCGTTCCAGCCTCATAGTTGAACGTTACGCGCTGCCCGCCTGGCACTACGATAGTTTTAAGGAGCCCATCTTCAACGCCCGAACCGTAAAGATAGGTGTGACAAACATTATCTGCATCAACCACTCGGTCAAGCTCGTACCGGCTGCCAGTACTGGCATGCTTCTTGTACTTGAGCTGCATGCCGTCATTGAAATAGTTTGTGTACTCATCGCTAGCAGAGTCATAGCTAAGCGTGGTGATATTACCTTTGTTGCTTGAGGACACAAAAGTGGTCAGACTGCCGGAGGTTCCGGCCACTTTGAATGTTTGTTCAGATAGATCACCGTAGACGATACTGGCTACCTGCCCCATCTGATGGAGGTGGGTTCGAGCTGTGCAAGATCGGCCAGCACCGTACTCGGTAATGCCCGCAAACTCTGAGCTGTAATACATCGACAAGGCAACATCGAACTTTTTAGCCTTCAATTCAATTTCTGGATCAATAACAAGAGCACCAGAGTAGAGATCCGGCATGGGCCGGGTAGGGTGCATTCTTTCTGTCGGGGCGGAACATCCGTTGTACTTTGCTAGTGGCTGATTCATTTCTTCACTCAATTTCAATGTATTCTTCTGCAGGGCAAGGGCCAGTCATATTCTTCGAGTATGCAGGCGGACCAGCATTATCGGGTCCGTTAGGCAAACTGCCGCGGTGTCCATCAATGCAATAGCCACCTCCACCTCCGGCTGGGCCGCCTGGTGAACAAGTTGTTCCTCCACCGCTTCCACCACCGCTTCCACCACCGCTTCCTCCACCACCGTAGCCGCCGGATCCTCCACCGCCTGGTTTCTCTTTAAGTCGAGGTCCAATCGTTGGTCGCATTCCAATGTAATCTGGTAATCCCATTCTCATCTAGTTAATTTCCTCTCTTTTCAAATTCTCAATCGCTGTCCTCGCCAAGTCGTAGTAGTACTCTTTGCCTTCTGGCAGCTTGCCCGCAATGAGTTCGATGTCGGCGCGATCCAGCCGTTGTATCGCCTCTAAGCTTCGTCCTTGCAAAACAAGCGAGCAGCGATCGGTTACCTGAAGTGCGGAAGGGCAACCGTTACAGCGGCACCTCACATCCAGCACTCTTCCTTGCGCTAGGGAGAGCCAGATTGAAATGTACGGCCCCTCGCCTGGGATGCCGCCGTGACCTACGAATACACCCGATTCAGCATCGGGATGGTTCTCCTGTTTTTGCCTGAAGCTTGCTTCAACCACCGTTCTTCTCTCTGTGAAATTGACTATAAACCAAGTCCCAAAAATTTGGTAGGACTTTTTATAACAACAAACGTTAACGAATCTTAACACTTGAACCTAAGGCAATCATTTTTAGGTTCAAATCTTTTTTTCACATAAAGTTCACCACCGTTCTTTGTACAATGCACGCAGCATGACTCTCTGCGCGGTGATTTGCGTTCATGATGACGTCGTTTTTCTTGCCGCTGCGTTGGCATCTCTGAGCGACGTTCCTGCTCTCGTATGTGTTAGCACTACTAACTGGCGAGGCGAATCCGGGGATTGGCAAAAAGCCGTGAAGATTGGCGAAGAGCACAGCGCCACCATCTTCACCGGGGACTGGAACGAAGAAAATGCCCATCGTCAGGCTGCTTATGCGAAGGCCATTGAACTCGGATTCGCTTATGCCATCACCATCGACTCCGATGAGGTCATCGAGCCAAGCTTGCTCCACCACCTGAAACTCGTTGCCGAAACGAACTTCGCCGACCGCGTTTACATCACCTGGGACACCTACTGGAAAGGTACGGACTATGTCGTCCGTCCACGTGAGCCGTTCACGCCGTGCATTCTCATCAATCTGCACAACGCTCACCACGTTCACATTCGCGAGTTCGAAGGCGGAAAATCGCTCTTTCTAAATGAGCAATTCGGCATCGTCCACCACCTGAGCTATGCCGGAGGAGACGAGCGGATCCTGAAGAA
>JAIXQR010000006.1 GCA_027485645.1 bacterium
AACAATCGCCGACTTTTTCTCCTGAGTACTAAAGTTCGCTTGCGAACTTCGGAGGCGTGGAATTCATGCCTGACTTCCGGATGATCACTAAAAGGTGATGGGGAATCCGAGCATTGGCAAAATCAGAAAATGAGTACACATCCGCTTTTCGGTATGCATTTTCTAACCAAAATGTGCCGTGCAGTAGGCATAAAAAAAGCCGCCTCTAGGGCGACTTTGTAAATTTGGGTGCGGGGACAGGATTTGAACCTATGACCTCCGGGTTATGAGCCCGACGAGCTACCAGACTGCTCCACCCCGCGATGGAACTAGCATTATTCCCATGTTTGGGGCGAAAAGTCAAGCCTCTTCGTTTGAACTGGTGCCGTCGTTGGTCGATCGAAGCTCGGACGGGACTAGGCCGAGATACTCTTTGATGCTTTCGCGGAGGCCCTGAGTAGTACCAAATCCGGCGATCTGCGCGACTTTGTCGACGGGCTTGTCGGAACTGACCAAGATTCGGACGGCCGCTTCGGTTCGGCATCGGTCCACATACTCGTGGAATCCGTACCCAACGAGGCCCTTGAAGACTCGGCTGAAGTGGAACGGGGAATAGCCCGCTCGATCTGCGGCATCGCGCAACGGCCAAGGTCCGACTGGGTTCTCTCGGACAGCGGTCACCAGTTCGCTGACCGTTTCTGGGAGGTCTGGCGGGGTGGCGGAGAGCTGAACCAGGTTTGGACTCAGCATCAAATGAGCGGAAATTTCGTATACAACGCTCAGCACGTGGAGTTCGCTGCTCTCCGAGGGTCGCGCAATGGCGTCCTGCAAGCGATCGATTGACTTGAGAAAGAATGGCGAAAATGGTCGGCAAGAAATGCTGCGAGCCATGTTCGGGTCTGACTTGCCGGATCGCGCGAGCCAGCTTTCGAGCACCGGAGTGGACTTCAGGTTCCAGGAAATCACCGTCGCTTGGTGGTCTCCCCGGGCGGCTTGGAGCAAAAGCTCGGAAGATCGAGCGAAAAGTACGCTACGGGGCGGAATCAGAACGAGCGGACCGTGGGCGGTGTGCCGGGCAATCAGCGTCCCGTAATAGTTCAGTGCAACCGCTGCCATCCCCTCCGGAATGGTTAGGTGTCCGTTGGCGGTGCGAAGATTCGTGCCGCTGTAGCTGTCACATCGAATGTGTCCGTGCCCCTGAAACTCGGGTTTTCGGTTAAACGACGCGTGCGGACCGCAATCAAAGCTGATTTCTAAATGATTCTCAATATCCTCTGACCGCACCCCGTTCCCCCGATATGGAGTGTACAACGAATACACATCATGTTGGTGACGAACCTCAGGTATCACCTTTGTCGTGTCAACAGGATTAAACGTTGCGGTTCTCGGCGCAACAGGTGCTGTCGGTGGTGAGTTCCTCCGACTGTTCGAACAAAGAAACTTCCCCGTTAGCGAACTAAAGCTGCTTGCCAGCGCTCGCTCGGCAGGCAAAACAGCAGATTTCCAGGGCGAATCGCTCCCCATCCATGCGGTTTCCGCAGAAGCTTTCGAAGGGGTCGATGTTGCCTTTTTCAGCGCCGGTGCAAGCCGTTCAAAGGAGTGGGCATCGATTGCCAACGCCGCTGGCGCGGTCGTGATTGATAACTCCAGCGCCTTCCGAATGGATGAAAACGTTCCGTTGGTCGTTCCGGAGATTAATGGAGACGTGATCACAGAATCGACAAAGCTGGTCGCGGTGCCGAACTGTACGGCGATTATTCTCTGCATGGCGCTGGCTCCGCTAAGAGCGCTCGGTTCGATCCAGCGCGTTATCGTGAGCACGTACCAAAGCGCGAGCGGCGGTGGGGCAGCGATGATGCAGTACCTGCTCGACGACACGAAGGCGTACTTGGATGGCGAAGAAGGGGTCGAAGTCCGTCCGGAAGGATTGCCACCGTATGCTTTCAACGTGTTCAGTCACAACACGCCGATCCTTGAATCGGGCGCGAATGAAGAGGAAGCGAAAGTCATGGTCGAGTCGCGAAAGATCCTTGGGGACGATTCGATTCGATTCAATGTCACTTGCGTTCGCGTTCCGGTGCTCCGAGCTCATTGCGAATCGGTGACCGTCGAGTTCGCGGATGCCGCTCCATCCGTCGAGGCGGTGCGGGATGTTTTGACCGATGCCGCTGGAGTCCGGCTGGTGGACGTTCGCGAGGCGAATCGTTTCCCAATGCCGCGTTTAGCAGGTGAGCAGAACGACGTGCTCGTCGGTCGTATTCGCCCAGACGCAAGCAATCCGAACGGTTTGTGCATGTTCATCGCCGGTGATCAGCTCCTCAAAGGCGCGGCCCTCAATGCAGTACAAATTGCGGAACTGATGCAAGAACGCGGTTATCTCCCAAGCTAAGCCCTAGTAGAAGTTGCTAGGAATTGCAGGGGTGTCACACTTTTCTGCACCAAATCCTAAATTAGTGCCTAAAATGATCTGAGTCGCAAAGTCTGCGGCCAGATCATTTTTTTGGGAAGGGAGAGACGAATATGAGTCAAACAACTGCGGATGGCGCCTCAAGGCGCGCGTTTTTGCAAGCTGGAGCCGCGTCGATTGGTGCGCTTGCCCTGGCACAAACTTCAAGGGCCCAAGACTGGGCCGGTGGTCGAATCCAGCCAGGACCGGTCGGAACGGAGCGGGGCCTTGGAACCTACGGGCTCGTAAATCGAATCACCTACGGCCTAAATCGTGAGGAAGCGGACCGTTTCGACAACATGGGCTACGCTGCCTATCTCGAAGAGCAGCTGAATCCGACCGAGATTGACGATTCCGAATGCGCCTCTCGACTGCGACAGTTCCAGTCGTTGGAAATGACGCCTTACAACTGTCTGCGCGGATTGGATGAAAGTATCGATCCGAGTTGGGAGTGTGTGCAATCGCAGATTGTCCGTGCGATCTACTCCAAGCGGCAGCTTCAAGAAATCATGGTTGAGTTTTGGCTCGACCACTTCAACGTTTACATTCACAACTCCGCCAGCGAGTTGATGCCAACCCACATCGCAACGATCCGCAAGTACTGCTTGGGTAGCTTCCACACGCTCCTCACGAACGTTGTGAAGCAGGTTCAGGTCATGTGGTACCTGGACAATTTGAACAACGTAAACGGCTTCACAAACCAAAACTTTGGCCGTGAGTTGCTGGAGCTCCACACGCTCGGCGTTGACGGAGGCTACACGCAGCGAGACGTCGAAACGGCAACTGCCGTCTTCACTGGATGGGGAATGGACGGCTACTACGAGTGGCCGTGGGACCAGACAACGAACCGAAACTGGGGCAAGTTCAAGTTCTACGCGGACAAACACGACACCAGCCAGCGCTACTTTATGGGCGATTTGCCGGAGCATTTGATTCCGGCCGGTGGTCAATCGCAGGGTGACTTGCTTCTGCAACGATTGGCGACCCACCCATCGACCGCTTGGAACATCGCACGTAAGTTGTGCCGAAAGTTCCTGACCTACGAGCCAAGCTACAACACCATCGAAGCGGCGGCGAATGCGTTCATTTCTTCGAACGGAAACATCCGAACGGTTCTCAACTACATTCTCCGGGACATTCGGTTGTCCAAGTGGTACAAGCCGAAGCTGAAGCGCCCATATCACTTCACGATCTCCGCACTCCGGGCCATGAAGGCGGAGATGACGGACTCCGAATCCATCATTTGGGAATTGCTGAACAACATGCGACAGGTGCCGTTGCACTGGGCGCCGCCCAACGGCTATCCAGACGCGATGAACGTTTGGGTGGAAAACCTTCGGCCGCGATGGTACATGGCCTTCCAAATGCCGATGAACTGGCTCTGGAACGCTCGAGTCGATGTTTACGGCCTGTTCAAAGATCGATCTCGCGATGGCGTGATTCGCGCAATCGAGCGAAATCTGTACGGCGGTCAAATGAGCTCGGTTCGCCGCGAGCAATTCCGAGGCGTGCTCAACAGCACCGCGACAAACACCCAGATCCGAGAAGCTTTTGGCTTGGCCCTTGCCTCGCCTGAGTTCCAGATGTATTGAGGAGAGCAAAATGCAACGAAAAGTTGGTTGTCAAGAGTACGAATATCTTAGTCGTCGTGGCCTCATCGAAAAGATGGGTCACCAAGCTCTCCGGGGCATCGCCCCAGCGTGGATGCCGTCTGTAACGTTCGGAAGCGACTATCGAGGCAAGTTCGGCCCGGCAGATCGTGACGTGCTGATCTCGGTCTACCTCCGCGGTGGTTGTGACGGTCTCACAGTCTGCGTTCCCTACGGTGATGCGGCTTACTATCAGCACCGATCCTCCCTCGCAGTTCCGCGTCCAGATCAAACCACGAACGCGAATCGAGCCGTGGACCTGAACGGGTTCTTCGGCCTTCCGCCTGCCATGCAGCCGTTGAAAGAGCTGTATGACCTTGGTCATTTCCTTGTCGTACACGCGACCGGATTAACGAACAATACGCGCTCGCACTTCGACGCCCAGCAATTCATGGAAGCCGGAAAGGCGGACAAGAACCTTTGGACCGGTTGGCTTGGTCGACACTTGGCCAGCATCGGTGAAATGAAGGAAGGTGCGCTTCTCCGGGCAGTTGGCCTGAGCGGTACGCTCGCGCTCACCCTAGAGGGCGGGCCGCGAACCACGACGCTTGCAAACATGGAAGACACCCGCTACGGCGGACGCTCTGAATCTGAGGCAGCGCGCGTGAACTGGCTCCGGCAAGCGTATTCCACGGCTCAACCAGCCCTGGCCGAAGCCGCGGACAACACGTTCAAGACGATCGACCTGCTTCGCAGCTTGAACTTCTCGAACTACCAGCCTGCCGGCGGCGCTCAGTACAACCAACCGATGCCAAACGGGGGCGGGACCTACGGCTCCGCCAGCGACTTTGGTAATTCGATGCGAGCAGCGGCTTCGCTTATTCGTGCCGATGTCGGTGTTGAAGCCGTTCACGTCGACTTCGGCGGATGGGACACCCATGAGTACCAGGCTCCGTTTGAATACTACGGTCCGATGTACATGGGGATGTACTCGCTCGCAACCAATTTGCGAGCGCTCTACACCGACTTGGAAGCGTCCGGGTTCATGGGCAACGTTACGGTTGCGATCGTTTCCGAGTTCGGCCGAACGGTTCAACAGAACGGAAACTACGGTACGGACCACGGTCACGGCAACGTAATGATGTTGCTCGGAAAGAACGTGAACGGTGGACAGGTGCTCGGAACCTGGCCAGGACTCGCTTCGGAGTTGCTACACGAGTACAACGCCTTGGCGATTACGACTGACTACCGCGACATCATCGCGGAAGTCGTTCAGAAGCGGCTCAAGAACACAAACTTGAGCGCGGTCTTCCCAGACTCCGGCTACACGCCGACATTCCACAACGCCGTTCGTGCGGCGTAAACAAAAATTGCCCAGCCCCGAAGTCGGGGCTGGGCAATTTTGCGTGTTGGACTAGGTTCCTTCTTGCCAGCTGTTCAGGTACGCGGTCTGCTCGTTTGTGAGCGTGTCGATCTGAATGCCCATCGAGGCGAGCTTGAGCCGAGCTACTTCCTTATCGATGTCCTTCGGCACGGAGTAGACGCTCTTCGTGAAGCCTTTCGCCTCGTTGACCAAGAGCTCAACGCAGAGGGCCTGGTTGGCGAAGCTCATGTCCATGACCGATGCTGGGTGACCTTCGGCAGCGGCGAGGTTGATGAGTCGTCCTTCGCCGAGCAAGTAGATTCGGCGGCCGTCGGCGAGTTTGAATTCGTCAACAAACGGGCGGGCAACCGACTTGGTTACGGCCAGCTTTTCAAGCGCCGGGATGTCGATTTCGGCATTGAAGTGACCGCTGTTGCAGATGATCGCGCCGTCCTTCATGTTTGCAAAGGCTGCGCCAGCGACGACGTTCTTGTTACCGGTCGTGGTGATGAACAGGTCACCGACCTTTGCGGCTTGGGCGATTGGCATCACGGTGAAGCCGTCCATTACCGCTTCGAGAGCGCTAGTTGGATCGATCTCGGTGACGATGACGTGGGAGCCCATGCCCTTTGCGCGGGAGGCGACGCCTCGTCCGCACCAGCCGTAGCCAGAAACGACCACGACTCGTCCGGCGAGGAGCATGTTGGTCGCACGGAGGATTCCGTCGAGCGTGCTCTGTCCGGTGCCGTAGCGGTTGTCAAAAAGGTGCTTCGTGTCTGCGTCGTTGATCGCGATGACGGGGTACTCAAGCACGCCATCTGCGGCCATTGCGCGCAAGCGGATAACGCCGGTGGTGGTTTCTTCCGTGCCACCGATGATGCCTTCGATCAGGTCTCGGCGATCGTTGTGAATCACGCCAACGGTATCGGCGCCATCGTCCATCGTAATGGTCGGCTTGATGTCAAGCGCCTGATGGATGTGGCGGTAATAGGTCTCGTTGTTTTCGCCCTTGATGCAGAAGGTGTGAACACCAAAGTCGGAGACCAATGATGCTGCAACGTCGTCTTGGGTGCTAAGCGGGTTGCTTGCGCAGATGGCTACTTCCGCGCCGCCCACCACGAGGGTGTGCATTAGATTTGCCGTTTCTGTCGTAACGTGCAGGCAGGCGGTGATGCGTTGGCCCTGGAGTGGCTTCTCTTTTGCGAATCGTTCTCGGATCGCTCGAAGGACCGGCATATCTCGCTCTGCCCAAGCAATTCGATCTCGTCCGAGCCGTGCTAGCTCCAGGTTAGCAACGTCGTGGGAAAGGGTGACCATCCTTGAGATTGTACCGGGCGAGGGGTTAGGAAACGCCCGGTCTAGGTTCAAGTCAGTTTTTGGAAGGAGCACCAGGAGCGGAGGATGGTTGGTTCGCTGGTGTGACGTCACCGACGGTGTAGCCGTCTTTCTCCATCTTGGATTTCGTACCTGGCGACATGGTGTCCCAGATGTATCGGGGAATGACCTTGTCAGTCTTGGGAGCGGCAAACTCGGAAGTGCTGTCTCCTCGCGTCAAGAAGAATCCGGCAACGGCCACCACTGCAACAATGGAAATGATGATTGCGGGGACTGGAATGGGCTTTTTCATGATTCCGGAACGCGGGCCGAGATTCCGTCGGCCCGCGTAGTTGTAGTTGGGTTACTGAGGGAGCGTGCAGTCGTTCGCGTTTGGCCGGAACGGATCTGCATCCAGGCAAACACCATTTAGGGTGTTGTCCACCGGCGAGTTCATATCCCTTCTTCGCTGGTAGCCCGGGAAAATGAAGCCCCGTCCGCGAGAACCAACATGAAGGTCGGTGAAGAGGTAGTTCGCTCGATCTGACCGCTGGAAGTCGATCCCTGACGTGTACCGGTGCGTCTCTCGAGTTTCCGTTCCGTACGCAATCGGATCGGTGTTCGCGAGAGTATTGGCAGATCGGTTCCACCAAACGTTGCACTCGTAGATCCACGCACCAGCCCACCAAGTGCACTCATAGATCGCGGGGTTTCGCTGTTCGGTCACCAGGATGGTGTCTGCCGGCGATGGGATCGAGGTTGCGTTGGTCGGGCTGAAACCATAGTCCTGGCCGTCCCAAGTGTTCACTCCGGCCCATCCTCGCACGACGTTTCCAGCCACGCGGAAGCTCTT
This sequence comes from bacterium, assembly GCA_027485645.1. Taxonomy (GTDB): domain Bacteria; phylum Armatimonadota; class Fimbriimonadia; order Fimbriimonadales; family Fimbriimonadaceae; genus Fimbriimonas. The sequence goes on from JAIXQR010000006.1 coordinate 7,545, forward strand.
CTTAACCTGTCCGTAGGCCGAGAAACCGGTCGGGACTCGGTCGAAGTCCGAGCGGAACAGTTCGAAGTTCTTCATGTAAGGGAACATGATGTTGTCCCAGCCTGGGCAACCGCCCTTGGCATCGGAACAAGCCCCGGTGCCCCAAGAGGCACCATTGCCGTTCATCGTTCCAGAAAACTGGAAGGTGTCGTCATAGTCACCTTGGTAAAGCGCAAATGCTGTACCGGTCTGCTTGATGTTGCTGATGGTTTTCGTGTTCTTTGCGGCGGCTTTAGCCTGGGCGAAGACAGGGAAGAGGATGGCAGCGAGGATCGCGATGATCGCGATCACGACGAGTAGTTCAATGAGGGTGAACGCACTTCGCGTTGATTTATTCATGGATGTTTTTGTCCTCCGATGGACGGCTTGCTGAGGCTCGAACGATGAGCCGGGTTGAAAATGTTTGGTTGCGGACCGGGAGGCCCGAGATCAGGGCAGAGAGTGCAAGTACGGCTGCACGCCCCATCTCTTCTAGCGGTTGCCGCATTGTCGTGATCGTTGGATGGACCGAAGCGGCCATTGGCGAGTCATCAAACCCAACGACACTGATTTGGTCTGGGATGTTTATTTTCAGTTCGGCGGCGGCTCGAACGAAGCCCACTGCCATCTCGTCGTTGCAACACATCACCGCTGTAGGTAAATGATCCTGCGTCAGCAACTCATAGGCCGCGGAGTAGCCGCTGCCGGGAGTGAAGTCTCCGTCTTTGATCCATTCCTCGCGAATGGGCAACTGAGCGTCGGACATGAACTTCATGAACGCGGCATGGCGTTGAATTCCGTCGTCAAGGTCAAGCTTGCCGTACAGCATGCCGATGTCTCGGTGCCCTAACTCGACCAGATACGAAAGCGCATCCCGGATTCCAGAGTCGTTATCGCAGTTAATCGCTGGTACCGGACACTCAAGCCAACAGTTCGTCATCACGTGAGGAACTTTCGTGAGCTCTGGATGCGCGAATATCTGAGTTCCCTTCGGCGGGGCGAGAAAGATCAAGCCGTCGACCCGGCCATCGAGAACGTTGTCGATGAATCGATCCTCGTTACCATCTCGAAAGCCGGTGAAAATGAGGACATCGTGGCCCACCTCATCGGCCGCGGAAAGAATTCCGTTTAGTACGATTTGGAAGTAGGGACTCGCCGCGGCAAGAATAGACGTTCCTGGGGGCACGATTCCGAATGTGCTCGTTTTGCCCGTGACCATCGACTTGGCGAGACGATTCGGCCGATATCCCAATTCGGCGGCGGTCGCGAGAACCCGCTCCTTTACACCCTGAGGAACGCTTCGCGGTCCGCCGTTGAGTGCGTAACTCACGGTGCTTGTGCTGATGTTCAGCACCCTTGCTATGTCTTTGATCGTGGCCGCCATTGGTCAGAAAGAAACGATTCGCGAAACGTTTCTCAAGTCATAATACGCGAGAGATTGGTGATAAATGGCACGAGAATGAAAATTTGTTTGGATTTTTTCTCGACCTTGGGAATGGTTGCCAGTTACTCCTCAAGTGCTCGATCTTCACACGTTATCGTTAAGAAATACCAATAAGAGCGGCGATCTCATATGAACCCGGCGGCGGTCTCGGTCATAATTTCCTATGCCCACGTTTAGAGAAGGCCTCAGCTTTGATGACATTCTGCTCATCCCAAAAAAGACCGAGGTGCTTCCTAGCGACGTAGACCTTTCCACCGAGTTTCTTCCATCCATTAGACTCCGAGTGCCCATCGTATCGGCACCGATGGATACGGTCACCGACGCCCGGCTCGCGATTGCGATCGCACGAGAAGGTGGCGTTGGCGTGATCCACCGCAACATGACCATCGACCAGCAAACGGAGCAGGTTGACCGGGTTAAGCGGTCGGAAAGTGGCGTTATCACGAAGCCGTTTAAGCTCGGCCCAGATGCCTCGATTCAGGATGCGGTGAACCTGATGGAGCGATTCCACATCTCGGGCGTTCCGATCATCGATGAAGACGGCACCCTTGTTGGCATCCTGACTAACCGAGATATTCGCTTCGAAACGGATTACACAGCCTCTATTCGGTCTCGAATGACAAGCAAGGATCTCATCACGGCCCCGGTCGGGACTGACCTTGCCAAGGCGCAAGAGATGCTTGCCAAGCATCGGATTGAAAAGCTCCCGCTTGTCGATGACAATTTCAAACTTCGCGGCCTCATTACGATCAAGGACATTCTCAAAGTCCAGCGGCACCCGCTAGCGACCAAAGACCAGAAAGGTCGACTCGTGGTTGGCGCCGCGATCGGCGCGCTTCGCGAGCCGTATGAGCGAGCAAAGGCGCTTCACGATGCCGGGGCCGACTTCATCGTGATCGATGCGGCGCACGGTCACTCGAAGGGAGTCATGGACTGCCTTAAAATGTTGAAGGACAAGCTTCCCGACCTGAAAGTTGTGGCTGGAAACGTCGCGACCAAGGAGTCGGTTCGAGACCTGGTCGCCATCGGCGCGGACGCGCTTCGGGTGGGCATCGGAGCAGGTTCGATCTGCACGACTCGAGTCGTTGCCGGCGTTGGCGTTCCGCAGTTCTCGGCGGTGCTGGATTGCTGCGAGGTCGCAAACGAACTTGGAATCCCAACGATCGCGGACGGCGGAATCCGCTCCTCGGGTGATGTCGTCAAGAGCATGGCGGCTGGTGCCAGCTGCGTGATGATGGGGAACATGTTCGCCGGAACCGAAGAGAGTCCAGGCGAGATCGAGATCTACCGAAATCGAGCCTACAAGGTGTACCGAGGCATGGGCTCGGTTGGCGCCATGCGGCAGGGAAGCAGCGACCGCTATATGCAAGTCAAGGAGAAAGGCGGCGTGCTCGTTCCGGAAGGCGTTGAAGGCCGAGTTCCGTTCAAGGGCTCCCTCGCAGACACGATGAATCAGCTTATCGGAGGTCTGCGGTCCGGCATGGGTTACGTCGGCGCGAGCACTTTGAGCGAACTTCGAGAGAATGCCGAATTCCTGAAAATTACGAATGCTGGCCTGCGCGAGAGCCATCCGCACGACGTGATGATCACGAAAGAGCCACCCAACTACAGCTCACCGTACGCGGACAGCGACACCGACTGATATTTTTCTCGTCTTCCGGCCAAACTAAGGGCTCGTTCAGGAGCAACAACGATGTCGGGAAAGAAAACAGTCAACGTCGGTCTAATCGGTTATCAGTTCATGGGTAAGGCGCACTCAAACGCCTACCGACAGGTCAATCACTTCTTCCCAGATTTGCCGGTGGAGGTCCACATGCACACGATCTGCGGTCGAAATGAGGCCAAGGTCAAGGAAGCCGCCGCCCAGTACGGATGGAAGCACGTCGAAACTGATTGGCGAAAGGTCATCGAGAATCCAGATATTGATGTCATCGATATCTCCACGCCGGGCAACCTGCACGCGGAAATCGCCATCGCAGCCGCTGCTGCCGGCAAGGCCGTCTTCTGCGAGAAGCCGATCGGGAATACGCTTCCCGAAGCTAAAGCAATGCTCGAAGCGGTCATGGAGCACACCGTGCCTCACGCCGTATTTCACAACTACCGCAAGGCTCCTGCCGTCGGCCTTGCCAAGCAGATGATCGAAGCTGGCGAGCTCGGCACGATCTACCACTGGCGCGCAACCTACCTTCAGGACTGGATCGCAGATCCAAACTTCCCGCTGGTTTGGCGATTGCAGAAGGAGATCGCCGGTAGCGGAACGCACGGCGACATTAACGCGCACATCATCGACATGGCGCGACACTTGGTCGGAGAAATCGACGAAGTCTGCGGCTTGCTGCACACGTTTGTGAAGCAGCGACCCATCGCCGGTGAAATCGATGCCTCCCTCGGCGCGAAGGCAACGGCCGAAATGGGCGACGTTACGGTTGACGATGCAGCAATGTTCTTGGCCAAGTTCAAGAACGGTGCCCTCGGAACGTTCGAGGCAAGCCGATTTGCTGTGGGTCGAAAGAACTATCACCGATGGGAAATCAACGGCTCGAAGGGCTCGATCGTGTTCAACCTTGAGCGAATGAACGAGCTCGAGTACTACAACGAAGGCGCCGCGGATGGTCGAAAGGGCTTCACCGTGATTCAGGCAACCGAGAGCGTTCACCCATGGGCTGGTCAGTACTGGCCGGTAGCGCACATTCTTGGCTACGAGCACACGTTTGTGAACCTGTTGGCCGATGCGTTTGCGGCTATGGCCGATGGAAAACCCATCAGTCCAAACTTCATTGACGGGTACGAGAACCAGCGGGTTTTGGATGCGGTTGAGCGATCGAGCGAGACCCGCGCTTGGGTTCAACTCTAAGAAAAAACGAGAAAACATCACATCCCCGGGCCAACTTTCGAAACTTGGACCGGGGATGTTCGTCTTTTCTAACGGGGAAATGCTCTTTTAAGGAATTAATGGCTCAGGAAGAGCCATACTTAGAGTGGGCAGATTGCATCTAAAAATGAGAGGAGCACGGCGAAAGCAGACATGGACGAGTTTGCTTGCCTTCGCGACCGTATCGGTTGCGCTTGGGCAGGCTCCCCAAGTCGTGCCTGATGCTCCTAAAGTTGCGATCGGCGGCACGCCTACCGTGGACTACGTTTCGGTCCGAGCGTCTACCCCTGGTTGCCCGCTGCGGTACGGCAACATCATCGCCGGTTCGGAGCGAATTGAACTCAATGGTCGCAGCCTGAAGGCAAGCGAGGACTACGCCATCGACTATGAGTCGGGTGTTGTGTACCTAAAGGTTCCAGCGAAGGCAGGCAACGTTCTTACCGTTGCGTATCGCTACAACGAAAAAGCTGACCCTAACGCGCCGAAGGCAGTTAAGGGGCTGGCCGGATTCAAATTTGATCTTGTACCGGGCGGATTGAGCTTCATGACCGGTCTCGGTGTTGCCGAGCGGTCCGGAGACGGAAGCGTCCTCATGGGCAACACGTTTGGCCTGAACAACGCCTTCAAACTTAATGGAGGCGGCAAGCTCAGCGGCGTCTTCATGATGGGCGAGCGCACGCAATCGGGCAACCGAGCCGGCATGAACATGCGCGGCGATACCGGTGGCAATGCTCTCGGCGACACCGGGAAGTCTCAGCTCATTCTTCAGAACCTAACGACGAAGGCGCTGGGCGGCGATGTTTCGATTGACTACCAGGACGTAAGCAAGAACTTCGCTTCGTTCTCTGCCTTGGGAGATTCTGGTCTCGACGACGCGACGATCAATAGGTTGCGCTCCGAACGTGGCTTGAACCGATTGGGCTTTAGCGCAAACGGCCTCAAGATGGGCTCGGCTTCCGTAAGCTCTTCCTTCCGAAAGGTTTCTGACGAAGCCGGAACGATCGACTGGCGAAGCTACGGCGTCGCCCAGGGCGGCTTCAAGGCGAACTTCAGTAGCCAATACGTTGAGTCCGGGTTTGCAAGGTTTAAGGACATTGCCGAGCAAGATCGCGAGCAGCTGATGCGAGAGCGCGGCATTCGGCGCGAGAACTGGGCCAGTGAGTTCGCGAGCAAGACGAACAAGATCAGCTACGTTTCTTCACGCATCGAAGACGTGGCGCAGAACAAGGCGATTGCTCGAAATGAGCTGACGCTGTCGTCGGCGCTTGGAAAGCTGAGCTTTGGCAGCCAGAACGTTTCTAACGCGTTCGGAAGAATGGACAGCTTGCTCGGACAAGAGAAGGCCACCTTCGGACTTGAAGCTGGCTTGAGCCGTCAATGGACCAGCCTTAATACTTCGCTCTTCGGTAAGGCAACGGAGTTTTCGTTTGATTCGAAATCTCTGTCTTCCAATGCGGGCGACTTCAACGCAAAGAACATTGCTCTCAAGGCAAAGACCTGGAGCATTGAATCCGTTGGACGGACCGCGGATAAAGGCTTTGCTGGCTTCCATGGAATGAACGATGCGGAGAAGGACCAGAACATCGTCCAGATTGCTCGGATGTATGGCCCTGGGTCGGCGCCGCGGCCGGAAGATCGACACTACTTCGGACAAAGCGCCGGAGTTGATCGAAACTTCACCTCTCTCACGGCTCAGCCGTTCAAGGGTTGGAACCTCAACTTCTCGGAGCTGAAGCTCACGGGACAGACCGATGGTGGCTCGGTACAGTCAATGAGCATCAATCGGGACAAGTTTGAGGCGACCTACCGCCGACAGGAGCTGGGCGACCGATTTAGCGAACTGAACTCCTTGATGAGCTTCGAAAAGATGAAGCTCGGAAATGTTGCCGGACTTGACCGAAGCGACTTCGGACTCAAGATGTCGCTTGGCGGACAGAAGAACTTTGCCTTCTCTCGAACCACGGCCGGCGTCGCACAGAACGGCTTCGACCGCACTTCCGGCGAGTTTAAGGACAAGAAGATTGAGGTCAAGTTCAACGCCCGAGAGGTGGACTCCAGTCTTCAGTCGTTCAACGGCTTGGTCGATTCCGAAAAGGACCTGCTGATGTCTCTGCAGGGCTACCGCCAGCGTGATGCCTCGTTGAAGTGGCAGATCATGCCGAATTTCAACATCAACGCTTTTGGTTACGATGCCGCGAGCGAAGCACTGAACGTTGACGAGCGAATTCGGAACTACAACCTTGCCTGGTCGCCGCTCAGCAAGACGCAGGTGAACTACTCGCGCAACGAACGATCGCGTGGCACCTCCGCCTCTACGCTTTTTGCAGAAGTCGTGGAGCGCATTTCGCTGAGTCGAGACTTTGGCAAACTTGGCCAGATCGCTTTCCTCGACGAAAAGATCGATTTTGATGGTTCCGAAGCCAAGTCGCTCGATTCTCGAAAGCAGTACATCGCTTACCAGACCAAGCTGAACCAGAAGACGGACTTGCGCACCGCGCAAACGAACACCGACTTCCAGGACGGAACGTCAGAAAAGGTCAGCGAGAACACAGTTTCGACTAGCGTTTCGAAGACGTTGAGCCTGAGCGTGACGGACGTGAACGTAGACCGAGAAGGCGACGAGCGCGACGAGCGCCGCCGCAACTACGGCTTCTGGTGGGACCTTGGAAAGGGTCTCCGCATCAGCTATGGTTACGCACGACAACTTGTCGGCGAGAACGTAGGACAGCTTTCCTCGACCGTCGCGATAGGCAATACGAACGGTAACGTCAACCCAGACCAGGTTGGTCAGGTTCAGGGAAGCGAGCTACAAGGTCTCCGCGTTGGTGGTGGCTATGGCGTTAACCAGTGGGACCAAAACGCGCGCACCCAGGCCTTCTCGAACTTTAGCGTTGCGACGGCCAAGCCCATTCAAATAGGGATGTTCAAGGAAGTTTCATTCCGATTTGGAATGGATCAAGCTTCGGACTACTCAACCTTCCTCCGAGAAAACCGATTGGTCAACTTGGAAGGCAAGTTGGGCTCGAATAAGCTCGGTTACCAGTACGTGAGCCAAATGCACACGTCTGGAACGCGCGGCATTGACCGGATTTTCCGACTTGATACCGACATGTCGGACAAGCGAATGTTCACCGCTTCGGTCTTCTACAAGGTGCGAACTTTGCCTTGGGACGACCAGATCATGGTGCGCAACTTCAACTTCGCGGTCCGCCCGGCAAAGGCTCTCGAGCTGGTCCATCGAATTGAGACCAACCCGGAAATTGCGCGAGCAGACGTTTTCTTGGGATCGTTGCCACAGGCTTCTCGAAGCAACAAGTGGGAGCTGAACTGGAAGCGCTCTTCGGCAATGACCGTCGGTGCCAACTGGCAGGAACTCGTGAACGATCAGAACGGCGCAACCGCCCGAACGGCGGGTGTTTCGATGCTGATGTTTGAGAACTCTGGCAGCCCGCTTCGGCTGTTCTACGGACTGGAACAAGCTGACGGCAACGTGCTGCGAAGCACGAAGCACCGCTATAGCGTTCAGTTCGACCAGAAAGCCGGTCCAAACCAGTCGCTGAGTTTGTTCCTCGGAAACCTGAGCTACCAGCACCGAATTGATAACGGATTCGACCGGAACAACTGGTCGATGCGCATGAACTACCAGTTGCGATTCTAGTCGCTCCAATTGGGTAGAACGCGTTGATGCCCAACACTTCCTTTCCCGGACAAGACACCGCCATTTGGATTCCGAGCGGACGAGCAACCCTTGCGGTGCCCCAGGCTTTTGGGCCGAGAATTCTCTGGTTTGGCGTGGCCGAAGGGACCAACCTGCTGTATCTAGCCGACGAATCCAAGCTTCAGCTTGGTGGCGAGGGGTACCGGTTCTACGGCGGTCACCGACTCTGGATCGCTCCTGAGAGCCCGGCGCGAAGCATGCAGCCGGACAACGATCCAGTCACCGTTGTGGAAGCGAACGGAGCATTTTCGTTCTCTAGCGCGGCGGACAAGTTTGGAGTGCAGAAAACGCTCTCAATTCGGCCACTCGGCGAAGAGACTTACCAAGTGGTTCACACCGTGACGAACCACTCCGCCTATGAGCTAGAGCTGGCCGCTTGGTCGCTTAGCATGATGAAAGCGGGGACGACCGTTCATTTCCCGCAGCCGCCGTTTGAGCGCCATGTCGATCGATTGACGCCAAATCGTCCGCTCGTTACTTGGGGCTACACAAAGCTGGGCGATCCTCGATGGACTTGGGGCGATCAACTCGCTTCCTTGCGACAGGATGAGGCCATGGGGCCGGTTAAGATCGGTACCTTCTTGATTCAGGGGTACGCCGCCGCGGAGAGCGAAGGGCACCTCTTGGTTAAGAAGTTTGGTGTCTCACCTAGCGCCGTGCATGCCGATATGGGCTGCAATTTCGAGACCTTCACGAACGAAGACATGATCGAGATCGAAACATTGAGTCCGCTGGTCCGACTGGGGACCGGTGAGTCGGTGACCCATTCCGAAACCTGGCGGCTGTTTGTCGACACCACTCTCACCGGCACGGACGCCGAGCGGGCAGCGCTCCTCGCCGAACTCGCCGCGACTATTTAATCAGCGTACGTGCGGGCACGGTCCATCGGCCAAGGGGAGTCCCATCGCGATTCAAGCGAAGAACGGCTTCCTTTGGCTTGAGGATTACGAGCTCTCCCGTGGCGGTGAGGGCGTGAACGCCTTCGTTGTGCCGTCCGACCGCGCCGTCAAACACTCCGGTGCTCGACTTTCGGAAGGCGAGTCGGGTGACCGACTTGGACTTCTTGTTCGGGAAGAAGTTGTCGTTGTCGAATCCAATCGCGACACCGTCTGGGATCGCCTCGCCAGATTCATTCTTGAACGGCAGCGGATCGTACGAGTCGCCGGCTCCGGCCGAGGACGTCTCGGCAATGATGATCGTTGTGTCGGGCGACTCGATGTTGAAAATCTTCTCGGCCGAGTAGGGAAGGTACATCCCGTACGAGGCTTTCAGAGTCTTTCGTGAGTCGAGCGGGTCTTCAACCGTGATGATCTCGTCTGGCTGGGCAGAAGGGCATACAAAGCTCGCACGGGTATTCATGTACGGCGCCAAGTCGGAGTGCCAACTATAAATCAGGCCAGTTTCGCCCAAGCTGGGAGTACCGTCGCCGTTCGCGCGAAATGCGGGCGGAAGGCCATCGTCGTGGTCCTTGGCGTATAGGCCAAGCGCGGTGAACATCGCCTTAAAGTTTCCAACGCACTGAGCCTTTTCACTCTTTTCTTTACCGATCTGATAGATCGGATAAAGCGCTACAGAAAGGACAGCGAGGCCGATGAGGATGATTCGCCAGTCCTTAATGGACATGTACTGACTACGGGCGGCAGCATCATCTTCTGTCGCTTGTGGATCAAATGCGGAGTTCTCGCTCATTGTCGGCTGACCTTTGGTGGTGGTAGTAAGTTGAACTCCACGAGCTTCGCAGAAAGTTCCCGTTCGTTAACCAATAAATTCGTTCCCCTACCTGGGCGTACCGGTACTTGCCCCATTTTAATTGTTTCTGGCTTTACGCCTCGGGCAAAGTACGCCACGCTTGCAATCTGATCTTCGGAAAGGGAATTGCCCAAGACCTCAACCGCTTTGTCCATCACCTGAGGTAAGCGTAGGGGATCTCGCATGATGGAGTTTTTGAATGAGACGAGGAACTGCTTTTGGCGATTCTGCCGTTCGAAGTCGCTGTCCCCTCCGCCCTCGTTTCCTTTGCGGAACCGAACGTACATGAGACTATCGTAGCCGTTCAAAACATGACGGCCAGGTTGAAGATGGATGTGGACGTTGCCAGCGTTGTCGTCGTAGTCCATTTTTTTATCGACGGTGATTGGAACTCCGCCGACGATGTCCACCATTTCTTGAAAGGCTTGGTAGTTCAGCACGATCGTCTTGTCGATCTTGACGCCCTTCAGAACGTGCTCGACCGCATTTCGCATATGCTTCGGTCCATCTTGCGCTCCGTTTACTCGGTAGTAGGCGTTAATCTTTCTTGCACGGTAGCCGGGCACTTGCGTATAGACATCACGAGGGATGCTGATGCCGGTGATGCTGTTATCGCGAAAGTTTAGGCGCGCCACTAGAATCATGTCGGCGCGTGCCGATCCCTTGATAATGGTTCCAGGTTTGCTTACGAAGCCATCTTCGGTAAAGCGCTCAACGCCCCCCCACTTACGGTCTTCGTCGGTACCCAGAACAAGCATCGTGATGCCGTCTTGATTGTTAAAGACTTCCTTTGCGGGTTTAGGTTGAAAGGCTTGTGCCGCAAGCGCGCGAAACATTCGGCTCTTCATTGCCCAACCGGCAATGGATCCTACACTGAGCACTATCGCAAGAAAAAGAACGTAACCAAATACGCCAAGGGCCTTCTTCCAAGCCGGCCCTGCATTGCCCGATTTCCGGTTGACGGTTTTTGGTGGACGCTTCTTCAAAATTGGCTCTATATTATGACTAACCGCGTTCTGAGGCTAAAAGTGCCTCATGATCCCAAGCGCTCAAGCCAGTCCTGAAGCCCTGCCTTTGCGGCATGCAGCTTCTGTTCGCGCCGAAGACTCTTGTCTTTCAACTCGATTTCTGGGAACAAGCCCCAGTTGATGTTCATTGGGGCGAACTCGCGGGGAGTGTCGTCTGCAAGGTGCGCCATAAGGGACCCGTAAGCCGTCGAGCGAGGTGGTTGCTCGATGCTTTGGCCATTCAGAAGCCGAGCAACGTGCAATCCAGTCAGGATGCCCATCGCCGCGCTCTCAACGTAACCTTCCACGCCCGTTAACTGGCCAGTGATAAAGAGATTCGGGACATCGGTCATCTGCAGAATCGGGTCTAGAACCTTGGGGGCTTCGACGTAAGTGTTTCGGTGGATCACGCCGTACCGAACGAACTCGGCCTTTTCCATCCCTGGGACCATCTGGAAAACTCGCTTTTGCTCGCCCCATTTCAGGCGGTTTTGGCAGGCAACGAGAGAGTAGAGCGTCTTCTCCTTGTTTTCAGGGCGAAGCTGCAGTGCGGCGTAAGGTCGTCGACCAGAGCGCGGATCGGTTAGCCCCATCGGCTTGAAATTGCCGAAGGCGAGGGATCGCGGGCCCTTTTCTGCGATCGCCTCGATGGGGGTGCAGCCGCTGAAGTACTTGATCTTTTCAAGGAACGGTCCTTCGAGTTCGTCTTGCGTGGCGTCTCGCTTGCCACCGGCTTCGAAGGCTCGGATTGGGACGCGCTCGGCTGACACCAGGGCTTCGACGAAGGCAAAGTACTCCTCCTTGTCGAACGGGCAGTTCAGGTAATCGTCGCCCTCTCCCTTGTCATAGCGGCTCTGGGCAAAGACCACGTCGCGGTTTAGCGACGCGGCGTCGACGGTCGGGCTGACGGCGTCGTAAAAGTACAGATTTGCTCGACCGGTGATTTGGGCCAGCCAAGCGGCAAGGTCTGGACTGGTGAGCGGGCCGGTGGCCAGGATAACCTTCTGCCCGGAGTTCAGGAATGCGGTGCAGGCATCCGGGGTGAACTCGGCGCGTTCAATCGTGATGAGAGGATGAGAAGACAAGGCGTGGGTAATCGCCTGACCGAAAGCCTCACGATCGACGCACAGCGCTTCGCCGCCCGGAACGCGGTGCTGCGCTGCAATGTCCAGCACAACCGAGCCAAGCGCCCGCATTTCGTTCTTCAGTTGCCCGGCTGGCGACGTGTCAGCGTTGGACTTGAGGGAGTTGGAACAAACGAGTTCCGCAAAATAGTCCGTAGTGTGCGCCGGTGTCGGCACGTTTGGACGCATTTCGAACAAGCGCACCGGCACTCCGCGCGATGCAAGCGCCCAGGCCGCCTCTACTCCGGCGAACCCCGCGCCGACAACTACTACCATCTCTGTTCATTGTGTCGCGTAACATGGCAACGATGAAGGTTCGGCTGGAATACGGCAGACATGGCCTAGAGGTTGAGTTGCCCGACGAGAACGTCGTTGGGGTTCTGCGACTGCGAGAAGCAGTTCAAGCAGCTGATCCCGCCGAAGCGGTCCGGGAAGCCATTCAAAGCCCCACCGGAACGAGCCCACTGGCCGAGCTTGCAAAAGGCAAGCAGGATGCCTGCATCGTTGTTTGTGATGTCACCCGACCTGTGCCGAACCCAATCGTTCTCGGTGAGGTGCTGGATGCACTCGCTACCGCTGGATTAGATTCCCGCCGAGTCAAGGTCTTGATCGCGACCGGAACCCATCGCCCAAACGACGAAGCGGAACTTCGAAACATGCTCGGTGACCGGGTGATGGCGGAGTGCGAGATCATCAACCACTTCTGCACGGAGACTGAAGACATGGTGCATTTGGGCGAATCCCCTAACGGCGTGCCCATCTGGTTGAACCGGCACTACGTCCAGGCCGATCTGAAGATCACCGCCGGAATGATTGAGCCGCACTTCATGGCGGGCTTCGCCGGGGGAAGAAAGATGGTCATGCCGGGCGTTGCCGCCCTAGAAACGATTCAGGCCTGGCACTCTCCGCAGTTTCTCGAGGATCCGCTGGCAACGAACGGCGTGATCGAAGGAAACCCGGTTCACCTTGAGGCCACCTGGATTGCGAACCAGTGCCGACCAGATTTCATTGTGGATGTCGCGCTGGACAACGAAAAGAAGATCGCAAAGGTGTTCGCGGGGGATATGGAGAAAGCCTGGGAAACCGGCGTTCGGTACGTCCAGAGCCTCACCCAAGCCGAAATTGAGGGGCCTATCGATATCTGCGTGACCACTTGCGGCGGGCATCCGCTGGATTTGACCTATTACCAAACCGTGAAGGGCATGGTCGGTCCGTTGCCGATCGTGCGGCCGGGGGGCGCAATCATCGTCGCGTCGGAGTGCTCCGAAGGCATTGGGAACCACCATTTTAGGGATGCTTTGTTCCGGGTTGGGGATATCCAGACTTGGCTCGAACGGGCGATCAGCGGGGAATGGGAAAGAGTCGCTGACCAGTGGCAGATCGAGGAACTCGCCAAAGCGGTTCGAAACCACCGCGTGTACGTCGTGGCATCGGGAATTCCGCCGGACGTCTTAGCCCAACTTCACGTTCGCCCGGCGGCGACGGTGGAAGCGGCGGTAGCGGAATGTATGCGAGACTTTGGACCGGAGAGCCGAATCTGCGTGATTCCGAAAGGACCGTACGTCTTACCGGTCCTGAAGTCCGTCTCTTCCTCTGATTCATAATGACCGCAATGCTGGAGCGCCCGAGTTGGGACGCCTATTTCATGCAGATCGCCCACCTCGTGGCTACGCGGGCCACGTGTCCACGGCGATCGGTAGGCGCGCTGATCGTCAAAGATCGACATATTTTGGCGACTGGCTATAACGGTGCGCCATCGGGCTTGCCTCACTGCCCAGAAGACGGCGGGATCAACGACTGGCCGAAGGGTTGCCTTCGCGCGGGACACTGTATTCGCTCGCTCCATGCCGAACAAAATGCCCTGCTGCAAGCGGCTAAGTTTGGAATCTCCTGTGACGGTGCGACAATGTACGTGACCTGCCAGCCTTGCAACGCTTGCGCGAAGATGGTCATCAACGGCGGCATCAGCCGAGTGATTTATGAAGGCGACTATCCAGATGAGTTCAGCAAGGAGCTTTTTCGCGAGTCGAACATGGAAGTTTTGCGATTTAGGGATGGCGAACTGGAACCGGTGGATTTGAATGTTTGAATTTGCCGACCTGATGGCGCAGGCGAAAAGCGGCATTCTCCAGGGTTATCGCGCGCCGTTGCTCACCGGATTCGTTGCGCTTATGGTCAGTTGGTTTGCGACGCCGTGGATGCGGACCCTTGCCTTCAAGTACGGGGCGGTCGATGATCCTAAGCAGGACGATCGCCGAATTCACAAGGAGCCGCTCGCGCGGTGGGGTGGAATTGCCATATATCTCGGCATCCTGTTCTCACTGCTCATCGTGCTTCCGTTCGCGTTTCCGACAACGGAGCCTTTTCCTCGGTATCTCATCGGGATTCTGCTGGTCGGAGGAGGGCTTGTTGCCTTTGGGGCGATGGATGACCTCAAGCAGTTCTCGGCCCGGAAGCAGCTGATTGCCCTGCTCGGGGCGGGCTTGGTAGTTCAGCTCTTCACGGGAAGCATCGGTCGAGTCCAGATTGGCTCGCTGGTGATTCCGCTCTCGTCGCCACCGAGCTACCTGATTCTCGGCTGGGCGGCTTTCCCGATTACCGCCATTTACATCTTCATCGTGACCAAAACGATGGACACGATTGACGGAGTCGACGGTCTCGCTTCGGGAATCGCCACGATCACGGCGGCAACATTAACGGTTGTCGCAGCTTATGGCGAGCAGCCTCGGGTTGCAATCATCGCCGCCAGCATTGCTGGCGCTTCGCTCGGTTTTTTGCGGCACAACTACAATCCGGCAAAGATCATCATGGGTACCGGCGGTGCGTACATTCTCGGTTTCACCCTGGCGTGCCTTAGTATCGTCGGTGCGTTAAAGACGGCGGCGGCGGTTTCGATTCTGATTCCCGTGCTCGCCTTTGGTGTGCCGATCTTTGATGCATTCTTTGTCATCTTCCGTCGATGGCGAAACGGAGTTCCGATCACTACCGCAGACAAGCGGCATGTCCACCACACCTTGCTCGGGCACGGACTTTCGCAGCGACAGACGGTCTGGGTGCTCTACACGGTGACCGCGCTGCTATGCGCCGCACTGCTGATTATCGTGAAGTTTTATGCCTAAGCCGAAGGTCGTTCTCGTTGTTGGTACTCGCCCAGAAGCGATCAAGGTGGCGCCGGTGGTCCTTGCCTTGCGAAAGCGCGAGGAGATCGAGACGATTCTTGTTTCCACTGGGCAGCACCGAGAAATTTTGCACAGCGCGCTCGCGGCTTTCGGAGTGTCGCCAGATCACGATCTGGACATCATGCAGCATGGCCAGACGCTTTCCCAAGTGACTTGCCGTGCATTGGCAGGTTTAGATTCTCTGATGGCCGAGCTGGAGCCAGCTATGATCGTTGCGCAGGGTGACACGACCACGACCTTTGTGGCTGCGCTCAACGCCTTCTACCGCCGCATTCCTTTCGCGCACGTCGAGGCCGGGCTTCGGACAGAGTCGGTGCAGAATCCGTTTCCAGAGGAGTTCAATCGACGCGCGGCGGGGCTGATTGCGGACTTGCATTTCCCACCCACCGATTGGTCGGCCGACAATCTGCGAAAAGAAGGGAAGGACCCGGAGACGATTTTTGTCTGCGGAAATACCGGCATTGATGCGGTGCAACAGACGGCCGCGCAGACCCAGGCGGAATGGTTCCCCGAGCACGCCGGACGCGTCGTGCTGCTTACCACTCACCGGCGCGAGAACTGGGGAGAGCCTCAGGCCCAAATTGCGCGGGCCGCGCTCAAGCTTGTTAACGAGTTCGAGGACGTTTTACTCGTGGTCGCGCTGCATCCAAACCCGGTTGTGCGCGAGACGCTCGTCCCCATTCTTGGCAACCACCCGAGAATCCGTTGCATCGAGCCGCCGGACTATGCACCTTTTGTTAAGCTCATGCAGCGAAGCCACCTGATCTTGTCCGACAGCGGTGGAGTGCAAGAAGAGGCGCCAGCGTTTGGCATTCCCGTACTGGTGCTTCGTGACACCACGGAACGGCCTGAGGGTGTAACGGCCGGAACGGCGAAGCTCGTCGGCACCGATGAGGCGGCCATATATGCGTCAGGCAAAGCGCTTCTACAGGATGAATCGGCTTACAAAGCGATGGCTAATGCGGTGAGCCCTTACGGAGACGGTCGCGCCAGCGAGCGAATTCGGTACATCATCTTGCGGCGACTCGGAATTGAGTCGCCACCGGAGACGATGTGGATTTAATCGAAGCGATTTTGTACGGGATTGTTCAAGGACTGACGGAATGGCTTCCAATTTCCAGTACGGCGCATTTGCGAATTCTGCCCGCGCTCTTGGGAAAGCCTGACCCAGGTGCTGGCTTTACCGCGGTTATTCAGCTCGGCACCGTTTTAGCGGTCCTGATCTTCTTCCGAACTGATATCGCCCAAGCGCTCTCCGCGTTCTTCAAGAGCTTGCGCGGAGAAGGTCGGGACACACCGGAAGCGAAGCTGGCTTGGGGAGCGTTTTATGGCACGTTGCCCATCCTTATCATCGGATTCGCGCTGAAAGACCTGATCAAGAGCAACCAGGCTCGATCCCTGTACGTGATCGCTGGAACGCTGATTTTCATGGGTGTCGTAATGCTGATCGCGGAGAAGGTCGGCAAACAGAATCGAGACAAGGGAGACCTTGAGGTCAAGGATGGCATCATCGTGGGCTGCTGGCAGGCGCTTGCTTTGTTGCCAGGAATGTCTCGAAGCGGAAGCACGATCTCCGGCGCGCTGTTCCAAGGTCTCGACCGAACGACGGCTGCCCGTTTCTCGTTCTTGCTGAGTATTCCGAGCATTACGGCGGCCGGCGTGTACGAGCTTTACTCCGAGCGAAAGGAGATCCTGGGACCGCTGCTGATGCCCGCATTGGTCGCAACCGCGGTTTCGTTCGTGGTCGGCTACGCCAGCATCGCATTGCTGCTGAAGGTCATTCAGAAACAGGGAATCGGAATTTTTGTTGGGTACCGAATCTTGCTCGGAATCGTGTTGTTGGTCCTGCTGAGTCAGGGCAAGCTGGTTGCAACCCAGCCGGAAGCCGAATCCGGCCAAAAAGTGGTGGCTGCGCGTGTTTCGCCGTAAAGTAGTCCCCGTTGGGCCGCCAACGTGGCTCATCGTTGGGCTAGGAAACCCTGGCCCGGAGTACCGTGGCACTCGGCACAATGTCGGGTTCGAAGTCATTGATCACCTGGCCGATGAACACCGGATCAAGCTCGATCAGAGCAAGCACAAGTCCCGTTTCGGCATCGGCGTGATTGAGGATACGACGGTGGTTTTGGTCAAGCCGTTGACGTTTATGAACCTCAGCGGTCAGGCCGTCGCACCGCTCGCAAAGCAGTTCGACATCAAGCCAGCGCAAATTCTTGTGATCGCCGATGATCTCGACCTGCCGGTTGGAAAGAACCGGCTCCGGCCTAAGGGAAGCGCCGGCGGGCATAACGGACACAAGAGCCTTATCCAGCATTTGGGGACTGAGGAGTATCCGCGCCTGAAGATCGGCATCGGAAACGTGGGCAAGACGCAGACGATCGACCACGTGCTCGGGACGTTTCCACCGGATGAGCGAGACATCATCAACAGCGCGATTGATCATGCTGTTACCAGCATCAAAGTCGTACTGGATCGCGGTCTAGAAGCCGGGATCAGTTGGGCTAACGAATCGAAATAGGGGTCGGCCGCTCGACGTAGGAGTGCTGAATCGAGAGCACGTGGATCGGACCGCAGCCTTCACCCCACACTGATTGATCGCGGTTCATGAAGGCGTGATAAACCAGTGCGCCTTCCTTAGTTCGTCCCCATCTGGGCTCGCCAAAACCGGTGCGAAGAAGTACGTACATTCCGGGAGGAACTCCGATGTCGTCATGGAAAACGTGACCATTGGCTAGGCCGGCGATCGAATCGATCGATAGGTCCGAAACGATGGCATGGCCCCGGATGTTGATTCGCATCGAACCCTGATTCTGAAGAAGAATGAATTCAGAATTGGGTGTTTGATTACGTTGAATCCCGATTATCCGTATCACTGGCCGCCCCCCGCGAACGCTCTTTCAGTGTATGACGGCTGAGGCCGCTTGTAAGCATCTAGCGCTACGAGTTTTGAGATTTTTTAGCGATGATTTCCGCAAGGGATCGATTTAGGGTTCGAAGCGTTCGTAACGCGTTCTCCCAGTCTTCGGCGGGAATTCGCTCCACGGCTTCTCGCTCGGCGGCTTTGATGCTCTGAAAGGTCGTCCGGATGACCGCCCGGCCCTGCGCGGTGAGGCTGACGCGCTTCAGGCGAGCGTCGGCGGGGTCGGGACTTCGCTCAATCAGGCCGGCCTGAATGGTCTTCTGGATGGCCTCGCTCATGGTGGCGGGAGCGACTCCTAGGCGTCTCGCAAGCTCGGCTTGCGAGGCGTCTCCGGCTCCTGCGACGGCCGAAATCAGGTCGAAGGTCGCGCGGGAGATACCGAGTTCCTTAAGGATGGGGTTGGCCACCTCGGCCAAAAGCTCCGTCAATAGGCCCGCTTGCCCCGAAAGCGTATCGCCGACACCATCCATGCGTTTATTATGCGGTTCGGGATGAATAGTAATAACCGCTGGTTTCTGATTGCGATCGTTGGGTTGGTCGGTGCAGGTGCCGGCTACGCGTTCTTCCTCCGGCCGAACGCGGGTAAGTCGGTTTCATCCGAGATTGGCGCCAAGACCGCACCGGTAAATGTGGCCCCGGGGACGAAAATCCCACTGACTCTGATGCAAGAGCTGGAATCGG
The DNA here is from genome assembly GCA_027485645.1 of bacterium. GTDB lineage: Bacteria > Armatimonadota > Fimbriimonadia > Fimbriimonadales > Fimbriimonadaceae > Fimbriimonas. The sequence goes on from JAIXQR010000006.1 coordinate 26,254, forward strand.
GCGGAACGCCGACGGGCACCAAAGTCTCGTTCATGGTAAACCAGGACGTTCAGGCAGACCGCACGGTCGCGATTCCGAAGGGGTCCGTAGTGATCGGCGAAGTCAGCTGGAGCCGCCGGGAGGGCTCGCTGGATGGCCTGATGCAGCGACCAGCGCGGCTAAATCTGAGGTTCAAGGAAGCAATCTTGGCCGACGGGAAGACCGTGCCCATTGGTCGCAGCCCAGATTCGGACGAGTTTGAGTTCAATCGCGATAACACGACACCGGATCGGGAACCTGAGGCCGCCGCCGAGAATCCCGCTGTGGAAGAGGCGCTGACAAAGCTCCGAACCAAGCTGTTGGAATCCGATCCGGACTTGCGGGAAGAAGACTTAAGCCCCCTATTAGAAGGGCTGGCCGGCAACCTGAAGCTGCAATCAACCGAGCGCATCTTGAAGCAAAACGAGTTGAGTGAGGTGAACCAACTGCTCAAGCAGCTGAAGGGAACGGGAGGAGTGGCAAGCCTTGCGACCGGGCAAGCGGAGCTTGCGATTGCCGCCGTTCAGGAACTCGCTCAAGTGGCAAACGGCGTCGGGCGGCGGATGGACCGAATGCTGAGAGGTCGGAACATTAAGGCTTACATGGGCACCGAAATTGAACTTGTAGTCCGCGATGCCGCGAGCCTCAACAAGAAGAAGTGAAGCGAACGCTTCTGCTCATTCGCGGGGATTGCACCGGAAGTTTCGGTGTGATCTTGGCCTACTGGCAATGGTTTCGATTTGAGCAGCGCCTTCGGCACGGTAACCGCTACGTTATTCAAGAGCTAGTCGAGCCGTCGGTGGAGGAGGTCCTTTCCGCGATGTCAGACGCGGACGCGGTGATGATCTATGGGCACGGCTCATCCGATGGACGGGGCGCACTTTTGCAGCCTGGGTCCGGCTTTCAACATGCGGAGGTTGCCAAACGCGGCATCGCACTATTGGATGCGACACTGTTGAACGAACTTGAGAAGCTTCGAAAAGTGCCGCTGGATTTTGTCTTCAGCGCAACCTGCTTTGGGGCGAGTAATCCCGATTTGGTTGCGGCCTGGCTGCAAGTCAGCCGTGAGTACACGAGTTACCCGGGAACGACCTTTGACCTTAATCCCCGAAGAATTACGTTTCCGGTTAGATTTGTTCAGAAGTAGGCCGTTGCTCTCCACCGCAAGGCGAAGAGCAACGTAACAGGTGATCTTAGTCGATCGCTTGCGTGTAGACGGCCTTGATGACTTCTTCGGGCGTTGTCCAGCCTTGCATGACCTTGTACTTTCCGTCTTGCATCATGCTGCGGAAGTCTTGGCGAGCGGCGATTTCGGCCATTTCTGGGAAGGTCGCGTTGCGGGCAATTCCGGCGCGAACTTCTGGAGTTCCGAGCAGGAGTTCGAAGACACCAAGTCGGCCTCGGTAGCCGGTTCCTCGGCAATCGGCACAGCCGACGCCCTTCGCGAACTTACCGTCTTCGAGTTCCTGCGCCGTGAGCTTGAGCGTCTCGATTTCGTCGGCACTCGGCGTGTAGCGCTGGCGGCACTTGGCACAGTTGAGGCGCACAAGTCGCTGGGCGAGGATGGCGACGGCAACGCCGGCGACAAGGTACGGCTCAGCGTTCATATCGACCATTCGGCCAACCGTTTCGATGGCGTTGTTGGTGTGAAGGGTGCTGAGGACCAAGTGACCGGTGAGACCCGCTTGGATGCCGATCGCAAGGCTTTCGGCATCTCGCATTTCACCGACCATCATGACGTCAGGGTCTTGTCGAAGGAAGGTTCGCATGACCTTCGGGAAGGTCAGCTTCTCCGAAACTTGAACTTGGGCGATGTTGTGGTCGAACTCGTATTCAATCGGGTCTTCGACGGTTACGATGTTTCGGTTGCGGGCATCGAGCTGTTGGAGCGACGCGTAGAGGGTCGAGGTTTTTCCGGAACCGGTTGGTCCCGTAACAAGGATGAGGCCGTAGGGAACCTTGATGACTCGGCTCCACTTTCGGAGCACGTCTTCTGGCATTCCGAGCTTGGCGAGGTCCACCTTCATCGCGTTCGGGTCGAGAAGTCGCATAACGAACTTCTCACCGTTCAGACAAGGGATACAAGAAGCACGAGCGGAGAGACGGCGTCCGCCGTACTCCATGTCAATACGGCCGTCTTGCGGTTCGCGGTTCTCGTCGATGCGCATTCCGGCGGCCAGCTTCAATCGAGCCAAGGCGTTTTGCGCTTGCTCTGGCGGGAGCTGTCCGGTTTCGTGGAGCACACCATCTTGGCGGAACCGAATTTTCAGCTGCTCGCGCTCTGGCTGCAAGTGAATATCGGAGGTTCCGGTATCAAGCGCGTTCATGAAGATGCTGTCAACGATTTGCACCGCAATGGACATGTCCTCGCCGCCGAGTTCCCGAACCATCCCTGATTCGCGGAGAATGAGCCGAAACTTTTTCCCGGCTCCGAAATTACCAATGGCTTGATCCGAAATCATTTCCGTTTGAATCCTTTCCTGCGCACTCACAATACAACAACCGGCATACTTGCTCAAGTGTCCCCGTCTCGTGAAAGCGACCCTCGGCCCTCCGTTTGGAGTGGGCCACTGGTGGTCACGGTACTTTTTTGGGGTTACAACTTCGTTTCCGTCAAGTTGGTGTACCAACAATTGACGCCGTCGGCCCTCGCGCTGGTTCGCTATTTGGCGATGTGGGCGCTATTGCACCTGGTTTGTGCCGTACTGAAGCGGCCGGTGCGGGTTGATCGGGCAGATCGGTTGAAAGTTTGGGTTGCCGGACTGGTTTCGATGGGCATCTACATGATCTTCTTTCTGGAAGGCATGCGAAGAACCACGGCGGCGGAGGGAGCGATTCTTCTTTCCACGACCCCTTTGCTCACCTACATCTTCTCCTTGATCATGAAGATCGAGGAGTCAAAGCCGTTGGCCATGCTCGGTACGGTGGTCGCCTTTGGTGGCGTCAGCGCGGTCATCCTTGGGGGAGTGAAGGCGAGCGGCAATGGATCGTTGTTGGGCAACGTTTTGGTGTTCACCGGAGCGGTCGTGTGGGCTCTGAGCACGATGCAGATGCGACCGTTGCTGGCCAAGTACGAGGCGCTCCCGCTTTTCACCGCCTCAATGCCGGGACCACTCATCGTATTGCTGCCGTACGGGCTCAAGGATTCACTCGCGGTTCCTTGGGGCCAGTTGAGTGCTCAAACCTGGGTCAACTTGAGCCAGATCACGATTGGATCGGGCACGATCGCGTTTGTTTGCTTTTACTTGGGCGTAAAGCAAGTCGGGCCAGCGATGGCAACGCGGTACCAGTTCTTCGTCCCGATCATCGCAGCGTTCGTCGCCTGGGTTGTTTTGCGGCAGTCTCTGAACATCGTGCAGTGGGTCGGAATCGCGGTCGTCATTTCCGGCGTGTTTCTCACTTCATACGCTCGATTTGCTGCACCGAAAGAAAAGGTCGCGGCGTAAACTGAGGTTGTGAGCGAGTATCGAATCCAGAAAACGGAAGAAGAGTGGCGGGAGCAGTTAGATCCGGTGCAGTACCGCGTGCTGCGAGAGAAGGGCACCGAGCGACCGTTTACCCATGAATTCTGGAAAGAGTCTCCGAAAGGGACTTACCTTTGCGCGGCTTGCGAAACTCCGCTTTTCAAAGACACGGCGAAGTTCTTCAGCGCGTGTGGTTGGCCCGCATTTTATGAGGCGGCAGAAGCAGGAACGGTGAAGGAGATTGAGGACTACTCCCACGGCATGCACCGGGTCGAAGTCGTTTGTGCGGCCTGCGGAGGTCATCTTGGTCACGTCTTCGAAGATGCGCCACACACGCCAACAGGCTTACGCTATTGCATCAACGGCGTAAGCCTGAAGTTCGTCCCGCCGGCCGAATAATCGGTCAGGCGGATTTTAGGAGCGACGCGAGTCGGTCGTTGAGATCGACGGGGACGGGCACTTCGGCAAGGTTGTCTGCCACGTACCGAAGCACATTGGCTTCGAACTTGTACTCGGTCGAGCACATTTTGCAGTCTTCGAGGTGCGCGTCTACGGCGGCGATTTCTTCCGGCGACAGTTCGCGGTCTAAGTAGTCCTGAAGTCGATCGAAGACTTCCTTGCAGCTGAATGGTTGGGTCATGAGTTGATTTCCTCCGGGATGAGTCCTCGGTCTACAGCTAGTTGCCAAAGTGAAACTTGAAGTTGCTTACGCGCGCGGTGCAGTCTTGATCTTACAGTTCCGATCGGAATGTCTAACGATTCTGCAATGTCCTCGTAGGGCATCGCGGTGAGATAGTGCATGATGGCGACGGTGCGATAGTCATCGGACAGTCGATCAATGGCATCGCGGACGGTTTCTTGATCAATCTTTTCGAGAATTGCGGCGGCGGGATTGTCCCCGTCCATCGAATGCCCGAGTCGAGCGGCCTGGTCGTACAAGTACAAATCAGGCGCATCATCTAGCGACTCCGTTTGGTGCCGCTTGTTCTGCTGAGAAACTCGGTAGAAGCGGTTCGTCAAGATTCGCAGAAACCACGCTCTGAAGTTCGAATCTGGCTGGAACGAATCGATTGCCTTGTAGGCAAGGAGGACGGCGTCCTGGAGCAAGTCCATCGCCGCATCTGCATTGCCGGTCAAGCGAAAAGCGTACCGATAGGCCACCTCTTGGTGTGGCTTTAGCAAGGATTCAAAGTTAGCTTGCGGGTTCATTGGCTTTGTAAAAAGGACATGCGCGGTGGCCGTTGAGCCACCGCGCGTGAGGCTACCGAATTATCGGCTGATCGCCTTCGAGAAAGTCGCTTCTCCGAGGTTGACTTCGGCGAACGAGCACCAGATTTGCACGGACTTGACGTCGGCGACATAGCTTGGAACGGTGACCATTCGGTTCATCTTGTTCCCGGCAATCTTGAGCTGCTTGAGGAGGTAGGTGTTGCCCTTGGAGTCAACGATCTGCCAGTGTGGCGCCGGGGTCTTTGGCAGGGTGAAATCCTTGCTGAGCATCAGAACGATGCCCTTGTCGGTGACCTTAGCGGAAACGGTGCCCTTGTTGACTTCGATGCCCTTGAACTTGCTCGAGTTCATCATCATCGAGTCGTTCATCATGTCTTGGCTCTTGAGAGCAGGTGCGACTGGGGCTGCCGAAGCGACCGCGAAGGCGGAGAAAGCGACGGATGCGATGACGAATTTGGAGAGGTTGTTGAGGTTCATGGTTTTTTCCTTGGAACAGTTTTTTGGAACAGGGTTTGAGAGTTTGAAAACGGGTTAGGCGAAGAGGAAAGACTCTTCTTTACGGGTTCGCTCTTGAGCGGATCGAAGCTCGGCGGTGCCGAGGATCTTCTTGCCGGATGCGTCCGTGATGACGATGGTTCGGTAGAGCCAGATGTCTAAGTCTTTAGAGGTCGAGAACTTTGCGTTCTTCGTTCCGGACTTGATGTCTCCGAGCTTTACCTTTTTGCTTTTCAAGAACTGTGAATACGTCGGAGCGTTTTCGAGTTCCACAATAAAAGCAGTTCCTGCTGATTTAAGCTTTAGGCCCGTGAGTTCGGTGGCTCGCTTTCCGCCATCTTCGACGAGCGCAGCTTTGCCTCCGCTGGTGAGGGCTCCGTCGGTCACAACGATGCGATCGTAGGAGGCCAAAGTGAAGCCAGAATCTGACCGGAACGAGGTCGTTTTGACTTCTTTCAGGTTCGATCCGCCGAAGTTGACGGAGAACCGCTTACACCAGATAGCCACGGCACCGTATGCATCAAGATCGGTTCCTGCCGGCAGTTCGTAGTTCTGATCTCCTTGGTTACCTTTGATGGTTCCGAGGTCCAAGAAGCCGTTCTTGTCGACTCCGGCTTGGCTGCCATCGTTGCCCTTTACGAGATAAACATGGACGTCTGGTCCGTTGGAAGTATGGAATTGACTCAGTCGTAGGTAGGTCTTTTCGCCGACCTTAACTACTTCCGCTTTTCCTTTCGTTTCGTGACCGTAAGAAGTGAACTCTCCGGATTTCAGAGTTTGTTTAGTTTCGTTCGAATTTGAAACAGGTAACGACTCATTGACCGTAGAGTTAATAAAGAGTAGTTCGGGTCGGAAGAGGAACCAACCGACAGCTACGACGGGGACCGCTACTAAGGCGATGGTCTTTTTGTTCAGGGCCATGTCACGTCTAAGTCAGGCCCGTTCTGACGGGTTCCAACAATTTCGGAGCCCCGTATTTCGGGGCTTCCGCCCCATGCTTTGTTCTGCTTCCGCTAGACTAGCCGCACATGGTCATTGCAAAGGAACTCACGAAAGAGTTCAGCGGCGGCAAGTTGGCGGTGAGCAACGTTTCGTTCACTGCTCGTCCGGGGGAGATCTTTGGACTGCTAGGTGTCAACGGCGCCGGAAAAACGACAACCCTTCGAATGCTATCTACCGTCCTCACGCCAACCGCCGGCAGCGCCACGGTTCAGGGCTTCGACGTCGTGAAGGAACCCACGAAGGTTCGCGAGAGCATCGGCTTTCTCTCCACCAGTACCGCCCTCTACGGCCGCCTGAGCGGGAAAGAGGTTCTTCAGTACTTTGGTCGGCTTTATGGACTGTCGAACGAAAAGATTAAAGAGCGAATCGAGGTGGTGGAATCACTCCTGAAGCTCGGCGAGTTTTGGAACCGGAACTGTGACTCGTATTCCACCGGCCAGAAGCAGCGCGTGAGCATTGCGCGCACGATCTTGCACGATCCACCTGTGCTGTTCTTTGATGAGCCGACGGCAGGGCTGGACATCGTTTCGGCTCAAACCGTAATGGAGTTCATCGAATCTTGCCGAGCCGCGGGGAAGACGGTGATCTTTAGCACGCACATCATGAGCGAGGTTGAGCGGCTTTGCGACCACATCGCGGTGATTCACGACGGGAAGCTCGTGGCCGACGGTCGAACGGACGACATTCGAGCCGGACGACGATTGGAAGAGGCGTTCCTCGACCTGGTCGGATACCAGAAGGAGTTGACCCATGCGTGAGGTCTTCCTAAAAGAGCTTCGCGAAATGTTTCGGGACAAGCGCGTCCGATCGACCGCATTCCTGGGGCCGATCATCCTGATCTTCGGCCTGCTGTTTCTCCTGAGCTCGGTGATTGGCAACTTGGCCAAGCCCCAGAGCGTGAAGGTTCATTTGCTGGAGAACACTCCGGCGGCTTGGGTGAAGCGGTTTGAAGCCGAGAAGTACCAGGTCCAGTTTGTAAAGTCTGAAGCCGAGGGCCGAAAGCTGATCACGGACGGCAAGGCACGTACGCTCGTGGTCTTTGACGGGCCGACCGAGGCGAAAGTCCAGAAAGTCCGTGTTCTCTTTGACGAGTCGGAGCAGCTGGGGCAAATCGGCAAAGAGCGCATTCTCGGCGTATTTCGTGTGCTCAACGAAAAGAAGCTCGCGGGATATTTGAAGGGGCAAAACGTGACTCCCGAAATGGTCTCCGAGATCGCGCCGGAAGCCGTCAACATTGGCGTTACCAAAGACAAAGGGGCCGGCGAATTCCTTGTCGGATTCTTGCCTTATCTGATCGTGATTTGGGCGTTCTACGGCGGTATGAGTAGCGCAAGCGATCTCGTGGCGGGCGAGAAAGAGCGATCGACCCTGGAGACTTTGCTGATCTCCCCCGTTTCCAGGACTCATATTGTCCTCGGGAAGATCTTTGCCCTTGGCGTCATCTGCTTCCTATCCTCTCTTTCTAGCCTTGTTGGCTTAGGCATCTTTGTAGGAGTGCGCCCGCCGGGGAGCGAGATGATGCTGAACAAGGGGCTTGGGATCAACGGTAGCACCGTGGTTCTGGCCATCGCGCTTCTGATTCCGCTGGTGCTGATGATGGCAAGCTTGCTCATCCTCATCTCGAGCTACGCGAAGAATGCCCGAGAGGCTCAGACCTACTTGAGCCTTGGAAGCTTCGTGGTCATCATGCCGGCGATGTTCAGTCAGTTCATCGGACTGACGGAGTTCGGAAAGGCCGCTTGGGTGGACTACGTTCCGGTCTTGAACGTGGCGAATCACCTTCGGCTCGCCCTCTTGAGCAAGCCCGACTTTGCGGGTGCGGGAGTCGCCATCGTGGTGAACCTTATCCTCGCGCTGCTGGCGGGTTGGATCGCGGTCCGTATGTTCCATAAAGAAACGATCATTACCCGGGCCTGATTCGAACGCCCGGGTACCTTTCCCGTGGCATGAGCATCAAACTTGTCGCGATCGACTTGGACGGAACTCTTCTCAATCATCGAAAAGAGATTCCGTCCGAAGTGGCGAGAGCGGTTCGAGAATCGATCGCCAAAGGGATCCGAGTGATGCTGGCGAGCGGGCGGCTTTCGGTCAGCGTGCGGCACTATGCGGCCCAGCTTGAGCTTGCCGGGCCCCATATCTGCTGTAACGGTGCGGACATCGTGATGGGAACGGGCGAGATTCTGCACCACATCGAATTGCCGCTTTCTGAGGCACGAGTCTGTGCGGAGTTTGCGCTTGAAAACGGGCTTCAGATCAACATTTACACCGCGACAGAAGTCCTGTTCTTTGATCGATCGGAATGGACCGAGCGGTACTTGCAGCGCGTGCCGCACTTGAATCCTCGGTTTATCGACTTGCCGGAACTGGACGATGTCAGCGTTTCGAAGGTCTTGCTGATGGACCATGCTGATCGCATTCCTTTGCACCGGGCACAGCTCACGGGGCGCCTCAATCACGACCTTTGCCGAATCACCGAATCGGAGCCGGAGTACCTGGAAGTCTTGCCCGTTGGAGTCAGCAAAGGCGCAGCGCTCGCGCGGGTTGCCGAGTCGCTTGGAGTTCAGCAAAGTGAGACGGCAGCGATTGGCGACTACATGAACGATTTTGAAATGGTGGAGTGGGCTGGTTTTGGCGGAGCGATGGAAAACGCGACCCCTGCCCTAAAATCTATTGCAAACCTGATCGTTTCGACCAATGATAACCATGGGGTAGCAGAGTTTCTGGCTGCCGTCAGCGAAGTTCGCTGATTCACACCACACAGAGCCAGGAGGGCACTACATGAAAGGAATCGGGAAAAAGCTTATTGCTGCGGGCGTTTTGTGCCTGTTCAGCGCCTTCGCGAATGCCGGGACTCTAACCGTGCAGTCCCCAACTGCCAACGCCTTCCTTGGGCAAACCAACACGCTGCGATTTATCATTACCGGGGCTAAGCTGGAAGTCACGGTGAAGGCTGAAATTACGGGGCCAACCGGAACAACGACCATCGAGCGCAAGTTCACGCCGGATGGCGACGGCGAGATTTCGAACAGCCTTTCGCTGAACTTTAGCGAGACGACCTTGGAAGGTGACTATTCGATCAAGGTTTCGGCGACCGAGCCTGCCAATACGTACGAACCAACCACGATTCCGGTCAAGGTCGACGTGAAGGCACCGAAGGTGCTCGAGTTCTATCCGGCCACGGGACAGCACAAGCGAGGCACAGTGAAAATTCGGGCCCGACTCCAGGAGCCGAACTTGAAGAGTTGGGAAGTCCTGGTCAACGATCAACCGATCGCGAACAACACGGGAAGCACTACCGACGTTTCGGTCGATTGGAATACGGCAGGTATCGCTCGAGACGGGAATCAGTCGATCAGTTTGAAAGTTACGGATGAGGCAGGGAACGAAACTAGCCGGTCCGTAAACATCACGCTCGACCGAGTTCAGCCAACCGTGACCATCGTATATCCGCAGGCTGGAAACCGCATTACACCGCAGACGACGATTCCGGTGATCGTCGATATTGCCGACGCCTCCACCAGTTCCGTGGACGTAACGGGGGTTGAAGTCGTGCTGCGAAGGATGGACGGGACCTACCTGGCAACAGTGGCCCGCGTTTCGATTACCAACCAGGGAAGTACGACCCTGCGATGGACCGGCCGAATTCGCAGTAGCATTCCGCTACCCAGTAAGTTTAAAGTTGTGGTGGACTGCATTGACAAGGCAGGAAACCGGGCGACGAAACAAGAAGTTTCAGTCACCATCGGTTAGTCGCGCCGTTCGACGTTCGCACGTCGTCCGGAATCAAGGAGAGATTGTTGACGAACAGGAAGTTCATCGCGTTCTATGGAACGTTTATATTGGTTGGATCGGCTTCGGCACAAGTGCCGGACCTTTTGAACGCGTTTGACTCGGGTGCCCGATCGCAAGGTGCTGGCGGTGCGCTCAATGGTGCGGCGGCCGACACTTACTCCACCGTTTACAATCCTGCCGGTCTTGGGTACGTCAATCGCCCGACGTTGCAGCTTGGACAGCGCAATCTTCCCTCGACCCGAACCGCGGTGACCGGAACATTTAACGATCAAAACCGTACAGCAACCCGGCGAAACGGAAGTACCAGCTTTGTCCATTTTGGCTACGCCATTCCTGGGAGTGCGATTCGGAAGGGTGAGAAGGGAAGCTTCGGAGTCAGTTACAGCATTACCGGCCTAGTGGATGACCTCGCGACGGCCACCGGCGACCTGACTTTTGCCCCCGGTGTGCGGGTTCGCGACTTTACGGAGACCAAACGAGTCCGAACGGACTTCCTGTCCCTCGGCTATGGACGAACGAACGCTGCGGGCAATCTGGCCGTGGGTTACGGCATCGTCTTCGCAAATCAATCTTTGACCTTCCGGCAGACGGGGGCTCTGGTCGATGGGAACGGCGATCCTATTTCGGGTGGTCCGTCGGTCATCAGCTTCCCGAATGTGAAATCTCAAACTTCGGGAGTCGGAGTCATGGCGGGTGTGCAGTATTCGCCGCCGAAAAACCCGAATGCCAGTTTCAACGCGAGCGTTCGCAGCCCGATTCGGGTTGGCGGCGGTGGATCAGGGGTTAACTTCAGCACGATTCCGGGCCGTTTGATGCTGGGCGCGGCACTTCGGTATGAGGGATACCGCAAGGGCAAAGATGACTATATGGTCATCGGCGCTAACACGCAGTTCTTCTTTGGTGGTCAAGGCAGCTCTGACTTTGAACGCGGGAGCCAGGCAGGGTTTGGGCTTGGTTTGGAATACAACTTCGACTTCGGGCGAACTCGGGTCCCGGTTCGGTTGGGCTACCAGACGATTGGATCGACGGGAACCGGCTACGACAGCTACCAGACCTTGACCTACGGAATCGGATATCAGCCGGGTGACGGTCGGTACACGATAGACTTCAGCTACGCGCGGCCCCGGTCTGGCGGGCAAGACACTTACATTACGGCGACGTACCGATTTTAACCATGCGAATTCTTCCTGTTCTTTGCGTTTTGATTCTGGCTTCGGTTGGGCACGCGCAGGCGTGGAAGGATAACTATGAGCGCGGTCTGACGCTGGCAAAGGCGAACGACTGGTCTGCGGCGCGGATGGCCTTCAAGGACGCGCTTAAGACGCGTCCGAACGATGAGTCGATTGCGACCCCGTTTCCTGGACCGATTACCGAGCGCCGGGTCTGGCGCGGTGGATCCCCATATTCGGCGAACCTGTTGGCTGCGTATAGTGCCATTCGACAAGCCGCTCGCCTCGAAGAGAAGGCCGCTCAAGATGCACTGCTGAAGGAAGCGCAAACCGAACTTGAAAACTCGCTGACCAAGCGTCAGGCAGGAAGCAATGCCGTGTTCTTGCTGGGTGAGGTCTACACGATGCTCGGCTTGGCCGATAAGCGGGTTGAGCTTCAGCAGAAGGGGATCAACCGGAACTGGCGAGAAGATACCGAGATCATTGCGCCGGAGCAGATTGCGATTGTGAACCCGACCGGGAACTCTGCGACGACGCCTACGAATCCGCCCACCAACCCACCGACTAACCCTCCCACGAACCCGCCAACGAATCCTCCGACGACTCCCGTGACCAATCCTAACGCGGGGACTACGGGGCAGGCACCGGTGGTGGGTGGAGTTCAGACGCTTTCGAACAAGTTCGCCTTGATCATCGGTAACTCTGAATCGGGCCTGGGTGAGTTGAACTTGCCGTTTGCGGTGAACGACGCTCAGTTGGTCGCGCAGGAGATCAACATGTATGGCGGCTACCCGAAGGAGAACATCGTGGTGGTCGAGAACGCCACCGCCGATGTCATGCGGCAGAAGATGACGGAGCTGGCGGCGCGAGTGCCGGCCAAAGCTACCGTGATGATTTACTTTAGCGGCGTTGGATCGAACGTGAACGATCGGGACTACTTGGCGGGTACGGATGCCACTGGTTTGTTGGATACGGCCCATATGCTCTCGAAGGCAGAGCTGTACCAAGCCTTTGCCGCGCGGGAAGCCGTTGTGTTTGGCTTCTTCCAGGCGAACCGGCCAGAGCGAACTCCGACCCGCGTGTTTGGCTACGAGCTGCCGACGGCCGGGGCGTATTCGCAGTGCCAGGCGACTTTTGCGGGTGGATCGGTTTATAGCTTGGTGCGGAACGGGAAGCCGGTCGGCGTTTACACCGATGCGTTTGTCGCGGTTCTTCGTGAGTTCCGGACCAACCAGATTCCGATTATCGAGTTCGGCTGGAAGGTTTTCTACAGGGCTCGACGTGGCGAGAACGGCACGACCGGCGGCAGCGCGGTCCAAGCTCCGACTTTGCCTGAGTTGAACCTGTTGGGTTCAGACGCGCGCTTTTAGTCGCTCGTAGGCGAGCACCAGGCCGTCGAGGGTTAGGCTTGGCTCATACGAGTTGATGCAGTCGCAGAGATCGAGGAACAATCCGCCGAGTCCACCGGTGGAGATGACCTTGGCGTTGCATCCCAGCTCCTTTTGAATCTCGTGCGCAAGGCGGTCGATGGATCCGGCGTAGCCGAGCATGATTCCGCTTTGGAGGGCGGACACGGTGTTTCTTCCGATGGCGGTTGCGGGCGGGCGGAATTCGACGCTCGGGAGCTTCGCGGCCCTTTGGAAGAGGGCGTTGGCCGAGAGTTGGACTCCGGGCAGGATCGCGCCGCCGACATAGTCACCTTTGGCATCGATGGTGTCGAAGGTCGTTGCGGTGCCGAGGTCGACGACAATGATCGGCGGCTCGAAGCGGGCCAGGGCGGCGATGGCATTCGCAATGCGGTCGGACCCGACGGCGTGCGGCGGGTCGTAGGTGACGGTTAGGCCGACATCGGCGCCGGTGGTTAGGAACTGAAGCTTCGTGTCGAGATGCTTCTGGGTGAGCTTCGAGAGCGAGTCGTTGATTCCGGGCACGACGGAGGCGCAGATGGCGCCGTCGATGCTCCAGGGGATGCCTTTGAGCAGGAACAGGCCGCTGAGCCAGGAGGCGAGTTCGTCCTCCGTGGTTTGGATGTTGGTGGTCCTCCGCCAGGTTGCGAGCCAAGTGGATTCGTCCCAGAGTCCGAAGACGGTGTGGGTGTTTCCGACGTCGATGGCAAGAAGGTTCACCCCTTATTTTGGCTCGGGGGACTTTGGGGGCGCTTTGTGCTTCGCGCTTTGGGTGGCTTTGCATGGCTTTGAGTAGCTGGGGAGGGCGGTTGGGGCATAGTGTAATTAACGTTCCCCCCCAGACGGATTAATTACTTACAGCCCATGCTAGGTTCAATTTCCTCTTCGACCAAGGCGTAGGGGCGGGACTGGGAGGTGGAGGTTAGGGGCATGGTTCTGCCTTTTCGGCTGAGGACGCTTAGGGTTACGCGGACGGATTCGTATTTCAGCCCAAGGGCTTCGGAGATTTCGGCGGCGGTGGCGGGGCCTTCTTTCAGGAAATTCATGATTTGCTCGGTGTTGGTTTGCGGGCGTTCGGCGGTGGTTTCGTCGGCGAGACGCCAATCGAAGAAGCCGTGGCTTTCGACCTCGACTCGGGACGGTGGGGCAGGGTGGCGGCCCTGGCCGTGGATGGCGTAGCGGCGCGGGTTTTCACCGGTCCCGATTCTTTCAAAGAAGAGATGGGTGCTGCTGGTGGCGAGGATTTGGGCGGAATCGGCGAAGCGTTCGGGGTAGTAGCCCCGGTGGGCGCTTTTGGTGAGGTGGTGCAGGACGAGGGTGGCGCAGCCGAAGTAGTAGCTCCACTGGCTGATTTTTGCCATGATGTGTCGAGCGGACTGGTTGTCGGCGAGGTTGGTACGTTCGACGGCGGCCTGTAGGCAGTCGATGACGACAAGCTTCGCACCGAGCTTCATTGCTTCGACATAGACGTAGTGGGTTCGGTCTTTGTCGGGTTCGTATTTGGGCTGGTTTAGGAAGCAATCGGGGTCGTCGAGGCGGGGGATTCCGCGGCGGTAGCCGATGTAGAACGGGTCTTCAGGGGTGAGTCCAGCGTGAAGAGGAATTCGCTCGCGCGGCGTTTCTTCGTGGGCGCACCATACGACAGGAGCGGCTTCTAGCTTGTGGCCAAGGAAGGATTCGCCTCGGCACAGGGCGCGGGCAAGGGCGGTGGCGAAGACGGTCTTTCCGACCTTGGGGGCGCTGGCGAGGACGACCATGCCGAGGGTGGGGATGAGGTTGGGGACGAGCCAGTCGGGCTCGGCGGTGTGGGCGTGGTTGGACGGTTCTCCGGCACGCTCAAGGAAAATGGGTCGCATACCTTATGGGGGCGTTGAGAGGGGAAAAGTCAACTAGAGATTTTCGGCGTTCGCGGCTTGACAATCAAGCCTGTGTCTGATACCGTTAGTTGGGCACTATGGCAAAGAAACGCTCATATCGTGCGGAGCTTCGTGCCATCCGGCGTGAACGAGAGTTTGCTCGTATAGACGCGAAGCTCGATCGGAAATACGAAGATCTTCTGAAGGCGGAACTAGAAAGTATTGAGCGCGAAAAGCGGGTTCGCAATTGTGCGTCCGACATCAGGTCTGGACGTATCTTCGGCTTCTGGGCTGGTAAAGCCGACCTCGGACGCATGGCAACGCCGGCAGGCGAACTGAGAAAGCTACCTAAGCCTTGAACTGGTACGACGATGATGTGATCATGATGAGCAACTCTAAGCCCACATGAGCGCATTGAGCAGGATTATTGCAATCGCTGTAGCAAGCTTATCTATTCGGAAATTGAGAGCGTAGAGCGACGGATGGTATAGCGCAATACTTGGACCGGCAGCAAGGCCAGGCGTAAAATCGGTTTATCGGCTCGGAAGTCCGAGTAATGGGGTGGAGTGGAGTGCAGGAATAACTAAGGGAACTGATATACGGACAGGTATCAAGCGAGGATGGGGGGCGAACAAGGAGGAACGCATGAAGAAAGAAGAGCGCAGAGAACTAAACAGATTGCTTCGGCAGCGGAAGCTTGAAAGAGCCGAAATTGAAAGAGTTGTCCGAGAGAAAATGCACCGGGCTGCTAATGGAGCAATTTCGGACGGACGCATTTTTGGTTTTTGGGCTGGAAAATCTGACCTCGGACGAATGGCCACGCCTGCCTTTGAGTTGCGCAAGTCGTTTAAATCTGGCACGGACGCGACAAAGGAGTGATCGGGGGGAAGAAACGGTTAACCCGCCCAGAGCGCATCGAACAGGATAACGACAATCGCTACCGCAAGCTTATCAAGGCGGAGCTTGAAAGCGTAGAGCGCCTGAAGCGATTTCGGAATTCTGGGGCCAAGAGTAAGTCGGGGCGCATCTTTGGCTTGTGGGCGGGGAAGTCCGATCTCGGGCGGATGGCCACGCCTACTAGGGAGTTGGGTTAGCGGATCGAACCCTGATCAAACACCTTTCGGCGCTGTCAAGGCCGACAAGCGGACTGGGCCCGCTCGGAACAGGCAACATGATCACGGAAAAGCAACGATGCACGAAAATGCAGGGCACTCGCGACGGCTCTAGTAAAGGCACGTGCTCAAGATGACCGAGAAGTGAACGGAGATTGTTCATACTCGAAGACCTTCACTTGGAAGAGTTTGCCCAAAGTCACGAAACAGGAAACATGAACGACAATACTCCCATCATTACGCTTCAGATCATCCTTGATCAGCTTCGCGAGGATGCGCGCAATAATCGGGACTTAGGGGATCGGTTTGAACGACTGATTCAACAGTACTTGCGGGTAGATCCACTGTATTCGGCGCTCTATTCGCAGGTTTGGATGTGGAATGAATGGCCACTGAAAGGGCAGGTCGGCGACGTCGGTATAGACTTAGTAGCGCAGGAGCGGGCCACTGGCGAGTACTGCGCAATTCAATGCAAGTTCTACTTGCCCGAGCACACAGTCAGTAAGGCGGACTTAGACTCGTTTTTCACTGCTCTAGGCAAGCCACTTATCAGCAAAGGGCTCATTGTTAGCACGACCGACAAGTGGGGAAAGAATGCGGATGACGCGCTTGACCAGACGAAGCCCGTTAATCGGATCGGAATAGCTGACCTTGAGCAGAGCCCAATTGACTGGACGCAATTCGACATCAGCAAACCGGGGCAACTCAAGCGCAAGGCAAAGAATACGATACGCCCGCACCAGGCGGAAGCGCTCAAGGATGTGATGGATGGGCTGGCGGACGCAGACCGAGGCAAGTTGATCATGGCCTGCGGGACAGGAAAGACGTTTACGGCCCTGAAGATCGCCGAAACGCTGGCGACGAAGCTTGCCGGGGAAGATCGACCCGGACACGTGCTGTTCCTCGTACCTTCGCTATCGTTGATGTCACAGACGCTCAAGGAATGGGCAGCGCATAGTGAAGTACCTCTTCGTAGCCTGGCGGTGTGTTCCGACGTGTCTATTGGCAAGCGCAGGGTGAAGGACAGCGAGGATTCCGCTGAGATCACGGTTTACGATCTGCCGTATCCAGCGACGACGAGTAGCAAGCAACTGTTGCATTACTACAATTTGTTGACTCAGGCCCCTCAACAAGGGAAGAGCAACAGTGGTTTGCTCGTGGTCTTTTCCACCTATCAGTCTTTGGAGGCGGTTTCCAAGGCGCAGATAGCTGGGCTTCCTGAGTTCGACCTTATCATTTGTGACGAAGCTCACCGAACGACTGGAGTAACGCTGAGCGGGGAAGATGAGAGCAGCTTTGTCAAGGTCCATGATTCGAATTTTCTAAAGGCGACCAAGCGGCTGTACATGACGGCAACGCCACGCATCTATGGAGACGATGCGAAGACGAAAGCGAAGCAAGCCACGGCGGAGTTGGCATCGATGGACGATGTGTCCCTGTTTGGGCACGAACTTCACCGACTTGGATTTGGCGAGGCAGTCGGGAAATCACTCTTGGCTGATTACAAGGTTTTGGTCCTTGCGGTTGATGAGGCGTACGTCAGCAGGACTTTTCAAGCACAGCTTGCCAGTAAGGACAACGAGTTAGCACTCGAGGATGCGACAAAAATTACTGGCTGTTGGAATGGGTTGGAGAAGCGTTTCCAGGCTTCGAAAAGTGACGTCGATCTGCAAGGGGACCTTGATGCCATGCGGCGTGCGGTGGCGTTTTCACGATCGATCAAGGATTCCAAAAGATTTGTCGATCAGTTCACTCAACTCGTAGCGGCCTATAAATCGGACCACCCGGATACGAACGTACTGGAGGTTGAGGCGGATCACGTCGACGGAACTTTTGATGCCCTAAAACGAGGAGCATTGCTTGAGTGGCTGAAAGCCGAATCTCCTACAAATACTTGCCGAATACTCTCTAATGCCCGATGTCTTTCTGAAGGCGTTGACGTACCGGCGCTTGATGCGGTGCTCTTCCTTAACCCACGCAATAGCGTTATTGATGTCGTACAGTCGGTCGGTCGCGTCATGCGAAGGGCGGAAGGCAAGAGATACGGATACATCATCCTCCCTATCGGGATTCCAGCGGACAAGACACCAGAAGAAGCACTTAAGGACAATGAAAAATACAAAGTCGTGTGGCAAGTGTTGCAAGCCCTTCGCGCGCACGATGACCGCTTTAACGCCACGATAAACCAGATTGAGCTAAACAAGAGCCGTCCCGATAACATTGAGGTGATTGGGGTAACTGGCCCTCCAGATGATGATGGAGGCAAACCGGACAACGGCAAGCCAGAAGATGGGAAGCCACAAGTGCGGCCAGTGCAGGGAGCGTTTGCGTTTCCGAATCTTGACGAATGGAAAGACGCCATCTATGCGAAGATGGTCATGAAAGTTGGTGACCGGGCTTATTGGGAAACTTGGGCTCGGGACATTGCTAGGATCGCGGACGCACATATCACACGAATCAAGACGTTGCTCGATGATCCAAAGACGGAGCACTCGAAGGCCTTCGATGTCTTTCTGAAAGGATTACAGCAAAATTTAAATCCAGCCGTATCGAAGCAGGACGCGATAGAAATGCTCGCGCAGCATCTGATAACGAAGCCAGTCTTTGATGCACTTTTTGCCAACTATTCGTTTACGCAACATAACCCGGTCAGCCAATCGATGCAGCAGATGCTTGATTTGTTGAACGAGCAGTCGATTGACAAAGAAGCGGAGAAACTTGAGAAGTTTTACGCATCGGTGCGCGACAGAGCAAAGGGGTTGGACAATGCAGAGGCGCGACAGAAAGTCGTAATCGAACTGTACGACGAATTTTTTAGGAATGCCTTTCCACGCATGGCCGAACGATTGGGCATCGTGTACACGCCTGTCGAGGTTGTCGATTTTATCATTCATTCAGTGGAAGAAATTTTGCGGCATGAATTTCACAGCGGGCTGGGCGAAGACCAGGTGCACATTATTGATCCGTTTACGGGCACTGGCACCTTCATGGTACGCCTGCTACAGTCCGGACTAATACCGACAGATAAGCTATTTTCGAAGTATAAGAACGAGATGCACGCTAACGAAATCGTGCTTCTTGCTTACTACATTGCGGCGATCAACATCGAAGAAGCATTTCACGGTTTACTCATGCCTGATGAAATGGAACAGTACGTGCCATTTGAAGGGATTGTACTTACGGATACGTTCCAACTTAATGAAATGGAGCAGTATGCTTTCGAAGGTACGTTCCCCGAAAACAGCGCTCGCGTTCAGCGACAAAAAGACAGTCCCATCCGGGTCGTGATCGCGAATCCACCGTACTCAGTTAACGATAATCCCGTACCTTATCCTGCACTAGACTCGCGCATAACAAAAACTTATGTGCAGCAATCAACGGCGACTCTGAAGAACAGTCTTTATGATAGTTATATTCGGGCCTTCCGATGGGCCAGTGATCGCATCGAGGACAAGGGAGTCGTTGGATTCGTCACGAACGGATCGTATATTGATGGTAGTGCTGCGGATGGACTGAGAGCTGCGCTCTCTGCGGAATTCACGAGCATATATGTTTTCAATTTGCGTGGAAATCAACGAACGAGCGGCGAACTTTCTCGCCAAGAAGGTGGAAAAATCTTTGGCTCAGGTAGTCGAGCACCGATCGCCATCACTTTGCTTGTCAAGAACCCGTCTAAGACCCGGCCAGCTATTATTATGTACTATGACATAGGGGATTATCTTAAGCGAGACGAAAAGTTGAAAATAATCAGAGACCTGAAAAGTATCGGAGGCATCTATGCTAGGGATGCTTGGACGATTCTTCAGCCTAATGACGCTAACGACTGGATTAATCAACGTGATCCAGCATTTGACCGATTTATTCCGCTAGGTGCTAAGTCCGGGGACCGTAGCCTAGTCATGTTCGCAACATACTCCAGTGGCGTTAAGTCGAATAGGGATGCGTGGGTTTACGGGTTCTCGCGCGAGACGGTCGGAACGGTCATGGATCAAATGATAAAATCTTACAATGATCAAACCGAACGATTGGAAAAGGCGAGGCAGGATTTAGGTGACCACACACAAATCTCTGTCAGTAACGTTATTGACGTAAATGCCAAGGAGATCAGCTGGACTGCAGAGTTAATACGAGACGCTGATCGCGGAAAACTGCATAGCTATCGGCCGCATTTGCTGCGTAAAGCAATGTATCGGCCATTTTGTAAGCAATGGCATTACTTTGATACTAATTTCAACAACCGCCTCTATCTCATGCCCCGTCTGTTTCCTCAGCCAGACTCAAGCAATTTAGTGATCACAGTTAATGGAGTTGGAGCATCTACCCCGTTCTCCGCATTAATCGTTTCGGAGGGACCAAATCTTCACATGCTGGACACGGGGCAGTGTTTTCCACTATACGTGTTTGAGAAAGCGGAAGAAAACTTAGGTTTGGATTTGGGACAAAGTGACGGCGTCACCTTAGGTAATTTTCGGCGGATCGAAGGTATTTCAGACTCGACATTACTGACTTTTAATAGCGCTTATGGGACAGAGATCGAGAAGGAAGATATCTTCTACTATGTCTACGGAATACTACACTCTTTGCAATACCGATATCGCTTTGCCGCGGACCTTAAGAAGATGTTGCCAAGGATTCCCTTGACCAAAGAGTCGAAAGACTTTTGGCATTTTAGTCAGGCGGGTCGTGAATTGGCTCAGTGGCACCTTAACTATGAGACAGTGGATCCATGGCCGATTGTTGAACACCGGGCAACGCTGGACTACGATCAGTGGGATCTCTTTAAAGTGCAGAAGATGACGTTTGCCCGCCCCACAGCCGTGCAAAAAGCTGCGGGCGAGAAGTGGGACAAGACTCAAATCATCTATAACAGCCAAGTTACGCTGAAGATGATTCCTTTGGAGGCCTACGAGTATGTTGTGAACGGGAAGCCCGCGATTGAGTGGGTAATGGAGCGGTACCAAGTGAGCCGGGACAAGGACAGCGGAATCTTGAACGACCCTAACGACTGGTGCAGAGAGCACGATCAGCCTCGATACATCGTGGATCTGATTGGGCGGATTGTTCGGGTCAGCATCGAGACGATGAAGATTGTGAAGGGACTGCCGCCACTCAACGAGATCGTCGACGGCTCGCCAGAGTGAGTCGGGCAATCGTGAGAAGTTGATAAACAACGGATATGGCCGCTCGTGTCTCCTTTAGCAATTCCACTGTCTCGTTTGGGGGCAATCCAAGGAAACTTTATATGGAAAGAGATCAACCATTCCGGACTGTAGGTCCTCGCGACAATCGAATCACGGTTTTGCCGGTGAAGGAAGAAGACAAGCCGGCTTATGAAGCTGCGCGTAAAGAGATTGAGAGAAGGACAGAAGAACTGCGCCAAATGTACGCCAAGCAGTCTCAAGAGCTGGTCAATCGCGAATCTGACGCGAAAAAAGGCTGATTGGCCCCGTTACAGATATCGACGAATTGCTAGTCCGGGCTCATGTGCGACTGGTCCGGTATGGGTCAGCTCGGGTCCGGCTTGATTCCGCGCTCGGCGTTTGACTTCGCAGCGGCCTCCCGTAGCAGCCTGATCTCCTCCGGGTCGACAGGAATCGGAAGAGAGTTTTCATCTAAGACTTCGTCGCGCTGAATTGGAGGGTTGAGTTTTTTCATAGTAGCTCTCTGAAAGCCTTGAGGCTGTCGAGATCGGCGTCTTTGATTGGCGCGAAATCAGAGGTGTCCCACTGTTCTCGGCTATTAGCGGCCGGGCGCCGAATTCAACGGAAGCCATCGGCCATTAACGAACCAAAACACTACCCGTTGCCTTTGAGCATGTTTGAGAGCTTTTTGCCCGAAGTGGTGGGACGTGCGCTACGGAAGGTGCGTGGTTGGTAGTTTCCGTTCGCGCGGGGGTCGCTGCGCTCCTCGGCCTTTTGTGGGGTGGGTTGGCTGACCAGGCATTTTCAATGCCTGGCTACCTTCTTTAACCTCTACCGGGGTATCTCGAGTTGTGGCTCGGTTGCTTAATTGCGGCTATTCGAACTCACCCGAGACGGGTGAGCTACTTTCCGCTGCGTTCGGGTTGGTTCGGATTCGTTCGGGGGTTCGGGTTTGAGGCTTTGGGATCAGATGGAAGGGTTTGGTGGTTCTGTTCGGTCAGAATATTTGTGGCAGTTGTTCTTGTGAAGCCCGGTTAGGATGGGTGTCGGACAGCGCTTTTAACAATGAGATTGAGGGAGCAGGTTGCGGGGATAACGTTGAGCAAGTTGCCGGTGGGGGTTCCGATTTTTGTGGCAGTTGTCGGCGCTGTCTTTTCCAAGTTGGACCACTATTTGGCGGGAAGTTTTTTGGCGGCCGGGATGTTGGTGCTTGCGATTTGGTGTGAGAACTCTTTGCGACCAGAGGATCAGTTAGGGTTCAAAATCTCCCTGTTGTGTTGCGCGACGAGCGCGGTGGTTTTCGGTTTTCAGGCAACGAACGGCATGTTTGGCCTTGTTCCGGTGTACTTCACGTTCATTAGTTATTTTTTCTGGCACAAAAGTGGCGGTTTGTTATTGGCTTGGGTGAACATTGTCCTGATCTGTTCAATTCCAAAAAATTGAGTATTGATCCCTGGGCTGTGGATCTGGCTTGTTCGGGGCTGAAATGGAACCCAGGATTTGGGCGTTATGATTGCTTCTCTTAAAGACCGGCTTCCCGCAGGAAAGGTGTCCGTATTTAGCGGCATCGGTGGGCTGTTGATCTTTTCCCGGTTGTTGTGCGTGCTATTCGTGTTTGTGGATCTGCCTCGGACCGACCCGTCGGTAGAGTTTGCGGTTGCGGGCATTTACTTGTTGCTTGCGGTCCTCTTGTTTTTCACATTGCGGAGCACGTTTTTGGAGGGAGATCGGAAGGTTTGGATCATCACGTGTGGACTGCTGATGGTGGTGCATCCGTTGCTGGTGTTTAAGTGGTTTGGGAGGCGGTTGTTTCCTGGGTGAGGGAGTTTTGGCTAGGCGATTTCCTCACCCCCTGCCCCCTTGTATGTGCCAAGTGAATCGGGATTTACTTGGCTGAGGCATCCGGCTCTCACGAATCACGCCCCTGCCCCTAGGCTTTGAGCCTGCTGGAGAGA
>JAIXQR010000003.1 GCA_027485645.1 bacterium
AACGCTCACCACGTTCACATTCGCGAGTTCGAAGGCGGAAAATCGCTCTTTCTAAATGAGCAATTCGGCATCGTCCACCACCTGAGCTATGCCGGAGGAGACGAGCGGATCCTGAAGAAGATCACGACTTGGAGCCACCGCGACGAAATAGTGCCGGAATGGTGGGATCGGGTCTGGAAAAGGTGGGAACTCGACCCGTTCCTGCGGGACGTGCACCCAACCCATCCAGGCTCATATGCGTTCGTCCAACGCATCGAAACTCCGGACATTCTAAAGGGCATTGGATGCATCGCTCATCCGCTCCCGCCAATCGCTTTTCCCACTCTGCCTAAGGCTTCGGTCGTTATCCCCGTTCACGGCGGGCAAGAAGACCTTGATCGTTGCATCCTCAGCCTATCTAGATGTCTCGATTACATCGAAGAAGTCATTGTCATCGACAACGGCAGCGGGATAAACATTCCGGACTATCCATGGGTCAAGTCGATCCTAAACGATTCTAACCTTGGCTTTGCCGTAGCTTCGAACCAAGGCGCCCGAATGGCGACTGCCGAAACCGTTCTGTTTCTTAACAGCGATACGGTCGTTCCGAAAGCCGGATTGATGCGCCTCCTGGAGAGCCTAAACCAAAGTCGCACCATTGCCGCCTCTGGACCGTATACGAACAATTGCGGCCACTTTCAGCGCATTGCTCCGACCTATCTTTATGAAGCCGGGATCGATCTCTTCGCTGATTCATTCGCCGCTAGAGCGACCGACGACCGGGATACCGACATGCTCGTCGGCTTCTGCCTCGCGGTTCGAAAGTCAGCCCTTGATGAAGTCGGGCTATTCGATGAAAGATTTGGCCTCGGCACGTTCGAAGATAACGATCTTTCCTACCGATTACGCCGCGCTGGGTATCGCCTCGTGATCTCGCGCCGATCCTACATTCACCACGAAGGATCTAAGACTATGCGGCGACTTGCCGTAACACGCTCGGAAAAGTCGTTCGATCTCCAAGCTCTTCTAGAAGAGAATCACCGGAAGTATGTTGCCAAATGGCGAGACGACCTTGAATCTGAATATGTCAATCACCTCGCAGGGACTTCGGGCGAGCCGGTTGTATTTAATCCCGATAACAAACCGGAAAGTCGCCGTGCTCGCGCTGCCGCTCTGGTCTCGAAGGCCGACATTTCTCTTTGCATGATTGTTAAGAACGAAGAGCGCGTTATCGCCGAGTGTCTTGAATCCGCATCGCCGTACTTCCGCGAAATCCTGATTCACGACACCGGCAGTACCGACAAGACAATCGAGATTGCCCGTAAATTTGGCGCAGTTGTCACCGAAGGCACCTGGCCCGATAGCTTTGCCCTTGCCCGCAACGAGAGCATGAAAGGTGCCAGAGGCAAATGGATCATGTGGATCGATGCCGATGACACGGTGATGTCGATCACGGGCGAAACCATCCTAAACGCCGTCGCCAACGCCGCACCGGATGTGATTGGGTTCGTCGTCCCGGTCCGGTTCCTCGAAGAAGCCGGTGGCGGCACCCAAGTGGACCACGTCAAGATCTTCCGCAACTGGCCCGAACTATCTTGGGAAGGACGAATCCACGAGCAAATCCTTCCCAGCCTGCGGGCAGCTGCTGCGGCGCGCGGAATTCGTGACGGCGGACAGATTGTCCGCTTGCCGGTACAAGTCTTACATTCGGGATACGACACGAGCGAAGCGGGGCAAAAAAAGAAGAGAACCCGCGACGAACAACTTTTGCGACTCGATCTAGCCGACCGACCGAACCACCCGTTCGTGCTCTTCAACCTCGGCATGACCGCCCACTTCACCGACGAGCACGAGGCCGCCATCGACTGGCTCAACAAATCGATCGCCGTCTCCGGCCCCACCGAATCCCATCTCCGCAAGGCATTCGCGCTCGCCTCAGGATCCTACAAAAAGCTGGGCCAAATCGCCGAAGCCGCCGACACCCTCGAAACAGGTCTCGAAACCGTCGGCGATGATCCCGAACTCCTCTTCCTCGCCGCCCAACTCGATGCCGAGAACGGAAACAAACAAAGAGCCATCGCGCGCTACGAAAAGATTCTCACTCTAGACGTCTCCGGAATTTTCACCAGCTTTGATCCAGGCATTCTCGACTACAAGACCAAACACAACCTGCGACTACTGAAGGAATCCTAAACCGTGACCACTTCGAATTCAATAGGTTCACTTTCTCGCGCCGTCGGCCCTTAGAGATAGACATGCTAGGTTCAACCAGAAGATATTTACATTTCCGTCCTAAGGCAGGAGTATTTATAATTAAATTTCTGACGCCCCACTGCACCAACCCCAAATCAACCCTCCCGAACCTAAAATGCCCTGTAATTAATTAATCCGTCTGGGGGGGAACGTTAATTAATTACGGCCAGGACACAAAAGCGCCCCTCCGAACCGAAGTCCGGAGGGGCGAATGGGGAACGTTAGTTGCCGCGTGGGGCTTGTCGTTCGAACTTGAACTCTTTGCCGAGCATCGAGGCCCACTTCTTCTTCTGGTTGCTGGAAAGGATGGCGAGCACTTTCGCGTCGACTTCCTTTCTCATTGCTTCCATCCGCTCTGGATCCATTCCGCCAGGTCCACCTTGCCCGCCGGGTCCACCAGGACCGCGCTGCCCGCCAGGACCGCCTTGGCCACCAGGACCTCCCGGTCCACCGAAGCCACCCTGGCCACCAGGTCCACCCTGTGGAGGACCGCCGAAGCCGCCCTGTCCGCCAGGACCTCCAGGTCCGCCTTGGCCGCCGCGGCCACCCTGAGGTCGGGTGAGCTCACGAATCTGCTCGCGCTGATCGTCGCTCAGGTCGAGCTTCTTCGCAATGTCGTCTCGGTTCATGGCGCGAGTGCCTTCCAACTGAAGGGCGAGTTCGCTGTAGCGGGAGTACTGCCGATCGTTCAGGATTTCCTTGACCTTGGCATCCTGCTGGGCTCGCATCTGCTCGTTCATGCCACCCGGTCCGCCAGGACCACGCTGGCCGCCAGGTCCGCCCTGGCCACCAGGGCCTCCAGGGCCGCCAGGGCCTCCAGGGCCACCGAAGCCGCCCTGTCCGCCGCCACCAGGTCCACCCTGTGGAGGACCGCCGGGGCCGCCCTGACCGCCGGGCCCACCAGGACCGCGACCGAAGGCCTCTCGAACCTGCTCGATCTGGGCCTCAGAGAGCTTGAGTTCCTTCTGCACATCACTGCGCATTAGAATGCCGGGGCCGCCCTGCATCATGCCGCCGCGCATTCCGGGGCCACCCTGGCCGCCAGGTCCGCCTTGGCCGAAGCCTCCGCGTCGCTGTCCGCCCTGTCCCTGTTGGGGTCCGCCGTCCGGGAACCCTTGTGCCATCGATGCCGCGCAAACGGCCATCAGCGCTGTAACGACGATCAGATCTCGAAACTTGAAGTTTTTCATGTGTCTCTCATGAATCAGTCTAGGGGCCACTTGTGAGGAATTTGTTTGCTTTGGGAAGCTTTAAAAGGAATCGCGATCCTTGGCCAAATTTGCTCTCGACCGACGCTGTTCCGCCATGAGCCGAAACGATGGTTTGCACAATCGACAAGCCCAATCCGGCGTTCGTTGAACCTGAACGCGCCTCATCCACCCGATAAAAGCGCTCAAAAAGATGCGGCAAGTCTTTCTCGGAAATTCCGGGACCAAGGTCCCGAACCGCAACCTCGACCTCCTCGCCAACTTCACAAACCGCCAGTTCCACCCGCGCCGAATCGGGCGAGTACCGCAGCGCATTGTCCAAAAGGTTTGAAATCGCCCGCGCCACCGCATCGATGTCGCAATCCAAAGCAATCGCCTCCTCCGGCAAAACGCAGTCAATCCGGTCCGCACTCGCAATCGGCAGTCGCTCAAGGGCCCGAATCACCACCGTCGGCACGTCGGTTGGCACAATCTTCAGCCAACCCCGCCCCGAATCCGCCCGGCTGAGCACCAGCAACTGCTCCACCAGCCGCGTCATCGATTCCGCCGATTGCCCACAAACCCGCAGGGCTTCCCGTAGCTGCTCCGGCTCCGATCCCGGCTCCGACGCCGCCAGCCGAATCCGCGTCAACGGCGTTCGCAACTCGTGCGAAGCATCGGCAGTGAACTGCCGCTGTCGATCAAACGCGTCCTCTAACCGGTCCAGCACCTCGTTAAACTTGCTCCCCAACCCGGCAAGCTCATCCTGCCCGCGAATCGGCAAACGCCCGCTCAGGTTCCGCCCGGAAATCTGCCCCGCCGCGTCCGCCATCTCCTGCACCGGCCGCAGCCCTCGCGTCGCCAACAGCCAAGCCCCAAGCCCGGCGACCAAGCAGGCAATGGGAACAAACAACGCCACCGTCGTCGCCTGCGATCGCTCCCAGAACTCAAAATCCCGCAGCCCCCGCGCTACCTGAATCGCCGCCGCCTGCCCTTCCTGGTCCTTAAAGGGGATCGACAGCACCCGCACCGACATGCCGTCAACCTGCACCACGCGAACATCCTCGCGCCCCGCGATCGCGACCTTGGCCCCCTCCGGCGAAATCGCCGCGACCTTTCCATCCGGAAACTCCGCGAACCCGTTTGCCTGTACGACCTGACCATCGCGATAAAACCGAATCGGATCGGCCGATAGCCGGGCCAAATTGCCTTGCCGCCCAATCGGACCTGGGCCACCAAAACCGCCCGGCCCATCTGGACCCGGACCTCGCCCCATCCCAAACCCCGGCCCACCCGGACCTCCTGGCCCTTGCCCCGGACCTTGCCCCTGTCCTGGACCTTGCCCTTGTCGTCCGGGCGGACGCATAAAGCGGCCCACCATGCCACGCATATCGCGGTCGATATCCCCCCGCAACCGCTCCCGCTGGGTGAAAAAGAGCGCCGATGTGAAGCCAATCAGGCTCACCCCCAAAATGCCGGCTGTCCACAGGGTCAGCCTCAGCCGAAACGAGCCCTGGATCAACCCGCTTCTCCGGTGCTGCGAAGCGAATAACCCAACCCGTGCATGGTGTGGATCAGCCTAGCCTGCTCGCCCGCATCCACCTTCTTCCGCAGCGAAGCGATGTGGAAGTTAATCGTGTTCTCGTTCCGATCTTCATCCTGCCAAAGCGCATCCATCAGCAACGCGCGAGTCACGATTCTCCCTTCGTTCTTTGCAAGAATTTCTAGCAGAACATATTCTTTTTTAGTCAGCTTCAGCTCTTGCCCAGCCCGCTTTGCCACGTGGGCGTTCGTATCTAGCTCCAGATCTGCCACTCGCAAAATCCCTGTCCGCTGCACCCAGTCCCGCCGCACCAATGCCCGAACCCGAGCGGTCAGTTCTCGCACGTCAAACGGCTTCACCAGGTAGTCATCGGCCCCGGCATCTAGCCCCTGAACGCGCTCGTCGATGGTGTCCCTCGCGGTGAGCATCAGCACCGGCGTTCGGTCTCTTTTCGACCGTAGGTACTGGCAAAACTCTAGGCCGTTCATCTTCGGCATCATCACGTCCAAGACGACCAATCCGTAACTCGCTTGGGCGACGAACGACTTTGCCTCTTCGCCGTTGTAAGCAATCTGCGTGGTGTAACCCTCGGTCTCCAGGGTGGCCGCGATTCTGCTCGCAATAATCGGATCATCTTCCACCACCAGAATTCGCATTGTTGTTACGGTACCGACGAATGATGAGAAATATGTGAGGAGTCTCACCGGAAATCCATCACGTGAACTCGCAATTTTACGTGTCCCGCGCAACTTTCCGGGTTCGCGATTGCGTAAGATGACCTTGGGGATGCGGGGGCACAAAGTCATATCGACACAAACAAATCACGGTAACGTGGTTCGCGCTATGCGTTTGCCGCTCACGTTACTCCTGACCAGCCTTGCCGGAATGGCATTTTCCCAGGCTCAGGAAGCCAGTCCCCTGACCAAACTCACTTTGGACGACGTCGTTCGGCTCACCAAAGAGAGAAACGGAACCATTCGAGCCGCCTTCGCTGACCTCGATGCCGCAAAGGCTCGCAGTCAAGCCTCTTACAGCGCGTTCTTCCCGACGGTTACGCCGGGTTTCCGCTATCAGTACCAGCGGCAGGAAACCGCCAGCGCGCAGTTTGGCAACCGAACCTTCGTTTTCGACCAGAAGCAGACCCAAATTGACGGCAACTGGACCTTCCTAGACTCTGGCCAGCGCGACGCCGCTTTCCGCCTCGCCAAGCGAAACGCCGATGCGACCCAGTTCACGCTTTCTCAGACGGTTCGGCAGACTCTGTTCAACGTTCAACAGCAGTATTACGAAACCCTGCGAGCCCAAGAGCTTCTCAAGGTGACCGATTCCCAGGTCGTCCGCGCAAATGCGATTTTGGAGCAGACCAAGAAGCGAGTTGAAGTTGGAGACGCCGCCCGAAAGGACATTCTGCAAGCCAGCGCCGATGCGCTCAACGCCCAGGTCAACACCATCGCCGCACGGAACCGCGTGGCCAACAACGGTGCGACGCTTAAGGCTTCGGTCGGAATTGACCAGTTTGAGCCCTTGCCAACGCTGGTGGCTGTCGACTCCGAGCCTCAGCTTGACAAGCCTTCTGACCTCGAGGGACTGTTCAAGTCCGCGCTCGAAGTTCGCCCAGACCTTAGAGCCCAGCGAAAGCGGCTAGAAGCCCAAAAGTTCGCCCTGAAGCAGTCGCTAATCAACGCTGGCGTTTCGTTCAACCTCGACGGCGGCTACACCTACCAGTTTTCCCCGAACCAAGGCGCTAACCAGTCGCTGAACCTGACCTTTAGCTATCCGCTCTTTGACGGCGGATTCCGACGTGCAAACGTCCGACAGGACCGGGCAACATTGGAGTCCAACGTTCAGACCCTGACCCAGGCAGAGCGAACCGCGAGGGCAGAAATTGAAAGCGCATACACGACGCTTGCGCAAAACGTCGACCGGCTCGCCGCCGCCAAGGCCGCCGTGGAAGCGGCCCGCGTGAACTACGCCGCCGCCCTGGGTGCCCAGCAGGCTGGAGCCAGCGACCTTATTGAAGTTTTGACCGCACAAGTTTCGTTGGTCACCGCAGAGAGCAACTACATCGAGGCAGTTTATGACTCTCTTATCAGCGACCTTCGGCTGAAACTTGTAACGGGCAAACCCCTTCCCGGCGAATAGTCCATGAAAAAGACGATCCTTATCATCGTAGGCATAGTCGCGCTCGGCGCTGGAGGTTGGTACTACACCACCCAAAACCAGACCCAAGTCGCAGAGGTTGAGTACCGCTATGCCGCAGTGGAAAAAGGATCCTTGCGCCGCTCCATCTCGGCAAGCGGACAAGTTGTCGCTCTCACTGCAGTTGACGTGAAGTCGAAGGCGGGCGGAAACGTGGTCAAGCTCGCCGTCGAAGAAGGTTCCGTCGTTAAGCAGGGCGATCTCATTGCGATTATCGATCCCGAGGACACGAAGGCGGTTTACGACCAAGCTAGCGCCGACCTCGAAAGCGCCAATGCTCGTGCTCGACAGGCCGAAATCAATCTGGACCTGCAAATCAAGCAGTCCGAAACGGCCGTTCAAGACGCTCGCAACTCGCTTGCCGCCGCAAAGACTCGGCTTGAGCGAGCCACGATCGAGGCATCGCGCCAGCCAGAACTTTCCTCGGCAGCCGTTCGAACCGCACAGGCGAACCTTGAGGCCAGTCTCGCGGCGCTTGAGCGACTTCAGAAAGTCGACATTCCGCAGCAGCGCGCCGACGCTCAGAACGGAGTAACTGACACCCAGACTTCAGTAAACACCGCAGAAGCCGAACTCACGCGCCAGCAGTCACTGCTCCAGCAGGGCTACGTGGCGGCATCGGCCGTTGATAACGCGCGACGCACCTTGGCCACCGCAAAGTCGAACCTGGCATCGGCAACTCAGCGACTGAAGACAATTGACGATTCGGCTCGCATCCAGATCGCCTCGGCAAATGCTGAAATCGCACGAACCCGAGCGGCGCTCAGTCAAGCGAAGGCGAACTCGACTCAGGACGCCGTGCTGAAGACAAACTTGGCCGAGTCGAAGCAGGCCGTTCGGTCCGCGGAAATCGCCCTGCAAATCGCCCAGGACAACCGAGAGCAGGTTGAAATTCGACGCTCAGAGTTGATCGGCGCCCGAGCCAGTACCGTTCGAAGCCGCGTTTCGGAGCGAAACGCCAAGATCAACCTCGACAGCACAACTGTGGTTGCACCACGAGATGGTGTTGTGACGGTGAAGTACTTGGAAGAGGGCACGATCATTCCGCCAGGAGCCAGCACCTTCGCTCAGGGAACCTCCTTGGTTCAGATTTCGGACGTCACCGAGTTGTACGTAGAGTGCGCGGTGGATGAAGCGGACGTCGCCGCAGTAAAGGTCGGCCAGAAGGTCAGCGTCACCACCGAAGGATTTCCAAACCAGAAGCTCGAAGGCAAAGTCACGCGGGTCAACCCAGCGGCGACGACGGTAAACAACATCACCGCCGTTAAGGTCCGAGTGAAGCTAAACGCCGACAACAAGGTGCCCGTGGTTCCAGGAATGAACGCGACCTGCGAATTCATCACGATGGAACTCAACGATGTCATCGTCGCGCCATCGCAAGCGGTAACCGCCGGCGCAGACGGAAAGTCCACCGTCCGCGTCAAATCTTCCGATCCGAAGAAGCCAGAAGTCAGAACGGTTGAGATTGGCGAAGCCGGAAACGAAGGAATCGAGATCAAATCCGGCCTGAAGGTTGGCGAAGAAGTCGTTACGGCCGAGATTGATGTTGCCGAACTTCGAGAGATTCAGCGAAAGATGAAGGAAGCCCAAGAAGGTGGCGGATTGGCAGGTGGCGGCGGACGTCCGAACCAGAACCGACCTCGGGCCACGACCGGCGGTGGTGCTGGTGCAGGCGGCGGAGCACGACCACGGTAACGATTCGTCGGTACCAAGACGTACTTCAAAAAGTAACGGTTAGATCATGAATATTGCCGACGCGATTGGAACTGCCCTCCGGGCGATTGCCGCTAACAAGCTGCGATCTGCCCTCACCATGCTCGGCGTCGTCATCGGCGTTGGCTCGGTGATCGCGATGATCGGGATCGGCGAGGGCACCAAGAAAAAGTCCGTCGAGAATATTCAGGTCATGGGCACGAACATGCTCACGGTGATGCCCAACTGGCGACGTGGCAACGTGGCCGGTGGCCCGAACGATATTCCGACTCTGAAGGACGAGGACGTTGGCGACTTGAAGCGTTCAGTTCCCCTCATCGAGCTCATTACCGGATCGGTTGGGGCGCGAGCAAGCGTTAAGTTCAAGAACATCAACTACTCGACTCAGATCAGTGGCGCTCAGCCGCAGGTCGCCATCATTCGCAACGCGACGAAGATGCACCAGGGCACTTGGTACACGATGGAAGACGAGGCCGAAGCCAACCGCAAAGCCGTTCTCGGCTTCTTGGCTTACCAAGAGTTGTTCGGCGACGACAACGCCATCGGCACCACGATCCGCATCAAGAATCAGACCTTCGAAGTGATCGGAGTGGTGGCCTATAAGGGCGGTTCCGGCATGTGGAACCCAGACGACCAGATTTACATTCCGCTTTCCACCGCCAAGACCCGCCTGCTCGGGCGAACCAATCTTGACAACATCGTGATCCAGGGTACGAGCGCTGAGCTGTTGCCAATCATGCAGCAACAGGTGGAAGAAACCTTGGGCAAGAAGCGAAAGAACGCCGGCGGCGAGCCGCTCTTCCGCGTCATCAACCAGGGCGAGTGGATTGAGCAGATGGAGCAGCAAACGCGCCTGCTTTCGACTTTACTTGCGGGTATCGCATCGGTCTCCCTCCTCGTTGGCGGCATCGGAATCATGAACATCATGCTCGTTTCGGTCACGGAGCGAACGCGAGAAATCGGACTGCGAAAGGCTATCGGCGCAAAGCGCGAAACCATCTTGGGCCAGTTCCTGCTTGAGAGCGTCGTGATGTGTACCGTTGGCGGCTCGTTCGGCATTCTCATGGGCCTGAGTAGCGTTGCGTTTGTGGCGCAAGCGCTCAAGGTTCCGCCTGTGATCAACAGCACGGCCATCATCGTGGCGTTCGGATTCTCTGCTGCGGTCGGGCTCTTCTTCGGCCTGTATCCAGCGTTGAGAGCTTCTCGGCTCCAGCCCATCGAAGCGCTTCGTTACGAGTAAGTTTCGGCTATAGTCTCCGCATGGATCGCGTAAGACTTGGCGTTATTGGACTCGGAAACATGGGCGCTGCTCACATCCGTGAGAGCTTGCCAAAAGTGGATCGACTTGTACTCACCGCGGTGAGTGACGCCGATTCGGCTCGGATGGATCGGTACGAGAAGGTCGCACAGTTCGAGAACCCATCGGACCTCATCCAGAGCGGACTCGTCGACGCAGTTCTGATCGCCACGCCGCACTACGCGCACACCAGCGTCGGCATCGAAGCCCTAGAAGCAGGGTTGCACGTTCTGGTTGAGAAGCCCATTTCGGTTCACAAGGCTGACTGCGAAAAGCTGATCGCCGCCCACAAGGGGCAGGTCTTTGCCGCCATGTTTAACCAACGCACCGATGGCGCCTACCAAGCGATCCGCCGGATGGTGCAAAGCGGTGAGTTGGGCGAAATCAAGCGCGTCAGCTGGATCATCACAAACTGGTTCCGTAGCGAGGCCTACTACGCTTCCGGCGGCTGGAGAGCAACCTGGGGTGGTGAAGGCGGCGGCGTGCTTCTCAACCAAGCGCCGCACAATCTGGACCTCTTCCAGTGGATGTTTGGCATGCCAGTCCGGCTCCGAGCTTTCTGCGGATTCGGAAAGTATCACGACATCGAAGTCGAAGACGATGTCACGGCCTACATGGAGTTTGCCAACGGCGCGACGGGAACGTTCATCACGACAACCGGCGAGTACCCCGGCTCGAACCGACTTGAAATCGCTTGCGACCGAGGTCGTGTGACTTACCAAGACGGCAAGATCGTTTTCGACCGAACCTGGGAGTCCGTTTCCGAGTTCTCGAAGTCGACCACGTCTAGCTTCCCGGGCATGTCCACCTGGCGATGCGAGATTCCGTCGAGCAACCCCGCAAATCAGCACTTGGAGATCATCAAGAACTTCACCGCCGCGATCTTGGATGGTGCGGAGCTGCTGGCGCCAGCGGTCGAGGGCATCAACTCGGTCGAACTGGCCAATGCAATGGTTCTGTCAAGCCTTGACGGTGAGACGATCGAATTGCCAATGGACAGCGCGCGGTACGAAGCGAAGCTTCAGGAGCTCATCAAGAACTCCAATCGCTCGAAGCCAGCCGGCAACTCGGAAGTCGCCGACCTTTCGAAATCGTTCGGTAACTAAGCCTTCGTAGCAAGATAGGCACGAAGCTGCCCTATGAGTTCTCCGTGCTTTTCCATGGAGAACTCGTGCTCCGGATCCAGCCGGAATGACTCTGGGAACATCAACGGCGGCAGCGTTGCACGGTCGGCGGGCTCGTCCTCAAACCTCGGCCAAACGTGCGCGTGGAGAAATGGATCGACATTTCCGTAGATAGCGAGATTGGTTCGCTTGGCCATTGTAACGGCCTGTACCGCCTCGCTCACGAGTGCCAAGTCCTCGAGAAAGATTCGCCGCTGATCCCACTCAAGGTCATTGAGTTGCCCCACAATCGGGTCGGCAAGAAGTAAGCAGTAGCCGGGAAGAAACTGATTGGGGCTTAGCGTAAGAAAACCACTTCGAAGCCGCATGATCAGCTTCTGATCTTCACCGCTTCGCAGGGCTTCAATTCGTTCTGCAGGAGTCACTCTGAACTGACTGGGAGCGGGGGCTCAACGATGCGGCCAAACTTATGGTTCGTGAGCGCCTCGGCAAAGCTCGCCAGGGTTTTGATGCGGTCTTGGGCCACGTTCGGATCGAAATCGAGGTTCGGGCTACCAACCAGAATGGGCAGCACACGCGTTCCCGGCTCCGTCGGTGGTTTGATGGTGCCAATTGAATAGATCAGTTTTCGGTCGCGCAAGTACGGGAAGACGCTGCGAAGTTTTGCCGTTTCAACCGCTCCGTCGGAAATGATGATGAAGGCACTGTCGATCCCCTGATCACCGGCGACGTCGACCTTCAGGTTGTGTTGCTGGGCGGTGAACTTCCCAAGCAGGCTCTTTGTGAGGACCTTTGCGAGGTTCTCGGTCTGTGAGTTTCGCGGGAAGAAGATCACTAAGAACGGATGGTTCGTCTCGAGGCCCGTTGTATAGGACGTCTTGTCGAGCCCACCAAGCTCGCTCGTCGACTTCATGCTCACGCGAATCGGGATGCTGCCGGTTCGGAGCATGAGGCCATCAAACGGGGACTTCACGGGTTCGGCGCGGAACCGTTTTGCGAGCTCGTCCCAAAGTGCAGTTAGGCGGCGCCGGTAGGAGTGGTACGCGTAGATTCCGATCCCCGCAAAAAGCACGATGAGAAAGGGTCCAATCAGTTTGTCGAAGCTATTCATTTAGACTGCTCGATCGCTTGTTTGCATCCGTTACCGTTTGGGAGTTTATATCGTGATGGATAATCGACACTGTGCAAAAGTCCCGCGCTTTACTGTTCACCGCCGTCGATGTCGTTGAGCTTGCC
Organism: bacterium; assembly: GCA_027485645.1. Taxonomy (GTDB): domain Bacteria; phylum Armatimonadota; class Fimbriimonadia; order Fimbriimonadales; family Fimbriimonadaceae; genus Fimbriimonas. The sequence goes on from JAIXQR010000003.1 coordinate 12,532, forward strand.
GAGGTTCAGATTCCTCATCCGGAACCGGGTGAAGTGCTGGTCCGCACCGATTTCAGCTGTATTAGCCCTGGAACCGAGCTTCGGTGTCTGGCTGGATTACAGCCCGGGCTGGAGGAATGGGGCTATATCCCTGGCTATGCGGCCGTCAGTACGATCGTCGAGGCACCGGAGAGTGCCAAGGCAAAAGGCCTGATTGCTGGAACGAAGGTGATCGGCGGCGGAACGCTGCGCGCATCCGTTCCTCGGGCTTGGGGCGGGCACACCGAGTTTGCTGTCCTTCCTGCCGACAGTTGCATCCCGCTTGAGGAGAACGACGATCTCGTGGCCGCGAGCGCGGCACGATTGGCCGGGATCGCTTACCGAGGCGTTCGGTATGCCCAGGTGCTCCCAAGCGAACGAGTTGCCGTGCTTGGCCTTGGCGCAATTGGTCAGTGTTCGGCCCGCCTGTTCCGCGCCACCGGTGCGACGGTGGTGGCGATTGATCCGGTGGATCAGCGCCGGGCCCACGCCGAGGCCGAAGGCGTAACCACGACTGACCCCGAGACCGCCGGAAAAGAGCTTGCAAATTCCTTCGATGTCGTCGTTGATGCAACAGGCAGCGAGCGGGCAACGGCGCTGACGATTTCGCTCGCCAAAGGCCACCCTTGGGATCGCCCGGAAACCAACCCGGCGCGGATCATCGTGCAGGGCAGCTATCCCGGCAACGTCAGTTTTCCGTATCAGGCGACATTTGAGAAAGAGTTATCGGTGCGGTTTCCACGGAATGTGGTCCGGCAAGACATGGAAGCGGTGATGGACCTTCACCGACGGGGCCGGATCAATTTGCGGTCGATCGTGTCCGATGTGCTCTCGCCGTCAGACGCTCTCAGCGGCTACAACCGCCTGAAAGCAAGGCCGAGCGAAATCACCTTTGCGTTCGATTGGCGATAAATTTACTGTCCCCTAAACGAGTGACGCTAAAAATCGGGGCACTCACACGTTGGTGTGATGCTGGAACATGGGAACGTATTCCCGAAGAGGAGAATTTTCATGCAATTTCGACAGCTAGGATCACTATTAATCGCTTCGCTAGGTTTGGCTGGCGCAGCCAACGCTGACCTGATTTCAATCAGCGGCATGACCCCTGGAAAATTCAGCACGGTCACCATCAACTTCAACGGGAACAACTCTACGGTTTACGCCGGTCCGCAGCTTTCCACGTTCGCAGGCGAAACGTTCGACGCTTACTGCGTTGACCTTGAGCACTTCAACTACCTGCCAGCAAGCTACAACGTTGACGCAGTCAGCGCTGCCGGCAACCTTTCGAACGGTGCCCGAGTTTCCAAGCTGTACAACAAGTACAGCGGATCGGTAACCGGAGACGCTGCCGCTGCTCTCCAGATCGCAATCTGGGATGTCATCTACGACAACGGCGACGGACTCTCGACCGGCATGTTCAAGTCTTCGCTCTCGGGTGCCAAGCTCACCGCTTTCAACGGCTACCTGAGCGACGCTCTCACCGGCATCACCGGAGACGCAACGTTCTTCAAGCCAAATCCATACAACGGCAACAAGAACCAGGGCCTCATCGGACCTGGCAAGTACAACCCAGTACCTGAGCCAGCTTCCTTCCTCGCATTCGCGCTGGTTGCTCCAGCTCTGATGCGCAAGCGCAAGAAGTAAGAAACACAATTAAGCGGCCCTTCGACTTGCTCGAAGGGCCGCTTTGTTTTGCCTCAGGCTTGGGGCAGTAGGGTGAGCACGCGTGGACCGTCGGCGGTCACTCCAACCGTGTGCTCGAAGTGAGCTCCGAGGCTGCCGTCTTTCGTCACAACGGCCCAGGGGTCATCTTTTCGATGCTTCATATCGCCCCGACCGGCGGTAACCATTGGCTCAACGCAGAAAGTCATTCCGACTTCTAAGCGGATACCGGACTTGGGCCGCCCCGTATTCAATACATCTAGCCCGGGCTCATGGACCGCCGTACCGACACCGTGCCCAACCATGTTTTTGAGGATGGAGAACCCGTTCTTTTCGACGTGCCGTTGAATCGCGTGGCCGATGTCTCCCATCGTGTTTCCCGCGCGGCTCTGCTCGATCCCATGCCACATGGACTCTTCCGTGATTTTCATCAGCTTGGTCGCGCGGTTAGAAACTTCCCCGACTCCGACGGTGATCGCGGTATCCGCATGCCAACCATCAACGTTCGCAACTAGGTCGATTCCGAGCACGTCGCCTTCGCGGAGCAGCTTCTTGCGAGGCGTGCCGTGGATCACTTCATCATTCACGCTGAGGCAAGTTCCAAATTGGTAGGCGGTGAGTGAGAAGCCCGGGTGGTAGTTCAGCAAGCTCGGCTTCGCGCCATGGGCCGCCAACGTTTCCAGGGCCAAGGCCTCCAGATCTAGGAGCGAGACGCCCGGCTTAGCGGCATCGCTCAGCGTTTTGAGCGCCAGGGCGGCCACTTGTCCCGCTACCGCCATTGCATCCATCTCTCCGGGCGTTTTGAGCCGGATAGGGGGTCTAGGGCGGGAAGCTAACATAGATTTATGGTGACACGTTTGGAGTTGGAGGCGGCGTTCTCGATTCGAAACTGACGCCGGTCACCTTGCCGGTTGAGTCGAAATCAACGTAAGCATCTTCCTCCGTGAATGTCTTCGTTTCGCCGCTCAACGCGGATCGTTCGTAGCGGAAGTAGTACGACCCATCCGCCTTTTCGACCGTTGCCTTGGGGTTTCCGATGCTCTTCAGAACATCCTGTTCTGACTTTCCGGGAGTGATGGCGCCCGCTTTGAGCTTTTGGATGGCGCTGGGAGCGGGGCCTGGTCCAATGATGGCTTGCAAACCGAACCAAGCGATCGCAAGAAACAACGCCGGGCCCCCGATGAAGAAGGCCCAATCAATTGGTTCAAGTTTCCGCTTGGTGGATTTCATTCCGGCAGCATATGCGCCATCTTTGCTCGCTTCGTTTCCATGTACTTCTCGCGAGCAGGATTTGTAGGCGCGATGATCGGCACGTGCTCCACGATCTCGAGCCCGTAGCCCTGAAGGCCCGCGACCTTCTTCGGGTTGTTTGTCATCAAGCGAATCTTTTGTGCTCCAAGTTCGGCAAGCACCTGCGCGCCGAGGCCGTAGTCTCGCAAGTCGGCTTTGAAACCGAGGGCAAGATTGGCTTCAACCGTATCGAGCCCTTGATCTTGCAATTCGTAGGCCTTGAGCTTGTTCACAAGGCCAATTCCGCGGCCCTCCTGGGCGATGTACAGCACGATGCCGAGCCCTTCGGCCTCGATCATCCGTAACGCCATTTCCAGCTGGTCGCCGCAGTCACAGCGGAACGAGCCAAGCAAGTCTCCGGTCAGGCAGCTAGAATGCGTCCGCACAAGGATCGGCTGTTCGGCTGAGGGATCGCCTTTGACGATGGCTACGTATGGGGCCGCTTCAACTTCGGCTTCAAAGACAAATAGGCGGAAGTGACCGAACTTGGTCGGAAAATCGATTGGGCCCGCGGCCAGCTTGACGAGCTTCTCGGTTCGGCGACGGTAAGCAATCAAGTCTGCGATCGTAATGAGCTTCAGATCATGCTGGGCCGAGAAGACCTCAAGGTCGTCGAGCCGCATCATCGTGCCGTCTTCGTTTAGAATTTCGCAGCCAACGCCAACCGGCTGAAACCCGGCGAGGGTGCAAAGATCGACAATCGCCTCGGTGTGACCGGCTCGGACCAAGACACCGCCCTCTTCTGCCCGCAACGGAATGATGTGGCCCGGACGCGCCAGATCAGAAGCGGTCGCTTTTGGATCTACAAAGACGCGCACCGTTGCGGCACGGTCGCCTGCCGAAACGCCCGTCGTCGTTCCGTGCAGCGCGTCCACCGTCTCCGCCATCGCCGTCCCATGGCGCGCGGTGTTTTGCTTAGTCATCATCGGAATCGACAACTCCTGCAGCCTTTGCGCGGTGGTTGGGATAAAGGGCACGCCCCGACCGTGGCGGATCATGAAGTTCATGTCGGCCGTAGAGCACGTCTCCGCTGCGCAGACCAAGTCTCCTTCGTTCTCGCGGTCTGGATCATCGACCACCACAATCATTTTTCCAAGCCGTAGATCGGCCAGCGCTTCATCTATCGTCGCGAACGGCATATGTAGAGATTCTACGGTCCCCAGACTCAGGACCGCCGGGACAACATGGAACCGCATGAGTTTTGCGTCGTCTGAAGCAATAAGCCGCAATCTTGCTGGCAAAAATACTGGAGGTAATGAAATGAAGTTTGATCTACGATTTAGCGGACTCGCCGCAGTTCTGGCGTTGACCATGGTGATCGCGCCGGTTACGGCATCGGCCCAATCTCTGAACGACCTGAGCAAGCTGGTTGACCGGCGTCAGGACAAGAAGAACGAATGGCGAAACATCGGCATCGCCTCGGGTGCCCTGGGCGTGCTCGGCCTGCTGAAGAAGGACAACACGCTGTTCTTCGCCGGTGCTGCGGGTGCCCTCTACTCGGCAAACCGCTACGAGCAGGATCGCAAGAGCCAAAGCCAGCTCCAGCGAACTCGCGCGGCGTACTTCAGTCGGCCGTACTTCAACCGAGATGGGTACCGATACACGCGGCAAACGAAGTGGAAAGACGGCAAGAAGTACATGTACTTCTCCAAGTCGAAGCTGAAGCGCTAACGGCTTAGAGCTTTCTTGGTTTTGTAATGCCGAAAGGCAAAGAGGGCGCGAATCCCCAATCCGGCTACGGAGTCCACAAAGGACCCGTAGCCCGTTTTGTAGGTGATCTCGTCTTCCAGGATGGATCGATCATCCAACGGCAAAAAGCGGTGATGATGTCGAAACTCCTTGAACGGCCCTTCTTCAGAGAAATCGGTAAATCCGTTTGGCCCGGCCTCCTCGATCACCGCCACCCACTTCTGCCGGAACGGACCAAAGCCGGACCATGTGACGAAGCGGGCTCCCGCATAAACGCTCAGATCGTCCCCCTCCACCTGCAGGTTGAGAAACTTTGGCGTGAGCGCGTACAGCGCTTCGGTGGAGCTGTGAAAAGCGTGCAGCTCGGCCACGGTGCAATCAAGTTCGGTACTGAACACTAAGGTGGCCATCTCTGTCGTTCTACAGCATTTCCCGTCTACAGAATCTCAGAGGTACCCTTCGGCTTCAGATACGTCCCGACAACAACGTCGTTGAAGGAAACAATGAACCAAACCTACGCCATTCTCGGATCTGGCATGCAAGGCACCTGCGCTGCCTACGACCTCTCGAAATTTGCGCCCGACGCCACGATCAAACTGGGCGATCTCTCTTACGATCAGGCCAAGAAAGCGGCCGACCGCGTGAACGGCCTCCTCGGTACCAAACGATGCCACCCGTTTCAGGTGAACGCGAAGTCTCCGCTTGAACTGGCGCGATTCTTGGAAGGTGTCAGCACACTGCTGAGCTGCGTTCCCTACTACATGCACCCGGCCATCGCCCGAGCGGCGATCTCGTCGAAAACGAACATGTGCGATCTCGGGGGAAACACCGAAGTCACCCAGGAGACGCTTGCCCTCGATGCCCTGGCAAAGGAAGCGGGCGTGGCACTCGTGCCGGACTGCGGGCTGGCTCCCGGATTGGTCAACAGCCTTGGGCTATTTCTCATGGAATCGATGTCTCACCCAGAATCGATTCGACTCTATTGCGGCGTACTTCCTCAGCATCCGGTGCCCCCGTTTAACTACAAGCTCACCTTCAACGTTGAAGGGCTAGTTACCGAATACGACTACCGCGCCATAGTGCTTCGAGACGGGGAAATTCTGGAAGTGGACACGCTCTCAGAACTTGAAACTTTGGAGGTTTCGCCGTTGGGCCAACTCGAAGCATTTACGACTTCCGGCGGAACCAGCACCGCGCCTTACACCTTCCAAGGTCGACTTAAGAACTACGAGTACAAAACCTTCCGCTTCCCTGGCCACTGCGAACGCATGAGAATCTTCAAGGATTTCGGACTTTGGCGAGAAGACGAAGTCGAGATTCGCGGAATGAAAGTCCGGCCGAAGGACGTATTTTGCCGAGTGTTCGGCGAAGCATTGGGGCAAATTGAAGACGCAGACCAGTGCGTGATTAGGGCGATCGGCGAAGGCTCTAACGATGGGGAAAACGTGCGGACAGTGGTGGATATCTTTGACAAAGAAGATCCCGAAACCGGCTTTACGAGCATGGAACGCCTCACCGGCTTCAGCCTAAGCATCGTCGCCCAAGCTGTAGCTTCCGGCGCTGTTCCAGCAGGAGTAAATCGGTACGAGACCGCGATGACGGGGACGGCGTTTGTGGAACAACTACGCCGCCGTGGCGTTTCGGTTCTGGTGAGCTGACCCAAGACTCATTCCCAGAATAGGTGGTGTCCAGACGTTAAAGCTCTGGGAGCGGCAGGTCGCTCGGCTTCGCCAATCCCAGCAGCTTATAGGCCGCGTCCGTGACCATTCGGCCGCGGGGGGTGCGTTGGATGTAGCCCATTTGCAGGAGGTAGGGCTCGTAGACGTCTTCGATGGTCGTGGCGTCTTCGCCGGTGCTGGCGGCAAGGGTGTCTAGGCCGACGGGGCCGCCTCGGTAGCGTTCGATCATCATGCGCAGGAGTTGCCGGTCGATTTGGTCTAGGCCGTTATCGTCAATCTCGAGGGCGTGGCAGGCTTTGGCGGCGATAGCGCGGTCGATGGTGTCGTAGCCGTCGACCTGGGCAAAGTCGCGGACGCGGCGGAGGAGGCGGTTGGCGATGCGGGGGGTGCCACGGCTTCGCCGGGCGATCTCTTCTGCGCCAGTCTTGTCGATCGGGAAACCGAGAATGTGCGCCGAGCGCACGACGATTTCGTACAACGCCGCCCGGTCGTAAAACTGGAAGTGGGAAATGATTCCGAAACGGTCGCGGAGAGGGCCGGTGAGCAGCCCTTGTCGGGTGGTGGCACCGACAACGGTGAACTTCGGCACATCCAGCCGGATGGATCGGGCGGCCGGGCCTTTGCCAATCATGATGTCGACTTTGCAGTCCTCCATGGCCGGATAGAGAATCTCTTCGACGGTGCGGCTGAGGCGATGAATTTCGTCGATAAACAACACGGCGCCGGGCTCGAGGTTGGTGAGAATTCCGACCAAATCCCCGGGTCGTTCGACGGCGGGGCCGCTCGTTACGTGCAACTCTGCGCCCATTTCGGTGGCGATAATGTGGGCGAGGGTGGTCTTGCCAAGGCCTGGAGGGCCGTACAAAAGCACGTGGTCTAGGGCTTCATCGCGCTGGCGGGCAGCGGTAAGGAAGACATTCAGATTGGTCTTCAGCTTTTCTTGCCCAATGAACTCGTTCAAACGGCGCGGGCGAAGGCTCAGCTCGGCGGAAAAGTCATCCGTGTGGACATTTGGATCGAGCTCATCTCCGCGAGGCATAGGTCAGTTTAGCGCGTGGTGTCTAAGCGCGAAGTTCTGCGAGGGCGAGGCGGATTTGCTCGGCGATGTCCTTGGTTTGCTTCGACACTTTCTCGGAAATCGCTTCGATCTCGTTACGGCGATAACCGAGCGCAAGCAGCGCTTCGGTGAGTTCGCTGTCAATCAGCTTGGGCGCGGCAACCGGCACCGTGCCGGGGATTCGATGGGCCATCATCACCTCTGCAACCTTGTCCTTGAGCTCGACGATGATGCGCTCCGCTGTTCGGGCTCCAATTCCGCTGGCGCGGGCCAATGTCTTGGCATCCTGTGACACGATCGCTCCACATACGGCATCCTCGCCGACTTGTCCAAGCAGGCTGAGCGCACTCTTTGGACCGCAACCGCTGACCGAGACCAAAAGGTCAAAGACTCGGCGCTGAAATGGGGTTCGGAAGCCGTAAAGGGTGTTACTGTCCTCTCGAATCACTTGCCGAATCATCAGCTCAACTTGGCTGCCGATGGAACCCAAGCTCAGGGCAACGTGATCGGGAATGGTGACCTCGTACCCGACCCCTCCACAATCTATCAGGGCGAGGCTTCCCTCGAGGTCGGCAAGCTCACCGCAAAGTCGTCCGATCATCCTGCGCAAGTGTGGCACGGAAAGTGATTGGAGTAAGTTACGGGAATGCTTGGTTCCGCTCTTCTCACCGTAGCGATGGTTGGTGCCCCTGGTCAGACCCCGCAGGACGAAACGTTCTCGCGCAAGATTACGAAAACCGTTAGTGCAGGCTTTCGGGTGGCTTTGCCCGATGGGTACGACAAGAACAAGCGGCAAAAGTGGCCGCTGATGGTCTTTCTCCACGGCTCTGGCGAACGAGGAAATGACCTCAAGGCGGTGTCCGTCCACGGTCCGCTGAAGGAGATTGCCAACGGTCGAAAGATCCCGATGATCGTGGTTGCGCCTCAATGTCCGGCAGATAAGTGGTGGGATATCGACATGCTCGGCGGGCTGGTAGATCACTTGGAGCGAAAGTACCGAGTCGATAAGGAGCGCATCTACATCACAGGTCTGAGCATGGGCGGTTACGGAACCTGGGGCTTAGCGGAGGCGTTTCCGAACCGGTTTGCCGCGATCGCGCCGGTTTGCGGCGGCGGAAATTTCCGATTGGCGAATACCATCGCGCACATTCCGACTTGGGTGACGCACGGCGACGCGGACGGCGCGGTGCCAATTGCGGAGAGTCAGCAGATGGTAGATGCGCTTATTCGAGCCGGAGCGAAGCCGCGGTTCGATATCATCAAAGGCGGCGGGCACGACGTTTGGACGGACTTCTACGCGAAGGACGAGTTTTACACCTGGCTATTGGCACAGAAACTGCCGAAAGTTTAAGGTCTAAAACAAAGGGCGGCGTATCATTTTAGGTAATGGTTAGTAGCGTACTGGCAACCGATTTCATGGATCGTCTACTGCGCTCGGCGGTCAAGTTGGAACTGCTCAAGGGGCATGTTTACGAGATGTCCGGCAGCCGGCGGGATCACAGCAGAATCCAGTCAAACATTGCCAGGCTGGTTTATGACGGAGGTATGGCTCCGGAGCTGGAGTATTTTGGACCGGATCAATCAGTCCGAATCAGCCAAGAATCTTACGTTTTTCCAGATGCCTCGCTAGCCCTTGGCGCAGAATTTGAACGGTTCCGCGGCATTGATGCATTGGTGAACCCGCTGGTTATCGTGGAGGTACTGTCGCCGTCAACGGCGGAGCATGATCTCGCACGAAAACAACCGCTATATCGGTCGCTACCCACACTTCAGGCAATTGTTTACATCGACTCGTCCCAGCCATGGCTGGAAGTTCTGCTCCGATCGCCTGAGGGCGAGTGGAGCGTGAAGGACCTGGGCCTAGAAGCAGAACTGGAACTCGAAGTCATCGGACTTCGAATTCCAGTTCGCGAGCTTTACCACCGCGTCAGCTTCGATTCGGCCGAGGCTTAATTCGGGCAGTTGGGGTGCCAGGGAGTTCGGTCAGGGCGACCCGGGGTTGGCGGAATCGGGAACAGGCGCATCAGAGAAACGCCGCTAAACGGTTCTCCGCAAGGCTCACTTAAAATCTTGCCCTTGCTCATCCACTTCGCGTGGCCATCGAAGTAGGTCATGTTTACGCCGCCATTCTGGAAGTCTAGCGCAAGCACGGGCGGAGTCGTAGCGGTCTTGTTGTACAGGTTTTTTGGTGGCTCAAACCATGAGTCGTCGTAGATTCCGTTTTTGACCGTGATCACCACGATGTCAGATGGAAACTCAACGGCAGAGTAAGGAAGCCCTTCCGCGGCGCGGTTTGCAACGTAGGATCGCTTCACCAATGGCTTTCCGTTCGTGCCATCTTCAAGCGCGTGCGGTCGTTGGCCCGGGTCGCTGGGGGACTTGAGGAGTTCCAGGCTCTTGACGTAAGGCTGAATCTGATTCCACCAGCGGTTTTCTCGAGTCGCTCCAAATGGGGCAGCGAGGTTCGTTCGGCTCAGGTCAACGTCGTGAGCAAAGAAGAACAGTTGATCGTCGTTATCTGCGATGTACTGGGTGAGCGCAATGCCGAGCTGTCGCTGATTGCTAAGGCAGGCGGTCTTCTTGGCGCTGGCTTTTGCTTGAGCAAACACGGGGAACAGGATCGCCGCGAGAATGGCGATGATCGCAATGACCACCAGCAATTCAATCAGCGTGAAGGCTTTACGCATAAGGCAGTCTAGCAAAGGCGATGTTAAGGAGCGATTAAGATCGGGTCACAGATCCAACCTTCTAATGGATCGACATCTAACGGAATGCCAAAGTTCGGCTGCGTCGCCGCCCAGGCGGCCTGAATGGCGGCGAGAACGCTATCCAGAATGTCTCCATGAGCGTCCTGCAAGGCCATTTGCTCAACCACACTGGCGATCTCAATACTGAGTCCGTAGTGATCGAGGCAGACTTGCGGGAGGCGGCTCAGGATCGTTTGCCGGCGAGCTTGCTTTGTCGCGCGCTGGGTGGAGGTTCCGCCTTTATAGCTTAGAGCTTTGTAGGCGTTTTGACTCGGCACCGCCTTCGCGGCCACGAGGGCGGGATAGGCCTCTATGACAACTTGATCTGACTCGGTTCGGCGAACTGGCGGCATTGAGAACCCAGCACGGTGGAGCAACGGCGCGCCGCGATGAAACATCATTCCGACTGGCGGGTTGTCGACATTCATCGCTTGCCCGGCCCTCGCGCAGCGGTCGACGTGCCGACCGATTCGACGCTCACCGTTGGACCCGCGAAATCCCTTGACCAAGGATTTCCACTCGCTCGGACTCAGCTCGGATGCCTTGGCGATCAGCTCGTCGTAGTCTGAGATTCCGAGCGACTCCACGAATTCTCGAGGCTGTCCGAGCGGGAAGTCGACGCCAAAAATCCAAGCTCCATCCTTCGGGAGCGCCGCGAGCCAGTCTTCGTTTGAAAGAAAACTGGCGTGACTATGGATGGTGAGGTGGGTCCCGGACAGGTGACCCCGGACCATGTGCTGAGCCTTCGATCTCGAAAGGATCTCGGTGCTGGTGAAGTCGCTGCCGAACACAGCGACTTCGCGACTAGTCACCATCTTCTCGTGGAACGTACTCGTTTCGGTCGAACCACTGGGCGTTGAACATCGAACACAGCACGACCAAGCCGATCATGGCGAGCCAAGCGGCACCGGGCTGGATCGTGTTCACGGCCCCGGGCGTAGCAACCGGAGCGCTATCTGATGCCACGGGCACGATCTTGGGGTGCGAAGCGATCGACATGAGGTAGCTGTTGATGCTGACCTTGTAGATATCGCCGGGCATCTTTGGCACGGCGGCTTCGTAGCCGAAGGCAAAGATGAGGTTAATCACCATCGACTTGTTGATCAGAAGGCTAACCAATACGAAGAGCGCACAGTAAGCGAACGCTCCCAAAATCAGGGCGCTACAGTCACGAAGGAACACATCGCCGAAGCTGGCGCGCGTTCCGAGTGCCGTTCCGACGGCAGCCAGAATTCCAACGATCGACACGGTGACCGAGGCGGCCAAGGTTCGGGCAAGAATGAGCACAGGCCGAGGAACCGGTCGCGTCAGCAAATAAACAATCGTCTTTTGCTCGACTTCCTGGCTCACAACTCCGGTAGCGAAGATCGCGGCGGCCAACGCAAGGATTCGAAAAACGATCAGCTCAGACAAGGTGCTGTAAGCCGTCGTGGCCGTGCTGGTCGGCGTAAACCGCAAGAACACCTGACCCAGAACGACCATCGCGATAGCGACAATCACCCAAATGGCAAAGCGCTTGGGGCGAAGCATGTCCTGCAGCGTGGAGGTGAAAACGAAAGGCGCGATACTCATTCGATTAAGTAGTGGAAGATAGATTCCAAGTTGTTATCGGGGGATGAGAAGCCGGTGATGGTGAAATTCTCTTCCGTAGTCAGCGTGGGTAGGAACGCGAAGAACTGGTTCAGCTCTCGGGTTTGGAGCTCAATTCCGCCGCGCCATTCGTCAAATTCGACCTTCAGCACGTAAGGCAATTGAATCAGCTTCGCGGCAACCTCTCTTGGCTGCGGCGTTTCGATCCGGACACGGTGCGGGTACTTGTCGATGTATTCGCGGATCAGGCTGACATCGCCGGCCGCGAGTAGACGACCGCGATGGAGCAACATGATCGACTTCGTCATCTGCTCAACTTCAAAGAGGATGTGCGAGCTGACGAGGATCGTCTTTCCACGCTCAGCGAGCGTGTGGAGATAAGACATGAATTCTCGACGACCAACCGGGTCTAGGCCGTTGAGCGGCTCGTCCAGAAGGATGATGTCGGGGTCGTGCAAGATGGCCTGGGCGAGCTTGATCCGCTGGCGCATTCCCTTCGAATAACCGGCAAGTTTCTTGTCGGCCCGGTCCGCCATCCCGACTTCGTGCAGAACCTCGTCGGTCCGTGTTTTGGCTTCTGCCGCCGACATCCCGGCCAATCGCGCCAGATAGTTCACAAACTGGCGTCCAGTTTTGTGCTCGTAGAACTGGTCGATTTCTGGGCAATAGCCCATTCGCTTATAAACCTCTGGATTTGCGAACGGCTCGTTGCCGAAAACCTTGATCGATCCGGTAGTTGGCTGGATCTGTCCGGTGATCAGTCGCAATAGGGTGCTCTTTCCGGCACCGTTCATCCCCAGGAGCGCAGTGACACCGGGCTCAATGGTGTGCGTGACATCGTTGACGCCGATGACTTGGCCAAACCAGCGCGAAGCGTTCTCGATCTGGATCATCCGATCACCTCAACGGCGCGAATCTTTCGCCAGGCGATGAGAACAAAGACGACGCTGATCAGGAGCGCAACTCCGAGGATCGGTACGACGGCCGGAGCCGGAACCTGGCTCATGCCTCCCTGACTTTGGATGCCAAACGGTGCGGAGCCCTTCGTGCCGATGATGGCCTTACAAGCACCGATCAAAACACCGTCGATGCTCGCATAGAAGAGGTGCTTCACCGGGAACGGCGTTTCTCCGCGAGAAGACGCCCAGATTCCACCCATTAGCAAGGTGAAAAAGTTCGTGATGAAATAGATGCCCGCGTAGGTTGCCGATGCGTTCCGTGCTTGATTGAACATGGAGCTGATGCCGACCACGATGCTGGCGTGGAAGATGGCGGCAATCGGGATGATGACGAGCATCTTCGGAAGGAGCCAGGCATCCTTGAGGAATCCGTACTCCCGGAAGGTTAGGGCGCCGTACGCATAGAAAATGATCGTCGGGACGACCATGATCACGAGGATTGGAAGGGCGATGCCGATCCACTTTCCGAAGAGGTACTCCCTTTTGTCGCACGGTTTGCTGAGATAAACGAGCATCGCGTTGGCTCGGTTGTCATTCGCAATGGATCCCGCGCCGAGCATCAAAGCGATGATCAGCATGGGCAGCTGCGCATAGCTGAAACCGTGCAAAAACTGATCGGGCCATACGAGGCGTTCCATGAACGCTTTCATGGCCTGAGCTCCGGCTGGGTTCGAAGAAGTGATCTGCTGGACGAAGAAAAGAACAACCAGCATGACCAGGTAGTACCAAGCCGAAACAAACATCAGGCCCCAGAGCGCCTTCTTTTTCAGCGCGATGCGGATACCGTTCTTTGCGATAACCCACCAGCGGGAGCCGGGCTTTTTGAGCGGGCCATCGTAGTTGCGATAGCTTAGGTCGGCAATCGGTTTGATGTTGCTCATGCGGTGAGGGCCTCCAGGAAGACTTCTTCCAAGGTTCGGACGGCGGTTTCGAATCCGCGAACCTGGGCGCCAGATTCCAGGGCGGTTCTTTGAACGACGCGGAGGAGCTCCTCCGGCGGCAATTCACTTTGGACTCGGTAGATATTGCCTTTCGGCGGGGTAACGGTTAGACCCTTTTCCATCAGCATGTTCGCGAAAGCGACATTAGGTTCGCGCAACTCGACGTCAGCTGGCTGGCCCGCGAGCTTCTTGAGATCCTTGATCGTGCCAGCGGTTCGGAGCTTGCCTTTGATCACCACGATGACCCGATCGCAAACTCGCTCAATATCCGGCAGGAGGTGGCTGCTGACGATCACGTTCACGCCACGACCGTGCGACACGGATCGGACGAGGTCCAACATTTCCTCACGACCACGTGGGTCGAGGCCGTTTGTGGGTTCATCTAACAGCAGGAGCTTCGGGCCGTGCACCAAGGCTTGCGCGAGTTTGATGCGCTGCTTCATACCGGTGGAATAGGTTTCTACGTTGCGGTAGCGTGCTTCGCCGAGGCCGCAGTACTCCAGAACCTCGTGCGCTCTTCGAAGGGCCTCCGCAGGTGGCATCCCAGAGAGCTCGCCCGCATAGCTCACGAAGCCGACGGCAGTCATACCGGGGATGTGGCAGTCCTGCTCCGGCATGAGCCCAATCAGCTGGCGAATGGCCATGCCATCCGTGCGGATGTCTTTGTCCATCACCGTTCCTTCGCCGGAGGTTGGATTGACAAAACCGAGAATGGTTTTGAGAAGCGTCGTTTTGCCCGCACCATTCGGCCCCAACAGCCCGGTGCAACCTTCTGGTATTTCACAAGAAAGGTCGTCTAAGGCGGTGAAGTTGCCGTATCGTACGGTTAGATTGCTGATTCGGGCTACAGTCACGAGTCGCGCATAGCTTAACACGCCCGAACTATTCTCGTGGGCCATAAGGCAGGTCGGTACACTTCTGGACTCATGGAAACAACTCTGATTCTCATTAAGCCGGGCGGCGTTCAGCGAAATCTCATTGGTGAAATCACCACGCGAATTGAGCGACGCAACCTGAAAGTTGTTGGACTGAAGCTTGTGAATGCACCGCGCGAAACGGTTGAAGCTCACTACGCCGAGCACAAAGAGCGACCGTTCTTTGGCAGCGTCTGCGACTACCTCACGTCGGGTCCCGTTGTTGCACTCGCCGTCCGCGGTGAGAATGCGATCAAGGCGATTCGAGCGATGATGGGCGCGACCAATCCTCTCGATGCCACTCCTGGCACGGTTCGAGGCGACTTCGCTCTCAGCATTGACGACAACTTGACTCATAGCAGCAGCGATCCAGAAGCCGCCGCCAACGAGCTTGCGCTCTGGTTCCCCGAAGGACTGGTTGCCTAACTCAAAAATTGACTGACAAAAAAAGCCCAGCCTCTCGCGAGGCTGGGCTTTTTGCTTTCTGTCTTAGTCGAGGATGTAGTCGACGGTTGGCACGATCGCTCGGGCCGCGGTACCGGCTTCGAAGTTCGTGGTGAAGACCAGCGTCTTCGCTCCATCGCCCTGCTCTCGAACCTTGGCAACCACGTACACCTTGCCGTCGGCGAAGAAGATGTCCTTGACCTTTCGGACGACCAGCGAATTGTCACCAACTCGGTTGATGGTCTTCGGCCCGCAGTTCAGACCGGTGACTTCATCGCAGGTGCTGTTCGTTCGGAATCGGATGACGCCCGACTCCTTGTTGAACTCAACCCAGCCGTTGATCTGAACGCCTTCGGTGTCTCGATCTTCGTCGTCAAAGGTCCAGCCTGCGCCGAGCGTTCCCGCGTCTGGCGAGCTGAGGCGTGCCGCTTGTCCTTCCGAACCGTCGGAGATCAGCGTTGCAGCGGTTACGGCGCCATGGGCAAAGTTTGGCGTAACGATCTGCGTCGTTCCATCTGCCAAAACTGCCTTGACGTACAGCTTTCGGTTATCAACGAATGCCCATTCGTATCCGACAACGGTAGAGCCGTAGGTGGAGAAGACCTTCAGGCCTGCTGGTGCGCCGGATGGAAGTACGGTGCTGTTGCTGGTGAATTCCAGAGCACCGTTAGCCACTCGGATATCCGCTCGGATCTGCTGGCCAAGTCGGAACTGCACGTCCTTGAAGTACCAAGCCGGAGCTACGGTTCGACCGTCAAGGATGTAGTCAGCCAGCGGCGTATCGAGAATGTAGTCTGCTCGGGAGACGGCACTGAGACCGATCAATCCGGAAATAACGAACGCTACCTTGGTATTCAAATTCATGGCGTAAACCTACCTTCTGATATTATGCTCTGGGAGGCAAATGCTCCAGTAATTTTTTGCTACTATTCCCGCATTTTGCTTGGAAAATCGCACAGAAGTGGGACACTGTAAAGGGCTACACCGCCATTAGGTCGTAATGCTCTGCAGATTTAATCCGTACGGTACGAAGTTCACCCAAGGGATAACTTCCTTCCGTGAAAACCAATCCATCGATTTCCGGCGCATCTCGGAAGGAGCGTCCGATCGACCATCCGTCGCGATGATCCTCGATTAGGACCTGCAGCTCGCGTCCCACCCAGGCTTGATTCTTGGCTAACGAAATGCCTTGTTGCAATTTCATAAGCTGGTCATATCGCATACGCTTGGTGCGGAAAGGAACTTGTCCTTCCATCTCAAAACTAGGCGTTCCCGGCTCGCGGCTGTAGACAAAGGCACCCACCCTATCCATTTGTGCGGCCTTGATAAAGTCTAACAAGTACTGGAACTCCGCATCTGTTTCGCCAGGGAAACCCACGATAAACGTGGTTCGAATCGCGCAGTCTGGCATCGCTTCTCGGACCTTCTGGAAGCGGGCAAGATATCGTTCGCCATCCCATGGCCGCTTCATACGCCGAAGGACGTCAGGGTGTGCGTGCTGCAACGGAATATCGATGTAAGGCACCACCTTTTCGCATGCCGCCATCGTTTCGATCACTTCATCGGTAAGGCGATTCGGATAGAAGTAAAGGATTCGGATCCACTCAATGCCGTCTACTTCGTTCAGTTGTTTCAGAAGTTTCGGTAACGTGAATTCCTTATAGAGGTCGTACCCATACTGCGTAACATCTTGAGCAATAAGGTTGATCTCTTTGGTTCCTTGACTTGCAAGAAAACGTGCTTCTTCCATCACTCGCTCAATCGGTTTGCTCTGGTGAGCTCCCCGGAATGACGGGATAGTGCAGAACGTACATCGGTGGTCACAGCCTTCAGACACCTTTAGGTAAGCGCTCCAGGGTCGGCCACTTCTTGCCCGGGTTGGCACGTCTGCCCATCGGTGGTGGGGCGGAGAAACGTCCAACGTTGTTTCGCGACTAGCCTGGACTTCCTTGACGATTTCGGCAAAGCGGCCCATTTGCCCCACGCCGACGTAGGAGTCCGCCCCGGGTGCGAGTTTCATGAGCTCTGGCCCAAGTCTTTGCGCCAAACAGCCCGCAACGATAACTCGCCCGGTGAGCCCTTTGTGTTTCGCCTTCACGGCTTCCTTGATCGCCGCAATGCTTTCCTCTTTCGAAGCTTCGAGAAAACCGCAAGTGTTGATCACGGTGACGGCAGTTTTTCGGGCGTTTCCGTCAACTCGGTAGCCCGCTTCATTCAGCACCCCGGCGATCTCTTCGCTATCGACCTCGTTCTTGGCGCACCCGAGGGTTACGATGCGTACGGCATTATCTGTTTGGGACACCTCTGAATTATGGTTGGTTGTCCGGTATCGTCTCCGTCGATGCTTGCAACTCGAACTGGTTCATTTCCGATTGGCTTCCGACGAGGCTGGTCTGACTGGCAAAAAGACATTTCTTCCGTCATCAGTTTTGCTAAAGAGAACGGCTTTGGCGGAATCGACATTGGCAACGAGGTAGCGGACGCAGAAGCGATCCTCGCGGCTGGACTGACGGTCGGATCGGTCGATGCGTTTTCGTCTGACCTGATGAGCGAAGACGTGGATAAGCGCGCTGCCGCGGTTGCCGCTTTGGAAACCAAGATCTCCACCTTTGGGGCCCACGGGATTCGAAACTACTTCACCGTCATGCTGCCGGCAGATCCGAAACGAGCGCGCCGAGACAACTTTGACTCCATGGTGCTTGGCCTAAAGGCGCTTGCGCCAATCCTGGAAGCCAACAACGGCCGTCTCGTGATCGAAGGCTGGCCAGGTGAAGGCGCCCTTTGCTGCACACCAGAAACTTACCGAGCGACCTTCGAGGCCGTGAGCTCGATGGCCATTGGCATCAACTACGACCCGTCGCACCTGATCCGAATGGGAATCGATCCAATTCGCTTCCTGCACGAGTTCAAGGATCGCGTGTATCACGTTCACGGCAAGGACACCGAAGTGATGGCAGAAGCTCGCTACGAGTACGGCTTCGAGCAGCAATCCACTTTCGGCGTGGAGCACGGCTTCGGAGCCGCATCTTGGCGATACACGATTCCTGGTCACGGCGAAACCCGCTGGGTCGAAGTTTTCCGAATCCTGGAAAAATCCGGCTACGATGGAATGGTAAGCATTGAGCTCGAAGATGAGAACTTCAACGGCTCGGAAGAAGGCGAAAAGGCCGGTCTTCTGGCTGGCGGCGCTTACTTAGCAAGTTGCTGAGCCGATTCTCATGCCAAGTCATCGATCCTTTTTGAACATTGAGCCCGAATCCTACGGGCTAAGTCCGGAGCTTTCTCACGATCTCCGCACCTTGGATCGATTGCTTGGCAAGGTCCTGTCCTCACAAGGACAGGACCGACTCATTGATCTGGCCCGACAACTTTTGGCCACGAAAGATGCCGCCTTTGGTGGGCAATCGGAATTCCGAGATCCCATCTTTGTTCGTGACCTCGCTCGCGCGTTCACCGTGCTCTTCCAACTGTTGAACGTTGCCGAGCAGAAGGAGATCGTTCGCGTTAACCGCTCACGAAAAGGCATCCGCCGAGAATCCATCTTGGAGGCCATGCACCAGCTGAAGGCGCGCGGTCACAGCGCCGATGAAGTCATGGCGCTGATCCAAGGATTGGAAATCGTTCCAACGCTAACGGCACACCCAACCGAAGCCAAGCGGAAATCGGTGCTGGACAAGCTTCAGGCCATCGCGATCTGCCTTGCCGAAGCCGAAGCCCCTCCTTCTCTCCAAGAAAAGCTGGACGCGGTTGGAAGTTCGCTCTGCGAAGTCGAGCGACTATTGACTCAGCTTTGGCAAACGGACGAGATGCGCGGAACTCGCCTTACCGTTGACGAGGAAGTACGTAACGCGCTCTACTTCTTCGAACGGACCATTTTGGACGTGGTGCCCTGGCTGCACCGCGACCTCGATCTCGCTTTCGCCGAAGTGTTTCCGGGCGAGAGTCGGTCCTGCCCGGTTGTGATGCGCTACCGCTCTTGGGTGGGTGGAGACCGAGATGGAAACCCGAACGTCACGCCAGAAACGACTTGGAACACGTTGCTGGAGCACCGTCGGCTGGTGCTAGAAGTTTACGTTCGAAGTACCGAGACCTTGCGGAAGACTTTGACGCAAAGCGTCAAGTTAATGAACGTAAGCCCTGAACTGATCGATCGGTTAGGCGACTACTTTGAGAAGCTGCCGTACAGCCGGATCTCGAAAGATCGGTACGCACAAGAGCCCTATGTGCTGCTCCTCCTCGGCTGCGAAATGCGGCTTCAGGCGACGTTAGATCAAGCCATCGCAATGAAGTCCACTGGACGCCGCGACGGGTTTCCAAGCGCTTATCATTCGCCCGACGAGTTTGTCGCCGATCTAAGAGTAGTTCAGGAAAGTCTGCGCGCGAATTCTGCCGAGGTTCTTGCCGCAGATGGTCAGCTGCCCCACTTGATTCGTCAGGTCGAAATTTTTGGCTTCCACTTGGCTTCGCTCGATGTTCGGCAGCACAGCGACGAGCACGCGATTGCGCTCGGGGAGATGCTGGCGGTGGGCGGCGTGCTCGCGGGCCCTCAGGATTACGCGCGGCTCTCAGAAGAAGAGAAAGTTCGCCTGCTGGAACAAGAGATTCAGAACCCTCGGCCCTTGCTACCGCAGAACTGTGAAAAGAGCGAGGCGCTGCACCGGGTGCTGGATGTCTTCAATATCCTCGCTCGATCGCACCGGGAATTGGGCAAGATCGCGGCTGAAACTTACATCGTTTCCATGACCCACGGCCTCAGCGACATCTTGGAAGTCTTGGTCTTCGCGAAGGAAGCGGGAGTCAGCCTCGACGTGGTGCCGCTCTTCGAAACCATCGATGATTTGCAGCGCTCTGGAGGTCTTCTTCGCGAGCTGCTGAGCTTGCCGCTGTACAAGAACCAACTCCTCGCGCGCGGAAACGTGCAGGAGGTCATGCTCGGCTACAGCGACTCCAGCAAAGACGGCGGATTTTTGGCCGCGAATTGGTACCTGCAGCAGACCCTGGCCGAAGTAGCGGCGGTCCAGCGGGAAACCGGCGTCAGCATCCGGCTCTTCCACGGAAGAGGCGGAACGGTAGGACGCGGAGGCGGCCGGGCGAACCGAGCCATTCTGTCGCAGCCCGAGGGCACTTTCCAAGGCCGAATTCGCTTTACCGAACAAGGCGAAGTCATTAGCTTCCGCTATGCGCTGCCTCCGATTGCGCACCGACACTTAGAGCAGATCGTCTCCGCGGGCCTACTCGCCGCTCAACCTCATGTCGCGGCCAGGGTGAATCCGGAAACGGAATACCGAGAGATCATGGAGAAGCTTTCGGAAACCAGCCGTGCAAAGTACCGTGCCTTGGTTTACGACCATCCGAAGTTCTGGGACTTCTACACCCAAGCCACGCCAATTGAGCACATTGCGTTGCTGCCAATCGCATCCCGACCGGTCTTCCGTCCGGGGCAAGCCATCTCGGGAATCGAAGGCTTGCGCGCGATTCCGTGGAACTTCGCCTGGGTGCAAAACCGGGCGACCGTCGTGGGCTGGTACGGAATCGGAACGGCACTCGCCGAGATGACGGCGACCGAAGACGGTCGACTCACCCTCCAAAAGATGGCTCGGGAGTGGCCGTTCTTCCGAACCGTCATCGCGAATGCCCAGCTTGAGCTTGCCCGCGCCCATCTCGACACCGCACGAAAGTACTCGGAGCACATTTCCGATGCAGCAGTAGCGGATGTTCAGCGGCTAATCGACGAGGAATACGCGAAGAGTGTCGAAGCGATTCTCTTGATCACCGAGCAGAAGCAGCTCCTCTCTGAAGCCAGCGTGGTTCGAAACACGATCCACTTCCGAAATCCGGCCGTGATGCCGCTTTCGATGATGCAGATTTACTTGATGCGAGCCTGGGGTGACCTGAGCGACGAGCAACAATCGGGTCCATGGCGCGAGGCGATGCTTCAAACGATCGCCGGCCTTGCCGCCGCGATGCAAAGCACCGGATAGCCCTTCCCAAGGCCCTGATCAAGCACTAAACTGCCTGGGTGGAACCTCGACAGCCAAGCGCGTTGGATGATTTCTTCTTTGACCTCAACGGCTATCTGGTTCTGCGCCAAGCGGCGTCAACGGAATTAGTTGACCGCCTGAACTTCGCCATCGATGCGCTGCCTTCGGTGGAGTTTGGAGAGTGGATTGGCAACGCGCAGCGACGCGATTACACCCAGGAGACCGGACTGGAAATGCACAATGCCGTCGAGCTTGGCGAACCGTTTGAGGAGCTCATTGATCATCCGGCGTGGGTCAACTACGCCCGGCACTGGTGCGGCGAAGAAGGCAGCTACGTTCAGGGACTGTTCTTGGACGAATGCATCCTTTCCGTAAGAACCCAAGGCGGCCATCACCCGGTTCATTCCGGCGGGTTTCAAGGTGCGTTGCGGGGAGCCTATCGGTACGAGCACGGCGTTTTCCGATGCGGGCAAGTCAACGTTATTCTTGCCCTAACGGACATTCACGAAGGTGACGGTCCGACCATGGTGATTCCGGGAAGCCACAAGAGCAACTTCCCTCATCCCCAAGCGGGTGACTATGGCCGAGGGGATCGGATGGATGCACTACCCGGGGCGATTCCGGTTCACTTGGATCGCGGTGATGCGCTGTTGTTTGTGGATGGACTAATGCACGGCGGGAGTAGCCGCACCAACGTCGGCGAGCGCCGCATCACAATCTATCGCTACGGCGTCAGTTGGGGCGCAACGAGATTTGGCTATGAGTACTCCGCGGCTTTGCTCGACCGGCTTTCGCCCGAGCGAAGGGCGATTCTACGACCGGTCGAGCCGCGCCGTCCAAGTTAAAACGCGGTCATCAAACGACCGTCATCTCTTTCCAGTTCTCGCCGAGCTTTGCGTCAACTTCCACCGGAACGCTGAGCGGAAGCGCTTGCTCCATGGCGTCACGGAGTTTGGCCACGATTGCCTCGTCACCATCGGCGACTTCAAAGACGAGTTCATCGTGAACGTTTAGAAGCATTCGCGACGGCGAGTCTTTCAGAACGGCCGAGCACTTTAGCATCGCCAACTTGAGCATGTCGGCGGCGGTCCCTTGGATCGGAGCATTCATGGCCTGACGTTCCGCGTACTTGCGGTCATTAAGCCGACTGGCGTGAATGTCGGGGAAGTACCGTCGACGGCCCCGCAGGGTGGTCGTGAAGCCCTTCGATTTGGCTTCCGAAATGATCGACTGGGTGAATTCCTTCACGCTTGGGAATCGCTCGTTGTACTGCTTGATCAGCTCGCGCGCTTCGCTCACGCCAAAGCCGATTCCGAGCTGTTGCGCAAGCCCGAACTCGGTAACACCGTACAAAACCGCATAGTTGAGCATCTTCGCCAAGCGTCGTTTCTCTTTCGAGACGGCTTCGCCCGGGAACATCGCTTGCGCGGTCACGGTGTGAACATCTTCGCGCTCGTTAAAGGCGCGGACCAGCTGCGGTTCTTCGCAGAGGTGAGCCAGAACGCGGAGTTCAATCTGGCTGTAGTCCAGAGAGGCGAGAGTGTAGCCCGGGGCGGCTTTGAACGCTTTGCGTATGCCACGACCAAGTTCGGTGCGGATCGGAATGTTTTGAAGATTGGGATCGTTCGAAGACAATCGCCCAGTGGCGGCGCCCGTCTGGTGGTAAGTCGTGTGGATCCGACCATCTTCTCGGACCATCCTTTCGAGCGCGTCGGCGTAGGTTGATTTGAGCTTCGTAAGCTCGCGCCAGTTGAGAACTTCGGCGACGATTCCGTGTTCAGCTGCGAGGTCGCCAAGAACTTCGACTCCGGTCGCATAGCCCGTTTTGGTCTTTTGTGCACCGGGCAATTTCAATTCGTCGAAGAGCACTTCGCCAAGCTGCTTCGGAGAGCCGATGGTGAATTCCCGGCCCGCCAGCTTATGTATTGTTGCGGTGAGCCGCTCGATTTCGACAAGCAGCGTTGCCGAGAACTCGCGGAACTGGGTTTTATCTGCGGCAATTCCGAGGGTCTCCATCTTGGCCAAAATCGGAATCAGCGGCTGTTCGATCCCGGTGAGGACCGCGAGTTGACCTTCTTTCTCGAGTCGATCATTCAACACGCGACGCACTTGGTACAGCCCGACCGCCATCTGCGCGCCGGTGCTCGGTGGAGCGACTTCCAAGTACCCCTGGACCAGTTCTCGGAGGGGGTAGTTAGATCGCTCTGACCTCAGAACAAAGGCGGCGAGCATCGTGTCGAAGCCAGGCGTGAGCTCTTGCCCGAGGCGCCGAACGATCGGCTTTGCGTCATGGAGGATGGCTCGCTCGGAGTGTGCGGCAAAGAGGGCGAGCGCAATCGCCTCTGGTACTTCGGCGGCGGCATCGCCGCAGCCAACAAATGCCCAGCGCTCAGGCTCGTCAAACAGATCCTGCCGCACGACTCCCGCTGGCAGGAAGATCGAAAACTGCCCTTCTCCAACAAACCCCTCAAGCTCCTGGGCAGTAGACAGTTTTTGTTCTCGTACGGCAAGCGGTTCTTCAACAACTTGAACAACCGGCGCCCGTTCTGCCGCGCCTTCCAGATACTTTCCGAGAACGCCCGGCGCACGCTTGACGAGGCCGCGAAACTCGAGCTTGTCCATCATCGCAACCGCGGCTTCCATTGCTTCGGTGCTCAGCACGTACGGCTCGAAGGCAAACTCAAGCGGGACATCGCGAACGATGGTGGCGAGCCACTTGCTCTGCCGCATCTGTTCTTGATTGCCGTCCATCTTCTTCCGAAACTTCTCGGGAAGCTCGGCCCACTTCTCGAGCATGTTTTCAATCGTGCCGAAGGAGTTGATGAGCTCGGCGGCACCTTTGTCTCCGATCCCGGGGACGCCCGGAATGTTGTCGCTGGTGTCACCTTTAATGGCCTTAAAGTCCGGTACGAATTCGGGACCGAAGCCATATCGTTCGACTACGGCAGCCGGATCGTACGTGACCGTATCCGTAACGCCGGTCTTTAGGGTCAGGACCGAAACGGATTCGTCGACAAGTTGAAGTGAATCGAGATCGCCAGTGACGATGGTTGTGTCGTAGCCGTGATTTTCGGCCAGCTTGGAAAGCGTTCCGACGACGTCATCGGCTTCGTAGCCGGGGACTTCGATGCTTGGGATGCCAAGCGCAGCGATGAGTTCGCGGGCATCGTGAAGCTGAACTTTTAGCTCGTCGGCCGTTTCCTTGCGGGTTCCTTTGTATTCGGCAAAAGCATCGTGGCGGAACGTTTTGACCGGCGCATCAAGCGCAACGACAATGGCAACCGGCTCCAGCTTTTCAAAAAGGTTGAAAAGCATCGAGGTGAAACCGAACAGCGCGTTCGTGGGTCGGCCATCGCTCGTGCTCAGGTACCGGGTGGCGAAGAACGCCCGGTATAGGAGGGAATACCCATCAATAACAACAAATCGCCGACGATCCACGTCTTACGTTACCGCTCAGGTGGGCCTTTCTACCGCTTCTTCATAGATCGGGAGAACCTGACCCCGTCATTCGCGTGTAAGCCTGCACCGGAACGGAATTCAACTTCCAGCCCGGCGCAAAGGAAAATCTGTGGCGCACGTTCTGGCAATCAACAACTCAATCAAAGCCCTGGCGGCCTCCGTGGTCGTCCTCGGGATCTACACGGCGCAACCTTACCGACCGATCGTCGTGAGCGGCGCCTCCATGGCGCCGACTTACAACGATTGGCAGCTCATCGTTGCGGATCGGCGCTTGCCCAAACTTCAGCGCGACGATGTTGTGGTGGTCAAAACGGAGAAGGGCGTGTTGCTAAAGCGGGTTGCCTACGTTGCGGGAGACTCCTACCTGCAGTGGAACAAAATGGGCGAGAAGTGGGACATGGTGCAAGTGGTCCCATCGAAAAATTTGGCTCCTGATTGTTACCGGGTGGCCACGGTGCCGGCGGATCACATTTACGTAGTTGGCGACAACCTGACCCGAAGTTCGGATTCCCGAAACTTCGGCCCGGTCCCAGTTTCGGATGTGATTGCTTGGCTGCCCGGGGCACCCAAGCCCGGCCTGGGCGCACAAACAGTTCCACCGCTGGGCCAGAGCCTGATCGCAGCGTTGTCTCCTCGAGTTCGTCCGATTGCAGATTCCACGGCCACTGAATAAGTACTTGGGTTCCAAGGCGACCTTTGGTACAATGCTCATGGCCCGGTGGAAACCCTCTTTGGGTGTCCAGTTAAACGGCTTCAAGGGAACTCAACATGGTCTACCGACCGCTTCGTTACGAGCAGATCATGCGGGCTGCAGAAGCCTATGATGTCCGTGCCCGCCGCATGTTCGGCGGCATGGGCGTCTACACCGGAGAAAAGATGTTCGCCTTTCTCATTGGCGAAGACATCGGCTTCAAATTGTCCCCGGATGACATTCAAGAAGCGCTCAAGTTGCCCGGCTCTGGGCCGATGAAACCTGATGCCGACATGGAGCCAATGCGCGAGTACGTCAAGATGCCTCGGGATGTACTCGACAACATGGACGTCTTCATGTTCTGGCTCGATAAGAGCGCGAACTATGCGCGCCAGAAAGTTTCGCGAGTTGCATAGCGCTCATTTTTAGGCTAGGATTGGGGGGCGAGAGTTCCGACTCGTGAGCTGAGCATGAGCGAGAAGCGTTACAAAGGTGCACTCATTGGGCTTGGAGCCCTGACCGTAATTGTTGCGGCGGGTTACGGTGCATACGCCTCGCAGGCATCGGCGATTCTAGCCAAAGAGCGAGATGCCCTCAAAGCCGTCGGCGGGGTGCTTGACGCAAGCGAAATCAACCGAAAGATTCCCGCAGAAACGAACGCAGCGTCCGCCTACCGAAAGGCGTTTGGTTCAATGCAAATTCTGCTTGACAAGGACGAACGGCAAGCAAAGGTCCTCGACGCGAACGAATCCATTGACGGGCAAATCGTCCCAGTAGCCGAGCGAGCTGCCGCCCTAAAAAACGCGGAAGTGGCTCTCCAGCGATTTCGAGATGCCGCGAAGTTCCCCGACTGCGCGTTCAGCCGAGAAGCAAACGGAAACGCCGTCGGCGTTCCCGAGTTTGAAGAGGCCCCGGTGGCCACACGCTTGCTCATGACCAGCCTCCGAGGTCGCGCCGAAGCCGGTGATTTCGACGGTGCCATTTCCGAACTGCAAACTGCCCTTGCGATGGCGACTCACTTTGGCCGAGAGCGGACGCTGGGATCCCAGATCATTTCGGCAAGCATCCGGAGCCGGATTCTCATCGAGTGCATGTCCCTGATCGGTGAGCACGAGACGCACCCCAAGTTCCTCTTAGACCTCGCTGAAGTCGTATCTAGCTTCCCCCGGTTCCCCGATATGCGGAAGTACATCGTCTACGAATCCGCATTTGGACAGCTTGCCGTAAGCAGGTTCCGGTCCGATCCCGAGAAATGGCTCAACT
Source organism: bacterium (assembly GCA_027485645.1). Classification (GTDB taxonomy): domain Bacteria; phylum Armatimonadota; class Fimbriimonadia; order Fimbriimonadales; family Fimbriimonadaceae; genus Fimbriimonas. The sequence goes on from JAIXQR010000003.1 coordinate 38,916, forward strand.
CAGCACCTTCCCCCGAAGACCAAGGCACGGAAGAGCGTTTCATCCGAAACTTCAAGTTGATCAAGTTGCCGCCGGTTCAGGACGCCATGGAAGCGAAGCTGCTGGCCCGCTACCGAATGCTGATTGAGGGATCGCCTCGATCGCTGAGCGATCTTGATAAGGCGCGCATTGCCCTCGTGAAACTCGACCAGTTGCGTGAGGACGATCGCACTTGGCAGGCTTGGCTTGCCAACCGAACGATTCCAAACCATAGCCAAATCCCGACCTCGCTGGTTCGAACCGATGCGCTGACTCGCTGTGTGGTCGTGCTGGCGCGGATTGCCGCGACTCCGGCGGCAGAAAGAAGTGCGGTTGCCGAGAAGCTACGACGTCAGGAACTTGATCCGTTTTCGGGCAAGCCCCTATTAGTGAAGCTACTGGAAGATTCCATCATCGTTTACAGCGTCGGGCCGAACCTTCAGGATGATGGTGGAGGCACCTCGTTTGACCGAGGTGCCGGAGATGTTGTCGCTCGGTCGCCGAACCGACGCCCCCGGACTGACAGTCGCTTCCCGGGAATCGCCGCCGCAGCGCCGCAGTAGAGTTACCAGCCGCGGTCGGACATCTTTTGCGAATCCGTCAGGCTGTCGCAGTTGATGCCTACCATTGGCTCGCCGAGACCCTTGCTGATTTCGGCAACTTTCTTGGGCTCGTTGTAGAACAACACGGCCTCGACAATCGCGCGAGCGCGGCGGGCCTGTGAGTTGAGTCGCTCAGAATCCGAAAGGTTGGCGGCACTCTTGAAGATGCCCGAACCAACGAACACGGTTTCCGCGCCAAGTTGCATCATCAGAGCCGCATCCGCAGGGGTTGCGATGCCGCCCGCGCTAAAGTTCGGGACCGGCAGTTTTCCGGTTTCGTGAACTTCCCGAATGAGGCTGATGCATGCCTGGTGGTTTTTCGCCAGCACGTAGAGCTCGTCTTCGCGGGCGTTTTGAACCTGGCGAATCTGCGACTGGATGGTTCGCATGTGGCGCACAGCTTCGACTACGTCGCCTGTACCGGCTTCTCCCTTTGTGCGGATCAGTGCCGCACCTTCGGCGCAGCGTCGCAGGGCCTCGCCAAGGTTCTTTGCACCGCAAACGAACGGCACGGTGAAGTTGTGCTTGTCAACGTGGTTCTCTTCGTCGGCCGGCGTGAGCACTTCGCTCTCATCGATGAAGTCGACTTCAAGAGCCTCAAGGATTTGCGCTTCTGCGAAATGTCCGATTCGGCATTTCGCCATGACCGGAATCGAAGCGATCGCCTGAATCTCTTGGATCATCTCCGGGTCGCTCATTCTCGCGACGCCGCCATCTCGGCGAATATCGGCCGGAACTCGTTCTAGGGCCATCACGGCGACGGCGCCTGCATCTTCCGCAATTTTTGCCTGCTCCGGATTGATGACGTCCATGATGACGCCGCCCTTGAGCATTTCCGCGAGTCCAACCTTTTCACGCCACGTTTTCTTTACGATGATTCCGCTCATTGATGTTTCTCTACGAAACTGTACCGCCGTTTGGTCCTGAGGTACCGGGTCACCCTCTTTTCAAGCCGCAAGGCACGGCTTTTACGAAATATTATTTGGCCCAGCCCACGAATCACGACCAGAACAACGATGGCTGCGCGCATGGCATAACCTAATCGTTAGATATGGAGGTCGAATTGATTGGGTCCGGGAAGCTGGAGGCGCTCGCGAGCGCACGGCGGCTGGCATTTCCGCCAAGTGCGACGGAGATTGAACGGCTCATTGCCGACCACGGACAGGAGGCTGGCTCATGGGCCGTACAACAGGTTCATTGCCGAAGAAGGGCGCAGGACAAGTTCTCGCGGGCAGACGAAATGCTGTTCGATGCTGACACCGTCGAAATGGCCACGAACGAAAAGCTTGCTGCCTATCACGCAAGCCGCTTTCCACAAGATCAGCCGATAATCGACCTCACCGTCGGGGCAGGAGCAGACCTCATTGCGTTGGCCGGTCGTGGCCCCGTGGAAGGGTTTGAGCTCGACCCGGTCCGGGCAAATTTGGCGCGATGGAACGTGAAAGTCTACGGACGCGAGGCGACCGTGCATGCGGAAGATGGCTTGAGCGCGGGAGCCGGACCGTATGTTTTTGCCGACCCCGCCCGACGCAAGAACGGTCAGCGGTTTGCGAAGTTGGAAGATTTTTCGCCGTCGCCCCACGAGATCGTCGAAAGGTTCTCGAACGCAAAACTCGGGGTCATGAAGCTCTCGCCGATGCTCAGCGATGATGAGCTCTCATCGCTCGGGCCGCGCTTAGAGTTCGTGTCCTTCGGCGGAGAATGTCGCGAGGCGCTGGTCTTGTGGGGCGAGGAAGTGCAACCGGGCCGGTTTGCGATCCACGTGGAAACGGGCTCCAGCGCTGAGGCAGCACCGACCATCTCGACAGAAACCCCCGAAGAGTTCTTGTTCGACTGCGACCCGGCCCTGGTTCGGGCCCATGCGGTGGGCCAAATCGGATTGCCCGTGCTGGGTGATTCGAAAGGCTATCTCACGTCCACCGAGCGGATCACGAGCGAATGGCTACGGCCATACCGGGTGCTGGCCCATCACTCGGCCGACTTGAAGCGCACTCAAGCATGGCTCCGAGCCAACGAAGCCATGATTCACGAAGTCAAGATTCGAGGGGTGAAGTTGGACGGCGATGCGCTTCGCAAAAAATTGAAACCCGGCGGGTCGCGCCGGGTTTCGTTGGCCGTTTATTCGGTGGGTAAGAGCATCCGCTACGTGCTTTTGGAGGCTATTTCAGCAAAGCAAAGTCCAGCAGCAGTTCCGTTTCCGCCGACTGGCCCGCATCCGTGAGAATCCGGAAGTAGACAGTTCCTTCGTAGTCAACAAAGTTTTGCCCGTTGGTGATCGGAAGGTCGAGTTTGCTCCAGGTCGTTGGAAGCGCTCCGACGTTGATGTTCACAAAGGAACCGTACGGGTACGAGTTGGAAGACCAATCGTACAGCTGGATCCGCTCAATGCCGGTGACCGTGCCGGTGTACTTGCGACGCAGAACGAGGTTGGTGAATCCAGTTCCGGGCAATCGGCGGAAGGTTCCTTCGAGCATCACGGTTCCGTTTGATCGACGCGTAACCCGCATGTTTCGCCGGTCGTTTTCGAGGGTCTCAAAGAAGCCACCGTAGACGAGTCCGCCGCCATCCGACGCGCCTTCGATCAGAGGATAAGCAAGTCCGTTGGAAACCGGGGCGGTGATTTCCGCGATCTGGTTGAAGCGATCAAATATGGTGAAGGATCGGGTGCCAGGTCCAAGCCGGATGTCGCGATAATCGCGGCCGGCGGCGACGGTCTGGAGCCGGTTTCGGCTCGTGGTGATCGTCATGCGGCCGTCCAAGCTTCGACCATAGATTCGCGCCGTGGCAACTCCCGTGGGGTCTTGCCCTACCGGCGTCACGTAGCGAACGACAGCCGACTTTCGCCTTGCATTGCCATCAAGCAACGCATTCAGCGCCGCTTGCGCATCGACGAGGCCGTAGTTTGAGAACTCACCGAACGGGCTCTGCGTGAGCGTTGAGGCGGTGTCCTCGATCGCATTTCGAACTTGCGTCACCGTCGCATCGGGGCGAGCACCAAAGAGGAGGGCCGCAACTCCGGCAACATTGGGGCACGCGGCACTCGTGCCAGCAAACCCGGTTGTGTATCCGCCGCTCGTGACGGTTGTCGAAATACCAACGCCTGGCGCGGCGACATCAACCCAGGAACCCCAGTCAGAAAAGCCCGCTTTTGCGTTGCTTTGGACCGTTGCCGCAACGGAAAGGGTGTTCTCGTACGCGGCCGGATAGTACGAATACACCGTGCTGTCATTGCCCGAGGCGGCGATGGGCAAGCAGCCTTTGCTAAAAACGTAATCAATCGCTTCGCGCTCGGCGGGGCTAAGGCTGTCGGAGAAGAACGACATGCTAAGCACCTTTGCGCCCATGTCCGCCGCGTAGAGGTACGCCGGGAGGTTATTCGAGAGGAAGAAGTAGCCGTCATCTTGGGCCGCTTTCAGGCACATGATGCGGGCTTTCGGGGCAATGCCGGCGACGCCGATGCTGTTATCTCCCACCGCCGCTGCGATGCCGGCACACGCCGTGCCGTGCCCGTTGACATCTTCCGGAATCGCGTCCTCACCCACAAAGTCGTAGCCATTCATGTCGTCGACGTAGCCGTTGCCGTCATCATCGATGCTGTTTCCGGCGATCTCCCCTGAGTTTTGCCAGAGGTTCGCGACGAGGTCCTCGTGGGCGGTGTTCACCCCGGTGTCCATGATCGCGACGATGGCGGAGTTACTGCCAAGCGTGCGGTCCCACGCGAGGTCGACCTTCATCGTGCGCAAGTTCCATTGATCTGTCCAGCGCGGATCGTTTGGCACGTAAGCAATTTTCGCGGCTCGATCTCGCTCCACCGCCTTCACTCCCGGCATGCGACTAACGCCATCGATGCTGTAGGCCGTGAGCGGGCGAAGGCTCTGAACCACGGCGCGCTTGATTTGCGGCATCCAGCGGAGCGTCTTGAACCCCGGTAGCGACGGCTTCTGATCGCACTTAACGATCAAACGCGTCGGGTGAAACTTTTGAATACCTAGATCATTTTGCGGATTTAGCGTGGTGGCAACAAAAAGCAGGGCAAGATCAAGCACGGCGATAGTCTAACATTCGAAACTAGGAAACGCCATGCAATATCGAATCTCCTGTTGGGCCAAGATCAATGAATTCTTGGCGGTCGGTCGTCCTGACCACCGAGACTATCATCCAATCGAAACGGTCTTTCAGGAAATCAGCCTCGCCGATGAGCTGGTCGTCACGACAGGCGAGACCGCGGTCGACCAAGTCGAGTTCACCAAGGCCAGTTCGTTAGCGTTCGAAAAGGAAAACATTCCGCACATCAACACCGTCACGAAGACGCTGATGTTGCTGCGCACCCAGGCAACAATGCCGCCTTTCCGAATCGAGGTGATCAAGCGGATTCCGAGCCAAAGCGGGCTTGGTGGCGCGAGCGCTGACGCCGCTGGGGTGCTGCGCATGGTTCAAGCGCTGGTTCCGGATGCCTTCACTAATGAACGGCTTTTGGAGCTGGGGCTCATGATTGGTGCCGACGTTCCGTTCTGTTTCACCGGTGGAAGGGCGCTTGGGACCGGTTATGGTGAAGTCCTCCGACCGCTGCCAGATACTCCGATTCGATGGCTCGTGGTTGCGCGGCCGTTCGAGCATGGAAGCACGCCAAAGATGTTCACCGCTCTTGACCGAAAAGTCCGGGACATCGTCACTTACCGAGGAGATCTGGGTTACAACGACTTTGAGCAAGTGACAGGGCCCGAATCGCTGTGGCTGATCGAACGCATGCGATCGCTAGGGTCAGTGCAGGCGGGCCTGTCTGGCTCCGGCTCTGCGGTGTTCGGGTTCTTTACCGGGCAGAAGGCCGCCCAGTGGGCAGCGGGCAAGCTGATGGAAGACAACGTTCCGTTTGTGCAGGTTGCACACACCATGCCCAAGCGAAAGTCGGTCATGGATGGCATCGCAAGAACCGATGCCATCCAAGAGATCGTCGCGCCTTTTTAGGCGCTGACGACGACGGCGCTGCCGTTAAGCGCGCTGGACTGCCACGCCGCCTCGGTGAGCCGAATGACTTCGAGGCCGCACTCGAACGGCGACTCGCATTCGACCTTGCCGAGGATGCTGTGGATGAAGTTTCGATCTGGGGTCGAGCCACCGGAAAGGTGCTCGGCCTTGATTCGGTTTCGATCTCGGTCGGTGATCGTGAGCTTGCCGTCTCGAATGAAGAACGCCATGTTCTCGCAAACGATCGTTACGTCCTCGTGCCAAGACATGCCGTCGCCAACGATCGCGATGCTGCCCATCGCGCCGCCGTGGAACATGATCGAAAGGGACGAGTTGATGTCAACCTCGGTGCCCTTGTTGTCGGTGTAAGCCGAAACCGACTTTGGCGAAAGGCTGGTTACCCAAAGAACGATGTCGATGACGTGCGAACCGGAGTCGTTGAGCTGACCGCCGCCGGATAGCGCCGCAATGTGTCGCCAGGTTCCTGCACAAGCTCGCAGCCACTCTTGGCTCTGAAGCACTTGGATGTACTGGACCGCGCCGGCTTCGCCGGACTTGATCTTTTCGCGGATGTAGCGGAACTCGGCCTGGAAGTGTCGCTGGTAGCTGACCATGCCAATCTTTCCAGCTTCGTCGCGGGCCTTGATGACTTCGTGGGCATGGGCAACCGACGTGACGAGCGGCTTTTCGCAGCAAACGTGAACGCCTGCTTTTAGACCGTCCAAAATCTGGGTGACGTGCTGGGTGTGCGGCGTAGCGATCATGATCGCGTCTGGCTTGACCTGCTCCAGCATCTCATTGTGATCGTGGAAAACGGCAGCGTTGGCCGTCACTGGTCGCTGCTCTTTCATCAGCGCAATCTGCTCGTCGCTGGTGTCTACCAGGGCAACGATTTCCGCTTCCTTAACTTCCTGCAAATTTCCGACTCGGTAGCGCTGAAAGCCACCACATCCCACCATTGCTACTCTTACTTTTTCCATGTTTGAAGACCCCGTTGGCGTCGCCGGGCAGGTTACCAGAGCCCCGTTTGGTCACAATGGCGATGATGCGAATTGTTCTTTCCGCCGGTGAAGCGTCGGGTGATGCCTACGGTGCCGCGCTTATACGGGAGATCCGGAAGGCGACCGATTTGCCGGTGAATTTCCGAGCCATCGGCGGCACGCAGATTCGGGCGGAAGGGGCGGAGATCATCGCAGACTCGTCTCACTGGGGTGCCATCGGGGCGATTGAGGCGGTCAAGCTGGCTCGAGATGTTTTGGTCGGTCGAAAGCATCTGGAGAACGAACTCAACACCGGAACGCCGGGTTTGTTCATGCCAATCGATTTCGGCTTCGTGAACGTGCGGATGTGCCGGGTGGCGAAAGCTCGAGGCTGGAAGGTGCTGTACTTCATTCCGCCAGGTTCTTGGCGTCGGGACCGGCAAGGGGCAGACCTTCCGACCATCACCGATGCGATCGTGACTCCGTTCCCTTGGTCGGCCGAGATGCTGAACCAAAACGGCGGCAGCGCGCACTTCTTTGGCCACCCTCTCAAGCAGTTGATTCAGGGCGAGATGGAGAAACTGACCGACGCTTCGCGGGTGCCGGATTCCATCGCGCTCCTTCCGGGAAGCCGGAATCACGAGCTCAAGTTCCATTTGCCAATCCTCGCGAAGGCCCTTCCGTTGATCGAAGCGGGCCGCGGACGGCCCATGACGGCGACCTTCGGACTTGCTCCGGGAGCCAGCGTCGCCGCGATCCAAAAGCGTTGGATTCAGCTCTCAGGGCGCAAATCGGACCAGTTTGAAGTTGGCAAGAGCACGCAGGTTTTATCCACGGCGGAAGCGGCGCTGGTTTGCAGCGGCACGGCCACGCTCCAAGCGGCCTTGTGCAACACACCTCACGTGATCTTCTATCGCGCGACGCGATTGCTAGAGGTCCAACGGGCCATAACCCGAACGCCGTGGCCAAAGTTCATCGGTCTGCCGAACATCATCCTTGACCGGGGTGCGGTGCCGGAATTCGTGCAAATGGCCGCCACTCCCGAAGCGATTGCGAACGAGTTTCTGCGCCTCCAAAGGGATTCGTCGGGCCAGCTTGCCGCCTTTGCCGAGCTGAGCGAGTTGTTGGGAGAGCCGACGGCGATTTCTCGGGCAGCAAGGCTTGCGGTGGACATCGCTTCTCTTGTCTAAGTGCGATTACGTTAGACATCGATGCTATGGCTGAATCAGGACCTTGCCCACCGGACGATCGAACAATCCACTCGGTCTGCGGCTGGCGATGATTAAGTAGTTCTTACCGCCCTGCGCGGTGAACCGACCGAATCGATCGCGGAGTCCAGAGTCGTCGTACACCTCGGTGATGTACTCAACTCCGGGCGTTAGAGGAGTTTCCAGGACCGGGACAGTAGTACCCGCGGAATTAAAATATCCTAAAATTGCATTTTTAATTATATTTCCTGTGGTGGCCTCGACCAGACGGATACCGAACGGACCGTTAACGCCTAAGATGTGTCTTGCTTTGCTTTTGTTAGGTTGAAGCGGCTCATCAAATGCCAAGGGACGAAGGTTTCCTTGACCGTAAATTCCCCAGTATTGTTCGGCCATACCATATGCAGGAAGTGATTGATTTACAGGGCTGCCAGTGGTTAACAGACCGTCAGCAAGAGCTGCCCTTGGCAGATTCACAATCGGACCTATTTCTGCAAATGGTTCGCCATCAATCACCGCTATCGGCTCACCCTTGTATGACAGCGTAACGTCCGCAGGATCGGCCCCAATGCTTACTAAAGTCATGCGTAGTCGCTCGTCTTCTGGGCCACTTCCCCCGCATCCAAAGACGGCGGATAACAAAAGACACATCATCAATGGTTTCGGTGCTTTAAACATAACTTCCTGTGATATCAACGTAGCTGTCGGTGAGGGTGAATGACGGGGATTGACCAGGAAGCATGAGGCACGGGCAGAAGCAAATGGCGCAGGATCAGGAATCCGCAACGTCACTCCTCACGACGCCCCTAGAGCAGGCCGCGTTCCTTTACGTTCATGTAAAAGTTGACCAGGTTGGCGGCGAGGTCTTGCGGCTCGGATTCGAGTTGGTGGATGCGCGCGGCGCTGAACATCTTGGCTGCCTCTTTTCTTTCGGAGAGGAGCAAGTCGGCGGCGGCGCGGGTGTAAGCGGCTTCCGTGGAGTCGATGGGTGCTTGCATCGCCTCATTAAGCCGTCCATCCTGAACTCTCACTACCAGCACCAGATGACGGCGAGTGAGGCTGCCAAGAGCCGCGACCATTTCTTTCGCCCGATCGCCGTCCTCGTAGTCCGAGAACACCACCACCAGCGATCTGCGCTTCCAGCGACCATTCAGATACGAGGTGCCGCCGATCAGGTCTGTCTCGACCGGTTCGGCGACAAGGTCGTGGCAACTCTCGATCACCATGCCAACCTGCGAGCGGCCCTTGCGCGGCGGGATGTAACGCCGGACCGTATCGGAAACGACAAGTAATCCCACCAAGTCGCCCGCAACCGACGCCGCGTTCGTCAGCAAAATGAGGCTGTCAAGAACGTGATCCAGTTTTCGGACCCCGTTGACCTCGGAGAGCATGTGCCGACCGACGTCAATAAGGATGAGCACCGCCTGGCTGCGCTCGGTTTCGTACTGGCGCACGATCAATTTGCCACGGCGTGCACTGGCTTTGTGGTCGATCTTTCGGAAGTCGTCACCCTCGGCGTATTCGCGGAGGGATTCAAATTCGGACCCAAGTCCTCGGAATCGGCTCCGGCGAATCCCCATTTCTCGCAGCCGACCTTGTTGGTTCAGCAAGTCAAATTCGCGCAGGGCGAGGACGTTTGGATAGACGCGGACTGCTTCGGTGGTTTCGAGCTTAAGGTCGCGATAGGAGAGCCCGAACGGGCAATTCAGCCGAAGATAGGTACCTCGGAACCGATCGGTACCCCGCTCTTCCGGCGTGACGTGATAGACCGTGTCAAACGATGCTCCCGGCTGGAGAGAGATCGGGACTTCGTTTCCATCCGGAACGACACCGGCAGGGGCCTCGTCACGAAGTTTTCCTTCTAGAGCTTCCCGGGACCCGTTCTCAACGCGAAGCAGAATCCGGTTTGGAACCCGGACCGAGAGCACCGGATCGAAGACACGTTTGACCGTGATGTTGTCGCCTTTCGGTCCAAGGCGATGGTCGACGAAGGTCGCCACCAGAATCAAAACGTTGTAGGCGACCAGCAAGATCGGGCTTCCCATCGACGCGCTGACGACTCCGATGGGAACTCCCATCGCGAGCAAGAGCCAGCAGCGTTTTGTTGGTACCAAGAGAAATCCTTTTGCTCGGCTGGCGTTAACCCGTAGAATGTACGTTGTGCAGCACGAATTTGCGGTGCTTACCCCAGATAAGGCGGTCGTAACCTATCGGCTCGCCGGCCTGAGTGCGCGAATCTTCGCCCATCTGCTCGATGTGATTATCGTCGCCGGCATCATGGTGCTGCTGAGTTTTGTTCTGGCCTTTGGGGTTGGCCGAATTGATCCGGGCATTGCCGAAGCCCTGGTGCTCATTGCCAGCTTTTTGGTGCCGCTCGGTTATTTCATCCTCAGCGAGGTTTGGATGAATGGTCAGACCCTCGGCAAGAAGGCAACCGGGGTCCGCGTTCGAATGTTGGACGGAACGCCGATCACCTGGAATGCGGCCTGCGCGCGGAACATGCTCCGGGTTGCCGACATTCTTCCAGGGCCGTACTTAGTCGGAATGATTGCGATTTTCACCAACGCCAAGGCACAACGACTGGGCGACATGCTCGCCGGAACGGTGGTGGTGGTCGAACGACGAAACACACCGAAGTACGTGATCGCACCTCACCGCGCGGGCCTACACCCGTTGGAAAGCCAGGTGGGCGAGCTCGAAGGAATGACCTTGAGCGAGTACCACACTCTGAAGCGATTCGCCGACCGATTCCCGGAGTTGCCCGATCGCATTCAGCACGAAATGGTGGTTCAAGTTTGGCTGCCTTTTGCCGAGCTTCGACAAGTTCCGCCGATGCCAACCATCCATCCGATCTTTCTTGCGGAGGCCGTCGTCATGAAATACGGGCGGCAAAATGGTCTGCTTTGAAGTGCCGAAAACCTGGTGGAAATCTGGCACTTATGTGCGGGGAAAACTTTTCGACTTCTCTCTTTTGGGGAAACTCCACGACCTTTGATCCCCCAACGATCCAGTTTTCCCATCGTCTTCCCCACCATGGTTTGAACCTGAGGTTGAACCTAAAGACCACGGTTTTCCACCGATTTGGGGGGCTCTAATAATAACTGTAAGTTCAGTAAATACAGACGTTCAATTAGAAACACCCAGTGGAAATCCGTCTTTGGTCCCCATTGCGGAGACCATTGCGGTCACAAACTTTCGCTTGCTGAAAACCGCAGAAGTCAGATTGAATCCTGGTTTCAACGTTTTGGTAGGAGCGAATGCTCAAGGCAAGACGAGCTTGCTCGAAGCGCTGAACCTGGTTTCGACGACCCGCCTATTGCGAGGGCGACGTGAGCAAGAAGCGATTCGAGATGGAGAAGGTGACGCATCGGTTTCGGTCACGCTTGCCGAATCTCTCACGCAACTTTCGATTCATATCTCTCGGACGGCAAAGAAGCGAGCTTCGCTGAATCGTGCCTCTTTGCCTCGAGCCGCGGATCTGCTGGGTCGGTTGCCGACGGTGTCGGTGACGACGGCTGACTTGGAGCTGGTCCGAGGAGATCCCAGCGATCGGCGAATGCAGCTTGATTTAGATCTCAGCTCCCTTTCAGCGGCCTATCTTCGCGATTTGACGCAGTACAAAAAGGCGCTCGAGCAACGAAACAGCCTTCTCCGAACGGCACGCGAACGGTTTGTTTCTGAGGAGGCTTACATGCCCTGGGAGCAGATGATGGCGGCTCCGGCTGTAGAACTCCGTTCTGCGCGTCGAAACTACGTTGACGCCATTAATCAGCTTGCGGCCCAAATTCACGCGGAGATGGGCAATGGAGAGGCATTGCGGCTGGAGTACGAAGCGAACGACCCCGCCGAAACTGAAGAGCAGATGATTGCCTACTTGGCCCAAAGCCGCACGGCCGATATTGCTCGGGGCGGATCATCGGTTGGCCCACACCGAGACGATGTAGCGATCTTCATCGAAAGCCGGGACGCCAGGTCATTTGGATCGCAGGGTCAACAGCGCACGGCAGTGATCAGCGTAAAACTGGCTTCCTTGGAAGTTGCAAAATCGAGGCTTGGCTTTTCGCCAATTCTGCTCCTTGATGACATGCTTTCCGATCTCGACGAGTCACGGCGAGCGTTCTTGGTGGACGTGGTCCTTAACCGGGCTGGTCAAGCGCTGTTGACTTGCACCGAAGCTTCCCTTGCGGGAGATCGACTGTTAAACTCTGCCTCGGTGTTTCAGGTTTCTGCGGGTGAGGTGACTTCGGCATGAGGCAAGTATCGGATTTGCTTTCTTCGGCGGTCGCTCGGCCGGAGGTTCTGCGAACGGCACGGGCGTTTCGCGTCATGCGGCGGTGGTCAAAGATCGTTGGACCGGAACTGGCAAAGAAAAGTCAGCCAGACCGCTATGACCAGGGCACGCTTTGGGTGGCGGTGATCAACTCCGTTTGGGCGCAAGAGCTACGGATGCAATCGGACACGATTCTGCGGCGATTGGCGGAAGAAGCGGGTGACCGGTCTCTCTTTGAGAAAGTTCGATTTGGGGTTCGGTCGCTCGAAGTGCCAGATGAGCTGATTCCGGTTGAAGAATCAACCTACGTGAGCTCCGCGCAAACGAACTTTCGCGAATTCGCACTCGAAAAAATTAAAGCGAGGAAGCGTGAGGAAGGAGCTTGAAAACCGACCTGCACTGTTGGCATTGCTCGGGCTCCTCTGTGGATTAGCCACCGCATCTTCTCCGTTCCGCCTTGCTTATCTCGTTGTTTTGCTTGCATGTTTGAAATCTCGGGTCGGCCAAGGGTTGGTACTTGCTGCTGCGATTCTGGGCTTCTGGATTGCACCGAACATCAGCCAGGTGACATCGCCTGCCACTCGAGTTTCAGGAGTCGGCGAGATCGTCTCCATGCCGAAGATTCTGGAGGCGGGAACACGTTTTACATGGCGCCAAGAGGATCGACTCTTCGACGTTGTTCTTTTGTCTCGCAACCGAGATTTGGGCCTTGGTGACAAGCTTCGGTTGTCCGGTGAGGTCCGTCAGCCGAGCGCGGATTATCAAACGTACTACGATCTGAACCGCCTTTCTGGTCGGGTGACTACGGATCAGTTTGCGCTCGTTGAGCCTTCAAGACTCATGGGCATGAAGCCCGCTTTGAATCTGCGAACTGGCTTTCTGGAATGGTCGGCAGCCCGCTTTTCGGACGGCAATGCCCAACTGCTTCAAGCGATGTGCCTTGGAACCGACACGCTCCTCACGCCTACGCAGTGGAAGCAACTAAGAGACAGCGGAACGATTCACATCGTCAGCGCATCCGGGTTTCAGGTCTCAATTGTCGCGGCGGCGCTGACCGTGTTGTTGTCTTTCTTGCCGGTTTCCCGGCCGTTTATGATCCTCGTTTTAGCCGGTTCGTTAGGGATCTACTGCCTTGCCGCGGGCTTCAATGCCCCCATCATTCGTGCCTCGGCAATGGCGATCGTGCCTCTGTTTGCGTATCTTCTGCGCCGGGAATCTGACTTCTTAAGCACGGTTGCTTGCACCGCGATTGGCTTACTGTTGTGGCGTCCGCTTTGGGCATACGACCCTGGATTTCAGCTCTCGTTTATTACGGTTTCGGCGCTTGGCCTTTACGGGAACGCAAACTCCGAGGCGGAGGCGTATCTCGGCAACGTGCCTTCGCAAGTTCGAACAGGTGTCATCGCTTCCATCGCATCTTTGCCCTTACTGGCCATTCACTTTGGCACCAGCCCCGTGCTCTCACTGATTCCAAACCTGCTGATCGCTTTGCCCTCTTCGGCTTGCGTCGTCTTAGGATTGGCGCAGTTTGGTTTGTCACAGTTGGGGTTTGGTTTTCTCGAGCCGATCACGACTTGGCTCATTGAAGGTCTTCTGAGTTATTGCCAAGTCGTGATTCAAACTTCGGCCGGTTGGTCTTGGACCATGCTCCGATTTCCGAATGTCCCGCCAGATGTGGCGGCTTGTTTCTTGATCGCCTTGTTTGGCAGTTGGAGGTTTGCGCGTGCGCCGGCTGTTTAGCTTCACGAGCATCGGCGTTTTCGTGGCCGCGCTCGGCGGCGCATGGGTGGGATATGCCGGTAGACCGGAGAGCCGAATCCTGATCTTGGATGTCGGCCAAGGCGACGCGACGCTGATTCAAACGGAGGGTCGCACGCTGCTCATCGACACCGGCCCGAACGGTGACAATCGACTTGCCCGGAAGCTTCGAACGCTACGGGTCGGCTCACTTGACGCCATCTTGCTCACTCACCCTGATCTCGACCACATTAACGGAACGATGGCGGTCGCAGAGGAGTTTCCAGAGGCGCCAATTCTGATTTCCGCCGCCTTCCGAAACCACCCGGACCTTTCCCAGCAAATTAACTCGTGGAAACTTGCGGATCGGGTTCGTTGGGTTTCGGCACCAGGGACGCTTCAGATCGGCGCTGCGCGCCTGGAGGTTTACGTTCCCGCTTGGATGCCCGGAACGCCCGACAACGACGGAAGCATGCTGACCCGGTTCTGCATTTCAGACGCGTGTTTCGTGAACCCCGGCGATGCCAGCTCTGCCCTGGACCCGATTATTACGGACGAAATGCGATGGAAAGCCAACCTCGTCAAAGCTGGACATCACGGCAGCCGAACTTCAACGAGCGAAACGTTACTAAATGAGCTCGGAGCGACGGATGTCGCTATTAGTTGTGGACGCAACAACCGTTTTCAGCATCCGCATCCGGAGGTCTTGGAGCGTGTCAACAGCGCTGGTTTGAAGCTGCATCGAACAGATGAGTCCGGAACGATCACTTTCGAGATTCGTTCCGGACGTTGGCAGCGCATTAATTGAAGAGTGCTTTTCGCTCTTGAAGTTTTGCGAGGCGGTCGGTCATTTCTTCCACCGCAGCGCGATCTCGCTCGATGACTTCGGGCTTGGCTCGCTCAACAAACTGAGGATTGTTCAGCCGTCCGCTGATCTTCGTCATCTCCAGTTCTAGCTTCGCGATTTCTTTCTCGATTCGTTCAAGCTGCTTCGCCTTATCGACCAAGCTGTCAACCGGCAGGTGGAAGTCCACGCCGGCGGTCGTCACGGATACGAGCTGGATGCCCTCCGGCTTGCCCGGGGTCAATTTCTCCACCCAGGCTTGGCTCATGACGATCGATTCGTTTCCTTGGAGGTCACCTTCGTAGAAGGCCTCCGGAATCTTCACCATCGCCGCGACATCAACACTTGCGCGGAGGGCTCGTAGGCTTCGCGTGATCTCAAATGCGCGTTCAATGCGCTCCTCGGTTTCCGGATTCTCAAAGTGGGCAGGCAGGCTTGGCCAGTTTGCCGACATCAGGAACGGTGCCTTGTTCGGAATCGGCAAGAACGAGTAGAGCTCCTCCGTAAGGTGCGGCATCACTGGATGCAGCATCGTAAGGAACGCCTCAATTGACGTGAGCAGCACCCATTGCGGTACCAGACGCTGCGCAGGGTCGTTCAGACGCGATTTGGAGACCTCGATGTACCAGTCGCACAGTTCGCTCCAGAAGAAGCGGAACAGGGCCTGACAGCCCGTTTGCAGGTCGTACTCGTCGAAGGCCTTCCGGACGGCTTTTTCGGTGTTTGCAAGCCGGCTGAGCAGCCAGCGATCGACTTCGGTCAGTTCGGTTGGCTCTTCCGGCATCACCTCAACGTTCATCAGAACGAAGCGCGTCGCGTTCCAAATCTTGTTCGCAAAGTTGCGGGAGTCCTGGTTCTTTTGTTCCGAGTACCGAATCTCCTGGTTTTCGCCGGTCTGGCTTTGCAGAGTCCAACGAAGAACGTCCGCGCCAAGGGTCTCAATGACCTCCATCGGATCGACACCGGTGCCGAGCGACTTCGACATTCGTCGTCCGTCTTCTCGCATAACCGTGGCGTAGATCATCACCTCGTGGAATGGCACTTCACCCACCAGATCCAGCCCCATCATCATCATTCGGGCGACCCAAAGGTTGATGATGTTGCGGTCGGTGACGAGAACATCCGTTGGATAGTGGTTCTTGAGGTCGGCGGTTTCTTCTGGCCAACCAAGCGTCGCAAAGGGCCAAAGGCCACTGGAGAACCAGGTGTCTAGCACGTCATCGTCTTGCCGGACGATCTTCTTATCACCAGCTTTAGCTTGTGCTTCTTCCCAACTGAGTCCGGCGAAGGCTTCTCCATCTTCGGTGTAGTACACCGGCACCCGGTGCCCCCACCAAAGTTGGCGGCTGATGTTCCAAGGTCGGATGTTTTCGAGCCATTCGATGAAAATCCGTTCGTACCGCTCAGGATGGAACTTAACCTTCCCGTTTTTGACCGCGTCGATGACTGGCTGAGCCAGCGCGGGCTGGTCGGCAAACCATTGCTCGCTCAAAAGCGGCTCAATGATGTCCTTCGATCGGTCGCTGAGCACGATCGCGATTTCGTGATCTTCAACCTTCACCAGTAGCCCGGCAGCTTCGAGATCCTCGAGAATCTTCTTGCGCGATTCCGCGCGATTGAGGCCGTCGTAGGTTGCAATCAGCTCGTTGACCGGCTGAATCTCGTCGAGCTTGATGTGCGCAGTGTCGGTCAGGATGACGGGCATTGGCAAGTTGTGCCGAACCGCGACTTCGTAGTCGTTGGCATCATGCGCCGGCGTGATCTTGACCGCACCAGTCCCGAAAGCAGGATCGGGATACATGTCGGCCACCAGCGGAACCGCGCGGTTAACGAGTGGAACAATCAGCTTCTTGCCGTGATGCTCCTTGTACCGTTCGTCCGAAGGGTGAACCGCAACGGCGACGTCCGCGAGGATGGTTTCCGGGCGCGTAGTTGCAATGATGATTTCGCCCGAGCCATCTTCGAAGATGTAGCGGAGGTGGAAGAGCTTGCCCTGAACGGTCTGGCGCTCGGTTTCGATGTCCGAGACGTTCGTCTTTAGGGTTGGGTCCCAGTTAACGACCCGTTTTCCTCGGAAGATGATTCCGCGCTCATACCAATTGATAAAGACCTTGAGGACCGCTTGGGCGTACGCCTCATCCAGCGTAAATCGGCTGCGCGACCAATCAAATCCGCAACCGAGGGCACGGAACTGCTTGAGGATGGTGTCTCCGCTTTCCTTTCTCCATTCCCAAACCCGCTCGATAAATTTCTCGCGGCCGAGGGCGGCTGCGCTGGAGCCTTCCTTTCGAAGCTGCTTGTCGACAACCGACTGAGTCGCGATTCCAGCGTGATCCTGGCCCGGCAAAACGAGGACGTTCTTGCCGCGGAGTCGCTGGTATCGGCCCAGCATGTCCTGGATCGGATAGCAAAGGGCATGGCCCATGTGCAGACTACCGGTGATGTTCGGCGGAGGAATGGTGACGGTGTAAGTCGGCTTCTCAGAGTTGACCGTTGGTTGGAACAGTCCGGCCGCTTCCCAGGCTAGGTACCACTTCGTTTCCGTCAGAGTCGCGTCGTAACGCGTAGGCATCGCGAATTCATTCATATTGGCTCCCTCCATGTCATAGAGGTCCAATTAATGTACCGCCGCCGATTGTTTCACGTGAAACAAATCGCGGGTCACTTTCCGAACAGTTTGAAGATCGCGAGAATAGCGATGGCGGAGAAGCCGAGACTGTCATAACGGTCAAGAAGACCGCCGTGACCCGGGAAAAGGGTGCCGCTGTCTTTCAGGTCTGCCGTACGCTTGAGCCAACTTTCGAACAAGTCGCCAATTTGCCCTAGAACGCCAGTCGCGGCCCCGATGGCGAGTCCCATCTCGGTCGGCATTCCGGTGAGCAGCGCCAACCCGTAAGCGCCTAAAACGTTGGCGAAGAGATTGGCAAGTGCGCCCTCCCAGGTTTTGCCGGGTGAAACTTCCGCCCAAAGCTTATGCTTGCCAAACTTCTTGCCGACAACCATCGCCGTCGTGTCTCCCAGCCAAATTGGGATGAATCCAAAAAGTATTGGGGTGCGGAAGTCAAGTGGCACGGTTAAGTTGCCATGTCGATGGACGAAAACAAAAGCGATGAGGGTGGTGACGATCCAGCCAGCACTGATCCACTCTGCCTGCAAGAAACGTTGCCAGTAAGGAGCCGCTTTTGGCAATCGAATCCAGAGCAGCGACCCGATGATTCCGATGACAAAGGCAATGAAAACGCTCCAATCTGGGATGCGGTCGAGGAAAAGGCCAGCAGCGAGCAGACTCAGCGAACCAAAAATCGGGATGGGAAGGGCCGCGCTGTCGCCGAACTTTCGGATCTCTCCGTGCGCCAAAAACAATATCAGAAACGAGGCGCCAACAACGCACCAGAGCGGGGTCGCAATGACCGGGAGCAATACCAAAGGGATCGCTAGTATTGCCGTCAGGATGCGCTGGCGCATTTGTATTTGTAGTTTGCTCGATTACGTCAGGTCGACGTTGCCGCGCCCGATTTGGAGAGCTTGAGCGCGACCTCGACACGGCTTCGGCAGCCGAGGCGGTCCATGATCTGGCTGACCAAATTCTTCACGCTTTGCTCACGAAGGTCCGTCGCTTCCGCGATGCTGCGGTTACTAAGCCCAGCAGCAACCAGTCGAGCAATCGCAAGCTGTCGCGCGGTCAAGGGCACCTCGGCATCGTAAACGTTCACTGGAGACCTAACCCCAAGCGAAGACTTAGTCTCGGGAGCCATCGCCGCAAGTTGAGCTTCTAAGGCGGCTAACGTTGTGTTTCCGTCAACGCGAATGTGACGAGCTTTCGGGTGAGAAGGAGCGCCGTCCGTAATGATCACTTCCAGGCTTGGATCGGCCGTGACAAAGGTCGGCTGATGCCCATGCGTGGAAAGGTGAAGGACAACGAGGTCGGCAAGAAGAGCGTTCTTGATCTCAATTCCGACTTTCATAAATAGAAATGGGTCGCAGGAACGAATCCTGCGACCCAGAAACTCACGAACTTAGCCGTTAATGATTCCCTTGATCGAAGTCTTGTACTTCGTTTTCAGGCCGAAGTAGTCGCTAACCGTGAGGGTGATCGTGTAAGAGCCAGCTTTTCGGAACTTGCGCTTGACGAACTGTCCTTCGGAGTCAACGTTCTCGTCCGAGCCATCGGTGTCGTCGAAGTCCCAGGTGTACTTCAGAATGCTGGAGCCGCCCTCGCCGCGAGCGCCAAAGATCATCTCCGCACCGAGTTCGCGGTTGAACGACTTAGGCGAGATTTCCGCTCGGATCGGAGTGGAATCGCTTACAACCCGCATATCACCGACATAAAACGTCGTGGTCGTATCGGCAGAAAGGCCGATCTGGTTGATGACCTTGTTCGTTCGATCGAATCCAGAAATGGCCTGAAGCGGAACCGAAACCGTTCGCCAGCCGCGCTCGCCCGCCGAAGAAGAAGTGTTGGTTGGCATATACGCTTCCGACTTCTTGCCATCGGTTGTGGTGATGATCACGCGGATCATCTTGAAGCTAGGTGGTGCGCTTGCCGCTGCGCCGCCGAAACCACCCGGTGCACCAC
Organism: bacterium; assembly: GCA_027485645.1. Taxonomy (GTDB): domain Bacteria; phylum Armatimonadota; class Fimbriimonadia; order Fimbriimonadales; family Fimbriimonadaceae; genus Fimbriimonas. The sequence goes on from JAIXQR010000003.1 coordinate 58,116, forward strand.
CGCCGAACTGACCGCCACCAGGCAGGCCGCCGCCAGGCAGGCCGCCGCCAGGCAGGCCGCCGCCAGGAAGGCCACCACCAGGTCGACTTCCGCCGGTACCAGACCCAGGGCGATTCGCGCCGCCGGCGCCCGTTCCCATAGCTCCAGAATCAACCGGGCGATAGATCAAGCGGAACAGATTGCTCTTGTTCGTCTGAGCCTTCGCGAGATCAACCGGGGTACCGAAATTGATTTGTCCGCCTTGGAAGAAGTTTCGGGTGGAGATTCGAATGGATCGAGTTCCCTCGTAAGCCACTTCGTCGGTTTCGGAAATGACGCCGCTGCCCCAGCCTTTGACCGAGATGTTCTGGTCCTTAATTTCCCGAACCGGCGTGTAAAGCACTTCGCTGCCTTGCGTACCCATCGAGGTGAGTGCGATTACTGAAATTACGATTCCAAGTCCCATTGTTTATTCTCCAATTCGGATGCGCTCAATGCGCACCGCTCGTCCTGTACTTCTTTCGACGTTTATAACGACACCACAGATTACACCGGGTCCGCCTGCAACTTCAAATCGTTCCGGAAGATCACCGCGAAACCGTCGCAGAATGATGTCCCGATCCATGCCAAGGACCCCGTTCAGCGGTCCGCACATACCGACATCCGTAATGTACGCCGTCCCTTGCGGAAGCACGCGCTCGTCGGCAGTTTGAACGTGAGTGTGCGTCCCAACAACGGCGCAGGCGCGTCCATCGCAGTGCCAACCCATCGCCACCTTCTCGCTGGTGGCCTCGCCATGAAAGTCAATGAAGATGATTCCCGGCGAGGTCTCGCAGATTCGATCGACCGCCATAAACGGATCGTCATAAACCGGGTCCATCCCCACCCGGCCGCTCACGTTAGCCACGGTCAGGGTCACGCCATCCGATTCGAGAACCGTCGTGCCGTGCCCCGGCAGCCGCGCGGAAAAGTTGATGGGGCGAAGAATGTTCGGCTCTTGGTCCAAGTACGGTCCAATCTCTCGCTTGTTGAACGAGTGGTTGCCAAGGGTAATCGCGTCCACTCCCCAGTCAAAAATTTGGTCCGCAATCTTCGGCGTAATGCCGATGCCGGCCGCCGTATTTTCGCCGTTCACAATCGTGAACAGCGGCTTGTGGGTCGACTTGAGCGAGGGAAGGTACCGCTGGACAATGTTGCGCCCAACCTCACCCACGATGTCGCCAAGAAAGAGAATTGTGAACGTCGCCAAGAACAACAGTATGACGTTCTTGGCTGCCGAGGGCTTACTTTGCGATCTCGGTCATCCGCGTTTCCCGGATGACGGTGACCCGAATTTGGCCCGGGAAGTCCAGTTCCTTTTCAATTCGCCGGGCGACGTCATGCGCCAGTCGCTTGGCCGCAAGGTCGTCAATCATTTCTGGTTTCACTATCAACCTCACCTCGCGACCCGCTTGGACGGCAAAGCTGCGCTCGACGCCGGGGAAGTCGTTGGCGATGGTTTCCAAAGCGCTTAGCCGCTTGATGTAGTTATCGAGGCTCTCTCGGCGAGCTCCGGGTCTCGCGGCGCTAATGGTATCGGCGAGGATGACAAGAATGGCTTCCGGCGAGGAGGGTTCGATATCGTGGTGGTGTGCTCCTACGGCGTGGAGCACGGACTCACGTTCGCCCGCAATGCGTAGGAACTCCATTCCGGTTAGCGCGTGCGGACCTTCGTACTCTGGCCCGAGAGCTTTGCCGATATCGTGGAGGAACCCGGCGCGTTTGGCAATCTCCGCGTTCAATCCAAGCTCGAAGGCAAGTGATTCCGACAAGCGAGCAACTTCGACCGAGTGGTCAAGCACGTTCTGGGCGTAGCTCGTCCGGAACCGTAGCTTGCCCATCGTCTCAATGAGTTTTGCTGGGAGCCCGGTTACGTTGGCTCGTTCCGCCGCCCGCTCGCCTGCCTCAACGACGATGCGATTGACCTCTGCGGTCGCCTTCTCGAAAAGCTCCTCAATCCGGCCAGGGTGAATGCGGCCGTCCATCATGAGGTTGATCAGCGTGAGTCGTGCCGTCTCTCGCCGCACAGGATCAAAGCATGAGATAACAACCGCTTCCGGCGTTTCGTCGATGATCAGGTCAACCCCCGTCACTTGCTCGAAGGCCCGAATATTGCGACCCTCTCGCCCAATCAGCCGACCCTTCATGTCCTCGGTTGGGAGCTCAATAACCGCTAGCGTCGCCTCCGTAAGGTAGTCAACGACGGTTCGCTGCATCACATCGAGCAGCACCTTCTTGGCCTGTCGATTGAGTTCGGAAGCGGTCTGTTCCTCGACTTCCTTGGCGCGCTTCAGCGCCATTTCGCGGAACTCTGATTCGATGCGTTTGAGATACAAGTCACGCGCTTGGTTCTTGGTCAGGTTAGCCACGCGGGCCAGCTCTTCTTCCACGCTTCGTCGTTGGCGCTCAATGTTCTCTTCCCGGTCAAAGAGAGTTTTCGATTCGAGAACAAAGGCTTCTTCACGCGCCTCAATCTGCTTCCAACGTGCGTCCAGCGAGGCCTCGCGGGCGTCGAGTCGGTCTTCTGACTTCTGTAAATTTGCCGCGCGTTCTTGCGAGAGGACCTGAGATTCGGCGCGGATCCGGCTGATCTCCTGCTCCGTTTCGGCCTTTACGGTCGCGATACTCTGTCGCGCAGACTTCGATAGAACGGTGTAGAGCCCGTACACGATGGCCGAGCCGCTGACCACGCCGGCCACCAATCCTTCCATTACGGGACTCATAGATTCAATTGTGACGCCAGTTTGAGGCTTCTCGGAGACTATCGCCGAGAACCGAGTCAATCACTTCTTCGGCAAATCCTCGGGAGGCCAAAAAACGCGCCTTGCGGATGGCATCTGGCTTTCGTACCAAGCCCAGCAATTCGGTCGCCCGGTCCGTATCGTTCGGCAGCGTTTCTAGCAGGGCTTCCAAGATCGGAAGCGGAATCTCGCGGCGCTCGAATTCCGACTGGAGCCACATGCGTCCTCGCATGTTTCGACCTGACCATCGGTGAATAAGCGCCTCGGCAACGCGGCGGTCGTTGAGCAGCCGCTTTTCTCGCAGGTGCTCAACAACGTCGTCTCGGCCGGTAATGCGCCGCGCTTCCGCTTCCGTGACGTCGCCGCGCGAGAGCCGAAGCATCACGCGGCGAAGACTATCTTCGAAGGATTGGTCCATGAAGAACGGTCACCGAGCCTACAGGCCGAGATCTTCGTCCAGCGGTTCGTCTTCGCTCACCGGTTCTGGCGGCATCTTCGCCATCTCGGCCAAGAACATCTCCCGGACCTTCTTATCGATCTCGGTGAAGACTTCCGGATGTGATTCCAAGAAGTTTCGGGCATTATCGCGGCCCTGCCCCAATCGGATTTCGCCGTAGTTGAAGTAGGTCCCCGATTTTTGAATGATGCCTTTGAGGGACGCCATGTCGAGAACGTCGCCTGCTCGGCTGATTCCCTTGCCAAAAATCATGTCGAACTCGGCCGTCTTAAACGGTGGCGCGACCTTGTTCTTCACAACCTTCACCTTGGTCCGAGCGCCAATTTGGTCCGTTCCGGTTTTGATTGCGTCGCCCTTTCGGACTTCGAGCCGGACGCTCGCCCAGAACTTAAGAGCTCGACCGCCGGGCGTCGTTTCTGGGTTGCCGTACATCACGCCAATCTTCTCGCGAAGCTGGTTGATGAAGATGGCAGCGGTGCGGGACTTGTTGAGCGTTCCACCAAGCTTTCGCAGCGCCTGACTCATCATTCGAGCCTGGATACCGACAAACGTGTCGCCCATCTCGCCTTCGATTTCCGCCTTTGGAACGAGGGCGGCAACCGAGTCGATGACGACGATGTCGATGGCACCCGACTTAGTGATGGCATCGGCGATTTCCAAAGCTTCTTCGCCGTTGCTTGGCTGAGAAATGTACAGCCGGTCGACGTCTACGCCCAGGGTGCGGGCGTACTCCGTATCAAGCGCGTGCTCCGCATCAACGTATAGGGCAAGTCCGCCAAGCTTCTGCGCTTCGGCAACACAGTGGAGGGCGAGGGTCGACTTACCGCCGGATTCAGGTCCGTAGATTTCGGTGATTCGACCTCGGGGAAGACCACCTATCCCGAGCGCCATGTCAAGCGAAAGTGATCCAGTTGGAATGGCTTCAATTCCAACTCGGCTGGTATCGCCCATGCGCATGACCGCGCCTTTGCCGAACGATCGCTCTACCTGACCAAGCGCGGCTTCTAACGCCTTCTCGCGGTCTGACTTGTCAACGTTTACTTCTGAATTCGCGGCTGCCTTTCTCACGGGTTCCTCTTCACTCACTTTACCAAAGAAAGAATAAAAATGCTAGACAAAAGAATACATATTTTTTGAAGATTTGAATTGGAATGTAGACGAGTGTACGGTAATGGAAACCCGGGACACGATTTTTTGAAGGAAAATCCAATAGCCTGTTTCTCGTTGGGACACGGCAGCGTTGCCGGAAGCCGAACGTTGCCGCGATCAAAGCGGCTTATGTTTTCTGCTTTGCAGATAGCTTTTTTCCTCTGTCGGGATAAAACATTGACGAAACCAACTCGATACTGGATTCCATAAATAGCACTCGTACCTGCGGTTGACCTGGCAATTGCCATCGTTAAACCTTGGTGACTCTGGTCGATGTCCATTTGGCATCGGCCAGTTCTTCTTTAAACCCCTTCCATTTGCTCGGCACGCTCGGGGAGCGTCCAGTAGAATGTCGCTACGTTGATCTCGGCCCGACTTCGATCGTTTCTGCTTGCTGGTCTCAGTTTGCTACTTGGATCGAGTGCGCTGGCGCAAACCGAAGCCCCCACCGAGATCCGAATGATGGCCGGGCCCGGATACGGAATTCCTCCCAAAGAAGCCACCGCAACGACGGCCCAGATTCGCCGCGCCGTATTTGAAGAGTTCCACCGTACGAATCCCGACGTCCGCGTTGTCAATGCCGGCGGGCTCAACCTGGTCGGTCCGCAAGCAGACAACATGTTCCTGATGTCGATGGCCGGCGACCGTGCGCCGGATGTCTTTTACGTCAACTTTCGGCAGTACTACACGTTCGTTGAGCAAGGCTTTTGCCGGCCGGTAGACGACCTCATCGCGCAAGACCCCGATGTCATGGCTCGGGTCAACCCGACCGTTCTAAAGGTCCTCAAGAGCTTTGACGGCAAGTCGTACGCCATTCCGTTTTTCCAGGTCGCCGTAGCGCTGTACTACCGAAAGGACTTCTTTCTGGAAGTCGGCCTTGACCCCGCGAAGCCACCGGAAAACTGGGATCAGTTCTACGAATACTGCCTAAAGCTCACGAAGCCAGGACGCAGTGGTTACGCCCTCAGCCAGGTGCCGAGCTACCACTGGCAAAACTTCCTCTACCAAGCTGGCGGCGAAGTGGTCGCCCCAACCGAATCTGGCGTTTGGCAGTCGAAGATCAATTCGAAAGGCGGTGAGCTTGCCGTCGACTACTTCCGGAAGCTGTTCCTGAAGCAGAAAGACGGCACTGGTCCCGTCGCCCACATTGCCACCGACTTTACGACCGACGTGAACACCGGCAAGATGGCGATGTGGTTCGGCTACACGAACGACGTCGTGCTCAACCAAAGCGATCTCAGCCCGAGCGTCATCGGCGTCAGTGCCCTTCCAGCCGGGCCGGCGGGAAGAAGCAACGAAATCAACGCCGGAATGTGGGCGATTTCTTCGCGAGTGAAGGATCCGAAAAAGCTGGACGCTTGCTGGCGCTTCATCAAGTTCTTCGCCGGAGATGAAGCCGCGCGGGTGAACACCCAAAAGTGCGTTGAGCTTGGAATCGGAAACCTCGTGAACCCGGTCTGGCTGGAGAAGTTTGGCTACGACGATTACCTCTCGCAAGTCGATCCCAGCTACGTCAAAGCCAACCGAGAACTGTTCCAGACGGGCCATCCCGAGCCGTACGGTCGAAACTGCCAGCAGGTTTATGAAGTTCTAAACGCGGCCCTAGACCGGGCGAGGCTCGAGCCGGATCGTCCGGCAAAAGAGATCCTCGCCGAAACGCAGAAGGAAATGGACCAGAAGCTTCTCGGCTTCATCCCGCCCGAGGAGATGGCGACCAAGCGCGGCTGGGCGGCGGGAATTTTGGCCGTGCTTGCGGTGGTTGGCACCGTGTTCTCCGTCCGATTGTGGAAACGTCGAAATGCCGTTGTGGTCATAGAGCGCCTTCCGGCAGGGATTCCAAGATCACAAATATGGTCCTTCCTCGTTGCGTGCCTCCTGCCTGCCGCATTGAGCATTTTCACCTGGGCTTACTATCCGCTCGGCCGGGGACTCGTAATCGCGTTCCAGGATTACAAGCTCATCGGCGGTGCGTCATGGGTGGGTCTCGACAACTTTATCGGCGTCTTTAGTCAGCCCGTTTTCTACCAAAGCGTCTGGAACAGCTTCGTTTACGTCGCGCTGAGTTTGCTCATCGGCTTCTTCCTGCCGATCATTCTCGCCATCGCGCTCAACGAGATTCCAAGGTTCACCGTTCTCTTCCGCACGATTTTCTACCTACCGGCGATGACGAGCGCGATCGTGGTTTCGTTGGTCTGGCGGCAGTTTTATGAGAAGACCGAAACGGGGCTCCTCAACACGATCTTGAAGCCGTTCATCGAGGCCATCAATCCGCTCTGGATGAAGCTCGGTAACGGCCCGATTCCGACCGCAAACGACTGGCTCGGAAGTCCGCAACTCGCAATGTTTGCCGTGGTCCTGCCTGGCATTTGGGCCGGAGCCGGAGCGGGGTCGATCTTGTATCTCGCGGCCCTCAAGAACATCGCCCCGGAACGTTATGAAGCCGCCGATATCGACGGTGCTTCTTGGCTCGACAAGATTCGGTACATCACCCTTCCCGGCATCAAACCGTTGGTTTTGATCAACCTGCTCGGCGTCTTTATCGCCGGATTCAAGGCGATGGAGAACGTGTTTGTCCTGACCCAAGGCGGTCCGCTGAACTCCACACGCACCATCGGACTCGAGGTCTGGCAGAACGCGTTTATGTTCCTAAAGTTCGGTTACGCAACGGCCGCGGCTTGGGTCATGGGCAGCATCCTCGTCGGGTTCACGCTCATACAGATCAAGAGCCTGCTGCGCATGCGCTTTAGCACCGCCAGCAATTAGGCAAGAAATTTTTCGGGCATGTGTCGAAATGGGAGTTTCCCATTCGCTCTCTCCTTGAAGGACCCAATTGGTCCGAAAAAGGAAACCCATGAAAACCCTCATCGCCCTCTCGCTTTCTGCGATCGTTGCCGCGACCGTTCTCTCCAATCCACCCGCCCAAGCGACCGCCCCCGCCAAGGCAACCAAGTCTTTCGGCATCTACTTCTATGAGACCCAGAAGTCTTTTGGCGACCGCACCGGCGCCGCCGCACCCAAGTACTGGGAGAAGTGGATGGGATACATCGGCAAGATTCAAGCCTCCGGCGTCATCGAAAGCGGCTCTGCCTTGCTTCCACCAACCACGGGTGTCGTTCTGGATGGCAAAGGCAAACGAGCCTTGAACGCCAGCACGGTTAATCTCAGCGGATATCTGATCGTGAAGGCAGAGTCCTTGGATGCTGCCGTGAGCATTGCCAACACCTGCCCGGCTATTCAGGACGGCGGCCGAGTGGAAGTCCGCGAGCTTCTGCCGATGAACCAAGATATGGAGAAGGGCAAATGAAATACGGCTTGCTTTTCTACGAAACCAGCGCCCAGTTTGCGGAGCGCGAATCCGAATCTGCCGGTCAATACTGGGGCGCCTGGAGCGCCTACATCGATCAGCTTGACGAGGCCGGCGTGATGGTACGCGGGGCAGGCGCGGGGCTCCAAGTTCCCGGAAGCGCAACTACGCTGAGAGCGACGGCGGGTGAGCTATCCATCCAGGATGGTCCCATCGCGGACACCAAGGAGCAACTCGCCGGGCTTGTTGTCCTCGAAGTTCCCTCCCTCGATGATGCGATGGCCTGGGCGAAGTTGGCACCTTGTGCGGAGGGTGGCGCGGTAGAAGTCCGCCCGATCCTCCCCGACCCAAGCTGATTCGTCCATGACGGCTTCCGAGCGAGTTGATCTGATCTTTCGCGAGAGCTACGGCAAGGTCCTTGCTTATCTCCTCGCGCGAAGTTTCGACCTGCTTCGCTCGGAAGACGCCGTCAGCGCCGCCTTTGCCGCCGCGCTTATGGAGTGGAATGACGCGCTTCCACCAAATCCGGAAGCCTGGCTGTGCCGGGTCGCCCTCCATCGCGTCATCGACATCGAACGCCGAGAACGGCGGATCACCCCTTTGGAATCCCTCGCGGAGACCGCCGATCCCAACGAACCAGAAGACCCCACCATGCTCCCGGACGAGCGACTTCGCCTGTTTTTCCTCTGCACTCATCCCGCCATTGCCGCCGAAATTCAGACCCCATTGATGCTGCAATTGGTGCTTGGTATGTCTGCGGAGAGCATGTCGGAGCTGTTCTTACTTCCTGCCGCGACCTTAGGCCAGCGACTCGTCCGAGCAAAGAGAAAAATTCGAGACGCGCAAATCCTCCCCGAGCTGCCAAACGCCGAAGAATTCCAGCAGCGCTTACCCGCAGTTCTGCAGGCGATTTATGGGCTGTATTGCCGAGACTGGGGAACCACCGAACCTACGGAAGCGATGGATCTCGCTCGCTCGTTGGTGATCGCGTCCGAAGGTGATCCGGAAGCGATGGGGTTATTCGCCCTGCTCTTGTTCTGCGAATCGCGCCGCACGGTGGTAAGGGATGTTTACATCCCGCTCTCGCAGCAGGATCCATCGGACTGGGACCAAGAAATGATCAGCAGCGCCGAACAACTCCTGCAAGCGGCGGCGGCGCGCAAGTCACCGGGCCGTTTCCAACTTGAAGCGGCCATTCAATCTGCCCATGTTCAGCGCGCGTTCACCGGCTCTCCGAGCTTTGCCCAGATCGCGCGACTTTACGAGGCTCTCATCACGATGGCACCGACCACTAGCAATCGCCTTGGCCACGTTGCGGCGACTTTGGAGGCGAATGGTCCGGAAGCGGCACTCGCTTTGCTCTCCAGGATTGAGTTGACCGAGCCGTATTTGCCCTACGAAGCGGTGTCCGCCCACGTGGCTCTTCGCCTGAATGACCTAACCGCGGTCCGAAAACATGCCGAAGCGGCACGTGCCCTGAGCAAGGACCCGAAGACTGCCGCATATTGGGCCGAAATGATCCAGACGATCCAAAATCCGTAACCGCCTCCGAAAATCGACTTGTTTCAGCAAAACCTGAAAGCAGAGCCTCGCGTAGAATATCGTTGTGGCACTGGCAGGACAGCGAACGGTTGTAGTAGTAGGCGGAGGGCTCGCGGGCCTGATGACCACGATGAAGTTGGCGGAGGCCGGACACAAGGTCAAGCTCTTCAGCATCGTGCCGGTCAAGCGATCGCACAGCGTCTGCGCCCAAGGCGGCATCAACGGCGCGGTGAATCTCCGTGGTGAAGGCGATAGCCCATATCTTCACTTCGAAGACACGATCACCGGCGGCGACTTCTTGAACCACCAGCCCCCGGTCATGCGAATGGCCGAACGAGCTCCGGCAATCATTTACCTGCTGGACCGAATGGGCGTTCCGTTCAATCGAACTTCCGAAGGTTTGCTCAGCTTCCGCCGATTCGGCGGCACCCTCAAGCACCGAACCGCCTATGCGGGTGCAACCACTGGACAGCAACTTCTCTACGCGCTGGACGAACAGGTTCGCCGATGGGAGGCCAGTGGCCTTGTTGAAAAGCGAGAAGGCTACGAGTTCGTTGGCTTAATCAAGGACAGCAAGGAAGCCTGCCGTGGCATCGTCGCTCAGAACCTGCGAACGATGGAAGTCGAGTCGTATCCCGCCGACGCGGTTGTGGTTTGCACCGGTGGAAACGGACTCGTCTTCGGTCGAAGCACCAACTCCATCATCAACTCCGGTAGCCCGGTCAGCCTCTGCTACCAGCAGGGCGTCCACTACGGCAACCCAGAGATGGTTCAGATTCACCCCACCGCCATTCCGGGTGAGGACAAGTGCCGCCTCATGTCCGAGTCGGTTCGAGGAGAAGGCGGTCGAATTTGGGTTCCACGAAATCCAGATGACCAGCGACTGGCTGCCGACATTCCAGAAGCCGATCGCTGGTACGTCTGCGAAGAAATGGACCCGGTCTACGGCAACCTGCTGAGCCGAGACATCGTCAGCTTCATCATCTACTGCGTTTGCCGAATGGGCAAGGGCATCAAGGGCCGCGAGCAGGTCTATCTCGATATCACGCAGCTTCACAAGGATCGCGGCGGTCCATTCACGCGAGATCAGATCAACGACAAGCTCGAAGGCGTTCTCGAAATTTACGAGAAGTTCATGCGCGAAGACCCAATCACCGTTCCGATGCGCATCTATCCGGCGGTCCACTACACGATGGGCGGCCTTTGGGTGGATTACGAGACCAACGGCGACGGAAGCTGGGACGTAGACAGCCATCGCAACCAGATGACCAACATCCCAGGTCTGTTTGCCGCTGGCGAGGCCGATTACCAGTACCACGGTGCAAACCGACTCGGTGCCAATGCGCTCCTGAGTTGCTTGGTCGGTGGAGAAATTGCCGCCCAGGGCGTCCAGGCTTACGTGCGCAACATGGAATCGGCCGGCGAGGACGTTTTGTCCAGCCTCGCCGAGGAAACCCGAAAGGCACGGCAGTCCGAGTACGACGGCTTCCGCAAGAGCCAAGGCACGGAGAACCCATACAAGCTGCACCAGGAGCTTACGGACATCATGTGGAACAACTGCGGCATCTGGCGCGTTCAGCGCGATTTGCTATCGGCCAAGGATCAGCTCGACGAGCTTTCCGTCCGAATCAACCAGTGCCACCTCATCGACGATTCCGGCTGGAACAATCAGGCGGTTCCGTTTGCCCGATCGGTCAAAAACATGATCGAAATGAGCAAAGCCATCGTTGGCGGATCGCTAACTCGAAACGAGTCCCGAGGCGCCCACTTCAAGATGGACACGCCGGATCGAAACGACACCGACTGGCTGAAGACCACCTTGGCGCAATGGACGCCAACCGGCCCAACCTTCAGCTTCGAACCCGTAGACGTCCGCTACCTCGCCCCACGAGCCCGAAAGTATAAGGTTAACCAGAACATGATCGTTAAGAAGATCATGGGCGAGGACTTCCTTGAGAACTTGCTGGGCAAGAAAGTCGAAGAACCGGTCGCCTAAGCGACCCGAGTTCTAGGCATATGCCTAGAACCCTGCTATAATCAATCACGTTGAGATAAGGCTCAACGGCCAAAAGCCGGCGGATCCTCGACATTGACATCGAGGACGTCGGCTTTCTTGCGTGTGCAAGCGGCCACAGGAATCGGTTCAAAGGAGAAACGAAATGCCAACTCTCGTAATCGTCGGCGCCCAGTGGGGCGATGAAGCTAAAGGAAAACTCGTCGATGTGCTTGGGCACGAAGCTCAGATGGTCGTTCGCTATGCCGGTGGCAATAACGCCGGCCACACCGTCATCACCGGCGGCCAAACCTTCAAGTTCCAGCTGATCCCCGCAGGAATCCTGCATCCCGGAACCGTGGCCGTACTCGGAAGCGGAATGGTCGTCTGCCCGCAGGGCCTACTCGAAGAGCTCGACCGCACCCGCGAGCAGCGCGCCGAACTGGGCGAGCTCATCATCAGCTCCGCCGCCCATGTTGTCTTCCCGTACCACCGAATGCTCGATGCGCTGGAAGAAGATGCGCGCGGAGAGAACCGAATCGGTACGACGAGCCGCGGAATTGGACCGGCTTACCAGGATAAAGTTGCACGATTCGGTATCCGCATGGGTGAGTTCGTCGACCCAACCCGCTTCAAGCAGCGGCTCCAAGAAGTTCTTGCCTACAAGAATCGCCTGCTCGAAATGTTCGGTTCCGCGCCTATCGCCTTTGAAGGTCTGTACGAGGAGTACAGCAAGTACGCAGATCGTCTGCGACCGTTCGTCCGCGACACCGAAGTCCTCGTGCAAAACGCGGTGGCTCGAAACGAGCGCGTGCTGTTCGAGGGTGCGCAAGGAACCTTCCTCGACCTCGATAGCGGAACGTACCCTTACGTCACTTCGTCTCACCCCGTCGCTGGCGGTGCGTGCTTGGGCACCGGCGTCGGCCCCCGCGCCATTCAAAATGTGCTTGGTGTATGTAAGGCCTACACCACCCGCGTGGGTAGTGGCCCGTTTGTGACCGAACTCGATGACGCCATCGGCCAGCAGATTCGAGACCAGGGGCAAGAGTACGGCACCGTCACCGGCCGCGGTCGCCGTTGTGGCTGGCTCGACCTAGTCGCCCTCCGCCATTCCTGCCGCCTCAACAGCATCAGCGGCCTCGCCGTCACCCGCGTCGACATCCTCAGCGGCATCGGCCCGCTCCAAGTGGCCACCGGCTACCGACTCGCTGGCGAAACCATCCCCACCCTCCCAACCAACCCCGCCGACCTCGCGCGGGTGGAAGCGGAATTGGTGGAACTCGAAGGCTGGAACGACGACCTCCGCGGTGCCCGAAAGCTCGAAGATCTCCCGACACCCGTCCGGAAGTACCTCGACTTCATCGAAGCCCAAACCGAAACCCCAATCGCCATAGTCAGCATCGGCCCCGACCGAGAAGAAACCATCATCACCCGCCCAGACCTAATCTGGGCCTGATATTTTCTGGCACGAAGTAGGGGTTACTTCGTGTCTCTTGGTTCTGGCTAGCAAATGCTCTAGGTACGGTACCGGTATGGCGTCTCACCGCGAGTTGCGACCCTTTGGCCTAGAATCGTTCTCTTTCTGGTTCGCAAAGCGACTCCTCGGCCGCCATCCTGAGTGGCTCCCTTACGTCGAACCCGTTGAGTCGGAGGAGGACGGTATGCCTGTCCGTACGCTGGGAATAAACCTTCCGTCCCAGAATGAGCAGATTCCCGAGCCCTTAACGATCGAGATCGCCCTGGATCGGATCGTCGTTGTCTCGTGGTTTCCGATGCGCGGGCCAGTACGGTGGCACTGCGACTGGGTCTGCTACTTGAAAGAAATGCCACGACCGACGGAGTGGCTTAACGAGCATGACGGAGTCGATAGCATTGCAGAGTTTTTGGAGCAGTTCCTGGCAGAAGAGTTAGCTGCAATCTGGACCAGTGACGGCCGGGAACAGGGCGGAACCTTCGGAATCGTAACGGCAGAGGATGTGAGGAGCGGTGTTTTCCGGAAAGGGAAAGAATGCACGGTGATTCGATCTTGGAAAGGTTCTTTAGATCTGTCGCTTTGACTGATCCAAAAAGTGGAATCGAAAGCTTCAAGAACGGCAAAATCGGACTCCCAGCGATACGGCGCTTCGGCACAAGCCCGGGCCGGTTGAGCCGCCAAGTCACCTCAACTCAAACTCACCGGATCCACGTCGATCACGACGCTCACCCCCCGCATCGAAACGCACTCCACGGCCGATTGAACCTCTGCGAAGTCAGCGTCAATCGAGAGCTTCAGCAGCAGGTGCCGCCGCCAGCGGTTGTTTAGCCGCTCGAGCGGGCAATCGGCGGGTCCCAAGACCGTCAGGCCAAGCGGCAGCGCGTCCCGGACCAGGCCGGATGCCTTGCCTACCGCCTCCCGATCTGGCCCCGTGACCAAAATATTTACCAGCCGCACGAACGGCGGGTAGCCGACCGACTGCCGCTCCAGAATCGCCTCTTCGAAGAACCCAACGTAGTCGTGCCCCTGAGCGTGCACCACCGCGGGATGCTCGGGGTTAAAGGTCTGCACAAACACCCGACCCGGCAACGAGCCCCGCCCCGCGCGGCCAGCGACCTGGCTGAGCAACTGGAACGTCCGCTCTCCGCTGCGAAAGTCCGGAACGCTGAGCGAGATATCCGCCGCCACCACTCCCACCACCGTCACGTTCGGAAAGTCGAGGCCTTTCGCCACCATCTGCGTGCCGACCAAAAGGTCCAAGTCTCCGGCCCGAAAAGCGGACAAAACCTCCTCGAGCGCGCCCTTGCGCGAGGCGATGTCGCGGTCGAGCCGCCCGATTTGCGCCGCCGGAAACAGCTCGCGCAAGCCTTCTTCTACCTTTTCCGTCCCGAGCCCAAACGGGTTCAGGCGCGTGCTGGTGCACTTGGGGCATTCCGATGGCACCACGACCGAATGTCCGCACTGGTGGCACCGCAGCTTCCGCTCGCCGCGGTGGTAGCTCAGCGCGACGCTGCACTGCGGGCAGGCCGTTCGGTAGCCGCAATCGCGACACATGAGGAACGGCGCGTAGGCGCGGCGGTTGAGGAACAAGATCGCCTGCTCCTTTCTTTCTAAAGCTTCGGAGATCGCCGATGCAAGTTCGGGCACCAGCAATGCGGGCTTGCCGTCCCGATACCCCGCCGCCAAATCGCATATCTGCACCGTAGGCATCTGTGCGCTCGCCGCCCGCGAGGGAAGCGAAATGAGCGTGACCCCGCCCTTTTCGGCCTCGTAAAAAGTCTCCAAACTCGGCGTTGCCGAACCCAAAACGATCGGGCACTTGTGCAGCCGCGCCAGCTCCCGCGCGACGGTACGGGCATGGTAGCGCGGAGATTGCTCCTGCTTATAGGCCGATTCGTGCTCCTCGTCCATCACGATCAGCCCGATGTTCGGCAACGGCGCAAAGATAGCCGATCGCGGCCCCAGCACCACGCTCGCCTCCCCGTTCGCGATGCGAATCCAAGTCCGAAGCCGCTCCAATTGTGTAAGTTCGGAGTGCAAAACCGCCACCCCGCGCCCAAAGCGAGATCGCATTTGCGAGATGGCTTGCGTAGCCAGAGCAATCTCCGGCACCAAGTACAGCACTTGCCGACCCAGCGCGAGGGCCTGCGCCGCCGCCCGAAGGTACACCTCCGTTTTGCCGCTCCCCGTCACCCCGAACAGCAAGAACGCCGAGCTTTCCCGCCCAGAAATTGCTTCCGAAATCGAGTCAACCGCCAACTGCTGCGCCGCATTCGGAGTCGGTGGAACCGCCAGTCGCACCTCGTCCGACTTCACCCATTCCAGCAAGCCGTCCTGCACCAGCGCGCGCACCGTGGTCTCCGTCACCCCCGCCAGCGCCCGCACTTCTATCGGAGAAAGCGGCGGACCCCCGGCCGCCTGAAGCCGCATCAGGGTCAGCGCCTGCGCGGGCTTCCGCTTCCCTTCCGTTCGCAAAAACCGCTCAATCGCCGCTTCGTCGGCGCAAAGTCGAACCAGCTTTTCCTTCTGCCGCCGCTCGGTGAAAGGGGCCAGACGCTGCACAAACCGCACGTTCCCGCTTGTCCGAAGCGCCTTAAAAGCCCGCACGATCCCTTCCGGCAAAATCCGCACCTCCTCGTCCGAAAGCTCCCCGCCCGCCTCTTGCAGCTTGCGAATCACCTCTTGCTGCACCACCGAAACCCCCTCGGCCCGCTCGCCCAAAGTCCAAGCCCCCTCCAGCCGATCCCGAACCCCCGGCGGAATGCATGGGCTCAATGCGACAGGCAACGAACAAAGGTAAGTTTCGGCGACAAACTTAGCGAGATCGATGAGAACCTCGGGAATCCGGATCCCGGTGACGACCTCCAGAATCGACTTGAGTTCGTCAAACCGAAAGCCGAGCTGCTCCTCCGTGGCCGCATACCGTCGAACCACAAACCCCAGCGCCTGCCGCTTCCCAATCGGCACCAAAACCGCATCGCCCAGCGCCGCATCGCCGTTATCAGCATAAGTCCAAAGCGCCCGCCGCCCCGCTGTCTTGGGATCCAGGGCGACATCCAAAACCGCCCGTGTCATGGGTTTATTATGGGACGGTCTACTCGGCTCCGGTCGGGCTGGAGGTACTAGGCAAAACGTATTGACTGACTAATCTGAACTCGGGTCCAGCCCATAATAAACCGTGTTCACCGGACTCGTTCAGGGCGTAGGGACCGTCGCGGCGCGCGATGAGAGTCACCTCGAAATCGCCTTCCCGCCCAACCTCTGGTCAGACTCCCTTTCCGAAGGCGAAAGCGTCGCGATCAACGGAGCTTGCCTTACGGTCACCCACTTCACCGAAAGCCAAATGAGCTTTGACGTGAGCCCAGAAACCTGGAACCGCACCTCCCTCGGCCAACTCAAATTCGACTCATCCGTGAACATCGAACGCGCGATGCGTGCAACAGATCGGTTCGGCGGTCACATTGTGCAAGGCCACGTAGACGGCGTCGGAAAAGTCCTGAGCAAAACTGACACCGGCGAGTTCATCGTTTTCCGGTTCGAGATCCCAGCCGAAGGCACCCTGTTTCTCATCGACAAAGGGTCCATTACCATTGACGGCGTGTCCCTCACCGTCGTCCAGCCAACCGGCACCGAGTTTGACGTCTGGGTCATCCCGCACACCCTCGCGAACACCAATCTCAATAGTCGAAACCCCGGCGATGAAGTGAATCTCGAATACGACGTGATCGCAAAGTACGTCCAGCGGCTCGTCAAGCCGTTTATCGCGTAGAACCCACCATGAATCCATCCACCGTCGCTCTCGTCACTGGCGCCAATAAAGGCATCGGCTTCGAAATCGCCCGCCAACTCGGAGAGCAAAACATAGAAGTTCTCCTCGGTGCCCGCGACCCCGAGCGCGGAAACGCTTCCGCCCTGCAGCTCCGAAACGAAGGGCTCAACGTCGACTTCTTCCACCTCGACCTCGAAGACCCAAGCACGATCCACAGCGCGGCCGAGCGAATCCAATCCGCCTACGGCCGCCTCGACATTCTGGTCAACAACGCCGGCATCTTGAATGACCGCGGACTTATGCCCAGCGAACTCACCGAAGCCGCCTTACGCCAGAACTTCGAGATCAACTTCTTCGGTCCTTGGCTCCTCACCAGCGCCCTGCTTCCCCTCCTAAAAGCAAGTGAGCACCCACGCATCGTCAACCAGTCCAGCATCCTCGGCAGCCTGACCTCGATCGGAAAAATGGACGGCTGGATCACCCCTGGCTACACCGCCGCCAAGACCGCGCTGAATGCGATGACCGTCCTCTTCGCGAAAGAGCTCAAGCACGGCAAAGTCAATTCTTCCCACCCGGGCTATGTGGAAACAGACATGACCGGCCCCGATGCCCCGCTAACCCCGGCTCAAGGCGCGGCAACCGCCGTTTGGCTCGCAACTCTTGAGGCAGATGGCCCCACCGGCGGATTCTTTAATGAGAAAAAACCGCTTGCGTGGTGAACTGAATCCGTAATAGAATGGCGCGATGGCTGCGCAAAGTTATTCAGACGCGATAAAGTTCGTTTTGCAGTGGGAAGGGGGTTACGTCAACGACCCTGACGACAAAGGTGGTGCTACGAATAAAGGCATCACGCAGAAAACGTACGACGCCTACCGGAAGAAGGTCAAGAAACCACTGCAACCGGTCAAGCAAATCGCCGATGCCGAAGTGCAGGCGATCTACAAATCTGGATACTGGGACACCATCAGCGGCGACGCTCAACCTGCACCACTTGACCTAGTGCTTTTCGATGCCGCCGTTAATCACGGACCCGGCAAAGCGAAACAGTTTCTTGCGAAAGCCAAGACGACCATGGACGACGACGCAACAAACGACGGTATTGAACTTGCCCGCCGTGTCGTCGACCTCCGGGTCAACTTCTACTACACGATCGTAAAGAACAACCCGTCACAGAAGAAGTTTCTGAACGGGTGGCTCAATCGGATGCGCGCGCTCAAAAAGGCAATCGGTTACTAACCGTTACTTCGAGCGAGCCAAGTAAGCATAGGCGTTGTGGTCGTGAATCGATTCATGATTCTCGACCTCAATTTCATAGCTCGAGACAAGGGCGTTGGCATCAAAAGCCAGCGCCACTTCTCGAACCATGTCCTCCACAAACCGTGGATTCAGGTACGCCTGCTCCGTCACAAACTTCTCATCGGGTCGCTTCAGAACGGGATAAAGCTGGGCCGAACCAGATGCTTCGATCATGTCGATCACATCTTCAAGCCAGAGCATGCCATTTGGCTGAATCCGAACCTTCACGTAGCCACGCTGGTTGTGCGCGCCATAAGAGCTGATCTCCTTGCTGCAAGGACAAAGCGTGGTCACCGGAACCGTCAGTTCCAAAATAAACTCGTTCTTGCTTCCGCCCGAAGCGATGAAGGCACATTCGTAGCCCATCATGCCGACCTTCCCGGTCACCGGTGCGGCCTTCTCACGGAAGAACGTAAAGCCAACCTCAAGGTGAGAGGTCTCCGCGTTCAGGCGTTCTCGGAGCTTGGCAAGAATGTCCGGAATCGTTTCCGAGCTAATGTCTTGGCTATATTCGCCCAAGACCTCAAGGAAGCGGCTCATGTGCGTGCCTTTAAACTCTTTCGGCAAGTCGACCGTAAGCGTAAAAACGCCAACCGTTCGCTGCAGTCCGTTGTCGCGCTCTCGCACGTGGATCGGGAACTTAACCTTCTTCACTCCGACTTTGTCGATGGGAATGTTTCGTTCGTCTTGGGAATTTTGAATGTCGACCATTGGAATAATAGTGGAATTCTCATCTCCCACCTGGGCGCTCGATACTGTTCGCAGAGCCATGCTAGGCAATCCTACGCCTAAAGTTTTGATTCGGGTAGCAAAGACGTTTTTGGTCCCAGTTTTGGACCTGCCTATTGCGCCAAAGCATCTAGCCCGATAAACGACGCTTCCAGCATCTCGGCCAAGTGGAGAACCACCGGTTTCTGCTCCGATTCGTAGCAGCCTTGGGCAATCCAGGCGTGGCAACCCGGATTTCCGAGCACCACAATTTCGGCTCGCGTCGCTTCAATGTGCCGCATCTTTCGGTCCAGCAGTTGCCGCGCCAGCTTAGGCTGGGTGACGTTGTAAATTCCTGCACTTCCGCAACAAGTGTCCGCCTCCCCGAGTGGAACCAAGTCCAAACCAGGCACCGCACCAAGCAGCTTGCGCGGAGCTTCCCAGATTTTCTGCCCATGCGCCAAGTGGCAGGCGTCATGGTAAGTCGCGCGATTCGTGAGGCCCGGCGACGTGGCTAATTTTTTCACCAACCCTTCCGCCAAGAAGAACTCGCTAATGTCACGAACTCGCTTGGCAAAGCTGGCACCTTCGGGGCCCAGCAACTCGCCGTATTCTTTCATCGTCGACCCGCATCCGGCGCTATTCACGATAATCGGCAAATCGTCCGTCATTGCCTGAATCAGGTCTCTCGCTCGCTCCCGCGCTTCGTCAAGCCCCCCGTTGTGCGCGTGCATCGCCCCGCAACAGCCGGCCTTCACTTCGCGAACTTGATAGCCGATCCGCCGCAGAAGTCGCCGCGTTGCATGGTGAACGCGCGGGAACAGCACCCGCATTGCACAACCCTCAAGCAAATACACTTCGCCGCGCACCGGAGGCACTTCTTTGGCCAAAAGTGGAGCGATATGCCAGTCACTTGGGATTTGTGGCTTATCCACTTCCGCATCCACCCCACTCACAAACCGGCTAACGAAATTCGGAATGCGGTTTCCAGGAAGAAAAGTGGACAACTTGGCCTGCAAGCGCATCAATCCCGGATCGGTGGCAACCTTTAGCAGCGCTTGGCGTGGTCGGTTCGGGCGTTCCCCATCGATTGCGTCCCTCGCCAGCTCAAGGATGTTTCCGTACTCGACGCCGCTTGGGCAAGCCGTCTCGCAAGCTCGGCACCCAAGGCAGCGATCAAGGTGCGGCTTCACGTCATCCTGCCAGTTCAGCTTGCCATCCATCGCACTTCGCACCAGATAAATGCGCCCGCGAGGCGATTCGAGCTCGCTGGCCGTTTCCGTAAAGGTCGGACAAGCCTCTAAGCAAAATCCGCAGCGAATACATTGCGAGGTCAGTGCGGAAAGGTCTTTCATAGCTGCACTTCTCCCGGATTCAGTTTGCCCGAAGGGTCAAACTCCGCTTTCGCTCGCTGCCAATACTTGGACTGCACGGGATCAGAAATTGCGTAACTCCCAGCGATCAATGACCACCCAGACCCGGACACGGCCGGCTTTCCAACCCCATAAACCACGGATGCAGCCTCGTCGGCATAGACCACCGCACCGCCCAAGGATTCCACCAGCGCTTCAAAGTCCGTTGGCAAACACCTTTGGATAAAGTCAATTTCCGTCGCGCTCGGTGCATCAACGCTTGGCAACGCTTTGAGTGGACACGTGCGCAAGATCACTTCCGCAATGATTCCCAAAGTTCCTCGCGCTCCGACTAGTAAGCGCTGCACGTCGTAACCGGCCACGTTCTTCACCGCTCGACTACCGCAGTGGACAAGTTCTCCCGAGGGCTGAACCACCGTCAGACCCAAAACCCACTCGCGCCAACTGGCATGGGTAGCCATCCCTAAATGCGGCAGGTTCAGCCCGATCGCCGTAGCAAGGTCCAAGTTCGGATCTTCGCCTGGGGCCGCAATCCACGGCAGGCCTTGCCCGTGGGAGGCAAGCTCCGTCTGAAGGTCGCGAATCCCCGTTCCTGCTCGCACCACCACCACTTGGTCCGAAGGGTGAACCTCGAGGATGCCGCTGCAGGGCCGCAGGTCTAACTCGACCGCCGGCGGAAGCGAAGAATTGCGGAACCGATGGGGAGACATGTGCCGCACCAGCGGCTGTTCTTTCACCAAGGTCTGAAGGTCCTCTAGCGAATGGATCAGGGTCATCACCAAGCCACTCCCCGCCATCGCGATTTGTGTTCGACACAGCTCTTCTGGTTTGGCAAAACTTTGCACGGGTTGCAGAGCGCCCCGTCGTTGAAAATGCGCTTGGCTTGTGCCTGAAACTCGAGGTCGGCGGGACTAAACATCAGCCCCATCAGATCCAGCTTTTCCACCCCGATGCCATGCTCACCGGTAATTGATCCACCCAGTTCGATGCAACGCCGCATGATCTCCTCTCCGGCCTCCACCACTCGCCGCACTTGGTCTGCGTCGCGGTCATCAAAGTAAAAGCACGGATGCAAGTTGCCGTCGCCCGCGTGGAATATGTTCGCCACCCCAATTTGATGCCGACTCGCGACTTCGTAAACCGTGTCCAGCATCTCGGGCAATTTTGAGCGCGGAATCACGCCGTCGTGCGTGACGATGCTCGGCGCCAGCCGCCCCATTGCACCCACTCCTTTCTTGCGGGCAGTCCAAAGCTTCTGTCGTGCCGCTTCGTCCTCGGCGGTCTCAAGGTTGAGGCAGTTCTGCGCGCGGCAAATGGCGTCGACGGTGGCCATTTCTGCCTTGACAATTTCGGCGGAATCACCATCGCACTCCACAAGGAGCAACGCCTCCGTTCCCGCCGGATATTCGAGCCCAAATGCTGCCTTAAGCGCGCCAAGAATCCCGCGGTCCATGATTTCTAGGGCCGCCGGGATGGTGCCCGAGGCAATGATTTCCGCAACCGATTCCGTCGCCGCGCGAACCGTGCCAAATGCCACTAACGCGGTGATTACATGGTTCGGTAACGGCGTTAGGGTCACCCAGGCTTCGGTGGCTATGCCAAGGGTTCCTTCCGATCCGATAACGAGTCCGGCTAAATCCAGCCCCGGCCCACCCGGCACCCGGCTGCCCAGTTCAACCACGTCTCCTTCTGGCGTGACCATCGTGATGGCGACCACGTGGCTAGATGTAACGCCGTACTTCAGCGTGTGTGGTCCGCCCGCGTTCTCGGCAATGTTTCCGCCAAGCGTCGCCACGGTTTGAGAAGAAGGGTCGGGGGCGAAATGAAGTCCCGCCGCTTTCACCGCGTCCGAAAGCTTCTTGTTCGCAATCCCGGTTTGAGCAAGCATCTGGCGGTTCGGAAGGTCAATTTCCAGAATCTTCGTGAGCTTCTTTGTCGAGATTACGAGCCCGCCCAGCGCTGGTAGTGAGCCGCCACTGAGCCCTGTCCCGGCACCTCGTGCGGTGAACGGGACTTTGCGGACATTGCACCAGCGGACAAGCTCGGCAACCTCCGCCGTGGATTCGGGCAGGGCCACTGCGACCGGCGGAAATCGGTCCACCGTGTAAGCGTCGCAATCGTAACCTCTTCGCGCCGCCGCGCCGGTCAAAAGCTGATCCGCGCGCAGAATCTGCGAGAGTTCTTGCAACCAACTGCGCTCAATTTCCACAAGTTCATTGTCTCACTTTCGGGCCAGTTCCTTTCCGGCAAGTTAAACTACAGTTATGAAAACCGTGCGTGGGTCGATGGATGCATCCTCGAAGCGCTTCGTCATCGTCGTGAGCCGCTGGAACGAAGCCATTACCAAGGAACTGCTCGAAGGCGCCCTCGATGAACTCGCCCGGCACGGCGATCCAGAAGTCACGGTGATCCACGTTCCCGGAACCTGGGAAATTCCCCCGGTCATCTCCGAACTGCTTTCTCGCCACGAGCGACCAGATGCCGTCATCGCCCTCGGTTGCATCATGCAAGGTCAAACCCCGCATGCCCGCTTGCTTGGTGGCGACGTAAGCGGTGCGCTCATGGGACTGCAAGTTCAGTACGCCGCTCCGGTCGCTTGGGGAATCCTCACGCCAGACACCCAAGACCAAGCATGGGATCGCGCCGGGCTGAAGATGGGCAATAAAGGTCGCGAAGCTGCGCTGGCTGCCATTGAACTCAGCAGCGTGTTGGATCAAATTTGACCGCGCTCGAGTTTAGCGGTCTTGTCTTCTTTGGGGCCATTGCAAGCGGAATCAACGTGATCGCTGGCGGAGGCACCCTCGTCACTTTCCCGTTCCTCACGTTCGGCATGCAGATGCCGGCAAACGTCGCGAACGCGACCAACTCGGTTTCGCTCTGGCCCGGTTCTCTGGGCGGAGTGTTTGGGCTTCGTGCCCTGTTCCCAAAGGTCAAAACTCAGCTGCTCCAGCTGGCCGTCCCCACAATTATCGGAGCGACTCTGGGTGCGTGGCTGTTTGTGACTTCGGGCGAGTCGGCGTTTAAGAAGGTCGTTCCGTATCTGATCCTGTTCGCAGCGCTGCTCCTGCTCTTCCAGCCAAAAATCAAAAAGTTTCTCCTCGGCGATCGCCCGCACGTGCCGCTCTGGCTCGGCATCTTCATGCAGTTTCTCGTCGCGCTCTACGGCGGCTACTTTGGCGCGGGCATGGGAATCATGATGATGGCGGCCTTTGCCCTCTTCATCGACGCTGACACCCACGAAATCAACCTGATCAAAAACTCGCTCGGAGTCCTCATCAACTTCTCCGCGAGCCTGTACTTCTTCTTTTCCGGCATCGTGGACCTCCCCGCCGCCGGCGCCCTCACCATCGGTGCCGTCCTCGGTGGCTACGGCATGGCCCGCTGGAGCCTCCGCGTCCCGCCCGACAAGCTCAGAACCGGCGTCGCTATCTACGGCGTCCTCATGGCCGGCATCTACTTCGTGCAGTCGCTGAGGGGTTAGTTTCGTTACGACGCAGGCTTACGCCGCCTGCGCCAGACGCGCGTAGTCTCCATTCATGATCCGCTCATACGCCCCGGTCAAGTACCACCGCTCTAACTCTTGAGCCCGGTGGACGGGCATAGGGTGAGTGAAGGTTTTGCCGTACATCATGAACAGCACTGCCTTCCCGATCTGATCTAGCGTGTCGGCGTCCTGATAAGCCCGCGCCTGGTCCATGAAGGCCTCGCGGTTCTGCTCGTGGCGTAATCGGCTTGGTCCTGCCGTAAGCGAAATCTGCGAATCCAAGCTCGTCGTTAACGACTGCGAAACTAACAACCCGGCACGATCGGCTGAGAACTCCGCTTGCCGCGACCACTCGTAGTACGCGAGCACCAAGGCATAAGAGGCTACGTCCGTCGTCCCCAATGTCCGCTTGCCCAGCAAGTCCAGCAAAGCAAACAGCACCGCACCGACGCTGAAGTACAGCACGTGGTTCGCCTTAATGTGTCCCAGCTCGTGGCCAATCAGGTGGTAGAGCTGCTCGTCCGAAAGGTTGTCCACAATCCCCGATCGCAGCGTGATATAGGGCCGCTCGACTCCACCCGCAAAGGCGTTTGGAAACGGATTGTTCGTAATGTAAAGCTCCGGCTCCGGCATATCCAGCACCGCGCAGCTCTCCTTCAAAATCCGATGCAACGTCGGATATTGGTTAGGTCCACACCGAACCGACATGGACATATTCATCACGTAGAACCACCGGTCGAAACCGACCTCGTAAAACTTCCGCATCACCAACGGAAGCAGTGGCACCTTCTGGAGCTTCTCCAATGCCCATCGGTCGGCGTCAGAAACGAAGGCGTCGGCAGAAATACCCGTGAGAAGTTTGCGGTCCGGCATGGCTGTGGGATTAGTGTAGAGGCAACCGGTTCCGAAAGGGGCATTTAGTCCCTGATCAACGGCGCGATGCCCTAACATAGCTTACGTCGAGCCCGCAACCTTAACCGCGGCACGACGGAGACAAAGACAATGCTGTTTGGAGACGTTCTTGCCGTTATCACCGGGTTTATTGCCCTCACGCTTACCAGTTGGGCAGCCCTATTGGCCGCTGGACTCATGTTCGATGCCAAGGTCCACCGTGCCCACACGAAACTGCAAGGCGGATTCTGGGGCCCCATGCTCCACGGCGTAGGAATCCTTCTGGTTCTCGGAGGTCTCGGTCTCGCGTTGCTAAACGCCCCGGCCCCGGGAGTCAAGTTCCTGGGTGCGGCCCTCATCGGTGGCCTGCTCGCCATCGGCACCGTCGGCGGAGCCGGACTTGCTCGCCTGGTCGCCATCCGAATGCGAGAACAGCACACGGACATGTCCGAGTTCACCGCCTTCTCCCGAAGCTCGCTCATCCTAGTCGGCGTTGGGCTGCTTCCTTTGCTCGGCTGGTTCCTCTTCCTCCCCGCCATGCTCTGCATCGCCTTCGGTGCCGGCTGGTCGGCTCTGCTTGGTAAGCAGAGAGTCAAAGCCCTCGAGCCAACTCCGCTGCAGTAAGGAAGGCGACTCATGCAAGACCAACCCAACATCTCCCGGCGCGATGCCCTCGCCCTCGGCTTGGCCGCGGGCGGTGCTGCCCTCCTTGCTGGTTGCTCCGATGTCTCCCGACGCATCTCCCCCGAAGGAAAGGCCCTCAAAGCCCCCTCCGGTAACGTCGCCGAAGAAGTTCGCCTGGCCAACCGCCTCACCTTCGGCCCGCAGGGCGAGGATCTCGTCGAAATCAAGTCGCTCGGCCGAAAAGGTTGGGTGAAAAAGCAGCTCGCTGCAGATCAGCAAGATGATCCGCGCCTCCTGCTCCAGCTCCGCCGACTCTCCGCCATCTATTACGAAGGCGGCGAACTCCGCGACCTGCCCGACTACGAAGTCATTC
The DNA here is from genome assembly GCA_027485645.1 of bacterium. GTDB lineage: Bacteria > Armatimonadota > Fimbriimonadia > Fimbriimonadales > Fimbriimonadaceae > Fimbriimonas. The sequence goes on from JAIXQR010000003.1 coordinate 83,312, forward strand.
GGCACCTCCAACAAGCCGCCGTCCTGCGCGCCGTCTACAGCCCAAATCAGCTCCAGGAGCGAATGGTCGACTTCTGGTCGAACCACTTCAACCTGTACGGCCGAAAGTGGCCGATCGCCTATAGCGTCCCCGAGGACACCCGCAAGGTCATTCGTCAACACGCCCTCGGCCGGTTCGAAGACATGCTCATGGCCAGCGCCAAAAGCCCGGCGATGCTCCAATACCTAGACAACCAGATCAACCGCAAAGGCGTCCCAAACGAGAACTACGCCCGGGAAATCATGGAACTCCACACCCTCGGCGTGGGTGGCGGCTATAGCCAGAAAGACGTCATGGAAGTCGCCCGCTGCTTCACCGGCTGGGGCATCCAAACCGGATTCCTAAAGCGACGCGGCGCCTTCCTCTTCGAATCCGAAAAACACGATGACGGCGCAAAGATCGTCCTCGGCAAAAAAATCGACGCCGGCCAAGGCGAGAAGGACGGCGAGATCGTCATCGACATCCTCGCCCACCACCCCCAAACCGCCAACTTCCTCTGCCGAAAACTCGCCCGCTACTTCCTGGGCGATGAGCCCGAGCCTGTCATCAACCAGATGAAGGCCGCCTACCTCGCCAGCAAAGGCGACATCAAGGAAACCTTGAAGCCGATGCTCATGGGCAACGCGCTCCTCGACGCTCCCCCCATCTTCAAGCGCCCGTTCGACTACGCCGTCAGCGCCGTCCGCGCCAGCGGAGCCCAAACCGACGCCGGCCCCGGCCTCCTGAAGCACCTATTCGACATGGGCCAACCGCTCTACGAATGGCCGATGCCCGATGGCTACCCCGACGAGACCCAAGCCTGGACCGGCGGCATGCTCGCCCGCTGGAACTTCGCCGCCGACCTCGCCGCCAACCGCATCCAAGGAACGCAAATCCCCGATGCAAAAATCGCCGGTGCCGGAATCGCCACCCTCTCGACAAAAGTGCTTGCCGAACAACCCAAAACCGGGCTCGCCCTCATGCTCATGGCTCCAGCCTTCCAGTGGAAATAAAAATGCCAAACCCACAGAAAATTTCAGGACCCTGGATCTCCTGCGACGGCGATGGAAACTACGGCCGTCCCGAAGTCATCCGCCAACCAAAAGCGTCAACAAAAATCGAAGGCGTTTCCCGCCGCGGCCTCCTCGTCGGCGCATCCATGGCCAGCCTCGCCTGGGCCAGCCGAGGCACCGCCCTCGCCGGATTCACCGTCTCAGAAGAAAAGAAGGACAACGTCCTCATCGTCATCTTCCTGCGCGGCGGAGCCGACGGAATGAGCGTCCTCGTGCCTTTCTTCGAGGACCAGTACTACAAAATTCGGCCCAACATCGCCATCACCGAACGGCAATCCATCAAGCTCGACGACAAGTTCGGCCTGCACCCCGCCTTCGATCCCATCAAGCCGCTCATCGAAGAAAAGAAGCTCCTCGCCATCCATGCCGTTGGTAGCTTCGACCAAACCCGCAGCCACTTCGAAGCCATGAGCGCCATGGAGCGCGGCCTCGCCAACGACGGAGCCGGCCCTGCCAGCGGCTGGCTCGGTCGCTACCTCGCCGCCTCCGCCCGACCCGACCACACCCCGCTTCGCGCTGTCGCCTTCGGCAGCACCATGCCCGACGCCTTCCGCGGCGGACTCAATGCCATCGGCCTCAACAGCATCGCCGACTATCGCCTCAACGGAAGCGATGAAGAGCGAAAAGAACTCATCCAACGCCTGCGCAAACTCTGCGCCGAAGGCGACGACGCTGCCTCCGAAGCCGGCCGCAGCACCCTCGCCGTTCTCGACTCGGTGCAGAACCTAAAAATGAGCACCGACCTCGAAGCTCGCGGCATCAAGTATCCCGAAACCGGCCTCGGCCAAGGCCTCAAAGAGACCGCCACCCTCATGCGATCTGGCATCGGAATGGAAGTCGCCTTCCTCAACATGGGCGGCTGGGACACCCACGTCACCCAAGGCTCAACCGCCGGCTGGATGCCCGGACTCCTTGGCGAACTCGGAACCGCCCTCGGCGCCTTCGCGAAAGACCTCGGCCCCCTCCTCGATAAAGCCACCATCGTCGTCAAGTCCGAATTCGGTCGCCGCGCCTACGAAAACGGCGGCCTCGGCACCGATCACGGCCGCGCCGGAGCCATGCTCGTCATGGGCGGCGGAATCAAAAAGCCCGGCGTCTACGCCGACTGGCCAGGACTAAAGCCCGACGAACTCGAAGGCCCCGGAGACCTTCGCGTTACCACCGACTACCGCAGCGTATTAAAGGAAATCCTTGCCAAACGCCACGGATTCAGCGACGCCGGAGAAGTCTTCCCCTCTTTCAAAGGCGCAACTTCAAACTTCCTGGCGTAGCAACCGAAGAATGGTCCTAGGACCATTCCCGGTCCGGGAACGCTTTTCAAACACCAGCGTTGAAATACGTGTAAGTAGAGTCGCGAAAAAAAGTACGTGACCGAAGCGAGTGACCGTATCCTCAGCCGGGGCTGTTTCCTCCCCCAAAATAACCAGCTAGCTGGTGACGCGCAAAACCCTAGCCCCGGCATTTTTCTTACTCGGTACACTCCAAAAAGAATGGAGAAAGAACCCGCAAGCATGGAGACCCAAACTGGTTCAGCTTGGTCGTCGGTTCGGCACGCGCTTTCAACCGCTCGCGCTCACGGCTTTGCCGAAGTTGAACTGAGCATTGGCGACACCAGCTTCTCCGCAACCCTCACCCCGGCTCCGGCAAAACCAAAACCCTCCGAAGCCACCACAACCGAGCCCGCGAAGGAAACCAAAAAGCCGATCAAGTCGAACTACGTTGGCTACTTCCGACCCACAAACCCACCGCTTGAAGTCGGACAAACCGTCACCGCCGGTCAAGTCGTCGGCCACATCGCCGTCCTCGGACTCGCAAACGACGTGGAGACCACCGTGGCTGGAACCATTCTAGAAGTCCTCGCCGAAGCCGACGTTCCCGTTCAATTTGGCCAAATCATCGCCTGGGTGGAACCAACATGACGCAATCCAAAACTCGAGGAAACACGCTGGTCAGCCTCCTGGCAACCCTCGCCATCATCGCCGTCCTCAGCGTCGCCCTCTTCTACGGTAGCGGCGCCTTCGGCGGCGAAAAGAAGAGCGCCCGGCCCGACGGAAAAGGCACCACCGTCCTCGGCGCGGCAAAATACGCCGCCAAAGACGACGTCTGCCGCAGCAACCTCGGCCAAGTCCGTAGCGCCCTGCAAATCGTCGCCATGACCAACGAGGACCAGCCACCGGCCGATATCAAAGAAACCAAGCTTCCGTCCGAATTCTACGTTTGCCCGGTTGGCGGAGAAGCCTACGAATACAACCAAGCCGATGGCCTGGTGAAATGCCCCCACCCCGGCCACGGAAAATACTGAATGTTTAAGAAGATCCTCATCGCAAACCGAGGCGAAATCGCCTGCCGAGTCATCCGCGCTTGCCGCGAACTCGGCGTCCTCAGCGTTGCCGTCCACAGCGAAGCCGACCGAGAAAGCCTCCACGTCAAACTCGCCGACGAAGCCGTTTGCGTCGGCGCAGGATCAAACACCGACAGCTACCTGAACCTCGCCAACGTGCTGATGGCCTGCCAAATCTCCGGCGCCGAAGCCGTCCACCCCGGCTACGGCTACTTCAGCGAGCGCGCCAACTTCGCCATCGCCCTCCAAAGCCTCGGCATCGCCTTCATCGGCCCCCCGCCCGGAGCCATTGAGGCCATGGGCGATAAGGCCAAAGCCAAAGCCGCCGCCATCGCCGCCAACGTCCCCGTCGTCCCCGGCTCCCCCGGCGCGGTGCCCAACGAAAGCGTCGCCCTCGACATTGCCGATGAGATGGGCTACCCCATCCTCCTCAAGGCCGTCGCCGGTGGCGGAGGCCGAGGCATCCGCCGCGTCGATGGCCCCGACGACCTCGCTCGCCTCTGGAAAATGGCTCAAGCCGAAGCCCAGGCCAGCTTTGGCTCCGGCGAAATCCTCATCGAAAAGTGCGTCGTCCGCCCTCGCCACGTCGAAATCCAAGTCATCGGCGACCAGTACGGAAACATGGTCTATCTCGGCGAGCGCGAGTGCTCCATCCAAAACCTGCGCCACCAAAAGATCGTTGAAGAAGCCCCCTTCGCCCAAATGCGGCCCGAAGTCCGAAAAGCGATGGGCGAAGCCGCCGTCCGCGTTGCCCTCAGCGTCGGCTACCAAAACGCCGGAACCGTCGAATTCCTCCTCGATGACGACCACAACTTCTACTTCCTAGAAATGAACACTCGCCTCCAGGTCGAGCACCCGGTCACCGAGGAAATCACCAATCTCGACCTCGTACACCTCATGCTCCGGATCGCCAGCGGCGAAAAGCTGCCGATCACTCAAGACGATGTGAACCTAGAGGGCCACAGCATCGAGGCCCGCATCACCGCGCAGGACCCCGACAAAGACTTCGCCCCGAGCACCGGCCAAATCACCGAATGGGTCGCCCCGAGCGGCCGCGGAGTGCGGATGGAAACCCACGCCTACGCCGGTTTCTCCGTTTCCCCGTATTACGACCCCCTCATCGCGAAGCTCATCGTGAAAGCCCCCACCCGCGATCAGGCCGTGGCGAAACTTGCCGTCGCGCTGAACGAGTTCCAGATCGGCGGAATCCAGACAAACCTTCCGTTCCTGCGCCGCCTGGTGGTGAGCGACGCGTACAAAACCGGTGAGTTCGATACCGGCTGGGTGCCGCGATTCCTTGAGGGCTTGGGTTGATCTTTTCCAAATCCCGCCGCCACGCCCGCGAACTCGCCCTCCGCGTTCTCTACGAATCGGAATATGGCGACCGACCCGCCGCCGAAATCCTTGCCGAAGCCTTCACCGAAGTGCCGCAAGTCACCGCTGGCGTTGTCGAGCCATCCCTGCTGTACAACCCAGATGACGACGGCTACTGGACCCAGCTCGAGTACGGCTTCAACCCCGAACTCGAACGCTACACCGAAGAGCTCGTCTACGGCGTCCAAAACCAACAAGCCCGCATCAACGAGCTGATTCAAGACCACCTGCACGACTACGAGCTCGGCCGCCTCGCCGCGATGGACCGCATCGTCATGCAAATCGCCACCTTCGAGCTGCTCTACGTCCCCTATATCAGCCCCTTCATCACCATCAACGAAGCCATCGAAATCGCCAAGAAATTCTCCAGCGTCGAGAGCGGCAAGTTCGTAAACGGCGTACTGGGCAACTTGTATAAAGTCACCGAGAAGCACCACTGGGACCCGAAAATGGGCGAAGCCGAACCCGAGGTCTACGTGGCTCCGGAGGTGAAAGAAGAATTGGTAGAAGAAGTCGTCGACGCCGATTCGCAAGAAGGCAAAAACGCCCGCCGCTTTGGTTGGGTGCTGAAAACCGACCTCATGCCCGAGCCGGCCAAGCCGTCAGAATAGAACCATGCCCGCCCAAATCCTTGATGGCCTCGCCCTGTCGAAACAACTCCGCGCGGAGTTGAAAGAGCGCGTCGGCGTCCTCAAAGAAAAAGGCATCACCCCGCGCCTCGAAGCCATCGTTGCCGCCCAAGACCCCGCGAGCCTGGCCTATGTCCGCATGAAGCGAAAGTGGGCCGAAGCCGCCGGAATGGAAAGCGGCTCCTGGGAAGCCACCGCCGAAACCACCCAAGAAGAACTCCTCGCGAAGGTGCATGAGCTCAACGCCAACCCCCTCGTCCACGGCGTCCTCATCCAGCACCCGCTGCCCAAACACCTCGACGAAAACGCCGCCCTCATGGCCCTGGGGTCAGAAAAAGACGTCGACGGCATCACCCCGCAATCGCTCGGCCGCCTCGTCGGCGACCTCCCCGGCTTCCGCTGCGCCACCCCGCTCGGAATCACCAAGATCCTGAAGCACTACCAAATCCCCACCGCCGGAAAGCACGCCATCGTCATCGGCCGCAGCGTCATCCTCGGCAAACCGATGGCCCTCATGCTCCTGCAAATGAACGCCACCGTAACCATCGCCCACAGCAAAACCGAAAACCTCCCCGCCCTCTGCCGCCAAGCCGATATCGTAGTAGCCGCCGTAGGCCGCGCCGAACTGGTGAAAGCCGACTGGATCAAACCCGGCGCGGTAGTCGTGGATGCCGGCTACAACAAAGTAGAGGGCCGAACCCACGACGTCGGCGACGTCGACTTTGAGGGCGTTTCGGAAGTAGCGTCGTGGCTAACGCCGGTGCCTGGTGGGGTGGGGCCGATGACGGTGGCGAGTCTGCTGGCGAACTGCGTTGAGGCTGCGGAGCTGAGCGCAATTTAGCTGAGCCAAGACAAAGAAACTCTACGGATTAATTGCGCGGATCACAAAGATCGACATTGATAAACAAATGCGAACATTATGGTATCTTGGCTCAAATGGAGATTTCGTCACAGTTTTCGGTGCCTATGGCAACCGAAACTTCAATCAACGTGCTCCCATTGTTTTCATTGACAGTGCCGATTGAATCGCTTACCGAGAATGAAAAATGGGCATTAATATGGCAACTTCATATTCCGCCATACAGTGATGAATTAAACTCCTATCCTCTGCCTTCCCCGAAGCAGATCTGCAGGCACTTGAAGCTATCCATGGTTGACGCCGTAGAAAAGGGACTCTTCCTCCTGAAGGCTGATATTCCGGCCGTGTGCTCCCTCCTTGTTTATGGCTCAGCTGCAATTAGAGATCGAGATGTTAGTGACCCTAATTTCAACACATGCCTTGGACGGAAGTCGGCATCGTGCAGGCATAAGCAAAAAAGTAAAATGATACTTACACTTGCAGAAATTCTGCTGGTAGGAAACTTTGCAGCCCAGAAACGTGGAAGTCCACTTGCGGATCGAGACCTATACTTCGATTTTCCCGTGATAAACCAAACAGATGTGATAACATTCAACCCAGCGGGTTGAGTATGAACGTCAGTAAGATCGTTTGGGGCAACGGCCGTGCCGAAAAGGATCGGCTTCTGCATGATGCATTCGTCTCTGTAGCGGATTACAACTCAAGGCTTTTAAATGCCGAAGCTACTTTCATCGTCGGTGGACGTGGTTCCGGAAAAACCGCCCTGATTAGCTACTTCGCAGAAACGTTGAAACAAAGTGGCGTTGACTTTGTCGTTCAGATCAGTCCGCCGACCAGCCTTTACTCCGTTATCGATGAGATTTATCCAGACTCTCAAAACATAGCCAACATGACGGACCTTTGGAAGGTCGTGTTCAGCCACCTGATTGTGGTTGAGTATGGTGAATCATTGACAGGAAGGCTCACCACTTCTTATGAAGAGCGCATTCGACAGTATTTCGTGTCGGTTTCTCCTGGAAGTCGGGACATCTTAGAGACATTTGTTAGCGTTCTGAAAATGTACGGTTCAAACAAGTTTATCAAGCAGGCTCTACCAGATAAAGGCACTGAACCGTCCTTGCCGAGCGTAACAGAATTGAACGAACTAGCTAAATATGTGTGTGAGAATAAGAACGTATGGCTGTTCATTGATGATCTTGACTGGTGCTGGGATGGCTCACAAATTGCGAATTCGATTTTGGTGAGCCTCCTTCGAGCAAAATCCGAGTTTGAGCGCAACAAAGCAAATATTATCGTCACGCTCAGAACCGAGATATATAGCTTACTGTGTCGAATGCCGGAGTTTGGGTCGAAGTTTACCGATCGAATCGAACTCACGTGGAATGAAGAGCGACTGCAGAAGCTTTTGGTAAACCGAATTAAATTAAGCTATAAGGAACAAGGTGAATTGGTTCCAAAAGACGATCGCGCCGTATTTGATACAGTATTCGGTGACACGAGTAAAGAGAGCACTCAGACATTCCTAGGCCGGCTTTCAAATGGAAACCCTAGAGCGTTGCTTGATTTAGTTGCCATGTACACCCAGACTCTCGCTGAACAAGAGAGATCAACTCGTGATCCAAATTTGTTGCGAAAGCTTGAGCTGCCGTTTGCTCGTAAGCATCTTGCAGCGGTGCTGGCAGATCACGAGAAGTTCTTACCACAACTGAGGCCCTTTACATCCGGGATCAGTAGCTGCGTCTTGCCTGCCAAATTTACCGTTAAGGAATTGAAGGATGCGTTCAACGATGCAGGATTACTTCGCGGGGATACCAATTTCATGGAGATTCTTCGAGCGCTCTGCTTGACGGGAGTATTCGCACATAGCCGAAACGGTAAAAATTGGGAATGGGAGCCTACCAACTTGGATAAAGACAGTCTCCTTAAGATTGCCGGTCAGTTTCGAGCGGCATTCACAGCTAAGAAAGCGAAGAATTGAAGAAAGGGTGAAAACGGGGTGCTTGATGCTGAGAGGGAAAAGCTTTTCAATCGGCATGCCCTGTTGTTGCGTGTAGGTACTATTGATCGCAAGTTATCCTGCCCTGTAGTACTTGGTAGGGCCTTACAGGTGTTTGATCGAGAATGTTGGACAGCGTCTGACTTTTCCGCCTCATGTCTGGTGAGTGACGCCATGGAATCTGGCAACCGAAGCGATACTCGCCCCAGCGTCAATTTCCTCCTGGACCTCAATGATCCGTTCTTCTGTGTGGCGTTCTCTTCTGCTCGTGCGCTTCTCCTGCAGTGGAGACGGAAAAATCTTTCTCAGCGACGGTCATTTTACGGCGAACCAATAAGGTGTGGAAATTTTGACAAGGTGCTGGAGATTGTTCCAGCCTAACTTCTTCGTTCTGAACGCCTAAACTCGGTCTGCAAGTTCCGAAAGAACCTGCCATGCAAGGCGCTCTCCTTTTTGTTCCAATATAGCTAGCAAACGTCTCCAGGTGTTGCGATTCTCTGAACTTCGTTTAGCGAGAGCTGACCAGCGGATAAGTAATCGAGCCACCGCCGACGCTTCGGCCGAATCGATGTCGGTCGGACTACCCACCTTTCGGCTGACAGCTTCGAAAAGTTCTTGATCGAAGATTGAATACTCAGCCCTACACACCCTTGTTAAGAATCTCTCTCTCGAGTAGCCAGCTGACAAGCATGAGTTGACGTAGGGGCTCAGAAGATGCTTATTCGCTTCCAGCCAATCCCGCCCAACAGTTTCGTCCCAGTCAATGCTGCCATGACCTCGAAGGCCGAACAGATACAAATCAAAACCATGCCAGCGATCAGTGCTTGGTCGCGCTTCATACGCTGCGATAAGTGCTTCGAGTGAACGTGAAGCACTCTTTAGATCGGACGTGCCCCGCGAGTAACTTGTTAATAGTCCATCGATTAGTTCAAGTGAGTTCTTTCCTCTACCTGGACAAGTTGACCATTCTAGGAGGACAGTAGACCGCTCGCTAATGTCAAGGTCGGATAAGTATTTCCCGATGACGCGCCAAGATTCTTGTGAGGTCTGGTCGTATTCGTGATGTCCCTTATTGTTCCTATCATGCCAGGTGACTCCCTCTAACAAATCTCTAAGTATTGGTTGTAGGGCTGATCGCTCGTCGCTTGTCGAGGGACTTTTGAACAGCAATTCAAAAAGGGCCGGGAGAATGATCTTATAGTTTGAAGGTCCCCATGGAGACTTCGCCTCACTATGGGCCGTTCCCAAGCCTTTGCGGTCGTCACTGATCCAGAGTCCATTCTCGATAAAATCCACTACTCGAGTCGAATAGTCTAGATCCAGCGAGGAGGGTTTCTGGTCTCTAGGAAACTGTGAAAATCGTTCAATCTCTCGGAGCCGGACATGCTCTACAGCCCATACCCTAGCTATTTCCAGAACAATGCGGCAGAACTGCCTGCCCTGTTGTGTAGTTGCCGTGTCAATCACCACAGCATGAAGCGCTTGCGAACCCGAACTCTGTATTAAGGCAACCAGGGCCTTTCGCTTCTCAACCGAATCGAGGGATTCCTCAAAAATCAGCCGGGAGTTCATAGCCACAAGCCGAGTCCAATGCCACTTGTCGTCCCAATTCAATGGGTCTTCAAAGTGTCCGCTTTTAGATGCCAGGACCTCCGTCAGGTCGGCTCTAATGACGCTGACATCGTCGCCAACCTTAGTTGAAAGTCCAACAGTCGCGGCTTTTAGGCCAAGCAGCATTACTGCTAGAGTGGCTGAGAAGAACATCGGCACGGCACCATACTTTGGAACCGCTCGCTCTAGGTCATCGCACAACTGATCGACAATCGCTTGCGCTCCGTCTGGTAAGTCATTAGCATTATCCACTTCCATCAACACGTGATATGGATTCGCACGCATATCGAGGATCATTTGTCGTTGCAACTCCTCCCCACGCTGTAGCACATCATCCGGTAGAGTGACACCGATTGCCTGACAACCATCCGGTGTGGTCTGGGTGGTAAGTTTTGATCTGTCGTAAAAGCCTGCCAAGACTCTGAGACCCTGTGCGCTATCTGGATCCAAAGCATCGGCTTCCCGAAGCCATTGCTCTCGCGCTCGTTCAGCAGGACCAGGATCCCCGTGGATGAGATATACAATGGCGTAATCGCGAAGTTTCCTTTTGCGATGTTCCAGTTTGGAGAACCGAACTGCCTCTTTGTCGTCACGCCACCACTCTTGTCGGAAAGACATTCCACCAATCTGGCCCAGTGAGCTCGATGTGCTAGACGCTATGTCCAGCCAATCCAATTCCTTGCTGAACAGGACTGGAGCTAATGTATCTATCAGTAATCTCGGATCTGACTTTGCAACCGAAATAAGTACAGCAAGCAATGCCAGATTATTAGTGCGAGCCAGTGTCATCTCCACTTGCCGTTTAAGCTCATCGTAATTCTCAATTGAAAGTAGGGAGCTTTCTAAAGTCATTAGCAGAGATTGAATCACGTACGGTGCATTAGAATTCCCGCTCAGCCACTGATACACCTGTCCGCTACCGGCAAACTGGCGTGGTTCTCCGTACCAGTCTAGGGTGATGCCGGATTTACCCTTCATGTCATCGGCCCCCATGCTCCGTTCGAGACAGAACTCAACCATTGTCACGACTACATCTAGGCCGGCCTCGAACGAGTGATGAAAAAACGAAACAATAGAAGGGTTTAAGTGAGTTGCAGGAAAGAAAGGAAGCTGGTGGGAGGAGGTCAACCCATAAACATGGTCTTGTTCGAGCGGGTTGTAAGGGTCGAAGTCTCTTGGCTCCTCGATCAGGCAAGCGTAAAATAGTTCTTTTGCTAATGATAAATCTTGGGCGGCAACTCTGTAAGCCCAACCGCTTCCTAAATACAACCCTTGAAACTTGTCATCAACTTTGTTCCATGGACCTAACGGCCAAATGAGGACTTTATCCAACGGGCGCCCGGCAAACATCGAGATGCTTTCTCGATCTACGCTAGGTTTCGTTCGGGGGCCTTGACGTGCACTCACACGACGTAGTACTTTCGACGCAGAACTGCGTTCAAACCTCAGAGTTGCAATCGCGGCCCGATAAGCGAGAGTTTTGGCGTGCTCAAGGTCATCTCCATACGAACGAACACGCAATGCCCTACGCGCAAGAATCAGCGCAGGTCGGCTAGCTTGAAGAAAATCTTCTTCCCTGATGGCCTCTAGATATTGAACAATTACTTCTAATCCCTCGACGAACGCATGTGTAACGAACCATCTATACTCGCTAATCACCATCATTGTCGTAGGTAACCATCGTTCCCACATCGGTTGGCGAATATGCGCACGAAGATTGATACTTTCGCCAACTGAATCTTCGGAGTAAGGTGCCAAAGGCTCAGCCGCGGTAAACAGAAAGCGCGCAATGAACCGATGCATTAGCTGATGATGCGTCTTAAGCTCGGAAGCAATCTTAATGGGCAGACTCAGTTTCGGGCTAGCCAGAATTACGGCGTCAAAGATGCTTTGTTCCAGCAGGCGATCTGCTTTAGTCAGTGATAGAAGCCTAGCAAAGCCCTCTGGCCCGAAATCCTCCACGATGGTAACACAAAAGAGCCTAAATGCGCGGCGCCAGATCGAATTGAAAACACAGTCAGAAAGTCTCTCTGCCAATTGGTCGCTTTCGTATAGCTCAGCCAGGATTTTTGCCCTGATATTGTCGCCGGTGGTATCGTGGTCCCAGCTGAGCCCTTGTCCGCTGTCTTCGATGATGCCTTGTGACCGTAGGACACCAATGCCTGCTGCGTCCGCATCTTCCGCCAGTCTTCCTATTCCTCGTTCAGCTTCCTTCGTGGCGAGGTCACGGGCAGTAGACCTTGCCAGAGGGCAACCAGTCCGAGGCTGAACACGGTTCCTCCAAAAGATGTCAAGAAATCCTGAGAAAGTCTCCGGCCATTGCTCTTCACCCATCTTGACGAGTTGGTCGAGTGCCCGTGGGGTCAGCAAGAGCTGCGACGGAGCATAGCTCGTCAAAATGGCTGCAAACTCGGGAAAAGAGTGTGCGACTTCCTTAAGAAGTGTGTTGCTATCACGGCAGATTTGCACTTCTTTTATTCCCTTGCCAATTGAAGGCGGCAGCTGGGCAGATTGTCTGTAAGCCACATTTGAAGCGCATCCAAAGACAAGCCGAACCCTTTCATCGGAGACCAAGTCAGCTACCCACAGCCGGAGTATTGCCCAATCGAGGTCGTTTTCCACCCGATCTAATTGATCAATAACGATCAAAATCTCTCGTTCGATAGTTAGACGTAGTAGACGTTCGAGGCTGCCTCTGCATCCTGCTGCGATAAGTGTCTCGCTCGGTTCCCGAAGTGCATCGGCCCTAAGGTAGATTGCATCCTTTTTATTGCACCATTCTGCGAGAATTACTGACTTACCGATACCTGAATCACCGGTTACTAAAAGATATCTATGACTGCAATCAAATCGTCTGTCCAAATCTTCAAGATAGGGCTGATTATCGAGTTTTAATCTTCCGCCGATTGTGTTTACGGTAGGCTGATAGGCCTTCCCCCATTTCCGTAGCTTCAGCCATTGATCAGCAACATCTCCGTGGTTCTTCAGCAGGATCTGTGCTGGTAAGCGAGAGATCAATTTCTCCGAATTAAGTTCTGCGCCGTTACTCCTTGCCTCAGCACTCATTACTACCAACGCGTTCCAGAGGTCCTTCCATTGATCTCCGTTCTCTAGGGTTGATTCAGCAATACGCTTGACTATCCCCATATCGGAACCCAATTCAGGATCAAGATTAAGAGTAAGCAATCGAAGTTTTGAGGCTAGGGTCTGAGGTTCTCGGGTCTGTTTCCCACCCTTAAGCTTTGTCCAAAGGTCGCGATCGTTCTGATTAACTACATTCGCGGTCCGAACGCGGACTGATGTTTGCCTGAACGGTTGTTCCCTGCTCCACGTGATGAGTTTTTGCAGCGAATCGTGTTCGTCGCTTTTTGGTGGAGGTTGTGCAATAACAAAAACATCCGAGTCAGTTATTTGAGACTCACTTTCTTCGATCATCCACCAGGCCCGATTAATCAAGTCGGAGTCCAAAGAATTTGTTTCAACGACGTCTCCAGATTTACACGTAATCAACCATCGCGCAGAAGTTTCGGTGATGACAACTAAATCGTCAAACAGGGCTCCAGAGATTCGTTGCTCAAAGTAAACCGCAACCGGTGCACCGGTCTCCATGCCAAGTAATGTCTCATTGGATAACAGGGCAAGTAGAATCCTGGCTGAAATGCGATCAGCATAGGTGAATCCTGCACCGCCGGTGGATGCTGGAGAGGATGGCTGCGGTGGTGTGAATTTATCCATGTCTGTGCGCACACTCCGGGACGCAACTGTGCCGCGTTCGGGGTTTGTTACACTTATAAAAAATCTCAAGAAGGTATTGGAGGCCAATCCGTAGTTGCATTTGGACCCGATAATCGAATCTCCATTCGCCTTCTTCAGTTTTTGTTTCACTGCGTTCTAGAACATCTTGCATAAGAAAGTTGCGGATCGCCATTTCGAGCGATGCAAAAAGATTATACAAAAATACAGCAGAATTGCGTCTACGCCTTTAGGAATACTTGGCCCTCTTCTTACTCTTCGTCCCAGCGCTCGCTTCATCTAGTCCGGTATAGCGGAAGAATCCCCTCAAATATTGGGACCTCCGAAGCCATTCGCGGAGTTTCTCGCGTCGGCATGCCTGAACCTCGTATAAGCCTTCCACAACCATGCACTTGACTTTCTCAAGTGTTTCGCGCTGAGAATTCTCTCCAGCCGCCTTCTTCTATTGGCTCGGGCACGAGAGTTACGTGTGCCACGCCGTGATCATGCGCCTTACACCCAAATTTTAGCGAGTGACAACAACCCCTTAAAACCCATTAAGTTGACCAAACCGCCCCTCGCCTACTCAAAGGCATGACCAATCCAAACCATAAACGCCCAATCCCGAACCCGCAAAACCCAAAGTTTACATTCCGCCCCAACGCGGGAAGTGTAAACACTAAATTTTCGCCGCCCACGATACCCCGGAATTCCAGAGAAGAAACGCTCCCCGCAGCCCCGCCATACAAGGCAACCCAGAGCCACGCGAGGCCACCCAAAGCGCCCCCTCCCGAACCTAAACTGACCTGTAATTAATTAATCTCCCTAGGGGGGAACGTTAATTAATTCCGCCCAATCCCCCAAAATCTCAGCTAAACTCCGATCATGGCAGACCTTTCTCGGCGCGAAATGATGGCGGGGGTTGGCGGCTTGGCGCTGGCCGGACTTCCGAACCTCAACCTCTTCCAAGAGCCGGCAAAGCCTGTCGGCTGGGCCATCCTCGGCCTCGGCGGTTACGCCACTCGGAACATCCTGCCGAACTTCAAGGACTGCAAACTCAGCAAGCCCGTCGCCGTCATCAGCGGTAGTCCGGACAAAGCCAAGGGAATCGCCGCCGAATACGGCATCCCCGAAAGCAAGATCTACAACTACCAAAACCTGGAGAAGATCAAAGACGATCCAGACATCGAAGTCGTCTACGTCATCACCCCGCCCGGAACGCACCACGAGTTCACCATGCGCTCCCTCGCCGCCGGAAAGCACGTCTGCTGCGAAAAGCCCATGACCGGCGACCTGAAGGAAGCCGAAGAAATGGTCGCCATGGCCAAGAAGGTCAACAAGCGACTCGGCATCGGCTACCGCTGCCACTTCGAGCCGCACAACCTCGAGGCCATGCGCCTCTGCCGCTCCGGCGCCCTCGGAACGCTCCGAACCGTCCGCAGCGACCACGGCTTCACCATGGGCTGGGACAACGGCTGGCACTCCAAGCGCAAACTCGGCGGCTACGGCGCCATCAGCGAAATCGGAATCTACGCCATCCAGGCCCTCTGCTACCTCGCCGGCGCCGACCCGGTCGAAGTCTACGGAACCCGCGACAAGCTCAAAGTCGACCGGTTCAAAGAAGTGGAAGACGTCAACCACTTCAACCTCATCTTCCCGAACGGCGTCCAAGGCTTCGGCGCCACCGCCTATTCCTGGAACGCCAACAACTTCCGGGTCTACGGCGACCGCGGCAACATCACCGCCGAACCCGCCACCGGCTACACCGGCCACGTCTTCACGCTGAACAACAAGCGCATCGAAGTCGCCCCCGCCAACCAATGGGCCCTCCAAATGGACCACCTATCGGAATGCATCCGCGACCCGAAAATGACCCTCCGAACCCCCGGCGAGATGGGCCTCCGAGATATCCGCATCATCGATGCCATCCTTAGGTCCGCCGAATCGAAGTCGTCCATCCGACTCGTATAACGTCAAGTGCCAAACCCAAACCTTAAGAAACGGGTCCTGATTTACACGGCGGGCACGGTGCTCCTCTACACCACCGCCGTCGTGTACCTAGCGCACAAATACGTCCAACCTTCGCGCCAAAAGTTGGACACTCCGGCCGGACTCGTCGAGTCCACGATCAAAGGCGCCCACGGCGAAGCCCCGATCTGGAGCAAAGATGTCGAGAATCCGAAAGCCATCGTCATCTTCGCCCACGGCTACGGCGGCACCCGCCTCCACTGGCCAAAGCTGATGGAAAAACTCGCCGAAGCCAAAATCAGCAGCGTCGCCATCGGAATGCCCGGACAAGAAGAATCCCCGATGCCCCAAGTCGGCTTCGGCGGAATCGAAGCCGACATCATCACCGACGTCGCCACCGAAATCCGAAGCAAGAATCCGAAGACGAAAATCATCCTCTACGGCGTCTCCCTCGGCGGAGCCTCCACGTGGATCGCCGCTGGCCGGAACCCGGAAATCGCCGACGCTGTCGTCACCGAAGCCGCCTACGCGAACCTAAACCAAACCAGCCGCCGCTACCTCTCGCTCAAGCTCCCCGCCGCCAGCCCCATCCTAGAGCCCATCGTCCTCATCGGCCAAAAGATGGCCAACGTTGATCCAAACACCCTTAACCCGGTCGACTTCGCCCCCAAGTTCGGCAAACCAGCCTTGCTGATCCACGACAACGAAGACACCCTCGTGACCCCTGAAATTACGGAAGAACTGCAAAAAGCCACCCAGGCCGAAGTCTGGAAAGTCCCTGGCGCCGAGCACGCCCGCGCCATCGAACAAGACCTCCCCGGCTTAATCAAGCGCCTGCTGAGCTTTATCGAGTCGCTGAAGGCGTAATCGCCTCAATCACCCGCTGCGCAATCACCGCGCTCCCAAACGGCGGCATCAAGTACAAGCCCTCCGCGGAAGCCCGAATGAACTGGCTCAACTTCTGCGCCTCTTCAATCCCGATGCTCAAAGCAACGTCATCATCCGCCGCCTCCGCAATCCGCTTCCGCAACGCGTCCGGAATCACAATCCCGGGCACCTCGTGGTGCATAAACTCCGCATGTCGCGCCGACTTCAGCGGCAAAACTCCGACCAACATCGGAACCCCAAACCGCTTTCCAGCCTCAAAGCAAATCTCCGCCTGCGCCTCATCAAACACCGGCTGCGTATAAACCACCTGCGCCCCGGCATCCACCTTCCGCCCCAGCCGATCCATCTCCTCCGCCGCATCAAAAGCTAGCGGATTGAACGCGCAAGCAATCGTAAACCCGCACTTCACGCCGATGCTGTATCCCGCCAAATCGATCCCGTCATTGAACCGCTTCAGAATCCGGCAAAGCCCAATCGAGTCGATGTCAAACACGCTCGTCGCACTCGGATAGTCCCCAATATTCGCCGGATCACCCGTAACGGCCAAGATGTTCCGAATCCCCAACGCGTGCGCTCCGAGCAAATCACTCTGAACCGCGAGCAGGTTCCGATCGCGGCAAGCAAAGTGCATCGTCACCTCAACCCCCGCGTCGCGTTGCAAGATGGTCGACACCGCCGCCGGCGACATCCGCAACCTGGCCCGCGCACCGTCCGAGATGTTGATCGTATCCACTCCAGCAGCTTTCAAAGCCATGGACCCTTCAGTTAGCTTCTTCAGGCTAAGTCCGCGCGGAACGTCGAGCTCCACCGCGATCACAAACTCCTTTCCAAGCTTTTGACCCAGGGCACTCGGCTCCGTAACCGGCACCGGCTTCTTTACCTGGCCCTCCCGAACCACTTCGCCGCGAGGTCGCACTTTGACCTTCGTGTTGTCCAGCAACTGCCGCAGCGCCGCAATGTGGGCCGGGGAAGTGCCACAGCATCCTCCAAGCAGCCGTGCTCCTTCCTCCACAAACCGCATCGTGGCTTTCGCGAAGTACTCCGGCTGAATGTCGTAGGTCACCTGACCTTTCACGAGCTGTGGTAATCCGGGCGTCGGCATCGCCAGCACCGGCAAATCGGTGGCCTCAACCAGCTGCCGAATGATGTCCAGCATCCGCTGCGGCCCGACCACGCAGTTCGCGCCAACAACATCAACCCCCAGCGCCGCCATCTCGCGGGCACATCGAATTGGCAGCCCCTCGGCCAGCGCCTCGCCGTCCTCAATGTAAGCCTTGCTCGCAATCAAGGGCAGATCAGTCACCGCCCGCACAGCCCGAATGGCGATCTCCAGCTCGTGCATCGCGCTGTAAGTTTCGAGGATGATCCCATCCACTCCGCCTTCCACCAGGCCGAGTACTTGCTCGGTGATGGCGGCGAATACCTCCTCCTTCGAGAGCTGTCCGAACGGCTCGACCGTTTTGCCTGCGGGCCCAATCGCTCCGAGCACAAACCGTTCACCGGAGAATTCTGAAACCGCCTGTCGAGCGATCTCCGCTCCGCGTCGATTCACCTCTCGCGGACTTACCGTCTCCGGCAATCGAAACCGGTTCGCCTGGTACGTGTTGGTCTCAATCAGGTCGCTGCCCGCGCTCAGGTATTCGCGGTGTACTCGAAGTACCAACTCGGCAGCATCAAGATTTGCCAAGTCATACGGTTGATGAGGGTAGCCGTACTGGCCAAGGAGAGTTCCGTTCGCCCCGTCCGCAATCAGGACTCGGTCTCGGACTGCTTCAAGCAGGGTCACCTAGAAATTATAGCTTCGGTCGTGATGGCCCGAATGCGATCTCGAATTCGGATCACTCGCTCAACCTCTGCAACCGACGGCTTGAGTCTAGGATTTCGAATGTCAACCGGGCTCATCACACCATCATTTCCGTCATCCAGCCCAAGAACATGACCCAATTCGTGGGCGACCGATTGCTGAATGCAACCCGAGGAAAGTGGCTTTCCATTTGGCGCCTTTGTTCGAATCTGGATCCGAACGCTCAGCCCGTTCTGGGTCAGCAGCCATCTGGCGTGGCCGGCTACGGGTGCGCCTTGATAAGTCAAGTCGTCCTTGAACTCCAGCACGATGTGGGCATCTCGCGCGGTTGGCACAGGTTCAAAAGCAACCAGCCCATTGGTCTCGGCCTCCCAGATTCCAAGTCCGCCTAGGAAGCCTTCAATGCTTGGCTTCATCGGTCCGGTAGGAAGCTTTTTGAGAAAAATTCGGAACCTTCCGTTTGGAATAAGCGCCTTACTGTAACGGGCAACCTCTTCGTGCTCGCCACGCGCAAGCTTGGCCTCGATAGAGGATATATAAGTTTCAAAGCTGGAGGCGCTCGCCGGTACCGGATCCTGCACAGCGAACGCGGAGGCGCAACTACTGCAGAGCGCTGCTAGAATCAGCGTGCGTTGAGCTGCAAAAAAGCGTGACACATTGAACCCCCGGTAAAGTTACGGCAAGTTTGCTGTTTCTCGCACTGGCATTTATTGCCGATTGTCCGATATATAGCCGACTTTAGGTTCAACTAGAGGCTCATGGATCGACTCATTTGTTTCGATATTGGCGGCGTATTGGTCCGGATTTCGCAAACCTGGCAAGAGGCCGCCGAGTTTGCTGGTGTCAAAACCACCATCGCTGACTCGCCGCCGCTGTTTCTAGCGGATGCCGAGCCCATGAACCGACACCAGGCAGGCCACATCGACTACGCCACTTATCTAGATGAGATGGGCCAACTGATGGGCTGCCCCGTCGAGCATGCCGAGAAGGCGCACCTCTCGATTCTCCAGCACGAGTACCCCGGCATTCCGGAGTTTGTTTCTGAGGTGAAGAACGACGGGTTCCGCACGGCTTGCCTTTCAAACACGAACGCTCCTCACTGGGCAGATCTCACTAACCCGGCAAAGTTTCCGACCGTGGCGAGTCTAGAGTTCCGCTGCGCTTCGCACCTGTTCGAACTCGGCAAGCCCGACCCCGCGATCTATCGCCGATTTGAAGCAGAGACCGGATTCCGCCCGGATCAGATCATCTTTTTCGATGACAATCGACAGAACGTCGAAGCAGCAAATGCGGTGGGTTGGCTCGCGTATCGGATTGATCCGTATGGCGACCCGGCAGAACAGATGCGCGCGGCCCTTCGAGAAATCGAAGTCCTAAACTAGCGCTGTCGAGCCCGACCGTTTCGGCCAAAGGCTCGCTGCTCTTCGAACTCGAGGAGATACTCCACTTCGGCGGTCATCGGCACTTCTCGTCGAACGATCTCAACCGCATTCCGCAGGCCAAGCTGGGATTTGAACAGCAGTTTGCAAGCGCGGTGCAGGGCCAAGCGTCCGTCCGGAGTGATTCCGTACCGTCTTAATCCAACCGCATTAATATCGATGACTTCCTGCTCGATGCCATCGACAATCATGAAAGGCGGAACGTCTTTGACAATCTTCGAGTAGCCGCCGACCATCGCCACTTTGCCTAGCCGACAGAACTGGTGCACGCCGGTAAACCCACCCACGGTCACATAGTCTTCGGCCGAGACATGACCGCCGAATGCGGAGTTGTTGGCGATCGTAATGTGATCGTGAACTTCGCAGTTATGGCCGATGTGAGCGTAGGCCATCATGTACAAATCGCTGCCGATGGTCGTCGTCAGACCCTCTCCCGTGGCGCGATGCACGGTGGCGTACTCGCGAAAAACGTTATCGTTTCCAATCACCAGGTACGTCTTTTCGCCCTTGTACTTCCGGTCCTGAGGGTCCCCACCAAGGATCGCTCCGTGACCGACGAAGTTGCGCTCACCCAACGTGGTGCCCGTACAAATTCGCACGTGTGACTGCAGAACGCAGCCCGAGCCGATCTTGACTTCCGCATCCACGATGCAACCCGGGCCGATTTCTACATCATCGGCAATCTCGGCGGCGGGGTCAACACTCGCAAACGGGTGAATTTGGGCCAAGTCAGAATTCCCTCTCGACCAGCTTAAAAGTGAGCTCCATGCTTGCGGCTAGTTCACCTTCAACCGAAGCCTGCCCCTTAATGCGTCCAATCGAACCACGCATCCAAACCAACTGACAATCGATAATGAGTTGATCGCCAGGAACCACCATCCGGCGAAACTTGACGTCGTCAATTGCGCCAATCAGCGGAATGCGTCCTCGGGCATCGTCTCGCTGCATCGTCAGAACCGCGCCAACCTGTGCCATGGCCTCGACGATGAGCACACCGGGCATCACCGGGAAGCCCGGATAGTGACCCTGGAAGAACGATTCGTTGAAAGTCACGTTCTTCAGCCCCTTGATCGTGGCGCCATCTTCGGCGATATCCAAGATTCGATCCACAAGGATCATTGGATAACGATGTGGAAGTACGCCGAGAATTTCTTGTAGGTTCAGAGTCAAGGGGGGCCTCAGTAATGCTGATTTGGGAGGGTACCCGTCCCTCCCAAATCGACTTGTTTACGATCGTGCGCTTACGGGAAGATGCCGCGCTTGATGGTGGCGTCGGCAACGCGCTTCACGCCAATAATGAGCGCGGCATTTCGCATGTCCGTTTTGTGGGCACGCATGGTCGAATCAACCGAGGCGTAGCTCGATCGCATGATCCGCGTGAGTCGCTTGTTCACTTCGTCCTCTTCCCAGAAGAAGTTCTGCAAGTCTTGTACCCACTCGAAGTAGCTCACAATGACGCCGCCGGCGTTCGCGAGAATGTCGGGAACAATCAGCTTTCCTTTGTCATTCAAGATCACGTCGGCAGCCGGTGTGCAGGGTCCATTTGCACCCTCAACAATCAGGCCGGCCTTGATTCGATCCGCATTCTCTTCGGTGATCTGTCCCGAAATGGCCGCCGGGATCAGTACATCACAATCGAGCTCAAGCAGCTCGGTGTTGCTCACTTTCTCTGCGTTCTTGAATTCTCGAATGCCACCTTCTCGGCCGGAGAACCGGGTCGAGAGTTCACGAATCGGCAGACCCTCTGGGTTATAGATGCCGCCGGTGGCATCGCTGATTGCCACGACCGTGCCGCCAGCTTCTTCCACCAGCAGCGCCGCCGTGCTTCCAACGTTTCCAAACCCTTGAACCGCAACCTTCATGTTGCCAAGATCGAGGTTCCGAACCTTCGCCGCTTCTTCAAGGGCAACCACAACACCGCGACCGGTAGCTTCGACGCGACCTTCCGATCCGCCAAGCTCCACGGGCTTTCCGGTAACGACGCCGGGGGTGGTGTAGCCTGCGGACATCGACATCGTGTCCATGATCCAGCTCATGACTTGAGCGTTGGTTCCAATGTCCGGAGCCGGGATATCGCTCCGCTCACCAATCATCGAGCTGATGTCACTTGTAAAGCGCCGAGTGAGCTTTTCGATCTCTCGCTTGGAGAGCCGCTTGGTGTCAACCCGAACTCCACCCTTCGCGCCACCGTACGGGATGTTGACGACGGCGCATTTCCACGTCATCCACATGGCGAGTGCTGAAGTTTCGTTCAAGTCAACGTGCGGATGATATCGAATTCCGCCCTTCGTTGGTCCGCGCGAGGCGTTGTGCTGAACGCGATACCCTTCAAAAACTTCGACCGTGCCATCGTCCATGACCACCGGGAAGTTCACAACCAAGGCTCGTTGCGGATGAGCGAGCACCTTGTGCAAACCCTCGTCCAAGTCTAAGTATTGGGCAGCAATCGCAAGTTGCTGTCGGGCCATGTTTAGGACATCAAATTGACTGCTCATGCTATCAGTTGTTGCTCGCGAACACCTTGGAAGCGAGCCAATAGAGTGGTATCGCCAGCGCAGCGTTGAGCAAAGCTGCTCCTAGTGTAGCCAACGCGACCTCTACAAAACTCCCGCCGGGCACTCCGATTCGGAACAGGATTTGCGCAGTGATGCAAGTCAAGAAAGCCCACACCGCCGCAACGATAAAGTTCGCATCGAAATCAAGCGACCGCAGCGATCCAAGAATGTAGCCAACAATCATCCGCGAGGCGGCAAAAGCCGCGATGTTCGATCCGATGACCGCGCCTTCGACCAGTCCGACCAAGAAGCCCCCGAGCAATCCCTGCATTCGCGTCCCAAACAGCGTCATGATCGCCAGGACCAGCAAGGTCAGTTTTGAGACCGGTCCCGGCACACCGAGCATTCCGGCCGAGAGCCACAGCAGGAATCCAAATGTCACCCACCATTTCATAGAAGAATCTTCACCTCCTTGGTTCGGCCAATGCTGGCCGAAGGCACGATGATCGCTCGGCGGGTCCCAAGTTCAAGGTTGTCCTGAACCTGAATGATCTTTCCGATAATGAGACCACGTGGAATTTGCGGTCCAAACCCACTCGTCACCACGGTGTCGCCGACAATGACCGGACTTTTCGGATCAAACAGGGTCAAGTTCAACGTGTTGCTGTCCACGCCCTGTAACAGGCCAACCTGCGGTGGATTACGGCTGCTATCCATCGCGCCAACTTTAAGGGACGCGCTGGTCAGCATGAGGGCCTGGCACCGAGTGTCTTCAACTGTCTGCACAATCGCCAGCACACCTTCGGCGGTAATCACGGGCATCCCTGGCTTCACGCCGTCTTTCTTGCCACGGGCCAATGCCAGTCGGTTCTGGTTCGGATAGAAACCAATAATTTCGGAGCTGACGGCCTTCTGCCCCGGACTGCTCGGAAGAGACAACAGCTTCCGCAAGGAACTGATCTCGCTTTCCAGTCGGGTGACCGTCTCGGAATACAACTCGGCTTGGCCGATCTGCGATCTCAAAGCCGTGTTCTCATCCACGAGCCGTTTGCCGCTAAAAATTCCCGCTTGAACGTTGCCAAAGAAGCTACTGACGTTGTTTGCCCCAATGCCTAGCGGCTGGACGACCGACTGAATGAAGCTGGTCACGAAGTCGACACGGTTTCGCGTTCGAGCATCCGCTTGCATTCGGTCCAATCCTCCGGCGACGAAGAACAGGACCACCAGGAGGATGATTTCGGTAACGTTGTTGCTGCGTTGTTTCAGGACCGAGAAGACCTTTCCAGCATTTTGCGAATCACTTCATTTTCGTGCATCGCCTCGACCACGCGACCGGTTCCAAATGCCACACAGCTCAGCGGATCATCCGCAATCCGAACGGGCATCATGGTCTCCTTCGAAATAAGCTGATCAATTCCTCGCAGGAGGGCACCACCACCGGCGAGCACAATTCCGTGGTCCATGGCATCGGCGGCCAACTCTGGTGGAGTCGCTTCGAGGGTGAGCTTGATCGCTTCGACAATTGCGGTCAGTGGCTCTTGAATGGCCGTGCGCACTTCTTCGCTCGTAATCGTTGCGCTGCGTGGAAGACCGCTGACCAAGTCACGACCTTTGACCAATATCTCCAACTCTTGCTCCAAAGGATAGGCACTTCCGATGGAAATCTTGCAAATTTCCGCCGTCTTTTCTCCGATGAACAGGTTGTAAGCGCGTCGTACGTAGGCGATGATGGCTTCGTCGAGCTCGTCTCCCGCGACACGGATCGAACGGCTATGAACAATGCCGCCCAATGAAATCACCGCGACTTCGGTGGTTCCACCACCAATGTCAACGATCATCGAACCCGAAGGTTCTTCAACCGGCAACCCGGCGCCAATCGCCGCCGCCATCGGCTCTTCAATAACAAAAGCTTGAGTGGCTCCCGCTTTTCGCGTAGCCTGCAAAACCGCCAAGCGCTCCACTTCGGTCACGCCGCTTGGAATGCCAACAACCACGCTTCGGCGCAGCAGAAACTTGTTGCTGACCTTGCCGATGAAGTGCTTCAGCATCTCCTCGGTTTGCTCGTAGTCGGCAATAACGCCATCACGCAGTGGGCGACTTGCAACGATGTGGCCCGGCGTTCGCCCCAACATTCGCTTGGCTTCTTCACCTACCGCCGCCACTTCGCCAGTCTCCTTATTGATCGCGATGACGCTCGGCTCGCGCAAGACGATGTCTCGTCCGCCAACATAGACCAGGGTGTTTGCAGTACCGAGATCAATTCCAATATCTCGGCTGAACCGCTTCATGAAGCCGCTAAAAAGCGAGTTTTTATTCATCTTCTACTACGATTTCCCCGGTGCTTAGGCGCTTGGCTAGGGTCTCTTGCGAAATCGCCGAGAGGATGACCGTGCTGCCCGTAGTAAAAATGACCGACTTTGTCCGCCGACCCTGCGTGGCGTCAATCACGTTGCCTTCTTTTCGTAAGTTTTGAACTGCCCGGCGCATAGGCGCGGATTCGCTGCTCACGAGGGCAACGATCTTATCGGTGAGAACAAAGTTATAAAAACCGACGTTGAGTACGGCAGGCGCCGGCATTTCCGTAAGCTCCTTGGAAGCCTACAGTTTACACGTAGCCGTGATTAATTCGGGACCGTGATTACTTCGAGCCGCCGACGCTGACGCCGGGTCGAGTTGCGCCGCTGCCGCCACCCACGCTCACACCTGGTCGAGCTGCACCTGGTGCACCACCACCAAAGCCTGCAAACCCGCCGCCGCCACCTGCAGCCGCTCCGCCGCCAGCAAGACCGTTCGTCATCTTGGTGGAACCGGCCGGAATAACGGGCGTAGTCACATTTGCCTTCGTCACCGCAGATGGAGTCTGCGGATCTCGCTTCGTGAAGTACAGAGTGGTAATCCCGCCAATAGCAAGGACTCCGCACACGATGGAGATGATGAGGTCGTTCTGATTTTTCATCGCAGGTCTAATTTATTCTGACGCAGTTTTGCGGTTCCTGTGTCACATTCCTCTACTTTCTCGATTTTAGTGTCGGAAGTGTCGGGTACCGGTAAAGACCATCGGAATGCCGAGTTCGTTCGCCTTCGCGATCACGTCAGGGTCCTTCTTGCTTCCGCCCGGCTGTACAATTGCGCCAATCTTCGCCGCCGCCGCAGTCTCAATGCTGTCTGGGAACGGGAAGAAGGCGTCGCTCGCAAGTCCGGCACCAACCGCGCCCTCGCCGGCCTGTTCCAAGGAGAGGCGAACCGACTGCACGCGATTCATTTGGCCTGCGCCAACTCCCAGCAATCGATCAGCTTTACCAACAACGATCGCGTTCGACTTCACGTGCGGAATGATTCGCCAAAGGAATCGAAGCGAGGCCATTTGCTCCTCGGTTGGCTGAATGTCCGTAACGACCTGCCAATCCTTGCCGGGGTCTTCGTCCGAGTCCTGGATCAGCGCGCCGCCGCGAATTGTGCGTACGGTCAGGCCCGATTCTGCCGCCGGCAGTGGTGCGGTGAGCAATCGGACTTCCTGGCCCCAGCCCTTGCGTTCCTTGAACATCGCAAGAGCCTCGTCGGTGAATCCGACCGCAACGATGACGTCGAGCTTGTTTCCCTTAGCGGTCATTGCGGTCGCCGCTTCGGCATCCAACACGCCGTTGATGGCGACCACGCCGCCAAAAGCGCTGATCGGATCCGCAACGCGTGCAAGTTCGAACGCTTCACCAAATGTTGCCGCCGTTGCCGCGCCGCAGGGGTTACCGTGCTTCGTAATCGCGCAAGAAATGGGCGGAAGGTCGGCGACTAATTCCCAAGCGCCATCGGTATCGTTCCAATTGTTGTAACCCATCTCCCAGCCCCACAAGCTGGTCGCATTGGCCAATCCTTTGCCCGACAATGGATCCAAATAAAGCGCTCCGCGCTGGTGTGGATTTTCGCCGTACCGGAATGGCTGCGAACGACGGTAGCCCATGGTCAGCGTCTCGGTGAAGGAATCAAGCCCCGCCTTTTCCGTCATGTACCGAGCAATCATCGAGTCATAAAACGCCGTATGCCGGAACGCCTTTGCCGCAAGCTCGCGTCGCAACTGTTCACCATCGCCTGATCCTGCTAAAACCTCGATCACGCGCGCGTAATCCGCTGGGTCAACCACGATGTACGTGTTCGCGTGGTTCTTCGCCGCTGCGCGAATCATCGCCGGGCCGCCGATATCAATGGACTCAACCGCCTCTTCAAAAGTGTGCGGACTCGACACCGTCTGCTCAAATGCGTAAAGGTTCACGCCGACGACCGAAATCGGCACCATCTTCAGCGACTCCATCGCGGATCGGTGCTCTTTCAGCCGGAGGTCACCGAGAATGCCACCGTGGATCAATGGGTGCAGCGTCTTAACTCGTCCGTCAAGGGTTTCTGGGAACCCCGTAACCTGAGCGACGTCGGCAACCGATAGCCCCGCTTCTCGAAGTCGGGTCGCCGTACCGCCGGTACTGATAACTTCAAAGTTCAGGCCCTGCAGGGCCTGAGCGAATTCGACGATCCCGGTTTTATCGGTGACAGAAAGAAGCGCGCGTATCATAGGTGTTAAGGGAACGGTTAGCGTCCGGCCGTAGAAGGTCCGGTAGTCCCACCGGTCGTGATATCTCCCGGAGGCGTGGTGGTAGTTCCTGGTGAGCCGCCGTCGGTGGCCGGTGGTGGTACATCCGGCTTATCGATGTACTCAATCGTAATTTGTCGTGGAAGTCGCCGTCCGCGATCATCGATGGCCGTCAAAGTGAACGTCGTCTTGGCATTAATCGTGAACTCACGTTCACCCTTGGGCTCAACTTCAAACTGCTCGCCGTTCGACGACTTCAGCTCAACTCGAGCCGCTCGGGTGACTTGCCACGAAATCGAGACCGCATTATCAAACGGCTCAACTCGTGTTTTGTTCGAAGTGAACTCAAGGATCTGCGCTTCCGATTCGTCGTAGACCTGAATCTGAATCGACTTAACCGTCGCAATCCCGAGCTTGTTCTTGGCGCTGATCTCGTACGTGTAAGGCCCAGGAACGGTGTCGGTCGGAATTTCAACTTCAACGCGGCTGAGCGTAGTGTCGATATCCTTATTGCCGGGTCCAAGGGTCGCCGAGACAACGGACGAACTGAACTTGTAGTTCAAGAAGAAGGAACTTCCCACTCGGACGCGGGTTGTGGATGCCTTTAGCGACAAAATCTCTGGCTCAGGAACAACCTCCGGCTCGGCGATCTTAATCGTGACCGGGTCCGACTTGGTCGTCATGTTGTCCCGCTTCGCTTGGGCAAAAATGGTGACGGATTCCTTTTGGTCGATCTTGTAGGTGAAGACGCCTTCTGAACTACCGTTCTCAACCAACACGGTTCCGTCTTCAAGAATCAGACTCACGCGGCTCCGCTCTGAGGATTCCCAGCTGAGCTTCACCTCGTCTCCACGGGTGACCTGCAGAAGATCGGCCCGAAGTCCAACCGCGGGCGGCTTCGGCATGTTTACAAACCAAAGGAATGTCAGCAACGCAGCAATCACGATCGCCGCGAGGGTTCCTGGTGTCAAGAGGGATCGCTGCTCCAACTGGCCCTGGGTTACGGCCGAAACCGAACCATGTTCCACGCTCCGAGCGGTAACGCTGAACCCGATCAGTCGACTCTGAGCAATGACGTTCGTCTTTCGGGGTTTGACCTCTACCGAAACGGTCTTGGTTTGCCCCGGTCCAAGTTGGATGCGCTCGTCATCAAACTCGTAGGCGCAAGCATCTTCCGGATCGCTTCCAACCAGTTGAACCGTGTGCGGCGTATTGCCAAGGTTCATCACCGAAAGCTCAAACACGTTGCGCTTAGTAGTTGGTGAAACGTAACCCTTACGTGGATTCACCTCCATGCTTAGGGTGTGGAAAGGCTTGATTTCCAGAATGCCCTGGGCTTGGCGCGTTTCGCCGGTTCCAAGACTTCGGACCCGTACGACAAAGGGATAGTGCCCAGCCAGGCTCTCGCTTTCACGAGGTGGCTTGAAAAAGGCCTTTTCTTCCGCGGTCTCGCCGGGGCGAACTTCAATCTCCGGCACTGGAATCGCCTTCCAAACCGTGTCAATTCCCTCAATCTCAATCTCAAATCGGTCCGATTCGGAGCCGCGATTTGTGATGGAGATTGACAGTGGAGTCGTGGTTCCCGCTTCCACCGGCACCACGTCCTGACTCAGGAGGACGCTGAAGCTCATCGAATGGCAGGGTACCAGACCCATTCCCTATACAAGAAGGATCACGCACAATCGTAATGTGAAGACCGCCGAAATTGTTTCCGTTGGCACCGAACTCCTTCTGGGGCAAATCATCGATACCCATGCCCCGGTCATGGCGCAAATTCTTGCGGAGTGCGGCATTGGTTGCCAACGACGTGCAACGGTCGGCGACAATCTCAACCGCCTAACGGACGCCCTAACGGAGAGTCTGAACCGGGCAGATGTGCTCGTGACCATCGGCGGACTCGGTCCGACGATGGATGACTTGACTCGGGATGCCATCGCCGCGGCTCTCGGGGACAAACTTGTGCGAGACGAGGCCTACGAAACCGAGCTTCGGGCCTGGTTCGCTAGCCGAAACTACGCATTTGCAGAGTCGAACGCAAAGCAAGCTGATCGGCCCGAGTCTGGGCAGATGATCAACAACCCGTTTGGCACCGCCCCGGGATTGCTGTGCCAGAAGAACGGAAAAGTCGTCATTGCGCTGCCCGGACCCAAGGGTGAGTTCGTGCCGATGGCTCAGGGGCCGGTGCGCGAGTTTCTGGAGACCCTAGGCGGCGGCGTCATTCACTCGCGGGTTCTCCGCGTCATTGGGATCGGGGAAAGCATGGTGGAACAGATGCTCGCCGAAGTCATGGATGCCGAGAACCCGACCGTTGCGCCATATGCCCACACCGGTGAGGTTCATTTGCGGGTGACTGCGCGAGCAAAAACGAAGGATGAAGCCAACCGCCTGATCGATCCGGTTGAAGCCCAGATTCGATCAATCTTGGGTGATCACCTGTATGGCACCGATGAGACGACCCTTGAGGAGAGCTTGCTTCGAGTTCTGGAAGCCAACGGGCAAACCGTCGCGGTTGCCGAAAGCATGACCGGCGGACAACTTGCCGGCCGTTTGACCGCCGTTCCCGGCGCATCCAAGGCGTTCGTCGGAGGTTGGGTGACCTACACCGTGCCGATGAAAGAAGGCGCCCTTGGAATCGACCGCAGCTTCATTTCGGCCCATGGGCCGGTCAGCGCCGCCGTTGCGGAACAGATGGCCGTTGCCGCGCGCACGAAGTCGGGTGCGACGTTCGGAATCGGCATCACCGGAAATGCCGGTCCAACGGCGGATGTTGACGGCAAGCCCGTCGGCCTGGTGTTCATCGCAACTTCCGGTGCAACCGGAACCAAGGTCGAAGAATTGAAGTTGCGCGGAACCCGAGAGGACATCCAACGCCGTGCGACGCAATCTGCGCTGAGCCAACTGCTCGAAGTCGTGAAGTCGGCCTAAGGTATCGGTTCCAGCACGAGATCGGGGGCAAGACCGGACTGGTCGGTCTCGCCTCCGTTATCTTGACCATCTGCGCCCACGCTGTAGACCCGCGTAAATCGTCCGTCGGGCAAGAATCCGAAGTCGCTGCCGCTAAATGGGTCGGTGCGTACCGACTCGCTAAATTTGGTGATCGACGCCGGGGCGTTCTGGTCCAGCAGTCGCGTGCGCTCCAGCATCGTAGCGATGATCAGCAAGCGGGTCCGCGCCACCGTTCGGTCGTACTTGCTGAACATCGGCGTCCAAGTCCCGAGATAATGCGCGGCGACCTTGCGCCAAACCCGCTTGTCGTCAAACTCCTTCAGCTTACGCTTGCTTGCGCCTTTGTCCGCGTTCTCCAGCGCCTGCTTGATGCGCTCCAGGCGTTCGGCCTCCAGCCCGGCAAAGAATGCGGCGTTCTTGTCTCCGCCCTTGTTGGACTTGAGGTACTTCGCAATCGTGTCGCCATCGGGCAGGAACGTCTTTTCGATGGCTTTCCAGTCGTCCTTTTCAACTTGGCTAGCGAGAAGCCCTAACGAAACCGACTGATTCTTGCCCTCATTCTCGATTGTCGGCTTCAAACTGGGCGAGCGAGCGAGCACCGCCTTTAGGCCGCCAACGTATTTCCAAAGCTGCGATACCGTGAGCCGGTTGAGCAAGGGCATGCTGGCAACGCGAATCTCATCGGCCATGGTCGAGCCCAAGTCGAGATCGATGGCGTCTCCACCCATAAGATCAAAGGCAAACTTCATGCCGTCAATGCTCAGCGCCTGAGCCTCGTCTAGCTTGCCGTTTGTAATGGCGTCGGTGATACGCCAAGTGAAGATTCGTCCGATGAGTCGCCACGCGGCTCGGCGGCCGACTAATTCGGGACTGCCAATCGAACCTTGCGCGCTGTAATCCCAAGTGCATTTCAGCTGGGTAGCGCCGCGAACCATCGAAATCGCTTTTGCGCCCTTCGTCATCGCGGTGACGCGCTGCGTTTCGTAAAACTTGGTGGCCGTGATGAGGTTCGGCAGCGACTGTTGGATTTCTTGTGCCGCTAAACCGTACCGATCAAACGCATCTTGGGTGCCTGCAACGGGCTGCCGCAGTGTTTCCGGTGCCGGAAAGGTGGGCATTGTCGCCTTGGCCCCAAACTGGCATCCGCTCCCAATTCCAAGAGTCGCCAGCCCTACCATCCATGGCAATGCGCTTCGCATTTCGAGAATCTACCGTACACCAGCCACCTTAACGTTCCCTTCCGCACGGTTGGGGGGTTAGACTAGCCGAAGTTTCGTCTGGAGACCAATGGAATGAAAGGTGTAATTCTTGCTGCCGGAAAAGGAAGTCGTTTGTATCCCGCCACGCACATCGTGCCCAAGCCGCTGCTGCCGATGGCAAACCGGATCACCTTGCACTACGCCCTCGATCGATTGACCGAGATGGGCATCAAGGACATCTGCGTGGTGGTGGGCGAGAATGAACCGAAGATGCGCGCCGCTCTCGGGGATGGTTCGGACTACGGCGTAAACCTTTCTTACGTTCGTCAAACCGAACCTAAAGGCTTGGCGCATGCCGTTGGCTTCGCTCAGGAGTTTGTTGGAGACGACACTTTCGCGCTGTATCTTGGCGATGCCATCTACGGTGCCGGATTTGCCGAGCACAAGAAGAAGTTTGAAGAGTCCGGCGCGGCAAACCTCAACATCGTCAAGCCCGTGCCCGATCCGTCGCGATTTGGCGTCGCCAATGTCGACGGCGACCGAATTGTCAAACTCGTCGAGAAGCCAAAGAACCCCGAGTCCAATCTCGCGATGGCCGGTCTTTACTTCTTTGGTCCCGAGCTTTGGAGCGTTCTGCCCGATCTCCAGCCGAGCGGCCGAGGCGAGTACGAAATCACCGACGCGATCCAGATGCTCATCGACCGGCGTCACCTTGTGCTCGCGGGCGAATTCGATGACGCCTGGTTCGACACCGGCACCCTGGATTCCTATCTCGAAACTACGGCGTTCCTGGCTAAAGGGGAAAACCTCATTGCCGGAACGGTGAACGGGGAAGTTGGCGCTGGCGTAGTGATTGGTGAAGGCGCCGAAGTGACTTGTGAAAAAATTGAGGATGCCGTCATCCTCCCTGGGGCAAAAGTCTCAGTGAGCGGCGTTATCCGGCACTCGCTCATCGGCGGCACCGTCGATTCCAGTGTCTCCGTTGAGAGCCAAATATTGCATGGTGACTATCAAGGCGAATAAGAAACTCAGCGGAATGCTGCTCGCTGGCATCCTGGCCCTGGCCGGTTGCCAGCTCCAAAACCGGATCACCGGGCAGGCTGAGCTTGATCGCACCGAAGCGCTCATCCGAGCAGCTTGGCTCAACGCAAACGAAGAGGCGTTGCGGCTGTCCGAAGCAAGCTCGCTCCAGGCAAAGATCATTGCCCGCGACGAGCTCGTAGATCTGCAAGCGCAGATTGCAAACACGCGACGGCCTAAGTCGATGGACAACTTGCGTCTCGCCTACGTCGAGGAGCACATCGCCAAACTGGATGCCGCGATTCAGGTGGATGAAGCAAAGCAGCAACTCGAACGCCGAGTAAAAGAGGCCAAGTCTTGGCCAGAAAACCTGAAGAAATCGAGCGCACAGATTCGCAAGACGCTTGAAAACACGGACGATCAGGTGCAGTCTCTGATGGCGGAAATCGAAGAGGGCCAAAGCAACTACGTCGCAGCCGAGAACACGATGAAAGAGATTTGGGGTCGCCTCAAGTCGGCGGGCGCAGTGATGCCTGGCTCGAAGTCAGGCCAAGACAAACAAAAATAGGGT
The DNA here is from genome assembly GCA_027485645.1 of bacterium. Taxonomy (GTDB): domain Bacteria; phylum Armatimonadota; class Fimbriimonadia; order Fimbriimonadales; family Fimbriimonadaceae; genus Fimbriimonas. The sequence goes on from JAIXQR010000003.1 coordinate 115,851, forward strand.
CGTCAGAGCAAGCTCTGACGACCCTGGTCTTGCAACCGAAAGGCTTATTCGCCTTCTGGTTTCGTTTCAGGTGCCTTCGTTGCTTCTGGGGCCTTTTCGCCCTCAGCTGCTGGCTGGCTGCAGCCAGCGAGAATGCCACCGATAACGGCGAATGCGAATGCGAATGCGAAAATCTTCTTGGTCATAACTAATCTCCTCTTGCTTGATTCAGCCTAGGACTTCGTTTGCGAACATTCGAACCTAACCAGACTGGATTGCACCGAGATTATAGACAAGAAATCCAATATCCGCAACGGTCACCTAAAAATCTCTGCCATATGGCCCGCTTTTTCTGGGTAACTTACGGATTCGATGGGCGGGCAGCACATCCCAACAAACCTAATTCCGAGCGAAAACGGCCTCCGTTTTCGGACGTCTCGTCGGAGCTAGGGGAGCTGGGCTTGCCTTCTGAACCTTCCTGCCTCCCCGAAATTTCCTTGTCCTTTCTTTTCTCCTCGCCCGGTCCATCGAGAATCTGAATGCTCAAGTACGACGTCATCAAATCTCTCGACGATTCCCATGTCATGGGAACCTACCAACGCCTCCCCGCCCTCTTTGTCCAGGGTGCGGGAGCCAAGCTTTGGGACAACCGCGGCAAGGAATATCTCGATCTCCTCTCCGGAATCGCCGTCTGCGCCCTAGGTCACTGCCATCCTGCCATCACCGCTGCCCTCTCTCGGCAGTCGCAGCAGCTCATTCACGGGAGCAACTACCTGCTCACCGCACCACAAGCTCAGCTCGCCCAAAAGCTCTGCGAGATCAGCGGCATGGAGAAGGTCTTCTTTGGCGTTTGCGGTGCCACCGCAAATGAAGCCGCGCTCAAGATCGCTAAGAAGCACGGCCGTCGAAAAACCGGCGACGAGACTTACGAAATCATCGCGCTCAACCGCAGCTTCCACGGTCGAACGATGGGCGCCCTTTCGGCTACCGGCAATTCCCGCTACCACGAGCCGTTCCTGCCGCTCGTCCCGGGCTTCCGCCACATCGAGCCAGATGATATCGATGCCCTGAGAGCCGCCTTCTCGGACAACACCGCCGCCGTAATTCTTGAAACTGTTATGGGCGAAGGCGGGGTGCATGCCCTCTCGCACGAGTTCCTAGCGGAAGCACGACGCCTATGCGATGAACACAACGCGTTCCTCATCCTGGACGAGGTCCAATGCGGAATGGGCCGAACCGGCCGCTGGTTCGCGTTTCAGCACACCGAAGTCGTTCCGGACATTCTCGTCCTCGCAAAGGGCCTGGGCGGCGGTATTCCGATTGGTGCAGCCCTAGCTCGCGGACTTGCCGCCACGATGTTGGTACCCGGCGATCATGGCAGCACCTTCGGTGGTAACCCGCTCGCTTGTGCCACCTCGCTCGCCGTCATCGATACGATCGAGCATCAAGGCTTGCTCGAACACTCGGAGCGAGTGGGCGGACAGCTTGCGACTGGCCTCAAGCAACTCGATGGCGTCACCAAAGTCGAGGGCCTGGGCATGATGCTCGGCGCAAAGCTCCGAACCCCGATTGCCAAGGAGATCGTCGCGAAGTGCTTCGAGAATGGCCTGATCATCAACGCCACCGATCTCAGCACCTTGCGCCTGGTTCCGCCGCTCATTCTCTCCGACGAAGAGGCGCGCCGTGCGCTCGACATCATCGCCGACGCGATGGAATCCGCGCGACCGGTCCTAACCCCGCTCGCCGTCCGAGCCGAAACCAAGCCGGCATTTCACGACGTCCTGTCCATCGACGATCTCACAAACGATCAGCTTGAGGAAGTGCTCGCTTTGGCTGCCGGTCAAAAGCACCGTCGCAAAGTCGCTCCTGCTCCGATCCAACGAGTCGAAAATCGCACCGTCGCCATGGTCTTCGAAAAACCCAGCCTGCGAACGCGGGTTAGCTTCGAAAGCGCCGTCTCCGAGCTAGGCGGACATCCGGTCTATCTGAGCCGGAACGACATCGGCATGGGATCCCGCGAGTCCGTTCGCGACGTAGCCAGCAACCTCTCCCAGTGGTGCTCGCTCATCATCGCTCGGCTCTACTGGCATCGCCAACTCGTTGAGCTTTCCGACGTGTCCGAGGTTCCGGTCGTAAACGCCCTCACCGAATGGGAGCACCCATGCCAGGCCCTCGCGGACATGCAGACGGTGCGCGAGAGCTTCGGCGACGAGCGAGTGAAAATCGCCTATGTGGGAGACGGAAACAACGTCGCTCGGTCACTTGCCAAGCTCGCTACTCGTCTCGGCTATCCGTTCACCGTCGCCGGACCAGCGAACTTCCAGCTCGAGCCGATGGAAGGTCTCACCCAAACATCCGACATTGAGGAAGGAGTGAAGGGCGCTTCGGTCATCTACACCGACGTCTGGATCTCCATGGGCGACGAGCACGAACAAGAGCACCGCATGAAGGTCTTCGCGGCCTACCAAGTCAACGAGGAGGTCATGGAAATGGCCAACTCAGAGGCGATCTTCCTGCACTGCCTACCCGCGCGCAGAGGCTATGAGGTGACTGACGCCGTCATCGACGGCCACCAAAGCCGCGTGGTCAGCCAAGCCGAAAACCGCTTCCACGCCCAGAAGGCCCTCTTGGCCAAAATGATGGGCCTCGCCTAGCGAACCGAAGCCGTGTAAGGCAAGCTCACTGACAACTGGTCCGGGTCGTTACTGGTAACGGTAACCGTCCCGGACTTCGACCCCGGCGTAGTCGCCGTGTACGAAATTTGGTACCGCGTCGGCTTGCCGCGGACAAAAAGCATTCTTCGTCCGCCGTCTCGTACGACCCCCGATGGCACGGTGACGTTGTGCGTGAGCACAGAGATGCCGTTCGCACCCCAGAGCGCGCGGTCGCCGTCGTCGTACACGTCTAGCGGAACGGTCACCGTTTCACCCACAACCATCTTTCCGAAGTCGATGCTGGTCTCGGAGAGCCGCATCTTAGCGGGAGCCTTGATGTCGAGAAAAACCGGAAGGTGGCCGTTGACCGGTGTAGCATCCACGAGCGCCTGCGCGATCACGCTTCCAACCATCGTGTTCCCGGTGATGGTCATCGGCACGTTGTAGCTCGACCCATCGTTGCCCCAGCATCGGTAAGAGTGGTTCGGGTCGTTCCAGGTCGTCGTGCTGTAAACCATGTTCTGGACGCCAATGTAGTCCATGCCAACCCCGTCCACGAGATCCGGAGATAGGAGGATCTGGTCGTACCGACTGTCCATCTGCCCCACCGGATCCTGGGTGTGAATGTATCGGAATGCGCCGTTGTTGTCCCAACTTCCCGGAGAAGCGATCGGGTCGATGAATGGCCCAAAACTGTTAACCGAGCGGGTCAATGTCTGGTAAGCCGTTTGCGAAGCGTTCTGGATGTTGAGATCGCCCGCCACCATGCGTGATCGTTCAGCTGGCAACGTGTTCGCGTTCGAAATAATGTTGTTAACTTCAAGCAGTCGTCGGCTTAAATCGGTCGAACCTGTGCCAGATTTAAGGTGAACGCTATAGGCAGAGATCGTTGCTCGTTCGCTCGAGTAACCCTTTAGCCTGAAGTCGTAGCGCATCGTGTTCCGCGGCTGGCCACTTGTGCCAGAACTTCCAGCCGCCGCAATCACTTGGCCTAGAAAAGTGACCTTCGACGTTCGGTAAAAGAATGCGCTGTCCGTGTCGGGTCCGTCCACGAAACTAGCGGCGGCCCAATCTCCCGGGCTGTTAGGGGCGGTATTCAGAATCGACAGGAACGCCGTGACTCCAGCCTGAGAAAGAAACTCTTGTCCAATGAAGACATCTGGCGCAAATTTTCGCCCTTGGAATTCACCATAAATGGAGGTCTGGAACGCGGATACGCGTCCGCTAGAGTAATTCGTAACGTTCCAAGTTCCAACGCGCAATTGCGCAGCAGAAACAGCCGACAAACAAACACAAAGTGCAACGGTTTGGAATTTCATCTTAAACCGTGTATTATGGTAGCGCAGGAGGGGGGCCTTTAGGTGGACACGTATCTGTGTGACGAACCCAGTCGGAACATCTGTAGCACACTAAGGGGTCAAATGAGCATGAGAACGCCACTACTTTATGTCGGGTTTATCCTGGCTTGCGTTCCCTCGCTCGCCCAGTCACAAGACCAAATTGTGATCGTCAACGAGGACACGGTTAAATCCGCGTTCCAAGGCTTCCGCGATTACCCACAGCTTCACCTGCGAATGTCCGGCCAAATGAATCGTGGCCCGGAAGTCAGTGCTTTCACCGCCGACATTTATTGGCAAAAGGTCGTCGTCGATGGCCGCGCGATCGTTAAAGTCGAAGTCCTAGAACAAGCCCAGCAGCCCAACGGCTCCTTCCGGGTGGTGAACCGGGTGTATGGCGACGGCGTAAACATCTTCCGGTTTGATCCCCTCAGCCGCGAAATTTCCGCAAAGCAATACGGCTCAATCTCCGGTAACCAACCGCAAAAGTACATCTCTAACGTGCTAGACTTGCTCAATTCCACCCCGCTTGGGCACGTGTCGTTTGGCGCACGAATGATGCAGGACATCCAGGGCGGCGACGCTGCGACCTATAGCGGATGGCTTCCAGGAAACGAACGACTTTCTAACGAGTACATGCTCAGCTTCTCGCTCGGCGTGCCTAAGTCTCGCGAACTCCAGTTCCGATTCAATCCGAACACCCAGGCTCTGATCGATATTCGTTACCAAGAGACTCGCAACCTCGGCACCATCGTGCGCGGTATCGCGTGGGGACTCACGGTCGATAATGACTTTGTGTCATACGTGCCATTCCGGCCCTGGCCGAACAGCACCGTCGCAGGCTGGAAAACTGTTCCCTGGTCAACCGTTCGACAAGTCCGCGACGGATCGTAATCGCTTCAAGCGATTCTCAAATTCTTCCCACACGTCCTCGGTTGGCGGGCCGACCACCAACATCTCGATCGTGCTGCCGTCTCCAAGAACGGCAAAGCTGCGCTCGGGTCGGTCCGGCTGAATCAGCTGTCGCCAGTTCGCAATGGGGCCAGACACCAGGGTTCGAGCAAACACCGAAGGGGGAAGCACCGCCTCAAGCGGCTGTGAGGCATCCAAGAAGAGCCGAATCCCCGGCTGGTACCCGGCATCCTCAAAAAGTCGAAGCCAGACGCCGAGTTCAGAAATGCAGCGGAGGTCGAACCCTCCAAGCCACGCTAAGCGAGAGTTCTCGGGAGGCGTCAGTGTAGGGCACGTGATGTCGTGCGCGACAATCGGCTGATAAGCGTCTCGCCAGCGCACTAGAGCGCAGACTCGACCATCTTCTGCAGTTCGTTCGGCGAGAAGCCCATCACGCTACCAACGATGTTCCCGTCTCGATTCACGACGAAAGTCGTCGGGAGGGCACTGACCTTATAGGCGTTGTAAGCGGTTCGGAACGAGTCACGGTAGAAGCCAAACCGGTAGTTGTTGTTCCGGATGAACTCGTTGATCTTGCCTTCATCCTCGTCCGAGATGGCGACGATCTCGAGCCCCTTATCCTTGTACTTCTCGTACATTTCCTGCATGTGAGGGAAGGACTGGCGGCACGGCCCGCACCAAGTGGCCCAAAAGTCGACGATAACGACCTTTCCTTTCAGGCCAGAAAGCGTCTTCGGCTTGCCATTGATCGCAAGCGAGTCAACCTCAAAGTCCGGTGCAATCGCGCCGGCAGAAAGGCCTTCCTCGGCGCATCCCGCCAGAAGCAGGGTTCCGAGGAAAAAGGCAGCTAGCTGCACTCCGCTTGAGATTCTGATGTTCTTCATGGAATGTCTCCCCCGGCCAGTTGAGCCGGAGGAATTACCGGCTGGTTAGAGGCCTTTTGCAGAAAGTCGAGGCTGAACCGGGCCAACCTTCGCGCCCTTGGCGATCAAAGTCGCTCGTCCCTGACCGGCCATTTCCTGGCAGCCAAAGAACTTGTAGCCTTCGCCTGCGACGAAGACCTTAAACTTGCCCTCGTTGCCCGTGGCCATGCAGCACTTGCTTTCCGCCTTCGCCACTGCAACAGGCTTGGCCATGCAGCAAGCTTTTTTGCCTTCTGCCTTCGCCATCATCTCCTGCGCCATGGCCATGAACTCGGCGTCCGGGTTCTTGGTCTTCTGGCAGCAAGCCTTATCATCGGCGATCGCCGCTGCGGCGAGGGAAACGAGCACGATACCGGCGAACATCTTCATAACATCGTTATTGTGACACGATGAAGGAATGATGCCTACCAAAATTCGCGTTGGGATTGTCGGCGCAACCGGATATACCGGCGCGGAGCTTGTACGGCTCCTGAGTGGCCATCCGAACGTCGAGATCGCGGTTGTCACGTCTGGCCGGCACGCAGGCGAGCCGCTTTCTGCGCATTGCCCGTGGCTCGATTCCGATCTCGTCCTGTCTAGTTTTGATCCCGAAACGATCGAAGTCGACGCCGTTTTCCTGTGCCAAGAGAGCGGCTTTGCCCTCCTCCATGCCGCGGACCTTGCTAAGCGAATGAGGGTGATCGACCTTTCCGCCGACTTCCGTCTAGAAAACGCTGACGCCTTTCGAACCGCCTACGGCAAAGAGCCCGCCGTCTTGCCAGAAGGAATCCGGTCCGTTTATGGTCTCCCGGAAATCACGGACCATCACAGCATCCGAGAGGCGCATATCATTGCCAATGCCGGCTGCCATGTTGCCGCCAGCACCCTCGCTTTGCGACCTTTCGCCCAAGCGGGCCTCATCAAGGGCACTCCGGTGATCGACACCAAAACGGGCGTATCGGGTGCCGGACGATCTCGTGCCGAAACCGCCTATCTTTTCTCGGAGCTTGATGGTTCTGTCTCGGCTTACAAAGTCACCGGGCACCGGCACGTTCCAGAAATTGAGCAGAACCTCGGCCTGACCGTCCGTTTCACGCCGCATCTGGTCCCGGTTCCGAGAGGGCTCCACGCCACCGTTCAGTTCCCGTCCACCTGCACCGACCCCCTCGCCGTGCTGGAAACGGCGTACAAGAACGAGCCGTTCGTCAGGGTCGTCCCATCTCCGCCGCAGACCAAGCACGTCCTGGGTTCCAACCGTTGCGACGTTTACGCAGCGCATGATCCTCACACCGGATTTGTCATCGCTATCGCCGTTCTGGATAACCTCGTCAAAGGGGCCAGCGGCAACGCAATCCAGAACTTGAACCTTGCGTTCGGGCTTCCCGAAACGGCCGGTTTGCCCATCCACGGCCTCTGGCCGTAAAGCTCCCCGCGAAATTGCGGTAGCTTCCTAAGTTCATGAGTTTGCTAACGGGACCCAAAGGATTTCAATTTGCGGGGGTGCGCTGTGGGTTAAAGAACAAGCGGAACGACCTCGGCTTGTTGGTCTCCGATGTGCCCGCTCGCGCCGCTGGAGTCTTCACCCAGAACGTCGTTCGCGCCGCTTGCGTGGATCATTCCCGTGCCGTGCTGAGCTCGGGAACCCTCCGCGCCCTGGTCGTGAATAGTGGCAACGCGAATTGCTGCACCGGCGAGCAAGGCGCGCGGGACACCGCCCGGATGGCTCAGCTCGCTGTCGCTGCGCTTAACCTCGAAGATCAGCCCGTGGCCGTCGCTTCGACCGGCGTCATCGGTCAACTTCTCGATATGGCGAAGGTCGAGCGTGGCGTCTTCAGCGCCGCCTCTCAGCTCGGAGCAGATGTTCGCCCCTTCATGGACGCGATTCTCACGACCGACTTGGTTGAAAAGCACGCCTCCGCGACCATCGGCGGAGCCCAAATCCTCGGTGTCGCGAAAGGCTCCGGAATGATCGCGCCGAACATGGCTACCATGCTCGCTTTCGTCGTGACCGACGCCGCCATTGGCGACTACGACCTGCAAGCGATGTGGAAGCGCGTCATGGATCGCTCCTTCAACCGCGTTACGGTTGACGGAGACACCAGCACCAACGACATGGCCCTGTTGCTGGCAAACGGACTTTCGGGCGAAACACCAACCGAAACCGAACTCGAAGCCGCCCTTCTTGAAGTCGCCGATTCCCTCTCTCGACAAATCGCCCGCGATGGCGAAGGCGCCACCAAGCTCCTTGAGATTCAAGTCACGGGCTCCGCGAACCCCCGTCGCATTGCCGAGAGCATTGCTAACTCGCCGCTGGTGAAAACCGCGATGTTCGGCTGCGATCCAAACTGGGGCCGCATTCTGATGGCGGCCGGAAAAGCCGAAGTTCCTTTCGAGACAGAAAGCGTCGTCCTCACCCTCAAGTCCAGCGGCGAAGATCACGTGCTTTTCGAAGCCGGATCGCCTGCGCCATTTGATCCAAAAAAGGTCTCCAGCAGCCTGAAATCCGACCATGTGATCGTCGACCTCTACCTAGGGCCCGGCGAGACCGAAACGGTGTACACCTGCGATTTCGGTTACGGCTACGTTCGCATCAATGCCGAGTACCACACCTAACATGCCTCGCCACTACGTTTGCCAAAAGCTCGATGTGCCGTTCAGCATCAACGGCCGGCTCGACCATCCGGCGTGGATGAACGCGCCGTGGACCGAAGATTTCGTCGATATCCTCGGCCCGGAGGCAAAGAAGCCGCGTTTCCGAACCCGGGCGAAGATGCTCTGGGACTCCCAGTACCTGTACGTCGGAGCTGAACTTGAAGAACCGCACGTTTGGGGCACGCTCACTCAGCACGATTCGGTCATTTTTCAAGACAACGATTTCGAAATCTTCCTCGATCCCGACGGTGACAACCACCTCTATGCCGAGTTCGAAATGAACGCGCTCAATACGACGTGGGACCTCCTCCTGGTGAAGCCATATCGCGATGGCGCCCCGCCCGTAGATGGCTTTGAACTCGCCGGACTTCGCTCCGCCGTTCACGTTCGCGGCACCCTAAACGACCCACGCGACACCGACGAAGGCTGGACCCTCGAAGTGGCGATTCCGTTCGCCGCGCTCAAACAAATTGCCGGTGTGCCGTGCCCGCCAAGACCGGGAGACGTTTGGCGCATCAACTTTTCCCGGGTCCAGTGGGTGACCGATATCATCGATGGCAAGTACGTCAAGCGGCCCGGCCTTCCGGAAGACAACTGGGTCTGGTCTCCGCAAGGTGTGGTCGATATGCACCAGCCAGAGCATTGGGGAATGCTGCAATTCTCCGACGGAACGCCCTTACCAACGCCCGTGCTAGAGCCGGAAAGAGAACAGCTGATGGCGGTTTATCACGCGCAATGCAAGTACCGCGGCCAACACGGCCGCTGGGCAACCGATGTCGCGGCGCTCGGGATTAACGGGGCCGGAATCCAGATCGAGGCGACCACCCACCAGTGGTCGGCACAGCTTGGCAACTGGCTGGTTGACCACGAATCGCGTTTGCGCAGATTCAAATGAGCCTTTCGTTGCGGAAATAATTGCATCATTCCCCGCAAATCTGCATGACATATGCATCAAGTCTCAACGTCGGCGTAAAGTAACACAAGTGGAAAACAAGTCCGAAGCTGGTTGTTCCGGTTGCCCAATGGTGCGCCTCCTGGATTTCTTGTCTGGACGCTGGGCGTTACCGGTCCTGTTTCACCTGCACCGCGCCCAAGGCCCGATTCGGTTTGGTGAACTTCGACGCAGCATCGGTCGAGTGACGCAAAAGGAATTGACCCGCACCCTGCGAGAGTTCGAACTTCGTGGACTTGTGACGCGGACCGTCTACGCCGAAGTGCCGCCGCGAGTTGAGTACGGCCTAACCCCGTTGGGAGATTCTCTGAAGGCCCCGCTCGCCGCCCTCGCCGCCTGGTCCGAAGAGCATCCGGAGGCCGTAGCGGTTATCCCCCAGTCCCGAATTGACGCTTCCAGTCATCCAGCAGACGAAGTGCCTGAATTGGCGTTAGCTGGTTAACGTCGAGGTCCTTCAGGGCCTGCACCACCGCGGGCTCCTCCACGTCGAACAGCGTCAGCTGCAGCTTCTGATGCTGTAACGGCACCGATTTCGGCGCATCACTGGTTTGCTCTAGTTCGGCTAGAACCTCGCGGGCGCGCCGTAGAACGCTGGCAGGAACTCCCGCTCTTTGCGCAACGTGAATTCCGTAAGATCGATCCGTTCCCCCGGGCAAAACTCGGTGCGTCCAAACGATGTCTTGCCCAATCTCTTCCACCGCAACTCGGTAGTTGGCAAGGCTCGAGAGTTGCTCCGCCAAAGCATTGAGCTGGTGATAGTGGGTCGCAAACAGCGTCTTCGCCCCGATCTCAGCGAGGTGCTCAATCATCGCCCAAGCAATGGCAAGCCCGTCAAACGTGCTCGTACCCCGGCCGACCTCGTCCAAGATCACCAGCGAGCGCGGCGTGGCGTGATTGAGGATGTTCGCGCTCTCCAGCATCTCCACCATGAAGGTGCTTTGCCCAAGCGCAAGCTCGTCTTTCGCGCCGATTCGCGCGAAGATTCGATCACAAAGACTTAGCGTCGCGGATTCGGCGGGTACGAAGCACCCAACCTGCGACATCAGCTGGATCAAGGCGTTTTGGCGCAGGAAGGTCGACTTTCCCGCCATGTTTGGCCCTGTCAGAATCATGATCCGCTTCTCACCGAGGTCCGTGTCATTCGGCACAAACGAGGCGCTGGCCAGCTCGACGACCGGATGCCGCCCTGCCCGAAGCCGCACCTCGTCTGCGTCCGAAAAAGCTGGCTTTACGTACCGATTGCGAACTGAGACTTCTGCAAAAGTGGCTAATACGTCGAGCTCGGCCAATGCACGCGCCGTCTGCAACAGGCTTCCGGCGTTCTCCGCCACCCGTTGACGCACCCGGAAGAACAGGTGCGACTCAAGTTCAGAAGATTTCTCCTGAGCGCCAAGCACCAGCGACTCCTGATCTTTCAGTTCCGCCGTGATGTACCGCTCGGCATTTGCCGTGGTCTGCTTGCGGATGTACGTGTCCGGCACTTGGGCGGAGAATTGCTTGCTCACCTCAAGGTAATAGCCAAAAACGTTGTTAAAGCCGACCTTGAGCGAGTTGATCCCGGTCTTTTCGCGCTCCGTTTTCTCAAGCGCGGCGATGAACGATTTGCCATCCCGCGCGAGCTCGCGGAGCTTGTCGAGCTCCAAGTCGAACTCGGGCCGAATCAAGCCGCCTTCACGCACGGAGAACGGTGGATCATCGACCAAGGCTTGGCTCAGATAGTTCGCCAATTCGCGGTGGTCGGTCAAGTCCTGCTTCAGCTCAAAGAGCCGCCCGAGCGCCACTTTGACGAGCGGATCTTCGAGAAACGGCAGGGCGAGAAGCGATGTCCGTAGAGCCACCAAGTCGCGCGGGTTGGCATGGCCAGTGCTGCACCGCGCCACCAATCGCTCCAAGTCGGCAACCTTGCTGAGCAAGTCCCGCAAATCGCCGCGAGCCATCGGATTGTTGATGAGTCGCTCTACCGCGTCGAGTCGAGCCTGAATCGTCCCCTGATCCAGCAGCGGCTGCTCAATCCACCGCCGAATGAGGCGTGCGCCCATCGGGGTGAGCGTCTGGTCGAGCGCGGCTAACAACGTGAACCGCTTCGAACCGTCGTGCAAGTTCTGCGTCAATTCCAGCGAACGTCGCGTCGAGGGATCGAGCCGCATGAAGCCATCCACCGAGTAAGTCGATAGCTGCTCGATGTGCTGCAAAGGGAGCCCGTTCTTCTCCGCGTACGCCAGCACCATCGACGCCGCGATGACCGCTCCGGGCTTGTCCTCGCAGCCAAACCCTGCTAGGTTTCCGGCCTGAAACTGCTGCAAAAGCTTGCGGGTGGCTCGTTCCAGGGCAAGCGACGGCTGCCCCGAAGTCACCGTCCCCAGCGCTTGTTGCGCCATTTCCGCAAACGGGTCCGCGTCTGGGCCGTACAGCAATTCTGCCGGCCGAATCCGAGCGAGTTCGGGGAATAACAGCTCCTGTGCCCGGTCGTTTGAGACCTCGGTGACGTTGAACTCGCCCGTGCTGGGATCAAGAATCGCTAGTCCGGTTCGGTCCTTTTGAACGCAAATCGCCGCTAGGTAGCTGTTCTGCCCGCTTGAGAGCATCGAGTCTTCGACCAGGGTGCCCGGCGTCAGCACCCGCGTCACGCCTCGCTTCACGAGTCCTTTGGCTTGCTTCGGGTCCTCCAGCTGCTCGCACAAGGCGACCTTGTGGCCTTTCTGGATCAGCCGAATCAAGTACTTTTCGATGCTGTGAAAAGGAACCCCGGCCATGGGGATTCGGCCATTACTGCCGTCTTCTCGGCCGGTGAGGGTGATCTCGGCTGCCGCCGCGGCCAGCTCGGCGTCCTCTCCGTAGAACTCGTAAAAGTCCCCGATCCGGATCGCCATCAAGACGCCCGGATGCTCCGCCTTCACGGCAAAGTACTGCCGGAGCATGGGCGTCTGCGGGGTCATTTCCTATTATGAGCTTGCGCCGGACTACGCCGACTCGGTTACGGTTTCGCTAGCTTCTGCAACCTCAGCTTTCGCCTTAAAGAAGCTCTCGGCCAGCGGCACCGAAACGGTGGATGGCAGGGCGGATTTCTCGGCGGAACTGTTGGTCACGTGGTCCTCGAAGTGGTCGAGTGCTTTAGTAGCCGCTTTTGCGAGGCTCGGCACCGACTGGATCGCCTGCATAACGTCGACCGGCACCGCTAGGACGACCGTGTTTGCCGCGGAGGTTCCGAGGCTGTCGAGGGTCTGTAAGGTTCGAAGTTGAAGCGCACCGGGCGATGCATGCATGGTCGCGGCAGCGGCGGCAAGGTTGGAAGCCGCATCGCGGTCGCCTTCCGATTTCGTGATGTTGGCTCGCTTTTCACGTTCTGCCGAAGCTTCACGGGCCATGACTCGCTTCAGGTCTTCCGGAAGGATAATGTCCTGAATTCGAATGCCTGGAACCTCGAGTCCCCAGCCATCGATTTCCCGTTCGACCATCTTTTCGATCCGCTCACCCAACGCTTCTCGGTCGGCCAGCAACTGGTCCAGGGTGACCGAACCAACGACGTCGCGCAGAGTGGTGAGGGCGTACTGCCGAATGGCGTGGATGTAATCCTGAACTTGGATGATCGCGTTCTCGGGATGTACCACCCTCATGAAGATGACGCCGTCAAGGGAGACGGGAACGTTATCTTTGGTGATCGCTTCTTGGCGCGGAATCTCGATCGTTTGGATTCGGGTGTCCACCGTGCGAACCGCATCGACGAACGGAATCACCGCAAAAACGCCCGGACCTTTGACCGCTTGAAACTTACCAAGCCGGAAAACGAGCGACTTTTCCCACTGCGCCGCCATGCGGAAGATGTTTGCCAGCAACAAGCTCGCCGCGCTCCAAACAAAGAAACTACCGAATGCTTCCGGCGACGCTCCTGGCTTAAAAATCGCCAAGCCGATCGCAGTAAGAATGAACCATAAGATCGCTGGTAGCGGATTCTTCATGTTCTAGTTCTTACTAGAAGGCGCCATTTGGGTTGCAGAAACCACGTCATCTTGCCAGGTCTTGCTTTCGGCCGGATCGTAGCCCATCCAGTACCGCCTAAGCATGCCGTCTGGCTTGCGAAGGATAAAGAACGGAAGCGCGGGCGGGTTCAGTTTCCGGAGATCGCCCCCACTCGTATCGGTCGGCAAGTCAAGCCTTCCGCCGCTGGCAAGGCCATTGAGTCGCAGAACTTTAATCCCTTTCGCCTCTAGTGCCTTCAGGGCGGACTCGCTGTCTACCGACGGCTTAGCCGTGTCCAGAAGGGCAATGAGCGTCGGCTGCTTGCTGAGCCGCTCGGTTAAATCCACCTTTCGGGAGCCCTGCTGCCAGGTCCCAAAGTAAAACTTGTTCTCAGGATCCCAAGGGAATCCCGCGCCAGGCACGGCAACGGGAGCGTAGTCGTCGGGCACCCGCAACACAAAGTCGCTGAGCTGAAACTTCTTCGTGGTGAACTTCGACAGCTCCCACTCCCCTTCCTGATTTCCGCTCATGCTTTGGACTTTGAATTTGTAGTAGAGGACATTTCCGTCCTTACCGATCAGCACCTGGTAGTTCACCAGCGTCCCGGGCTGCTTCAATTCGTACGTAATCTTGTCGCCGGTCAGAGTGCCAACTTTCGCGTTGCGGGTCAGGACGCGAGCCTTTTCTCCTGGCACGGTGCTGCTAAAAGTGGGCGAGATCAGGAAGCGTGGAAAGGCGAGGGCAAACGCTTGGCTAACTCGCGAATCGCGCAATCCGATCCCCTGGGCGACGCCGGGGTCGTCATAAACCTTGTCTCGGTGCTCAACATCCACCCAACCCTTTTCGGTGCTGGAGACTTCGTAATCCGACAGGCTTAGGTTGGCCCAGAACCTCACCCGGTCTGGCTTTTCGATGCGTAACTTTACTGGCTCGCGCTTGAGCAAGTAGCCAGAAAACTTGTATTCCGCTTCGAACGAAACGTTCTTGGCAAGAAAGGCATCCGCACGCGCTAAGACCTGGGAAATATCATCGAGTGGGAGGGCCAGCAATGCGATCATAAGCACGTCTCGCTTATGGTACGCCGTTAATTCGATTTTGTATGGCTTGCCAAGCGGTCTCCGTGACCTTTTCTGCCGCCTGGGTTCCGTCAAGCACGTGCCAAACCGATGATTCGCTGGCAACCTGCAAAAACCCCTGGCGCACTTGTTCGTGAAACGCGATCGGTTCGTTATCGATCCGGTTCCGGTCGGCTCGGCGCGCTAAACCTACTTCGGCCGGAACATCCACGAGCAGTTTAATATCCGGCTCCGTTCCGGCAATCGCGAAAGTATTTGCCGCGCGCACAAAATCGGCATCCAAACCTCGCGCGATCGCCTGATAGACAAAAGTGGAATCGGCAAACCGATCGCAGATCACCCACTCGCCAAGCTCAAGCGCCGGCTTGATGAAGGTTTGAACGTGCTGAGCTCGATCGGCCAGAAAAAGAAACAGCTCGGCCGCCGAGACCATGGCTTCGCCATCGAGAAGGATTTGCCGAATGCGTTTGCCAAATTCCCCTTCTCCCGGTTCGCGCGTCAGCCGCACGGTGAAGCCGCATTCGCTAGCTCGCGCTGCGAGGTTCTTGGCAAGGGTGGATTTGCCCCCGCCTTCCGGTCCTTCCAGCACGATGAACACTCGCCGAGAATACCGAGTCATTTTCGATTCCCGAAATCCGTATCCGTCGTATACTCAAACGAAGAAATCTTGTTGAATCCGAGATTCTCCTAAGGATGGGAACGTAATATGCTGGTTTTGACGCGGAAACTTGGCCAGAGCATCGTCATTGGAGACGAGGTTGAAGTTGTCGTGCTTGAGGTTCGAGGCGAGCAAGTCCGAATCGGAATCAAAGCCCCGAAGGACGTAACCGTTCACCGAAAGGAAATCTACGAACAGATTTCAACCGGTGAAACCGAAGAACCCACTCCGAGCGCGTGATGTTACGCAACGTCCCGGTCGTCCTCATCCTGGCCATTCTCGCCGCGAGTATGTCTTGGGGCTCCCTTAGCCCAGATCAAAAGACCGTCACGCCAATGGTCATGATCACCCTCGCTCTCAGTGCCAACGCAGCCGCGATGATGCTCATTCTTTTGCGCGCGGCACATATCGGCAGCCAAGAGCTCACCGAGACCATGGCGGGTCGCGTCCTTTCTTGCCTTTCCTTCGTGGGTCTCTTCGCGCTCGCCCACGTTTTATGGCTCACGCCAGAAACCGGGGTGGAACGTCCGAACGACCTGATTCGGGGAACAACCCAATTGCGAGATCCCAAGCTGCTGGTCGCAATGTTCCTCTTGCAGTGGGCGGTCATCGAGGCCATGCAGCGCATCTGGGTTCGAGAAAGACCCACGACCGCAGATCGGTAAACTTTTCGTATGCAGGTGCATTTTGGACTTGGTCGCCTGCGGCCCGAATGGACGGCGGCGGTTACGTGCATTGGCACTTTCGACGGATTCCATTTAGGGCACCAGGAAGTGGTTAGGTCCGCAGTTCAGCTCGCCCGTTCCAAAGAGCTACCCGTTGCGTTGGTCACCTTTGACCGGCATCCTGCCGCTGTTTTGGCCCCCAGCAAAACTCCGCCCCCCATCGCCTCCCTCGAAGCCAACTTGGCAGTCGCGAAAAGTCTAGGCATCGAATTGGCCCTTGTGTTGCCTTTTGATGCCAGCCTCAGCCGGATGTCCGCCGATGAGTTCTTTGAGGCCGTCATCGTCCGTGGCCTCAATGCGCAGCACCTCGTGGTGGGACACGATTTCGCCTTCGGCAATGGCCGCGAAGGCACCACACAGTGGCTCGAAAATCGAATCCAAACCACCGTCGTTCCCCCATTTCTGGTCGATGGCGACCGAGTGAGCTCGACCGTCGTGAGGCAACTAATCCAAGACGGGAAAATCGAACCTGCAAACCGCCTGCTTGGTCGTCCGTTTGAGATCACCGGCTTCGTAGTCGCCGGCCAACAACTGGGCCGAACCCTAGGATTCCCAACCGTCAACCTCGCCCGATCGTTCAACCAGGTGCTTCCTACTGATGGCGTGTATGCCGCGGTGGCAGAAACGGTTCATGGTGAGTTTCAAGCGGCCCTGGCCATCGGGCTCCGCCCGGCGGTCGAGGGAAAGAGCCGGACGATTGAAGCGTTCCTCATGGACTACCCCGGGGACTCCCTTTACGGAACATCCGTGCGGCTCAAGCTGCTTCGCTTCATTCGGCCCGAGCTGAACTTCCCGTCGTTTAATGCCCTCACGGACCAAATGGCCCAGGACGTCCTCAATATTCGCGACTTATTAGCGTCTGTAAAGGCATGAAGCTCAACGGGTTCGTGATAGCGGTCATCGTGCTCATCCTCGCCTGGGGCGGGTGGCGCTTGTACGAGTCCGTTTCCCCGAACGAACCTGACCAGGTCAAGATCGAGCGCGCCCTAGATCGATCCATCCGTGACAGCAAAGAAGGAAGACCTGGTGGCGTCTTGGATCTGCTGAGCCAAAAGATCACGATTAACCAAGCCAACGTCGGCGCCGACCGCCGACAAATCGCCGACTTCATCAAGAACAGCAAGCCCAGCTTCGATGTCCAAAACAAGACCGCCCAAATCTTCGGCGACGAAGCCCGAATCGTGTCCCCCGTCGGGTTGAGCCTGGCCCCGTTTGGGGAACGCACAATTTCCGAAGTCACCCTGATTTTCCAGCGGGAGTCTGATCGGGCATACGGAATCATTCCCGTCTCGCGTTGGAAGCTCGTCGATATCCGCATCGAAGAGTCCGTCATCGGCGATCTCATTGGATTCTGAAGCTGCCCGTGTTCGAACGGCTAAACTGAGCTATGTTCGATGCGCGTGTAACTCGGCTTGCCGACCTAGTCTGCCGGCACTCGGTACAGCTCTCCGCCGACGATTGCGTCCTGATCCATGCCTTTGACGTTCCCGGCGACATCATCGCAGAATTCGTCCGCGTTGCCCAAGCTCAATCCGCAAAGGTCCTCGTCCGGTCTGAATCCAACCCGGTGCGACGACAAATGCTCCACGGCATGACCGTCGAAAACGCCCAGCTCATCGCAAAGCTGGAGAAGTTCGAAATGGAGAACGCCACCGCGTACATCGCCCTCCGCGGTGCCGACAACGCGTTCGAACTTTCCGACGTTCCCGGCTCCCAAACCGCGATGTGGCAACGCGAATACGCCACCCCGGTCATATTCGAAACCCGTATCCCGAAGACAAAGTGGGCCGTTCTCCGCTGGCCAAACCCATCGGTTGCTCAGCAAGCTTCCATGTCCAGCAAGGCTTTTGAAGACTTCTACTTCGACGCCTGCACGGTGGACTACATCCGCATGGCCGAGGCCGTGAAGCCGCTGGTCGACCTCATGAATCGAACCGATCGCGTTCGCGTCATCTCGCCCGGAACCGACTTCTCGTTCTCCATCAAAGGCATCGGTTGCGTCCCTTGCACCGGCGAGCGAAACATTCCCGATGGCGAATGCTTCACTGCCCCGGTCAAAGAAAGTGTCAACGGCATCGTCCAGTTCAATACGAGTTCTCTCTACCAAGGCACCGAGTTCAAGGACATCCGGTACGAGATCAAGGACGGCAAGATCATCGACGCGAGTGCGGGTGGCAATACCGAAAAGCTCAACGAGATTCTCGACACCGACGAAGGTGCCCGGTACTTCGGCGAATGGTCGCTTGGGTTCAACCCGAAGGTCCTGCACCCGATCAAGGACACTCTCTTCGACGAAAAGATCGCCGGATCGCTCCACTTCACGCCCGGCAACGCCTACGATCCACCAGGGGGCAACGGCAATAAGAGCGCCGTTCACTGGGACACCGTTCTGATTCAACGCGCCGAGTACGGCGGTGGCGAAATCTGGTTCGACGACGTGCTCATCCGCAAAGACGGGATCTTTGTCTTGCCGGAACTACTAGGACTGAATCCCGAAAATCTTGCGATCTAGTTTTTTGGGCATACACTTCCGTCAGCGATGAAAAGACTGCTATTGAAGTGGGTGATTTTAGGAGTTGCGGTTTACGCAACGTCTCTCATCACGCAGGCGCTCAAGATTGGCTTCCGGGCCCAAGCCGGCAGCGTGAGCGAGGTCATCGTTCTGCTCATTGGAGTAGCGGCGCTGGCCCTCCTCAATGCGACGATGGGCAAGATCCTCAAGATCTTGACCTTCCCAATCAGCTGCATGACCCTCGGCCTTTTCGGCTTGGTGGTCAATGCCATCGTCCTGTGGTTTGCTGCCACCCTAGAACTTGGATTCCGAATCACGAAATCTGGCGTGGACGGGTTCATCGCCGCGTTCGTTGCGAGCGTGCTCATCAGCATTCTAAATGGCGTCTTGCAAACGGCGCTTCCCGACAAAAAGGATGATTAAGCGGTACCGGCTCCGGCAACTCCTTGCGCCCACCCGGGGCCTGCAAACCGCATTGGCCGGCTTTCTGCTGGGTCAGCTTGCCCTCATTCTGGGACTAGGTCTCAGCTTCAAAAACATCATCCGCCCCGTTCTTGCCGGGCTGTCGTCTGGCACTGACCGCATGCTCGGCCGATTGGTGCAAGAGGAGCGGGTTGCGGTTACGGCACACCTTGTCGGCGGCGCGCTGATCGTCGTCGGCATCTTCGTTAGCATCCGCGCGATTGTCCGCGGCCTCGGCCACGTGGTTGACACCCTAACGCCGGAAACCAAATCGGGCAAGGTGGACGCCTACTTCCGCCGCCTCGAACTGGCCCAAGGGCCACGAATCGTCGCTATCGGCGGCGGCACCGGCCTTTCCACTCTCCTTCGCGGGCTCAAGAACTACACCAGCAACATCACCGCCATCGTGACCGTGACGGACGACGGGGGCAGCTCCGGCCGCCTGATGCGGGAGAAAGGCATCATCCCTCCCGGCGACTTGCGAAACTGCATGGTCGCTCTCGCCGATGCGGAAAAGACCATGACGGACCTTTTCCAGCACCGATTCCGGGATGATTCCGGTTCGCTGAGCGGCCACTCTATCGGTAACCTCCTCATCGCGGCGCTCGCCGACCAGGCGAACGGCGACTTCGACACCGCCGTCGGCATCGCTTCTGCGGTACTCAACATTCGCGGCCAAGTCGTTCCCTCCACCCTCGACCACGTGAAGCTCATGGCCGAGCTCGAAGACGGCTCGGTGGTTTCGGGAGAAACCAACATCGTTGGCTCCGGCCAGCGAATCAACCGGCTCTATCTCGATCCTTCAATGTGCGAGCCGCACCCGAAAACGATCGAGGCCATTCGCCAAGCCGACCTCATCTGCATCGGCCCCGGAAGCGTCTTCACCAGCGTCATTCCGAACCTCCTGGTCCCGGGCTTGGCCGAAGCCATCATGGCTTCGCCCTCCCCGAAGGTCTATATCTGCAACGTCATGACGCAACCTGGTGAGAGCGAAGGGCTAAGCGCATCTGCGCACGCCAATTCGATCCTCCGCATCCTCGAAAAGCGCGTCATCGACTACGTCCTAGTCAACGTCGCCCAGCCCAGCGCCGACCTTATTGAACGATACGAAACCGTGAACCAGCATCTTGTAGAAGCCGACCTCGACCAACTGCGCAAGAACGGGTTCCGCCCGCTCCCTGGCGATTACATCAGCGAATCTGACTTCGTACGCCACGACCCCGTCAAGGTCGCTGCCCGCCTCATGAAGCTCTTGGAGGGAAGATGAGCGGCAAACTCGTTATTCTCAGTGGTCCTAGCGGTGTCGGTAAAGACACCGTGATCGATGGCTGGCAAGCCCGAAACCCAAATGTTGTCCGGGTCGTGGCTTACACCACCCGCGCCCCTCGTCCTGGCGAGGTCAATGGTGTCGACTATCACTTCACTGATCGATCCGACTTCCTTGGCAATGCCCAAGCTGGCCACTTCCTTGAGTACAAGGAAGTCCACGGAAACTTCTACGCAACGCCGCTTACCGACATGATCCAGCTTCTGGAGTCCGGCAAGATCGCAGTGCTAAAAATCGACGTGCAAGGTGCTTTGACCGTGATGGAAAAGCGGTCCGATGCCTTGTCCATCATGCTACTGCCACCGTCCGCTGAGGAACTAGAGCGTCGAATTCGTCAGCGCGGCACCGAAGATCTGGCCACCATCGACAAGCGCCTTCGTAACGCCCTCGACGAAATCGCCCAAGCCGACCGCTACGACCACCAAGTGATCAACGAGGACTTGAGCGCAACGATTGACATGATCGAGTTCATCGTAACGAGGGCCAAATGAGGGTCCTGCTCGGCGTCAGCGGCAGCGTGTCCTGTTATCGTGCCGCCGATATCGCCCGGGACCTCATGCGGGCCGGACACGATGTTCGGGTCTGTCTCACCGACTCCGCGGCAAAGTTCGTTTCGCCCATCCTCTTCGAAACTCTCACCGAGAACCCGTGTCTCACGGATACCTTTGAAGAGCCGATCACCGGCCAGATGGCGCATATCGATTGGGCCCGCGAGGCGGATGCCATTCTCATCGCCCCTTGTACGGCAAACACCACGTCTCGCCTGGCCCACGGCGTCGCGGCTGACATGCTCACGACCATCGTCGTAGCCTCCACCGCCCCGTTGCTGATCGCTCCGGCAATGAATCCGTCGATGTACGCCAGCGATCAAGTGCAGTGGGCGCTCAGCATTCTGGAATCCCGTGCCGCTACCATCATCACGCCGCAAGAGGGCGACGTCGCGAGTGGCGAAGTCGGGCTTGGCAAGCTTGCCCCGAATCCGGAGATTCTCGAGGCGGTCGAAAGCGTGCTCGCCCGAACTCAGCTCTTGGCTGGAAAGCACATTGTCGTTACTTCGGGCCCAACTGAGGAGCCGATTGACGATGTCCGCTTCTTGACGAATCGAAGTTCCGGCAAAATGGGCGCGGCCGTCGCCCGTGCGGCACTCCTCATGGGAGCCCGCGTCACCGTGATCGCTGGGCCACAAGCCGCTGCTCTCCCTCTCACCGCGACCGTGCATCCGGTCAAAACGGCGGACCAGATGCTCGAAAAGGCGCTGGAAGTCAGCGAAGATGCCGACTGGATTATCGGGGTGGCCGCCGTGGCGGACTACCGGCCGGAGGCGGCGACCTCGGGCAAGTTTCGCCGGTCCGAAGATGCCCTCACTTTGCGCCTCATTCCAAACCCCGACATCATCGCAACCCTTGCCGCTGCTCGTCCGAAAGCCCGCGTCATCGCTTTTGCCGCGGAGCCAGATGCCGATATCTCCGTTGCCCGAGAAAAGATCGTGAAGAAAGGCGTGTTCGCCATTGCCGCCAACGACATCTCACGCAATGACATTGGCTTTGGTTCGGAAAACAACGAATTGACCCTGATCCGGGCCAACGGAGAGCCGCAATTTAGCGGGAAACGCTCCAAACTTTCCGCCGCCCTCTGGCTACTCGAAAACCTCGCGCAGGAATAGAACCCACATGCCCGTCACCCAAGCCGCAATTGATCGCTTCATTCCGAAACTCGCTGCCGTCCGCGAGATCACGAGCAAAAAGATGTTTGGCGGGCTTGGCATCTACTGCGACGGTGTCTTCTTCGCCGTGCTCGACGACGACCGTCTGTACTTCAAAGTCGACGACGGCAACCGGGCGTTCTACGACGAGCATCAGGCCGAAGAATGGGTTATCAACGGCGAATCTCCTCAGGTCATGCCCTATCGAGAGGTTCCAGCCAGCACCTTGGAGAACCCAGATGAACTCGCCAGCGCCATTGATGACGCCGTAGCCGTGGCCACCAGAAAGAAGAGCAAGGCAAAGAAACGCTAAGCCCGCCTTCGTAGTCCGAAGAAAGTAAAGATCGGGGCCAGCGCCAGCGCCGCGAGTGACCACCAGATCACGTGGCGACCTTCCTCTTGAATGTGGCTGTATACGGCAAAGGCAATGATCGCCGCCGGCATCAGGAAGAACAATGCCAGCACTGGATAGCCGCCGGGAATCCGGTATGGCCGCTCCAAGTTGGGCTCTTTCCGCCGCAACACGACGAGCGCCGCGAGTTCAACGAGGATCGCGCTGGAATACAAAACCACGTCCACCACCGCCAGATTTTCGAAGCTGGAATAGCTAAATAGCGTGTACGCGCAAGCTGAGACCAGGATCGCATTGACCGGCGTGCCGAACTTGGCATGCGTCCGGGTCAGGACTTCGGGCAACAAGTGATCTCGGGCCAACACGAGCGGAATCCGGGTCGCGCCGAGCATCGTCGCTGCAAACAGCCCCGCTGCGCTAGCCATGCCGGTGATGGCAATCCAGATTCCAAGACCCTTTCCGCCGATCGCTTCCCCGATTTCGGGCCAAAGCCCTTCTTCCCAGCGGTCAAGCTCGGGAACAACCGCCAGCCCGACCAACGTCGGCAACAGGTACGAAAGCACGATGAGAGGGAGGGCGATAAAAATCGCCTTCGGGAAGTTTTTCCACGGCCGATCAACTTCTGCCGACGCCGTGCTCAGCGAATCCCAACCCAGGTAGTTCCACATCACCACAAACAGCCCCGCCCCGAGCGCCGACTGAGTGGTCGTGCCGGTCGGGACAAATGGCTGGCTGACCAAGGCCGGATTTGCCAGCACCTTTGGCAAGCCGAGCGCGACCATCACCACAAACGGGAGCAACAGAACGCCGCCGAGAATCAGCGAAGTCTTGCCGACCGATTTGGCTCCCCGCAGGTTGAGCCAGGTCATCGGAATGATGATGACAAGCCCAATCAGCCACTTATTGAGCGGATTGTCGGCAAACCCTTGCGCCCAGCCGAGCTGACTCAACAGCGCGGAAACGTAGCTCGCAAACAGCACCGGATAGATCGCGACATCCACCCAGGAATACAGCCACATCCACCATGCAGCCCAGGCTGCCCAGCGATCGCCGAGGGCGCGCTTAATCCAGACGTAATAGCCGCCTTCGGCTGGAATCGCGCTGGCTAACTCGGCGGTCATAAAGGCGGTCGGAATTGCCCAGATGAGCGGGGTGACCAGGATCAGCAGCAAGCCCATCCCCGCTCCCGATTGCATCAGCGGCTCCAAGCCGTGCGGTCCGCCGCTAACGCAGAAGTAGATCGCCGCGACGAGCGGCGCCAGCTTCAGCTTTTCATTTTTCGGAGAGGGGGACATCGACGTGAAAGAAACGAACTCGGACTATAGTGACCCGAGCTCGTCCTTTCCTGCCAACAAAGCGGCCAGACTCAGCTTGGCCGGGTCATTTCGATCGGCTTCACCCAGTTCGTAAAGTCCTCGTCTGCCACTTCTCCGTAGCCCGTTGCGGCTTCGCGCAAGGATAAGCCATTCTTGTGGGCGTACTTTGCAATGGCCGCGGCTCGGTCGTAGCCGATGTGCCGGTTGAGTGCGGTGACCTGCATGAGGTTCGTGTCCAAGTTCGCTTGAATCCGTTCTTCGTTTGGCAGAATTCCGACCGCGCAGTTGTCGTTAAACGCGCTGCAGGCATCGCCCAAAAGCTGAATGCTCATGAGCACGTTGTGCACCATGACCGGCTTGAAAACGTTGAGCTGGAAGTTGCCCTGCGACCCGCCGAAAGCGACCGCGGCATCGTTTCCGAACACCTGAACCGCGACCATCGTCAGCGCTTCCGACTGCGTCGGGTTCACCTTGCCCGGCATGATGCTGCTTCCGGGTTCGTTCTCGGGAATCGTGATTTCGCCAATGCCGTTTCGCGGTCCCGAAGCCAGCCAGCGAACGTCGTTCGCCATCTTCATCAGGGCACCAGCGAGAGTCCGTAGCGAAGCACTCGTTGTGACAAGGGCATCGTGAGCCGACAGCGCGGCAAACTTGTTCGCTGCGGAAACGAACGGGAATCCGGTCTCTTCCGCAAAGTACTTCGCCGCAAGGTCGCCAAATTGCGGGTGGGCATTCAACCCGGTTCCGACGGCGGTTCCGCCAATCGCAAGCTCATAGAGTCCCTGCTCGGCGTGTCGAACCTCGGCCAAGCAGTAGTCCAACTGCGCTACCCATCCGCCAATTTCTTGGCCAAGGGTGATCGGGGTGGCGTCCTGCAAGTGCGTGCGTCCGACTTTGACGAGATCCGCGTACTCGGTCGACTTTGCGGCCAGCGTATCGCGGAGTTTTTGAACCATCGGATACAGGTGGCGATGGAGCTCTTCCACCACCGCGATGTGCATTGCGGTTGGGAAGGTGTCGTTCGAGCTCTGACCGCGGTTAACGTGGTCGTTTGGGTGAACCGGCTTTTTCGAGCCCATTTCGCCGCCCGCGAGTTCAATCGCGCGGTTCGAGATGACCTCGTTCGAGTTCATGTTGCTCTGGGTGCCTGAACCAGTTTGGAAAACGACAAGCGGAAAGTGGTCGTTTAGCTGGCCGGCAATCACTTCATCGGCGGCGCGAACAATCAGTTCGCTGACTTCTGGGGCCAATTGGCCAAGATCTCGGTTTGCAAGTGCGGCGCCTTTCTTGAGGATGCCCATCGCCCGCACAATCGAGTTGGTCATGCGGAATCGCTCGACCCCGATCGGGAAATTGTCGATCGAACGTTGCGTCTGCGCGCCCCAGTATCGATCCGCCGGAACTTGAATCTCACCCATCGAATCGCTTTCCGTTCGGTAGCTCATAGGTTCATTTTGACAGGTGAAGGTAATGCGGGGTCAGGAAGGTTGTAAGCACTATTGTGGAAAAGCCGCGGAAATCTGAACGAATAAACCCGATAGAATCGTAGACTGCAACAGAATCGAATGTCAGAACCAGACTGTATGACCCTTGCTGAGGCACTGGCCGAGTTAGAAAAGACCGCGCCAGGAGTTCCGCTACTCGCTTTAGGACAGACCATCTTTTGGGATGAGCCGATGAAAGCGGGTGTTGCGCTGAGCCTTCGGCAGCAGGGATCTTCGCGGAAGTTTGTCGCCGGCGTTCACGACACCGACTACTTCGCGAAGTTGCCTTCTGGCCCCCGGCAGGCTGGCGCATTCAAGGTTCTGCCCCACAACGACACGACCACAAAGGGGCTTTGGAGCGCTGCCGCCGAGTTCTCCTCGCTCTTCGGCTCCGAAACGGTCATCAGTCGCGACATTCTGCAGAGCGCGGGGCTCCGCATTTCGATGATCGAACGCGAGCGCCCGGAGATGCTCGACCAAGCGACCGAGGCCTTCGGTTGGCGAGGCGTGGTCTCGCTCGATGAGTCCCCGCCCATCGCAGCCGACCTTCCGCTGCGAAAGCTTTTCCCCGCACTGGTCGAAGCCCTGGATTGGGCCATCGATGCCAGCGAAAGCTCGCTCTCCGGCGACAGCAAGGACCAAGGCCAGAAGCAGGGCGAACACCTCCACCGGATGCTCTGCGACGTCGAAGACGCTCGCAACGGCAAGTTTTCTGAGCTGTACCAAGGGCTCGTCCGGCCGATGTACGACTTCGTCGCCGGTGAGCCGGTGGATATCGATGTCACCGCCACTACTCAGCTCCTGCGTTTCCATTCCGGTACCGCAAGCCTGCCTCGTTTCGAAATTCTGGATCGGTTTGTCAATCCGCAAACTCGCGCGATGGCTTGCGCCGCGTACGACGAGGCGCTTATTGGCGGTTCAGGGCAGTATGAGCTGAGCCGCTTCGGAACCGGGGCGATCCCGTTCGATCTCGTCATTCCTGGACTAGGGCGTGGCACCATTCGGATCGGAAACCGTGGCGTGGTCATCATGACCAAGGTTCCCCAGTTCCTCACCCTCAAGAAGCCGCTTTCGGGAGTGGAGGAGCTAGCGTCCCTTGTTGAAGCTAAGTTCGGCCCGAACTGCGCGGTGGTTGGAAAAGCCGTCGCCCTCATTGGCATGCTCGCGCGGGAGTTTGTCTTTGTCTTCCACGAAGGTGCCAGTAGCTACGTTCGGCATAGCCGAAAGCTCCACGCCAAGTTGAACGAACTTGGCATTGGCGTTCCGGTGCATCCGATTCTGCGTCTGCGATACGAAGTCTGGGACAGCCTTCATGCCACGTGCGCCTGGTTCCAGCTTCCGGCGCCCATGCGCCGTCCATTCGGCGCCGACGAGATGTGTAGCCCAAGCTTTGCCCAGCGCTGGCGAGCGGTAGGCGAAGAGCAATCCGCCCTCCTGACGAAGCTCGGGCGGCTCAAGCGACCCGTCGATCTAATCGAGTTTTTGAACGCCCAATTCGGCGGCTCATGGAGCCGACTTGGTGAGGAGTACCGGGATCTGCGCCGCACCCTGGATCAGCTTCAGGCCGAGATTGCGCAGTTGCGGCGAGAGCGAGACGAACTGTATCAACAGCGGCGCGACTTGCGAGCGGATCGAGTTCAGGCCGAGATCGCACTGGGAGAACACTGGCGGGCCGAAATCTTTGAAAAATCCGCGACGCCGGCCGCTCACGCCACGAGGCATAAGCTGATGGCCGCCCGCGATTCTGTGCTTTTGGCGCTGCGAGAAAATCGCGCCGAGTTCATCCGGCTTCGGGAGAGACAGAACCAGTTGGTGCGTTCAGAAGAGGTGCTATTTATTCATCAGCGACGCCAGCAGATTGAGCTGGAAGCCGAACTCAAGCGACTGTGCATCGTGCGTGAGGCCGTCATATGCTCGAAGGGCCTCAAGAGCGCAAATCACCGACCTTCGGCATGGTGGTTCCCGCTGGTATCGCCAAGCGGTAAATGGTTTGCCGAAGTGGTTCGAACCGCAAATGCGTACTTCGAACCACTCAGCTAGTTCACGCGAACTTAGTGGGTGACGACGCGCTCGATCGACTTCGCTTCGTCGATCCACTTTTCAACTTCCGATTCCGAAGGAACGCGGTTCGCGATGTTCTTTTCGCCGTTGACCTCTTCGAGCTTGGCCGCGAGATTTGCGCCGTTTCGCTGGGCGAGCTCGGGCACCGAGTCCACACCTGCGGCTTCGAGCAACTCCGAATACTGTGGTCCGATTCCGCTGATGCGCATCAGGTCAGCGTGGTTAACAAACCGCAGAATGTTCTTTTCTGGGATACCGGTCGCTTCGGCCAGTTCCTCTCGACCTGCCTTGCCGGCTGCCTTTTCCAGCAGACCTTCGACGGTGGTTACGCCCGCCGCTGCGAGCTTCTCTCCGTATGCCTCTCCAACACCTTCAATTTCCGTGATTTTTGCCATGTTATAACTCCGGTACGACTTCGTACCCGCTGTGCGAGTTTAGCGCAGTTCCTTTCCGGCACAATCAAGTTGGTGCTTCGAATTGCCGAAATTTTTACGAGCGTTCAGGGCGAGGGTTCGTGGATTGGCGTGCCCTCAACATTTGTCCGATTGAGCGGCTGCAACCTGCGATGCCGTTGGTGCGACACCCCATACGCTAGTTGGAAACCCGAAGGGCCGAATCGATCTGTAGAAGATTTGCTTAGCGAACTTGTCGCTTCCCCGGTGGATCACGTCGTGATCACGGGTGGCGAGCCCATGATTTTTGATGACCTGGAGCCACTGGCGCAGGGTTTACGAGATGCCGGCAAGACGATCACTATCGAAACCGCCGGGACCGTTTTTCGCACCCTGGCGTGCGATCTCATGAGTATCAGCCCAAAGCTGGCCAACTCCACACCCGAGGGCGATTGGCGAGATCGGCATGAAAGTACGCGGCATCAACCCGCCGTACTGCGACAGCTCATCTCTCGCTACGAGTACCAGCTTAAGTTTGTTGTGGACCCCGAGGTGGGTGCTGACGTATTAGAGATTGAAGCTTTGCTCGCCGAAGCAGGTTCGGTGGACCCCCACCGAGTGCTATTGATGCCAGAAGGAATCTCAAGCGAAGACCTTTGGCGTCGGGCGAAGCTGCTCGTGCCGGTCTGCATCGAACGCAATTGGCGCTTGACTTCGAGAATGCACGTCGATTTGTTTGGGAATCGTCGAGGAACATGAAAAAGAATCCCCTGCTGATCCTATGCCTGACAAGTTTGCTCGCCCTGAGCGGCTGCAATCCGCACGGCGAGCTTGTACCGTATCTCGGCAAATGGGACGGCAAGTTCACCGTGCTCGAGGCGGAACCTAACGCAACTCCTAACGATCTGGATCGTGAGTCCTTGCGGGGCTATCTGATGCTCTACGCTACGAAGATGCTCTTCAAATTGCACCTGGAAGGCGAGCAGGAGACGGTTGATATTGAAGGCACCTGGCGCCTGGAGAAAGGCCGGGTCTTCCTGGAAACAAAGAAGACCAGCATCGATGATATGGGCGGCGAGAACTTCCGCGACCCTAACCGCAAGTTCATTCCTGGGGAAGCGATTCGCGCGGCATACAGCAAGCCGATCGCCCTTTCTTTGGATAAATCCAAAAAGCGCCTCGCTGGGCTGCCGATCACGATGGGCAAAGTGATCGGGAAACACGAGTTTGAGAAACTAGGACTTCGGTAAAGTTTCCGCATGGTCAACCAGCGGTGCGACATTCTAATCGTCGGTGCTGGTACCGGTGGCACCGCGGCTGCGCTCGCCTTGCGCGAATGTGGGTATTCCGTCGTGCTGAGCGAGGAGACAGCTTGGCTCGGGGGCCAGCTCACGAGTCAGGGCGTACCGCCAGACGAGCACCCGTGGATCGAGCAGTTTGGTGGAACCCTGCTGTACCGGCAATACCGAAACGCCGTCCGAAACGCTTACGTTCTCGGCCAAATTTCTCCGGAAGCCAAGACCGCTCGCTATCTCAATCCTGGTGGTGGCTGGGTCAGCCAACTGTGCCACGAACCGAGGGTGAGCGCCCGAATTCTCGACTTTTGGAGCCGCGCGAGCAATCTCTCCATCATCCGTCATGTTCGACCGATCGCTGCCGACACGGACGGCGACGCCGTTAAGTCGGTCACGTTCCGCAGCCTAGAAACGGGCCAAACGTTCGCCATTGAAGCTAGGCTTGTCCTTGATGCAACGGAGCTCGGCGACGTCCTGCACTACGCGGGAGCGGAGTATGTGACCGGATTTGAATCTCGCGGTGATACCGGCGAGGCAAGCGCACCCGAAGAAGCCCAGCCGCACAATTGGCAGGCAATTACATGGGTCTTTGCCATGGCACACGATGCGGGTTCGCACCGGACCATCTCAAAGCCGGACGATTACGATGCTTGGCGCACTTACCAGCCGCCGTTCTGGCCGGGGCCGCTACTTGGCTTTCAGGATGTAAATCCGTGGACGCTTGCGCCACGCCATTTGCCGCTGTTTCGAGAGGATGGCGGACTGGCCCTGTTCGATTACCGTCAGATCGTGTCGCCGCAAGTCCTGGGGCAGCCCGATCGACACCCCGTGACCATCGTCAATTGGCCGATGAACGACTACTTCGTTCGGTCGATGATCGATGCTAACGGTGACCGGGATGAATCGGCGATGGTCGGAGCCATGGCCCTCTCTCGAAGCCTGCTGTACTGGCTGCAAACCGAAGCTCCCCGCCACGACGGCGGCACCGGCTACCCCGGGTTGTACATGTATGGCGAATCGGTTGGTACCGAAGACGGCTTCGCGACGTTCCCCTACATTCGAGAGTCCCGCCGCGCAAAGACGATGAAGCGGATTTGCGAACAGGACGTTTCTGCCGTGCTCAATCCCGGCCTGCGTGTGGCTCCTGGCCACGGCGACTCGGTCGGCACCGGTGCGTACCGAATTGATCTTCATCCGTCGACGGGGGGAGACAACTATCTGGACGTCAGCTCGCTTCCGTTCCAGATTCCGCTCGGCGCGATGGTTCCGGTGAGAATGCGGAACCTGATTCCGTGTGCGAAGAACATCGGCACGACGCACATTACAAACGGCTGCTACCGTCTGCATCCGGTGGAGTGGAACATCGGCGAATCCGCCGGGCACTTCGCCGCGTATTGCTTGGCAAAGGACTTGACCGTGCAGCAGGTTTGGGAAAGTCCGGAGCACCTCGCGGCCCTGCAACAAAAGCTGGATGACTCGGGAATCGAACGTCGCTGGCCAGAAGTTGGGCCCTTATAGATCGTCGATTTCGAAAGGACAGCAGTCTAAAAAGAAAAATGCCCGCTCAAGGCGGGCAAAGTGTCTGTCTGTTGCTTTCGTTCCGTTAGCGGCTAGGCTCTAAAGCGGCTTCGTCCGTTTAACTTAGGTCCAGTATCGGAATTAGCTTCGATTGAAGCAATAACGCTTTTGCGTGACACTCTATGTCTAAGATAGAACTATTTGAAAGTTTGGGGCTCAGCAACGAGCCGAAACGGGTGTTGGTGGTGGAAGATTTTCGGCCTGCCCTCCTTGGCATTACCAGGCGATTGGAGGAGTACGGTCATTCCGTGACGTCAGTCTTAGGTATCTCGATGCTCCAGCCAACGAAAGCCACCGGCATCGGAATCGATGGTCCGGTCCCGCTCGAGTTCTCTGAGTTCAATTACGCCTTCCTCGACTACTTCCTGGGTGGCATCACGAACGGCGGCAAACTGACCGAGGTGTTAGTGGCGTTCCCGCAGCTTTCCGTCATCGGAATGTCTTCGAGCGGAAACGCGAACTTAGAAATGGAGCGCGCTGGCGCGCGACTCGTGATGCGAAAGCCGCTGCTCCTGATGGAACTCCATTTGTAAGGTGATTTTTCGCGAAGCATCACATTCTTGATTTGATCATCAACGAGTGCAAGCATGCGTGCCGGATTCTCACCCAAGCTATGAATGATCATGGCGAAAATGATGCGACAAAGCCATTCCTGGATCCGGCCGATCTACTTCGGTCTTGGTCTGGTGTTTGTCGCGCTTGGCTACATCGGGCTGATTCTGCCCGTTATGCCCGGCACCATCTTCTTCATCCTCGCCCTGAACTGCTTCCGTCGCTCGAACGCCAAGCTGGAGTACTGGCTGCTCCACAAAACCCCGATGGGCCCCACTCTCCGCCAATGGGATGAAACCGGCGCCATCAAGCCTCGAACCAAGAAGATCATCATCTTTCTCCTCGTTGGCTCAATCTGTGGCTCTGTGTACCAAGCGTTCAAGCACTATCCCGGAACCAACGCGATCTTGATCTCCGTCGCGCTCGTCGCGACCGCCGCCGCGGTGACAACCTACATCGCCACTCGGCCCAACGCCTGACGAACATTCGGATTCTTCCCCGGCGGGTAAACCTTCCGAACGACTGTAACCGTCGTACGAGTGACCCATGGACGAAACCGTTTTGGAAACAACCGCGCCGGATGACATTACGGCTGAATACGCCCCGTCCGAGCTCACTCAACCGGCAAAGCTTTCCACCCGCGTTCGGCTCCGGGTCGGCGCAAAGAGCGACCTCGGCCGGGTTCGTGAAAACAACGAAGACAAGTTTGAGTACTACATTCCGCAAGACGACGCGGTCCTCGCCGCGCGAGGCTCGGCGTTCCTGGTCTGCGACGGAATGGGCGGGCACGCCGCCGGGCAAATTGCCAGCGAGCTCGCCGCCAAAACCTTTATCGACGTCTACTACAGCCATAGTGCCGAAGAACCGATCGAAGCCATCATCGCCGCGATCCGCGCTGCGAACCGCTATGTCCTTGACGTCGGCCGATCGGTCCAGGGCCGCCGCGGCATGGGCACCACGCTGACCGCACTGATCATCCGGGAAAACAGCATTTGGGTTGGCCAAGCCGGCGACAGCCGCCTCTATCGACTCCGCGACGGCAATTGCGAGCGTTTGACGCGTGACCACACCTTCGTCGAAGAGAGCATTCGGTTTGGCTCGATGACCAAAGAAGAGGCCGAAGTTCACCCCCATCGCCACGTGCTCACGCGAGCCGTCGGTGCGGAAGACCTCCTCGTTCCCGACGTCGAAAAGCACGATCTCCGCGCTGGTGACCGGTTCATCCTCTGCAGCGATGGGCTCACCAACCACGTGAGCGATGCGGCAATTGGCGACGCCATGTCGCGCCTAGGGCCGTCCGAGCTCGCCTGGTTCCTCATTGGCCTCGCCCTTCAAGACGGCGGCTCGGACAACACCACCGTCCTCAGCGTTTTCGTCGATGGCCTTGACCCCGTTGAGCCAGAGGCTGAAGCAGAATAACCCGACATGCGCAAATGTGTGGTTCTTCTTAGCGGCGGTCTAGACAGCGCCACCGTCCTCGCCATGGCGAAGGAGCAAGGCTTCGACCCTTGCGCCCTCACCGTCACCTACGGCCAGCGTCACGCGGTAGAGCTAGACGCTGCCCGCGCCACCGCCAACAGCCAAGGCGTCACCGACCATCGGTTTGTAAAAGTTGAACTAGACAAACTTGGCGGCAGCGCCCTGACCGATGACATCGACGTTCCCAAGGACCGGGACGAGAGCACGATGGCGGGCGAAATTCCGGTCACCTACGTCCCCGCCCGAAACACCGTGATGCTCAGCATCGCGCTCGGCTTCGCCGAGGTCGTCGGTGCCAACGACATTTTTGTCGGCGTCAACGCGGTCGACTACTCCGGCTACCCCGACTGCCGCCCTGAGTACATCGAAGCTTTCCAGACGATGGCGCGCTTAGCGACGAAGTCAGGCGTCGAAGGCGCCGAGATCACGATCCACGCGCCTCTAGTACATCTCACCAAAACGGACATCGTCCGCGAAGGACTGCGGCTCGGGGTCGATTACTCAAAAACCCACAGTTGCTACGACCCGGACGAAAATGGCCGTCCCTGTGGTCGATGCGATAGTTGCCAAATCCGAAACCGTGCGTTCGCGGAACTCGGCATGACCGACCCGGCGCTGAAGGTCTAACCGCCGCCGGTTGTTCCGGTCGTTTTCTTCTTCTCGTCTCGCGGCAAATCCTCGTCTGGGTCGGCATAAACTCGGCCCTTGATCTTTTCCGCCGAGAACCGCTCGTCGCCCTCTTTCGTGTGAACGGTAAAGATTCGGGCGACCAAATCGTCGCCGATGCTGTTCTTCATCCGCGACTCAAACTTGCCTTCTCGGCTAAACGTCTTCAGAATCTCCGTCTCGCCGTTATATTCAGCTTCGTAAGTCCAAACCTGTCGCCAACGGTCACCAGGCAAGCTCTGTTTCCCTTGCGGTTCACCGGTGATTTTTGCGAATCGTGCCCCCTTTCGGTACACGTAATCAATATTTTTCGCCAACAAAGTCAGCGGGTACTCACGCAGCGTCTCCCCGTCTCGCAGCTTTTTGTCCAGGTCCTTTTCTTCCTGGCTCGGACCAAAGCTGTCCTCTGGCCGGTTGACCTTAACCTCATCCGGGACAAGCGGCTTAAACGGCGGCAGTTCCTCTTCTTGTGGCTTGTAGTTCGTTTCCTCGTCTTTCTTCTTAACCAGCATCACCACATTGCCGGTAAACACTGCGCGCTTCTCTTTCCGGTTGACAACCACTGAATCGGCCACGATGTTCGCCTTTCCGCTGTAATAGAAAACGCGCCCAGAAGCAGTCAGAACATCCGTCTTGCGGTCCAGCAGAATCTTCGGAGCCTTGATCAGCACCTCACCATCGGTCGCCGAAGCATCGATGTGGGTCATGATCCGCGTCTCTTTGCCGCTGTCATCCATCTTGTCCGACCGCACATCCCATGCGGTGCGCTTCGCGTCTTGTGGGACATCTGGATCCTGAGCAACGCCGGGCAATGGCCCAATAAATCGGATCGACTTTCCGGAAAACGCCTCCGTATTCAGGTTCACGCTGCCGCTTTCGGCCCGGGCGATCCCACCTTTCAGGCGGCCGGAAATCGGCTTTGGCATCCGCACCAGCTGCTTCGCCTCGTCAATCGTGAGGGCATTTGTCTTGAAGTCAAAGTCCTTCCCGGCGATCCGCGTTTGCCCGCGTACTTCCAGCGCTTTCGTATCGTTTCGCCAAAGCGCCGTCGCCGCCGCAAACTGGATTGGCCCGGTTTCTGGCGACTTCTGGGCAATCACCCCGTTCCGAACGCCGGTCATCTCGTAGGTGATCCGGTCGCGAATGATCTCAAACTTGTCTACATCCGCCTTGGTCGAGAGCTTCCCGTTTCGGTAGTAGGAAAACTCGACGTCCTCCAGCTTGATCCCAACTTCCTCTCGAAGTCCCGGAACTTGCCGAGGCCGGAGACCCGCAAAGGGGTCCACTTTCGCCAGTTCCTGCGACCACTGAACCACCCACACGCTCGCCGCCATCAGTGCTGCCGCGCCGAACCACTTGCCAACGGCAAGCAGCCGACGCTGGTTTTGGTAGCGAGCCGCGATCTGGGCAGTTTCAGAAGTTGACATCTTTTCGAACGATCTGATTATTGCTGGTTAACGTTACGTTCACCCCGGGGCTATTCACTCCGTCTTTCGTCGCCGCAATCGTGTACGTGCCGGCCGGGACCCAGAAAAAGAACGTACCGTTCGTGCCCGCCGTCGTGGTCCGAACCGTGGTCGCCCCCTGAGACAGCGTCACCGTTGCCGACTCACCCGTAGCAGCCGGCAGAACCTGACCGTAAATATTGTAAGGCGTTCCGGGAGGATCATCAGAGACCGGAACAAGCGAGATGTCGTCTACCGTCACCAGGCCCGAGCTTGCGGTCTTTCCGTTCGCGGTGAAGTCCGAAGCAAAGAAGCCCGTAGCCGCAACGTTGCCAAAGATCCCCCAGAATCCGGTTTGGGTCGCGCTCGAGTACGCCACATCAACCAACGTGAATTGTCCCGACGCGTTCGTTGTTGCATTTCGACCCGCGTAGGAGATCGTTGCGTTTGGAATCACCGCATTCGTAACCGAGTTCCGCACCGTGCCGGTAACCCGAACCTTCTCGGGGCCAACGTAGAGGTCCCCAAGGTCGGTTGTCGCCGTCGCCGCCGGGAACGTGAACGTGAACGGACCGAACCCGGAGGTGCCGTTATTACTCGTGATCGAGGTCACGCCGGTCGGCGTATCTAAGCTAAACGAGCCATCGCCGAGCTGTGTTGTCGTCGATGCCGAACCCGAACTCACCGTCGCCGCCGGATTGAGCGGTCCGGTGGTCACCACGCTCACAATTCGTCCGGTCAGCGTAATCGTCGTGCCGGTGGAGGAACCGCCGCCCCCGCCTCCGCCGCAGGCAAGCAGCAGAATGAGCACGGCCGCCATTAGTGCGTAGCGAGCAAACTTCACGCGCCCACCACCGTAATGCGGAACTCCTGAACCGACTTCTTCGCCCGGAACTTGTAGGTATTTCCCTTATACGGCCGGAAGTTCGTCCGTGCCGTCGGGTCGTACAAGGTCACCCAGTTCGTGTAACCGATGTCTGGCGTCATCTGGATGCTGTACTCCTTTCCAGGAATCAATTGGTCAAGTTTAAGCATATAAATTTGTTGACTTCCGGTTTTCCGAACGTCTCGGTAAAGCGGCGTAGTGCCGTCCAACTTCGCTTGGAACCCTCCGATGGACGGCGGCAAAGTCGAATCCTCTTTGGCATCAAACCCCTGAGTGCCCGATGCGCTCGTAGCGATGTAGCAGTCGGTCGAACCCGCCGGCCCCGTGATGTCGAGCTTCATTTGCCACTTTAGACTTGGCGCCTTAACCGCGCTCCGTGCCGGAACGCCACTGAGGTTCTCGTTAAAGCTAACCACTGCGCCCTGGCTTGACAGACAACGCACAAAGTACGCCGTCCCAGGCTGAAGCGGCCCGGAGGCGCCCTTAAAGGAGCCAGTCTCCGGCGCTCCGCTGCTCGGGTCTGGCGCTCCCACCGAAAGCGAGAACACCCCGGAGCCAACGATCGTCCCGACGGACTCGGTCCAGGTCTGGGGGAAGCCCGTTCCGGTCATCACCTGCGCATTAGTGATGTCAAAGGTTGAGTTAAATGGCAGCGTCACCAAATTCCAACCTGGCTTCAACGCCCAACTGCCGCGGCCGACTTCGCGTCGCCCGGAGACGGTCAACAGGGAGTTTGCCGGAGCACGCAGAAGGAAGCCTTGACCCGTTTGAAACGGCCCGATCTCGGGGTGTCCCTCATACTTCGCCGTCGAAGGGTTGTAACGGGCAAGCAGCAGATCGGCCGAAGTAATCCCCAGCAAGCTAGGCGGGCTTGAGCTAAACGGCTCAAGCGGCAAGCCAATCGCTTGAATCCCCTTCTTGATCCCGCCGGGAATCGTGAAGCTCGTGAACTCGTTCGCCCGAAGATCCAGGGCCAAAGCGCCGGGACCCTTGTTCACGCGCCGTTCCAAGACCGTCGTTTCCGCACCGGCCGGGGACCGATTGATGACCCGAATCACCAGCGACCGACTGCGCAAGAACGCGTCCGAAGTCACCAGTTCACCAAAAGCGTAGTTCGTAAGCGTCGCTTGCGCGATTGGCGGTTGCGTCACGTCCAAGAACGCCTGCACCAAGTAAGTTCCGGGCGCGTTTAAGTTTGCTCCGGAAAAGGTGCCAAAGAAATTGCGCTCCTTAACCAGGCTCGCCGTCGCAATACTGCCCACCGGCAAGTACTGCCGAACGATCTGGTCACCTACCGGCAAGTCGATGTTCACGCGGTAAGGCGCGCCGAGCGCATCCGTAAAGTTCGGGCCGACGCTTCCGTAGGCACCGGCGATGTCCATGCGGTCATCCTGCGCGCTGGTGCTGATTCGGTTGCTAAACAGGGTGTCCCAAAACACGGGGTAGCAAGTGCCGGAAAGCAGGATCTCGTTTCCGTTTTGTTCTCGCCGGAAGTAGTGCAACTCCACGTTAAACACCCCGTAATCTGGCCCGGCCAGCCCCGAGGTGATCGGTGTGACTTGGGACATTAGCTTCGTGCCTACCGAGTTGGAGGTCTCTAGGATGTACTGCCGCCGCGCCCATTCCGCAAAGCTCAAGCCTTCGATCGTTGGGTTAGAAGCTCGGAGAGAGTTCAAGATGCTCTGCCCCGCTGCGAGCAGCTTTGATTCGCTGTTCGCAATTGTGGGGTCCGCCGCGAGTCTTGCGTTCAGCTCGGCGGGAAAGCTCGGATACTCCGCCAGAACCTTCGCCCAAACCGAGCCGGCCATGCGGTAGCGCAGCAAGTAAAGTCCGCCGTAAGTTCCGCCCAGCGGCAGAGCCTCTCGAATCAGGTTGGGCGCGATGAAGACCGAACCACCGAGGGCACGCTGGTTGTACCAATCGTAGAAGCCGGCGACCTCGTAGCTGTTATACAAAACCTGCTCGATGGATTCCGCATCGGCACCGGGAATAACCCCCGAAGTCCGCGCTACCCGCGCCACCACCGCGCGCGCCAAGCCTTCCTGGAAGGCGTCAAAGGCGTAAGGCGTCGTTCCCTGGTACGCCAGCAAAACGCAGTGGAGGAAGTTCACCGCCGCTGCCTCTTGGCTCAAATAGATCGGGAAGCGAATTTGCCTCTGTCCGGCACCATTGTTTGGCACGTAATAGCCGCCAGCAATGGCGTTTCGGTCTCCGATATCGGTGTCGTAATTGACCACCGAAACCGCGCCACCCACCACCGGTGTTCCGAAAAGTGCATCCAAGGTCGGCTTCGCCGCTGTGTAGGTGTCTTGGAGGAACTGTCGGTATTCCGCTGGGAACGTGGAGTCGAAGCTTAGGGCGAGATCAGCGTGTTTGCTACGCGTCGGTGGGGGCAATACCTTGCCGTTCTCCGTCAGTTCGACCCGCATTGGCATCGAGAACGGCGCGTCGCCTTTCCAGCCCTTTGCGCGGTTCTTCGCCGTGAGTTCGGCAAATCGCTTGGCGACCTTCTTCACCGCCATATCGGTCCGCTGCGCGATAATGTTTCGCTCGCGAATCGACCCGATCTCCACTCGCAACAACTGCGTTTGCGCCAATGCGCACGCCGAGGCCACCACTCCGGCCCCAACTAGAACTCCCTTTAACTTCAACATACAAAAAATAGTTCAGGGCAACGGAGCCCTGAACTATTCTGACGACAATCTTCGCGAAGCGCGTTCATCTAATTTCGATGTCGCGCTTCGAACCCATCACGGCTTCAGATACTTATCTAGCCAGGCAACCCAGCGGGCCCACTGGTCCAGCATCGTTTCTTTCGCAATCTGGCCGTGATCTTCGTACGGATAGATGTACAGCGCGGACGGTTTGCCCAGCGCTTCAAGGGCGGTGAACAGTCGCTCGCTGTTGATGAGCGCGGTTCCCAGGTTCTGGTCCTCCTCGCCGTGGTACATCAGCAACGCACCCGTAAGCTGCTCGGCGTAAAGGAGCGGGCTCATGTTGAGATACATCTCTCGGCCCTCCCAAAGCTGTCGCTGCTCGGTCTGGAAGCCGAACGGGGTGAGCATTCGGTTGTAGTTTCCGTCTCCCGCAATTCCGCACTTGAAGAAGGGGGTGTGGACCATCGCGTTTACCGTCGAGAACGCTCCGTACGAGTGTCCGCCGAGACCGACCCGCTTTCGGTCGATCCAGCCTTTCTCGTGAAGTTCGTCCAGCACCGCGCTGAGGTTGTTTCGAAGCTGGGGAACGTAGCTGTCGTTTTGCCGACCAACTGGTCCGAAGATCGGGCAATCGGGTTCGACCAAAACGTATCCAGCCCGGAGCAGAATCGCCTTGTTGCCGCCGCTGATCTGGCTAAACAGGTTCGGGTTTCGCTCTCGAAGGGTGCGGTTGTAGGCCGCCTGGTCGACGTATTCGTTCGGATAGAACCAGAAGAACGCGGGGCGTCGGTAGGAACCTGCCGGCATCGTCACTCGAACCTGGAACTTCATTCCATCCGCGCGGGTGACCGTGATGCTCTCGCGAACGGCGTTCGTGAGGTCGGGGTTGAAGTCCTTGTTGCTCGTTAGCGCGTTACCGTTTCGGTTGTCGGCGGTCACCAAGAAGTTGTTTGGCGGAACGGTTTTGGTTTGTCGAGTGACCAAGAACTTCGTTCCCATGTCGTCCAACAACTGCGCCGTTTCGTAAGAATCCGTCTTTCCTTCAAAGATTCGGTCCTTCTTTGCATCGGCGAGGGCGACTCGCTCGATGTACGGCTGCGGGCCCTTGTCATCGCCATCGTTGTTCTGCTTGGTACCGGAGAGGAAGGCGAACTTTCGGTCTGCCGA
Source organism: bacterium (assembly GCA_027485645.1). Classification (GTDB taxonomy): domain Bacteria; phylum Armatimonadota; class Fimbriimonadia; order Fimbriimonadales; family Fimbriimonadaceae; genus Fimbriimonas. Next base: position 154,988 of record JAIXQR010000003.1, read on the forward strand.
CATGCGGATGCGCCCGTTGGCTGTGGTGACCAACGAAACCGCACCGGCGTTCGCAGCGCCAGCTTGTCCGGCACCCGGGCCACCGCCGGCTCCTGGGCCTGCTGGTGCGCCGCCACCGCCCGTGAAGAGGGTGACGCTTGGTGTGCTGGACTTCAGCACGAAGTAATCGGTTCGAGACCGGTTTTCGACGCTTTGGCTGACAAACAGGTCGTTCACCGTGAGTCCAAATCTCGCACTGGAGATGCGGCCCTCGGTCTCGAAAATGTCGGTCTGATCCTTGTCGGTGAATGGAGCTTTCCAGAGGACGAGCCGGTCCTTTCGCTTTCGGTCCGCGTTAGAGGGTCCGAGTTGCAGGAAGGTCAGCGCGTCAAGCTCTGGATGCCAGGCGATGGTGCGCTTGGAATCGTCTTCCCTTGCGGGCGCTGCTGGCGCGGCACCGGCACCGGGACCGCGAGGTGGTGTGGTTGCTGCCGCGGCCGGATCGACTTCGCCAAGGCGCAACGCGCGCTTGCTCAGCTCTACCAGCTCCTTGCCTTCTTTATCCACGATGACTTCTCTCTCGCCGAAGCTGCTCGCGGGGACCAAGTAGGAGAACGGCTTGGTCATAAACGTGCCGCGCACGAATTCGCCGTTGGCCGATGCGGAGATCGTTTTCCACATCGCGGGCTTCCCGATCTTTTGCACCGGACCGCCAGGTTTCACCACCGCAAGTTGGCCGGTGGTGTAGCTCTCCAGGAGCCGCTGGTCTTCGGTGGTTTTCAGGAGCGAGGCGTAGGTTCGAAGGCTGTTACGCTTGCTATCGGCGGTCTGAATTCGCGGACTGCTGGCGACCGCCTCTCGTGGGGCTGGACGCTTGAAGCCATCCGGCTGCAGGATAACGGCGAGGTGGCCGTTTCTGGTCCATTCCAGTTCGCCACAAAGCGTCGGCAGAGCCGGTGTTTTCGTCGCGGCGCTGGCTCGACCGGTTTTGGCGTTTGCCGTCCAGACTTCGGTTCGGTCTTCAAAGTGGGTGAAAAAGGCGATCGTCTCGCCATCTGGCCCCCACACCGGGTCGCTGAACCGAGCGGCCTTTGGCAGCTCCACGCTAACAAATCGCTGGTTGGCGAAGTCAAAGAACCGCATTCCGGACGCGCTTCGAATGAAAGTCGCCCGATCCCGAAGTCCCCGCGTATCGACCTGGATTCCGGCCAGATTCTCACTCGGCACCGCCATTCGCGCCAGAGTCGGCGGACCATCGCGGTCGACGATGAGGGAGTAAGTGCCCTGCGCGTTCAGGTTCGTCAGCGAAACGTTCTGCCACCAAGGCGCCATCGCCGCCTCCATGATCGGCTTCGCCGGCTTGAGATAACTCTCAACCGCTAGGGTATCAACGGCAGGTGCTTGAGCCGCCGGAGCCTGGCCAGCGGTGCTTTGTGAAATAAGCAAAAGTGCGACGAACGCCATTCGCGATGCATACCCGATAGAGCAGAGAGTCCGGGGCTTACTACAAGGTGCTCAGCCCAGAAACAACCACCTTTGTATAGTCAAAGATGGACTCGAAGTAGGCGTCATTCGGAAATTGGCGGGTGATTTGTTCCATTCGCTGCATGGAGCGCGCGGCCAACGGTTTGTCAATACAGATATCCGCTACTCGTGACGCCGAGAGACACCAATCGGCTTGAGCGACTGGCTCATCTTCGCCGACGATTGTGAGAACCTCTTGGCAAAGACTGAGTGCTCTTTTGCTTATCTGCTCCGCTCCTTTGAGATCGTCCATTTCCACCAGAACCTCGCCGATACAGCTGAGCGCATTAACAACACCTTGAAGAGCTTGAGGTCGATTTGCCCGACGTATACCGAGAATTGCTTCTTGGCTCTCAAGATAGGATCGGAAATTCGTTATAGCCCCGGTGAAGTCGCCTTCCTGTTGCAAAATATTTCCCATCCGACAATAAGACATCGCCGCGTACTGGTGCGCCTCCTGCGGATCGTCTGTTTCAAGGCGAAGCGATCTTTCGCTGAGATCAAGTGCTCTTTGAAAATTGAGTTTAGCCCCGCTCGTGTCTCCTCTCAGAACAAGGATGTCGCCGACTTTGCTGAAGAGCGCAGAAACTTCCCGCAACGCCTCTGGCTCATCTTCGCCGACGATAACGAGAACTTTTTCCGAAAGTTCACGAGCTCTCTGGAATGTTTGTAATGCTGCGTTCTGGTCACCGTCGTTAAGCTGAATCCTTCCGATTCGGTCTAGAAGCACATATACATCTCTTAGCAATTGAGGTTTGTCGTCGCCTGAAATGACCAGAGCCTTATCGCCGAGTTCAAGCGCTCGTTCGAACTCTACTTTTGCTGCGCTCGTATTTCCTGCCGCAACGTGAATGTCGCCGATTCTCAAGAGCGAAAGTGAGATGTCTCGAAGTACAACCGGATCGTCTTGTCCGACGATCCCGAGAAGTTCTTTGCTGATCTCGAGCGATCTCTGGATTTTTTCCATCGCTCCGGCATTGTCACCTTTGGCCGCCAGTGCATCACTTTCTCTTTCTAGGGAAATGGCTTCGTCTCGAAGCTTCTTATACAGATTGTTTTTTGCCGTGTCCATGATTTATATCTAGTTCTTTGGGGTGGTGAGGGTCTGCTATCAAACAATCCGAACGCATCATCGATGCCCAGATTCTCAAACTTCTGGCGATATGTTAGCCGATGCAAATTGCAGGTGGGGTCTGCTTACCGTGACTTGGCACGCTTCGCCAGACGATCAAAATCGGCGACTTTACCGACAGACGGCCCTTGGCTGTTTCTTCTCGCTTGGAGCAGTCCAAAACACCGCCATGGCGACCGATTCGTTTTCGAACATTTCGAAAGTCAACACGGTCGGCGTTGTGGCGTAGCATCGGTCTTTACCTGGCTTAGCGGTCTCACTATGTCGGATAAGCGCGTTCTCCGGTGAAAGTTTGGCGCCGGTGCCTTGAGCTTCTAACTGAATCACAAGCCGCTCGATGCCAGCGACGGTGATCCGCTGAACACCGTATCTCTTTTCACCGAGTTGTGCGTAGTCGCGCGTCACCGGACCAGCGGCGTAGATCCTCATGGCTCGGTTCGGGGTGCCGGATCGCAGTTTTGCCGTTAGAACCGCTGCGACCTCGTTGGTCGGCACGATGATTCGTTTTGCAAGTTCATCAGCGCTTCCGCCACAAACTGTGATTTCGAGATTCCGGTCACGACGTTTGCCAGCTGCATCACTCGAAACAGCCTTGTCCTCCATCGCGTCGAGGCTAGCAACGTCGTCGAGACACGCCTCGGAAACTTCGACTCGGATCTGCGAGTTTTTTAGCGCGAGATATGGTACGAGCAACAGTGAGCTGCCCACTAAGAGCACGAGAATCCCGGACGTCATATCTTCTCGTGAGAAGTTGAAAAACGTACGATCGCGAATCTTCCCCCGGTTGGCCCATAGGTAGCCGGCAATCAGGCCGACCATGACGTACCACTGAAACACCTAAAAACTATACATCGCCTTTCGCGCTAGAGCAGTCGGCGCTGTTCCGTGCCCGCTAAAGTTCCACTGGACCCAATAGCTTCCTTTCAATCGTCGCCAACGCCCGGTTGAGCGCCAAAATCGGAACCCGATAGTAATCCAGGGTCGCCTGATCTCCGTCGACCGTATACACCGTCAGATGCACGTTCGCTTCCTGCTTGCGACGCACCACGGGCCCAAAGGTGACGAACTTGCCCTCGGATTGGAAAAACGCCACTGGATGCTGAAATGCGTAATAAAAGGCATCGTTGACCAACAAATGGTGATGCTGATCCCGCCGGTTTGTCAGGGCGTAAGCGATGGAGATTCGGGCTCCGATCCAAATGTGTGGCGGCAATGTAAGGAGTAGCGCAAAGCTCTCCCCTTCACCGGTAAAGGTGAAGTTGAACTGCACCAACCCATCTTCTGTGGGGCTAGGTTCTGAGACCTTGATCTCCAAAAAGTGAGGTTCAAGGATGATCGGTTGCGCCGATTCTGGAGGCTCAGGACGTTCTGGTTTCACGAGCAAAGGCAAATTTTTATCCGTCACCATCGTGCGGACCAAAGAGCTCAGCTCCTCTACTACGTCTTGGCAGTCAAGCTCAAATTGTTTAAACGTGATTGGTTCTTCGTAAGAAAAGGCGAAGAAATGAACCAAAGACTGTTCCCATCCTTTGAACTCTTGTTTCTGGAAGAAGAGTTCATGGTCAATCGAGAGAAGGCTTTCGGCCAGTTGAAGCACTGGCACAACCTCATTCACGTGGATCGGAAACGGCATCGGATGGTTCTCCTGCACGCCGAGCAGCAGGCCAATCACGTGCGCCAGATCGCAGCAGACGACGTCAGAAAAACAAACCGCGCCGTCTTTGTCCACGATCCGAAGCTCGTACTCGACCGAATTCATCTCCGGCCACGAGTCTGTGCAGAAAGCAAGGATTCGAGTCTCAAGCCTATGTTTGCTCTTAGATTTTGATGGCATTTATACGTGACCCAGCAAATTACGCAAGTAGTTCGAGCTCTGCAACGCACACCGGTGCGCCGATCACGTCGGGATCTGATCCGAGGTCACAGTGCGCTCCAACTCAGCTTTGATTGCTAGTAGAACGTTTTTTAGCTCGGGGACTTTATGCTTCGTAACATCTAGCAAAATCGCTGGATCCACACCGAAGTATTCGTGGCTTAGAATATCTCGCATTCCTTTCAATCCCTTCCAATCGATGCTGGGGTGGCTCAACAGAATGCTGTTTGGCAAGGCTCGTTCTAGCTTTTTGGTCGTCTCGCCAAGGACAATGATCATCAAGATGATGCCGTCCATGGCATCGATACTTTCTTCGCTTTGAGTGAACTCGTGCGGAGCGTTGATGTGTTGCCCCCGGCGAATGATTCGATCGGTGGCTTCCAACATTTGGTCAATCAAGCCTAAGCAGCGATCATAGACTTGGGTGCTTTCTTGATCGCTGCCCGAGCTAGACATAAATTGCTTCTCTACTCAACTGAGCTTTGAACCTCGGGCGAAGGAAGTCATGATCCTGAACGAGGTCTACATTGGTTCCGAGTGCTTCGATTAGGTCTGCGCGCAAGTAGGCCAGCCGAAAAATGTCCGGTTGTTGCATCCCAACAACAACGTCCACATCGCTAGACGCGTCGGCCTCATCCCGTGCGACCGATCCGAACACACCAATTTTGGTGAGCCCATACTCTGCGACCCAAAGGTCCTTGTGCTCCGCCAATATGCGCAGTGCCTGTTCGCGTCTCACTTACATATTGTGCCGCGATTCGGTCGAAACCGGAAGTAAATTCGCCCAAATCCCTGGTTGACAAACCCGGTTCTCGGGCCCTTTAGAAGTGTGCAACAAAACTCCAAACAACCCGATCCGCAGAAATTTATGTTTCGCGCCTAAGGCGGGAACATTAAATAATAAATTTTCGGCCCCCGAAATCACACGTCCAGCGACTTCAGAATCTCCGCATACTTCTCTCTCACGAACTTGCGTTTGACCTTGAAGGTCGGCGTTAGCTCGCCGGAATCGAGGGTGAAGGCGTGGGGGAGGATGGCGAAGCGTTTGACCGCTTCGAAGTTCGCGCCAACCTTGTTGTAGCGGTCGATCTCCGATTTCACGAGCTTGCGGGCGCTTTCGTTGGTGGTCAGGTCGGCGTTCTCGGGGAGCTCCAGCGCTTCCCGAATCCGGTCGGCGGCAGGAACGATGAGGGCAACGCAGTACTCCATTCCGTCGCCAAAAACAACCGCCTCTTGGATCAGCGGACTCTGCTTCAGGCGGTTCTCAATTGGCTGGGGCGCGACGTTCTTCCCGTTGCCCAGGACCAAGATGTCCTTCTTCCGGTCGGTGATCTTGAGGTGGACCCCTTCGTATTCGCCGATGTCGCCGGTGTGGAACCAGCCATCGGCGTCGATCACTTTCGCCGTCTCCTCGGGAAGGTTGTAGTAGCCCAGCATCAGCGTTGTGCCGCGCAACAAGATCTCGCCGTCTTCGGCCAACTTGACCTCAATATCAAGCGGCTCACCGACGGTCCAGTACTTGTTGCGATCTGGCCGGTTGACAATGCTGGCCCCGGCGGTTTCCGTCAGGCCATAGCCCTGAATAACGGTAAGCCCAAGCGCCATGTAAAACTCCGCCACATGCGGAGGCAAAGCCGCCCCGCCGCTCACGAAGTAGCGCATCCGCCCCCCGGTTCGGGCTCGAACTTTCTCCATGACAATCTTGTCGAGAAGGTTCGCAAAAGGCGCAAACTCGCCTTTCGCCCGCTTCACGCCCTGAGCAAAGGCGAAGTGAAACAGCTTCTGCTTCAGTGGCGAAGACTTCTTGACTGAATCGGTAACTCGGTCGAAAAACGATTCCAGGAACCGCGGAACGCAGAGCATGACGGTCGGCTGAACCTTCATCATGTCGTTGCCAATCGAAGCCAGATTTTTGGCGTAAGCGACGGTGCCCCCGGTCCCGATCGGCAGAAATTGTCCGGCAACCCGCTCATAAACGTGGCTCATCGGGAGGAACGAGAAAAAGATATCTCCTGGCCCAAGGTTGATCTCTTTCGGAACCACGTCGATGACATGAATAGCCGCTCGATGCGGCAACATGACCCCCTTGGGGTGCCCGGTCGTCCCGCTGGTGTAAATCAGCGTGCAAACATCATCCGGTTCGACCGCGTCGATTGCCTCGTTCCACTCCGCCAGGCTCAGGTTGTGGTGCGCCGACATCTGTATCAGCGACCCTTCGCCCTTCAGCGGCATCGTAGGGAAATCTGGAATCCGCCGCGCCATTTCCTCGGTCCCGGTAATGGTCAACTTTGCCCCGGCATCCTGCAAAATCTGCGCGGCCTGATCTCCCGGAAGACTGGAATAAACCGGAACAAGAATCACGCCCAGGCACTGACAAGCCCAATCCAGCTGCCCCCACTCCGCGCAGTTCTCGCTAAACAGCCCAAGCCGGTCGCCCTTCTGGAAACCCAGAAACTTCAGCGTTCCGCCGATCTGCCGAACCCGCTCGCCAATCTGCGCAAAGGTGATGGAACTAAAGTCGCCGTTACCCTTCTCCGGCGGAACCATCATGGCAACCTTGTCCGGAATCTCTTTGACCCGTTGACGAAGGACGTCGCCGAGAGATCGTGCCGAAGGCGTCGTTGCTGGCATGTTAAGAGGCATTTTGTCCGAATCTACGAGGTTTTGCATCAGGATGAAAGGCCGCGGTTGAACTCATCGCGGAGATACAAGAAGAAATCCACCACAGATCCACACGTCATCAAGAAGTCTAGGACAAAGCAAAGACCCTTGAAAGCGACGAAGATCAGCTCCATCGGTCCCTCTTTCGCCGCCGAAACGTCGGCCAGCTCATATTCGAGAACCACCAGATAATCCCGTCCAAGCTCCACTCGTGCCAATCCACAAGAGTGATTCTCGTCTAGCTATCACCTCAAACCGTGCCCGGTCGGAAACAATTCAGACCTTCCGAACTGCGTCAGGGAAATCTCGATAAAGCGCAGACTTGAAGTTGACAACCTTCGAGAACACCGCCGCATGCAGCGACTCCACCGGGTCCTCTCGCGTCGCGGCCGAGTAGAAGGCCTCGTCGAGCTGAGCGAGATTGTTCACCGAGATTCGGATATGGAACTCCGCAAGGCAAGGCGGCGCAAACCCGAACTTCCTCCGCGCAATGCGGTACTCGGCAATCTGCCCCGCGTCCACAAAGTTGCCCAAGAAGGCCTGTACGGCCGCAACGAAGTCGAGGTCCTTCACCCCAGGAGCCAGATCGACCCAGATGTCGTAATGATCCATGCCATACCGTACCGTGTAGAGTTCACCGATTCAGGAGCACTCCGGTACCCTTTTGGGCAATATGACCGTTCGAGAGTTGCGCGACAAGTACGTGGGATTTTTTGAATCCAAGGGGCACACTCGCTACCCAAGCGGGTCGCTCATTCCGTACGACGTCACCGGGCGGTTGGACGAGAGTTTGCTCTTCAACGGCGCCGGAATGATCCAGTTCAAGCCGTATTTCCGTGGCGTCGCGCAACCATCGAACAAGCGTTTGACAACGGTTCAGAAGTGTGTCCGAACCGGAGACATCGACGAGGTCGGCGATGCCACCCACCTCACCTTCTTCGAGATGCTCGGCAACTTCTCGTTTGGTGACTACTTCAAAGTCGAAGCGATCAAGTTTAGCTGGGAATTCCTAACGTCTTCGGAATGGCTGAACCTTGATCCGAATCGCCTCAGCTTTACCGTTTTCGAGATTGACGACGAGGCGGAGTCGACCTGGAAGGAGTGCGGCGCGCAGCACGTCTTCCGGCTTGGCGAGGACACCAACTACTGGCCAGCGGGGGCGTTCTCAAACGGACCTCCCGGACCATGCGGCCCGAACAGCGAAATGTTCTACTGGGTCCCGGCAGATGAGCCGGCCCCGCAGCAGCCGTACTCAGTTGAGGAGTGGCTCCGCGATGAATCCGCCGGTAAATGGGTGGAGATTTGGAACGACGTTTTCATCACCTACGAATGGCAGGGTGATCAGAACCCGTCGGGCAAGGGATACACAAAAACCGGCATGCCGGAGCTGCCTTTCCGAAGCATCGATACTGGCATGGGCCTCGAACGAACGGCGTTTGTGCTTGGTGGCTATCGAACGGTTTATGACACCGATGCTTTTGCACCGATCTTTGTTCGCATTGCTGGGGCGCAAAAGGTCGTTGCGGCACCGTCGCCCGAAGTGACCGCCGCAAAGCGCATCATCGCGGACCACATTCGGACCGCGACATTCTGCATTGCCGACGGGATTCTGCCGGCAAACAATGGCCGCGGTTACGTTCTTCGGCGCTTGATTCGACGGGCCATCCTCAAGGGAGAGCGCGTTCTTGGAATCAAGGAGGCATTCATGGCGGAGATGTACGAAGGCGTCGTCGAGGCCATGGGATCGGCATATGCCGAGATTGTTGAGCGTCGAGATGTGATCGTTGAGACCCTTCGGAATGAGGAAGCGCTGTTCCGGCGAACCTTGGCGACCGGTGTTGAACTGCTGAATGAAGCCCTCGAGGGGTCAGGTTCCGTTTTGGTTGGCGACATGGCATTTAAGCTCTACGACACCTTTGGGTTCCCGCTGGAAGTGACCCAAGAGCTTTGCGCCGAGCGAGGCGTCGAGGTCGATTTGCCGGGCTATGAAGCGGCGATGAAGGAAGCTCAGGAGCGGTCACGTGGAGCGCAGAACTTGGAATCCGTTTACGGCGGCGTCACCGCGTCGGCAGATATTGCCTTACCAGACGCCCCGGCGGAGACGACCTTCTTGGGTTACCAGTCGGTTGAATCGATGGCACGCATCGTTCGACAGCGAACCGCCAAGGGACGAGTCAGCGTGGCTTTGGACCGAACGCCGTTCTATGCCGAGTCCGGTGGTCAAACGGGAGACACGGGTTGGCTAGAAACACCCAATGGTGAGTTCACGGTTCGGAACACCACAAAGAGCGAAGGGACTTTTTGGCACGAACTCGAACTTGATCCAGCCGAAGCGCCGCGATTGCTCGGGGAGCAGGCGCGGGCGATGGTGGATGCAGATCGACGCCGACGGATTCAGCGGAACCACACTGCGACGCACTTGTTGCAGGCGGCGCTACGCGATACGATCGGAGCACATGTAACACAGGCCGGATCGTCGGTTGGGCCAGATAGTCTGCGGTTTGACTTCACGCACGGCAAGGCAATGACCGAAGCGGAAATTGCCACGATCGAAGAAATCGTGAACCGGGAGCTGCTGCGAAACACAGACGTGGTTACGTACGCGGACTTGCCGATTGGCGAGGCCAAGGCGAAGGGCGCGATGGCGCTGTTCGGTGAGAAGTACGGCGACAAGGTCCGCATGGTTGAGATCGGCGACTTCAGCCGGGAGCTTTGCGGCGGCATTCACGTTCGAACTACCGGCGAAATCGGACAGTTCCGCATCGTAAGCGAAGCCAGCGCCGCAAGCGGCATCCGCCGAATCGAAGCGATTACGGGCGAAAGCGCTCTGGAGCGAGCCCGAGAGGACGCGCAGAAGCTGAAAGAAGCGGCGGCCATGCTGAAGGTCCAGGCCAAGGAGCTGTTGCCGGGAATCGAGCGGGCACTAGACCAGCTGAAGCAAGAGCGAAAGCGGCGAGAGCAAGCCGAGCTCGCCCAGCTGCAAGGCGGCGAAGATACGGCGTCAACGGTTGAGATTGGCGGCATAGTCCTCTGGCGCAAGAACTTGGGAGATATTGATCCCAAGATGGTGAACACCCTTGTTGATAACGAGGCGGCCGGAAAGCCAAATCAGGTGACTCTCGCCGCGATTTCCACGCCGGAGAAGGTGATGTTTGTTTGTCGTGTTGGAGCAGAGGCGATTACTAAAGGTGCCCACGCGGGCAACCTGATCAAAGGCGTCGCGGCGATCGCAGGTGGTGGCGGCGGCGGAAAGGCCGAGTACGCCTCTGCCGGCGGCAAAGATCCGAGCAAGGCGGAGGAAGCACTCGCGGCGGCAGAAGAACTACTTCGTGCGGCGGTTAGCTGAACGGGACGCGAAAACTGCCTTGGCAGACAACGCGGCTCCGCAGAGGCAGATGCCAGCCATGCTGATGCCGGGCTCTCGGTACCGCTGAGCAAAAAATACGGAGACACCGAAACTGAGGCCGAAGATGATACAGCCGGCTAGTCCCGCCAAGAGCAAATCCTGGCGATCTCTCCGGCTAGTAAATGAGTCGTCGCCTTCCACTATTTGACCTAACCAACTTTGCGGTTAGGCTGGTTCCGGGCAATAATCTTCCATGCGTCTACTTCCGATCCTTGCCGGAATTCTTGTCGTAGCTTCGGCCCAAGCCCAGATTGATGTTGCGGCGGCACTTCGCGAACCAGCGAAGGTGGTTTCGGTAAAGGACTTGCCAGACAACCTTCGGGGCGTCACGATTGGCTCCACGGCGGATTCCTTTAGTCCCTTCATGCTGATGGGAATGCGCAGCGGTAGCTCCGATCCGAGCGGAAAGGCGATGTTCGAACTACTCGGCACGGTCCTCGTCGACCCGGACGTGTTTGCCGCTGGTCTGGCATCAAAGGGAACGATCAAGGGCTACACGCTCGACCTCTTGCTGATGATGAATTCGGAGGACTCTAAGCCGCCAAAGCTCGTTTTTAGCGAGCTTTATATCAACCTGGCGGCGGTCAGCGTGTGGACCCCACGGCCCACGGTTACGAAGGAAAGCATTCTTAAGCTGGAAGCGCTGATGACGCCAAAAGTTGACGCTGGCGACAGTGCTCCGATTGCCCCAGAAGCCCAGGACGATCCCACGGGAAAGGACGCACCCGCACAGATGAATGACCAGGCAAGACCCGCCTCGGCGAAAACAGAGCGACTCAACAACGCAAAAATGGTCGGGCTCGCGCTGATGATGTACATGTCAGATCACGATGACTTCTTCCCGAAAGCCGATTCCTCGGCCAAGGCGAAAGATCTCGTAATGCCGTATTTGAAGAATGCGGCAGTTTGGGACACGAGCAGTCCGTCGAGACTTTTGTACAACACGGCTTTGTCGAACAAGTCTCAACCGATGATCGAAAATCCTGCCGACACGATCATGCTTTGGGAAGAGAATTCCGGATTGGGCGTGCGGACGGTGGTCTATACGGACGGGCACGCGAAGTTCCTGACCCCGGCCCAGTGGGCAGCGGCTTGGAAGCAGGAACTCGCCCGGCGAAAGAAGCAAAAGTAAGTTCGCCATACCCCAGCATCTGATATCCTGAGCGCATGCTCAGGGTTGAGAAACGTTTCTCAAAGATCGTCGGCGCGTTGCTTCTTGGGGCGATTGCCGCGATGGTGGGGGCGCAGAGTGCGGTACCAGTAGGCCAAGGCTCATACGCTAGCTCGGTACCGACGATCCGTCTGAACGACGACGGCTACTTCGCCCCGACCCCTGGAACGATTATCAGCGAGTTTGCGACGCTGTACATTGATCCCGCGCTGAAGACTCGAGCGCTGCCCACCAATCAGTGGTGGACCGATCTACTGATCGGTCAGAGATCCAGAGCAGTCTCGGGAGCACCGGCGGAATGGTTCCAGCAGCAAATGGATGGAGCTGGAAACGCGGGCGTTCTCCATGCCCTGCCCGGGGCAGTACAGCCGAGACGCCGGGGAATGAACCTGTTCTTCCCGAAAAACTGGGTGCCCAATGATCTTGATCGGCCCAACTTTGCGCTTGGCAACTTCGAACAAGGTCCAGCCCTGCTAATTGAGAACTACACCGGATTTCAGCTGTCGGCAGATGACACGATGCTGGGTGACTTTGGCGGCACCACGTACCCGTCAGGTTGGGTAGCAACCGGCGATCTCATCGGTACTGCGCCGATTCAAGGTGGAAGCTGGCCGAATCAGAGCCCACCGGTGACCGGACTTCTTGGCAACGCGTGCGTAAACACTTTCCGAGGCACGGATACGACTCAGGGCACCCTGACTTCGCCCGAATTTACGATTTCGACGAAGTACATCGTGGTCAAATCCGGTGGCGGAAATGACTCCGAGAAAACTAGCGTGCAACTGCTTGTGGACGGCACGGTTGTCGCCAGCGCGATTGGCCAGCAAGACGCGACCTTGCGCTGGACGAAGTGGGATGTCACGGCCCAGGCCGGAAAACGCGCCCGAATTGTGATCCGAGATACAAGCTCGGGCGGATGGGGCTTTACGCTTTGCGCGGCAATCATCGGCACCAACAGCACGGAAGACCCGGAAGCTAGGTTCAGCACAACGCTCACTGTCCCGAGCGCGATGGTCACTGGCTACGGAGATTGGTCGGTGGACTTTCGGCAGTCGAACGCGGCCGGCGCAAGCGCTGACACGACCCTGGCGAGAGGTATCCCGTTTGTTTGGACCCGATATGCCAACGTTTCGCCTCGAATCAATGTCGGTGCCAACCCACAGTTGATCGACACCAACGGGAACGCTATTTCGACAACGAGCGGAAGCTTTAGATCCTCTGCATTCTGCTTCAATGTTGTGGATTCCCGTGGAATCTCGCACACCTACGGCGTCTTCGCGCCAGACAACACCTCGTTTAAGGTGGTCGGAAACTGGCTTGAGGCAGATCGTCCGAGTTATCTGGTCTACGGCTTTCTGCCGGGTACTTCCTCGCTGAGCACGTTCAGAAGCTACGCATTTGCGCGACCGACGAACACAACTTACGGCTGGTCCTATTCACCGACCACAGGTACGGTCAGCACGACGTGGCAGATTGCGGCGAGTCCTTTGAAAGGTACTTCCACGGCAACCTTGCAGGGCTGGCTCCCGCACCACTATCGCACGACTAGCCGGGCATTCTCGATGTTCAATACGTCGTACGCCACGGTTCGGGGCAAGTTACTCCTTGCGGCGGGCAACAACTTCACGTTGAAGTATCCGTTCCGAGGCATTGCACCCGTGCTGCCGAAGCCAAGTTCGACGGGAATTGTTAACGACTATTCGCCGACGCGAATGTCGACCTATTTGAACAACTTTGCGGCAAGTCACCCGACGATTGGGGCGGACACCTATTGGCAAGGCAAGGAATTTGGACTGAGCGCGCAATACCTTTCGCTTGCCAGCCAGTCGAACGATCCTGCGACCGTGCTGCATCTCCAATCCAAGTTGCGCACGCACATGAGCGACTGGCTTACCTACACGCCGGGTGAGGAAAAGAACTTCTTCGCTACGTACCCCGGCTGGCAGGGCTTGGTCGGGTTTTACACTGGCTTTGGCAGTTCATCCTTTAACGACTTGCACTTCCATTACGGCTACTATGCCGTGGCGGCGGCTTTGCTCGGAATGCACGACTCGGCGTTCCTCACCCAGTACGGTCCCATGATGCGTTTGGTGGCGAAGCAATACGCAAACTGGGATCGAAGCGACACCCAGTTTCCGTTCCTGCGTACGTTCGACGTTTGGGAAGGGCACGGCTGGGCAGCTGGGGTCTCGGGACCGGGTGGAAACAACCAAGAGTCGAGCTCGGAAGCCATGAACTCTTGGGTCGGAATGTTCCTGCTTGGCTCCTTGCTCGGCGATGACGCGATGCGTGACTGTGGTGCGATGGGCTACGCGGTTGAGAGCGCATCGACGAACGAGTATTGGCAAGACTGGCGAGGCCCGAATTTCCCTGTTGGCTACGGACCCCGCATGACCGGAATCTTGACGGACTCGGGAATTGCGTACGCGACTTACTTCTCGGGCGATCCAGCGTGGATCTACGGCATTCAGTGGACGCCCGCGAACCATTGGAACAACTATCTCGCTCGCAACTTGCGAACGGCTACCCTGCAGTACAGTCAACTCTGGCGAGATCGCGCGGAGTTGAGCGAGTTCAACGCTAAGCGCTATCCTGGAGGCTTTCGATTGAGCGATTCCAACACGCCGGCTGGACTTGGGGCTTACCCCGGTGCATACGTTCTTGGGTTCGAATCTCTTATCAACCCGACTTCGGCGGTGGCAAAGCTTGATCAATATTGGAATGAGAACCTTCCGATCGCCACGGACCAAACGTACACCGGCGCGGTGTACTACGTAGCTCATGCACTGCGAGGGCTAGGGCAGCAAGACTGGGATTCGCACACTTCGATCCCGACGAGCCAAGTGTTCAGGACGGGTTCCGGGGTTCGGACATTTGTGATCTACAACCCGAAGGTGACGGCGCAGACGGCAACGTTGTACGTAAATGGCGCAACCGTCGGCTCGGTAAGGGTTCCAGCCCGAACCACGATTTCGACCACGGCAACTTCCGGTGGATCGGCGGTTTCGACCCCATACTTCGGTGTCCCGGTTCGGTACCCAGGGGCGCTTGATCTCGTGAACTTTGACTTTGGCGGCGAGGGAGTGAGCTATCACGACCTAGATTCCGTGAACGTTGGCGGCGAGTACCGTCCGTCGGAAGCGGTTGATATCGCGACCGTTTCGCTAGCGGGCAATCGCTACCGCGTATTCGGAACGGCCCCTAATCAGTGGAAGAACTACACGATTCAGGTCGCCCGGGCTGGCACTTATCAAGCAACGTTTTATGTCGGGGCGGCCACCGCAGGCAAGTCCTTCCGAGTTCGGACTCCCGGTGGAACCACGTTGGCGACGGTTGCCGTGCCGAATACGGGATCGGAAATGACCTTTGCTCCGGTTACCGTGAACTTGACGCTCCCGGCGGGAATTCAGGTCTTGCGGATCCAGGAAGACTCCACGGGCTTCAGTTTGCTCAGGGTGGTGGTGTATGCCACGGGTGCAGCCGCCGACATTCCGGTAGGGCGAGAGATTAGCTTGAAGGCTCAACTCAACGGAATGTACGTTGCGGCGGAGGATGCCGGAAATCAGCCACTTATTGCAAACCGAGGCGGGGCAGCTGGATGGGAGAAGTTCACCGTGGTGGGTGTTCGAACGGGCGTCGTCGCCTTGCGGGCAACCGCAAACGGAAAGTACGTGAGCTTGGCGGCTTCGGACCAACTGATCGCAAACAGCGCGTCGATCGGCGCGGCGCAGGAGTTTGAGTGGATTGACCTCGGAAACGGCGACTTTGCGCTCAAATACGTTGCGACCGGGAAGTACGTGAGTGTTCCCGGTTCGTCAACGCCGTTAGTTGTGAATGCTACGGCGATTGGGAACGCCGAGACTTTTCGGGCTTTGATTCACCCTTGACTTTCGATCACCTCGCACCACTTCTTTAGGTTGTAGTACGAGGTGATCCGGGTGATTTTTTCGCCGTTTGTGTCAGCGAAGAATGCCGCGCGGATGCGGTAGGGCTGGTTGTTAGCGTCGGGCAAGTCGCCATCCTTTTGGATGTAAGTGCCTTCTACGATGAACTCAACCGCACCGCGACTTCCGTTTTCGAACACAACGACATCGATTAGGCGCTCACGGTAGTGCGCGTCCATGTGGTGCTTGAAAGTCCGGTAGGCATCGATTCCGACCTGAGTCTCACTTTCGTTGATGTCATGAACGATGTCATCGGACAAAACGCCCAGCTGGCCCTCGAGATCATCCTGGTTAAAGGCGTCGACGTAAGCCTGAATAAGTTGCGCAGGGGTTGGCATTTGGGGGTGAAGCGTACCGCCAGGTTGCGGCGAGGAACTCTCGCCGCAACCCCGACCCATTAGTCGTTCAACAACGACCGCAGAACGAACGGAAGGATTCCGCCGTTCAGGTAGTACTGGACTTCCTGTGGGGTGTCGATGCGGACGCGGACGGAGAACTCTTTGTCTCCCGCGCGCATGGTGAGCGTCTTGCCAGAGTCGAAACCTCGGGCAACTGCATCGCTAAGGCCGACCAGATCGAAGGACTCGGTGCCGGTCAGGCCGAGCGATTCCGCGTTTTCACCGGGCATGAACTCAAGTGGAACAACGCCCATTCCGACCAGGTTGGATCGGTGGATTCGCTCGAAGGATTCGGCGAGAACTGCCTTCACTCCGAGCATGGCTGTGCCTTTCGCCGCCCAGTCTCGGCTCGAGCCGGAACCGTATTCCTTTCCAGCCAGGATGAGCAATGGAGTGCCGGCTTCCTGGTAGCGCATGCTCGCGTCGAAGATCGTCGTGACATCGCCGGTTGGCAGGTAGGTGGTGAAGCCACCTTCTGTTCCTGGGGCGAGCTGGTTTCGAAGTCGTACGTTGGCAAAGGTGCCTCGGATCATCACTTCGTGGTTTCCACGGCGCGATCCGTAGCTGTTGAACATGTGAGCTGGAACGCCGCGCTCGGTGAGGTACTGCCCAGCCGGTGAGTTCAGCTTGATGCTGCCAGCAGGGCTAATGTGGTCGGTCGTGATCGAATCGCCGAGCTTTGCCAGCGCGGTCATTCCGTGGAGGTCCGGGACCGACGTTGGGGCGGTGGCATCCATTCCAACGAAGTAAGGCGGGTTCTGAACGTAGGTCGAGTCAGAGTTCCAAGCGAAGAGATCAGAGCCCGTGACTTCGATTTCCTGCCACTTTTCGTCTCCCTTAAAGACATCTCGGTAGTTGGTCTCGAAGATCGAGCGATCGGCGCTCGTTCGGACAACTTCGTTGATCTCGTCCTGGCTCGGCCAGATGTCTCGCAGGTACACCGGTTCGCCCGTCGGATCAACTCCGATCGGATCGTTCTTGAGGTCGACATGAATGCTGCCGGCCAGAGAGTAGGCGACGACCAGCGGTGGGGACATCAAGTAGTTCGCCTTGATGTCTTGGTTAATTCGGCCCTCAAAGTTTCGGTTTCCGCTGAGTACGCTGGCCACAACGAGGTTGTCCTCGTTGATTCGCTTGCTAATCTCGGTTGGCAACGGACCGGAGTTACCGATGCAGGTCGTGCAGCCGTAGCCGACCACGTTGAAGCCGAGGGTATCGAGAGGAACGTTCAATCCCGACTTCTCATAAATGTCGGTGATGACGCGAGAGCCTGGGGCGAGCGAACTCTTGACCCAAGGCTTTCGGGTGAGTCCCTTTGCAAGCGCCTTCTTGGCCACCAAACCAGCGGCAACCATGACGTATGGGTTGCTGGTGTTGGTGCAGCTTGTGATGGCGGCAATAACGATGCTTCCGTGCGTGAGCATCGGCGCGGCGGCGTTCGCAACGGCTTCGGCATCGCTGCCAACTTCAGCAAGAACCGAGTTGGTGGACGTTACCGAAGTGAGCTGGTCGCCAAAGAATTCAGAGAACTTGCCGCTAGCCTGGGAAAGGGTGAGGCGGTCCTGTGGTCGCTTCGGTCCTGCAAGGCTCGGCTCGACGGTGCTGAGGTCGAGTTCGAGGGTGTCGGTGAACTCTGGCTCTGGCGTTCCTGGTTCCCAGAAGAGGCCCTGTTCTCGGTAGTACGCCTCGGTGAGCGAGATCAGCTCTTCCGATCGGCCGGTGAGGCGCATGTAGTCGAGGGCGATTTGATCGACCGGGAAGATGGCGCAGGTGGCGCCGAATTCTGGCGACATGTTGCCGATGGTCGCTCGGTCGGCCAATGGAAGATTGGCGAGACCCTCGCCGTAGAACTCAACAAACTTACCGACGACGCCCTTCTTTCGGAGCATTTCGGTAACGGTGAGAACCAAGTCGGTGGCCGTCGTGCCTTCGGGCATCTTGCCCGAGAGCTTGAAGCCGATGACGTGCGGGATGAGCATGGTGACCGGCTGGCCGAGCATGGCCGCTTCCGCTTCGATGCCACCCACTCCCCAACCGAGGACGCCGATACCGTTGATCATGGTGGTGTGGCTATCGGTGCCCACAAGGGTGTCGGGATAGACCTCATCGGTCTTCGGGTTCGCAAAGGCGATGCGGGCGAGGTGCTCCAGGTTGACCTGGTGAACGATTCCGGTGTTGGGTGGGACCACGCGGAAGTTATCGAGCGCCTTTTGTCCCCACTTCAGGAACTCGTAGCGCTCTTGGTTTCGGTCGAACTCGAGGTCACGGTTGATCGTAAGGGCAGCCGCGCTTCCGAAGGCATCGACCTGCACCGAGTGGTCGATTACGAGCTCGACCGGCTGGAGCGGGTTGATCTTCGCCGGGTTTCCGCCGAGATTTGCCATGGCGTCTCGCATCGCGGCGAGGTCAACGACGCATGGGACGCCGGTGAAGTCCTGCAGGATAACGCGCGCCGGGGTGAAAGAAATTTCCTTTGTCGGTTCGGCCTTGGCATCCCAGCTCGTCAGCGCCTCGATATCAACAGCGAAAACACTCTTGTTGTTTTCAGTTCGAAGCAGGTTTTCGAGCAGGATTCGCAGCGAGTAAGGCAGTCGCTGGATGTTTTTGCCTTGCTCTTCCAGGGTCTTCAGGCGGTAGATGCCGTAGGACTTGCCGTTGACTTCAAGGGACGATTTTGCGCCGAAGCTATTGAGTGATTCGCTCATCGATGGTTTCCCGTCTCCGACGTCGATGGCTGTGAAACTGGCCCCGGTTGCCAATGGCTCCCCGGATCTCTCAGCGGAGGCTACGGAGTCAATTTACCTGATCTGGGTCCCTCTGCCCGGCTTAACGTTCGCCTAACAATGGAGTCTTATGATGTCGGCGTGCTGGCAGTTTTAACGGCTCTGATTCTAACGCAATCGCAGATTGACTTCGCCGTAGACATTGATCGAATTGAACGTGTCGTGCCTAAGTTGGCGCAGGCGACAGGTTTGGACCTTAAGTTCGACACGATGGTGGCGGAGGATGTCGTGCTGGTTCGGGCGAAGTCCGTTACGGCAGCAGATCTGCTGAAGCAGATTGCGGTTGCGATTGATGGCGAGTGGGTTCCTGCGAATGGCGGTTTTCGACTCACTCGGCCAGACGCGAAGCTTCTCGAATGTAAGCGCGCTGAAATAGCGAGTTTCGAAGCGTCCTCGGCAAAGTTGATCGAAACGGTTGATCGGCAACTTCGGGAAGCTAGGGCAAGATCTCAGCGAGAACCAGCGGAAACTGTTCGAGAAATTCGAGCGCTCCAAGCACGAATGGAGCCGAACAGCGTAACAGCGATGCGTCGGCTGGAGGCACAGATTTCTGAAATGCTGGCGCAGTCAGTGATGGGAAAGGCCGCAAGACAGGCTTTAGTAAATATCGGATCGAAACGACTTGCGAAAGTGCCCGTAAAGCAATATCGGCTGTTCTCATCAGAACCACTTGCCCTTGGAATCCAAAGCACGATTCTTACGTCCGCTCAACTCGCTGAGATGGAAGGATTTTTGCGGCAATGCTCGGATGAAGTTCTAAAGCAGCGACTGGTCAGCGAGCGGCCGATGCGCATGATGTCGTGGCTCGGAATGTACACCGTTATTCCCGAGTACCTCGATGGAAATTCGAAAAATAGACCCACCGATAAGATCCCTCGAGCTCTTGTGCGCGTACTTCGTACAAACGAGACCAGCCTTGAATACGAAGTCTTGTTTGTAGCGTCTTCGGGCAGATTTATCGCGCGACACCGCGAGAAGGTGTCCCAAGACCCCATAGCGGGCGACCATGCATTCCCGATCGCCGAAGGTGATGCAAGCACCAAGCTGAAGTTAGATGCTGTTGAACGTTGGGCAAAGGGCGTTGCATATAGCGCAGGAGCTAGAAGCTCTTTTCGAGCGGATGACCAAGTCGATCTTTCTCAGGTGGCATTCTTGGCAGATCCAATCAAAATCGAGCCACTGTGGTTTTACGGAAAAGGTCTATTGTCCCCGCTCGTAGAGAACACTCCGGGCAATGTTGTTGTCTCACTCCCGGTTCTGGAGCCGATCAAATTTACCTATGGGCCGAAAGAGCCAACCGTTGCGGACGCAAAGCAGGAAGTAAACAAACGACTTGTAAAAATGAATTCGGGCGATTGGTCGATCTATCGACCGATACGTCGATTTTCCGAAAGGAACACCGGAATCCGACGGGCCGAACTCAAGAAATTCTATGATTTCACGCTATCCGGCGGCGCACCGAATCATGCGGCCCAAGCACGGCTGGCGTTCCAGTATCCGGGCGAGACGTTTGAAACTTACATCAACCACCCTTACCAACTGTTGAGACCAGGCGGATTTCCACATCGACTTTCGAACTCCGCTTCCTTGGCTTTTTACGGTTCCCTGAGCGATGTTGAGATGAAACAGCTGAGCGTTGGCATCCCAATTGGCCAGTTGTCTCGAAGATCGCTTGAAATTTTGGAAAGGGAAGTTTTTAGCGGACGGGAGTTGGTGGAGCAAGACCTGGCTTCGAACCCGGATCCGATTTATGAGGTGATCCAGCTCAGCAACGAGATGAAACTTCTGGAGATGGCCCTCCCCAATGGTTTCACCAACGCAAATCGGATATCAGGCTCTGAGTCCTCGTTCTCAATTGTTTCTGGGTACCAAAACGGCAATTGGTCCGAAACCCTGGATGCATACGGGGATACTAGTGAGGAATTCGTGAAGGGCTTGATCACGGAACTGGGTTTAGCCAAGGCCATGCCTTATGACGTTCGCTCGCTTGATATCAAGCTTCTGATCTCACCCACATCGCATGTGAACGTCGGGTGCATGACCCAAGTCCCGATGCTGAAGCAACCGTCCGCCGTTAAAGACTGGCCGAACGCCGTCAAGAAAAGCGTTCGGCACATCTGGGCGGACCAGTTCTAGGTATCAGTTCACCCAGTCCGCGACGAAGACATTCGTTTCCCCGCGGACTTTGCCGTTTCGGTTGCTGGCCCAAACGAGCTTTTTGCCGTCGCGGGTGATCATCGGGAAGCCGTCAAAGTCGGGCGAGTGCGTGATTCGCTTCAGGTCGGTGCCGTCGACGTTGATTGTGAACAGGTCGAACTCGCGGCCCTTCGGGTCGCCGTAGTTGCTGCTGAAAATGATCCGCTTGTTGTCCGGAAGGATGAACGGGGCGAACGAAGCGCAGCCGAGTTTGGTCACCTGCTTCTTGTTCTTTCCGTCTGCGTCCATGATCCAGATTTCTAGCTTGCTCGGGCGAACGAGGTTCTCGGCGTGAAGTCGGCGGTAATCGGCTCGTTCTTCTTCGGTGTCGATGCTGTCGCGTCGGAAGACGATCTTCTTCGAGTCCCAGCTAACGAACGGGCCGCCGTCGTATCCCTCGTCTGTTGTGAGCTTCTTGATGTTCTTTCCGTTCAGGTCCGCGCGGTAGATGTCGATGTCCCCTTCGAAGTCGCCGGTGAAGGTGATGTACTTGCCGTTCGGGGCGATCGTGGTTTCGGCGATGTAGCCGTCTTTGGATAGGAGCAACTCCGGCTTGTCGTTGGCAATGTTGCCGGTGTTCGACTGTCGGTACAGAGAGAACTGTGGGTTGACCTTCCAGAGGTAGCCCTTGCTCATATCGAGCGGTGCCTGGGCACCTTCGTTCTTAGCGTGGGTGCTACTGAAGTAGACGTGCTTGAGGTCCGGTGTGAAGTAGCTGCAGGTGCATCGGCCCTTTCCGGTGCTGATGAGGGTCTTGTTGCTGCCGTCGGCGTTCATGCGGACGATCTGCTCGTCGGGCCAGAGGGCTTGGCGGGTTTGGAAAATGATCGTTTTGCCGTCTTTGCTCCAATAGGCCTCGGCATTCTGGCCGCCGAAGGTCAGCTGGCGGGGATTGACCAGGTTTGGTTCGTCGGCTCGTTCCTTGATCGCTTGGCTCGCGGGCCCTGGCCAGGTTTCGGTGCCCTGCAGGGAGGCGGTGAGGCCGCCGAGGACATCGTATTCGGGAAGGTAGGCGTGGGAGCAGCCGAGGGGATGAATGTCGGCGGATGCTGGCAAGGTGATAGCCATGGCCGCAATCAGGGTGGACGAGATCATTACATGTATCGAACCAGATTCAGCCGTGCTTGTACTTTGCACCGTTGCCGATCCTCGTTCTTTCGCGATGAATTCGGAATATTCCCGCTAAACTGAAGGCATGGCGCTCGCGACGTTGCTGTTCCTGTTCACGACACCACAGGCATTTGAGCCTGGGGCCACCTTCCGACTCTATGACATCGGCGTTCCGATGCAAGACTTGCCGACTTTGGTCTCTGGTCAAACGCCAAACCTGGACCGCATTGTTTCGAAGCTGCAGTTTGGCGACAACGACTTTTTTGGTTACAAGGACGCCTTTTACGTTGAGATGCTTGCGGAAATCAACGCACCAGCGGGCCCGGCCATATTCCGCGTGACCAGTGATGACGGCAGCACGGTGAGCATTGACGGCAAGCTGGTGGTGGATCACGACGGAGTCCACGCCGCAAGTGCCCAAGAAGGAACGGTCAACTTAGCCGCGGGCTGGAGAAAGCTCAATATTCGCTACTTTGAGTCGGGTGGTGGACAGGAGTTCAAGCTTGAATGGAAGCCCGCGGGAGCCTCTGATTTTTCGGTTGTTGACTCTTCGGTGACCCGAGTTCCAGCTGGCCTCACCCGAGTCACGAGCCCCGGACCCAAGCGCGTGGTCACCACGGGTGGGCCACAACGCCCCGGAAACGGTATGCCGCTGGATAAAGCGCACCCTTCGTTCGAGGTGCAGACCGTTCGTCCATCGGATTGGAAGCCGCAGGTTGGCGGACTTGCCTTCCGGCCGGATGGCAAGCTCCTGGTCAGCACCTTTAAGCCGAACCAGAGCGGTCGATTTGAACCGAATCTGAAGGATGGTGAAGTGTGGCTGGTCGAAAATGTTCTGACCGGTGACAGTTCAAAGGTAACGCGCAAGTTGGTAGCGACCGGCCTCCAAGAGCCGCTTGGTTTGGCAGTCGTGGGGTCCGACGTTTACGCCGCGACGCGAACCGCGATCATCCAGCTGATCGATAAGAACGGCGATGACGTTTTCGACGAGCAGAAGGTGGTCGGAAGCGGTTGGGGAACCGATAACTACCACCACTTTACGTTCGGACTCGCCGAGAAAGATGGTTGGCTTTATGGCGCGCTCAGCACGAGCATCACTTTCGACGCTCCCGGCATTAATGGTCCGAACCCGCTGCAGCGCGGAACGTTCTTCCGCGTCAATCCGAAGGCGTACGACCCGAAGAATCCGATGGCGAACATCGAGTTCCTCACCAGCGGCCACCGAACTCCGAACGGCGTGAGCGAAGGTCCATACGGCCTTATCTTGACCGGGGAAAACCAAGGTTCTTGGCAGCCGAGCAACAAGCTGAACGTTTTGATCCCCGGTGGATTCTACGGTCACGTCAACAACACGACCTTCTTGAACAAGGAGTATCCGAAGGGCGGCTTCCCTGGCCTGTTCCAGACTGCTCCTTACGTTCATCCGGCGATCTACTTGCCGCAGGGCGAAATCGCGAACTCGCCAGGACAGACGGCGGTGATTAAGGAAGGCATCTTTAAGGATCACATGCTGATTACCGACGTGAAGTACGGCGGACTGCGGCGCGGATGGCTGGAAAAGGTGGACGGCGTTTGGCAGGGTGGCGCGGTTCAGTTCTCGCAAGGATTTGAGGTCGGTACGAACCGCCTGATTTACGCGCCAGATGGCAGCCTCATCATGGGCGGCACCGGGGCAACCGAGTCTTGGGCATGGACCGATCCGAAGACCGGCGCATGGACCTCCTTTGGTCTCCAGCGCCTAAAGCCGACCGGCAAATCGGCCTTTGAGATTCGTACCGTTAAGGCAACGCCGACCGGATTCAATATCGAGTTCACCGCGCCCGTGAAGCCTGCCCAACTGAAAGAAGCCGGACGATTCATGATTCGCCAGTGGCGATATGAAGCGACCGTTGAGTACGGTGGTCCGAAGCTAGATCGCGAAACCTTGCCGGTTACAGCACTGCGACCATCCGCCGATGGCAAATCGGTGGCGGTTGACGTTGCCGGGATGAAGCAGGAGCGAGTGGTTCACTTGAACCTTAACCTCGACTCGGCCAAGAACGAACCGCTTTGGGCAACGGAAGTTTGGTACACGATGAACCGAATTCCGAAGCCGAATCTGCCTGAGGCATCCTCCCTTGTTGTAACCAAGCCGAACGTATTGGTCTTCAGCAAGACGGCAGCCTTCCGCCATAGTTCGATTCCAAAGGGAGTCGCGACGATTCAGGAGATTGCTAAGGAACGAGGTTGGAAGGTCGATGCTACAGAAGATGCGTCGGTCTTCACTGCGGCGAACCTTGCGAAGTACGACGCGGTGGTGTTCCTTTGCACCACCGGCGACGTTCTGAATCCGGCGCAGCAAGAGGCGTTCCAGAGCTATATTCGTGGTGGCGGTGGGTACGCCGGCGTACATAGCGCGACGGATACCGAGTACGACTGGGCCTGGTACGGAAAGCTCTCGGGGGCGTACTTCAAGAGTCACCCTCAGGTTCAAGCCGGACATGTGATCGCCGAAGATCGGGCACACCCGTCGACCAGCTTCTTGCCCGCCCCTTGGGTTCACGTCGACGAGTGGTACGACTTCCGAGAGAATCCTCGACCAAACGTGCGCGTCTTGGCTTCGCTGAAGCCGGACTCCTACACGGGCGGAAACATGGCGGATCACCCGATTGCTTGGTGTCAGGAGTTCGAAGGTGGACGGTCCTGGTACACGGGTCTCGGTCATACGGAAGGGACTTACGAGGAGATGTTCTTCCGACGACACCTTGAGGAAGGAATTCTGTGGGCGGCCAACGGTCGCGCGCCGAAGGATGCGGTGGCTTTGCCACTCTCCGCTTGGAAGGCTCAAGGCGACTGGGCCGAGAAGAACGGCGTGTTCGCAACCCCAACCGGGCGCGATTGGAAGCTGAACCTGCCATCAAAGGAAGAGTTTGGCGATGTCCAACTTCACGTTGAGTTCAATGTGCCGAAGGGTGGAAACTCTGGCGTGTATCTGATGGGCCGATACGAGGTTCAGGTCCTTGACTCCCATGGAGTGCCAAATGCGGACCTGCAGTCCTCGATGTGTGGCTCGATCTACGAGCGATGGAAGGACGATAAGGGCTACGAAGGCTACAAGCCGATGATCAACGCAGCGCGACCAGGTGGCGAGTGGCAATCGTTCGACATCGTATTCCGCGCTCCTCGATTCAAGAATGGCAAGAAGGTTGAGAATGCGGCATTCCTTGAAGTTCGGCTGAACGGAGTCGTTGTCCAGCACCGCGTCTCCGTAACCGGTCCAACGAGAGCCGCCATGTTTGAAGACGAAAAGCCAACCGGCCCGCTCATGCTCCAGGGCGATCATGGCCCAATCCAGTTCCGCAACATCCGAGTTCGGAAGCTGAAGCTGAACTGACGCAAGCGTCGGTGCTCCCAGTTCGTCTGGGAGCACCCCGATTGGCCCATAATCAAACCATCGCGGCCTCGTAGCTCAGGGGATAGAGCGCCTCCGTCCTAAGGAGGGCGCCGGGGGTTCGAGTCCCTCCGGGGCCGCCAAAATTTGCTTGTTTGCTCAGGCAATCGAACAGAGTTCCTATGACCCAACAAGCGCTGCGTAACGTTCTTCTTGCTTCTACCGTTTTGGCATGTGCGGCTCTTTCGACCCTTCCAAGTTTTGCGCTCCCTCAAGAATCTAAGAAGAGCGCCACGAACCCAAATCCCGAGTTCCTGATGGAAAAAATGACGGGCAAATGGATTATGCGGGGAACGATTGGGGGCGAGAAGGTGACTCACGACGTTACGGTCGACCGGATTTTGAATCGGCAATACGTCCGCATCCACGAGATCGCGCGCGAAAAGGATGCCAGCGGACAGCCGGCGTACGAAGCCTGGATTCACATTGCGTGGGACAAAGCAGCCAAGGAGTTCGTGGTCATGTGGCTGGACAATACGGGCGTCACCAACTTCTCGGCCGATGGCGTCGGACACGGGAAACCTGTCGGCGACCGGATACCCTTTATCTGGAAGTTAGCGGACGGCAGCGGGATTCACAACACTTTCGCCTACGCGCGCGCAAGCAATACGTGGTCTTGGAACATTGACAACGTAGACAAGGCCGGTAAAGCGTCACCCTTTGGAAGGGTGACACTCAAGCGGAAATAATCGTTCGAACTACCCGACTACGACGACGCTACTTCGACATCGCCTTTCGAAGCGCCTGCTCCGACTCTGCGGACCAGTACGCGCAATCGAGTTGGAAGAAGACCGAAGTGTACGGTTGGGTATGCGGCGTCTTGATCAGCAGGATGCGGAAGGACTTACCTGCCTCGTCCAGCTTTGCGATGATTTTCTCGTGAAGCATTCGTTCCACCTTTTTCCCGACAAGCAGCTGGTTTAGGCTTTTCCGATAGCTGGAAATGCCAGGCGCGCGATCTTCGGGAACGAACTTCAGTTCCGAATCGACGTAAACGATCGGGCGAACGTGGCGGCTCTGGCGCAAGGCGGCGAAGACTTTTTTCACCACGGATAACTGACTGTCCGTAACCGTGATGGTCTCGATACCCGGAGCGGTCTGGTCTGGGTACGCCGAATCTGCAACCACGATCCAGTTTCGATGCCCGAGGCTCGGGAGTCGGCGGGCCAGAACTTGCTGAACAGAAGGTGATTTTTCCCCTCCTGGCGTGGCTAGCCCAGTCACACTCACGGCCAAACAAATTACACTTACAATTAGCTTCATTGCTTTTCGTTTACTCGGTATTGGTAGGTGACGGTCTCTTTTCCGCCGGCAGATCGATCAAACGTGCCCCATCCTTGCTCATTGATGAAAGCGCATCGGAATGCGCCGGCACCAGTCTTCGGTCGGAAACTCATTTGATGGTTTGATCCGTCGACGGAGAACCCGGTCAGGCTTACGTAGGCACCGTAAGATGCCATCGCGCGACCGTAGTGGTCACTACATTCCACTTCATTGTACGGGTTTCGGCGTTTGGCCGAGTAGCGAGAATGAATGGCATTCACAATCGAGAGACCCTCGCGCACCATTCCTTCGGCGATCATGTGGGCGGCGACTTGATGCTCAAAGCCGGACATGCATTCGTTGAAGTATCCGACCGCCCAAGCGTCCGATCCCTTAGCGATCGATTCCTTCGCGCCTCCCCTCGGGAAGCTACACATGATCAGTCCTGCTTCACCTGGAGTGGCGTACCAGCGGCCGCCCGGTATCGCTTTCATCTTTCGCCGGTACTCCCAAATATCGTCAAAGAAGTTGTGTCGATACAGGGCTTGCAGTGCGCTCTTGGTTTCGGCAACGGGAACCACTCGCGGCAGGCCAAGTTGTAGTGCCCACGCTTGCCCAAGAAGTTGATCAATGTGGCAGCCGACGTTGGTGTTGTTCGCCTCCGGATGCGCGGGGTCGGTGAGGTTGATGAAGTACTCGCCGTTGTAGAGCTCTCGGACTAGATTCTGCGCGCCCCGTTCTGCAAGGGTGCGACAGCGAGCCGCGAAAGTTTCATCCTTCATCACTACCGACATCGCTTCGGCTGCCCGAAGCGCGGCAACGTACAGACCCGAAATCCAGGTGATCTTGCCATACCAGGCCGTGTCGAGGGTGTTGAACTGCGCGTTTTCCAGCACGCCATCTTGGTTGATGTCTTGCGAGATCAGATACTCCATCGCCCGTTTAACGCTTGGCCAAATTCGGCCTAGGAACTCGGGATTGGGGCTCATCTGATGCTCGCGATAGGCTCGTAGAATGCACATGCATTGGCCGTCGTGAAACACCATCGTTCCGTATTCGCCGCGGTAGTCGATGGCTCCGGTGTCGGAATGGAAGGAGCGGCCGAAATCAACCTTCTCCCGAAGGTAGCGCTCAACTTCGGGAAACACCCTTCCGATCGCTTGAGCGTAACCCCAAACGTGCGTGCAAGTGCCGGCGCAGCAGCCAACACCCTCCCAGAAGTAGAACCGTCCGCTTGCAAAGCGGTGGCAAGTTGACGTTGCAAGCGTGCTCACATTGACAAACGTTCGATCTAGGAACCAGTGAGGTAGCGTCGAGTCGTACCAAGTCCGATTCCAAGCTTGCGTGGTCGATCGCAAAGACTTCCATCGTTGCGCGATCTCGTTCGCCACGGCCTCGGAATCCTCCCAGCGCGAAGCGCACCAATTTCGTCGCTCGGGCATTTGTGGCGATGTATTTGGGAAGTGCCAGGCGACAATGAAAGTGACTTCTGCCGTCTCTCCGGGGGCGAGGGTGAGTTGCCGTGAGATTCTGCCTTCCTTGCCATCGGTTGCTTGTACGTCCGCCCCGCCCGGTATTGACACGGAGAAGGTGCCGTAGTCAGGCTCATCGGCTAGAGGCCGGAGACTCGCCGGCTTATCCGCGAAGATCACTTCTCCGAGGCTGATGTTGCCCCAAGCGCCGGATTCCTCATCCACCACCACGAGTCGCGCCGTCTTGTCTCGGAAGCGAGCGACCGACATCGTCTGCCAAGACATTACGTTGGATGCGTTGCCAGTGACGGAAAGAACGACCTCACCGTTGATTTCGAGGTTGATGCATGTCTTCCTGGCGTGAGGTCCGCCTCCAACTCGCAGATTGATGTACGAGTGCGAGATGCGAAATTCGGGAGAGGTCAGCCTTCCCCGGTGGCCGTCTCCAGCGAGTAGATCTTCGCCGTTACGCGTTTGGTGCGAGTTCACGACGAAGGCGGTTTCTGCCTGAACATTGCCCATATAGCCGGGGAGCTCGGTCACCCGCCGTGGCGTCGTGCCGAACGCTGAGCCCGTTGGAGTCCAGCCGCCGTAGCTCCCGTCGGACCAATCCGCAAATCGAATCTCTGGCTGGGCAGCTTTTTCAGTGGGTGCGGGTTCGGCGAGGAACTTCAACGAATCCGTTCGATTGATCGACTTGA
Organism: bacterium; assembly: GCA_027485645.1. Lineage (GTDB taxonomy): Bacteria > Armatimonadota > Fimbriimonadia > Fimbriimonadales > Fimbriimonadaceae > Fimbriimonas. The sequence continues at coordinate 184,031 of JAIXQR010000003.1, forward strand.
GAACGAAGTCATTGCGACGTGATTTTGAGTGGGTCAGAACGGGGTTTTCTAGCGCGTATGCGATGCGATAGCGAGCGGTCGCCGTTCCGGTGTTCCGCACTCGGAAGGTCATCGTTGTCGCCGGGAACGACGAGTCATCAACGTTTAGTGGGCAGAACGGAGAGAATGCTTCAAGGGACATCTCGACGTCGGCATCTGCCTGACCGTAACTCACCCGCGCGATTGGGTACTCGCCACGAAAGAGAATCTCGCCGAACCGGACTCGGCGCGGCGTTTCGCTCTCGTCCCACAGACTGAACTCTTGACGAAACGGAGAGATGGCTCGGGAAGGCTCTACGTAGTTCGCCCCCGACATTGCGTTGAGGGAGTCGCCCATGAACGTAGCGTTCGGTCGAGTGACTGCCCCCAGCACATCTTGGTTGAAAATGTCCCAGTTCCAGAGTTGGCCATCGCCCGAAAGATAAACCGTTCCAGCGAAGAAGCCGCCGATGGGCATCCCGATAAAGCGCAACTCGTCGCCTCGATAAACCTCTCCCTGCGATCTCTTGAGTAAGTCCGCTTGCTTCATTGCTCTTGCCTTGACCGGTGGAACGTCTTGATCATGCGAAACGATCGGAAGGAGTGAGGAGCCAGCTACGCTAGCCGCCGTAGTGACGAATGAGCGTCTTGACAAGGGCTTGGCCATTTCGTGAAACTACCCCATCAAGCGGGAAACCGAGCCACGATAGATCAATCGCCGCATGAGCCCGGCCTAATCAACAGGCATGGTCATTGTTTTGAGGCCAGAAGTAGGAACTTGAAGCGAGCGAGTCGTGATTGGGATGATTCGTGCAACGCATGGGAAGCACGCTTACTTCCCAGCGGATTGCTTTTGGCTGGTTCCCATTTTATGACTAGCCTAGGGTGTTAGAGCTCCCGCCGCATGGTTGGTCTTAAGGCGTAAGAGACAATAACTATCGATCACCGCACGGTGGACGTATCTGAAATTGAGTAATGTTTGTGAGATCAACGGTCTAATCTGAGGCGAAGACTTTCTCAAGTTCCGCGGCGACAATAAGGTGGCCGGCGCGGTTCGGGTGATTGTTTTGCGACATGTAAGGCTGCAGATCCGTGCCTTTCGATTTCAGATCCAAGAACTTTTGGTATGAATCGACGAGCCTTACGTCGAGCTCTTTGGCGAGTTCGCGAACCTGGGTTGCGTGGCTTGCGAGCGGGGCGTTTCGATCGAGTATGTCTTCGTTAAGATCCGGTGTCGGAGTGAGAAGAACGACGAGGATTCCGGCCTCTTTTGCCGAAACAATCATGGACTTCCATGCGGCCCGAACGGCCGCGGCTCCTAGGGAGCGATCATTGAGCGAGTAGTCGATCGTGACAACGTCTGGCTTCAGGGCGAGAACGTCTCGCTTGAAGCGCTTTTCGCCTTGCACCGCGTTTTCTCCACCGATTGCCGTGGTGATCACGTTGATGACGGCGTTCGGATACGTTCGGTTCAGGGCGACATGCAGTAGGTGTGGGTACGAATTGAACGTCTCAACCTTCCCGTTGAAGAAGTAGCCAGCGGGGACGCTGTGCCCGTGGCAAACTATCCTCACTTCTTGGTTGTTGGGCCACTTCTTTTCGAGTTTGCCTCTAAAGTCTGCCCAAGTTGAAACGCCCATGACACCTGCCGCCAGAATCGCGGTTGCGATCATGGAGCCATCCTACCCAGCGCGGGCCCGCCAGAAACGCCTTATCTCCAGCGCGAGCAACGCACGGCGCTTACTTCAAGATTTCTGACAGCCGTTGTCCCCAGATGTCGTAGCCACCTTGGGCGAGGTGAAGGGCGTCGGGGGCCATTTTAGCGGGATTGACGCTTCCATCGGTTTGCGTGAAGTCGGAGGTTAGGTCTAGCCACTGGTAACGGTGCTTTTTGGCAAGGGTGGCTAAGCCAGTATTTACTTCCTGCACCAGCGCACGGCGCGGATCGGCGGATGTTTGACCGACCGGGAATAGGGCGTGAAGGATCACCTTTGCTTTCGGTTGCTTTCTGCGGACCTTTTGGGCGATGGCTTCGACGCCGCGCACGATGGCGGCGGGGGTGTCGGAATTAAGGTTATTGACTCCAATTAAGATTGCGACGGCTTCGGGCTGGCAATGGTCAAGCGCGCCGTGATCAATCCGCCAGAGCAGGTGCTGGGTTCGATCGCCGCTCATGCCCATATTCACGGCACCGAAAGGTGCAAGGTGCTTTGCATAGGCATCTCCTGCGACGGCGCCTACGTTCCTTCCCGGTCCGCCCCAGCCTTGGGTGATGGAGTCGCCGATGAGAACCAACCGCGGATTTGCGCGAGAGGCTTGGATGGAATCGGAGTGCTGCTGCAGCCAGCTTGCGCGCCAGCCGGCGCTGAGGTAGCGGGACTCTGGGTTCGGCGCGGGAATGATGGTTGCTGGTGGAGCGTTGCGCGAGTTGCCCTGGTTCTGGAGGATGAACTCGACAATCGGGCGGGGATTGTCGAGGCTATGCGGGTGATGCCCGACGCCGGGTTTCCTGATGACCTTTATGTTTCCTCCGAGGCGGCGATACTCCTGCTCCAGGAGGTCCGTGTTCTCCGAAACTGGAACGACCTCATCGGCCGAGCCAACAACATGGATGAGGGGAACGCGCGCTTTGGCGAGCACTTCTAGCTTGCCGAGTGGGCCGAAGGGGTAGTCCAGCGCGCCTTGTTCGGTTGGGAATCCATAGGCCTTCATCAGCTGGGTCCAGTCTTGGGCGGAGTGTTTTCGGGGCCAGGAGCGAAAGTCGCAGACCGGGGCGTCGGCGTAGATGGCCATCACTTTGTCTGGATTGGCGGCGGCCCAGTTGTAGGCGCTTAGGCCGCCTCGGCTGAACCCTTCTAGTACGACTTTTGGAGAAAGCTTTTGATCGGTTATGAGTTGTCGATAGAACCGGTCGTACTGATAGATTGCTCCGGGCGATCCGTATTCGTTCTGAACATCGAGATAGGCCAGGTGAAAGCCTTTTTCTAGAAGGGCGAGATCAAGTTCTGGACGGTGGTCGAAGAACTCGGTACGCCAGATCCAGGGTCGGCCTTTGGCGGGGGTCTTTGGCGCTACGAGAACGGCGTTGTACCGGTCGAGTTTGAAGTCGGTGCGCTGGTAGCCGTGATAGTCGCCGACGAGCGAGATTGCGGCAAGCAACGAGCACACGGTTAGCACAAGGCGAACGTTACCTAGGCGAGGTCGGGTTTGGATTTGACGCGCTCGGTCGGCGCTAGTATTCTGGCTCTGGACTTCTGATGACAAGCGTCGTTCTAATTGCTGCCCTTGCCACTTCTGTCGGGACGATGCCATTGTCGGCTGATTCGGAGTGGGCGTACGTTGGGGGCGATTCTGGGGGGAGTCGGTATTCGAGCCTTAACCAGATTGATGTTACGAACGTTTCGAAGTTGAAGCCAGCTTGGGTGTTTCACACCGGGGATGCGAAGGGGGATACGCCGATCCAATGCACGCCGATTGTGGTGGAGGGGACGATGTATCTGGTCACTTCTGGGCATCGGGTAGTGGCTTTGAACCCGGCGACGGGTGAGCGGAAGTGGACGTTTGACTCTAGGAATAACGATGCCCGGAGTGGGCATGCGCGCTCTAGCCGAGGGGTGGCGTATTGGAGCGACGGGAAGCGCGGCGGCGAGCGGCGGATTCTTTACGGAACGCCCGATGGGCGGATTTTGTCCTTGGATGCGAAGACGGGGCTAGCGGATCCGGCCTTTGCCACGGTGGATATTCGGTCTGAGCTTGGGTCGAAATGGAAGGACGCTTACGTCGGGATTTCGGCGGCGCCGACGGTGCATCGCGACGTGGTTGTGGTCGGGCTTGCGACGGGGGAAGATGCCGGGGCGGCTCCGGGGACGATCATGGCTTTTTCGGTTCGGACCGGAAAGCGGGTTTGGAGTTTTGACGTGCTTCCGGCTTCTCAGAATCCGCTGGCGAAGGGGCCGATTGGCGCAGGGGGAGCTTGGGCCGGATATGTTTCGGATACGAAACGGAACATGCTCTTTGCCTCGACGGGTTCGGCGGCTTCGGACTTTGATGGTCGCGGGCGGCTGGGGGACAACCTTTATGCGAACTGCTTGATTGCGCTTGATGCGAAAACCGGACGTCGGATTTGGCATTTTCAGACGGTTCGGCACGACCTGTGGGACCATGACAATGCTTCGTCGCCGGTGCTTTGTAAGGTGACGCGGAACCGAAAATCGATTGACGCGGTCGCGGTTGTGACGAAGTCCGGCTTTTGCTTTGTGCTGGACCGGGTTACCGGAAAGCCCTTGTTTGACATTCGCGAGGTCGAGGCGCCAGCTTCGGAGATTGAGGGTGAAGTGGCGGCGAAAACTCAGCCGGAGCCAGTTTTGCCACTGCCGCTTTCCCGAACGGTTTTCACCCAGAGCGAGGTGACGAACATATCTTCAGAGGCGCGAAGCCACGTTCTGAAGCGTCTCGAGGCGTTTCGGTATGGCCGGGCGTATTTGCCGCCGACTCGGGAGGGGACGGTGGTTGTTCCCGGATACTTTGGCGGATCGCCTTGGTCGGGGGCTTCGTTTGACCCGACGACGAATACGCTTTTTGCCAACACGAACGACTTGCCGGCGGTGATGGCGAACCCGGCGAACTATCTGTTTTTGACGGATGCCGAGGGCTATCCGGGGATTCGACCACCTTGGGGGTCTTTGACGGCGATTGACTTGGACACCGGGAAGTTCCGGTGGCGGGCGACGCTGGGCGAGTATGCCGAACTGACCAAGCGCGGGATTCCGCCTACGGGGACGCCGAACTTGGGCGGGACCTTGGTGACTAAAGGCAACTTGGTCTTTGTCGGCGCTACTTGCGACCAGACTTTTCGGGCCTTTGACAGCCGCAGCGGGAAGATTTTGTTGGAATACAAGCTTCCAGCCTCGGCCTTTGCGGCTCCTTCGACCTATGCCGTGCGGGGCAAGCAATACGTGGTGATTGCGGCGAGCGGCGGCGGGTACGGCAAGACGTTCGGGTTCGACCGAGGTCCGGTCTCGGACACTTTCGTTTGCTTGGCCTTGCCTTAGGAGTTTCGCCTTTGTCCGCGATGCGTGGAATTAATTAACGCTTCCCCCCCAGGGATCTTAATTAATTACAGGGGTTTTTAGGTTCGGATTTGTTCGGATTAGTTCGGTGGCTCGGGTTTGTTTTGAGGGGCCGAAAATTTATTTATAAACACTCCCGCGTTGGGGGCGGGTGTAAATTTAATTTTCGCAGGCGGTAGGTTCACGTACTTTAAGGTGGCGAAATGGGCGGAGGACAACCTGGGATTTTTGAATTGCTTGGGGCCTAAGGGTATTGCAGCAGGCCGGTGTGGTTGATGATGAGCCAGCGGCCGTCGACCTTTGTATATATCTTGCAGGCGCGGCCGGACCAGTGGAACTCGGATTGGTCTTGTTTGTTGATCCAGAGGGTGTCAACGACTACAACGGCGAACCCGCCGTCGAGCTGCTCGGTGACTTCGATGCGGACGGTTTTTCGGCGGTTGTGGGCGAGGATGTAGTCGGTGAACAGGCGGTTCCAAACGTCCTTCCAACGCCCCGCATCAAACCGTCCCATCGGCATGACCCAGGTCTCGGGATCGTGGCTCTGAGCGTCCGGCGGCCAAACCCAGACCATGTCGGGGTGGAACAGGGCAACGAGGGCGTCGGCGTCGAGGTTGTTCCAGGCGGCGGTTTCTGCGTCGACTAGCGATTGAATTTCGTCGAGGGCGATTTGTTTCGGGTTCATCTAGCGGAATATATCGATTGGATGAAGGGTCACAAGGTTCGAAGGCAAGAGCCTAATTTTTCGCTAACATTCCGGAGCTTGGATCGTTTACACGCCACGAACTGAAGAAAATCCAGTCTCCCATCATGTGATAAAGGCACAGATGATGGCCAGGGTTCAGAGCCTTGTAGTTCGCGGCTTTTCGTACTGATGGGGAAAAGTGCTGACCTGTAAACGAAGCGCCTTTTACGCTGCCTGACTAATTCAAGGCTCGCTCCGCTTGGATCCACTTACGAATTCAACGAGCAACGCGTAGCTAATAACTGGAATCTCGAATCCTTGAATCAACGTGGCGAACATATCATGGTCAAGAACCACCACTGGTTGAACTTTCCATCTCCAAGCATCAGAAGGGTCTAGCTTACAGTCCTGCAAGAGGGCAGGTATGCAGTCTTCGACCCAGGCTGCCTTGGTGGCAGCTTGAGACACTGCTGTTTTTCGGGTCGGGTCGGAATTCTGTACTTCGTCCAATTGTTGTCGCATCTCATATGGTGTCTTTGCGAATAAGAGATCCTTGCACTCCAACACAAAAGCCCTGCGGTTCTGCCGATCCAAAACGATGGCGTCGATTTCGCCGATGGCGCCAACTGCCTTGCCGCCAACCCGCTTTACACGGGTCTTGATGGCAAAGCGATCCAAGTCATCAAACGGCTGATGCACGCGTCCTTCGAATGCGTATCCTCTAGCGTTGTTTAGCTTGCTTTGAAAGATGCTCATTTCCCTACTCTGCTTCACCGAGTGCGCGGGTAATCGTCCATCGAGGAGTAGGTCTAGGAAGTAAGATCCGGCTCTTTGCAGATTCCGCGCCGACCAAATCAACTCGCCCCCTGGCTCGGAGCTTGTGCAAAGTAGTGGTCTTCGCAGATACGACAGCCGTCTGTTGAATCGCCATGGCCACACGTCGAAAGACTTGTATGGCTCACTTGGTCGCAGGAAGTCTTCCCGTGGGTTCATGCTCCAAGTAGCAATGAAGAGCTCAGCATCCTCGGACTTCCAATCGAGTTCTTCTCGAAGGATGTTCACCACTGATTCTCGTTTGATTCGTGCGACTCCACACTCGACTTCAAGCGCCCTTGTGACTAGGACAGAGATGCCATCAACAATTTGAGTTAAAGATAAGTTAAACTCTGACCGAATAGCCGGATCTGCATCTTCAATGAAAGCGGGTCTTTTGTCGGTAACCGATCTATGCCAGTACCGGTGAAAGGATTGGGCAAAGCTTTTCACCTGTCCTGACCAGATGCGGGCAAAAAAAGCTTCTTGAAACTTGGTGAATTCTTGCCGAGCCTGCCCTAAGCGGCCTGACGGCAAGATCGCAAATTTGGCGTTGCTCAAGCGGTATTTGTGCAAATCGCTCTCCATGCCATAGTATATGATTTCATATGCCAGTGCAAGAATACGATCGAATCGGGAGAGAGACAGCTGCAGCGTCCCGGAAGGCGGGTTCGAAGTCACAAGTTCTATCAGAAAGCGCATCGCCATGTCTGAATTGGAAAGCATTTGGGACTCGGTTCGGATAGTCTCCTCAAGGTCACTGCCATAACACGCCAATCGCGGGATAGTTTCTAGCTTATTGCGAGCCATCTCGGCCAACAAAGACTCATGCCTTTGAACGAGCCACTCCAACAATCCGACTGACGTGAGTTGCGCCACGTCGCTAACGAGAGCTCGGTAGAGGAAGTGAACCACGCCATTGTTAAGAACGTCCTGAACGACTGAATCAGGTATCGGACCTACATGCAGACCTATTGTTGACTCAAGATGTCTTCCCAACTCATCCAGAACAAAGGCAGTTTCGGCTTGTTGAATAGGGCGATGCGCTGGCCCGCTGGTCGGATATAGTTCATGTGATGCGCGAGCATCAACCGCAATAATCATCTTCTTAACGCCGATTGGCGCATGACTGTCAAGAACAGCACGTATCTTGGAGTCAGAGAATATTCGTTGTTGCTGAAGAGGCAGTAGTGAGCGAAAAGCTATAAGAACGGCTGCCATTAACTGTCTTTCAGACACATTGTCAGAACTGAGAAAGGCACTGAGTGCTTTTCCAGTTAAGAAGATGCGTACATGACCTAGCGCAGGATGCGTGGCCGCTTGTATCCACTGGTCTGGATCACCGTCGATTTCGCCGTCGATAGCTCGACTCCAACTATTTTCGTCCGTAAGAACGATCTGGACCAATAATTGTGTGTATATCTTGGCCAAGGGCGACATTACAGGCCGCAAATCAGACGCGAATTGCCATAGCCAGTACGCGATCGCCTCCGAGACAACATGATGTACAAAACTAATGTTCGCAAACTCCGGTGATCTTCTCTCCCACGTCTGGAATGGAGAAGTGATCCAGATAGGAACATCGTATGCTTCCGACAGAAGTCCTTTGCCTTCAAAAGTGATGTAACTAGGCATTGCTACGTCGGCGTAAAGTCTTTGCACTTCAATTACATCAGCGCCGCTAGGAGATCTGACAGCATGCCGATCTCTCCGGGAAAGTGTCTTACAGCGAAGTTCGCCTCCGATGTCTCCCATAAGTGAGATCTGATTTGGAAGAACTGAGTCCCCGACGTAAAAACTGTGGCCATGCTGAAGATACAGTGCATACTCATCCAGTGTATGGGTTGATGCAATCTGGCAACGTGAACGAAGCGCGTCAGAGTGTCGCGCGAACTGGATTAGTACAAGAGGATTTGTTCGTTCGGTTTCAAAGACGATCTGCAGATCAGAAGTAGAAATGGGCAGGAATAGAGTTTCCTTTGGACCGTCGCAACTCACCAAACTAAATCGACCTGAAGTTTGAATGATCAGTATTTCGATGTCCGGCTGGCTATGTGAAGAATCTTCAAACAATTCCTCAATCTGCGGTCGCCACCAGTCTTGATATTGCTGAAGTGCATCGCTGCACACCAAAACTCTCGCATTCAATTCTTCATCGCATTTATAAAACCATTCAGAAATCACGCTCTTCTGGTCATGACTTACTCGCGATGGTGAATTCTCTAACCGGTTCCAGCCCCAGAATACAAAGCAGTTGCTAATTGTTGCAGCTGAGATCTCGTGTAGAGTTTTCGCTAATAGAGGGGTGCAATTGTACGTAACTGATTCGGAAATGATAAAGTTAAGGGTGGCATTCACAAATGCGGATGGAGAGGCAACAACGTACTCCTCACCGAATTTAACAAGTGGATGACTTGATATGTGAGTCATGGCCTCGTCAAAGTCCTCGGTCAGGTCTCCAAAAGAATTGCAGCAAAAGGTCTCAAAGAATGTTTCATCAAGCTGCAACCCATTGAAGAGTCCTTCTAGGTCCATACGGTTAAATGTGATAGCACTCTTTAAAAATGAGAGGTGGTCGCGCGAAGGAATTGTCACGTTGCCGTGAGGGCTAGCACTGGTCGGCTGGTTTCGTTGTAAACCGGCACGAGCGCAGATTGTGTCACTCATACGCAACAGCGCCATGAGCCCGTTACGTACCGATGTTATGAACCGATCGTTCAATCCAAACGGATTTGATAGTACTGCTTTGATAATAATGTCGAGGTCATCCGCTGGACTATGCGTGGGGCCAGGCAAGACCAAGTAGGTGCCCTCTGGACCAGCGATCGCCTGTGTGAATAGGCCCTCGGTGGGGTCCTCCATCATGCGTACATGATCGTCCATGCGACGATTTAGAATCCTTTCTAATTGAGATCTAGAGACACGTTTCTTTCCGTTTCCACTACCATTGATGGCATGAAACGTGAGATGTGCTAAGCGCACCCAATGATCTGCGTTTTCTGGTACCAGTTGCAGCGCGGCCAGAGAGCGAAGGAGGTCGTATCGGTCGAAGGGATAGAGAGCCTCCATGTACATATGAATATACTTGCGAACAGCCTTGCAGAACTGCACTCAATCGTGACGGAGAAAGTGTTCTGATCTTATTGGAGTTAATGTCGACGGTGATCATCCGAGATCGGCGACAATCTAGCGTGCAGAACTGCGATGCCGAGCACGTGTTCGTGTTTATGGCCGCGGTAGAGAAAGTAGCGAGCAACTGAAACGTTTCTGACTTCAAGGGCGTAGTAGCAGTTGCACCGACACGTGCAAACCAACTGACTTCCCTTATGGGGCAGCAGCCTGCCAGTCATTCTGACGGTTGTCGTACTGAAGAGTCTTGCAAGTCAAGGTCTGTTCTCGATCTACACGAAAGTGGCTGAACGTGTCGGAGCACTCAGAGCTCGATCACATCGATCGGCAAATTCGCAGTTAGAGGCTGCTTCGCAGTCCTCACGTCTAAGAGGAATTGGTGAAATTATGGTAAAGATAGCAATCGCAATCGGAGTTCATTTCGCCGCTGAGTGTCTGGCTGGTCTGTTTAGCGCCACGTCCCGTTGAGAGAACCTCCGGGAACGTGGTGCATTCCAATCAAATCATCCCGGTCACGACGAGCCCTGACGCTTCAGAAACGAATGTTGGTCCGTAACTGGCTAAGTCCGTCTTAACCATATTGCCTGGATGGTGGACGCTTCCCAACTTGGCGGAGTACACGCTGACTCGATGGGAGAAGTCACTGGCTGCCCCAACGTGCCAGTTCTCATCGGATCCATGGTGAGGTACTTGAAGCACTTGCACTCGCTTCCAGCGCTTGACTGAAAAGTGGTCCTTTGCGGCTTGAAGCTCGGTAGGCTTTTTGAAGAATATATCTCCAGTTAAGAGCGTACCTTCGAGCATGCTGCCAAAGAAGCGATACTGCCAACTGCGAGGGAACCTAAAGAACAAATGATGGTGCAGAAACGTAAGGTGCAGATAAAGATCGTGATAGTCAAATGAATTCCATGAGAGACTGGCCCGCTTGAGCGGTCCTGAATACATCACAAGCGAAATTCGGTTCGCGTTTTTCCCGCCTTTGTCAAATGTCTTAACGTATTCGTTTTTCAAGGCGTCCAGAAGCGGCTTCGAATCATATTTCCCGTCGCTATTCCGGTGTGTGTTGAGGATAGCGACCACCGCATTTTGCAAAGGGTCGATAGATTTCTCCGGCCGCGCCTCGTTGTAAAATACGAATTCCCATCGACTTCCCAGATTAAAGGGGCTATCGTGAGTAACGATCGCCGCCCGCGCCGAAAGGCCCTGCGCCGCTAATCCCGGGCCATCTGCATCCGAAACGGGCTGTCCGGTCGGGAAATCCAGACTCAGGCTCTCATCGTCGTTATCCCCATCCGGTTGCGTGCGATCGGGCTCAAGATTGGGTTCGTCTGGTGGTTCAAAGTCCGGTGGGGGCTCCGCTCCGCCATCACCACCCGCGATGTAGATCAAGCGAGTCTGATCGTCATTAGCGATCCCAAGCAAATATGCCGCAGGGTCGATCAGAAAGTCGGCATACCACCCATCAGCGTCTTCCTCGACCAGGATGGCGATCCGCTGGGCGAGGGGCATGTATGGCAGCACAATCACGTCTGTTTTAACTTCTCTTAACAGGAGTTCGATTCCACTTATGTGGTCCTTATCAAAGTGCGAAACGCAGACCATTCCAATGCGGTCAGAAATCTGACTTTTGAGTCGATTAATTTCAGTTCGTACCGGTTGCTGGCTGGACGTGGCCCCGCAATCAAATACCCAGCTGAATCTGCGTTTTGCTGCGTCATGGTGGCCAGAATGCGAGATTAGGCTTAGATGGCCCGACACAAAGAGGCCCTGTCCGACGGGATGGTAAGTGTTGGTAATGAATAACGGCTTTGCCACGTGGACCTCGTATCAACTTATGTCATGTTACCGCTTGTTCAGTTGCTTTACACCGACTTGAGGATTTCAAAATCGAAGTTATATGGAGTTTGGATCAGCGAAGGTGCCTGTTCCCGTGATCGATCCCCTTATCGGATGTTTGTTAATGCAGTTAAATTACGATCTCTTGTTCGCTGGGTTGATCGCTATGATCTGCAGTGCCTCACTTAAAGCGTGCCCAAGAAACTATTATATGACTGCGTTAGCAGTACTAAACAAAAAAATGGTGGCGCTTTGCCAGCGATACGCAGTCATGCGGCTGAGGGTGTTTGGGAGTGCGCTTTCGTCGGAGTGGAATGAAGCAACGAGTGACTTTGATTTTCTGGTCGAGTACGGTCAGTAGACCAAGTTATTGCCACCGCTGGATAGATTGGTGGGCTTAAAGTTTGATCTCGAGAATCTTCTCGGCCGGAAGGTGGATGTTGTGAACTCGGCTAACCTGCACAACGCTACTTTCCGCGAGATCGTCGAGCGGGATGCGATTGAGTTTTATTCGGTTTGAACTAGGCGTGCCCTAGCAGATGGGCTGTTCGGGATCGCTTTTGGCGCATCATAAAACGAGTAGCGTGGCGGCTGAATTGAGGCATCTGGTCCGTTGCGACGCTGCGGGAGAGTTGAGCTATGAATTCTCTATTTGTCATCGCGCCGTACAAACATCTCGATATGTGGGTGTTTGATGATGGGGCTCGGGGGTTGGTGCAGGAGCCGTTTGTGGGTGGGGCGGATTTGTTGATTGATCTGGCGACGGCGGGGTTTGAGTCGCCGGAGAAGGGGTTTCGGATGGTTTTTTCGGCCGGGGCTTTTCCGGGGGCGGGGTTGCGGTTGGAATGGCGGCGGGCGGAGATGGGCGGGAATGTTTACTTCTGCGAGGCGCTGGGGTCTGAGGGGTGGCTTTGTCCGGCGTTGCTGAAGTACTTCGAGGCTCCGCCGGCGGAAATTTACGTTCAGGTTCGGCCGCGGGTAGATCAGTGATGCGGTTGGCACGGCTTGGTGCCAAAACGCAGCGTGCAAGAAGATGAGGCACAGCGGAACTTGAGCCAATTCTTAGCTGATGTTACGCCGTGCCCGGCGAGGGCGCTCGGTTAGGGGTTTCGGCCCCAGGGGCGAGCGGTGACGTCCACACTAAAAGCAGGCAACTCTCCGCTGCCAACCTTATACGTGGAGTTTGGTTTTTCCTCCACCTGACCAAACTTGACCAGGCCCCTTTGTCCTTGATCGTTCGTGTTCCAACCTGCATAAACTTGAGAACCCGCGGCTGCCTTTGCTTCGATCCAGTATTTTCGACCGCTAATGAGCCGGACTCTTCGGTCATGGTTCATCACGGTCTTAACGCCAGCCGACCTTAAGTCGATCGTAAAGGTGGTCATCAAGGTCCCGATATCGTTGCCGTTGTCTTCAAACAGCGAGATGGTAGCGAAATGGCTTTTTCCGTTGCCGCTCTTCTGCATGCTCAGCTTGATGAAGTTCAAGACGCCCGTTTTGCTTGGCGTGAACTGGGCGGCAACCCGAGTATCTTTGAGGTCACCAAATCCCAATCCCCAGTTTTTTGCGGATTCTCCGGGGCCGAAGTTATCGAAGATCAGGTACGCCTGACTTGAGGCAACAACAAGGGCAAGGCAAAGAAGAGAGGACAGTTTCTTCATGGTGGTTCTTCCGATGGGTCAAAGATCTCTATAGCCAGATCGTTCTGAGACCTTATGACTTACGCCGAAATGCGATTGTTCCTGACCATTTCGAAAAATATTGAACGCAGCTAAATCTTGCAAAAATACTGGGTGGGCCGGGCGGGGTGTGGGTGTCGTCTCGGGTCTCGGCTAAGATATCGCCATGACCGGCGAGGCCGTTCCATCCGGATCGAACGCAAAGATTGTTCTCGCGCTCTCCTCCGTCATCATTGCCCTCAGCTTCGCTTTCCCGCTCACCTTAGTGCCGTCTTCGAAGTACGGCGCCATCTCCAACGAAGCCATGAACCTATATGCCTGCACCGCGTGGGCAGGTTGGGCACATTTTGTGTTCGCCTACGTGGGTCAGCTGCGCTCGCTTGCGCCGATGCCAGGGCTGTACCAAGCCAAGAAGCTTGCCCTGTTTTTGGGTGTTTTGGCGGTGTCGATCGTGATCCTTCTTAGCCTCTGGCTTTGGGTCGGGCCGGAAGCGTTCGGCGCGCTGGTGTGGGTCTATTTCATCGACCATTCCTTGAAAGCGGAGCAGTTCTTTGCGTTGGGAAAGGTGGCGAAAGAGCCGCTGATCGCGCGCTGGATCCGGTCGTACCAGCCCATCCTGTGCTTCGGTTGGCTCAGCGTGGTCTTGCTGGATTTTGGCGATATCTCCGGCTTTCGCTGGATCATTTGGGGGGTCTCCGCGGCCATGGCGGCCATGGTGCTGCTGTTGGGTGGTTGGCAGGACCTTCGCGCGGGGGATAAACGTGGCACGCTGATCTCGCTATTCTTTGTTGCCGAAGCCGCGGTTTGGGGGACCTTAAGCGGGTTCACCGTTCCCGAGTTTCTGGTCGGCGTGTACATTTTTCACGTTGCACTGGGCAGTTTTTATCACTACATCGGGGCGTACTTTGCCGCGGTTGCACGCCGGAAGCCAGGAGATTGGTGGTTGCTTCCCATCACCATCGTGCTCGTCAATCTCGGCATTGGTGCGCTTGGCTATCTCTCGGTCAATCGCTCGGGGCCGGGCGAATTGCAGATGTTGCTGAATCCGGATTTGTTCACCCTCTGGGTCGGCCTGCACTTAGTTGCAAGCGATGTCTTTCCCTTGGTGCGCAAAGCGTGAAGCGACCCTGAGAACTCGTGTTCCGGCGGATATCATAGCCGAGTGGATATCGGCTACGGGCTCATCCCTGGATTTCTTGAACCCTCCGAGGTAGAGGCGATCAAGGGTCGACTTCCGGATTTGGACGGGCAGGCGGGGTCGCGGGGGCTTTTGGAATTCGAGTGGTGCGCAGCCTTAGCGGCAGATCCTCGGTTGAAGGGATTGGCGGACACCCTTGTGAACGCAGAAGCGCGGCCGGTGCGGGGGATTTTGTTTGATAAGGTTGCGGGGCGGAATTGGAACTTGGGCTGGCACCAGGACACGAAGATTGCAGTTCGGGCGGCTAAGCCAGACGTTCCGGGGTTTTCGGCTTGGAGCGTGAAGGAAGGGGTGGTTCACACGCTGCCGCCACTCGAGGTGCTCGAATCATGCGTGGCGTTGAGAATCCATCTCGACCCTTGTCCGGCGGATAACGGGCCGCTGCAGGTCATTCCGGGCAGTCACCGGCTGGGGCTTCGCGAGTATCCATCGGAAGACGAAATTGCGACGGCGATGACGCTTACGGCGGAGGTGGGCGATTTGATTTGGATGCGGCCGCTGGTTTTCCACGGTTCGCCCCGAGCGTCCCGGGTGGATCATCGGCGGGTGTTGCACATTGAGTACAGCAGCGCGGTGCTTCCGGGCGGTTTAGAGTGGGCTTGGGGCGGGTTTTAGCTCGGCTTCGGTCGGCGTTTGGGGCCGTCCATTACGCGGATGATGGTCCTCGCCTCGACGGGTTCGGGGACCTGCACGGCGGAATCGACGGCTTGCCGGATCAGGTCGTGGATATACGGGTCATCTAGATCCTCGGCGCGAGTGAGTTTGATGTGCCGAATCTTTGCGCCGCTTCCTTGGAGGCGACCTTCGGGGTCATTGAGCGAGGCGCCTTGGGTGAAGCCGATGTTCACGTATTTGGTATAGGCCGGCAGGTGGATGAAGTGGTCGGCGTTTTTCTCGGTGAAGCCGTAGGAGGGGCCGACGGTGTTGGTGGCATCCCAGATGGTTTCGATGCACGGCGGGAGCAGGGAGACCAAGCGTTGTCGGAGCGCCCGCGCTAGCGTCTGGGTGGCTACGGGATAGGGTGCAAGAAACTCGACGAACTCAACGGGCTCTGGCAGGGTCATCGTACGTTATATTTTGCCGTATGTGACATCCACCACCCCGGCATGGATGGTGGCATTCGCACTCGAACTTATCCAGACACTAGATCCACCCTCCGCCACGGAAGCTCAGTAACGCCGGTCCTTAGCGTCTCCTCGTAGGTCGCAACAGCAAAGTCTGGTTCGTTGGGATCTTCCCTGCCGTTGAGCCACCAAAAACTTGAGGACTGATGTAGATTGTTATCACGATTTGCCGACGCAAATCGAATCGGATCGCCCATGTTTCTGACCTCTCTCCTCCTTGTTCTGGCTCCCGTTGCCGCAGACGCCGTTCCCGCTGGACAGAGTCAGCGCGTGACCATCGACTTCAGCCGGCCAATGCAGACGGTGGATGGATTTGGATTTTCCTCGGCATGGGGCAATCTCCCGGTCGGAGCGGGCACGATGGACGCGTTTTTCAGCGTGTCGAAAGGGGCGGGATTCTCCATCCTTCGCAACCGCATCCCCTTTCGCGAGAACCCAAAGTTGGATGATCAGTTTCTCGAAAAGCGAGACGGGGCGTACGTGTTCACTACGGTTAAGGACAAGCAGGGGACCTACAAAAAATTCAAGCTGAACTGGGATAACTGGGATCTGACTGCGACCCGAAAACTGCTCGGCGAGGTCACCGCCAATCCGGATTACCAACTCTCCAAGGTTTTCAGCAGCCCTTGGACCCCGCCCAATAATCCGATTGACCGCTGGAAGAGTCCGACTCCCCCTGAAGAGAAGAGCCAAAACCGATTGACCGAAGCGTCTTACGCGACCAAGCCAGAGGTCGGCGGTTATCTGGACCCCGCCCACTATCAAGATTACGCGGATCTACTTGCGGACTACGTGCTGGGGTTCAAGGCCAAGATGGGTTACCCGCTCTATTCACTCTCACTTCAGAACGAACCGAGCTTCGACTGCGACTACGAGTCGTGCGACTGGACGCCCAAACAATTTCACGATTTCCTGCTTGTGCTCAACAAGGAGTTCACACGAAAAGGCGTTTGGAAATTGAATCCGAGGCTGAAGATCATGGCCGCAGAGGACAACAACTTTAAGGATTCGCACTTGAGCGAGGTCTACGCCGATCCAGCAACGCGGAATCTGGTTCAGATCGCCGCCGGGCATCAATACGAATACGGTCCCTGGAGCATGGGCGGGAACATCGCCAACCTCTTCACCGAACGAGACAACTATCAGCCCAGCCGGTTTGAGGCCTCCACCGCCCGGCGGAAGCAGATCTGGATGACGGAATGGAATATGTCCGCCTTCAATGGCACCAGCGAAATGAATCGAGCGCTCGTGGTCGCCAAAGTGATGCACCAAGATTTCACCCAGTCAAACTTGAACGCGTTCGTCTTTTGGTGGAGTTCTTCGCTCATGCAAGACAACCGGCCCGCCAAGTTGCTGTGGGCCATGGCTCAGTACAGCCGATTCGTTCGGCCGGGGTGGCGGGTTGTCAATACTCAAGGGCAACCCAAGAAAGGGGTCTTCGTCACCACCTTTGCTGACCCATCCATGCGGAAATTTGCCGCCGTGGTGGTGAATACGAACTCCGTCTCGACCGAGCTAGACCTCAATATCAAGGGCGCGCGCCGGCTGCGGAACGTCAACGTTTTTAGGACCAGCGCATCAGAAAACACCAAATTGGTGGGAGCCACGCCCGGACCGATGACCAGCCTTTCCGGTTCCGTCGACGCATCCAGCGTCACTACCTATTACGGCGATCTTCAGCGGTAGCTAGATAGGGCTAAGCCCGGGTGCCATCTCATGGAGTCGCGCAGTTGACAAATAAAAACCGTTTGGTTATATAATCAAACGGTTAGCAATGGCGTCCGACAAACTCAGTCTCATCTTCTCTGCCCTGGCCGACCCGACGCGGCGGGCGATTCTCGCGGCGTTGGCCCTTGGGCCGATGCCGGTGGGTGAGATTGCAAAACCGTTTGAGATGTCGGAGCCGGCGGTGATCAAGCATCTCAAGGTGCTGGAGCGGGCCGGGCTGGTGGAGACCGACCGGAAGGGGCAAATGCGCCCGCGGAGCCTCAATGCGCAGCCGCTTGCCGAGGCGAGCAGTTGGGTGGAGCAGTACCGCCAATTTTGGGAAGCCAGCTTTGACGAGCTGGATGCCTACCTCGAAGAACTTCAAGCGGGAGAACAAGAATGAACAACGAACCTTTCGTGCTGGAACGCACTTTCAAAGCCCCTCGCGCCCTGGTTTGGGCGACGTTTTCGCAAGCCGAGCACCTTGGAAAATGGATGTCTCCCAAGGGAATGTCCCCGGGGCGAAACTTTATGGACTTTCGACCGGGCGGGATATTCCATTACGAAATCGTTCCGCCGAACCAGCCAGGCTTTTGGGGGCGGTGGATCTATCGGGAGATTGTCGACCAGGAGTTGATTGTCAACCACCACTCATTTTCGGATGAAGGGGGCGGAATTGTTCGGCACCCGATGGCGCCAGATTGGCCACTTGAAATGTTGTCTAAGAATCAGTTCTCGGATGTCGATGGCGGCACGTTGCTTCGATTGGAAATGTCCGTTATTGGATCTGATCCGGTGCAGTTGCAGACCTTCGAAGCCGGCCGGCCCAGTATGAGCATGGGGTGGGGCGGGACGATGGATGTGCTGGACGTGGTTTTGGCCGAGTTGCAAGGCTAGGACGAGAACCGCGCCTGGGCAGTCGCAGAATCGACAACTGGGAAGACTTCGAAATCGACGAGGTCTTCCCAGTTTGCAATCCACTCGTCGAGCAACGATCTTGATTCTGCTTCCATGACTTGGAAGCAGATTTGGAAAGTCGAGTCCACCCAGCTGGTGATGTACTTTACGCCGTCTGGAGCGAGCCGGCCGCGTTCTCGAAATCGGGCATAGACGGGGGCGGCGTCGCCGTTGCGGAATCTCTCGATCACCATGAATGTCATGCTTTATTGTTCACGGTTTCGATCGTGAATTCCGTCGTGGGATTTTGGGAATTCGATGATACACGCCACCGTTCTTGCAACCACTTTGGCCCTTGTGGCTCAGCAAAAGCCGCCCGTGATCGATGCCATCGGGTTAGACAAAGGTCTCCGCACGATAAGCACGCCGGACTATACACTGACTCTGACGGCGGATGGCGGAAACGGGGTCGGTCTTGTGCCGAAGGGCGCAGCGGGGTTCGACTTTTTGGCTTCCGACCGGCTGAACGTTCGAAAGGCCGACGGTTTTGTACATTTGGGGGATGTTTCGTTCCGCGCTCGGCCGCAAGGGACGGCGGAGTACAGGTCGTTTAGCACCTACCGAAACCGGAAATCGGCGTCGGCGGTTAAGACGAAGTCGCTGATTGAGCATGACTTGACGCCGGCGCTTCCAGCGGACTCTCCGTTTTCCATCTCGCGGCGATGGGAGGTTAAGAACGGCCGATTGCAGCTTCTGTTTACGTTTACAAATCGGACTTCGGAGAGCGTTGAGCTTGGCTCATTGGGCATACCTATGCCGTTTAACAACATCATCATGGACCGGAGTCTGGAGGAGGCGCACGCCAAGTGTTCCTTCACTGATCCTTACATTGGTCAGGATGCCGGGTTCCTTCGGGTTACGCAGTTGAACGGGACAGGGCCGACGATGGTGGTGACTCCGGTTGGGTCTACGCCTTTGGAAGCGTGGCAGCTGGTGCGCGAGCCGCTGGGCCCAAACCAAGTTTTTGAAGGGATGATGGAGTGGATGGTGCACACCAAGGCCCACGCCGAAACGGAGTGGAAAGGGGTGCAGCAGTGGAATGAGCCGACTTCAAGCGTGGTTAAGCCACGTCAATCGCTCACTTACGGAGTTCAGTTCACGCCTTCGCAGAGCATTCGCGAGATTGAGAACACGTTGGCGCGCATCGGTCGGCCGGTGGCGGTTGGTTTGCCGGGCTATGTGCTTCCGATGGACCAGACCGGGAAGCTGTACTTGAAATACCGAAAGGCGATTTCGGCGATTGAGGTCTCTCCGCGTGGAGCTGCGGACGTTTCTAAGGCGGCGCGCGGGGCCAAGGGCTGGATGGCTTTTGACGTTAAGCCGAAGGCATGGGGCCGGGTTCGGGTGTCGGTGAAGTACCAGGATGGCACGCTACAGACGATCAACTACTACAACATCAAGCCTGCGGCGGTCGCGGTGGCGGATCTTGGTCGGTTTTTGACGAACGAGGCTTGGTTTACGGACGAAAGCGATCCGTTTGGGCGCGCGCCTTCGGCGATCAGCTATGACAACGAGGCCAAGGCGCAAGTCCTTCAGGACTCGCGGGTTTGGATTGCGGGCCTCGGCGACGAGGGCGGATCGGGGAACTGGTTAGCGCTGGCGATGAAGGAGATGGGGCAGCCTAATCCGGAAGAAGTTGCGAAGCTTGAATCGTTTGTTGATAAAGTTCTTTGGGGCAACTTGCAGTTTAAAGAAGGGCCGAAAAAGTACGGAGTTCGAAAGAGTACGTTCTTTTATGATCCGAAAGCTCTGCCGGATTACCCGTATGACAAGAAGTTTAACTGGACCAGTTGGACGAGCTGGAGTAAGGAAGCGTCTAACGATATTGGGCGAGGCTACAACTATCCCCATGTGGTTGCGGCCTACTATTCGCTCTACAAAATTGCCCGCAACTATCCGGGATTGGCCAAGGCGCACGATTGGAAATGGTATTTGAACCAGGCTTTTCGAACAACGGAGTACCTGACTAGCTTTGGGAAGAATGGTGAAGATGTTGTTGGATATTGGCGCCTTGGTTTGATGGAAGGTTCGGTCTTCATCGGACTGGTGAACGATCTGAAAGCGGAGGGCTGGAACGAGGAGGCGCGCTTGATTGAATCAAAAATGGCGCTCCGGGCCGATCGTTGGAAGAACGAGCCGTTCCCGTTTGGGAGCGAGATGGCGTGGGATTCGACCGGGCAAGAAGAGGTTTATGGCTGGTGTAAGTACTTTGGTCACGAGGACAAAGCTCAAGTCACTTTGAACTCGATTCTTGCCTACGATCCAACGGTTCCGCATTGGGGTTATAACGGCAATGCGCGACGGTATTGGGACTTCCTTTACGGCGCGAAGCTGAGCCGAATTGAACGGCAGCTTCACCATTACGGTTCAGGGATGAACGCGATTCCGCTTCTTAATGAGTATCGTGAGCACCCAGATGACCTGTTCCTTTTGCGGGTTGGATACGGCGGAACGATGGGGGCGCTAACTAATATTCACGAGAGTGGATTTGCGTCGGCGGCGTTTCACTCCTTCCCTTCCACGCTGAAGTGGGATGCGTACTCGGGGGACTACGGGCCGAACTTTTTTGGTCACGCTTGGAACACGGGCACTTACATTGTCAAAACGAAGGAGTTTGGTTGGCAGGCGTTTGGTGGTGACCTTGAGCTTGCTTCGGGAGTGGTGAAGGTTGTTCCGAAGGACTCGTTCCGAAAGCGGATCTACCTGGCTCCGCTTGGGATGTATCTTCGCTTGGATGCCGGAACGTTTGACTCGGTGATGTTCGACGAAAAAACCGGTTCGGTGAGGCTTCGGCTTTCTGGCGCGACTGCGTTCTGCTCGACCGCTCGGTTACGGGTTGATGTACCGGCGAAGATTGCGAAAATCAAATCGTATCGGCCTGATGGTGCGTTCCAACTTGACGCGCAGGCCTATTCGATTCCCCTGGAGAAGGGCGTGACGGAAGTGAAGTTGGTTCCGTCGCGCCCATAAGCGTCATGGGGATTTAGCGGGCGGTTGGCTGATAGAAGCCGCGTTCGACCATGTCGTTAGGATCGGTGATGATGGGCGTAGCGTCGCGCCAAAGCCAGCGCATCATCTCGGGCATGATTTGTCCGCCGAAGCTTTGGCCGTGGCTGTTCATTCCCCAGGTGTAGTTGAGGTCGTAGCCTTTTTTCGTGAGGGCCTGTTGTAGCCGGACGTTTTGCAGGTACCAGTCCCAGCGCGGATCGTAGACGCCATTTCGGATGCCTCGGTTGTCGTTGCGGCCGTCGCAGAGGAAGACCCGGATTGGCTTTTTCTTGCTTTTGAGAATTCGCTCTGGATAGACGTCGCCGCCACGGATGTTGGTGAAGCTACCGATGATGCTCAGGACCTTCCGGAACGAATTCGGCCGCTCCCAAGCGACCATGAAGGCAGCGATTGCGCCGGAGCTGGCGCCGCCAATTCCCCGCATCTCGGGATCTTTCGAGATGTTGTAGGACTTATCCAGCGCGGGCATGAGCTCTTCGGTGATCACGCGCGCGTACTTGTCGTCGGGCGTGTTGTACTCAACGCCTCGGTTTGTGAAACCATCGCCCCAGCCGCGTTGCGGGGATGGTTCATCTTGCTCGGGAGTTCGGCCCGGATTGATGAAAACGCCGAGCATCACGGGGATTTCGCGCCGATAGATGAGGTTGTCCATCACGTTCTGCGCACGAACGCCGCCGTTTTCTTGCTTAAACGCCTGTCCGTCTTGGAACACCATGAGCGCGGCCGCTTTCTTGGGGTCGTACTGCGCCGGAACGTAAACCCAATAAGTGTGTTGCGTGCCGGGGTAGACGTCGCTCTTGATGACGAAGGGCCCCTGGATTTCGCCTTTGGGTACGCCTGGTTCGACAAGGGAGTCGGGACCCAGGTGGTAATGGGAATCTGGGCTTTCTTTCTGGGCGACCTGGCCGATCGCAATCCCGGCGGCAAGGGCTCCGGCGATGCCAAAACCGTAAGCAACTTTGCTTCTCATTTTCGGACCTTACCCCGGGGTGCGCGGGCTACTCCTTGAGGGCGGCGCCGGCGAAGGCACGCACTTCGACTGAGCCACGGCAGGCGAGGGCGGCTTTTCTGCCCCAGGCGATCGCTTCGTCGTGGTCGGCACATTCGAGGACCCAGAATCCGTCGACGTAGTTGGTCGCTTGCAGGAACGCGCCTTCGGCCAAAGTCAATTCGCCGGAGGGCTCAAGGTGAATTGAGGTCGCGGAGCTTGGGGAGCGAAGGCCGCCAACGAATAGCCGGACTCCGGCTGCGACCATTTCGTCGTTCACGCGGTCGATGGCTTCGCGGACGCTGGCGTCGAGCATTGCTTCATGGTTGAAATCGTTAGGGCGATGGATGGAAACGAGGTACTTCATGGCTGGGTTCCGAGCAGTTTGCTATATGACTGTCGTCTTAGGAAGTCCATTTTCGACACCTGCGGCTGCCAATTTTGCGCGTTCGAACCGCACAAGCTCAACAGAGAACCCAATGAAGGCGGGAAGCCAGATGATGTCGTTGGTCAGATTGATCCACCCGAACGACCACGGCAAGTCCCCCTTCAGGCCAGCAAAGACGAGGCCGATGGGGCCGAAGAGCTTGCCGAGCAGACCGACCCAAACGAACGGCCCAAAGCGGACGGGGTCTCGAGCAATGAGCCAGTAGCCAAGGGCATACACCCCGACCACCATCCCCATTCCCTGCCAAATCGCCATGTAGTTCGGCACCGGTAGGTTCAAGATTTTGAAATAGCCTTCGGGCCAGAGCACCACAAACGCGCCCCAAACCGCGTTGTAAATCGCCGCCGCATAGAACCAGGTTGAGTAGCGTTTCAGTTTGTCCATGACGAACCTGCTGAAAGTATAGCTCGAAATGGCTTGAACTTTCACTAATTATTGAAAATACAGTTGATTCGCCAGTTTATCGAGCGCGGCGCGCAAGACTTGGTTTCGTTACAGAAACGAGTTAAGCGGTCATGAGTTCGATGAGTTGGTCGAAGGCCGCGTTCCAGCCGTCATAGAAGCCCATCGATTCGTGCTTGTTTTTACTCGCCGCGTCGGGGTGGATTACGGTGGCGGTGTAGGTGGAGCCGGTGCCATTCGGTTCGATGCGGATGATCGCGGTGAAGGCAAAGCCGTCTTCGCCTGGGGCGGGGGCGGGGCGGAAGCCACGGGTCACCGCGTTGGTGAAGACCAAGGTTCTGTTCGGCTCGGCTTGAAGGATGCTTCCCTCACCCGGGAATCTTTGACCGTTTGGCGACACGATCACCGAGTTGAATGCGCCACCGGGGAAAAGCTCGATCTCCCATTCGACCGCTTGGTATGGGCGTGGGCAGAACCATTGTTCCAAAAGCTCCGGCGTGGTGTATGCCTTCCAAACGAGTTCTGGCGGGACGGAGGATTCTCGTACTAGGACGAGGTCCAGATCAGGATTTGGGGTGAATGAGGACATGATTTTTCCGGTTGCAGAGTTGCGCATTGGCTAGACGCAAGCGCGATCCGATCGGTTCATTCGCTGGATTTCGGCCCGAATTCGGATCCTTATTGTCGAAAACGGCCGAAAATGACAATAAGGAGTCGTGAGGCGGCCCGTTATGTGCGGCAAAAAACAATAGAAACTAAGTGGTCTTTAGATCATGGATCAGTTTTCCGCAGACTCGAAAGCATCCGCCTCAGGGCCGAGTTGACCTCGTTCGCAGGGAGTACAAGTGCTTCTATGAACGGGGCGCGCCCGATGACCATTCCGACTACCCGGCCATGAGCGTCTATGACCGGAGCACCGGCATGTTCGGGGCGAATGTCGAGATCAGTCGCAATTGCGGAGGCAAAACCCGAGTACCGTAGGCTGGACGGTCGGACCAACTGCATGCTTGGGGATTCGCTGAATTCTAGCGTTACGGTCCGAGTCATCGATTTCCCAGTCCGGGTGAAGGTCACTTGGACAGGTTCACCTGCAACGCGGGGACGCTGGCCGATTCTCTTGCCCTCAAAAACGAGCTTAACGTACGCTTCGCGGTTAGGGGTGGGTTGTCCTTCTACCGCGGTGATCACGTCACCGACGCGAAGAGGGAACGTTGGTTTTCGTAACCGGAACTGAAAGTAGCTATCCCAGAGTTCGGTGATCTCAACCCCGTCCGCAACCGACTTTGTGCCGCAAGGAATGATCCCAGCAATCGGTGGCACCGCTCGAGGGGAGAAGCTTGTGATTCCGGTAAGTGGGCTGAAGGTAGCGGTAGGTGCGATCGCGAGTAATGAGGCCACTGGCAGGTTAACGCTCCCCTGCCATCTCACCTTTGTACAAAACTTGGTGAGTTCTGGGGCGTAACTTAGCTTCACTAAGGCGAGATCGGTCGACGGGTCAGTTGCAACAACTTCCGCCAAAGCCACGTTGGAGTTGTTCATCGTGATCCGAAGATCAGGACCAAGTTCGCTGGCTTTAGTCAGGATAAGGCCGTCATCGACGACGCAGCCAAACCCGATCCAACGTTCTTGCGAACGCACCTCAACGACCCCGGACTGCAGCTGACTCGGAACCTGAAGCCGGTAGTCCGTGAAGTCAGCTTGCGGAGGCTTTTGGGCGCTTGGCTTGCGGTGGGGACGGGTGGAAGTCAAGCTGGGCCACGCATCCAGCATCGCTTCTATCCGCGTGTAGCGCATATTGCTTCCGCTCTGATCCGCGCCAGAACAAATGCCAATCAGACTGCCATTCATATCGAAGAGCGGGCCGCCAGAATCGCCGCCGGATCCGAAGATGGAGGTGTAGAGCTCCATCGGATGTGTCTGGTACGGGCTGGATCTTGGATGCCCGAAGCGGACGTACGTCGGATCTTTGCTTCGATCCGGTCCATACAGCAATGTATCTGGAAAGCCAATCGCAAGTAGCGGGAATGTCTGCGAAGTCGTTGGGCTTTGGCCAATTGAAGCGAACGGAAACTTCTTCTTCGACGCGAGGACTTGGACAAGCGCAACGTCCTTTCCCATTCGTCGCTCGCCGGGTTTCGCAAGTTTAGAAATGACCTTGGCCGGATAGCGAACCCCGTCGCTTGTGACAACCGCCACGGACTGCCCAATGTTCGCCGGTATGTGCGCGCAAGTCGCGACCAATCCATCCGGCGCGATCAAAGTGCCGGTGAGCATGGAGTCGCCGATCCAAATTCGGACGACCGATGGCATGACCTTCTTGTAAACAGAACTCGGGCTGGGACGGTCGACTTTGGATTCTGCGGGTGTGCCATTAGCACTCGCCAAGGTCAGTAAAAGGACAGGAAACGGCGAGTGCTTGAACAACATTCTTTCTCCGGAGTTTTCGCTACTGAGAGTATAAGGGCAACCTTTCGTGTCGACCAGTACCCTGACTAGGTCTAAAACCCGGTGTGCCAGTCGTGGTCGCCGTAGATGGTCTGGATGTATTCAATCTGGGGGATGTGGCTGGCGGTGTGGTCGGCGCCGGCCTTCATGAAGAATCTCACCGGGGCCTGTCCGAGACCGAAAGGCAACGTCGCGATAACATCCAGGTCATCGGAAGTGAGGGCGGCTAGGTACTGATCGTAGTTGTCTCGGTGCGTGCGGAAGTAGTCGAGCAGGGTTGCCCGATCCGTGAACTGCCGGTCGTGCTCAAGGAAGATGGGATTTGCTTCGGCGCTGTTTGCCGGCGGAAATGGAGTGCCCTGTAGCTGACCGAGGATGTTCTTGAGGGCATGGGCGGTGTGGGCGACGATTTCGCCAATCGATCGAGCCGACGCGCTGGGTTTCCAGAAAAGGCGCTCATCCGGCGTGAGGCTTACGAGGTGCAGTACTCGTTCGGTGGCTTGCTGAAGATCGGCTCTGGCGGTCTGAATCTCGTCCATGACGCGGACGATTCTACACTTGGAATCTGGGACATCTGCCGTATTCGCCAGCGCTGGCCGAGTAATTTGATTCAACTCCCGGAGAACGCAAGGAAAATGATCGGCAAAAGCTACTCCTTCCGCACAGAGCTCGATATCCAAATGCTGGGAGCGATGAAATATCACGCGATCCGGGTGCCTAAGGAGGTTCAGAGCGAGATTGAGTTTCCGACCGGCACGAAGCAGCGGTTCGAGGGCACCGTCAATGGTGATCCAGTCAGCGGCGCGCTTCTTCCAACGGGAACGGGCAGCTACTACATCATGGTGAGCGCGAGCCTCCGAAAGCGGCTGAAACTGCAGCTTGGCGATCCCGTGGACGTTGCGATAACAATTGTCGACCCAAACGTGGTGGAGGTACCGGAAGACATCCTCGAAGCGCTTCAGGAAGACGACTTCAATCTCTTCAAGTGGGAAGTACTCACGCCGGGCACCAAGCGCGGATTCTTACATGAGATCACTTCCGCGAAAACTCCAGAAACTCGGCAAGCGAGGATCAGGGAATTGGTCGATCGGCTAACGAACTCGCAGCCCCATGAGCCGATTCAGCGAGGGCTCACGCGGAAACGAGGAGCGGATTGACCCCAAATAGTGAAAGTCGCACTGCGCGCAAGTTGCTGTAGAATCGGCTCGTGATTTGGTGGGTTCTTGCGGGGATAGTGCTCATCGGTGGCGCGATTGTTTTCATTCGACGGCGCCGGAGCGGGCCGTTTCGGGCACTGATTCTCCTCTACCGGACGCCGACCTTTATCCAGCCTGAACCTCTAAAGGCAGCCGCCGAACGGGCCGGGGTCGAGGTCGAAGTGTCGGGGAACGCGATCGAACTGTCGTTGCTCGTCAACGGAGTTTTCCTGAAAGTGATGCAGGCTCCGATGACTTATGGTGCTCCGCAATTGACACCGGAACAAATGGCGGCTCAGATACCGGAATCACGGTTGCGTGAGGCGATTTTGGAACACAAGAGCTTTGCCTCTTTCTTTAGTCCCGGCCCGGTTGCAGAGGAACAGTGGAGCCAGGTGCTGACCAGCCTCGGGCGCTTACTCGCTGAGTATGCCGACGATGAGGCACTTCTGCTTTGGAGAGCAGATAACAACCATTGCATCCGCTTTTCACCTGAAATGCGAGAGCAGCTAAATGCAGGACAGATTCTCGAACTGTTCGCGGAAGGGCAGGGCGACGAAGTCATGCTCGTGGATCCGAGTGATGACCGAATGGCGGCGGCCGTCGCAGAGGCGAGGAGACGCTGGCCAGAGTTCGTCGAAGCTCTCGGCAAGGGCGGTGACCCGGAACTCCATATCGTAAAGGGACCCCTTGGTGACGGACACAACGTTGAATTCATGTGGGTCGCGGTGGAGCGAGTTGCGGACGAAATGATCCACGGCAAGTTGATGAGTTCGCCATTTAAAGTCCGTGGAATGAAGCAAGGAGATCAGGTTTCCTTGCCGGTGGCAGAGCTAAATGACTGGGCTTTCTTCGCTGAGTCAGGACCTGTTGGAATGTTCACCGAGAAAATCGTGCGCGGCGGATGAACTAGAGCGACGAAGCTGGAAGGTCAAAGAAGACATGACAAGAAAAGAACTGCTCTGGATGACCGGAGCAGGAATTGCCGGCTAAAAGATGGGATTGATGTCAAAACCAAAGAAAACACACATCGTTACCCTCAGCTTCGATGACGGTTTTAAGAAGTCGTTCTATGAAACGGCGGAGATATTTGAGTCCTTCAAGTTGCGAGCGTGCCTCAACGTGATCGCGCAGGGGCACTCGGAGAATTTCGTGCCGAAGGTTAACGGCCAGCCGGATACTGGCCTCGTGTCGTCTCCGAAAGGAGACTTCTCGGACTGGAACGCCCTCAAGAATCGCGGTCACGAGGTGATGGCCCACACTTACGACCACACAAACCTCACCACAATTCCGCTGGAAGCTGCGAAACGCGACATCGATCGCTGCGTCGCGGAGTTCGAAAAGAATCTTATGGGATTCAAAGCCAAAGACTCCGTTTACAACTTTGCCTATAACGCTTCAAACCCAGAACTCGATGCTTATGCGCTCTCCAAGTTCCTAGTGGTTCGAAGTCATGGGAACACGGCGGTGAACCCGATTCCGACTAAGCGAGAGCCGGTTCGAATCGGCTGTTGGAGCCACGGTCCAGAGAACTGCGACGAAGTCTTTGACGCCACGCTCAACGAATTTCTCGCCTCTCCTGGCGGCTGGTTTGTCTTTAACACCCACGGACTAGATGGCGAAGGTTGGGGGCCGATGAGCTCTCGCTACTTACGTAGTCTCTTGTCTCGGCTCATTCGGTTGGAACATGTTGCCGTTTTGCCCGCGGGTGAGGTCGTCTTGAATCTGCCGAAATGAACTGGACTACTTTTCGAAGTCACGTGCCGAGACAGACTTGCGTACGCCCGGCTTCATTTCAACTTCATAAAGCGAATCTTCATAGCGAACAATCGCTCTGGTTCCCCAAAGGCTCTTGATCGTTGCCTGAACAAGCCGACCAGCTTCCCATTCCATATCGACCGAGAATCCACCGCGAGCGCGTAGTCCCTTCACGCTGCCCTTTGGCCAAGCGCTGGGCAGGGCCGGTAGCAAGTGAATCTTGCCTGCGTGGGACTGAAGTAGCATCTCCGCCACGCCGGAGGTAAAGCCAAAATTGCCGTCGATTTGGAACGGCGGGTGAGCGTCAAACAGGTTCGGATAGACGCCGCCAGATCGCCCGTTCGTCGGTCGGAGCGCGTCCTTAGCGAGCTTGTAAGCGCGGTCGCCATCTAACAGTCGCGCCCAGAAGTTGATCTTCCACGCGAGGCTCCAACCGGTCCCTTCGTCGCCGCGAAGTTCCAAACTTCGGCGCGCGGCTTTGGCGAGTTCGGGAGTGGACTCGGGCGAGATTTGGGCGCTGGGGAACACACCGTACAGGTGAGAGACGTGGCGGTGGGTTCTCTCTGGGGCCCCCATGTCGAGGTCCTCGATCCATTCTTGGAGCTGGCCACCCTTGCCGATTTGGTTCGGCGGGAGCTTCTCAAGGGCAACTTTGAGGTCGTCAACGAAAGCGGCGTCTTTTTCCAGGACACCGGCAGCGCCGATGCAGGCCGAGAAGAGGTCGCGCTGGATTTGGTTGTCCATCGTGGGTCCCGCGCAGATCGAAACGCCGGGGCGGTGATCATTCTCGGGCGAGATCGAAGGACAGGTAACGCGGTATTTGGTTCCCGGAAGGTCGATGTTCGAGGAAAGGAAGAACTTCGCCGCGCCTTTCATGAGCGGGTAGTGCTTTGCCAACTCGGCCTTGTTTCCGGTGAAGAGGTAGCGCTCCCAGAGGTGGGTGCAGAGCCAAGCTCCGCCCATAGGCCAGATTCCCCAAGTGGCTCCGTCCACGGGGGCGGTGCCTCGCCAGCCATCGGTGTTGTGGTGCGCCACCCAGCCGCTGGCACCATAATGCGTTTTTGCCGTCTTTGCGCCGGGTTTGGAGATGTCGTCAATCAAACCGAAAAGTGGCTCGTGGCACTCGCTTAGCCCGCAGGTTTCGGCGGGCCAGTAGTTCATCTCGGTGTTGATGTTGATCGTGTACTTGCTGCCCCAAGGCGGGGTCATGCTTTCGTTCCAAAGCCCTTGCAGCGTGAGTGGCGGCCCGCCGGGTCGCGAGCCAGCGATCATAAGGTAGCGGCCGTATTGGAAGTAAAGCGTGGCTAAGCCAGGGTCCTTGCCCTCTTGAAAGTCCTTCGTACGCTCGATGGTGGGCTTGTCTTGGTCGGGACCGAGGTTGAGGGTGACGGTATCGAATAGCCGTTTGTGGTCTCGGATATGTTCTCGTTTGAGGCTGGCGAGGCTCTTACCCTTTGCGGCGTCCAAGGGAGCAGTGGCGATGGCTTCCGGATTGCCAGTGAGGTCGTTGAAACCCTGATAATTTGTACCGGCAGAAAATAGAATGACCGCCGAGTCGGCGTTCTTTACGGTTAGGACGTCATCTTGCAGGCTCAGGCTTCCGCCTTTGATTTGAACCTGCGCGAGCCCGACGAATCGGACGGAGCCGGGAATCCCCGCATGTTCGCCGCTCGTTCCCTCGATCTTGAGCGTTTGCCCAGAGGAGGAGAGTTTGGCCCGGTCCTTTTTGCGAAACCGGACGCTAAAGGATAGGGAGCCCTTCTTCGATGCGGTGAGCGAGCAAATGATCAGACCGGCAGGATGGCTCGCAAAAACTTCTCGCGAGTACTGCACTCCGTTTACGGTGTACGTGGTCCGAGCGAGGGCGTCGTTGAGATTGAGTTCGCGTCGATAGCTGGATGTTGGGGCGTCGTGATCGAAGTTCAGGATCAGATCGCCAAGTGGCTGGTACGGTGCTTGCCCAAGCGGCTTGCCCATGAATTTGGCGTTGGTCAGCTCGTGCGCTTGACGGTACTCGCCCGCAATGATGCGGCGACGAATCTCGGGCAGGGCACCAAGCGCTTCGGGATTGTCGTAATCCCGAGGGCCACCGGCCCAAATGTTGCCTTCGTTCAGGGCAAGTCGTTCTTCCGGCACTCCGCCAAAGACCATGGCGGCGAGCCGGCCGTTGCCAACAGGCAACGCTTCGGTCCAAGCGGCGGCGGGTTTTTCAAACCAGAGTTCAAGCTTAGGTTCTTTCACAAGGGCACCAAGGTCTAGGGCGGACAACGGTCCGGCGGCGGCGATCGCGGCGCCGCCGGCGATAAGTTCACGACGACTCAGATCAGACATTTTTATTCCTCTCCACCTGTTTTTCGGAGCAATCGAAGATCGTAGAGTCCACCGGCAAGCGAGTTTTTGCCCACAAACCTCACGATTAGTTTTCCATCTTTAGCCTTTGTTAGCATTTCTGGGGTGAGCGCGTATTTGATGTCGATGAAGTCGCCGCGCTTTTCGCCTCGTAGGGTCTGCGTCGTGAGCAGTTGGTCGTTCACGAGAATGTCGAACGTGCGGTTTGCGTCATCGCCGGAGTAGGTGACTTCGAGGTCGGCAGTTGTGGCTCCTCGGAGATTCAGGGTGAATTGGATAACAGTTCCGTGCCGCCAGCGACGGCCGTTGTGGAATCCGGTTTCCAAACCTTCACCGGTCATTTCGTGATCCACTTCGGGTTGTTGCTCGCCGACCGCTACACGGTCGATCGTTGCGCGATCTCGTTCAATTCGCGCTCGCTCGAGGGCGGCTTGTTCGGCACGCCGAGCAGCGAGCTTCTCCTTGGTAGTGAGGTCCCAAATGAGCTGGTATCGAGACTCTTGCAGCCGGAAGAACGGCATCAGTTTGATGTCTTTCAACTCCGGTGACGAAAGGGGCGCAACCAGCTTGAAGTGCAGCGGACCCGCGCTCGGGTCTGGAAGTACCTGTTTCGGAAGGGTTTCCGGAGTGGACAGAAGCGAAGGCAGACTATCCATCGGAACAAGCGGGCCTTGGGCAATGTGGTCTCCGCGGCCGGGACCGGCGAATAGGCCGACTTGATCAGCGGCACTGGTCTTTGCTGCTAAAACGATTGGCCCGTGAAGGATGGAAACCCAGTCTGAGTTATCCGGCAAGCGTTCGGCTCTCGTTTGCATCGGTAAGCCGATTTCGATTTGGTCGCCATCTTCCCATTTCCGAGTGATAGCGGCGTAGCTTGCAGGAGCAGAGGAAACGGCTACATTCTTTCCGTTTACTTTGACCTCGAATTTGCCGGCCGCGACCCAGTTGGGGTGCCGCAAGTGCAGAGTGAAACTTTGAGCCTCCTTTAGGGAAAGTCGAAGGCGGGTCTTGCTCTCGTCAGGGAATGTGGTCTCCTGTCGCAGCTTGAGTCCGCGTTCCGCGTCCGTCAGCTCGGAGGCAAGGAAGAGGTTGACGTAGATGCCGTCGTTCGATTTGGCATAGATGAACTGACCATAGCGGCCCGGGTTCTCCATTCCGGTGCCGACGCAGCACCAGAAGCCTTCGCCGGGCTGAGAATAGGTTCGGTAATGGCCGGGGCGTAAGGGGGTGAAGTACACATATCCGGGCTTTTGAACGTTGATCGAGCCGAGGATGTGGTTGAAGAGCGTGCGTTCGTAAAACTCGACGTACTTTGCATCGGGTTCGCCCGCGAAGAGTCCTTCCGTGAGCCGCAGCATGTTGTACGAGTTGCAGGTCTCGGGCCCTTCTCGGTGTTGGACCAGGCCGCTGAAGTCCTTTGGATCATTGAAGTGTTCGGAGACGCTGTTCCCGCCAAAGGCCACGCTTCGGGTTTTCGCGACGGTATCCCAAAAGAACCGACTGGCGTTTTCATCTTCGGCAGACCCTTGCAACTGGGCGATGCGGGAGAAGCCGATGACTTTGGGAATTTGGGTGTTGGCGTGAAGGCCGGTCAGACGGTCTTGGCGCTCCTTGAGCGGCCGAAGCAGAGCAAGGTGGTTGAACCGCTGCGCGAGCGCAAGGTACTTCTTGTCTCCCGTAATCGCATAAACGTCGGCGAACGACTCGTTGATGCCACCGTGCTCTTGAGCCAGCATCCGCTGGAGTTGGTCATCAGACAGCTTTGAGGCTAGATTTGCCGCCCAGTCCGTCATTCCGACCAGGACAGTTTTCGCTTGCTGGTTTCCTGTTAGCAAGTAAGCGTCGCGGAGCCCGGCGTAGGTTTTGTGGATGTTGTACCAAGGCACCCATTTGCGGTTGATGACCTCGACTTTGCCGGTCGCGATTTCGGCCCAGAGGGCTTTGCTGCCGGGAACTCCACCCACGTAGCCATCCTTTGCGGCCACTTGGCACTCGGCAAGCTCGCTCACCATGTATTCCAGCCGACGCTTCAGCTCGCCATCGGCCGTGTCCTGGCCCGTCGCAATGAGGCTCGAAAGGGCAGATAGATAGTGGCCGGCAGTGTGTCCATCGAGGCCGATGTTTTCCCAGTTTCCGTAGGAGTCCTTCTTCGGCGTTAGGCCAGCTTCACGCCGAAACGGAGCCAGCAGTTTGTCGGCATCGTGGGCAAGAACGTACTCCCGATTTGCGCGGACGGCATCGGCAAACGGTCCGGGCAGTAGCCGGACCGCCGAGACGGGATAAAGCTGCGCAGGCAAGTTCGGAATGAGGTGAGTGTGGTTCGACATCAGATCGTAATGAGCCTTCCCGGTGGCTGGTAAGAACAGGAGGGCGAGGGCGAAACTGGCGATGCGGAAAGGGGGCAACATTCGGATCTCCATTGACACCAACCAAACAAGATTACTATGAAAATAGCTATCTAGGAAAGGTGACCGTTTTGTGATGCCGAATCCACCGCAAGCCGCTTTCTATCCGGTTAATGATCGATCACCGGATAGAAGCAGGGATGTTTCTAGCGGACTCTGTCTTTTTCGAACCAGGTGTAGAGCACGGGCAGAACGAGCAACGTTAGGATCGTCGCTGAAATGATTCCTCCGATGACAACCGTCGCGAGGGGCCGTTGCACTTCTGCACCGATTCCCGTATTAACTGCCATTGGGATGAATCCTAGTGCCGCGACTAGAGCAGTCATCAAGACAGGGCGGAGCCTTTGAGCCGCGCCCTCTCTTACCGCATCCATTACATTGAGTTTCCCTTTCTCACGAAGCCCGTTGATGGCGGAAACCATCACGACTCCGTTCAGAACGGCTACTCCTGAAAGCGCAATGAATCCCACACCCGCGGTGATGCTGAATGGCATTCCTCGCGCGAACAGCGCGATAATTCCTCCCGTGATTGCGAGCGGAACTCCGCTGAAAATCAGGGTCGCTTGTCGAAGAGAGCCAAAAGTTGAGAAGAGCAGAATGAAGATGAGGGACAGGGCAATCGGCACCACCAATGTCAGCCGAGCCGAAGCCTTTTGCAGGTTCTCGAATTGCCCGCCCCAGGTGATGTAATAGCCTTCTTTCAACTGAACGTTGCTCCGGATTGCCTTCTGCGCGGCGAGCACGAAGCTACCAAGGTCGGTTCCTCGCACGTTGAGCTGTACCACGACTCGACGCTTACCCATCTCTCTCGAGATCTGCGCTGGTGCCGGAACAATCTCGATCTGAGCAAGTGACGACAGCGGAACACTTCCGCCTTCCGGGGTCTCGATGAGAATAGATTTGATCTCATCCACGTCGTTGCGAATCCGGTCCGGAAGTTTCACTGTCAATGCAAAACGCTTGTCTCCTTCAATAATTTGCCCAATCGGTTCTCCGCCGAGCGCAACTTTGACTACATCTTGGATGTCATCGATGTTCACTCCCACCCTTGAGATGGCATCCCGATCTATATCGATCTGGAGCACCGGCACTTCATCGACCTGCTCGACTTCGACATCCTGGGCACCGGGTAGCGCACGGACAACGGCGGCAATTTCATCGGCTTTCATCTTTAATTCCCGAAGATCCTCACCAAAAATCTTGATCCCGATATCCGCCTTAACTCCAGAAACCAGTTCAGCGAACCTCATCTGGATCGGTTGCGAGAAGTTGTAGCCTTGGCCAGGAACCTGATTGACCTTCTCCGTGAGCTCATCAATGAGCTTCTCCTTTGTCATCCCGGCCCGCCACTTTTCACGTGGCTGTAGCATCACAAATGAGTCGGTGAGGCTGAGCGGCATCGGGTCCGTCGCGACTTCGGGAGTACCGCTTCTTGAGAAGATAGTAACGACTTCGGGTACTTCAAGCACTTTCTTTTCAAAAGCCGTGACGAGTTTGACCGTTTGCTCGGCATCAACCGTTCGCACGCGCACCGGTTGGATGACGAGCGATCCTTCATCTAATTGCGGAATGAATTCTGATCCTAGCTTTGTGAACAGGATTCCGGAAAGGACGAGCAACCCAACGGCAACCCCTACCGTAACGGCGCGCTGCCGTAATGCGAATCCCAACGCAAAACGATAAATCCGGCTAAGAAACTCCATGATGGGGTTCCGGCCTTCTTTGGTGTCTCCAGACATAAACATGCTGGCGAGCACGGGAATCAACGTCATAGTCAAGATCAGCGCCCCGATGAGCGCGAACACGACGGTGAAAGCCATCGGCTTAAACATCTTGCCTTCCGTGCCTTCGAGGGCAAGAATGGGCAAGTAGACGACGGTGATGATGGTGACCGCAAAAGCGGTTGGCTTGGCGACCTCTCGGCACGATCCCCACACAGAGTGCCGAACTTCCGTCCGCTCAAGCGGCGAGCCCTTATGCTCTCGCGCCTCGGCAAGTCGGCGCACCGCGTTCTCGATCATGACGACGGCACCGTCCACGATCAGCCCAAAGTCGATGGCACCAAGGCTCATGAGGTTCCCGGATATTCCGAAGCGATTCATGCCGATGATCGCAAACAGCATGGAAAGAGGAATGGCAAGGGCGACGATCACCGCGCCACGCCAGTTTCCAAGCAAGAGCAGCAGAATCGCGATGACCAAAGCTCCGCCTTCAAGAAGGCTCCGTTCGACGGTGTGAACCGACTCTCCGACGAGGTCGGAGCGGTTATATACAGTTGTTAACGTCACGTCAGCTGGAAGCTGACTTTTGATCTCGTTCACGCGGGCATTTACGGCATCGGCGACGGTGCGACCATTCGCGCCTTTCAGCATCATGACGGTAACCGTCATGGCTTCTTTGCCATCCTTGGTGCTTATTCCGGTGAGGACGGGAATTCCGAGTTGAACTTTGGCTACATCCCGAATGAGAACCGGTATTCCTGACTCGGTCTTGACCACGACTTTCTCGAGGTCGCTGAGCTTCGTAGCAAGGCCTACGCTTCGGATCAGAACCCGCTCACCATTGCGCTCTAAAACACCACCTCCGGCGTTTTGGTTGTTCTTCTGCAGTGCCGTCACGACTTCATCCACCGCGATGCCTCGGGCAAGCAGGGCCCTCGGCTCAACGATGACTTGGTATTGCTTAACCGATCCGTCGGCAGCGTTGACTTCAGCAACTCCAGGAACGGTTCGAAGTTGCGGCGCAATCGTCCAGTCTTGCAACGAGCGAAGTTCCATCGGGCTTTGCGTTTTGCTTTCAAGGGCATACATGTAGATGTCGCCCAGTCCCGTTGAAACTGGTCCCATCTGTGGGGCCTCTATGCCACTAGGCAGAGACTCCTTGACGTTCGTTAGCCGCTCGTTAACAAGGTTCCGAGCAAAGTAGGTCTCAACATCATCGCGAAAGGTTACGATCACTTGTGACAGTCCGTACTGGCTCAGGCTGCGGACCTGTTCGACCCCCGGAATTCCCCCCATGGACGTTTCGATCGGAAAAGTGACGAGCTTTTCTACTTCTTCCGGACTCATTCCTCCGGTCTCGGTGTTGATTGCAACCTGGTTCGTGGTGATGTCGGGAACGGCATCAAGTGTGAGTTGCTGCCATGAGACAACCCCAACCGCCACCATCAGAATGGTCGCGATGATCACCAAAAATCTTTGAGTGAGGCTGAAGTGAAGGACTTTGTCCAACATCAGTGCTCATGCCCCTTGAGTTCCGACTTCTTCTGTTCGCTGGACAGAACGAACGCTCCCTTTGAAGCTACGACATCTCCAGCTTTAACGCCGGAAACAAGCGAGACCATTTCGCCATATTCTTGTCCAAGTTCAACTTCGTGCTTGTCGAAGCTGTCTCCATCCTGCACGAAAACGTACGTCTTTTTGCCTTCGTTCAGGATCGCGGTCCTTGGGATCACCACCGCTCGTATCGTCGTACCAATTCCGAGGCGGATCGTGGCAAACATCTCTGGCACGAGTCGGCCACCCGCAGAAGCGATGAGGCACTGCGCGGGAATAGACCTGGTCTTGGGATCGACACGAGACCCGACGACTTGCACCACGCCATGGAACACTTGGCCCGGTAGTGCGGCAACCGTTACTTGAACCGATGCACCTTTGCGAACCTTTGCCGATTCCTGCTCGGGAACGTTAGCGGTGACCCAGACCGATTGGAGATTCTCGACCTCCATAAGTACTTGGGTTCGATCTACGGCTTGTCCGCGCGTGACATCTAAATGAGTGATCGTTCCTGAGATTGGAGCAATCAACGCCACCTTACCAACGGAGCCGCCGCCTGTTCCACGGTTTGATGAGTACACCGCGCTCGCGTTGACAATCAATTTATCTGCGCTTGCTAGAGCAGACTGGGCTGACCGGACGCGCAAACGTGCGCGATCGAGTTCTAACTGACTCAGGCGCACGTCGGCTTCTGCCGTCTGAAGTTCTTTGGCATTGAGGAGACCTCGAGACGCAATGTTTCGTTCTCGCTCGTAGGTGGCTTTAGCGTTCTCGATCTTCGCTTTGGTTCGATCTAGCCGAATTTGATCTTGCTGAAGCTCTAGTCGGGAAGCTTCAAGTTCTGACTTCGAGACGATGCCATCTTTGAACAGATTTTCGAGCCGACGAAGTTGCTCAGCGTGGCTCGCTTGCTCTTTCTGAACGCTGAGCAATTCGCTTTGAGCTTCGTTAAGTTCGTTCTGCGCTTGTTGGATTGGAGCTTGACTAAAAGCACCCGCTTTCACCAGCTCGCGTTGTCGAGTAAGGCTCGCCTTCGCGGCGCTTAGTTTTGCACTGGCGAGGTTAACCTCCGCCTGTGCTTGGCTCAGGTCCGCGATTGCGACCTCACGAGTTCTTCTCGCGTCTGCAATGCTTCCCCACACCTCGGCTAACTCAGGTGATTCCAACGTCGCAAGGGTTTGACCTTGCTTTACAACGTCGCCCAATTGCACCGAGAGCGAGATGATTCGTCCTGCTACCGGCGGAGTCACAACCGCCTTTCCCTTTGTCGTGCTCTGTACGATTCCGGGAATGGAGAGGGAGCTTTGGATTTGCCGAAATTCGGCCGTGAAGGTTTCCACGCCTGCGAGCTTCATTCCCTCTGGAGACAGCTTGACTTGTCCTTCAACGTGCTCCTCTTCGCCTTCCTTATGCTCGGCTTCGCCTTCTTTGTGCTCGTCCTGTCCTTCAACGTGACCGGCTTCTTCGTGACCCTGAACATCGGTTCCTGACTTTTCGGGTTGACCGCAGCCAACGAGGATCAAGCTCATGATAATGATCGGCCACAGCCTTCTCATTTGAGCACCTCCGAAAGGAAGCCGGTCGCTTTATACTGGGCGACAACCGCGAGTGAGAGTTGGTACCTGGCCTCGACCAACTCCTGTTCAACTTCTCGTAAAGCGCGGGTGGCCTCGAGGACATCAACCTGAGTTCCGAACCCTTCTGAGTAAGCAGTTTGCGACTTAGCTACGAGTGTTCTGGCTGCAGCCAGAATGCGTTCGTATTCGAGAATTTGACTCTCCCGAGCTTTGACTGCGACTTGTGCCGCCGACAGCTCTCCCCGTGCCTTCAACGTGGCGTCTTGGAGAAGCAGGGCGATGGCTTCAGATCGGTATACGGCTGCTCTGGTTTCGTTCTTCGCCTTTCCGTGATCGTGTAGTGCCCAACTGAGTTGCAGTCTGCCTGCAAAGTAGCCAGGAGCATTGCTCCAGGGTGAGCGTACGAGGAGAGCGCTGAGCTCGGGACGATTAGAAACTCGTGCGCCTTCCGCCTCACCTAGAGCCAGTTGAATCTGCGCTCGCAGCAATTGCAGATCAGCACGGGTTTCAATTTCTGGAGTGTCAAGCGGGCGAATTTTCGCATCCGACTCAAGCTTCAAGTTTGCTTTGTCCGTCCCGAGCAGTCCGGCTAAGGTTTGTAGTGAAGCGTTGAGTTCAGCATCCGTAAGTACGGCAGCTTGCTTTGCACGCGCCAGCTCAATCGTAGCTCGTGTCACCTGAGTTTCGGCGACTTTGCCTTCATCGAATCGTCGCTTAGTAGCGGCTAGCAAGCCTTCCGATATCTTCAGCAACTCGGCGGCAACTTCGGTTTGGTGCTGGTTTGCCACCGCACCCGCGAATGCCAAGAGGACTTCACTTTGGAGATCAGATGCGGCCGAGACATACTCGGCCAACGAAAGCTGGACACCAGCGTTGCCGATGCGTGCACTCGCTTTTCTGCGACCAAAGAGGTCCAGCGGCTGGGAAACCTGTAAGTCTTGGTCATTCGGGCCGAGCTCACTTCGGCTTGAAGCCCCAGCCAAGAACATGGTTGGAGCGTAGGCTCCCATGGCCTTTGCAGTAGCGCGAGCTTGTTTGATTCCAAGCCTGGCGGACTTTAAGGCAGGGCGATTCTGCGCGGCAAGTTTCAGCGCGTCGTTTGCGCTGAGGGGCGTTTGAGCTTGGCTCGAGAACGCTAAAGAGATTGATATGAGATGAAAAACTTCCATTAATTGCTCCACGCGGCGGCATGGCTGGAGCAAGGAAGGCGCTACTTACAACGTGCTCGATCTTGCGTCCAGCGGACGAATTCGATGCGTAGATTCAGGCGGAGCACGTGAGGAGTGGGGGCTCGGGGGGCCGGTCGCGGGTGCAGACGGCACATA
The DNA here is from genome assembly GCA_027485645.1 of bacterium. Lineage (GTDB taxonomy): Bacteria > Armatimonadota > Fimbriimonadia > Fimbriimonadales > Fimbriimonadaceae > Fimbriimonas. Next base: position 223,423 of record JAIXQR010000003.1, read on the forward strand.
TACCGGTCTTACCGCCGTGATTTGAAGGCGCTGAAACTGAATGTGTTTCAGGGGAATTGGAACGTCGATGAACTCGAAGGCCGGTTGGCTTTTGCTTTGCTCGGCTTGATCATGGTCGTCGCACGAGTCGAGTTCACAACAGTCGTGACAATCACCGTGGCTGTCTGAAACAAAGTCCGTATCAAATCGTTGCTGAGGACTCTTAGTATCAATCAGTTGCGGGCAGACGGCACACTTTTGACCATCTGGGAGCTGGTATGACGCTTGGCACAGGTGGACCTGGCCAAAGAACAACACCCATATTAGGAGCATCGCTACGCGTCTCAAGAACGCCATGTTACACCCGAGTGCGGTCCCCTACTTAATGCTTTCGCCCACAGAACGTCGAATTCTCTGCTTGCGTCGGAACGTTTTACTTCGTTTCGTACTGCTTTCGGAGTCGGTCGAGGCGGGAGTCCCAGGCGGATTCGAGGTCGGTGAACCATTGCTGGGCGAGGGCTACGGTTTCGGGATTGAATTCCCGAATGACTTCTCGTCCCCGTTTTTCGCTCTTCACGAGTCCCGCTTCTTCTAGGATGAGCAGGTGACGGGTGGCGCCTTGCCGAGTGGCGCCGATTCCTTTGAGCAGGTTCAGCGTAGTTTGGGGTCCTCCTCGGGCGAGCCGGAGGAGGATTTCTTGACGATGCGGATCGGAAAGCGCGAAGAAGATCTGGGTGGTCAAATTGCGTATGCCTGTTGCAATTTTGGCAGTTCGGCGTCCCATCCGCCATTGTTTTCGGTGAAGGCGTTCACTCGTCGATCTTCGGGAATCCGCAGGAAGCCAGACTCCACCATCAGCACCTGCGTCCCCTCTGGGTGGTCGCTTAGGGTGAACCGGACGGTAGAGAGTTCGGATTCTGGGAACTTCGCAATCTCGCACGCCGCGCCGGGATGCCACTGGTACACGAAGCTTTCAGACTCGATGTGCTCCACGAGCCGACACTGGCAGTGGTACTCGCCCCAGATCATGGTGTAGGTGCCGCCAAGCTCAAATTCTCCGTCGATTCGCTCCGGGAACCAAGAAGCTAACGCGGCGGGGGTGGCAAAAGACTTTTGCCAAACCGTGGTTCGTTCGGCCGGAAGGACGAGAGTGCGCTCAATCGTGTCGGAGATATGCAACATATCGGTTGCATATTAGCCGGTGCATTCGGCGATCGTCAAGGGGGACCCGGATTTCCGGCCAAAATGGATAGGAGAGTGTCGGGGTTTGGTTCGTAGACAATCAGGTGGAACGCACCCTTGAAGGGTGACCATCTAGCCTGTCGCGACTTAAGCCGCATGGAAAGGATATGGAAAACGTCTTGTCAAATGAATCGAAGTGCCCGTACTCGGGCGATGCGTTGAATCACACCATGGCGGGCGCACGCACGACCGCAAGCTGGTGGCCGAATCAGCTCAACCTGAACCCGTTGAAGAAGAACTGTCCAAAGGCGAATCCGATGCCGTTGGACTTCGATTACGCCGCAGAGTTCAAGAGCCTTGACCTGGACGCCGTTGTTGCGGACCTGACCGCCCTGATGACTGATTCGCAAGACTGGTGGCCCGCCGACTACGGCCACTATGGTCCGTTCTTCATTCGAATGGCGTGGCACAGCGCTGGCACCTACCGAATCGGCGATGGTCGCGGTGGCGCAGGCTCCGGCACCCAGCGATTTGCTCCGCTCAACAGCTGGCCCGACAACGGCAACCTGGATAAGGCTCGACGACTGCTTTGGCCAATCAAGCAGAAGTACGGACGAAAGCTGTCTTGGGCGGACCTAATGATCCTCGCCGGGAACGTCGCTCTGGATTCGATGGGCCTGAAGACGTTTGGCTTTGGCGGTGGACGCGAGGACGTTTGGGAGCCAGAGGAGGATATCAACTGGGGTCCCGAAACGACTTGGCTTGGCGACGAGCGCTACCGAGGCGACCGAGAACTGGATAACCCGCTCGGCGCGGTGCAGATGGGCCTGATTTACGTTAACCCAGAAGGCCCTAACGGAAAGCCAGACCCGCTGGCCGCCGCTCGCGACATTCGAGAAACCTTCGCCCGAATGGCCATGAACGACTACGAAACCGTAGCGCTCATTGCGGGTGGACACACCTTTGGAAAGACCCACGGCGCCGCGAATCCGGACGAGTTTGTCGGTCGCGAGCCAGAAGGGGCGAGCATCGAAGAGCAGGGCCTTGGATGGAAGAACAGCTTTGGCACGGGCAAAGGCGTTCACACGATTACGAGCGGCCTCGAAGGCGCTTGGACGCCAACGCCGATCACTTGGGATAACAGCTACTTTGACACTCTGTTTGGATTCGAGTGGGAGCTGACCAAGAGCCCAGCCGGAGCCTTCCAGTGGACGCCGAAGGATGGATCGGGTGACGGCTTGGTTCCAGACGCCCATGATCCGAACCTTCGACACGCGCCAATGATGGCGACCACCGACCTTGCGTTGCGGCTCGATCCAGAGTACGAAAAGGTCTCTCGCCACTTCCACCAGAACCCTGACGAACTGGCCGATGCCTTTGCTCGAGCTTGGTTCAAGCTCACCCACCGAGACATGGGACCGATCAATCGGTACCTTGGCAAGTTGGTTCCGAGCGAAGAGTTGATCTGGCAGGATCCAGTGCCAAAGGTTGACCATAAGCTGATCGATCAGGCAGACGTCGCCGAACTCAAGGGCAAGATCTTGGCTTCTGGCCTCTCGATTTCGGAATTGGTCTTCACGGCTTGGTCTTCGGCTTCGACCTTCCGCGGTTCCGACAAGCGCGGCGGTGCGAACGGAGCACGAATTCGCCTCGCTCCTCAGAAGGATTGGGAAGCAAATCAGCCAGAGCAGTTGGCAAAGGTTTTGGGGACGCTTGGGGGAATTCAGGCGGAGTTCAATGCTTCGAAGAAGGATGGAACGCAGGTTTCCTTGGCCGACTTGATCGTGCTTGGCGGTTGCGCCGCCGTTTCCGAAGCCGCGAAACAGGCGGGGTACGCGGTCACGGTTCCGTTTACTCCTGGTCGAACCGATGCTTCTCAGGAGCAGACCGACGCGCACTCGTTCGCGAGCCTTGAGCCGGTTGCCGATGGATTCCGAAACTACATCCGAACCGGCTGTGAGGACGCGGGTGCGGAATGGCTGCTTGAAAAGGCCAACCTCCTCACGCTCACCGCGCCGGAGATGACGGTTCTGGTGGGCGGCCTTCGTGCACTCGGCTCGAACTTCGGTCAAACCAAGCACGGTGTCTTCACCCAGCGCGAGGGAGCTTTGACGACGGACTTCTTCGTGAACTTGCTGGACATGAACACCCGATGGGTGCGGTCTGGCAGTGCAGCGGGCGTCCTTGAGGGGCTCGACCGAAACACCGGCGAACTGAAGTGGACCGGAACGGTAGTGGATCTCGTCTTCGGCTCGAACTCGCAGCTGCGCGCTCTGTCTGAGGTTTACGCCTCCAGCGACGCGGCCGAGACGTTCGTGCACGACTTCGTTGCGGCTTGGAACAAGGTGATGAACCTTGATCGCTTCGATCTAGCCTAAGCGCGCACCAAAGACGCCCTAAGGTTTAGACCTTAGGGCGTCTTCTTTTTTGCCCGGAATCGGAGCCGAATGTAGTCAGCGGTCCATTGCTCTTGGCTGTCACACAGGCTGGGGCGCAGGAGTTCGACGGCGGTATCGAGAACGCTCGCCACAGACTCCTGTCTGAACTCAGCAAGGCTCGTTTGCGCGAAGGTTTTTAGCCAGCCAAGCATCCCGGTTGGGAGGGGAGTTGGGCGGGGGATGAGCGCGATGGATTCGATTTCGAACCCGTTCTGGGTCAGGATATCTCCGTACTCGGCCGGGGTCGGGTAGTACCACGGGCTCTCGAAATCGGGCAATCCGTGAATGCGGGTGGCGGCGATGAGGGCAGTTACGATGGCAGCGACGTTGCCGTGCCCGCCCATTTCGGCAACGAAGGTTCCGCCTGGCTTGAGGGCGCGCGCGACTCCGGCGACGGCCAATTCCGCCGGCTTTACCCAGTGCAAAGTAGCGTTTGAGAACACCGCATCGAACTCGTTCGCGAACGTGAGGGCCCGGGCATCCATTACCTGGACGTTTAACCCAAGCTCTTTCGCCTTTTCAATCATCGCAGGGCTCGCGTCGACACCGAAGACCTCTGCGCCACGATTTTCCAGTTCTTTGGTCAGAGGACCATCGCCACAGCCCAGGTCGAGAACGCGGAGCCCGCGAATGTCTCCAAGCAAATCGGCGACTTGGTGGCCGTAGTCACTGACGAAGCGGGCGTTTCGGTTGTAGTCGTCAGCGTTCCAGGCGATGTTGGACATCAAGCTATTTTGCCTTGGTTAGCCTAAATCGTCGCGATGGTGAGTCTCAACCACCTCGATCAGGCCGACGATGTTTCGGTTGAGTTCTTCCAGGTCCTCGCTGGGAATCCACCACTCTGTGTCTTCCGATCCACCGACAACGTGGGTTTCGTATCGATCCGCAAACTCGCAGTTGACTTCGAACTTCGTGATGTAGCCGATTCCGTACTCCTTAACGTTCCAAAGGTTCACCCGTCGCGCATAGCCGATGTTCGTGACGGGATAGAAGATGGGTTGGTAGTACATCCTCGGCGGCCAAGCTTTGAACCCACTTTGCTCAACAAGGTCCCATTCGGCCTGGTTGCACGGGCGATACATCGTGACGGTCGGTTGCTCCACGGTGTTCTCAGTATGACTTCGGTAGTCTGGGGCCAGAATGGGAGATGCATGGGAAGCCAAGTGCCTGGCGCAAATGGATGATGAGGCAATCTGGATACGCATTGGCCGACCAAAACCCGCGGAGTCGGAGAAGCTTCCTCGCTGGGTGGTCTCGATGATTTTCCGGTTCAACTTCGCCATCTTCGCCGGGGTGCTCACCGCGCTCCTGGTCGTCCTGGCGTTCACCATGTCCGACTCACTCGCCGATTTCCGGAATGCGGCGGACATTCTCGCGGTTGCCGGTTTCATCGTAGTGGTTGCAACTGCGATGGCGGCCTACTCGGCGAACATTTACCGTCGAAGCTGGAACCGCCGTGCGGCGCGGTTTCTGAACGAGGGTTGATCGATCAAGGATGGCTAGTAGAGCTTTATAGAACGGGTCGAGAAGCTAGTATCACGTCGCCCCATCAAGAATTTCTTTGTTCCATCGACTGCGACAATCGTTTCGCTCGCGCTTCACGGGCCGAAGTGAATGCCTTGTTCAGTTCCTCGTCCGTCAGGTTGGTGCCTGCAGTTGCAGCATGAATTGGATCCAATAATGCCGCCAACTGGTTTTCTCCGACCGCGGTTGCTCGGTGCCAGTCTTCACGAATCAAGCTTCTGAGATACTCAGACGGCTCGGTGAACTTTAGCTCCTTATATCGGCGTTGCACAAACTCGACCAAATCGGGGTCAACGTCCGGGATATCGAGTGTTGCCATGTCAACAGAATTTTGCAGGAATTCACGTCCCGCAGGCAGGGTTCGTGTGTTCCTTAGCGGCAGTTGATGCTTCGGTATGCTGCCGGTCCTGATGTCGCTCGTTAAGGGAGTCTACGATCTATTAGTAACCGACAGCGTGCGCGCGAAGCTTGAAGCACTTCCACCAAGTCTGGAAGCGGTTGTACATACCCTTGACCTGCAAGACCTAACTGAGTACTTAGCTCGAGAAATTTTGCTGCGGACTCGAGAACAGTTGAGGTTCACGGACGACGTGGATCAGGCGATTTCGCAGACCGTCAAGGCCATTCAACAGCTCGGCAAAGATGAGCTTATCGAGGCATGCGTGCTTGCCGCCGTGAAAGACAAGGTGGGTACCGTCACCCTTCCAGAAATTCCTCTTGCTCACAACGCACTCGTAACAAACGAAAGCAAGGTCAATTACGCGCACATCCTCCGTAAGGAACTAGCTTCGGCAGATCGCGTGGACGTCATCTGTCCGTTTATTGGCGTTGCGGGGCTGAACCTCATTTTCAAAGAGCTTCAGGAACTTGGAAGTCGACTGCGTGTCGTGACGACGACTTATCTCGGCGGAACGCACACGCGAGCATTGGTCAGGATTGCAGAAACCAACGCGAGTGTAAAAATTGCGTACGAAAGCCGCGACCAAAAGACGAGTCTCCATGCGAAGTCCTGGATTTTTCACCGGGACTCGGGGGCCAACACGGCAACAATTGGTTCATCGAACATTTCTCCAAACGCCCTTGTCGATGGCCTGGAATGGAACGTCCGGGTGAGCGCGATTGAGTCACCACAGCTTTTCGACGGACTCAAGAGCACGTTTGAGCGCCTTTGGAATGATCCCCAATTCGAAGACTTTGACCCGGCGAGGGATACCGAACGCCTCACCAGCTCACTGAAAGCTCAAAGAAGTCCCAATCCGGTTGCGATGTTCTTTGCCGACCTCGCCCCGCATCCTCACCAAGCGGAGGCACTTGCCGAACTTCAATACGCGCGGCTTGAGGGGCGGAGAGAGAACCTCGTCGTTGCTGCAACCGGTACGGGAAAGACCCTTCTAGCCGCATTTGACTACAAACGGTTGTGTGAGACAGCAAAGGGACGTCTTAAACTCTTGTTCATCGCTCACCGAGGCGACATTTTGGAGCAATCCCTTGGCGCCTTCCGAGCGGTGTTGCGCGACAAAGAGTTTGGGGAGCTCAACGTTGGACAGGATAAAGCAGACGACTGGAATTATGTTTTCGCTTCGATTCAGTCTTTCAGCGAAAAGAGGCTGAGTGAGTTTTCACCAGATCATTTCGACGTAATTATCGTCGACGAGTTTCACCACGCCGAGGCAAGGACTTATCAGCGGTTACTCGATCATTTTCGGCCCTCGCAGTTGCTCGGCTTAACGGCTACTCCTGAGCGAACAGATGGGCGATCGGTGATTGATCGATTTGGTGTTCCCACTTTTGAGTTGCGACTCTGGCATGCGCTCGAGCGAAACTTACTCTGCCCGTTTCACTACTATGGGATCAATGATAATACGGATCTTAGTAGCGCCGACTTTATCAGCGGAAAGTATGTCGATTCCGAGCTAGAGAAGGAATTTATAGAACGCGGGGATGAACGAGTCCGGATCATCCTTCATGAGTTGCAGGAGAAAGCGCCCGAGCTCGATGGACTTCGCGCGGTGGCCTTTTGCGCGACGATTCGCCACGCCGATTACATGGCAAAGCAGTTTGTTTCGGCAGGTTACGTTGCGGTCGCGCTCCACTCCGGACGCTCGGCGGAAGACCGAGATCGGATCATGTCCGAATTCAGGAAGGGCGATATCCAAATCGTGTGCACGGTCGATCTTTTCAATGAGGGTATCGATGTCCCCGAAATCAATACGGTCCTTTTCCTGCGCCCAACCGAAAGTTCAACGGTCTTCATCCAGCAACTCGGACGAGGGCTTCGAAAGCACTCGGACAAGGGCGCGCTAACCGTGCTCGACTTTGTTGGTCAGCAGAATCGGAAGTTTCGATGGGATTTGCGTTACCGAGCCATCACGGGACAGACCCGGATGGAGTTGCAGCGGGCAATCAGCGATGAGTTTCCACAGTTGCCAGCAGGCTGCAACATCAGGCTAGATAAGGCGACTCAGAAACACATCCTTGACGGGATAAAGAACGGGATCCCAACGAACAAACGGGCGATGATTGATGAAATTCGTCGCCTTGTTGCCGCGGGCAAAGAGATCACAGTGTCCAGCTTCATTCGCGAGTCAGGAGTCGAGCTCTCAGATCTTTACCGTGGACACTCGTTGCACCACTTGCTTGTGAGCGCCGGCATTGAAAACGCCGAGGACGAAGCCGTCAAACGGGTGAGTAGCTTTATTCATTTGAACGACGCTCTAAGGATCGACGGTTATCGAAATGCGTTAAGAGAGACACGGGAATCCGTTTGGTCGCGGATGATCTCCTTCCCATTATCACGCTCAATGGATTTAGGGAATATTGCGCCGAGGGTTCGCCAAGAGATGCTCGAACTCTTAGATTATCTGGCGACATATGCCTTACACCGACCTGCTCTGGCTGCAGATCTTCCATTTGTAATTGGGATGGACTATTCGCGAGACGAGATCGTGGCGCCTTTTCGCGATAATCCGGAGTCGATGCGACAAGGCACGTTTTACGTCCGGGAGGCTGAGCTAGACGTCCACCTAGTTACGCTCAAGAAAACGGAGCGGAACTTCTCGCCCTCCACGATGTACCAGGACTATTTCATCGATCCGAGCAAGCTTCACTGGGAGAGCCAATCCACAACGTCAGCCCTCTCCGCCACTGGACAACGTCTCATCCTTGGGGAAGGGCGGCATCTCTTCTTTGTTCGCAGCGAGAAGTCCAGCATTGGCGGCGTGGGTCCCGTACCTTTCACCTGCGTTGGATTTGCGAAGCCGACTTCCCATGAGGGTGAACGACCAATTACACTCGTCTGGAAGCTGGAAACACCTGTGACCGACCACACCTGGGTTCGGTTCAAGGCCGCCTCGGGGTAGCTTGCGCTCTGGCTCTATGATTTCTCCTGCGGTTGCGACTCGGCTTGTGTTTTTGATGGTCGGGTTTTCGGTGGCTTCTTGGGCGCCTTTGGTGCCGGTGGTGAAGTCTCGAGGGGCGGGGATGGGGGAGGCGGAGTTGGGGTTGATTCTGCTTTGCCTGGGCCTTGGATCTCTGATTGCCATGCCGCTTTCCGGAGGGTGGGCGGCGCGGTTTGGGTGTCGGCGCGTCATTTCGGTGGCGGCATCGGTGGTGTGCCTCGTGATGCCCGCGCTAGGTGCTTTTACGGCTCCGGTAAGCATCGGGGCGGCCCTGCTCTTCTTTGGTGCCGGAATCGGGACGTTGGACGTGGTCATGAACATTCAGGCGAGCCTGGTGGAGCAGGAAGAGGGCCGTCCGATGATGTCGGGGTTTCATGGCTTGTATAGCGTGGGAGGCATCTTCGGCGCGGGAGTGGCCTCGGTGCTTCTCGGGCTCAAGATTGCGCCGGCGGGTCTGATGCTTCTGATGGCGGTCGGGAGTGCCTTGATCATTTTTGTCGCACGGCCAGGCTTGTTGACCCAAGGTGGTAGTTCGGAGTCGCCAGTTTTCGCGTTTCCGAAAGGCATGGTTCTCCTCATCGGGTTCATGTGCTTTGTCATGTTCCTATCGGAAGGCTCCACGCTGGATTGGAGCGGAGTGCTGCTGAGTGAGCGGCACCGGATGAACCCGAGCCAGGCCGGCTGGGGGTACGCCGCGTTTGCATCGACGATGAGCCTAGGGCGGCTTACGGGAGATCGCATCGTGGCTCGTCTTGGAGGACGCGCGATACTGGTAGGCGGCGGATTGCTGGCGGCAGTCGGCTTCATGATTGCCGCCGTTGCACCGAACGGCTGGGCGGCCATCGTTGGCTTTGGCTTGGTTGGGCTTGGTGCCTCCAATGTGGTGCCAGTGTTGTTCACCGCGGCGGGCAAGCAGAACCAAATGCCGCCCAATTTGGCTATTGCCGCGATAACGACCATGGGTTACGCGGGCATTCTGGTTGGGCCGGCGCTCATTGGATTTTTGGCCCGAGGGATCGGGCTCGCGCCGACGTTAGCGGTGGTTGCCGGATTGATCGCGACGGTTCCGCTCTTTGCCGGAAGAATTCTGCGAGCTACTCAAGGCGCTGGCTAGACGAAACGACCCTTAGAACCGCATACTGAGTGAGCATTTCTCAGCCCCAAAATCCATATGACGACCTTCATTGTTGCAGGTGCCCTGATGGCGGCTAACTTAGCGCCTACCGAATCGACGTTCCTTAGCGGCGGCGATGTTTCGGAGATTCCAGAAGTCGAGGCAGGCGGCGGCAAGTATTACTACCAGGGTAAGGCCGAAGACCCGTTTGTGATCATGAAGAAGGCGGGCTGGAACTTCGTCCGGTTTCGAATTTGGAACAAGCCCACCGCCGGTTGGTGCGACAAAGAGCAGACCCTGAAGCTCGCAAAGCGGGCGCACGCACAAGGGCTGAAGATCAGCTTGGACTTCCATTACTCCGACTGGTGGGCCGATCCGGGCAAGCAAACGAAGCCCGCCGAATGGAAAGACCTGAGCTTTGGGGAGCTCGAGAACGCGGTTTATCGCTACACGAAGGAAGTCGTGTCGGAAATGGACGCGCAAGGGACTCCGCCGTACATGGTGCAGGTCGGAAACGAGATCGTGGGTGGAATGCTTTGGCCCGATGGCAAGGCGGACTCGAACAACCCTGAGCAGTGGCAGAGGCTGGCGACACTCCTGAACGCGGGAATTCGGGCGGTGAAAGATGCCGAAGGTGACAATAAGATCATTACGATGCTGCACCTAGATCGAGGCGGCGATAACAAAACGGCGGTGTGGTGGTTTGATCACATCATGGCGGAAAAGGTGCCATTCGACACCGTTGGCCTTTCCTTCTATCCCTGGTGGCACGGAACTTTGGCCGCGTTCGAAAGCAACCTAAACGATCTCGCTCGGCGATACAAAAAGGACATTTATGTCGTGGAGGTTGCGTACCCCTGGGGTACGGATCAAAAGCCCGGACCTCACGTGTATAACGGCGATAAAACCGAAGCGGGCTATCCGCAAACGCCCGAAGGTCAAGCACTGTTTCTTTCGAAGGTCAAAGAAATCATCAAGAAGATCCCGGAGGGCCGAGGCAAGGGACTGCTGTACTGGGCCCCGACATGGATTCCAACGCCAAAGGAACATTCGCCTTACACCAATTTAGCCACGTTTGACGAAAAGGGACACGCCTTGCCATCGGTCGATGTGCTCGGAGAGAAGGAATGAACTGGACTTCCGTTGGAATTACTGGCTTAGCCGCAACTTTGGTGATCGGAGCCATTGTTACCGGTGAGCGAGTCATCACGCGGCAAGACCGAACCGACCGGGTTACGGTGATCTACTGGGAAAAGTGGACCGGATCTGAGGGCGAAGAGATGCGCAAAGTGGTGGATGCATTCAACGCCAGCCAGGATCGAATCTTCGTCAAGTACCTCAGCATTTCAGGAATTGATAGCAAAACTCGGCTCGCCATCGCGGGTGGTAACCCTCCCGATGTCGCCGGAATTTGGGGAGATCAGGTTGTACAGTTCGCAGATGCAAAGGCGCTGACCGATTTGACCGAGCTGTCGAAAGTAAAGGGGCTCGATGAGAGCTACTACATTCCCGCCTACTGGGATGGCTACGTGTACAAAGACAAGGTTTGGGCGATGCCGAGCACGCCGGCAGCAATCGCTTTGCACGCCCGCCCTGATCTGCTCCCGCCCGAGGCGGCAACCCCAGAGAAGTTTCCGAAGACCTTTGAGGAGCTCGATGCGCTGGTAGAGAAGATATCCGTTCAAGGGCCAAATGGCAGCTTGAAGCTTGCGGGCTTTCTTCCGAGCAATCCCGGCTGGTGGAACTGGGCTTGGGGTTACTACTTCGGCGGACAACTGCTGACGGGCGACAAAGTGACGATCGACACTCCCGAGAACTTGCGGGCGTTCCGCTGGATCGCAAAGTACACCAAGAAGTTTGGATCGAAAGAAGTGCAGAGCTTCCAGGGTGGTTTCGGAAACTTTGCCTCGCCCCAAGACCCGTTCATGAGTGGAAAGGTCGCGGCGGAGCAAAACGGAGTTTGGAAGGCCAATTACATCAATGTCTACAAGCCAGGGCTGGACTGGTTCGCCGTTCCGATGCCGTACCCAGCGGATCGTCCGGATCTGAAGGGCCGGTCGAACCTATCGCAAGATGTGCTCTGCATCCCTCGGGGAGCGAAGAACGTGAAAGAGGCGTTCGAATTCATCAGCTTTGTTCAGAAGCAGGAAGTGATGGAAGGGCTGTGCTCGGCTCACGGAAAGAACTCTCCGCTGGCGAAAGTCAGCGAGAAGTTCTTCGACACTCATCCGAACAAGTACATTCGCCTCTTCGATCAACTTGCCCGATCGCCGGGTGCGTTCAACATTCCGAAAGTGGGAGTGTTTCCGCAGATCAGTAACGAGATGAACGTGGCGTTCCAAGAGGTGAACTCCGAGCAAAAGACACCAGAGCGAGCTCTGGCAGATGCCCAGAAGCGCGCGGACATCATTTGGTCGACTTACCAAAAGCAGGTGCTGGAGAAATGAAGAAAGACCTCCGCATCGGCCTGCTGTTTGCGATGCCCTGGATTTTGGGCTTCCTCATTTTTCTGGCTTATCCAGTCTTAGCCTCGCTTTACTATTCGTTCACCAACTTTTCGATCCTGCGGGAGCCTTCCTACGTCGGGATTGACAACTACGCTGAGCTGACATCCGATACGGTGTTCCATCAGGCTCTCATCAACACCCTGATCTACGCGGTTGGAGCGGTCCCGCTGAGCACGGTCGTAGCCATCGGGCTCGCAATGCTGCTGAACAGCAAGGTGAAGGGGATGTCGTACTACCGGACGATCTTCTTTTTGCCGTCGTTGGTGCCGATGGTGGCCCTGGGGACGCTTTTCCTATGGATTTTCAACGGCGACTACGGACTGTTGAACGAAGGCATCCGCGCGGCCGGGCTGGAACCGCCCAACTGGCTCGGTGATCCGGCTTGGTCCAAGTCCACCCTCATGCTCATCTCGATGTGGGGATGTGGGCAGGCGATGGTGATTTACCTTGCCGGACTGCAAAACGTGCCCGTTTCTTTGTATGAAGCGGCCGACCTGGATGGCGCGAAGCTCGGGCGCAAAATTTGGAACGTCACGTTACCGATGCTGTCACCCGTCATCCTGTTCAATGTGGTCATGGGGATCATTGGCGCGCTGCAGGTGTTCGCCGTGCCCTACGTCATGTTCCCGGGCGGCGCTCCGGCGAGATCGACCTACTTCATTGCCAGCTACCTGTTTGACAACGCCTTCCAGTACCAACGCATGGGATACGCAAGTGCAGTCGGGTGGGTGATGTTTATTATCACTTTGCTGCTCACGATGCTCGCGCTGAAGATTTCTGATCGTCACGTTCACTACGAAACGGAGTAAGCCATGGGACAAAGAAAACGAATACAAATCGCCTTAACTCACGTGGCCCTGATTCTCCTGTCGGTCGTGTTCTTGCTTCCGCTATTGTGGATGCTTTCGACCTCGCTGAAGCCGATTGGCGAAACGCTCACGACTCCGCCTAAGTGGATTCCGAGCGAAGTGATGTGGAGCAACTACCCCGACGCCATTAACTATAACAGTAAGCAACTTGGCTATATCCCGTTCCTCGTCTATATGCGGAATACGGTCGTGGTTACGATTCTATGCATCGTGGGGTCGGTGACTTCCAACGCGCTGGTTGCCTATTCATTTTCACGCTTACGATGGGCCGGAAGAGATGCGTTCTTCGGGCTAACGGTGGCAACCATGATGATCCCGTTCCCGGTTCTGATGGTGCCGACCTTTACGTTGTTTAGGTACCTAGGCTGGGTGGGGTCGTTTAAGCCACTTTGGGTTCCGGCGTTTTTTGCCAGCGCTTTTTCGATATTCCTCTTGCGCCAGTTCTTCCGAACGATCCCAATGGAACTCAGTGAGGCGGCGAAGCTGGACGGCTGCAGCGAGTTTCGAATCTTCACCGACATCATCGTTCCGCTCGCTAAGCCGGCGCTGATGGTCGTTGCACTGTTCACGTTTATGGGGTCTTGGAACGACTTCCTTGGACCACTCATCTACTTGGTGGACCAGAACACGTTCACCTTGGCGCTTGGTCTCTCGGCCTATCAGACCCAGCATGGCGGCACGCCGTGGAACCTCTTGATGGCCGCGACTTTGCTGGTCATCTTGCCGATCCTGATCGTGTTCTTCTTCGCGCAGAAGCTGTTCATTCAGGGCATCGCGACCAGCGGATTCAAGTGAGTTCTGGGTTGGAAGGTCTCAAAATCCCGCACTTTTGAACCTGAACCGCATGGTGAGACCGGCCGAATGACCTCGGCCGGAAACCATGAATGAGATGGTCGCTGCCCTTGCTCTCACCTCTCAACTTCTCGCTAGTCCTGCCGCCCCGATGATCGACGCTGCGGCGTTGAAAGCCGACTTGGCGGTGCTTCGCCAAGCCTTAACAACGATCCACCCCGGGTTGTATCGGTACCAATCTCCCGCTCAGTTTGAGGCGGAGATGAAGAGCCTTGAACGCAGGTTTGCCAAGGGGGCAACTCAGGCAGAGGTGTTTCTCGCCCTCTCAGCGTTCACAGCAAAAATTCGGTGCGGGCATACCTTTCCTAGTTTTTGGAACCAACGGGATGAAACGCAGGCGAATCTGTTTCTAGCGAAGGACAAACTGCCCGTTGCCTTCCGCTGGCTTGGAGGAAAGATGATCGTGACGCGCAACGACTCGAACTCGAATGCTCTGAAGCCAGGCACGATGATCAAGAAGATTAACGATGTGCCCAGCGAGGTCGTGTTGAAGACGCTGCTGCAACTTGTCAAAGCGGACGGTCGAAACGATGCCAAACGGGTCGCCGAGTTGCAGCTTCAGGGGCTCAATGAGTGGGAAGCGTTTGATATTTACTACTCGCTGGCATACCGGCCAACGGAGAAGTTTAAGCTTGATGTCATTCAACTGGATGGGAGCCAGCAATCCATCGTCGTAGACGCGGTGGACCACGCAGCTCGCGAAGCTATGCGCGCATCCTTAACTCCCAACTTAAAGGAGGATAGCGAACTGTGGAACTTCACTTGGGTTCGTCCGGATATGGCGGTACTCACTATGCCAAATTGGGTGCTATACAATTCGAAATGGAACTGGAAAGAGTATCTGCGTTCGCGATTTATCGAGCTTCAAGCGAAGGGAGCAACAAGCTTAGTCCTGGACATCCGTGGGAACGCCGGTGGGAACGAATGTGGCGATGAGATCATGCGATACCTGGTGCCGGAACGACGCAGCGTTCCAGCCGATCTGACTTACGTTAAGTACCAAAAACTTCCGGCGGACCTGGAAGCACATGTGAGGACCTGGGTTCGTTCCTACTACGATTGGTCTCGCATCAGTAAGCCTGCCGGGCCTGTGAAATTGCTGAATACCACCGCCTATCAAATTCGCTCAGATGTGCGGGATGCCACGATTTTTCCCGCAACGCCGAGGTTCCGGGGCAAGGTTTACGTGCTCGTTGACGCAGAAAATAGCTCGGCAACGTTCCAATTTGCCCAGCAAATGCGAAGATTCAAAGTCGGTACCTTGGTCGGCCAGCCGACCGGCGGCAGTCGACGTGGAATCAACGGCGGGGCGATTTTCTTTACCACGCTCCCGAACTCGGGAATCGAGATTGATATCCCGATCATCGCGTCTGTTCCGACGACAGATCAGCCAGACGAGGGCTTGGTGCCAGACGTTGTGATTCAAGATTCAAGGGCCGACATTGCCACAGGTCGAGACTCGGTTATGGAGTGGGTTCTGCGTCAGAAAGCACCCGTTCGCGAAAAGCAGTCGGTGTCTGGCCAGTAACTTGCTTGAAGCTACGGTTGAAGCTGGCTTTCGAGTTAAATCCACACTCGAAGGCCAGCTCAATCATATCGCGATCTTCCGCCGGGTTGCGCAGGAGGGTGGTCATCTCTTCAACCCGGAGGCGGTTGATGAAGCCGTTGAAACTCTCGTTACGGGCATTGTTGAGGGCCCTTGAGACGTAGCCAGGCGAGAACTCGACCGCGTCTGCGAACAGCGCTAACGTGAGTTGAGGGTCCTGCCAGAGTTTTTGTTGTCGGCATCGCTCTTCGATTTGGTCTGCCACTTTCGCCCAATCTTTCGGTGCCGGAACTGAGACCGGAAGCGGCCCGGCGGTCGGTTCTACCGTGATCTGCGGTACGGGATCCTGGAGGCGAAGAGCACCGTTGCCGATGATGTAGACCACGACGGCATTGCAGAGATAGAGCGGGTACCGGTCGAAGTAGGTGGAGTTCGGGCGGAACTCGGTCACCACCTGGAACACTAGGTCGACCACGAGGAACGCCGCAAATGTCCAGAGGGTCACGGTGAGGAACCGAACCGTCAACGGTGCCTCCTGCGTCATGTTCTGCTGTGTGAATGCCTCGTAATCTCGCGTGCGCCGGAGGGAGAGCCAGAGGTAAGCGCACAGCGAGATCAGGCCCCAGTAGCCATCTAGCGGATCGATGATGACCTGAACCCGGCCGTGCCAAGAGTCTTTGAACTCCAGTGGCTGGAGGAACATGACGCTGTAGTACAGCGACTCAATGGCGAGCGGGACCAAGTGCCAGCCCCAGCCTTTCGGAAGCTTTTCGGCCGTCCGGGTGAGAACAAAGAAGTACAGCAATGGCCCAAAGCCCGACTCAAGTTCGAATGGGGCATAGCTGAGCCAAGGATATTGCTGATAGAAGCCCGAAAACCCGAGCACGTAGGGGACGAGCTTGAGGGAAACCAAGAAGATCAGGGCCGCGAGGAACCGGTGCGCGATGTAATCACGCTTTGTCCCCAGAAGCGTTCCGACCACGATTGCGCCCTGAATCAGGCCCAAAAGCAGAACGGTACTCGCGGTGCTCATCCCGTTCGATTCTAGCGGTAATCGAAGCCACGGAACCCGGACCAGACGGATGGAGTTAAATAGGTTATGCGCACCCGGAACGCATGGCTCCTTTTGGTCATGCTGTTCAGCCTCATCTTTCCGAGCTTCCCGGCGTCGGCTGCTTTGCCGAAGCCGGTGAAACAGTCGTGTGAGATGAAGTGTTGCCGCCGGCCACAACCGGCCAAGGTTGCGACACCGAAGTGCCACCAGGCCGCAGCAGAGTCGGCGGTGGCTACGGAATGTAAGTGCGCGCTGAACTCGGGCGAGCCAGATCAACCGCTTGATTTGACGCTCGTTACCCGAACGGCCGCGAATGATCTCAGCTTCCTGCTGTCACCTGCCGTTCCACTGCGCGCAGAACCCGAGCAGGTCATTGAGAGATGCGATTCAAGGATTGAAACGCGGGAGCCAACCGAGAGTCAAGACGGCCACGTTGGATGCTGGCTCGGCCGTGCGCCGCCGATTGCGTTGGGATAACTGCGCCTGCACTTCGGTGTTGGGCGAACTCGTTACTGTACACCGACCCAATCCCATTACACACCATGCCCATTTTTGCGCTATTACCACTGCTGCCTGTGCAGCACCATCAAACATCCAAGCTGCCCCCGGTCTCGCAAGTCCAAATCGATGACTACCAAGTTAAACTCCGAATTCCCGACTCGGGAATCTATGCAGGCGAACCGCTCGACCTAGAATTCCGGGTGACCGATACCCGCCAGAAAGACCCAGTGGAGAATGGGTTCAAGGGCGTTGGCGGCATCACGGCCACCGCAAAAGTCACGATGCCGAGCATGCAAGGGATGCCGGAAATGCGACCTAAAGTCCATCGTGAAGGCGTTCCGGGCGACTACGGTCTGGAACTGTTTTTCCCTCACGGCGGGATATATCAGATCGATCTTTCGCTGAAGCTTCCGGGTGTCGAGACGCCAAAGGCCGTGACTTTTTGTGTTGCGGTGAAGGATGAACGCCCCGCCGGGAGCAAGGTTCAGGCGCCCTACAAGCTCCGCGTTCTGCCGCAGAGTTCGCCTCGTGTCATGGGCAAGTCAACCGAACTTCAGATGCAGGTGGTCAACACGAAGACGGGGCAAGTTGAGAAAGCGTTCGACGAAGCGCATACCCAGAAATTCCACTTGCTGATTGCGAGCCAGGACCTGAACTGGTTCCGGCACGAGCATCCGGTCATGGCTCCTGATGGCACCTGGAAATACTCCCTCGCTTTCCCGGCAGGGACCGACTACCTCGTCTTTGGCGACGTTGCTCCTCAGGGGCAAGGCTCCCGAATTCTCGCATCTCGGGTCTCGGTTAAGGGCACAAAGCCGGCGTGGAACACGCGGATTGCTCTGAATTCGCAGAGTACAGACAATGGTTTGAAAGGACTTTTCAGCTCGGCGAACAAGGTCAAGTCGGCGCAGTCGGCCGTTCTGCAGGTGAAGCTGTTCGATAGTAAAACCGGAATGGCGGCGGGAGACACCACGCCTTGGCTCGGTGCGGCCGGGCACATGATGATCTTCCACACCGATGGCAAAACGGTGGTGCACAGTCATCCGCAGGAAGATGCAGAGAGCGAGGAGCTGGTCCGCAAAGGAATTGTGAGATTCTCGGCGCGATTTCCAAAGCCCGGGACCTACAAGGTTTATGGTCAATTCAGTTGGCGCGGCTCGATCCGAACTTTGAGCTTTGGGCTGAAGGTGCAAGAATGAAATTTCAAACCCTAATCTTCACGGCGGTCTGCCTCTCGGTGGCGGCAGTGTCAGTTGCGCATGAAGGGGACTGCCCATTCTGCAAACTGAAGCTGGTCCAGAACACGGCAGACCAAGACAACGAAGTCGTGCTTCGGTTTGGGAACAAGAAAATCGAGTACCGGTGCATCTTCTGCGTTTTCAAAGATCAGAAGCGATACAAAGGGGACCTGGTTGTTTACGCGCCGAGCGAGAAAGTTGGCGAACCGGTGATCTTGAAGCGAACCGACGGCAAATGGACTGCGCCCGAAGGCGTGGTCTTCCTGAACTCATTCAAGAAGCACGTTGACTGCGCGGCACTTTCACGCGCGTTCTCGAGCGTGACCGCATATGACACTTATGTCAAAAAGAACGACCTGAAGGAGACCAAGGCGTTCAGCTTGGCGGAGTTTGTTGATTTCGTGGTGAAGCCGGCAAAATGATCGCTTTGCTCGGCCTCATGCTCTCGGCTGGCTTGGGGCAAAGCCAGCTGCCACCTCTTCCCCCAGACTTGCCAAGCTGGATTCGGGCGAAGGGGATGGATGAGCTGTACTACAAATCGGCCCCTTACAACTGGTCGATCAATCGCGTTCCAAAGTTTGCGCGCGACATGTATGCAACGGGAGTGGGGCATGCGATGGCGTATGAGGCGATGTCCAAAGGGCAAGTGAGCGCTCTCGATACTGAGACCTTTTCCAAGATTGATCGTGTTCTGAGAAATCCGCCAAAGTTGCCGGTGGACGAAATGGCGATCTCGCCGACGTTCGTTCGAAAATACGGCTACTTGGAGAAAGTTTTTGACTGGGCGCATACTTTGCACTTCCAAACCATTGACGTGCTGGCTTATCCAGGCTGGAGCAACGCGAGAAAGGAGCAGGAGCTCGACGAACTGTGGAGCTTCTACCAATCTGAGCCGTACGCCCTGACCGGGCTACCCATGAACATGGAGTACCTGGATGGATTTTCGTACTCCAAGCGTTTTCGGCAGCAGTATCCGAAGCTAAACGGCCTTTTCTGGGGCTACCACTGGTTGCAAACGGTGAATTACGACATGCTCTTTGGCGTGCCGACCGCCAACCAAGCGGCGCAGTACGAAGTGCTCGGCGAGCGGTACCACGAAGTCGAACTATACAACGAAACTCGGGATTTCATGCCGATGACCGCCGAGCTCAGCCCGAGATTTGCAAAGCGTTTTCCGCAGCTAGCGAATGCGTTTGACAACCTCCACATGCTGCACGATAACGTCAACGACATCTTGGCACAGCCCGGGTTAACCGACTTACAGCGCGAACAGCAGATTCAAATCGCGATCTACCGGGTGCTGGATTCCACTCATCGTGGAGAGTCGCCGGGCAGCGGAACTCCAAACTCGCTCCACGATCACCGGCATCCGCCGAGCATGCCCGGAATGGGGATGATGGTCGGCAGCGACGAGGACGAGATGTACATGGGTGGCATGGGATGGATGAACATGGCCGAATGTGGGCATTGCTCGGTCCCCATGCCAGCAGAGGAGCCCTGGGGTGCGACGGTTACCGCCAACGGCTGGACAATGTCGGTTCGATGCCTGATGTGCGCCCGAGACATGGCGAGTGAAACGCCGGGACGAGCGATCATTCGCGCGGCCACCGAAGATCCGAAGCAACTGCTGATCCTGGTTTCGGACGATGAGGGGAACTGGACATCAAACTTAGCCACGGTCGTTTTCCTGGAGAAGTTTGGTGAGCATCCCGACTGCTCGGGATGGTCGAGGGCATTTACAAGTACAGCAGCGCTCAATAGCTATCTTGTGGCTAATCCAGAGTATGCGGGGATGCCTGGGCTCTCACTGGCAGATTGGAGCAAATTGAACCAAGGAAAGCCAGATACCTACCGACGGATCGACCGCCCCAACCCGTACCGAAAGGATGGCGAGGAATGAAGCTTCCGTTCGCTTTGGCGATTTGGTTCACCGCCTCGCTCTGCTTGGCTCAGAGTGACCACAACAACTTGGATAAGGAACGGCCGCTGACGTTCGAAGACGCGTACTCGATCGCGTACCGATCGTATGAGCTACAAACTGGGTTCAGCGCGTTTGCGTTTCAGAAGCGCCAACCGCAGTACGGGCTTCGAACCGAAATTCAGTACGGCATCGCGAAGAATCGAGACTTGTCGATCGGATGGGACCCCGTTTTCGATTCTCAATCGGCTCGTGTGCGCGGGGACAATCTGGAGCTGAGCTACTTTGAGGGCCTGACCCGTGAAATTGGAAACTCACCTGCGGTTGGGTATCGGATCGAGGCGGAAATGCCGACGACCGGATCAGTTCGCGACGCTGACGTGCGAGCCCGGTTGGTTTTGACCAAGCGCGCAAAGACCTACGACAAGTTTCATTTGAACCTAGGAGTCGCCGGGAACGGGAAGCTTGCATTCGGCGCGATTCTGGGCTACTCCCTCCCGTTGGGGTACCCGCGTCAATTCGACACAACTCTCCTGGCCGAACTGGCCGTGGAGCAAAGCCGACAGGCATCGGGCCAGAACCACTGGGCGGGACTTGGCATTCGTCGCCAGGTTGATGTGACAACCGTTTTGGACTACAGCATTCGGATGCGATTCAGATCGGCGGTTACCGAGAACCGGAATGCCCTCATTTTTACCGTCGGGCTATCGAAGAGCTTCTAAGGACAATTGAGTTTCACATAGACGAAGTTGCGCCTGGTTTTGTCTCAAGATTTCAAAAGAGCTTGAGAAAGACCTTGTAGACTTAGTTTTGATGAGACACTTTTCTGTCACAGCAATTCTCGTCCTATCGGTTTCGGGAGTAGCAGCACTGCAAATTCCGACCCGCATGTCCGACTCGGCAATGTTCGTTTCGCCGTTCGAAGCTAAGGTATTAGCTTTCGAAAACGAGATGGGTTCTGCCGTGGGAACTGACCTTGTAAAGAAGGAAATGACCCGCATAAACGGCCGAATCGAACTGATGCAGCACCCGACCACGGAGAAGGTTGAGTACCGCGCGTCGATGAAGTACAAGATTACTTGGACTCCGCCCACGCCCGATTCGCAAGCCCCTACCCTGATTCGCGTTAAGCTATCGCCTTACATTAACGGTACAGCTGTTGAAAACGGAGTTGCGGAAGCCTTCCAAGGCATCGCCAGCATTTACCGCCAAGACAACAGCGATACGTTCTTCAGCGGAATGACCTTGGTTCTCCCGAAGATCTACCAAAACCTTACGATGCAGAAGGTCGACGGAGAGTACGTTGCTTATGGCAACCTCCAATTCCCGAAGTTATCGGTTACGCGAAACAGTGAAGTCGCGCCTACGAAAGTGTCGTACGACGTCATCATTGGGAAGGTTGAAGAGGTGAAGCCATGAGGTTGGCGATGGCCATTGCCTTCGTTGGGCTCTCAAGCTTTGCATGTGCCGGCAAGTTCTTCTTCGGCATCCCACGGTTAAAGAAAACCGACTACACGATCTCCGGAGATTCGACCTGGAACAACACGCTCGGCACCAACATGGCGCAAGCGGAGGCAACGTCAAAGGCCACATTCACTTTGGTCCCAGGTTCAAACCGAAGCCAGCTGTCGTGCGCCATGGGGATCATGTCGTATGAGTTCGACGTGTTTTTCACGGAGACGGTGGAAGGCGAGGGGCAGCCAGGACTAGTTCTGTTGAGCCGCGTAGTTGAGGGCACCCTGACGGGATCGATCGCTACCAGCGGTGGCAGCGGCGTTCCAAATTCGGGATACCTCGAGTTCGATTCCCGACTTGGTCACGGCGTCAATGACGCTTCGGCGGCAACCTACAACGTCAACTACCCTGCCGGTTCTTGGCCGCTTTCCATCACCATGAATTCCGGGAAGGTGTACCGTGAGTACCCTGCTCGTTTTGAGGGTGGTTGGATCCTTGTACGTAGCGGAAAAGGGCTAAGAACTTGGAAGCGAACGATCCCATTCTCTGCACCCGAAGTCAAGGCACAGGCAAACGCTTATCTGACCGGATATTTTCCGTATAAGCCAGAAGTCAACGCCAAGACAACCATGCAGTTGAAGCTGGAAATTGATTGAGGTTCGAAAAGGCACTCCGGCGCTTTTATGCCGGAGTGCAACCTCCATGCTTCCAAGCATGAAAGGCGATTTGCGCTTCGCGATCGATCGCTTCTTCGTTGCCAGGGGTATTCAGCGTTTCGTCTGAATACCCTTTCTCAATTTCCTCAACTACGACTTGGTCTTCGCTGAGATGAAAATACATCCGCCAAGCTCCGCAGGCAATTCGGAACCGGTTGGGTTCGAGTTGAAGAATGCGGCGAGTCCGGTGAGGCTGAGGGTTCCGCGCAAGAATCGTGAATGCTCGCGGCGTGAAGTCAATGTGCCAGTTATCGCGGAGCCACCGGAGTTCAATCTCGGCTTGTGGACTCAAGGCGATTCGGTACGGCTCGGGTTGGTTTTCTAGCTCTTGGACCGCTTCCAGCCAGCCGAGACTGCTTTCGGGATGTGCGTCAACGGTACGGAGATACGGTTTGACATCGAGGATCGGTGTGCCGTCCGTCAAGTCGAGCGGGCCGACCTCTAGCACCCCATCATGGATGCTGAAGAGAGTAACCGCGGTTAGTCCGATCGGATTTGGGCGATGCGGGCTTCGGGTGGAAAACACCCCGCGACGCTTGGCAGGGCCACGCGGAGGCAGGACCCTGGGCCGCCAACTTGTATTACGATCAAACCAAGAGATCAGCCAGATTCGGTCGAATCCTTCAAGGTCTTGCAACCCTGCCCGCAAACGATCATCGGCCAAAAACTCGATGTGATTGCGCTCCTCGGATTCAAGTTCCGGTTGGCTGGGCGCATCGAACTTGAACCTTCGGTTGGTGCGCACATAAGCAATCGGCCGGACGGTGAGTTCGCGTTCACTCATGGCGCACGATCCGAACTACGAGAAACCTGCGACCCGATGGGGGACGTACGGAGTCTCTAGCGCCTCGATTTCGGCTGGTTCAAGCCGGAGGCCTACCGCCGCGATGGCGTCCTCCAGGTGGGTGAGTTTCGACGCGCCGATGATGGGTGCCGACACGTTCGGCTTGCCAAGCATCCACGCCAAACTGACCTGCGCACGCGAGATTCCCCTTGCTGTCGCGACTTGTGAAACGGCTTCGACAACCTTCTTGTCTTCGGGCACGTAAAGCGTTTTGCCGAAGGCATCGCTCCCGCTTCGCTCGGTCGCTTCGTCCCAATCTCGAGTCAGCCGACCGCGTGCCAGAGGGCTCCAAGGGATGACGCCGATGCCTTGGTCTGCGCACAGGCTCATCATCTCCCGTTCCTCTTCTCGGTACAGCAGGTTGTAGTGGTTCTGCATGCTCACGAACCGGGTCCAGCCGTGCTTTTCGGAGAGGTAGAGCGCTTTCGAAAACTGCCAGGCATACATGCTGCTGGCGCCGATGTACCGTGCCTTGCCAGCTTTCACCACATCGTGGAGCGCCTCTAGGGTTTCTTCGATCGGGGTGGAGTTGTCCCACCGGTGAATTTGATACAGGTCCACATAGTCCATGCCCAGTCGCGTAAGGCTGGCATCGATCTCGGTGAAGATCGCCTTTCGGCTGAGTCCGCCACCGTTTGCATCTTGGCGCATTCGACCGTGTACTTTCGTCGCGATCACGACTTCCTCGCGGCGGGCCAAGTCCTTCATGGCACGCCCTAAGAACTCTTCACTGGTTCCGTCGGAATACACGTTTGCCGTATCAAAGAAGTTGATTCCCGCCTCAAGCGCCTTCACGAAGAACGGGCGACTGGCTTCCTCTGGCAACGACCAAGGGTGCGCTCCGCGGAGCGGCTCGCCGTAGGTCATGCAGCCAAGGCAAATGCGCGAAACTTTAAGACCTGTTTTCCCGAGGTTTACGTATTCCATCTACCTGGCACGTTACTTTGCTCATGTCCATTCTCGCAAGGGGTTAGAATCTGGGCATGATTCTGCTGGAGCCAGCCGTTTACTTCCCCTTCTTGCGCGGAAGCTATGACGTTAACCCGAACCTGAAAAGGCTCGGGACCGACTTTGGCAACGGGGAGGCGGATGGCCACGCCTTTCAGATCGATTCTGAGCATCCGCGCTTTGTCGCCAGCAAGGCACGTTCGATCGCCGAGAGCCGCGAAAGATGCGTGATGGAATCAGACTTCACGGAAGAAACTGCTTCGGCGGCGCTCCGGGCGATGGCGGATCGCTTGTTGCTCGAGCACCCAGATTTGTTCACGGTCTCGGATCACAAACTGAGCTCGCCACTCTTTGATTTCGCGATTCAACTGAATCAGGATGCCAAGCACAACCTAGATTTGCTCATGCGGCACGTTCAAGAAGACGTGGCGATTGTGGCTTGGGACGGCTCGCGCGATTGGACGGCGTACATCCACGTCTGCTCACCCAGCCACTGGGCACCGGACTCCAAGATTGGGAACTCCTTCGTGCAGGTTCACGCTCCGGTGCCGGGTTTTGAAAAGATCAATCCCGCCGCGGCTGGGCTCGTTCAAGGGATGATCCACAAGGGGCCGTTCGTTCGCTTTGTCTGGACTCTCACGGACGACACGGAGCTTAACCATCATCCAGTTCACGCCAAGTCGCCAATGTTCACCGGCGACAGTTTCTGGCTACGTTACGAGCGACAGGTGATGCTCGGCTTGCCAGAAGTAAATGCCTCGATCTTTCTGATTCGGGTTGGCTTTGTTTCGGAAGCCAAAATCCGCGAGGACGAAACGGTCCTGACCGCGCTCCGAGAAACGTTGCACGGAATGACTCCAGAGATTCGTGCCTACAAGGGGCTCCAACCCGGCTGGAACAACTTGATTGCGAAGATTGGCTAGGCCACGATGTCGTGGACCACGTTTCCGTGGACATCGGTGAGTCGATAATCCCGCCCAGCATGGCGGTACGTGAGCTTGGTGTGATCGAATCCGAGCAGGTGCAGAATCGTTGCGTGCAGGTCGTGAACATGCATTGGCTTTTCTTGAGCGCGGAAGCCGAACTCATCCGTTGCACCGTAAACCGTTCCGCCCTTCACGCCTCCTCCTGCCATCCACATCGTGAAGCCGTAGTGGTTGTGGTCCCGGCCGTTCATCTTTCCGGCGTTTGAACCCGGCGTCGGCATTTCGACCGTCGGCGTACGCCCAAACTCGCCGCCCCAGATGACCAAGGTTTCGTCGAGCATTCCGCGCTGTTTCAGGTCGGTAAGCAAAGCCCCAATGCCTTGGTCCGCTTCGCGCGCCAAGTTTCGGTGGGCGACTTCAAGATCATCGTGGCTATCCCACGGCTGACCGGCACCGTGATAAAGCTGAATGAAGCGCACTCCACGTTCTGCGAGTCGCCGCGCCATCAGGCATTGCCGAGCAAAGTCACCTGGTCCATACATTTCCTGGGTCGCAATCGATTCCTTCGAAACATCAAAGGCATCGGTAGCCTCGCTTTGCATGCGGTACGCCAGTTCAAACGATTGGATTCTGGCTTCCAAAGCTGCGTCGCCCTGCCGGCGGGCTAAGTGCTTCTGATTCAGCCGTTGGACTAGGTCAAGCTGCGCCCGCTGCTCGCTCGGAAGGGTGTAGTTGTTGCGAACGTTCTCGATGAGTCGCTCTATGTCTCGGTTTTTCGGGTCGATGTAGGTCCCAGCTAGAACTCCCGGCAGGAATCCAGATTGCCAGTTTTGCGTCTCCTGAATCGGGAAACCTCCGGGGCACATCGCGATGAAGCCAGGGAGATTCTGGTTCTCTGTACCGAGGCCATAAAGCGTCCAAGACCCCATCGCCGGGCGTGGCATGCGGGCGTCGCCGCAGTTCATCAGCATCAAAGAGGGTTCGTGGTTCGGCACGTCCGCATGCATTGAGCGGATGACCACCATGTCGTCCACGTGCTTCGCCACGTTGGGGAAGATTTCGCTGACTTCAATGCCCGATTGTCCGTACTTTTGGAACTTGTAGGGCGAAGGTAGCGCGGCTCCGGTGCGCCGTTCGGTCGGAAGCTGCAGGGGAATCGCCTGCCCGGCATACTTTGCCAGCATCGGCTTGGGATCGAAAGTGTCCACCTGCGACGGACCGCCGTTCATGAACAGGAAGATGACCCGCTTCGCTTTGGCGGCGAACATCGGTGCTTTAGGTGCGAGCGGGTTGAGACGAACTCCGCCTTGCACCGCCGGACCCGCAAATGCCGACTCCCCTAAAACCCCCATCAGGCCGAGCGCCGCAAAACCGTTGCCCATGCGCGAAAGAAGCTCGCGCCGGGTGCAAAAGTGGTCCGCGATGGCCGGTTGGTGGTCGAAATCTGACATTGACGTCTCCTGCGCTCCATCTTACGACAGTTCATGTTCGATTGCTTCGCGTGGCCCAGGTACAAACCCACTCGGTAGGCATAACGCCGCCGACTCCGGAACATCAAATCCCTGACCATGTCGCCGATTGCCTTGCTTTCTATCATGCTTACGGCTCAATCCGCACCAACCGTGGGAACGGACACTCGATTAGTAGCCCCGGTCACCTTGAGTCACAAATATCTCCCGGTCAAGCAATTCGCGACGCTGATCAAAGACAAAACCGGTGTAGAAATCCTGGTTCAGGCGAAGTTGCAAGAACGGAAAATGGCCGTGTTCTGCATCGACCGTCCGCTCAACGAGGTCATGGACCGCGCCGCCGATGCGATGCTGCTCAAGTGGGAGCCGGTCGGAGAGAGATATCGGCTGGTTGAGCCAGCAGAGGTTGCGGCCGCTGACGAACGAGTCCGCCAAGCCGAGGCGAAGGCGCGGCAGCAAGGCCTGCGCAACTACTGTGCTGAACTCGCCCGCATCGCTCGGATGACGCCGGCGGCCATAAAAGAAGAAATTGCCGTCCGCGAGAACAAGAAGATTCAGGCATCTGTGGAAGCTGATGCGAACTACCGCATTCTTTCTCTCCTTCAAAAGACGACGGTGCAAGAATCTCGCTCCGCATCTGGCGAGGTAGCGGCTGGTTACGTCCTTTCACAACTCGGAGCGGCCGAAGTTAAACAATTGTTCGCTGGCCAAACTATTTTTGCGCTAAGCCCTGCCGTGCCTGGGCTACCTTCGCTACCGCCGAATATGGTTCTCCAGCCCTATGACCAGAACGCCCCACCCAACACGAGCGGCGCGCTGATCTTGCGCATGAGAAGCAACGGCATCCAGTTTCAACGCCAATCGCTTGGCCGCAAGGACGGCGGGGAAGCTTCGGGTGGAGTGACCGGATCAGATTGGGCGGGCGGCTCTGTTTTCCAGTACAAAAATGAACGGGACATCGCGTGGGAAGCTGAGCGCGCCGCCGATGTTCTGAGCACCGAGTTAACCGGCGAACCAGGCGATCTGCCATCGGATCCCCCAAAGAACAAAACTCTGACCATGGCGGATCAGTTGGAAGAATTGCATCGCCGAACGAAGCTGCCCATCGTCGCCGAAGCATTTCGGATTCCCGAGACTTACTGGCGCTGGACCGAGGGCGCTACGGTTAAGGAATGGATCGAGAACCGCTACAACGAAGGGGTTTATTTCACTTCCCGGGGCTATCACATGCGCGCGAACGATGGTTGGCTCATGGGCAGGAAAGAACAACGCTGGACTTATATCCCGCGCGAACCAGCGGAGGATCTCGTGTTGGCCGCAAACGCCGAAGTGAAGCCTAGCGGGATGCTATCGACAGAAGGCTATTCGAAGTTTGCCAGCGGTCTCACCGACGAACAAGTTGAAGCATTCCGAAACACCACGGAGTACAACGTCCGGTTCCTGTTGGCGCCCTTGCGGGATGGGATGACTGGCTTCCGGCTCATCGGTTCACTCAATGAAGCGGATCGCAAGCGGCTGTTTGGGGGACAGATGTTGCCCGTTCGAGGCTTGCCGGCAAAGGCTCAAGCTCGGTATCGAGAAGCTTTAGCGGAGTCTGTTTGGCACGGCATCGTAAAGGATGAAGTCTATGCGGCCCTTCTCCCCACCGCGCCGCCGTTGCCTCCAACGATGTCACTTTGGTTGCTAAGCGCGGCAGATTCTTACTGGTCAACCGCCTATATGCCGGAAGATATCCAAGAGCCAAAGCAGCAGTCGAACTTCAATTCGACCCCGGTGGACTTTCAGCGATTGCAACTAGGCGTTTCAAAGGAGCTTGCCGCTTCGATCGGACTCATCAGCGACGACACCCGAAAGAAGCAGTAGCGGCTTTAATCCACAAACATAAATTCGTTAGTCAGCATTAGCGCCTGTGCGAGAATCGCGAGGCGGCTGATTGGTGGCTGAGGTGGCGGGGCGAATCCGGCGGCGGCGCTCCAGATTTCGTTGCTACCAGACTTCCGCAGGGTCGGCGTCCAGCCGAAGCCGTCGTTTGCCGTCGAGCCCATCGGGCTCACGACGAAGTCGAGAACATCGCCTTTCTGCACCATCACCAGCGGCACTTCGGTCTTCACAACCTTGGCGTGCGCCTTCCAATCTCCTAAAACGCCAAGGCGGCTGCTGACGACCCGAGCTTGCACGCCGTTGCCGTTCTTGTCCGGGTGGTTCAAGTCGCCGGTGATCGAGAGCCTCATCGCATCTGGCGCGACCCAGCGGCGAATGATTGAGTGGTTGTCATCGTTTCCAGGATGCCCACCCGCCTCGTTCAGCAGTAAGTATCCAAGTGCCGGATCGGGGAACTGCTCACCTGCTTGATAGCGGTTTTCCTTAAAGGCGGTCAGAGGACGGAAGTCCTGAACCCGCTGCGTTATCGCATCGACCCGACCGTAGCCGTACTGCCAAATTGGGCTTGGTTGAGGCACGAGGGCCGATCCGGCGGATAGGTATTCCAAGGCGGCCGCAAGCTCATCGGCCTCCGGCGAGCGGCTGAGCAAGCGGCGGTAAAGCTGGCGAACCTGCTCGGTCGGCCCCTTTGCTTGCGCAATCTCCGCCCGATTTACGACTCGCTTGGCCTGCTCCACGGTCAGCGGCGAGTTCATTAGGAACAAGGCTTGCTGTGGCACGGTGGTTTGGAAGCGGCGGGCATTGGTGCTGTCTGGGCTCGCAAAGTCGAAGGTCCGGAAGATGCCCGGAAGGTTTTGCCGCTCGATGAAGCCGTAGACGGCGCGCCGCTGGGTGAACGGTTTCGACCAAAGGTCGACCGACTTCCCGCCGACCTGCTTTAGGTCAAGCTCGCCCGAAGCCAGGAATAGCGAGTCCCGCGTCTGTTCTAGGTCAAGCCGTCGACGATTAAATCTCGCCAACCATCGGTTGTCGGGGTCAGCGTTGATCGTCGCTTTGGTCGTCTCCGACTTCAGCCGATAGGTCGCGGAGGTCACGAGCATTCGGTGCAGCTTCTTGATGGACCAACCGTTCTCGATAAAGGTCGCAGCCAGGTAATCAAGCAATTCGGGATGGGTCGGCTTTTCCCCTTGGCGGCCGAAATCAGACGGCGTTCGGACCAAGCCCGCACCGAAGTGGTGGTGCCAGACCCGGTTTACAAAAACTCGCGCAGTGAGCGGATTCCTTGGCGAGGCGATCGACTTGGCCAGCTCTAGCCGTCCGCTTGTCCCCTTCCATTCCTCTCGTGTTTCGCCTGGCTTCAAGAGCGCCGCGAGGAACCGGCGTGGAGCCTTTTCACCCTGGTTACCGGGATTTCCGCGCTTGAACACCACGCCATCGTGCGGATTGAAGTCCACCATCGCCATGGCGAATTCGGGGGTTGGCGGGGCAGAACCTCGCAGCTTGTCCAACTGCGGAGCCATCGTCTGAATCGCCTGAAGCGCGGTGGGTTCGAAGACTTTGAACAGCTTGTTCAGGTTCTCGCCCATCGGCGTGACTTCGGGGCGGATGCTCTGCAAAATGCCCTTGATTTCCGCGGAGAGCGACTTCGAACCTTCGGGGTCGGCGGCCATCTTTCGCAGCCGCGCCATCTGACCCATGACGGTGGTCCGAATCTTGGTTTCGAGCTCAGTCACCGCAGCTTGGTGCTTCGCCCAAGGTTCGCGAATCGGTTTCGGGGAAATCGGCAAGGTGTCCTCGCGAGAGGAGTCAAAAATTCCGTAAAGCGAGTAATAGTCCTGCGTCGGAATAGGGTCGAACTTGTGGTCGTGACACCGGGCGCAGCTCACCGTGAACGCCTGAAAACCGCGCATGGTGACGTCGATGCGGTCATCGATAATGTCCGGCACTGAGTTCAGGAATCGCCGCCCGAGGGTTAAAAAGCCCATCGCCGCGAGGGGAGTTTTGTCGTCGCCATTCGCGACTTCTGGAAGGCGGTCCGCCGCGATTTGCTGAATGACAAACTGGTCGTACGGAAGGTCACGGTTGAGCGCGTTGATCACCCAGTTCCGGTAGGTGTAGGCGTTCGGGTAGTTCCGATCCTCTTCGAAGGTGTAGCCCTTGGTGTCGGCGTACCGCGCGACATCCAGCCAATGCCTGGCCCACCGCTCCCCGTAGTGCGGAGAGGCCAAAAGACGATCGACCGCCTTCTCGTAGGCGTCTGGAGCTTTATCTGCCTGAAACTCCGCCACCTCTTGGGCCGTGGGCGGCAAGCCGATCAGGTCGTAGCTCAAGCGCCGTAACAAGGTTCGCCGATCCGCCTCCCCTGCGGGAGCAAGCTTTTTCGATTCCAGCTTAGCCAGCACGAAGGCATCCACCGGGTTTCGAACCCAAGCTTTGGCTTTCACCGCCGGAACGGTCGGCTTCTGGACCGGAACAAGAGACCAAAGTTCAGAGGATGCCGCCGCCTTCGTCGCCCCCGCGCCGGGCCAAGGCGCGCCCATGGCAATCCACGCTTCGAAGTCCACAATCTGGTTCGGCTTTAACTTGCCGGTAGGCGGCATCTTGATCTTCCCGCCGTAGCGGAGAACTTCCAGCAGGGGATTCTGATCAGCTGGCATTCCGACCAGCTTTTTGCCGCTCGAAGTGCCCTTTAGGAAACCGGCACGGGTGTCCAGGCGCAGGCCCGAGAGCTGTACCTTTCCGCCGTGGCAACTAACGCAGTTCTCGGCAAGTACAGGGCGAATTTTGGCTTCGAAAAACGCCGCCTGCTCGGCCGAGATCTTGGGCTCGTTTGCCTGTTCCTGGGCCGAGACGGAAAGCGTGGAAGCCCAGATGATGCTTCCCGAAGCGAAAGCAAACCCCACCCACCGAACTGCCATTTCCGCTTTGCCCATACCTCTGCCCTACGCTGGCATTGTACGGGAATCGCGCTCAGACGCTAAGCCCATTGCCGAAATCAAGGGACGATGCGTCGTCATGACAACGCCACGAACGATAACGGCGTCGCTCCTATTTAAGAAACTTGAGAGGCCAGAGCTTTTGCCCGTAGTTCGCCGTTGCTAAGGTGGCTCTGGTCAACCGTTTCCGACCGCGATACGACTTGGTGAGTTGCCGGGTGGGCTTGCTCTAGCCAGGGCAGGAACTGCAACATCGCGCCACTGGCGCCTTCGCCGGAGCCGAAGACGATGATTTCCTTCGCGCCTTCAAGGGGCACGGCGACCGCATCAAAGTACGCATCGTGGTTGGGCTGAACATTGCGACCGGAGTCTTCGTGCTTTGTGGGGTGAACGTGGGACTTGGTGCCATCGGGATCGAGCGGTACGACACTGATTGGCTCGGCATCTTCGTCGGCCAAGTCAAAAATACGGCCTTCGTGGAAGTTTAGGACCAAAAGCAGGCGACCGTTTTGGCGCTCGCGGTGGCTTTCGTGCTCTCGCAGAAGACTCCGCATTTGGTTCACCTGATCTGGGCTGGCGACGTCTGATGCGGCAACGCCGTGAAAAACCGACAATTGCGAGTTGATCGTCACCTTCAGGTTTCCGTTGTGCTCCTGCTCTACTTGGCCCAGATGCTCGAAGAGGGAGATGGCGTCTCGCCAAGTGAGGTTGTGCGTCATGGGGTGACGGAAGATTTGAGCAAGGGTGCGCTGATTGTTTGAATTCAAAATGGGTCCTGTTGCTAGCACGCCCAGAACGCATCATGGGTTGCACTTTTTGCCGCAAAATCCGCAAAAGAAAAATCTTATAGAACTACTTATGATAATAACGGAGTATTCAGTGGACACCGCCGCGATTCCTCGGTTCGATGCTCGGCTGAATCCCAGACGTTCGTTCACCCGTATGTTGGTATATTGGGCGGACACCCGGTGTGGGAGCCGCAGTCACAATGAGTGAAGTTAAAGTAAAACCCTTAGGCAAAATCATTGTAGTAATCCTGGTTGCAGGATTCGCATTTGGCGGCTACAAGCTCTACACGGGCGGCGGGCTTGGAGATCTGATTCCTTCCGCGCCGGTCCGAGAATCGGTTGTTCCGCTGAAGGCAGATTTGCCTCAGATCAATGATCAGCCAACTCCGGTCTCGGTCAAGAACCTCGCTCTTCCGGGCACCGAGAAGTTTGAAGGAACGGGTCCCCGCATCCGGTTCATGCACTGGGCTTGGAATGCCCACATGGGCATCTTCTTTGCTAACGGCGGCAAGTCAACCACCAACGGCTCGCTGATGGCAACGCGCGGAGTTGCGATCGACTTCACGCGACAAGACGATCCGGCGAAAATGCAGGAAGCCCTTGTCGACTTCGCCACCGAACTCAGCCGCGGTAATAAGCAGCCCGAGCGCGGAACCCACTTCGTCACCATCATGGGCGACGGCGGCGCAGCCTTCCTGGCTGGTCTCAACGACACCCTTGGCAAACTCGGTCCCGAGTACAAGGCGAAAGTCGTCGGAGCCATTGGCTTCTCGCGTGGAGAAGATAAGTTCATGGGACCGAAGAGCTGGTCCGCCAATCCGGCCGCTAGTAAGGGTGGCGTGGTTTCTGGCTACCTGCGAGACGGCGACTGGAACATCGCCATGAAGTGGCTCGGTGACAACGGCCTCAAGAACAACCCCGACGAAAAGACTTACGACCCTGACGCTCTGAACTGGGTTGCTGCAAATGACTACCTCGACGCAGGCGAAAAGTACATCTCGGGCTACACCGAAAAGCGACCGGTGGTTCGGAACGGAAAGCGCACCGGCGAAACCAAGACGATCAAGGTTGACGCGGTTGTTACCTGGACTCCCGGCGACGTGAACATTGCCGACAAGAAAGGCGGTCTCGTCTCCATCGTTTCCACCAAGGAATACAACGCTCAGATGCCCTGCGTGGTCATCGGCATTGATAAGTGGATGAAAGAGAACGAGGACCTCGTCGTGAAGATGCTCGACGGCGCCCTCGTTGGCGGAGAAGCCGTCCGCAGCAGTTCGGCTGCCCTCCGAAAGGCCGCCGAAATCAGTGCGGTCGCCTATGACGAAAAGGACGCTAGCTACTGGGAGCGGTACTACAAAGGAACCTTCGAGAAGGACAAAACCGGTGTGATGGTTGAACTCGGTGGTTCGTCGGTCAACAACGTTGCGGACAACATGCTCCTCTTCGGCCTCGTCAGCGGATCGGCAAACATCTTCTCCAGCGTGTACACGACGTTCGGCGAGATTGTTAAATCCCAGTACCCCGAACTCATGCCCAGCTTTCCGCCGGCGTCTGAGATCTTGGACACCCGCTATGTGAAAGCGGTAGCGCAGGAGCAGAACTTCAACGAACAGGCTCTTCGAAGCAGCGAAATGGCGGTCACCACGCCAAAGCCAGGTGCCATCACGAGCAAACGGCAGATCAGCGCCCGAGCTTGGAACATCGAGTTTGAGACGGGGCGAGCGGTCTTGAAGCCTTCGGCTAAGCCAGTGCTTGAAAAGCTGGTTCAGGAGCTCGCGGTCAGTACGACGACGAGCATCGAAGTCCACGGACACACCGACAACGTCGGCAACCCAGCCTCCAACATGGCTCTCTCGGAAGCGAGAGCGTTCGCGGTTCAGCGCTGGCTCAACAAGCGTGCGCCGCGCTTGTTCCCGACCGCACGCGTCCCGGTTCGAGCTCACGGTTCAACCCAACCGGTGGTCCCCAACACCACTCCGGCGGGTCGGGCTAAGAATCGCCGCGTTGAAATCAAGGTTCAAGCCGTCAGATGAGCGCACCGACCGGACTAGCGGAAGCGCCGAAGGTCTCCAAGCAGGCGGCGGGATTGCTTCAAGCATTCTCGCCAAACAAAATCCTCAGCCGAACAGCGATGAACATCATCATCGCCGTCCAGGTCCTCATCTTTCTGTTGCTCTGGACCTTCTCGGCTTTTGCTGTCCTTCCGAAGCCGCTCGAAGTTCTGAATTCGATCCGGGATCTATGGTTCAAACAAGGGCTCGGCCAAGAGCTGATCACCAGCGTTTCGCTCAACCTAGAAGCGGTGGCGATCTCGGCTTTCATCTCGATTGGACTTGCGTATCTGACCGTGATGCCGTTTTTCCGGCCCCTCGTGAACGCGCTTGGCAAAGGCCGATTCCTGAGCATGGCGGGATTCACGCTGGTGTTCACCCTCATCGTCGGTGGGGGCCATCCGCTAAAGCTATCGCTCCTCGTGTTCGCGATGACGGTGTTCTTCGTGACCTCGATGGCCGCGGTCGTTTCTGAGATTCCGAAAGCCGATTTCGACTACGCCCGAACCCTGCGCATGAGCGAATGGCGCGTCGTTTGGGAAGTCGTGGTTCTCGGTACCGCCGATAAGGCGTTCGAAGTCCTGCGCCAAAACGCCGCCATCGGCTGGATGATGTTAACCCTCGTCGAAGGTATCTACCGTGGCGAAGGTGGCATCGGCGCGCTGCTTCTTAACCAGCAGAAGTTCTTTAAGATGAGTGAAGTCTTCGGAATCCAAATCATCATTCTCATCGTCGGGCTGTTTCAAGACGTGATCATTGGTGCCGTGCGTCGTGCCGTGTGTCCCTACGCTGTCCTCACCTTGGAGCGAAAGTAAGCGATGATTCGACCGTCGATTGCCTACGACATCAAAGAGCGGCTGTTATTGGTCGAAGGCGTCCACCTAAGTCTGGGCGGAAAGAAGATCCTCCGGGATGTCCATTTCGAAGTGCGAAACATCGTGCGCCCCGGAATCGAGCAGGGACAAGTTGTCGGCCTTCTCGGTCCGAGCGGCATGGGCAAGACCCAGCTTTTTCGGATCCTCGCCGGGTTAAACGCACCTGAGTCCGGGACCGTTCTCGTCGGAGAGCCTGGGACTCCCGTGAAGCCGGGAACGGTTGGCGTTGTCGCCCAAAACTATCCGCTCCTAAACCACCGGAAAATTACCGGCAACCTCGTAGTGGCCGGTAAGCAAGCCGGAATGTCGGCGACCGAGGCAGAAGGCAAAGCAAAGCACTTGCTCGAAAGTTTTGGCCTCGCCGACCATGGCGACAAGTACCCGGTCCAGCTCTCCGGAGGCCAGCGTCAGCGCGCCGCGATCGCTCAGCAGTTCATGTGCAGCAACGAACTGATGCTCATGGACGAGCCTTTCAGCGGTCTCGACCCCCTTGCGCTAAGCCGAATGTGCAAGTTCATCAAGGATGTCGCCCAAACCGATGAGCACAAGACGTTCATCATCGTTACCCACGACATCGCTTCCGCAATTGAAGTCTGCGACACCTTAATCCTGCTGGGAAGAGACATTGACGCAGCGGGTGCATTCATTCCGGGAGCCCGGATTCAAAAGACAATTGACCTCGTTGCACGCGGCTTGGCCTGGCATGCCGACATTTCCCGGACGCCCGAGTTTCACGCCACGGTGAACGAAGTAAAGGATCTCTTTACTCATCTATAACTTGGCGCACCGGGTCATAATGTCAATCGAAGCTAACCGCCGTGAAATTTGACCCTTCGTTACCGATTTACAAGAGCCTGAAATACCGACTGGGAGAGGCCTTTAAAGAGGGGCCGAACTTGGTGGCACTCGCAGGATTCGTGGCGGCCTCTGCTGCAACCCTTAATCCCATTCCGCTGCTCGTCGGGCTCGTTGCCGAGGCCGTGTACTTACTGTTTGTGCCAGACACGACTTGGTACGAGAAGCGAATTCAAGCCCGTTTCGATGGTGAGGTTGTGGAACGCCGAGAAGCCCTTAAGGCTCAAACCTTCCCGATCGTTCGCAAAGAGATTCGACACGAATTCTCGCGGCTTGAGCAAGTTCGAAGTCAGATCGAGGGCCAATCTCGTGGCGAGGAAGGCTGGTTCCGAGAAGCCATGCGCAAGCTCGACTTCCTGATGGAGAAATATCTCCAGTTCGCGCAAAAGGAAGCCCAGTTCGCCAGCTACCTGATGTCGGTTTATGCGGAGGTCTATGAAAAGATCCCTACCGGTGACCGCCGTTCGGTCACACCACCGATGATGATGGGCTCTGCCCCGCCAAAAACGCGAAAGGGCGAACGTAACGACGACGAAACCCCAGATAGCGCGGCACTTAATCCAACACCGGAGTGGGTGGAAGAAGTCGCATTCACGATATCAAGTTATTACGAATACGAGCTTCGATCCCTTGAAGAATCGATTCAGTCCGAAACGGTTGTCGCGAACCAGAACCTGATGTCGAAGCGGCAGCAGATCATCACCCGGCGCAAGGAGTTCATCACCCGGGTCAGCCAGATCATGTCGAACCTCGGCTTGCAAATGCGGCTGATGGCCGACACTTTTGGACTCATCAACGATGAAATTCGCGCTCGCTCACCCGAACAGGTATTGAGCGATATTGACGATGTCATCATTCAAGCAACTTCGCTCACGGAGGCGATTGACGAGATCACCCCGATGACCGAGGTTGTAGGCACTTTAAGCTAAGGAAACGGACATGAGCATCAAGAATATTCTTCGAAAAGCGGCATCCCTGGTGGTTGAACTTCCACCCGAAGCGGCCCCAGAACTCTCCGCCTCCATGTCGAGCTTTTCCGACGACATTCCGATGCCCGAGAGCAAGCCGGCTCCCGCGGCAACGAAGTCCGTTGAGCAAATTATCAAGGAAACCCCGGGGCCAAACTTGGATCAAATCAAAATCGCCGAAGAGACCGCGACCACCCCTGCGCCAACCGCTCCCGACGGAAAGGTGGACTACCAATCGGTGTATCAGCGCGCTGGCCTAACGCCCGTCGCTTTCTCCGCCGAGCAAGCCCTTGAGGTCATTCAGTCGCTGCCGAGCACTTTGCCCATCGAGGTACGCCGCGCCACCGTCAACGCCACCATCGCCGCCATGGGTAAGGCCATGGGCGTTGACACCGCCGGCGTCATCGCTGACGCTGGCCGAAAAGTCGCGGCTCTCTCCGCATACGAAGATCTCCTCACACACCAAACGAGCACCTACGTGGGCACGCTGGAAATGAAGATTCTGGAGCTAGAAACCCAGATCGCCATGCACCGCGAGGAAATCCAGAAGACCCAGAGTTTGCTCGCCACGGCCGTTGGACAGTGCGATGCGGAATCGAATCGGCTGGATGAGGTTCTCGAGTTCTTCACCCTCGACACCGGCGCCAGCTCGAACGCGACCGCCTGAAGTGCCCGCATTCTTCTGTCACGCAAAACCGGTGCCGTCCGGTTTTGTGCGACTCGTTAAACTGCGCTCATGAAAAAATTTATTGCTTTAGGCATTCTTGCCTTGCCACTTTCGGCTCATGCGTTCACCTATCTCGAAGATTTCAAGGTCTCGTTGGTTCGGAATGGTCATCAAGCTTGGTGACCGCAGCTCCAGCCGATGCTAACCGAAAGTTCCTCGGTCGGTTCACTAACGACACGATCACGTTGACTCTGAATGGTCTCACCGCCGGTGCTCAAACGACGGTCAACTTCGATTTGTTCGTCCTTGAATCTTGGGATGGCAACAACTCTGGCGTCGGTCCAGACCGGTTCAAGTTCGGCGCCAACGGCAACACTCTTCTCGACGAGACCTTCAGCAATGTTGAGCAATCAGGCTACGACCAGTCCTACTCCGCAAGCGGCTCGGGCAGCTTCGCCGCTGGTACCGATGCCGACGAGATCGACACCCTCGGCTTTAACTTCTACGGCAACTCGGTGTACAAATTTGGCGGACCAAAGAACGCTGGCTTCACCTTTGTCAGCAACAGCACCAGCCTGACCCTTACGTTCGCCGGAGCCAACCTTCAGGGCCTAAATGACGAAAGCTGGGGCATCGACAACGTCAGCGTGACTCAGGCACCCGTTCCAGAGCCAGCCACCATGCTGATGCTCGGCGGCGGACTTGTCGCCGTCCTTCGACGACGACGCAAGAGCTGATTCTAGTTAGTCGTGCCGGTGCTTGCGGTTTGCAGCACCGGCACGTTTTTTTATCCCATCTGGGTTACTCGACCGCCGCAGACCGGAAGATACGTCCCGGTGCAGTAGGTCGAAAGATCGCTGAGGAAGAACACGCAGGCGTTCCCGATCTCCTCGGCAGACCCATGTCGTCGCAAAGGTAGAGACGCGGCAAAGCCTTTCGAACCATCACTCGAAGTGTCGACCGTCTCCGTGGCCATCCAGCCCGGGGCGACCATGTTAATGCGAATGTTGTCCGGCCCAAGTTCGGCCGCGAGCGAACGGGATATCCCAACCATCGCGCCTTTCCCGGCCATGTACATCGACCAGTCGCCGGAGCCCATGTTCCAAAGCTCCGTCACGATGTTCACCACCGATCCACCGCCTTGTGCCCGAAAATGTGGCTGCACGGCCTTGATCGTATTGACCACCGCCTTCGCCCCAAAGTCGATCATGTTCTGATACCCATCCCAAGTTGCGTTGGCAAACGTTCCATGCTGATCGCCGCCGATGGCGTTGTTCACCAGGCCATCAATCCGACCAAACCGACCAACGACCTCCTCGACCATGGCCAAGACGGAATCCGCGTCCCGAACATCACCGCCGACCGCGATCGCCTCTCCGCCCTCCGCGACAATTTCCGCGACAACCGCCTCGGCCCGCTCCTTTCCGCTGGCGTAGCTCACCGCAACCTTGGCCCCGTGCCTAGCCAGCACCCGCGCCGTGGCCGCTCCAATGCCCTTCGAGGCACCGGTCACCAGCACCCCTTTTCCGGCGAGCAACATCAATCCACCGCCTCAAACGTGGTGTTCAAAACCTGCGTTTGGCCCGTTTCCGCGGCGCGATAGCCCGCTTCGAAAATCTCGATGACGTGTCGAGCATGTTCGGCCGTTCCGTACAGTGGCGTCCCGGTCTGAACCAAGTCGATCAACTGCATGATGTCCTCGTAAACGTGAATCTCTTCGAGGTTCAGGTGCTCACCGACCGCGTGCCGACCTTGGGCCGAATGTGGGCGAGGGTCATCACCACCGGCGTGCTTCACTGGCTCACCGTTGAGCTTCGTGCCTAGCAGCGTCCCTCGGCTACCGTAGATGTTCGGCTGTCCCCACTCAGCTTCGATGAGGCCATGGGCAGCGCCATAGACGAAAGCAAACACGGAATCGCCAAAGTCCAAGAGCAAGAACGTGTTGTCGTCCATCTCGGTCTGGAACGGCTCGCCCTTAAACTCGCGGGTAGGAACGGAAATTCCGGACATAGCGGTGACACGCTTCGCCGGGCCAAGAATGCCGGTGAGCGTGTGAAGCCCGTAAACCGTCATGTCGTACATCGGTCCACCGCCAGGCTTTTTCCAGTACCAAGACGGATTCACATTGCTGAGCAGGTCATTGCCCGACCGCACATCTTCGTTCTCATGGTAGTCGCCAAATCCTGCACCTACGGCGGCCCAAGCGACCTTGCCGAGCTTGCCCGACTGCACCAAGTCTCGAATGGCTCGGTTGACCGGCCGCACCATGTTGCCCGGACTCGCGTTGATCTTCACGCCGTGCGCCTTCGCTTCATCGATCAACTGCGTTGCTTCGTCCGCTGTAATCGACATCGTCTTGTTAAAGTGAACGTGCTTGCCGGCGCGAATCGCCGCCAGGCCCTGCTCAAAGTGCAGGCCAATCGGTGTTCCGATCGTGACCAAGTCCACGTTAGAGTCGGCCAGTAGTTCTTCCAATGAGTCGTAGCCCGCCGCCACGCCAAATCGGTCCGCTGCCGCTTGGGCCCGACCCGGCATCGCATCGCAAACCGCCGCCAAATGAACCCGATGCTGAACGTCTTCTAACGAAAGATGCGCCAGCGCCGCCCGAATACCAATACTCCCGGCGCCAATTACGCCAACCCCTAGTTTCGTCACCGGAAGAGTTTGGGCCTCGGCCCCTACTTTGTCAAGCCGCAAAATGCCTCGCCATTTTCGGTTGGCGCTCTGCTATCTTGAGTCTGTGCGCAGCCTTTCCGTGTTCGCCCTTGTTTTGACTTTCGGGGTCGCCTCGGCTCAAGATATTGAGCTGAAACCGGCTCTTTCCCGTGGCCCATTCCCGTCTGGTGGCCGAACGCCGCTACCGACCGATCCGGTGCTCGATTCCATCATCAACGGGACGTGGGTTTCGCCCGATGCTGGAGCAGACTGGACCTTGATCGAACCCAAGGACGGCGTTTACACGGGACGACCACTTTCCGGCGGCTACATCTATGTTCCGTTCGAAGCATCGGCCGACGGCACGGTCCTGCTGGAAGCGTCTGGCCACACCATGGTTTACGTGAATGGAGCGCCACGCGCGGGTGATCCGTACTCTTGGGGCTGGCTCACCCTCCCCATCTCTGTCAAAAAGGGCCGCAATGAGCTGCTGTTTCAAGTTGGCCGAGGTCGGCTGAAGTTCGAAATCAAGCCGGTCGTGAAGCCGGTCGAACTCGACCTGCGCGACGCCACGCTGCCGGACATTCTTCCGAGCGACAAAGGATCGCTCCTCGCCGGGATTGTCGTGCGAAACGCCACCAACCTCCCCCTGAAGGGACTGAAAATCAACGGCAAGGCGATTCCAACAATCCCCGCCGAGTCGATCCGAAAGGTTCCGGTCTCGCTCACGATCCCGAAACGTGCTTCCGGCGAATCCGCCGCTTGCGCGTTGAAGCTGACCCAGGGCAGCAAGGTCCTTCACGAAACCACGATTCCCGTCCGCTTCCGAACGGCCACTCAAACGCACAAGCGAACGTTCGTTAGCGCCATCGATGGCAGCGTCCAGTACTACGCGGTGAACCCGGCGCAAAAGCCCGCGAAGACAAACCTCCTCGCCCTTAGCGTTCATGGCGCCAGCGTTGAAGCCAGTGGCCAATCGGATGCTTATGGATCTAAGGACGACATCACTATCGTCTGCCCAACAAACCGCCGCCCGTTCGGATTCGACTGGGAGGATTGGGGACGCATGGACGCCCTTGAGGTCCTCTCGGAAGCCAAGCGCACGATCCTTCACGATCCGCTGGCGGTCCACCTCACCGGGCACTCGATGGGCGGCCACGGCACTTGGGCGCTCGGCACGCTGTTCCCCGACAAGTTCGCCAGCATCGCTCCCTGCGCAAGTTGGATCTCCTTCTGGACCTATGCCGGTGGCTGGACTCCGCGCGAGCCGAACGCGGTGCAAAGCCTCGTTCGTCGCAGCATGAATAACTACGACACCCTCGCCCGCCTAACGAACACCTCGGCCCAGGCGGTTTACATTTGGCACGGCGATGCGGACGAAACCGTTCCGGTTTCGCAGGCCCGCACGATGAAGGCAGAACTGGAGAAGATCGGACATCCTGACCTCGGATACGGAGAGAAGCCCGGCGGTTCGCACTGGTTTGGCGGCGAGAGCGTGGACTACGCGCCGTTGTTCGACATGATGCGGCGTCGAAAGCTGAACCCGACTCCCAACAAAATCGACTTCACGACGCCGAACCCACGCATCTCTTCTAAGGCATGGTGGGCGAGCATCGACTCGCAGATCGAGCCCCTCTCTCCAAGCCGAATTGTTCTGACCAAAGAAGGCAACACTGTGCTCGGCAAGACCACGAATGTCCTCTCGCTCTCGTTCGAGACCGACGAGGAACTGGGCTCGGTTGTGCTCGACGGCCAAGCGGTCCTGATCGATTCTAAGAAAGTTGGCAAGAAGTACGTCGCCCACTTGGTGAACGCCGAAGGCAAGTGGCGAGAAGGCGTAGTGAAGTCGCCCGTCGGCCCGTTGAAGGAGGTGCTCAGTGATCGATTCGCCCTGGTCGTCGGCACGAAGGGCACGGCAGAGGAGCGAGCTTGGGCGGCCAACAAGGCTCGATTTGACGCCGAAACTTGGTACGTTCGAGGCAACGGCGCGGTGGACATCTTGACGGATAAGGAGAACACCGGCGGTCGCAGCCTGATGGTGTACGGAAACGCCGATACCAACTCCGTTTGGAAGGCCAGACTTTCGAAAGCGTTCGACGTTCGGGGCAACTACGGCGAGTTCCAAAACTTCCGCTTCGGCCCCGGCGTCACCGCGCTGATTCACTGGGATGGTGCAGTTGGTATTGGTGGAACCGACCTTAAGGCGATGCGCCGAACCGACCGTCTCCCGCTGTTCACCGCCGGAGTGAGCTACCCCGACTGGACCCTGATCGATGGCGAAGGATTCCTCCGCGCCGGGTTCTACGGTTCACCCGCGGCCAGCAGGTAACCCAACGTGGCCCGACTCAGGTCTCCGTGGCTGTTCGTCGCCGTCTGGATCGGGCTCATTTTCTTGACCTCGAACGGGCTGGTAACGGTCGCCCAGCTGAGTCAGGCCGTCGCTTGGATCTCTGGCGGCCGCGTGCCAGCCGAGGGGTTCAAGCAGTTCTGGCTGCAGATTTGGTGGTTTGTGGTGAAGGGCTGGCACGTGGCGGAGTTCGCCGCCTTGTTCCTGCTCCTTCGCCTCGGCTTTAAGAAAAGCATTTGGCCACCGATAGGCATCGCGGCGCTCCTTGCCCTGACGGACGAGGTTCATCAAACCTACATTCCGGGTCGGGGTGGCAGGCTGAGCGACGTCTGTTTAGATGTCGTCGGCATCTTGAGCGCGGCCTATCTGGCCGAGCATGGATCGAAGCTCAATCGGGGGCAGAAGGTGCTCTTTGCCCTCGCGTTGATTGGGCTGATTTACGATTTTGCGATGTTCCCGTTTGGCCAGCTATCTTTCGGATCGGCTAGCCAAACGGGTTTGTGAGCTTATCGCCCGCCGGTCGACTTGAACGGCGGAATGGAAGGGTAGTCCGGTCGCTTCAGCGGCTTCACCGGG
This sequence comes from bacterium, assembly GCA_027485645.1. Lineage (GTDB taxonomy): Bacteria > Armatimonadota > Fimbriimonadia > Fimbriimonadales > Fimbriimonadaceae > Fimbriimonas. Next base: position 266,500 of record JAIXQR010000003.1, read on the forward strand.
TTCTTGGCTAGCAGCTTTTGAATCTCGGCAATTGCCGCTTCAAGCTGCGCGTCTTTGCCTTGTCGCCACAGGAATGGATCGAGCTCGACATCGATATCCGGAGGGGTACCCCGGTTCTCGATCATCCAGGTGCCGTCTGGGTTGTACATCGCGTCGTCGGGGGAGCTGATCCGTCCGCCATCCACGAGGTTGAACCCGTAGTTGCTAATCATCGCGCCCCAGGTGGTCTTGCCGATGATGGGTCCGACCTTGTGGAAGCGGAAAAGGTGCGGGAAGATGTCCCCGCCCGACCCGGCCATTTCGTTGGCAATCATGACCTTCGGCCCGAACACGCCCATTACGGGGATCAGGTAGTCCTTTCCGTACCGCGTTCTCGAACCCGAAACGATCGGCTTGGTCATTTCTCGGACCAGGAAGTCGGCAATGGCGCCGCCCCCGTTGTGCCGCTCGTCGATGATCATGGCTTCCTTTCCGGTCTGCGCGTAGTAGTACCGAACGAACTCACGCCAGCCGCCAACGTTCGTGTCGGGAACGTGAGCGTAGCCGACCTTTCCGCCGGTCGCGGCTTCGACTCGTTTGCGGTTGCCTTCGGTCCAAGCTCGATTCCGGAGCTGGCCTTCGTTGGCAATTGGGAGGACAACGACTTCTCGAGCGTCCGTGCCATCGGCGTTGGGTCCAAGCTTGATCTTCACTTGCTTGCCCGCCTTGCCTTCGAGCGCGACGTACAAGTCCATGACTTCGGTGAGCTCCTCACCGTCGATCGCGAGCAGATACTCTCCGACCTTCGCGTCAACGCCTGGCTGAGCAAGCGGTGCGTACAGGTTGGGGTTCCAGCGCTCACCGTCAAAGATGCGCGCGAGTTTGTAGCGGTTCTTCTCGAAGGTGTAGTCCGCGCCAAGAAGTCCGCCCGGAATTCCGCGCGTGCCTGGAATGTCACCGCCACCGATGAACATGTGTCCAACGCTGATTTCGCCAAAGATCTCCGTGAAAAGATAGTTGAGGTCAGAGCGTGACTTCAGATTTGCCAAGAACGGCTCGTATCGCTTCTCCAGCGCGTCGAGGTCTACGCCGTGGACCTTTGGATCATAGAACCGGATCTTCTGTTGTCGAATCGCGGAGCGGTACATTCGCCGCCATTCGGTCGGTGGATCTATCTTAACCTGCGCGCTCAAGTTCACCGTGCCTTGGCCAGGATTCGCTGGAACGCTCGTTGCGATGATGCTCAGTCCACCTTGGCCCTGAACGAGCGCCTTGCTTCCGTCCGGGGTCACGCTGATTCCGCCCACGCCGGTAGTGATTACGGTGGGGCGTCGGTCCGAAAACGCGAAGCGAATGAGGCTACTGGTACCACGAGCTGGATCGATCGACGTTGGTCGAACGGGCAATGCGATGGCGAGTACCGATCCTGGCGTTCCCGCGGCTAATCCACCGTAAGGCTGCTTCGGATGCGGCAGAGTGATGATTCGTGACTCTAGTCCATCGAGATCGACGAGCGAGGTCGCTGGCTTAGCATCTGGAGTCTTTGCTTCCGGTGCTTTGGCGTCCGGTGCCTTGGCTTCGGCCGGAGCGACTTTCTCTTCGTCGCTTTCCGGTGCCAGCGGGTTCGGAACCCCTTTCTTAAGCACCAAGCAGTAAACGTTCTGGGTCACGTTCGCCGAAGCATAAGCGGCAATGTCTTGGTTGTCTCCACCAAGACCGACGTCGGTAGAACCCAGGAAGTAAACGTACTTGCCACTTCGGTCGAAGGCGGGACTTGAAACGTCCGCCAAGCCATCGGTCACTTGGGTCGTCTTGCCGGAGTCGAGGCTGTAGAAGAAGAGCGCGCCGAAGGTGCTCTCGATGTCTCGCGTGTAAGCGATCCACTTGCTATCGGGTGACCACGAGTACTCGAATCCAATCCGGCCGCGGCGAACCAGCGAATCAATTCGCGTGCTGACTCCGCTGGCAATATCGCAGATCCAAAGGCCAAGCGAAAAGTCGGAGTAGATCAGCTTCTTGCTGTCAGGAGACCAGACAATGTTCGAGAAGCTGCCCTGACCTGCGCCGATGCTGATGATTCGGTCTTTGCCAGTTGTGGTGTTATAAAGGGCCAGCTCTTCCTTGTCGTTCTGGTCCGTAAAGTAGGCAATCGTTCGACCGTCGGGCGACCACGCGGGGCTGCGGCGCTGAATTCCGGGCTCCGAGTGCAAGACTTTCGAATCGCCTTTGCTGGCTGGCGAGGTGAAGATGAATCCACGCGCTTCGGAAACGATGCGCTGGCCGGTTGGGGAGATATCGACGCCTTGAATGCGTTCGCCAAGATCAACGTACTTAGCGCGAACCTCGGGGAAGTCCGCGTCAATCGTGATTGGAACTCGGCTCGCCGACTTTTTCGCTAGGTCGTACAGCCAAATCGAACCAAACTCCTCGTAGGCGATGACGCCCGGACCTGCCGAGGCGTTCTTGATGTCCGATCCGTTTGGCGCGATCTCCTCGTTAGACTTTCCGCTCTTCGTGTCATAGCGGTGGAGAGTCATTTCGCCTTTCGGGTCGGAAAGGTAGTAAATCGAATCGCCAACCCACATCGGGTTTTCGTCTCCCGTGCCCTTCCAGGGGATGCGCTTGACCTTTGAGGTCGCCAAGTCGCCGATCCAAACCGGACCAGCTTGGCCGCCTCGGTACCGTTTCCATGCGGCTTGCCATTTCGGGTTTGGAATATAGGCAAGTTGGGTGCCGTCCGGGCTAAGGCTGCCTTCGTCGACGGCTGGGAATGGAAGCTGGACCGGCACTCCGCCGCCGGTGCTCACCTTAAACAGCCGGGTGTAAGCGTTCTCGGAAGCCATGCTGGAGATGAACAGAACATGCTTGCCATCCGGCGTCCAACCATTCACTTCGTCGGCGGCGGGATGGGCGGTGAGCCGCTTTGGCGTGCCACCTTCCACGGGAACGGTGAAGACGTCGGTGTTGCCGTCGTATTGGCCAGAAAAGGCGATGGTGGTTCCGTCGGGCGAGAACTTCGGAGTGCTCTCGACTCCGGGTGCACTGGTGAGCCGAATGGCCGCTCCGCCGGCGCGTGGCACCTTCCAGAGGTCCCCCGCGAATTGGAAGACGATCGTCGTCGCGTTCACTGCAGGGTCGCGAAGGATCATCGGGTTCGGGCCCGGATCAAAAGTCTGCGGAGAACTAAGAGCAAGAAGAAGGGTGAACGGCGTCATGCGAGTTGCACATAGGTTAGCCGATTAGGCCCTAGCGTCCTAGGCTTCGAGCGCGCGACGGGTGGAGATGAATGCCGGTCCGTTGGGGAGTTTTTTGGCAAGGGTGGAGCCTGGTTCGACAATTCGCCAAAACGGCGTGACCTCTGGGTCGCCGGCCGCCAGACGTTCAAGCGCAAGCTCGGAGACGATGCGGAGGAAAATTCCCGTGGTGAGCGCGCAGGTCGAGTCTGCCCCGTGCCTTTGGGCAAGATCGCGTCGCAAATCGGCCACCGTGCGGGTTTCCCCGGCTGGAATGGCCCTGACCCAAGCGTCGATCTCGGCTGGAGTTGAGATCAAAAGCTTGCTGCCGGTCTCTAAACCGGGCATCGGCTTGTCAATCGTCACGATCTCCGCGTCCTTCCGCGCATCGAATTTTTCTTGCAATGACTTCTTCGCCATAACAGAACTCAGTATAGAATGAGCGCATGTGGGCCAAGGGTGTGATGCTGCCTTTGCTGTGTGCTGTTCTGGTCGGCTGCCAAGGGTCAACCACCGGTGCCGACTCGATTACCGGCAAGCTTGTGACCGTACTGATTCGCCGCGATATTCAAGGATCGAGCACGGTTCTACCGAGTGGCAGCCGAGATGATTCGTTAACGCAGATCCAAGTCTCCGGTCGACTGACAAAAGTGACCGACTTTGGCGTTACCGTGGAGAACCAGAGCAAGTCCGGCAAACTTGGCCTACCCGTATTTGTCCCTTGGGATTCGATCGTGCTCGTGCAGCAGGACGAGTAAATGGACCTCGTTCCTGCCCTCGTCGCGAACGCCGGTACGCCATTTATTTGGAGCAGCCTCTTCGTGCTCACCCTCGGCAACGTCATCATTGCCTTGGTTGAGTCATCCATCCTTGATCGCAAGTTTGGCTGTCGACTGGAAGCATCGTTTGGCATCATGCTTGGCGCGAACTTCCTGACCGCGGGCATCGGATTCGTTTGTCTCCCTTGGCTCACCGGCATTTGGCAGCGGCTCTCTTTGATCGATCCCATTCGGGCCGCGTTCCCGACCCTCGTGCTTGCCTGGATTTACACATTCCTGCTCACGGCAATCATTGAAGCCGGGGTGCTTTCTATCATGTCTCGCCGAATGGGCCTCAAGGTCCATCCCTGGCGAGCGAGCGTTTGGATCAATCTCGCCAGCTACGTCTGTCTGATCCTGATCGCTGGTGCGACCGGACGCTACGGCGGGGCGCTCAATCTAAAGTCTCGGACCGTCTGGATGAAGATGACTCGCCCGATGCCTAGGTTCGATCTTTGGTACGTCAAGCCGGGTGGAAGGAAGATTGAAAGAATGCAGATGGAGCCGTTTCAACCCGGCAAGAAGCGTGTGTTCGAAGAGTTTGAAGACGCAACCTGGCCACAGATGGACCCAGAATCCGGTGATGCACTTGCGGTGGTTACTTCTCCGACCGGCGTCCGGTACCTAAAGTGGCTGTCTTCTACACCAGCCAATTCTCCGACACTTATCAAGCGCTTTGATCCCGCCGTGACTTTGGAACGTACTGCAGAAGTAGGTGGCTGGAAGACCTACGATCCGGGATTCAACGGCCTTTCCAGAACCTTGCAGACCGAAGAAAATCCACGATTCACATTGGCTCCGATGGTTTGGCCAGGCTACGACTTCGAGGTCACGGACAATCAAACGGGCGAGCGCTACTCCTTCGGACTTGAAACGCCGTTCTTTCAGTGGCGATGGGGCAACTTGATACAGCTCCCCGACGGCTGGTGCATCGCCGAAAAGGACGGCCGAATTTATCTCGTCGACCTGAAGCTAAAGCAGATCGGACGGCTAGCCGACGGCTTCGGTGCAACCGCCGTGATTCCCGGGAACTCAAAGTAGTTGAAATGCGTATAATTGTTGTGGCAATTAAAAACGCCCCAACAAAGCCATGAGTACCGAACTGAAGTCAAATGCCCCGGTCGTTACCGGAATCCACCACGTCACGCTGGTTTCGAAGGACATCCAGCGCAACTACGACTTTTGGACCAAGACCCTCGGAATGCGATTGGTGAAGAAGTCCGTCAACCAAGATTCGCCGAGCGACTACCACCTCTTCTACGGCGACTACGAAGGTTCTCCCGGCACTGAAGTCACGTTCTTTGACTGGCCGAAAACCGCGCCAAACCGAATCGGCAGCGACACCATCGATATCCTCATGCTCCGCGTGATCGACGATGCTTCGGTTGCGTGGTGGGCCGAGCGTTTGCGCGGACTTGGCCTCAGTGTGCGCGACGGACTCAATCGAAACGGCCACGCCGCGATCGCGTTTTCTGATCCGGATGGCGTTCAGCTGGAGATCGTCGCCGACGGTAACGCTCCCCGAGGCGGTTCCGATTGGCCTGGCAGCCCGGTACCCGCGCCGCACCAGATTCGCGGCGTCTTTGCCGTCGTCTTCGCCCTCAGCGAACCGGCGACGACGCTCGCAATGATGCAGAACACCCTTGGCTTCCGAATCGCTGGCACCTACTCCCGAGAGGGCCGCGAAACCACGGTCCTTGTGGCCGGAGATGGACAACCAGGTCGACAGGTCCACGTCGTCTTGGACGAGTCTCGCCCTCGCGGCTACCTCGGTCACGGCGGCATCCACCATGTCGCGTTCCGAATCACCGACTATCCAACCTACGATCAGTTCTTGAATTGGCTGACCGAGAATCGGATCGGACACAGCGGCCCGGTCGACCGCCACTGGTTCCGGTCGATCTACTTCCGCTCCGCCGAAGGCCTGGTGCTCGAACTTGCAACCGACGAACCCGGTTTCGCGACCGATGAGCCGCTAGAAACGCTCGGCGAGCACCTGGCCCTCGCTCCGTTCCTGGAGCCGTCTCGAGACCGCATCGAAGCGTCCCTAAAGAAGCTGGTCTAAGAGGAAACGCCCTCGCCGGAAGGACCGGCGGGGGCAACTTTAGGCTGGCAGGACAATCGATCCGAACGGCGGGATCTCAATCCCTTCCTCGCCGACCGCCACAAACTCGGCTTCTTCCGTGCAGTTGAGAATGAAAAGCTTGTCCCCTCGGCGAACCGCCATGACGCCGCGCGAAGTCGTCGAGGTCAAGTCCTTTTGCAGTCCCAGGTTCGACGCCAAGGTCGTGTAGAACTCTTCCAAGAATGAATCTCGAGTTCGCGCCCCGATGTACCAAGCCTCGCCCGAGCCGAGAACCTTACGCGTGAGTGCGGGCTTTCCAGAATAGAACTCGCTGGTGTAGTACCCCCGCACCTCGGCGTCGGTCACCCAGAACAGTTCGCAGAACCGCTCGCCCTCGTAAGACTCCGATCCTTCGCCCGAATCGAGGGCAAGGTGGACCCTCTCTTGCGGAAACAGCGCATCGATCTCTTCCGGCACGATGCCAAGGACCGTCTCCAGCGGCCAAGTCTTTTGGCGATCGATCACTAAGTCGTTCTCATCCACCATGCCCGAAAGGTAAGTGGTCACGAAAACACCGCCACCCGCGACGAAGGCTTCGATCTTCTCCGCCACCCCCGGCTTCAGCATGTACAGCATAGGCGCGACGACAACCCGGTACCGGTCAAACGGCTGATCGCTGTCGATCACGTCGCATGGAATACTCTGCTCCCAGAACCCGCGATAGTGCTCGACGCAGGTTTGGTGATAATCCTTCTCCCCCACAACTGGTCCGCAAGACTCCTTCAGCGCCCAAGCATTTTCCCAGTCGTAAACAATCGCAACTTCTGGCTCGGAGGTCCAACCAACGACATCCTGAAGCTCCTTCAACGTAGCTCCAACTTCGCATGCTTCGGTGAACACCCGCGTGCCGGTGCCGCCCGCGTGGCCAACAAACGCACCGTGCCACTTTTCTTGCGACCCGCGCGATTGTCGCCATTGGAAGTACATCGAGCCTTCGCTACCGTGCGCAACCGCCTGCATCGCCTCCAGCTTGTGCATGTTTGGCCGCTTCAGCCGCATGCTGCTGTACCAGTTGCTCGAGCTCGGCGTGCTCTCGATGAGCAAGAACGGCTTCTGCTTGATGCTCCGATACATGTCGTGTACGAACGCGACTTTGATCAGCTCCCAAGTGCCGACCGGGTGCGATTGGAACCCGGGATAAGAGTCCCAAGTAAAGACCTCTAACTCGTCCTTCCACTTCCAGGGATCTAGCGCCTCGTAGGTGCCCATCATGTTGGTGGTGATCGGAATGTTTGGCGTAATCCGTCGCAGCGGGGCACTCTCTTCTCGGAAGAAGCTGAGCATTTGGTAAGAGCAGAACCGCTTCCAATCGATGGTGAGGCCATGAATGCTCGTCTCGCCAACCGGGTGACCGGGCAAGTCAATCTGGTCCCAATCCGTGTAGGTATGGCCCCAGAAGGAGGTCCAGTAGGCCGCGTTCAAGCGCTCAAGAGTCACGTACTTGTTCCGTAGCCAGTCGATGAAGGCCAGTCGCGACTCTTCGCTGTAATCCTCGCCGCCGTACTCGTTCGACACGTGCCACATGGCAAGCGCTGGGTGAGATCCGTACCGGTTAGCCAGCATCTCCGCCATTCCCGCCGCTTTTTCCCGGTAGACCTTGCTTGCCCAGTTGAAATTGACCCGGTTGCCGTGATGCCGCCGCTGCCGGTTTGCATCGGTGCGTAACGTCTCGGGATACTTCTTGCTGAGCCAAGCCGGTGGTGCCGCACTTGGCGTCGCTAGCACCACGTGAATCCCGTTCGCGTGAAGAAGATCAAAGACTTCGTCGAGCCATTCAAAGGTGTGAACGCCTTCTTCGGGCTCAAGCGACACCCAAGAAAACACTCCGACCGTGGCCGCGTTAACGCCGGCCTGCTTCATCAGCTCTACGTCTTCGAGCCAAGTCTCCTTTGACCACTGCTCCGGGTTGTAGTCCCCGCCGAACCACAGGGTAGGAAAGTGCGAATTGATCGGTGGGTGTTGCTTCATGGCCGCCCTCCGAGTTTGCCCGCTTTGGGCGCCTTGCCGCCACTCAAAAACGGTGAATCATTTCCGGCCCCGCCGCCCTTCGTATGGTTGAAAGGCAGTGCCCGGTTTAGTCCGATTCACAACGCGGCTAAAGAACGTCCCATTCCTCAATAGATGTTCGAGAAAAAGGAATCGTTCGGCATGGGAAAGGTGAGCCCCAGGCGGTGGTATCTATGAACGCGTTGTTTGAGTTCACCAATACTGAAGGCGAAAAGGAAGCCATTCCCGCGCAGTGGCTCGACGAAAATGGCGTTGTGTTGGCTTGGCCCAGCCGGAAGCAGCGCAAGGTGCAGCTGCAAATCTTGCGCTACCTTGCCACCAAGTTTCTGCCCAATCGAACCTACCGGGAAGTTGAAGTGAACATCGTCCTAAAGAACTGGCACGCCTTCAACGACCATGCCCTGCTTCGCCGCGAGATGTTCGACCTAGGGCTGCTAGACCGTGAACTCGATGGTTCGGAGTATCGCCGCGCCGTTTAAGGCTCGTCGTCCCAAAGGTCGGTCCAGTCTTTCGCCCCTTCCCAAAGGAAAACGTGCCCTTTGATGAGGCGGCAATTTCGGTCGATCCCGCTGATCGCGGTCATCTCTTCGGGGGTGAGTCGCAACTCGCTCACCGCGCGGAGCATTCCTTCATACTGAGGTCGCTTTACTGAGAACGGAATCGGAATCGAACCCAACTGAACCTGCCAGAGTACGCAAACAACCGCCGGATGAACCCCCAAGCGCTCGGCGGCCGCCACGATGACCGGGTCTTCGATATCCACGGAATCTTCAGGAGTGCGATCTCGCTCTGGACGACTTGGTGATCCGATGGGCGAGTAGCCAATCGGCTGAATGCCGTTTTCCACCAAGTATTCAAAGTTCGCTTTCTGCTGAAAGTGGGGATGCAGCTCAAGCTGCGCGGCGGCTGGCCGGATCGCCGCATCGCGGAGCAAATGCTTCAGCTTGTGCACCGTCATGTTTGAGGTTCCGATGTGTCGGACCAAGCCACGCTCGACCAACCGCTCCATCTGCGCCCAGGTTGCCATGTAGGCGTTGTGGTCGTACGGCACGGCATGAGGGTCTCGGGAGTTCACGTCGACGCCTTGGGCATGATGGTTCGGGAAGGGCCAGTGCACCAAGAACAGGTCGAGGTAGTCGAGCTTAAGATCGCGCAGAGACTGCTCGCAAGACGCTTCCACCTCGCCGTGCATGTTGTTCCAGACCTTGCTGGTGACCCAAAGATCCTCTCTCGCGATGCCACTTTCCGTAACCGCGCGCAACGCCTCGCCAACTTCTGGTTCGTTGGCATAAATCGAAGCGCAGTCGAAGTGGCGATATCCCACTTCGCCGGCGCCAATCACGGCTGCGGCAATTTGGTCTGCCGTGTAGTTATCCGAACCAAACGTGCCTAATCCCAGTTGTGGAATTGGTTGGCCGCTGTGAGTAAACAAATTCATTCCGGTTCTGTCTCGCTCCTGTAAGTCATCTTGAACCAATCCGGGGTCATTTTTGGGCCAGGGATCTGCTGTAGGTTCTACGAGTTAGATTGGAAAGTAGCGTTGCGGTGACCGATTTAGAACTTGTAGAGCTTCGCGCGCGAAACCGGGACGGATCAATTGTTATCGGTCGGGGTGAACTCTGCAGTTTTTGGGCCAAGATAGGTTACAGGCCATGAAATACCGGAGATCGTTGTCCGCAGTGATGATGGGTGCGCTCATTTCGTGCGGTTTCGCGCAAACGACACCTCGGCCCATTTCATGCGTAAGCTACACAAATGCCGGCGCGGCTCAGGCGAGCGGTGCGAGTGATAGCGTGGATTCGATTCTTACCGAGTTCAACATTCACCCGATCGTCAGCGGCCAGGGACTCAGAATCGCGGTAACTGGCTGGGGCAAAGGCGACATCACTTGGAACCCATATCCCGCGGGTCATAAGTACGCCAACACCGACAAGTACCCCGGCTTTCAAGAGTCGCGAGTGATCGCGGGCCCGGTGAAAACGGAGTTTGCCGTCCTCGTTAATGGCACCTGGCAAAAGGCGACTTTTGCGGGCCAAACGGTCGGATTGATGCAGCCCGGCGCCCACATGTTTTCCGACTGGCTGAACATTCCCGTCACGTCCGGAACGGTGATCAAAGCGCGCCTCCGTTACACCCTCATCAATCCCGCGCAACAGCTCCTATGTAGCACGCTCGCTGCCTACGATTACACGAGTTTTAAGACGTCTGCTGGTGCGACCACGCCCGCTGTCGATGTCCCAACCTTCTCAGCTAATGCGTTTAAGTACGACAGCGGCAAATTCCTCGGGCCACGCGTTTGCGCGATGCCAGCCTTGATTCAGACCCGGACCACCGATCCCAACGCCCATAGCATTGCCGCGTTTGGAGATTCGGTTTTGAACGCCGGAAACGACAGTGGCTCCCACTATAACCGCGATGGCTTCTACAACCCAGGCTGGGTAGGCCGGGGCTTTGCGCGGCTAAAAATTCCGGTCGTGAGCTTTGGCGTTTCGGGAGACCGAAGCGAGATCAACACCGAAGCGACCATGACGCGTCGCTTAGCCCTCCTCCGCGAGTCCGGCGCTGACTACGGCCTCATCACGCACGGAATCAACGACGCCGCCAGCTTTGCTTCAACCGGGACCGGACGTTGCCCAGCCAGCGAAATCGTCACACGTAATCAGGCGCTTGCCGCCATTCTGGTCAAGTACGGGATCAAGAGGATGTATCTCTCCACTCTCCACCCGTACACCACAAGCACCGACCAATGGGCTACAGCCGCGGGACAGAAAACGAAGAATAACGACTTCGCCGTCGCCAACTGGCTCACTTACAACGACTCACTTCGCACCACCGTGCCGGCTGGATTCTTTGCTGTGCTCGACCCCGCGAAATATGTTTCAGATTCACGAGGCGTTTGGCGCGATGGCACGCAGGTTGCTCAGACCGTTTCGCAAGGGATCGGTAACTCGAATTTGCTCATCGCCAAATGCGTTGGGGGCGATGAAAAGCCCGGCTACTACGATGGCTTCTCCGTAACCGGATTGACCGGCGGAAACACCGGCGCGTCGCAAATGACCATCACCAGCTACCCCGGCACGACGGGTCTGGAAGTTGTCCTTCGAGCGATGTTTGCGAAGCCCGTTGTCTCGGGTGACACTTTCCGGCTCACCCGCGTATTGACTCGTGACGGGTTGCACCCGACGCCCGAAGGAGCCCGGCTCGGGGCATACGCGGTGTACGCATTTCCGAATCTCTTCCGGTAAGGTCCTGTTTTCGAAAGGAAATTCGTACCCTTAACCTTCCGGTAACAGTCATCCGGTACGAACACCACACTCAAATGACGATCGTCGACGAGATCATCCAACTTTTTGAAGAACGCGGCAACGGGCTTTACTTCGGCGAGCAAGTGACCGAAACCGAGCACGCCCTGCAAGCGGCCCACCTGGCGCGAGAAGCCGGAGCCAGCGACGACATGATCCTCGGCGCGCTTCTGCATGACATCGGCCACCTGCTGCACGGCCACGGTGAAGATATTGCCGATCATGGGGTGGACGCAAAGCACGAAGACGAGGGGGCAGAGTTTCTCGCTGGCAAGTTTCCGCCCCTCGTGATTGATTGCGTGCGGCTACACGTGCCGGCGAAGCGGTACCTTTGCGCTGTCGAGCCCGAGTACCTTGCCGGACTGTCCCCCGTGTCGCAGCGTAGCCTAGAGCTTCAAGGCGGACCGATGACGGCAGAAGAAGTGGCTGAGTTTGAAACCGAGCCTTACTACCGGGAAGCTGTCCAGGCACGTCGTTGGGACGATCAGGCAAAGATCGTCGGCTTGGATGTACCGGGCGTCGCGAGCTACCGCTCATTGCTCGAAGCGTCGGTAATAGAATGACCGAGCCGATTCCTTTCGTTCCCGTTCCAAACTACTGCGAAGAAAACGTTTGGATGCTCGCCAACCTGCCCTCGCAAAACGAGCGGTGGGCCGTGTTTGTGGTTAGCGAGAATCGACGTTGCCAAATGCACGCGCAGGTGCCGCAATACCCTTCGGCCGAAGCGGTGATTTGGGACTACCACGTGGTTTTGCTCGATCGCACCCCGACGGGAGACGTCGTCTATGACGACAGCTACACCGGCGATTTTCCGGGCTGCGCCATCAAATGGACCCAGGAAAACTTTCCGGTGGATGACAATCTAATCCGATTCCGCGTGGTGGACGCGGTCGAGTACGTTCGCGACTTCCGGTCGGACCGTCGCAACATGCAAGACCCAAACCGACAGCCACCCTGGCCCGCAATCTCGCCCGGGGAATACAACCTGACCACCTACCTCAACGCCACCGAACCCACCCCCGGCCGCCTGCTCACGCTGGCTGAGTGGCGCGCGGAAATCCTTCGATAGAGGGGTTTTCAATGCCTTTTTGATTACGGTCTGGAACCCGCTTTAGCGCCAGACCGTTATGTGAATTTAGAGGCAACGGTGGAAGATAACTTTTCGGAGCAAGAAGCGCAGGAAATTCTGCGCCTAGCTGCCGAAAAGTTCGCCGCCGCCGAATCCGAGCGTCGATCCCAAATTAGATCACCCGATTTGGTGCAGATGGCATCAGAGATTGGCGTGCCAGAGGAGTACGTTGCGGAAGCCATCGCCACCAAGAGAGCTGAACGCAAGAAAGGTCCGCCCATTCAAATGGACCTAAAGACTCCGGTTCCCGGCAACCCTGGCCGTGACCAATGGGTTCGACACGTCCCCGGATATGTCTCCGAAATAGTCTGGGTCCAAATGGTGGATTACCTTTGTACTCGGTTTAAGGGGCTTAGCCAGAACGCATATCGAATTGACATTGCGGAGTGGATTCAAAACGCCGATGGTGCGGTCACCTTTGTTGGTGCACAGAACCACAATGGCTTCGTTCGCCTCCAGCTAACTCGGCCAAAAGATCGCAGCCTCGGGATCGGAAAATTCGCGGCCGTGCTGCTACTTGCGTTTGCTCCGGCGCTGTTCTATACGCGATATGTCGACCAGAACCTGGCCGGTGCGCTCATGTTCTTCTGTTTGATCATAGGATTCTATGCCCACAAGCAGTTGCTGCTTTCGAAAGAGCAATCGATAGAATCCGAAGCAGTCATGGACCACCTCGAATGCCTAATCCGGCGAAGCTCCGAGCAGGCGGCCTAAGTCCTGGATTAAGAACTTTCAGAGATCTCCAAACCGTGGCTGAACACTTCACCGACCAACAAGCTCAACAAATCCTTCGCTTAGCTGCGGAAAAATTTGCCTTCGATGAAGCGCGAAAGCATGGCTTGATCAAGCAAGAGCAGCTTGTTGAAATGGCCCGCGAGATGGGTGTTCCCGAGAAGTACGTAACGGACGCAATCGCCGAGACTCAGGCGACTCAGCAAATAGGAGACACAAGCGAGGGGCCGACTACTTTCGCTGGCGATCCTCCCCGTGAGCAGTGGGTGCGATTCGTGCCCGGGAAAGTTAACGCAGAGACTTGGCAACAAATCTGTGGCTCTCTTCGCAAACATTTCAAAGGGAAGAGCCTTGATGTTTTTGATACCGATCGTGGCGACTGGACGCACGAAGGCGAGGGGCTTCTCGTGACGGTCAGCGTGCAAAACTTCAATGGGTTCGCGAAGCTTGTCTTCACGCGAACGCAGCCGAGGAAGACTCAATACGGCGTGCTTTGGTCCATGCTGCTTGTGCTATCCATTCCAGTTGCCGTCATCAGCCGAAAGTGGGATGAGACGGCAGCTCTGGTCTATATGCTCGCCATAGTGTCCTCAATTCCTTACATCATTCGCCAGATCGTCAAGTCAAACCAACTCGCCACAAGTACCGAGCCGATTTTGGACCACTTGGAATGTCTCATCCGCAGAGGCGCCTAGCGTACTGGTGCTATTCAGCTCAGCCGTTGGGCCGTTACCATCTCGTATCATAAGTAGAGCCGGATAGACGAACCTAAACCGGTCGTAGTTGAACCATGGAGCAGCGATTTTCGGACAAAGAAGCGGAAGAAATCCTGCGCATGGCTGCGGGAAAGTTCGTCGCGGCCGAGTCGAAGCGTCACACCTCATTCGACCGCGAAGACATTGAGGAAATGGCCGCGGAGATTGGCGTGCCCCCAGAGTACGTATCGGAGGCGATTTCTGTTGTTTCGACTGCCTCCGCCGAGCCACTCACTCAACTGGCTCCGCGTGACCAGTGGCATCCGGTTCCAGGCAACCCCAAACGCCGCCAGTGGATTCGGGAGGTTCCCGGCGTTTTTAATGATGAAACTCGCGCTCAGGCGATCCAGTACCTAAACAGCCTACATGATTCAAAAGGCAGGTTTGCCTTCACAAAAGACCTCACCGAATGGGCGAGTGCCATGGATAGCCCCATGACAACCTGCACATTTCGAAATGTTAAGGGGCATGTGCAAGTTCATTTTACGGAACCCGTTCCGCCAACTTTTGATCAACGACCTTGGATCGTCACGCTCGTCCTAGTGGCCGTGTATATGGTGGTTGCACTGTACATGTTTGAACCGCAGGCCGCTATTCCTCCACTGATGATGTTGGGAATTGGTTGGTCAAACTACCAAAGGGCGAGAGACATTTATAAGCTCGACACTAAACATCGGTGCGCCATCATGGACCGACTCGAGTGCATCATCCGTCGAGAAAACGACCCCGCAAAAGCCTAGAGGTTTGCTTTCGCTTCCTTCAAAATGCTTCCGCCGCTGAGCCGGTCTGTGTAGTTTGGATTCGAATGGGCATACACGATTTTTCCGGCCTTATCGATCAAGTACACCGCCGGTACCGGGAGCACTTGGCCGTTGTTTGAGAAGGCGAGTCCAAACGCCTTGCTGTTCTCTGCGTTAACGTCTGAATACAGCTTGTAAGTCAGCTCGTTCTGATCGATCGTCCCCTTCACGTCTCCCGGATTCTCGGGCGAGAGTGCGATGAGTTGGTACCCAATTTTCCGGAGTTCGCCCTCAACTTGGATGAGTTCTTTGAGGTGGATATTGCAGTATGGGCACCATCCGCCGCGATAGAAAATGAGAACGGTTGGCTTGCCAGCCGTGACTTCCTTCAAGCTGGTTTCCTTGCCATCGGAGCCCTTCAATGGTGCCGATGGGGCCACGCCGCCGACCTTCAGCGGATTCACTGCTTCGGGTGTTTTCGGCAGGCCAGCATCGCTGATTCCGTCCGTGCGGTTGCAAGCAACGATAACGGCGGCGAGAACCGGAAGGGAGAGGGCTAGGTGTAACGGGCGCATGGAACACAGAAGCCGCCGGCGTCCGAAACAGTTCCAAAAATTGTTAAACGTTCAAGGGCTGCTCTTCCGAAACGGGCGCTCCAAAACTTCGAACCTCGACCGGTTTGTCTGGAAAACGAAACAGGCAATAGGAGACCCAAAGTCCGCCGAGCGGTCCAAAAATCGCCTGTGGGTACGTCGCCAATATCCATAGGGACTGGACCAAACCTACCGAGCAGTAGATTGCTATAAGTCCGGCGAGTGTCACGCGCAACCAAATCCAGAACTTCCGCATACCTTCGTATGTTAGTTCTGATGAAAGGTTGCTCTAGGTCTTATGTCGGTCCTAAGTAGGCGCAATTTCCAAGCTCATCCGGAAACTCATAGGCAACCCGCGCCTCAGCGGCTAGGTTCTATTTCCGAGCCGCCAAATATCCCCAAACATAAACGTTCGGTGCCCAAGCATCCACCGTGTACTCCTCCATGGCAGGATACAAGTACGTTTCAAACAGTGCCTCGTGAATGGGCCAATTGTATGGGCTCGGGACTCCGACCCGACTCACGTGCCACTGAATGGGCCAAGTGAAGAAGCCGTTGTCGGGCCAGCCAACGTAGTCGCAGTTTCCGTAAATCGTGATCCCCTCGGGAATGGCTTGGCCCGGGATTCGGTAGTCAATTTTGAAGGGGCGTGCGCTCCGAACTCCTAGACCCGAGGTGTACGTAAGGTTATTCGGGTTCGCACCGCCCGAAAAAAGGCAAGCCTGCACGGTTCCGGCAAGGTATTCCGGCTTGCCGGTCAAGAAGTGCGCGCGCGCCACTTCGATGGCGTTTGGCGAGCTGTAGAAACCAAGGAATGCTGGCTTTCCGGTGTCGTTTGTGGTCAGATTCCACCCGTTGCTCTCGGCGTACCGCAGAGCCGTTTGTGCTTCCGCTTCGATCGCGGCTTTAGCGCGAGCTTTGAGTTCGGCCAGCCCTAGAGCTTGCGGCAACCGGGCATAAACAAATGCCGCGTCCGTTTGAATCGCCGTACCGTAGGCAAATAGCTTCGGTTCTGGCTTCGCTAGGACGGAGTTTTCCAGGAAGAGCTTGTGCCACTTTTCGTCCTTGGTCGAGCGGTACAGCAAGAGCGCCGCGAGATTGCGAGAGTCCCACATCTCCCAGGTGATCTTGCTTCGGACAGGAGCGAGGTTCGCCTCCGCCCAGGTCATTGCCCGGATCGCACTTTGGCGGTAGGTCGTCGAAAGCGCCGAATCGTAAGGCTTCACCAGGTCGGAGAAGCGGATAGCGACCGATGCGTAGTACCAGCTACTAAATGGGTCAGCTGCATAGACGTAAGCTGGCATCGACTGAAGCCAAGAAACCTCCCCCTCGATCGGGTCTCCATTGGTTTCAATGCCAAATCGGACTCCTCCGTGAGGCAACTGGAGTCGACGGAAGCAATCGAGCTCCCAAAGCGCCTCGTTCAGAACATCCGGTGCTTTCGTGGGCTTCGGAATGTTCAAGTTCTGCTTCGCAAAGAAGGCAGGAAACAGCTCGAACACTTCTAACTGCGCCATCGTGACTTTTAGGTGAGTCACGCGGCGTGGGTTCCAGTCGCCGGCGTCGTGATAGCCGCCCCACGCCTCTGGCACCAACTTGCCCGTGCTGGTCTTTTCGAGCTCTGCGAAGGCCTCATTCTTGTCTAGCACCGAGTGGGTGGACTGATAGACGACCTGCCCATCCGCCGGATGCATGTCCCTCGGCTTCTTGTACGTCGTGTAAGGCGGGCCAAGCTCCATGCCAGACCGGTTGTGGAACAGTCCGCGCATTTGGGTTCGGAACGCCTTTTGCCAAACATCCTCGCCAATCGGGAAATGGTCGCTTGTGCCGACACCGTCGACCACCACCCGATAAGTTCCGGGCTTGTTCAGCTGCGGAAAATCCATGCGATAAACGTCGGTGAGGCTGTAGTTGACCTGCTTGTTTTGGATCAGCTCGGTCTCGGTCGCCTTCTTTGTGTACTTTGCCGTGCCGGTTGCGACGGTCGTTCCCGTGGTCGTATCGATGACCCGGAACTTTGGCTCATCACCAAAGCTGAGGGCACCGCCGGTACCGAGCCATTCGGAGAGAAACGCCCGCTTCACCGGGTCGCTTGGCCGGAACCCAATCTGGTTCACGTGGACCGCCGGACTCTGGATCTTTTCCGGCGAGTACTGAATCTTCGGAGCTGATCCCTGCACGTTCAGCTTGCCCCAAGTTAACTGGTACTGCGCGTCTTTCGCGAGCTCACTTGGCAACTTTAGGTACACGCGATGTCGGAGCACCATCTCGTAACTAGGCATTGCCGCGTTGATGGGACGAGTTTTGCGATGCACTTCGACGGGCCGCATTTCGATGCCGCTGCCCTGTAGGGCAAACTGCTGCGGGTCGGCTGCGTACTCATCAATCAGCGGGTCGCCTTCGAATTTCTCAGTGTTGGCCAGCCAATCTCGCTTTGGGCCGATGAGGTAGCCCACCCGCGCTCCGTTCCGTACGAGGAACACCTTCTTGTCATCCTTCTGCTGCTGGTCCCCCGGCTGCGGCACGTACTTGGCGAGCCCCGCGCCAGAGACTTTGCCGCTTTCGAACTCAAGACACAGCATCTTCGGCCCCAAGAAGGAGTACGAGATGAAGCGCGGAGACCGACTCGTGATCGTTCCGTACTTGGTCCGAAGCTCAGCCTTGGCGGCCTCCGCCTGGCGAAGAGCTTCGGCCTCGGCCGCTTTCGCCTTTTCCCGTGCCTGCTTCTCGGCGGCTTCGGGCGGCTTTGCTCCAATGGTCAAAACATCCACATCGAGCGACTCGTCCGAGGACCAGTCGCCCAGGAGTTGGTACTGGAAAATCCGCTTGAGGTCTGGTTTGCCCTTCGACTTTCCGGTTGCATCCTTACCTAGCTCCGACGGATCGCCGAGCGGACTGCCATCGATCGGCGTGATCCAGGCCGTTCCCGTCTTTGGGAGCGCAAAGGTCCAAGTGCCCGACCGTTCGGCATCATCCGAGAGCATGAGCCGCAGGTTCGCGGCTCGATTGCCGGAGCCGACGGAGACGCGGAGGGTCGGCACCATGTCCGCATGGGTGCTAAGATCGACCGGTGGCTGAAGATTTACGCCGGCTCCACCTCGCGGCGTTGCACGCAGAATCGCGCGCCCGCCCTCAATCTTGACCTTGTTCTCCCAGGAGGAATAGCTGAAGAGGAACGGCCGATCAAGTCGAATGATCTCGGTTGGGGCTTGAGGCTGATTGGCGATCAGCAGACTGGCTAGGCCAATCGTCGAAAACGAGAGACAGAATTTGGCGAAAGTCTTCATCGACAGCACCGGTGCTAGCTGTATTGTAGACGCAAGTTTCGGAGATTACGTCCGTGGTATAGCCAGAACGGACAGTCGTTCAGTAAATTCTTTGGGCAAGGTGTGCAGACGTCGTGCGGCCGGACAAAAATTGGTGGAGGCGGGGAGAATTGAACTCCCTTCCAAAACCGTCGGCCCTCCCATTAACCACGAGCGTCTCCTCTGTACTTTTTCTCGATGTCGCTCTCTGCCGAGGCCGCCTGAGCAATCACCCAGTCTGATTGATTTAGACTAGCTTGCTACAGACGGAAGCTCACCAGTCGATCCCGATTTTTTTACACCCGGAACTCTCCCTACGGGCTCGAGAGAGGCGGACGTCGGGCCTAATTAGGCCGCGAATGCGTAGTTGTTGTTCGCAGCTACTTTTTTTCTCGTTTTTTACGTGGCCCACGAGAATCCACGGCTCGCAACAGAAAGTCAAACCGGCCCTGTCGAAGCCGTTCGCCCCCAATTACAGTTCAGTATGACATTTACCAAGGGGTCCAGGTTCCCCTCGTAGGACTTAGAAACTAGACCGAGGTGCGAGTCTTTGCGGGCGCTCGGAACTGCTTGATGATCTTGTAAAGATCGTGCGCCGCAACGGGCTTCGTAAGGAACTCCACCATACCAAGGCGAATGCAGCGGAGTCGGTCGTCCTGGTTGGCGTTCGCGGTGAGTGCGACCACCGGAATCTTCCACTTCTGCGCGATTCGGCGGTAGGTCTCGTAGCCATCCAGACCCGGCATCTGCAAGTCGAGGAGCACGATATCGAATTCGCCTTCGTGCTCTTGCAGCAGGTCCAGCGCTCGGAAGCCGTCTTCGGCGTGTACGACAACGCAACCCGTGCGTTCCAGAAGCCGCTGCACGACGAGCGCGTTGATGTTGTTGTCTTCCACCAACAGAACGCGGGTGTCGTGAATGTCCGGCGTTTCGGGGGTTTGCTCCACTTTGCCTTCGATTTCATCGAGCGGCAAGAGAATCGTAATCTTCGTACCTACGCCTGGCTCGCTCTCCAGGGCAAGGGTGCCGTTAAAGAGCTCGACCGTTTGCTTCACAATCGCGAGGCCAAGCCCCGTACCGCCATAAACGCGCGAGTCGCTGGCGTCCGCCTGTTGGAACGGATCGAAGACACGGCTCTGTTTGTCGACGGGGATTCCGATGCCGGTGTCTTCCACGCGGAACTCAACCCGCGATCCGACCTTTCGAACGATCACCGCGATCCGGCCAGCTTCGGTGAACTTGACCGCATTGCTCACCAAGTTGTTGAGCGTTTGGCGCAGCTTGCTTGGGTCGGTGCTCACGAAGTGCGGCACTTCGGCTGCCATTTCGTAAACAAAGTTGATGCCGCGGCTCGTGGCGGTGGCTTCATGCCCTTTGACGACGTCCTTGACGAGCTGGCGAAGGTCCGTGTCCTTCCGTTCCAATTCAAACTTTCCGGCCTCCAGCTTGCTGAGGTCGAGAATATCGTTCACAACGTGCAGCAAGGTGCGGCTACAGCCTTGAATAGCTTGCACGTATCCGCGCTGTTCGCGGCTCATCTCCGTCGCCTGCATGAGCTCGGCGATACCGATGACGCCGTTCAGCGGGGTTCGAATTTCGTGGCTGACGTTTGCAATGAAGCGAGACTTCGCGGCGCTTGCGTTTTCGGCGTATTCCTTTGCCGAAGATAGTTCTCGCTCGTAGGCTAGAACCTCCGTCATGTCGTTGAATTGGTAAACCGCGCCAACGTTATCGCCCATCGCGTCGGTCACCGGGTACCGCAAAAGTTGGTAGGTTCGGTCATCCGTAAGGAACCACGGGTCCTGCCACTTGCCGCACCGGTTGATTGTGGTGAGGGCCGTTTGGCCAAGCATTCGCGGACTCTTGAGCCCAAACATGCGGCGCGCCGCTTCGTTCACATCGATGATTCGGTCGTTTTCGGCCGTCACCAAAACGGGCATTGGCAACTGCTCAACCACCAGGTCGCGGGCAATCGGAGCCAAGTCAAAAAGCGACCAACGGAAGACGCTACCGGCAAGCGCGACTCCGGCAATTCCCATCAGCGCAGGCGTTGGATCGTAGCCCTCAATGGGAGACAAGCCGCAAACGTATGCAGCACTTCCCAAAACCGGCGCCAAGACGCCAAAGAGCATGATGCGCGTCTGCTTGCGATACAGGTTGTTCTTGCTGAGTGCAAGCTGCGCAATCAACAGCACGCCAACGATGATTTGAATGTACGTGAGACCAAGGTTAATCAGGTACCAAGGCCCCTTGTCGTACTCCAAGTTTCCAAAGCCGCCCAGGCTGTTGAAGCTTAGGTTGCGGCGGAACCACTGATTACGGGTGTCCGCGAAAATGATCGGGAGCGAGATGACGGCTTGAATGTAAGGAACGTATTTCAGCCATTTCGGGGGAGTCTCAAAGGCATTGCGGTAGTAAATGCCGAGGAGCAAAATCGCTGGCCCCAGAAAAACGAGCCCGAGGTACTGGAAGTTGGCCCAGAACTTGGCCGTCGTGCTGTTTGCCGAGCAGAGTTCCAGCGCGTAGCCGAAACACCAGACCATCGCCGAGCTCGCCAGGAAGAAGACAGGACCCGATGTGCGCTGGCTACGATAGGTTGCTGCAGCGATCCCAACGATCAGCAGAATGACGCCGCTGAGGATGGGAAGTACCGCGTAATTGCTCCAAGCGTAGCTCAAGATTAGTCCTTTGGTATCTAAGTGATCGGGATTTGTTCGTTATTTTTTCGTAAATCTGCGAAAAATTCCCTAAAAGGGGAAGTGTAGCCTAGACTACGACCCGTCTCTCGACGTTTGCGTAAAACTTGTAATCTCCACAGGTTGAGCCGGTCGCTGGGTCGGCCAAATCCAAAACAAAACAACAGTTCCAAGCAGTAGCAGGAGTAACAGGACCTGAATCACCGGCCCTCTTCTACTCGCACCACCACCTGTCCGTAGCATAAGCCGAGGGTACCTAGGGCAGAAGTACCGGAATTGAGTGAAAATATCTGAACCTGCTAAGATCAATTTGTGGATCGCCGTGGTTTCTTGGTTTGGCCCGCGGCGCAGTCTTTCCTAGAATTCGTAGGCGAAACCACACTGATTCTCGGCGATGCCGTTCGTGGATTTTTCCGCCGTCCTTTTGAAGCCAAGGAAACCCTCGACCAAATGTCGTTTGTCGGGTTGTCCAGCGTTCCGATCGTATCGATGACCGGGTTCTTTTCCGGAGCCGTACTTTCGCTGTACCTCAGCAAGTTCTTGATGCAATACGGAGCGACGCCGTTTATCGGCGGAACCGTCGGGCTAACCGTTACCCGCGAAGTCGGACCCGTTCTCGCCGGAATCATGGTCGCCGCCCGGTGCGGAAGCGCCATGGCCGCCCAGCTCGGCACCATGAAAGTCACCGAGCAGATCGACGCCCTGAAAATGCTGAGCGTCAACCCGAGTAACTACTTGGTGGTTCCTCGTGTTTTGGCGGGAATCCTGATGTTGCCGATGCTCGCCCTGGTTTGCATGTGGTCTGGCGTACTCGGTGGCCTCCTGGTCGCTTACGGCGAAGGTGTGCCCATCACGACCTTCCTTCAATCCCTCCAGCAATTCCTCAAGCCAGAGGACGTTTTGAAAGGAATGATCAAAGGGCCCTGCTTCGGTCTCATCGTTGCCCTGGTGGCATGTCAGCAAGGCTTGCGAACCACCAACGGCGCGGTCGGGGTTGGAAAAGCGACAACCAACACGGTCGTCATTTCCATGGTCCTGATCTATGTCGCTAACTTCTTGCTGGCCCAGGTCCTATTCCGCTAAGGCGAGGATCTCAGACCGCAAGCGCGGAAGGTCAGCCTGCGCCAACTCGAACAGTGCCGACACTTCGTCGAGATAATCGGGCGCAGAGCGCATCCGCACCGTCACGTGCAACTCGCCTTTCTTCGCCATGGCAAACATAAGGTCGAGGCTGCCTTCGGTAAGTTGCCAGTGGTAGTGGCCGGCTCCCGAGCTTTCAAGGTCGGCTAGTGCCATCGCGGCGGCCTTCAGCTCATCTGCACTCGCAATTATTGAGACCGCTGCGCTGAACCAAAGCCCCTCTACTCGCGCGGCGATTCGAACATCATCGCCAGCGCGCGAAATGCGGTCAATTCTAAACCGCTTCGGAGCTTCGCCGAACCTCATGCCTACCTATCGTCGCGCTTGTGGCTTTCACGGGCAAGAATCCGAATAGGCGTACCGCCCAACGGGAACACCGCGCGAATCTTGTTCAGCAGATACCGCTCGTAGCTAAAGTGGAACAGCTCGGGATCGTTCATGAAAAGCGCAAACGTCGGTGGGCGAGTGCTCACCTGAGTCGCGTAATAAATCTTCAGTCGCTTACCCTTCGAAGTGTAAGGCCGTTCGAACATCGCTTCGCCGATGATCTTGTTCAGCTGACCCGTGGAGATTCGGAACGAGTAGTTCTCAACCGCGGCCAGAATCTCGTCCAAAACCGGCTCCAGACCCGCGCTCTCTGCCGCAGACGTAAACGCCGCGTTGGCGTAGGCAAGCTCCGGAATCTGGTCTCGAAGAATCTTCAAGAAGTCCTTCTTAATGAGCGAGCTTCGCTTCGGCAAACCGTCTGGCGGTTCCTTCAGGTCCCACTTGTTTATCGCAAAAACGCATGCTTTGCCCGCGTCGTGGGCCAGCTTCATGATTCGCTTATCGCCGTCGGTCAGACCTTCGTTTCCGTCTACCACGACCATCGCGCAATCAGCTCGCTCCAGCGCGCGCTGAGCTCGGTTAACCATGTAGTACTCAACCGTTCCCTGAATCTTTCCGCTTCGGCGAATTCCCGCCGTGTCGATCAGCCGGAAGGTGTCTTCCTTGTAATCCAGAACCGTATCGATCGCATCACGAGTCGTGCCTGCAATGCTGGAAACGATCATCCGCTGTTCGCCGGTGAAGGCGTTGATCATGCTGGATTTGCCGACGTTCGGTCGGCCGACAATTGCCACCTTGATCTCTTCTTTGACCAGCCCAAGGTCGGCATCGGCGGGCGGCAGCAGCTTCACGATCTCGTCGAGCGCATCGGCAACGCCGCGACCGTGCAAGCCAGAAACCGGATAAACATCCCCAAGCCCAAGGGCATAAAACTCGTTGGCGTAATCGTCGCGGTTCGGGTTATCCGCCTTGTTAACGATCACCAGTAGCGGCTTCTTGATGCCGCGAAGCTGGTTTGCCAGGTCCCAGTCGTCGCCGGTAATTCCGGCCGTGCCATCGGCCATGAACAGAACCACATCGGCTTCGGACAAGGCGATATTCGCCTGAACCCGAATCTGCTCAACCAGTGGGTCCTCTTCCTGAAAGACAATTCCGCCGGTGTCCACGATCTGGAAGGTCCGCCCGTTCCACGTGGCTTCGCTATAAAGCCGGTCTCGGGTGATGCCGGGAGAGTCCTCAACCACCGCGATTCGTTTGCCGACAATACGATTAAAAACCGTGCTTTTGCCGACGTTTGGTCGGCCAACAATAACAACTAAGGGGAGCTTGGCGACCATCTGGACTCTTCAAGGTACCTGAGTTCACCCCTATTCCTCGCTATTTAGGTTCAACTCGAAGCTAGAGAGGTACTTCGTAATCCGCTTTCCGCCGGCACCTTCGGCGAGCATTTTGCGAATGCGGTCGATGGCAAGCTCGGCGCGAAGACCCGCCTGCACCTCTTCGGCAAATCCAGGATTCTCCGCAAAGTAGAAAAGATCCCCGCGTCCGAGCAGGCTCAGTCGAGCATCCACCACGATTCGCAGCCCGTTCGGAACCTCGGCAAAAACCAAATCGACCCCTCGTTCAATCGCAGCCTGCGAATCTTCGGCAAGCTGATCCAGGGCCGCGGAGTCGGCAAGAAAATGGGCGGACTTCTTACTCGCCTGCAGCATCGCCTGAGCGCGTCCGATCGCAAATGCCCGAGAACGCGAAGTGTAAATCCGAGCGTCCAGCTCCGTACTCGCCGTGCTTTCGAGCTCGCTTTTCAGCTTTGCCGTCAACGCCTCGCGCTCTCGCCCCCAGCGTTCAATCAACTCATCAAGCGGCACTGGCTTACAAAGCCGCTTGTCGCCTTCCTCAATCAGAATCGCTCCCTTCTGGTCCAAGGTTTCGATCGCTTTGTACGTGTTCGCTGCTGGCTTCTTGATCGCCTGCGCGATCCGGTAACCGCTGGCCGGCCACTCGACCAGCAAGAAAGCATAAATCTCGGCTTCCAGCCCGGTGAAACCAAACTCGGTCAGATATTGCGCAGCGTTCGACATCCAAAAAGGATAGCGCGAACTACTAATATTTAGAAGAGGACCGGGTCAGTTTCGGGTGGAAAGAGCGCCGTCGCCGCCGCGCCGAACAGCCCGGCCTGCGTTCCAAACGGACTCGGAAACACGCCAAGGCGCTCCAAATGCGGCGCCATCCATTCACTCAACCCAACCGAACCCCCGATCAAAATCGCGTCGGGGAAGTACAGATTCCGCACCGCCGAAATCGCATCCTCCAGAGCCTCGACCGCCGTCGTCTGCTGTTCTTGAGTCGGTTCCTTACCGAGATTGATCCCACCAAGCAGCTTTTCGTAGGTTTGTCCGGTCCGCGTCGGGAGGTCGTTGATGCGCGGATACTCGCCTTTGCGCCCGGCCCAAATTCGGCCGTGCTGCACAAAGCCCGCGCCAAGCCCGGTGCCAATCGCCAGCGTGGCGACGCGCAGCCCGGCGAACTGGGGAAGGCAAGCATGCCCCCAAGCCGTCGCGTGGCCATCCCCAATCGCGAACGTCTTCACGCCCAGCGATTCCTCGTTGAAGACAATCCCCGCGTGATCAGGCATCAGGTACTCCTTCGCCGTCCAAACCTCGCCCGTCGCAGGGTCCACGATGCCGCCGGTGCCGATCCCAAGCTGCGTGATGGCATGCGCTTCTACGCGCTCTCGAATCCAAGCCAGACGCTCATCGCGAGTTTTCGGATAAGCAATCTGCTCAACCTCGCCAATTTCCCACGCCTGCGAAAACGGGGCGAATCGAAGCCAAGTCCCGCCAATGTCCACCGCGCCAACTTTCGCTTCCGCATCAATCGTGCGCGGCAACAGGGCGCGAGTTTGCTTCACCGGGTCGTTCAGCGCTCCGCCAACAACGACGCCAACCGCGCCAATCCGGAGCGCCGCTTCAACCTGCCAGCGTTCCGTAAATCGCCCTTCCGCAATCACCGGAATCTTCACCGCCTGAATCACGGCTCGAAGCAACTCCAGATCCGGTCCGTTCGTGGCGATTCGGTCCGGCGTGTAGCCTCCCAACGTCGTGCTCAGCATGTGAGCACCCGCCGCCTCGGCCGCCAGGGCCGTCTCGACCGTGTCAATGTCGGCCAGAACCAGCTTTCGGCGCTTCTTGATGTGGGCGATCATCGCCTCCAAGTTCGCCCGCTTCGGTCGCTCGCGGCCCGTCCCGTCGATCGCGATGATCTCGCAACCGAGTTCCATCATTGCGTCCGCGTCTTGGTTGGTCGGCGTGATGTAAACGTCGCTGCCCGGGTACCGGCGCTTCAGCAATCCGATCAAGATGCCATTTAGCTCGGGTCGCATCACGCGGACGTTCTTTACGCCCTCGATGCGCAGCACCCGCACGCCCTGCTTCACGCTTGCGCGGGCAGACCGCAACAACGTATCGGGGTGATCCAGCGGGGATCCGTCGCTCGCCTGTACCGAAGCAATAAGGGGGCAAGCGCGCAAGCGAACCAAAAAGCCTTCTACCGTCACAAAGGAAAGCTACCTGTCTTCGATGCCGCTTCGTTCGAACAATTCACGCAAACGATCTTTTTCGCTTCGCTCAAACTCGCGTCGAGCCACATCTGCCAGAACCGTTTCTTGCCGAATCTTTTCGGCTTTGGAAACTTCTCGAACGGGTAGCGGAGCGATCAGCCGGAGGCCGGGAATCTTGTCATCCGCCACCAAACTCGCCAGTCCGAGGTGCAAAATCGCGAGCAAACCGAGCACGGGACTCGCCGAACCGTAGCTCACCAACACAAAAAGCGTGGTCAGCCAGCCCAATATCCGCCCGTTCAGCGGGATCAGTCCGTACAACATCACGCGCATCGCCCGATTGCGGCACGCCCACATCACCGAAAGCGCTCCTAACGGCAACATCGGACCGTAAAC
Source organism: bacterium (assembly GCA_027485645.1). Classification (GTDB taxonomy): domain Bacteria; phylum Armatimonadota; class Fimbriimonadia; order Fimbriimonadales; family Fimbriimonadaceae; genus Fimbriimonas. Next base: position 293,336 of record JAIXQR010000003.1, read on the forward strand.
GAGGTCACCCTTCTTCAGGATGAGCATTCCGGCATACAGCAACGCGGCGGGAAGCACGGTTGCCACCAACCAAATCATCGCCAATTTGGCGCTGCCATACGCCTGCTCAAGACTTCGGCCAACAAACAGCAGCCAAGCGATGAGGAAGACCAGAAACAGGATGCTGAGGGGCCCGCTGAGCCCAAAGTAAACAAACGGGTAGGTGAGGATGCTCCACGGCTGGCTCAGCCAAGATGGTCCAAATGACAAGACCTGGGCCACGCCTGTCCCCACGAAAAAGAACAGAACCGACATCGCCACGATCAATCCGCAGATCGAAAGAACGACGGGCGAATCCTGCTTTTTCAACCACTGGATCGGGGACATCTACTGTTGGTTATACGCTCTGATGGCAGATGTCGTTGTGGGCCTACCGTGGGACTCACCCGGCTTTCTCGTGCCCAAAAGTGGACCGATCACGATGCGGTCCGAAAGTCACGAACTGACTTGAGTCCCAAGCGGTCCATCTCGCCGAGAATGTCCGTCAACATCTGCGGAATCAAACCCGGCCCGCCATAAATCCAGCCGGTATAAAGCTGCACCAAATCCGCGCCGAGCCGAAACTTCTCAATCGCATCGGCAGCCGTGAAAATCCCCCCAACCCCAATGAGCGCGGTAGTCGGATCGCAGTTCTCTCGCAAATGCCGAAGGATCAGGTTCGACTTCGTCCGAACCGGCGCTCCCGAGAGCCCACCCGCCTCACTCGGATCGCTTTTTAGCCCCGTGCGGTCAAGGGTCGTATTTGTGGCAATCACTCCTTGCAACAGCCGCGCGTTCACCACCTCGATCACGTCGTCCACCGCCTCAAACTCCAGGTCCGGCGCAACCTTGATGAAGATCGGCTTGGTCGCGTGGACCGCCCGCATCGCATCTACGATCTCCAGCAGCGGCCCCTTCTCCTGCAGCGACCGCAAGCCCGGCGTGTTTGGTGAAGAGACGTTGATCACGAAGTAGTCGCCCAAGTCCTTCAACCGCGCGAAGCTTAAAGCGTAATCGCTCGCCGCTATCGCCGCGTCGGTGTCCTTGTTCTTGCCTAAATTGACCCCCAGCGGAATCTTTGGAAACGATCGCTCGATCCTTGCGGCAATTGCCTCCGCCCCGTCATTGTTGAATCCCATTCGGTTGATCAGCGCCTTGTCCTCGGGCAATCGAAAGAGCCGGGGTCGCGGATTTCCTGGCTGGGGTCGGGGCGTAATCGTCCCCAACTCGGCAAAGCCAAAACCCAGCCGGTGCCACTGGTTAACCGCCACCGCGTTCTTGTCAAAACCTGCCGCTAGCCCGATGGGATTTGGAAACTTGATCCCCGCGACCGTCGTGACCAACCGGGGGTCTTGCGGCACAGTTACCGAGATCAATCCCCGTTCAATCGCCCCCATGGCGCGCTCATGCACCCATTCCGGGTCGAACCGGAAGGCGATGGGGCGCAGCAGGCCAGAGTACAGATTCATCGAGCTGAGTCTAAGTTAGCCGATTCTGGGCTCGCGGGTATCCTGTGATATTAACGACGTCAGTCTCTGACGTCTGTTTTTATTGATCCGCATGTCCGACGAATCCCTAGAACCACAAGACGATCAACTCGAACACGTCGAAGAGATCATCAGCAGCGTTGTCGAGGGCGATTATAACGCCGATCAGATCCAAGTTTTGGAGGGGCTTGAAGCCGTCCGAAAGAGACCTGGAATGTACGTTGGCGACAACGGCAAGCGCGGCCTTCACCAGCTTTTCCGCGAAGTTCTCGACAACAGTGTCGACGAAGCGCTCGCCGGGCACTGTACGCAGATCAACGTCACCCTCCACGCCGATAACTCGATCAGCACCGAGGACAACGGCCGCGGAATTCCGGTCGATAAGCACGCCAAGATGGGCGTCTCCGCGCTCCAGGTCGTTATGACCGTCCTCCACGCCGGCGGAAAGTTCGGCGGCGATGCCTCGGGCTACAAAACTTCCGGTGGACTCCACGGCGTCGGCGTTTCCTGTACTAACGCCCTTTCCTCTTGGATGGAAACCACGGTTTGGCGAGATGGCCAAACCTACATGCAGCGGTACGAAAAGGGAATTCCCCAGCACGATGTAAAGCACCTCGGCCCTGCGCCCGAAGGTAAGCGTGGCACCCGCCAGCGATGGCACGCCGACCCAAGCATCCTCACGGAAATTGAGTACGACACCCACATCATCAAGACCCGAATGCGGGAATTGGCGTACCTGAACTCCAAAGTCAAGTTCGAATTCGTAAACGAGCAGATTCCAGAAGAGAACGAGACCTTCTTCTTCCAGCGCGGAATTCCGCAGCTTGTCGAAGACCTCAACGAAGGAAAGGACACCCTTCACCCGTGCATCTTCTTCCGCCGCGCGAAGGAACTCACCGAAGTCGAGATCGCCCTCCAGTACCACGATGGCTACAACGCCACCGTGCTGGCCTTCAGCAACAACATCTTCAACCCAGACGGCGGAACCCACGTCTCGGGCTTCAGCACCGCGCTCACCCGCGTCGTCAACAGCCACGCCCGCAAGATGAACTTCTTGAAAGAGAAGGACGCCAACCTCACCTCCGACGACATTTCCGATGGCCTCACCGCCGTCATCTCGCTACGACTGGCTAACCCGTCCTATAACTCGCAAGACAAGGTCAAGCTCGTGACGCCCGAAGTTCAGGGTCTCACCAACAGCCTCGTCGGCGACGGTCTCACCACCTTCTTTGAAGAGAACCCTTCGGTCGCCAAGCGCATCGTGGACAAGGGAATCCTTGCCCAGCGTATGCGAGAAGCCGCCCGAAAGGCCGCCGAGCAGATCCGCCGTGGGAACGCGATGGACTCCTTCGGCCTCCCCGGAAAGCTCACCGACTGCATCAGCAAAGACGCTAGCATCAGCGAACTCTTCTTGGTTGAAGGTGACTCAGCTGGTGGATCTGCCAAGGGCGCCCGCGACCGCCACACCCAGGCCGTCCTGCCGCTGCGAGGAAAGATTCTCAACGTCGAACGGGCACGCCTCGACCGCGCGCTGGACAACGAAGAAATCAAGTCGCTTATCGCCGCTCTTGGCGTCGGAATCGACCTCAGCATGGGCCGAAACCAGGCTTCAAAGGTCTCGGAAGAAGACATCGAGATCGAGGTTTCGACCGTAGACAACGGCAACAAGAACAAGAAGAAGCAAGACGATATCCACTTCGATATCACGAAGTTGCGCTATCACAAGGTCATCATCATGACCGACGCCGACGTTGACGGCGAGCACATTCGAACCTTGCTCCTCACCTTCTTCTACCGCTACATGAAGCCGCTGGTCCAAGCGGGCAATATCTACCTCGCCCAGCCGCCCCTCTTTGTTATCAAGGTGGGCAACAACGAACGGCATTACGCCATGTCAGAAGCTGAGCGCGACGAGATCATTCGTGGGCTCAAGAAGAAGAACTTCTCCGTCACCCGATTTAAAGGTCTCGGCGAAATGAACGCCGACGAACTCGGAACGACGACCATGGATCCGACCGTGCGAAAGCTCGTGAAGATCCAGCTCGACCCCGAGTTCGAAATTGAAGTGGAACAGATGTTCAGTCGTCTGATGGGTGAGAAAGTCGAGCCGCGCCGAGAGTTCATCGAAGCGCACGCAAAGCAAGCCCACAACGTCGACTGGCACTACTGATGATCCTCGCCGCCCTTTTCACCCTCGCATCGGCTCGAACCTACCGGCTCGAGCCGATCGTCATTAAAGCCCTCCCGCCCTTCTCCGAACTCAAGAAAGCCGAAGCCAGCGAGCTTTTGGATCGGGAAGTGCAATACGTCCTTCGGGCTTCGCTGGAGCAGGACGCGCGGATCGTGGTCGCTCCCGGCGAAACTGCCGAGCGCACGGTAAAGCTCGAACTTCGCAAAGTCAGCCAGAAAAACCGCTCGCGAACTGAGCTGCTCAACAATCCGAACGGTGGCGCCAGCGTTACTGAAGTCACCGTGGGACTAAGCCTCAACGACAGCCCGTTCCAAGAGCTCAAAGGAGCGGCCAAAGGCGCCTACTTCGGCACCACCAACCGCCGAACCATGGTCGGTAGCCCCGACGCCGAAGCTCTGGAGATTCGAAACAGCAACCGAGAACGCGCCCGAGCCGTCGGCCGCGCGATCTGGGATGCGGTGAAGCTGAATGTTCTGCGAGAGGAGTAGGATTCGCGCGTTTGATAAACGTTCAAAACTAGCGAAATCGAAGATTCCAGAACAGCCTTTTATTCAGATGCTCGTGCGGCCGGCCAGCCGCTGTCATGGGCGTTTCAATTTGCAGGGTCACTCGCAGTTCGTGAAATTGCTTTACGGACAGCACCTTGCTTTTTCCCTTGTGGGACACAACACCGTAGCGATCAACGAGAAACTCTTCATTGCCGAACGCGGCGCGAAACCGAACTTCTCCTGCGTCAAAGTCGCCGGGGATGGAGGCGCTGGTCAGCAAACGATAGATATCTGGGCTGCTCCCCTCAAATAGACACTGAATATTCTTGTATTTTCGAATGATCTCCGGCGTGATCGGCCACAGCGTGTCCGCCGTCCAAGGCACAAATTGGACGGCCGTGAGCCTAGGTGACATCAAATTGACTGCCAGGGCAAAGATCGCAGAAACACTATTCATAATCTATTTGAAGTCTCAACTCTAGCGACGCTTCTTCAACGATGTGGGGTGAATCCCCTGATTCAACATACTATGAATGCGGGACAAAGCGTTACAGGACCATGAAGAACTCAAGTTGGGATAGGTCTATTATCGATTCCAACGTTGTCTGATTCTCTCAAACTGTTCGCGCACGAACACCTGATCAAAGCGAATTTCTGACCTTCGTAACTCAACTTTTTGATCGACCATGCTTACGATGCCATCCAAAAAGTATCCTTCATGATCGATCAACCAGATTCCCTCGGATTGGTCTTCCCAGTCCTCCAGGGTTCGCAGTATGTCGATCTCGGAATCGTACATATCGAATGTCCTGTCCTGATTTATCTGTAGGATTGGATAAGTTACGTCCATATTTTCCTGCCGGGGTGCCTCTCCATTCAGGTCTCAACCCCTGTCCAGACTTTTTGACCCACCAAGATTCGAGATTGAATGAAGTGTGGCCATTTCGAGCATGTGACAACCACTCTCAAACTTTATCTTAGCTTGTAATTCGCAGCTGCGGCCGAATTGTCGCGGCAGGGACCATCTACATTCATACCCAGTTGAATGCAGAGAAGTTCTTGCTTCGTCTATCGACGCAAGACTGGCCCCGGATCACCGCACGTAATGTGATAAAGGAAGTCCACCACCGACCGCTACGGAAAGCAGATCTTCCTAAGTAGATGCAAGCAAGCTGGTCAAGCGGTGCTAGACGAACACATTTTTTGGCACGCTCCATACACAGAGAATAATTTCTCCTAACGTAAGCCGCCATTGCGCCCACTAACCAGTAAGTGGGACTATTTTCTAAGTGTCGATTGTAGTCGCTAAATCGTTGCTCGAACTCATTAAAATCACGATCACGAAGAACCATAAACAGTAGACAGAGCATGCCAGAAATTGAATGTGGAGAAATATCACTAGCAAGTTGATTGATGTTTAGAGGGGTGATCTCTTTATGTGCCAGCGCACATCTCAGGGCAATTAGTTTACTTGTATTGCTCTTTGGCACTACTTGCGCCACCTGAGCCGGAGATAGACGGTATATCAATTGGCGCACCACCACAGCATCTTGAATTGCCTCAGCCATCTGAGGAGGGACTATATCGTCAGCAAGGTCCATCTTCATTTCACCCATCGACTGACGATATTGACCCATCACCTCCTCGGTGACACTCGGTCGAGACGCACAAACGTTATATAGTAACGTATATAACCTTCTCAATTGAAATGTCCATGCTAAACCCATCGCTCTGATTAAATTCGAATCCGACAGACCGTTGCATGAGCACCGGGATCGAATCATTATTTCCATAAAACAGTTGAGTTCGTACAACTTGCTAAAGTCTTCGTCTGTCATTTTGATCCTCCCAAGAAAAAGTGAACTGCATACGTCCTTAGCAAATGGTGTGGCATCTTGTTCTATGCAGAATGTTCTGAGTTCACATGAGAACGACTATGGGTTATACTTCGTGCCCTTAGGTCCGAAAAAGCCGTCAGATCTCAATCGCCTCACAATGGGTTCGATCTCCATGTTTACCTCGTTGCCCGCCTCAAGTTCGCCTAAGCGATAAAGAGTAACCTTCTTTGAAATCAAGAGACTAAGACGACGTTTCCCACCATCCGGCGAGGACTGCAGCTCCTCTTCGATTTCTTCAAGGTGCCTGCGATATATGCTCAAGTCGCCCGTAAGTTTTGCTTCTGCGGTCTCCGCGTCCCTTCGAGAATAGGAAAAACGTTTTCTTACTTCATCCAAAGAACGCCTCCGACTGACTCACCAACCACCATCAGATTGTAAGTCAAAGTCGGCAAATTTCCAAACGGCGTTAGATTGCCTCATCGGCCTCCGGGCCGCCACGTGCCCTGTTCAGGATCAGTCCCACTTCACCTCTCCGGTAGGATTCCAAAACATGTTGTCCCTCGGTCTCGTCGCAATCCTCGGCGCGCAGATTCCGGCGCAAATCGGCAAGCCCTATCTGATCGGAACCGTCGGCCGCACCAAAGGTGAAAAGCAAGTCTCCGAACTCGGGAACAGCCGCGTTGTCACGATCAAATCGGCTCGCGCCGCCATCGCCTTCGGAACCAAGAAGGAAACGATCGTTGCCGGCGAAGGCAAGAAGCTGGTGATTCTCGAAGCCAACATTCGGAATCCAGAAAAGAAACCCATCTCCGTTACCGAGAGCCAGACTTTTGGGCTTCGGGTCTATGACACGAAGTTCACCGCGAACGACGTTCAGTATCGGGGCGCCGCCGCCAAGGATCTGTCGCTTCTGAGCAAGACGCTGAAGCCCGGAGAGAGCATCGACATCGTTACGATCTACGAGTTTCCGGCCAAGACTCCCCACCTGCGATTTGGAATCTTCTATCACACCTATATTCGAAGTCAGGCGCCAAAGATCGATCTAACGGCGCAACTCACGCCGCCCGCGTCGGTCTTTGCCGAGTCGGCCATGAACTATGTGCCGACCGCAGAAGCCTCCCTCGGCGCGCGTTTTGATCTGGATGATTTGCAGTTCAAGGTTTTAGGCCAGCGAAAAATCGAACAAGACGGAATCGCTGTCCGCGTCGAAATTTCGAACCCGATGCCGCGACCGGGACGGTGGGGCTGGCAATACGCAACCGCCGCCATGCTCTCGGGCGCAACCACGGTCAACAGCTACCCCGAGTTCTACATCGATCCGCAGTTTCAAACCTGGGGCAACGAAATCCGCCCCGGCGCGACCGTCGTCGGCGAATACCGCTTCTACCCCCCGGCCAGCTTCTCGGCCAAACAATTCCGCCTGCAAATGAACGGGACGAAGCGAACGGTAACGGTCGGCTTGGGCCCGTAAGCGGCGGTGCACTCAACTCAACGATTCATCTGAAGGCGATCTTCGATCCGCTGAAATCGCTCGTGCATTTGGAGGCTTTTGACGATGAACAAAGGAAGCGCGATCGTGACCAGGATCACAAAGCAAACCGTGTTTAGAACCTTGAGATTGACTTTCATCGGTTCTTCTGAGTCGCGATGAACTCCTCCATCTGTCCAACCCTTCGCTCCATGATGGGATAAACGACCAGCAGCCATCCGAAAATGGCGACGATGCAAACAAGTTGCAGCCCCAGGATGATTTGTTGATACTTCATCCCCGGATCAGGACCTGCCTCACGGTTGTGATTGATCATCTGCTCCGTTCCGCCCGGATCTCTAAATCCGTAACCGCGTCATCTAGCCGCAAAAACCGCGTGCGGACGGTCATCTGCGTCGCAACAATTCCGCCGAAGAGCAAGACGAGAAGAAGTACTGCGCTTTGAAGCTTTAGCTGTTCACTTCGCTGCAAACACGTTCACCTCTTGTTCCTCCAAGCTCGCTTTGAAGAAGGGATTCCTAACGCCTCGCCGTTCGACGAGATCAACCTTCCGACCGTACGAGTCTTCCAACTCACTCATAAAGCCGAAGTACTGCTTCGAAGCCGAAAGCCATACCAAGCCGTACTTTCGGCAAAGTTCTGAGAGCTTCGGCAGCTGCAGCCTCTGGCTGACGACGTCCATGGATCTAGTCTACGCTCAACTTTCTCGGAAATAACCTTCAATCCAATGCGTTACGTTCTGTCGAACCCTCTCGTGAACCACAACGGATGTCGACGATAGCGCTGTCTCAAGTGTTTCGCAAAATGACTGAGCTACGGCATTCCTAACCAGCCGATCCAATGCCTCTCGATTGAAGCTCGACTGCGCCAACTCCAACGCCGCAATATATTCCGCCCGCTGCTGAACCCGCAGAATCGCGATCGGGTACCCGTGTCGGAGCAACAAAAGGTTCATCAACAATCGCCCAACTCGCCCGTTGCCGTCGCGAAACGGATGAATCGTCACGAACCGCAAATGCGCCTCTGTCACCAAGTCCACTGGATGCGTCTTCGCTGTTTCGAGCCAGACAACAAACGACTCCATCAACTCTGGTAGCCGCAGATGGGATGGATAAACGTACTCCGTACCCGCCGCCTTCACATCGAGATTCCGGTACCGTCCGCGATCCCCGGCGTCCTGCCCCTTCATCACCAAAGCGTGAATCTCGCGAATCTCTCGCTCGCCAATTGGGGTAGCCGCCTCCGCAAGCTCGATCACAAAGTCAAGCGCCTCCTTGTGCCCAATGATCTCAAGATGCTCGAGCATTGACTTGCCGCCAATGGTGATCCCCTTCTCAATCACAATCTGCGTCTCGCTTTGGGAAAGCGTGTTTCCTTCGATTGCGGTGGAATGGTGCGTCAGGCCGACTTCATACCGATGCCGAAGTTCCTCAACCACCTCCGCAGGCAAGGGTCGAATCTCCTGCAACCAGCGGTGCGCCATTGAAAGCTCTTCAAGTGTGGTCATCAATAATTGCCCCGCCTGGAAACTTCCTTGGTTTACTTTTGTCCTTTTCGCACTCTATATCTGGAGAGCAAGATTCCTTTAAGCAAATCCGAACGAACCCAAATCCCAGTGTAATTAATTAATCCGCCTGGGGGGGAACGTTAATTAATTCTGGCTCAGGTTCAGTTCTTGTGCTGAACATGCTCCGTCAGTTCCTCTTCCGCCACCCGCAAGTCGCGAAGATTGCTGAGCGCGGAGTCGAGGGATTTGCCGGGGCGGATGTCCATGTCTTTCGCCGTCTGAAAAGCCAGCCGCTCTGCTTCTTCGGCCAAGGCGCGCAGCTTGTCCGCCACTGCGCGGGCGACGTAGAAGCCGGGCGGGACCTGGCTCGGGTTCACCTTGCCTTTGATCCCAAACGATTCCAGTGCCTCGTCCACGTAGTCCAGCGGATTGCGGCCATCGACCGAATCGGGCAAAACGTGCCGGTAGGCAAGCAACACGTCGTACATCCCTTCGTCCGCGGCAAGTCGTGCCGCCGCTCGGGCGGAAACGTACGAGTGCGGCAGCGTCTCTTCTTGCCATTGACCGGTGCCAAAGGCGATCCGAATCCTCACCCAATAGTGCGCGCACTCTTCGAGGATGAGCAAGCTGCTGGCATCAAGATCGCGGTGTAGTCGCCGATGCTCGACCAAGCCCTTCATCGCGTGGGCAACTTTGCGAATCTCTTCTCGCCGCTGCGCCTCGCCCTCGTTCAGCTTGGCCCGAGGTTGCATAACCACCATCGTCGTCCCCGCGAGCGCCGGAACCGCCGCCGCCAGAACCATCAGCGGAACCCCAGCGATGAGCGCCACCACGGAGCCGACCGCGCCAAGTCCGAGCAAGCCCCAGCCGGTCAACTTCTGCGGAGTCTGAGGCTCTGGCCGGCAGGCGAAGTTGATGTATTCCACCAAGTTCGGATACTGCTTCGCGGGATTGGCTGCAAACATCTCTCTGTATTGTAGTTGACGATTCACCGGACCGAAGGGTCCTAGGACCTTTCTTGATAATCATGGTTAGATGAAACTTGAGCCTATTTAACTCACGTTATCTATCTTGTAACCCATCAACGGGGGAAAACAAAATGATGAGAACTCTAGTCAACGTCAACCCACTCAACGAACTCCGCGCCATGGACGAGGTCCTGGAACGACTCTTCACCCACCCCGCCCGCCCGGTCAGCAACGTCGGTGGATTTCCCGTCGACATCATCGAGCGAGATAACAAGCTCGTCATCCGCGCCGCCGTCCCCGGCGTCGCCCCCGAAGCCATCGACATCTCGGTGGAGAACAACGTGCTCAGCATCCGCGGCGAATCGAAAGATGAAAACTCCACGGAAAACGACAAGGTCTACCGGCGCGAAATCAGCTACGGCCTCTTCGCCCGATCCATCCGGCTTCCCGAGAACATGGATCTCAACGCCATCGATGCCGAGTTCAAGCACGGCTTCGTGACGATCTCGATCCCGCGCATCGTTGAGGAAGCTCCTCAACCCATCAAGATCGCCGTCCGAAATGGCGATCTCACAAACTAACCGCCCTTAGCCACCAGGGGCTGGCCCGCCGCAATCCAGGCGTCCCAGCCCCCATCCAGCGCATTGGCGTTTACAAACCCACCGGCCCGAAGCTGACCGGCCACGATCCGACTGGTCCGGTCGTTCGGGCACCCACAATACGCCACCAAAAACCGATCCTGCGAAATGCCGCGAGCCAAAATCTGCGTCACCGCACGGTCCGGATCCACTCGCATCGAATCTGGAATCGTCTCCGAACTGGCCAGATAGCTCTTGTTGGATCTCGCGTCGATAAAGATCAAATCCTCACCATCCGCCTTCCGCTGTAAAACTTCCGAAACCGACACGACCGGTCCTGGGCCAACCGTCGGCAGCAGCATCTTCTCGCCTTTCCGAATCTGGCTCTGCCGCTCAAGCCACATCACCGTTCCGCCGTGCAAAACAATGCTCACCAGCATCACCGAACAGGCAATCTTGAACAAGTAAGCCGCCCCCGGAACATCCGCGAACACAGGAATCAGCACCATCAATATCGAACTAAGCCCGCGCGGCCCAAACCAGGCCAACGTGATCTTGCTCCGCCGCTTCATCCCTGTCCGGCTCACGGCAAACCAAAGCGCCGCTGGCCGCGCGACCAGGGCGAGAACCACGACCAAGGCGTAATCCCAGCCGGTGAAGTCAAACCCCGACCAAACCACCGAAACCCCGAGCAAAACGAACGTCGAAAGCACCGCCAACTCGCCGGTGGTCTCACCGTATTCGTGGAAGCAATCGCAAAGCTCCACATCCAACGTGGCAATCACTGCCCCCGCCGCAAACGCCGCCACAAACCCGCTGGCATGAATCGCCTCCGCCACGCCAAATGACACAAAGCAAACTCCGAGGCTGTAAAGCGACTCGTACTCGCGCTTGATGCCAATCGCCCGCCGAACGTAAGTCAGAGTCGCCACCGCCAAAAGCCCAACCAGCCCACCCGAAATCGGGCTCATCACGAGGACCTGAAAAATTGTCTTCGGAATGTTCACCGGCTCACCCGCCGACATCATCGTGGCGATACAAACGATGATCACCGGCAGCAAAACCACGTCGTTTAGCCCGCTTTCCAAGCGCAAGGCCAACCGCGTGTCCTTCGGCAACCCTGTCCATCGCAGAAGCGGTCGAAGCAGAACCGGATCCGTACTTGCCAACGCCGCCCCCAGAATGAGCGCCATGGGTAGCTCAATCTTCAAAAGCGAATGCGAAACGCCCGCAATCGCCAGCATCGCCAACACTGTCCCAGGCCCAAGGATCAAGAGCGCGAGTTTTGCGTTCTTCTTCACCTCGCGAAAGTCGAGGGTCAAGGCTTCGGTAAAGAGGATCAGAGCTAGGGTGAGCGTGCTAACAATCCGAAGGGCTTCCGAATCAATCGGAATGTCAAACGCCTTCATGCCGAACGGACCAATGATCGCGCCGAGGCCCAGAAAAACCGCAACTTGCGGCGTTCCGCTCCGTTCCACCCAACCGCTAAACAATCCGGCAAGGAGCAAAACGACCCCGAGCAGGGCCAGCGAGGCAGCAAACCCGCTAATGTCGGCAGCAGCTATCGGCATCATTAACCTTACGCCAATCTGGCTACGTAGATGACGGAATGAACCTCAATCTTGTCTGGTTCAGGAACGATTTACGTGTGCAGGATCACCCCGCGCTGTCGGCCGCCATGGCCGCTCCCGGCGCGACGCTGGCCCTCTATGTGTTCAACGAAAACTGGACCGCCCGGACCGCCCAAGGCCACCCCAAAATCGGAGACTTGCGTAAGCGATTCGTCCTGGAATCCCTCCAAGATCTTCGCGCTCAGCTCGCCAAGCTCGGGGTTCCCCTCGTAATCCGCAATGGATCGGTGGCCGATGCCGCTCGCGAGCTAGCAAGCCTGGTGGAGATTCGATCGGTTCACTTTTCCGCCGAACCCGCACCCGAAGAGCGAACCGAAGCGAGCTTATTAACCTCGGCGGTTAACAGCAAGTTCTACAGTCACGAAACCTATTCGCTCATCCATCCCGGTGACCTTCCCTTCTCTATCTCAGAGCTTCCAAATCTCTTCACGACGTTCCGGAAGGCGGTCGAATCCGATTGGCGAATCCGATCCACCATCCCATCGCCCAAGCCGCAAGCCTGGCCAGAATTGGACATCGATCTTGGTGAATTCCCCTTGCTTGATGATCTTCCGAAATCCCCATTTGCGGGGGGAGAATCTGCAGCGCTCGCCAGAATCAAGCACTACCTCTGGGATACCGATCGGCTCAGGATTTACAAAGAAACCCGCAACGGAATGTTGAAGCTCGATGACAGTTCGAAGTTCTCTCCGTACCTCGCGCATGGGTGCATTTCGGCGCGCAGCATATATTGGGAGATTAAAAGGTACGAGGCCGAGCGGGGAGCCAATGACTCCACCTACTGGCTGGTTTTCGAACTGCTCTGGCGCGATTTCTTCCGATTCACGCTAGAGAAGTTTGGTTCCAAAATGTTTCGCCGCTCCGGTCTGCAGGGGTTGGAACTCCCATGGTCGCGGAACGCGGAGCATCTCGAAGCGTGGCGTACGGGAACCACGGGCTTCCCCTTAGTTGATGCCGCGATGCGCGAGCTGCTCGCCACCGGCTACACCAGCAACCGAAGCCGACAGATTGTCGCCAGCTTTTTTACCAAGAATCTCGGGCTGGATTGGCGCTTGGGGGCAGAGTGGTTCGAATGTCAACTCGTCGACTACGAGGTCGGATCGAACTACGGAAACTGGCAATATGCCGCCGGGGTTGGAAACGACGCTCGTGAGTTTCGGCTGTTTAATCTGAAGAAGCAGGCGCAGCAATACGATCCGAACGGTGACTTCGTCCGGCATTGGCTCCCGAATCTGCGGGCAGAAAGCTTGCCAGAAATCGTGAACTTCGATCAGTCAGCGCGGGAGAATCGCCTCAAGTACGAGCGAGCGGCTTTGGCAATGGACGGGAAATCCAAGTCATTCGGTCGCCGTCGATAAATCGCCAAGGCAGTTCGTCCCCCTTCCCAACCGCGAGGCCAATTCGGGTGCCGGTGACCATGTTGGTCACCGGCTTTGGGGCTATCTCAATGCTGAGTTCTTCTGAGCCAAGGAGATCTGTATTGTCAAAGCGACGATCGATTCCGAAGGCCTGACATAGCTTCCCCGGGCCAGAAAGCAACTGCCGCAGATCAGATTTCTTTCGACGTTCTTGCATCGTCTCGAACCCGGTCAGGGGTTCGGCAGCGCGGATCAGAATTGCTCCCGCTAGGTCAACGGGCAGCGCCACCAGGTTCAGCATCCAGTGGTTGCCATATGTGAAGTAGACGTACGCATGCCCGGGCCGACCGTACATCGTTTCGCACTTCGGGCCGCGGCGGTTATAGGCATGGCATCCAGCATCGTCAAGGCCCCGATAAGCCTCGACTTCGACAATGCGGGCCGATAGTTCCCCAAGTCGCAGGATCCCGCCAAGTAAGCGGTGCGAGGCAGTAATGACATCTCGTTCCGCCAGGTTGCGAAAATCGTCCTGGGTCATAAAATGTCCTTGCAATGTGGACGTATGTCTACTATAATCATGTCAGCCATGCGATATTTACTTTGCGTCCGGATCAGTCGGTTTTACACCCGAACCCTGGAGGCTCGGGAGCCCCATTTGGCAAAGCGCCCTTTGGTGGTTCATCGGGAAAAGCAGGTTCTGGACGCAAACTTGCAGGCAAGATCGCTCGGCATCAAGGTTGGAATGGGGCTTTCTGAGGCGAAACTTCTCGCGGAGGGAGGAAACTTTTATGGCTACCGCGAAGAGGAATATCGAGACGCTCAAGAGCGCTGGCTCAATATCTGCGCCGAATACTCCGATTTTGTTGAGCCTCTGGGCATGCATCATGCCTTGCTCGATCTGAGCCGTCACCCCAATCCAAGAAACCTTGCGGAGTCTCTCGTGCTTCGGTTAGAAGGAGGACGTGGCGGAGCGGGATTGACGCGCTGGATTGCCGAAGCTGCCGCCGAAGAGGCGAGTCTTGGTCAACCGATCTTTGATGTCACGGCATCCGGTCCTGAGTTTGTAAAGAGGTATCCGGTGATGCAATTGCTGGCGCTGCCGATTGAAGTACGGGAGAAGCTTGTTTTTCTCGGCTACGAAACGATGGGGCAGGTGGCAGGGCTATCGGTCTCTGTTCTACGAAAGCAGTTTGGCGAACTGGGGGACTCCATTCGTATCTTTGCCAAAGGCGGGGGAGATGCTCATGTTGAGGACAGCTATCCTCCCGAATCAGTTGCTGATCGCCTGATGTTCGAAGGCGCAGTCGAAGATCTCACCATGCTCGATGAAGCGATGCAAACGCTTGCTGATCGACTAGCCCAAACTTTAATCGAAGAGGATCGCCAGGGCAAAACGCTAGAGTTGCTGTTCGATCAAGAGGATGGACCACCCATTGCTCGCAAGCGGACCTTTGCTCGGTCGATGCAATCCGAAACCTCCCTCTATGCCGCCCTCATCCTCATGATGCGGGATATCCCGGTGAAGTCTGTCGTCGGTATCCGCGTTCGAATGCCGCGCACGATTCGAACCAAGCGGGTTCAGTCGGCATTTGGGGCCTACCTCGATCAGCGTATGCGCAACACCGCGGCCGACGTTGCGATCGATCGGGTCAAGTCCGTCTTTGGGGATGAGTCGATCAAGACCGGGGCCGAGATGCCGACTCCTCGCCGAAAGCAGCTCTTAAGAGCGTATCAAGATGCTACCGGCTGGGTCTAAGGTTCTCTCCCAGTGGCGAGAGGCCGGGGAGTGGTGGGAATTCAAACCCCAACGCGAGGTGACCCGGTTCGTCGACCCCAAAGGACGCTGGCGGGAGCACATCGAAGAGCTCTCAGCCTTTGCCATCAAAGAAGCCCCTGGGCAAAAGCCCCTCAACGACAATCACGTTGAGGACTGGGTTCTGCGCGAGAGGAAGATTCGAGATGAGAAGTGCGCGGCAGCCTGCGGACAGCTCCCCGAAACCTACTACGAGCGAGCTCGCGAGGAGCGCCTCGGGGCAAGAACGCGCAGCCGAGCCGTTCCAACTCGCCCCGACCTGAGGCCAGAAGCGGGGAAGGTTATTGCCTATGTTCCCTCACAATCGGGTCCTTACGTCGCCATTCATGGGATGTCGGGTTACGGCTTTGGACGCAGCATCATCCTCGCCGAGGAGCTTGCGGCCTACGGTGCCCAGTGCGGTTGCAGCGCGGTTGGCATTGCCGATCCCTTTTCACTCATTGGCTGCGTCGAGTTCAAACGCGCTTGCAATCGGCACGGAATCAAACCGCTGATCGGGGCATCTATCGAACTGCCCGAAGGTGGCAGTTTGGTTCTTTATGCCCGCAGTAAGCGGGGATACACCGGCCTTTCTCAACTCATCACCGAGTGTCATCTCAATCAGCCAAGAGGTTTTCCTCTCGCCGATTGGGCACTCCTGCAGCGCTATTCGCGTGATCTCTTGTGCCTAACGGGTGGCGATCTTGGCCCGGTGAATCGCGCTTTGATGGCGAATGAACTCCATCGGGCAGATGAGATTGTCTCCCGGTTGAAAGAGATCTTTGGCTCTGGGCAGGTCTACATCCAAATGGAGCGTTCTTGGCATCCATGGGAGCAGACTGTCGAGTCTCGGCTGACCCAATTAGCAGAGCGGCATCAACTGCTTCAGGTTGCGGGCGGCCCCATCACCCATCCCCGGCGGGACCAGTTTCCGGCCCAAGACGCGCTCATGTGTTCGCACTCCCTTTCTTTGGTCGAAGAGGTTCTGGGTCGAAAACCGCAACGTGCAGAGGGACAGCCTAACGTTCCCCATATGCCGACGCGGTCTATGAACGCCGAAAGGTTCTTCCTCACCGCAATTGAGATGCGCGCTCGATATGCGGATGAACCGAACTGGGTCGAAAACACTTTTCGAATTGCAGAGGCAATCGACGAAGACGTTTTGCCTTCCAGAACCCGGCTACCCGCTATCTATGAGAATGACGATGAAGCGCTAAGGCAGATCGTGGACGTCCGGGCGAGAGCGGTCTATGGACTGGATTCCGTCAAACACAAAAGGCGACTCCATTTTGAACTCGCTCGCATCGCGAAACTCGGGTTTTCAGGTCACTTCCTGGTGGCTACAGACTTCTGCGATTGGGCCAGAGATCGTAATATTCAACTCAGCGGGCGGGGGTCGGTCGTGGATTCCGCGGTTGCCTATGTGCTCGGGATGTCCCGAATCGATGCGATTCGCCACAAGCTCCACTTCGACCGATTTCTTCCCGATGACGGCACCAAACGCCCGGATATCGACATCGACTTCGAGGCTCACCGAAGAAACGACATTCGGAACTATCTGATTCAAAAGTACGGAGTTGACCGCGTTGGCCAAGTCGCGGCAATCGGGGCTTTCTGCAGTCGTGGAATCATTCGCGAAGTCGGCAAAGCGCTTGGCTTGCCAAGTGAATCCATAAGCTTTTTGGCCAAGCGGATGCACGGTGGCGTCGCGCCAGACCAAATCCTTTCCGCCCTGGAAAAGAAGCCCGAGCTGCGCGCCAGCGGTATCCCGAAGGATAAATTCTGCTGGGTTTTCCGCCTTGCCGAACTACTGATGGACGTGCCAAGAGACATGAGATGCCACTCATCGGGAGTGGTGATTTCAGATCGTGCCCTTGCCGAGACTGTCCCTGTCATGTGGAGCGCTTCCGACTGCGAATATGACGGGCAACAGGAAAACCTCCGTCTGATTCAGTGGGACAAGCGGTCGGCAAAGTACTACTTCGACAAGTTCGACATTCTTTGTCTTCGGGGGCAGGATGTGCTTTCTGGCACCGAAAGGCGAATGCGCCAGCAGGACGAGAGTTTCAACGTCCAGTCGGTGCCCATTGACGATCCGGAGATCTATCGATCCTTTCGATCCGGCGAGCTTATTGGTATTCCTCAATCTGCCTCTCCCGCCATGCGCCAAGCTCATGTTCGCCTTAAAACGGACAACCTCGAGGACGCCAGCCTCGTTCAGGCCGGTATCCGGCCCGGCGTTGGTGGTGCAGTTAAGATCAATGAACTCATTGCCCGCAGAAGAGGCAAACCGTACACTTTTCTAGATCCCAAATTCGAGGAAATCCTCGGCCATACGTACGGCATCATCGTTTTCCAAGAGCAAGTCGACCAGCTTTTGCAGACCTTCTGTGGTTACACCGGCGGGGAAGCAGAGGACATACGCGATGCCATCCACAAGCGAAGAAGGGAGGATTTTGGGCAGACCATTCGGGACGAACTTCTTCGGCGGGTGACCGAAAACGGATTTTCACCCGCCGTCGCGGAGCAGGTTTTTGAGTACGTCGCCGGATTCAAAGGCTACGGGTTCGCCCAAGGGCATGCCTTGGCCTTTGCTGAGGTCTCCATTCGAAGCGTTTTTTGCCAGCAAAACTTTCCGGCGGAGTACTTTGCCTCCCTTCTTTCAGCCCAACCAGCAGGCTATTACGGGCCGTGCACCATCGTTAATGAGGCTCGAGCCCGGGGCGTGCCCATTCTTCATCCCGATGTGAACCGATCTGGCGCTGAATTTACGGTTGAAGATGCCAAAAGCGCCATGGATCCCAAGGTCGTGGTTCCCAATGGAGCCATCCGGGTTGGACTTGCCCAAATTGCTGGCTTGTCCGAAGCAACCCGAGACCGAATCATTCAAGCCCCCACCGTAATCAACCTCGGAACGGCAATAGGGGAAGCCGGCTTCCACGCTAATCCCGCAAACCAACAGATTCGATTCCGGTCGATCTTCGATTTCTGCACCCGAATTCGACCCAACCGAGATGAACTGGAAAACCTGATTCTCGCCGGGGCATTCGATTCGTTACACGCGAACCGCCGAGCTCTCCTCTGGGCAATTCCAGAAGCAATGGCCTTAGCCCAAGTCGAGACTTCGGCGAATCCTGAGCTGCCTTTCGATGTTCCCGAACCCAAGATTCCGGATGAGATAGAAGACTTTTCCGAAGCCGAGAAGGCGGTGCACGAGCGGCGGGTGATGGGCCTAGATGTCGAGCATCACCTCATGGCGTTCGAGAGAGATCGAATTTCTTCGCGTGGTGGAGTGGTGAGCAGCCGGGCGAAAGCCCTCAAACCCGGGCAAAAAGCGATCGTTGTCGGTAACCCGATTCGACTGCGCTTCCCCCCGACCCCAAGCGGCAAACGGGTGGTCTTCTTCGATCTTGAGGATGAGGCAGGGTTGCTTAATGTCACCTGTTTCGATGCGGTTTACCAACGAGATGGACATGCGATTGTCTGCTCGCCCTACGTGACGATCATTGGTGAGGCGCAAGACCGTGATGGACACACCGCATTTTTAGCCCACCGGGTTTTTCCTTACCGGCCACAACTCCTCCAAGACCGTAAGATAAAACTTCCCGTTGCCGTCGCTGACTTTTTGGTGGGGTGAACCACAATAGCGTATGGACTACGATCGACTCGTTAGGAGCCACAAGGACGCGGTCTACCGACAAATGGTCCGTGTTTGTGGAAACATCGATGACGCCGAAGATGTCCTGGTTGAATCCCTGCTGGCCGCGTACAAGTTTCAGGAGACCCTCAAAGATCCCGCTGCATTTCAGGCTTGGTTAGCGATGATCGCCCGAAGGGCGTGCACCCGGATCAAGCGACACGAAGCTCTCCGACCCATCCTCGCTTTACAAGAAGGGTTTGAATCTGCTGATCCTTCAACCGACATCGTGAAGCAGGTTGAAGCCGCCGAAATGCATCAATGTGTTCACAATGCCCTCGACTCTCTTCCACCAAAACTTCGAGAAGTGTATGAGCGCCGAGAGCTGCGACAGCAGTCCGCCGAAGAGACCGCAAGTGAACTCGGGATCTCAATTTCCGCGGTAAAGTCGCGACTTCATCGGGCCCGACAGATCGTGCGCGACTACCTAGAACAGCACGCTTGCGGCTGAATCCTTTTGCCGCAGTCGTTACTCTTAACACCGTGACTTGGCTTTTATCTGCGCTCATGGGTCTGAGCTTAGGGCTCGTTGGCGCCGGAGGCTCCATCTTGACCGTTCCACTTCTGGTCTATGGGTTCGGAATCAGTCCGAAATCTGCAACAGGAGCGGCCTTCGTGGTTGTTGGCATTTTGAGCGCCATCGGCGCGGCAACCAGCGCCTACCAAAAGAACATAGATTACAAAACGCTCGCGATCTTCTCTCCAGTCTCGCTGACGATTGCCATCCTTTCTCGGAGTCTCTTCTTCAACCTGGCCCCTAAAGCGGTCTTTGGTGTTGAAGTCGATAAGATTTTGATGTCGGCATTTGCGGTTTTGATGGTCCTTGCCGCGTACGCTATGACCAGGCCGGTCGATGACGAGAAGCCTCAAATTGCCCTCTGGAAAGTGATCCTTAGTGCGGCGATTGTTGGGGCGCTCAGTGGCATTCTCGGCGCGGGCGGCGGATTCCTGATCATTCCTGCGCTTGTTTTAGGGCTCAGGCTCTCCCTTCCGGTGGCACTCGGGACGTCCCTTGGGATCATCACGATTAACTGTCTTGCCGGAATCGGGGCAGACGCGATGGGGGGAAGAACTTATCCCTGGCCGACCATTTGGAGCGTCACCGGAGTCGCCCTCCTCGGGATGGCGGTTGGAATGCTCGTTCGATCGAAGCTGAAAGTCCCCCAACTTAAGCAAGCGTTTGCCGGAACGGTGATTCTCACCGCGATCTTCGTCCTGATTCAAGAATGGAAATGAATCCTTTCTCAGCGGCTGATCCTCTTCCTTTCCAGAATGAACAAAACCGTCAGCGCTCACGAGCTCTCTCGACAACTGAAGGCAGGGGCAAGACCCCAAATCGTTGATGTCCGCAGTCCCGGTGAATACAACGTTGGGCACATTCCGGGTGCCATCAACATCCCCCTCGAGCAAGTTGAGGCCCGGCACGACGATCTAGAATCCGATGTCGTCCTGGTCTGCAAATCAGGAAAGCGAGCGACGATGGCCTGCGCTCGAATCCCCTCCGACCTTGCAAAAGCGGTTGTTCTGGAAGGAGGCACAGAAGCGTGGCAGCAGGCAGGGCACTCTGTCGTCGTCAGCTCGAACTCTAGCTGGGCTCTCGAAAGGCAGGTCCGCTTTGGTGCTGGACTCATGGTGCTCACCGGGACAATCCTCGGCGTCACCGTTGCGCCGGGGTGGTTCGGGCTCGCTGGCTTTGTTGGTGCCGGCCTGACCTTTGCCGGTTTAACCGACATTTGCGGCTTTGCGATGCTCCTTGGCGCGATGCCATGGAATAAGCCGAAGTCAAAGGTTTCGGCAGAGGTGCGAGCGTGATTTTCGAAAGATTCTTCGACGACATGCTCGCCCAGGCAAGCTACTTGGTGGCGTGTCCGGGCGTTTGCGAGGCAATTGTGATTGATCCTACAACGAACCTTGACCGCTACTTGGACTTTGCGGAGCGCAACGGACTGAAGATCACCCACGTCACCGAAACTCACATTCATGCTGACTTCGTATCGGGATCAAGAGAACTCGCTCTTCGTACCGGCGCCCAACTTCATGTCTCAGACGAGGGCCCGGCGGAATGGAAGTACGCCTTTTCGGACTCGGCGCGGCTGCTAAAGGATGGGGACACGATTCGAGTGGGGAATGTCATTCTTCGAGCGATCCACACCCCTGGACACACCCCCGAACACCTAACCTTTGGCCTGGAAACCGTCGCCGGTGAAACCTTAGGCCTGTTCACCGGAGACTTTGTCTTTGTCGGAGACCTTGGTCGCCCCGATTTGCTCGAAACCGCCGCTGGAATGGCGAACACGATGGAGGCAAGCGCGAAAGTGCTGTACCAATCTGTGCAGAAGCTGGCCAAATACGACGATTCCGTGATCCTCTGGCCGGGACATGGAGCAGGTTCGGCCTGTGGGAAAAGCCTCGGAGGCACCCCAGAATCGAGTCTCGGTCAGGAGCGAAGGCACAACTGGGGGCTGCAACCACAATCGGAAGCCGCTTTCGTTGCCGCTGCTCTCGCCAACCAGCCCGAACCACCGAGCTATTTTGCCGAGATGAAGCGAGTCAACAAACTCGGCTTGATCGCGGAAGACTTTGCGATGCCGTTCCGGCGATATGCCGGGAGCGTTCTTCGAGACCTGATCGCCGATGGCTATCAGGTGATCGATGTTCGTCCGCGCCCAACGGTGCTGAACCAGTATTTGCATGGCAGCCTCACCATCCCGCTTGGTCGTTCGTTCACCAACTGGGCTGGCTCCCTGGTTGAGTTTGAACGTCCGGTTGTGGTTCTAAGCAATTCTGAAATCGACGGCAACTTGGCTATCGCCGCTTTGCGGAGCATCGGATTTCGGCGGATTTTCGGTTATGCCACCAGTGCGGGCGTGCCGCAAGATCACTGGCAACCGTTTCCACAGACTCGCTCGGAGAACCTGGACGCTACCGCGGCACTTGTCGATGTCCGGTCAGGCGCGGAGAGAGTCGAAGATCACATTCCCGGTTCAAAGCACTTGCCGATCTACCGACTCCTAGGAAGCGTCGTTGAGAACATGCCGCCGTGCGCCGTTCATTGCGGCTCGGGAGCAAGGGCCTTCGCGGCGACTTCCTTCCTGGTCTCCAAGGGCGTGCCTGCTGAAGCGCTCCTCGAAAGTTTTGCGAGCGTGCAAAAGAACCTGGCCAAGGACAGATGACCTTCTGGCCCATCCATGGGAAACCAGCAAGCAAAGAAAATCCTGCACGAAACAAAAGAAGCTCACTTCGGCACATCAATTGGCGGGTAAAAGAAACTCGGCATGCGTAAGCTGTGGGGCGGAGCGTTTACAGAGAGCACATCAGAACTTGTGGATCGTTTTGGACAAACGATCCACTCGGATCTGAACTTTTGGCAAGAAGACATCATTGCCAGCGTCGCACACGCGCGAATGCTTGGGGAAGTTGGCATCCTCACGAAGGAAGAAGCCAAGCAACTGATCGACGGACTCGAGAAGATTCACGAGCAAGGTCCGAGCTATCTGAAGCTGGACGTTGAGGACATTCACACCGCGATCGAGACCCGGCTGTACGAGCTCGTGGGCGATGTTGCGGGCAAGCTCCACACCGCTCGATCTCGAAATGACCAAGTGGCAACCGACACCCGGATGTACGTGGTCAATGAGCTCATCTCCCTGCAGGATGATCTGAAGAACCTCCAAGAACTGCTCCTCGCGCTGGGAGAGGAGTACCAGTCAGCCCTGATGCCCGGTTACACCCACCAGCAGCGGGCGCAGCCGATTACTCTCGGCTTCCACTTTTTGGCGCACTTCTGGGCTCTCCAGCGTCACGGTTGCCGCGCCGAGCGAATTCTTACGGTCACAAACCACTGCCCGCTCGGAGCCGCTGCCTTGGCCGGTACGTCGTTCCCCATCGACCGGCAGATGACCAGTGACGAACTCGGATTCATCGCGCCGATACCGAATGCGTTGGATGCCACCAGCGACCGCTCATACATCCTCGACGCCCTTCACCTTTGTGCCTTGATCATGCTTGACCTGAGTCGCGTCTCCCAAGAGCTCATTCTTTGGAGCGGAAAGGAGTTCGGCTTTGTAAAGCTCGCGGATGGTGTTACGACCGGGTCGAGCATCATGCCGCAGAAGCGGAATCCGGACATGGCTGAGCTCATTCGGGGCCGCACCGCCCGAGCAATTGCAAACTGGACGACCCTTGCAGGAGTCATGAAAGCGCTTCCCCTGGGCTACAACCGCGATACTCAGGAAGACAAGCCGCCGCTTTTCGATAGTCTTCGAAAATGCCGTGACAGCATTGAGCTCATCAACTTGATGTTGAAGTCGGCCGACTGGCAGATTGAACGCATGGCCGCTGGCACTTACGGTGATTTCTCGACCGCTACTGACCTTGCGGATTACCTGGCTTCACAGGGGGTTCCGTTCCGACGAGCTCATGAGATCGTGGGTCAGATCGTGGTTGCTTGTGTCAGCGAAGGAATCGTTCTCGAAGACTTGACCCCGGAAAAGCTGAAAGAGATTGCGCCGGAAATCCCCGAAACCGCGCTGTCGGTACTGAGTGCCACCGGTTCGGTTAGGCGACGCAACTCGCTTGGCGCGCCAGGTCCGGACGCGATGAAGTTGCAGCTTGAACACGCGACTCGGATTTTCAACGAACGGGGCTTCCCGAGAATCGCCTAAATAAAGGCAAATCTACGCGGTTAGGTTCCCTTTCCGGCAAGGAGAGGGATATAATTCAAGCGTAGTTTCATGAAGGGAGTATTCTCAACTTTCAATAATTTCAGAAAGTACGGTGAATCGTTCAAGCTGCTTCCGCCGTTTGCGAAGTTCGCTTGGGGCCTTCTTGTTTACACCTTGATCGCAATCGGCTGGGGCGTTTTTGTCCGAGCAAGTTTCTCCGGTGACGGTTGCGGCGATGTTTGGCTCGGTTGCGACCAAACCCACAGCCCGATGGCCGGAACCATGGGGCGCGTGATTGAGCTTTCGCACCGACTCTCGACGGCAATCCTCGGCCCACTTGTTCTGGGGCTCGTAATCTGGGCTTTCCGCATCTTTCCGAAGGGACATCTGGTCCGGAAAGCGACCGTGGCGACCTTCGTGCTGACAGCGCTAGAAGGGCTGATTGGCGCCGCTCTTGTTAAATTTCAGCTTGTAACCGTCAACGACACGCCACTACGAGCGGCCGTCATGGCCTTCCACGTTGTCTCGACCTACTCGCTCCTCGCTTCGCTCGCGATGGCGGCCTTGAGTGCTGGCGGCGCGCCGAAGATGCTCAGTAAAGGGCAGGGCACGGCCGGCACGATGATCGTGATGGGCTTCGTGGGTGCGGTTTTGCTTGGTTTCAGCGGTGCAGTCTCCGCACTGGCGCATCAGTTGCACCGGGCCGAAAACGTTCTGCAGGCGGCGAAGGACCCGACGAGCCATTGGATGGTTCAACTTCAGCCTCTCCATCCACTCATTGCGGCTTCGGTTGGGCTCTACATTTTCCTTTACGCGGGTCTCATCATCCACCTGCGACCTAGTCCGCAAGTCAAGCTGGCGGCGCAGCTCATGTCGGGCGTTTACATCTTCCAATGCATCGTTGGCGGGATCACGATCTGGTTTAACGCGCCGATCTTCATGCAGGTTTTCCACCTCGTCATGGCGGACATTCTGGTTGTGACGATGACCGGCGTAGCGATGTTTGCTCTGGCGGACAACGTCGAGCGGGTTGAATGGCGTCCCGCGCCGAACTCAATCGAAGCGAGCGAGCCCCTCAAGGGTCGTGCGCTTGTAAATGCATACATCGCCCTCACGAAGCCTCGCGTCATCAGTCTTCTCCTCTTCACAACGCTCACGGCGATGGTCGCCGCGCAAGGGCATTTCCCGCCGATCTGGCAGTTCCTTGCCGTCGCGTTGGGTGGCTACATGTCGGCTGGTGCTGCCAACGCCATCAACATGGTCATTGACCGCGACATCGACTTAACGATGAAGCGAACCGCCAGTCGACCCACGGTCACGCAGTCAATTACTTCCCGCCAGGTGCTCGCGTTTGCTTTCGTGCTGAGCACTGGTTCATTCCTGCTGCTTTGGCTCAGTTCGAACCTGCTGAGTGCTGTGATGGCCCTCAGTGGCCTCGTATTCTATGTTGTGGTCTACACGATGCTTTTGAAGCGTCGAACTTGGCACAACATCGTTATCGGCGGTGCTGCTGGTGCCTTCCCTCCGCTCGTGGGCTGGTCTGCGGTGACGAACGATCTGCCGCCCCTTGCGCTGTACTTGTTCGCGATCATCTTCGTCTGGACGCCCGTTCACTTCTGGGCGCTCGCGTTGATGCTCAAGGATGACTATGCTTCTGCTGGCGTCCCGATGCTTCCCGTTGTTAAAGGCGAGAAGGTCACTGTCCAGCAGATTGGCATTTACACCGTGGTCACCGTCGTTGTGACCATGATTCCGTTCCTCATGCCGCAGGTTGGCTGGATTTATGGCATCGCGGCGGCGATCCTCAATCTACTCCTCGTTAGGAAGTGCATCGAGTTGTGGCGACACATCGATCGTCCGCACGCAAGCTCGCTTTTCCACTACTCCATGCTGTACTTAGCTCTCCTTTTCCTGGCGTTCGCGGTTTCCCGCTCGGTGGTGCTGGCATGATGGTTTCTTCAGCACGTTCGAATCGAATCTCGGTACCATTGATCGGGGTTGGGGGCGTTCGTCAGAGTCGACAAGCTTTCGTTATCCACGGAGACGTGACTGAACCTGAGATGGTTCTGATCGAATCTGATTTCCAAATGAGAGGTCCAAATGGCGCAGATCTTTAAACCGAGTGCAAACCATATCACGCAGGCGACCCTTATGGGGCTGGCCATCGGGGTTCCGACGGTTTGGCTTGCCATCGCGGCATTGAGCCGATCACCTGCCAATACCAAGGTGAACGTTCCGCTCAACCAGCCCATTCCGTTCTCGCACCAGCACCATGCGTGGGAACTTGGAATTGACTGTCGGTACTGCCACACCAGCGTAGAGAAATCGAGCTATGCAGGTCTTCCGGCGACCGAGACCTGTATGAGCTGCCACTCGCAGATTTGGACGAACTCGCCGCTGCTTGAGCCCGTGCGCCAGAGCTACGAAACCGGCACGCCGATCAAGTGGAACTTGGTCAACAAGGTTCCCGACTTCGTTCACTTCAACCACAGCATTCACATCTCGCGAGGCTTGAACTGCAACACTTGCCACGGACCCGTGCAGCACATGCAGATCACCTATAAGGGCAACTCCTTCCAGATGCAATGGTGCCTTGAGTGCCACCGCGCGCCAGATCGGCACATCTATAAGGATGAGACTCGGCCAGACCTGCAGCCTCGTCAGCAAGTTTTCAACCTCTACTGGAAGTACCAGACGACCGGACTGGATGGTCTGAGTGAGCGCGAGCGCGCCCTCATGCTCGGCACGTTCAACGGTACGGACAATCCAAAGGAACGCGAGGCTGGAAAGCAACTCGTGAAGGACTACGGCATTAAGGTTCAGCAGCTCGCAGACTGCTCGGTGTGCCACTACTAATATGGAAGCAAACGACGGCATGGAAAAGAAGGAAGACGCGGTCGAGCTCACCGAGCAGAAGCCGGCCGCCAATGGCGGTTTGGACATTGACGCCATTCAGGCAAAGCTCGCGGGCAAGTCGGGCAAGCATTACTGGCAGAGCCTTGACGAGATCGCGGACACGAAGGAGTTTCGCAAGTGGATGGACGACGAGTTCCCGAACCGGTCCACCCTCCTGACGATGAACCGCCGCGACTTGCTGAAGTTCATGGGCGCTTCGATGGCGCTCGCTGGACTCGCCGGTTGCCGAGGCGTTTTCCTTCCGCAAGACAAGGTCATTCCATACGTCAAGCAACCAGAAGAGCTGGTTCCGGGCGTTCCGCTTTATTACGCATCTTCCATTCCGCTCGCTGGCTTCGGCATGGGCGTTCTGGTTGAGCAGCACGAAGGGCGACCGACGAAGATCGAGGGTAACCCGCTTCACCCAGGCTCGCTCGGCGCGCTAGACGTTTTCTCGCAAGCGGAAATCTTGGGTCTGTACGACCCAGACCGAGCTCGATCGGTGATCAACAACGGCGACGTCTCAACCTGGGAGCTGTTCAACAAGAACGCCACCAAGTTGCTCGCCGGGGCAAAGAAGATTGCGGTCCTGACCGGAGCCGTGACCTCGCCAACGATGCTCGCGCAATTGAAGGCATTCAAAGCCGCGCATCCTGGTACGACTTGGTACAGCTACGAGCCGCAAGATCGCAGCAATGTGATCAACGGCCTTCAGGCTTCGAGCGGTCAGCCGCTTGAGCCAATCTTTGACTTCACGAAAGCGAACGTTGTCATTTCCCTTGACAGCAGCTTCCTTTCTGCCGAAGAGCAGCCAGGCGCACTGAAGTACGCCCGAGACTTCGCTTCGAAGCGCCGAGTCGTTGGACTCACCGGCGAGATGAGCCGGGTTTACGCCTTTGAAAGCACGCCAACTTTGGTTGGCATCATGGCCGACCACCGCTGGGCAGTGAAGAGTTCGGCAATCGCCGGAATCGCCGGTGCAATCGCCGAAGCCCTTGGCATCGGAATGATTCGCTCCGCTGTGCCGCAGAACGTAAACCGTGCGCACTTCTCCGCGATGATGGAAGACATCCGTGCGGCAGGTTCGAGCGCCGTTGTTGTGGCAGGACCGCACCAGCCAGCAGAAGTACACGCCGTCGTTGCGGCCATCAATGCCGCTATTCAGAGCGCGGCCGTTCAGTACATCAGCCCGGTTAATGCTGCTTACACTGCGCTTGGGATCGGTGAGCTGAAGGATGCGCTAGCAAGCGGATCAGTCGACGTCCTCTTGGTCGTTGGCGGCAATCCTGCCTTCGATGCACCAGGCGATGTTGAGTTCGAGAAGAACGCGAAACTTGCCAAGCATGTGATTTATTTGGGTCGAGATCAGAACGAGACGGCGGCACTTGCCGAATGGGCTCTTCCGATGACCCACCCGCTCGAAGAATGGGGCGACCTTCGCGCCTTCGATGGTTCGGTTTCGATCATTCAGCCGCTCATCGCTCCGCTGTTTGAGGGTCGAAGCGCAATCGAAGTACTGAGCTCGCTTTCGGGCAAGCCGATTGCTGGTTACGACATCCTCAAGGGCTACTGGCAACAGGCTGGCATGCCTGGAACCGGCGAATTCGAGGCACGATGGCGAGACTTCGTTCACGATGGCGTCATCAAGAACTCCGCATTCGTTCCGAAGACGGTCTCGAATTTGAAGACTCCAGCCGAGTTGCCGCTCGATGACACCACAATCGAGATCAACTTCCGGCCCGACCCAACGATCTTCGATGGCCGCTTTGCAAACAATGGCTGGCTGCAAGAGTTGCCCGCACCGGTCACAAAGCTGACCTGGGACAACGCGG
Organism: bacterium; assembly: GCA_027485645.1. GTDB lineage: Bacteria > Armatimonadota > Fimbriimonadia > Fimbriimonadales > Fimbriimonadaceae > Fimbriimonas. Next base: position 321,769 of record JAIXQR010000003.1, read on the forward strand.
CGATCATGTCGATGTCGACGGCCAAGAAGCTTGGCCTGACCCACGAAGATGTGATCAATCTTGAAGTTGGCGATCGATCCGTCAAGATCGGCGTCTTCCTCCAGCCCGGCCAAGCCGATGACTCCATTGTCGTCAACTACGGCTACGGTCGAACGGTAGGTGGAGCGGTTGCCACGGCAAGTACGAACGGTGGAGTGCCCGATCCAACCGAAGGTGGAGGCGTCAACGTTTTTGGCCTCCGAACGCTTTCCTCACTGAACTCGGCGTCAGGGGTCAAGATCACGAAGCTGAACGAGCGCGCGCAGTTGGTCACGACTCAAGGCCACCGGCCATTGCAGAGCGACCGAATTGTTGATGAACGCGATATCCTCCGCGAAGTCACGATTCAGCAGTTCCTCCGCGACCCAGCAGAGGTCGTGCCGGAATTCGCCTTCCCAGAAGAAGAGATCAAGAAGAACAACCTCTACGTTGAAGAGGTTTTCGAATGGAACGGCCCTCAGTGGGGAATGACCATTGACCTCAACACCTGTATCGGCTGTAACGCCTGCGTGACGGCCTGCCAAGCGGAAAACAACATTCCGGTTGTCGGTAAGCAGCAGGTGGCCAATGGTCGAGAAATGCACTGGATTCGAATCGACCGCTACTACAAGGGCGACGATGTCAATCCGCAGGTGACCTGGCAGCCGCTGATGTGCGTGCACTGCGAAAAGGCTCCTTGCGAGCCGGTTTGCCCGGTTGCCGCAACGGTTCACAGCCACGAAGGCTTGAACCAGATGATTTACAACCGCTGCGTTGGAACGCGGTACTGCTCCAACAACTGCCCCTATAAGGTTCGACGCTTCAACTATCTGAACTACTCAGATAACCAGCCGAACTTCATGACCAAGGTGCGACCCATCGCGGCCGTGCTTGGAAACACGACCGAGGAACGACAGAACGGAATTCAGCTCGTCAAGATGCTGAACAACCCCGACGTCACCGTCCGAGGCCGAGGAATCATGGAGAAGTGCACCTACTGCGTGCAGCGAATCAACGATGCCCGAAAGGAATCGAAGAAAGCCGGTCGGGACCTCAAGGATGGCGAGATCATCACGGCTTGTGAGCAGGCTTGTCCGACCCAGAGCATTGTCTTTGGAAACATCGCGGACAACGAAAGCCGAGTTTCGAAGCTTCGAAACGATCCACGAGCGTGGTTGCTGCTAGAAGAGCTGCAAACCCGACCTCGAACGAGCCACCTCGCCAAGCTTCGCAACCCGAATCCGGAGATCACTCCGATTCCAGAACCGAAGCCAAAGAAGGCCAAGCACGGCGAAGAGCACGGATCAGAGGGCCACGCAGAAGGCGAAGCCCACAAGGAAGAAGCTCACAAGGAAGAATCTCATTCAGAAGGACAAACTGGAACGGTGAAGACGGAGGCTGCTCATGGCGAATAAGGAAACCCTCAATAACGTTCTCATAACGGGTGAAAACTCGTATGCGAGCGTCGAAGATTCAATTGGTCGGCTGATTCTGAAGCCCCAATTGCACCAGCGCGGTTGGTGGATCTTCTTCTTCATCGGCCTGGCAGGCACCGGGTTGCTCGGAGTCTCGATCACCTGGCTCGTTTATCAGGGTGTCGGTATCTGGGGCAACAACCAGCCGGTTGCTTGGGCCTTTGACATTGTTAACTTCGTTTGGTGGATCGGTATCGGCCACGCAGGAACGCTGATTTCGGCGATTCTGCTCCTCTTTAAACAGCAATGGCGTAACTCGATTAACCGGTTCGCCGAGGCGATGACCATCTTCGCCGTTATGTGTGCCGGTCTCTATCCGCTGCTGCACACCGGACGACCCTGGGTCGCGATCTTCTGGCTCTTCCCGTACCCGAACATCATGGGTATGTGGCCACAGTTCCGGTCCGCTCTGGAATGGGACGTTTTCGCCGTTTCGACTTACTTCACCATCTCGCTTGTCTTCTGGTTCATGGGACTCATCCCAGACTTCGCGACGATGCGAGACCGAAGCCGCAACAAGTTCGGAAAGATCGCCTTCGCGATCCTCTCCCTCGGATGGCGAGGAAGCAACCAGCACTGGCACCGATATGAGCAGGCGAACATGCTGCTCGCCGGACTTTCAACGCCGTTGGTTCTTTCGGTTCACACGATCGTTAGCTACGACTTTGCGATCTCCACCGTTATTGGTTGGAACGTCACCGTCTTCCCGCCCTACTTCGTCGCTGGTGCCGTCTTTGCCGGTTTCGCGATGGTTATGAACTTCCTTATCCCGGTCCGCGCCTACTACGGACTCAAGGATCTGGTCACGATTCGTCACATCGACTGGATGTGCAAGATCTTGCTTGCCACCGGAATGATCGTCTTCTACGGCTACATCCTCGAAGTCTTCTATGGCTTCTACAGCGGCAACGTGTTCGAGACCGCGCTGACGAAGGACTGGCGATTCAACGGACCTTACTCGGGCTACTACTGGGCACTGATCCTGTGTAACGGAATCATCCCGCAGCTCTTCTGGATTCCAAAGATGCGAACGAACCTGCTGGTTGTCTGGCTTGTCTCGTTCGTGGTCGGAATCGGAATGTGGCTAGAGCGGTTCGTCATCATCCCGATCTCGCTGACCAACAACTACTTGCCGGCCAGCAACAAGATGTACTACCCAACGATGTGGGACTTCATGATGTTCGGTGGAACCATCGGCTTCTTCATCTTCCTAATGATGCTGTTCCTGCGCTTCCTGCCAGCGATCAACATCTTCGAAATGAAGGACCTTCTCCACAAGGTTATCAACGACGAGTCCAAGGTTGAGCCAACCGTCGAGGCGATGAATAGCAAGATGAATCCGACGCCAGCTAAAGAGGAGGTGCCCGCATGAGCCACGCCGTAGCGGAAGAAACCAGCACCGTTTACGCCATCGTTGCGGAATTCGACACGCCGGAGAAGCTGATGAGCGCGGCCGAAAGCGCTCGGAAAGCCGGATTCAAGAAGATGGATGCGTACTCGCCGTTCCCCATTCATGGTCTCTCTGAGGCCATCGGATTCAAGGACGTCAAAGTTCCGTTCCTCTGCTTTGCGGGTGGACTCACCGGAGCGCTGTTTGGCTACACGCTGCAGTACTACGTGCACGTTTTCGACTATCCGATGAACGTCGGTGGTAAGCCGCTTGTGTCTCTTCCGAGCATGATTCCGGTCACCTACGAAGCCACGATCTTGTTCGCAGGACTCACCGCGTTCTTTAGCATGATCGCGCTAAACCGGCTTCCACAGCCGTACCACAGCATTTTCAACACACCCGGCTTCGAGCGAGCAACCCAAGACAGGTTCTTCCTTGCCATCGAAGCTGCGGATGCTCACTTTGACGCGGAGAAGGTTAAGCGCTTCCTCCAAGATCACGAGCCAATCCGGGTGAGTGAGGTGGAACCATGAACCGACGACTTCCGCTTTTTGCCATCGCCGCGCTCTCGCTCGCTGGATGCCACACCGACATGTGGCGACAGCCGAAAGGCGAGCCCCTGGGCGAGAACGACTTCTTCCCAGATGGCCAGATGAGCCGACCGCTGCTTACCGGCACGATCGCCCGCGGCAAGATCCGAAAGGACGATGCCTTCTTCACCGGCGCCGTTAACGGTAAGTGGGTCGACACCCTGCCCGTTCCCCTCACGAAAGCTCTGCTTGAGCGAGGTCAGGAGCGATACAACGTTTACTGCTCCCCTTGCCACGGCCAGATCGGTGACGGCAACGGAATGATCGCCAACCGAGGCTTCACCTTGAAGCGACCCGTGGGCAACTACCACACGGATCGACTTCGAAAGATGCCCGTTGGACACTTTTACGATGTCATCACGAACGGCTACGGCGCGATGTACTCCTACTCTTCACGAGTAGAGCCATCGGACCGATGGGCCATCGTTGCTTACATCCGAGCGCTTCAGGTCAGTCAAAGCCCCGAAGCCTACGGCATGGACCGATTTGAAGTCGAAGCCCTCAAGAAGACGCATGCGCCAGCCGCTGGTACCGAGTCGCACGGTGGTGGTTCCCACGCTGGCGAATCGCATGCCGGCGAGTCGCACGCGGGCGAATCGCACAGTGGAGAAGCTCATGCAGAAGGAGCCGCGCACTAGTTATGGAAGAGACACAGCAGAAAACGCTTAATCTTGGCAAGTTAGCACCTGGTGCTGGTGTGCTCGGCCTGGTCGGAACGCTCGCTTGCTGGGGGATGATGTTCTCCGGCAACGACAAGATGTGGGGCTCGTTTATGTTTGGCTGGTACTTCTGGATGTCGATCACCATCGGCATGTTCGGAATCACCATCCTTCACCACGCCGTTCGAGGTCAGTGGTCGCTCGCAATCCTTCGATTGCTCGAAGCCGGTTCGGGCTGGAAGACGTTCGTCATCATGGGCGTCCTCTTAAGTCCGGTCATCCTTCAGCCGATTCACCTTTACGAGTGGGCTGACCGAGCGTTCACGATGGCAGACCCGGTTCTGCGACGAAAAGAGTGGTTCCTAAACCAACCAGGCTGGACCATTCGAGTCATCGCGGTCCTCGTGCTTTTCGCCGCCCTCTCGGCATTCTTCCGACACTCAACGGTTCGGCAAGACAAGAACCTCAACTTTAAGCTCGAAGCTGGTCGATCCAGCTGGGCCGGCGTCAGTCTCGTCTTCTTCTTCCTTGCGTCCACTCTGTTTGTGACCGACTTGGTCATGAGCATGGAGCCGCACTGGAGCAGCACGATGTACGGTCCTTGGCAGATCATCGCCGGTGGCGGCGCGGCTCTCGCGTTCTGCCTCCTCCTGCAATGCACCGAGGCAGGCAAGAAGCCATTCTCGGACATCCTTCGCCCGCAGCTCACCCGGGACCAGGGCAACATGATGTTCGCGCTGACGATGTTCTGGGGCTACACCACGATTTCGCAGTTCTTGATCATCTGGAACGGAAACATCCCCGAAACGACGGCTTACTTCGCAAAACGAAGTAGCGCCATGTACCCACAGGGCATGGAAGGAAACCACTGGGGAATCCTTGGTTTGCTCCTCATCATCGGCCGGTTCTTCATTCCGTTCTTCCTGCTCATCGCACCGCGTTCTAAGACGAAGGTCATGAACCTTGCGAAAATCACTGGCTGGATTCTGGTGATGCACTTCTTCGACATGTATATGCTGGTGATTCCGGCGGTCCACGGTCGAGCCGAGATGGGCCCGCTCAGCGGCCAGATCTTCTTCGATATTCTCGCTTGCTTCTCGGTAGGCTGCCTCTGGCTCGCCACGTTCGCCCACCAAACCAAGCAGGCTCCACTCTTCCCGGTCTACGACACCCGACTCCAGGAGGCAAAGGCACATGCACACTGAAAAGCGTGAAGATCCACTAGTCGAGATGGGCTATGAAGTCCGCGACATCAACCTGAAGGGAATCACGAAGGCGGTCATCGTTTTCGTAGTCTTCGCCGTTGCCATGATCCTCATCAGCTGGGTCGTATTGTTTGGATTCAAACTCGGGCCGATCAACATGATCGGAATGAACCCGATGTACGCCAACAAGCAGTCGGGCTACAACAAGATGCGCGTCATTCCAACCGCGCCAAACCCAGTGCTTCAGACCAACGTCAGCGCGCGAACCGACATCGCGAGCATGCGACAGAACGAAGCCAAGCGCCTTACCGGATTCAGCGGTATACAAGATGCTAAGCAGCACATCCCAATCGATCTTGCGATCGAGAAGGTCCTTGAGAAGGGAATTTCCACCGGAGCCAGCGTCCCCGCGGTTTCGCAAGGAAACACCCAACCCAAGATGAACGTGAATTTCACGGAGTCCAAGGAGGCTGCGCTTAGCCGAATGCAAGCTGCCGAGGACGCCGCCGTGCAGAAGTACGGCCCAGCCGGCAAGACGTCAACTCCTCCAGCTGGAGACGGAGCAGCCCACTAAGCACATGACTCTTCGACTCCGACCTTTGCTCGCAACCACTGCCCTCATCGGGGCGGCGTTTGCGACTGCCCAAACCGAAACGCCGAAGACCCCGAGTCTAGCGGACGACATGGGCATTACGCAAAAGCTCGGAGAAACGGTTGATCTGAAGGCGACCTTCAAGGACGAATCCGGCGCAACCACGACGATTGGCGAGATCCTGACCGATCGACCGGTCGTGATCCTGCCCGTGTACTTCACCTGTCCATCGGGTTGCCCGGTTATCATCGAAAACTTGATGAAGACCGTCGGGAAGCTGAACGCTTCTGGACGAACTAACCGCATCAACATCGGCAACACCACCGACATTCGCGTCGGTAAAGATTTCGACGTTATTTTCCTGAGCCTAAACCCGACGGAAACCCCAGACATCGCCGCCAAAAAGAAGGCGCAGATTTTGCGAGGATTGGAAGATCAGTCCACCGCAAACGGATGGCACCTCCTCACCGGAGATCTGGACAACATCAAAGCCGCCACCAATTCTTTGGGCTTCCGCTGGGCTTACCGCCCGATGGAAAACGTGCTCAACCACCCAACGGGCACGGTTACCGTGACCCCGAAAGGCAAGATTGTCGGCTACACGATTGGCAACGATTTGCCATCGATCATTTTCGAATCGAACCTCGACAACGCGAAGAACGATGTCGTCGGTTTCAAAGCGGATCAGACCCGAATGTTCGGCTGCATTCGCCTCTCGCCCACCGCCTCAAAGTATCGACCGACGGTTGAAAATGCCTTGAGGATCACCGGCGTCAGCTTCGCGCTCATCATGATGTGCTGGATCGGATTTCTAACCTTTAAGTATCGGCAGCCTGCTCTTCCTGAAGGAGGCCTGCCCAAAGCCTGACCTGGTCAGGCAACAAAGTGCAGAGAAAATTTATGTTCTCAAACTTCCCCGCAACCCCGCCCCAAGCGTCGAGCTTCTCCCGAGAGCACGACATCATTTTCTATGCGCTCTTGGCGCTCACCATTATCTTCACGGTGATGGTTGGCATTGGTGTCATTTACTTTGTCATCAAGTACAAGCGCGGGTCAGATGCGGACCGATCTCGGCCAATTTACGAAGATGCGCGGCTCGAAACCGCTTGGTCGGTCATTCCGCTTATCTTGGCGCTGATCATGTTCTATTTCGGTACGAAGCTCTTCATCACGATGCGCGTACCGCCCGCGGATGCACAGGAAATCTTTGTCATCGGTAAGCAGTGGATGTGGCACGTCCAGCACAGCAACGGCGTTCGAGAGAACAACACTCTCCACGTTCCTGCTGGCAAGCCATTCAAGCTCACGATGATTTCGCAAGACGTCATTCACGCGTTCTACATTCCAGCGTTCCGAGCCCAGATGCACGTCGTGCCGGGCCGGTACACCACCATGTGGTTCACCCCGACCCAACCTGGCAAATACCACCTGTTCTGCTCGATGTACTGCGGTACGCAGCACAGCGAAATGGGCGGCACCGTTGTGGTCATGGAACCACGCGAATGGGCGAACTGGATTGAGAATGGCGGCCAAAGCCAAGCTTCTCTGACCCTTGAGCAGTCCGGAGAGCGACTTTACAAGCAGCTCGCCTGTAACAACTGCCACGGCGCAGAAGACAACATGCGCGCTCCAAGCCTGTACGGCATTTGGGGCAAGAAGCGAACCCTCACCGGTGGCCGAACCGCGATCGCCGATCAGAGCTACCTGCGAGAATCCATCTTGCGGCCGCACAACAAAATCACGAACGGCTACAGCAACACGATGCCCGTTTATGACGGTCAGATCAACGAAGAAGACGTACTTAAACTAATGGCTTACATCAAAGTCATCGGTTCGTCCGTTGGTGGACCTTCGTCGAGCGGTACCGACACCGCCGCCGCCGTCCTGAACGGAACGAAAGGCACGATGAGCCCGTTTGCGGCAAACGCAATCCAATATCAAAATTCTTCAATGCGACGCGTTGACTCAACGCCAACCACCCGATCTGGGGAACTGGCAGTAAATGCAATCGCCGCTCAACAGGAGGCAAAAGGAAACTAAAAATGAGTGCAATTCCTGCAGATCCAAACGTGACCGCGGTTAGCGCCACGCCCCGGACCGAGACAAACTACTTAAACGCCGATTGGTCGATTAAGTCTTGGCTTCTCACCGGCGACCATAAACGTATCGCGATCCTGTACCTCGTATCCGTAAGCTTCTTCTTCTTCCTGGGAAGCATCGCGGCGGGTCTGATTCGCTACGAGCTTACGGCCCCAGCAGGCTTCATCCTAGAGTCGGAAACCTATAACAAGGTCTTCTCGGCGCACGGGATCATCATGGTCTTCCTGTTCCTCATCGTGGCCATTCCGGCCATTCTCGGGAACTTCCTCTTACCGTTGATGATAGGAGCGCGCGATATGGCGTTCCCCCGCCTTAACTTGCTTAGCTGGTACCTGTTCATGGCCGGCGGCATTTTGATCATGGGCGGAATGATCAACGGCGGCGTCGACTCAGGCTGGACGTTCTACGTTCCGTACTCCAGCATGTACGCGAACTCGAACGTGACGATGGTCCTTACCGGCATCTTCATCGCCGGATTCAGCTCCATCACGACCGGTATCAACTTCATCGTTACCACGCACAAGATGCGCGCTCCGGGCATGACCTGGTTCCGCTTGCCGCTCATGGTTTGGGCGCTTTACGCGACCGGTGTTGTCATCATCCTCGGTACGCCGGTTGTTGCCGTCACCCTGCTCTGCATCATCTTCGAGCGAGTCTTCCACCTTCCAATTTTCAGCGCCGAACTCGGTGGTGACCCGGTTCTCTTCCAGCACCTGTTCTGGTTCTACAGCCACCCAGCGGTCTACATCATGATCCTGCCGGCCTTCGGAGTCCAGAGTGAGCTCATCGCGAACTTTGCCCGAAAGCGAGTCTTTGGTTACCACCTGATCGCCTTCTCCTCGTTGGCGATTGCTGGTCTTGGCTTCCTCGTGTGGGGCCACCACATGTTCATCTCCAGTGAGTCGATGTACCAAGGTGTCGTCTTCTCGCTGATCAGCTTCCTCGTCGCTATTCCAAGCGCCATCAAGGTCTTCAACTGGACCGCAACCCTTTATAAGGGCAACATCCGGTTGCAGACTCCGATGATTTATGCCCTGGGCTTCATCGGCCTATTCACCATCGGCGGACTTACCGGTCTGTTCCTTGGCTGCCTTGGCACCGACGTTCACCTCACCAACACCTACTTCATCGTCGCACACTTCCACTACGTTATGGTTGGCGGAGCGGTAACCGCGTTCTTGGGAGGACTCCACTACTGGTGGCCCAAGATGACGGGTCGCCTGTATCCAGAAAGCATCGCAAAGTGGAACGCGGTGTTGGTCTTTATCGGCTTCAACCTCACGTTCTTCCCACAGTTCATCGTGGGCTTCATGGGAATGCCTCGCCGGTACCACTACTACTACTTCGCGCCTGAGTTCCAGCCGTACCATATCATGTCGACGCTGGGATCAACCGTCCTCGCCTTGTCCTTTATCATTCCAGGCCTTTACCTGACCCGATCGCTCTCGAAGGGCGCAAAGGCAAGTGCAAACCCATGGGGTGCTCACGGACTTGAGTGGGAAACCTCGTCGCCACCGCCGACTTCCAACTTCGACCAGATCCCAGTCGTTCTTGACGAAGTCTATGACTTTGATCCGGTGACCGAGCACGAGCAAGATAAGGCTGCCCAGGCTCTTGAAGTGCCAAGCTACCTGTCGAACGAAGCTAAGTCCGCTGAGAGCGAGAAGGAGAAACGTTAATGGCCGCCATCGCAAGCGATCACGGACATGGACACGGCCACGATGAGGCCCTGCACCACCAGTTCGAAAACATGGAGCAGCAGAACGACTCCTACATCGTTGGGATGTGGACGTTCTTGGTCACCGAAGTCATGTTCTTCGGTGCCCTGTTCCTCATCTACACGCTGTACCGTTCGATGTACCAAATGGACTTCTTCTTGGCCCATGAAGCCTTGAACGTTCAGATGGGAATGATCAACACCTTCGTGTTGCTGTTCAGTTCGTTCACGGTTGCGATGTCCGTCCGCTACGCACAGCTTCAGAAGAGGGGTGGGGTTCTTGCTATGCTCGGAATCACCCAGGTGTGCGCTCTAGCGTTTATGGTGGTGAAGTACTTTGAGTACCAAGAGAAGTTCGGTCACCACCTGTACCCGGGTCCAGGGTTTGGATCTCACCCCGAGTACCTCCACGGAGCAACACCAAACTTCGCTCAACTCTACTTCGGGTTGTATTTCGGCATGACCGGTCTTCACGGCCTTCACGTTGTGATCGGGATGATCGTCATCGGTTACTTGATGGCCAAATGGTGGAGAAATTCCCCGATGGTCACCAAGGACTACATTCCGACCGAGCTCGTCGGTCTCTACTGGCACTTCGTCGACTTAGTGTGGATCTTCCTGTTCCCGCTGATGTACCTGATGCCCAAACCCTGATCAATCATGGCAAGCACTCCCCTTTCTTCAGATTCAAAGCACGGCGGTCACTCGCATGTGCAGCCAGTGTGGTTGTTGCTGGGCAACATGCTGTGGTTGATGGTTTTGCTCATCATCACTTGGTGGGCAAGCACTTTTGATTTCGGCAACGTGGTCATCAACAACGTCGTCGCCATGCTGATCGCAACCATCAAAGCGGTCTTCGTCATCTGGATCTTCATGGGCGTGATGCACGCATCGAAGCTCGCCAAGATCTGGGTGGTTGCTGGTTTCGGCTTCCTGTTCTTGATGTTCGGAATCCTCGGCGACTACGCGACGCGCCAGTTCGAGCCGGTCAGCGGTTGGGAAACTAACGTGCCAAACGGTGGAGCGTCCTCGTTCCCGCGTCAATGGCCACCGCAGAAGAAGCCAGAACAAGTTGGCGAGAACTTCCGCCCCCGCGGTTAAGTTTTGGCCAATCGAAAGCCGCTCAGCATCCGCTGAGCGGCTTTTTTATTCCACCGCCGGCATGCCGGAGAGCTGAACCAGCTCAGTCCGTAGAGTTTCGAGCACCTGCTCTGGCTCAGCATCTTTGCTGAACTGCATGGGCTGACCCCAAACAACACGGATATCGCCCGTCTTTACGCGTACGTTCAGATCGCCTCCGCTCAAGAACTCCCCGGTTCCCTGAAGCCCGCAACAGAGCACCGTAGCTCCGGTGTGGCGAAGAATGAGTGTCACCCCCGGTTCGAGAGGTCGCACTCCAAAGGCCGTCGTGATTCCGCCTTCTGGGAAAATACAGACCACCTCGCCCATTTTTAGCAGCTCGATGGCGTGGCGAAGCGCAGCCCGATCCACCTTGCCACGCGAGATGGGAAACGCGTGAAAGAACCGAATCGCGGGTCCCCAGATCTTCATTTCGAACAAATAGTCCTGTCCCATGAAGTGAATCCCGCGCGGAAAGTTGTACTGAACTAGGGGCGGATCAATGTCGCTCCGATGGTTCGCAATAATCAGCAGCCCACCCGTTGGAATAACCGACGGGCCGACAACCTCCAGCGGGGGCTTCTGCCAGGGTTTCCTCCCCACGAACTTTCGAAGCTGCAGACGAATCAGGCAGCGTCCGAGAGGAAAGAGCGCGCGTGGTAGCCAGCTATACGGTTTCGGCGAGGACATGGCGAATGGCTTCCGGATAGGCACGATGCTCTAAGGCAAGAACGCGTGCCGCTAGCGAGTCGGGCGTGTCGTCCGGCATCACCGGGCAGCGTAATTGCACAACGATTTGGCCTTCATCATACGCTCCGGTGACCCGATGAACAGTGCAGCCGGACTCGGTCTCCCCGGCGGCAATGACTGCTTCGTGGACAAAATGCCCGTACATTCCCTTTCCGCCAAACTTAGGCAACAGTGCAGGGTGAATATTTAAAACGTGTCCCGGAAAGGCAGTAATAACCGCCGAAGGTAACAGCTTGAGATACCCGGCTAAGCACACAAGTTGAACCTGACCGAGGGCTTCCAGCAGGCGCTCGGGGTAGTCATCTCCGTATGCGACGACGGCGGTCGGGACACCGAGCGACTGTGCCAGCGATTTTGCGGGGGTAGTCTCTTTTGGTGCGATGACAATGCTGACTCGAGCGTTAATGCTCCCTTCAGCACACGCCTTAGCGATGGCCGCCATATTGCTACCACGACCAGTTGGGCCGACCAATATTCCGATTTGTTTCAACGCCAAGGAGCGTACTCTGGGCGACGTTTCCGCGTGCTGTAGGAGGTCCGACTAGTGCTAGACGCGGTCATCATTCTGAATCCGGCGGCGGGCCGAGGGAGAGCGAACCAAGTGATCTCGGATATCCAGACTTGGATCAAGCGCGTGGGCTGGAAAACCCAACTGATGTTCACCGAAAGGTCGGGCCACGCAGAACAACTTGCCGTAACGGCTCCCGATTGTGAAATGATGATCGCTGCCGGCGGTGACGGCACGCTCCGCGAGGTGCTCAACGGCACGATGCGGAGAAAAGGAAACGTCCCGGCCCTCGGCGTTCTTCCCGTAGGAACAGGCAACGATTTCGCTCGCTGCGCCGGGATCGGCCTCAATCTTCCGAACGCTTTTGCGGTCCTGGAGGATCGACACACCGAGAAGGTCGACATCGGCATTGCGGGCGAAAAATTCTGGCTCAACGTCGCCGGCATGGGATTCGATGCGGTGGTCGCCAAGCGCATCAACCAAGGGTTCCGTTTCACAACGGGCACGGCGGCCTACATTCTTGCCGTGATCAGCGAGCTGCGCCGGTTCGAGCCGATTCGCCTGAAAATTAAGACCGAAGAAGAGTCAATGGAAATGCTGGCTGTTCTTTGCGCCGTTGCCAATTGCCAAAGTTACGGTGGCGGAATGTGCATTGCGCCAAACGCCAAGGTGAACGACGGCAAGCTGGAGGTCGTGCTCGTCGGTGACATGAGCAAAGCGGAGTTCCTGCGCCAATTCCCGAAAGTCTTTAAGGGCGCGCACCTAGGGCACCCAAAAGTGCAGACCTGGCAGACCGAATCGATCGAAATCATCGGGCCAGCGGACACGCCGGTCTTGATGGACGGTGAGCTTGCTGCGCCGGGCGGATTTAGAACGCGCATCATCCCCGGTGCAATCTCCTTCGTGATGCCGCCGTTGTAGAATCGGCCCATGAGTGAATCATCGCGGATTCTTCGTTCGGCAATCATCGGCTGCGGCAAACCCTGGAAAGCGGAAGGCTCAACCGGCAGCGGAATTTCTCATAGCCACGCGCGAGGCTACAAGGCTTGCCCAAACACGGAACTCGTTGCTCTAGCCGATATCGTCCGCGAGAATGCCGAAGCCTTTGCCGAAGAGCATGGCAAAGCGGAGATCTTTACGGATTACCAAGAGATGCTTGCCACGGTGAAGCCAGATCTCGTGAGCATCTGCACCTGGCCGCACTTGCATGAACCGATGGTCTTGGCGTGTGCCGAAGCCAAGGTGCCCGCAGTCCACTGCGAAAAGCCGATGGCCCCAACCTGGGCGGCGGCAAAACGAATGGTCGAAGCCTGTGCGGCATCTGGAACGCAACTCACCTTTAACCACCAACGCCGGTTCGACAAGGCTTACACGATCGCCAAGTCGCTCACCGAGTCTGGTCGAATTGGCGAACTCCAAGTGCTAGAGCTTCCAACGCACAACCTCTTCGACTGGGGGACTCACTGGTTCGATATGGCGTTCTTCCTGAATGCCGAATCGCCAGCAGTTTCGGTCCTTGGACAAGTCGAACCAACGGGCGGACACAAGGTGTTTGGTGTCCAACTCGAAGGACAAGGGGTCAGCCTGATCAAGTTTGAAAACGGCGTGCGCGCCATCATGCCAACCGAAGCCGATCACGGCTGGAAAGTGCAAATCCGGATCGTTGGCTCGAAAGGGTTCATCGAGATTGGTGCCACCGGCTGGGATTCCCTCCGTGCTTGGTCGGACGGTACCAATGGATGGGAAGAAATTTCGACCAAGCTCGAAGAAGGAGAACTCGATGCCTTTGCACTCGCCTTTGCGGACATTGCCGCGAGCCTGGAATCGGGTCGAGAGCCACAGCTCTCCGCGCGTCGTGCCCTGCGGGCGACGGAGCTGATCTTTGCGACCTACCATTCGGGACGCAAGGGTGGACGCGTCGATCTGCCGTTTACGGCCGAAGATGAAGCGATCTACGCTACGGCCGACTAGGCATTACGGCAAAGGCTGATGCCCACTTTGCAATAATGGGTGGAGTGAGTTTAGTGGCCCGATTGCATTTGTTTGGGCCACTACGGATTGAGCACGCTTCAGGCACGCTGTCTCGCTTTCCGACTCGCAGAAGCGCCCTGATTCTCGCCCGAGCGGCCACCGCCCGGGATCGCCGGATGGGGCGCGATGAACTGGCAGAAGAGCTATGGCCAGACGAATATCTCGATGTCACGCGGGTCCGGCTCCGCCAAGAACTTCGGCGATTGCGCGAGTCGCTGGGTGAGTTTGGGCATATCATCGAGGCGGACCGACAATGGGTGTCGCTCGTCACGTCGGGGATCTCGGTTGACACTTTGGAGTTCGATGCGGCGATGCGCAATGCGTCGATTGCCGAAGAACCGGAGCGCCGAGTTCAGCAGTATGAGCTTGCGACCAAACAAGTTAGCGGTCCATTTCTCGCCGGATACCTCGAACCTTGGACCTTGTCGGTTCGGCAGTCCTACGCAGAGCGGGTTCGTCAGGCATGGCTTGCCTTAGCCGAGGCCCAGGAGTCGAGCGGTCGCCTAGACGAGGCCATTGAGTCCACCCTTCAGGCCGTCCAGCATGATCCGCTGGACGAAGATTCGCAGCGCGCTTTGCTGCGACGGCTGGTCGCGAGAGGCAAGCATCCGAGAGCCCGCCAAGCCCTGCAAAACTACGACGAGCTGCTCCAGCGAGAGCTTGGTAGGCGGGCAAGTGACGAGCTTCGCTCACTCCTAAAGGCGGTAGCGCCAGAGCGATCAGCGGCTCCGGTCAAGGAAGTTTCGGAGCCGGTCATGCGGCCTCCGACGACTTTTGGCCGAGAAGCAGAACTGACTACAGCGTTGTGGGCTCTCGCGAGCCCACAAGCGTGGGTCAACGTAGTAGGTCCGATTGGGATCGGAAAGTCTCACTTCGCCCGCGAGATCGCCTGGAACTTTCACCAACAAACCGGGTTGCCCGTCGCTTGTGAATTGGAACGTGACACTCCGCCCGGTTCTTTGCTGCTGAAGTTAGAGGAGTTCTCTCCGGAGCAACTCGGCCACGCGGCGGAATCGGCCCGACGGCTCGGTCATCGACTCCTAACGGTATCCCGCACAACTATGGATCGGGACGACATGACTGCGGTGTATCTTGGCCCGTTGCCTATTCCGGGCCCGAGCCAATCCGCAGTGGAATTGCGGTCTTTCGCCTCGGTCCAGCTGTTGCTGTACGGAATGGATGCTTCCATCGTCGATGCGTTCACCGATTCCGATTGGTCGGCGATTCGAATGATCGTTCAGAAGCTTGACGGGTTGCCGCTGGCGCTCCGACTCTACGGAAGTCGGCTCCGCATCTTGACTCCCGGCGAGATTCTGCAGCAATGGGACAAGGGTTTCACCGAATGGGTGCTGCAAGGCGGCTCCGGAGCGAATCGCCAGCCTGGTTTAGAAGCGGCTTGGCTCGGAATCCGAGCGGATCTTTCTCCGGAACTTCGCATCGCCATGACCCGACTGTCGTTTCTGCCGAATGGCACAAACCGACGTCTTGCTGAGGACATCCTTGGGCCAACGGCTCCTGATCTCCTGGAAGCGCTTGCGCGACGTTGCTTGTTGCAGGTGGAGGCGACTCCGGCGGGGCGGCGCTTCCGCGTTTTAGAGCCGATTCGGGCGGCGATCCGTGCCGCAGGCGACGCGTCGGAGCTTCAGACGGAAGAAGTGGCAGTCTTAGACGGTATCGCAAACTGGGCATACCGGCTAAGCCGAGAGCAGACCGGACCGGAGCAAGCCTCGGCGTTCCTCGAAATGTCAAAGGAGGCAGATCTGTTGGATTGGGCGCTTCGTCGAGCCAATCAGGTCTCGCCATCTATCGCGACCCGCTATGTCGTGGCAATTTGGCGATGGGGTTGTGCGCAAGGCAACGCCGCCAAATTGGTCGAACCCGTCCGGACGGCGGTTCGACAGTCGACGGAGATTGGGACTCGCACATTTGGCGAAGCAGCCATGGGTCTCGCGCTGTTCCTTTCCCTTTTGCGCGAGGATGCAGAAGCCGACGAAGCTTTCGAACGGGCAGAAAAAGCCTTCGCGGCAATCGAGGACGAGGTTGGAGTGGCATGGGTGCAGATGAACTGGTCTTCCCGGACCCTCGCGTTCACAAATGCTGACCGCGCGATCGAAATGGCAAAGCAGGCGGCGGCCACCTTTGACCGATTCAACCGACCTAGCGACCGGGACCTCGCTCGGGCAGTCCTCAGCAGTCTTTTGTTGCAGAAGGGTGAGGTCGCGAGCGCGGTTCAGCTGGCCGAACAGGTCTTCGCGGCTCGATTGCGATCTCCGGATTTGGCCGAGATGTCACGCAGCTATGCCGATCTCGCGCGGATCTATCTTGGGGCGGGGCGCTCCGAGGCTGCACGTCCGCTCTTGCGGCAAGGCACCCAGCGCCTTCGCGAAATCGGCATTCAGGACTTCCTTTTCGGAGCGTTGATCGCCTACGCCGAGATCGAGCCTGGTGAGTTTGAGCCGTTGATGCAGGAAGCGGAGGAGATCGCGGTGCGAAGTGGTAATCGCAGTTTGCTGTGGGAGACCTACCGAGTTCGGGCGACCAATGCCAGCCGCACAGGTGATCTCGATGCATTCCGAACGGCAATTTCTCAGTTGTTCTCCGCCTGCACGTCCCTCAGCGACCTGTTCCTGGCGGACGCGTTTGATTTATTTGCGGAGTTTGCCAAGGGCACCAATACGGAACTCGCCCTCGGCGCGGCGGCGGCGGCGAGTCACTGGAGAGGAAAAGAATCGAACGGGCCAGGGCACCCGGTGTGGTCCACCCTTTGGACCTGCGACTCGAAGGATATGGCGTGTGCGATGGCCAACGCAGCGGCAGAAGAATTTGCACGCGAACCGGCATTTGTCACGGAAATGTCCCGACGACTTGATAGCGTGGTGTCATGACGTCGAACCAACTCAGTGACTTGAATCGATCCGTGACCCTACTAGGCGCACCGGAATCGAATTTTGCCGAGCGGTTCTATTCCGCCTTATTCACCGCCCTGCCGGAAACGCGACCGATGTTCGGATCCGACATGTCGCGCCAAAAGGCTCGGCTGATGGAAATGCTCAGTTTCCTCGTGGAGCAGATTGAGCATCCGGAAGTTCTTGAGCCGATGCTCTCGGGACTAGGAAAGCGGCACGAGGCTTACGGTGTGAAGCCCGAGCACTATGCGCCGATGGGGCAGGTTCTCTTGACCGAGATGGCGCTTACGCTCGGCGAAAGCTGGACCCCCGAAGTAGAAACCGCCTGGAAGGCAGCCTTCCAGGCGATTGTTGATGGCATGGGCGTTGGTTCGTAACGCTCAGGGTTGAGCGGGCAGAACCAGTCGTCCGATGGAGATGGGTCTTGCGATCTGGGTTTGGCCGCTGTTGTTCATGATGTTCGTGTACGTCTTGCTGTACGTTGCAGTCGTGAACTTCCAGGCGTATCCCTGAATCTCATTTGCCGTGTCGGTGATTACGAACAGGGTCCCAACTCCAGCACCCTTCGCCGAGTGAGTCGCGCCAGACTTCAGCGTGATGCGGCGACTGTCAGTACGGTCGTAAGTGTCGTCGTGGGGCGAAGACGTGCTGTCGACAATGCCGAACGACCAGACTCGATACACCTTGCTCTCGGCGGCGTCCGCCGTCGTCGTGAAGAAGCCGTTGTTGCTTCGCACGATCATCGTGTGACCGCTGTTCACGTCGCTATCTGGGTCGGTCTTGTAATCGATCACCATGATGTCGCCCTTGGTTATGGTCGCGATATCGGTGATTTGCGTAAAGCCAAGGCCGTTTTGGATCAGCTTTGCGTACTGACGACTGTTCGGGCTGTTGGTGGTTGTTTCGCCAGGAATGGCGTACTGAGTCCAGTCCCAGTTGTAGGCTATGCCGAGCATCCGCGTGACAAAGTTTCCGCAGACCGTGTTGTTCTTGTAATAGGTTGCGTAGACCGGCTTGTCCTTGGAGTAGATCGACGTTCCGAACTCGATCACCGTGTTCGCCCAACTCGCCCCGTATCGGTTGTGGGAAACGTAAGCACCGTTGACCTGCTCGCCAAGATGGCCGTAGTAGGTCTGCTCGTAGATCCCCAGCGCCATCTGCTCCGCGCGGAACAGGTGCTCCGGCGCCTTTTGTGTGAATGAGAATTGGGCTTGGGCGCCCGCCGCAAGCGCCATTGCCACGCCGGAGATGAACAAAGCACGAGCAACGAAGATTTGCGAATTTTTCATGGTTCCTTTTCTCGCTCTCGGTGAGCGATGGATACATGATTCCAACCGTCCCGATACATCTCCGTGACTCTGCCGTGACAAATTCATTCAAGGTCTGTCACCGGAGAGTAAAGTTCAGCGGTGATCGTAACCGGACTTGACCAGCTTGTGGAGTCGGACTTTGCGAAGTTGCGTGGAAAGCGGATTGGCGTTGTTTGCAACCAAGCGACCATCGATGCGAACGCAGACCACATCCTCGACCTGCTTTTGCCGCTGCACCAAACCGGATTCCTCACGATCGCCGCCGTCTTTGGGCCAGAGCACGGCCTCTATGGCCACACCCAGGACAACATGATCGAGTGGGAGGGACTCGCCGATGCTCGCACCGGTTTAGTCATTCACTCGCTGTACGGAAGTCATCGCAAACCGACGCCGGAAATGTTGAGCGGTGTGGAGCTTCTGGTCGCCGACATTCCCGACATCGGCAGCCGCTACTACACCTTCGTCTGGACCATCTGCCACTGCATGGAGGCTTGTGCCGACTTGGGAATTCCGATGTTGCTTCTGGACCGGCCGAATCCCATCGGTGGTTCGCAAGTCGAAGGTCCGGTGCTCGATATGGCGTTTTCCAGCTTCGTCGGGTTGTATTCCGTCCCGACCCGGCACGGCCTAACCGCAGGAGAAGTCGTCAGCTACGTAAACGGCCGCTACCTCGACGGCAAGGCGGAGCTTGAGATCCTAGCGGTCCAGGGTTGGCATCGAGACCAGTACTTCGACACCCTTGACTATCCGTGGGCAATGCCTAGTCCGAACATGCCTTCGGTCGAGACAGCGGTGGTATATCCCGGCGGTTGCTTGCTAGAAGCTACAAATCTGAGTGAAGGCAGAGGGACCACGCGGCCCTTTGAGACCTTTGGCGCACCATTTTTGGATGGCTGGAAGCTAGCCGCCGACCTGAGTGGGCTCGGGTTAGAGGGCGTGAAGTTTCGACCCATCCAGTTTGAGCCCACGTTCAACAAGCACGCCAAAACTCTGTGTGAAGGTTGCTTTGTGCACGTCACAGACCGACTTGCGTTTCGGCCGGTGTTGGCGTATATCGCAATCCTTCAGGCTTGTATCCGGCAAACCGGTCTGGTTGATTCCAGCTCGGTTGAGCGACCGAGCATGTTCGAAGCAGCTTCAGCGGAGACGCAACTGGGTGGGTTCTCCTGGAAGCAGCCGCCGTACGAATACGTTCACGATCGCTTGCCGATCGATATCCTTGCGGGGAACAGCTGGCTCAGAGTTGAAATCGAAAACCTCACGCCGCTTTCGGTAATCCAAGATCGAATGGAGGCTGAAGCGGCCGAGTTCGGCGTCTATCGAGAGCAGGTTCGACTCTATCCGAACTAGTAAACGCTGGTCTTGACCACCTCACCAAGGAGGATTAGACTTTTGCGGACGCATAACATTTTCTTAACAAAATCGCGTCAAAATCCATTTGTTCGGTTCGAACGAAGAGCGCCAACCATGAAAAAAGCATTCACTCTCATTGAGCTCCTCGTCGTGATCGCGATTATTGCGATTCTTGCGGCGATTCTATTCCCAGTGTTCGCGCAAGCGAAGGTCGCCGCGAAGAAGACCGCTGCGCTTTCGAACCAGAAGCAGATTGGTCTTGGCATCATTCTCTACACCACGGATTACGATGACATGTATCCGCGAAATGACGATTGCGTTGCTGGAAGCTCGCTGAACCCAGCGCTTAACCAGAACGACTTTCCGGCGAACGGAATTGGCGTCGGTTGCACCACCGGCAACTTCAAGTACCGACGAAACGCGTTCTCTTGGCAGAAATGGGTCTTCCCATACATCAAGAACGTTCAGCTTTTTGAGCACCCGCTCCGCGTTAAGGACAGCACGAACTGGAACAACAACGGCCAGATCGTTGGTGGATTCGCGCTCAACACTTCTGTGACCGGACAGCTGGACACCTACAACCGAACGCCGACCTTCGCTCGACAGTTTCGAAACAGCTGGCTCGGTGGTTCCACCACCTCGGTCCCATCGCCATCCGAGACGTTAATCATGCTCGAAGTTCCAAACTCCGGTGTCCCAATGCTTCCGGGCGGATCGGTCGACTCCCAGGGCATCACCCCAACCGTCACGATCTACCCAGCTGCCATTCGGGAATTCTGGCGCTACAAGCTCATGAAGGGCACGATCGCCGACTGCATCGCTGGAACGAGCGGAACCGAGCCAGACTCGGCGAAGATCGCTTCGGGCGGCGTCACTGTCGGATTCACGGACGGAAGCGCGAAGTTCCTGAACGCAGGCAACTTCCTCGGCCGAACTCCGTCGAAGCTTGAGTACCTCGGCGTGACCGGAAGCCACACCGCAGGTTGGACCTTCCAGGACGATTGCCGGTACCTCACTTCGGGCAATCTTGGCTTCGTGCAGCCAAACCTAAACATCAACTACCCAATGTGGGGATTGGTAGCTAACTAGTGAAGAAGCTTGCGCTTTTGCTTTTGGGCGCCATCGCCATCTGTAGCCTCGGTTGCGCGCCAACCGAGGTGACCGAAGCGGATTCGCAAAAGATGAAGCAGGAATTCTCGCAGGAGAACTACGAGAAGGCGATGAAAGCGGCCGGAAAAGAGAAAGAGCTCGAAGAGCAGAAAGCTCGGGAAGCGGCTCGAAACGACGGTCAGGTCGAAGGGCAACAGTAAGCTAATCGGCCGCAACGGCAAAGGGCGATCCCGGAGAAATCCGGGGTCGCCTTTTTTCTTTCGCCAGCAAAACTACGGTGTTATCAGATTCTTTCTCAATCCTCAAGAAGCTTAAAACAATCTTAACAAAGTGTTCCTAAACTCGCGTTGGACGGTGGGTGTTGAGGTCGTTCGGGATTTTGTGCACCTGCAGGAATCGACATCATGAAAAAGGCATTTACCCTGATTGAGCTCCTCGTCGTCATCGCGATCATCGCGATTCTCGCGGCAATCCTGTTCCCAGTTTTCGCTCAAGCGAAAGCCGCCGCGAAGCGAACTTCTTCGCTCTCTAACCAGAAGCAGATCACGACCAGCATGTTCCTGTACACGAGCGACTACGATGACGTTTATGCTCGAAACGACGAGTGCGTCCTCTTCAGCTCGCTCAACCCAGCCCTCAAGACCGCCGCACTCAACTCGGCGGCTGGTCAGGGATGCACTCCAGACGGATCGACTCAGTTTTACAACCGCTTGAACCACTTCAGCTGGCCAAAGTGGGTGATGCCTTACGTTAAGAACGTCGACATGTTCTTCAACCCAGTTAAGGGCCGACCAACGGGCGCAACTTTCGGTTGTCCAAACGGCGCGTGGGAGTCTTGCGGTCAGATGTTTGGCAGCTACGCCATCAACCTCGCAATCACCGGATCTTTGAACACCTACGACGAAGCTGTCATCGGCGCTTCTTCGCGAATCTACCGAAACAGCTGGACCGGCGGAACGCAGACTGCGCTCGTGCAGCCAGCCGCTACCATGCTCTTCTGGGTCACTTCCAACCCAACCACGTCGGTTCTTCCTAACGGATTCCTCGACGCTGAGTTCACCAACCGAACCGCGACCGTTTATCCGGCCGTCGTTCGAGAGCACCTGATCAACGACCTTTACGACGGAACCAACGACGGAACGGTTGCCGGCAAGAGGATCATCGAAGGTCGAACGGAAAATGGTGGATTCACCATCGGTTACGCGGACGGACACGCGAAGTACCTCAAGGCTGAAGCCATGATCGGCGCAACGCCAACCATCGCTGAGTACTCGCCAGGAATGAGCTCGACGGCTGCCGGTCTCGCCGGTTCCACCCAGCGACTCGGCGCGGCGGTTAACCTGAACGTGAACTACCCACTTTGGGGCCTCGGACAGTGAGAAAGCTTGCGATCTTTCTTGCGCTCGGAATTCTCGGCGCCGCTCTATTGAGCGGTTGCGGAGAACCGACCCAAAAGGAAGCGCAAGACTCTCAAGCCGCCATCGAAAAAGAACGAAAAGAAACCGGCGACGATAAGAACGCTTATTGAGCCGAGATTTCAGCGAGGTGCGGATGACTTTGTCGTCCGCACCTGCCTTGTCCCCGTGCGCTCGATCACGGGGATTTCGGAAAATCGTGAAATTATTGGCGAATTGTTAACAAAGTCTTAACAATTCGGACTCACAATTTTGTTGAGGTCGCGAAGCGGTAGTTTCGCATCCAGATTTAGACTCATGAAAAAGGCATTTACCCTCATCGAGCTGCTCGTAGTTATCGCGATCATCGCGATTCTCGCAGCTATCCTTTTCCCAGTTTTCGCTCAGGCCAAGGCTGCTGCTAAGAAGACCGCTGCTCTCTCCAACCAGAAGCAGATCTCGACCAGCATGTTCCTGTACACGTCCGACTACGACGATATCTATCCTCGTAACGACGACTGCATCGCTCGATCCGCACTCAACCCAGCCCTCAACGCGGCTAGCTACACGCCATCAAACGGCGACGGTTGCTCGGGCGCTGGTCCATACCCATACCGAATGAACCACTACTCTTGGCAGAAGTGGGTCTTGCCATACACCAAGAACGTTGGTCTCTTCGAGCACCCAGGCCGAACCAAGATTGACGCCGGCACGCCACGACAGTGGAGCGACAACGGCCAGATCATGGGTGGCTTCGCGCTCAACCTCGGCATCACCGGTGCAGTAAACACCTACCTCCGATCGAACACCGCGGCAGGACGACTTCGAAACTCCATCTTCGGTGGCAGCCAGAACGCGCTTCCAGCCGTTGCTGATGCAATGCTGTTGTTCGAATTCAGCAACCCGCTCACCAACTTCGCGCCAGTCGTTCTCCGAGCTGACCAGAGCTCTGCTTCCGAGCAGACCGTCTACCCAGCCGCTATCCGAGAATTCTGGGCTGCAAACTTCTTCGTCACCGACGCCAGCTGCGTCAACACTGGACGAATTGACGCCAGCCGAGTCTTCGCCGAGAGCATCATCATCGGCTACGCTGACGGCCACGCGAAGAGCATCAAGCCACAGGCATTCCTTGGCAACACCCCAACCGCCGCTGAGTACGGTGTGACCCTCAACGCTTCGCAGCAGTGCGGAATTTCGAGCGGCACCATCTCCGGTCAGCCAACTCCGATCACCAACATTAACTATCCGTTCTGGGGCCTCCAGAACTGATGAGCAACTGGACTAAGTGTCTGGCACTTGGTCTGGCGATCTTCTCCCTTGCTGGATGTTCCGGCGGGGGAGACGTTTCTGCCGAGGGAGCAGAGGCGAGCTACAAGAACCAAGAAAAGAAGGCAGAAGCTCTCGCTCAACAGCGAGGCGAAACCGTCGAAAAGCCTACGAGCCAGGGCGAATAACCTAGAAAGCTCCGATGCAAATGCGTCGGGGCTTTTTTGTGTCTGCCGATTGGAGTTTGAGTTTGTGATGCGTTTTTGAATCCGCAACCCACGCGGTTCGGCGCTTCCTTTATAATCAGGATTAATGAAACTCGCCGTTTGCATCGTTCACAATCGAGACAAGGGCCACGTGACCGATGAACTTGTAAAGGCTGGGTTCAAGTTCACCATCATCGGCTCCACCGGCGGCTTCCTTCGGGAAGGAAATACGACCATGCTGATCGGGTCGGAAGAGAACGACTTACCCGCGCTGAAGAAGCTGTTCAAGGAGAGTTGCCAGTCTCGGGATCAGCTGGTGAATGTGATGCCGTTCGATGCCACGACCCCCGGCGGATTCATTCCGAGCCCGGTCAAGGTTCCGGTGGGCGGAGCGGTAATGTTTGTGATAGACGTTGAGCAATTCCATCGATTCTGAACTCGACAAACTCGTCGGGTTGACCGGGGCCAAGCGCTTTGTCTCACGACTCGCGAAGGGCGACATCGGTGTGCACGCCGTCCTTTTCTACGGTCCGCCGGGTAGCGGCAAGTCCGAGCTGGTCCGGATCCTCACCAAGGCTTGGCTGTCAAACGACCCAAATTCCGAGGAACCCGATCGGGCTTGTCGGGCCTTTGAGCGCGGAAATAATCCTGACGTGCTGGCGATCTCGCCGAGCGCGAGTTCAGACCAAATCCTGATCAAGCAGATTCGAGAGGACGAGCACCCAGATAAGGATGATCCGGTCGCGGTCGATACCTTCATGCGGTCCATGCCGCTCATGTCGCGCCACAAAGTCGTGACGATCACCGACGCGCATCGAATGAACCACCGGGCCGCGAATGCGTTGCTGAAGTCGCTTGAAGAGCCCTTGCCGCATGGTCGGTTCATCCTGACCACCCCGAGCGCTGGTAGCGTGCTGCCGACTATCCTCAGCCGCTGCCTCGCGGTCATGTGCGAGCTTCCAACCGTCGAAGAGATCGTGAGCCAAATGGGCGAATTCAGCCCGGCCGAGTTGGCGCTGGCCGAAAACACTCCCGGGCGATTGCGAGAGATTTTTGAGCACCGCGACCGGTACTCCGAGCTGATCGAGTTCGCTCGTACCTTGCCGACAAAGAATCATACGGCGGCTTTAGCCGTTGCCGAAGATTTTCGAGATCTCACCGAGCGGCTGGAACCGGCCTTCCCCGGTAAAGAGAGATATGCCGCTGCCGAGACGCTTGAACGGCTCGGCACGTTGCTGTCAAAGGATCACCGAGTTCCGGGCGAGTGGACGCAGGCCATCATCGAAAGCCACCGCCGGCTCAAGCAAAACGGCCATGAGGCGATCGTGACCGATGCCCTCTTTGCCCGCCTGCTTCGGCCTAAGAAGGGCCCAAGATCGGGAACCTAGTTCGTCGTACTATGCGTACACCTTTTCGTACTCATTAGAGGAGTGGAATGCGATGCTGTTTGCAGCTTTGAGAGAAAGGACCGAGGTTGTGAAAGATCGAGCGCGAATGTTCGAGGGGCTCATTCGTGATACCCACAAGCAGGCTTACGGCCTTGCCTACCGCCTAACCGGCAATCCGTCGGAAGCCGAGGATTTGGTTCAGGAGTCGTTTGTTCGTGCGTTCCGATTCTTCGATAAATACGATGACCGGCTGCCGTTTACGAGCTGGTTGTATCGAATCATCAGTAACACTCACATCGACCTTATTCGGCGAAAAGGGCGTCTAAAAACGACCAGTCTTGACAACTCTGGGCCAGAAGGTACGACAACTTGGGATGTCGCCGACGAGGAGTCGTCGCCCGATCGCGAGCTGATGAATGACTCGATGGCAGAGCCGGTTCAGAAGGCTTTACTTTCGATGAATGAAGATTTTCGAACGGCGGTAATTCTTGCCGACGTAGAAGGCATGGCGTACGAAGAAGTCGCCGAGATCATGAAAACTAGCGTTGGAACCGTCAGGTCTCGAATCCACCGAGGGCGAAAGCAACTCCGGGATCACCTGCTCAAAAACTCCCCTGATTTCTTTGGAAGGTTTGCAAATGAACTGTAAATCTGTACAAGCAAGGCTCAGCGCCTACCTTGATAAGGAGCTGCCAAGCCACGAGCAAACTGCCGTGCGAGCGCACGTATTCGACTGTGCTGCTTGCCGGGAAGAGCTGGATTCGCTGGCGATCATCAAGCAAATGCTTGGCCGATGTGCTGCTCCAGACCCGGCTGACTGCTTCGAAGAGCGACTTGTCGCAAACGTGATGCGACAGGTTGAGCCCAAGCGCACGCTTTGGAATTTCCAGTTTCGACCGGTTCTTACCTTCGCCGGAATCGCGGCTTGTTCTATGGTTGCCACCTTATTGGTCTTACAGTTCGTCTTAAAGGCGGATTCAGCCCCGGTGACGCAGTCGACCCCGGATCGATCCATCGCGTTTGATATTCAGCGCGATCAGATCTATTCGGTCGGTACAGACCCGATGGGAGGAATCCCGGTGATCAATGTTCAATCCGATCCAAATCGCTAAACGAGCTTTGTTCCCGCTCGTCACCAGTTGCCTCATTGCGGTTGCCGGTGCTAGTTCGCTGGCACCTGGCTGTGGGGAAGATGCCGACGCTTGGCTACTAAAGAGCATGCGGAGGAACTTCCCGACGCATGTGATCGCGGTGATCATTCAGCGCGATCCATCGGCCGAAGATCAACACCAGACCGTCCGGGTGGAGCGATCCAAAGATGGCAAGGTTCACCACGTGGTTCTGCAGCCGCTCCGACGCCAAGGCACGGAGTCGGTGGATGACGGTAAGCGACTTCGCGTCTACCTTCCGGACCAAAACGTGATGATCGACCAAGCTTCGCCTCACCTGCAAGAGGACGATGCGGAAACCCGCTGGAAGCTAGCGAAAAAGAACTACGAACTGAAGTTTGGCCAAGGGATCAAAATCGCGGGTCGGGATACCCACTGCATCGTCGCGAGTCCGCACGACGAGCGAATGGACACGCGGCGGTATTACGTGGACCGCAAGACCGGCTACCCGCTGAGAATGGAAACGATTTCAGAAGACAGCTCGCGGAAGATCATTTACGACACGCGAGAGATTCAGTTCCCGTCCGAGATTGATTCAGAACGGTTCGAAATGAACCCGGTAGGTGGCGCGCGGGTGTTGTCCTATGATCCGCCGCAAAGTCTCAAAGCTGCGGACGCGAAACGAAAGCTGGGTTTCGCGCCAATCCTTCCCCCTAACCTGCCGATGGGTTTTAAAGTCCAGGATATGCAGCTGACCACAAGCGATCGGTGGAGAGCTCTGGCGGTGAGAATTTCTGACGGCTTGGTCAAGGCGACCGTCTATCAGTGGCTCAGTGCCGATAACGTGAAAATTCGAAGCGTCGAAATGGGCACGGCCGGAACGGTGGGTGATGTCCGACTGATGGTCGTGTCGGAGATGAACTCAGACATCCGACGCGATCTGTTGCGAGCGTTCACCCGAGCAGGCGATGTTGGCGTTTTGCAGCCTGCAGGCTGGTGTTTACAGACCATTGACCCAGCACAGGACCTAGTTTTCGCGGGCTGGGAACCGTACTTCTTTCCAATGCGGTTAACCGTGCTAACCGCGATCAAATCGCACAATGGCCCAGCGATCTGCGCTGGACCCTAAATCGAAAGAGAACCATGAAACCATCCATTAGAACGCCGAAATCGGTGTATCTCACCATCGGAGCCGGGTTTGCTTTGGGAGCTGTCTGTATGGCGGCGGTCTTTAGCGGCAAGGCGCTTCCGCAAGTCATTGCCCAAGAAAAGCCGGCCGTTGCCGCGCCACGACTCGTCGCCGAAACATCGGCCGAGAGCATGGCGGAACTGCGAAACCTCGACACCTCGTTCGCGAACTTGGCGGAGTATGCCGGCGCGGCAGTTGTTGACATCAAGGCCGTGCAAGAAAGAGCCCAGGGCAAAGATGGGCGCCGCGTCCCAATCTCGCAAGGCGAGGGATCTGGCTTCATCTTCCGCGCTGACGGCTACATCATGACCAACGACCACGTTGTTGGCGACGCGACGAAAGTCACCGTTTCCCTGAAAGACGGCCGCGAATTTAAGGGCACGGTCACCCGTGCGCCGTTTGCCGACATCGCCCTCGTCAAGATCGAAGCGAAAGATCTGCCGACGCTCAGCTTTGCTGACTCGAGCAAGGTTCGCCCCGGCCAGTTCGCCATGGCGCTCGGCGCGCCGTTCGGTTTGGAGAACACGGTCACGGTTGGCCACGTGAGCGCGCTGCATCGTAGCGAGCAGTTCATTCAGGACAAGGTTTACGCTGACTTGATTCAGACCGACGCCTCCATCAACCGGGGCAACTCGGGTGGACCGCTGATCAACATTGATGGTCAGGTCGTTGGGGTCAACACGGCAATCTTTAGCCCAAGCGGCGTCTCGGCCGGCATTGGCTTTGCGATTCCGAGCAATCAGGCCAAGTTCATCGGAGACATCCTGCTGGAGAAGGGCAAGGTCACCCGCGCTTATCTCGGCGTTCGGATGGAATCGCTCAAGGAATTTGAGAAGAAGGACATGAATCTGACCGGTGGCGCGAGGGTCGTCGATCCGGGCAGAGACGTGCCTGGATTCACCGCTTCGGACACGCCAGCCGGAAAAGCCGGAATTCGACCAGGCGATGTGATTGTCCAGATCGGAGACCGAAAGATCGATTCTTCCGTGGATCTGCGCAACTCGATGCTCGTGTTTGCCCCTGGAACCGAGGTTGACGTTAAGTACGTTCGCGACGGCAAGACATCGAGCGTGAAGGTCAAGCTTGGCGCCGCTCCAGAGCCACCAAAGATGACGACCCCGCAGATTGACGAGATGGAATCTCCGTTCGGAATGGAAATTCCTGAAGAACTGCGAAAGATGATTCCGGACTCCAAACCAGAGAAGCCGATTACGCCAGAAAGCGACAAGCCACGCCTCGGTGTGAGCGTTGCCGACGTCACGGCGGAAATGCGAAAGCAGTTCGGCGTACCGGAAGGCACGAAGGGAGCCCTCGTCCTCAGCGTGAGCCCAAGCAGCCCAGCCGCCAGCCTAGGCATGCGGCCCGGCGATGTGATCACCAAGATCGGTAGCCGCAGCATCAGCTCGTCGGGCGAGATCGTGGAGATCGTCGGCAAGATGAAGTCGGGCGAGAGCACGACGGTCGCCTACAGCCGCTTCACGGACGGCGCGACCACGAAGGTCGAAGCCACCGTCACCTTCTAAGGCAGACACAAAAAAGCCCCGCTCACGATGTGAGCGGGGCTTTTTGTTTTGTCGGCTTAGTTCGAGAACTTGCCGCGGATTTCGACCTTCAGCATGTGGGCTTCAAATCCCTGTGCCTTGGCCTGCTTGTCGATGGCGGCGATGATTTCGGACGGGAGGGTGAGCTCTCGAACCTTGTCCGTGTCGACATCAACGACAACTTCGGTCGCGGTTGCATCTGGCTTGGTGGTCCGAGCCGGGAAGTAACCGTCAACGATTCCGATGTGGTGGATCAAACCAACTTCCTGAAGGGTGCTCAGGATTCGATAAACGCTGACTACGTCGATTTTTCCGCCGGTGGTCACGATCTTTTCGTGGATGGCATAGGCGCTCAAAGCGATCTCCGAATCGGAAAGTGCTCGGATGACTTGAACACGTGGCATGGTGATTCTGTAGCCCGCATTCTTGAGTTCCGTGAGCGCATGCTCTTCGTAAAGCCGTGCTTCGTTCATAACAGGTGCGACTGGGGCAACCTTGGCTTCTTTACTTCTTCTTTGTCTCATGATTAGTTTTATGACGCCTGCTTTGGACAGATGATTCCAACCTGGAAATAACTGGGTCCAATCGGGCGACTCTTTTCCCTTTCCGCGCAAGCGGCGTAAGTTGCGTCATTGTGTTTGACGACAATTTACTTGGTGTACTAAACACTACCACGAATGGTGATGAAAGTGTTAGATGCGAGTTAAGGTTCTTGCTAAAAAATAGATTTATTCAAGGCAAACTCTTTTAGCAGGGGTTTCAACTCAAAAAAGTGTTCCCGAGAAGCTAAGAGTGTGTTATGATCGTGAGCGACTATAGTGAACCTATGAAAGGTTTGGTTTGGTTCACCCGAGGGATAGATGAAGTTTTATAATCTTAAGACCCGTACTCACGTTGAGGTAGAAGACAGCAAAGTCAAGAAGCGAAAAGTGTTCATCAAGACCAAGTCTGCTGAACAGGTCCGCTATCAGTTCGTCGCCGAAGAGAATGGCACCCCGCTGTACAAGCTGTGCTCCGAGAAGGACTACACCGCTTTCGACGGCGAAGAGATTTCGTAAGCGAGTTCGCTTCGTTTCTTTGACCGTTCCCAAGGTCAGCCGAATCTGTTCGGCTGACCTTTTTGTTGCCTGACCGGTGAACCTCTTCGGCGTTTGTCCGTCTGCACCCACCATGCCGCTTCAGACCGATCGAGAAAAAGGAGCCCATCTGCTGAGAAGGTTTGGCCTTGGCGCAAGCGAGGCCGAGCTGGATTACTATTTGAAAGACGGGCTTAACGGCGCCGTGGATCGCCTCACTGAGTACGAGTCGATCGACGAAGGGTTCAGCATTAATCCCTTCGACTTGCAGCCAGAGAAGGCCAAGAATCTCCCGATGCCGATTGTCACGGCATGGTGGATTGCCCGGATGATCTCGACGCGGCGGCCATTGCAAGAAAAGATGACCCTGTTCTGGCACGATCACTTTGCCACGAGTGCTAGCAAAGTCAAGGCATCCGAGATGATGCTCCAGCAGAACGAGACGCTGCGCCAGTACGCGACCGGCAACTTTCGATCTTTGCTCACGAACGTCAGCAAAGACCCGGCCATGCTGTTCTGGCTGGATAACCAAGAGAATGTCCGAGGAAAGCCCAACGAGAACTTCGCACGCGAGGTCATGGAGCTTTTCACCCTCGGCGTCGGAAACTACTCAGAAAAGGACGTACAAGAGGCAGCACGGGCATTTACCGGCTGGTCGGTGGCGCGATCTCGCCGAAATGTGAGCGATGACCAGCCCCCGAAGGCAGAATTTCTTTTCCGCCCTCGACTTCACGACTCCTCGATGAAAGTCGTTCTGGGCAAGTCGGGCCAGCTCACGGGCGAAGACGTGCTCAATCACCTTTGCGACATGCCGCGGACGGCGGAGTACATCTCCGAGAAGCTGCTGACTTGGTTTGCGTATCCTGAGCCAGAGCCCGCATTCGTGAAGCGCATCGCCAAGGTCTTTCGAGATTCGAACCTCGACATCAAGACGACGCTCAAGGCGATCATGCGGTCCAGTGAGTTTTATTCCGACAAGGCGGAGCGCGCCATCGTGAAGACGCCGGTGGACTTTGTCGTGCCGACGATGCGACAGCTTGGTTTTGGCCCGATCATGCGGGCAACGGTGAGCCGAGGGGTGGATAACCGGCTGGCCTTGCTACCTGCTGCCAGCGCAGGAACCACGATGAAGAACATGGGTATGCAACTGCTGTACCCGCCCGACGTTGCGGGTTGGGAAGGCGGCGAAGGATGGATTTCCTCGGCGACGATGGTCGAGCGGATCGGTTGGTCTGCTTCCCTCTTCGGAACCGGCAAGGGACGCCGATTAGGGAACGGCTATCCGTACGAAGCCCTGTTCGACGGCGCTTCAACGCCGACCGAAATCGTGGATCGACTCACTTCGCTGTTCGATGCGAAAGTGAATCCCGAACGCAAGAAAATTCTTGTGGCCAACGCCGAGAAGGAACTCACCGGGCCGATGTCCCGAGCGATGGCTCAGAAGGTTGGGTCTTCCGTGACGCGGCTCATGTTTGCGACGCCCGAGTTTCAGTTCGCCTGAACCTCTGATCGCTCCCGAAAACGGGTTCCTTGGCGAAGCGCGCCAAGGAACTCGTTACTGTTTGTCGGCGCCGAACAACACGTTCCCGATTCCGGGCTGGGCCATCAGTTTCTCGATCTCCGGGATGGTTCTCGGGGCCTTAGCGCTTAGATTCACCGGTGCACCGCTGGTCACCAGAATGTCGTCTTCGATGCGCACGCCGATATTCCACCACTTCTTGTCGCAAGGGCTGCCCTCCTTGATGTAGATGCCGGGTTCAACCGTCAAGACCATATTGGGAGCGAGAACGTTGGAGCCGTTGGAGTCGTGAACATCCAGGCCGAGGAAGTGAGAGGTGCCGTGCATGAAGTACATGCCAGCCTCGTTTTCCTTCTTGATGATGCCAAGCTTGACCAAGCCCTTTGCGATGACCGCGCGTGCGGCGCGATCGGTTGAACTGAACGGCTTTCCGCTCACACATTCTCGAATTCCGGCGTCTTGAGCCTCGCGCACGATTTCGTAAATGGCCCGCTGTTCGGGGTTGAACGTCCCGTCGATCGGCCAGGTTCGAGTGACATCGGCCGTGTATCCATGGTACTCGCCGCCCGCATCCACGCAGATCAAGTCATCGCCCGTCACCTTTCGGCGGTTTGCTGTGTAGTGCAAGGTGCAAGCGTTCGGTCCGCTTCCAACGATGTTTGGATAGCCGACATACTCGCAACCTCGTCGCCCAATCACGTAGTGGAAAATTGCCCCGAGGTCGTACTCGTTCATGCCCTTTTCCGCGCTTCGCATCATCTCTACGTGGCCATCCACCGATGCAGAAATGGCGCGTCGCATCAGCCGAAGCTCGTCGGCGGATTTGATCACGCGGTACTTGGCGAGGGTGTCATTCAGGCTGGCGCGCGGGGTGGGGGATTTGGCTTCCCACGCTCGATACGCCTCCACCATCTTTGAAAGTTGTCCGGTAGGCCCGTCGGGAAGCGTTGCTCTAACCGCGCTTCCGGCAGGGAAACGGTTGAGGAAGTTCGCGAACTCCGTGTTCGGGAGCGCCGCTTCAATCTTAAGGATCGATTCTGCTCCCTTGGGTTCCATTCGGTAGCCAAGCCAGGTCTCGGACATTCGAGTGGCGACGTTGCAGAACAACACCTCCTTAACGGTGCGGCCATTGACTTCGATGCCATCCGGAATCAGCACCAGCGCACTGTCGGGCTCGTTGAACCCGGAGAGGTAAAGGAGGTTTGAATCTTGACGAAAGAGGAAGTCGACGTCGTTGTTTCGATTGCGCTCTGGGTTGCTGAAGAACACCGCAACTCCACCCGGTGCCATCGCCGTGCGCACCTTTTCTCGCCGTTCCTTATGCTCGGCAGGCGGAATGAAATCGGTCTCGAAGATTGGATAATCGGCCGGTACGGCCGCACCGAGAACGATTGCGAGGGCGATTGCGAAACGACGCATACGCGTCACTATATCGCACTCTTTAGCCGGGAGGCCAACTCAACTTGCGCCCACCAAGCAAATGCGCATGAAGGTGCGGCACGGTCTGTCCGGCATCTTCACCTTGGTTGATCACGAGGCGGTATCCGGAAGTGAGGCCAAGCTGCTCGGCGATGGTTTTTGCCGCATTCAAGATTGCGAGATGGTCTCCTGCGTCAGGGAGCGTAGCGAGCCCAGGAATCTCCTGACGAGGCACGATGACGATGTGGACGGGAGCCTGCGGTGCGATGTCCTTGAACGCCACCACATGCTCATTTTCGAACACGATCTCTGCCGGAATTTCGCGGGCAATGATCTTCGTGAAGAGGGTCGCCATATCTTCAGTATGGAACCTTGCCAGAATGAGTCCCATGCACGTTGAGGAGTTCTGGGAATCGCGTGCCGTCGGACCCGTGCTCGGTCGTATTGCTTTATTGCCCCTGGCTGGGCTGTACGCGCTTGGCTGGGAGTGCTACCTCGCCTGGTACAAGCTTGGGTTCAAGCGCGCCAAGATGCCGCATCCCAGGACCCTGTGCATCGGAAACTTGGTGGTCGGCGGCGTTGGGAAGACGCCGACCGTGGTCTTTGTTGCCAAGGAGCTTTTGGCTCGTGGCCATGAGGTCGTCATCAGCAGTAGTGGTTACGGCGGGCCGATGTCGACCGGCGCGCAACTTGCGCCAGACGGACCGATACTGGCCTCGGCTTGGGGAGACGAGCCAGCCCTCTTTCGAGAGGAACTGCCGAATGTGCCGATTATCGTCGGACGAGATCGACTGGCGGCGGCGACGATTGCCGGCGAACAGTTTCGCCACTCAATCTTGTTGATGGATGACGGTTTTCAGCACTTGCCGGTCGCAAAACGTGTATCGGTTGTCCTAGATCCGCCCCGGCGAAATCGCCTGTGTCTTCCGGCCGGACCGTACCGAGAGCCCCGTTGGCGCAAACGTCGGGCCGACTTGGTGATCCCTGGCCACTACCAAGTGCGTTCAAATCCGCTTGAGGTTGAGAGCGTCTCGGGTGCATACGCTCTACTTAGCGCGATCGGGCAACCCGAGCGATTTTTGCAGAGCTTGATCGAGAGTGGAATGGTCTCGGGTCCGCCAGCAATGGACCTTCGGCTGCCGGATCATGACGATTTACAGGCAGGTAACCTTTTGGCTCCCGTGCCGGTTGCCATGCCTATCATCACCACGCAGAAGGACTGGGTCAAGCTCCGCGAGCGAACCGATATTGCCGAGCGGAAAATCGTGGTTGCCAAACATTCGGTTCGAATCGAACCCGCCGATGAGTTTGTTGCGTGGATAGAAGAGCGGTTGAATGATCTCTAAGAAGCAAGCTCTCAACAAACTGGCCAGCAATGTCTTCGACCACGCGGTCCGACATTTTGAGAGGAAGAGCGAAGCGGATGCCGAGCGGCGTGGTGCCCAATTAGGCCGCCTCTTTATGCGGCTCGACAAAAAGCACCGAACGCAAACGCTCGCCAATGTCGCCATGGCATTTCCGGAACTGAGCGATGCGCAGGTACTGAGGCTCGGAACGCGCACCTTCGAGCACTTCGGCATGTTGATGGCAGATTTCCTGCGCAGCCGATTGCGAACGAAAGAGCAGATGATTGCCAGCACCACGTACGAGGGCGAAGAGTATGTGAATGCGGCAAAGGAGCAAGATCGCGGCATCCTCGCGCTCACCGCGCATTTCGGAAACTGGGAGCGCTTCGCGGCTTTTGGCACGGCGCTCGATTGGCCGATTACCGTCGTGGCTCGCGATGTTGATGACGAGGGGTTTCAAAGCAAAGTCCTGAAGTTCCGCGAAAGCACCGGCATCGAGGTGCTTAGCCGTGGAAACGCGGCCCGAGGAATGTTGAGCGCACTGAAGGCCGAGCGCCTCGTTGCGGTCTTGCCCGATCAGAACTCGTCCGAGTGCTTCGTGCCGTTTTTTGGTCACCCGTGCGGCACGGTACTCGGGCCGGCCGTGATTCACAAGCGAAGCGGTGCACCGCTCGTGCCGGTGTATTGCGCGAAAGTCGGAGTCGGGAAGTACCACTGCATCGTGAAGCCGATGATTGACCCCGACAACACGTGCGATGACCCAACCCAGATTGCGGCCGAGATGAATGCCGTGCTCGAATCCGTGATTCGGCAGTATCCCGAGCAGTACCTTTGGCTCCACGATCGCTGGCGAAGCGCCAAGCGGGCTGGACTTATCACCACATCGCGTTAAACTGAATGGTGATGGGTCCAAGGATTTTGCTGGTCCGCTTCAGCGCAATCGGAGATTGCGTAATGGCGGCCTGGACGGCGACCTCGATTAAAGAGCGACATCCAGACGCGTTCTTGGTCTGGGCGGTCGAAGGTCGCTGCGCGCCAGTGATCGACCGACATCGTCTGGTCAGCCAGCGAGTCGAGTTCCCCCGGGATCGATGGCGACTGAAGAAATGGTCGCCCGCCACGTGGCGTGAACAGGTTCTGAAGCACACGCGACTTCGGAAAATTGGGTTCGACTTTGGGATCGATCTGCAGGGACACTCCAAAACGGCCATCTGCCTCCGCGTTGCGGCACCCAAGCG
Source organism: bacterium (assembly GCA_027485645.1). Taxonomy (GTDB): domain Bacteria; phylum Armatimonadota; class Fimbriimonadia; order Fimbriimonadales; family Fimbriimonadaceae; genus Fimbriimonas. Next base: position 357,293 of record JAIXQR010000003.1, read on the forward strand.
CCGGATGGCAGCTGCGGCAACGGATGGCTTCGCCGCGAAACTAAATCCGGTTCTGGGGGATCGGCCCGCAGGGATGCACCAAGTCGAATGGTTCCAGCGCGTTCTGCAAACGATGGGGGAATTTAGTTTGCCGAAGTCGCCGGTCATGCCAGAGGTTCCATCCGAACCGAATCCTAAGCTAGTGAGTATTTCCGTCTCGGCCGGGCAAGAGTTCAAGGCATATCCGCTTGAACGCTGGCAAGATATTGCTCGTCAAGTCGTCGCCGCCGGCTATGAGGTGACTTTGTTGGGCGGCCGCACGGACACGGGATTTGAGATGCCCGGAGTCACGAACGAGGTTGGCAAGCTTCGGCTCAAGGACACCCTGAGCGTTGTTGCCCGAAGCGTCGTGCATCTTGCCGCCGACACCGGCACGGGTCACATGGCCGCGGCGCTCGGCACCCCTGCCGTCAGCATCTTTGGGCCAACCGATCCGGCCATTTTCCGTCCTTACGCCACAAATGCGGTCGTTCTTCGGAATGGGGAGAGCACGACGTCTGTCTCTACCGAAGAGGTGCTGAGCGCGTTTCAAAGCGCAACTCGAGCGGTGGCGGTTTGAAGCGCTTTCTGATCGCGAGGCTTTCTGCCCTTGGCGATGTCGTCTGCTCGCTTCCGGTAGCCAGTGCCTTAAAGTCTGCGTATCCGGATTCACACATCACTTGGGCGGTGGACCGCCGGTTTGCGGGAATCGTGGAGTGCTGTGATGCGGTGGACGAAGTCGCGGTTGTGAAACCAGGGCTCTCGGCGATTCCGAAATGGCCCGAGAAGTTCGATGCGGCGTTCGATCTTCAGAGCCTCCTGAAAAGTGGATTGTGCTTGGCCAGAGCGAAGGCAGAGGTCAAGCTTGGTTACCATTGGCAGCGCGAAGGGAGCTGGCTCTATTCTGGAGCGGTCCAACCTGATCCAACGTCGTTCCACATTGTTGACCAATACGTTGACGTGGTCCGAGCCTACGGTGTCGAGGTTGATCGGGCAGAGTTCCGACTGAAGGCACCTGAAGCCGACGTGCTTTCGGTGCGGAAAAAGCTCAAGGAACGTGGCTTGGTGGGCCGGTTCGCGGTGATGAACGCCGGGGCAGGCTGGGCGACCAAGCGATGGCCAGCGGAGAGCTTTGCTCAGTTGATCGAGGCTTGCCGTACCGAAGATCTGCCAACGGTTTTGGTCGGTGGCCCGGCGGCGGCAGACCGAGCGGCGGGAGCTGAAGTTGCGGCAGCGGGTGGAAACTTTGTCGACTTGATCGGGGAAACGAACGTGCGCGAACTGGTGGCGCTCATTCGAATGGCGTCGGTGCACGTAGGAGGCGACACCGGCAGTACGCACATCGCCGCGGCCGTTGGCACGCCGGCAATCGGGCTCTACAGCATCACGCGGCCCAAAAGGTCGTGTCCGTACGGCCAAGTTGAAAACTGCTTGTACAATCCGGAATCCTTAAGCGGAATCTCTACGGAAGATGTGCTGAGTCGAGTCAAGCACTCCCTGGCAATAAGGTTTTGATATCGCTTGATGCCGATACTGACCGGTGTTTTGACGGGGTTGATATTGTGCTTCCGAGCGCAAGATTTGCCGGTTTTAGATAGCCCAAGTTCATTGCTGGTACCCTCGGACCGGGGATGTATCGTACAACAATCGGAATAGCTGGGGGATCAGCGAGCGGGAAAACCACGCTCGCGGACGCGCTTGCGGCACGATTGGAGGCCGTGATTATTCGCACGGACGACTACTACCGACCGTTGGATCATCTTCCGTTTGAAGAGCGTTGCCGAGTCAATTTTGACGACCCAGACGCGATTGATCACGAGCTGTTGCAACAGCACATTGAACTACTCAGAGCAGGTCGGGCCATTGACGCCCCACGCTACGATTTTTCGAAGCACACTCGCAGCCCACGCCGCCACAAGGTCCTGCCGCGTAAGACGGTCATGATTGAAGGCATCTTCTCGCTTTGCTACACACCGATCCGCGAGATCTGCGACGTCAGTATTTTCGTTGAAACGGGCGAAGAGGAGTGCCTTCGCCGTCGTCTCGACCGAGACGTGCGCGAGCGCGGACGAGACGAAAAGGAAGTCTTGGCCCGATTCAGAAATCAGGTCACCCCGATGTTCTATCGTTACGTTCAGCCGATCCGGGATTTGGCCGATGTCGTCGTGAGCGGCGAAGTCGATACGGACCTCAACGTCGCCGCCGTGCTCAACTTTATCGACGACCGAATTTCGGTTCCCGCTTAAGCAGAGAGCATCGGCCCAAGGACAGCAAAGAGCTTTTCGAGTTCTTCCTGGCTGGTTGTGTGCGAAAGGCTGATTCGAGTGACGCCTTCTTCTGGCTTTAGGCCGAGTCCTTTGCACAGGCGATAGGAATAAAAATGGCCTGACTTGATGCCGATCCCGCTAGCGGCCGCCGTAGCGACGATTTCAGCATTGCTCAGACCTGAGTGAACAAACGAGATCGTTGGAAGCCGTTTCGACGAGGCTTCCGATGGCCCGATGACGCGGATGTTCGGTTTGGAATTGAGGAACGCCAAAACTTGCTCCGTTAAGGGCGATTCGATTTCGGCCGCCAGCCGCATTGCGGCTTGTTTCCCCGTTGGGGCCAGCCATTCGAGATACCGTTCTAGCCCGCGACTACCGGCGCAACCTTCGTGACTCGGTCCACCGGGCTCAAAGGCGTAGGCGGTTCCGTCTTGCGGGATGAAGAAATGATTGGGCCCGTTTAGTTTTTGGAGATGCTCGGTACGCCCCCAAAGCGCGGCCATGTGCGGACCAAAAACCTTGTACGTGCTGAAAACGTACCAATCAACTCCCCAATCTTGAACTTGGAGCGGAAGGTGAGGGGCAAACGCGACGCCGTCGACAACCACCTTGGCACCGACTTTATGGGCTAGCTTGGTGACGGTCTCAATATCTTCAACCGATCCGAGCAGGTTCGATACGTGGGGAAGTGCCACGATCGCGGTTTGTTCGGTCAGAAGTGGGGCGAGGGTTTCTGGATGGCAGTGTCCCGTCTCAGGGTCAATCGGCCAGATTGTGACCTTGAAACCGCGCTTCTCTAATCGAACCCACGGCCCGACGTTGGCTTCGTGACCGCTCTCGGCAACGATAATCTCGGCTCCCGCAGGCAACTCGTTGGCAATCGAATCTGACAACAAGTTCATCAGCACGGTGGTGGATGAACCCAGAACGACCTCTCCGCGCGGCTCGGCGAGGTCATCGCCGAAGAACTGGCGAAGAAACTCGCGTGCCAGCCGAATGTTCTCGGTGGCGGCAATCGAGGCGGGGTAATCCCCGCCTACCTGGACGTAGGTTTCGTGGAAGTAGCGAGTAGTGGCGTCGATGACGTCTACCGGCACTTGCGACCCGCCAGCGTTATCCATGAAGACGTAGCCAGATGCTAGAGCCGGAAACCGAGCGCGGATTTCGGAATGGCTGGGGAAGCTCATTCGCCTAGTTTCGCCAGTTCCGTTTTAAGCGTATCGATGTTCGCGATCTGAGTTGGATCCGCCCCGTTGAGTCGAGCCAGGTAAATGCTCACCCAGTCTCCGATGAAGGTCAGGGTTAACATTCGCTCCAGCAGAGCCTCGCCTCGAGCGCGTACCGGGGCAAAGGTAGCGACATCTGCACCAATCACATCTCCAGTGACTTTCGCTCGAACTCGCATTCGCTCGGGTTCCGTGCCGTCTTGCAGCACGACGCCGAAGAACGCGTCTGCCTGCTGCTTCGCCTCAACCCAGCCCACGATCTCGTTGTGGCAAAGCTCAGGGTAGGAATTGGCGAACAAGAGGTATTTCGCATTCTCGTTGAACTGGCATCGCCATCGGTTCGCAATGTAGCCGCGATATCCACCGAGGCCGTAGCAAAGACCGATCTTGCCGTGGAACTGATTCGCGAGCGCCATTGCCTCGTTGTCCGGCGCATCGGGGCCGAGGTCAGCGGTGACTTTGTCCAGAAGTGCGAAGGCAGACTCGTATGGCTGGGCAGGAATGAGTCCGAGTTTCTCGCAGGCGACAAGCACCGGAATCAGCATGTATCCAAGAGCCGATCGTGGTGGCTGGCCCCCGGGCACGGTGATCAGGGTCTGGTTTCGCTGCTGAGCGAGTTCGGAAATTTTGCCGCCGCTGCTGACAACGATGATATGAGCGCCTCGTTCGGTCGCTTGCTCGTAGGCGCTGAGCGTCTCCTCCGTGTTGCCGGAGTAGCTGGCGATAAAGACGATGGTGTTCGGACCAACCGCATTTGGAACGTCGTAATCGCGAATAACTTGGAACGGAATCGTGCCTTCGGCTTCAAAAACAGCTTTTACGAAGTCGCCACCCGCGGCAGATCCACCCATTCCGCTGAGAACCGCGAATGCTGGATCGAAGTTCAGACTTGGGATCTCGGCGGCAGAAGCAATCGCGTAGGCGCGACGACACTGATCGGGAAAGTCCTCGATCAGGGCGAGCATTCCGAGCGGGTCGAGGGCGGTCAGTACGTCGCGGTTTCCGAGATCGAGGGAGGCAGTCATCTCAATTTCAGTTTGGCGCATTACAGACCGCCAGGGCGTGCGGTTAGTAGATGACTTTGTTCAGCGGATACTCGACCAAACCGGTGGCTCCAGCTCGCTTGAGCGCCGGGATGAGGTCGCGAACTTCCTTCTCGCTAAGAATCACCTCGGCTGCCACCCAATTCTCGTCCGAGAGCGTGGAGAGAGTCGGAGTGTTCAGCGCCGGCAGAATGGAAAGGATCTCGGTTTGACTTGCCTTTGGCAAGTTCATCTTGAGTCCGACTAGCTTGGAAGCATTCATCGCACCGGTAAGCAAAATCTGGAGCGATTCGATGCGTTCACGCTTCCAAGGATCAGCCCATGCCTGGTTCGAAGCCACGAAGCGTGTGGTCGAGGTTAGCAGGGTGTCAACGATGCGCAAGTTGTGGGCTCGGAGCGAGTTTCCGGTCTCGGTGTTTACAACGATTGCATCGACCAACGTCGGCACTTTAACTTCGTCCGCACCCCAGCTGAACTCAACGTCCGCCTTTACACCGTGCTTGTCGAGATAGCGCTGCGTGAGCCGAACGTACTCGCTGGCCAGCCGTTTGCCCGCCAAATCAGCGGCGGAATGAATGTCACTGTCCTGGTGAACGGCAAGGACAATTCGGATTGGATTGTTGGTGAGTTTGCTGTAGCGGAGCTCACAGATCTCCTGCAAATCTGCTCCGGTGTCTTCAATCCAGTCTTTGCCGGTGAGCCCAGCGTCAATCACGCCATCGGCAACATAAAGGGGAATTTCTTGCGGTCGGAGAAGTACCGGCTCGAGGGTTTCGTCATCGACAATGGGTTGGTAGGATCGTCCGTCGACCTTGATCGAGTAGCCGGCACGGGCAAAAAGCGCAAACGTGGCTTCTTGCAGGCTTCCTTTCGGTAATCCTAGCTTCAGTTTCATAGGCGGAAGTCTACCGGTGTGGCCAGAATAAGCCAAACTATAGATGTGGCCCGCGCTCAAATTCTCGTTACGCTGAAGCCGTCATTGCTCGATTCCGCCGGGAGAACGGTGGCAAGCTCACTCCAAAATCTTGGGTTCACCGAAGTGGGCGAGGTTCGTGTGGGCAAGCTGATTGAGATCGAACTTGCGGAGTTCTCCGAAGCTCGCGTCAAGGAAATGTGCGAAAAGCTCTTGGCGAATCCGGTTATTGAGCGCTTTGAGATTAAGGAGATTGTCTGACCGTGAAAGTAGCGGTTCTTCGATTCCCCGGTTCAAACTGCGATCAGGATGCGTTTTTTGCGCTGACCGAAGACATGGGAATTGACGCCGCTTATGTCTGGCACGAAGAGACGTCTCTGAAAGGTTTTGACGGCGTTTTCGTTCCGGGCGGATTTAGCTACGGTGACTACCTGCGCTGCGGCGCAATGGCATCGCGCTCGAATGTGATGCAAGAGGTTGTTCGGTTCGCGGCCGACGGTGGTCCTGTTCTCGGAGCCTGCAATGGTTTTCAGATTCTTTGTGAAGCAGGCTTGTTGCCAGGTGCCCTCCTGCTGAACGAACAACAGAAGTTTGTATGTCAAGACGTCTTTCTTAAGACCGAAACCCGCCGTTCGCCTTGGACCAGTGAGGCGGCGGACATAGTTCGAATTCCGATCGCGCACGGAGAGGGCCGCTACGTTGTTGAGCCCGAAGATCTGAAAAGAATGGAAGATCGTGCACAAATCGCTTTTCGGTACGTCAATGCATCAGGAACGGTAGATGCAGAGTCGAACCCAAACGGGAGCGTTGACGGGATCGCGGGCGTATTGAATGAGGCGGGGAACGTGCTCGGCCTTATGCCGCACCCAGAGCGAGCGACGCGAACCATGTTGGGTGGCACGGATGGAAAAGGGATTCTGAAGGGTTTTGAGTTGGTGATGGCGAAATGAAGACGTTGGTGTTAAGCGTGACCGCCCTGGCGATTGCTACCGGGGCGCTTGCGGCTGACACCAAGTCGGTCCTTGGTCGGTATGGCCAAACCGTTGAATCCACGAAGATCTATAAAGCACCAAACAGCCAGAGTCGGGCCTATTACACCGCCAAGGCTTTTGAGTACATCTGCGTTAATTGGTACAGCAACCCGAAGTGGTTGAAAGTCCTGATGTCGAACGGGACCCAAGGCTATGTTCCGTCCGCAAAGGTGGCGGTGCTTCCGTACGAAGTCACGGTCTCACGCACTTCAAACACCCGCTCAAAAGGGTTGCCGCTAGCGAGTACGACCTCGCGCGGAGCCGTTGCGCAATGGTCATTGAATTTCATTGGCACGCCCTATAAGTGGGGCGGGAACGATATCCAGAATGGAATCGACTGTAGTGCATTCGTGCAGAAGCTCTATGGCGAAATCGGTCTAAAGTTGCCCCGGACGGCCTCCGAGCAAGCGATGGTCGGTCAACCGATCGAGCGGCTAGAGGATTTGCAAAAAGGCGATCGTCTCTACTTCTGGGAGAACCGACGCTGGAAGATTGGCCATACCGGCATCTATCTTGGTAACGGCTACTTCGTTCATAGCTCCAGTGGAAAGAAGGGCGTCTCGACTGACTTTTTGTCTGAACGCTGGCGGAAAATTCTTGTTGCCGCCCGCCGCTGACTTTTCTGTAGTTCACTGAAAAGTGAACTTAATTTCCGATAATTTTTGTCATTATCCTCCATTTAGTGGTGGATTATCCGCCATCAAGTGGAGGATAATCCCGCGCTTGATGGTGGATTCACCCCTGATGGTCTTCTGACATCTAGGAGATTTGTGGCGGAAAATGGGCCAAATGATGGTGGAAAATCCACCACTTGGTGGAGGATTTGTGCAGGGTGTCGGGTAAAGTTTTGTTGTGGTCAGGCGAAGACTTATCAAAAAGTTGCGCGATGCGCTTTCGGATAATCCGGTAGCGATGATCGTTGGGCCGCGGCAGGCGGGCAAGAGCACGCTGGTGGAGGAACTCACCGATCGTGAGTACGTCACCCTGGATGACCCGGTCATTCTGGAGCAGGTCACCACGAATGCTGGCGACTTCTTGGATAGTTTTCCGGGTGCCGTGACCATTGACGAAGTGCAGCGGGCCCCGAAAATCTTGTTGCCGATCAAACTTCGTGTTGATCGAAAGCGGACCGCAGGGCGCTATTTGCTCACGGGCTCGGCGAACGTGCTGACACTGCCCAAAGTGTCGGACAGTCTGGCTGGCCGGATGGAGGTACTCGACCTTCTGCCCTTAACTCAGGCAGAAATTGAGGGTCACGATGGGAACTTCATCGACCGGATTTTTTCGGATGATCCGATTCAGGCCGGAACCTGGCCGGAGGAGGACGATCTGATCGACCGCGTGGTACGGGGTGGCTTTCCGCAGCCGGCCCTGGCTCGTAGGGCAGATCGGCGTCGCGATTGGGCGGACTCGTACATTCGTACCTTGCTCGATCGAGACGTTCGCGACTTGGCCAACATCGAAGGAGCACGGCAATTCCCGCAGATATTTCGCCTGCTGGCCGCTAGAAATGGCGGCACGTTGAATGTCGATAGCCTCTCACGGGACACCGGCATTCCGTCGACCACGATTCGTCGCTACATCGATTTGATGGCAAAGATGTTCCTCGTTCAGCAGGTTCCGGCATGGTCCGGGAACATGAGCACGAGATTCGTGAAATCACCGAAGGTGTACCTCTGCGATTCGTTGCTCACGAGTCACGTGTTGCACATCGAGGCGAGCCATTTGAAGCAGGATCGGCTCCGGTTAGTGCCGATTTTGGAGGGATTTGTTGCCAACGAGCTTGCTCGGCTCCAAACCTATTCTGATGTTCGACCTTGGTTGCATCACTTGCGAACGGTGCGGCAGAAGGAGGTCGACTTTGTGCTCGAGGTCGGGGATCGACAGATCGTCGGCATAGAAGTCAAGTCGTCGCGAAGCCTCAGCCCAAGCGACTCGCACGGGCTGGAGTACCTTCAGTCGCTCGATCCGGACCGATTCCATCGGGGCGTCATTTTGTACGATGGCAACCGAACGGTGCGGATCAACAAGCACATCATTGGGTTGCCGATGGCGGCCCTTTGGAACGTTGCTCCTATGGGCTAACGAGCGCGTCCAGCAAGCGAGCTGGACCTTGGCGAACTGGATCGGCAGCGGGCAACTGCAGCCGGTCCTCAATTTCTTGAATGGCCGGAATGGCTTCAGCTTCCGATAGGTGCGCGGTGTTTACCGCCACGGCAACCGTTTGCGGACGATAGAACGTTCCGGCCGCTTCGGCGAGGTCCTCGTACAAGGTGATGAACCGGCGCAGATCCGGGACCTTGATGTGTTCGAGCATCTTCAGGTGCTCTTGCTTTGCTCTAACGCAGAGAAGCAGATGAGTTGGGCAGGATCCCCGTAGCAGCGGCAGATTTGCGGTGCTGCTTGGGTGGGCCAGAGAGCCTTGACCTTCGATAATCACCAAGTCTGCGCCAGCAGAGCTTGCCGAGACCACTTCTCGCTCAATCGCGCCGCTGGCAAAATCGACCCGAACACAGTCGAGCGGAACTCCACCACCGGTGATCGTGATCCCGATTTGGCCGGTTGCAACGAATGCCGAATTGATGCCTCGCTCAAGCGCTAGGCGGTTGATCTCTAGGCCCGCCGTCATTTTGCCAACCGCCATATCGGTGCCGATGATCAGCGCTCGGCGGTTATTGAACTTGGCGGCAAGGCCGGTGCCATTGACCAGGCCGGTGGGCTCGACGCGGATATCCCAGACCCATTGCGCGTTCGGTCCCGCGTTTTCTAAGCGCGGCAGGTCGGTATACCGAGCGCCTAGGCGGTCATGGAGTCCGTTCACGAGCGACATTTTGAGCTCGACCGCTCGGTCAATCACGGTGAACCACTCGGCAGGAATGGCACCGCCGGAGGGGGCTATTCCGAGGACGAAAACGTTCGCGCCGAGGGCGGCGCTGTCCTCGACCGAAGCGACGATGGGCACATCCCTGGGAAATCCAAACTCGCTGGTAGAGCGCCCGGCGAATTCCGAATCGATGACGGCGCAGATTTCGTTCGGCGAGTAGCGCAAGACTCCATGCCCCATTTTCCCGGCGGGAATGGTGAGGCTACGCTCCATGTATAAGGCGAGCTTTGCGTTACTGGGCAGCATTGAGGTGAGCTCCATGACCTGGGGCCTCGGTGGGAATGACAACGCCGTCAACAATCGGAGCGCCCGATGCTGGGTCCGGGTTCAGGTTCAGGTGGCTATCCAAGTCGATGTAATCGAATAGTGCACCGATCGCGGCACCGGCGGCAATGGCAATGGATGCCTCGCTCATGCAGCCGATCATCGTTTGGAGTCCGAACGCTCTGGCTGTTCCGACGATTCGGAGTGCTTCGGTAATTCCTCCGCACTTCATGAGCTTAAGATTGACTCCATCCGTACAGTGGGCAAAGCCTGGAATATCGTGGCTGGTTCGGCAGCTCTCGTCAACAAAGATCGGCAATTTGCGGTTCTCGAAAACGTGTGGAAGGTCAGCTTCGGCACCCTTCGGAAGAGGTTGCTCGACGTATTCCACCCCCCTTTCGGCGAGCCAGGGAATCATCTCGTTTGTTTCGTCGACCGTCCATCCGCCGTTAGCATCGACTCGAAGAGCAGCATTAAATGGTGCGGCCGCTTCCGCTGCCGCGAGGAAGTGTGCCCGGTCGTGCTCGCGGCCTTCGGGAGATCCAAGCTTGATCTTGAGGCATTTCGCGCCGGTTCGTCGAAGAATGTCGGGCACCCGCTCCCGGGTTACTTCGGGTGGATTGATGCCGATCGTGACGCTGGTTGGCTCGCTTGGCAAGGGCAATCCCAGCAAGCGGTACAGCGGCAAACCTGCGCGTTTCGCTAACAGGTCCCAGAGGGCAACGTCCAAAGCGGCCATCGCGGGCGGATCAATCTCCGCTTCCACCATCCGAAGATAGTTCACGTGCGGCGACAGGAAGTCGGGATCATTCCCCCACCGCTCCACGAAGCCTTCGAGTTGTCTTTTTCCAGATGCGGCGGTCCAAGCTGACCCGGTGGCGGGGGAGAGTTCGCCGATGCCTTCCAAGTCGCCATCTCGAATCGTGACGAACAAATTGTCCGAAGACGTCATCACGCCTCGGCTGATCGCCAATGGATACAACTTTTCGAGGGATAGCACGGAAAACGAAGCCGAAGGCATGTTTGGGAAGTTACCCAACCCAGCATAAGGGTACAAACTCTGGTTATGAACTCAGAGGCGACCTTGGTGTCATACGTTTTGCCGAACCGGACTTTGGTTCGAGACATCGGGTTGGTGATCTTTGGCGTACTGTTCACGGCACTCTCGGCCCAATGCTCGCTGCCTTGGCAGCCGGTGCCATTCACGCTTCAGACGCTGGCCGTAACGGTCTGTGGGCTCACCTATGGCGCACGATTGGCAGCTGCGACGCAGGCTTCTTATGTTCTTGCTGGAGCGGCAGGGCTGCCAATTTTCGCCGAGTTCTCGGGCGGACCGGCAAAGCTGATGGGGCCAACCGGCGGATACCTAGTAGCCTTCATCCTGGCGGCATGGCTCCTTGGGTGGGCGACGGAGCGCGGACTGACGAAGAACATTTGGGGTCTCGGCTTGGCTTTGATCGTCGCGAACGCGGTCATTCTTGCGTTCGGTGCAACCTGGCTGAGCAATTATGTTCCGGCGGGGCAGGCGTGGAATCTCGGCGTCGCGCCGTTTATCTCCGGCGCGTTTGCAAAGTCGGTTATTGCATGGGCAATGCTGCCGGCGGCGTGGAAGCTCGTTAAGAAGTCGGCGTGAACTGCGGGGCCGAAACTTCCGACGGCACGATCTCTTTGATCCCGACGTGGATTGATAGGCTCTCCGTTTTAGGCCCAATATAGACGCCCTTCGTTGGCGAGACGTCGCCGTAATCCAATCCCCAGTGAATCTTCACGTAGTGGTTGTTCACCAGCAAATTGTTCGTGGGGTCAAACCCTACCCACTTGCCGTCGGGCATCAGACATTCGATCCACGCGTGCGTTGCTTGTTCGCCGCGCATGCTGGAATCTTTTCCGATGTACAAGTATCCGCTCACGTACCGAGCTGGGATGCCATGACTTCGGCAGGCCGCGAGCATTAGGTGGGCGAAGTCTTGGCAAACTCCGGCTCGCTTTTCGAGAACTTCGGGCAGGGTGGACTGGACGTGGGTAGCGTCGGTGTCGTAAGAGAGCCACTCGTGGAAGTGTCGATTCAAATCAAGTAATCCGACCGCAGCAGGCTTGCTTGGATTGAGAAACGGAGCGGCGAGTGCATACGCCTCTGGAAGGTGCGGCACGTAAAGTGATGGCACGAGGAACTCGGCGTAGTTCTGCTTTACGAATTCGGTCTTGTAGAAGTCGTAGTCCAGGTTGACGAGATTGACCCTGGAGAATGGATTGAAGGCGAGGGTCTCTACCGTCGCGCTTGCTTCGATGACGAGTCGCTCATGCCAAGCTCGGATGCTGAAGTGGTGGACCGTCCCACCGATTTCCTGGTGATGATAAATGCGGACGGCGGGCGAGGTTTGGAGCTTGAACTCGAGCAGCCGCTGAAATTCATTATCAAACGGTTGCACTCGAACTTCGTTATGGCTTTCTGTGCACACTCCGGAGTAGCGATACTCCGTCTGGTGCCGAATTTGAAGGTACATGGTAAAGGTGAAGTAGGGACGTACGCGAGTCCGAAAAGGACTAATATTTTAGGTAGGTCGCTCCGATGGCGAACCCGATTTCCGCACATCTTTTCTCGACGGTCTCCAAAAATTCGTGGAGGCCAGAGGCGATGATCTCGTCGGCGCGCAGGTAGTTGAGGTCGTTATACAGTCGCCCAACCGCACGCTCTGCCGGGTTACTTGGACTGAGGTCTCGGTTTCCGCTCACGCGGCGTACACATCCTTCGACACGGCCGATGCTGTGCCGAACCGAGGCCGGAAATTGAGGATTCAGGATCAAGAATTCGGCAACTCGGGCCGGAGTGACGCCTTGCCGATAGGTTTTTCGAAACGCCTCGAATGCGCCGACGGACTTTAGAACGGCGGTCCAGCCGTGGGTGTCAACCGTTCCACCGACCGAGAATGGGTCCACAACGGCCGGATCGGTCGGAGCCGGGATTGAGACCTCGGATGTAAATCGAGGAAGCAGGTCGTGGTACTTCACGTCCAGGATTCGCGCGGTCTGGTCAGCTCGCTCCAAGAATCGGCCCGCATCGTGAAAGTCTCGTGTCTCGCCCATCATCAGGGTGCGGTTGGTGATGCCTTGGAACAGGTGTGAGCCGTTCTTGACGCTTTGGAAGAAGGCGAACGGTGATTCTGAAATGACTCGATCCACGTTCCAGCGTCGATAGTCGAGATAGTAGCGATTGAGCGATTCCCACATCTCACTTGAAATCTGGTCGCGAATCGCTCGGCCATTCTCTCGCGCTAGGCGGACGCAGTTCAGAATCGAGTTCGAGTTGTTTTGATCGAACGCGAAGAAATGCAGGATATTGCGTTCGTTGATCTCCTGGTAGCGCTGATTGAACTTCTTCTTTTGCCCGGAAATGGCAAGGATCGCCTCCCAGGTGAGCGCTCTGCCTACCAGCGGGCTTTCCAGACCGAAGTGGTAATGCACGTCGATCATTCGAGCGGTTGCCTCCGCTCGCTCGATGTATCGGCCAATCCAAAAGGCGCAGTCGGCGTGTCGACTTAGCATCCGCCCTCCATCCGCTGGGTCATGGAACCCATGGTTTGTTGCATCACGTTTCGAGATTCACCGAGGACCCAAGTGTCTTTGCTGCCGCCACCTTGGCTTGAGTTGACCACGTATGAGCCTTTTCTCAGGGCAACCCGTGTGAGGCCGCCGGGCATGATGGTGACCGAATCTTTGCCGCAAAGGATGAATGGACGTAGGTCGATATGCCGGCCCTCAAATCGGTCTTCCACGAAGCACGGGCTTCGAGACAGGGCGATCAGGGGCTGAGCGATGTAGTTTCGAGGATCGGCCATGACTTGGTTGAGGTAGTCAGAAATCTCGGTTGGGCTGGCTTGCGGACCGATGAGCATTCCGTAACCGCCGCTTTCGTTGGTGGCTTTGAAAACCAGTTCTTTGGCGTGGTCCTTCATGTACTGCAGGTCGCTTTCTCGCCAGCCGAGATAGGTTGGAACCTGCTCCAGAATCGGCTCTTCGCCAAGGTAGTACCGAATCATGTCGGGCACGAAGGGGTAGATCGCCTTATCGTCTGCGACGCCGGTTCCGATGCCATTTGCGAGCACGACGTTGCCACTTCGGTACGCATTTACGATGCCTGGCACACCGAGCGCGCTCTCGGGCCGGAAAACCAACGGGTCAAGGAAGTCGTCGTCGATGCGGCGGTAGATGACATCGACTCGCTGAGGACCTCGGGTGGTCTTGACGAAGACCATGTTGTCGTCGACGAAGAGATCCCGACCTTCCACGAGCTCGATGCCCATTTGCTGGGCAAGGAAGGCATGCTCGAAGTACGCCGAGTTGTATACGCCAGGCGTAAGCAACACCACGTTCGGCTCTTCGCGTCCCGGAGGGGCAAAGGAGCGCAGGTTATTGAGCAAGACGCTCGGGTAGTCGTCGATCGGTCGGACGCTGTTTTCGCGGAACAAGCCTGGGAAGACCCGCGTGAGGATCAGCCGGTTTTCGAGCATGTAGCTGACTCCGCTCGGCGTTCGGCAGTTGTCTTCTAAGACTCGGTAGGTGCCGTCCGCGTCGCGAATGAGGTCCGAGCCGCAGATGTGGATGTAGATGTCTCCCGGAACGTTTGCCCCAATGAAGTTGCGCCGAAAGTTTGGAGCGTTAACTACAAGTTCGCGCGGGATCGGGCCGTCGGAAAGGATCTTGGCCTCATGGTAGACATCGTGAAGGAACAGGTTGAGGGCCCGGACACGTTGGCCAAGTCCCCGCTCAAGGTGTGCCCATTCGCTGGCCGGAATGATGCGGGGCACCAAGTCGACGGGGAATGGCTTTTCCGTGCCTTCCTCGTCTCCGTAAACCGTGAAGGTGATCCCTTGGTTCATCAGGGTGAGATCCGCTAATTCGGTCCGAGCGCGGAACTCGTGGTGCGACATTGCCGAAAGGTTTTGATACAGCTTTTGGTAATGAGGCCGCGGACCATCTTCGGTCAGCATCTCATCGAAAAAACCGCCCCGATCATAGGCGTCAAAGAGCGAAAGAGACTCGTTTTGCATTAGGCATATTCGCGGGCGAGCCTCGTTGCGCGCCTTGGAGATGCCGCATTATACAAAGGAGTTGACAATTCCCCGCACAGTTTTGTCTTTCGGGCTCACAGTCTTCGAATTTTTGTCTTCAACGATGCATATCCATCGATTTGAAAGTGTTCGATCCGGAGTTTTCGCTTTCCGCCAGAGAACACGGTTTTGTATTCGGTTGGGCCTTGGTACTTCCAGCCGTCCTTAATCACCAGTTCGCCATCAACGTAGAGTCGAATGCCGTCGTCCGCCACGATTGAGAACTCATATCGGCCCGAGGGTAGTTCGATTTCTGCATCGGCGGTGGTGGCGAAATGGGTAGCGGGGACGCCTTTGGCAAACCGACCGTAGCCGGCGAAATCGAGATTCTTGAACTTCTCGCCGGCGAGAACCGGGTTCCGCCGAAACGCTTGATCATCTTTGCGAGGATCCTGCGTCGCGGGGTCCCACAGGTAGAAATTGACGTCCCAGTCTGCTTCGGCTCGGAATTCTCGCCAAGTCACGTCAATATCGGTGTTCTTCGGTGATAGGATGCCACGGTAGTCCACCGTTTCGGCCCCGTTGTAGGTCACGGTGAGGTTTCGATCTGGGATTGCGGATTCGCGGACCAGCGTGATTTCCATCGGGCTGACCTTGGAGTTCAGGGTGGCCTTCACACCCTTGCTGCTTTTGATCTTCCAGGTTCCCTTTGGACCGAGCAACTGCAGCACCAAGCCGGTTGCCGTGTCGGACATCGGCTTCACACGAAGGATCGGGCGCTTGAAGTCATAAGGTCCCCACTCGTCCACGATCATGGTTCGCCAGCCACGCGGAGTTCCGGGCTTCAGGAATGGATCAATACCGTTCGGAAGCGGGCGAGGGGCGAGGTTGAGTGTTTCTGCCTGCACCTGAAGAACATTGAGTCCTTCCAGTCGCTTGCCGAGGCTTAGATAGTCGCCCGCTTTATTCTTGAGCGGATGCCAGTTCGTAACGAACCGGTCAGCGTAGGCGTCGGCGGGGTCATCGGGCAGCTTGGCGGCCAGCAGGGGCGAGGCGGGGGCGAGTAACCCCTCGTGATTCCCGGCTACGTAGTAGTGCCCTTGGTATTCCTTTGCAAAGCCAGTGCCCAGAGCGGGAAGATTCACGGCGTTCACCGGACCCGTTCCGGCAAAAATGAAGTTCTTGAACGGCCCACGAAGGTCGAGCAAGGTCCCGCCAGGTTCAAATCGGTTCTTTCCGACTTCCAAATCAGAAGTCGCGGTGAGCTGTAGCGCGGCGCCGTAATCCACCAGCCCGTCGGGCGAATTTGTCATCCCAAGGGAGTGCTGCGAAAACGTGTTGTCGAGGATTCGGTACCCCTTGCTCATGGTGTCCCGGACTTTTGCATAGCCCCAAGTTGGGTCTTGCTTTTCGTTCATCCAGAGCTTGATCGCGGTGCCATCGCGGAAGAACGCATTGTCCTGAATCACGTTTTGTTGGCCGTGCTCGATCGCGATGCTTTCGACGTTATAGCCAAACAGGTTGCCGATTACGGACGAGCTGTAGCTGTAACCGCCCCAGAGTCCGTGCCAGCACTCTAAGATGAGGTTGTTCGCAAAGGTGTTCTTGCTGAACGTTGCCTCGATGCCGTTGGTCGGAGCGTGGCTGAAGTCGTTGCCGTAAAGCAGGTTGTCGTTGCAACCGCCTTTGCCGGAGTCCATCGTCTCCTGCCCCGCCCAAAGGAAGAAGCCATCTCCGCCGTGGGTCACCGAGTTGTAGGCGAAGACGTTGTCGTTCGACTGTTCATAAATGAGGATGCCCGCGCTGTCTTGGCCGCGGTTGTAGACCCCGTAGCTGAATCCGCGAAGGCAGTAATCCAGCCGGTTGTGCATGATCCGGTTGTCGCTGGATCGGTACATGCCGATTCCGAGTGAGCTGAGATAGGAGAAGTTGTTGTTCCAAACGAGGCCGTCGTCGCAGGCGGTTAGCATCAGCCCGTTTTGTCCGCCCACGGCGCGGTTTCCTCGGACCTCGAACCGGTCGCAGTTCTCCAAGTAGATTGCCGCACCGTAGCGCAGCCACTCGCCAGCTTCGTTGTTGTGATAGCTCAGCCAGTCGCTAAGGTCTTCCTTCTCTGGGGTCGATTTGAGCCGCTGCTTCCAGTTGTAGGAAAAGTCGGAATCCAGAATCTTGAGGCCCGGAGCATTTCGGGCGAAAACGGCGACCTTGTAGCCGTGGACGCGGGCGTTTTTGAGCGTGACATTCTTGCCGCGAATTTCGATGCCGATGCCGCTTCGCTCATCTGGCTCGGCCGTGGAGAGCCCTCCGCGGAGAACAACACCTTTGAGGTCCACCGTCATATTGTCGCCAGAGATCACCACTGCGGCCGATGCGCCACGATCGTCGGTCGCGCTGGGAAGGATGTACTCCCCTTTTGGAATCTTGGTCTTTGATTCGATCTGGGCGGGAAAACCCGATTGCATCGCAGAGATTGCGGCGAGCAGGAACATATCCTTAGTATGCGACCCATTGTCTTGCTTCGCCAATGGTTTTTGAACTCCGGAATCTTCGGGGGTATGGTGACGGAAGATGTCGATGTTGAGTCTAGTTTCGGCCCTTGTTGTGTTGCCCACCGCGCAAAATTCGGCGGTCATCAGCGTGGATGCAACGGTGAAGAAGCCGATTTCGCCGTACATCTATGGCCTTAACTTTCCCGAGTGGTCAAAGATGGGCGGAGGATTCACCCTAGCGCGGCAAGGTGGAAACCGAATGTCGGCTTACAACTGGGAAACCAACGCAAGCAACGCGGGCAACGACTATCAGCACCAAAACGACGGCTACATGGGCACCAGCAATGAGCCCGGCTGGACGGTCAGCAACTTTATGCGACCGGCCCAAGCGAACGGCGCAACGGTTTTGCTCACCGTGCCGGCCATGGGCTACGTTTCGGCCGATAAGAACGAGGACGGCGATGTCGCGAAAACCCCTGACTACTTGAACACCCGATTCTTCAAGTCGTTCGCGCGGAAGCCCGGCAAGTTTGCGTTCCCGCCCGACTTAAACGACCGATTGGTCTTTCAGGATGAGTTTGTTGCGTGGGTGGAAAAGACCCGCAAGCGAAACACTCCAGCTTGGTATAGCCTCGACAACGAGCCTGATCTTTGGGGCAGCACCCACGAACGCGTTTGGCAGAAGAACCCAACTTACGCGCAGATCATATCGATCAACCAAGAGTACGCCGGGGCCATCAAGGCGGTCGCGCCAAGGGCGCTTGTTTTTGGACCTGCGAACTACGGCTGGCAGGGATTCCGCACATTCCAGGGCGCTCCGGACGGCAATGGCCGTGACTTCTTGGACGTGTATCTGCAGGAAATGCGCCGCGCGGAGCTTAAAGCAGGACGGCGACTGCTGGACGTACTAGACATCCACTGGTATCCCGAGGCGCGTGGCGACGATGTTCGCATCGCTTGGGGAGAGGACAAGCCCGGAACGCCGGCAGCACGGATACAAGCGCCACGATCTCTTTGGGATGCCTCCTACGTGGAAACCAGCTGGATTGCCGATGTACTTGGCAAAAAGCCGATCGTGCTTCTTCCTCGGATCCAGGCACAGATTGCAAAGCACTATCCAGGCACCAAGCTTGGAATCACGGAATACAACTATGGCGGTGGCAAGGTGGCGAGCGGACTCCTAGCGCAGGCGGACGTGCTGGGGCTGTTTGGCCGGTACGGCGTTTTTGCTGCTTGTAACTGGGAATGAGCGCGACGGACACGGCGCAGCTCGGCGGTTTCCGGGCCTACATCAACTTCGATGGCAAAGGGGCCAAGTTTGGCGACACTGCCCTTGCCGTCACCGGACAGCGGCCGGAGCAGAACTCGGTTTATGCCGCGGTTGACAAGCGAAACTCTCGGCGCCTGACCCTCGTCGCGGTCAACAAGACGAAGGAGCCGATGAGCTTTACGATTTCGACTAAGGGTTTCAAAGGCCGACGCGCGCGCGGATTCAGCTTCGGCGCGCCGACCTTTGAAACGTCGCGATCCGTGCCAGTGAAGCTCGGTGCAACGATCAACTTCACCGCCGCGCCGGAGAGCGTGGTGTCGGTTGAAATTTTGCGATAGTACTAATTTGGTTCCGCGAATTTCGGGACTCGTTTAGCGAATCTCGCGTAATACGAGCCCGATGTCCGTCGGGTTGTTACTGATCGAGCCCACATCGGCCCCGCCATTATCCTCGTTGTCGGGGCCGATGCTGTAGACCACGAGCCTGTCACCGATTTGCTTATAGATCAACTTCTCTCCGGAGAACGGGTCGATGGCTTCAAGTCCCGACAGCGGTAGCTCGTTGGGCAAACTTCCGGTCTTGGTTCGGGCTTGTAGCGCAAGCACAAGTGCCTTCAAACTACGTCGATTAACCAGATCGCGGAGATCGCCATCAACATTCGCGTAGGATTCACGTATCTCGAAAGACACATGGTAGTCCAGCGGCTCCGTTCGTTTTGCGTTTAGGGCAGCATGCTTTTTGGCTGCTTGTAGTCGCCCATAGCCGTCGTTCGGGTCCTCTGGGAGATCTTGGTAGAGGAGTCGCGCAGCGCGGAAGTATCGCTCGAACATGGAATCCCGTTTGGCCGGGTCTTTCAACTCGGTTCGAAGTTGCTCAACAATTGGATCTAGCTTCCCTTCTGAACTTTCGTCGAGGGTCTCTTCGACTCGCAAGAACACGTCGATTTCGGCTTTGCCTTTCGTGTTGAGACGGTTCTCGTCTAACAGGACACTGGCAAATTTGGCCTGCATGGTGCGTCTAACGTCCGGTGGCCGTCCGAGTGCTTCTAGGAACTTAAGCGATCCAGTTTGTACCTTCGGATTGGACCCATGTTGGTTGAGGATTTGAATTGCCGCTCCGATCAGGAGTCGCTCATTCACCTTCGCTACCAGTTCGGAGTCCATTAAGCTCACCTCTGGACGAAGTACTCGAACGAGTTTGGTTGCGGCAGTGAGTACTTCGAGCGCCTCCACAGGTTGGCCTCGAAGGCATAGAACCCGCGCTCGGGCTGCGAGGTAATCCGCTGGTGCACAGGTCTGCCAAACGAAGTCGGTAGTACCGTCGAAGCTTTGTTCCGGGTTAGCAAAGACAGTGAGTTCCGTGCTTTGAAGGATTTTCTCGGTCAGTGTTCTTAGGTTATAGCCGGGCTCACCAGTACGGACAGGAGACTGGTCACCATAGCCTGCTCCTGCCGTAGGAGACATGCGCCCTGCTTTCGCCCATTCAGGTTTCCACACACTCGCAAACTCGGCCAACGGTTCACGCATGTCCTGTTCTCTGTTGTAGGGTTGGCGTAGGTCTTCCCACGATTTCGGTAACCCGGCCGCCGTTGCGAGCTTGAACTCCTCGTTGCGGGAGGATGACTTTGATCCGGAAGCACAGCCTGCCGCAAAGACGAATGTGACAAGAAGGCCGGAAAGACAGAGGTGACCCGGGGTTTTCGGGCGCTTCTTGAACTGATCCATCTAGAAATTATAAGGCAATGATTGAAGATTCACCGCAGGGAAATTGGAGAATCTGTAGCCCGAGGCTCAAGGCTACTTGATAGCCTGAACTTGCGGCGAAAAGGCGGCTTGATCGTTTGCACGTCGAGGGGGCCAGCGCTGAATGGGGAGACCATAGCCGATGTCTCGTCTGTTCCGATCAGTCGCGGTGAAGTTGCCGCCGTTGTCGACTAGGTCCCTGCCGATGCTGTAGATCTTTACGGATGTTGGGGTCGCAATGTACTTTAATGGCTTCTCAGAAAAGGGGTCCAGAGCCGTTTCACTGGCGACCGGTAGTTGCTTTGGGTATGAACCGAATCTCTCTTTATGCGCCAGACACGCGACAATCGCTTCAAACGCACGGCGTTCTGCAATTTGGTTAGCCGCAATCTCGTACGGTCCGCTGCGGACGGGGCTCAAGAGGTCACTCAGGACGGTGTATCTCGAGAGAAGATTCAACTGACTGACCTCAAGTTTCTTGGCCAGCTGGATGCGCTCCTTTGCCTGGTTTGGGTCAGTTGGCAAAGTTTCAAACGCTTGCCGAAGTTGGCTCAATGGAAAAGCCAAGATGTCCTCTTGAAGCCCGGGAGTCGAGAGTAGGAGCTTCACGTAAACCAGTTGTGGATTGTTGGGACTTTCTCGCATGCGGAAAAACTGATCGATGGCTTCGTTTGGATTCGCTTTCAACATGCTCTCAAAAGCCAAGAGAGTGGCGTACTCGTACCGAATCGAAGCGCGATAATCGGCTGGCTCGTGAAATTCCTTTAGTAGATGTAGGGCCTGGTCACGAACCGATGGTGATGCCCCATGTTCCTCTAGGATGGTCATCGCGGCTTGCAGGATCGCCCGCTCAAAGCTGATAGACATCGTATTTCCCAGATAAGTGGGATCTTGTCTGACGAGTCCGGCAATCGGTGCTGCTTCACATAG
This sequence comes from bacterium, assembly GCA_027485645.1. Taxonomy (GTDB): domain Bacteria; phylum Armatimonadota; class Fimbriimonadia; order Fimbriimonadales; family Fimbriimonadaceae; genus Fimbriimonas. Next base: position 378,418 of record JAIXQR010000003.1, read on the forward strand.
CACCCGCATGGCGGCATTCGGTTGCCCCTGATTGCGGAGAACCGTTGCTCGCTGCACGGAAAAGCGAATCAGGTTCCAAGTAGGCCGAAAATTGAAAAGCTTCGGTTGGGAGCCAGGTTGGGGCAGGGTGTACGTTACGAGCTCTGACTTAGTTCGGAAACGATCGGATAACTGTGTAAGCCTCGTATTCGATGCAACAAACTTGGAGAGCAACTCAGAGTAGCGTTGACGCGTGATTGGTAAGTTGCGTCTTGCTTCTGCCAATTCTTGCCCCAGGAGAGTGTTCCTTGCTTTCTGGTACTCCGCTTCGAATTGATCAAGTAACGGTCTGGCACTCTTTTCAGCACTCACTTCTCGGCGCAGCTCTTTGTGGGTGCGAGGTAGCCCGAATTGCGGACCTTTCGCCATTTCGTTACGCTTAAAAGTGCGAGCATGGTCAATAAAGGCCCACGCGGAAATGCCTGACAGCACGGCGAGGAGGCCAGATAATGCCAACGCAATTTGCTTAGAGGCTTTACGCTGTGACATTGGGAGGTCTACCGAATTCCGAAGCCAATATCTTTTGCGAACATCTTCCAACTAATCGCATCCATACCTCCGTTATCCACACCGTCTTCTCCAACGCTATAGGCGACGAGATGACCATCAATCTGCTTAAACTTCAACTTCTCTCCGGAGAACGGGTCAATCGCCTCTTGTCCTGTTAGTGGCAGTTCAATCGGAAAGCTACCGGTCTTCGTGCGAATCTGCTGGGCGAGGATGAGCGCCTTGAGGGTGCGTCGATAAACGAGTCCACGCAGGTCTGAATTTATGGCACTGGTTGCGCTTCCGATTGTCATCGGAACGAGAAATTCCAGTTCTCCGGATTTTGAGTTGGCAAGCTTTGAATGCTTCTTTGCTACTTGAAGCCGTGCAAATCCGTCGGACGGATCATTTGGAATATCCTCGTAGAGCTCGCGAAATGCGCGGTACAGATTCTTGAAGATTACGTCACGCGTTCCAGGAATATGCAATCGTAATCGAAGATTCTCGGCGCGAGGGTCTCGGGCTTCCTCTTCTTCATCCTCGAACGGCATCGGTTCTAGCCCCAAGAACTTGTCGTAGTACGCCTCGCCTTTAGTTTTGAGCGTTTGTTCTTCAACCAGTTGCCCGGCAAACTCGCCGACGAGCGCGCGCTTCACGTCTCCGGGGCGACCTAGGTTGTCTAGAAACCGGAGCGCTTCGCTTTGAACCGCTGGTTGCCGACCGTGCTTCTGGATGATCCGCTGCACCGATGTCACCAGAATGGCTTCGTTGATCGAACCAACCAACTCTGCAATCAGGGTGCTTGAGTCTTGTCTGATTAGCTTGAGGAGCTTGCTCGATTCCTGTAATGTCTTCAGCGCCGCGATCGGATCGCCGTCTTTCGAGAGGACTGCCGCTTTGGCGCGGGTGTAGTTCATCACCGACTTTGTTTGGGTGAGGCGACCAAAGTCGACCTGAAATCCCAATTCCGGCTCATCGAACATGTTGAGTTCAGATCGAGATAGAACCTCGGCCACCATGGTTGCGAGTTCCGGCTGAGCGCGAACAATATCCGCTTCCCAGGAGTTGTCGTTTCTCCGTCCAGCCTCTAACGCGATTGCTTCTGATCGCTTGTCCGCCGCCGCCCATGCTTCTGAGAAAGCCTTCAGCGGTTCGCGGGCGTCGCGGTCCGGGCTGTAAGTCTTGCGGAGATCTTCCCAAGACTTAGGCAATCCAGCCGCTACGGCCAGCCTAAATTCTTCGTCACGCTCTGACATTGCAAATCTTGAATAGGTGAAGACTCCGACGCCGATCAAGGCGACAAATCCGTTAAAGAAGATAAGGCCGACGCGAAGGCATCCTTTTCTCCGCGCCCGTTTGTCCGCCGCACTCACCACAAAAGTATAAGCCAGCTCTGGTGAAATCAGCGGCTGGATCGAACTGGCGCTTTGCGATGGATTCGGTTCGCCATTTCCAAAATCATCATCTCTAAAGTCTCGATTCGGGAGAAGGCAGGCAAGGCGCCTTTGAGCTTCGCATCCGTGTCCGCAAGGATCTGAAAACAGATTTCAATGCGCCCGAGTGACACGTTTTGCGCGGCGGACATGTAGGTGCGCTGGGTGTACGGTTTTTCGCGGCAGATGTTTGGCTTACTTGGGAACTGCGCGGCTAGGCTCTCCGAGGCGTTTGAGGGTTGAACCTGAGCTTCATGGCACACCCGGGCTTGGTAGAGCAGACGGACGGCGCGCAAGGTCTGCGGGAGGATGTTTCCAAAGATGGCCGCGTCCGCCTTGTCGGAGTTGGTCACCAGAATGCGCAATTGGCGTAACGCACTCGCGACATCGTTTTTCAGGATGCCATCCATCATGGAGAACACGTTCCATTCTCGTGCGGGGACGACGATTGCTCGGACATCGGACTCCTTAATTTGGGCTTCGTCGTTTGCGTAGAGGCACAACTTGTCGAGCTCTTCGGCCGCACGGCTGAACCCGCCGCCGCACATTTCTAGCAACGTGTCCAGCGCGGGGCCACTGATCTGCTTGCCTTGTTTTGCTGCGAGCGCCTTTAGCTCGTCAACGGCTTTTTCTCCGCTCGCATTCGGGGCAAGCACGGCTCCGCCGGCGGCGACAACGAGCTTTTCCCAGTTCTTCCGCCGGGTCGCAAGGCGAGATTCGTCCCCGCTCGCATCATCGGCGACAAGAATGATCAGGGCGGTTGGAGGCAGGCCGTGGAGGGCGGTCGATTTCAGATCAGCGTCTCGGCGCAAAAGGTGGCGAACAATCACCGTTCGCCGAACGGCCATGAAGGGCGCGGTTCCCGCGCTGGCGGCCCAAGTCGCTGGATCGGAGGTGTCGCCGTCCATCATCTCCGTTTCGAAGTCGTCCTTCGTAACTTCAGCGGCCATCAGCAAATCGGTGAGGGCATGGTCACGCAGCGTCGGCTCGTCGCCCGAAATCAGGACGAGGCTTTTAGCGGCGGCTTTTTTGACATCACTCACGATTTTTGGTTGCGAAGGCTCGCCTTGAGCGTGGCGATTTGCTTGCGGAGCGTCTTTACCGTTTCGTCCGAGGGGTTCTCGGGGGCATACATTCCGATCGAAATCACCTCGGCCAGTCGACTGGCCTCTTCGGGGTTCGTCAGTTTATCTCCAAGTGATCGGACGTACTCGCCGAGGGTTTGGCTAACTCTGCGCCGCTGCTTGGTGCGTCGCTCAAGCATCTTTACAAACTCAACTGCCACGCGATCGATCTCTCGCCGTCGCACAACGACGCCCGAAGGTCGCAGCCGCACGTAGGCAACGGCGGCAACAACGATGACCCCTAGGAAGATCACCCCGCCATCAATCCAACGACGGAACTCGTCGGTTTGATAAAACGGAACCGTCGAAGTTGCGGTGCCGCGCTCGCCGCCGGGAACCGCTTGGGCATCGCCGGTTGCATCGTAAACCACCCAGCCGTAGTCCTCAAACAGGATCTCGCACCAGGCGTGGTAGTCCTTTTCCAGAACAAGTTGGCGGCTGGCGCCATCTTTGTTAAATGGATCGGGCAGGAAACCTTGAACGTATCGCGCCGGCAGGCCAGCTTCCCGGGCGAGCACGGTCATCGTAGTCGCGAAGAGGTCGCAGTACCCTTCTCGGCTTTCGAAAAGGAAGTGATCGACGGGGTCTGCGCCGGCTGGCACGGCGGCGGCTTTAAGGTTATAGAAGCATTGCCCGCCAATCGCGATCCGTAGGCGATCGGCTTTCTCCCGGTCGTTCCTTGCACCCTTGATCGTTTTCGCCACGAAGTCTTTCACGCGCTTCGGAACGCGCGGTTTGCGGACTAGGGTGGTATCAGCGAACTCGGAGGCGAGGGAGACTTCGTAGCCAGCGTTTTCCGCTGGTTCGATAGCGCTGCCGGTGAAACTCGTTCGATTCGACTGAAGGTCCGCGTTGTAGGTGCCGTAGTTCGAAGGGCGCACTTCGTCGGTGTCTTTCCAAACCACGACCTCGGCAGGCGTTGGAAGCGAGGTTGACGGGGTCAGTCGCGTGATGGTGAACGTGTAGCTCGATGGCTCCGCAATCCACTGCTGGGCTTGGTTATAGGCACCGTTGTAGTCGCGGCCCCATCCTGAGCCGGTGTAGCCGTCGTAGATCGAAGATCGGAGATAGCCGTTGCCGCCGGTCGCGGAGTACTCAAACAGTGGTCGGGCGGTCAGGCTCTCGTTCGGTCCGTTGCCGACTCGCAACTCGGCCACTTCCCGAATCGTGTTCCCCCGGCTGTTCTGCGGTACGGCAGCGGCCGGGACGTTCACTTTCACGTTCGAGGCGACCGTTTGGACGGTGGCTTGAATCACCGGTGCTCCGAGCAAGCTGAGGGCAACGATCACCAGAGCAGACAGCAAGGCCCATTCCGGACCGGCCATCCACTGCCAAGGACCCATACGCATCCGTTCATACAAGGCTTGGTCTTGTCGCACCGCCGATTGAACACGGCTCTTTTGTTCAGCACGGCCCGCGAAGCCCGACTCAATGACCAATCGCAGCATGTCTCGACCATGGGCGCGGGAGAACAGCGTTGCGAGGCAGAGCAGGAATCCGAAGAAGTTGAACGTGACGTCGCGGTAGGTGTCGTAAACCCCGACCAAGCCAAACAAGGCGATAGCCGGAATAGCCTGGAAAAGGAGCGTGCCATCGCGCCAGGTGACGAAACTGCCCAGGGTCAACATCCAGCCGAGCCAGCTCGCGGCGAGCAATGCGCGGGGGAATGGCTCGCCGGGGAGGAGGCTGTTCAGACTCTGCGACTGGGTGACCGCAACGAGGCCGAGGACGGCATACAGAAAACCGTCGGCCTTGATGAGCCAAGAATCACCCAACAATCGCCGAACGAAGAAGCTGAAAACGGTCCCAACGGCGATGAGCCGCACGAAGAACATGCCGACCTCAGGCTGGTTGATGCCCATGCCGGCGGAGTAGGCGGCGAGCATGCTGCCGACCGTCATCAGCAGGTAGTCCAGCGTGTTGATCTTGCTTCGATCGCGTGGTTCGGTCGAGGCACGCAGGTTCAAATTAAGCATAGTCGCCTCCGTCGGTTGGCATCACAAATGGGCTTGCTCCACCGGCTCGGAGTCCCGCGATAAAGTCTGGGTCCGTCGCGCTGACGCCGGTGAACTTCGGATCAAAGAACTTCGCGTCGTAAAGGAGAGGAACGATAGTCGTTCCGCGCACCGCAAGTCGCGGCAAGAGTCCCGCAAGGTTCGGGTCTGCCACCGAGAGCAGCACAAAGACCACCGAGCCAGGCGGCAACTGCCCTTCGGTTCGGGCTAGTTCCTCGGTAACGGTCGCTCCCGAGTCGTCGGCAATCACGGCGAGAACTTCGCTGATCTCACGAATCCGTTCGGTGGGCAGCAGGTGACTTGCGGCGTTGTCGAGACCGGGCAGTTCAACTCGAGCGCCTTGTTGGATGAACATATCCGCAAGGAAAAGGACATGCCCGCACATCATGTCAAGCGAGCCGATCGAATCGCTTGCGAGATCGGTGCCCCTTGTTCTTTGGAATAGGAAGGCGGCGGCGGCGTGAGTACCGGCTTCAAATTCTTTCACCAGCAGGCGACCGGTTCGGGCGGTGGAACGCCAGTGCACGTGCCGAAGCGAGTCGCCGTGGGAGTATTCGCGGATGCCACGAGGTTCAATTCCCGCGCCCCGGGTTTGGCCGCTTTCGGCTTCGCTGATGCCCCATCCGGCCGCGACGGGCAATTCGATTGAGACCGGAATCGGTCGCGGGACGATCGTGATCTCCGTCGTCTCGGTGTCGTAATCCTTCTTTTTGGTGACGAGGCCCAGGGCGTCCGTTCCGGACACGGTCAGCCCGCTCCAGCGGTACCGACCGCGTCGTAAAGCACGGAATTGGTACTGGGTGACGATTGGTGTGTCGAAGGCCGGAGCCACCGGGAGGCTCGGGGTTAATGCCTGGACCCGCAAGCGACCAGGCAATTTGTCCAGAACGGAGATGAGCGGACGCCGAATTCTGCGTTCGCTCCAGATAGCAATTTCAATCGTGACCAGGTCGCCGATGCGAACCGAGCTCGGCGCGATTCGCTCAAACCGAAGTCCTCGCACCGCCAGCCAAGCCTGCAAGTTACTGCCGCCGATGGTTGCAAACAACGCCGTTCCCATGTAGAAGAGCGACGGCGCTTGAATAAGCACCGCCACGACCGCAAGGAAAATGGAAGCCAGCGTGAGCGAGAATCCGGCGACGTTTCGCATTGTTCTAGTTCACAGGAACCGGGGCAGGAACGCTGTCGAGCATCTTGATGATCGCCATTTCTGGAGTAATGCCCTGACTTCTGAGCTCGGCTCGAGCAATGACTCGGTGCGCCAGAACGGCAGGAGCAAGGGACTTCACGTGCTCGGGGCGGACCTGGGTTTCGCCGGCCATCGCGGCGGCGGCCTGAGCTGCTCGCATGAGGTGCAACGATCCGCGAGGGGAAGCTCCCATCAGGAGCTGGGTGCTTTCTCGGGTAGCTCGGACAACGTCCACGACGTACTCCTTCAGCTTTTCGTGCACGAAGACGGTTCGCACCGCCTCTTGCATCGCGATCATCTCCTCTAGGCTGACCACGGGCACGATGTCGTCGACCGGGTGGTGTTTTTGCTGCGAGGACAGAACGGCGATTTCGCCGGCCTTATCGGGGTAGCCAAGCGAGAGTCGCGCGAAGAATCGGTCAAGCTGCGCTTCTGGAAGCGGATAGGTTCCGGTCATTTCCAGGTTGTTCTGCGTGGCAAGAACAAAGAACGGATTCGGCAACATTCGAGGCTCGCCATCAAGCGAAACCTGCCGCTCTTCCATCGCTTCGAGGAGCGAGCTTTGGGTCTTCGGGGTTGCGCGGTTGATTTCGTCGGCCAAGACGACGTTGCCAAAAATCGGGCCGGGGCGAAACTCGAACTCTGAAGTCTTTTGGTTGAAAATTGAGCTGCCCGTGACGTCGCTCGGCAGAAGGTCGGGCGTGAACTGCACACGCCGGAACTCGCCGCCGATGGCGCGCGAGAGTGCCTTTGCAAGGGTGGTCTTGCCGACGCCAGGAATGTCTTCGAGCAGCAAGTGCCCGCCGCACAACATGGTTAGAACCGAGCGCTCAACCGTTTCTCGTTTTCCGACAATTGCCGTCTCTACGGCCGCGACGATTTTGCTCGCTAAACGCGAAACTTCTGTGATCTCCAAATTCTCGTTCTCCCTATCCCCGAGGTTCTACGACAAACCCGTGAGCATTATGCGGGAGGAAATTAAAATCTGGGCCAAGTAGTCGCATTCATGTTTCACTAGCGCTGCAAGGTGCAGAAGATAGGTATGAGTTCCCGGCAAAATGGCGGTTCGGGGTACCTTCTTTGAGCCGGGAACTGCGCGGCGGCAGGTTGGTGAACTCCGCCAGGATCGGAAGGTAGCAACGGTAAGTCGATTCTCCGTGCGACGCATTCTTCCCGGTACTCTCGCGTTAGCCCTTCGGTCAGGTTCTTCCATTGAGCACGGTTTCCCTCTACCGCAAATACCGCAGCCAGACCTTCAATGATCTGATTGGGCAAGATCACGTGATCCGCACGCTCCAGAACGGAATTACCTCGGGCCGAATCTCACACGCTTACCTTTTCACGGGCCCACGTGGGACCGGAAAGACATCTACTGCGCGATTGCTGGCGAAAGCCCTTTGTGCGACCGACGGGCCGACTCCAAATCCAAGCGACGACGATCCGATTTGCAAGAGCATCGCCGAAGGATCTTGCGTTGACGTTGTTGAGCTAGACGCGGCATCGGAATCCGGCGTAGATTCGGTTCGCGAGAAGATCGTCGAGGTCGCGGAGTACCGACCAATGATCGCGCGGTACCGCATCTTCATCATTGACGAAGTCCACGACCTCAGTCGGTCGGCGTTTGATGCGCTGCTTAAGACCATCGAAGAGCCGCCGGCGCACCTCGTCTTCATCCTTGCCACCACCGAGTTCAACAAGGTGCCGCCGACGATTCGGTCGCGGTGCCAGAAATACGAGTTCCATCGCGCTTCGATGGCCGACCTCGTGTCGCGGCTTACGTACGTTTCGGAGCAAGAAGGAATCTCTATTGAGCCGGGTGCGGTCACCGCGATTGCGCGCATGGCCGACGGTGGTTACCGGGACGCCTTAACGCTGCTCGAGCAGGCGATTGTCGCTACCAACGGGAAAATCACCCTGCAGGCGGTTTACGACCAGCTGGGATTGGTACCAGAGGAAAGTACAGACCGACTTCTGCTTTCCATCAAGGCGAATGATGTGGTCGGGGTGATCAAGCTCGTGGAAGAGATGACCCGCGCCGGGCGCGATCCTCGGGCGATTCTGGAGTCTGCCCTGTACCGGCTCTCCGATCTCACACGTGCGAGCTACCAAATCGACCGAGATCCGGACGCCACCCGGGAAGCGTCGATGCACGACGTGAGCGTACAGCTTGGGCGCGATTCGCTACTTTGGCTTCGGTCCTCGTTCGCCGAGGCGCATAAAGTAATCCGGGACATTTCTTTGCCGAGGTTGTGGCTGGAATCGGAATTGGTACGGCTTGCGCAGCATGCGGGCCAGGCACCGGCGGCCGTAGCCGCGGCACCTGCGGTTGCTCCTGCACCGGCGCCTTCGGTTGCCAAACCGGCACCGAAGCCGGTTGAAACGGCTGCACCAGCCGCCGTGGCTCCTAGCCCCGAGCCGACGCCGGTTGTCGAACCGGAAGCCGCGCCCGCCGCTTCGGCTGATCTCAATTCTGCCGAGGGATTGCTTGCGGAGCTATTACGGGTTCTCCCAGAAGTTGCTCACAAAAAGAAACTGAACGGCGTTTCGGCTATTGCGCTCGAAGATGGAAACCTCGTCCTGGAGCACCCGCGCAAGTTCGACGTGGACTGGTTTAAGGAGAATGCCAAGCGCGAAGGCTACATCAACGACCAGCTCACGAAGCTCGTTGGGACGCCGATGCGCGTGGAGTTTCGGGTTGGCAAGCGGAATCATAGCAGCCAAGATGTGAACTCAACGGTAGAATTGCCATACGAAGGGGACAAGTTGGCGCAACTCGTTCGCGAGACGTTCCAAACGGACACCCCGGAGGCAAAACCGTAATGAAACTGCCCAAGAATTTTGGCCCGCAGGGCTTTGGCGGCGTGATGAAGCAGATGCAAGACGCCATGGCTAAGGCTCAGACCCTTGAAGCCGAACTTGCCAACGAGCGAATCCCCGTCGATCGCGGCCCGGTCAAGGCGCTGTTTGATGGCACCGGCCAGCTGCTCACCATCAAGCTCGACCCCGCCGTCGTTGATCCAGAAGACGTTGAGGCGTTGGAAGACCTGATCGTTGGTGCGGTCCGAACCGGATTCGACATCGCCACGGAGCTTCGCAACAACCGCGTTCAAGGCATCCTTCCAAACGTGCCTGATATTCCGGGACTTTCCGGCTAAGTGCTGTTCCCTCGGCCCCTGGGCGATCTCATCGCAGAACTGGAGAAGCTTCCAGGGGTCGGACCTAAGTCCGCACAACGCCTTGCCTTTCATCTTCTGAAAGGTTCTGATGCCGACGCGCAGCGGCTCGCCGATTCTATTCGCGACGCCAAAGTCAAATTGCGCTTCTGCTTGAAGTGTCAAAACATTTCGGAGCAACCCGAGTGCGACATTTGCCGGGACGCCCGGCGAGATGGCTCCATCATTTGCGTGGTTGCGGAAGCGCGCGACATCGCCGCCATTGAACGCATTAACGAGTTCAAAGGGCTCTATCACGTGCTCCATGGCCTCATGAACCCGATGGACGGCATTGGCCCGGAGCAGCTTCGCATTCGCGAACTCATCCAGCGTCTCCAAGACTCGGCCGTGCACGAATTGATCTTGGCGACGAATCCGACTATCGAAGGTGATGCGACCGCGCTTTATCTGGCGAGATTGCTTAAGCCCTCAGGTATCCGAGTGACCCGCCTTGCTCAAGGCATGGCAGTTGGTGGCGAGCTCGACTACGCCGACGCCGCAACCTTGCTAAGTGCGCTCGAATATCGCCGCGAGATGTAGGCGTTAGTCCAGCTCAACCGGGGCGACTTTCAGATCGTCCTTGTCCATCGGGATGAAGAACAGCGTCAGCATGCCGGGGATCGTGAACAGGCAGACCGCTACAAAGAACCAGGCATAGCCCATCTTCGGGTCCTGCGCCGCAAGTGAGGTCTGGAGATAGCCGCTAATGATTCCAGCGAGCATTGCCCCAAGCGCCATCAATCCGGTTGAGATCGCGTAATGCGACGTCTTGAAGTTCGATCCCTGGGAGATGAACATCAGATAAACCATGTAGGCACTAAAGCCAAATCCGTAGCCAAACTGGTCAAAGGCGATGACGGCGCCGACGCCTTCGACTCCGGGCTTTGTGAATGCGGCCCAAACGTACAGCATGTTAGGCAAATTGAGGGAAAGCACCATCGGCCAGATGCTCTTTTTGATGCCGAACTTTGCGATCACCGTTCCGCCGAGAATGCCCCCGGCCGTAAGGGCAATCACGCCGATGGTTCCCGTTAGCCACCCGACGATGTCAACGCTAACGCCGAGTCCGCCTTTCTCGACGGGGTCGAGCAAGAACGGAACGCTCATTTTCCCAATCATGCTTTCGCCAAAGCGATAGAACAAGATAAAGGCAAGCACGGCGAGGATTCGGTTTTGATTGAAGTACTCCTTTGCCGCCGGCCCCATACCGATGTTCGCGAACATATGTTTGGTCGAGAGTCCGCCAATGAGCACCAAGATCAAACCGAGCGGAATCTGCCAAAAGTTCTGCGAGTTATCCGCCCCGGTAGCCATCCAAAAGACCGAGTCGATCGCGCGGCCCAGCGCAAAGTTGAATCCCATCACCAAAAACTGGATTGCGATGAGCACGGCGACCAGCATTAAAAGCACTTGCGCAAACCGGAGTAGAACGGTGCCGAGTTTGAACCGCTCGATGGCGACGTCTTCCTTCGGGCGCGGCAGAGCCTTCATGTTCCAAAGCCAGCTGATTGCGTAAACGGCCGTGCCAATGAGCAGAACGGTCTGCCAAGCGGCGGCTACTTGCGCCTGAGTTGAAGTTTTGGGGTCGGCAAGTTTGCCCGCTTGTGAAACCAAATAACCGGAGCCAAAGATCATGGCGAGCCGAAAGAACGCCGAGCGAACCCCAACAAAGAACGCCTGCAAGTTCTCCGGTAGCGCTAACAGATAGAAACCATCTGCCGCGATATCATGCGTGGCACTTAGGAAGGCGATCAGGAAAAACCCGGCCAGGGTTAGCGGCACGAAGGCCGGGGTCGGTATCGCAAAGGAAACTAAACCTAAGGCGGCGATGATGATCGCCTGCATCGCGACGATCCAACCGCGCTTAGTCGCTGTGTTGTCCACCAATGGCCCCCACAGCATCTTCACCGTCCATGGCCAAGCAATCAAACTCGTCCACAGGCCAATCTGGTCGTTTGGCACTCCCATCGATTTGTAGAGAGTCACGCTCAGGGTTTGCACTATGACCACCGGTATTCCCTGAACAAAGTACAGGCTCGGGACAAACCCCCACGGATTTGGGGCGTTAGTCGTTGGTGCGCCAGATTCGATTTCGGCCATCGGCAGGGCTATCATACAGGTTGCGATGCGAAAGCGGTATCTCGGCCTTGCCTTACTTGTGGCTGCAATAGGTTGTGGCGGTCCGAAATCGGAGCCTTCCTCGACAGAGGCAACCACCTCGGTGCAGCGTCCGACCGACCCGAGCGCGACCGCAGGTTGGATTGCCAATGCCTTTGTCGGCACCCGAGTTGGCCCTTTGGGCATCGTGACCGACCAGCCGTTTTTCCACTTCCAAGGCTATCAACCGGGCGGGGAAGAGAAGATTCTTGCCCTTCCGAATCCGCTCACCCAAACCTTGAAGCTGGGCGACACCGTGGTCGAGGCTTCGAAAGTCACCGATCTCAATCAGGCGTTCGATCCACGGACCTGGACTCTTACAACGACGTTTAAGCTCGGCAACGCCGCGGTAAAGATCGCCCAGATTTCGGAACCCGATGCGCTGAAAGAGTTCGTTGAGGTTTCGAACGAATCGGATACCGAACTCATCGTGGTTTCCCGAACCGAGGGAATTGGCATTGAGGGCGTGGGGTCTGATGGCAGCGCCTACGCGGTACTGCTTTCGCCCAGCGATCCCAAAGTCTACGTTCAAATGGAAGAGCTGATTGTCGGGGCCGAGAGCACCGGGGTCTCCCGGCGAGTGACCGGGGCGGTTGAACGGACGGCGATTGCGAAGAAGGGCGCACCGGCAAAATTTGCGCGGACGGTGAGGGTCGAAGCGAAGGCAAAAGGCTTCGCAAAACCGAAATTCAGCATCGAGATCGATGGCCCGAAGGAGGATCAGGAGAAGGTCGATCGGTTGGTTGCCTATCTCAACATGGGCATTCCGCGCTTCGGGCACACCGGCCCGATGGGCCTGAGTTCAACAACGTACAACGGCCACGTATTTTGGGATTCGGACATCTGGATGCTTCCAGCCGTTGCTCTCATGGACCCGGCCCGAGCACGGGCGCTTGCCGAATATCGCCTCGGAACGTCGGGCCAAGCGGCAAAGAATTATCAAGCCTGGGTGAAATCGCAGAAGCCAACGGCGAAGGGCAAAGTTGGGCAGCCAAAGTCGCCTGCGAACGGCATGAAGTTCGCTTGGGAATCCAGTGTGTCTGGAAAGGAGACCGTTCCAGGTCCCAGTCAATTTCAGGATCACATCACTGGAAGCGTCGCCTTCGGCCTTGAGCTTGCGAATCGGCTCGGCGTGATCACATCGAATGAATTTTCGCCGGTCGCGGCGGGGGCGAAGGCGTTCTTCCAAGCTCGTTCTGAGCCAGGGCCAGACGGATTGGAGATCAAGCAGACGATGTCTCCCGATGAGTTTCACACCGGGGACAACGATCTGTACACAAACGTCCTTGCTCAACGCTTTACTGGCGATGCGTACAAGCTGCCAAAGGACGCGACCTCGCTCCTCACCTATGACGGCGACCCGTTGCGTGGGTACAAGCAGGCGGCTGCGGTTCTCACGATCTATCCGTTGCAACTTGAAGCCGCGGAACGGCAGGCAAGCGTGATGCTGGAACGGTTTGCCAGCAAGGTGACGGAGAATGGTCCGGCGATGACGGACTCGGTGCATGCGACGATTGCCGCGAGGCTTGGAGAACCGGATCAGGCGTACGAATTTTGGAAGAAAGGAGTGGAGCCTTTTACGGACAACCCGCTCGGGCTGTTTAGCGAAAAGCGAGCGAGCGAAAAGAACTACTTCCTCACCGGCGCGGGCGGCTCGCTCCAGACGGTGCTTTACGGCTTTTCAGGAATTCGAGTGGACACAAAGCCAACCTCCGGGTTCGGCCGAAAGCCAGGCTACGTTACGAAGCTAAACTCTGGCGCGACGCTTACGATTACGCCAAGCCTGCCGAAAGGCTGGAAGTCGATCAAGCTGCGGAATGTGTTTTGGGATGGCAAGCCTCACGAAGTTTTGGTGACGCCAACAACGGTGACGGTGAACTAATGCGGAACTTACTTAGACAGGCGCGGACCTTTTTCAGTCGGGAAATCAAGAACGAAATTGCCATGGCGAGAGAGGAGGCAAGGTTTCTAGCCGGCGTGCAGATGTCTAGGCAAGCCTATCCGGCTGACACTCCGCTCAAGGAAGTCGCGTTCCGAGCGTTTTCACAAGCCGGGGAAGATGGCGTTATCCAGCACTTGATTCGTCATGTGCCGATTGAGAATGACCTTTTTGTCGAGTTTGGGACCGACAACTACGACGAAAGCAACACGCGATTCCTGCTTCAGAAGGATAACTGGCGCGGCTACATCCTAGACATGGATCCGTCTCCGGCTCAGTTCTTTGCGGAGCGACTCCTTCATATCCGGCACACCATCGACTTCAAACAGGCCATGATCACGCGCGAGAACATCAATGAGCTGCTCAAACCGGTTGCGGGAGATATCGGCCTGATGTCGGTCGATATCGACGGGATGGACTACTGGGTGTGGGAAGCGATTGACGTGGTTTCGCCCCGAATTGTGATCGCGGAATACCAGAGCCACTTCGGACCGGACTTGCCGTTGACCCCCGCGTATTCGTCGAGCTTTTCTAGGTTTAAGAACCATTTCACTGGGCTCTGTTTCGGCGGCTCGCTCGCGGCGATGGAATACCTCGGCAAGAAGAAGGGCTACGACCTGGTCGGCACCGCGGGCTGGCACAATGCATTCTTCGTTCGCCAAGACGTGCGTGGCAACTTGCCGATCCGAACGGCAAAGGAAAGTTGGGTCGAGGTGCGCTACCGCGACAGTCGGGACAAGGATTTCAATTTCACGGCACTTTCCACCCTCAAAGAGCGCCAGCACGCAATGCGCGATGCGCGGCTTGTGAACGTGGAGACGATGGAAGAAAAGACGGTTGCCGAGTGGTTCGGCGTATGAAGATCGCGGTCTGGCATTACTTACCGTTCGGCGGCGCGAAGCGTGCATTGTTTGACCACCTGAAGGGTTTGGTCGAGTTGGGGCACGAGGTTGAGATTTGGCAACCGCCGTTGCCCAAGGACGACCTAGACCTAGGTCAGTTTGGGCCGGTCCACGTGGTGCCACAGGGATTTGAGGAACGTCCGGACCTGAAGAGTGCGCTGACGCGTTTTCCGCGAATGATGAAAGAGTTCAAGGTCCACGCCGCCAAGGTTGGCCCGATGATCGATGCGTCTGGCTGTGACCTGCTTTTTGCCAATAACTCGCTTCACTTCAACACGCCGTTCATTGGTCGGTACGTCCACCGAATGCCGAAAGTGGTCTACCTTCAAGACCCATTTCGTGCGCTGTATGAACCAATGCCAAAGTTGCCGCTATTGCCGCCAGGGCCAGGGGCGAGTTTGAAAGCGAAGGTTAAAGATGCAGTCTATTGGCCGCAGTACCGGAAGTTAGCGTGGGAGGAGCTCGAGAGCGTGCGATCTTACGACCTCGTGCTATGCAATTCGTATTTCAGTCGAGAAGCAATCCTCCGGGCCTTCGGTGTTTCGGCCAGTGTTTGCTACCTGGGGATCGACGTCGATCACTTCCGATACGCGCCAAAACCACGCGAGCGGTATGTGTTTGGACTCGGCACCTGTGGGCCGATGAAGGGCGTTCGCGAAGCGATCTTGGCGATTGGAGCGATGAAGGAACCCCGCCCAAAGTTGGTGTGGAGCGCCAATATGGTCGACGAGATCTACCTGGCCGATCTCATTCCTTTGGCCAAATCGTTAAACGTCGAATTTCAGCTGGAGCGGATGCTGCCGGACTCCGAAGTCGAGCGGCACTTGCAGACGGCAGGTGCGTTGATTTACACCAGTCGGCTGGAGCCGTTCGGGCTTGTGCCGCTTGAAGCGAACGCTTGCGGGCTTCCTGTTGTGGCAGTTGCGGAAGGGGGCGTTCGAGAAACGGTGAAGGACGGAATCAACGGGATTCTCGCTGATCCAAATCCGGCGGCGCTTGCTCGTGCCCTTGAGGAACTTTTGGGTAACCCGGAAAAGAGGGACCGGCTTGGCGAGTCTGCGCGACGCTACGTAGAAGACAATTGGGGGACGGGCAAAGCCGCTCGGACGCTCGAAGCCTTCCTACTAGGTGCTGCCAACAATTGCTCTCGTGGCAGCAATAAGCCCTAGTTGAGGGGCGTAATAACAAATCAACATGATTTACAATGCGGTGATTTTCCTCATCTTGGCGTTGGTCGCTGGCGCGTTTGGCTTCCTCGGCATTGCCGGTGATGCCACTTCAATCGTTCAGGGTCTTTTTGTGCTCTTCGTTCTCCTGGCCATCGGGTCTTTGCTGATCAAAGGCCGCGGACCACTGCGACGCTAGGTATTTCGCCATATTGCGCTGAACATCGCAAGAACAATGTAGTCTGCAAGGAGTGCTGTACTACGCTGTAGTTTTCTTCGTGATCGCTCTCATTGCGGGCGTGCTCGGGTTTGGTGGGCTGGCCGCGGGTGCATCAGGCATCGCGCAGATCCTGTTCTTCATCTTCCTTATCCTCTTTGTGGTTTCCCTTCTAACTGGCCGCCGGCGTGTCTGAGTGAGCTTGCCAAGTAAACTCCTCGGCTCATGACGGTGGACGAGCAACTGGCAATTTTGCGGCGCGGTACGAGCGCGATTGTGAGCGAAGAAGACCTTCGCAAGAAACTCTCGCTCGGCCGCCCGCTTCGCGTAAAGTTGGGCTTAGACCCGACGGCGAAGGACATTACGCTCGGTTGGGCGGTTGTCTTGCGCAAGATTCGCGACTTCCAGCGCCTTGGCCACACCGGCTGCATTATCGTCGGCAATTTCACCGCGCAAATTGGCGACCCGACGGGCAAGAGTAAAACTCGACGACAACTCACCCGCGAGGAGGTGATGGAGTACTTCGAGGCGATTCAGGAAAAGCTCTACAAGATTCTGATCCCCGAGAAAACTCAACTGTTCTTCAACGAAGACTGGCTGGGCAAGATGACTTTTGCGGACGTCATCCGGCTTTCTTCGAAGTACACGGTTGCTCGAATCTTGGAACGGGATGATTTCACCAAGCGATTAGCCGAGCAGCGACCGATTTCGATGCACGAGATTCTGTACCCGCTGTGTCAGGGCATGGATTCGGTCGAGATTGACGCCGATATCGAGCTTGGCGGCAACGATCAGCTTTTCAACAATCTCGTCGGTCGCAACCTGATGGAGCAGTATGGAAAAGCTCCCCAGGTCGTCATGACCTGCCCGCTGCTGGTTGGTACTGACGGAAAAGAGAAGATGTCTCAGTCGATCGGAAACTACGTTTCGATCTCGGACACGCCAAACGACATGTTCGGAAAGACGATGTCGATTCCTGATGAACTGATCGGCAATTGGTTTGAGCTTTGCACCGACGTTCCCATGGAGGAGGTCGAGGCACTCACGGCCGAGGGCCAAAATCCTCGAAACGCCAAAGTCCGCTTGGCGCGTGAGATCGTCGCGCTCTACCATGGAGTGGAAGCAGGTGCGGAAGCCGAGCAGTACTTCATCGATACCTTCAGCAAGCGGCAGCAGCCGGTCGAGGCGGAGGAAGTAACACTGCCAGAAGCAGCGGTCGTTGACGGATTTGTGTCGATCCCGGCGCTGATTGTGGAACTCGGACTTGCGAAGAGCAATGGAGCCGTGAAGGACCTTGTGAAGGCCGGTGCGATTGCGCTTGACGGCGAGAAAGTGACCGATTTGCGGCTGGAACGCGACCAAATTCTAGGTCGTGTGCTGAAAGTTGGCAAGCATGCCTTTCGAAAAATCGTGGGCTGATGGTATCATCTCGATTCCCGTGGGTAGATGCCCGAGTGGCCAATGGGAACAGACTGTAAATCTGTCGGCGAGAGCCTACGTAGGTTCGAATCCTACTCTACCCACCAATATCCGCCTCCGTAGCTCAGCGGCAGAGCACTTCTTTGGTAAAGAAGAGGTCACGGGTTCGATTCTCGTCGGAGGCTCCAGCAACCAATCCAAGCAATCCTGTAAAGGATTTTTGCCACACTAACTTATTCGGGGCGGAATGTTCGGGTGCTCCGGACCGTTCGATAGCAGTTGCATTTGCGCCAAGACTCGTTGCATTGAATCCGGGCTTCCGTCGAGGAAGATCACATTGCCTTTGCCGTACTCCGCGAAGTTCTTGATCGCCTCGGTCCACATGGTGAAGAGGATCACGTTGGTATCCAGGTTCACCGTTCGGAGCTGCTCGGCGGCTTCGGTCATACCTTTGGCCACTTCTTCTCGGAACAAGGCGACGCCTTGACCGCGCAGGCGGGCAGCTTCCCGTTCGGCTTCCGCGGCAATCTTGATGGCGTTTCCTTCCGCCTCGGCACCCTTCGTCTTGGTGATCAAAAGCGCCTGGCCTTCATTCTCGGCGGCGGCTTTCAGGTTGTTGCTCGCAACGACCTTGCTCATCGAATCCATGATCGCTTGGTCGAAGGTGATGTCGTTGATCTGAAGATCCATGAGGTGATAGCCCCATTCACTCAGCAGTTGGTCGATCTGGTCCTTGACGTAATCAACAATTTCCTTTCGTTGACCAAGGATCTCGGCCTGCTTTTTGGTGGCGACGAAGGAGCGGATCGTGCCTTCGATCGTGCGGGTGAGCGCCTGCATGAAGTCCCGCTCGCCGATGAACTTGAACGCGACCTTCTTAATCGTCTCTTCATCATCGTTCTCGACGGAGTACAGCAACATGCTGCGGAAGTACACGTTGGCCTGGTCTAGGGTTACGGCCTGAAACTCCATTTCAACCGAGCGGTTCTGAATGCTCACTCGACTTTGCAGCTGTTCGATAAACGGAATGACCAAGCTTAGGCCGGGGCGTAGGATGCGGCGGTACTTGCCAAACACGGTGATCACCCCGATGGTGCCTTGGTTGATAGTTCGGACTCCCAGAAAGACAACGATGATGAGAAATGCAATCAGGGCGTACTGCATGGCGGCTCAGTGTAAAGACACCGGTCGTTGCGTTTTCGGTGCGGAGGAATTCAGGAAGCGATGTCTTAGAATCGTAAAGTTTCAACGCACAAATCCGGTGCAACGGAAAAAAGGCGAATCCTTTGCAGACATTACATCCAATATATGGAGTGTATGTCACGCGTCAATGTTTTCTTGCGCGCTTTACCGCTGTTGCTCGTCTCAGCGGCTTCGGCGCAGGCTGATTTTGGTCCGAACCAAAACGGGGGACTGAACGATGCGATTGCACGCTCAGTCCGCGCGTTTGAGTTGCAGGGGTCTGGATCAGTTGTCTCTCGTCAACCTGGACTTGGCTACTCAAGCGAACTCTCGCCTCAGGGTGCCCTCACGCTTCGATCGGGTACCGATGAAATCGGCGTGCGAATCTCCGCCTTCGGTCGCGGAACAACCCGCGCAACTCTTGGTTCGGCATCTGCCTCGCTAGGAAAAGACACGGCTGGCTGGCCAATGGCTTCGTTCTCCCGAACAGGACTCTCGGAGTGGTTCGTGAACGGCGGAGATGGACTTCATCACTGGATGAAAATTTCCAATCGACCAGGCGCGGCAATCGCTAGCGGCTCTCTGTGGGTTCGGCTTGCCGTCTCTGGTGCCACGAAGCTAAAGTCGATTTCGGACGATGCGGTAGAGGTTCGAGGCACGCGTTCGAGCCTGACTTATGCGGGACTGAAAGTTTGGGACGCCCGAGGGGTCCAACTTCCAGCCCGGCTAGAGGTTTCTGGCCAAAACATCGCGGTTGCGGTTGACGACAGTGCGGCGGTTTATCCGGTAACGATTGACCCGACTTGGTTCCAACAACAAAAGTTGACCGCGAATGACGGGGACAGCGGCGACGCGATGGGCGTGAGCGTAGATCTGGACGGAGATGTCGCCGTTGTAGGCGCATACCAAAACGATTCTGCTCGCGGCGCGGCATACATTTTCCGACGAACGGGTAGCACCTGGACGCAGACTCAGAAGCTCGTCGCCGCCGATGGCGTTGCCGACGATAACTTCGGAATCGCGGTTGCCATTGATGGTCCAACGATCATCGTTGGGGCTCCGCTGGATGACAGTTCGCAGGGCGCTGCCTACGTGTTCCGCGAATCGGCTGGCACCTTCTCGCAGTCGCAAAAGATCTTGGCTAGTGACGGTATTTCCGGCGATGAGTTTGGAAACGCGGTTGACCTTGATGGAACGACCGCCATCATCGGCGCATCGGTCGAAAACGCAATCCAGGGTTCGGCATATGTATTCGTTGACGGTGGCGCATCTTTCACCGAACAACAGAAGCTTGTGGCTGCCGACGGAGCGGCCGGAGACAACTTTGGTGTCCGAGTTGCGGTGAGCGGTGACTCAGCGATTGTCGGTGCTTTTGGCGACGCCGACAACCAGGGTTCTGCTTACGTCTTTACGCGATCTTCCGCGGTGTGGACTCAGCAACAAAAGTTGACGGCAAGCGATGGCGAAACCCAGGACAACTTTGGTTGGTCCGTCGACATTGAAGGCGACACCGCCTTGGTTGGCGCGTACGGCGATGACTCGAACTTCGGAGCGGCCTACGTCTTTACGCGTTCGGGTAGCTCGTGGACTCAGAGTCAGAAGTTGATTCCGAGTGACGCGCCTGCGCTCATCTGTTTCGGCTTCAGCGTTGCCCTCGACGGCACGAAAGCGCTCATCGGTGCGATCGCGGATTTGAGCTTCCGCGGTGCTTCTTACGTGTTCAATTCTAGTGCCGGCGTTTACTCGCAGGCTCAAAAGATCACCCCGGTCGACGCTGCAGCGAGTAAGCGGTTCGGTGGTTTCGTTTCCCTTTCCGGCGACTACGCTTTGGTCGGCGCCACCGGTGACACAAGCTTCACCGGCGCGGCCTACGCCTTCAAGTTTGGCGATGCGATTAACCTGACCTTGCCATCTACGGTGAAGGGCGGAGCTAAGGCAACCTTGAGCGTGACCCTCACTTCGGCTGCACCAGTTGGCGGTACGACGGTATCTCTGGCCACGAACAATGCGGCTTTCCCGGTTCCAGCTTCGATTGTTGTTCCGGAGGGTGCGACCTCGGCGAGCGTTCAGGTCACTTCGCTAAACGTAGCGGCCGATACTCTGACTACGGTCACGGCGACCTCTGCTGGATTCGATACCGATACTGCCCAGATTCTGGTCAAGACCGCTCGAATGAACTCGGTCACGTTTGCTAGCCCGACGGTTAACGCGGGCGGCACTGTGGTTGGAACCATTACGCTCAACACCTTCGCTCCTGCGGGTGGCGCGACGGTTTCGCTCTCGAGCAGTAACCCTGCTATCACGGTCCCAAGCACGGTGCTCGTCCCTGGTGGCCAGAACCGGGCTACGTTTAATGCAACGGCCGGCTCGGTGAGTTCTTCGACCTCCGTCAACATCATCGCGGTTCTGATCGATACGTTCAAGACCGGAACGGTTACGGTTGTCCCGGCCGTTGACGTCTCGAGCGTCTCGGTTGCCGCTAGCCCGATTCGAGCTGGTGGAAACACTACGGGAACGGTTACTTTGGTTGGCCCAGCGGGTACCGGTGGACAGATCGTTCAGTTGACCTCTAGCAGTTCACAAGTAACGGTTCCAGCTACGGTCACCGTTCCACAGGGAGTCTCGACAATGATCTTCCCGGTGACCTCCGTTGGCACGTCTAACCTGACGGCGACGATTACGGCTCGAGTCACAACGAGCAAGACGACCACGGTATCGGTGAACCGACCGGTTCTGGTGAGCGTGGCCCTCAGCCCAACTTCGGTTCAAGGCGGAACAAGTTCCACTTTGACCGTTACCCTGGCCGCCCCGGCACCAGCCGGTGGTGTGGTGATTAACCTCACTAGCCAGAAGACGGGCGTTGCAACCGTGCCTGTGTCGGTGACGATCCCTGCCGGATCGACTTCGACCACGGCGACCGTGACGACGTTCACTCGAACGACGACCGCGACGAGTTGGATCTACGCAAACATTCCGGGAGATGGCACTCGTGGTGCGCTTCTAACCGTCACCGCTTCATAAGCGGAAACGTAATCAATGTGGGGTCTTCGCCATTGGGCGAGGACCCCACTTTTTGTTCGTTGGGGTCAATAATCGATGGAGCAGGTTGGATTCCTCACCGGCGGGTAAAGTCCGCCACGTGGGGTACCCCTCGATGAAGAGACTATTGATGGCAATTACGATGAGCATGGCAGCGGTTGGCGTTTCGGCAGACCTTCCTAGAAGCACGCCCGAGGCACAGGGGATCTCCTCCGCCGGGCTACTGAAGCTAGTCAACACCCTCGAGCAGAAGGTGGATCATCTCCACAGCATCATGATCGTTCGGCACGGCAAGGTTGTCGCCGAGGGATGGTGGACTCCATACGGCGCAAACAAGCCGCACGAGCTGTACTCGCTGAGCAAGAGCTTTGCTTCCTCCGCAATCGGCATGTTGATTGCCGAAGGCAAAATCAGCCTCGATGATCCGGTCATCAAGCACTTCCCCGAAGAAGCACCGGCGAATCCTTCCAACAACCTGAAGGAGATGCGGATTCGCGACTTGCTCTGCATGTCCACCGGACAGCACGGCGACGAAGTTGATAAGGTGAAGTTCCTAAATTCGGGCTCCATTGCGAAGCAGTTCCTCGCGCTTCCGGTTGCCCATAAGCCAGGAACACTTTTTTATTACAACACGGCCGCGACCTACATGCTCAGCGCGATTGCGCAGAAGGTGACCGGCTTAACACTCACGCAGTACTTGACGCCTCGATTGTTCGAGCCGCTTGGCATCAAGAATCCGAAATGGAATCAGGATGAGCAAGGCGTGGACCTTGGCGGCTTTGGTCTGAACATCACAACTGAAGACATCGCGAAGTTCGGGCAACTCTATCTCCAGCGCGGCGAGTGGAACGGACAGCGTTTGCTGCCTGCCGCTTGGGTAGACCTCGCCACGTCGAAGCAAGCAAGTAACGGAAGCAACCCGAACAGCGATTGGGACCAAGGGTACGGCTATCAGTTCTGGCGCTGTCGGGGCGGTTTCTATCGTGGCGACGGCGCGTTCGGTCAGTACTGCATCGTGATGCCGGAGCAAGATACGGTTGTGGCGATCACGTCTGGCACCAACGACATGGGTGCTGTCATGAGCATCCTATGGGACCAGTTTGTTCCGGAGCTTCGCGCCGGAAAGCTTCCGACCTCGGAAGCAGATCATCAGGCGCTGGTTCAGAAGCTAGGCTCGCTTGTTTTGCCGTTGGCAAAGGGCTCGGCCAAGCCTGCCGCAGGGGTAACTGGCAAGAAGTTCAGCTTCGAAAGCAATCCGCTGAACTACGCGGATCTTACGGTGAGCGAAGGTTCGGTGAAGCTAACAATCGGCGGCAAGGTGCGGGAAGTGTCCTTCAACGGTACGAAATGGACCGACATCGGGGAGATCATCGATAACGTCAAGGCCTCTGCGTCCGGGGGCTGGGTGGCTGCGGACACGCTGGTGATTAAGCTCGCCAACCACGAAACGCCGTACGTTCAGACCCTGACGTTCAAGTTCTCGGGCAATCAGGTGACGGTCGACAGCCAGTTCAACGTTAGCTTCGGCGGGAATCCAAAGGCAACCTTCACCGGCGTCGCGAAGTGAACATTTTTGAGGTCGCAGTTTGCGGCCTCAAGACCATCCGCAGGGAGAATTTGCGGCAGGAATGAGAAGGTAGTGGCGGAGAGGGAGGGATTCGAACCCTCGGTGAGTTGCCCCACACCGCATTTCGAGTGCGGCGCACTAGACCACTATGCGACCTCTCCACTTACGATTATGACATAGCCGAGACTGCCGGTAAGCTAGCTGGGTGTCTGGAACTGCCGAATTGAACCTAGAAGCCGAAGCAGCCTCTCTCCGACAGGACTGGAAACGCTTTGTCGCCGGCGTATTTCTGTTCGGTTTTGGGTTCGCGATGTACAACGGCGTGTTCCAAAACTTCTTCAAGGAAGCGGTCGGAGCCAAGGAGTTTGACCTCGGCTTGCTCGAAAGTCTTCGAGAGGTGCCCGGTTTGCTCACCGCGCTGACGGCGGGTCTCTTGGCGGCGATTGCGGAAGCCCGAGTTGCGGCCATCGGGCTGGCGATTACGGCGTTTGGTATCGCGGCAACTGGCTCTTTTCCGGTGATGGGTTTCATCATCGGAATTTCCATTTTCTGGTCAATCGGGTTCCACCTTTACGCGACGATGCAAAGCCCGATCACGCTGGCCCTTGCGAAGGGGAAAGAAGGCGGGCGACACCTGGGCAACATGTCTTCGGTCGGAGCGGTGGCAACCATCGGCGGGCTTGGCACGGCCTACATCCTCTCGCAACTTTTGCCAAAGGGCACCTACCAGCCCTATTTCTGGATCGCGGGCGTATCGATCCTCGGCGCGGCATGGTGCATCGGGACGCTTTCGCACCACTCGGCCGGCGGTAAGCGACAACCGATTGTCTTCCGAAAAGAGTACGGACTCTTCTATCTGCTGAGCTTTTTAGAAGGCTCGCGAAGGCAGATTTTCTCAATCTTCGCCAGCTTCACGCTGATTCTGATTTACAAGGTGCCGGTCCAAAACATGCTGGCGCTTCAGTTCTTGAATGCGATTCTCATCGCCATTACGGCGCCAAAGATGGGGCGGATTATTGACAAGCACGGTGAGCGTGGGCCGTTGCTGTATTACGGGCTCGGCTTGGTGTTCGTGTTTGTGGGTTACGCGACGATCAAGCGGATCGAGGTTTTGTACTTCCTGTTCATTCTCGACAACGTGCTGTTTACTTTTGGAAACGGATTCACGACCTATCTCCACCGCATTGCTCGGCCCGGTGAGTTGACGCCGTGCGTGAGCATGGGAATCACGATGAACCACGTGGCCGCCGTTACGGTCCCGGTTGGTGGGGCGTACCTTTGGAAAATGGCGGGCAATTATCAGGCGCCGTTTTGGGTTGGCGTTGTGATTGCCTGCGGATCGCTGATCGCGACTCGCTTCATTCCCGACCGTCCGGCCGCTCCCGTTGAGGCGTGATGCAGGACCGATTTGAGCAGGTTGAGGTCAGTTCGCGCACAGAATTGCGCAACTGGCTAGCCGAAAACTACCAACGCAAGGAGAGCGTTTGGCTGGTGACGTTCAAGAAATCGGTGCCAGAAAAGTACGTCTCTTACGACGAGATCGTGGAAGAGGTGATCTGCTTCGGCTGGATCGATAGTCGCATTTCGAAGTTGGATGCGGAGCGATCGATGCTCCTCATTTCCCCCCGAAAGCGATCCAGCAAGTGGTCGAAGGTGAACAAGGACCGGGTCGAGAAGCTTGAAAAGCTTGGTTTACTTCTGCCGCCGGGCATTGCGAAAATAGAGCAAGCGAAGATTGACGGGACTTGGAACGCACTGGACGAGGTGGAGTCGCTGAGTTTGCCGGATGACCTTGTCGAAGCCCTAGCTGCCGAACCGGATGCTCGAAAGAACTTCGATGCCTTCCCGCGCTCGGCCAAACGCGGAATCTTGGAGTGGATCCTCAACGCAAAAGGGGCCGAAACCCGGGAGAAGCGGGTCAAGCTGACCGCTATCATGGCGGCGGAAAACCTTCGCGCTAACTTCCCCGGCGAGAAAGAAAAGCTAAAGCGTCGTCTCTAAAATGGCCTGCTTCATCTTTGGACCGATCCCCGGCAGGTCTTGCTCCTGAACCGTTTTCTGAAGCTGTGCAAGAGTAGAGATCTGGTGTTCTTGCCAAAGCCGGCGGGCGGTCTTCGCGCCGAGGCCGGGAACGCGAACGAGTTCTAGCACCGAGATTGGGGCTTCCCTTTCCCACTCAAGTTGCTTGCTGCTGACCCCGTCGCGGATGATCTCTTTCATGTATTGGGCGATCAACTTTCCGACCTGGGGAATCTCGGTGAGGCGATGCTCAACATGGAGCTCCATGATGGGCTCCGGCATTTTTTCGATGGTCCGCGCGATTTGGGTGTAGCGAGTGGCGTGGCTTTCCTCGTAGCCCGCGATGATGAGGAAATCTCGCAGGTCGCGGAGTCGGTTCGCCATTTCGAGATTGGTCATGCACCTAATATGCGGGAAATCGGCGGTTTTGTGCCGAAGGTCATTGGAGTTTGGAGGTTGTTATAACGGGTGTTATAATCAGGGTATGGTCAAGCTTACAGTTCGCAAAATTGGTAACTCGCTCGGCGTGATTCTGCCGCAGGAAACCCTGTTAGATTTGAACGTGAAAGAAGGAGATACGTTGAGTGCAACCGCCACGCCTGAAGGCGTACGCTTGACTGCATTTGATCCCGAGTTCGCCGCACAACTTGAAGTAGCCAAGACTGTAATGCGAGAGAATCGGGACGTTCTGCGCGAGCTCGCGAAATGAGAGAGCCGATCTGGTTGCGCACGGATGTTGTACTTGCCTTTCACGAGGCGCAACTCAGGGAGCACGGTGGAGCGGAAGGAATACGTGATCGTGGCATGCTCGAATCAGCCTTAGACAGGCCCAAGAACAAGCATACTTACGAAGAATCGGATGTGCTCGCGTGCGCAGCGGCTTACGCTTACGGACTCGCAATGAACCACCCGTTTATTGACGGAAACAAGCGTACTGCGCTGGTCGCTTGCCTCACTTTCCTTCACCTCAATGGATTTGTGGCCACGGCAACGCAGGCCGAAACTCTTGTAGCAATGCTACAGCTTGCTTCTGGCGAGTGGGGCGAGGCGGAGTTTGAGGCGTGGTTGCGTGGTCATGTCGTCCCTCGCTGACTCATACTTATTGAATGAGTTTTCCGGCAGATTTTGCTTGGGGCGTTGCGACGGCTTCTTACCAAATTGAGGGTGCGCCGTATTTGGCGGGCGGTGGGTATTCGGTTTGGGACATGTTCTGCCGACGACCGGGGAAGATCAACGACGCTTCCAATGGCGATGTCGCTTGCGACCACTTCAATCGGTTCCGCGAAGATGTTGCGATGATGGCCGAACTTGGCGTCAAGCACTATCGCCTGAGCCTTTCTTGGCCACGGATTCAGCCGGGCGGGCACGGTGCGCCGAGCGAGGCGGGGTTGGCGTTTTATGATCAGCTGATCGACGAGCTCCTGGCCAACGGCATCACGCCATGGGTGACGTTGTTCCACTGGGACGCGCCTTATGAGCTTTATCTCCAGGGCGGCTGGCTGAACCGGGACCATGCGGATTGGTTTGCGGATTACACCCAGATCGTCGTGGATCGGCTCTCGGACCGAGTTCAGAACTGGATGACCCTAAACGAGCCGCAATGCTTTATCGGGCTTGGGCTGCAGAGCGGGATTCATGCACCGGGCGACCAGCTTGGGATGGCAGAGGTTCTCCTCGCCGGGCACCATGCGCTGTTGGCGCACGGAAAGGCTTGCCAAGTCATCCGGGCGCACGCTAAGACTGCGCCGAAGATCGGCTGGGCACCGGTTGGGGCGGCGAAGATTCCGGCCTCAAACTCGCCGGAGGACATCGAAGCGGCGCGAGAATCGATGTTCGCCACCCACAAGGATTCGGTTTGGAGCAACTCCTGGTGGAACGATCCGATCTTCTTTGGCGAGTATCCGGCCGAGGGGCTGGAAGCTTATGGCGCGCTTGCGCCGAAGGCGAAGGCGGGCGACATGGAGACGATTGCCCAGCCGATGGACTTCTTTGGTGCGAACATTTACAACGGCCAGACCATCAAGGCGACCGAGAATGGACCGGAGGAGATTCCGAATCCGCTCGGCATCGGCCGCACCATTTACCACTGGCCGGTGACGCCGGAGTGCCTGTACTGGGGGCCGCGGTTCTTGTATGAGCGGTACAAGAAGCCGATCATCATCACCGAAAACGGGCTTGGGCTATCGGACTGGGTGGCTCTAGACGGAAAGGTTCACGATCCGCAGCGAATCGACTTCCTGCATCGCCACCTACAGGCCTTTGCTCGGGCCGGGGAAGATGGCGTGGAGATTGCGGGGTACTTCCAGTGGTCGCTCATGGACAACTTTGAGTGGTACGAAGGGTATCGGCACCGGTTTGGGTTGGTCCACGTGGACTACCAGACGCAGGTTCGGACGCCGAAGGACAGCGCGTATTGGTACCGCGATGTCATGGCGTCCAACGGCGCCGGTTTATAACGCGTTATCCCAGGTATCGGTGGTTTTGTCGTAAAGCTCGTCGATCTTGTCGTTCGCCACGCGAAGGCGGCCCGCGAGGACTCGGGAGAGGTTGGCGAGGACGACAAAACCCCATTCTCGGTTGGCGTTCATTTTTGCCCGCAGTTCCTTCGCGGGGATGACGGCGGCGTCGACGAGGCCGGTGCAGACGACGTTGGCGGTTCGGGGGCGGGCGTCGATTAGGGCGATTTCGCCGAGGATGCTGCCGGGGCCGACTTCGCTGAGCTTTTGACCGTCGGAGGTGAGGACGTTGAGGCGTCCTTCTAGGATCAGATAGAGGTCGCTGCTTTGCTCACCGCTGCGGATGAGGGTTTCCTGCGGCAGGAATCGCCGCATGGTGGCGAGAGATGCGATCTCCTCAATTTGAGCGTCGCTGAGTCCAACGACCAGATAAGTTTTTTTGAGCGCAGCGAGGTCCAACATTAGTCGGAATCATAGCCGAAAACTCAAGCCTTTCGGTTTCGGGCGACCACAACAAAATCGTTATTCATCGCCGGAGCGCGGCTGACGAAGAAGGTTGGCTCGTAGCCCTGGCTTTTGTGGTCGGCAATGTAGCGGACATCGGCGATGTCGATGTGGACGGTGCCGAGGCCCTCGACCTTGTAGCGGCCATATTCGTCCGGGCTGCCCAACTCGGTGTGGGAGATTTCGAAAATGTTGTCCCGGATCTGCTTCATCGCTGTCAATTTTACTTCGGGGGAACCCGCGAACGCTTTGCCTGGCCTTGGGTGGCTTTGTGTTGCCTTTTGTGGCAATTGCGGAAACGAAAGTTGCGCTAGTTCTAAGTGATTTGGCGGGGCGGCTCTCCCTCCCCAACCCCTCCCTCTCGCCGGAGCGAAAGGGAGGGGCTCGAAGTAAAGTGAACAGGTGAATCACGGGAGCCAGCGGGGGGCGAAGGATTTGGTCCGGGTCTTTGCGCTGTCCTATGGACTGTCGCTTATCACTTCCCTATTCCTGCGCAATGTGATTGGGGCGCCGATTTGGTTGGCGGTGATCATGTACGGAACGCCGTTTGGCATCTGTTTTGGAACCGTTTCGATGCTGCGGCTCGATGAGCTGCGGCTGAAGAGTTATCTCGCGACGGTTCTCGTGCGGGTTTTCACCTACATGGCGGCGGTTTTCGTCGCGTTCTTCATTGCGCTGCTTTGCAACATCTCGTTGCGAACCCAGAAGATGCCTTGGGAGGCGGACGTGATGTCGATCATCCAGAGCATCGTCACGCAGTCTTACTTCCAAGTCTCGGGTGCGGCGGCGATTGCTATTGCCTTTCTGACCTCCAGCATTCAGGCGATCTCTCGGAAGCTCGGGCCGGGGGTTTTGACCAACTGGCTACGCGGCTACTATCACGAGCCGCGGGAGGAGACTCGAATTTTCATGTTTCTGGACATGAAGGACTCGACGACATTGGCAGAGGCGCTGGGGCACATGAAGTTCAGCGCGCTGGTGCGAGACTTTATGGCCGACCTGACGGGGCCGGTGCTGGCGACGAAGGCGGAAGTGAGCCACTACATCGGCGACGAAGCGGTGATCACCTGGCAAATGGAGCGTGGGCTTGCGAATGCGAATTGCCTTCGGCTGTTCTTCTTGTTCCAATCCCGGCTGGAATCGCGAAGGGCGTATTACGAACGGAACTACGGCCTCCTACCCGGCTTCAAAGCGGGTGCCCACTACGGACAAGTGGTGACCACGGAGGTCGGGGAGATCAAGAGTGAGATCGTTTACCACGGCGACGTGCTCAACACCGCCGCCCGAATCCAAGGCATGTGCGCCGGGCTGGGCGAGGAGTTCCTGATTTCTGGAGAGCTGGCGGCGAAGCTGGGGTCGCGGGAGGGGTTGCGGTCGCTCGGGAGCTTTGGGTTGAAGGGTCGGGAGAAGGAGGTGGAGTTGGTGGCGGTGGATCGCGAAGGCTCGGTGCCTTAACCGGGCAAGCGGAGATACTTAGCCCTCAACTTCAAAATGCTGAGCTCGGTGAAGGGCTCGCCTCGGAATTCGATTTGGGTTGGGGAGTCGTTGCCGCGAGCGGCTTCGTGCCGCAGGTATTCCGAGACGTCCATCCATCGCATCTCTTTGTCCGACGTTCGAATCACGAGCAGCACGGGGTACGCCTGCTCCTGCCAATATGACACCCAGTTTGGATTTGTGATTTGGAAGACTTCGGTGTTGTCGTGTTTGCGCAGTCGAAGGTAAGAATCGCCTGACTTAAGCTGCAAGTAGAGCTTTTTGCCGCTGGCTCTGCCATTGACCTTCTTGAATTCGATCTCAGCGTCGATACCGTGATCACTATTGGCATAGAGGCGCATGATTTGTCCGGCGTTGCTAATAACGAGGCCAGCGTGGTGGACGGCCTGCAATTCGCGGCTTTCGTTGTCGATGGAAAGTTTGGCAAGCTCTTGTTCGTCGACGGCTTTCTTGTTTATATCCTCGGACTGTAATTTCTGTTCAATGATGTCATTGAGAAGTATCCGCGAGCGGCAGTTCCAGCAACTGACCGTCTTTGCATTTCGTTTATGGGCTTCATCGATGATCTCCAGGTGGATTCTCCGGCCATATTGGTGGCACTTAGCGTTTCTACAAGCGTAGTGCCGGATTCGGACGACATTACTTGCGTTCGCTTTGAGATGGTTTTCCACGTACCTGAGGAAAAGTGCACGGGTTTCATCCGCGATTTCTGGATCAAAGTGAACCTCGATGCGCGCTCTTCCGTTGAGTTCGCGAGTAACGCAAATGCCGAGCTTTTGGTTAACAAGGGTTCTGAAGTCAGCGGCATTTTTCCAGAGGCTTTCTGTCTCAAATGCCGTGGTGTGGTGCAGGAGCACGACTAGAGTCGCATAGACCTCATCGACGTGTCCGTCAAACTCGAAAGTGACAAACATCGAAGGGTGGCTGGGGTTGTCCTCTCGCTCACGTTTGAAGTAGCTGGGGAAGGACAGGATGACATCGCCTTCGATCGGTTGGCGTAGGCACCACGCCTTTTCGACAAAGAGCTCGTTTAGGGCTAGAAGGAGGACTTTTTCGTCCGTGCGATTCACGCGGACAAAGTCCTGATAGTCGAGTTCACCGCTCAACAACTTGCTCTCTGAAATACAACCTAGCTCCTGAGGGTGAGAGCGGACGGTTCGGACGACGGCGGCGGTATAGCGGCTGAGCACTTCGGGCTGGAGGAGAATGACGTCGCCGGACAGGCGCATGATGTGGCCGGGTCGGCAAAGGCTATCCACGACGGTGCGTAATTCGTCAGGCGTTGCGATTTCCTCGAGGTAATCCAAGTGTTGCTTCAGCGCGGCAATGGTCACAAGTAGCTTGCCTTGGTCACGGAGGTTGAGAACGTGGGATTTGAGGCGCTCGAAGATGGTGGGGGAACTGGTGGTTGGGATGGATTGCCAATCGATTGACTTCAACAGGGCATCCTTCAGCTCGGGGATTTCCGCGCCAGTTGCCGCACTGGTTCGGTAAAGATGCTCGTTAAAGCCACGCTTTGCTATGAAATCGTCGTACTGACTCTGACTGTGAGTCAGTCCGCCACAGTCCACGCGGCCAGCGACGAGGAACTTTTTGTACCCTTGTGGCGCGGCTTTTTCTAGGTCGCGGTCCCATTGGCCAAGGCCTTCAAATGGGTTCTGATGCTGCGGATTGAAGACAAAAACCGCCGCTTGCGCATCGCGGATGAAAAGTTGATGTACCAGTCGATAGTCGATTTGGCCGGCGAAGTCCCATAGCCAAATTTCTTGTTTTGTGCCATCGATAGATTCGGCAGGCAATTCCCAATGGGTGGCCCAAACGCCGTCAGTGGATGATGTTTCTTGAAACTCGTTGAAACGGAGGCGACGCGCCAGACCGGATTTTCCAACCCCAGAATCACCCACAAATAAAACTTTTGCATTTTTATACAAATAGTGAGCAGGTTTAGGGCCAGATGAATCAGTGATGGCCCACATACGAATTACTCCTTCTCGCGAAGTAGATAGTGCGAATTGTAAGTCTTGGCTGAAAGCGACAGCCGAGATGATATCCGCTTGGCCGACTACTACCTGGAGACATTGTCCAGTTGCCATATCCCATAACCGAAACGTGTTGTCTCTCGATCCTGACATTGCATACTTACCGTCCTGGCTCAGTGCCACGGAAAGTATGGTGTCAGTGTGTCCTTCTAAAATCTGGAGGCAACGACCTGTGTCTAAGTCCCACTTTCGGAGAGCGTTGTCGCCCGACGCAGTCAGGTAATATGTGTCGTCTCGACTGACTAAGACGAATCTGACGGAACTGGAATGTTCGCGTCGCACTTGAAGACAGCGCCCATTTGTGAGGTCCCACTTTCGAACGGAGCGGTCGTTCGATCCCGAAAAGGCGAACTTGCCGTCATGGCTAATGGAGAGGGCCCAAACTCCACTTAGGTTTCCCTCTAGGACTTGTACACAATTTCCCGTTTTGAGATCCCATTTTCGGATGGTTTTGTCATCTGACCCGGAGAGCGCAAACTTTGCATTTTGGCTAATTGCTATAGTTCGAACGGTCTGCTGATGTCCTTTTAGGATCATGAGACATTTACCGTTTGCTAAGTCCCAAACTCGGAGTGTGTTGTCGTCTGATCCGGAAATGGCAAGGGTGTTATCGTGACTGATTGTTATCGTGTAAACAATGCCTTGATGTCCGTCCAGCGTTTGAATACATTTTCCCGTTTCTAGGTCCCACTTTCGGATCGTTTTGTCTGATCCCGAGAGTGCGAGCCGCCCGCCGTCATAGATGGCTACTGACGACGACTCCGCCGTGTTTCTCCCAAGCACATAGACACATTTTCTAGTAACGAGGTCCCACTTTCTAATGGTATTGTCTGCTGATCCTGAGACGACGAAATCTCCATAACTGCTGATAGCGACGGATTGAACTCCCTTACTGTGCCCCTCTAGAATTTCCAAACAGCGCCCGGTTTCTAGGTCCCACTTTCGAATGGTTTTGTCGGATGATCCTGAGATTGCGAATTTCCCGTTTTGGCTGATGGCAACGGACCACACGTTTTGCGTGTGCCCCTCTAAAACGTTGATACATGTTCCGGCTTCTAGATCCCATCGTCGGATCGTATTGTCCACTGATCCTGAGATTGCGAATTTCCCGTCTTGGCTGATGGCGACGGAATAAACAAAGTTGGTATGTCCCACTAGAACATCGAGACATCGCCCGGTTGCGAGGTCCCAGACCCTGAGAGTATTGTCGCTGGATCCCGAAACTGCAAACATACCGTTCGGACTGATTGCTACGGTGTGAACGACGTTCAAATGTCCAGTTAACACATGTGAACATTCTCCGGTAGCAAGGTCCCATTTTCGGAGCGTGTTGTCGACCGATCCCGACACAGCAAACTTTCCATCATGGCTAATTGCTACAGTTCGGACTGCGCTTGCGTGTCCGTCGAGTATTTGGACACTTTCGCCAGTTGCTAAGTCCCACTTGCGGATATGAGCTGTTGATCCTGAAAGGGCAAACTTTTCGTCTGGGCTGATGGCAATGCACCAAACGCTTTGAGCGTGAGCTTCCATTGTTTTAAGGCACTGTCCGGATTCAACGTCCCACATTCGGAGGCTGTGGTCAATCGAACCGGAAATCAAAAACGTGTTTGAGCGACTAATGGCGACTGCCCGGACAATGTTCTCATGACCGGTAGCGATGAGTTCTTGAAGAATGACCGATCCAGACGGGGGGAGACCAGGTTCAGCTATACAAGTTTTGAGAAGCCATCCATACGCCGAATCGGCAGGATCCTGCCAATCGACGCACAAATACTGAGTCATGGATGCCGGTGTTTCAGTGTGGTCTAAGCGAATCGGGAAAAATCGGCGCTCCCTGTTCAACGGATCTCGAAAGAGGAAGCTACCGTGCTCCATTTGCACCCAGTCCGAACCAGTGGCGTTCCGGGATAGGAATAAGAATAGAACCCTCGATTGGGTGAGACCCTCGTTCATCTTGGCCGGGATGCTGTCGCCCGGCTGGATCTCCCACTCATCGAACCAGACCTTTACCCCGTCTGCTCGGAGCCGCTCGGCCAAGTCGCGCACCACGTCTTTGTCCTTTGAGCTATGGCTCAGGAAGACATCGAAGGCAAAGGTTTCGGCCATAGCGCAGCGGTTATTCTACGGCATTAGCCGTTATAGATCACTCTCTTTACCAAGTTGATGGTCCGCGCGGCGTTGCCCGTTGCCTGCGCAGCCTGAAGCTCCGGCTTTTGAGCATAAATCATCAGCGCCTTCTTCATGCAGTTGGCAAAGAATTCGCGGGAAAGGGCCATGGATTCGACTTGTTCGGTGCGGTAGGTGAACTGGTCTTCGCCGTACCAGCCGGAGTAGCCGGTGTCGATGGCGGCGTAGCAGAACTCGACGAGGCGCCAGATGTCGTCGGTGCCGGCGATACGGTCTTCGTCGTTCGAGTTGTACTTCGCGCCGTTGATGTGGAAGTTGGCGATGGGCAGGCCGAAGGTTTTTAGGGTGTAGAGCGAATCGGCGGGGGTGTTGCCGACCATTTGCTCGTGGCCGTAGTCGATGGCGACGCCCATGACGGTTTTGCCGAGGGTTCGGTTGACCTCTAGGCACACGAGGGCAGCTTTGGCCACGGTGTTGGTGATCATGTTCATCTCCCGTGGTTCTTTCTGCTTGGGCTCGGTGCCGAACTGGAGGCCAAGGCTATCGCACTTCGCGGCGATTTCGGTGCAGGCATCGATGAACCAGCGCAGCCGCTGGCCGTAATCGACTTCGAAATGGTAGTCCCAGCCATCGGAGCCAGGCCAGTAGCCGCAGCTCACGCAGCCGATTTCTTTCGCGATTTCGACGCCGAGGAGGATCTGTTCGAGGGCGACTTTTCGAATGGCAGGGTCGGGGTGGGTGACGGCGCCGAACTTGAACTTGGGATGGGTCCAAGTGTTGAAGTTCATGTTGGTCGGGGCGACCTTGTGCTCGGCGAGGGCAGCGGTGATGGCAGCAATTTTGGCGGAATCCCGCGCTCCGTGGTCATCGAGGAAAACGACTTCGTGGAATTCGACGCCGTCGATTCCAGCCTGGCGGACACGGGCGATTTGGGCGACTACGGAGTCATCGAAGGTCGGATCGTCGGCGTTGTATCCGGCCGGGGCGAAGCGGTCGGCGAACATTCCGGCGCACCAGTGCCCGGCGGCAAAGCGGATGCCGTAGGTGTTCAGGAAGTCCGACACGCGGTCTCCTTCGAGGTAGCCCGAAAAATCTGATTCCAGTTTGTTGAGGAGTTCTGGCGTGTATTCCATGGTCTTCTTTGACGGCTCCGTTGCAATGTTATGGTTGTAACTTGCAGGCGGGTTGTTTTTTTGGATGTTACCGAAGAACCTTAGGCGATAATGCCAACGGCGCTTGCCATCCTCTCATGAATCCGCGCACGTTTTTTGTGATCCATACCGACGGCACCAAGTTCGGCCCGGCGGACGTTCTGACGCTGAAGGCCTGGATTGCGGAAAATCGGGTCGGGCCGAACACCATGCTGGAGGATGCGCAGACCCACATTCGGGTTCCGGCGTTTCAAGTGCCAGAGCTCGGTTTTCCTCCGGCACCGGTCTACAACGCGGCTGCTCCTTCCGCCACTCCTTGGCCAACCGGAACGCCATCAACGGTTTACGTTCCGGACACTTCGGGGAATCCGAACCTTTGGTGGTGGAGCATTCTTTGTGGACTTGGCGGCTGCGTGATGGTGCTCATTCTCGGACCTTTCGCGATCTTCCTAGGATTAACTGCGCTGCAGCAGGGCTGGGGAGCTTGGCAACAAGGCGATAAGGTCAAAGCGGTCCCGGGCATGGTGCTCGGGGCGGTTGCCATTGTCTGGCGGATCTACGCTTGGATTCCTGTGGGTTAGACCTTCATGGTCTTCCATTTGCCAAACTGCCATGCGATGGCGGCGAGGACGCCTTGAACAAGCTGGGTCGAAGACATTGCGATCCATGCACCAGACGCCCCCATTCCGGCGCCGAACGGCGAAACCATCGGGCCGAGGATAACGAAGCCCACCGGTAAAGCTAGGAAGAACGCCAGCGGTACCCGCAAGAACCAG
Organism: bacterium; assembly: GCA_027485645.1. Classification (GTDB taxonomy): domain Bacteria; phylum Armatimonadota; class Fimbriimonadia; order Fimbriimonadales; family Fimbriimonadaceae; genus Fimbriimonas. The sequence continues at coordinate 414,073 of JAIXQR010000003.1, forward strand.
AGGGCAAACACGGTGATCCACAGCGGGCGCACGGTGTCTCCCGCGCCTTGCATCGCGCCGAGCAGCACCATCGCGTAGGCGAAGAAGACCTCCGTCAGGCAGAGCCAGCGCAACAGCGCCGCGGCTTCGGTGATGATTCCTATCTTGCCATCCACGAGGATGTCGGCGATTTGGAATGAGAAGAAGTAGATCGGTCCACAGAGGGCAAGGGTCACGGCTCCCGCCCAGTGGGCGGCGGTCCAGCCGATCTTCTCTGCCCGAATCGGGTCTTTCATGCCGAGGCTTTGGCCGACGAGCGCACCGGCGGCGACGGAGAGGCCGAAGCTGGGCATGAACATCACGCTCTCGATAGCAAAGCCAATGCTCATGGCGGCAATGGCGGTCGATCCATCTGGCACTTGCTTAAGCGCAAGGGTGAAGGCGGTCAAGGAAAGTACGCGCAGCACCGACATCACGCAGGCGGGTAAGGCGACCTTCAGAATTCGGATGACCCAATCTTTATCGGGCAGTTTGAAATTCGAAACCGGACCGAGCGGGGTTTTCCCGACAAAAGGGGTGTAGACCAGAGCCGCAACCCACGCGCTTAGCGACAGTGCAAGTCCGGCACCCGCCAGACCCATGTTTGCCCCGGGCAACGTGAACGCACCCATTTGGCGCGGCGGAAAGATGAGCAGATAGTTGAAGGCGAGGTGCAGGCCAATTTGCACCGAGGTGATCACCATCGGGCTCTTGGTATCGCTAACGCCGCGAAGCGAACCAGCGAGGCACTGAATCACGAAGATCGCAGGCAGGCCGATGGAGTAGGCCTCGATGAACCGGACCATCTGCATTTGCGCGGCGATGTCCGTCGAAGGCAGAACGGCCCTCGCGACAGGCAGCGCACAAACCCAAGTTAGGGCGGCAAACAGGAATCCGCTGACGACGGAGAGGCGGAAGCCTTGTCGATTGGCGCGCCGATATTCCGTTCGTGTCTTCGCGCCGAAGGCTCGACTGACAATCGCAGTCGTTCCGGTACCGAGGGCAACCGCCAGCGAGAACATGAGGAACATGATCGTGGTCGCTCCTCCGTGCCCGGTGAGAGCCGAGGCGGGAAGAGACCCGATGAACAGCCGGTCGAAGAGGATATTGACGACCTGGAGGCTGTTTACGGCCACAACGGGCCATGCGAGAGTCCACACAATTTTTGTGTAGGTTTCCGTTTTGACCGAAGAGTTTTCAGCGTTTTCGGTCATTGCGCTCACTTTCTGAGGGTACCTGCCAGAACGGGTCTGCCTAATAAGGATTCATTAGGTGATAATAGGCCGTCGATGGCAGACAACGATGTCCAATTGCCGCCGGATGAGGCTTCTGAGGCTACGGTCGAGGAGACCACCAAGGCAGAGCCTCAGTTCGAAGAAGGCTTCACGCTCAAGACCCTTCTTGGCGCGATTTTTATCGCGTTGTTCATGTTGCCCGGTGGGATGTACCTCGGCCTGGTTGCGGGTCAGGGCATTGGAGATGCGGCGGAATGGGTAACGATTGTTCTGTTTGCCGAAGTCGCGCGGCGATCTTATTCGCCCCTTCGAAAGCAGGAGATTTATATCCTGTATTACATTGCGGCGGCCTTAACGGCGGTCGTGAGCGTGGAACGCGGGCTTGCGGGCGGACCCTTTTCCCAGCTGATTTGGAACGCGTACTTTAGCAGTAGCCCGGCAGCGGCCCCAATTCAGGGACAAATTCCAGATTGGGCAACTCCGGCAATCACGAGCCCGGCGGTGGTGCGGCGCGAGCTTTGGCACCCAGATTGGCTCCGTCCAATCGCGTTGCTTGTAGTGAGTGAGCTTTGCGGACGACTGAGCTGGATGGGCATGGGCTACGCCCTGTTCCGGCTGACCAGCGACGTGGAGAAACTGCCATTCCCTTATGCGCCGGTTGCGGCAAGCGGTGCGACGGCGCTTTCCGAGGCCGGTACCGAAAGCTGGCGCTGGGGAATTTTCAGTACTGGCACGGTCGTTGGCTTGCTTTTTGGCGTGCTTTACATCGGCATTCCGGTTCTGAGCGGCACGTTGCTGGGAGAGAGCATTACGCTGTTTCCGATCCCCTTCGCTGACTTTACGACGAGCGTTGAGAACTTCGCTCCGGCGGCGATTGTCGGCATTAGCTTCAGCCTCGGCAACCTGCTCGTTGGATTCGTTTTGCCGTTCGAGATTGTTGCGGGTGCGGCCGTGGCGAGCGTCGTTGGGATGATTCTGGCGAACCCGATTTTGCACCGAATGGGGATGCTGCCGAGTTATCGACGCGGGTCCGACGCCTTGACCACCAAGCTCTCGGTGGACATGGACTTTTGGCTTTCGGTAGGAATCGGGATCAACTTCGCGATCGCACTCATCGGAATCTATTTGGTGGTCGGCGCGGTGCGCACGGCTCGAAAACACCGTGCGGAAGCTCGTTTTAGCTTGGCCCCACCCGCGGGTCGAGGCGACGTGCCGGTCTGGACGGCACTGGCCGCTTGGGCGGTTTCAACGATCGTCCAGATCGTGCTTTGTAAGGTTCTTGTTCCGAACTTCCCGATTTGGATTCTCGTGTTCTTCGGGTTGGTTTGGAGTCCGTTTAACTCCTATATTTCCGCCCGAATGATCGGGATTACGGGCCGTGGTGTGTCGTTCCCGTACCTAAAGGAGGGCAGCATTGTGGCTTCAGGCTATCAGCAGGTGGACATTTGGTACGCGCCGGTTCCTCTGGTGGATCACGGCTGGGTGGCGCAGCGATTCCGCGAAGTCGAGCTGACCGGCACAAAGATGATCAGCATTCTGAAGGCCGAAGCTGTCATGTTCCCGCTCTTCATGGTGAGCAGCTTCGTCTTCTGGGGCTTCTTTTGGAATAGCAATGCGCTACCGAACGCGGCTTTCCCCTATGCCCAGCAGTTCTGGCCGATCCAAGCGCAGTTGGCGGCGGTGATTCAGCAAACCAACGTGCCTCGGGGCGACGGTACGGGCAACCACTTTATGAACGCTATCAAGCCGATGTATATCGCGGGCGGAACCATGTTTGGCGTGGCGGCATTCTTTGCTTGCCAGTTCCTTAAGATTCCGCTGTTGGCGTTCTACGGCTTCGCAGGCGGGCTCGGGTTGTATCCCGCGAACACTTTGCCGCAGCTGTTAGGTGCTTGGTACGGAAAGAAGTTTCTGGCGAAGCGGTTTGGCGCGGAGACCTGGTCGCGTTATGCGCCGGTGCTTTTGGCTGGATTCTTCTGCGGGACGGGTTTGGTGGCCCTGCTGTCAATCTCGATTGCATTGATCGGCAAGGCCGTAGCGAAACTTCCTTACTGAGCGGCTCAGTCGAAGTCGGTGGACTCGGCGAGGGCGCGGATTTGCTCGATATCGGCGCGGACTCGATCGAGCTTGTCAAGGATTCCGGCGACGGAGTCTTTTCCGAGCGGGAAGAACTGCGGAGGGTTCTCCATTTCGGCCATCTGAATCATGATCTTGGCGGCCTTGACCGGGTCGCCGTCCATAATCGGGGCATTGGTCTTAATCCATTCCAATGTGCCCTCGGCGGTGGACTCGTATCCCGGAATGACCTTCGCGACTCGCTTGAAGGAACGTCCACCAAAGTCGGTGCGGAACGCGCCCGGGGCGACGGCGATGACGTTGATCCCAAACGGTTTCAGTTCTGAGCGGAGGGATTCGGTGATGCCTTCGAACGCGTACTTGCTGCTGGCGTAGAGACCGAGACCTGCCGGGGATCGGTGTCCGACGACGCTGGTGATGTTGAGAATCGTGCCGGAGCTTTGGGCGCGCATCACGGGGACGACGTGGCGAAGGACCCGGATCTGGCCGAGGACGTTGGTTTCGTACTGCTCTCGAAACTCTTCGTCAGCGATTTCTTCAATGGCACCGCCCATGCCAAAGCCCGCGTTGTTCACGAGGACATCGATGCCGCCGAATTCTTGTACCGCCGCCTGGACCGCGCTGGAGACATCGCCCTCTTGGGTGACGTCGAGCGGGAGGATGAGGGCCTTGCCTTTGAGGTCATCGAGAACTTCCGGCTTCCGCGCGGTGGCAACGACTTTCGCGCCAGATTCGATGAGTTGTTCGGCGAGGACTCGTCCGAAGCCCGTAGATGCTCCGGTGATGAACCATGTCTTCATGGCTGGAGTCTACGCTCTGCCGTTAGGGCTAGTCTGCCATGGGCCGAAAATACGTGGTTGTGGAAGAGAATGATCGTAAAATACTGTCTAACAGGCGATGGTTACGGTCGAGCAGGTGAAGGAACGAATTGCGAGCGTCTATCCGGGCGTCGTCATTGATATTTCGGATAAGGGCGATCGAATTGGCGGGGTGATCCGTTGGAGCGGATTTGCGAACATGCCAGTTTCAGATCGGCAACGAGACTTCCGGGACAAGGTCAGAAACGCAATGGGCTACGAAGCGAACAACGTCGGCATTATTATTGCGCTGGCTCCAAATGAAAAGTGATTCGTTTGATCGGAGTCTAATTGAGAACAATCTCGCTTCTCGACCGCCCTCTCTGGTCGCGCATTACACCAGCATCAACACGCTCATACACTTTCTAAAGCCGGTGCACTCAGGAGTTGATGGCCGCGGTGGATGGACATCGGCCTTTGCTTCACCCATTCAGTTCTTGAACGACCGGCAGGAATTGCGTTTGGGCTTATCGACACTCTCGAGGTCCACAAGTGCGGTAAAGGTGTCGTCCGCGGTCGCAGGAATCTTGCAAGAATTGATTCTGTCTAACGGAGATCTACGATCAGACCCGTTTCAGATGAGCTTCAGTGGAAGCCCTGACGAACTTGGCCAGTGGCGAGGGTACGGCAAGAACGGCTATGGATGCTCGATTCAAACCGATATTGCCAGTCTCAATAGACTCAGCGCGGTTTCTGGATGGGTGATTTACGATCCGAATGCACAGGAAAACTTTGCTCGGACAATTCTTGAGAGCATCGCAGATTTAGAGGATCCATTGCTCATTCAGCAGTACCTTTCCGCTGCCGCAAGTTTCATCAAGCATCCGGGTTTCGCACAGGAAAACGAGTACCGAGTCATCGTGTTTCCTGACCCTGAACAGGTGAAGTACCGACCGATCGGCGACCGAATATCTCAGTACGTCGACCTGCTAGAGAACACTTCTCTGTCGGTAAATCAAATTCTGATTGGGCCAGCTTGGCAGCTATCTGGGCTTACGGCGACCGAGTTTGAGAATCATCATGTGGTTCAGCCGATTCGAAGGCTGCTTAACGCAGCAAAACAGGAGTCGGCATTACTGATGCCTAGTTCAATTCCTTACGATCCAGAATAAGGTGGTCGGCTGGGACATGCCCAGCCGACCGTTGGATGATCAGGCAGAAGCTAGTTCTGGGTAGTCGATGTAGCCTTTTTCTCCGCCCACGTAGAACGTGGCAAAGTCTGGTGCGTTTAGCTCGGCGCCTTTCTCGATTCGGTTAACGAGATCGGGGTTTGCGAGGAACGGGACTCCGAAGGCGACGGCGGCGATTCCTTTCTCAATCGCGGCGGTGGCGGCTGCTGCGTCGTAACCAGCATTGATGATCAGCGGTGCGCCGGCGATTTCGGCGAGTTCGAGCGCGAATGCTTCGGCCGATGGGCGGTTGTCGTTGCCACCGTTCAGGATATGTAGGTAGGCGAGGCCACGTCCGGAGAGTGCTTTAGCGGCGTTGCGGAAGGTGGTTTCTAGGTCCGAATCGCTCATCGAGTTGAATGGGGTCCAAGGTGAGAGTCGGACGCCCACGCGGTCGGATCCAACCGCTTCAATCACAGCGTCCAGCACCTGCTTGAGAAACTTGGTGCGGTCTTCGCCGTAGGCATCAGTTCGCTTGTTCGAACCATCGCGAAGGAACTGGTCGATGAGGTAGCCGTTTGCGCCGTGAATCTCGACGCCGTCAAATCCTGCCGCGATGGCATTCTTTGCGGCGGTGCCGAAGGCGGCCGCGATGGCAGGAATCTCTTCGGTCGAGAGCGCGCGAGGAAGTTCATAGCCTTCGCTGGCAAACGCGGCCGTCATGGTTTCACCGTTCGGTGCGACTGCGCTTGGAGCGACCGGAGTCTCGCCAACGAGGCTGCTGTGAGCAATTCGGCCGGTGTGGAAAATCTGGAGGTAGGCAAGGCCGCCCTTTTCGTGGATCGCGTCGGCAACGGGCTTCCAAGCTTCGACTTGAGCATCGTTCCAGATGCCCGGAATGACGGGATAGCCAGAGCCTTGCTTGGTCACGGCGGTGGCCTCGGTGATGATCAGTCCGGCCGTGGCGCGCTGTGCGTAGTAGGTCGCAGCAAGCGGGGTCTGAATCCCCTCGGCATCGGCGCGGCTTCGAGTCATCGGCGCCATGACAAACCGGTTCTTGAGCTCGGCAGAGCCAAGCTTAACGGATGAGAAGAGCGGAGAAGTTTCAGAAAGTTCCATAGTATCTTTTTGAAACTATGGCCGTCTTTTCGCACTCACGTCAAGGGTCCTAGTGAAAATCGCGAACAATCTTTTCAGATTGTTCGCGATTGTTTTCTTCAGGCAGCTTTTTCGGCTTTGCCAGACCATTTTGCGGCCAAGACAAAGGTGACGAGTCCCAAAAGGAGCGCGATTCCGAAGCCGATCCGAGCGTAGTTTACGACCGCTCGAATAGACCGAAGCTGGGTGGGATAGATCCCATTTTCCTTTAAGTAGTCCTCACTAATACGCTTAGTTCCGTCTTCCGCAGGCTCAACGAATGCCTTCTGATCTTCGATGACGTATTCCTGCGGTTCCCCGATGTTTCGGTACGCTTCGCCAAAGAGGTCCCCCGCGGTGTCTTTTTCAACTCGCTGGGCCAGCACGGCTTTACCTTCGTAGCTACCCATCACCGGGAAGCTTGCGCCGAGGCCAAGGGCCCCGACGACAAGCAGGAAGATGGCAACCGGACGCAGGAACTTACTTGGCCGTTGCATAAGCGCTGATACCCAGCGTGACTTCGTTGGAAACCTTGCCCTGAGCCGGAGCTGGGATGGTCACACCGTAGTCGCTGAGCTTGATGTCGAACTTCGTGGCGATCTGAACGACATCGCCGTCGAATCCAGCAGCCTTTACGGCGTCGCTGGCGGCTCGGTACTTCACGGTTGCGTTGACGGTGATGGTCTTCGTAACGCCGTGAAGGGTCAAGTTTCCGGTCACGCGGTACTTGTCTCCGCCCGCCGACTTGACCGACTTGGTTTCGAACTTGATGGTTGGGAACTTCTGAGCGTCTAGCCACTGCGCGCTTCGCATGTGCTCGTCTCGAGTTGGGATGCCGGTCTGGATGCTGGCGACATCGACGAGGATCACACCCGATCCGGTCTTCTTCGCGGGGTCAAAAGTCAAGTTGCCGGATACCTTGGTGGTCTTACCGGTGAACGCTTCAAACTCGGATTCGCTGACGACGGTAGCGAGGTTTCGGTACTCAAGTCGATCACCGACAACGGTGAACGTCTTTTCGGCGGCGAAGCCGATGGCAGAGACGGCGAGCAAGGATGCGGCGATGGCTAGCTTCGTGTTCATGTTTCTCTCTTTCCTCAGAGCCAGGCCCTAGAAGACCTGCCTGAGATAGTTGACATAACAACTATACACGAGTGAAGGACTTTGCGTTCCGATTTTTTCGTGATCTCTCGATAATTGCTGGCCGGTTGGGTTCACTAGAGTGGTGACTCACTTTACGATGCCGATTCGCGGTGACAAGTTGTCGATGAATGTTCGGGTGAACGAGCATCTGCATCACTCGGTAACCGAGTTCCAAACGATCGACATTTACGACACGGAAGTCTTCGGCCGAGCCTTGTTGCTGGATGGACATATCCAGCTGACCGAAATGGACGAACGGGCCTATCACGAGTCGCTGGTCCACGTTTGTGGACTCTCCGTTCCATCGCTGAAGCGTGCACTCGTTATTGGCGGCGGCGACGGAGGAGTCATCCGAGAACTTTGCCGGTATCCGGGAATCGAGCGGATCGACATGGTTGAGATCGACGCGGGCGTTGTTACGGCTTGCCGCGAACATCTACCAACCGTAAGCGCTGGAGCATTCGATGACCCGCGAGTTCATCTTCACGTTGGGGATGCATTCGAGTTTGTGAAGCAAGAACTCGAGCCGTACCAACTGATCGTCTCGGATTCGACCGATGTGTATGAGGGTGAAGAAGGCAACCTCAGCGAAATGCTGTTCACCTCCACCTTCTATGCCGATGTGAAGCGACTCCTCTCCCCCGAGGGCTTTGTGGTCACTCAGGCAGACAACCTCGTCTTCTGTCCTTACTCGCTCGAAGAGATTCGGGGCCAGTTTGATGCCGTATTCCCGCTCACCGGCTGGTACCAGGCGGTTGTGCCGTCATTTGGCGGATTCAGCGGTTACTGCTGGGCGAGCCTCGGGGCGAAAGTACTGCCCGAATTGCCAAGTGCGCCGTTTGAACTTGCTTCGCTGAATGAAGTCACCTGGCGCTGGGGGCAGACCGCTCTCGCGTTCTCCTAAGTCTTTGTTGGTCGCTTGCGAGACGCTAGCGACCTTGGCATACTAGGGATATGGCAATGAGGCTAAGTAGCGAAGCAGCGGCGCAGTATGCGGAACAGGGCTATTACTTGTTCAAGCAACCAGTTTTTTCGGAAGAGAAGTTTCAACAGCTGAAGGACATCTTCGAAGAAGACCTCGTTCGGTTCACCGAGGGGCAGCTCGACATGATCCATACCCGCGATGAGCGGCTTCTGGAATTCCTGATGGCGGACGAAGTGCTGGATCTCGTGGAAAGCTTGATCGGGCCAAACATCGGGCTGTGGGCTTCGCATCTCATCTCGAAGGCGCCACTGGTAGGAAAAGCCACGCCGTGGCACGAGGATAGTAGCTACTGGGAAGGCCGAGTTTCCACCATGGCGGGCATCTGCACGGTCTGGCTAGCGATTGATCGCGCGACGCCGGAGAACGGCAGCATGGCCGTGATCCCCGGTTCGCACCATAACGGATTCAGCGAGTACAAGCCGGTCGACGCCTCTACGAACATCTTTGATACCGAAATCGTGAGCGTTGATGAGGACAAGGCGGTGTACTTCAGCCTTGAACCTAACGAATGTAGCCTGCATGAAGGGCGGATTATCCACGGCGCAAAGGCGAACACATCGCCGAACCGACGAGCGGGTTACACCATGCGCTACTTCCCGCTGACTTCGCAGGTGTATCACGATTCTCCACGCAACGCCGGGCACAAGATCTGGCTGGCGCGTGGAAAGGATCAGGCAGACAACCGCTTCGAAAACGCCTAAAGGCGATTGAAGAACTCAAGGGCGGACCGTAAGTAGCGGTCCGCCGTTTTGGAGATGGCTTCGTCGGAAGCTTCCCGGCCAAAACTTCGAAGCACGATTCCATAGTGCAGGGCTCGGAATGCGGCGCGAATCTGGAAATCTGAATCGGGCGGTTGGTACGCACTCCAAAATGCTTCCTGATTCACTGCTGACCCCAGAGTGAAGGCAATTGAAGCGTCTATCGCGGGGTCACCAACGTGCATATCGCCCCAGTCGATGATTCCGGAGACCTGATCATTCTCGATAATCACGTGCCGCGGGTAGAGATCGCCGTGCACCCACGAATGTGTGTCAGAAGATCTGGCTGCTCTTGCGATTTCGAACGCCCGTCGCATGGCAGATCGTTCGCTGTGGTTGAAAACGTCTGCCAGCAAGCGCTTCTGGAGGAGCTCAATTCGGTAAAAAATGTCGGCGCGCCTAAGTTCATCATGCGGAGCGGCTTCGGTAATGGGCAGGTTATGAAGCTCCCGTAGGAATGTTCCCAACTGGTGGGCAAGCCGCCGTTCATCGGCAACTGATATCCGGTCGAGCGATTCGCCGGGAATAAACGCGGAGCCGGCAAAAGGATAGGGAAATCGAGCCGATGGTTCGCCGATCCAAACGGCTGCGCTAGTTTGCAGCGGAAGCCGTTTCGCCAACTCCGGTAACCATCTTGTTTCCCTGGCGATGAGTTCAACCGCCAGTTGGCGATGCGGGAAACGAAACACCCAGCGCGCGTCGACAAGAAATGCCTGATTGTCCCAACCTGAGCCAAGGAACCGGATCGATTCTTGGCCGAGATGCGGAAACTGGTCCTGGATCAGCTCCTTAGCCGTGTCAACGTTTACGGGAAAATCACCGTGCCACGGCTGGTTCAAAGTTATCTCCCGGTTCGGCGCCGCCGCACGCGCCCAAGTTTGAACGACTCAATCAGCGCGCGGGCTTGGCCACGGGTTTGCACCGTGCCGATCATTTCAGGATCAGCTCCGAGGCGGCGTAGCGTTTCGCGTTGGCTGGCCGTTGGTGGCTCATCTCGCCAAGCGGCATTGGCTTTCACAATCTCTCCGCAATCCGGGAAGGTCATATGAATAAGCCGGTCGGCTTCGTCAAATGCTGCCTGTAGATCGTCTCCGAGTGGCATTTGGCCGTAGCCCATTTGGTCAGATTCAAGGCTCAGGTTGTAGCGGCCGAGTTCATCGATTAAGATCCTCGCACGGCGATCTCCGTCGAGCCGACTCGGGCCACAAGGCAGGAAGTACTCGTTCTCACCCGTCTTCATCCACGCAAGGCGGCTGACGCCAAGAATCTCCTCGGGGATGCTGAGCTCTCGCAGAAGATCAACTTCGCTGAGTACGGTGCTCAGGTCGTCAAAGGACATGGGCCGGCGGAACATCTCGGCTCGCTGTCTCGGTTCGAGCTCATCAACCCACTCTGCCGCCTCGAATAGGCTGTGCCCTTGCAAGTCGAAATCGGGAGGAAGGCCAACAAGTCCGGCTGCACTGGCGGGCGCAGGGGCTTTCTTGGGCATGTCCTCGTCTTCGGGCGGGCCGGTAAGGCTGAATTGCGTACTGACATCAACGACATCGATGACGTAGCAATCCGGTTTCCCAGATTGTCGAATGGCTTCGAGCCGTTCATGGGGAGTGGCTAAGCCGTCGACGGTTCGGGCCAGAGTTCGGACTCCGCGACCTGCCATCTGGGTGTATAGTGCCCAGCTTTGGGTTGGACGCAGCATCAATACGCAGCTTGCCTCCGGCGCGTCGTAGCCCTCCGTGGCGACTTCAACGTTCACAAGAACTTGCGTCTTTCCGGTTTGGAAGCGATGCATGATCGCTTCGCGATGCTCTGGCTTCATCGTGCCATCGACGCTCTCCGCGGCAAATCCTTGGCTGCGGAAGAGCTCTGCGACATCAGTTGCGTGAGCTACGTCTACGCAAAACACGATGGTGCGGCGATCACTTGCAATCTCGGCCCAATGTTGAAATGCGATCCAGTTGCGCTTTTCAACGTTAACTGCCCGCGCGAGCTGGGCGGTGTTGTAGTCGCCAAGCTGGGTCTTGACCCCGCTGAGGTCGACGCCGGTTGCAACACGAAAGCCGCGAAGGTCGACCAGCCAGCCGTCCGCGACGGCTTGTCGAAGCGGATACCGAAAAACGACGTCTTCGAAGATGGCCGACTCGCTGCCATGCAGCGGCCGATTGTCCATTCGGTGATCCGTCGCGGTGACCGCAAGGGTAAAGCAGTCGCCCGAATAGGAACCAAATCGGCGCATGACGTTCTGCCATGTGTCCGCTGGTGCATGGTGCCCTTCGTCCATGATCAACAGTCCAGGCTTGAACCAGTTGAGACGATCCGTTAGCGGACGCCCGACGGTCTGGACCCCAGCCACAACCACCCGGCTTTCAAAGGGAGCTTTCGAGTCTCCCCCTTCGATCCCGACGGGCAATCTCGGGGCCATCGCGATGATTCGCTTCGCTGCCTGTTGCAAGAGTTCCTGCCGGTGCGCCACCACGAGAGAGGTCTGTTTGTACGTCCGGTCGAACTCGTCGATCAACGACGCAAAGAGAGTTGTCTTGCCGGTGCCCGTCGGCATGACAACCATGATTCGGTGGAGACCACGGTCGCGGGCCGCAAGCACGGCCGCCCGGGCTTTTTCTTGATAGTCCCGTAGCACGATGGGGGCGGCTTGACCCGGCACGACCATGTCGTCGCCGTCAAAAAGGTGGTAACCCATCGGAGCAGTGGAAGGTCTGTCGAGAACCAACAGACCCCTATAGTTTAGCGCGACGCGGCGCTTGTCCTAGAGGAGGAAAACTACGGAGTGAGCTTTACCAGCTCGATGTAGTTGACCCCTGGACGCAAGGTGCCGTAACTCACCTTATCGACGCATCGCTGGATGATGAACAGGCCCCAACCACCCTCGCGGTAGATGTTCATGGAAGGCTCGTCCACTTCTCCGGGGGCGAAGCCTTCGCCGGTGTAAACGATGCGCACCCGAATTCCATTGGTTAGCCGCTCCGCTTCAATGTCCACCACTTCTTGCCCAGAGTTTTCATGGGCATGCATGATGACGTTGGTCAGGGCTTCGTGGGTGGCCAGTTGAAGCTCATCAATCTCCTTGGCGTCGAGATTGCAATCGAGTCCGACGAAGCCAACGAACTGCCTCATCTCGGTGAGCGAGCTCAGGTGGCTGCGGAAGCCGCGCTGGGTTGATTCCCACGGCTCGGAGGGAGAACCCACCCGGACAATGACGACGGTGAAATCATCGTCGAGGTCTAGATCTGATGTGTGGCTGCGAATGGCTTCGCGCAACCGGTACATCAGTTCACTCGGACTCTCGTGCGCATGCTTCCCGAGTAGATCCACCAAGCGGTCTGAGCCAAAGAAATCCCCGTCGCTGGCCCGAGCGTCGGTCACACCATCGGAATAGAAGCAAAAGACATCGCCGTCCTCGAAGGGAACCTCGAATTGCCCGTACGTCTCTTCGGGAACAAAACCGATGGGGAAGTTTCCACCGCTGAGTTCGTGGGTTCTTTGCTCTTTGGCAACCCAGTGCAGAACCTTGGTGTGACCGCAGTCGACGAAGGTCGCAATTTTTCGCTCGCTATCCAGGCGGGCATATTCCAGCGTGACAAAGGCGTTCAGGCGAATCAGTTCGCGCGCCAGCGTGCTGTGGGCGGTCTGAACAACGTCTCTCGGGGATGGCAGGTGCCCGTTGCTGGTATCCGAGAGGAGACGGCTGATACTTCGCAAAAGGGTGTTTTTGGTTCCCGCGCCAATAAGGGCGGCCGGAATGCCTTTCCCCATCGCGTCGCCAACAAAAACGTCGACAACTGTGGATCGATGAACGAAGAAGTCGAAGAAGTCACCATCAATCGCGGTTGACGGCAAGTTCATCGCGGCGAATTCGAACGCGGTGGCCCCTTCTGGTGGCCTCGCCATCAAGAGGGAGCGCTGAATGTTTGCGCCAATCTCGATTTCTTGTCGGCGCTTTTCCTCGATCCGCTGTTTTGCGTCTCGAAGTTCGGTCTCCATCCGCAAAATTCGGCGAGCCACGCCAAGTCGTGCGCTCAACTCCGCGCGGTCAAAAGGCTTCGTAATAAAGTCGTCTGCCCCAGCGGTCAAGCCGGTGAGGCGATCGGTTTTTTCGAATTTCGAAGTGAGGAGGATGACGTAGGTGTACGCCTCAACATTCGCACGGCGGATGCGCTGGCAAAGCTCAATGCCATCAACTTCTGGCATGACCCAGTCGGCTATGACAATTGAGTAGTGCCGCGCTTCGAGCATCTCCCAGGCTTGCCGCCCGTCGACGGCAACATCGACGTCATAGTCCAGGGCGCGCAAAGTGCGGTCCAGGACCATGCGGGAGACTTGCTCATCATCCGCAATGAGAATCTTCATGCGGGCGTTACGAACGGAAGGTTACGGCTGCGTCTTCTTTGGTGGCAAAGATTTCAAACAGTCGATCCATTCGAACGAGCTCAAACAGGCTTTTAACGTTGTCTGGCACTTCCGCAAGCTTGACGTCGCCGCCGTTTGCGTGGGCTTTTCGCAAGCAGGAAAGAAGCGCGCCGATACCGGACGAGTCAACAAACTTGAGGTCCTTCAACACGAAGACAAAGAACTTCTCGTTGTCGAACATCGTGGCCGTATCGTGTCGGAACCGCTGTACATTCGAAGCGTCGAGGGCTTGACCGCTGAGATAGACCGTGACAATTCCACCGTCCTTGTGGCTCGTAATTTGTACGCTATTCATCCTAGATTCAATTGTAGGGCACGGAAGGCCATAACTGTTGGGTGTTGATGGATTTTTGCCAAATTTGCTGGCTTAAAGAAAATTCCCATTAGGTCCATAATGAGACTGCGCTATGAACCCGGAATCAATTCAGGAACAAGGTAAGAGCCGACAAGACCAGATCTTGCTTCTGGCGGCCGAAGGCATGACCGACAAGGAAATTGCTGCCAGATTGAATCTGAGCCCAGAAACCGTGGGCACGTACTGGCGCCGAATCCTGAGCAAGTACTCCGCCGCCAGCCGAACCGAAGTCGTTGCGAAGGTCGTTCGGTTGCAGGCAGAAGCTTCGATTGACGAAATTTCGGAGCTAAACGAGTGCCTTCGAGAAGTAACGGACCACCTTCTTCTTGAATTGAGCGGTCGTCAGCACCCGAGCGAATCCGAAACGCTCCGGTTTGCGCTCATCGCACTGCAGCATCTGCAAACTCGAGTTGTCGTTCTGGACGCAGAAGGTTTTCCACGCTATACAAACCGTGAGTCCGGCATCGTTTTCACCGATCCGTTTGAGTGGCAAGTTGCCGCAAGTGACCAAGAAGCATTGCGTGAGGCCATGTCTGGCGCTCTCAGCCAGAACCAGTCTTCGAGCATTTCCTTGAGATTCAGCGCTACGCCAGAAGAGGGATGGAACGTGTTTGTCCGGCCCATCGAAGTCGAGGAAGAGCAGTTCGTGATGCTGGAGCTTGTCCCGGAAACGAGTCGTACCTGAAACGTGCGACCCGTGAAGGGTTGAGAACAGGTCTATAGTTTCCACAGCAGGCCGAAAGGCTTGTTTTGGGTGCTTTAGCTTGAAGACGGTTAACATTTTAATTGCTGGACTGCTCGTCGTGGGGACGACGATGACCGCGAACGCCCAGACTATGGAAAAGGGGGCCTTCCTTAACAAGCCCGTCTTCTCCACCAAAGAACTTCTGAAGCAGGTTGACCAAGATCCTCAGGTCGCAAAGCGCTTCTCGAAGCACTTCATGATGGATAAGAACCAGTTGAAGCGAGTCTTCAGCGGTTTGACCCTCAAGCCACTTCCGGTGACCCGCCGCTACGAAGTCTATAACGTCGACTCGAAGCTAAAGGTCGGTAAGAAGAAACTCCTCTTCAAGAAAGGCACGCTCGCTTTTGTCGACCGCACCGGTAAGCCGATCTTGAAGCGATCATGCGGCAACCCGATGGCGGTTGTGCCACCGGTTGGACTAACGGCTGGAATCACCACCGAAATTAAGCCGGTCGAACTTGCGACCGTAGCACCGGAAGAAGTTTACGCATCGGCAACCGAGCCGGAAATGAGCATCATCGACACGGCCATCACGCCAGATCTTCCGGCGGTCGAAACGGCCGAAGAAGTGACCAGCGTCACCGAATCGATGATCGAACCAGTTGCATCCCCAATCATTCCGGTTGCGGCAGCGGCAGGTCTTTCCCCATGGCTCGGCATCCTCGCGATTCCGCCACTGCTTATCCGGCCTGGTGGCGGCGGTGGAAACACCCCACCGGTTCCAGAACCTGCATCACTGCTGGTTCTGGCTGGAGCGGCTGCCTTCATCCGTAGACGGCAGAAAAGCTGAATTCCCCCAAAGAATTCGTTGACGGTAATGCTCGTCTGGCCGAACGTGAATTCGGTCAATCTCCTGGCTCGTTAGCGGCTTTGTAATCCCAACTGTCTGGTGGCGCGCGCGGACCGCCTTTACCGCCATTCGCGTCGCTGCCATCGCCTGCGCCCCCGTAGTCCCCAGCGTGATCAGGCCATGGTTTTGCAGCGCTATCACTTTTGGCACCTCGCCTTCTTCTGACATAAAGGCCGTCACGCACTCGGCGATTCGCTTCGCTAATACGAGACCTGGATCTTCGTACGGCACCCAGACCGTCTTTCGGCCGCAGCACACAATCTCGTCCGGAAAGATGCGCTCTTCAATCCAACATGGCGGGGTGGTTTGGCACAGGTCACCAAGGCAATCCGTGGGATGTGTGTGAATGACCACGTTGACGTCGGTCAGCTGGAGCAACCAAGCGTGCATAAACGTTTCAACTGATGGTCTTGCCCCGTTCTTAACTAGGCTGGCAGATTCCAGTAACGCCCTTACCTCCGCGTCCTGAAGGTCTTGCTGAAGCGCGGCTACGATAGGTTCAAAAGCGACTTGAACAAAGCCACGTTCGGTGATTTCGTGAAGCGATTGACCGCTCGCCTTCACCCAGAAACTTGCGGCGTCGGCACGCGTGCTTGTGTTGCCTTCCGCGAGAATGACAAGATCGGCATCCGGACTTCCGACTTGACGCGAGAGTGTGACGAAATCCTGGGTTGGCTGCACGTGATATTTTGCCTCTTAAATGATCACGCTTCGCGCAAAATGCTACATGCTATCGCGCAAAGATCTATTTCGCGCTTCTCTCTTCGCCTCGCTTGGCTCCGTCATTCCCGCCGCTGGAGCAAATCTTGGCGGTTTGGCCGGTGCTCAAGCCACGGAGATCACGCTGGACGATCTCAAAGTAGCCGAGAAGCTTGCCGGTATTTCTTTCACCGACGAAGAGCGAAAAGCCCTGCTCAGTGATGTGAAGCAGCAGGTGAAGCTGTTTGAAGGAGTTCGCGGACAACTCGGAACGGCGCAAGTCACCCCCGGAATCCACTTCGAAACCCTCGCTGGTGGATCGATTCCAGGTAGCAAGTCGCGCGTACAGACATCGGCCACGAAGACGCCTTCACTCACGTCGTTGACCGAGGAGGATATCGCCTTCCTAAGCACCCGAGAGCAGGCCAAGCTGATTCGGGATCGCAAGATCACGTCGGTCGAACTCACCCGGATTTATCTCAACCGACTCAAGCTCTACGGACCAAAGCTGGAGTGCGTGGTTACCCTTACCGAGGATCTCGCGCTTGCCCAAGCCAAGCAAGCGGATGATGAAATTGCCAAGGGCAAATACCGCGGACCACTGCATGGAATTCCGTATGGAATCAAGGACCTGTTCGCCACAAAGGGCATCAAGACCAGCTGGGGCGCCGCGCCATACCAAAACCAGGTGCTCGACTACGACGCGGTCGTGGTGCAGAAACTTCGAGAAGCGGGCGCGGTCCTTTGTGCGAAGCTAACCCTCGGCGCACTTGCCCTCGGCGACGTTTGGTACGGCGGGGTCACGAAGAATCCTTGGAACCCGAAGCAAGGCTCAAGCGGTTCCAGCGCGGGAAGCTGTGCGGCAACGGCGGCAGGTCTTGTGAGCTTCGCGATCGGGACCGAAACGTTGGGCAGCATCTGTTCGCCGAGTTTGCGATGCCGAACAACCGGCTTGCGACCCACGTTTGGTCGAGTCAGCCGCACCGGCGCGATGGAACTGGCTTATACGATGGACAAAGTGGGCCCCATTTGCCGCGAGGTTGAGGACTGCGCAATCGTGTTCGCCGCAATCGTCGGCGCAGACTCGGGCGACCCGGCCAGCGTCGACCGGCCTTTCAACTACCGCCCAATCAGGGACCTCAAGGGCTTCAAGATCGGCTTCACAAGCGATGTGAAGGCGGATGACCCGTTCCTGAAGAACCTTGTCGAACTTGGAGCAACCGTTCAGCCGGTGAAGTTTGCCGCTTACGATCCAGGTCTGCTGACCATTCTGGACGTGGAGTGTGCGTCGGCGTTCGATGAGTTGACACGCAGTCCACGATTGAACGATCTGAAAAACTCACCCTGGCCAGCAACGTTCCGCGCGGCTCGGTACGTACCGGCGGTGGAATACCTGCAGGCGCAGCGTATTCGGGCAAACCTCATGCGAACGTTCGAATCGGAGTTTGGCGACCTAGACGCATTTGTTGGCAACGGCATCGGTCAAACCATCGTCCACGTGAATCTGACCGGTCACCCGCAAATCATGATCCCGCAAGGGGATGACGGTAAGGGCAATAGCCTCGGCAAGTGCCTCATCGGTCGGCTCTTCAAAGAAGATCGCCTCTTGCAGATAGCCAAGTTGGCGCAAGAGGCGACTGATTTTCACCGAAAGCGGCCGACCCTCTAAGGGGTCGTTCGCTTAGCGGTGTGCGAGTCGGAGGACGGCACTTCCGGCTCGCTTCAAGCGATCCAGAATCTCGAGCACGTAGTCGTCCTCGTGATCATGGTCGTGGCCGTGATCTTCGTTCCAGAAGTGTGGGTCACCGTACATTCGGTCCGATCCCATTGCCAGCGCATGGTTGAGGGCAACCGTGCCAGATCCAGGCTGTCGGACCGGGAAGCGAGCCAGCTTCTCGTCGATGCTCGCAAGGTGGAAGGCCACCACCGCGTGGTTCGTGGAGCTCTGAACCATGTACTCGGGAATCGCTTGCTCGTACCGGTCGTTTTGCGTGTGCCAAACGAAGCTGTAGTTCGCACGACCGGACTCCTTCGTAAAGTACGCAGGAACGCCGACCTGGGCGAAGGAAGCGTGGTCGCTGGAGCCACCACCTGATGGTGCAGCAACCGTATCAAAGGCCATCGGAAGATCTGGGAAGGCTGCGACGGTTGGCGCGAAGGCAGCTTCGAGAATCGACTTCTGCGAAGCAAGGCCAACGTAGCCGCCCTGGTAGTTGGTGCCGCCATCGTCGTTCAGAACGGCAACGATGTTATCAATGCTTGCTTTGTTTCGATCTACATAGCTTCGCGAGCCGAGGAGACCCTGCTCTTCGCCGCTCCAAAGGATGAATCGAATCGTCCGTCGTGGCTTGACGCCGGAGGCAGCAAGAATTCGGGCTGCTTCGATCGTTGCGACCGAGCCGGTGCCGTTGTCGCAGGCGCCCTGCGAACCAGGAGTGTTCCAAGAGTCGAGGTGACCGCAAACGATAACGACCTCGTCTTTCAGGTCGGTCCCGGGCAGTTCGGCTACCACGTTGTACTGAGGGATCGGTCCCTTGATCCACTTGTTTTCGATGTCGAACTCAAGAACGGGATCGCGGCCGAGGTCGATGTTTCGAAGAATGCGCTCGTGGTCGGACTTTCGGACGACAATCTCGGTTCGAGTCGGGCGCTTTTCGAAGGTCTTGTCGCGCCAGTTTCCGAACGAAGTGACCAACTCATTTCGTGAACCGCTGATGCGGCCCGCGATGCCGGCGTCGTCCAATGCCTTGCTCACGTCGGTTTCGGCAACCGGAGCGCCGCGCATTGCGACGGGCTCGGGCATGATGATGAAGGCACCTTTCAGCTTCGGCTTGAGGGCTTCAAACTCGGCCATCGTCTTTGGAAGTCGATAGGCGTTACCTCGGACCAGCCCCTTGGTTCCAGGGGTCCAGCAAGGCGTAGTGAAAACGAATTCCGACTCAAATGGCGCGACCATCTTGCCGATCTGTCGCTCGCCGCGCTCAAAGCCAACGGGAACCTCGCCCCATTTGTCGAGACTGACGTTGCTGAGACCAAACTTCTTGAACTGGCCAACGGCCCAGGTCTGGGCTTTCGAGAGATTCGGAGATCCGGTCAATCGTGGTCCGATGTTGGTCAACTCTCGCAATCGCTTCATGACTTGATTGCGCTCTTTGCCTTCTTTTACGATGGCTTGAACGTCGGCGGGAGAAGGGCCGTTGCCAGCCCAAACGGCGGCGGCTCCTCCCATGAGAAGGAGGGCGGATAAGGTTCGCTTCATAAGACCACCTCAGAGTACGATAAGGAATTCCTATGGACAAGTATTTTTTGCGGTTACTGCCCACCTTCGCGGTGCTTTTTGCGCTCGCGGGCTGTTCAAGCACCACAGAATCTCCGCTCGCCGGAACTTGGAAAGTGGACAGCAAGCGGTCAAGACTCGTTTCCGAGCGACCGTTCCCGGGAGTTGAGGAGCGCGTTCAGAAAGCCGTTGGCGCTTATGGCCTTGAACTTTCGAAAGATACGACTTTCGTGTTGAAGCAGCCGGAGGGCCTTGGTCCTTCGACCGTCACTGGCAACTGGAGTGCGGATGCGGAGAAGATCACGCTCACTGTCGCAAACGGACCGTTGATCGAGCTCAAACTCGACCCCAAAGATAACTCCTGCACCTACCGCCAGCGTTTACCGTTTGGCGAGTTGGATGTTGTCTTGGTGAAGTCGCCGTAGGTTAGCGTTAGAAACCTCGCAGTGTCGCCATGAGAATGCCGCTACCAAGGGATAGGCACAGGATGATGATGTTGATAATCTTGGCCGTCTTGCCCTGGGGGTGACCAAGACTCTCTGCCTTTCCGGCGCTAATGATTCCGTAGATCGCGATGACCGGGCAGCAACAGAATCCGAGAAAAGCGCTGATCCAGGCCTTATTAAGTTCGCTCGAAGCTTCACCGCTGATACGGTCGCCAAGGCCCGTCATGCCGTAAGAACCCTGTTGGTACCCGCCATATGGACCGGGCTGGCCCATGGTCGGTCCAGGCTGTCCCATGGTTGGGTTGGCGTAAGTTCGCGCCGCTTGTTGTTGGACACCGGGGAAGTTGAGGCCCGGCACCGCAGAAGCAGGTCGTCGCTCCATGGTCTGAACTTCTTCCAGGATCGTGGTGGGCTGTAGTCGCCCTTCCGCAATCCACGAATTCAGCGTGGCGAGGTCCGCCGGACCATATTTATTGCCATCGTCTGCAATTACGAAGTAGCCCATCGCGCATATTCTACGGCATTCGCGCGGCGCGAATGGACATCGGACGCTGAAATCTGCGGGAGCTATTAGGCGAACTTAGCCGTTTGTGCGTCAAATTTTTCCTTGAGCGCATGAGCCGTTCGATCGTATTCGGCAGGATCGCTCCAAGTCCCGCGAGGCATCAGAAGCTCCGTTGGAACATCCGGGCACGAGGTCGGAACGGACAAGCCAAAGACCGGTTCGGTTTCGCAGGCAACCGCATCCAGATCGCCGTGGAAGGCGGCTCGCAGCATCGCACGGGTGTACTTGAGCTTGATTCGGCTACCGGTACCGTACTTCCCGCCCGTCCAGCCGGTGTTCACCAGCCACACTCTCGCGCCGTGTTTGCGGATTTTTTCTGCCAGAAGCGTTGCGTACCGGCTTGGGTGCAACGGAAGGAACGGTTGGCCAAAGCAAGTTGAGAAGACCAACTCCGGTTCGGTCACGCCCACTTCGGTTCCGGCCAACTTTGAGGTGTAGCCGTTTAGGAAGTGCTGCATGGCCTGCTCGGCGGTGAGCCTGGAAATCGGCGGCAAAACGCCTTGCGCGTCGCAAGTGAGGAAGACGATGTTTTGTGGATGCCCACCCACGCTGGGCTGCAGGGCGTTTGGAATCGACTCCAGCGGGTACGCCGCGCGGGTGTTTTCTGTAATGCTGGCGTCGTCGTAGTTCGGCGTTCCGGCATCGTCAAGGACGACATTCTCCAGGATTGCGCCGGTGCGGATTGCACCGTAAATTTCGGGCTCGCCCTCCGCAGAAAGTCGAATGCACTTCGCGTAGCAACCACCCTCGACGTTAAAGACGCTGGTGTCGCTCCAGCCGTGCTCATCGTCGCCAATGAGGTTTCGCTCTGGGTCTGCCGAAAGCGTGGTTTTGCCAGTTCCGCTGAGGCCGAAGAAGAGAGCGGTATCGCCTTTCGGACCGACGTTTGCGGAGCAGTGCATGCTGAGGACGCCCGCCTCAGGCAACAGCAAGTTCATGATGCTGAAGACCGACTTCTTCATCTCGCCGGCGTATTGGGTGCCCGCAATGAGGATCTCTTTTCGCGTGAAGTCAATCGCAACCGCGGCATCGCCGCCGCTTCCATCTTCTGGGCTCAGCGCGTGCTTACCGACGTTAAGGGCGGTCCAATCGGGCACGAAGCTGGCGAGTTCCTCTGCCGTCGGGCGGATCAGGAGCTGCCGAATAAAGAGGGCGTGATAAGGGCGCTCGACGATAAATCGAACGGAGATTCGATAGGCCGGATCGGCACCGGCGTAAGTGTCGATGACGTAAAGCCGATGGCCCTTCGCGTAGTCAACGAGCTTTTCCTTCAGAGAATCAAACGTCTCCGACGACATCGCGTGGTTGTTGTCCCACCACACAAGGTCATGCGTGCTTTCGTCGTCAACGGTGAATTTGAGCTTCGGAACGCGGCCCGTGTACTTACCGCTATAAGCAACAACAGCCCCCTCCGGCGTCAGACGGCAGCCGTCGGTTTCGACGCAATCTTGGATCAGGGACTCAACCGATGGGTTGAACCGGACGTCGGCAACGGTAGCTAGGGACAGCATAGAAATCACGGCTCGAGGGGACGACTTCATTGGCGCAACTCGGTGCGTTTCCGCCTACCTATTGTACCGTTCCGGCTTTCAATGCCTTTTCGGTGAAGCCACCGATGACCGTTCCATCTCGCCGAACCATCCAGTCCACGATGTCGGCCCGCTTGATGGCCACAAGCTCACCCTTGTTCGCCTTGTAGGCCATCGGCTTCTGATCCAGCAGACCGAGATACCCTTTCGGCGAAGGGATCGGGTCTTTCACCCACAGGTATTCGTTCCCAAACTCTGATTTGAAAGTGGACCGCAGGGCGAATCGATCCGTCGGTTTTGGCTTGCTCAGGTACTCGTCGAATTCTGCCAGTCGTGATCGAGCTTCCGAAATCGCCTCGATTAGTTCCGGCTTGGGGGCGCCAATTCGTTGGACTCGCTGCTTGTTTCGAGTCATCGCCGCCACATTGAGCCACACGATGCCGGTGCAGGCCAGAAGAACAATCGCACCCACCCAGATCAGGACTCGCTTCATGCGCTGTACTCTGCCCAAGACTGCGGGGTTTCCCAAACCCGAACGCGGTCGAGTTGTACTTGTCCGGGGCGGATTTCGTAGGGCCCCGAGACGAACCCTTGAGCTAAAACGTGCTCGGTAAACCGGAAAAGATCTTCCGCCATCTTCTCCGTCGTCGGCTCGGCATTCTCAAAAACAACGACTGCGTTATCCGGATACATCTCCTGCAGAGTGGGCAGAAGCGGATCGGTCGAGTTGATCGCCATGGCATGGTCGTAGCGGTCGAAATATTCGGTCAGCGCAAGCTTGAGGGCCTTAAAGTCCACCAGCATGTCGTTTTCATCGAGGTGCTTCCCAGAAACGACAACTTCAATGGACCGGGTGTGCCCGTGAGGGAACCGACAGCGCTCAGGGTGTCGGCTCAGCATGTGCCCGCTTTCCACCGTAAAGGTTCGACAAATTCGGTAGGTGGCCACGGGAAAATTGTACTTGCGGTTATCGAACGGGAGTAAGGACCCCGGTCGAACTCTTCCGGAACAGCCCGGCCGGCACGGTGCCCTTTGCCCCTGCGACGACGCCTATTCCTGGAAAAACCAACCGACTCGGGTCTTCCCGCATCAGCTGAGCGCACCGCTCAACCGCATCTGATCCGCCAACCACGAGGATGGAATCCGAGGTCGAGCTGATGGTCACCGCCATCATAGAAGCAGCCAATGGATGCACGGGGAGGATATCGGAGAAATGCTCAACCATCTGGCGCGAAGCTTCATACAACGGCCGCTCGCCGACCGCAATGCCATAGGCGGCGCACAATCGGACCGCCGTCGCAGTTGCGGATTGTCCGATGTTGTCGGCGACTTCTGGAACTTGAAGCTTCGGGATTTGTAGCTTGCCGGGGAACTTCGGCGCGTTCGGATAAACGCCCTTAACCTCGGTTCTATGCGACTTGAGCGCCGTCTTGAGAATCTCGAGCCCGTTGTTTAGGCTCACGACTCGTCCGGTTGCAATAAACGCCTGAAGTTCCGAATCAGCGTATGCCAACTGGCACTTCAGGGTGACTTCGGCACTCGGCTCCGGCGAAAGTCGCCGTTGCCAAACGTCGTTGACGATGAATTCTCGAAGCCGATCGTTCGCGAGGAGGGCCGTGTCCAATCGACCCGCATCGCCAAGTAGGTTTGCGGCTTCAATCGTGCGAGCCGCAACGGTGCCTTCGACGTACAAGTACCGTTCGGTGGCCAGCACCGGCGCATCGGTGCGATCCTTTCGAAGCTGAAGTCGAATCTCTTTGAGCTCAGGCGCAAGTAAGGCGGGCGCGTTCATCAGCCGCGGCACCATGGTCGAGTTCTGACCCAGCACCAAATTCAAGTTTTCGCTTGCCCATTTTTGGAGCTCTGGGCTCAGAGTTCCCAGCCGAGCGCGTCCGACGCTCGCCGATTTACTCCGGCCGTTTTGCTCTTCGTCGCCGATCTGGCACGAAGCGATTCCATCACCGCTGCTGGCCACGTTGTAGATGTAGTCGAAGGTGAGGCGAGCCGCTTCCGCGAGATGCGGATTCTTTCGAGCGGCCGCGACAGCGGCAAGGACACTCGCCATCTCCGCGTTTTGAATCGTGACTTTGTCGTAGCTCAGCCGATCAAGCTGTGGTCCACGAACGGAATTCCACCACCCGCCATTCACCGGATCGAATAGGGCAGAGGTGATCCAGCCCATGAGCACCGTTTCGGCTTCTTCAAACCGCCCCGAAGCGAGCATGTACCGAATCACGCCGGGTTCGACGCTCGCTCGCTCGGCTGACTGGATCAGCATCGAAGGGCCGCTGGTGTACGTGGAAAGCGGAAGTTCGCGAGTGCGGTCCAAACGATTACGGCCGTTCGCGCTCAGGGTCAGCTTGTCAAAGTCTTGGGTCTGCGCGCTGTAGAGCGGCGGTTCTTGACCGGCAAGCTCCGCAAACTCCTCCACCGACTGCCGAAGGTTTGAATAGAACGTGGTCGCGTTGAGGGTCGGCGATTCTTCGCTTCGGCCAATGAACCTCAGGGGCCGGGATTGCGAGTCCAGGGTCCAAATCTGAAATCCCGATTGAACGCCTGCCGAAATGCGGGTCAGCGGAAGCATCGCGTTCAGCCATTCCGGATATTCGTTGCCATCAACCCGAATGCAGACGAAATAGCGACCGACGTAGTTGGCAATTTCGGGATCGCGAAAAACTTCGCGGTCAAAGGCCCGGGCCGGATTGCTCCAAGGCGTACCGATGACGAGCATGATCGGCTTGTTCTCACGCCGCGCCTGGGAAAGCGGAGCATCGCCAACCAACTGCCACTTAATCGGTTGATACATCCCTTGAGTAAGGAAAGCGTCGGAGGAATCCTTGAGCGAGTTTGCCGGAGGCGGCGGGATAAATCGCTTGGTCATGGCAACGATCGCTCCGGCGCTGCACAGCGTGACCAAGATGAAGGTCACCACATTGAAGGCCGGTCGTTGCATCACCTGTATTATGAGTCTGCCGCTGTTAAGCGACCACGCGGCCTATTCCCGGCGCGAGATTAAGGAAGCTCAGGTACATTTAACGCCCATGGCAATTACCTTGGAAGAGGTGCGCCACGTCGCCAAGCTCGCACGACTTGATCTTGACGAAGGCGAGATTGTGTACTTTCAGAGCGAACTTAACGCGCTGATCGGGCACTTTAGCGACATCCAGAAGGTCGATGTTGCGGGCATCGTGCCGACATCCCACGCCGTGGCCATGCAAAACGTTTGGGCCGAGGACATCGCCGAAGAAGGTCTCCCTCGCGTTACCGCGCTCCGAAACGCGGCTCTGCATCGCGCTGGGCTCTTTGTCGTTCCCCAAATCATCGAGGATTAATCCGATGCTGACCGGTCTATCTGCATTTGAAATTGCGGCGAAGGTTCGCGCCAAGGAAGTCTCGTGCGTCGAAGTCGCTCAGGCCTTCATCGATCGAGTCGGAGAACTCGACGGCCAGTACGGAGCATTCCTGCGCCTCGCCCCTGAAACCACGCTCGAGCAAGCCGCCGCCGTTCAAGAACGTGTAGAGCGAGGAGAAGCCGGACCACTTGCCGGTGTTCCAATCGCGCTCAAGGACAACATCAGCACGCTTGGCATCGAAACCACCTGCGCGTCCAAGATTCTTGAAGGTTACGTGCCGCCGTTCAACGCTACGGTTGTAGAGCAGATTCTCGCGGCCGACGGGGTTGTGCTCGGCAAGACCAATCTCGACGAGTTCGCCATGGGCGCGTCTACCGAGACTTCGGCCTATCAACTCACGAAAAACCCTTGGGACGTCACGCGCTCGCCCGGTGGATCATCCGGTGGATCAGCGGCAGCGGTGGCAGCAGAACTTGCACCGGTAGCGCTGGGATCGGATACCGGCGGATCGATCCGGCAGCCAGCCAGCCTTTGCGGCATCGTCGGTTTCAAACCTACTTACGGGCGAACGTCGCGCTACGGGCTTATTGCCTTTGGCTCATCGCTCGACCAGATCGGGCCGCTCGCTCGAAATGTCGAAGATGCCGCCCTTCTGGCCAGCGTGACGAGCGGAAAGGACCCACGTGATGGCACTTCGCTGCCAAACCCTCCGATCGATATTTCTGCCCTCAAGACCCGCTCCTTGAGGGGGATGAAGATTGCGGTGCCGGACGAAATGTTCGGTGACGCAACCTCGCCCGAAGTTCAGGCGGTGATCGAAGCGGCCATGAAGACGCTGGAACAAGAAGGCGTTTTGTTCACGCGCGTTTCGATCCCAAGCATCAAGCTTGGAGTTACCACCTACTACATCATCGCTCCTGCCGAAGCCAGCAGCAACCTGGGACGATTTGATGGCATTCGGTACGGACTTCGCGCCGAAGGCAAGGGGCACATCGACCTCGTTGAAAAGACGCGTAGTGCGGGATTTGGGAAGGAAGTCAAAACCCGAATCATGATCGGAACCTATGCCCTTTCGGCGGGTTACTACGATGCCTACTACGTTCGAGCTCAGCAGGTCCGAGCAATCATGCAGCACGAGTTTGCGCAGGTTTATCAGGACTATGACTTCGTGCTGTCGCCGACAAGCCCGATCACCGCGTTCAAGATTGGTGAGCTGAACCAGGACCCACTCGCGCTGAAGCTTCTGGATTACTGCACGATTCCCGCGAACATGGGTGGAATGCCGGGCATCTCGATCAACGCTGGCTTTGCCGGTGGATTGCCAGTTGGACTGCAGCTTTTGGCGGCTCCGCTCGAGGATGAAAGCGTTTTGCAGGCGGCTTACGCGATGGAAAAAGCCCTGCCAGGTGCATCCGGCCGTCCGCCGATGCCGTAGCATGTCGGTATGGACGAGTTGCGCAAGCAGGATCTCAAGCTTTGGGCTGAGGAGTTCTTTGCGCCAAGTCGTCTTTTCATCGGGATTATCGTTGGGGTTGGCGTCTATCCCATCTTCTTTCAAAACCCCATCACGCTCGGTCTGACCTGGGGCGTGATTATCTTTGTCCTCAGCATGATGGCGCTCTCGGCAAGCGTCGAGCGGCGATTCCGCGACCGTCGAATGCGCGCGCTCTGGAAAGGCTGCGAAGAACGGCTTGCACGGTTTGAAGAGGCGCTGAAACGCATGCGAAAGGACCAGATCGCGGACCTGCAGGAGATGCCGCAGACGATTCGAAACGTCTCCAAGGGACTTTATTTCGCCCTCCGAAGAGCGGATCAGATTTCGGTGGAAGTGGCAGAGTCAGAAAAGGGGCTTTACGACTCGCCGCCAGTCACGGCAAACCATGGTCACGACCCGCAAAGCAAAGAGCTCTACCGGATCGCGGACAAGAACATCGCCGAGTACCGTCAGCAGTTTCAGGCGGTCATGTCGGGCGTCCGGCGCACGGAAGCACAGGCCGCGGTCTTCATGACCACCGTGGACACCCTCCGCATGAAGATGATTGGTTATCGGTTGGTGAACAAGTCGCCGGCCCTTTCGAGCCAGGACTTCTTGGAAGCCATGGCCGAAGCTCGGGCACAACTTCAATCGATCGATACCGCCCTCGACGAGCTCGATCTCTCGCACTACCCGAAGACCATTTCCGTCGTGGACGGCGCTTCCGAAGACAACATCCGGGCGTAACCGCTACTCGAGGAAGGTGCCGTTGATGTTCAGCGAGAATCGGTAACCGAGCCTTTCCGCCGCCGTGCGGCACATGACCATGCGGTGAAGGAAGATTTCGAAGTACTCCATCACCGAGGCCTGAGTGCTGTCAATGGTCAAGTCAAGCTCAATGCGCTTTTCGGGTTCGCGGATGATGACCTCGTTCGCTTGCACAGCGTAATTCACTCGATCGTGGATATCGAAGCTCTCAAAAATGGGGTTTTGAACGCGGCTGTAGTGAACGTCGCTCTTGTCGGCAATGATCACGGCGGCAGAGATGGTCGATACCGGGCCGCCGGTCAGCTCTTCATGGTTTCCGATCGCGCCAAGCACGGCCACGATTTCGGACATTTCCATGTTCATCTCGTTGAGCAGCGTAAAGGCCATCGCGGCCCCATGCATGGGATGGTTCAAGCGCGCGATGGCGTTACCGATATCGTGCATGTACGCCGCGATCATCGCGAGTTCAATTTCTCGTTCGGGCAATCTCATCGAGGTGAGGATTCGGCGGGTTGTTTCGGCAACCGCGGAAACGTGCCGATGTCCGTGCTCGGTGAATCCCATCGAAAGCATCACCTCGTTTGCGCCGAGGATCAGCTGATTGATCTTTGAGTTGTTTCGGATCTGCTCAAACGTGATCGGCGTCTGCGGCGACACCGACAAAAAATCGGACTGCATCATTTCATTCTGGACTCTTAGGTTCAACTTTCGGGCTAGCCTCAAGCTGAGCAAGGCTTTGGGTGGTCAGCATTTGCGTTTGGATCCGCAAGCGACCATTCACGCGCTCTTCTTGTTGGACCAAACCACGGGACGGATGAATCCAGGTTCGAATTTCGCGCGGCGGACCGTCTCCCGTCAGAACGATGACCGCTTCTTCGAGCTTAAGCTTTTGACCATTGATCGTAAGTTCGACTGGCTTTGCGGGCGGCGGGGTGAGATTTCCGGCCACCGGGCTGGTTCGACCGAAGGACAGCGCCCGTCCGTGGTGCTTCATTTCGGTGCGGGACCAGAGCGGGATCGCCGGCTCATAAAACGTGGTGCCGAGCTTCGATGCGTAAAGAACGTTGTTCTTCCAAGCCAAACGGGATGTCCCGAGGCCGCTGGCGAGTTCGACGCCGTTTGCTCCGGCGACCGAAACGTTGCGGGTCGCGCGGACAGTTTCGACGTAGCGCATCGGCGGCGCTAGCACGCGATAGGTCCAGGTTTGGCCGGGTTGCAGGGTGCCGCTCAGATCCTGGCCCCGGCAGCCCACAAGCATGAGGCTCAGAGCAAGGCCCGTGAGATGCACCGCGCGCAAGTTAGACCGCCTCCAACTTTGCGAGCTTTTGCACCAGCTTTTTCACGCCAACCACGCCCGGAAATGCGACGGTGACTTCCACATCATCTCGGACGGGATTGCAGGCGACAACGACGCCCATGCCAAATTTTGGATGCTGCACGCGCTGACCGGTTTGGAACGGAGCGATCCAAGTGGGTGCGGTGCTTTCCACCACCGGCGTCGGGGTGACCGTCGCGCCGCCGCTTCGATAAGATCCGCCGCGCTCGGAGAGCACGTTGCCCGTCCTTCCGCCGTGTCCAAAGTTGTATTCACCGACGGCATCGAGCAATTCCGTCGGAATTTCATCTAGGAATCGGGACCGCCGGTTGAAGTTCGGCGTGCCAAAGACGGACCGCCGATGGGCGTGGAGAAGGTTTAGCTCCTCCTTCGCTCGGGTCATTCCGACATAGGCGAGTCGCCGTTCTTCTTCGAGTTCCGAGTCGGAGCCAAGGGATCGGGAGTGCGGGAAGACGCCTTCCTCCATGCCCGTGATAAACACCACGGGGAACTCGAGCCCTTTTGCCGAGTGCAGGGTCATCAGCGTAACTGCGTCCCCACCTTCGATCTTAAGGGCGTCCACGTCTGCGACAAGGGAGACGCTCTCGAGGAAGGCACCAAGGGTCGGCTCGTCGGCGGTGGCGTCAAACTCGCTCGCGACGTTCAAGAATTCTTGGAGGTTTTCTTGGCGGCTCACGGAATCCTGGCTACGGTCCTCTCGCAGCATGTCGAGATAACCACTACCGTTTATCAGATTCAGCATCAATGCCGTAATCGTGCCGCTAGCCTGATCTTGGGCTTCTTGGATCACCCCAATGAAGCCGCGAAGACTCGAGGCGGTTTTGTTGGGCAGGCTGGCTTGGAGTTCCTGATCCTGAACGGCATCGTAAAGGCTTCCGCCCATAACGGCGGCGCGCTCTTCGAGCTTGGTGAGTGCCCCCGCGCCGACACCGCGAGTGGGAACGTTGACGATCCGCTTAAAGCTCACGTCGTCGCGCGGGTTGAACACGAGGCGAAGGTACGCCAGCATGTCCTTGATTTCCTTTCGGTCGTAGAATCGCTGCCCGCCGACCAGGATGTGCGGAATCCGGCTCGTGAGGAAGGCTTCTTCCATCGTTCGGCTTTGCGCGTTAGTTCGGTAGAGAACGGCAAAGTCCTTGTACGGCCGACGGCCGGTGCGGACCGCTTGCTGGATCCGGTCGGCGACGATCATGCCCTCGTCCTGCTCGGTTCCGGCTTGAGATAGCTTGATTTGAGCGCCTTGGTCGTTCTCGGTCCAAAGCTCCTTTCTCGCCCGGCTCTGGTTCTTTTGAATCACGGCATTCGCCGCCGCCAGGATGGTCTTGGTGCTGCGGTAGTTCCGCTCTAGCTTGATGATTGTGGCGTCGGGATAGTCGGATCCGAATTTCAGGATCAGGCTGACATCTGCACCGCGCCAGGCATAAATGCTCTGGTCATCGTCTCCCACGACCATAACGTTCCGGTGCTTTGCGCCGAGCAGATGAACAAGGTTGTACTGCGAAAAGTTGACGTCCTGGTACTCGTCGACCATCACGTGCAGGAACCGCTCTTGGTACTTCTCGCGAACATCGTCGCGCTGCTCTAAGAGCCGGTTCGCATAGAAAATAATGTCGTCGAAGTCGAGCGCGTTCGACTTGGTGAGGAGTTTGTTGTAGGCGGGGTAGATGTCCGCGACGATGCCTTCAAAGTAGCCAGCGGTCCGTTCCTTGTACTTCTCGGGGGTTTGGAGCTTTTCTTTCGCGCGGGAGATTTCGGCTAGGACGGCGCGGGGCTGAACCGCCTTGTCGTCAATGTTCTTCTGTTTCAGAATGTCGCGGATGAGCGCCATCTGGTCGCCATCGTCATAGATAACGAAGTTCGGGTCGATGCCAATAGCACTACCGTCGATTCTCAACATTCGCGCGCAGAGGGAGTGGAACGTACCTACCCACATCGACTTCGTGGAGTCCACGCCGAGATGGATGACGCGCTCTTTAAGCTCTCTCGCCGCCTTGTTGGTAAACGTCACGGCGAGGATGCGAGATGGGCGAACGCCATCTTGCACGAGTCGCGCAATTCGGTGGGTGATCACCCGGGTCTTGCCCGAACCTGCACCGGCAAAAATCAGCAGGGGGCCGTTTGTATGCAAAACTGCCGCTCGTTGTTCTGGATTTAGAGAATCGAGATCAATCGCCGCTTGCATAGACATTAGTATACGTTTTGCTCAGATGCCCTAGGGGTTTGTGACATTTCGAGAGGAATTTAACGTCCTTATAAGTACAGCTTGCGACTGATCGGCGATGGCCGGTCTGTCCAAATTGAGGTTACGGCAATTCATGAATCGATGTATCGGTACTTTAGCGTTGATGATCGTGGGCGGAGCAGCATTTGCTCAGGCACCCTTTACGATTGTTTACCCACCAGATGGCACCAAGGTCAGAGAGAAGCTGAACGTCCGGTTCCCGAACAACAGCATGCCGCCCAACAGCTACGTTGGCATCTTCCTGAACGGCAAGCTGATTGAAGCGACCAAGCCAACCTACGTCGTTCCAAAGAACGCCAAGGGCAAAGCGACGGGCCGACCTTACTACCAGTACGTCCTTGACGTTAAGGGACGAGGCATCGCAGACACCAAGGGAGAGTCGATCGAACTCAAAGCGATCCTCTTCACTGAAGTGAACGACGAACCACGAATCGTTGACCAGTCTTCGGTCCGAATCATGGTTGACAAGTCGGCGGGAATCGCCGTCCCGAACAACGGTCTGCTTCTCCGCTACGGATTCAAAGTCGGCACGGAAATTTCGTACAAGGTTCAAGAGCGAGCGGCGATCAGCCAGATCACCGAGAGCCAGGCGAAGCTTGGCGGAAAGCCAGCTGAGCTCCCAATCGAAGGCCGAGCGCTTCGAATGCTTTACGCGTTCGACAACGTTGTCAGCACGCCAAACGGCCTGCAGTACATCGTTCGAATGCAGCCTCTTTCCGAGAAAGGAAAGAACTACGCTGACCTCCAGACAGCTTCCGACGACCAAGTCAAGCGATACATGGACTACGAGATGGCTCCCATCTACATGCAGATGACCGGTACCGGCCTGCAGGTTTGGGGATCGATTCCTCCATACATCGCCTTCGAAGGAACGACCGGAGAAGGATCACGACTCGACCTCTTCGCATCGCTGCCGCTGCCAACCCTTCCAGAGAAGCGGGTTCGACCCGGCGACTCGTGGCAGGCACGATTCCAGGATGGCGTCATTGACCTCGACAAGCTTTACGATGTGACCTCGGTTGTCCGAACGACCCCAGGTCGCGGTGAGTTCGTTGGCGTCGAATGGGAGCGAGGACGACGATGTGCTGTCATCCGCAACATCATCGAAGTCGGAACGGCTTCGCTCGAATCTCGTGGACTCGCCCGAGCTGGCGTTCAGGAAGACGAGCGACGATCGCTGAACGAAACGATTTGGTTCGACCTCGACCGAAAGGTCATCGTGAAGATCATTCGCGAGCAGACCATCGACACGACGCAGGACATTAGCCGCGTAACGGGCTTCGGCTCGGGCGGCGGTGGCGGAACGGCTGGCGCACCCGGTGCCGGTGCCCCTGGAGTTGGTGCTCCGGGTGCTGGTGGACCACCTCCAGGCTTCGGTGGACCTGGTGGCGGCGGTCAGGGTGATGACAACAAGGCCATCAACCCAGGCAGCCTTTCGGACATTCTTCGACAGATTCGCCCCGGTGGCGGTGGTCGCGGTGGACGCGGCGGCGGTCAGACCGGTCCTGGCGGATTTGGTCAGGGCGGATTCCCAGGCGCTCCTGGTGCCCCAGGTGGATTCGGCGGCGGACAGGGCCGCATCGGTCAGCTCAACGCACAGGACAAGGTCCTCACCCGAATTCGCATCCAGCGAATCTTCACCCTCGAATAAATCGATGGGTCCCAAGTTGTGGCCCGGGTTTCCGGGCCACAATAGAGGAACGGCTCTATGGCATTCCTCAAGAAAACACGGTCGCCAAAGCCTTACCTAGGCGATCCGGACGAATACCGTCTTACCCTCGTTGAGCATCTAGAAGAGCTCCGAGACCGAATCATCCGCGCCTTGACTCTCTTGGTTGTCGGGTCTGTTATCGGGTGGTGCGCGTTCCCATACGTCTATTCGTTTTTGAACGATATGGTCAACGGCGCCGTCCGCACGTCTTTGCCGAAGGGTGTTTCCTATAGCGAAGCGTTCTTCAACACCGCCGATGCGTTTTTGCTCAGAGTTAAGTTGAGTTTCCAGCTTGGCGTTGTACTCAGTTTCCCATTCTTGGTCCTAGAGTTGTGGGGATTCATCGCGCCAGCGTTGAAACCTAGCGAGCAAGTTCCGTTCAAGAAGCTTGCCCCTATCAGCTTGATCCTCTTTGTCATGGGCGCTGCGTTCTGCTGGGTGATTTTGCCGAGCGCGATCTCATTCTTTATCAGCTTCAGCGCAGATTTCCAAAACGTGGAAATCAAGCAGGAAGCCGGCAAGATGGTCTTCTTCGTGCTCAAGATGATGCTGGCCTTTGGCATCAGCTTCCAGCTTCCGCTCGTGGTCTACGCCCTCGGGATGCTGGAGTTGCTCACCGCCGAAACCTTGATCAAGTACTGGAGGCAAGCGGCGACGTTTATCTTCATCGCTTCGGCGGTCATCACCCCTAGCGGCGACGCCTTCAGCATGGCGATGATGGCCGTGCCGATGGTGATCTTGTTCCTGATCAGCGTCTACTTTGTAAACCTGACCCAAAAGAAACGGCGAAAGGAACGAGAAGCCGAAGAGGCGGAGCGAGAAGAGCTGGAGAATCGAGAGCGACAAGCCCGTCAGGACGAACTCGACAAGCTGGACGAGGAAGAGGCTGCCGTAATGGAAAACGAGGGACCCGCTGAGAATCGAGCTGAGTGATCCGGACCTTCGTGGTCAGATTGTTCACATCGATGAGAGAGAACCTCGCGAGGCAAGGTATGCCGTGCCGAGGACGCAGCCTCCGGCCGCCCTCCGCGCTCAGCTGCCAGTGGATCAACAGGAGCGCCTCTACGTGCACCAGGCGCAAGCCTATGATGCGGCGATGGCGGGCCGGAACGTGGTTCTGGCCACCGGAACCAACTCGGGCAAGACCCTCGGGTTCCTTTTACCGGTGCTGCATCGGTACTACGCCGAGCCAGCTTCGCGCTCAATCCTGATTTATCCGACCAAAGCGCTCGCGCAGGATCAGCTTTCGCGACTGCGCGAACTGATGGCGTTTCCGGAGGAAGCGGGAGTTTATGACGGCGACACACCCAAGGCGGCCCGTGCGCGGTTGCGGCAAAACGGCCGAATTCTGCTCACGAACCCAGACATGCTGCACCTCGGAATCTTGCCCTCGCACGAGAACTGGGCAAAGTGGTTTCGAACCCTAAGTTTCTTGGTTCTCGATGAAATGCACGTCTATCGCGGCGTGTTTGGTTCGCATGTTGGCAACGTCCTGCGGCGTACCCTGCGCCTTGCCGAGTGGTACCGCCGTGCGCCGCAGGTCCTTGCCGGAAGCGCGACGATCGCTAACCCTGGCGAGCATTTCCGCAACCTGACTGGTCTGTCGGCCGAAGTCGTGGATGACGACGGAAGCCCACGCGGTAAGCGAACGGTCCTGTTCTTCAATCCGCCGCACGTGAACCCGGAGAAGCGCCTCAGCCCGAACGTCGCGACATCGCAGATTCTGAGCGACCTCGTGAATCGCGAGGTTCGAACCTTGGCTTTCTGTCGAACTCGTGTTTCGGCAGAGCTGGTCGGGCGTTACGCAGCGGAACGAACAAAGGCGAACAAGGTGGAGACTTACCGCGCCGGATACACGCCGAAGGAACGTCGTGACATCGAAAAGCGACTTCATTCCGGCAAGCTGATCGGACTCAGCGCGACGAATGCCATGGAGCTTGGCGTTGATGTTGGGCAACTGGATGCGGTGCTCATCAACGGGTACCCCGGTTCAATCAGTAGTTTTTGGCAGCAAGCCGGACGCGCGGGCCGCGGAAGCCGGGATGGGCTTGCCATTTATGTTGCCCACGACGAACCGTTGGAACAGTTCCTGCTTCGGGATCCTAGCCGAATCTTGGATGGGGTTTGCGAAAGCGCGGTCGCCAATCCGGAAAACCCGCAAATTCTAAGCGCGCACCTCAAGTGTGCGGCGCACGAAAAGCCGCTGACCATGAGCGAACTTCAGCAGTTCGGGGAAGAAGCGCTGAGCCTCGCGGAGAGCATGGACCGGAGCGGGGAGTTAGAGTTTCGGCAAGGAGCGTTTGTCTACCCACGGGAAGAGTCGCCTGCGCTAGACGTCAACATCCGCTCGGCGGGCGGCGAGACCATCTTGCTCATGGTTGGTGGCGAGGAGCTTGGCAGCATGGAGGAGTGGCGCGCGCTGCGCTCGGCCCACGTTGGCGCGATCTATCTGCATCGTGGTGCCACGTTTGAGGTCGTGGAGCTTAACCTGGACGCAAAGGTCGCTCGGTTGGAGCCGACTTCGGTTCCGTACTACACCCAAGCCGTGGTGAGCAGCATTGTGATGCCGCAGAAAACCTTCAAACAAAGCGGTCCTTGGAGCCTGTGCGGGGTGCAAGTCACCACTTCGGTGACCGGCTACCGGCGAAAGATGTTGGATGGCGATCAGTTTCTGGACATGATCGATCTCGACCTGCCTTCCCAGACGTTCGAGACGGTTGCGTTGCGTAGGGATCTGCCATCGCCGGAGGAAGAAGAGGACGCCCACCGGTTCATCGGCGGAGTGCACGGGGTCGAGCATGCGCTGCTCGCGATTGCACCATTGCTAGCCGGTTGTGATCGGGGCGACCTAGGTTCGAGTTGGTCGAGCATGATGTACGACACTTTTCGCCCGGCCGTCTTCATTTACGATGAAGTGCCTGGTGGCATTGGGTTAGCCGAAAAGCTGTTTGAGAACACCGACCTCCTCCGCGCCATGGCGCGGCAGTTAGTGCAACTCTGCCCCTGCGACGCAGGATGTCCGAGCTGTCTCTTGAGTGCGCGGTGTGAGTCCGGCAATGATCCATTGGATAAGTTGATCTCGATAAAGCTGCTGTAGCTAGCGACGGAGGTCGGCTAAACTCCGTGCCATGCAAGTGAGTTATTTCAAGGCCCTCTGGGGCATGGATATGCCGGTCAAGGATGCAATTCCGCTGGTTCTCGCGGCGGGGTTTGATGGCATCGAAGCTCCTCTCGGACAAGTCAAGGAAGCTCGCGCCGCTGGATACACCGGTCCGGCGATCGCGATGCTCTTCGGCGAGGATGCGAAAAAGCTTGCCGCAGACCTGCCCGCCTGTGCGGCGGTTCGTGCCACCAAAGTAACCGTCCACGCTGGCACAGAATATTGGGACTTCGAGAAGGGCTCCGCATTCCTCAAGGAGTTCCTTCCCGCCGTTGCCGATTCCGGCTTGGAAGTCAACATTGAGACCCACCGCGGCCGCTTGCTGTTTGATCCGTCGAGCACGGTCAAGCTACTGGAGGCCTTTCCGCAGCTTCACGTTTGTGCCGATTTGAGCCACTGGACTTGCGTTTGTGGGAACATGCTAGAGGCCTACGACGAGGCCCTGAAGCTTGTCGCCACGCGGACCCGTCACATTCACGCCCGAGTTGGACACACCGAAGGACCGCAGGTCCCCGACCCAAGAGCCGCCCATTGGAAGTGGGCCGTGGACCGATTTGTCTCGATTTGGACCGACATGAAGATCGCCGCCGAAAAGCGCGGCGACACCGTGTTGACCGTAGACCCCGAGTTCGGCCCGCCGAACTACCTCTGGACCAACGTCTCCGACGGCAAACCGGTCGCCGACCTATTCGAAGTCTGCGTCTGGATGCGAGACGAACTCAAGCGCCGCTGGGCTTAACGCTCAGTAGATAGGCTTGTGCAAAACGACCCGCTCCAGGATCGCCACCGCGGCGGCGTGGGTGCGTTCGTGGGTGATGGAGATTTTTAGTCGCAGGCGAGCGGGGTCGAATTCGGCGGTGTGGACGCGGGCGGTGGGGACGCCGAGTTCATCAGGCAGGACTTCCACCTGTTGCCAAGAAAGGCTGAGACCAACCGCTTTCGCCACTGCTTCTTTCGCCGCCCAGCGGCCCGCGACTTGGTAGGCGGTGCGGCAGTAGTCCCGCTCAGCGTCGGTGAGGATTCGGTAAATGAAGCGTGGATTTCGCTGCATTGCCCGCTTGATGCGAGCAATTTCCACCAAGTCGATCCCGACGCCAATGACCATGAGAGGTTAGTTTAGCCGTTCGCTTCTTGCAGCATTTCCGCAAGGTCGAGGAGGCGGATGTGGTCGCCGCCTTTGGCTTTGACGGCGGGTTCAAGCATGATTCGGCAGAAGGGGCAGCCGAGGGCGACGGTTTCGGCGCCGGTGGCGAGGAGCTGATCGGCGCGGGCGTTGGCGGGGCGTTGCTCGTTCGGCTCGTCCATCCACATGCGTCCACCGCCGGCACCGCAGCAGCGCGTCTTTTTGCCGGACGGCTGCGGGTCTGCCATTCCCGGCGCAATCTCGCGTGGGGCTTCGGTTTCGTCATTCACGCGGGCCAGGTAGCAAGGGTCATGATACACGACGCGGGATGATGCGGGAACGGCGAGGAGATCGCCCTTGCGGACCAGCGATTGCAGAAGCTGCGTGTGGTGGAACACCTCCATCGAGCCGCCGAAGTCGCCGTACTCGTGCTTCAGCGAGTTGAAGCAGTGCGGGCAAGCCGTCACGACCTTCTTCACCCCGTAGCGCTGGAACACGCCGACGTTCTTGCTGGCTTGGTCTTGGAAGAGGAACTCTTCGCCCACTCGCCGCGCCGGATCGCCGGTACAGGCTTCCTCTTTGCCGAGGCAAGCGAACTTGACGCCAGCCTTCTTAAGCAAAGCGGCGACCGCTTTGGTGGTCTTCACCGCGCCGGGGTCGGTGGCACCCGCGCAGCCCACCCAGAACAGGAATTCGAACTCTTCGCCGTTTCGACAAAGCGGAATATCCAGCCCTTCCATCCACTTTTCGCGTTCCGAAACGCTGGCCCCCCAGGCGTTTCCGCTGGAGGCAGTTTGGCGGAGCATGACCGCGGCGGACCCGCTCAGCGCGCCTTCACTGACGAGGTTTCGGCGGACATCGACGATCAGGTCGACGTGGCGGATGTTGACGGGACAAGCCTCGACGCAGGCGTTACACGTCGTGCATTGCCAAAGGGCTTCTTCGCTCACCGTTTCGGCGAGGGCGAGCCCGCCGGTCGCGGCTTGTCGCAGGTCTTGGACCACCTGCTTCGGGTTCAACACCTTGCCGACGTTCCACGCGGGGCAGACTTCGGTGCAGCGTCCGCACTCCATGCAGGCATCCAGCGACATCAGATGCCAGCGGCTCAGGTCCTTCGGTAGTTTCGCGCCGATCTGTTCGGTCTGCTCAACTTCCTCCATCGAAATCGGAACGAGCTTGCCCATCGGCTTCTCGTCGGTCGCGGCGGTGGTGAAGATCGCCAGCAGCACGTGCCGGATTCGAAGCTGCGGCAAGATGGCGAAGAAGGTGAGCACTAGGCCGACGTGGAACCAGTACACACCCTTGTACTGCATCGGCGAGAATGGCCCTTGGAACTGGCTGATCGCGTACCCAACCCAAGACCAGTTGTCCCACGGCTTCGGATCGGCGGAAATTCGGGCGGCCTCGAGCCAGTAGCCGTTGAGGGTCAGAGCCAGCAGCAAGAACAGAACCGCCATGTCG
The DNA here is from genome assembly GCA_027485645.1 of bacterium. Classification (GTDB taxonomy): domain Bacteria; phylum Armatimonadota; class Fimbriimonadia; order Fimbriimonadales; family Fimbriimonadaceae; genus Fimbriimonas. Next base: position 452,907 of record JAIXQR010000003.1, read on the forward strand.
GAGGCGTTTCCGCTAATCGGATACCGGCGCTGGTCGGTCTTTTGTGCCTCGTAGGGCGTTTCTGAAGCGAGCTTCTTGCCTTCGCGCATCGCAATCGCGCGGCGTCCGATCGCCCAAAGAAGGCCAAACAGAAGGAGCAATCCGAGCGTGTCGAAGGTCGCTTCGTAGAGCAAATAATAGTTGCCCTGGTGGAACTTGATCGGGCTGTAGGTGTTGATTCCCAGCAGGGTCGTCGCGATGGTGAGGGCTAGGAACCCATAGAAGATCATCAGGTGCATCGGCGCACCCGACTTAGGCCGAGAGCCGCGGACCTTCTTTTGCGCGAGCACGTAGGTGGCAAGGTTCTTCCACCACGTTCCGAGAGCCTCGCGAGTGGGCAGCCAGTAGCGCCATCCGGTTCGAAGTTCGGCGATCGGCTTGCCTTGCTGCCACACCTTCACGCGCTGCCAGATTTGGGCAGCCATGATGCCGAGGCTCAAGAGAGTGAGCCCGTACAGCAACAACTTTTCCGGAAGGGAAAAGAATAGATATTCTTCTCGGGTTGGGTTCAACAGAATCCTCTACGCTTCATTGCGTGGGTCCAGATAATGGTACCGGTCAGCGGCCCGCTTTCGACTTCGCTTGCTGCTGGAAGAACGGAGTGGTGGCCTGTGCAAACAGGTACACGCCAGCGCTCATGATCAGGGAAAAAAGAAGGCAACCGAGAGCCAATCGAGGCAGCATTTTTTTGCCGTCGATTGAATCTCGGTTACCGGGAACTTGGGCCATAGAGTGATTGTGGAGCAAACGGCGTTGTTTGCTCGCGACGATCAGATGAACTCGTTGATCAGGTTCTCGAGATACTCTTGGCGGCCGGACTTGCGGACCGGTTCACCGTTGGCGAGAACGTAGGCTTCGCAATCGGCGAACGAGCCGTTTCCGGCGAGAATGCCCTTGCCGAACTCGGTGTTCCAACCGGCATATCGCTCGTCAACGAAGTTCTGGAGTCGGCCGTCCTGAATGATCTTATCGGCCGAGACGAGGCCCCGGGCAAATGCATCCATACCGCCGATGTGGGCATAGAACAGGTCGAGTTCGTCGTGGCTCTGGCGTCGGACCTTGGCATCGAAGTTCAGACCGCCGGTGGTGAATCCGCCCATCGCAATCAGCTCAAGCATGATTTCCGTGGTCAGGTAGACGCTGGTCGGGAACTGGTCGGTGTCCCAGCCAAGAAGCTCGTCACCGGCGTTCGCGTCGATGGAACCAAGGGCACCGGCCTCTCGGGCGGCGCGGAGTTCGTGGAGCATCGAGTGAGCGGCCAGGGTTGCGTGGTTGGTCTCGATGTTCAGCTTCAGGTGATCCGTCAGATCGAACTCGCGGAGGAAGTTCATGCACGCGGCGACATCGCTGTCGTACTGGTGCTTCGTCGGTTCCTTCGGCTTTGGTTCGATGTAGAACTGAACGTCGAAGCCGATTTCCTGCTTGTACTTCACCGCCATGTGGAGGAGCTTGGCGAACTGCTCGCGCTCCTGCTGCATCTTGGTGTTGAGCAGGGTGTCGTAGCCTTCTCGTCCGCCCCAGAAAGTGAAGCCAACACCGCCGAGCTTCTTGGTGGCGTCCATTGCGTGCTTAACCTGTGCAGCCGCGTAAGCGAAGACGTGCGGGTCTGGGTTCGTGCTGGCGCCGGCCTGGAATCGCGGGTGGGTGAAGAGGCAAGCGGTGCCCCACAGGAGCTTGACGCCGGTCTCTTCCTGCTTCTTTGCGGCGTAGTCCACGATGGTGGAAAGGTTGCTGCAGCTTTCCTGGAAGTTCGCGCCTTCGGGAGCGATGTCTCGGTCGTGGAAGCACCAGTACTCAACACCAAGCTTGGTGAAGAACTCAAAAGCGGCGTCCATCGTGTCGTGGGCGCGCTGCATCGGGTCGGCGGCAACGTCCCAAGGTCGGTTCGCCGTGCCAGAGCCAAACGGGTCAACACCGGTGCCCTTGAACGTGTGCCAATAGGCAACCGCGAAGCGGAACCAGTCCTTCATGGACTTTCCGGCAACAATCTGCTCGGGGTTGTAGTGCTTGAAAGCAAGCGGATTCTTGCTTTGGGGGCCTTCGAAGCGAATCGGTTCCGAGACTTCGGGGAAGTACGCCATTTCGATCCTAGTCTAACTCAGAATGAAGGTATCTCACCATGGGAAAGCTACTTGTACGTGTCTCACCAAGGGCTTCACGCAACCTCGTGGAGGTTCGCGAGGGCACGGTGCGGGTGTACGTGACCTCCGCTCCGACCGATGGTCAGGCGAACTCCGCGGTGATTGAGCTGCTCGCAAAGAAGCTCGGAGTCGCCAAGTCCAACCTCACAATTGTCCGAGGTGACACTTCCCGCGACAAGCTACTTGAGGTCGCGGGACTGACAGATGCCGAGATATTGACTAAGTTAAGTTAGGCAAAGTTGTACGGTGGATAGAAGACGCCTTTCTCCGACACGATTGCCGTGATCAGCTCGCCGGGAGTGACATCGAACCCAGGGTTATAGACCGGGGTGTTCTCGGGGGCGATGCGGACGCCTTCCGATTCCGTGAGTTCGCGCGGATCGCGCTCTTCAATAGGAATCAGGTCTCCGTTCGCGAGCGTTGGGTCGAAGGTGGACGTTGGTGCGGCGATGTAAAACGGAATTCCGTGATGCTTTGCCAGGACGGCAAGGCTGTAGGTACCAATTTTGTTAGCCGAATCGCCATTGGCGGCTATCCGGTCGGCTCCCGCCACCACGAGGTCGATTTCTCCAGCCCGCATCAACGAAGCGGCGACGCTGTCGGCGATGCTGCGGAAGGGGATGTTTTCGAAGGTCAGCTCGTAGGCGGTCAGGCGGAGCCCCTGCTGGCGCGGGCGGGTTTCGCAACTGGTCACGAAGATGTTTTTGCCTGCAGCATGGGCGGTTCGGATGATGCCGAGCGCGGTGCCGTGTCCCGCAGTAGCGAGGGCGCCGGTGTTGCAGATGGTGAGGATGCGGGCACCCTGCGGTACGAGGGCGTTTCCGTGCTCGCCGATGGCGAGATTCATTGCGAGGTCTTCCGCTTCGATCGCCTGCGCTTCGCGCAGCACGGCGGGGAAACCGTCCTTCAGCACGCCCTGAATTCGGTCAAGGGCCCAGAAAAGGTTGACCGCAGTGGGCCGCGAGGCGCGGAGCCGTTTGTCGGCGATGTGAAGCTCTTCGTGATGCAACACCGCCAGCGCCATTCCGTACGCCGCCGCGATGCCGATGGCCGGCGCGCCACGTACTGCCATGTCCCGAATCGCCGCCGCCACATCGGCACTGGAGGTTAGGTGCAGGTATTCGGTTTGGAGCGGAATCTTGCGCTGGTCCAGCATGGTGAGCGCATCGTTTTCCCACTTGAGGGGGCGAAGAGACATGGTGTCAGGGTACCGCTGGCATGGCGGTCACTGGGCCAAACCGCGCCAGCGGAAGAGAACCGGTCCAGAATGAACCATGAAAGTCGCGATCTACGAGGACAACTTGCTTTGGGGGCCGAGGTTGGCGAAGACGGTGACGGCCTTTGGCCACGAAGCCGTAATGGCGCGAACGGCCGAAGTGATTACCGCCGACGTCGCCATCGTCAATCTGAGTTCGTCGGGCTTTCCCGTGGCGGAGTTGGTGCCAAAACTGAAGGCGGCCGGCATCAAAGTCATTGCTCACGCGGGGCACAAGGAGACTGAATTGCACGAGGCGGGACGCAACCTCGGCTGCGACTATCTCGCCACAAATTCCGAGATCACCCACAAACTGCCACAAATTTTAGAAAGTTTTGCCAATTGAGTGAACTTCTGGTGGTCGCGCAGCGTTTCGCCTATTGGGTGAATGCAGAGGCAACGGACCTCGCATGAAGGGCGGAGCTGGGAGACTGGCTTCGCCCAATTTTTGTTTCGGGTGCTGGCTTCCAAGTAATCTACAGAAGTCGAAGAGGACACGATGAACAAGGTTTACGCCAACTCCACCAGCGCGCTGAGCGATTTGCTATTTGACGGCATGACGATCATGGCCGGAGGGTTTGGCCTTTGCGGCATTCCGGAGCACCTGATCCTGGCTTTGCGCGATTCTGGGGTGAAGGACATCACCGTGATCAGCAACAACTGCGGTGTCGATGACTTTGGGCTCGGCATTCTGCTTCAGACCCGCCAGATCAAAAAGATGGTCAGCAGCTACGTCGGCGAGAACGGCGAGTTTGAGCGGCAATACCTTTCGGGCGAGCTCGAACTTGAGTTCAATCCGCAGGGAACTTTGGCCGAGCGCATCCGAGCCGGCGGAGCCGGGATTCCGGCGTTTTACACCAAGACCGGCTACGGCACTCTGGTTGCGGAAGGAAAGGAAACCCGCGAGTTTAACGGCGAAATGTACGTGATGGAGACTGGCCTCACCGCGGACCTGAGCATCGTGAAAGCTTGGAAGGGCGATGAATCCGGCAACCTGATCTACCGCCGCACGGCGCGAAACTTTAACCCGATGATGGCGACGGCTGGCCGCGTTTGCGTTGCTGAGGTTGAAGAGTTGGTACCGGTCGGAAGCTTGGATGCTGACCAAGTTCACACGCCGGGAATCTATGTGAATCGAATCTTGCTCGGTACGAATTTTGAAAAGAGAATCGAGCGACGAACCGTCCGCGAAGCGGCCTGAACGATTTTTCCAATCTCTTGCGTCTTATGGGTAGGAGCAGGAAGTTGGAATCTCGTCGCAAAAAGTCACTCACGTTAGTTGCCGGAACCATCGGTTTGTGCGCCGGTTGGTTCACCTATCAGGCGGTTCTGGAATCGCAAATCCAGAGCGAGTTTGAGCTTGCGAAACAGTCTGGGCTTCCGATCAACGCCGCCGACCTTTCTGGTCCGAACACGCTCGCGACTTTATATCCAAACGCCGCGCCGTACTACCAGATTCTTGGCGACGCCCTGCTGAGCATGGACCCGGAGGCGAAGAAGGTCGTCACAAAGCTCAACGACACGACGGTGCCTTTGTCGACCGAAGAGTTAAAACAGGGGGTCGAAAAGGTGGCCTACTTGATGCCCGAGATCGATCGTGCAACGACAGCGAAGACGTGCCGGTTTAAGCGCGACTACCGATTGGGCTACGCGGTGTTGCTCCCGGAATACGCGACGATGCGACAGGTTTCGCGCATAAAGCTAGCCCAGGCCAAGCTGGCCCTTGCCGAAGGAGATCGAGCGGGAGCGTTCGACGAGCTTAAGCGAGCGGCAAACGTCGCCCAGCATTGTGGATCGGATCGTAACGAAATCTCGACCGCCGTCCGGGCTTGGGTGGAAGAAGAGGTCATGAAGGTTGTGCGCGATCTCAAACCAAGCCGCGCCGAAGCTAGCGATATCCTCGAACACCTCGGCGAACTCCCGGATGCCCGAAAGGAGATCGGCTCGCACCTGGCGCTTTACCGCTACACGATGAGTACGGTGGCCAGTGAATCCGACTGGGCCCAGGTTCAGACCGACCTTGGTTTGAAAAAAGAAGACCTTCAGAATGTGCCTTGGCAGGATTGGCTTTACCGACGTGGCTTCGTGCAAAAGTCCACTGATCTCAGCATCCTGCGCTCGATGCGCATGGCAGCCGAATCGGTGCCCGCAAACCCAACCTCGCTAGGCGACTTCGCCGAGTACACAAAGCGGCGGCAAGAGTTGTACGGCGCTTGGACGCCCATGCGGGACATCTTCTTTGTTCAGGAACACCTCGTTGAGTACCCCGCAAGCTATATGAAACTGGTAGCCCACCGGGAAGAGCTTCAGAAAATCTAGCGGCTAACGAGTTCGTAGGCCCCGACTTTACTCACCCGGATTTTCTGGATCCTCGGCTTGAGCTGGAAGTCAAGATCGATTGTCCTAAGCTGTTGCCAGAGCGGAGTGTCGACGGTCTCGTTACTGGTGAACTGCCAAGGGAAGATGTGGACGCTGATCGGGCCGGAGACGGATCGGGCCAAGGTGTAAATCTCCTCAATTGCCGGATCGCCCATCGCGAGGCAGCCGATGCTCTTGTTGCTACCGTGGATAAAGATGTCGCTTCCGGGAGATTCTCGATCGGCGAAAAGTTTGTCGGCGGCGTTCGGATAGCTGATCCCAAGCGATAGGTGGAATTGGCTTTTTGGGTTGAACCGGTCAATTTGATAGATGCCTTCCGGCACTTGCCGGTCGCCTTCTTTGCGTTTCGGACCGGTTTTGCCGGACATCGCCACGATCGGATACGACTTGAACTTTTTGAGCTTTCCGGTCCCGTTTCCGACCCAAACATCAAGGCGCTTTTCCGTTTTGAAAGCGCGCAAAAGGAGGCGCTTGGGCGGATAGGTTACGCCGATAGCCTTCAGATCACATTCCAAAAGCGGCTTTACGCGGCCAGCCGCAATCGCGGCACGATCGGGCTCGCCTTGGCAGGAACAGGCCAGGAGGGCGTTTCCGATGAGCAGGGCCAAGATCACGCGGACGTCCACGGTCTGACGTTACCGAATAATCTAGGGGGATGAAAACGGCAACGGTGTACGGTGCGGGAGTCTATGGGTTGTGCCTTGCCTGGCGGCTCACGCAGCGCGGATACACCGTTCGCGTCCGGTCGGTTGAGCCACCGCTGGGGCCGGGAACATCGTCGATCGGCGGCTCACGGATTTACCGGTTCGCCTACTTCGAGTCGTCGGGTTACGTGCCGCTGATGCAAAAGGCGTTTGGGCTGTGGGGCGAGCTTTCGGCTGAGCTAGGAATGCCGGTTCACGAAGCGCGCGGCGTGGTTTATGCCGGACCGGCAGATGGGGATTTGCTGGGTGGGGTCCGGGGCTCCGCCGCGCAGTATGGGCTCCGAATCGAAGCTGGTTACCCAGTGCCGGAACCTCTGCCGGAAGGTTATGAGACCGTTTTTGAGCCGGATGCTGGATTCCTCTTTTCCGACCGGATTTGTCTTGGCTTGTTCGAGCGGCTTCAAGCCCTCGGCGTTTCTTTCGAGTTCGGCGCACCGGCAATTGCGGAATCTGGCCTCAGTTTCTTCGCGCTTGGACCTGGGATGCAAGCGCTTTGCCCGAAATGGAACCTAACCGTGACCATACAGACCATCGCCTGGCTCGAAGGAGTTTCGGACGCGCTTCCGGTGTTCGGGTTTGACGGCGGTCAGGGGAGCTTTCTTTACGGAATTCCTGCTCATGCGGACTGCGACTTGGTTAAGGTCGGGGAGCACTTGCCCGGCCCGGTCGCTGGTCTCGGTTTAGCCGACCCCTTCGCGCAATTGCCGGGCATTGCCGCGAATGTCACTCGGTTTCTTGGACCAGAAGCGCGGGTCGTTCAGAAAGCGGCTTGCCGGTACACCAACACGGTTGACGGCGATTTCATCATCGATTGGGTGCGGTCCAACTCCCTGGGCATCAGCGCCTGCAGCGGACACGGCTTCAAGTTCGCGCCAGCGGTGGCAGAGTTGGCCGTGGAGTTTGCGGAGAATGGACTGCGGCCGGAGTTACTGTTAGCGTTTAGCTCAGCTCGATCCGCCTAGCTCGTATTGCTCCATCGCCAAGTCACGGACTCCGCTGAGACACTCTTGTCTTGGAACCATTTTGGTGCTGCCGCTCTCGTATAGGCATCCAATGCGACCGTTGCCATTCATCGGGTCGTCGTAATCCACATATTCGTTCATCCATACAGCAGTTTCTGGGCTGTATCTCGGGCCGACTCCTAATATCGCACGCTGCTCGTCATAGCGCCAGCCAAAATAGTCCTTGCCAAACATCTCGGCAAGCGGAGGAACGACTGGTGCTCGATGTGATCGGAGCGCGCTTCGATCCTTGAGGAAAGGATAGAGAAGGTCGGCTAGTCGCGGTGGTTCTTGATCAAGTTCAAACTTTGAACCCCAGAGTTCGTTACGCGTTCGAATGGTATAAATAGATGTATCAGAAAGGGCGTATGGCAAGACTTGGATGGTTTCCCGTTCTTGGTATAGCTGAATGGCGAGGTAGTTCTGGTGAAGCGCACTAAGCGTTGCTGAATGTCGCGCCGTCGTGGTGACGTGTGCGTAAACCGGAAACGAGATTCCGGCCAGAACAATGATAATGGCTAATACGGTTAATATCTCAACCAACGTGGCGGCAACTTGTTGTCTCTTACGTATTACTCGATCCATTTGGCTTCTTTTCCGATTGAAATTAGTCGCGAGGCTTCTGCAACAACCTGCGGGTCTTGACTCGACTGGGAAGCTTTTAGCTCGCCTTTGATCTCCGGCAATCTTGCCTTCATCGCAGTCCACCAGTACTTTTTGGCAAGATTTTGGTTCTTGGCCCCTTTCAATCCCCGAATCTTTTGCCATGCCTCATCCTGATATCTTGGATTGCGTGAAAGAAACGCAAGCGCATCGAAAGCTCCAGCTTGGACCCTCTCATTCTTGTGTAACGTCGAGTTCACCACAAACACGAAGTCCTCCCGGCTAACATGCAGAACTTTGCTTGGCTCGCCAATTGTCAGAACGCGATAAAGAACTTCATAGTCTGGTCCTTTTTCTTGGATCAGACGAGCCCAAACTGGTTCACGGTATGGCTTCCATGGTTTCATCCACGCAACGGCGGCGACAATGATCATTGCCGCCGTTCCAACCGCGTACAATCGGTCACTTGACTTCATTAAAACTTTCTATCACACGCTTGGACGCAAGCATTGTACGTTGCACTTCCGATAGAACCACAGAAATTTTCACAACAACCTCTGCAAGCTGCCCAAGTGCTTACTGATCCACAACCTACACCTGGGTTAGCCGGGTTCACATTTTCTGCACATGCTGGGAATGCTGTAGGCGGATTTGCAGCGCTGTTGGCAGCGACGATGACGACAATAGCAGCGACAAGCGTTGTTTGAAAAAGGCGTTTCATAGCAACTGCATCTTCGCTTTCCCGCCCCGTAGCTTGTCAAGTCCAGAATGGCATCATTCCAAATTTTAGTGGAAAATAACTAGAGAAGCGACGGTGCCAGAATAGGAGAAAGAACGAGGGAGTTCAACATCATGCCTTGGAACCGAGATCAGCTTGCTCAACGTGCCGCGAAGGAGCTTCGCGATGGCTTTTACGTTAACCTTGGAATCGGGATTCCGACCCTGGTGGCGAACTATATTCCAGACGGAATGGACGTGGTCTTGCAGAGCGAAAACGGCATGCTCGGCCTCGGCCCGTTTCCGCTGGAAAGCGAAGTTGACCCGGACTTGATCAACGCTGGAAAGCAGACGGTGACCGAAATTCCCGGCACCTCGTACTTCTCTTCCGCTGACTCTTTCGCGATGATCCGCGGCGGGCATATCGACCTCAGCATTCTCGGCGCGATGGAAGTAAGCGAGAACGGCGATCTCGCGAACTGGATGATCCCCGGAAAGATGGTGAAGGGAATGGGCGGTGCGATGGACCTGGTCGCCGGAGTCAAGCGCGTGGTCGTGGTGATGGAGCACACGAACAAAGCAGGCGAATCGAAGGTTCTGCGAGAATGTCGCTTGCCTCTTACCGGCAAAGGTTGCGTGGACCTGATCATTACCGATCTTTGCGTTTTTGAAGTTTCGGACGATGGCTTGATCCTGCTCGAGATGGCTCCTGAGGTGACGGTTCAGGAAATCGAAGCTAAAACGGAAGCCAAGTTCCGACTCCTTTAGAAACGGTCACAGGTATCGTTAAGGGGTGGATCTCCAAGCAATTCGCTGGGCGCTGAAGAAGCGCTGGCGGCAAATCTTGTGCTTTGGATTCGCGCTCATAATCGCCGTCGCCTCGTCGGGCGTTACCCTTAGATCGGTAACTCTCAGCCGTCACTGCCCAACCGCGAAGGTCCAGGTAGTGACGGAAGACACGGCAGATGGCCCCACATTCGTAGCTCCAAAACCGGGGGACGCTGAGTTTCTGCCTTGCTTGTGCAACCAGAAAAAGAAGCCGACCCAGGAGGAGGAAGTGACGAAGACGGCCCTGATGACCGACTACGCGGTGGAAACCCCGCCGCTAATCGTAAGCATTGAGTCTTCGCCCGTGGAGTTTCTGCCGATTCGCACGATGGGTGCCGCGGCAATTGTGTCCAGCGCCGCGCCGATTTCTCCCCCTCCCCGGCATTCGTAACGCCCTTCCCATATCTCGCCGGTCCGCCAAATCTCTTGGCCCGACGCTACGCGTTACGAAAATGAAAAAGGCATTTACGCTTATCGAACTTCTCGTCGTCATCGCAATCATCGCGATCCTTGCCGCCATCCTGTTCCCGGTCTTTGCCCAGGCAAAAGAAGCCGCGAAGAAAACTCAGGACCTGAGCAACTGCCGTCAGCTCGGAGTCGCGTTCCTCATGTACGCGAACGACTTCGACGACTACTTCCCGCTGTCGAGTTTTCCGGTGAAGGAGAACACCTGGACTACTCAAGTGCAGCCTTACATCAAGAACCGGGCAATCTACCGATCACCCTCCGACCAATCGAACAACTGGCCGCCGGCCAACCTGCCGGTGACCGACCCGACCTTCTTGAACTACCGGATGTCGAGCTACTTTCTGAACGCCTTCATGAGCGGCGGCTATCAGTCAGGCAAGTTCGCCACCACAGGCTCGATCGCGGGACCAGCAAGCACGATCTACATTGCGCAGGCGAATGACAACATCGTTCGCGACCACTTCCACCCGTTCTACTGGGGCACCCCGAGCGAGGAAACAAGCGGCTTCATGCAGAATCTGACGTTCGATCCGGCTACCGGTCTGACGAAGGAGCTGAAGCTGACCGCGTTTTCGGGCGGGCAGAACTACACGTATGTGGATGGCCATGCCAAGTTTGGCAAGTGGTCGCAAACGTGGTGGCGAAACCTAGATCGTGGCATCTACGCCGGGAACTACGATCCGCGCAACGAGGGGCGAAACTGATGCGAAGCTTGCTGAGTGTTGGCCTTTTGGTACTGACGGGATCGGTCTTCGCGTGCAAGTACGAGGCACCGGCGTTCCGACTATCGGCTACCGACGGGAAGACTTACACGGAGAAGAGCCTCGTTGGCAAGCCAACGTTCATCTTCTTTCTGAAGAAGAACTGCCCGGCAAATCCGAAAGCCACCCCGGGAATTAATGGCCTTGCAAAAGAGCTCGCCGGAAAAGCGCAAGTTCTCGTGGTGATGGATGGGACGCTGGCCGAGGTCCGGGCGAACGCTACGAAAGTAGGCCTCGCTGTTCCGGTCCTGGCGGATACGAAAGGCGTCGTGATTCGGGGCTTTAAGGCCGAACGCGGGGCGGATTTCACCTTTGTCGCGACGAAGACCGGAAAGCCCAAATACCCGGAGATCTGGACCGGAGTCTCCCGCGCCCATCTAGCGGAAGCGGTGGCCGCCATGCGAAAGCACGGAGCAACCCTGCCGGCGCTGAAACTCGCTTCGATCTCGAAGTCGACGATCAGCGGCTGTATGTTCTGATCTGATTACTCGGGCAACGGAAGACCCTTGGTCTCCGGTGCACAGACCAATGCCAGAAGGCCGATCACGTAGATCGCTCCTGCAACCATGACAACCAGGGCAACGTTGCCCTGGTTGCTGGCCATCAGTGCGCCCATCAAGGCTGGGACTGGCGCGCTGACGACTCGGCCGACGTTGTACGCCAGACCTGAACCGGTTGCCCGTAACCGCGACGGGAACAACTCGGGGAAGTACAAAACGAACCCAGACGATAGACCGATCGAGAAGAAGGTGGCGACTGGAAGCAGCCAAAGTAGCCGATTCAGGTCGGGAGTCCCGGAGAGCGCCAGGTAGGCCGAAAGCGGTGCACCGATGAAGAAGACGGCAAACGCTGGGCGTCGCCCTACGCGGTCCGCGATCAGCGGAAACAGCAAAACCCCGACCAGCGTTCCGATGTGAATGGTGAAGGTGTTTAGGCTAAGAAACTGCTTCGAAGCCTCCGGTGCCAAACCCGCCCCGGCTTGCTTGATGAGGTTAGGTAGCCAGAACGGCAGAATCCCCGCCCCGGTAACTCCGACAACCCCGAGCAGCACCGCAGAAATCGTGCGTCGCCGTTGATTGACCGAGGCAAAGAGGTCCGAAAACTTACCGCTGTCCGGCTTCGGTGCCGCTTCTTCGTTCTGTGACTTAAATCGGAAGAAGAAGCAAAGCAGCGCAGGAATCGCCCCGACGAAGAACAGGGCCTGCCATCGCCCGGCGGGAACACTGAGATTCGCAAGCGCCGCAAACCATGGCCCAAAGGCAGCGGCAGATTGCAGGAACCCGCTTGCGCGCGCCCGGAAGTTTGCCGGCACGCTCTCCGCAACCAGCGCCGCCCCGGCGGCCCATTCGCCGCCGATCCCGAGCGCGGTAACAAACCTAGCAATCATCACTTGCTCGGGCGTTTGACAGAACCCAGTAAGTCCCGTGAACACGGAGTACATCAAGATCGTGGTGATCAGCACCTGCGTCCGTCCCCACCGGTCGGCCAGGATGCCGAAGATGAGTCCGCCAAGCGACCAGCCGACCAGAAAGACCGTCTGGATTTGACCTTCAAGTGCCGTGCCGACCTCCTTGTAGCGAGCCTCCCCCAGCATTTGGGTGAGCATGGGAATTTTCGCGAAGTTGAACAGCGCGGTGTCCATGATGTCGAACACCCAGCCCAGCCAGGCGAGGAACAGGACGAGGAGATAGCGCTGCTTCAAGGTCGGATCATTCTAGTCCAACCGCGCAAAGACTAAAGGCGAGACATCGGGTTCACCGGCCGCCCGTTGATTCTCATCTCGAAGTGGAGGTGCGGGCCGGTGCTCAGGCCAGTTGATCCGACGGCCCCGATACGCTGTCCTTGGCGTACGGTTTGTCCGGCGCGCACTGCGAGGCTGCTGCAGTGGGCGTACACCGTTGTGAGCCCCCCGCCATGATCGAGAATCACGCGGTTGCCGTAACCACCACTGTAAGAGGCGGAAATGACGGTGCCGTCGGCAACGGCAAAAATGGGAGACCCGCTCCTTGCGCCAAAGTCCGTACCGGCGTGGAGGCGGCTGATGCGCAGGATAGGGTGGAAGCGGTTTCCGAATCCGCTAGTCACGGGCGCGTTCACCGGCCGCATGAATCGCCCCTTGAACGGCTTGCGTGCGGTCTTCGGGTTCTTCTGGATCCGGCGGTTATAAGCGGCAATTTCGGCGGCGATGCTGCGTTCGTCGGCTTGGAACTGCTGTAAAAGCTTCTTCAGTTCGGCCTGTCGGTTCCGGAGCTGCTTCAGGGCAAGGCTCTTTTCCTCGCGAACGTCGCTCAGCTCGGCCTCTTTTCGATTCTCGAAGGCGCGCAGCTTTTCGTATTGCCGAACGACGGAGTCTTGCTGTCGTTTTTTGTCGCTCACGTTGCGCGTGAGGGCCTCGTAGCGGTCGAACAGCTCACGATCCTTTTCGGCGATCGTTTGCAACATTCCAGAACGGCTCACGAAGTCGCCCACGGTTTGGGCGCCCGAGACGATGCTGATGTAGCTTCCGTTGGTTTGCATATACATCGCGCGAAGTCGTGAGCGAACTTTCGCCCGCGTCTCCGCGACCAACGCTTCCATTTGCTTCAAGTTTTGGGCGAGCTTGACCTGCTCCTCACGATTCGCGTGCAGATTCGCCCGGGTCTCTTCCACCTGTTCGCCCAGCGACTCTAAGCGAGATTCAAGGGTGCGTAGGTCGGTCGTAACCACGCGCGCCTTTTGGGTCGTCGCCCGAAGCTCTGCCGCAACGCGGCTCTTTTGCGACTTCACCTGGTTCAGCTTTCGGCTCAGCGACTTTGGGTTCTTGGACGAGCCTGACTTGGTTTGGGCCAGAGAGATTTGGGACGACACCAGGGTCGCCGCTACCACCAAAACCGCCAGAATCCGAGTTCTCATGGCTTCATTGGCACCAAAATCGCGATGTAAGAACACACGAGACCGTAGACGGCACCAACGCTAGAAAGGAGCGCAAGCCCCAGCCAGATCGGGAATGGGGGAAGGCCGGCAAAGGCCGTTTGATCAAGAAGCCGACTCTCGATGGCCCGCTGGGCCGCGTACAACATGCCGGTTGCAAGCGCGCCGCCGATTGTGCCGTAGATGAAGCCTTCAATCAAATATGGAACGCGCACGCTAAACCGCGACGCACCGACGAGCATCATCACCCGCGCCTCCCGACGGCGGGAAAACACCGCAAGCCGAATCGCGTTGTAGATGAGAATTCCGCTGGTGAGGAGGAGTAGCCCACCAAGGCCGGTTGCGAGCCAATTTAGGAACGATCGAGTCTGCTCAAGCAATCGTTGCTCATCTCGAAGATATTCGACACCTCGCTCGGGGTCTAGATTCGGCAAGGCGCGCACGCTCGCGGCAACCGAGTCGGCTTTCTTAAGGTCGGAAAGGATGATCTTGAACGCCTCGGGAAGCGGGTTTTCGATGCCATCGGTCACCTCTGGCTTGTACTTTGCCTTTTCCCGTTCCCAGGCGCGATCCTTTGGAATCCAGTTCACAACGGCGACGCCAGGGATTTCGCGAATTGCCTTAGCCGTGGCTTGAACCTGCGGAATCTTGGCTCCATCCACCATGTACGCCCGCATCTCAAACTTGCCGGTGAGGGATTCCGAGAGTTTGTTGAGGTGGAAATAGGAGTAGCCAACGCCGCCAAACAAAAAGAGTGTGAGCGCGACCGTCGCGATCGCCGCGTAGGTCATCGTGAGATTGCGACGGATCGCCTCGAAGGCTTCGCCAATAATGAAACTAATCCGGTCGAGCAAGCGAATCCTCCACGATCTTTCCGTGATCTAGACGGATGACGCGCCTTCCGTAGCGCTCAACGACTGGCATATCGTGACTCGCGATGAGCACGGTCATTCCCTCGACGTTCAGCTTGACGAGCAAGTCCATGACTTCCGCCGAGTGGTCTGGGTCAAGGTTTCCGGTGGGCTCGTCGGCGATGAGCAAAGGTGGCTTGTTGATCAGCGCCCGGCCGATAGCAACGCGTTGCTGTTCGCCGCCGGAAAGCTGGTGCGGAAGCGCATCAGCGCGGTGCGCGATCTGAACCTGTTCGAGGATCGCCGGGACTTCTCGCCGGACTTCGCGCTTGGTGTGCCCGACCGCGCGCATGGCGTACGCGACGTTCTCCCACACCCGCTTGTTTGGAAGCAGGGCGAAATCTTGGGGAACGATGCCCATTTGTCGGCGCAGCCGAAAGACGGTGCGATCGTTGTAGTCACCGACCTCTTGACCGTCGATGCGGACTTCACCTGAGGTGTGCCGGACTTCGCGGGTCAAAACCTTGATGAGGGTGCTCTTGCCGGCGCCAGTGCGACCGACGATGAAGACGAACTCTCCACGTGCAATTTGCAGAGTTACGCCGTCCAATCCTTGGACTTGACCGGGGTAGCTTACGTGTACGTCCCGGAACTCAACGTACGGCCTGTCCGTCACTAAAGGGTAGGGTACCGAATAATTGTCGAACGGATTGAACATGGAGACGAATCCCTTTCAGCGCACGCGCGATGACCACAGCCGAGAACGCGCGGAAGACTACGTCGAGCTGATCGACCTTTTGATTCGGGAGACCGGTGAGGCGCGCGCTACTGATCTAGCCGGACGTCTCGGAATCAGCCATGTTACGGTTTCAAAAACCGTTCGTCGATTGCAACGCGATGGCCTCGTAACCGCGCTGCCCTATCGATCCATCTTTCTGACCGACGCCGGCCAAACCCTTGCCGATCAGGCAAAGGTCCGACACGAACTGGTTTTGGCGTTTTTGCTCGCCATCGGCGTGTCTCCGGCGACGGCGGAAGTCGATGCCGAAGGCATCGAGCACCACGTCAGCGCGGAGACTTTGGACCGAATGCAGGCGTTCCTGGGTCGTTAGACTTCGACGACGACCGAGATGACGAGCGGTCGAACGCCGGCTCGCTTGACCAGAATGCGCTTCGTGACATCGGTCGCGTCGGCTTTGACTCGGAACATGTCCTGGGCGTCTTCTCGTTTCAGCTGGTTGATCGCGTCGTGTACCGCTTCTTGGGCAAGGGAAAGCGCTTTCTCGTCGCCGCTGAAGGCACGAGCCTGAACCATCGGAGGCGCGGCGAGGGTGCCTTTCTTGACATCCATCGGAACGGTTACGATGACGACACCGTCGTTAGCGATGGTGTAGCGATCCTTCAACACCGACTCGGTGATTCCCGTGTTTCCAGCGTTGTCGATGAGGACTTCGCCATGGGTCACTTCATCGCCCAATTGAGCGGTCGTTTCGGTGAACTCAAGCGGAACGCCGGGCTTCATCGTAAAAATACGGTGCTCTGGAATTCCCATTCCGCGTGCGATGTTGTTGTACGCGTATTGGTGCCGCGCTTCGCCGTGGACGGGTGCCACATAGAATGGCCGGGTCAGGCTGAGCATCATTTTCAGCTCTTCCTGGTACGCGTGGCCCGAAACGTGGACCGGAAGGGAGGCTTCGTAAACGACCTTACAGCCTTGATCGAACAAGCGGTTGATCGTTCGCCAAATCGAAGCTTCGTTTCCAGGAATCGGTCGAGCGGAGTAAATCAGGGTATCGCCCGGGCGAATCTGCATTCGGCCGTAAGAGCCCTTACTCATCTGAACCAGCGCGCTCATCGGCTCGCCTTGGCTTCCGGTGGTGAGAATCGCAAGCTGCTCGTCTGGATACAAGCTCATCTCTTCGAGCTTGATCTTGGTGCCACGGGGGATCTTGACGTAGCCAAGTCGTTCGCAGGTCTCGAGGTTCTGCTCCATGCGGCGACCGACGACGGCGACCTTGCGTCCGGTCTCTCCGGCGACGTCGAATACTTGCTGCATTCGGTGGATGTTGCTGGCGAAGGTCGTGAGGAGAACGCGACCCTTGGCCTCTTGGAAGACCGCGCGAAGGCCTTCGGTGACGGTGCTTTCGCTCGGGCCCCAGCCTGGCCGGTCAACGTTCGTTGAGTCGCTGAAGAGGGCAAGAACGCCTTCGGCACCGAGCTCCGACAGCCGCGCCATGTTGGTGTGCTTGCCGTCTACCGGGGTGAAATCGAACTTAAAGTCGCCGGTGAAGAAGACGATGCCGTGGATGGTGCGAACCGCCATTCCGCAGTTTTCGGGAATGGAGTGAGTGATTCGAACGGGCTCGACTTCAATATCGCCCGCTTTGATCACGTCGCCCGGTTTGAAGATGCGAACGTC
Source organism: bacterium (assembly GCA_027485645.1). Taxonomy (GTDB): domain Bacteria; phylum Armatimonadota; class Fimbriimonadia; order Fimbriimonadales; family Fimbriimonadaceae; genus Fimbriimonas. Next base: position 469,983 of record JAIXQR010000003.1, read on the forward strand.
GATTCGGGACTTATCGAGCTTCTCTTCAAGCTTGGATCGAATGAGGGCGGCGGTGAATTCGGTGCAGTAGACCGGAACTTTGACCTTTTCTAGGAGCCAGGTTAGGCTGCCAACATGGTCTTCGTGGGCATGGGTAAGGAAAACGCCGCGAATCTTTGAGGAGTTTTCGAAGAGGTACGTGAAATCGGGGATGACGATGTTGACACCGAACATCTCTTCATCTGGGAAGCTGAGACCGCAATCGATGACAACGATGTCATCTCCTTGGCGAACGACGGTGCAGTTTTTGCCGATCTCGCCGACTCCACCAAGGGGGATGACTTGAACTATGGACATTGGGCTACAGGGTACCTGCAGACTTGCTGATCACCCGCCTAGCAATAACGTAAGAACCAATGGGGAAAGACCTAAGAAAGAAAAGTTCACGAGAAATGCGAACATATTTTCTTCGGATAGCGTTCTATTTGCTGTAGAGATCGCAATTATTGCGATAAAGGTCACCATGAACAACAAATTCCTCGCCGCAATTCCAGCTCTTGCAATTTCTGCCCTCGTGTTCGCTCAGACCATGGACGCCAATCCAATGGTCGGTGGCGCGCCCATGTCCAAGTCGAAGAACATCGTGGAGAACGCGGTGAATTCGAAGCAGCACACCACCCTCGTTGCTGCCGTTAAGGCCGCCGGTCTGGTTGATGCACTCGCCAGCAAGGGCCCATTCACGGTCTTCGCACCAACCAACAACGCCTTTGCCGCCCTTCCTGCCGGAACGGTTGACACGCTCCTGAAGCCAGAGAACAAGGCAACCCTGACCAAGGTTCTCACCTATCACGTCGTCGCCGGAAACTTCACGAGCAAGGACGTTATGGGCCTGATCAAGAAGAACAACGGCATGGCCAAGGTTAAGACCCTTGCCGGCAATGAGCTCACCCTCAGCATGAACGGCCCAGCCAACGTCGTCGTTACGGACGAAAGCGGCAACACCGCTTCGATCTCCACCTACGATGTCATGCAGTCGAACGGCGTGATTCACGTCATCGACACCGTTTTGCTTCCTAAGTAAGGATCAGCAAATCATCTCTCGGATTGAGGATCCGCCGTGTGCTGGCGGTTCCTCACCGATCCAGCGTTCATCAACCGGTTCGCTGGCAAGCTGATACCGCGTGTCCGATGAAATGCGGATCACATTCTGCTGGTTGTCCAGCGATCCGTGGAGCAGGTGGACATTAAACGTCAGCAGGTCCCCCATGCGGTATTCCGCGCAGGTCAACAGACGCGCGTCGAACTTCTCGAGAACCTCGGTGACTTTAGGCTCAAACACCCCAAATCCGTGCCCGCTAGCCTCGGTTTGGCTCTTGCCGGGAATGTTTTGGCAAGCCGTATCGACGTCCATCGCCCGGTAGTCGTTAAGTTCCGACCATCGGTGGGAGCCTTCGACCAGCACGAGCCCTCCAACCTCCAATGGGATGTCCCCGTACGGTATCCACGCCGTGAAGAGCTGATGCGTTCCTCGGCCCATGTACACCACATCGCAGTGAGGCATTGTTCCGCCGCCTTTTCCGATCGCGCGGAACCAGGTGAAGTCGTAATGCATGGCCGGTCCGCCGAGCAGGCCAGAGTAGAACTCCATCATTGCTGGGCCGTAGACGATCTGTTGCAGCTTTTGATTCTTCTTCGCTAGGTCAGGACGGAAGTAAGGATTTTGTCCGTCGATATGCCGACCTTCGATGGCTGGAAAAGCGGGATCAAGCATTCCTTCGGCGGCAAAAGCATCCATGATCTCCGCCCGCACTGCCTCAATTTCGGCCCGAGGGTGGAAGTCGCGGATGAAGAGGTAGCCATCCGTTGCCATGCGCTGTTGCAACTCAGAGAATTTGCCGAGGGCATCGTTGCTCTCTCGGAGCCACCCAAATCGGCGAGGCGATTGATCGACCTCCTCTCCTCCGGCCAACAGCTTCGTCGGTACGGTTACCATGCTTCCCAGAATAGCGCAGGTACCTTTCTCATGTGCCGCTAGCTGCTCTGATTTTTGATTTCGACGGACTGATTCTAGACACCGAGACCGCCGAAGTTGAAGCTTGGCGGCCGGAGTTTGAAGCTCACGGCGCGCCGTTTCCAGAGGAGTACTTCCTTTGGGCAGTTGGTCGCGGCGCAGAGCAGATCACGAAGCGAACCATCGATCTCTTGCAGGAAGCGGTTCCTGAGCTTTCGAACCTCGCCGAAATTGAGCGGCGAGCAAATCGGCGGCGAATCGACATCATCGACTCCCGCTCGGCCCGCCCTGGGATCGTTGAACTCATTGCCGAGGCGCATGGAGTGGTCCCCTTAGCCGTCGCGAGCAGCAGCCGACACGGTTGGGTGGACACGCACTTGGGTCGGCTCGGGCTTTGGAACTACTTCGAAACGATCGTCTGTGCAGATGATGTCGCGCGGGCGAAGCCGTTCCCAGATCTTTATCTAGAAGCGCTTGTTCGCCTTGGGGTTTCGGCGAGTGCCAGCTTTGCTTTGGAAGACTCGGCGAATGGAATCACGGCCGCAAGAGAAGCAGGTCTGAACGTCATTGCATTTCCAAACGACCTCACGAAGCACCTCAATCTATCGCATGCCACCCACGAGTGGGCGGGAGACCGTGCTCCAAGTCTTGCGGAGATCCGGGCACTACTGGAGTCGGCTGGCCAGTAGGGTGTGGAAGTGGTGCACATTCGCCTCGCGCCGCGGTGAGTAGCGGCCGCGATCATATAGGCGGGATCGAACCCCGCGTTGGACCGCTTCGACTACAACTTCGTCCTCCCGCTCGACCCGATCTAGCGCCGCGCCTGCTCCGCTGCCAAGCTTGCTGGCATCCCAGACGTACGGGATGAAGCTCACCTTGGTGCGGTCAACCGCAAGCGGCTTCACGACGTTAATGCTGAGCCCCCACGGATAGAAATTCAGCATGAGGTTGGGGAAGAACCAGTAGTAATAGGCCGCAATCCGCCGTCCGTGGTCGGGAGAGGAAGGCGGAATGTCAAAGCAGAACTCGTCTTGGTTCGCGACGGCGATTTGGAGATTCCCGCCGTCGAAGGTTTCTGTTTCGTAGCTTTCGTAGTCCAGCACGTCGTTCAGCCCGGAGTGGACAAACGGGATGTGGAAGCCTTCCAGATAATTGTCGACATAAAGGGCCCAGTTGGCTTGGATCAGGTAGTCCCGGCTTCGCTCTGGGGCGGGAACGAACTGATGAAGCGGTAGCCAACTCAGCCGCTCTTGGATCTTGCCGAAAGTGTCGGCGAAACTCTTTTCGGGCAGGATCGAAGCGAAAAGAAGGGGGCCCCACGAAGCGAACGGCACCTTCGGCAGGCAATCCGCCGGACTCGGGAAGCCTTCGACCTGATCGAACTCCGGCATGTGCTGGAAGTCGCCCGCGAGTCCAAATCGACGGCCATGGTAGCGGCAGCGCAGGAAACGCGCGTTCCCAGGGTTCTCCGCCACGAGCATGCCCCGGTGGGTGCAAACGTTGCTCAGGCAGTGCACCGCGTCGTTCATGTCGCGCGTCAGCACGATCGGCTCATCCAGAAAGCCATCCAGAATCGTGGTCGGCCATACGGACCCAGGCACCTGAATCTTTTCGTCGTCGCCGATGAAATGCCAGGCCGGAGCGAAAACGGATTCCTTGGTGCGCGCGAACAGTTCCGGGTCGGTGTAGAACCGAGAAGGAATCGTTTGCGCGGCCTCGATGCGTGGATGAATCACGTCTGACACGCGGTTAGTCTAGTCCGACGAACACGATCACCGCACCCGATTCGACGGTGACTTCGACGGTTTCCGCGACGGTGCGGTTTGACACGCTGCTAAAGCCAGCGGCGTCGAGGGTTTGCATCTCGAATGACCACTGAAGGCCGGTTGCAGAAGCGCGAGAGATTGTGAGGGGGAGAATGCTGAACCGTGCGCCGACGGGAATGTTTGCGCTCCAATTTGACGCCGTGAGAGTCTCGGCCCAACCCGATCGAAGAATGAATCTGGTTTGAATCGGGGCGCGAAGGGCGGAGTGGTACGTTGCGAGGGTGTGGTCGGGCCGGTCGCCTTCGCTGCCCATGAGAGCGATGCGGGGGAGGCCGAGTTCGATGGCGAGTTGCAGCAATTTATCGCAATCTGTTGTCGATTGGTCGCTCACTTGGCGACGGTTTTTTGCAAATTGCAGAGCGCTCGGCTCAACGGAATCGAAATCTCCAATCACCCAATCTGGCGGAACGCCGGCCGCCTGGCAGCGGTTTGCGCCGCCGTCCGCCGCGAGGATGATGGGGGCCTGATGCAGCCACTGGCGCATGGATTCAATCGGGTGGTCACTCCCGGCCAGCACGCCGATGGGCCATCCATCTTGCGGAAAAAAAGGCATCTCACGGACTCTACCGTTTAACGTAGACAGGTGTTAAACGGATTTGCGATTCTGATCGTATTTGGTCGAAAATCTGCCCAAAATTCAGTATATGAATGCTCAATGACTGAAGCCAGAATTCAGTGACATTCAACGCCGAAAATCAAGAAATGTTGAGTCTGCGAAGTTAGGAATCGCTGTGTATACTGACCGCTCGCTGAGTTTTTCAGCATTCGTATTTTCTAATGAAGGACCTGTTTAGTGACGCCACCGGGAATGCTACAGAAACACTTTTGGCAGCCTGGTCCCGCGTACAAGATCGACTAGCTGAAGAAATAAACACGGCGTGGATGGACCGTTTTATTCGGCCTCTGCAGCCGCTAGAGTTCACGGAGGGCGTGCTGAGAATTGGCGCTCCGGGAAAGTTTGTTTACGAGTGGGTACGCGAGCGACATATCGCAGACATTAAAATTGCATTTGAAGATGAATTAGGTGAGGAGGTCCGGCTTGAGTTGGTGCCGATGAGTCGCCAAAACCCGGCGACCGCTGATCTCGGCGTCGCAACCATCACGGCCGCCGCTCCGCCGAAGTCACGCTTCGAGCCAAATCCACGGTTCTCCTTCGACCGACTTGTGGTCGGTCAAAGCAATCGGCTTGCGGTTGCGGGAGCGAAGGCGGTCGGCAGCAGCCCAGGCGATAAGTACAACCCGCTGTTCATCTACGGCCCGAGCGGACTTGGAAAGACGCACATGCTCCACGCCATTGCGATTGAGCTCAAGCGGAACCGACCCGACTTGGTGGTCGAGTACATCAGCGCTCAGCAGTTCGCCGAAGACTTCGTGAACGCACTCCAAGCCAACCGAATCGAGCAGTTCCGTCGCTCGCAGCGTACGGCGGGCGTTTGGCTCGTGGACGATATTCAGTTCATCGCCGGCAAAGATAAAACGCAGGAAGAGGTGTTCCACACCTTCAACACCCTGCAGCAATTTGGCAAGCAGATCGTGCTCACGGCAGATCGCCCACCACGAGATCTTTATTCGATGGATGAGCGGCTTCGGTCGCGATTTGAGGCCGGACTGGTCGCCGACGTTCAGATGCCGGATACGGAAACGCGTTGCGCGATTATCCAGTCGAAAGGCGATCAGGACCACATCGCGATCTCGCACGAAGTCGCCATGTTCCTAGCTCAAACGGTGCCGGGCAACATCCGCGTTTTGGAAGGGGCACTCACACGAATTGCAGCGTTCGCGAGCCTAGAAAACGTCCCGCTCAGCATCGAGCTTGCGGCGGAAATGGTGGACAAGTACTACCAGGCCAGCTTGACCAAACCTGGATTCGCGCAGATTCTGGAAGCCGTGAGCAAGCATTACGGGATTCCGAGCCCCGACATCAAGGGCACGTCTCGAAAAGCCCCGATCGCCTTGGCTCGGCACGTTGCGGTGTACATGACACGGCGAATCACTGGCGACTCCTGGAACCACATTGGTTCGCTGTTTGGCGACCGTGACCACACGTCGATGATGCACGGCTATCAGAAGATTGACGAGATGATGCAGAAGGACAAAGACTTCCGCGCCACCATCACGATGCTCATTCGTAACGTCTATCCAGAAGGCTAAGGCTCATGACTCACGACGAACTGGTCGGCTCGGCAAAGCAAAGATTGCAGGACCAAACGGAACGGCTTCAAACCGTCCTGGCGAACATGCCGGATGAAAAGTGGAACCACCCGGGCGATCCGCTTTCAATCGGTCAGATCGTCGAGCACATGGTCATCGTCAACCGGAGTTACGTTCGAGATCTAGAGTCTCTGATCAACTCGGCCCCAAGTTCGGGCGGGGAGCTGCCGGTACGGTTTTCGCTCGCCGGCAAGCTGCTGTTCAAAGCAGCCGGGCCCGACGGAAACGCACCCATGCCGAGCAGCGTGGCACCACGCGGTGGGGCGGTTCCGCGCCAAATCGAGACGGAGTTCTTCGAGATTAACGAGAAGATTGTTCGGTTGTGCGATGTGGCGATTGGCAGAAACCTCTCGGACGTTAAGTTCAAGAATCCGATCGTGGACGTCATTACGATGCGCCTGCCGGACGTTTTTGAGGTTTTCGCTCTCCATGGCGAGCGACACACTCGCCAGATTGAAGCGCTCAGTAGATCGTAGGCTATGCTTTCGGCATGATTCTCAGTGAGCTGGCATCGCCGCAAGTTGAAGTGCTGTCACGCGAGATCGTGTGCTTGATCCCAACGGGCGCGACGGAGCAGCATGGCCCACACCTGCCGATCGGCACAGATTGGATGTTGGCGGAGGCGTTTGGCGTTGCCGTCGAGGCAAACCTGCCCGACCAAGTTCTGCTTCTTCCGACGCTTTGCTGCGGTGTAAGCCCGCACCACATGTCGTTCGCCGGCACGCTGAGCCTGAGCCCGGCGGTTTACATTCAAGCGGTCCAAGAGATGATCGGATCGCTAATCGCGCACGGATTCCGGCGGTTCTACATCCTCAATGGGCATGGCGGAAACACACCTGCCAACGAGCTGGCTCTCCGCATGATCAAACAGAGTCACCCGAATTGCTGGTTGGCGCATACCGACTACTATCAGGTGGCCGGCGCGGAAATCACTCAGCTCGCGGGCGGCGTTGGCATGGGGCACGCCGATGAAGTCGAGACAAGTTTGATGCTTCACTGCTACCCCGAATTGGTACAGAGCCACAGCCTCATTGATGACGGCCTGGAGCCGGTCCCGTATGTCAGCGGCCTAATCACAAATTTTAATGAAAGATCACTTCATGGCGTTGCGGGTAACGCCACTCAAGCGTCGGTTGAGTTAGGCGGGAAGTTGTACGAAGCGGTGGTTGGACGGATGGTTCAAGAAGTTTCGCGATTTGCCGGTACCATCACCCTTCTCGGGCAACCATATCAAGGCTAAAACTATGAACGCACGTCTCACTCTCGTAGGTCTCTCCGCGCTTGCGGCATCTTCGGCATTTGCTCAGACCGCTCAAATCGGTCCAGACTTCGGCCTCTTCTTCCCGACCAGTCGAACGGTTCGAGATGCGTTTGGTGACACGATTCCAGACTTCGGTTTCGGTCGAACGCGAACCAGCGTTGCCGGAAAGCCAAGCCTTCGCACCGACTTCGGCGTGTTGACCGCGCAGAAGAACGGTAACAAGTTGCTGATTCTGCCTTTCACGCTCCAGACCGAATTCCGACTTACCCAGGACGAAAACAAGGGCGGATTCCAGCCTTACGCTCGACTCGGCGCAGGTGCGGCGTACTACGACTACGCGATCACGACGACCTCGGGACGAAACGCCGCCAAGACCGTTGGCCTCACGAGCAGCGCAGAACTCGGGGTAGTGTTTGCACAGCGTTGGAATCTGTACGGTAAGTATCAGTACTTCCAGCAGCGCGGCGGATTTGACTTCAGCGGTGTCACGGTAGGCGTTTCCTACAGCTTGCTGAACTTCTAACGACGACGATTGGGTTGGTGCAACGGAGATGTGGATTTAGCAACGTAATCGAGCCTCGATTCTGTTTCTGCTCCCATCTCCCATTGCGTCCCTATGTCTAAGAAATCCGAACAACCCCCTATTCTCGAACGTGCCGTTCTTGTCTTCGTGAACGAAGATGAAGCGGAAGATCTTGTCGTTGAAGAAGAGCTCATTGGCCTGTGCGAAGCGGCCCAAGTTGAGCCTGTCGCGACCATTCGGCAGCGCCTCAGCCGACCCTATAAAGGGAATTACGTGGGCACCGGCAAAGTGCAAGAAATTGCCATGCTGGTCAACGAATCCGAAGCTGAAGTCGTCATTTTCGACGGCGAACTTTCCGGTATTCAAAGCCGCAACCTCGAAGAGAAGTGCAAGGTTAAGGTCGTCGACCGGACCCAGCTCATTCTCGACATCTTCGCCCGGCGTGCCCGAACGAAGGAGGGCATGTTGCAAGTCGAACTCGCCCAGCTGACCTACATGATGCCTAAGCTCATGTCGGTTTACACCAAGTTCGAGCGGCAGAAAGGCGGTATCGGTATGCGCGGTCCCGGTGAAACGAAGCTGGAGACTGACAAGCGAATGGTCCGAGATCGCATTTCGCGCTTGAACGGCGAAATTGAAGAAGTCACCCGAGTTCGGGGCCAGCAACGTACCAGTCGCCGAAAGCACCCGTTCCCGTTTGCTTGTATCGTTGGCTACACCTCCGCCGGAAAATCGACCCTGATGAATCGCCTTGCCGGAACGGATGTTCTGGTCGATGCGATGCCATTTGCCACGCTCGACCCGACGACGCGAAAGATCGACCTTCCGGATGGCTACTCGGTCTTTCTCACCGATACGGTCGGCTTCATTCGAAACCTCCCGACTCACCTCGTCGCCGCGTTCCAATCCACTTTGGAAGAAGCGACCTTTGCCGACTTTCTGGTCCATGTGGTCGACCTTTCGGCGCCTAACTGGGACATCCAGCGCGATGCCGTTATGGAAACGCTTGAAAAGCTTGGTGCGGCAGACAAGCCGATGATTACGCTGTTCAACAAGATTGACCGGCTAGAGGACCAGACCATCACGCGCCGTCTGGTGGCAGAGTGGCCAAACTCGGTCGCGATTGCTGCCATGCCGGGAATCGGAATGGATGACTTGTTCACGGCGGTTCTGAATCAAGTTCAGGAATTGCTCGGACTGGCTAAAGTGCTCATTCCGTACAGCCACCAGCACTTGGTCCAGGAGTGCTACGACTACGGTCGAGTCCATCGCGTGGAGTACCAAGAGAACGGGATCTATCTGGAAGGGGAACTCGTGGCCCAACTTCGCCAGAAGCTGGCGCCGTACGAGGTTGCACCGCTTTCGGCATGACGGTTCGCGAGTGGCTGACCATGGCCCGGGAGCAAATTGAGCTCGCGGGCCTCCCATCCGCAAAACTGGAATCGGAGATTTTGCTCGGTCACGCTTTGGGATTGGAGCGTTCGTTCCTCCTTTCTCATCCCGACGAAGTGATCTCAGAACTGCCGGCAAACGCCCTGCTCGGGCGACGCCTGGATGGCGAGCCGCTGGCCTATCTGCTCGGCTATCGCGAGTTCTACGGTCGGCGGTTTACGGTAAATCCCGACGTTCTCATTCCGCGCCATGAGACGGAAGAGGTTCTTGAAATCGCCCTCGGATTGCCTGTGCCCGCGGACGCGGTCGTGGTTGATGTGGGCACCGGGTCCGGCTGCATTGCCGTCACGAGCTCCTTGGAGCGGCCCAAGTGGCAGGTGTTTGCCACAGACATTTCAGAAAGAGCAATCCGCGTCGCTCACCAAAATGCAGATGCCCTTGGAGCCTCGGTGCAGTTCTTCGTGGCCGATTTGCTTGAGCCATTTGTCGACCGAGAGTTCGATCTCGTCATCTCGAATCCTCCTTATATCGGCCGAGAGGAAGTGCTGGAATCACAGGTCGCCGACCACGAACCCGCGCTTGCCTTGTTTGCCGAGGATCACGGACTGGCCGTCATTCGAAAGCTTGCGGGTGCAAAAGGCAAGCTGAAGTCTGGCGGCTGGATGGTGCTTGAAATGGGGCACGAACAAGGCGCCGCCGTTGCGAGGACCTTTAACGAAGCCGGTTGGGAAGCGGTTGAAGTGCGGAAAGACCTAGGTGGACGGGACAGAATCCTCGTGGCCAAAGCAACCTAAACCGTACGTGTCACAATAACTGATCTATGTTGGTAGTTGTTCCGGACGAGTTTCAGTACTTGTACGTCCAGAATGACGAGCGTCCGGTCGTCAAAATTCCCGCCGACGTTCTTCGGGCGGTTGCCGCGCCAGTGCCGAAGATCACCAAGAAAACCCAATTCTTGATTGACGACATGGTGCGAATCATGCGAAAGGCAAGTGGAATTGGGCTGGCTGCTCCGCAAGTTGGCGTGAGTACCCGACTCATCGTGATTGCGCCGGACGACATGAAGCCGCTTGCGCTGATCAACCCGCGCATCATTAAGGCCGAAGGCGAGCAGGTTGGCCAAGAAGGCTGTCTTAGCATCCCGGGTCTGTACGGCGACGTTCTTCGGTCATCTTATATTGAGGTTGAAGCCGTAGATCGGCGCGGCAATTTGATCACCTTGGAACTCGAAGGCTTGCCTGCCAGAGTTGTGCAGCACGAGGTCGATCACCTGGATGGCGTTTTGTTCACCGATAAGGTCGATCCGGCAACCCTGAATTGGCGCGACCCAGACGGCGACGACGATTAACGCCGAAGGCAATTCATGGCCAAGATCGTCTATTTTGGAACCGGTGAGTTCGCCGTTGCGCCTCTTATTGCGGTTCGCGAGCACGTAGTTTTGGTGGTCAGTCAGCCCGATCGTCCGCAAGGCCGAGGGCTCACCCTGCGCTCCTCTCCGGTTAAAACGAAGGCTTTGGAGCTTGGCTTGCCGGTTCAAACTCCGGAAAAGGCTAGGGACCCTGAGTTCGTTGAGCTCGTTCGGAACTTAGGGGCCGACTTCCTTCTGGTCGCAAGCTACGGGCAAATTCTGTCGGTGAAGCTGTTGCAGGCCGCGACTCATGGCGGCATCAATTTGCACGGTTCGATCTTGCCCAAGTACCGCGGCGCCGCACCGATTCAGCGCGCGATCATGAACGGCGACCCTGTCACGGGAAACTCGCTGATGCAGATGGCCAAAGGAATGGATACCGGCGATGTCATCGAAATCGTTGAGACCCCGATTGGCCCGGACGAGACTTACGACGAGCTGCAAATTCGACTGTCTGAGATTGCGGCTGCCCAAGCCGCAAACTGGGTCGAACGCCTCGCAACGGGCGACTATCCTCGGACCGAACAGGATCATGATGCGGCGACCCATGCGGCCAAGATCGAACGAGAAGACGCGGAGTTGCGCTTCGATCGACTTGCCCAAGCGGAATACAACCGCTTCCGAGGGGTGACGTCGAATCCTGGCGCAGGGCTTCAGACCGATCGGGGCCGAATCAAGCTGTCGAAGCTGAGGTTCTGCCAAGATTCGGGCGCACCGGGTGAGGTTTTGCGACTTAATCCGCTCACCATCGCGTTCGCCGAAGGAAGTTTAGAGTTTCATGAAGTTCAGCCGGAAGGTAAAAAACGCATGTCCGGACGAGATTGGGCCAATGGGGCACGGATCACGGTCGGAACGCGTTTAAGTCAAGGTTAGCCGCCACAACACCATGTCATCACCCATCGTTCCAAAAGTTAGCCAGCGCCTCGTGGTGCGAACGCTTGTGCTCATGTTCGTTCTTGCCATCGTGCTCGGGGTCTACCAGTGGGCACAGCAGCAGAAAGGTGATTTTGACCTTGCGCCTTCCGATACCGCGGGCATGATCGCCGCTATCGAGTACAAGGACGAAGGTCAGCAGGCGGTTGCCTTCAAGCCGGACGGTACGAAGGTTGAGAACTCCGGCTGGGAGTCAGGCGTTATCGACCGAGATCTCGTCTGGCAGCCTGATGGCAATCGACTGTTCTTTGTCAGCGACCGAGCGAAAGTTCCGGGCTCGAACGTCAAGGCGTTCAACATCTTTCGATGGGACGCCGCTCGAGGCAGCGCCCCAAGCCAGCGAACGGTCGGTACGCGCGGCCGGAGTAATCCAAACTTTGCAGATCAGCCTGGTGAGGAAGAAAACCGCACGGCTTTGATTGCGTCGGGTGGATTTGTTCTGGAATTTGACAGCAAGGATCGCGCAACCCGACAGGTGCTTCCGCCGCTTGGAAACGAAGTCAGCCTGAGCGAGGAAGAGGGTGCGGGTAGTTCGGGCCAGTTTGGCGGGCTGTATGGTCAGCTTGGAAGCAGCTTCCGATTGGCCAAGTGGGCGGTCGGGAAGCGGTACATCGCGGCGATCATGCGCAGCGAAGAGGGAGAGGTCCTCGTTATCCAAGACACTGAGCTGACCGACAAGGGCCAGCTTTCGCCGCCGCGACCCGTTATGGCCGGCGAAAAGGTCGAGATTTCGATTGATCCTAAAACGGGCAAAGTTGTGTTCTCGGTCACGAACTTCCGGTGGCTTTCGCCCGACCAAATCCCGCCGCAGTTCAAGCAGGGTAATAAGGTCACGATTCCGTTCCGACACGCCCTTTGCATTGCGACTCCGGGTGAACCGAGCTTTGAAGTCATCGCGGCGAGTAACGACGATACGGCGTGCTTCGGAGCGCCTGCCGTGAGCCCGAGCGGCGATCGCGTGGCCCTGACGGTTGGCTCTTACGCTGATGGCAACCTGAGCCCACGAGAGATGACCCTGATGCCCGTGGCTTCCGGCGGCGTCCGCGCGGCGGCCAAGCTCGTGGATGGCGAAGTGTTTGAGCCTTCGTGGCATCCGAACGGACAGTCGCTCGTCTTCGTGCGGCGAAAAGACAGCAACCGAACGGTGTTTGCCATTAACGTTGACGGCTCGGGTGAGCGACAAGTGAGCGGAGACGGCGAGTTCGCCTTCCCACGCTTCTCGCCCCAGAGCAAGTAACCGCTCTAGGATTCGGGATTCAGCCGGCGCGTGATGTCCTCCTGGACATCACGCCAAAGGCCGTACTTCTTCCAGTGGGCGGCCACTCGAGCGAGCCAACCCCAAATGTTCATGAAGTCGCGAAAGATATCGTTCGCCCCGGCCCATGCTTCGTGATAACGACGTCGGTACTGAATACACCAGATGTCATAGATGACGTAATACCAGAGGCATGCTTGAGTCAAGGCTCGAAGCACGGTGGTGCCGCCAAGGAGCCAGTCGGCAAAGATTAGCCCCAGCGTTCCCCAAAGCCAGGCTTGCGGGTAGCTGAAATCCCCTTTAGAGAACTGAGCGTAGACGGCAAGCCCTAGAGCACAAAAAACGAGCGGACGAGCGTCGTACGGAATTGCGGCGAGGAGGAGGGAAAGCAAGCCCACGGTCACGATGAGGCTTGTGCCGGTGACTCGGGATTCGATCGTTTGCGAGCGAAACACGATCCGAAAGAGGCCAAGGACGATGGTCCATCCAAGATAGATCGCGACCATCCAAGTTGTATCGAACTTAGGTACGAGGCTCGATGCAAGTTGGGCAGCGGTGACGCTGCCGGCAAACCGCAGAATCACTTGCCGATTGAACTCAACCCGGTGGCGGTACGGCAGGTCGTGAACGTTGCCCGGAACCTCAATGGGTTCCGGGACATAGTTCGGGATGATCACGACACTAGAATGGCGCGATTTCGATGGGCTTCGGTAGGCCTAGCCCTTCGAGCTGAGGCAGGATCTGCTGCTTATCACCGACGATCACGAGGATTCCGTTCTCAAGCCCAATCGATTGCTCGGCGAGGCCATCGAGTACGGACTCCGTGAGGGCGCGGATGGCGGTCATGTCTTCGCCAAGCGTGCCGAAGGCTCGATTGTTCTCGTACAGTCGTCGCGCGGTGCTCAAGAGCCCCGTCATGGTGGCGAGAGACTCGATCGTGCTGGTCTGAAGCAAAGCGACCGCCTTGCCTGTTTCATCCGTGGTCACGCCTTCCTTGCGGAATCGGCTGAACTCGGCCAAGAACTCCTTGATCGAAGCACCGGTGACGTCGGTGCGGACGGAAGCGCCGCTGGATAGGTATCCAAGCATCGGTTCGAAGCTGAACCGGGCGCTGGCACCGTACGTGTATCCCTTGTCTTCTCGCAGGTTCTGGTTCAACCGACTCGTGAAGGAACCACCAAGGATGGAGCCAAGGGCTTGAAGTGGCAGTCGCTCTGGGCTGGAGTATGGAACTCCGGGCATCCAGAACCGAACCACAGATTGGACCGCGCCTGGCTTGTCAACGATGATCACGCGCAAGGCTTGCTTCACGAGCGGTGGGTAAGAAACTGCCGAAGCTTGGCGACCCGATCCAGACCAGTTTCGGAACGCCTTGTTGAGTTCGAATTTCACTGCAGGTCCAGGTAGGTTGCCCGACACAAAGATGACCGCGTTTGATGGCTGGTAAGTGAGGCTATGGCGGAATCGGAGATCAGCAACGCTCAGCGCTCCGACCGTTCCTTCCGTCGCGACTTGTCCAAACGGGTGGCTTGGGCCAAAGAACTCGCGGGTCCCAACTCGGATCGCGAGCGAAGCCGGGTCCGATTTCTGCTGCTCAAGGTCGGCGAGCTCGACCCGCTTGACTCGCTCCCACTCGTTTGGCGCGAAGCTCGGCCGAGCGATGGCATCAGCGTAAAGCGCGAGCGCACGGCCGAAGTTCGGGGTGAGGGTCGAGAGATTGACCGCCGTTGTGGTGTGACTGACGTTGGTGTCGATATCCGCGCCCAGAAGATTTAGGCTCGCCGCAAAGTCGGCCGAGCTTCGGGTGCCCGCACCTTGGGTGAGCATTGATGCCGTGAGGGCGGAGAGGCCAACCTGGGTTGCCGTGTCCGAGTCGGTGCCGCCCTTAAAGACAGTGGAAACGTTCATCATCGGCAAATCTTCTCGTCGCCAGTAGAAGACCTTGATGCCGTTGTCCAGGACGAGTTCTACCGGGCCTTTGGGGCTGAACGGAGCCTGGCTACCGGCGGCGGGTGCACTGTCTCGCGGGTTCGTCTTTGGCGCGGGTTCTTGCGGAATCACGCGAAGGATGAGCCGATTTCCAAGATTCAGTGTTTCGGCCGAAACGGCTTTCACCTGTTCGGTCGTAGCGCCTCGGTACATGTCGAGGACCCGCTTGAAGGAATTCGGTTCGCCGAAATAGAACTCGTACTCGTTGAGCGTGTCCGCCTTCCTATCAATCGATTGCAGACTTTCGAGGGTTCGCTTTTCGATCTTTGCAGCTTCCTGCTTGAGCTCGGGGGCGGTTGGGCCGTTCGTGGTGAACTCCGTAAGGGTGGCGTCGATGGCCGATTCCAGACGCTCCAGCGAGACGCCTTCTGAAACCGTTGCCTCGACGATGAACAGCGAGCCGAGCTGACCGGATTGCTGGAAAGCCGCGACCTCCGTGGCGACTTTGTCCTTCACCACGAGCTTTTGGTACAGGCGACTGGAAACGCCGCCAGAGAGGATTCCGGCGGCGAGACTAAGCTCTGCATCGCCGGGGCGGTAGGCCGCTGGGCTGTGCCAAACCATGATCGTTTTGGCGGCGTCAACGGTGTCGACCATCGTCTGGCGTCGAACGCCCTGGAAACTGGCGTCGGGCACGCTTCGACGAGGGGCGTCATTTCCTCGGGGGATGGTGCCGAACTGTTGGGCGATCAAGGGCTTGATCAGGGCGGGCTCAAAGTCGCCGGCAACCACGATCGACGCGTTGTTCGGAACGTAATACGTGCTGAAGAACTGCTGGACATCCGGAACGGTGGCCGAGGTGAGGTCTTCCATCGAGCCGATCACCGACCAGCTGTACGGATGGCCCGCCGGATACATCAGGCGGTTAATGGCGTCGTAGGCCTTGCCGTACGGAGCGTTCTCAACGGACTGGCGTCGCTCGTTCTTCACGACGTCCCTTTGAAGGTCCAACTTCTTCTGATCGATGTTTTCGCCAAGGGCTTCCAGGCGCTCGGCGTCGAGCCAAATGAGCTTTTGGAGCAGATTGCTTGGGCCGAAGGAGTAGTAATTGGTCCGGTCTTGCGAGGTCGATGCGTTATTGGAACCACCGGCGGTTTCCATGATCACGTCGAATTGACCCTGCGGCACGCGCTTGGTGCCCATGAACATCAGGTGTTCAAAGAGGTGCGCGAATCCAGATCGGCGGTCTGGCTCATCTTTTGATCCGACTTTAAACCAAGTGTTGATGGTTGCGACGGGGAGGGTTTTATCTTGGTGGAGGATCACCGTCATGCCATTCGGCAGCTTGTATTTTTCAACCTTAACGTCTTGGGCGGCGGCAGGAACGGTTAGCGCGGCAAGAAGGCCGGCCCACATGAGACGGGAACGCAACATGGATACAAATTACCCGTGCGTGGTTGGCATCGTTTCGAAAGTCGGATTCCAGCCAGAATATGAGGCGTCCAATTCTCTCATGCCAACGCGCCAACCCACCGACGACCTCCGCATCAGCGCAACCCGACCGCTGATTCCACCCGCCATCTTGATCGAAGAGCTTCCGCTCACCGATGCGATGACGGAGCTCATTAGCTCGACTAGAAAGAGCATCAGCCGCATCATCTCGGGTGAGGACAACCGCCAGTTGGTTATCGTCGGGCCATGCAGCATTCATGACCTCGAATCTGCCGAGGAGTACGGCCATCAGCTTAAAGCCCTTGCCGACAAGTTCTCAAACGAGCTCCTGATCGTCATGCGCGCTTACTTTGAGAAGCCTCGGAGCACGGTTGGCTGGAAGGGGTACATCAACGATCCAGACCTGGACGAGAGCTTCCACATCAACAAGGGATTGCGGGGCGCCCGGAGCCTCTTGGTGAAGCTCAACGGAATGGGGCTGCCGACTGCATCTGAGTTCTTGGATCTCCAGATTCCCCAGCACATTTCGGACTTGACGACTTGGATTGCCATCGGCGCGCGAACGACCGAAAGTCAGGTTCACCGCGAGTTGGCGTCGGGTGTCAGTATGCCGGTCGGGTTTAAGAACACCACGGATGGCAACTTGCAGGCCGCAGTTGACGCCGTGATGGCGGCGCGAAGGTCGCACTGGTTCCCGAGCGTCACGAAGGACTCGGTGGGCGCGATTTTCCAAACCACGGGCAACAAGGACGGGCATGTGATCTTGCGCGGCGGTTCGCGGTCGGGGCCGAACTTCGATTCCGCAAGCGTCAAGGCAGCATGTGAACTGCTGGCGAAAAACGGTTTGCCAGAGCGTGTGATGATCGACTGCAGCCACGGCAACTCGAGCAAGGATTTTCGAAAGCAAAGCGGCGTCCTCCGCGACGTCGCGGAGCAGATTCGATCCGGGTCGCGCTCGGTGCTCGGCGTGATGATCGAAAGCCACCTTGTGGAGGGTCGACAAGACGCAAAGCCGGGGGTTCCGCTGGTTTATGGGCAGAGCATTACCGACGCCTGCATCGGACTTTCCGAGACCGAAACGCTGCTGGGCGAGCTTGCTGCGGCAGTTTCAGGTTCCTAAACTGCTTAGCTCAGACTTTGCGGGGTAGCAAACATATGCCATTTGGTGCAGACTATGCTCCGTGGATCTAGGTCGATGTCCGAAGTGCGGCGATGCTTGGGCGCGAGGTGCAGAGAAATGTCGAAAGTGCGGTTACACCGCCATCGGTGCTGGCCTGGCGAAATTGCCCAAGAAGAAGCGCATTCCGGCACCAAAGTATGAGGAGCCGGGGGCTTGGACGCCGTTTCTGGCATTTACCTTCGGTTTTCTTGCTCTCGGATACACGGCCTATGCCCAGCCGTGGAAAGACGGCTTCACGAAGCTGAAGGCTCAATTAGGCATTGCTTCGGAACCTGGCATTGTCGGCGAGTGGGAAGTCAATCGGATCATCTATCCGCCCACGCCCGAGACCACGATGGGAATTCGCGAAGAGACCATTAAGGGTCTGTTCACCTTTGCCAAAAACGAAACGTTCAAGGCGAACATTCTCGTACGCCCCTCCCCGGTGAAGGCCGAAGGGAAGTACAAGTTGCTCGCTGGCAAGCTCGCGGTTCGGTCGGTCTCGGCTTCGCCGGCCAACAGTTTCCCCGCCGATGTTGACTGCACGGTGAATTTTGTGACGGAAGATCAGGTCGTTGCGACGTTCCCGAACGCGACCGCGCTGTTCATGAACCGAACTCGCGGGATCGAGAATGCGGCCAAGGTCATGGGCTACAAGATTTCGGGCGAAGCCATGAAGCGCGTTCCGGAGGATGAACCATGAGACGCGCCTTCACGTTGTTGGAAGTCTTGCTCGCGATCGGCATCATTGCGCTGCTTGCAGCGATTCTTTTGCCGGTAATCAACGGGGCCAAGGTCGGCGGCCAAGTGACGGCGGCCATTTCAAACGCGAAGCAACTTACTGAAGCGGCCTTGCTGTATTCTGCGGATGTGGACGGCAATGCACCGCCTTCTACGGCTTACAACAAGAAGGAAGCCTTAAGAAAGGTCTGGCCGGAGATGCTGAAGCAGTACGTCAAGTCGGACGCCTTGCTGACTGCACCTGGTGCGGCGCCGGTCCCGAGCCGACGCTACAGCGATCGTGGCTACCTCAGCTGGGGCCTGAATGCCGATACGGCGGTCAATTCATCTGGCTGTCAGGGCGTTTCGCCCGATGGCGTTCCGTGCGAGGGGTACCGAAAAGCCCTGAACCTGGATGTGTTGCCGAGCAACTCGGTGCTCTTCGCCACCACGCCCGGCGGAGATCCAGAACAGCGTTACTGTGGGCACGAGTTCGAGCCCAACAACGGAACCCGCGAACTGGACGATGCCTCGATGTCGCCGCCTTTGGTCTCCGATAAGGATTTGGTGAAAGTCCTCCCGATGCTTCCATGCACTGCTTTGCGGCCGGTCTACGCCCGATATGGCAGTACCGGACAGGACGATGGGCGGGCTGTCCTCGGCCTGCTCGATGGCAGTGCCAAGGCGTTCACTTCAAAGCAATTGTCGGCGGGCACCGCGAAGCTGGTTTGGCGCTTGAGACGAGCTAAGGGATGAACAAAAAACGCGCCCTTATTTTTGTCGAAAGGTGTGACACCAAAAATGGGCACCCAACAATTCCGGTTGGCAGGACTAGTATAAGAGTGTGAGTTATCCCCACCGTTCTGAATCGTACGAAGGGGTTTACGAGGTCGCCAATGCGGACAGCCCGCTGTTCGTTTTCCCGGTAAATGTTGGCGACGTCCGGCGGGAATCTGACCTTTCGTTTGACACACATGAGTTGCTCGAATCAGGCGCAATCCGACTTATCGGGTTTGTTCGCCGAGAGCCAACGCTTCGCGCCGCGTAAGTTGGCGCAATCGACCCGACGCTCCGCTGTGTCGGTGAAAGTCCGGTCATCACCGGCCTCGCCGGTACAATCCTAAGTCCATGGATTTGCGGAGCACTCTCCAACTACCTGACGCTGAATCTACGATTCCGATGAAGGCCAACTTGCCTACCCTGGAGCCGTCAATTCTGGCGATTTGGGAGGAGCGCGGTCTGTATGCCCAGATTCTTGAAAGTCGGGTCGGTGCGCCCAGCTACGTGCTTCACGATGGCCCGCCGTACACGAACAGCCCGATCCACTTGGGAACCGCGCTAAACAAGATCCTCAAGGATTTCACGGTCAAAAGCCGCACGATGATGGGCTTTCGCGCACCGTACGTGCCCGGATTCGACAGTCACGGCCTTCCGATCGAACTTGCGGTAACCAAGAAACTGGCCGCAAAGAAGGAAACCGTCACCGGTTCGGCATTGCGTACCGCTTGCCGAGAACACGCATACGAGTACATTAAGATCCAGTCGGAGCAGTTTGAGCGACTCGGCGTTCTTGGCCTTTGGAAGCACCCTTACGCGACGCTGGATTACACCTACGAAGCGGAACTCGTGCGGACTTTCAAGAAGCTGGTTGAAGGCGGTCATATCTACAAAGGACTTCGCCCGACACTGTGGAGCCCGACTTCACAAACGGCCCTCGCCGATACGGAGATCGTCTACCACGATCACGTTTCGACTTCGATCTACGTGCGGTTCGCTCTTCGACACGACCCGAACCAGATCTTTAGCGAATTCCCGAACCTGTACACGATCATCTGGACGACGACGCCTTGGACGATCCCGTCCAACCTTGCGGTGGCTTTTCACCCGCAACTCGATTACGCGATCGTCAAGGTGGGCGAGGATCATTATCTGATCGTTTCGGCCTTGGTTGAGCGGATCGCCGAGAAGCTCGGATGGACGGATTTTGAAGTGGTTGCCACGCGCGAAGGCATCAACTTTGACCACATGACCTTTAGTCACCCGATCTTTGATCGAAATTCGCTCGCGGTCATGGCCGAGTACGTGACGACGGAAGACGGTACGGGCGTGGTCCACACGGCGCCGTCGCACGGTCGTGACGACTTTTACACCGGCCAGAAGTACGGCCTTCCGGTCCCTAACACGGTCGATGGCAAAGGCGTTCTGACGTCGGAAGCCGGTGAATTCGCCGGTACCTACTACAAAGACTGCGACACCGTGGTGGTGGATCGACTAAAAGAAGTCGGCGCGCTGCTTAAGAGCGAGCCGTACCACCACACCTATCCATATGCGGAGCGCGATGGCAAGCCGGTGATCTTCCGCGCCACCGAGCAGTGGTTCCTCAGCATCGACCCGATTCGGGAGCAGATGCTGGAGGAAATCCAAGGCGTTCAGTGGGTGCCGCCGGTGGGACAGAACCGAATTGAAGCGATGGTCCGAAACCGCCCGGACTGGTGCATTTCGCGCCAGCGACCATGGGGAGTCGGTATTCCGGTGTTCTACGGCAAGGAATCGCGAGTGCCGGTACTTGATCCAGAAGCGATCGAAGCGGTTGCCCGCCTCGTAGAAGCGCGGGGATCGGACGCTTGGTTCGAAGTCGATGCGAAGGACATCTTGCCTGAAGGCTACGTTCATCCAGAGACCGGCGAAACCGAATTTGAGAAGGAAACCGACACGCTCGACGTGTGGTTCGACTCTGGCTCGTCGTCCTTGGTGACTCTGGATTCTCAGGTGACCCCAGAATGGAAGACACAAGGCCTGCATTGGCCAGCAGACGTCTACTTTGAAGGTTCGGACCAGCACCGCGGTTGGTTCAACACCTCGCTAATCCTTGGCACCGCGATCAAGGGTGCGGCACCGTACCGCACGGTTGTCACCCACGGCTTCGTCACGGACAGTGAGGGACGAAAGATGTCGAAGAGCCTCGGCAACGTGATCGAGCCGATGGGAGCCGCGAACCAGTACGGCGCGGACATCCTTCGCTACTGGGTGGCGAGCGTGGACTATCAATCCGACGTTCCTTGCTCCGATGCCCTGCTCAAGCAGATTGGAGACAGCTATCGAAACGTTCGAAACACCCTTCGATTCTTGTTGAGCAGCGCGGCGGGATATGACGCCACCAGCGAAGGGCCGATGTCCGAAGGTTCTTGGGCAGATTTGGACGAATGGGTCCGCGAGCAGGCGGACCTCTTGGCGGCCGATTGCGTTCAGAAGTACGACGCATTTGACTTCGGCGGCGTGATCAATGCGATCCATAACTTCTGCCGCGAAGAGCTTTCGAAGTTCTATCTGGACGCGATCAAGGACCGGATGTACTGCGATGGCGTGAACTGGCCGAGCCGACGCTCTGGGCAGGCGACCTGCTTGTACGTTCTCAACCAACTTTTGACTTTGGTCGCGCCGATCTTGGCGTTTACGGCGGAAGAAACATGGATGAAGATGCGAGACCTTGGTTTGCACGCATCCGAGAGTTCGATTCACACCGAGCGATTCCGCTCGCCGAGTCCCGAACGCATGCAAGAGATCGAAGGTTCGCAACTCCAGGCACGGTTCGAAAGCCTACGTGGACTCCGAGACACGGTCAATGCCGCGTTTGAGCAGTACAAGGGTACGGATGGCATTAAGAACAGCCAAGATGCGATCGTTCGGCTGACCTTGCCTGCGGACACGTTTGGAGTCATGAGCTCGTTCTCGATCAGCGACTTGGCAAACTACTTCCGCGTCAGCTGGGTTGAGCTCACGCTCGGCGAGCCGGCGATTTCGTTCGCACCGTCGACCTATCCCGAGTGCGCGCGCAGCCGACTGCGCCGACCCGACGTGACGAGCATCTCCATCGAGCGGGAGGAGTTTCTGCTTTCCGATCGGGACCGGCAGGTGCTGGGCGTTTGAAGGGGCCGGTGCTGTTTTGGTCCGTCTTTGTGACCGGCATTTTGGCGGATCAGGGCGTGAAAGCGTGGGTGCGGGACGCGATTCCGCAACAGGGCAGCCTTGGTGGTAAGCCTTGGCCGGGGATTTTTGAGATCACCCTGACCTACAACGAAGGGATCGCCTTCGGGATGTTTCAGGGTGCCGGCGTCTTCATGTCGCCAGTAGCGCTGATCATTGCCGGAATGGCCGCCGTACACAGCCATCGCCACGCGAGCGAGCCGAAGCTGCTGCACTGGACGATGGGGCTGTTTGCCGCCGGTGCAATTGGGAATCTGATTGATCGTTTGGCTTTCGGAAAGGTGACCGACATGTTCTGGTTTCGGCTCATCAACTTTCCGGTCTTTAACGTTGCTGACTCGTTGATTACGGTCGGCACGTTCCTGCTTATCTTGACCGCGTTTTTGAATCCTTCAGACGAAAAGAAACCCGTCCTGGCAGAGCCAGAACGGGATCAGGATTCGAACTAACTTACGATGTTGCCGTAAGGGCGTCGTCTAGACCGTAACCACTTTCGCCGTGGGTACTGGAGTCGAGACCATCGTTCTCACTGGATTCCGAAACGCGGAGGCCAATGGTGGCATCTACGAGCTTGCCGAGAATGAGCGAGGCGACGAAGACGAAGACACCCACGCCACCAACGGCGGCGAGCTGCTTCATGATCAGGCTCATGCGGCCGGTTTCGAGCAGGGGCTCGACCATTGCCTTGTTGACTACTGGAGATGCGAATACGCCGGTAAGGACGGCACCCAGCAATCCGCCGATGCCGTGGATTCCTACAACGTCAAGCGCGTCGTCGTAGCCGAGCTTGTGCTTCAGCGAGATGCCGTAGAAGCAGACCACTCCGGCGAGAACGCCCATGATGATTGACGAGGTGATGTCGACAAAGCCCGCAGCGGGCGTGATGACGACCAATCCAGCAACGAGGCCAGAAGCGCCACCGATGGCGGTGCTCTTTCCGGTCTTGATGCGTTCGGCGACGAGCCAAGCAACCATTCCGGCTGCCGCGGCAAGATGAGTCACGAGGAACGCCTGGACGGCGATGTCGTTCATGGCAAGGGCGGAACCGGCGTTGAAGCCGAACCATCCGAACCAGAGAAGACCAGCACCGAGCAAGGTGATGGTGATGTTGTTAGGTGGTGGGGTAAGCGACTTTCGCTGACCGATGATGAGAACCAGAGCAAGAGCCGAAACTCCGCTGGCAAGGTGAACAACGGTGCCGCCCGCAAAGTCGAGGGCGCCCATCTTGAAGAGCCAACCGTCGGCGTTCCAAACCCAGCACGCGATTGGGGAGTAAACGAAAATGCTCCAAAGGATCATGAACACCAGATAGCCACGGAACCGAGCACGCTCGGCGATGGCGCCCGAAATGAGGGCCGGCGTGATGATCGCGAACTTCATCTGGAAGAGCATGAAGAGGGCCGCAGGAATAGTCTGCGTGCCGTACGGCGTGGTGACGGACACGTTTTGTCCCATCACGTAGTCGAATCCGCCGATGAATCCGTTCGGGGCTTTGCCGAAGGCGAGTGAATAGCCAATGACGACCCAGATGATGCTGACGACACCCATCATGAGGAAACTCATGAGCATCGTGTTCAACACGTTCTTTTTGTGGACCAATCCGCCGTAGAACAAGGCAAGCGCGGGGGTCATGAGCAACACCAATGCAGTGCTGATGATCATGAAGGCGCTGTCGGCCTTGTCGATGGCGGGAGGAGCTGCCGCTGCAGCATCCTGGGCGAAGGCGAGGGTTGACGCGATAGAAAGTAAGCTAATTAAGGCAGGTTTGAAAGCCCGCATTGAATCCTCCTGATTTCCACGCCTTTGGGGAATGCGGGATTATACGACGAAAGTTTCGAATTGTTAAAACTTTGTCTTCGAATCGATCGTTACCCGGCAAATTCGCCAGTCTTCGAGGATTTCGGCACCCTGAGACCGGTAAAAATCGATCGCCGTCTGGTTCCAATCGAGAACCGACCACTCGACCCGGCCGTAGTTTTTCGCTTCGGCTCGTTGAAACAGATCGTGCAAAAGGGCCTTCCCAACGCCCTTTCCGCGATGACTTGGGGACACGTACAGGTCTTCCAGATAGATGCCCGGTTTGGTTCGAAAGGTGCTGTAGTTTGTGAACCAAAGGGTGTAGCCGATGATCTCGTCCCCCTCCAATGCGACTGTGCTTTGGAACGATTGTTCGAAGTCTCGGTTGAGTTGCTCCAGTGAGCCGTCGACTTTGTGGAGGAGCTTTTCATAGTCGGCGAGCTCAAGGATGAGCTCCCAAATTCGGGGCAAGTCTTCTCGAAGGGCAGGTCGAATGGTCATGGATCTAAAGGCACTTTGGCCAGCTGGAAAAGTTATCACTCAAAAAACTCCGATATGTGAGCGATAACTGGTCCAGAAATCGCTCACACGTCGAGCGGGTCGCGGCGGGGGTAGCTGCCGAGGACGGTGGTTTCGAGGGTGAATTCCCGAAGTTGCTCAAGGCTGCTCTTGAGGGTTTCGTCATTTCGGTGTCCGTCGCAGTCCACGTAGAACATGTATTCGAAAGTCGCTCGCTGGGCAGGGCGGCTCTCGATCATGGTGAGGTTGACCCCGTGGGACTCGAGCACGGAGAGTGCCTTCACCAGTTCACCCGGGCGGTTGCGGATGTTGAACATCACGCTCGTTTTGTCGCGGCCGGTGCGGGCGGGCTCGTTGTAGCCGAGGACGATAAATCGCGTGCGGTTAGCCGGGTTGTCTTCAATATGTTCGACAAGGATGGGGATTCCGACTGTCTCGGCGGCGAGGGCATTGCAGATCGCGGCACCCTTTGGATCTTCCAACGCCTTTTGTGCGGCGCGGGCGGTGGGGGCGGTTTCAATGATCTCGGCGTTCGGAATGTTCCCTTTTAGCCAGCGCTTGCATTGGGTGTAGGGCTGACCGAAGGCGTAAACCCGCTCGATTTCACCAAGGCTCGTCGCGGTCGAGACAAGGTGGTGGTGGATCGGGATGTACATTTCCGCGCAAATCTTTACGTTGGTTTGCGGGAACTGGTCGAGGGTTTCCGGCACGATGCCCGCCAAGGCGTTTTCGATGGGCACGACGCCGTAGTCGGCAGTGCCGTGCTCGACGGCTTGGAATACATCAGGAATGTTTTCCTGCGGAACAAACTCGCTGCTGTTGCCGAAGGTTTGGATTGAGGCCAGGTGAGTAAATGTGCCGGCTGGTCCCCAGTAGGCAACGCTCAGCGGCTTCTCGGCGGCGCGGGCGGCGCTGATAATTTCGCGGAAAACGCTTGCGAGCTGTCGGCCCGTCATTGGGCCACCGTTGATATCGGTCAGCTTTTCGTAAATCGCCCTCTCACGTTCCGGGGTGAAGAACGGCTTGCCATCGCGGCCTTTGATCAGTCCGACTTCTTGGGCAAGGCCGACGCGGTAGTTAAGGAGCCGAACAAGCTCCCGGTCGACGGCGTCGATATCGATGCGGATCTCATCTAGAGTGCGATTAGGGACTTCCGGCATGGCCTAGCATGGATTATGAGTCCTTTTGGCAACGGTCGCTTTCGGCATCGCGGATACAATGAAGTAAGGAACGGCATTGGAAGACGCAATACGGCAGATTTCGTCCATACGCAACCTTTCCGTGTACGAGATTCTCATTCAGCTCGTCGATATCGGGTTGGTCGCCTTCCTGCTGTATCGCGTTCTGCTTTTGGTGCGAGGAACCCGGGCTTGGCGAATCCTTATCGGCGTTTTTGCCTTCCTCATCGTGCTCTTTGTTGCCGACCGCTTGGAGTTGCACACCCTCCACTGGATTCTTGATAAGGCGACAATCTTAGGCCCCGTTGCGCTTGTTATCCTTTTCTTGCCCGAACTTCGGCAAGCGATCGAAGGCTTTGGAAAGATCAGCCCGCTTGGCATCTTGGAGCTCGGCGCGCATGAAGATCACCTCCAGGCGAAGACGATTGAGGAAATTGTCAGCGCCATCTCTGAGTTGCAGCAAGAGAGCGTGGGAGCGCTGATCGTCATTGAGAAAGCGGCCAAGCTGGACGAAATCGCTTCGAACGGCGTGATGTTGAACGCGGAAGTCAGCGCGTCTTTGTTGGGCTCCATTTTTTACGGCGAGAACCCTTTGCACGACGGCGCGGTGATCATTCGGGGCGACCGCGTGGTTGCCGCGGCATGCCGCTTGCCACTTAGCGATTCGACGCACTTGGACACTCACGTTCACATGCGGCATCGCGCGGCGGTCGGAATCAGCGAAGCCACCGACGTTGTTGTTGTGGTGGTTTCAGAAGAGCGCGGGACCATCAGCGTTGCCCAGGAAGGTGCCCTCATTCGACTAGGCAGCACCAACGAACTTCGGGAAGTTTTAAACCGTGAGTTGCGGCAAATGCCGGCTTCGACGCCGCACGTGCGGAAAGGTCGCCGCGCGGCAAAGGCGGACCGAGAAGAACTCGAATCCAGCAAATCGCAGGATGAGGTGAAGGTTTGAGATTGATCAACTGGCCGGTTCTCATCGCCTCGATTGCGGTTTCGTTCACGCTTTGGTTCGTAGTTTCAGCCCAAAACCGAAGCATCAACTACGTTCAGTTGGAAGTTCAGATTGATGGACTCGACCAAGACTTGGTGTACGTCAAAGACAAACCCCGGAGCATCAGCGTGATGGTGCGCGGCAATCCGGCAAGCATTCGGGGCTTGGTCGATGACAATGCCCGCGCCGTGGTCCAGCTGGACCAAGCGAAGATGGGCGTTTCGAGCTACTCGGTTCGAGTAGTTCCCGACCGATTGCGCCAACTCCTGGTTGACCAAAACCCAACCGTCTCCATCGAGCTTGAGCCCATAGAAACTCGAGAAGTCACCGTGTCGGTCGAGACCAGCGGCAAGCTGTCCGACAATCGGTACGTTCTGGAAGACATCCTTTCGAGCCCGAGCAAGGTTGAAGTCCGCGGGCCAAAGTCGCAGATTAAAGACGCGACCCGCGCGATGGCGGTGATCGATCTGTCGTCCGTTGAACCCAACCGGGCGATTCCGTACAACGTTAACGTGCAGATTCAAAATGCTGTGGGGGCGAACATCGAGTACGCCCTGGCAACGCCGAGCGTTGTCTCGATCACGCCGACGTTTGCACCGGCGCCAATCGAATTTCCGGCTTTCGTGTCGCTCGACTTGAAGAGCGTCAAGGCCGCAGAAGGGTTTGAGATTGTTGGGTACACGACGCAGCCAGAGCAGGTCACGGTTTACGGAACAAGCCTCAATGTCGCCCGCGTCGGCACCGTTCGGACGGCGCCAATCTTGGCCTCGCAGCTTCGAGAAACTCAAACGATTGAGGTTCCATTGGTCACGCCGCGCGGCGTCAGCGTGCGCCCGCGTTCGGTTCGAGTGACGATCGAGGTTCGACCGAAAGCAGCCTTTGGCGTTCCCCCGGTACAACCTTCTGGAAGCGATGACGGAAATCCGGCCAATACGGGAACACGAAGCGGAACCGTTCCTGAGGCTCCTGTGCGAAACGTTCCAAATTGATTTCAACCGCGCGTACGACGCGTTCTTCGGCGAGCCCTTGTTTGACCTTCGCCGAAAGTGGGCGATGTTCGAGGGACCACAAATTGTCTCCGCCCTCCAAACCGTTCCTTTAGCTTTTGGCTGGGGCAACGCGATTGGGATCGCGGGCGTTTGTACCGTTCCGTCTCGCCGCCGAGAAGGGCTTGCAGGGAGATTGCTGGAACGCGTTCTCCGCGAGAGCGAGCGAAACGGGGAAGGACCGGCGCTTCTTTTTGCCCGAGAGCTGGCGCTTTATGAACGAATGGGCTTTGTGCCTCTGGACCGCGTGATTCGCGCGCCCCTGCCCAAAACCGCTTGGACCGAGAACCGGCCGGTGATGGCTTTTGAAGACATCCGCGCTAAGTACGATGCATGGTCCAACGAACATCCAGATCGCCTTCGGCGCAGCGATGCCCGCTGGCGTTACTGGAACTGGCACTACCGCGTTTGTGAAGTCTTTGGCAACGGATATATCTGCGCCGAGCCCAACGGCCTGCGGGAGGGAATTTGGACCCCGGGCGATGAACCGCTGCCGTTCTCCGAGGGAACAGAGTGGTTCGGCACAACGCTCATGGCCGACCAGCTTGGGTTCGTCTTTGAGAAAGCGACGGTGGAGCTATATCTGATGGGGCACAACGTACCTGGCGTGCCGCAGATGTTCTTGACCGATCAGTTCTGATCGCTCGTGATGGCGGCCAGAACTTCGTTGAGCCAATTTATTCGACTCTCCGTTTCTCGCACCGCGCCGAGCATGGCGAGTTCGCTGAACCGGTCACCGGCCTGGGCATATCCGTTCATATCCTTGACGCAGCTATCCAGAGTGAGGGTGAGCCGGGCGATGGCGTCGTTGCAGAACGCAATCTGTTCGTCGCGTGAGAGCAGCTTCAGAAAATAGGTGCGAGATCGGAGAGAATCGAGCGTCGTCGCGGCGGCGGAATCGGAAAGCGGCGGCAGAACCCAGCCTCGCAAGGCGGCCAGTCCCTCTTCGGTGACGCTGTACTTTTTGTTCTCGCACGTCAGCAGACCTGCATCCGTGAGCCTTCGCAACAGCGGGTAAATCGAGCCTGCGCCGGATCGGTACGCGGAAGTTTGTGAGCTGGAGAAAGCCGTCACCACCGCATGCGCCAGGCAAGGTCCGCGCTTGTAGATGATTCCTAGCGCGGTGAGTTCGAGGGTCGACAAGGCGCGATCGAGCACCCTTGCATTTTGCCTGGAACTTTCTCATCGATTGAATGGTATTTACGATTCGTAAATGACCAGCCTTGCTGCCATCTCCGCCCTGCTTGTAACGCAGTCGACTGCTTCGCTCGAAATTGATCCGTTGCTGCTGGTTCAAGCCGCCGAGGTTTGGAGTGTTATTGGTCGCGAGGCAAACTCGGTTTGGCCCGGATGGGATGCGCGCAAAACGCCCATTCTCATCTACTTTCCAGATAAGCAAGAAGTACTGATCAACCACCCCAAACCGCCGGAAGGGTTTCTGCCCTACACCGGGCCGCTGCGATCACCGATCGGAAAGATCTTCGTTCGGAACGGGAAGACGACTTTTAGCTTGGACGGACAAAACACCACAACCAACATCGGTGGAATTCGAACGCTGGTGGTGGCGGATACGCTGAGCACTCGTCGTCAGACGGTTGAGAGCATCGCCAGCCGCGTCGTCTCGGAACCAGCAACCGCGCCGAAATTGATCGCAGACAACCTCGTCGGCAATCCGATTGACTCGATGACGGTTTTCGCGCACGAGGCGTTTCACGTTTACCAAGAGCGGATCGCTCCGAAGAAAGCGGCTAACGAGGGGGCACTTCAGCGTTACCCGAGCCTGTCGGTCGCGAACAACGTTTGGCTGAGTGTCGAGGCGGATGAACTTGCAGACGCGCTGGCCGCCGAATCACCAGCCAAGGCGAGGGCAAGCGGAATCCGATGGCTGGCGGCTCGGCAAGCGAGAAGGGCTGTTCTCGCCAAGGAGCAGAGTGACTACGAAGACGCCGTAGAGTTTAGCGAGGGAACGGCAAAGTACGTCGAGTACCGGCTGCTCGAGCAATTGGCGAAGCGTAAGCCGTCGCGGGAGATGTGGCTCATTCAAGGATTCCGGGGATACGGCGCGCAGGCCGATCTGACGCGAGCCGGTCTTGTTCGCAAAATGCGCGGGTTCATGAACGGCTCACTGGGAGTGAATGGCGATTTGTATGGTGCCTCTCCGGTTCGGTTTCGGCTCTACTACTCCGGAATGGCCATCGGCGCGCTGCTCGATCGATTGGGTGCGCAATGGCATTCGAAGCTGCTGACCTCGACCGAGTCGCTCACGACGCTCACCCAACAGGCACTGCGTGCTTCGGATCGTGAACTCGCCGAAGCCCGAAGCGCGATCGAGGCATCGGCCCGCTATGCCACGCTTGTTCAAGAAAAGGAGAAGCTTCAGGCAGACGGTCAAAAGCACATCGCGGCAGAACTTCGCCGGTTCACCGACGCGCCAGGCGAGCTCATTCTCGATTACTCCGCACTACCGGCGGTTACTCCAGGCCTGACCTACACGCCCTTCGGCGTTCTGTGCATTGACGAGAATCGGACCATTTATCGACTCATCCCGATGCAAGGAACGATCGGTGAGCTGAAATTCCGCGAGGATTCTGCTCGGCCGGTTCTTCTGGATACGTTGAACCGCCGAATCCACCTGCAGTTGACCGGCAAGGCGGAACTGGCATTGGGCGCCATTCTGGAGAAGGAGTTGCGCTTGCCCGGAGTAACGCTTTCTGACGTCCGTGGTGAAGTCTCAATCGAAGGTAAGCGCGTGATCCTGAGGCTGAAGTAACCGCTCGGGCCGTTGATGCGATACGATTTCAAACGCGATGGGACTCGTTGACGATCAGCTAGAACACTTCGAATCCGCGGGTGTGCCCGTTATGCCGGACGGAGCGGTAACTCGGAGTACGAGTGCCAACGGCGCGCTGTTGGTCAGTGACGATTGGGGCGACGGGCCGGCGGTCGTTTTGCTTCATGGTGGGCTCGGGCACGGCAGGAATTGGGGCTATCAGGTCCCGGTGTTGCTCGAAGCTGGCTATCGCGTGATTACGATCGACACGCGAGGTCATGGCCGGAGCACGATGGACGACCGGCCGCTGACGTATCACCTGCTCGCGCTCGACGTTCTCGCGGTCCTTGATGAGTTGGAGGTGGAGCAAGCCTCATTCGTGGGTTGGAGCGACGGCGCTTGTACGGCCATGGTGCTGGCGCAGATGCGGCCAGAGCGCGTGCTTGGCGTTTTCTTCTTCGCTTGCAACATGGATCCGAGCGGCACGATGGAGCTCACCGAGTTTGGGCTGGCCTTACAGCGCTGCTTTGCGCGCCACCAGGCCGACTTTGCCGCCCTTTCGCCGAATCCAGCCGGATGGGAGGCGCTGAATGAAGCCACCGGTCTGATGCAAAAAACCGAGCCGAACTTCAGCGTTGCCGAGTTGAACGCCATTTCCCTGCCGGTTGCGCTGGTTTTGGGAGAGAACGACGAGTTCATCAAGCGGGAGCACATGGAGTACCTCGCGCGGGAGATTCCGCGAAGCGAACTCACGATCGTTCCGGACGTAAGCCACTTCGCACCATGGCAGCGGCCGGAACTGTTCAACCGAACCCTACTTGCCTTCCTTGCCCGAGTTCAGATCTGAAGCTATTTCATGTCCGGGAATTTGAGAACGAGCGCATCGGCGAGTTTCATGCTTTGGCGCTGGTAGCGCAGGCGATAGGTCCCGATCCCGCTGAGCCTTAAGGTCAGGTCACGGTGCGCGATGATCTCGTTTGGCAAGAATTTGGGCCAAGGGAAGCGGACTTCGCCTTTTGCCGGAGCGGCGTCTTTGATCTTTCGACCATCGGGAGTCGGGAAGCTGACCAACGCGGCTTCAGGATCGTTTAGGCTCACGGCGACGCTGTACTGAGTCGGGTCGGCAAAGATTCCGCCGTGCGTTGGACGAGACTTTCGAACGTTGCCAGTGAGATCCATCTTGAACTGATCTGGCGCGTAGGCGTTGCTGGCTTGGTGCCGAATCTCGGCCTTGAGCTGAATCTCTTCGCCGTCCAACACGATGTTCGGCGGAAGCGTGAACTCAACCTGGATTCGGCTGTTGGTCGCGTTTACGTACTGAATAGAACCAAGCTTCCAGTTGACGGTTGGGGATGCGGCAGGCAAGGTTCCGGATGGTTCTGGGTTGCTGGAGGTTGCGGTCCAGACATTCACCATGTCCGTCATCAGCCGCGCGCGGCGAAAAATCTGGAAGGTCTTGTTCTTGTAAATGCTTTCGCTGCTCACACCGTTCACGGTGCGTTTGCGGTTCCGCAAGTCGCTGATGGTCCAACCGGTGCGGAGGAGAGGTTCGCCAAACGCTGGATCCATGACGTTTGCGATCTGGCTCACATCTCGCGGCATTCCTGAGCTTCCGAACATTTGAATCAGGTGATCGATGTGGCCCTGAGCATCCGTGACGTATCCGGAGTGATCTTCTGGCTGACCCTCGCTGGCGTTTCCGATAATGATCACGTCGCCGGCCTCCAGAGCAGGCGTTTCGCCGGGGCGGGCAAGCAGGGCCAGCGAGTAGCCGAGCGCGGTCAGGCGGCTCTTCAGACCGATCGGGTCCATGTTGTTGAAGTCCTTTCCTTTACCGGTCGCGAACTGACTCGCTCGATACAAGGTGTAGTCGTGGCACCAGGTGATCGCCGAGCTGATATTGGCAACCGCAAACAATCCGGCCACGAGCAACGATTTGTATCTCATAGGCTCAGTGTAAATCCCTTTGGCCCCGCGCAAGGAGGTGAGCGAGCCGGATGCCGCGATTTGCCGCAGAATTGCTAGGAATTTAGGAAGGGACTACACTCAGGTTATGTTTGGCACCCCGGTCATCCGTTTCCTTTTGTGCCAGACGCTCGTGTTCTCGGCGAGCTTCTTAGGTGCGCAAGGCTCTATCCGCGGACTCGGGCCGTGGTACGAGCAGATCAACAAGCCAAGTTGGAATCCGCCTAACCTGGTGTTCGCACCGGTTTGGACGGTCTTGTTCTTTTTGATGGGGCTGTCGCTGTTTTGGATCGTCCAGTCAGATAGCGACAAGAAGGTCGGTGCGTACGTTGCCTTTGGCGTTCAGTTGGTGCTGAACGTCGCATGGTCTTGGCTGTTCTTCGCGGGCCGTCAGCTTGGTCCGGCGTTCGCGGAGATTTTGATGATGTGGGTCGCAATCTTGGCGACAATTCTCCTGTTCGCCCGAATCCAAGCCCGGGCGGGCTGGATTCTGGTGCCCTACTTGGCGTGGGTGACTTTTGCGAGCGTGCTGAACTTCGTGATCTGGCGGCTGAATGCTTAGTGCTTGTCTGATGCAGTTTCAACGCCGAATGAGTGCCGCGTTCCTCGGTGCCTAAGCGACGCCATTAGATTTCCGCGGCATTTGGGAGTATTCGAGACCCCCGTTTCAATTGCGTTTCAAGTGCGCTTGAGCGAGGCTCGTGCGGTGAGGCGGAGTTCGTAAGAGGTCACTTTCCGCTCGCTGACCACGGTATTGGGGGGCAGGGGGATGCCGTGCCTGGCCCATGCTCGGCGAGCCCAAAGGTCAATAAATCGGTACTCGGCGTTGCCGGCGAAGAACCGGGCGTCGGTTTCGTTCCCGAGCAGCCAAAGGCTGACGGTCAGCGAGTCGAGCCAAACTCGAGGCGGAGGGCTCGCGCTCATCATTTCCTCAAGTCGAGCCAGACATTCCGGTCTCGCGCCTCGCCGAGCCGCGAGATAGGCCTGTTTTCCGACGGTTTGTTGCCAGCGGACCTTCTCATCGAACTCGGAGTAAATGTCCTTTGCCATGATGCAAGCGGCGACCGCGGCATCCAAGTTCCCCCTCTCTATCTCAAGGTCGGCTAAGCAGCCGTAGGCCATCGCCCGATGAACTTGGACATCACGCGAAGGGCTGTGAACGGTCAGCGCTTCGTCGATCACGGATTGTCCCTCCTCGAATTGCTGGTTTTGGATCAGTACTTCTGCAATGTTCATCAGCTTCAGAAGTCGCCTTCTCGGAAGCTCTTCTGTGTACTGCATCGAGGTCCGGAGCCATTCTTCTGCCTGCGCAAACTGATCTCCGTGAAGGGCGGTGATGCCGATATTGGAGTAAGTAACACCGATCGCGCCTTCATCGCAGACCTCAAGCGCTTTCCAAAACGATTCGGTCGCGCGCTGATAATCACCGGCATAAAAGTAGGCACCACCGCCGGTGTTGAATATCTCTGGCAATGCGTGAACAGTTGGAAGTGAGCCAAGAATTCGCTCAAGCAACGGCAAATCTTCCGAGAGAGTGCCGTTCGCAAGTGAGGTTTGGTAAAGACAAACCCACATTTGGGCAGCGCCGGTGAACTCTCCCGTTCGAAGTGCGTTTTCAATGGCGGCTCTAACCTCTACGGCGTGGGTGTGAACCGGCTCGACGAGGGCGTAGTATTGCGGATTGAAGGTCCGCATATCCGGTGAAGTGAAGTAGTCAAAGATCGCTTGCTCAGCTCGCAAGCGATGCTCGGGAGTGATGCGGTGAGCGAGGTGCCGCTGAACGGGAGGGAGAATTTCCAGCGCGGTTGAATCTTCGCGCTTAAAAACCCAGCCCCCGGTCATCAACTCGTCGATGGCAGCCCCCGAAATCCCCAAGGCACCGGCGGTTTCACGGGTGAATCCATTTGGGAAGCAGCACAATGCGACGAGATTGCTCTCCACCACCGGCCCGGCGACGCTTAGGCTCCAGTTCACGCAGGCGGCGAAATTCTGGTGCCTCTGCTCCGGATTCCCTAAAACTCCGCTTGCATCGGTTTGGTTAGCCGCCAGGGCTGCAACCGCGCTCGATAGAGGCTCCTTCCGCAACTGCGCGGCAAAAAGTTGGATGGCCAGCGGAACTCCACCTAGCAGGCGCACCGCTTCCGCAAGTTCGTGCACCGGAATTTCATCTAGGTCGAGGTCTGCCTGTCTCGCGAGCAGTTGGGCGGATTCGGATTTTCGGACGTCAGCCGAGTTTTTGGTTCGCCAACGTAACGGCGAGAGGTTCAACGTTTCGCGTTCCCAGCCGAGGATGCGTCTCTGCGAGGTCGCAAGTATCCGCAGGCTAGAACCATCAACGAGGAGCGTGCTCAGCCATGACTCAGCCTCGGGATTCAAGTCTTCAACGTTATCGAGCAGGAGCACGGTCGGCGGAAGTTCTCGAGCATCGAACCCGTCGGCAGTTAGTCCAGGTGAGACGGTGGCGAGGGCGGAAACTACTTTGATCCGAAGGTCGCTCTGCTCCACAACGCCAAGGCAACGGGCGATCGCGACGTCGAGGTCACTCGCAGAAGCAAGGCGTAAGGCTTCCTGCGCGAGCCGGGTTTTGCCGATTCCGCCGGAGCCAACGAGAAGCAGCCGCTTCGGTT
The DNA here is from genome assembly GCA_027485645.1 of bacterium. Taxonomy (GTDB): domain Bacteria; phylum Armatimonadota; class Fimbriimonadia; order Fimbriimonadales; family Fimbriimonadaceae; genus Fimbriimonas. The sequence continues at coordinate 504,922 of JAIXQR010000003.1, forward strand.
CTTGCTCACCAAATAGCTCGTTCGCGATTTGGGCTAACTCAAGAGAGCGCCCGACGAACGAAGGTTTGCGCTGCCAGCGAGTGCCGGTCGAGCGCATTTCTTCCGGAAGGGCTTCGCCAAAGAGCGATCCGGCTAGCAGCGCGAGACTGCGAGCCACGGCGACTTTTCCTTCGCGGATTAGGGTGCGCCAAAGGGTGACGTACCATTCGGGCTGTTGGGGGTCGGCGGCGATGAGGGCGAAAATTTCGGTGCTTGCCAAGCCATCGGATTGGGTCGCGGCCCGGCCCATGGTTTGAATCGTGGATTCAAACTTGCGCAGCTCGTGGCTCTGCCGTAGCTCATCTACCCAGGCATCGTCGTAGCCGAGCAGAATCAGCTGCGAGTCCGCGTCGGTCTGCACGTTTGCATCGCAGTAGATCTTTCGTAGGCGAACTGATTGCGCGTCAGAGTCGAGCTGTTCCCCAACGCTCGTCCGGATGGAGTGAAGGGCGAGGCGCAGTTTGTTTCGGCTGGTTGAAGGGTCGTCTTCTGGCCAAAACAGATCGGCCAGGTACTGGCGTGAGAACGACTTTTCCTCGTGAACGGCTAGCCAGGCGAGGAGTCCTTCAGTCTTTCGGGTGCGGAGGCGATAAACGGACTTATCGCCAATCTGGAGATGGAACTTGCCGAGCACGGACAGGCTGATTTCTGATCCGCTCGTCACCTTGTCCAACAATGCATTATTCCCCGACCGCAGCCGCTTGGGCTTGCGCCACCCATGCCGTACTGTTACGCGTTCAATGGGCCGGGAATTTCAAAGCTCCCGGTCCCGGCGATGGTGATCGGCCGGAACCGGGGCGTGTTTCAGGTTAGGCCGCTGGGGTTGGCTTGTCTTCTTCGGTTTCTTCAGACTCTTCCTCGGACTCCTCGTCTTCGGATTCTTCTTCGTCCTCATCTTCTTCTTCAATCTCGAAGATGTCGTCGAATTCTTCTTCGTCCTCTTCCCATTCTTCATCGTCGAGGCTGACGAGGGCGGTGCCGATGACTTGGGTGTCCGCATCGAAGAACAAGGAGTCGCCGCTGCGAGTGAGGTGCTGGAGGACTTCGAAGCTGTCGTCGTCGATGTCCTTCACTCGGTGAATGGCGGTGTCGTCGCTCTCGTCGTCAACTTGGCAAACGAAGAAGGCCTCGCCCTTTCCGCCTTTTAGGTCCCACTCAATTTGGTACTGAAGCACGCGTTGTTTTGCCATGGCGATATCATTTCACCCGCAAGCGCGGGCGTCTGGTGCGATTCGGCGAAAGTTCCGTCAGAATCTTTATCTGCCCACCGCGTCTCGATGTTCGACCGCTGGTTATGGTAGAACGGTGTCTACAGGTTTTTATGAGCGGAAAGCGCGTCCTAAATGATCGAATCGTGGTGGTGGGTGCCCGAGAGAACAATCTCAAGAACATCACGGTGGAGATCCCCCGCGACCAGTTGGTGGTGATCACCGGGCTTTCTGGCAGTGGCAAATCGTCGCTTGCGTTCGACACCATTTACGCCGAGGGACAGCGCCGGTACGTCGAGTCGCTCAGTGCCTATGCCCGGCAGTTCTTGGGGCAAATGGACAAGCCGGATGTGGACCACATTGACGGCCTTTCTCCCGCCGTTTCGATCGACCAGAAGACGGCAAGTAAGAACCCACGATCTACCGTCGGTACGGTCACGGAGATTTATGACTATCTCCGAATTCTCTTTGCCAGGGTTGGGACGCCGTTCTGTCTGAACGGCCACGGGCCGATTCAGCGACAGAGCACAGACCAGATTGTCGACGTCGCCCGCCAACTGCCCGAAGGCACGCGATTGCAGATCCTCTCGCCGGTCATTCGCGGTCGAAAGGGTGAGTACAAGAAGGAACTGGTCGACATCGCCAAAGCGGGCTATGTCCGCGTTCGGGTGGACGGTCAGATGTTCGAAGTCACCGACGACATTCCGATGGATCGGTACAAGCAACACACCATCGAAGTGGTTGTCGACCGATTGGTGGTGAAGGAAGGGATTGAGCGCCGAATGGCGGACTCGATTGAAGCAGCGCTGAAGATGGGCAAGGGACTGCTTCAGCTACTTGTTGGTTTTCCGGACGGTGCGGAGATCCCGACCGCGATTACTTCTCTCGCTGCGCAGCAGGCAGACGGTCAGCTTGCACCGGATCAGAAGGAGTTCGATCTACTCTTTTCCGAGTCGTACTCCTGTCCCATTTGCGGTTTCTCGATCCCAGAGCTCGAGCCGCGCATGTTCTCGTTCAACTCGCCATACGGCGCTTGTCCGGACTGTACGGGGCTTGGTACCAAGACCGAATTTGACCCCCAGCTGATCGCTCCCGACACGACGAAGGAACTGAGGAACGGTGCGATTGTGCCGTTTGTGTACAAGTCGGGCGAAGTCAAAGATTGGTGGCCGGAGATGCTGGACGCGGTCGGGAAGACGGTTGGATTCGATGCCAGCTTGCCGATCGGGCAAATTCCGGAAGACAAGCTGCACGCGGTTTGGCACGGCCTGCCCGATCCGATTACCGTCGTGATGAAGTACGGCAAGTCGGAACGGACGTTTAAATCCGAGTGGCGGGGCGTTTTGGCCTCGCTTCGAAAGCGGTACGACGAGACCGAGAGCGAGTGGGTGAAGCAGGACTTGGAGCAGTACATGAGCACCAAACCGTGCCCGACCTGCAACGGCCGCCGACTTAAGCCCGACTCGCTGGCGGTGAAAATCGCTGATCTCGACATGTCCGACGTGACGCGGATGTCGATTGAAGACGGTTTGGCGTTCTTCTCGTCCTTGCCAGAAAAACTGAGTGTTCGCCAAATGACGATCGCCGAACGTGCAGTAAAGGAGGTCGCTGAGCGGCTGCGGTTCCTCGAAAACGTTGGCCTCGGCTACCTGACGCTGGATCGAAATGCACGAACCCTTTCCGGCGGAGAAGCGCAACGAATTCGGCTTGCGACCCAAATCGGTTCGGGCCTGATGGGCGTGCTGTACATCCTCGATGAACCGAGCATCGGGCTACACCAGCGCGATAACAGCAAGCTCATCGAAACGCTCACGCGCCTCCGTGATCTCGGAAACACCGTGTTGGTGGTTGAGCATGACGAGGAAACCATGCTGGCGGCGGACTGGCTACTGGAACTTGGACCGGCGGCGGGTGAGCACGGCGGCGAAGTGACGGCGCAGGGCACGGTGGCGGAGTTCTTGAAGTCCGATGCGGTTACGGCGCTGTACTTGCGAGGGGAGCGAAAGATAGAGATTCCAGAGACTCGGCGGCAGCCTCGCGCCGCCAATCCATTGGCGGCCCCGATTGAGGTTGTTGAGGCGAAACCCCGTAAAAAGTCCCGCGCGGCGAAGGCTTCGTAGTTGCACGGACGGAGCAATCGGCATAGTATTTGACCGATGAAAACGTTCGGCTCGGTCCTGCTTGGTTACATCACGCTTTTCGTGCTCGTTTTCGTAAGCTACACCTGCCTGTATTCGGTGCTCGGCGAAGAGGGGGCGTTCATGCCGAAGTCATACGCGGTTTCGACGCCTTGGTTAACGGTTAGCCTCGGATTGTCATTTTTAGCGGCACTGATCGCGGGAATCTTAACGAACAAGATTGGCGGGGACGACGCTTCAATCTGGCTGATCGTTGTCATCGTTCTCCTCGGAATCGCGCTGTCCGTAATGAACCTTGGGGCGCCGCCGGCGGGAGAGCGGGGGGCTTCGGTTCCGCCGATGGAAGCTATGGCGAAGGCCGTAACCCCGAACTGGGCTCAGTTTGTAAACGCGATCCTGAGCGCGGTCGGTGCCGCCGTTGGCTGGAAACTGGCAAAGCCGAAAGGTTAGTTCCATCGCCCATTCAGCAGCAACATTTCGGCCGCAAATCTGGTAGACATACGTATCGTGTCTTCAGAGGGCTGGGTCGTCATTCGCAACGCGCGTGGGAACAACTTAAAGGGAGTTGACGCTGCAATCCCGTTAGGGCTGTTCGTGTGCGTCACCGGCGTTTCCGGTAGCGGAAAATCGACCTTGGTACAGGACACTCTGTATCCCAAGATGCTGTTCGAGGTGTACGGTACGCGTTCGGTCTGGGAGCCGCACGACGCTATCGAGGGGCTGACCGCTCTGGACAAGGTCATCGATATCGACCAGTCTCCGATCGGTCGAACCCCGCGGTCGAACTCTGCGACTTACACCGGCACGTTCGACATGATTCGTGACTTGTTCGCGATGACCCCGGACGCGAAGATTCGCGGATTCAACCAAGGGCGGTTTAGCTTCAACGTTAAAGGTGGCCGATGCGAAGCTTGTCGCGGGGATGGCGTGCTCAAGATCGAAATGGTCTTTTTGCCGGACGTTTACGTTCCATGCGAGGTTTGCAAGGGCAAGCGTTATAACCGCGAGACGCTGGAGGTCAAGTACAAGGGTAAGTCAATTGCCGACGTGCTGGCGATGACGATTACGGAAGCCATCGAGTTCTTCCGCCCGATCCCCAAGATTTTTCGAAAGCTGGAGACGCTCGGCGAAGTTGGGCTTGGATACATTCGACTCGGGCAACCGGCCACTACGCTCTCCGGCGGCGAAGCCCAGCGCGTGAAACTGGCATCCGAACTTAGCAAGCGGTCAACTGGCCGAACCTTCTACATTCTCGACGAGCCGACCACGGGCCTGCACTTCGAGGACGTCAAGCGGCTGTTGATGGTGCTCCACCGCCTCGTGGATCAGGGCAACACGGTTCTCGTGATTGAGCACAACTTGGACGTGATCAAGACGGCGGACTGGATCATCGATATGGGGCCAGAGGGCGGTAACAAGGGCGGCCAGGTCGTCGCGATGGGCACTCCAGAGCATGTTGCAAGCGTCGAAGGGTCGCACACCGGGACCTACTTGAAGAAACTTTTAGCCGCGGCTTAACTCACCACTTCCATCGGTAGTGGCCGGTGATCTGCCATTCGTTGAGGCAGTTTTCCTCTCTCGCTCCAGCGCCGATGTTGTGGACCACCCAGGAGTCTTTGGTCACGATCCCGATGTGGTCGCGGCCGCTCGGGAGTCGCCAACTCACGATGTCGCCCGCTTGGAAAGGCTTGTTGCGAAGTTCGAACCCTCGGCGACGGAAGTAGGTTTGTAGGTTCGGAACGCGGCGGTGGTCGATGTTTCGATCTGGCTTTTTCAGACCCCACTTTGCCGGAAAGGCGCGAAAGTTTCGCGACATGTCCTCGTGCACAAGAACTTGCAGATCAATGCCACCTTTCCGAAAAGCGCGGACGATGACATCGGTGCACACCCCGGTAGAGATCGGTACGTCGCCGCCGGGGTATTTCAGCTTCACGTAGTCCGGTCGGTAACTTGTGGTCACGCCAATTTGCGACTGGGCAGCCGTGGCAAACTGGGCGTTCGAGAAGCCGATCAGGACGAAGCAGGTCGCAAGAACCATACAGATTCAACGCCGGAAGCAGTGCCGAAGCACCGCCGTTTACGAGTGGCCGATTGACAATTCGAGCCCGCGCATCACGAGGGCACCGGTTGCCGGGTTGGTTGCAATCGGGGTGTCGGTGATGTTGCAGATCCGCTGGAGGGTGTGGATGTCTGGATCGTGTGGGTGGACATCCATCTGTTCGACAAAGAAGAACACCGCGTCAACTTGGCCGGAGAGGACGAGGTTTGCGATCTGGACGTCGCCTCCGAGCGGGCCGCTCTTGAGGCCGGTGACGTTCAATCCGGTTTTCGCAATCACTAGCCGGGCGGTGGTTCCGGTACCGACGAGGTTCCAATTGGCCAAGGCGCGCTGAAATCGGACGGCGAACTGCACCATCTCGTCTTTCTTGCCATCGTGAGCGATGAGGGCAAGCGACTTCATGGTTGAAAGTCTCCGGTGAGCGCAATTTCCAGTTCCGAAATGAATTTGTCCATTTGTTGGCCTGATTCAATATTGGCAATTCGGGCCGTTTCTAGTTGAATCATTTCAAGTCGCACGGTTTGGCCGGTTCGCAGGTGTGCGAGCTTCGGCAAATCGGCTTGGCAAACGACGTACGGTTTTGGGTAGCCGCCGATCGTGGGACCGTCTGGTCCGAGGATGATGGGAGTGCCGTTTGGAGTCACCTGAATGGCACCGAAGACGGCCGGTTCACTAGGCAATTCCAAGTGGTGAGCCCAGCTTTCGATGGGTTGGCACCGAATGCCGACACGGTCTTGGACCTGTGAAACAGTGAGCGATTCGAGAGGCCAATCGCCTGCGCCGAATTGCGGTCCAGGGATGACTCGGATGGCGCGGCACTCAACCGACCCAGGCACACGGGATAAGCGCGTTGCCCGGAGCAGAAGGGGTGTAAACGCGACGTAGGTTCGGAGTCCCGTAGTTCCAGCGGTAATCCGGATTGAACTCCCTGAGGTGACGGGGAACCGTCCGTTTGTCGCGCAATCGGGAAGGTCGCTTTGGACGCTGACCGGCGCGCCAACAATGGCGACGGTTCCAGGCACCGTGAACTCCAGTTCAACCGAGCCGTTGGCGAGTTCGAGGGCTTCGAAGTCCGCTATGTGCCCTTGATGAAGCAGGGTTTCAAGTATCCGAAACGACTCCGTATCGAACGGACCGGATGGCGGAATTCCTAGGTGTCGCAGACCTGGCTGTGGGCGCTTCACGACGGTTACAGAACCGAAACTTTGCCGGATCCTCAACGAGCGGAAACCTCGAACCCGGCGTCGGAGAGCGCGGCGTAGACGGTCTCGGCGATTTCCACGCAGTTTTCGGTGTCGCCGTGTAGGCAAATGCTATCGACCTGGGTAGCCAGCATGCGGACTTGGGTACGGATGGTGCGGAGGTCTTGCAAGATTGCCCCGGGTTGATTGCGAGGCATTAACGTGCCGTCAGATCGGTAGCCGCGATCGGCAAATCCTTCGAGGAAGCAGCCTTGCCCGCTCCGGGCAGCGACAATCACATGGGCAGTACCGGGCAATCCGAGGAGCGGAAGTCTGTGAAGCCGAAGGAGCATCCCGAGGGAATGAACGCCAGGGAAGGCGTTGAGATAGATGCCGGTTTCCTCGTGCTTGGGCGGGTGCTCCCACCCGGCGGGCATTTTCACTGCGGTGTCGTTATAGAACGCGCCGTGCGGTTTCAGATAGGCCGGTGGGGCGAAATCGACCCACCGGCGAACTTGGATGAAGATGCTCTCGAGATAGCTTCGAGCATTTTCGAGGGTGATGGGAGTTCGTCCCATCGAGGTCGGGTCTGGGTAACCCGGATGCAGTCCCCACCGCTTGCCGTAATCCAGCGCGAGTTGGATAGTTTCTTGCGTGATCTCCGGGCTTCCGGCGTGGACGCCGCAACAAATGTTGAGGCTTGAGGCGAACTTCATGAGCGCACGATCGTGCGGAAAACCCTCCGCCACATCGACGTTGAGATCAATTCGCTTCAAGGCTCTGCCACCTCGCTCAATACTTGGGGACGCGCACCGATCTGGTTTTGGAACTCTTCCTCCGAACATGGCACGAAACGGACGAGGTCTCCGGGCTGGATGATCAGTTGGTGGTCGGTGGTGACCGAGAGGTCGTGCGGGGTTCGCCCGATGAGTTGCCAGCCGCCGGGTGAGGGGATGGGATAGATCGCAGTTTGGTGGCCGGTGATGGCGATGCTTCCGGGGGGAACGTGGGTTCGCGGCTGCGCGTGACGCGGCAATCCCGCGATTCGGTCTGGCAGCGGGCCAAGGTACGCAAAGCCTGGGCGAAAACCGACGGCATGACAAGGGTAAGCCAGACCGTGATGCAGTTCGGCGAGTTCCGCCGGGGATAGGCCGAGGGTTTCGGCGGCGGTCGCCAAATCTGGCCCATCGTAAATAGCGAGAATTTGTACGGTGCGACTCGAGAACGCGGCGGCTTGTGCAGCCTCAAGGATTCGGTCCAAATCCAAGTCGGCAGGAACATCGAAGAGCCCGACGGTTTCGTAGCTTGCCACGGCGTCGGGGATGCCAAGGCGACGGGCCGCCTCGGCGAATTTCCACGGCGCAATGGGGAGATCTCGCACGAGGATGCTGGATTCATTCAGGGCTTCGGTCCGCATCGTCCCTTCTAGCATACGATCTAGGCCCTATACTTCTGTGAAGATGCAGCCGCGAGAGATTGAGGAAGTGCCGGTTCCGGTCGTTTGCCAGGAGGGAGCCAAGTTGCCGCAGTATCAAACTCCGCTGGCGGCGGGGGTGGATTTGTGCACCACCGAGACCTTTTCACTTGCGCCGATGGAGCGCCGCCTCGTGCCCACGGGACTTTCAATCGCGGTGCCAGAAGGTTACGAAGCCCAAGTGCGGCCTCGAAGTGGCTTGGCACTCAAGCACGGCATCAGCATGGTGAATACGCCAGGAACGATTGACGCGGATTATCGAGGCGAATTGAAAGTTCTGTTGATCAATTTTGGTGAATCTGTCGTCACACTTTTGGAAGGGGACCGAATTGGGCAATTAGTGCTCAGTCCCGTTTCGCGAATTGTGTGGACGGAGGTTTCAGAACTGCCATCCACCGAGCGCGGTGCGGGCGGTTTTGGTAGCACGGGGACTTAGGGCATGGGGACTAATTACGACACGGACGAATCGCCGGATAAAGATCGTTTGTATCCGGAACTGGCAAAGGCGAACTTGCTTCGAATTCGAGGCGATTACAAGGGGGCCATTGATCAGTGTTTGTCGATTCTCAAGCGATATCCCGAGGACCACGACGCTCACGTTCTGATTGCCGACATTTATGCCGAGCAGGGCGACTTGTCGCAGGCGGCGCAGTGGTATGAGCTCGCGATTGACATTAGCCCGAACGCCGGAACTGACCGGGCAAAGCTCGTTCAACTTCAGCAGCGCATTAAGGACCGGGAAGCCGCATCGGCGGCTCAGCAACTCGGATTGCCGCCGGAGAAGCAGCCGCTTGGGCTTTACATCGGCGTCATGGGCGCGATTGCTCTGGTTGTGGCGATTGGGTCGTACATGCTCGGTCAGCAGGCCATGAAGCCGCCAGCGGGCAAGAAGTTAGTGCCCATCTCGGCTCCGCTTCAGGCTGATAACTCAACCACGGGCGGAACGGCAACTCCGATGACGATCACTTCCGCGTCTACGATTGAAGAAGATCGACTGGTGCAGCAGGCGCTTGCGACCATTTTGCCAAACGGCACGATCTTGATGAACGCGATGCAAGACCCACGAAACAAAGGGCTTGTGTTGACGGTAAGCGTTCGGCCCGAAGACAACGAGCGAGGAATCGCGGCGGAGCTTGGACGCGCCGCCCTGGTCCAGTATCCCAGCGCGCCGGGCGTGATCATGCGGCTCGTGAAATACGGTCGTCTGGCGCACGTTGCCACGGTCTCCCGAGACCGTCTGGCATCGTTGGATACGCCCGAATTCCAGAACGGATCGGCGACCTCGGAAGCGGTCGCAAATGCGATTCTGACGGAAGAGTGGTCGGCGGCGGCTTCCGTGAATACGCCGGCTCCAGTGGCACCTGCGAATACCCCGGATGACGCCGCTACTCCGACGCCCGGACAGTCATAATTTAGACGATGCGCCTTACCATCCAGCTTTACACCGTTCGTGACGCCCTGGCCGCCGACCTCGCCGGAACTCTTGCCAAGATCAAAGCAATCGGTTTGGAGTATGTCGAACTCGCTGGCGATTACGGCAAGTCGGGCGAGGAGTGGAAAACGATGCTCGATGAGCTTGGCCTTAAGGCGAGCGGTGCGCACATCGGCGTTGATCAGTTCGAAAACAACTACGACGCGACGGTAGCTTTTGCCAAGGCACTTGGACTTTCGCTCGTGATCGTTCCTTGGATTGGGAGGGACCGATACGAGAACGGATGGGCGGCCTTTGGTGCACAGCTCGAAGTGATCGCTCAGAAGCTGGCAACGGAAGGAATCAAACTGGCATATCACAACCACGATTTCGAGTACGCCGATGGCGATGGATTCTCGGAGCTGTACGCGGCCGCGCCGAGTTTGAACGCCGAAGTGGACGCCGCTTGGGTGAAGATCGGCGGACACGATCCGGTCGAAGTGATTCGCGGTCTCGGCGCACGCGCCATTGCGGTTCACGGAAAGGACTTCGATCCTTCCGCGACGCCACGCTGGGTGCCAGCCGGTACGGGCGTGATGCCGATGGAAGAGGTTGTGAAGACTGCGCAGGCTGGCGGAACCCAGTTCTTGGCCATCGAACTGGACGAATCTCCAGCCGATCCGCTTGACGCAGTCGCGGCGAGCTTTGCGTATTACAAAGGCCTCGGCCTGAGCTAAAGGAACCTGATGGGCGGCCACACGGTGCGGCGGTTATCCATTGCCGTCCTCGTTGTGGTCGCATTATTCCTTCTTTTCCAAGTTGGAGGACCGAATTCGGTCCGCGAGGGTTGGATTCCGTTGGCCCTAGTTGCCTCGGTTCCAGTGACTTTTGCCCTGATTGCGCTCTGCTTCCTGCGTACGGGCCACCTGCTCCCGCGCAGCGAATGATCCAAGTTGGTGCGACTTTCTATGTTGGCGATCCGCTGACCGTGGCTCGGGGCCTCCACAAGAAACAGATGCGGCAAGAAACCTTTGATCTTCTGGAGCAGGCGCTGCAAGAAGAGCCGGGCCGGGTCGACCTGATCAAAGAACACCTTGACCTTTGCACGTTTCTTCCTCATCCTGCTAGGGCGGCTGAGCTTAAACGCCGGCTGGCCGAAATTGAAGCAAAGCTGCCACCCCGATAAGACCCGACAGGTACACTCCCTATTCGGAGATGTGCGGTTTAGCCGCATCAAATGATGGCGAAGAATCAGGCTCGTCCCGATGAACCAACTAACGGTCCGGCAGCGTTAGCAGCGGAGCCAGCGGCTTCGATTATCCAAGAAATCTCCAAAATTCCCACTCCGGAAGAGTCGACGCAACCCATGGCAAACGAACAATTTGATGCTGATCTAATCGTTATCGGTTCCGGACCCGGTGGATACCACGCCGCAATTCGCGCCGCGCAACTTGGCGCGAACGTCATTTGCGTTGAGCGCGAGTATCTCGGCGGAACCTGTCTGAACTGGGGATGCATCCCTAGCAAGGCGATGATCGCAGCAGCCGAGCGACTGCACCACGTCAAGCACGCGGCTGACTTTGGGGTTTTGGTCAATGGCGATGTCACGGTCAACTTCGAGAAGTTGATGGCGCACAAGGAGAAGGTTGTCCTCACCGAGCGCGGCGGCATCGGCATGTTGTTCAAGAAGAACAAGATTCGCCACGTTGAAGGGTTTGCAAGCTTCACCGACGCCCACACCATTTCGGTGGACAAGGACGGAGTTAAGACTTCGCTCCGAGCCAAGAACTTCATCATCGCAACCGGTGCAACCGCAATTCGGCCAAACATTCCGGGCCTTGGTGATGCTGGTCGCGATCAGGGAATTTGGACCTCGGACGACGCGGTTACCGCGCCATTCATTCCAAAGCGACTTCTGATCCTCGGTGGCGGTGCCATCGGCTGCGAATTCTCCTACGTCTTCAACAGCCTCGGAACCCAGGTTACGGTCGTCGAAATGATGCCAAACCTGATCCCGCTCATGGATACGGACCTTGGGGTGGAACTGGGCAAGCTGCTCGGACGCCAGGGCGTCAAGATGAAGGTCGGATCCGCGCTTGAGAAGGTAGAGCGCGTCGGCGATGCTTGGAAGTGCACGGTTAAGAAAGGCGCCGACGTCGAAGAAATCGAAGTCGACGTGGTCCTCCTTGGCGTTGGCCGAAAGGCAGCAATCGACGGACTTAACCTCGAAAGCATCGGCGTGAAGCTTCACCGAAAGGGAATTGAAGTTGCGGATGACTCGATGGTCACGAGCGTGCCTCACATCTACGCGATTGGCGACGTTACCGGACGAATTCAGCTGGCTCACACCGCCATGCACGAAGGCACGATCGCTGCGCAGAACATCGTTCGCGGTGAGAGCAAGAAGGCCAAGTACAAGGCCGTTCCAAACGCGGTCTACACCAACCCAGAAGTGGCCAGCGTCGGCCTCACCGAAGGCGAAGCCAAAGAGAAAGGGTACGACGTCGTCGTTGGCCGAAGCAAATTCATGATCTTCGGAAAGGCGATGGCGATCAAGGAAACCGACGGTTTCGTCAAGGTCGTTGCCGAGAAGAAGTACGGCGAGATCCTTGGCGTACACATGATCGGCGCGCACACGACGGACATGATTCAGGAATTGGTGGTTGCCCTCAATCACGAAGCAACGCTTGAATCGATGGCCGAGTGCATCCATGCGCACCCAACCATGAGCGAAGCAATCTTCGAGGCGATTGAGGACGCTCAGGGTCACGCGATCCACAAGATGTAACCAAACCGGTTACGAAACCTGGTAATTTCTACGGCATCGAGATGATTCGCAAATGGGTTGAGCATCTCGATGCGTATTTCAGTCCAAAAAGTCCTAATGTCAATCTAGGCTGGGCATTTTTATTCGCCCTGGTGATTGGTGGGGTGGACTATTTTCTCCCCGGAGAGCTTTACGTTCTGTACCTGTTCCCGGTCGCATTCGCGAGTTGGTACGGAGGCGCGAGTTACGGTTTGGTCGTCGCCATCTATGCGGCAACGGCAATCCTGGTTTCTGACTCTTTTCTTGAACGTCGCTTCGTTGACCCATTACCGCCGGTCATTACGTTCGTTGTCCGGCTAGTCTCGTACGCCTTGATGGCGCTACTGGTTGGTCAGCTGAAGGAAGCGCAGCGGCTACAGCAGCAGCTCACCGAGTTCATTGTTCATGACATTCGGTCTCCTCTGACCTCCTCGATCTCCGGTCTCGAAACGTTGCAGCAGATTTCGGACGGGATGGATGACATTCAGAAGGAGATGGTTGAACTCGCGTTGGTGGGTAGCCAGCGAGCGCTCGGGCTCGTGAACGGGATTCTCGATGTTTCCAAGCTCCAGAACGGCAAGATGGAACCGGACTGGCAACTGGTGCGAGTGGAAGATGTGGTGGCGGGTGCGGTGGACGATGTCGCACTCTGGGCGCAGACCAATGACGTTGCGCTGAAGGTCGAGGTCCGCGCCGGCGAATGGGTGCTCGATCCGACGTTAATTCGCCGAGTGATGGTGAACCTACTCAGCAACGCTCTCAAGTTCTCCAAGCCTCAGTCGCAGATCGTGATTGTCGCCGAGAGCCAGAACAACGTTTTGCGCATCAGCATTGCCGACCAAGGGCCGGGAATTCCGCCGGAATTTCGCCAGTCGATTTTTGAGCCGTTTAGTCAGGTGAAAGGCACCAAGGGCGGTACCGGGCTTGGCCTTACTTTCTGCCGACTCGCGGTCAACTCACATGGCGGCCACATTTGGCTCGAAAGCACGGTGGGCAAAGGCACCACGATGATCTTTACCTTGCCTCAGCAGGTACTGCCAACGGCGCCGAACAGTAAACTGGAACCCAAAGCATGAGCATTTTAGAGACCTTCCCGAACCCGGCGGTTGGCCGCGACTACACGATCAAGCACGTCTGCCCCGAGTTCACCAGCGTTTGCCCCAAGACCGGCCAGCCCGACTTCGCGACCATTGAACTGGAATACATCCCGAACGAGCTCTGCGTCGAGCTGAAGTCGCTGAAGCTGTACTACTACTCTTTCCGAAACGAAGGGATCTATTACGAGGCCGTAACGAATCGACTGCTGAACGAGATTTCCGAATCGTGTTCGCCACGCTGGATGCGCATCACCGGCCACTTCAACGTCCGCGGTGGCATTAGCAGCGTCATCACGGTCGAAACTGGTTCTCGCTGATCCGCGCTCGCTTGGAGTGGATATCTGAGAGGTCGAAAAATTCCAGTCCGATGACTGGAATTTGCTTGTACTATTTCTGCAACGGTTCAGAGTAACGCGATTGCTGTAGGGAAACCTTACGATTTGCTTGCATAAGAGCCAGCTCGAATTGAGTTCAGATGGTTACTCTCAGTAAATCCTTTGGAATCGCCTCTGGAATGGCCGTGTTGATTGCTGGTTTTGGGGTCGGACGCGCCATGGCGGGCCCTGCGAGACCAGCCGAAGCAGTCAAAGCACAAGGCCGAGCGGAGGTGCGCGAACCTCGACCAGAGCATGTTGAAGCAGGGGTGAATCACCTTCGTTCAATCTATGCCCGTCTGAAGGCGAAAGACTTTTCGGAATCCGCGATCCGTGCGCTGTCCAAGAGTGACCGGCGAATGCCATTTTCCGATCTTGCGGAGAATGTCACGTTCCACAAGTCGACGAACCTCGGGTTCCCGAAGTATGCAGAGAGGCCGGAGGTTCTTGCGGTGACGGAGGTGTACCACTACTACAATCGCACGGAGAAGGCACCAGGCGTGAATCGGTTCCAGCCTCGTGGCTATCATCTCGTCCTCTTCCGCGACGGAGAAATAGGCAAGTTCACCGAGTGCGAGTTACGATTCCCTGCGGAACCCGATAAAGACGGGGTCTATCACGTTCTCTATCCGAAATCGAAAGGTTACGATAAAGGCGCGCAAACGCCGGAATGTGAGTTTTCTGAGTAGCCGAAGCCGGAATAATCCATTTGGATGGCTGAAAGCATCGCGACCTTCTAGAACGCGGTGCTTTCAACTGATTTCAGAACAATCGAATTCATTTCTGTTTGCTGCAGGAGCATCGACTCAAGTAAAGAAGCTTGAACAGCCGCACGGTGCAAGTTGAAGTCCGCCGGCTGGTCCTGCAACACGTAGTAGGTGTCGCCCCGCAAGTAGTCGGTGAAGAACCTTAAGCACTGCTCCCAGGCCAGGCTTAGCGGCGCGATGCTGAGGGCTTGGACCTCGGCATCGGTCAGCTCGTCGGCAAGCGAGAGGAATCCGTTTACGGCAGCCTCGAAGGTTGGCAGGTGGAAACTGACTTGGTCCGCATTCTCAGCGTGCTCACCGGCAAGGTTTGCTACCGAGCGCATGCTGTCACCAAAGTCGACGAGCCAGGTGTGCGGCATGACGGTATCTAGATCGATCAAGGCACAAATTTCGGCGGAGGAAGCATCGAATAAGAAGTTGTCGAGCTTGGTGTCGCCATGGATGACGGTTCGATCGAGGTCGCCCGAAGCTAGACCTGCGCTCAGATACCGACCTTCGGCAAGGTGGGCTTGCAGGAGATTCGAGATTCGCTGCGCGACGGGATGATCGCGCCGTGTTTCGAACTCAGCATCGCTAAGACTGCGCTCGAAATGACGTCCCGTTGACTGCCGCAATTCTGGACTTTCGGGAAGGTAAGCCGTTACGTCCCCGGACCAAATCGCCTGGTGCTGTCGCCAGTATTGTTCGGCATCGCGGTAGCCAGGCAGACTGGGTTCGATTTCCTCGGCCACGAGCATCGAGCCAATGGCTCGCGAGATCGCCAGACCTCGGCCAAGTTCGAAGCTGGCATTGGCGGGAGCGCCGTCCAGCTTTCTAAACCCGCGCACGTTTGGGAGCAGGCGACAAGCGCGCCACCAGCCGCTATCGGATTCCAGCCATGGGTTGTCGCTCATGGTTTCGGCGAGTTCAAGTTCGCGCCAACCGAGTTCGGGATTCACCAGAGCGAATGCATTCGAAGCATCGAGCCATTGAACGTAGCCAGTCATAACGCGGTCGGGGAATCGAAAGACTTCCGGGTTAATTCTTTGCAGCAGCCAGTCGCCTTCAGCTACGACCCGGTATGCGTCGGAGTTGATGTTGCCTTTATCTTCGAATGGCTCAATCCGTTCGATGTCTCCGAGATCAAATTGGGCGGCAATTTCGTTAATCATGGTCGGCTTCTGGTCGCTCAAGGCGGTTCGGGAGCGCCTCCGCAAAGGATGACCAAGCTACCCAAACTTGGTGCCCTTAAATGGGTAACTGCCTCAGCAAAACTGCGGAGTTTTTCGCATAAAACGAAGAGTAGGGTGCACTTAACTTATCGCCCTGCTGGCTTTCACTATACTTTCGGGGTAGCTACCATGTCCATTGTCGTTCAGGATTCAACTTCACTACAGCCCGTGGAAGAAATTATTCAGGGGGAAGTGTCCAAGGCGAGGGAGGCTTATAAGCCAATCTCGCGACGAATGATTGCGCTTGCCTTGGCAGAAAAGCGCAAGATGCAGTTCAAAGAAGCGATGGATTTGGTCGACGAATACTGCGACGAACATGAGCCGGCGATTCCTGGCTACATCTCATCTGAATTCGGAATCTATTATCTAAAAGTCGTAGCAGTGGCAAATGTCGGCATTGGCATCTTCTTGTGCTACCTCGGAGTCCAAGCGTTCAAGAATCCACGAGCACCGGGCTTGCCGTCCTACGCGTGGTTCGTTCTCGGAACGTTGTTCGTGGGCTTTGCGGCTTTGTGCTGGGTCAAGTCGGTTGAGCGCGCCCTTGGCGGGCCGAAAGACGCCGCCTAAATCAACACGGTTCGGCTTTCTTTTGGGTAATAAATGCCGCCTGTTCTTCGGGTGACAAGATCACTACATTCACCTTGGCCTTCTCGATGAAGGCTTCAAACGGAAGCGGGTCGATCTGACCCGATTTTATGAACTCGTCGTACATCGCTTCCAGAACTGCGACTTCGCTCGGCGCACCGTCGAAGGCGTCGACCCAGAGTCCGGGACGGTCCTCCGAAGTGCGGTAGGCGACGGCGGCAACGTGGGCTGGGAAAGGCGGTGCGAGTTCATCCTCGATGCTTCCGTCAACGGCCCAAGCCCCGTTCCAAGCGGCGAGGCCCTGTCTTTCAAGTTGGACCTTCGCTTCCTCAGTCGTTTCACGGCACACGGCCACCACGACGGTAGCGCTATCGGCGGAGGCGGACGTAACCAGGCTGCCGCCGGGATGAGCCGAAATGTAGGCGTCGGCAATGCCCAAAACCCGTTTCACCGTCGGCGCAAATTCGATAAATGGAACCCGAAGCGTCACTTGCCTATTCTATCGCGCTAAAATCCGTTGGCCGCTCGGAAAGCTCTGAGCCCGGCCAGGAAAGACGTAGATGTCGCAACCGATCGAAAACCTCCTTCACGAAAACCGGAATTTTCCTCCCTCTGCGGAATTTGTCGCGCAGGCAAATGCTTCAGATCCGGCCATCTACGCCAAGGCAAACGCAGATTACGAAGCCTGGTGGGCCGAGTGGGCCAAGGAACTTCATTGGTTTGCGCCGTTTGAAACGGTTTGTGAGTTCGAAGCGCCAAACGCGAAGTGGTTTTTGGGCGGAAAGCTGAACGCGGCTTACAACTGCATCGATCGGCACGCGGAGGTGAACGTGGACAAGGTCGCCATCATTTGGGAAGGCGAACCCGGCGACGTCCGGCACATCACGTACGGCGAGCTGAAAGATGAAGTCAGCCGCTTGGCGAACGCGCTTAAGCAGCTGGGAGTTCAAAAGGGGGACCGCGTTTGCATCTACTTACCGATGGTTCCTGAGCTTCCGATGGCGATGTTGGCCTGCGCCCGAATCGGGGCTGCCCACACGGTTGTGTTTGGCGGATTTAGCGCGGACTCTTTGCAGGAGCGAACCAACGATGCGGAAGCGAAAGCGATCATCACCGCGGATGGTGGCTGGCGTCGTGGAAAGGTGGTGCCGCTGCTCCAAATCACCGAAGAGGCCATAGCGAAAGGTTGCCCGACGGTCGAGAGCGTCATTGTTTTGAATCGAGCCGGAGACCATCCGATTCCTTCCGACGCTCTCTATCACGCCTGGAGCGAGCTGGTGGCTTCGCAGTCCACGGAGTGCGCCTGCGAACCGATGGACAGCGAAGACATGCTGTTCATTCTCTACACGAGCGGGTCAACCGGAAAGCCAAAGGGCATCGTTCACACGACCGGCGGCTACCTCACGCAAACCTACGCCACGACAAAGCTGACTTTCGACCTGAAGCCAGATGACATTTTCTTCTGCACGGCGGACTGCGGCTGGGTCACCGGACACAGTTACATAACGTATGGACCGCTTGCCAATGGCGGCACGGTTTTGATGTACGAAGGCGCTCCGGACACGCCGAACAAGGATCGATTCTGGCGGCTCATCGAGCGGCACAAGGCCACGATTTTGTACACCGCACCGACCGCGATTCGCACCTTCATGAAGTGGGGAGAGCAGTTCCCGGCGGATTGCGATCTCAGCTCGCTTCGGCTTCTCGGTAGCGTTGGCGAGCCCATCAACCCGGAAGCGTGGGTTTGGTACCACGAGCACATCGGACACGGTAACTGCCCGATCGTGGACACCTGGTGGCAAACCGAGACCGGCGCGCACATGGTCACGCCGTTGCCGGGAATCACGGCGAACAAGCCTGGTTCTGCCACTCACCCGTTCCCGGGGATTGCGATTTCCATCTTGGACGAGCAAGGCGAAGGCCCGGTCGTCACCGGCCCAGGATCGGAAACGACCGCATCCGGGTTTTTGGTGATCGATCGACCTTGGCCGAGCATGACCCGCGGAATCTACAACGACCCGGATCGGTTCCAGGCCACCTACTGGAGCAAGTTCCCCGGCAAGTACTTTGCGGGAGATGGAGTGGCAGTTGATGACGATGGCTTTCTTTGGCTTCTAGGACGCGTTGACGACATCATGCTGGTCGCCGGGCACAACATCAGCACGATGGAGGTTGAGAGCGCGCTGGTGGACCACCACGCGGTCGCCGAGGCGGCGGTTATCGGCCGCACCCACGACCTGAAGGGCCAAGCGATTGCGGCATTTGTAATTCTCAAATCCGAAGTAACAGAGACCCCCGCGCTCATCGAAGAGATTCGACGCCATGTTGCCGAAAAGATCGGACCGATTGCTCGCCCCGATGACATGTACCTCTGCGGTGAGCTCCCGAAGACCCGAAGCGGAAAGATCATGCGGCGATTGCTGCGGGATATTGCTGAGGGCCGAGCGCTTGGCGATACGACAACCCTCGCCGATCCATCGGTTGTGGCTACCTTGAAGCTGCAGTACGAGGAAAAAGAGGGTTGATGTCCCCAACTGATGTTGCGCAGGTTCTGAACCAAGCACTGCCTTACATCCAGAAGTTTCGCGGGCAAACCTTCGTCGTTAAATACGGCGGAAGCGCAATGCGCGAACCGGATCGAATGGCCAACGTCGTTCGAAACGTGCTCCTTCTTCACGTTGTCGGCATCCGGATTGTCTTGGTGCACGGCGGCGGGCCAGAGATCGACTCTTTGGTCGGTCGGCTTGGGCTTGAAAAGCGAACTTTGGACGGCTTGCGCGTAACGGACGACGCCACGATGGAGGCCGTCGAGATGGCGCTTCTGCGGGCCAATCAGGGGCTCGTAGCGGAGATTCTCCGCCAAGGCGGAAGCGCAGTCGGACTCTCCGGTCGCGATGGTGGCTTGATGCGTGGCGAGCCGATCAGCGAGGCGCTGGGCAGAGCGGGTCGAGTGACCTCGATCAACACCGCTCCGCTGACCTACGCCCAGGATTCCGGCGTGATTCCGGTCGTTTGCACGATTGCCGGCGACTCAGAGTTTCAGCCGCTGAACATCAATGCCGACATGGCGGCCGCGGCGGTGGCAAAGGCGATGTCCGCACGCAAGCTGATTTTGATGACGGACACCAACGGGGTTTTGTCGAATGCGGAAGACGGCCAGTCCACGATTTCTGAACTCTCATGTGCCGACGCCGAAACCCTGATTTCGAACGGGAAGGCTACTCGCGGCATGATTCCAAAGTTGGAATCAGCGGTTGACGCTCTGCGGGGTGGCGTCAACGCGGTTCACCTCATCAACGGTTCGTCACCGCACTCGTTGTTGATCGAGATCTTTACCGACTCTGGTATCGGCACGATGATGCGACCATAATGAGCGCGATGGGGACAGAACCAGCAACCGTGACTCAGCCGGCCGCGCCAAAAAAGTCGAGCCGCAACGCGTCGATTGAGGGCTTGCGCGGATTTGCCGCACTGCTGGTTGTGATCTCACACGTCAACGGCATCGCGGTCGACCGTGGCTTCGCTCCGGGCTGGCAAAAGTGGGTGGATACGGTTCTGCTGAACCACCTCGGCACGTTCGGCGTTTGCGCGTTCTTCTGCATTTCTGGCTTCCTCATCCTGCAAAGCCTGTTGAAGAGCAAGAGCCTCGGCGAATTTGCGATCAATCGAGTCAAGCGCATTTATCCGCTGTTCATCGCCATGCAACTTGTGGCGTTTCCGATTGCGTTGGTGCTTGAAAGCGATTTGATGCCGTACCGAAAGCAGCCGACGGCGTTGATCGGGCATTTCTTCTCAAACTTGTTCTTCATTCCGGGCGTTTTCGAGGGGCCGCTGGCGCAGAAGAATGCCTGGACCTTGAGCTACGAAGCGGTGTTCTATGTCACCAGCGCGCTCATCTTCTTGGGACTCGGGTTGTCCAAGAATGGCGCGGTGCGGGTTATAGCGACGGTAGTTGGTATTGCCGCGGCGGTGGCGCTCCTGATCCTGCGTCCCTATTTCTGGTTTTTCGCGGTTGGAACGCTCACCTACTGGATGTTTAGCATGGTGAAGACCGCGCCAAGCTGGCTCAAGATTGCCCCGCTGGGGCTCGTGGGGATGGTTGCTGCGTACCTACTTCTGCCGGCCGCAGGGCGAACCGGGTTTACGGTCAGCGATGCGCCGCTATGGGTCGCTTGTTTGCCGCTCTCGTTCATTTTCTTCGCAACCTTGGTTTACGAGGAAGGTTGGCTGTCTTCGTTCCTGCAGCAGGGCTGGCTCCAGCATCTCGGCGCGATCAGTTACAGCTTGTACTTGGTGCATCCCTTCGTGTTGCACCCGCTTCGAATGGTGATCGGAAAGTTGCCGGCATCGATTGGGCCTTATGCATTCATCGTGCTGGGACTCGGGTTATCCATCTGGGTGGCGGGCCTGACCTTCAAATGGATCGAAGTTGAGCTCACCCGAAAACTCTTCCCTCGAAAGCCGGCGCCGCCGACTTCGACTACTTGAGCGGCACAAGGCCACCGGTTAGGATGCCGTCGTTCCACTCGTAGACGCCGGCAAACTTTGCGTGGGAGCCGCCTTGGCACACGAACGTTGAACCAACCTGGACCGGTGCTTGCACGACGGTGTGTGAATGACCGCCGAGAATCACGTCGAGCCGAGGGCATTTTGCGGCGAGTTCCAGATCTTGCCGGTGCCCGATGTGCGTGAGCGCCACGAGGAGATCGACCTGGGGACGTAGTTCTTCGGCAAGCTCAAGAATGGTCTCCGTTGGCGGTTCCCAGGTTAGGGTTACGGCCGACTGGGAGGACATTTTGGGCGTGACCATCGCGATCATCGCCGAGACCACGCCGATACGATAGCCTTCACGGTCCAACACGAGGGAGCGCGGGAGCAGGTAGTCGGCGCCCTTTCGCCGCAGGTTGCCGCACAGGACAGGATGCTTTGCCCCGGACAGCTTCATTCTCACGGCGAACTCGTAGAGATGACACTCACGATTTCCGGTAACGCTGGCGTCGCAATGGAGGTCAGCGAGATGGTTCCAAACGGGTTCGGGGCGGAAAACGAACGCCAGGTTCCCGGCCTTGATGCAGTCTCCCGAGTCGAAGTACAAGTCCGCGTCTTGCCGAAGCTGCATCATTTTGGCGAGCGGCTGACCCACGAGGGTGCCATGAAAATCGTTGGTGTGGAGAATTTTCAGCGGCATTTGTTAGCGTGTCCTGGTCAGGGGTTCGTTAATTTGGAAGCAAAATCGCGTAGAGTTAAGGGTAGCCGATCCGTTCTGCAGAGGATTTGGACGGTCGAAAGGGAAATTAATGAAGAAATTTGCGTTCGTATCCGTTCTCGCGCTGGCCGCCGTCAGCGTTTCGTTTGGTCAGGCAAAGCCAGCACCAAAGGCCCCAACGTCGGTGAAGTGCGCGGTCATGACTGCGGAATCCGTCAACATCGCTAAGGCGACCAAGGAAAAGATGTTCGCGGACTATAAGGGACGCCGCTACTTCTTCTGCTGCGGCGGATGCCCAGGCGCTTTCAAGGCCGATCCAGCCAAGTTTGCGAAGGGACCAAGCATCCCAACTCCAAAGGCTCCTAAGAAGAAGGCCTGAGAAGAAATAAAAAAGCCCGCCCGAACAATGTTCGGGCGGGCTTTTTTATTTTGTGATTACTTCTTGGGAAGGAATCGGCTCGTGAAGTCGATGGCCAACATTAGGACCATGAAGGTTGCGCCGAGGTACAGGGTCCAGTTTGAGACCTGGTCGTCAAAGCTGGCTTTGCCTTTATAGCTGGTGCGGATACTGCCACCGCCAGACATTGCGTCTCCCTTGCCGGTCAAGATGACGAGCACGCTAAAAACGAGGGCGACAAGGATGCCCAGCCAGAGTAAAACTTGGTACGTAACCGACACGAGGTCTAAAGGATACCTACAGTCGAACGTCGATCTTGAAGATGTAGGCAATTCCGGTGAGGATTCCGGCCCCCAACAAGCTTCCAGAAATCACCTGGAGGATGCCCATGTTCCATAGCCGCATGATTGGCGGAGCCTGTAATCTCCGAACCATGGAGTAGTTTTTCAACAGGTCGTTGGCGCTGTTGATGGCTTTTACGATCTGCGCGTCGCTGGGCGGACGGGTCGTGATGAACTTCTGCATGAAGCTGCCGACGGTCTTCCAAAGGAGCAATGTTGCGATGACGGCCGCCAGTAAACGGACTTCAGAACTCGGTACCCACGGGGTGCGAAAAATCGAAAGGAACAGCATCATTCCTGCGGCAAGGTTGGTTCCGCACCGGGGATGAACGCGTGGCATGCGCTTGACGACATCGACCGAAAGGGTTTCTCCACGTTCCAGCGTGTGAACCACTTGGTGTTCGGCACCATGAATCCCAGCAAGCGGCGATAGGCGCAGGCCAGCCAGAAACAGGGCCAGCGCCAGAAACTCGGCGGCTGGATTCTGCATCCAGACTGGAATGACTTTCACGAGCCAATCTTCGGTGATCCATGCCCCCAGGTAGTTCCCGGTGGCGAGGAGGGCAAACATGGAAAATCCGGTGGCGACTAGGGCCCATTTGTTTGGACCGCCGCTCGCCGTGCCGGTGGTTAGATAGACACCGAATGGCGTCGCCATTCCGCCGACGAGGGGCAACACCGGGCGCGGAAGCGGCCGGGGATAGAGGTCCGCGTAGGACATCGCGCCAAGCAGTGCATTTGTGTCGTCGACAACCCAGAGCCGCTCAACGTTCTCGGTTTCCATGAGCCGTAGGGCATCGGCGGCGCTTTGGTAGGCACGAATTGTGACGGCGGGAGATGGGACCGTGGGACCGGTGAGATCGAGCCCATCGGCAAGCGCGTTCCCCAAGGCTTTTGCGGTCACAAGGCCAACAAGGGTTTCTCCGTCCGTCACGGGCACCGCGCCATCGAGCGCGTCGCGCATGAGGGTTGCCGCGCGTTCCCATGAATCTTCTGGTTGCAGGGTTCTTACCGGCCGTGCAAACAGACTCACGGGAACATCAAGACGGATACTCACAATCTGCAAGGTTACGCCATGGCGGCCGGTCGCCGTCGAGATGGTCGCCTGAAGGCGTAACGAGACATACTCTCCCAAGACGATGAAGCGAATTGCCGTGATTACCAGCGGTGGCGACGCGCCAGGGATGAATGCCGCTCTTCGGGCGGTGGTGCGGGCGGCAATTGGCCGTGGCTCCGAGGTTGTGGGCTTTGGCCACGGCTACGAAGGCATTATCAACAACGAAGCGGTGGAAATGAATTCACAGGCGGTCGGCGGCATCATCGACCGCGGTGGCACGATCCTGCGAACCGCGCGAAGCTCGACGTTTAGAACCATCGAGGGTCGCCAGAAAGCCCTGGAAGTTTTGAATGCGAATGGAGCGGAAGGGTTGGTCGTCATCGGTGGCGACGGCTCGTTGACCGGTGCGCTTAAGCTTCACGAAGAATTCCAGTTCCCAGTCATGGGTGTTCCAGGCTCGATTGATAACGACATCGCCGGAACAGACTTTTCGATTGGCTTTGACACTGCGGTCAATACGGCGGTTCAGGCGATTGACCGCGTGCGAGACACGGCGTACTCTCACGAGCGCGTTTTTGTGATTGAAGTCATGGGCCGGCGGAACGGCTTCATTGCGCTTGAGGCGGGCCTGAGCGGTGGCGCGGAGGCGGTTCTCATTCCTGAAGTGCCTTATTCGCTACTGGACATTTGCCGTTACCTCCGCTCGGCCGCTTCGAAAGGAAAGCGAAGCTCGATTCTCGTGGTCGCCGAAGGCGCGGCAAAGGCCAGCGAAGTAAGCGACTTCATCGGCAAGAACACCGGATTTGAGACTCGGCATGTTGTACTGGGACACATGCAACGCGGCGGATCGCCAACGGCCTTTGACCGCGTTCTTGCCCTGCGACTTGGAGCGATGGCAACGAACCGCTTGCTTTCTGGCTTCCGAGGCGAGATGGTTGGCGTTGATGGCCGAAACCTTGTGTCACATCCGCTTTCTTACGTCTTGAGCACGGATCGGCAGATTGACCCGGAGAGACTGCTGTTGACCGAAGTCATGGCTCAGTGATCAGAGCTTTGTGATGTTCGAACTTGTGACCGCCGAAGCTTGAGGCGGTGTGTCGGAGTACGTCATTCGGTAGGACGCGGTGCTTCCGTACATTCCGGAAATGCCGTCTTTGGACCAAGGGGCCAGGTATCCCGTGGCGACGCGCTCGTTGAGCCTTGGGACGATGTAGAAGAAGTAAGGGTGATAGCCCTCTTTGTCGACACCATCGGAGAAGGTTGGGTCTTGCGGCAGCCAACCGGTACCTGGAACGAAAATCTCGACCCAGGCGTGGTTCTGAGGACGGCTGTTTCGCAGGTCGACGCCAAGCACGACGCGGGATGGAATCCCGATTGAGCTGATGGCGCGCGCGTAGAGGCTGCTGAAGCCAAAGCAAGTTGCTTTCTTGGCTTTGCAGACTTCCACAAACGTTGGCGGTTCAGGAATTTGGTAGGAGAAGTCTTTGACGAGGCCGCGGAACAGCGTCTGGGCGGCTTTCATCGGCGTCATCGACTGCCGGAAGTTTGCGGGTAGGTGCCGATCCACAAACTCTTTGGTGACGGCAATGTCGGCCGCTTCTCCGGGGACGACGTTGTACTGTTTAGCTTCTGGCGGGAGCGCGGAGTAGTTGGTCCAAGCGACGGCTTCAAGCTTCTTCGGGTTCAGCCGGATGTTGTAAGCCACGACGATTTGGTTGCGGACAACGTCGTACTCTCCCGGACCGGCGCTGTCTTTCACGAGTCCGTCCGAATCCTTCGTGCTTGGCACCTCTGGCTCTTGGTGCGAAAATCGGTCTTGAATCGGCATAGCGATTTCCAACCGCTTCGCGACGCCCTGCCGAATGGTGACTTTGAACTTGTTTTCGAGGCGGTATTTGATCGGATCGATCCGCTCAAACTTGTCGGGCAGTAAAGCTTCAATGACGCCGGTGTTTGGTTTGCCACTCTCAACCGGCGCGCCGACGGGAACCGCTCTCACGGCGTATTCAAGCCCGTAGTCGACATTTGTTCCGGGCGACCACATGACAGTCCAGATTTTTCCGGGTGTTGCTACAAACGATGGACTCTGCTGGATTCTCGTGGCTCCGGCAACTTGGTAGACAATCTGAAACGGTTCACCAGAACCACCATTGCAACGGACGGTTGTCTGGAGGAAGAACGGACCCTCGCCGAAGCCGAACTTCTTCTCTTCGCCGGTGGACGTGGTTACCTTAACTTGAGTCACGACAAGATCAGCCGCGATTTTCGGCGGCTTTGTGAGATGGAGCAATCCTAATAACGATAGGCTCATCTTGTCTGCAAACTATTTTGACAAAAAGTTACGTTCAATCAATTTTCCGCTTGAAGTTTGAGGATTTCATCCTTCGCCCGCTTTGCGTAATCCGTGTCCGGATTCAACTGTATCAGCTTTTTGAACGTTTCAACGGCTTTTTTCGTGTCCCCCAAATTCTTGTAGGCAATTCCAAGCTCTCCGTAAGCTTCGCCTCGAACATGGGTTGAGACTTTTGGCATACGGGTTGGCCCGATGAACTTAATGAAAGTGTTGCAGTCGTCCCGAAGGGTCTCCCAAACGCGGCGAGGCAGTTTGTCGGCTGGCCAGTATTGGCCCTGGATGTACAGCGTGGCGGCGCGCATCATATAGATGTTGGGGTCCTTGGGCTTCAGCTTGACGGCTGAGTCCAGCGTCTTTCTCGAGGTCTCCAAGAGGGCCTCCGCTTCGGCTTGTTTGCCTTGAACGCGCAAGAGTCCAGCCTTTACGGTTTGCCCATTGCCTAGCCAAACGAGGGCACGGGCGTCGTTCGGGTTCTTTTCCAGCATGCCCTTGATCTCGGCGTACGCGGTTTCGAAGGTTTTGAAATCACCGCGAAAGACGGCAAAAAACTTGCGTCGGTAGGTGACGATGAACGGATCTTCTTGGTAGGTTCTTGGCACCGACTGGTTGTCTGCCGGCTTCGGATAAACGAACTGTGCGTGCGCTTGGGGGAGAAACAGCAGGACTGAGGCAAAAGCGAAGGCGCGCATGTCACTAGGTTTTACGTCAAAGTGCGAGCACAAATCCCTCTATAGGACCGCGAGTTGGTGAGTTATCGTTCATCCCGTGCCAAAATGAGCGTGATTCGTTTGGCATCGGCCAGCGACATCGAGGGGCATTCATTGGCAATTGACACCAGCGATTTTAGAAACGGTCTTTCCTTCGTGATGGACAACGAGTTTTGGACGATTATCGAATTCCAGCACGTCAAGCCGGGAAAGGGTGGAGCATTTGTCCGAACTCGACTGCGAAAGATCAAGTCCGGCCAGGTCATCGAAAAGACCTTCCGGTCCGGCGAAAAGGTTGAGCCTGCGTTCATCGAAAAGGTGGAAATGCAGTACCTGTACAAGCAGGGCGACGACGCGATCGTGATGGACCTCGACACCTACGAGCAGATTCCGATTCCGATGACCACCCTTGGCGATCAGGCGAAGTACCTGAAAGAAGAGTCGAAGATCATCGCGTCGGTCAGCGGATCCGAAACCCTCGGATACGAACTTCCGAACTTTATGGAGCTCGAAGTGACCGAAACCGACCCAGGATTCAAGGGCGACACCGTCAGCGGAAGCAACAAGCCTGCGACGTTGGAAACCGGTGCAGTAGTTCAAGTACCGTTTCACATCAATATTGGTGATGTGATTAAGGTCGATACTCGTACCGATTCGTATCTTGAACGCGTCAAGAAATAAGACCTATGGCCGCCGGCAGAGACCTCAACGAAACGCTTCAAGATTTTCTGTCGGCGTGTGCCCGATTCCTTCTGTATGCGGGCACCGTTGCCGCCATCGGGGCAGCCGGCCTCTTAATCTTCACGATCTTTAAGATGGCTGACCCAGGGGCCGCGTCGCAAACGGCAGACGCGCTCCGGAACGTAGGCATCTTCCAGAACGTTTTGCTGGTCGGCGTGCTCGCAGGAGCCGTTGGCGCTAGCTACATGTTCTGGGGCGAAGACCTCCTCAGCGGCGGTTTGCTCATCCTTGCGGCGGTACTGTACTTTGCACCGCTCTACATTCCGATGATGGTCAGTAACTCTGACCAAAACGATGCGGGACGGAAATGTTACGAGGCTTTGCAATCTGCCGGAACTTGGCTTGGCGTTATCGCCGTGATTGTGGTTGTCGCCGACGTCACTAGCCGCGTTCGGAACCGATCGAAAGAAGGCATCAAGGCTGACCTTCTGAAGTACGGGAAGGGCGTCAAGCAAGAGCAGGACCGAGAAAATGTCTTCCTCGGGAAGTGCTGGCAGCTTCCGTTTTGCCGAAAGTTTGTTCGAGAGCGCTGCCCGATTTACCATTCAAAGCGAACGTGCTGGAAGGAGCAGGTTGGCTGTATGTGCGAAGAGCAGGTCATTAAGGGCGCGATGGAGAACCGCCCGATTCCGAAGGATGCTCTGCTTGCCGCAGAGATGATTCCTCGCAATCACAAGCTCACACCGGCGCAGAAGAAGGAACGCTGCAACGTGTGCGTGATCTACAACGAGCACCAGCGGCACAAGTATCGAGCGTTGCTACCGGGTGTTTTGGCAGGCTTCATCGCCTTCTATGCCCTCTTCCGCGGACCCTTGTTGGGCGGAATGACGACCCTTGTTGGGCAGATCAACAAGGTCATGTACGGATTCACTTACGGCGCGAGCGGTCAGCAGAAGATCCCAGTTCTATTTACGGAAATGTTACTGGTTGTCTTTTTCTTGGTCGCCCTGAGTTATGCATTGAAGATGATTGAATACGCGGTCTTCAAGCTGAAGATTTAATGAACCTGAGTCCGTTTTTGCGGATCGACGGTTCTTTTGGCGAAGGTGGCGGGGCGCTTGTTCGGACGGCGCTAACCGTTTCGGCGATGATTCAGCAGCCGGTTGAGATCATCAACGTCCGCGCCGGGACACGGTTCCCCGGCCTAGATGTCGAAGACGTCGTTCTGCTGCGAGCCCTCGCAAGGGCGACCGGCACCGAGACGAGTGCTTGCAACGTTGGAGATCACTCGCTCACCTTTCACCCGAACCACCGTGCGAAAGGAATTTCTGGAAAGGTCGGCGGCGAGCGAAACGCCCACGGACGAACCGCAAATGGCCCGATCACGCTTACTGCGCTACTTCCCGCGTTGGCTCGAAGCGGGATGTACTCGTCGATTCTTATGGAAGGGGAGACGTTTGGTACGAATGCGCTGGGCTTTGATGCCTTTGCCGAAGGAACACTGGGCGTTTTGCGGGAGATGGGAATTTATGCGTTCCCGGAACATCAGCAGGTTGGATTCGGCCGGGATTCGGCGGGCGAGATTGCGATTGACATCGAGCCTTCGGTGGTGAACGGACTCGATTGGCCAGATCGAGGCAAGCTCATTGCGGTTCGAGGACGCGTTTCTACCGCTAAGGTGCCGGAATCGATCGGGGCGCGGGCGCTCTCGCACCTGGAGAAGTTGTCCAAGGCCGCAAATGTGCCGGTTGAGGCAGAAGCGGTGGAATTGGAAGGCGCCGCATCCGGCGTTCATGTGACGCTTTGGGCGGTTTATGAGCGCGGCTTGGCGACGGGAACTTCGATGGGCGTGAAGGGGCTTCGGGTTGAGGCGCTGGTGCAAGATGCCTTCGATCAGCTCGCCGAATGGATGTCGGCCAACGCCACTTTGGATGCCTATTTGGCGGATCAGATTCTGGTCCCGGCGGCGTTTGCTGATTCGGGAAGCGTGTTTCGAGTTTCGGAGCTCACGTCTCGGTTTATGACGGCGGTTTGGGTGATTAAGCAGTTTGTTCCGGCCCGCATTACGGTGCGCGGCTCGGAAGGCGGCCCTGGGCTCGTGACCATCGAGCGGTAGGGAGTGGTTTCCTTCGGGTACTTTCCGTCGGTGCGCGTTGCCCTCCTTCTTGCGTTCGGAGCTTTGGCTGCCCTTGCTTCGGCTGATCGAGTGATCACGGTTCCGACCGGTCGGAAGATTCCGTTTAAGTCGTTCCGCGCCGAGCTTTGGTTTGAGCCGACCAAGAACGGAACAACGGAGTACTACTTCGGCACGGGCCTGTCAGACCTTTTTGAGATTGAGGTTCGGAGTCAGCGACTGCCCGGGAGAGACGTTCAGAACGCGGTGGACCTGAGCTACAACCTTATCGGTCCGATTCCTGACCTCACTCCGGGAATTAGCATTGGGGTGCAAGATGTGGCCGATGCGACGGCGGACGGCCGTCGGCCATATGCCGCATTGACGTTACGCCAAACCCTGACCGCGCTGGACGGGGACGCCAACAGTGACGTGACGATTGGCTTTTTTGCCGGTGACCGAGGCGGTCCGTTTTTGGGCGTTTCGCTTCCGATTACAACTCGGATTCGACTTTTGGGCGAGCACAATCGGTTCCGCGCGTCGGGCGGCATTGAGTACGTGCCGCAGAAAGGAGTGGCCCTGCGCTACTTTGCGCGGGGCTCACAGCCTTTTGTGAGCGTTTCACTCACTCGGCGCTTCTGAGCCGGATTCGGGTGGCTTGATGGTCCAACCGTTTGCGGCGGCGAGGGCGATGATTTCTCGCTGAAGTCGCTCGTTGAACTTGTCGTCGCTACCTTCTTCTGACCAAAGGAACGGCTTTCCGTAGACAAGGGTGGTTTTGGCTCGCTTGCCTTTTCCTTCTCGCGGCATGATGGTTTCGGTGCCGTGGACGGCGATCGGGACAACCGGGGCTCCACTGCGGCGGGCGAAGAGGGCGGCGCCGCTGTTGAACTTGCCGAGAGTCACGCCGTCACCGCGGGTGCCTTCGGGGAATAGGAGAAGCGGGTGGCCGTCTTCGAGCCGCTTAAGCCCGGTGCGGATGGCTTCTCGGTCGCTGGCGCCTCGGTGGACCGGGAAGGCAGCAACGCCATCCATGATTTTGCCGAAGAACTTGTTCTTCCACAGTTCTGCCTTGGCCATGGATGCCATGCGACGCTTCAGCCCGATGCTGATGGCGGGTGGGTCGAGGTAGGAGACGTGGTTTGGGGACAGGATGATGCCGCCGGTGGTTGGCAGGTTCTCGGCACCAACGATTCTTAGGCCGCCTTTCAATCGCAAGTAGAACTCGGTGAGCTTGCGGATGACGGCGTAGGTTAACGGATGGCCAATTCTCACGGAGCTTGATGATACTTCCATACGTTCCGTTTGCCGGGTAAACCTGCGGAATGGCCAATCAGCTTGCCGCTCAGATGTACACCCTTCGGGACTTTGTGAAGACGGGGGAGGGGTTGGATGCGGCCTTGCAGACTTTGCACGGCATCGGATATGCCGGAGTTCAGCTTTCGGCGGTTGGGTGCATGGAAGGTGAGAACCCGGAGGTCTCGGCGGCGGCGGCTCGGCAGATGCTGGACAGCCACGGGTTGGTTTGCGCGGCTACTCACCGATCTTGGGATCGGTTGTTGCACCACACCGATGAGGAGATCGAGTTCCACCAGACTTTGGGCTGCACATATACGGCCATTAGTGGGCTTTGGGGGACTAATGACGACCCAGCGAAGTACCACGAGTTTGTGGGGGCTTCGAAGGCGATGGCGGAGAAGCTAATGGCGGCGGGGATTCGGTTTGGGTTCCACAACCATGCCCACGAGTTCATTTTGGACCGGCATACCGGCAAGACCAACTACGACATCATCATCGACGCTCCGCACATGATGCTGGAGATTGACACTTACTGGATTCAGCATGCGGGGATTGATCCGGCGAAGTTTATGCTTCGGTTCCCGGGTCGCTTGCAGGTGATCCATGTTAAGGATAAGGAAGTCGTTTCCGGAGATGGGCCGGTGATGGCCCCGGTGGGTGAGGGGAACCTGGATTGGGACGCGATTATTGAGGCCGGCCGGGCCGGTAGGGTTGAGTGGTGGACGGTGGAGCAAGATTATTGTCGCCGCGATCCGTTTGACTGCTTGGCTTCGAGTTTTGAGTTCCTCGCCGCGCGCGGTTTAGCGGGCTGATGGTCGTTGAGATTGTTTGTTGCCGGGTGGCCGACGTGGTGGCGGCGCGGCAGGCGGGGGCCCATCGAGTTGAGCTTTGCTCGGCGATTGAGCTCGGCGGGTTGACCCCTTCTTATGGTTTGACTGTCGATGCCCTTGAGGTTGGGTTGCCGATTTTGGCGATGATCCGTCCCCGAGGGGCGGGATTCCTTTATGACAACTCCGACTTTCAGGTGATGAAGGCGGATGTTTTGGCTCTGTCCGCCTTGCCGGTCGCCGGGTTTGTGACCGGGATTTCGTTGGCCGATGGTCGGCTTGATTTGGCTCGGATGGCGGAGCTTCGTTCCCTGGCTCCGGATTTTGACTGGGTTTGTCACCGAGCTTTTGATGCGGTGCCCGATCCGTTTGCGGCGTTGGACCAATTGGTGGAGCTGGGCTTTACGCGGGTTTTGACCAGCGGTCAGCGGCCTCGGGCTACGGAGGCTGTTTCGCTGGTTCGGGATTTGGTTGCCTATGCGGGTGACCGGATTGAAGTTTTGCCGGCGGGCGGGCTGCGGCCGCATAACGTTGCCTCGTTTGTCGCCTCGACCGGGGTTTCTCAGGTTCATTTGGCACCGTTCGAGTGGGTGACCGATGCCTCCACGGTCCGCGCCCGGGAGGCGGGGATTGGGTACGGGATCCCGGAGGTTCCGCGAGAGGACGCCTTCCGAGAGATCGACGGCGACGCGGTGCGGGCGGTTGTGACGGCCTTTTTTTGAGCGCGTTTTTTTATTATTTAATGCTCCCGCCTTAGGCGCGAAACATAAATTTCTGATTTCGGGTCCATTTTCGGGCATCTGTACCCTTAAGTTTCTCGGGCGGGGAAAAGTAAACCTAGTGATTTTCGGGGCTTGATCAAGCAACAAAAGCTATTGACGTCAAAAAGCTATTTGCTTACAATGAGTCTCGTCGCTCATGAAAAAGCTTTGCATTGATCCGGGTCATGGTTTGGGGAACGTTCGCGGGAATGTGTACGATCCCGGCGCGATTTCGGCGGGGGTGTCGGAGGCGGATATCGTGCTTCAATACGCCTTGGCGATTCGCTGGTTGGCCAAGGAGCGGGGCCACGACGTCTTCCTCACTCGCGACGATGCAAACGACATTACGCCGGTCGGGAATCGAAACGAGCTCGCCCAAGGCGCGGGTTGCCAGGTCTTCATCAGCCTTCACTGCAACTCGGGCGTCGTCGCGGCGAACGGAACGGAGACCTACTTCCGCGATGCGGAAGACAAGGCGCTGGCGCAGAAGATCAACACGGCAGTCGTAAACGCGCTGCAGTTTCGCGATCGAGGGGTGAAGTCCGAGCGAGAGTCGCAACACTCGCGCCTAGCGGTGCTGGACTTCCGCGGTCCGGCTTGCCTGTTGGAGCTTGGGTTCATTTCGAACCAAGCGAATCGGGAGAAGCTACTGCTGAGATCGTCGCGGCTGGCGGTCGGGAACGCGATTTTGGATGTGGTTGAGCGGCTGTAGGTAGTGGGAAAGGTGCATCAGGATGCTCAATCGCGATAAGTCCAAGTGAGCAGTTCTGATTTGGTTGAATGCGGTGAACCAGATCACAAGACCGCTACCCCGCCAGCAGGAAACTGACCGATTGTTGGTCAAAAAGTTTGTTGAGTAGTGGGAATTCTAGAACCCTCAACTCAGCTATGCAAGGTGATGCGCTCGAAGGACGCGACGTCCTGGCGGCCTTTGAAGGCAAGTTCCCTGCGGGCTTCCATGAGGTCTTCCATCGCCTCAAGAACATTTTGTCGAGCTTCCTCTCGGGTCTTCCCTTGTGAGAATGCGCCTGGGACCTCTGGGATTGTCGCAACCCAGAAGTTGTCTTCGCCCATTTCGAGCATGATGGTCAGTTCGACGCCCATGCAGTTAGGATATGCCAGCCAAGGGGAATATGCTGGATTGGAGAATGCGCATACGAGTGAGACGATCGTAAATTGGCTAGGTCAACTCACTGATTCCCTGCGCGAACTTCCTTCATCACCTTGGTGACCTGATCTTCCGTGTTGCTTTCTCCGCGTCGAATGGGCATCTCCGAAAGTTGGGACAGAAAAACTAACTATCAACGGCCGTCATTTGACGGGGAACAAGTCAAACGCTCCTACGGAATAGGCGACGAGATGCAGAAGAAGCTAGAACAAGTCAAATACGATCGAAGGTACGATGTGAGGGTACTAGAACGAAGGAACTAAAGGTGGCCACCGCTCCAGTTGTTAAACCTAGAAGGCATCGCTTCCTCAGTGACAATCCTTTTCGTGCAGTGTCGGCTGGCTCGGCAGAGTCCTTCACCATCCTTCGAAGAAAGGCAGATGGCGTTGCCAAAGCTGCCAAAGTAGGTCTAGTGCCAGACGTTCCGATGTCTGAGATCCTAGGGACGATCGATCTTGTCGAGCTTCCACAGATGATCCGCGGATTGGCCACCGATTCGGTGCGCAGAACTTGCTACCGCATCATGTGGCCGATGTCGCAAGAGACTATTGCCTTCGTGACAGAAGGCGGCACGCTTCTAAATGGTCAAATTCCAGACGAGGAGCATGCGCAACTTCTTTTCTTGTCTTCTTGGCTTGCGTATCTTGAGAGCGGCAGCCATCTCGATGCGGCCGCCGCGTTCGATCTGTGGGAGGAACTCTACAGGAATGAAACCATGGACGAGCGGCTCATTAGTCTCCTTGTTGAAGAGGATGGCACTGAATGGGAGGCAGCACATGACTTCGTTCTCAATGCTCAGCGGACGGTAGCACTGACAATCCTCTGCCAAGTGTCATCCGACGCAGCATCTGCGTGGGATGCAGGGCAGACGTCCCAAGGAGTTCAACTCATTGATGCGGTGCTTAAGTCCCCTATCGAGGACGAACTTGAGGAGTTGGCGCTCGAGCCCATTACTGGATATGCTCACCGATTGAAGGAACGCGTTGAAGTCGCGATTAAGGATATGTCGGCGTGGCATCGCGGGGGCCCTACAGAACCACCTCGCGAAGTGATCCAGCTAGAACTAATCGCGAATGCCCTGCAAGGTCGACTGCCATCAGCGAGGGACTTGCAAGATGCGGCAGACGACTGGAAAACGGCATTAGTTTGGCAAATGAGACAAGAAGCACTGCGGCTGAATCGCGAGGATGATAATGCTGGAGCTCAGCAGGTGATTCGGGCCGCATTGAACTTGACAGTTACTGCTACACAAAAAGCAAAGCTTATAGAGGACCTTGGGCACCTGGAGAAACTCATTTCCGAGGAAAAGTCTGCTGCGGCATATTCGGAGATAAATGAAGTTACTAGCGTCCCAACGCTTGGAACGCTCAATGGTTTTGGACTGAGTCTGTACGGCAAAAAGCTATTTAGTGCCGACAAAAAATTATATTTTAAGATTCTTTATTTTACTATGGCTTTTATTCCTGTTCTCCCAATTGCTCGCTACCTTGTAAGTGACGCACCCGGAGGTGCCTGGCATTTTCATGGAAAAACTCCTTGGACGCAAGGAATGAAGATTCATTGCGTTTTTGCCTGCACCCTTTTACTTGCGGTGTTTCTCTACTTTGCAAACATAGGTTCTGGTATCGGCGGCGACGTGAGTTCCTCAAAAGATAGCGCAAGCACGGTGGTGTGGTCAGAGCCTGATCAAAATTCTTCCGGGACTCCTAGTGCACCTGCAGAGAACGAAGCGAAAAATGAGGTTGACAGTACCGCTGGTCAGTTGGATTCAGCAATAGATTCCGAAAATCAAGCAGGTGATGTGTTTGACGGCAGTACTGGGCGATCGGAACGAGACGCTCCAGAGAGCAAGAGTGAGGAATTAGAACGAAAGCTAGAGGCGCTAAAAATCGAGATAGCAAGCATCAAGTCAGACATTGCAGTGGAGAGGGCGGCCCTGGACAAAGATAAGGTTATGCTTGATGCCTTGGAAGCGGAAATTGAAGCGAGCGATCCTAGCCCATACAGTCAGGATGAAATAGACGTGCATAACGCGAAGGTGCGCCGCCATGAGCGTCTCCGGGTGGAATTCAATTCAAGTGTGCGAAGCTATAACCAAAAAGTAGAGTTGGAGAAGAAGAAGGTGCAGAAACATAACGAGATTGTTGATGACCTGAACTCAAGGAGATAGATCATGGGTGGCAAACGATTTAAGAAAGGTTCAACCAAACGGAAGCAAGCCGAAGTTGGCGGAAAACTCGTAAAAGATCCCGAAGACAGCGGGCCGACGACCGCCCAAGTGGCTGAATTGGCCGTCGATCTTTGGAAGCTTCGGGATCGTATCCAGACGGAAGCGGCTAGCGAACGTATCATTGCTGCATGTGAGCGTACTGAGGATCGCTTGAAGCGAATGGGTTTTGAAGTTGATGAAATGATCGGGCGACCGTACAACACAAATTTGAAGGCGAGGGTCGTTGATCATGAGCCCCAGCCAGGACCACTGGTTATAGGACAGTGCATTAGTCCTGCAGTGTTCTTCCGAGGGCACCTGGTTCGCGAAGCTGAAATAATTACGAAGGGAAGTGAGGAGAAGCAATGAGAAAGACGGTTGAGTGGGGAATTGACCTAGGCACGACTAACAGTGCAATCGCACGCATGACGACGAAGGGACCAGAAATCGCGCAGGTTCAGCGACAAAACTACATACCTTCAGCGGTGGCCGTCGATAAGAGGGGAGATGTTAAGGTTGGAGCAGACGCGTTAAACGTGCATCTGGGTGGCTCAAGATGGTTCAAACGATGGATGGGCACGAAGAATGTGGTCTCCATGGGTGGAGCAGATTGGACGGCAGAACAACTTTCCTCAGAGATTCTCAAAGCACTTCGGGCTGCTGCTCGAAGAAGAGCTAACGAAGAGATCGAGGACGTGGTCATCACAGTGCCCGCAATGTTTACACAGCCTCAATGCGCGGCCACGAGCGAGGCGGCACGAATCGCAGGGCTGAACGCAGTCGCGCTTCTGCAGGAGCCGATCGCAGCGGCGACCGCGTACCTATCGGAAAACCCGGCGGAGGGTCACTATCTCGTTTATGATCTCGGAGGTGGCACATTTGATGTTTCACTCATACGCCTAGCCGCCGGCGAGATGAACGTGGTGGAGCATGGTGGCGACAACTATCTCGGAGGTGCGGACTTCGACCGGGCGATTTTTGACTGGGTTCTTGATCAAATCGACCGAAAGGGCGGTGACGCTCGCATCTTTGACAACGGATGGCAACGCGCACAATTGTTGCTTGCCTGTGAGGACGCGAGGATCCTGGTAAGTGACTCCGAAGTAGCCCCTATCTATTTGGATGACTTTGATTTACCGATGTCCAAGATTGAGCTAACGCGCGAACGCGCCGAGGACCTGATCGCCAATTTTGTGACTCGCACAATTGAGATCGCCCAAGATCGTGTGAATTCTGCAGCGGGCTCGGTTAGTGCGATTCTCTTAGTCGGCGGTCCAACTCAAATGCCGTATGTGCGAAGACGCTTGCAGACGGAACTCGGAGTTGCGTTGGCATTTGACCGTGATCCGATGACCGTAGTGGCAGCAGGTGCTGCGGTACATGCAGCCACTATTTGGAGAGAGTTAGGAGTGAGTTCCGCACATTCTAAGCCAGGCTCCGCTTCGCTCGAGTTGTACTACGAGCCTGTAAGTCCGGATGACTCCACGACGGTAGCTGGAAAGATCATTAGCCCAACTGGATTCGTTGGCGAGATTCGTCTGAAGACTGCCGACCGATCTTGGGAATCTGGCTGGCGAAGACTCATTAACGGCGCTTTTAGCCTCGAGGTGAACCTTGGCCGGCACGAAGTTACGGAATTTTTAGTCGAGTTACGGGATGCGCAGGGGCGCACAATAGAAACTGATCCAGGAAACTTCACAATACGATCGGGCATTCGAACGGCCCAACCGATAACGCCATACAACTATGGCGTCGTTCGCCAGGGAGGCAAGCTTGGAGTAGTGGTCAAGGCTGGAGAACCATTACCAGCAAGCGGGAGCGACGATTTTGCTCTGGCAAAGACCGTTGTTGCCGGTTCGCCAGACGAAGCAACCATCTACTTCGTGGAGGGCAATAGTAATTTTCCTGACGAGAACGTTCGGGTCGGTTCGCTTACCATACGAGGCACTGATCTAAGGCGCACGCTGAAAGAGGGAGAGAAAGTCCAGGTTCGGATCAGAATGGATGAGAGTCGACGCCTCACGGCGAAGGTGCACATACCTCTGATCGATGAAGACTACACAGTCGAATTGCACTCTGTCCAAGATGCTCCAGACCTTGACGACCTGCTTTCTTCTTTCAAAGAAGCAAGAGAGGCAATACAAGAAGTTGAGAGTCATGCTGACGAAGATGAACAGGAAATGGTTGTGCGCGCTGATAGGCAGCTTGAACAACTTGAAGCATCATTAGTTCGTGTTGAGCGTGGAGAACTCGGTGAGGCAGAACGGGTCCAGAAGCAACTCGCCGACGTAAAAGCAACTATTCGTCCTCTTAAAGACAAGTATGGTTTGCAGGCTAAGCACGACAACGTGGTTGCAAGGATCGTGCAAGCAGAGGCACTTTGTCGTCAGTATCAAGATCAAATGGGGCTCGCAAAGCTTCGGGATGCACGTAGTGATGCTGAGAAGGCATTGCGGTTGGAGCAAGGCACAGCGCTCGACAGCATCCATGAACGTGTACTGGACACCTTCTGGGAGCACTACGGCAAGACCCGAGAGTGCTGGGAACATCAGGTGGATCTGTTGAAGCAATTCGCCCCAATTGCCAAGGACTCTCTAACGTATTACGAACACGTCCGTCGTGCGGAGCAAGCTCTAGCCGAAAACGATTACGAAGGTGTCCGTTTAAACGCACTTCGAGCTTGGGATCTACTCCCGGATATGGTTCGAGAGAACGATCGATTCCACGACGCAGCACTTCGATGATAGCGCTTTATTTGTTTCATCTTTAGGAACTAAACATTATGCGCTGTGCACGTACGGATTAAAGCAGCCATGCCAACCCGGGCGATCAGTCCTTGGACTCGCGAAGCTGGTCGGCAGGAATTCGAACGACCTTGCCATCTTTGAAAAGCACAATCGCGGTGTTTGTTTGAATGGCGATTTGTCTCGCCATTTCAGCCGCCCGTTTCATGGCGATGAGCGAATTGCGGATGTCCGGGTTCTTTGCCTTCCAGAGTTCTTCTTGAGTCATTGGTTTTCGCCCCATTCCAGCATAACAGGTTCGCCATCTGTATTATCGTACAGGGCCCAATCGCTTACCGCCGGTCGGTAGAGCCTTTGAAAGTTTGTCCATCCGGACGCGAATCGGCGGCGGATCACTTCCTCGGGAACGTCGTGTCCGCCGTGTCGAACCCGCTCGGCCACTCGCGTAATGGCGGTTTCAACACTCGGAAGGCGAAGGAAGATCAAGCTCACCCAGTAGCCTTGGGCTTTCCACTGGTCGATGTGCCGCAGGTAACCAACACCCGACAGCGTGGTTTCAAACGCAAAGCTCTCTCCGTGCTGTACACATTGATCGATTTCGGCGAGCATTAATCGCGCCGCTTTGACCGCTGCGGTTTCCGGGGCGAACGGGGCCAAGCCCGCGGCGATTAGATCGGCGTTGATGAAGCGGGGCAATCCGGCCTCGGCGGGCAGGAACGATCTCGCGAAAGTCGTCTTGCCCGCACCGTTTGGCCCGGCGATGATGATGATCCGCATCAGCGGCCAGCGTCAAGCTTCCGGAAGTTCACTCCGGCTTGGGTCAACCGATCTAGGTGGAACGGCAGTCGCGCCTGGAAACCAGCCCAGTTCCTCTCCGCCTTCGGCGACCACAGAACCTCCGACATCGCGGATGCTCGCGGGAACAGCATGTATTGCGCCTTTCGGGCAGACGGGATGTACTCCGTCCAAAGGTTGGCCTGGCCGCCTAGGATGTGTTTGGCTTCTTCGGCCGTCAGTGAAGCGGGCACGGGCTCAAATGAGTAGACCTTTTCCAATGGCAGGTAGCCGCCGATGGCCAATGGCTCGCTGGCGGACGGGGCTTGGTAGTAGTCGAAGTAGGCGAAGTCGGTGGGGGACATGACGACGTCGTGGCCTTCTTTGGCGGCCTCGATTCCGCCGGCCATTCCGCGCCAGCTCATGACGGCGGCGCCGGGGGCGAGGCCGCCTTCTAGGATTTCATCCCAGCCGATCAGGCGTCGGCCTTTCTTTTCGAGCCACTTATCCATTTGGCGGATGAACCAGCTTTGCAGTTCATCTTCGTTCTTCAGTCCGCGTTCTTTGATGAGGGCCTGGGCGCGGGGGCTGGCTTTCCACTGGGTTTTCGGGCACTCGTCGCCGCCGATGTGGATGAACTTGCTGGGGAAGAGGTCGAGGACTTCGGAGAGGACGTCTTGCAAGAAGCTGACGGTCTTTTCTTCGGGGTTAAAGACGTTCTCGAAAACGCCCCACTTGGTGCCGACTTCGATTTGGGTTCCGAGGTTGCCGAGTTCGGGATAGGCGGCGATGGCGGCTTGGGCGTGGCCGGGCATTTCGATTTCGGGCACGACATTGATGTGCCGCTCGGCGGCGTATTTCACAACGTCGCGAACGTCTTGTTGGGTGTAGAAGCCGCCATGTGGGGTGCCGTCATACTTGCCATCGCTATATCGGCCGAGCATGGTTTCCTTTCGCTTGCTGCCGATTTCGGTGAGCCTCGGATACTTCTTAATCTCGATTCGCCAGCCCTGGTCGTCGGTGAGGTGCCAGTGGAACGAGTTCAGCTTGTGCATCGCCATGAGGTCGATGAAGCGGTAAATTTCGCCCTTTTGCATGAAGTGGCGGGCGGTGTCGAGCATGAGTCCGCGCCACTTGAAGCGAGGGGCGTCTTCGATTTCGACAGTGCTGAGTTGAACGTCAGCGGCCTTTGCGCCGGTGGCGAACTGGGCGGCGGGGAGAAGTTGCTTCAGGGTTTGCGCGCCGTAGTAGTAGCCGGCGGGAGCGCTAGCACGGATGGTGATGCCGTCTAGGCCGACGGAGAGACGATAGCCCTCGGGGTCCTTGATGGCGACGTCTTTGACGAGGCGGATGGTGCCGGTTGCCGGGCCATCTTGCTTCAGGTTCAGCAGGTCCGCGATCTTTGCCGCTTCGGCCTTCTGCGATTTGTCGGTGGAGACGACTTTGGTGTTCGCAGAAAACTGGACGACCCCATCGCCCCACTTTACGGAGGTTGGGAGGGGGAGAAGGGGCGGCATCGTCGGCGCGGCAAGAATCGTGAACAACATTGCGGTTATTCTAGCTTGGTGCGAAAAGGCGCGTCGTTTCCAATGATGCAGCAGGTGGGTCTGCTGGCGGTTATTCTGCTTCTCAGCCTCGTTTTGGTGCGGTTTTCGGGCACCCACGTCGACCGAGAAACGGGCCAGACGGTGAGCAATTTCTTTAACCCCGGCAGCTTGGTGCAGATTTTGACGGAGACCAGCTTCTTCGCAATCATGGCGGTCGGAATGACGCTGGTGATTGTGAGCGGAGGAATCGACCTCTCGATCGGTTCGGTTTACGCCCTTGCGGGGGTGGGGATGGCACTGACGATGCGGGCGGCGGGTTGGGATTCGCCTTGGGCAGCGCTCGCGCTTTGTATCGGCTTTGGGCTTCTGGCGGGAGTGCTGAACGGGACGATGGTGGCGACGCTAGGCGTGCACCCGTTCATCGTCACGCTCGGCACGATGTGGGTATTTCGGGGCGTGGCGTTTGTGGTTTCGAAGGCGGAGAGCGTTTTGGTCCCGGGTCCGGTGACGGATTTTGCAAAGAATCCGCTGTTCCTTGGCAAGGGACTCACGCCAGTTCCGGCGATTGTGATGGGGCTGTTTATCCTCGGCGGCGCGCTGTATTTGAACCGGACCACGATGGGTCGGCGGGTGCTGGCGGTTGGCGGAAACGCCGATGCGGCGCGATATGCCGGCTTGCCGATTCCTTACATTCTTGCCGGGGTGTATGTGATTGCCGGCCTTGGCGCGGGGATTGCGGCGTTTCTTGGGGCGGCTTACTTTGGGTCGGCGAGTTCGGCGGATGCGAACGGATACGAGTTGTACGTGATTGCGTCAGCGGTGGTGGGCGGAGTTAGCCTGAACGGCGGTCGTGGCACAGTGACGGGGGCGTTTCTAGGGGCGCTGTTGATCGTGCTGATCCGGACGGGGATTCGATTGCTGAGGCTCGACCAGAACTACGAGTGGATCATCATTGGCGCGGCGATCATTATTGCCGTCGTGCTCGACCGGCTTGGGGCGAGGTTGCTGGAAAAGCGGATGGTCAACGGTTGAAGGTTTCGGCGGTTGGGCTGAGCAAGCGGTTCCCGGGAGTGCAGGCGCTTTCGGACATTTCGGTCGACTTTTTGCCGGGCGAAATTCACGCGATTTGCGGAGAGAACGGGGCGGGCAAGTCGACGCTTGGGAAGGTTTTGGCGGGGCTGTATTCGCCCGAGCAAGGCCACGTTGCGCTGGATGACCGCCCGGTTCGGTTTTCGAGTCCGCGCGAGGCGCAGGCGGCAGGGATTAGCATCGTTCACCAGGAACTGCTGTTTGCCGAGAACCTGACGGTAGCGGACAACTTGCTGTTAGGAGAGATTCCGAACCAGTTCGGCTGGGTTTCGGATCGGCGAATGCACGAAACGGCCCTTCGGTGGTTGCAGAAGGTCGGTTCCGATATCGACCCGAGCATGGAAGTTTCGAAGCTGTCAGTAAGCAAGCAGCAGCTCGTGCAGATTGCGGGCGGAATTGGCCGCGGGGCGAAGGTGCTGATTTTCGACGAGCCGACGAGCTCGCTGACGGCGACGGAGGCGACGGCTTTGTTGGGGCTGATTCGGGAGCTTTCGGCGGCGGGGACTACTTGCCTTTATGTTTCGCACCGGTTGGATGAGATTTTTGCGATTGCGGATCGGGTTACGGTGCTGCGAGACGGGGCTTGGGTGGGGACTAAGCCGATTGCGGAGGTCACGCCGAGCTCGCTGGTGCAGATGATGGTCGGGCGAGAGCTTTTGCCTTCTTCGGAGGGGGATGGCGCTTTTGGCGAGCCGGTGCTGGAGGTTCGTGGGCTGAGCTCGCCGGGGCGGTTTCGCGATATCTCGCTTACGGTTCGAGCGGGGGAGATTGTCGGGCTTGCGGGCCTGGTCGGCGCGGGGCGGACGGAGGTTTGCGAGTCGATATTTGGGGTGGACCGGCGGGCGACGGGCAGCGTTTCGGTTGCCGGGAAGTCGCTGGTGCTCGGGTCGCCGCAGCGGTCGATTTCAGCGGGGGTGGCGCTGGTTCCGGAAGATCGAAAACGGCACGGATTGGTGCTGGGCATGACGATTCGGCACAACGGTTCGATAGCGGTGTTGCCGCGGCTTTCGACGCTTGGGTGGCTTAACCGGACGGCGGAGAGCCGAACTGTGCGGGAGTTTACGGATCGGCTGCGGGTGAAGGCGCCGAGTATTGAGTCGCTGGTCGGCGGGCTATCGGGCGGGAACCAGCAGAAGGTGGTTTTGGCGAAGTGGCTGGCGACGGACGCGGCGGTGCTGCTAATCGACGAGCCGACGCGCGGAGTCGATGTGGGGGCGAAGGTGGAGATCCACGGGCTGATTCGGGAAGCGGCGGCCTCGGGGAAGGCCGTGCTGCTGGTGAGCAGCGACATGCCGGAGCTGCGGGCGCTTTGCGACCGGATGATTGTTCTGCGGGAAGGGGTGCAGGTGGCCGAGTTAGGCCGGGCGGCTTCGGAGACGGAGATTTTGTCGGCGATGGCGGGGGTTTGAGGTGGGTGGATTCCGCACCCACCTCAAATGACGTTCAGCTTTGCTTGCCGGCCCAGAGGGTGCCGTTGAAGATGATCTGTTTGACGGAATCGTGGAAGTACGTTCCGTAGGTTTCGTGTCCGGGGCGGAAGTAGAAGACTCGGCCGATGCCTTCGCCTTGGCCAACGCCGCCGCCAGGGCCGGAGGTGAACTCAGGGTCGATGCCCTTTCCGACGGTCCATACGAGGCCGCAGGGGAAGTACTCGCCGCCGAGCGGGAAGTAGCTCTGGAAGATCATGGCTTCGGCTGGAGGAACGTCGAACGGCGCGCCGTACATTTCTTCAGCCTCAAGGGTGAAGTTGCTCACGCCGAGGGCGATGGGGTGCTGCGCGGCGCACACGGTGATTTCTTCCGTGTCGGTGCTTTCTCGCCAGCCGCCCTTCAGGTGGCCGGTTGCTCCGAGGACGGCGCGGAAAGGCTTGCTGTAGTGGCCACTGTGAAGGCAAACGAAGCCGAGGCCGTGCTCTTGCACGCGGACGCGGATCTTTTCGGCCAGCTCGTCGCTAACTTCGCCGTGGCGCGCGTGGCCCCACCAGAGAAGGACGTCGGCAGAGTTCAGGAGCTCGTCGGGAAGGCCCTGATCGGCTTCGTCGAGTCCAACAGCGTGAACTTCTAACTGGCCGTCGGTGTCGAGTTCTTTCAGTCCGTCAGCGATTGCGCCGCGGAGGCTAGTTGGATAAAGCTCCTTGGGAGCGTGCGCGGGAT
This sequence comes from bacterium, assembly GCA_027485645.1. Lineage (GTDB taxonomy): Bacteria > Armatimonadota > Fimbriimonadia > Fimbriimonadales > Fimbriimonadaceae > Fimbriimonas. The sequence continues at coordinate 548,698 of JAIXQR010000003.1, forward strand.
ATTCGTCCCAAACGAGAACTTTGAGTGCCATCGCGTCTATTTTGTCTTATTTGGAGAGGGCAAACGGCTAAAAATCCGAGTCGGTCTATAAGCCGGATTCTGTATTTGTGCAGCGATTTATCTACGCGACCAACCCGGAGGATCGGCGGGCCGCGTCATCTCCTCCCTATTTGGTCTTGCTTCAGATGGGGTTTGCACGGCCGCGGAGTTACCTCCAACGCCGGTGAGCTCTTACCTCACCATTTCAACCTTACCTCCCGATCTCTCGGGTTTGGCGGTATGTTTCTGTTGCACTTTCCGTCGGGTCACCCCGCCCCGGCATGAGCAAGCTCTCGCCGGGCATCTTGCCCTATGAAGTCCGGACTTTCCTCCCCAATCCTGAAGACGGGGCCGCTACCCGACCAACTCGGATTAATAGTGTGACGCAACGTAACGAATTCGACATGAGTTAACGTATCATCGTGTCTAGGAGGGGATGAAGATTGGCCGTAGAGACACCGCGAGAGAGCCAAATCAAGGGCGCGACAGCGCTTCTGGATCACCTCCGGACAAACCCGGCCGAGGCAAGCCGTCCTGCCGATGAGTTAGCGGTTCGGTTTGGACTTTCCGCGGGGTTTGTCGAGAGCGTTGTGGAGAATGCGTCGGTCAATTCGGCGGCCGTCGATCCCATCCTTCGCAAAAAAGTCTCGTTCGATTTCGCCCGGCGCGGGCTGGATTGGGCCGGCAGGACGATGCTACGGGCATTTTCCAAACCGATTCTCTTCGTCGCGATCACGAACATTCTCTGCGTGCTCGTGATCATGGGGACGGATCGACTGATTCCAGATTCGATCAAGCTCGGACAGTACGTTCCGGTGGATGCGCTGGCCATCTTGAGCGAGTTTCTGCTCCTTGTTCTTGCGCAGTTAGCGTGCTACTTCCACCTTCGAACGCCGAAGGCCGCTCTGCAGGGCTCGGTGGTCGTTTGGGCGATGGGTTCGCTCGGCGTAGCGGCGTCCATCATGCTGTCTCAGGGCATCAAGGGCATGGGCGAGCGGGCATTGTACGCGGCGCTGAGCTCGATGGGAATCTTGTTTGTGACCATGGGCTACCTATGCGCCGGGGTCATTTCTTCGGTGCTCGGCGGTTGGGCGCACGCTCGACGGCAAGAGCGGCGCGAGGCCAGCATGAGCCGACAGGAACTGTTGGAGCGGTACTTCGAGCTTCAAGAGCGACTGAGTAAGGGCAGCACGCAAAAGCAGGTGGGCAACTGGCTCGAGAAGTCGCCCACGGCGAAGTTCTTCCGCCGGTCTCCGATGGCGATAAGCGTGATCGGCACGATCTTGTTGTCGCTCACCGGGGCTTTGGTCATGCGCTCGTTACCAGTGCGTGCGGCTCAGGAAGCTCAGACCTCGGTGCCCGCGCTCATCGGAATGGTGGTGAGCTTTATCCTGATTTGTGGCAGAGCCATCCTGCACGTCGGTGCTGGATTGTTTGCCCGAAGCATTGGGCACGCGCTTTTGGTGAGTGCGGCGATGTGTGCCGGTTCGTTTGCGATGAGCTTCTTGCCCATTCGTCAGGCAGTCGACGACCCGTTCAGCTTCTCGCAGATTTCGGGCACGGTTCTTCAGCTCGTGGTTGGCGGATTGGTTTCTGGCTTTGCTGCGCTGGGTGCGGAGTTGCAGCGGAAGGCTGCGCGTGAGGAATCGCTTGACAATAACGACGGCGCGACGCTTTTGGCCGAGATGTTGCGCATCCAGTGGCGATTGGCCGACCGGACGAACAGCACTTGCATTCTCGTGGTCGACGCGGCAAAGAGCAGCCAAATGAAAGCAAACGCGGACCCGCTGATCGTGGAATACAGCTTCCGCGAGTACCAAGACTGGCTTGGCAAGGTTTGCGCCCAGTTTGAAGGGAAGGTTCACTCGACTGCTGGCGACGGAGCGGTTGTGGCATTCCCGAGTTGCGACAAGGCGTTTTTGGCGGCGCGGCGAATTCAGACTGACGTGGCGCGATTCAACGCGAACGTGAACCGGTTGGAGATGCCGTTCCGGTTGCGAATTGGATTGCACGTGGGACAGGTTGCGGGCGCGGTGGATGACGTGCAGTTCACGGAGGTCATCGACATTGCCGCGCACATTGAGTCGGTGGCGACGGTGGGCGGAATCGCGGTTAGCGAACCGGTGACGCTCGGATTGCCGCAGTACGAGTTTCTGCCTCTGGCCAGAGAAGTGGATGGGCAGCGGGTGTACCTCGCGCTCTCGCCGACGGAGGAAGGGTGACGTTTCAGGTTCAAGACCTCGGCACCGTGCCCTACGATCAGGCTCTTTCGATTCAAGAACAAATTCACACGGAAGTTTTGACCGGCGCGGCTGAGCCCACGTTGCTCCTGCTGGAACACCCGCCGGTACTGACTTTAGGAGCGAACTTTCACGCGGAGAACCTGCACCACCCGGTGGAAGAGTACGAAAATCGGGGGATTCAGGTCTTTAAGTCCGATCGCGGCGGAGACGTGACTTACCACGGTCCCGGCCAGTTGGTGGCCTATCCGATTTTTCCGCTGGACTTTATCGGTCGGGACCTTCACGCTTGGCTTCGGATGCTGGAAGAGGCGGTCATCGCGACGGTTTTTGAGCTCGGGGTTGGAGCGCGGAGGTTTCCGCCGAACACTGGAGTTTGGGTGGAGGACCGAAAGATCTGCGCAATGGGGATCAAGGTGAAGCGGTGGGTTTCGATGCACGGCTTGGCGCTGAATTGTGATGCCGATTTGTCGCCGTTCCTTTGGATCACGCCGTGCGGCATTTCGGATTACGGGGTGACGTCCCTTACGGCGGAGGTTGGGCGGCGGGTGCCGGTTGCGGAGGTGAAGCCGATCCTCACAGAGGCACTGAGGGGGCTCGTATCGCGCTCCTGATTGCGACACCGGGCGTGGCGGGGGCGGACGAGGCGGGGCGAGGTCCGCTGGCGGGGCCGGTTGTGGCGGCGGCGGTTCTGTTGCCCGAAGGTTTTGACCTCCAAGGGATTCGGGATAGTAAGCAGCTTGACTTAGCGGCGCGGGAGCGGGCGTTTGAGCGGATCGTTTCCGGGGCACGGTTCGAGATTGAGCTTGCCGAGATTGAAGAGATCGACCGGCTGAATATTTTGCATGCCAGCTTGGCGGCGATGGCGCGGGCGATTCGACGTCTGGGGGTGGCAAAGGTGCTGATTGATGGCAACCAGACTCCGCGTGACCTTGGCTGTGAATCGGAGACGGTGGTGAAAGGAGACGGAAAGTATGCCGCCATTGCTGCGGCGAGCATCTTGGCGAAGGTCACACGGGACCGGTTGATGACCGAGTTCGACGCGGTCTATCCTGGGTACGGCTTCGTGCGGAACTTTGGGTACCCGACGCCCGATCATTTGGAAGCTTTGGAGCGGCTGGGGGCATGCGAGATTCACCGGCGCAGCTTCGCCCCAGTCCAGCGCGCGTTGGGTACGGAGCCGCAGCCGGCGCTGTTTTAGGAGGAAGCCATGATCAGCACCGAGCGGCCAGCGGGGGACCTGAAGGCGATCAATCGCGAAATGCTGATTCATCTGCTGATCGCGGGGGGCGTCCTGTTTGTGCTTGGCGCAGCGAGCGTGGCGTGGCTCTCGCAGGAGAACGAGCGGAAATCGCGGGCGGGGATGGAGCGGCTCCGGCCGCTGTTAGTGGCCGAGCAATACGCCGAGGCGGTTGAGCAGAACCTGATTTCGCCCCGAGGAGCGTATGACCTGGGCCGGTTGGAGAAGCTGTTGGGGCCGATAGATTCCGTGACCTCGAAGTTATCGAACTGTCACTCGGCGAGCACGGTGTGTGTTTTCGATCTGCAGGTCTCCCGTCCGCGCGGCAAGCACGGGATGCGGCTGTACTTCCGCGGTCAGCGGTGCACTCACGTCGAGGTGCAAAAGTGAGTTCGCGGATGGAACTAGGCCGGGCGGCGGAGGACGCGGCGGCGAACTACCTGCTCTCGCTCGGCTACACGCTGGTCACCCGCCGCTGGAAACGCGCCGGCGGCGAGCTCGACCTGGTGGCGATGGACGGAGAGACGGTGGTTTTTGTCGAGGTCAAAGCGACCTCCGCGCCAGGGTTTGCTCCGGAGGATGCGGTCTCAGATTCGAAGTTCCGGCACCTGGAGACGGTCGCGTCGAGGTTCGTTTCGGAGCACGGGCTGGAGGAGACGCCGCAGCGGTTTGACTTGATCGCGCTGGATGGCGACGGGCTTCGGCACTACGAGGATTTTTTGCGGTTCTAGCTACGGTGAAGTTATGTATATGGAAGACTCGAACGAAATGAGGACCGAGAAGCGGCGATGGTTGCACCGAGATCCAGAAGGACAGTTTCTGAACGGGTTGCAACTCGCACTGATCACTTCAACAGTCTGCTTTTTTGTCTTAGATCGTGTGCCAAGTGCATACTCGCTGGTCATCGTTTACTTGGCCGCGTTAGCGGTAATGCCGGTTTTGAGGATGCACGTGCTCGGATTTCTCGCAAGCGTTATCCTGCCGATTGGATCGGCACGCTACCTCGCTGATTTCGCCCCAAATGTTCGAGTGATGCCCACAATCGCGGTCGCACTCATTTGCGCTGGTCTTTGTACGATTGCGGTCGGCCCGAGATTGGGCTATCCCCGAAAGGTGCGGCGACAGTAAGTTCTATTGGGGTTTTAAGAGAATACAGAAACTCTCCGCTCTGCTGGGACGCATGCGGAGCCTCTCGGTCATACGACGGTCGCCCCTGAAACGGACCGACAGTAGCTTGCCTGATAGTGGGTCAGACACCGACAGCAGCTTTACGCTCCACTGCAGCTTTCACCAAGCCGGTGAAGAGGGGGGCGGGGCGGTTGGGGCGGCTCTTGAACTCTGGGTGGGCTTGGGTCGCGATGAAGTAAGGGTGCTCGGTGAGCTCCACCATTTCGACCAGACGATAGTCGGGCGAGACGCCGCTGATGACCATGCCCATTTCTTGCAGTTTCTCGCGGAAGTCGTTGTTGACTTCGTAGCGATGGCGGTGCCGCTCGGAGATGCGGTTGGAGCCGTAGAGCTGGTGGGCGAGGGTTCCGTTGACGAGGTTGCAGTCGTAGCTACCCAGGCGCATGGTCGCGCCTTTGTCGGTGACTCCCTTTTGCTCGGGCAGCAGGTGGATGACCGGGTAAGCGGGGTTCGGGAGCATCTCTTCGCTGTTCGCCCCGACCAGTCCGCAGACGTTTCGGGCGAACTCGATGACGGCCATTTGCAGGCCAAGGCAGATTCCGAGGAACGGAAGGCCGGTTTCGCGGGCGAATTGGATGGCTTCAATTTTGCCTTCGATGCCTCGGCCGCCAAAGCCAGGGGCGACGATCAGGCCATCGACCCCATCCAGAAACTCTTGGGGCGGGCGGCCTTGCTCCAGCGCGTCCGATTCGATCCAGACCATTTCGACGGCGGACTTGCTGGGGATTCCGGCGTGGATGAGCGCTTCGTGGATCGACTTGTAGGCGTCACCGTTGGAGGTGTATTTACCGACCACGGCGATGCGGACGGATCGCTCGGGGTTCTTGAGGGTGTCGACGAGGGTTGCCCACTCGTGAAGGTTCGAGGCACGCGATTCGAGGCCGAGACGAGCCACGGTGAGGTCGCCGAGGCCATCGTCCTCGTATCGGAGCGGCACTTCGTAGATCGTCGCGGCGGTGCGGGATTCGATGACCGCCTTCTTTTGCACGCCGCAGAAGAGCGAAATTTTCTCGCGGACGTCGTCTGGCATGTCCACATCGCAGCGGCAAATGAGGAGGTCGGGGGCAATGCCGATAGCGCGAAGTCGCTCGACGGAGTGCTGAGTCGGCTTAGTTTTGACCTCTCCCCAAGGTCCGACGGTGGGGACCAGGGTGACGTGAACGTACATCACGTTTTCTGGGCCAGCATCGGTGCGCATCTGGCGGATGGCCTCAAGGAACGGGAGCGATTCGATGTCGCCGACGGTGCCGCCAATTTCAGCGATGACTACGTCAGCTTCTTGCTGTTCGCCGACATCGATGATGCGGCGCTTGATCTCGTTGGTCACGTGCGGAATGACTTGCACGGTGCCGCCGAGGTAATCGCCTCGCCGCTCGGCGGCGATGACGGAACTGTAGATTTTGCCAGTGGTGACCGAGCTGCCTTCGGAGCAGTTGACATCCATAAACCGCTCGTAGTGGCCAAGGTCGAGGTCGGTTTCGGCCCCGTCTTCGGTGACGAAGACTTCACCGTGCTGGTACGGGTTCATCGTTCCGGCGTCGACGTTGATGTAGGGGTCTAGCTTGAGGGGAGCAACGGTGAACCCGCGGCTTCGGAGAATTCGGCCGAGGCTGGCGGTGGTGATGCCTTTTCCAATTGAACTAACGACTCCACCGGTTACAAAAATGTACTTTGCCACGTGCTTTCCCAAGAAAACCAGACGCACTCCGGTTGAAAAGAGCGGCGGGGTTTTAAAGATTATACGCCCTTCGACTCACCGCTTGACATTAAATCTATCGTGCCAAAAGTCCTGCCGTCGCTTTGGTTTAACTGGAGTGCGGAGCGAAATGGAACCTAAAATTGCGACCTTATGTTAAGGTTCGCTCATTGCAACAGGAATTTTGCGAACCGGGAATTCGCGAGTTCGTCAACTTAGTAGGAAGTAGGGGAGGAGCAAATGAGCCTCGTTATCGAAAGAGCAACCGCAGGTTGGATTAATCGGACGGAGTATCCGTTCAAGAGCCATTTTATCGGTGTCGACGGTGGGAACATGCACTATGTCGACGAGGGTCAGGGTGACCCGATTGTGTTTGTCCACGGCACGCCCACTTGGTCTTACGAGTGGCGGCACGTGATTCGAGACCTTAGGTCGGAGTACCGGTGCGTCGCGATGGATGCCATCGGCTTTGGACTTTCGGACAAGCCAGAAAACTGGAGCTACAGTCCGGTTTGCCATGCCCGGAACCTTAAGGTTCTCATTGACGAACGCGGACTAGAGAACGTAACGCTGGTGCTCCACGGCATGGGCGGACCGATCGGGATGGAATACGCCTTGAACAATCTGCCCAATGTGCGGCGAATTGTGATCATCAATTCTTGGGCATGGAACCTGAAAGGCGACGCGGCCGCCGAGCGCATTTGGAAAATCGCGACCGGCCCGCTGGGGATGATGATTTTCTTCAACATCAACGCGGCGAAGAAGCTGATGAAAACGATGTTCGGCGATAAGTCGAAATTCACCGAGGCGGTGTCGGCGGCTTACGCGACGCCTTTCGACGAAAAGGAAGCGCGGCACGGATTGCACAAGCAGTTCCGGCAGATTTTGGAAAGTGGTCCGGTCTTCGATGAGATCTGGTCGCGGCGAGAGGACCTCAAAGGATTGCCGATGCAGTTCATCTGGGGCATGGCCGATCCGGCTTTTGGCGAGAAAGCGCTCAACCGGTTCTGGCGAGAATTTCCTTTGGCAGAAGTCACTCGCTTGGCCGGGTGCGGGCATTTTGTGACGGAAGAGCGGCCAGTGGAGACGATCAAGACGTTGCGAACGTTCTTGTCGGAATCCAGCCGAAGCTCGTATTTGGCCTAAGCGAACGGCCGTCGGTCGAGAATTGAGGAGAAGGCGCAGGAACGGTCAGGGATCGTCGCTCGTTTAATTGGGCGACGGTCCTTGTCTGTGTAGCTTGGACGTCGAATCCTGGAAGCATGTTATGACGATCATCGGCCTTAGTCTGATCATAGTTTCGCTTGACACCGTAGCTCCGATTCCGAAAATCAAAGCGACGCCAGACTTAAAACTTGAGACTGAAATCACCACCGGGCTACACCGGTACCGCGTGTACTACGTTTCGAAGTCGACTAAGTCGGTCTTGGGGTTGGACTACTACGGGGATGGCTCTCGGTACGGAAACATACATTTAGATATGCCAGCTGCACTGGTGAAGTTTGAGACAAAAATGCCGGACGGGTACCCATTAGGAGAAGAGGCAAGAATCCTGAATGTTCCTGGAACGTATATGATGCAGGCCATTGTCGGAGGGGTCCAGATTAGACTCGATGTTCAAGGCGTTCGCAAGAAAGTGAATGGGCGGGCTACGTTCGAGAATATAACGACCTTCGATGGTCCATTTTGCATTGCGGCTATGCGTCAGTTCTCTGCCAGAGTTGCCGGCAAGCGCGGTAAAGCCAGTGCTTCCTTCACCGCAAGTGGAACTGGCGTCAAATACGAGAAGCTCACATCATTTACCGGATTGGATGGCAAGTGGCCGAATGCTTCGCGAGTACGAGCAAAAGTGAATGGAAAAGATCTGATTTTTGTTCTCGGCGCAAATGGCGTGAAGAAGAACGGCGTCTGGCAATCTTTGGGCGACTCGCCGATGGTGATCGGCTCTGATCTGTACGTTCCGAAAGCCGCGCTTCAGTGACCCAGCGAACGCTCGTATTTGGCCTAAGCGAACGGTCGTCGGTAGAATCTACGCGTGGATTACCGGCGAACGTACGTGCGAGACCTGTTTAACCTTGCTCCTGGAACGGAGACGAGTGCCTTTGGCTGGGTGAAAACGCGCCGAGATAGTAAAGGAGTGTCGTTCGTTCAGCTCAGCGACGGCTCTTGCTTCCGAGATTTCCAGGTGGTCATCGCCGCCGGAACGATCAGCGAGGATGCCCTCAAGTTGATCACCACCGGCGCTTGCGTACGCTTTGACGGCGTTGTTGTGGAATCTCCAGCCGCCGGACAGGCGGTTGAGCTTTCGGCCAGCGGCGTTGAGGTTTTTGGTGGCGCCGATGCGTCGAGCTATCCGTTGCAAAAGAAGGGTGCGACGCTTGAGTACCTTCGCGAGATTGCCCACCTCCGGGCGCGCGGCAACACCTTTGGCGCAGTCTTCCGCATGCGCGCTCAGGCAGCCCAAGCAATTCACCAATTCTTCGCCAAGCGCGGTTTCCACTACATCCAGACCCCGATTATCACGGCGAGCGACGCGGAAGGAGCGGGGGCAATGTTCCAGGTCACGACCTCGCTGGAAGTGAACGCCCCGCTGGAAGCGCCAGACGGTCAGTTTGCGTACCGCTTGCGCTCGGCGAATCCTGAGCACGACTTCTTTGGTAAGCCTTCGTACCTCACGGTAAGTGGTCAGCTCGAGGCGGAGACGATTGCTCTAGGCATGACCAACGTTTACACCTTCGGCCCGACCTTCCGGGCGGAGAACTCGTCGACCAGTCGGCACCTCGCCGAGTTTTGGATGGTGGAGCCAGAGATGGCCTTCTGCGACCTCGAGGGGAACATGAACCTCGCGGAGGAGTTCCTGAAGGAAGTCATCGGGAACTTGCTCGATTTCTGCGGCGACGACCTAAGCTTCTTCAACCAGCGCATCGAGCCGCATTTGCTGGAGACCCTGGAGCACGTAGTAACTTCGCCGTTTGAGCGATTGACGTACACCGAAGCTGTCGAAATGCTGGAGCAGTCGGGCGAGAACTTTGAGTTTCCGGTTGGTTGGGGAACCGACCTGCAGAGCGAGCACGAGCGATGGCTGACCGAAGTAAAGGTCGGTCGACCGGTGATTCTAACCGACTATCCGAAGGAGATCAAGGCGTTCTACATGCGGCAGAACGAGGACGGAAAGACGGTCCGCGCGATGGACGTGTTGGCGCCACGAATCGGCGAAATCATCGGTGGCTCGCAGCGCGAGGAACGATTGGATGTTCTGGAAGCGCGGATCAAGGAAAGCGGTCTGCCGCTGGAACCGTACTGGTGGTACCTCGACCTCCGACGCTTCGGCTCCGCGCCCCACGCAGGATTTGGTCTAGGCTTCGAGCGGCTGCTGATGTACGTTACGGGAATGAAGAACATCCGGGACGTGATTCCTTATCATCGGACACCGGGCAACGCGGATTTCTGAGGGCAGCGACGTAGCGTAGGCGTCCCGCCTGCGTCCGGGTTCCAGCCGTGCGAGCTCACCCGAGACGGGTGAGCTACGGGACGGGCTGGGGAATGGAAAGCTACGGCACGGTACCCTCGCATCGAGACCGTTGAAACGATTTCCGCTATTTCAGGGCTTTGATCCAAAGATCAAGGCGGACCTTCAGCCGCATCGGCGGACCATTGCTATTGGGTTGGCTTGCGTTCTCGTGACTTCGTTGCTCGATGGACTCACGATTCCGCTGATCGAGCGGTCGTTTTCTAGCATTCAGGAGGCGGCGCCGCGGGCTTTGAGCGAGCAGGCGCTGCGAACCAAGCGGCGAGAAGAGCTGCGCGCGCGGGCGAAGGATCTGGCGGGAATGCTGGACAAGCCGGAAGAAGAAACGCTGACGGTGTTGATGGAGGACGACCTCTTCCAGCGCGATACAAGTCAGCGCACCTTGCCGGCCCGGCTTGCGGCCCGACTGAAGGTTCCAGAAGATAAGGCGACGGAGGCGGTCAACGCGACGGCCAACAAGATTCAGGGGAACGCTGACGCAGTCCAGAGACTCGGGCTGTATTCGTTCCTCGTTATCCTGGTTTTTGCCCTGAAGTATTGGTTCACGCGCGGTCAAGCCTTTTACATGAGCAAAGCCGGGGCGGCCCTTGCGGCGGATGTTCGAAAGAAGCTGTTTGCAAAGATCCAGCGGCTCCCGGTGAGCTTCTTTACCGACAAGCGGGCGGGGGCGATTCAGAGCGTGCTGACCAACGACGTTTCGGTCTACCAAAACTCGGTGAACATCATCCGCGACAGCATCGATGCTCCGATTCGGGCGACGATTGCCTTCTGCTTTATCCTCTATTACCAGTGGCAGCTGGCGGCGGTGGCGGCGTTGTTCATCCCGATCATGGCGTTCGTGATTCAGAAGAACGGACGAAAGGTCAAAGCCGCTCAGGGGCGAGCGCAGGATGATTTAGCCGAGGTCGCGGCAATGTCGACGGAAGCGCTCGCGGGACACCGCGTGGTGAAGGCGTTTGCGGCCGAGTCGAGCGTTTTGGCCAGCTTCAGCTCACTCACGGACCGAAGTCTGGCGAGCCAGCTTCATGCGGCAAGAACGACCGCCGCGCTGCGGCCGCTAGTAGAACTGCTCGGGGCGGGGGCGTTGGCCGCAGTTTTGTACCTTTGCGGTTGGCTCAGCTACATGGGACTGCTTCAGCTTGGGCAGATTGCGGCGCTCATTTTCGCGCTGGACCGCATTAATCAGGGTTTCCGGAGCCTCGGGAACGTGGCCAATACGTACAGCCAAGTCACCGCCGCGAGCGATCGAATGCACCGCGAAGTGTTGGATGTGCCGGAGCCTTCGGACGCCGCTATTCCGCAAAGAACGCTGCCGTCGATTCATGGCCAAATTGCTTTTGAGAAGGTGACGTTCCGCTATCCAGACGGCACGCTTGCGCTGAATAACGTCACGTTTGAAATTCCGACCGGAACGTCGTTGGCGCTGGTCGGTCCGAGTGGAGCCGGCAAGAGCACGATCACCGACCTCTTGTTGCGTTTCTACGAACCTAGCGAAGGCCGGATCACCTTGGATGGCACGGACATCGCGGAGCTTGATCCGAAATGGCTTCGAGAGCAGTTCGGAGTTGTGCCGCAGCACACGTTCCTTTTTGCCGGAACGATCCCGGAAAACGTTCGGCTTGGCGCGCAGGCGGCGTCAGATGAGGATGTGGCTTGGGCGTTGGAACAGGCGCATGCGGCAGAGTTCTCGCGCGAATTGGCCGCACGGCCGACCACGGAGCTTGGTGAGTCTGGAGTCCGGCTAAGTGGCGGACAGCGGCAACGCGTCGCGATTGCGCGAGCGATCGTACGAAAGCCACGCGTTTTGATCTTGGATGAGGCGACGAGCGCGCTGGATGCGGAAAGCGAAAAGGCGGTGACGGAAGCGCTTTACGAAGTCATGCAGGACCGAACGACCTTGCTTGTCGCGCACCGATTGACGACGGCGGCGCGCGCCGATCGCATTTTGGTGCTTCGCGCGGGCGAAGTAATTGAGACCGGTTCGCACTCTGAGCTAATGGCCCGCGGCGGGTTCTACAACGCGCTGTTCCAAGCCTTTAGCGGAGGCACCCTCGCTTGACGCCGCTCGTGCAGGTCAAGGGCCTGAGCGCGGGATATCAAGATAAAGTTGTTCTGAAGAACATTTCGTTTGAAGTCTTTTCGGGCGAGAGTCTGGCGCTAATTGGTCCAAACGGGAGCGGAAAATCGACCCTCTTGAATGCGATATGCGGTGGAATTCGACCGAGTGCCGGCGAAGTCATGCTTCAGGGCAAACTGCTCCATAGTCAGAAGCCCGATGAGATTGCCCGACAGATCGCTTTTGTGCCGCAAGATGAATCCCCGCCGTTTGCGTTCACGGTGCGAGAAGTAGTGAGCATGGGGCGCATGGTGTGCGGAAACGGCCTTTTCGAGTCTGACGTTGACCGTGAAGTGGTCGTGCGCGCCATGGAAATTGCGGACTGCAGTCACGTCGCGGACCGACGGATGTCCGAGGTCAGCGGGGGAGAGCGTCAACGGGCACTTGTGGCAAGGGCAATTGCGCAGGAATCGGACTTGTTGTTACTTGACGAGCCAACAAGCCACTTGGATATTGCGCACCAATTAGGGGTTGCGGACCTGGTGGCGCGGCACGTGGCCGATGGTGGTGCCGCCATTTCGGCGATTCACGATTTGAACCTAGTTTCCAGAATGGCTAGCCGATGCGTGCTAATTTCCCAAGGCCAGGTGGCCAAGATGGGCTCGGTTCAAGAAGTGTTGGAAAGTCCGGAACTTGACCAAGTGTTTTCGGTCAAGTTCCGGCGAGTTGAGCTTGATGGTGCGATGCACCTGATCGCTCAGTAGGGGCGCTTACTTAGGGGCGCGAGCCTTGTCGGTGTACCACTGGGTGGAGATCGACGAGTCACTTGGGACTGGCTTGGCCATGGTCTGCTTTGGCGTGGCCATGAGCGGCAGGCCAGCAGTCGCCGGATTCATTTTTCGCTCGATGTTCTTTTTCTTTTCTTCGGCCTCGGCGAGGAATGTTTCCTTATCCTTCTCCTTTGGCTTCTCGTCGGCGATGGCAGCGCTCACGAGGCTGTTGGTGGTTTTGCCAATGGATTCGGCGGTTGTGGTGTTTTCCGTCGGTGCTGCGGCGGTTGGCTTCGGCGCAAGGCTATCGAGCAGACCGCTTTGATATGCGTTAAAGCCAAAGGCCATGGCGAGGATGAGCACCAAGCTGATGATCAGGCCGGTTGGTTTAGATTGTTTCTTCATGAGTTCAGGTCCAGAGAGCGCACAATAAAGCTACGTACTATTGTGAACCACTCAATGGCCGAAGAGATTCCCAGAACCCGAATTGCCTTGGATGCATCGTTGGCGTACGGGACTTCGACGGGCGATAGCACGTACTGGAGCGGGCTCATCGAGGGGCTGGCTCAGCTGTCTCACCCCTTTGAGTTGTGCTTCGTGAGTCCTAGTGAGGCTCCGCCCGAGTTTCCGGAATCCAGCCAGCTCCGGTGGGTGCATGCGCCGGCGAACTCGGCCAGATGGTGGAACCTGGTCACGTTTCCGCAAACGGCCCGAAAGCTTGGGGCTAGCATCGCGCACACGCAGTACAGCATCAGTCCGCTCATGCGTACGCCAGCGATCACGACGGTTCACGATGTCAGCTTCCTGATCGGCCCGCAATGGTTTTCCGCGAAGAACCGGTATCTGCTGCAGCTCGGAGTTCGGTCCGCCTGCCGAAGGGCGAAGCGAGTCATGACGGTTTCGGAGACCAGCAAATCGGAGATTGAGCAGTACATTCCGGTGGCAAAAGGAAAGGTCCGCGCCATCTACAATGCGACCCCGAATTGGATCCAGCCTCTTGATCGAGAAACGGCGCGGATGCAGGTGCAAGCCGAGTTTGGCGTGATGGAACCGTACGTCCTCACGGTCGGAACGAGATGGGAGCGGAAGAACATGGACTTGGCGATTCGAGCGATGTCTGGCCTTTCCGCCGAGTTTCCGCATCGGCTCTTGGTGACCGGCAAAAAGGGAGCGAGCCGAGACGGGTACGGCGAGCGCGGGATTCCGACCGGCTACGTTTCGAATCGCTCGTTATCTGCCCTCTACTCGGCGGCCGATCTGTATCTGGCTCCGAGCTTTCATGAAGGGTTTGGCATTCCGGTTCTAGAGGCGTTTCGTTGTGGTTGTCCGGTTCTCAGCAGCATGGGTGGTGCGTTGCCGGAGGTTGTGGCCAACGAGGATGCGGTGATCCGGTCTTGGGAAACGCGTAATTGGACGGCGAGAATTGAGCAGGTGCTGTTGGACAAGAGTAAGCTTAAGGGAATGTCAGAGCAGGGTCGCGCGCGAGAACGCGACTTCAGCTGGATTTCCACCGCAGAAAAGACATTGGCGGTTTATGCCGAAGTCCTTCAGGAGACCAAGAAATGATTTCGGATCGAGTGCTTGCCTTACTTGCGAATCCCCTTGAGCCAGACCGGCCACCGTTGCGACTTGAAGGCAACTACTTGGTATGCACCAAGACGGGAGTTGGTTTTCCGATTATCGACGACATTCCCCGCTTGCTGCCGGAAAATGTGATCCCGGCCGAAGAAATGAAAACACGACTGTTGGAGCAAAAATCATGAGTAGTCCGATGAAAGTCCTGGTCCTACACGGGCCAAACCTGAACATGACGGGCTTCCGCGAGCCGGATATTTACGGCAAAAAGCCGCTGGAAGAGATCGATAACGAGATTCGAGCGGCGGCGAAAGGGCTGAACATTGAAGTCCGAATTCTCCAGTCGAACTCCGAAGGCATCTTGATCGACACGATTCAGGAGCACCGAAAGTGGGCGGAAGCGATTGTCATCAATCCCGGCGGATTGACTCACTACAGCATCTCGCTACGCGACGCTTTGGCGAGCGTCCGATTGCCGGTGGTCGAAGTGCATTTGAGCAACGTTCACTCCCGCGAGGAGTTCCGACGCATCTCGGTGATCTCGCCGGTTGCCGTCGGTCAAGTGGTTGGGTTCGGTGCCTTCAGCTATGAGCTCGCCTTGCACGCATTGTTGAACCTGCGAAAGGAAATTGTTTGATGAACAACCTCGAAAAGATTCGCGCACGTATTCCCGCAAACGCAGATGCGCTGCTGGTGACCGAGATCGTCAACGTGGGCTGGCTCACGGGTTTCTCGGGTTCGGCGGGCAAAGCCATCGTCACGCGGAACGATGCTCGGTTCATCACCGACAGTCGGTACACGCTCCAGGCGAACGAGCAGGTCAGCGGAATGCCGGTCTTTAGCTTCCAGTCGCCGGTGCTTGACTCCGATTTCGTGCTGCAGAACCTGAACGAGCTTGGCGTGAAGTCATTGGCGCTTGATTCCACGACCATCACCTACGACGCCTGGCACGAATACGAGCAGAAGTGGACAGGAATCCAGTTACTGCCCGCGAAGGATGCGTTTGCTGGACTTCGAATGATCAAGTCGGCGGACGAAATCGAGAAGCTCGAGGCCGCTTGTAATCTGGCGGACGCTTGCTTTGACCACGTACTGCGGCTGATTCAGCCGGGCGTGGCGGAGCTTGATATTTCGATCGAGATTGAGTTCTTCTTTAAGCGACAAGGGGCTGGCATTGCCTTCGCGCCGATTGTCGTGAGCGGAGAGCGCAGTGCCCGACCGCATGGTGTTCCAAGCGAAAAGAAGCTGGAGATTGGCGATTTCGTAACGATGGACTTTGGCGCCATCCTCAACGGCTACAACTCAGACATCACACGCACGGTAGTAGTCGGCGAGGCGTCGGACCGACATCGGGCGCACTATGCGGCGGTTTTGGAATCGCAAATGGCCATCCTCGACCAGATGAAGCCGGGCATGACGGGCGCGCAGGTCGATGCGATTGCGCGGGACATTCTTGGGAAGCATCAGCTGGCCGAATACTTCGGCCATGGCCTCGGTCACGGGCTCGGACGCTTGGTTCACGACACCGGTCGGCTCTCACCGACCAGCACGGATACCATCGAAGTCGGCCAGGTTTGGACCATTGAACCGGGAGCTTACGTTCCAGGATTCGGCGGTGTTCGGATCGAAGATGACGTTGTGGTGGAAGAGAACGGAGTTCGGCGATTGACCCACTCCACGAAGGAATTGCTCGTTTTGCCAAACGTATGAATGCGGTCCAATCGAGAGTTGATCGGGTTGCGTTGAACCAAGTTCGCCTTTGCGGGCGGGGCTTGGCGATGACCCTTTCGCTCGCTGCCGGACAGCGTCTTGCCGTTGTGGGGCCAGGAGCGTCGGGCAAGTCTCGGCTGCTGCGTGCAATTGCGGGCCAAGATCGACTTGGGGAAGGCACCGTCCAGGCCGAAGGCGAGGTTTTCTTTCTTGAGCCCGGGACGCTAGCGCCCCGAAGCAAGCCGCAAGCCATCGCAAAGCGGCCCCAGGACAATTCGGCTTCTCTTTCCACCGAGCTCTTGGTGGCCACACGACTTTGGGATGTCCGGACCCATTCGATCTCGGATCTTTCGCCGAGTCAGGAAGCGGCGGCGGAAACCTTAGCCCTGCTGAGTTCTTCGGCAGACGTGCGCCTTTGGGATGGTCAGCTGGACGACTTGGACCCTTGGACGTTCGATTCGGTTTGGGGCCATCTGGAAAAGGGCAGCAGCGCGGGCGTGTGCGACGTGATTGCAACCCACCGACCCGAGATTGTCGAACTGTGCGACGCCGTCATCGTTTTGAGCGCCCTTGAAGTTCGGTTTGCTGGGCGAGTCGAGGAATTGCTCACCCGAGTTTCGGAAACCGAAATGATCGTCCGCACTGAGCATCAAGGTGCGGTGCGGGCTTTGGTGTCTCCGTTCCAGGTCTCGGTGCGACAGCATCCCGAGGGACTGCTGATCCGGGCGGCCGAAGGCCAAGCCCTTGCCGCGCGCCTCCTCGCCGAAGGGTACGGAGACGTGGAGTGCATCGTGATGAAGCCAGCTTCGGTTGGCGCGGCGCTGCGAACGCTGATCGCCTAAGCGAGGGTTCGCAGGTCTTCGTTTCGCTTCGTGAAGCCAACGCGGTCTAGGTGTTCAAGGATCGGAATGATGTACTTTCGGCTGGTGCCGAGTGCCTGCCGTGCTTCGCTGGCCGTGAACGGTCGCTTTCCAAACGCCTCTCGCATCGTCTGCTGGATCGCCGCAATCTGCTCCGGCGAGTAATACATTTGATCGGTCACTTCGATCGTTTTGTCCGCGAAGGTGCCGAGGCGCAGGATTTCGGAGATGGCCGGAATTGGCACGACAAGCGCGCGAGCAATTTCTGCCGGGCTGAGAACGTTGACCGGATTTTCTTTGACGAAAGGCATGGCCCGGGCAAGTAGCTCCGTTTGGCGCGGGGTTAGCTCAAGGGTGAGGTCGGTCAGGCGGACATTGAGTTGGTCAATTCGGAGCACGCCGCGAGTTTCGAGCAGGCTAACAATTCGTTGGAGCGGCTTACCTTGCCACGGAAGTTGAGCGGCCTTTGCAATCTCTTCAGCATCGAAGTAGACCACGCGCAAATCAGCAGTTTGCTGTCGGCGAAGCTCCTCTAGGAACCGTTGTGCGGCTTTGTCGAACGTTTCTGGGACCATCCAGAATCCGGCGAAGCTGTGCAGCCGGCCCTCGCTCAGGAGCGATTCGAAGCTCGTACCGAGGTCCTGGCTGGACTTATTGAGAATTTCGCAAACTTCGGCCGTGAACATGCCGAACCGATGCTGGGAGATGGTGGAGAAGATCGATTCTTTCAGATTTTGTGGTGCAGTCACCCAGGTCACGCTTACGGCCCCGTTGCCGTATGTACGTGTTACCCGATTGTGATGTGTTTGGCCCAGCACAGTTGCTGGGCGTAAGCTTGAATTTGCCGTTGTTCAGACTCACTTTAGTAAGCAGCTAGAAATTTCGAGGCCAATCGAATCGCACGTTTATGGCGCGGAATCGAACTGGGGGCAATGTTTCGTCATCCGCATCGGAGAACGTTTCTGCCGAGCCGAGCTTCTGGTCTCCGAATCGGATAGCCACAAGGTTTCCAGGCATCTTAATTTCCGCGGAAATGGCCTAACCGGTCACTTGTCCGATTCAAACTTGTGCGTCGATACTTCGCCGTCCTGGTTCACCCAGAGATCGAACCGGCCGGTCGTGATCGCGGCGCCGAAGTCGCCGTCTTTGCGGAGGGCGAGGACGACGCAACTCATGACGCAGGCGTTCGGGAGGCGGCGGATCATGTGCTGGATGACTTCGTCGCAAGCTTCTTGGGCGGACATGCCGGCTTCCATGTTGCGGGTGGCGCGGTAGGAGGCCATCGCTTTCCAAAGCTCTTCACCCAAGCCTGTTGCACCAGCGCAGCCTATTTCGTCATCGGCGTAAAGTCCGGCTCCGAAGATCGGCGAGTCGCCAACTCGGCCGGGAAGTTTCCACGCGAGGCCGCTGGTGCTGCTGGCGGCAACGCAGTGGCCGTCATGCAAGCCAAGCATTGTCACGGTGTCGCCGTGAAGATCGGAGGTTGAGTGCATGTACTCATCGGGAAACACACCGGCGCGCCACTTCTCGTATTGCCGAGCAATCTCCTCGGTGATGAGATTTCGGGGGGTAAAGCCCTTAGAGATCGCGAACCGGCGAGCTTGCTCACCGGCAAGGAGATTGTGCGGGGTTTCTTCAAGCACTTTCTTGGCGACGGAAATGACGGGCACAATCCCCCGGACGGAACAAACGCCGCCGCATTCGAGGTTTTCGCCGTCCATCATTGCGGCATCGAGCTCAATCTCGCCATCGGAGTTTGGCAATGAGCCAAGGCCGATCGCGAGGAAGGTCGGGTCCATCTCGCAGACGGCGAGACCTTGCTCAATGCACTCGCGAAGATTGGCTCCGCCCTGAAACGCGCGCCATGCCGTCTCAACCGCCGGTTTGCCCGGGGTTTCCCACGTGCCAAGAAATGTAGTCATGCCGCGAATCCTACTCGGATGCGGCGGTTTCTGGTGCGTCGGGCAGCTTGGTCTTCTCGCGCAAGGCCTCAATCACGACTAAGGTGATCGTGAGGAGCATTGGGCCAGAGATAACGCCAATGGGCCCGAAGAACAAGACTCCGCCAAGAATGGAGAAGAAAATCGGCAACGGATGCAAGTTGGAGCGGCCGCCGATGAGGAACGGCTTGATGACGTTGTCAATGTTGCTGACGAACATCGTTCCGAAGCCCAGGATGATGAGAGCTTCCTGAGTCTTGCCTTGGAACAGCAGCAAGAAGGCCACTGGGAAGTACACGACAGGAGCGCCCAGAAGCGGGATGATCGCCATTACGGCGGAGAGCACGGTGAGCAGAAGCCAGTTGGGCAATCCGACGTAGGCATACGCTGCCCCGATGAGTCCACCTTGCAGCATCGCCACGAGCACGGTTCCGTAGAAAACCGCCCAGACGGTGTCGGTCAGACGATCCAGCAGCTTCTCGGTCTGGGCGTGTTCCAGAGGGATCAGATCTAAGGCGCCCTCTTTCAGCCTCCAGCCGTCTCGAAGCAGGAAGAACTGGGCCAAGATCGCGATGCCAAGGCTAAACAAGGTGACGCCGAGGCTTTTCAGCATGCCCACGAGAGGGGCCTGCAGTCCGCTGACAATCTCCTTTTGGTTCTCGGACCAGGTGCGTTCGAGGGAGAAGGAGCTCGCTCCAACGCTGGCTTTAACCGTCGCGAGTTGTTGGTCGATGTTTTGCAGCGTGCGCTCGATGCTTCGGGTAGAGCCGTCCGTAGCGCCGACTCCTTCGGCTTGCGGACTGATGCCAAGTAGCACGATGACGAAAGGAAGCACAAACACGAGGATCGTGACGAGGCACGCCACGAGGCCGGCAATGGTTTCTGCGCTCTTCTTGAATCGGCCCCGTTCGCAGGCCGCGCGGACCTTTTCGTAGAGGGGGGCGGTCAGAATGGTGAGCGCCGACGCCCAGAGAAGGGCGGACACAAACGGCTGCATGACCGAGGCCGCGAGGTACGCGACAATCCCCACCATCGCAAGGAACATCCAGTTTCGGAATTGGTTTGTCATGTCCACGGGTCCCAACGACTTTACGCGATTTGAGGTTGAGGGAGTCTGAAGAAACTGGGACCCTAACAAGAATCAGCCCTCGACTTCACGCAGAAGTCGAGGGCTGGGTTGCTTTCTCGTTACATCTTGAAGCGATAGCTAAAGCCGACCGTTGGGTTCACCTTAGCGCGGAAACCCTTCGCCAACAAAATGCCGGTTCCAAGTCGAAACTCGAAGTTCTTGCCGAGATCGTAGACGAAGCCCTGCTCGATGAAGAGACCATCCTTCTTGCGGTACTCGCGGTTCTGACCCCGGACGTAGGAGATGCCGCCGAACGACTCGAAGCGAGGACCTAGGAAGCCCTTCCAGTAACCGGTGGCACCTACTTTCAGAAACTCGGTGGACTTTTCTCCCTTGCCGAGAATGGTGGTGTAGAGGCCGGCGTGAACTCCCACGGAGCCGGACCGATACTCCAATCCGATCGAAGGAGAACGGAAGCCATGGAGATAAAGGGTCTTATCCGAGACTTCTTGAGCGGAGCTGATATGAGTAGCAAGTGCAACGAATGCGACGGCGAGAATGTGCAGTTTTTTCATGATGGTTTTTGGGGGTTTGAACGGTTAGCGGCGGAAGGCGAGCGCGATCAGCCAGAGCGACCAGACGAGGTAGGCGACCGCGTTCACGGCACCTGCAGCGGGCAGATTAAAGACTTCGAGGAGGCCGACCAAAATGCCGAGTCCCGAGACTAGGCCGATGATGGCGAGCGGTCGTGACTTTTCCCAGAGGGCATGGGCGATGAGCAGGGTCCACAGCCCGGTGAAGAGGTAGCCGAACCACTCTCCGATGCCAACCCCGAGCCAGCGGTGGAAGAGTTCAAAGAGTTGAACGGTTTGGGCTCGAGTAGCGCTGGATTCTTGGTACTGGCGGGCGAGTTCGGGAACGATGAAGAGCCACCGAGACAGCCCAAGAGCTTGGACAATTCCGGCGAGCGCGCCAAAGATTCCCGCGAGTTCGGTTGCGCCGCTTAGTTTCCCGATGGCAAAGCTAATAGGGATGAACAGGAGGGCGGAAGCCAACATGAGCCACCACAGCGGAAGAAGCGCAGCTTGGTTGCTGGCAAAGCGCACAAGGATGTCGGCGCTTGGGGCACGGAGAATGTTTGGATAGTCAAAACGTGAGCCCAGGAGGCTAAACGCAATGGTGAAAACGATAGGTACGGCGGCAATACCGACGCGATGCAAGGGATGAGGGGCGGAAGCGGTCATGGACTTTTGGGATGGGTTGGAAGGTAGGGCGAAATCACGTGTCGAAGGAGCGCAAGCCCCTTCTCCTGCCAGCCTTCACCCTCAACGGTTTGAAGAAGGCCCTGGCCAGATTCGATGTAGGAGATGTAGAACTCACTGATGAGCCAGCAGAGGTGAGTGAGGGTTGAGAGCTCTTCGGCGTCCTGGATCGGCCGAAGAACACCGGACTGCGCGAAGTATTGGAGGAGGCGTTCGAAGTTTCCGAACCCGCGTTGGCGGAGATCTCGGAAGCTTGTGGCAAGTTCCGGATCTTCAATCAGCAGCGCGACGAGCTCTCGATAGAGGAAGCGGTACTTCCAGAGAATCTGGAAGTTGGCCTTCATCATGAGTTCTAGGTCGGTGATGTCGAGGGGCCGATCGGTCGGCGGGGCGAGCGCCAAAAGAACTTCGGCTTCGTTCTGGTCAAACAGCGCACGAATGATTTGCTGCTTGCTTTTGTAGTGGTAGTACAGATTGCCGACCGAAAGTCCAGCGTCTGCCGCGATGTGGTTGGTAGAGACCGAGGCCGTGCCGCTGGCATTGAACAACTGCAATGCAGAGTCCAAGATTCGCTGTCGGGTCGATTCGGTTCGCTTCATGACAAAGAGTTTAGAGCATTTGCTCTAACGCGTTGATATTAGAGTATTTACTCTAACTTTGTCAACCCAGACGAAAAAAAGTCCCGGATCGAAGTTTTTCGATCCGGGACGGGTCTGCTTAGGAGCGTTCGGCGAATTGGCCAGCGATGCCGAGGAAGTCGGTTGAGCCGTTCAATTCTAGGAACTCAAGCATCTGGGCAATGCTTGCCGTCGCGAGACAGATCACCGTGTCAGCAGCACCGTAATAGAAATTCACCGTGTCGTTGTCCGCATCCACCGTGTACCCGCACGGGAAGATCGCATTCGGTACATCGCCGTCTTTCTCGTAGGGTGCTTCTGGACCGAAGATCCACTCTTTGCCCCGGCTCAGGCAGATTTCAGGATGATCGATATCGAAGAGGGCTAAGCCCAGGCGATAGATTGAGCCGGAGGCATGCCTTCGAACGCCGTGGTAGATCACGAGCCAGCCTTTATCGGTGCGGATTGGGGGCGGAGAGAGGCCAATCTTGTTGGCGTCCCACCAAGCGCCTCGCCGTGCAGGCAAAAGCACCACGTGTCCACCCCAGTTCCGAAGGTCGGGGGAGAACGAGATCCACATGTTCGATCCCATTTCGGTCGTTGGTCGATGGATCAGCGCGTACTCGCCATTGAACTTGCACGGAAAGATGGCGGCGTCTTTATCGTCGGCCTGCATCACGAGACCAAATCGATCGAAGGACTTGAAGTCCTTGGTCGAGGCAATCGCCACGCCGGGACCGGATTTGCCGAACGCAGTGTAGGCGATCAAGTACTCGCCCGTCTCGGGCATGAAGGTGATACGCGGGTCTTCGATCCCCCACATCTCTTCCGGATGGTTTTCTGGATCGGGAGAAAAGGTGGGCTCCGAGTCAATGATCCAGCCATCCACGCCGTTCGTAGAGCGAGCGGCGCAGAAGTGGGAGATTCCGCGTCGGTCTTCGACGCGGCACAGAAGGAGCGTCGTGCCGTCTTCTAAGCGCGTGGCACCCGCATTGAAGACGGTGTGAACTGGGTACGGCCAGTCAGCAGCGGTGAGGATAGGATTCTTGACGTTTCGGGTCAGGAGTTCCAAGTATTTAGTTGATTTCAAAGGTTTCCTTGCGGATCGAGGGAGAGAGCGTGGATTGCCTTGCGAGTTGCATCTCGGTGAGCGCGCACAACCAGGAGAGGGTGGATTCGGCGCCTTGGTTACGGTTGATTCGGGTCACGTGCAAACCGTCGTGGCAGCCGCCCGTTTCGGGGTCACAGACGGGAACTTGAAGTAAGTTGCGGCCTAGGAACCACGAGAATGCCCGTCCTGCCTCTTCGAGCCAGATCGGGTTGCCAGAGACGCAGTGGGCGAGCAAGCAGGCCGAGACCGCGGACCAAGCTTCGATCGGCTGTTGGTCGAAATAACTTCGCTCATCGGCACAGGCAAAGCCTTTGGTGGAAATCGGGGCGAAAACGCCACCCGCGGCGGTTTGCTGAGCCATAAGCCACGCCAACGATTTCAGGCCCGTGTCCAGCATCGACGGATTGCTCAGTCGATCCCCCGCCAAGATGAGAGCCTGACAAACTCGCGCATTTGCGTAGGTCAGCTTGGGTTCAAACCAGGGCCACGGCTCGGTGGCACAGCTTTGGTACTGGTGCGCAATCCGGTCGGCCAGTTTTCCGAGGAGGGCAAGCGTATCAAATCGATCCGGGAAGCGCTGGAGATACTCGTCGGCGGCTAGAACGCCGTAGGCCCAAGTGCGAAGGCTGGTGGTGTCTAGGAGAGCGGGGATTGAGCGCTCGAACAGACTCCGGGCGACCTCACGCCGGGTCATGCTTTGGCAGCGGTTGATGGCGGCTCCCAGGGACCAGATGGCTCGGCCTTGGGAGTCTTCTGACCCGGCGGACTCCAGCCATTCCCGGCTGAAGCTCATGAAGTTTCGGAACCGACCCGTGAGCGGGTTGTGGGCATCGAGAACAAAGCTGAGGTAGCGGCTTTGCAACAAGCTTTGCTCGCTGGTGAGAGGGGCAAGGCCTTCCAACTGAGTTGTCAGGAGGAGGGCGCGAGCGTTGTCATCCACACAGTAGCCCTCTGCGCGGTTGGGGGTCGTGAAGTTTGCGTGCTGCAAGATTCCCGTATCGTCGGAAAGCTCGGCCAAGTGCGCCATGCTCAGGGCTGGGAGTTTGTCCGTGTTCCGAAAGATGGGGACCGGGGTCGAGGAGATCGACTTGAGGCGGGCGGCACTGTCAAGCTTGGCGCGGCTGAACGATTCCAGATAGCGCAAGCCGACGTTTGGCCATCGCATTTGCTCGCCCTTTTCGGCGGCGCGTCGGCCCATCTGAGCCCTCCCGGCAGGGTTCGCTTCTAGGCCGAGAATGGCTTCGGCGAAGGCATGAGCGTCTCGGAACGGTACGAGTACTCCGCGTCCATCGGCGAGGAGCTCTTCTGCGTAGCAGTACGGAGTTGAGATGACGGCTTTACCGGCGGCGAATGAGTACGCCAATGTGCCGGAGGTGATTTGCTTGGGGTTCAGGTACGGGGTGACGTAATAGTCCATGGCCCCGAGGTACTGAACGAGTTCGTCGGACGAGACGAATCGATCCACGAACCTGACCTGACTCTCGATCCCGAGATCCTGAGTTAACTGGACCAAGCTTTCGCGATACTCTTCTCCGGAATAGGCGGCAACATTTGGGTGAGTTGCGCCGACTACAACGTAAACCGCATCGGGGTACTGCGCAAGGATCGGCACCATTGCCTCGATCATGTATTGGATTCCTTTGTCGGGGGATAGAAGCCCGAAGGTTAGGATCATCGGTCCCTTGATGCCTAAAGTATTTCGGAAGGTACTGCCGTTGGCAAGGTCCACCGTTGGGATACCGTGGGGGATCAGATCAATTTTTGATGCTGGAATCTGGTGAACGTGAGAGAGAAATCCGACGGCTCGTTCGCTCATCACGATGATTCGCTCGGAAAGTCCGAGCAGTTCATCCATGACCTGCTTTTGGGCGGGCGATGGGTTCTCCAGCACGGTGTGGAGAGTCGTCACGATGGGCATCTTCACCTCGCGAACCAGGTTCATCAAATACGAACCGGCTTCGCCGCCAAAGATTCCGTACTCGTGCTGGATGGAAAGGATGTCGTAGCCCGGCTGGTTGACCCAGTCGGCGGTTCGTCGGTAGGCGGACTCGTCGGATTCGGGAATTTCGAATCGCACTTCTGGCGGGTATGGGATGCCGCTTCGGTCGATCATCGCAATGGATTCGACCGTTAGACCCAGATCAAGGTCAGTGAGCGATCTGGATAAGTCGGCGGTGAAGGTCGCGATGCCGCACTTTCGCGGTAGGCAGGTGCCCAAAAGGATAATCTTTTGGATAGTCTTTGGCGGAGAAGAGAAGCGAGGCAGACTAACCATAAATCAAGGTACCCATTAAATCAATTGGGTCCCCGGGACTAAATGGTTAGTCTGCGGATTACGCGAGATTAGAGTTTGAGGCGACGAACACGGTTGAACGGATCACCTTCGCCGCCGTTTCCGTCGGCGATGTACAAGAATCCGTTCGCGGAGTCAACCGCAATTCCTTCGACATAGAAGAAGCGAGCGGCGGTACCGATGCCCTCGGCGTACCCGGCCGTGCCGTCTCCCGCGATAGTTTCGACGGTAGAGCCAGTGATCCGGCGGATGGTGTGGTTCATCGAGTCGGAGACGTAAATCAAGTCGGTGAGCGGGTCTCGCTTCACGTCCTGGAGGTTGTTGAAGGTCGCGCTGAGCCGATTGCCATTTGCGGAGCCCACGGCGCCCGTACCGGCGAAGGTCGTTACCACGCCCGACAATGTCACACGTCGGATACGATTGTTCCCCTGATCGGCCAGGAGCAGATCTCCATTTGACATTTGCGTGAGGCCATAGGGTCGGTTGAAGAGAGCGCCGGTACCGTTTCCATCGCTAAATCCTGAGGTTCCGGGCAGTCCGGCAATCTGCGTTACTACTCCAGTGGCTGGATCAAGCACGGCGACGGTTTGGATCGTCAGGTTGGCGAGGGCAAGTCGGCCATCGGTCAGGGCCGTAACTCCGCGTGGGCGGCCGATGTTTCGGACAACCACGGTAGAGGCACCCGTGGCCTTATTCACGCGCCAGATGGTGCCGGTATTGGCGTTCCGATCACCGGCGTCGTTGGCGTCGGTTTGAACGTAAAGTGTGCCATCAGGCGCGATCGTGATTCCGAATGGTCGCGAGAAGTTCGCGGCGGAAACGAGCGTTGTGACCTGACCGTTGCGGATCTTGCGCACGCGGTCGTTGTCGTAGTCGCAAACATAAACAGAGCCATCGGAGTCAACGGCAACGTTCACGGGGTTGTTGAAGGTCGCGGTAGCGATCGGGCCGTCTACGGCTCCTGCGGTAGCAGAACCACCCACGAGCAGAGTCTGGAGGGACAGTACGACCTCCGAGTTACCCATACAACCGACGAGAGCGAGGCCGAGTCCGCCAACGAATGCCAAATGCAATCTGCGCATCCGCACAGTCTATTGCGTCAACCCTTCGAGGTCAATGCTGAAAAATTGAAGCTAACACAAAAACGGGCCGAACGTCGACTGACGTTCGGCCCGTTTTTGTGCTGATTAGGCGTTGACCGATCGCATCGGAGCGGGCGGAAGATTCTTGGCCCATGCGAGCTCGAGCAAGAACGCGCGAGCTTGTTCTGGGTTTCCGGCGACGCAGATGTCGTCCAGCTGGCCAAGCTGATCTTCCAGCCAGTTCCAAGGAATCTCGACGCCCTGGTCGGCAACCCAAATCTTCGGGTGTCGGCTGGCGGTGACCTTTTCGTTGGCGAAGTAGAGCTCTTCGTGCATCTTTTCGCCCGGTCGCATTCCGACCGTCTTGATCTCGATGTCCTGCTCGGGCACGAGGCCGTGCATTCGAATGATGTCCTTGATCAGGTCAGCGATCTTAACCGGCTCGCCCATGTCGAGAACGAAGATTTCTCCGTTTCGGCCCATCGATCCGGCCTGCAGAATCAACTGCGCGGCTTCGGGGATGGTCATGAAGTAGCGGGTCATCTCGGCGTGCGTGATGGTAACCGGGCCGCCACCAGCAATCTGCTTACAGATCAGCGGGACCAAGCTTCCTCGGCTACCGAGAACGTTTCCAAATCGGACGACGGCAAACTCGACGTCGGAGACTCGACTTCGGGCGCAGACGATCATTTCGGCCACGCGCTTGGTGGCACCCATGACGTTTGCCGGCTTAACTGCCTTGTCCGTCGAAACGAGGATGAACTTCTTAACGTGAGCTTCGACGGCTTTGTTAAGAACATTCAGGGTTCCGAACACATTGTTTCGGATTGCTTCGATCGGTGAGTCTTCCATCAGCGGAACGTGCTTGTGCGCGGCCGCATGGAAGATGACGCCGGGGTTGTACTTCTTGATCGCGTTGCCGATCGAGATCGGGTCACGAACGTCTGCGATGACCGCCGCAGGCCGAACCGGGGTTCGGTGCTTAAGCTCTTGCTCGATTTCGAAGATCGAACCTTCACCCTTACCAAGAAGGATGAGGCTGGCAGGGCTGAAACTGGCAACCTGTCGCGCAACTTCTGAGCCGATACTGCCGCCGCCGCCGGTGATCATGACGCGCTCTCCGGCGAGGAAGCTGAGGCCGTCCTCTTGAATCACGCCGATCTGGTCGCGGCGAAGGAGGTCGTTCGGGTCGATGTTTCGGATCGTGCTGAGGTCGGGTTTTCCGGAAACCAGCGACGAGAACGACGGAACCAACTTGACTCGCGCTCGAGTCTTCGAGCAGATGTCGAAGATTCGGCGTAGCTCAGCCGGACCGAGGTCGGGCAGGGCAATGAGAATTTCGGTGACTTCGGCTTCGGTGACGATGGAGGGGATTTCTTCTACCGTGCCGTAGACTTTGAGGCCGTGAACCGTCGAGCCGGTCAGGGTTGGGTCTTCGTCAACGTAACCCACAACGCTAACCGCGCGGACTTGCCGAACGAGTTCTCGGAAAACCGATTCCCCAGCGTCGTTTGCGCCAACGATCAAAATTCGTCGGGCAGGCACGCCCTGCATATCCTTTGCGCTCACCCGGTTCTGCTCGATTCGGCGCAGTAATCGCCAGCCGCCGAGGAAGGTGAGGGTCATGAACATGAACAGCAGAGGCATGGACCAGCCTTCGTACCATTCAAGATTTCGGAGCCGTTGTTCGTTCAGTCGGGCGAAGAAGCCAAGCGCAAGCGCGACGGAGCCGATCGATCGGATGTCGAAGACGCCCATGTACTTCGGCTGGATCACCCAAAGGCGCTTCCAACCCAGAACGACAGCGCTGAGAACACCGATGACTAAAACGCGGTCTTGGAACAGATCTCCCGCAATTTTCTCTTCGGAAACGAATCGGACCAAGAAGCTGAAAACGAACGCAACGATGATCAGCGTCCAATCAATCAAAAATACGAGCCTGGCCCTAGCCCTGAGTTGTCGCGCAATAAGTCCTGCAGACATTTTTATCCCCCAAAGGAACTACCAGTCTATCTAGGAATTGTTAAGAAAACGCAAAATTTCTTTAAGAATTGCTCAGCAAAACGGTCAAAACCTACTCAATCCGGCAAATTCTGCAGATGTTCCGGTATCCAAAAGGTACCAGAGCGCAAAGTTTGAGCAACGGAGTGTGAATGTTTCAAACGGCATTCCGGACGAAATACCGCCATCATTAGGTAGGCGACGATTCGGACGAAATGGGCAAAGGGCGGTTCATCAAATCGGCGGAGAGAGCCTGCAGTTCTAAGGCAAAGTACGACTCGGCCGCCGAGGCGGAGTTAGCTTCGGAACACCGATACGGTTCCTACCGATGCCCGGTCTGTCATCGCTTTCACCTCACAAGTCGTGGCGCGCCAGCAAAGCCCCCGTCTGCCGGCTCGCTTGCGCCAGATCGGCCGAAGCTTGCCGAGTTGGATTGGTCGGCGCTGCAAAATCCAAAGGAAAAGCGACCGCCGAGTCAGCGAACCGGACCAGAGCCGGTGGCCGCTACAGTAAGCAAGCCGATTTTGCCTGTTGAGCCGAAGCTGGATTGGCTGCCCGCAACCGTTTTGCGTCCGCCGGGGAAGGATCACCGCGCGCTTCTTAATCTAGACGGGCGGATGGTCAAGTCGACCAAATGCGGCAAGGAACTGGCGCTGGTTGCTGGTCAGCTGGTCTGGGTTACGGGTTCGCCGCATCCGACGGTGGTAGCAGTGCGGACGTTGGCATCCGAATCTCCCGAACCGGATAGCTGATGGCGATGCCTTCTTCCCGAAATCGCTGGTGAAGCGACTTGATGAACTCATGCTTGAGCAGGAAGCTTGCATCGAAATCGGTTGCCCGGAGGATGACGGTGAACTGGATGTTTGAATCGCCGAAGGTTTTGAAGCGGACAAGAGGTTCGAACTCGGGATCTCCGCCTGCGGTTCCAGCGGACACTTCTTTGGCAACCGCGACGCAAACTGCCTCCACATGAGCAAGGTCGCTAGAGTAAGCAACGCCGCAGTCGACGTAAACCCGCGCGCCGTTGTCTGGATAGTAGTTGTTGGTCAGGATTGAGGTCGCGAGTTTGCTGTTCGGAATGATGACGACGCTTTCAGAAAATGGCTTGATCCGCGTGCTGCGCCAGCCGATGGTCTCGACAAACCCTTCCACGCCGCCGTCCATTCGAACGTAGTCGCCCGGACGCAATGGCTTGTCGATCGCCAAGGTGATCCCCGCGAAGTAGTTGCCCAAGGTGTCCTGTAAGGCAAGCGCGACGGCAATACCGATTACGCCAAGGCTGGCGAGAAGCGGGCCGACGTCGACCTTGAACAGGCTGAGAACGGTCACCGCGGCGATGCCGAAGATGACGGCCGCGGAAATTTTGGTCAGGAGGCTTCGTGCGCTTGCATCCAGAGCCGGTGGGGCAAGCTCGACCGCTCGGTGCACGGCCCGATGAAGCGCCATGAACCCCACGACGGTTGCCAGGGATTTAATCCAAATATCGACCGTCGCCCAGTCCAGTTGCCGGGCAAATTGCTCGTCCAACGCTCGCAGTTGCAGAGTGAGGACATAAACCGAGAGCACAGCCCCCATGACGACGGCGTACTTTCGCAACGTCCACGGCAGCGTGTCTTCTTTTCGGCGATCGTATCGCCGCGCCAACCCTTTTGCTAGGGTCGGCAAGATGAGCCGACCAGCCAGGAACCCGAGTCCCACGGGCAACAAGCTCCATCCGATCATCGCCGGAACCGCGTTGACGTCAAAGGGCATGCTTTATTATGCGATCCATGCTTCTGGAGCCTGCCTCGGGCGGCTCGGCCAGATTCAGGTATCCCTAGCCAATGATTCTCGTGATCGATAATTACGACTCGTTCACCTACAATCTGGTGCAGTACATCGGCCAGAGCGGGGGCGAGGTCGTGGTTCACCGCAATGACGAGATCTCGGTCGAGGAAATTTCTGAACTTCTACCGCGCGGCATCTTGCTCTCTCCCGGACCCTGCACTCCGAAAGAAAGCGGAGTTTGCGTTGATGTGATTCGGCAAGCCTTAGTCGCCGAGCAGGGGACCCCGTTCGACGTGCCGATCTTTGGCGTTTGCCTCGGCCACCAGACGATCGGTTACGTTGCCGGAAGCACGGTTTTGCGGGCCGAGGTGACCAAACACGGCAAATCTTCGCTCGTCGAGCACGATGGGAAGGGGCTCCTCGAGAACATGCCGAATCCGTTTTCTGCGATTCGCTACCACTCATTGGTGGTTGAAAAGCACGAAGTTCCGGCCGGATTCGAGGTGACTTCTCGAAGCGTGGATGATCAAGAAATCATGGGAGTCCGGCACCAGACGAAGCCGATCGAAGGGGTGCAGTACCACCCTGAATCGGTGTTGACCGAAGAAGGGCTCCGAATCGTCCAGAACTTTGTGCGGCAGGTCGAAAACTACCGATGAACGTCGTTCGATTTATTGAAGCGAAGCGCGACGGTCGCGCACATACAAAAGAGGAGTTGGCTGAGTTTTGTCGGCTCGTTGGGCAGAGCGCGATTCCGGACTATCAGGTCTCGGCGTGGCTGATGGCGGCATTTTTGAACCCGTTGTCGGACGAAGAGGCGGCCTGGCTTACCGAGGGAATGGCTGACAGCGGCGAACGGCTCGACCTATCTGGGTTGCCCGAGCCTTGGGTGGATAAGCACAGTACCGGCGGTGTCGGTGACAAGACCACGCTTGTCGTTGTGCCGATGCTCGCGGCTTGCGGACTGACGATCGTGAAAATGAGCGGTCGGGGTCTCGGGATCACCGGTGGCACTATCGACAAACTGGAGAGCGTTCCAGGTTTCCGCACCGATCTCAGTCCGGCGGAGCTCAAGGCGCAGGCCATGGCGGTCGGCATTGGCCTAGGTGGGCAAACAGCAAACCTTGCCCCGGCAGACAAGCATTTGTACGCCCTACGAGACGTCACGGGCACGACCGCCAGCATGCCATTGATGGCAAGTAGCATTCTGAGCAAGAAGCTCGCCGGTGGCGCCAAGTACGTGGTGCTTGACGTGAAGGCCGGCCGTGGCGCGTTCATGACGACTGAAGAAGGCGCACGCGAATTAGCCAAGCTGCTGGTTCGAATCGGCGAAGGCGCGGGATTACACACTTCGGCGCTGATTAGCGACATGGATGTACCACTCGGCTCCGCGGTCGGAAACGCGGTCGAAGTCCGCGAAGCCTGGGATGTGCTGACCGGGCGGGAGCAAGATGGCCCCGTAAAGCGATTCAGAGAGCTCTGCGTGGCGCTCACCGCGCACGTGCTCACGGTTGTTGGCGAAGCCCCAGAGACCGCCATGAAACGGGCGCAGACCTGCCTCACGAGTGGAATGGCTTGGGAGAAAGCCGAGCGATGGCTGATTGCCCAAGGCGCGGAAAGGCACCTCATTTTGCCGGTTGCACCGACCGTCCTAACCGTGACCGGAACCGAATCCGGCTGGGTGGGAGACATTCATCCGGTTCAAATTTCGCAACTCGTGCTCGATCTTGGAGGCGGCCGGAAGACGAAAACGGACCAGATTGACCATCGAGTTGGCGTTGAGCTACTCGTTTCCGTTGGCGACCAGGTCGAATCAGGTCAGCCGCTACTCCGAATCCACGCGGCTTCAGAGTCGGCAGCGGAAGAGATGGTCGGTCGTGCTCTGGGCGCGATCACGATCAGTCCGAGCCCAGTTCCCGCTCGGGAAGTGATCCGCTCCAGTTAGTTTTTCCCGAGCTTAGGGAATCGCTTCTTCTCGGCCCAAGCTCCTTTTGGTCCGGTGGGGGTTTCGATGACCACCTCACCCTCAACGCGCGGAACGGCGAAGAAGGCATAGGGGCGCGCCAGCACGGCGGCCTGATTTGAAGTGACGAACCGAATCCGGATGAGGGCGTCCTTGCCCTTCGCACGGCCGCTCTCGTAAACGTAGTCTCCGGTCGGGTAGGTCTCACCGCCGGTGATGGCGACGATCATCACGTCTTCAAAATTGAACGAAGGCGGAGTAGGGATGGCGGTGTTCGGGAGACCACCACCCATGTGCCTTGACCAAAGGGAGGCCCAGCCGCGTGCATCGCGGATGACCATGATGTCGGGGCCTGTCGCAAATGAGTTCTGGCCGCGCATCACGTCAAGCGCGGGGAGAGGCGTGACCTTCTTATCCTCAATGGCGACGCCGTTCGCAATCGTCATCGCCATCCAAATGGGGATCCAATATGTGGTCATGCCCATTTAGACGACGATTTGCTACAACAGGGTCCCTACGAACTGATTCTGGCTGGGCCTAAACGATCGCTTTTCGACTGATTTCTTCGCCACGGTTTCTTCCGACCGGCTTTACGCTCACGACATTCTCTGGATTGAGGTCGAGAAGCTGGAGCCAATCGTCCACGGCGTCGCTCTTTGGGAAGATCTCGTTCTCTTTGAACTCGGTCTTGATGGCGGCGAAGAGATCTTCCTGGCAGATACCGTGCGGGTCTTTTGGAGATTGAATCGCTCGCCGAATCGCGGATTCCTTCGCCCGATCAACAATGCTCTTAAGCAAGGCTCCCGAGATCAAGTCTCGGAAGTAGAGGGTTTGCGACGAACCCGTTCGTAAGAAGACTTTCAGGAACTCATTCTCAGCATCGGCGCGCCAAAGCTGCTCGATGCTGTTCTCGATGAGCTCTTTGCGGGCGCAGTCGACTTCGCCATTCCACTTCGCCACGAGTTCCGCATCGTACGGCAGACTCGGCGTGAGATAGATTCCGAGGATGCTCTCGGCCGCCGCACGATCGGGTCGAGTGACCTTCACCTTCCGGTCGATTCGGCCTGGTCGGAGCACTGCCGGGTCGATGTAGTCGGGTCGGTTGCTGGTGAGCATCAAGACGACGTTATCGAGCGACTGCATACCGTCGAGCTCCGCACAGAACTGCGGAACGACGGTGTTGCTGATGTTCAGGTATCGGCCACTGGAACGCGTTCGTAGCACGGCCTCGGCTTCGTCCATGAAGATGAAGACCAAGCGACCTTCTTTCGCCTTTTCGCGTGCCGTCTTGAAAATCTCACGAACCATTCGCTCGGTTTCGCCGAGCCACATGTTGAGGATCTTCGGACCCGAGATGGTCATGAAGTACTCCTTGACCGGGTGCCCCACCTGCTTCTCGTATTCCCGAGTCAGGTTGTAAGCGGTCGCCTTTCCGATGAGGGTTTTGCCGCAGCCTGGAGGGCCATAGAGCAAGATTCCCTTGATCGGCTTCTGGTCGTAGGCGGCGAAGATCTCTGGGTGCAGGAGGGGTTCTTCGATGGTCTCGCGAATGACTTGGATGGCTTGCTTCTGACCGCCAACCTTTTCCCAAGGCAAGACCGGCACTTCTTCGAGGAAGTAGTCGCGGGACTCTTGCTTCTCGAAATGTTCAACGGCAAACCGGCCCGAGCTGTCCAACCGGACTTCGTCTCCGGCGCTGATCTTCGTGTCGGTGAGCGTCGCGGCACGGAACACGAGACGGCCGTCGCTTCCGGGAGTGTCGTTCCCGATTCGGATTCGCAAGTCGTCCAGAATTGCGGCAACCTTGACGAGTCCGCCCGATTGGCCGGGAGGCAAGATACCGACGATCGCGAAGGCGTCGTTCACCCGAACCCGAGTACCCGGGAGCAGGGCTTCCTTCTTAAGCTTGTCGTCCACCATGCTGACGTATTCGGTGTCTCCGAGCGAGATGAGGGCGTATTGCTCGGTGTCTTCATGCCAACCAACGAACACGCCAATGCGGTTCGCCGGGGCAGTCAGTTTTTGGTAGGCGGCTTCGTACTCGGCCAACAGCGCCTCGCGCTCTTCTTGGCTCCGAGCTTCGGATTCAATTTCCGTTCGCAGTGCGGCAAGGTAGTTCTGCAATCGCGCGTTGTCCTTCGGCGCGGATTCCACAACTTTATCGAGAATTTGGAGGGAGCGGGACCGCTCTTCCGGAGTCATGCCTCATCCTACGTTGGAATCCGCTTGGAATGCCACATGCATTGGGCCCAAACCTTGGTGGACAATGGAAACCATGTACCAAGAGCGGGAAGAACTGATTGAGCACGCTTGGCACGAGTTTGGCGAAGCCCTGCGAGATCGAGGTCATCTGTTTCGGACCTTTGCCTTGGCAACGGTTCGGGATGGTCACCCCGAGGTACGCACCGTGGTCTTGCGACGAGTGGATGCGGCGAACTGGATTTTGGGATTCAACGCCGACGTGCGCTCGCCAAAGGTGCTCGAAATCCAGAAAGACCCGCGGGTATCCGGGCTGTTCTATTCGCAACCGCACGGTTTCCAGGCTCGGTTCCGAGGGATTGCAACGGCTCATCACCAAGATGAGGTCGCACAAGCGGCGTGGGACCAGACGGCGCTCCTCGGACGGCGGGTTTACCTTTCGCCTTCCGCCCCAAGCGAGCGGTCCGAAATTTACCAATCAAACATTCCGGCTGAGCTGATCGATCGCGAGCCGAACGAAGAGGAATCCATCGCCGGGTACGCGAATTTCACTGCCGTACAAATCCAGGTCGAGTCGGTGGACATCCTAACCTTAGCGTTCGATGGTAACCGCCGCGCTGAGTTCACGCGTGATTCCTCAGTTTGGCTATTGCCTTAACGATCCCAGACCCGGGGTAGGTGGTATCACTGACACCGCAAATGGAAGTCGCGAAAGAGCTTCACGTTGTTGGTTCGGGCGGCCACGGGAGAGTCGTTGCCTCTGCAGCCAGGGCCCTAGGTTGGAAGATCGCGGCTTTTTGGGATGATCGAGAATCGGCGATCGGCACCGAAGTGCTCGGAATCCCGGTGCGAGGCCCGATTGCGGAGCTTGCCACCATTCAGGGCTACGTAAACTTTGCGGTTGGCAACAATCTCGCCCGCATGCGTTGGAGCGAGGAGTTTTCCCACCTTGAGTTCCCGGTGATTCAACATCCATTCTCGTTCGTTGACCCCAACGCGACGATTTTGGAAGGGACATTTGTCAGTGCGGGGGCGGTTGTCATGGTTGCGGCTCGAGTCGGGAGACATTGCATCGTCAACACCAACGCGGCCGTCGATCACGATGTAGTGGTGGGCGACTTTGTCCACGTTGGGCCCGGGGTAGCGCTTGCGGGCGGCGTTCAGGTCGGTGACCGAATACACTTGGATACCGGTGCGTCGGTGCCTTACGGCAAAATTATTCCGAGCGATACTGTGGTTCCGGCGGGAACGACCTTTTTATGATCCAAGTTCCTTCAGACCTCCACGGAAAGCACCTCCTGATTACCGGGGGAACCGGCCTGTACGGCCTCACCGCCCTCAAGTGCTTCTCGGAACTGCCAGTAGCTTCGCTCCGGCTCATGTCGCGAAATGCGGATCGCCAAGAAAGCTTGCGCGCGCAGTTCCCCAACGCGGCCGTGAAGTTTGTCTCCGGTGATATTCAGAACCCAGAAGATTGCCGCGCAGCAGTTGATGGCGTGGACTGGGTCATTCACGCGGCAGCAGAAAAGAGCGTTCCGGTCTGCGAAGCCAATCCCGCCGAGGCGGTTCGAGTGAACGCGCTGGCGGCGGATGTTCTGATGGAACAAGCTCAGCTCGCGGGCGTGGAGCGCATGATTTCGGTGAGCTCCGACAAGGCGGTTCAGCCTTCGGGAAGCATGGGCATTACCAAGGCGCTGATGGAAAAACTGGTGCGCGCCCGCGCGGCACAATCGCCCAGCACGAAGTTCTCGGCCATTCGCTTTGGCAACATGCTGGATTCTCCAGGCTCGGTAGTGCCGCTCTTCGTTCGGCTCATTTCCGAAGGCAAGGGGCTGAACGTGACGGACCCGGAGATGACGCGGTTCCTTTCGACCCCCGATGAGGTGCTCGCCCTGACGCTTGTGGCGCTTTCGCGGACGGAACTCGGCGGAGAAATCTTCGCTGCGAATACCGGAGGAGCGACGATTCTTGACCTCGCGAACGGGATTGCGGACTTGATGAAAGCAAATCCCGAAATCACGATCGTCGGTGCGCGGCCCGGAGAACGGAAGCACGAGACGATGTTGGCGTCCGAAGAACGAGCCGTGGCCGACGACCTCGGGCCGATCTTCCGCCTGCTACCAAACGCCGCACCGGCGTCGAATTTGCCAGACCCGCTCACTTCGGCCAACTGTCATCGTCTCGAAGGAGAGGAGTTGCGGTCTAAACTCGCTAGTCTCGATTCGTTAATGAGGGTAACTGCTTGAAAATTCTGATCACCGGAGCAACCGGCTTCATTGGCCGACACGTTTGCGAGCGCCTTTCCGGCCATTCGCTCCGGGTAGCTGTCCGGGACGCTTTTGCGGTTGACCGCTTGCCGAAAGGCGTTGATAGCTTTGAAGTCGGATCCATTGGACCAGAAACAAACTGGTCTCGCGCCCTGCACGGCGTCGATGCGGTTGTCCACCTCGCTGCCCGCGCTCACGTGCTTAACGAGACTTCGAGCGACCCGCTGGCCGAGTTTCGAAAAGTAAACCGTCAAGGAACCGTCACCCTCGCGAAAGCGGCAAAGGCCGCCGGAGTCAAGCGGTTTGTCTTCATGAGTTCGATCGGCGTGAATGGCAACGGCCAGGGACCCAATTATTCGGGATCGGGCTATCGCGGAACGGACGATCCGGAACCTCACGACTTGTACGCGATCAGCAAACGGGAAGCGGAAGATGAACTCGCGCGGATCGAGGGACTTGAGATCGTGAACATCCGTCCCCCTTTGGTCTACGGACCGGCGGTTCCGGGAAACATGCGCAGCTTGCTCGGGATTGTTTGGAAAGGCGTTCCGCTCCCCCTGGCTTCCGCGAAGAACCGAAGAAGTTTTGTCGGCGTGCGAAATCTGTCGGACTTCGTTTCCGTTTGTGTCGAGAGTCCGCAAGCGGCGGGCAAGACGCTCACCGTGGCTGATCCCGAGGTGATTTCCACTCCAGAGTTGCTCACGATTCTCGGTCGTGGCCTCGAGAAGCCCGCGAAGTTGCTACCGTTCCCGGTGGGTCTTGCCGCCTTCGCGGCGAAGCTCGCCCGAAAGCAGAAGGCGTTCGACTCGCTCTTTGGCTCGCTCGTAGTTGATTCGTCCCAAGCTTACGAAGTCCTCGGCTGGAAGGCACCACATGCGCTGGAAGCCGGGATGCTCGAAATGGCGCAGTACTACCGAACGGAAAGGATGAAAGATTGAATACCAACATCGGAATCGGCGCTCTTATTGCGGCCCTGGTCGCCTCGGCGGGGCTGACCGGTCTCGTGCGGTCTTATGCGCTCAAGAAGAAGGTGATGGATGTTGCCAACGAGCGCAGCATGCACTCGGTTCCGACTCCCCGCGGCGGCGGAGCCGCGATTGCGATTGTTTACTTGCTGTCGGTTCTTGGGCTGTTCCTCGGCGGAATTCTTCCGAGTAGTCAGGCCATTGGCTTAGGGCTTGGCGGACTGCTGATTGCCGGTACCGGTTGGCTCGATGACCGGATGGACCTTCCGTTCCGAGTACGGTTGCTGATTCAAGGGGGAAGTGCCGCGTTGGCGGTCTGGGCGCTGGGCGGCCTTACGGAAATGAATCTCGGGTTCGCCACCCTCTCGCTCGGATGGTTCGGCAATCTGTTCGCCGTCATCACGGTCGTTTGGCTCATCAATCTGTTCAACTTCATGGACGGGATTGATGGCATGTCGGGTCAGGAAGCGGTGCTCGTTGGTGCTGCGATGGGCTTTGTGCTGTTCAAGAGCGAGGTTTTTGGAGCGGCTTGGGCAGCTTGGTTATTAGCCGCGGCTGCGGCGGGCTTCTTGTTCTGGAACTGGCCGCCAGCGAAGATTTTCATGGGGGATGTTGGATCGACCCTTAATGGCTACTCCTTCGGGGTGCTGGCACTCATCGGGCTCAAGTCCGGGGTCGGCATGTTCGTGTGGTTGCTCATCATGGGCGCCTTTTTCTGCGATGCAACGGTGACTTTGATCTGCCGAATTCTGAACAAAGAGAATCCGTCGCAAGCTCACCGAACCCACGCATTCCAGGTTGCGGCGACCCAAGCAAAGAAGCACCTACCGGTCACGGTTGCTTACATCTTTGTCAACGTTGCCTTCCTGTTCCCCTTGGCTTACTTGGCTTGGACCCGAACGGAGTACGCGGGCTACGCTGGGGCGGTTGGACTCGGTGTCCTCGCTATCCTCGTTTTCCGCACCCGGGGCGGAATAAAGGGACCAATTCCGGCAAAGTGACGAAAAGTCCCCGTTTACCGGGGGCAAATTGGCTAACCTTGCCGGTAGATGGAAACTTCACAGCCACAGCGAATTGTGTTTGCAGGAACGGACGCTTACGAAGGCAAGCTCTACGTCAGCGATTTGGACGGGTCTAGCAAGCGCACCATCGCGCAACTCGATGATGCCGTGCTGTTTCCTTGCTGGAACCAGGACTCCATTTACTTCTGCGTTGCCGGCGATGCCGAGAGCGACAAGACCTCTTCCGACTACCTCGTGAACCCCGATGGTTCGCGTTTGCGCCGCCTCGGCGTGCCAGAAGGCATGCTGTTCCAGCAGTTCATCAACGATGGTCAGCGATTGCTATTCTCCTCCGGCGATGGCGAACCGATGGTGTCGGTAGACCTGAATGGCGAAGACCTTCAGTACTCTCCCGCGATTGCTTTCGACTCCCTAGCGGCAGACGAATCCAAGTGGATCGTCGTCCGGCAAGACGAGGACGGCGAGGATGTTTATGAAGTCCATTACGCCGATGGACGCGAGCCTTGGGAACTTGAGGATCTGCTAAACGTCGGCGGCAGCGTGTACTGGTCTCCTTGCTCTTCCGCATTTCTCTTGGTTCGAGAGGACGATGAATTTGAGCATGGCCTATACCTTGGAGACAGCGAAGCGCAGACGGTCACGGAACTAGAAGTCCCGATTTGCGCGGCGATGAACGCCCGTTGGTCGCCCGATGGAACGCAGGTGGCCATGATTGGGGCGCTTCCGATCGATGAAGAATCGCCGGACGATGAGGCCGTCGATCCAATCTCGCTCTTCATCATGGATGCGGACGGAACGAACGTACGCCAGCTTTCGCAGCACGAGACCTATCAAGACTGCATCGCTTGGTCACTGGACTCGAAGCATGTGTTCGTGAGCGAGGATCTGGACGACAGCGACGAGTCGATGCCGTTCTTGCACAAGTACGATGTCGAGTCTGGAGAGGGTTCAGTCATTCCGACGGAGACCTCGGTCTGGCACTTCGCGCTGAGCGCCTGAGAAGCAGACTGTAGTCCGCCTTCCTCAGGTGAAACTGAGGATAATGTGGGAACGATGAGACTGTACGTAGGGCTTACAGACAGTGATTGGTACCGCCGGTTATCTGCCTGCCAGCCCGACGAAGTCAATTTTTGGCGACCCGGTGGAGCTCAGAGGTTTTCCTCTTTAAGCAAAGGAGAACTGTTTCTTTTCAAGCTAAAGGCTCCTTACAACTTCATTGTTGGAGGCGGCTTCTTTGTCAGCTTCTCTTTCCTTCCGGTCTCTCTTGCTTGGGATAGTTTTGGAGAAAAGAACGGCGTAGATTCCTTGCAGTCGTTTCACGCAAGAATTCGAAAGTACCAGCCAGAGGATCGCGGACCTGACCCGCAGATAGGAAACATCATCCTAACGCAACCGTTCTGGTTCGATAGAGATTCCTGGATTCCTGCGCCAGCGGATTGGCCCAAAAGTACCGTGCAGGGAAAGAGTTATGACGCGCTCGAAGGAAGAGGTTATGACCTGTACGCTCAGGTAACTGCCGCCCTAGCCCAGTCCCCAACTCACACGGCAGTGCGCGAATTGGTCAGTGGGTATGACCAGAGATTAACAAATGTTCGCTTAGGACAAGGGGCTTTTCGGGTTCTCGTGACCGAAGCATACGGACGCCGCTGCGCCATCACCGGTGAGAACACCCTGCCGGTACTTGAAGCCGCACACATCAAGCCCTACAGCACTGATGGACCTCATGAACTGGAGAATGGAATGTTGCTGCGGTCAGATATGCACAAACTGTTCGATCTTGGATTGCTCACGGTGACACCCGAACTTCGAATTGAAGTCAGTTCGCAGATCAAGGAGCAGTATGCGAATGGAAAGAGGTACTACGAGTACCAAGGTAGCGAGCTAAGGTCGGTTCCAGCGAGTCTGTTAGACCGACCGAGCAAAGAATTTCTCGACTACCACAATCAAAACGTCTTCCGGCCATAGAAATGGACGGAAGACGTTTGAGTTTGCTTGTTGAGTGATCTGACCTTAGACGATTCCGGCCATGTCGTTGCGGCGCTCGGAGACGCGTCGCTCGGAGTGGTCGAGGACCTTCTTTCGGAAGCGCAGCTGCTTTGGTGTGCACTCCAGAAGTTCGTCGTCTCGTAGCCAAGACAGCGCCTGTTCCAACGAGAACTCCTTGTGGGAGTCGAGGACGGCGGTTTGCTCGGCGTTGGCAGATCGGATGTTCGTTGCGGCCTTTTCTTTGGTGGCGTTAACGATCATGTCTTCGTCTCGCGAGCAGGCTCCGACGATCATTCCGGCGTAGAGCTCGGTTCCAACTGGGTAGAAGAGCGTGCCACGAACCTGAACGTCTTCGTAGGCGTATCGCGTGAGCTTTCCGGTGTCCTTGGAGATCAGCGATCCCTGGGTTCGACTTTCGACTTCGCCGGTGTACTGGCGGTAGCCGTCAAACAGCGAGCCCATGATTCCGAGTCCTCGGGTGAGGGTGAGGTAGTTCGATCGGAAACCGATGAGGCCTCGTGTCGGAATCGAATACTGAAGGATCGAGTTGCCAGAGTCGTTCTGGCGCATGTCGATCATTTCTCCCTTTCGGCGAGCAAGGTCTTCCATAACCGAACCGACGCTGTCGGTTGGCATTTCCAACGTTGCCAGTTCGAACGGCTCTTCGATCTTGCCTTCGGCGTTTCGGGTGAAGATAACCTGAGGTCGCGAAATCTGCATTTCGTAACCTTCTCGGCGCATGGTTTCGATCAGAACAGCGAGCTGAAGTTCGCCACGTGCCTTCACCTTAACGGTGTCGGACGGTGCGTTCGGGTCGATCTTAACCGAGACGGAGACGGCCTCTTCCTTCTGAAGTCGCTCTTTGATCTTGTGGATCGTGAGGTACTTCCCGCCGTCTTTTCCGGCCAGCGGCGAGTTGTTCGCGTAGAAGTTCATGCTGAGCGTGCTCGGTTCAACCCGGATCGGCTCAAGCGCTTCAGAAGTGTCTACGTGACAAATCGTGTCGGAGATCAGGACGTTGTCGAGACCAGCAAGCATGGCGATATCGCCAGCAGCAACGCTTTCTACTTCCTTCAGCTGGATGCCTTCGTAGATCCAAAGCTTTGTGACGTTAAAGGCGTTCTTCTTCGTGATTTCTTCGCGAAGCATTTCGACTCGGTCGCCAACAGCAACCGTACCGCGCAGGACCTTTCCGCCGAACATTCGGCCGAGGTAGTCGCTGTAGTCGAGGTTGTTAACCTGTAGTCGGAATGCACCTTCGGCTTCAACGCGCGGAGGTGGGATTTCCCGGAGAATCATCTCATACAGCAACCGAAGGTCCATTTCTGGTCCGTCGGGGGTTTCTCGAGCGAAGCCAGATGCACCGGAGCCGTAGAGGTGAGGGAAGAAGAGGTCTTCCTCGTTTGCTCCAAGGTCGATAAAGAGGTCAAGGGTCTTGTCGTAGGCTTCGGCTGGTCGCGCAAACTCTCGGTCAATCTTGTTGACAAAGACGATTGGCTTGAGCTTGTTCTCGAATGCCTTCTTGAGCACGAAGCGGGTTTGTGGCATCGGGCCTTCGTTGGCATCAACGATGAGGAGAACGCCGTCTACCATGCTCAAAACGCGTTCGACTTCGCCGCCAAAGTCAGCGTGACCTGGCGTATCAACGATGTTGATTTTCGTGTCTTGGTACCGAACGCTGGCAACCTTGGAGAGGATCGTAATCCCTTTTTCTCGCTCTAGGTCATTGGAGTCCATGACCCGGTTGGCCATGTGCTGATTATCTCGGAAAAGACCCGCCTGCTTGAAGATGGCATCGACCAGCGTAGTTTTGCCGTGGTCAACGTGGGCAATGATGCCAATATTACGGATCTTTTGGGACATACCCAACGATTGTACCGGGCTGAAGCCCTCTTAACTCTCTGTTAACACACGCTCCGCGAGAATATAGGCTACATAGTCGTCCACCGGGACGGGCGGAAGTTGCAAAGTACTGGGCAAAAATCGTCGCCAGCCTTGCCGCGGATTAAACTCCCAGTACCGCTCTCGGGCCGCCAAACTGGTGTTCGTTTCGTCAACGACCAACACCGCCATGCTCGGCATTTGTTGCCGTACGAGGTGCACCACTGGTTGTGAATGCGTGCCGCCGCCGACGATGACCATGTCGAAAGGAGCCACCGCAAATGCTTCATGCAGCTTGTAAAGCACCTCGTCGGTGGAACAGATCTCGCTCCAAAGTCGGGTCAGGTGGAACTCGGCGTTGCGATGGACCAGAGCCATTCCACACTTGTGGGTTCCGGGGTCAATGGCCAGCACCGATTTTTCCATGCGATGTCGAAATGATGGCTTAGAAAACTTGGAAGCGCAACCGGACAACGTCGCTCGCCCGAGTTTCTTCGTCCGCTTGGGCGCGCAGGAAGACCTGACGGTCGGCTTTTCGGATTGTGCTCACTAATGCGAGCATTTCCTCCGTGCTAACTTCGCCAAATGGCCGCTCCGATCCGGAGCGAGGAATGATCTGATCTTTGGCGACCCGGGTCGCCAGGCGATCCGAAAGGAAAGTCACGACCTGGCGGAAAATCGCAGGCTCGTCCTTCGATCCATCGATGCGGGTTTCGGCAAGGTTGGCGCCGGCTTTGTAGATCACGGGATTCTTGAAGACGCCGATCTCGATGCTCACCGGCTCGCCTTCGAAGGCATTTAAGCTCGAGTAAGCGACTAGGACCTGAGCCTCGGATTGTCCGACCAGCTGCCGCACGATGCTCGCGCGGATTTCGGTGGCTGGAATGTTCTGCTTCGTGATCACATCTTGGTGATCCACGATGTCGGCCGAATCATACTGGCCGTTTGGCTTCGCCCCCCGGGTATTGGCGGCGGTGCGGGCCATGCTGAGGAAAACGTCCACCGAGCGCCGAGCGCTTTCGAGGGATAGATTTTCGGCGACCGGTAATCGCACGACTTCCTCGCCGATTTTGAAGGTCATTGGCGCTTTTCGGGCTGCAGCAAAGGTCGAGCCGAGCATCTGGTTGTAGCTCACGGCCAAGCGGTAGTCGGCTTGCACGGAGTTCAGCTGTGTTTCGAGCTTGCTCAACTCGCGCTGGGTGCGTTCAAGGTCGCTCTTCGATTTATCCAGTTCACCCTCAACCAGTTTGCGCTCGCCGGTAAGCCGTGTGGCTTCCGCCTGCAGCTCCCGAATTTCACCTTCGCGCTTAGCGATGTCCGCGCTGAGGTCCGAGTTTTGTGAGGTCAGTTGGTAATTTTTGCGGTTGACGTCGTTGAACTCTTTTACTGCCGTGAAGCGATCGGTCTTTGCGCGTTGGATCTCAAACTGAACCTGGGCAAGGCTCTTGTTTGCCGTGGTCAAGGCCGCTTGGCGTTGTTCAAGCTGTTTTCGGTTTTCGGTTTCGCGTCGGTCCAATTCGGCGACCCG
Source organism: bacterium (assembly GCA_027485645.1). GTDB lineage: Bacteria > Armatimonadota > Fimbriimonadia > Fimbriimonadales > Fimbriimonadaceae > Fimbriimonas. Next base: position 592,554 of record JAIXQR010000003.1, read on the forward strand.
AAATTCAAACTTGCGAACATCGGCGCGAAGGCGGGAAACCGTCTCGGTTTGGGTTGAGATCGATTTTCGCTGGGTTTCGATTTGCGCTTTCAGGCGGCTCGCTTGCGCGGTCAGGACATAGTTTCGGCTGACCAGATTCTTATTCGACTTCTCAAGCGCGGTGCCTTCCTGCTCTAGGCTGGTCACCTTCTGCCGCGTCACATTAAGCTGATCCAGCGCTTGGCGGCCGTAGAGGAGCCATCGACGCACGTCTTTGCTGGCAAAGGCCACCAGCGCGATCGTAGAGCCGGAAACGACCATTCCCGTGAGCACCACGCCGAAAATTGCGACGTGCTTGGGCCGCATCTTGCCTACGGATAGCCGCTTCTTGCCTAGCTTCCGCCCTAAGTTATCGGCGACGTAAGCGATGAATCCGCTGACGGCGACGATTCCGAGAAGAAATCCAATCGTTAGGAAATCCAAATTGCTCTTAGCCGTTCCTTCGCCACATTATTACGCCAGTTGCGATTGATCCAATCACCAGCGGCGCAAAACTTGCTACCCATGCTGGTACGGCTCCACCCTGAGCCCAAACCGCCATGAAGTTTGCGAGCATCACGTACAGAAAAATGATGGCCACTGCGAGGGCAAACCCTGCGGCGGTTCCTGTGCGGTGACTGCGTATTCCTAGGACGCCTCCAAGGGCCCCAAAGATTATCGCCGCCAAGGGAACACTGAGCTTATTCCAGTATCCGTACTCATAATTCGCAATTTGTGCTGGTAACCGCGACCCATCCCGACGATGTTTCGCTATACGAGCTCCAAGCTCGGCCATCGTCAGGGCATCAAAGTCGTCGTCTCGCTCTTTGATCAAGTCGGTGAAGGAGGTTTCCAACTTGCCAATCTGCTCCGGCCAAATTCTGCCTTCGAGCCGTGAGACGGTCACGCCGTCGGGAGAGAGCAAGGTGGCACCGCCGGTGACTTCCCAGTCTTGCGTTCCCGTGTAGCGAAGCTCTTTCGCGAGCAAGATGAAGGACTCTTCACCCTTGTCGTCGTAGCTGATCAATGTCACGCCCTGCAAGGTTCGGTCAGCCGGGTTCACGTTCTTTGCGACGATCCCCAGCCGGAGCTTGCCTTTCTGAATTTCGGTTCGGGAGATCGGCAGTGCGGCGCTAACGTTCTTTTCCTTCGAGATGCGGTTGGCGATTTCCAGCGAGCCCTTGGTTGCGTTTGGAACCACGGTCTCGTTGAATCCAAAAGTGAGCAGCGCGACGCCGAGGCCGAACGCGGCCATTGGCAAAATCAGGCGCGGAATGCTGCATCCCGCCGCTCGAAGAGCGACGACTTCGCTATCCGAACTCAGGCGTCCGAAGCTGAGCAACGCCGCCAAGAGGATCGACATCGAGAATGTCTTGGCAAGCAACGCCGGCATCAAAAGGAAGAAGGCTTCGATGATCAGCGACATCGGCACGCCATCCACCACGTACCCGGTAAGTCGCCCCAGGAAGGTGCCCGCCATGAGCAGGGTGGTGAACATTCCGACCCCGAAAATCCAGGGGCCGATGACCTCTTTGAAGATCAGTCGATCAACGAGTTTCAGGCGGTTCCTCGCTCAGGGGGATTTCGGCTTTGGGTTCGTTTGAATCCGTGGAGAACTGCTGGCCCAGATAGTGCTTTCGAACGAGTGGATCGTTCGCAATCTCATCACGCGAGCCTTCCTTGATGATCTGGCCATCGATCAGGATGTAGTTGCGGTCGGTGATTCGGAGGGTCGCTGCGACGTTGTGGTCCGTAATTAGGATTCCAATGCCTCGATTTCGCAATCGAAAAATGATCTCTTGGATTTCTTCGATCGTCACCGGGTCGATACCGGTGAAGGGCTCATCCAGCAAAATGAACTTTGGGTTTGTCGCGAGGGCGCGGGCGATTTCAACGCGGCGGCGTTCGCCACCTGAGAGCACGTTTCCTGTGCTTTGCAGAATCCGCGTGATGTGCAGCTCTTCGGCCAGTTCGGCGATGCGCGACTTGATTTCTGCCCGCGATCGACCGACGAGCTGCAAGACCAAGCGAAGATTGTCCTCGACGGTGAGCTTCCGGAAAACGCTGGCTTCTTGAGGCAGGTAACCGACCCCTTCACGGGCACGCTTGTACATCGGCCACTTGGTAACGTCGAGATCGTCGAAGAGCACGCGGCCTCCGTTTGGACGCACGAGACCGACCGTCATGTAAAAGGTCGTGGTTTTGCCGGCACCGTTTGGACCGAGGAGTCCGACGATTTCACCCTGGGTGATGTTAAAGCTCACTCCGCGAACGACTTGTCGCCCCCGGTAAGTCTTCTTAAGATCGTCTCCGCGAATCGTCAACGTGCCCCCGGAAGCCCGGAGCCTGGCTTGGCCGGGCGGCGAAAAGTGCTTCGAACGGGTTCGCCAATGGCTTCGAGCGCTTCGAGTTCGCCCTTCTCGTTGAGTGTTAGGACCAACTTGGTGACGCCAGAAATTTCGGCGGTATCGGGATCGCTGGAGCCATCGATCTTGACGTTTCCGGAAAGGACGGCTTGGGCGGGAGTCACGGTGTAATCGACGGTGAGCTTGTCTCCGGTGGCTACGTAGTTTCCGGCCCGCGCGGTTTCGGATTTAGCCTGGACGATTGTCACCTTCACCGATCCAGTGAGCTCAGCGCGTCGAACTGGGTTCTTCTTTTTTTCGGCGGCAGGGGAAATGGTCATGAACCCTCGTTGGCCCGTTGCAGTGAGGTTTGTGCTGCCTTGCGTTGACTTGTCGCGCAGAGTGACGTCGCCCTCAAATTCGGCTCGGTCTTCGGTCTTTCCGCTTCGGTACGTGAGCTTGTTGCTGTTCGCTTGTGACGTTCGGTCCGGGCGAGTAAGGGATAGTTGCACCTTTCCGATCGCGACGGCCTCAGTGATTTCGAGCAGGCTCGGCGTGTTCCGCTTTGCGCTCTCGGCCCGTTTGGCATCCGCGCTTAGGGAAGTCGACGCTTCTAACCGCAAGCCATCCGACTTCGATTCCAGCACGGCGGTTTTGCCGCTTGCCGGATAAACGACGTATTGCTCAACGCCCGTTTTGCTTCGCTTTACGCCGCCCGATGCGCCGGTTAGGGTGATGTCGCCTTTGTTGAGTCGAACGGTGAAGTCTGCGGATGCCAGCGTCAGGAGGAGAATTGCGGCAGTGGAGAGTGCACCTTTCATAACTTGCGAAAAACCTCCGGTGAACCTACCTTTTCCAGCCCGGGCGTTGCCCAAAGCGGTCCGTCCATCTGGATTTCGCCTTGCGGACTGGTCACGCGGATGTTTCCAGTAGCTTTGACGATTTTGTCGGACTCGCGGTACGACACCCGGTCGCAGGTTAGGACTGCGGAGACTTTTGCCGAAGTGAGCCGCACATTGCCGATTAACTCGACGGTCCGCTCGGTGGTGTTCACTTTGCCTTGCTGGGCCTCGTAACGGTTCGAAACGACGTCGCCTTCCAGGATTTCCCCGCTGACCGACTCAAAGGTTCCGGTGCCGGTTGATTCACTCGCTGGCCGGACTTGCGCCTGCTTCCAGCGAATCGTCCAGAGCTTCTCTCGGGGCAACTTGGAGGAGAAAGTGTCGGCTGATCCGGATTCTAGATTGACAATCGGCGGGATCTCCGCCTTTTCGGCAGCTTTAGGTTGGGCCTTGGTCTCGGACTTTTTGCCGCCGCATCCTGCGAGGCAAACTGCGATCAGCGCAAGAAAGGGGAAGAGCTTCGCGGTCACGACGGAAGCACCGGAACTGGCCCGAGAGCGGCCCGCTTCGCAAAGCGACCGGCATGTTGCCCGGCTAGCTGGCCACAAGCGGCGGCGATGTCGTGCCCGCGTTCCGTTCGCTCGGTGACGTTGATGCCACGTCCCTCTAGGATTCCTTTGAATTTTCGCACTGCCTCTCGGGTCGGACGGGCAAACCCTTGGTCGGTATCGACCCAGTTGAACGGGATCAGGTTGACCACATTCGGGAATCCTTTCATCAGCCGGGCCAGCGCCTCCGCCTGGTCGGGCGTGTCGGTGACGTCCTTGATCAGCAAGTACTCGAAGGTGACCTTTCGGCCGGTCGCTTGCTGATAGTCCCGCATGCTCTGAACAACTTCGGCAACCGGCCAGCGGTGATTCACCGGCATCAAGCGATCCCGTACGGCATCAAGTGGGCTGTGGAGCGAAAGGGCGAGGTGGATCGGCAGTTTGAGCTCGGCCAGTTTGTTGATTTGCGGCACAAGGCCGACGGTCGAGACCGTTAGGTGTCGCATCGAGAGTCCAACCTCGTCGTGCAGCAAGTGCAGCGCCTTCACGACATTGTCGAAATTCAAGAGCGGCTCGCCCATGCCCATGAAGACGACGTGGGATATTCGGCGCTCGGTTAGCCGCTGGAGCATCAGGTATTGCCCCACGATTTCTCCGGCGGTCAGGTTTCGGTCAAATCCGCCGAGGCCGGTAGCGCAAAAGGTGCAGCCCATGGGACAGCCGACTTGGCTGGAGATGCAGCACGAAACGCGGTCCGCATACGGCAAGAGCACGCATTCGTAAACCTGTCCGTCGCCGTTGTGGACGAGCAACTTTTCGACCCCGTCGGTGGACTTTCGATGGGTCGCCGTTGTCAGCGGTTGGGTGGCAAAGCGGGTGGCAAGCTCTTCTCGAAGGGCTTGGGGCAGGTCGCCCATTTTCTCGAGTTGATCTTCGGCGCGACGGTACAGATGCCAGCAAAGTTGCTTGGATCTCAGCCCTGCATCGGACCTATTGCCTAAAACTTCCTTGAGTTCTTGACGCGTCTTACCGACAAGAGAATCGGGGACGGTTGCCATAACGAGAGAATACCGCCCGGTCGTACATAGGGATTCGTGTTAAGTTTTCCGCTGTAATTTCTGAAGGCAGGTTCAAATTGTCCGAACCTGTTAATTCCACCTGTTGTCGGCACGTGCCGGAACATGCTAGACATTGTAACGATGCTTGCGTTAACTGCGGCTATGGTAGCGATGTCGGCAAACCCGGCAACGCTGCAAAACGCCTCCCCTCAAACTCCCATCGCCAACGCTTTCATTCGTAACAACGGTCAATGGGATCCGGAGGCTCGGTTCTTGGCCCGCTCCGGAGGACTTGACTTCTGGGTGACTCGAACCGGCTTTACGTTGGACTTCCACCGGATCGCTTACGGAGAAAACACGGCCTCTAAGCAGGGCCACGTCGTGCAAGTTGAAGTTGTTGGTTCCACGGGTACAACCGCGGCCAACGGCGTCATCGAACTGCCTGGCGTAATCAACTACCTCAACGGCTCCCAAGAAAATTGGGTGAGCAACGTTCCTCGGTTCGCCGAGGCACAGTCGGTCGGCCTTCTGCCGAACGTCGATGCTCGCTACTATTTCGACAAGGGAATGCCTCGATACGACATGGTTGTTCGCCCTGGCGCGAACCCGAACTCGATCAAGCTCGCTTACAACGGCGCAAAGAACCTTCGCGCAGAGAACAACGTTCTCCGCTACGAGACCAGCTTTGGCACAGTTGAAGAGCAGGGCCTCTTCGTTTACCAAAAGGTCAACGGAACCATCAAGCCTGTTTCGGCAAAGCACGTAGTTAACGCAGACGGAACCGTATCGTTCCAGCTTGGTTCCTACGACTCTTCGAAGGCACTGATCATTGACCCAGTCATCTGGTCCACCTACCTCGGTGGCACGGCGAACGACCAGCCAAAGCGAAACATCGTTGACGGCACGGGCGCTCACTACGTGACCGGAACGACCCTTTCGGCTGACTTCCCAACCACCGCTGGTGCCTACGATCTCGCGATCAACGGTGCTTCGGATGCGTTTGTTACCAAGCTCGCTGCTGACGGCAGCTCGCTGGTTTACAGCACGTACGTTGGCGGAACGGGTTCGGAAGAAGGAAACGGCCTCGCTGTTTCGAACTCCGGAACGGTCACCTTCGTTGGTCGAACCACTTCGGGCGCGACCTTCCCACAGATTCCACCTGCCGCAACTCCATTGTCGGCTGGCGGCGGTGTTGACGACGCTTTCATCGCGACAATCAACTCAACGGGAACTGCTCTCACCTTCGCTTCGAAGCTCGGTGGCAGCCTTCACGACCAAGCCAACAACGTTGTGTTGAACAACACCACGGCGACCGTCGTTGGAGAAACCACTTCGACGAACTTCCCGGCTCGAACGACTAACCCAGACATTCGACCGTTCCAGTTCTCGAACGGCGGCGGACAGGATGCCTTCATCACCGAAGTCAACCTCGACACCCGACGAGTCAGCTTCTCGACCTACGTTGGCGGAGCAGGCACGGAGTCGGCAAGCGACGTTCTGTTGCTTTCTGGCTTGCCAATCGCAATCGGAACGACCACCGGCACGTTCACCGCAGCTTCTTACACGGGTAAGCCAGGCTTCGACAAGACGGCAAATGGCGGCACCGACGCTTGGCTCCTCGGAGTTGGCAGCGGATACGCAACGGTTAGCTTCTGGTCCCTCTACGGTGGATCGAGCAACGAATCGGCTGGCGGTTTCTACCGAGCTTCCGACGGCGCTCTCTTCATGGCAGGAACCACGACCTCGGGCGACCTTCCAATCGTTCTCGGATACCAGACCGCACTCTTCGGATTCAGCGGCGGCTACATGGCCAAGTTCTCCGGCGACACGAGCACGCTCACCGCTTCGACCTTCTACCGAGGATCGACCGGCGACGTATCGATCGCTGACATTCAGGCAGACCCACTCGGAGCACCAGTCGTCATCGGACGATCGGCAGCTCGAGACCTTAAGCTCGGCGGACTCGATGCAGATCGAACCCGACGCGGCGGCAGTGACGTCTTCGTTTCTCGATTCAGCCCAGCGCTGAACATCTTCTGGCACGGCACCTACCTTGGTGGCAACAACGACGATTGGGCATCTAGCCTTGCAATGTTCGGCACGACCGCCGTTGCATCCGGTTGGACCAACTCGAGCATCCTGCCAAACACGGCTGGAAAGGCACAGCCTGCACTCGCAGGCGGAAACGATGGCTTCTTGGCTAGCGTTACCCTCCCAGTCTCGTTCACGCAGTTCAACGCTTATGCACCAATCTCGCCATACCGATGGCCATTCGACGTTCGAACCGACGCCGGCGTTTACGCTGACACCGTCGTTTCGTTCACTTCGGACAACACCAAGTTCCCACTTCCAGCTTCGGTAACCATCCCACGCGGAAGCAACAAGTCGGCAACCATTTCGGTTACCCCAACGCCTGCTGGCTCGATCCAGATGGATGAAGTCGCGAACCTTACGGCAACTGCCGGTTCGACGGTCCTCACCCAGACGGTCAACATCCCAGCACCGGTCATCTCGACCATCACCTTCGACACGACCGAGCAGCCTGCTGGCCTCGACGTGATCGCAACGGTCACCATGGCTTCGGCCAACCCGACCCTCTACGTTCCAGTTGGTCTCTCGCTCGTCGATGCGACCACCGGAGACCCAATCAACGCAGCTGACGCCTTCCTTCACCGGTCCAGCGTCCTCACGATTCCAGCCACCGAAACGTCTGGCGTCGTCTACATCCGATCGCTCGCTCGAAACACTGACCTCTCGGTCAAGATCAAGGGACCTAACGGATTCATGAGCGACACCGTTCTTCTCAAGAAGACTGCGGTTAGCAGCGTGACCCTCAGCCGAGATACGGTCAAGGGCGGAACGACTACTCTCGTCACTGGTACGGTTCGACTTTCGAACCGAGCACCAGTCGGCGGAACGGTTGTATTGCTTGACACCGACACCGACGCGGCCAACATTCCAGCATCCGTAACGGTTCCTGCTGGTTCGACCTCCGCAACCTTCACGTTCAACACCGACGCAGTTGCGGTCGATACGCTTGCCACCATCACTGGTGCGGCAAACGGCACCTCCGCTTCGGACACGGTCACGATTCAGGCACCAGTTCTCAACAACTTCGTGCTTGACTTCCCAACTCGAACGGTTGGTACCTCGCAGCGAGCTCGCGTCTACATCGACGGCAATGCTCCAGTTGGCGGCATGGACGTCACGATCATGCTCATCAACCCTTCGACGGGTGTAACCGTGCCAGCAACGGTCAACATTCCAGAAGGCCTTCGAGTCTCCTCTAGCTTCCTCATGCCAATTGATGCAAGCATTGGAACGACCCCAGTCGTGGTTACCCTCCGAGCTACCCTCGGAACGGTAAGCATCGACAAGACCTTCACGGTTAACTAAAAAGAACCGTAAAGTTTGGGCGGAGAGCAACGTTGCTCTCCGCCCTTTTTGCGTTTGGACCTAGGAAATTTTCGCCAGAGAACTCTCGGCCAAAATTGTGCGTTTTACTACTCAAAGGTTATGAAAGCGATTCACTACATTGGAGCTGGAGTTGCCGTCTTCGTAGGTGCCCTGGGCGCGTTGCAGGTCAACCGACAACTTGAAAAGCCTGCCGTCGTTGCCAACACGCAGAAGGTGCCGGTGGAGTACCAGATTGAGCCAGCGCAGTTTTCCCCCGCTGGCGCGGTCGACTTTCGTGCGGCTGCGCAAAAAGTGAATAAGTCGGTCGTCAGCGTTGACCGCTTTAACAACGCGACAGACTTCTTCGGCGAATTCGTCGGTGAGCAGGAGACCGGTTCCGGCTCTGGTGTCGTCATCGGCGCGAACGGCATCATCGTCACTAACAACCACGTTGTCGCGGATGCCACCCGAGTTCAAGTTCGAACCAGTGACGGCCGTTCTTTGGATGCCAAGGTGCTCGGGACTGATCCCGTATCGGACTTAGCCGTTCTACAAGTGAGCGGAGCGAATCTTCCCGCAGTTCCAATGGGGAACAGCAAAGACCTTCAAGTCGGCCAGTGGGTTATGGCGGTCGGCAACCCTCTCGGGTTCGATAACACGGTTTCGGTCGGCGTCGTCAGTTCGCTCAAGCGAAGTCTTCCGATTCAGGGAAGTGCCCTGGTAGACGCGATCCAGACGGACGCGGCAATTAACCCCGGAAACTCTGGCGGCGCGCTTACCGATGCCAGCGGAAATTTGATCGGTATCAATTCCGCCATCGCCAGCAACAACCGGGGCAGCATCGGAATCGGCTTTGCCATTCCGGTGGATCGAGTCCAGAAGGTCGTCAACGATATCGTCAAGTTTGGCTACACCCGCTATCCAGGCTTGGGCATCCGCTACCGAAAGGAGTGGGATGGTGCGCTGGCCTTCGGCCGTGTGCGCCGCCAGATCGCTCAGGAAACCTCGGCAACGGATGTTCCAAACTCCGGAATCATCATTGCCGGTGCGGAGGGTGCCGCGGCCAAGGCAGGAATCGGAACTTGGGATATCCTGCTGTCTATCGACGGACAAAAGACGGAAAGCTTGTTCGATTTGAACCGAGTTTTAGTTCCGAAAAAGCCGGGTGATGTAGTGACCATCAAGGTGTGGTCAAAGGGTCAAGAAAAGACCATAAAGATTGCATTGCAAGAGCTTCGACGAGACGTCTGAGTTCGTCACTTAGTAGGAGAGTGAAGGTTCGCTCCGGAACCTTTACACGAACCATATGTCGCTCTACTCAGATGGTCTGGCGCAATTTCTCGACGTTCTCCCTGGCCATGTCCGCGCTCGTCTCGAGCGCTCCGGCGACCTCGATGCTCTCATCGAGGTCGTTCTAGACTACGGCCGTCCTGCAGAAGCCCGCTACCGTGATCGCGTGGAACGCTTCCACGATATCGGGGTCAGCGAACTCGACTTGGAGTACGTTTCCAAGTCCATCGGTGAGTTTGGAACGGACAATCGAGCCGGTATCGAGCGGACTCTCCACCGAATCTCCGCGATTCGTAATCGCCATCAAAAGATCGTTGGCCTAACCTGCCGGGTGGGCCGTGCCCTCGAGGGGACGATCGACATGATAGACGACATCGTCAGGAGTGGCAAGTCAATCCTGCTCCTGGGGCGACCCGGCGTCGGAAAGACCACGAAGCTACGCGAGATCGCTCGCGTGCTGGCAGACGAAGTTGGAAAGCGGGTGGTGATCGTAGACACCTCTAACGAAATTGCTGGCGACGGAGATGTCCCACACCCTGGGATCGGCTACGCCCGACGTATGCAAGTGCGCGCGGCCGCAGAGCAGCACAACGTGATGATTGAGGCGGTGGAGAACCACATGCCGGAAGTCATCGTGATCGACGAAATTGGCACCGAGCCTGAGTCGTTTGCCAGCCGAACGATCGCCGAGCGTGGCGTCCAGTTGGTCGGCACGGCCCACGGCCAGACGCTCGAAAACTTGATGCTGAACCCGACCCTTGCGGATCTTATCGGAGGCATTCAGGCGGTCACCCTAAGCGATGCAGAAGCGCAGCGCCGAGGAACCCAGAAGACCGTTCTTGAGCGGAAAGCTCCGCCGACGTTCGAAGTGGTCATTGAGCTTCTCGATTACGACCGGTGCGCCGTTCATCACAACGTGATGAAGACGGTGGACACCATTCTCCGCGGCGTGGCCCCTCGCCCAGAGATTCGGGTTCGAACCGGCTCTGGCATCGAGATTGTTCAGAATGAACAGCCCGTCGAGACCGACGAAGCTAGCTTTAACGAGCGATTCCCGTCGCTCGCAAGAAAGCCGCAAGCCGAACCGCGAGGGAAGGATCGCGGTGGCGATCGAAACGCGCCGGCGATGCCGCGCCAAGCACCGATAGTGGGAGAACCAGGAAAGGACAAGGAGGTGGACGCTACGACCGGCTCGTACGTCCGTATCTTTCCCTACGGGATCGCCCGCACCCGTCTCGAACGTGCGATCCGGGAAAGGAAAGCGGCGGCGTTCGTCACTTCGGACATCACCCAAGCGGACGCGGTAATGGCCATTCGGTCGGCGTACCAATCGAAGCCAAAGAAGCTGAGAGAGATCGCCGGACGACCGATTCATACCGTCGTCGTTAAGTCCAATACGTTCAGCCAAATCTCCTCGGCGCTCGAGGAAGTTCTGCGATCGTCCGGCCAAAAGCCAGATAACGATCGAGAAGTGATTGCTGAAGTTGAAACGGCGATTGATTTGGTCATGCAAAGCAATCGCCCGTTTGAGCTCAGCCCAGCCCCCGCGCCAGTGCGGAAGATTCAGGCGCAGTTTGCGGAGAGTCGAAAGCTCGCCGTGGAATGCGTAGGTGAAGACCCGAATCGTAGAGTGCGGGTGCTTCCGATTCGTTTATGAAGTCGGTGGCTTGGGGCGCCGTTGCGGCTTTGCTGGTCTTGGATGGATGCCAAGGCCAGCAAGCGCTCTCAAAGCCTCCAAAACCAGCAGGGCCGACGCCAGCGTTCTTGGAGGTCCATGTAGCCGGGGAACCAAAGCCGGGCTACACCGTCGCCGTTCCGGCGCGCATGGTGCCGGAATCTGAACGACATGCCTCCTACATTCGCCTTTCAAGGGGCGAGTTCAGGTCGAACTCTGGAGAATTCTTGTCGATTACTTACCGTCAAAAGGTGCCAAAGGAGGAAATGGACAAGTTCATGGCATCGCGGGATCCGATGTTAGCAAAGGATGACGAAGACCTGAAAAGGCGGGCTCGGATCACAACCGTCGTTGCCGCATATCCAAAGGCGCCAGAAACCGTTCTGAAGCTGACCCTTCGAAACGAAGATGACCTTATTGACGTGGAGTACCGAGCAAAGAGCACGCCGTTCGATGCACGGCGCGACTCCAACCTGATCGTGTCAACGATTCGCAAAGTTCGGGGACGTCGGCAGAGCCAGTTTAGTGGACCGCTCTCCGACTTCGGCGGGCCCCCGGGCGAAAAATGATGCAAACCGGGACACTGGAAGGGTGATTACGCTCGCGACGGCGGACCTTATCGTCCTCGCGGTTTTCGCGGCCACTCTTTTCGGGTTGGGATTCAGTGCGAAGCTACGGGAACTCAGCGTTTTTCAGTTCGTGACCGCGGGCCGACAGCTAACGCTGCCTTGGTTTGTCGCCACGCTCGTGACGACTTGGTACGGCGGAGTGCTCGGGATCGGAGAGTCGGTCTCCTATTACGGAATCGGTACCTGGCTTCTCCTCGGAGTTCCGTACTACCTATTTGCAGGAATCTATGCAGCCCGCATGGCGGGGAAGGTTCGAGAAGCGGACCAGTTCAGCATTCCAGAGCGGGTCGCCCATCGTTGGGGCCGTGGTGCTGGGCTCGTTTCGGGAAGTCTGGTCTTTCTGCTCGCGGTTCCCGCCGCGCATGTTTTGATGCTGGCAACGCTCGTTCAAGGACTAACTGGTTGGGGCCTACCCGTCGCCATTCCGGTGGCGGTCCTCTGTGGGACGGCGTTCTTGTACAAGGGAGGTTTGCTGGCAGACGTGCGGGTCGGAATGTTGGCCTTCGTGCTGATGTATGTCGGCTTTGCCGTGATGGTCGGCTTCAGTATCAGCACCTATGGCCTTGGTTCTCTTGCCGAGGTGAAGCAGCCTAATGCCCTCAGCTTCACCGGTGGGCAACAGCCGCTCGCCATCTTAAGCTTCTTCATCCTTGGAGCTTGGACCATTGTCGATCCTGGCTTCCATCAGCGAGTAGCCAGCGCGGCTTCGCCCGAAGTCGGTCGTCGTGGCGTTTGGGTCGCGATTGGGTTCTGGATGCTGTTTGACCTCCTAACGGTAACGGCCGGCATGTTTGCGCTCCGCTTACTGCCAGAGATGCCCGCAAATCCGCTGCTGATCTTTCCGGCGCTCGCGCAAGCGGTGCTGCCTGCTGGCCTGAAGGGAGTATTCCTCTGCGGCCTGCTGGGCACCATCGTTTCGGCTCTGGTTGGTTACTCCCTCGTCGCGGGTTCTTCGATGGGGCGAGAGATTCTGGGCCGAGCTTTCAATCTGGACGATGCACAGACCCGCACGGCCATCCGGCTTGGAATTGCCCTCTCGAGCATTTTGGCCGCAGTGCTTTCCTTTGCGGTTCAGAGTGTGGTTGCGCTTTGGTACAGCTGGGCGGGCGCGGTTGTAGGGGCGCTGCTCATGCCGACCGTGGTTGCCTACTCAAGTCGACAGGTTCGGTGGCGGCCCGGAGCCGTCGTTCTATCGCAAATTGCCGGGTTTACCGTCGCGATCTCTTGGATGATCTTTGGATTGCGAACGAATAACCCGTTGTTAGAAGTCGAATGGATGGGACAGCGATTTGGCCTTGGCACCTTGATTCCCGGACTATTGGTCTCCGGCATCGTGCTAGGATGGGAAAGCTTGATCCAAGCGAAAAGGAAGTCAGCATGATGGAAGACAATGCGTCAATCGTAGATAGCGTCGAAGAAGCCGTAGTTGAGGCAGAAACCGCAGAAGAGGCAACGGATACCGGGCACGTTGCGCCGGTAATGTCGACGCCAGGCTTGGCTCGCCTGGTCCTCAAGCGGGCCGGAAGCGAGACCGACACCGTGTTTCCTGTGATGGCACCTGCCGTCGTGGGTCGATTTGACCCTACGGTTGGCCCAATTGACGTCGACCTGGGAGCACTGCAGCCAGAGGGAACTTACATCAGCCGCCGACACGCCCGAATCCTCTTCGAAGACGGTGTTTTCCGCGTTGAAGATCTCGGTTCTAGCAACGGAACGTTCCTCCTCCGCGACGACTTTGTGAAGGTCGAAAACGAGGAACTCGTTGATGGCCAGGACATCGCCTTTGGCAATGCTCGATTCGTCTTCCGAATCGGCGAAGCCTAAACGAGCTGAACTTCTTGTGGGCCGGACTGGACTTCGCCGATGATGGCGGCAGACTCTCCGGCCTCGTTGAGTCGCTGAACGATTCCCGGCGCCGCGACACGGTCCACCATCAGGGTGAGTCCGATTCCCATGTTAAACGTGCGATACATGTCGACTTCGGGAATGTTGCCGGTCTCCTGAATCAGCGTGAAGATCGGCGGCGGAGTCCAAGCTCGCTTCTCGATCATCACCCGGGTGTTTGCCGGCAGTACGCGCGGAATGTTGTCGTACAGCCCTCCGCCCGTAATGTGCGCGACGGCGTATACGTGATCATCTTCCAGCAGCGGTAAGACCGCGTTCACGTATGCTCGGTGGGGCCGCAGAAGTGCTTCGCCGACGGTGGCTCCAAGGCCAGGAATCTCATCCCTGACGCTGAGGCCGCCAACTTCAAAAAGCGCGCGGCGAGCCAGGGAAAATCCGTTCGTGTGCAGTCCGCTGCTTGCAATCCCGATGACCGCGTCGCCGGGCTGCACCTTGCCTCGTGGCAGCTTTCGCTCTAAGTCCACAACACCGATGATGGAGCCGACCACGTCGACTTCCTCGTCGTGGTACACGCCAGGCATTTCGGCGGTTTCGCCACCAATCAATGCGATGCCGAGTTCCTTACACGCTTCGGCCATACCCGAGACAACCTGCTCGAAGACATCGGAGTGCAAGTGCGAGCAGCCGTAGTAGTCAAGGAAGAAGAGCGGCCGGGCGCCTTGGCAGAGGATGTCGTTCGCGGAGTGATTCACAATGTCGAACCCAAGCCCGCGGAATTCGCCAACCATCGCGGCGACTTTGGTCTTCGTGCCAACGCCGTCGATGCTGGAAACAAGCACCGGTTGCGACATGTCGCCAAAGTCGGCGCGGAAAAGTCCGCCAAAGCCACCGATCCCGCTGATCACCTGCGGGCCGTACGTTTCGCGAATTTGTCCGCTTACGGTACGTAGAGCACGTTGGGCTTCGTCAATGTCGACTCCAGCGTCGCGGTACGTTAGGCCTTCTGACATGCCATTGAGGGTACCAGACCCCCTCTGGTAAACTAGAAATCTTGTGGGCTTGTAGCTCAGCGGTAGAGCAGCGGCCTTTTAAGCCGTTGGTCGAGGGTTCGAATCCCTCCGGGCCCACCACCACGAGATTTCCTGCTGCGCTCGCATGCCTACGCTCGTGTTGGCGTTAGGTCTACTTCCTCTGGTTCTGGCTTTACCGACTCTCAGCCAAGTCGTGCGCCAAACGTCGGAAGCTCATTTCAAAACTATGAGCCGCTTTTCGACTCCTTAGTGCTGACTTTCCAACTCGAAGCGATTCACCGCTCGCGACATTCACAGGCCCGTTCGATTAGGGAGACTCTATGCCTAAGAGTGAGTCTTTTGGGGTTTCGAGGTTGAGAGAAATGTCCGGGACAATCGCTCATTCGGGGATAACGCGACGTGTCAAGAGGGCGATCATTCTAACGACAACTCTAACCGCGACCAGTGAAAGATGAAGCGGCTAACTCTCGAATATTGGTGGGCGGTACAGGATTCGAACCTGTGACCCCTTCGGTGTGAACGAAGTGCTCTACCACTGAGCCAACCGCCCGGACGGATAGAAGAGATTACCTGGTAAACACCCAGGCGTCGGGCCAGGTCTATGATCGCAATTCTTCTTCCGCTCATCGTCTTGCCTCCAGCCGCAATCGAGCGACCGTTGCCGATCGCGCGACGGCTCCTACGCAAAGGGCACAAGTTCATCGTTTGCGCGCACCGAGGGGACCATACGGTGGCTCCGGAGAACTCGATTGAAGCCTATGACCGCGCCATCAAGATCGGCGCTGACTTCGGCGAAGTGGACCTGCGGATGACCAAGGACGGCGTGATCGTGCTGATGCACGACGCGACCGTCGATCGAACCACGGACGGACATGGAACCGTTTCGAATCTGACACTGCAGGAGATCAAGGCGCTGAAGTTCAAACATGCGACGGAGAAGAACGAATCCGTGCCGACTTTTGAAGAACTCCTGAAGGCGGTGCGAGGGAAGATCAACCTTTACCTAGACATCAAGGCCGTACGGCCGAATGATGTCTTGCCCCTCCTGAAGAAGCACCGGATGGAGCGAAATGTCATCGCCTACGTCTACGGTCCCGCAAGTGTGGATGAGTGGCGACGTGATGCCCCCGAGATCCCGATCATCTCGGACATTTCAAAAATGACCGATGCCGAGCAGATCGAGGGAGACTGGCGCGCCCATCCGTTCGCCATCACCGACGGTCGAGCTTCGGGATATACGCAGCAGATTGTCGACATCTGGCACAAGCTAGGCGTGGTCGTGTTTCCAGATATACAAAGTGGCGATGAGGGGCCAGAAAAGTGGGAGCCGGTCATAGAAATGGGGGTTGATGGCCTCCAGACCGACCACCCTGGCGAACTCATTCGGTACTTGAACTCCCGGGGAATTCGCTAAAGTTGTCGGGGCATTTGGTTGTATCTGATTTCGAATAGTTAATGTTTCATGTCAATAAGTTCCTTGACGTGAAACATTGCAGTTCTGTGAGCAAAGATGGCGCAGGATGTAAAATTTAAACTTGGCTTAACGCCGAGTATCCAGACTGCCTGGGTGTTCAGAAAAGCATTCACCCTCATTGAGTTGCTCGTCGTGATCGCAATCATCGCGATCCTTGCCGCAATCTTGTTCCCTGTCTTTGCCCAGGCAAAGCTTTCTGCCAAGAAGATTTCGGACCTATCGAACCAGAAGCAGATCGGCACCGGACTCCAGATCTACCTGGCTGACTACGACGACACGCTTCCGCCGTACCGAACGCGAAACACGCCGAACCCAGGATTGCCGAACCCATACATCACCGGAAACTCGGCCGGGCGAATGTTCTTCCACCAGCTCCTTCACCCATACATCAAGAGCCTGGATATGTGGAAGAGCCCAATCAACCCTAGCGCTTGGGTTACGGCAAACACGTCTTGCGATCCGGCCGTCGGAAACGATGACAACCAGGACGCGGGAGATGGCTGCAGCTACGGCGGACAGAACAGCTACGGTGTTAACAACTACGTCTTCCCAGCCGGCGCATCGCTCGCCAGTGCAAACCGAGCCGTTGGCCTCAACTCCGGCGCCGTCGTTGAATCGGCAAACACCTATTTGATGATGAACGCACGCTACTACAACGTGCTTCCTCGCTACACTCGACCAGACGGCACCCCGGTCATCGACGGTCTGCTCAACGGCGACGCCAGTGGGATGAATCCAAACGATCCAGCATCCTACGCCGACACCCTAAAGTACTACTACAACTACTGGAAGTACATCAACTACGGACTTAGCTACAACCAGAATGGTGTGCCAGCTGGTTCCTTCTATGGCAACACGGCTAGCATCGTGTCTACGATTGAGAATCGAGGCAAGACAGTTATGGGCGGCCAGGTGAACGTTGTTTTCGCTGACACTCATGCAAAGGCTCAGAACTACGTTCGAGTTATCGATGATCTCATCAATAACCCAACGAATTCGTCCTGGGACCCTTACAAAGCTGGCTTGAAGCAGTAAAGACGCTGAATGGCCCCCGTCGCACTTGTGACGGGGGCCATTCTTTATGGCGCTTTAGCCGACCAGATGCTTCGCTCGGCGCTCGGCTGGGAGTTCCATGTCGCGGTTTTCGTCGATGAGTCCGCCGCCGATGCCGTCGCCGTAGACCGCGCTCAGGAGAGGGCCGTCTTGGAACTTCTTGCAGGCGACCCAACCATCTCGTGCCATGGCCTCAAGGGTCTGCACGAGCCGGGAGTGGGTGTAGCCATCGTAGGGCTCACCGATCTCGGCCAGCTTCGCTCGAATGAACTGGAACGCATGCTCCACGCTCGGCGAGAACTGCAATCCGGCTACGATCCAGCCGAAGTAGCCGATCAAAGGAAGGATTTTGCCGTCGCGTCGGAAAGCGGGCACGGGGATCACCCGTCCGGCCTCGTAGTGGGCAAATTCAATTCGCTCGGCATCTTTCAGCCGCAGAGTGAATCCGCTGTAGCCATCGATCGGACTGACCGGTGGCTCGTCAGACAGTCGGTTCGAGATGAAGTGAACGCAGTCGAGGCTGAAACCGGCGATGCCGCCGAGGCCCATGTCCTCTTCGACAAAGCCACCTGTACCAAGCCATCGAAACGCCGCATTCGCGTCAAGATCAAGTCCAGCATCCTTCGCGATCTCGCGCGTGAACTCTTTGAGTTCGCCAAAGTGACCGTTGGCGGTGTACCAGTAGTCGGCAAAGCGGATGTGCTGCAGAATGCGCCGGCGGTTTCGCTCGTCATACTGGGTCTTCAGCCATTCGTCGCGGCCCTTACCGAGTTCTAGGATTGAGCAAGCCGCTTCTTGCGCCGAAACGTGCGAGAGCGTCATGCCAGCGGCAAGAATCGGATCGGCAAAACCAGCCGATTCCCCGGTAAGGAACCAGTTCTTTCCGGCAAGGCGATCCGCGAGGAACGACCAGTCTTTCGTCGTCGCCAACTTCTCTTCGCGTGTTGCGTCTTGGAGAAGGTTCGCAATTCTCGGTTCTTCCGAAATGGCTTTGAGATACAGCTCCGTAGGTTTGAGGCCAGTCTTCTTGTAGTAATCCGCCGGGCAAATGAAACCGACCGAAGTTCGCGTTTCGCTGATTGGAATGAACCAGATCCAGCCGTAGCCGAGCGACATCACCTGGACTCGGGTGCCGCCAACGCCAAGGCTAACCGCCCATTCCGCGCTCTGCCAGTAGTCCCAAATCGCGATGTTCTTAAGGGTGCTGGGTTCGGAAACATCAACGCCCATGGCTCGCCGAAGGACTCCAGCGTGACCGCTGGCATCGACGTAAGTTTTGGCGCGGATGATTTCGCCGTTGTCCAAGACCAGGTGGTCGATCAGGTCGTCTTCTTGGACAACCTTTCGAACGCCGGTTGCTTCGTAGACCTCGCAGCCAAGTTCCTTGGCGTGGTCAAGCAGGATCTTGTCGTAGACGGCGCGGTCAACTTGGAAAGCAGTCTGAAGTCGCTGACCCTCGAACTTTGCGGGTCGGGCTTCGTCGGCAAACGCTCCGTGGGCGATGAAGTTAAAGTCCCACAGGTCGTCGCTTTTGCCCCAGCGATAAGTGGCTCCAATTTTAACGGGGAACCCGGCGGCTTCGATTTTGTCCCAAGCACCCAGTTCGTTGAGAACGCGGCTGATCAGAGGGAGCTGGCTTTCGCCTACGTGGTCCCGCGGGAAGATTTCTCGCTCAAAAATGCCGACCTTGAGGTTCGGGTTGTATTTAGCAAGAAACCCTCCGCAGGTGGAACCAGCCGGACCTCCACCAATGATTGCAACATCGAAATCTGTGGTTGACATAGGTTAGCTCGGGTTAGTTGCCGGCAGCGCCAGGAGCGACTTTGCCAATAACGTCCTTCGCTTGGTCTGGCATGTTGTTGCCGTTTGGAGCGTTCGGATTAGTCATCGGCTTCACGGGTGGGTTTGGAGTCGAGACTTGCCGAGTTTCGCTCGACTTATCTTCGGCGCAACCAACGAGTCCGAGCACAACAACGAATGCGGCGAGAAGGCTTAAGTTTTTCATGTGATTGTGTTGCTGCGGCCCAAGAGTGGGCCGCAGCGGGTTGTTCGCTACCTTATCGGTATTCAGGGAACAGGTTCTGAGCGGCGAGCTGTCGGTCAGCAATCGTCCAAGGCGTGCCCGAGACAGGGTTGTTCGAAAGGTTCGAAGCCCAGTCATCGTTCACGTTGTCGTTGGTTCGGAGGGTCTGCGCGTAAGGTCGTGCCTTAGCGTGGCCGTCTGCCCAAACGAAGTTGGAGTTCTTTCCAGCGGAGTGGATTGGTCCGTTTCCGAGAGCTGGGCAAGTTGGGGTTGCTGCACCGCGAGCGGTGATGCACCACGAGGTGTCGTTGACGCTGCTTACGCCGCCTGGGAAGCCAACAGCACCGAAGTGCCACTTAAGGTCGTTCCACTGCGATCGGTTCGGGACCATGATGATGGTTCCGGCAACATCCTGAAGGATGTCGAGGCTGCTCTGTCCGTTTGGCGTGTATGGTCCGCCGCACTCGCCGTTAGCAAATCCGATGAGGGAGTTGTTGACTGCGAAGTTGGAAGAAGCGTATTGCTCGGCGTTTGGAACGCCCTGTCCGTCGAAGGAGACGGTCCAGAAGTTCTCAGCCTGGAATGGGTTGGTTGGATCCTGAAGGAGACCCTTGCTCTTCGTGTATGGCTGCATCGCGTGGCGCCAGCTGTAGAAAGCACCAGGCGTGCCCCAGGGAACATTGCCCCAGTTACATCCGCTTGGGAAGCCAAAGTATTCCTTGATCAAGGCGTCATCATAGTCGCCCATGTAGATCATGTTTGCGGTTGCGAGCTGCTTCGCGTTGCTGAGAGCAACGGTCTTCTTAGCGGCGAGCTTGGCCTGAGCGAATACTGGGAATAGGATTGCTGCGAGAATCGCGATGATCGCGATGACGACGAGAAGTTCAATAAGTGTGAACGCTTTCTTGTTTTTCATGATTCCATCATTGGACATGCGGTCGATGACCGGACGACGAGGGTTGGTTCAAAAGTAATGTGCTTTGGCACGGGGTTGCCTTCAATGAGGTCAAGCACGGATTTCACCGCGTGCCTACCCATATCGGCGATGGGCTGAAACACGGTGGTAAGGGGAGGAATGGTGAGGCCACTGGCCGACGTCATGTCGAAACCGCAGATGCTCATTTCGCCTGGCACGCTCACGCCCATTTCTTGGCACGCCCGCAAGGCACCGATTGCCATATCGTCGTTCGCACAAACCACGGCGGTCGGGCGGACGGGAAGAGCCAGCAAGCTCTTCATGGCGGCATAACCGCCATCGGGATGGAATTGACCTTTCAGCACCCACGAGTCGTGGTAGGCAAGCCGATTGTTGGTCATAAATTCTGAGTACGCCCGCAATCGCTCGATTGCGTCCTGCATGTCGAGACGACCTGCGATGTGCGCGATCCGGCGATGCCCGAGATCGAAAAGGTGTCGCATCGCCAGCCGCATTCCCGTTTCGTTGGCGACCGATAGCGTGTGCACTCCGTCAATTTCGGAACCCGCGAGCGAGATGCAAGGAATGCGAAGCTCTTTAGCTAAGAGAACGGCCCGGTTGGTGCTGTTTGGTGCAATGAAAACGGCGCCATCGACGCGACCATCCAGGATGGTTGAAAGGACTTCTTCGTGACCCGATCCGGCTAAACGGGTGAAGAGCACAAGATCATGGTGGGATTTACCAGCAGCGTTAAAAATGCCGTTCAGCGCCAACTGAAGGTAGGGACTTAGCAGGACGTCCTCAACGATTTCCGGGGGAACGATTCCAATCGTCCGACTGCGCCCGGTGACCATGGACTTGGCCACGCGATTAGGTCGGTAGCCCAACTCTCGGGCGGCATCTAGGACCTTTTCCCTGACCTCTGGGCTAACGGTCCGTGGGCCGCCGTTGATGGCGTAGCTCACGGTGCTGACCGAAACGTTCAGCAGTTTAGCAATATCTTTGATAGAAGTCGGCATTGACTCGGTAGAGAGGAATCGAAACGTTTCGATTCGCTTGCAGAAAGAATATACAGCGTCTTCGCCAAAGAATCAACCATTTTCTGAAAAAATCGTCGATCGTGGAAAAAATTCTTTCGAATGTCTTGTCGAAAGGTTTCGACAACTCTTGGACGGATTGAACCTGATCGAAAGTTTGGTCGATCTTTCGGTTCGGTTATTTCGATAGTGGCGCGCAGCGTCGAGCAGCGCCGAATATCAGCAGGTTCGCACAAGGAAACCTAGACCAAAAAAACCATATTTTTCATCTTGTTCACTGGGAATATTGTTGTTATAATCCGGGGAAGCGGCATTTGGTGTACTAAAGTAGACCAAAAGTGCCAAAGGTAGACAACACGGTTCCATGAGTCGAACATCACCTTTAGTGAATGCAATCACCGGAAAACTCCGGGAGGCAATCATAAGCGGACGATTTCCCGCAGGTTCGACCATGCCAGCGGAACGAGACCTCTCAGAAGAATTTGGTGTCAGCCGAACGGCGGTGCGCCGAGCCATCGAATCTCTCGTCCAAGAAAACCTTTTGGAATCAATGCCACGTTGCCGCCCGGTGGTCATGGGGCCAATGGGGTTGCGGCAGGCTTCGGAACGGAAAGACGTCGCGGTTTGGCTCTGGCCGAGCTCAACCGGCTTCGCGGCATCGCACTTGCTTTCCGGAATCCAAAGCATTTTTAGCAACGAATCAAACGCTCGGTTGATCATTGGTAGCGCAACGGGCGACGACTGGGATTCGATGTGGGACTCGGAGGCGAAATTCCTTCGGTCGGTCGCCGAGGACCCGAATATCTCTGGCGCGATCCTTTGGTACATCGATGGCGTTGGGCATCGAAACGAGCTTGAGCGGATCCGGCAAGCCGGGGTTCAGCTTGTCTTCGTCGATCGCTACCTGGATCCGAACTATCCGGCGGACTACGTTGGTACCGATAACACGGGATCCGCAGAACTCGCGGTGAGTCATCTCGTTGAGCTTGGGCACACCCGGATCGCGATGATCCAAAACTTGGACTCGGCGAGTTCCGTTATGGAACGAGTTGACGGTTGGAAGGCCGCCTTGACTCGCGCAGGAATTGCTTACGACCCCGAATTGCTGGAGCGGCTCGATGAAACGGGCAGTGATCGCGAGCAAGTCGCTGGCCCGCTGAAGCGACTTCTTTCCCTGCCATCTCCGCCAACGGCGATTTTTTGCGTCAACGACCTGGTTGGCCTCACGGCTTACGACTTGCTTGAGTCTTGGGGAATCGATATCCCTGGCCAGCTTTCACTCGTCGGGTTTGACGGCCTCATGTCCTGGCTCCCTGGAAAAGGACACCTCACAACCGCCGTTCAAGACTTCCGACGCATCGGAGAGATTTCTGCCCGCCTCGTACTCGACCGAGTTTTCGGTCGGGCCCCCCGTCCACATCGCCACACGATGCTGGCTGCCCCACTCTTGGTACTGAACTCTAGCGGTCCAGTGCCCCAAACCATCGCACCTATCTCAGCCCCGTTTGCAGGGGCAATATAGCCATGAATAGAAAGGAACAAAGAGGTTTTACCCTCATCGAACTTCTGGTTGTCATCGCGATCATCGCAATTCTTGCGGCGATCCTCTTCCCTGTTTTTGCGCAAGCCAAAGCATCGGCAAAGGCAACCCAGTCGCTTAGCAACGTTAAGCAGATTGGTCTTGCTCAGCTGATGTACGCCAACGACTCCGACGACCTGTTCAGCCCGGTTCTTGCTTTCAAGCCCGACTGGATCATGCCGTCGTTCATCGTGCTTCAACAGCCTTACATGAAGTCGCTTGATCTCATCATCGATCCACTCGGACCGGCGAAAGTGACCGACAACAACTTCATCTTGACCAGTACGTGGGGAATGCCTCCTCGACGAGATGCAACCACCCGCACGCCTACCTCCAACTCCTTCCGAATGGGACTGCGCTGGCCACTTAGCGGTCAGTTCACCGGCGGACAAGTTTGGGAAGTCGATGGTATTGGCGGCGTAAGCAAGGAACCAGGCACTTGGATCTGGCCTTCTTCCGGTTACAAGGACAGCGCCCCTTCGCTCAGCACGACGGCGGTTGCTCGCCCATCCGATCAGGTCATGATTGCCCAGGCAAACCACCCGGACTTCAACTGGCCACTCGGATGCGAACCGCTCAACTGGTTCCGATACTGGGGTGATCCTCCCTTCAACCTTTACGGTGACAGCAACATGATCTGCGCTCCTGCAGGTCGCGTTCAAGCGCAAGGAATCCAGGCTGGAATCATTCCGGTCTCGACCGACCGCGGCACTATCACGACCTTCCCAGTTGGCCGAAACATTTATGTTGCGACCGACGGACACGCAAAGTCCACGCCTTGGCGTCAACTGATGAGCAAGCGAGCTGTCCGCGGAACGCTCACCACTCTCGACGCTTTCTGGCCAGCCGAATAGGATGAACAACCGGTACTTCACCCTGCTGTTGGCAGGCGTCGTACTCGGATTGGTAGGTTGCTCGGGTAGTGACGCGATGCCTGCAAAGGATAAGGACACGCTCCAAAGCAACCTGAACACTCCGGTTGATGTCGAAAAAGTTCGAGCGGAATACGCAAAGGAAAAGGGTAACCAGACCGGCGCGCCGACCGAAAAAATGTGAGATCTTGCCCGGGCCAACTTTTGTTGTCCCGGGCATTTTAGCGTCTGGACCGACGCTTACTGAAACGGTTCAGTCGGTAGAATCCCGCTTACTGCAATGGCGCATTTGGCAAGTCGAAAATTCATCGTCGCCGGTAAACCCGCGCTGGTTCTTTCTGGAGAAGTGCATTACTTCCGATTGCAGCGCTCGGAATGGGAAGATCGGATCATCAAGACCAAGCAAGCCGGCTGCAATGCGGTCGCGAGCTACATTCCCTGGCTGTTCCACGAGGAAGAAAACGGATTCATTGATGTGACGGGAAAGACACGCCCAGAACGTGACCTTGGAGCGTTCATTGATCTGTGTAAGAAGCACGACTTGTGGTTCATCGCTCGACCGGGGCCATACATCATGGCCGAGGTCAAGAACGAAGGGATTCCGCACTGGATATATGAAAGTTGCCCCGACGCGATTCCTCCAATTTGGGAAGGTAAGCCAGCGAAAAGTGCAGTTGTCCGCTATAACGATCCCGATTTTCTTCGCTACGTCGACCGTTGGTATTCCGAGGTCATGAAACCAATAGCGTCGCGATTGGAAACCAAAGGCGGTAACGTGATCTCCGTTCAGTTGGACAACGAAATTGGGATGCTCCAATGTTGGTCCGAAGACCCAGATTTGAGCGAAGCCACGTTGTGCGAGTTTGCCGCGTTTGTTCAAGCCAAGTATCCGGCCGATGAATTGGCGAAGCGATACGGATTCGACATGGGCGATCCCACCGTTCGAGTCAAGCAACTTCGAAGTGCGCAGGGCCCAAGCGCGCTGCCGTTCCATTCGGACTACACCTGGTTTGCTCGCACCCTTTTTAACCGGTTCGTTGCAGCGCTTCGTGGCTTCGCCGAAAAGGCCGGCGTCACCGGCGTTCCGTTCATCATCAACATTCATGGCAGCGGCGGCGGACGGGCGACCACGTTCCCAATCGGGATTGCACAGACCTATGAAAGCTACACCCAAGCCGCGGGGTATTGGGGGTCTTCCGATCACTATTTAGGCGAGCTGACGCGAGACAATGCGGGCGACCTTTACATGCTGAATGCCTTCATGGCGGCGGTCAATCGGCAGGAGCAACCGCTTTCCTCCGTTGAGTTTGAAGCAGGCACGGGCGATTACGGCGAAATTGGGGGCACTCGGTACACGAACAAGGCCACGGATTTCAAAGCCCGCTTGAGCGTGGTGCAGGGCAATCGGATGCTCAACCACTACCTGATCGCGGGTGGCCGAAACCCGATGCTGGATAAACCGCTCAAAGATGGGAACGGCCGCCTTGGCACAACCGGTGAGCGACACGGATTCGCTGCGCCAATTGGCCCCGAGGGGCAGCTTGACCCCGTTTACTTCGGCCTTAAGGACACCAACGAGACCCTCATGGCGGTTGAGGCTTGGCTGTCGGAAGCGCGCCAGGAACTAGACGGGGTGTCGCTGGGCTTTATCCCCGACTACTATTCAACCGACGTGAAGCCCGCCGGGCCGATGCGAGAATTGGCCAGCAAGCTGGAGGCTGCTCGCGGTTGGCAAGAGCGGCTCGTTCGCGCGCTGCTGGACCAGAGCGTGAGCTTTGACGCGGTGAACTTGCAGGCCGAGGCAGAAATCAAAGCGCCGGTTTTGGCGCTGGCGACCTCCGTTTGCATGGCGCCTTCGGTGGCAAGTCGGCTCCTGAACTACGTGAAAAAAGGCGGCACTTTGATGCTGTTCGGCCCTGTGCCCACCGAGGATATGGAAGGGAAGCCGATGAACCTCTTGGTGGAGGCTCTTGGGCTGACGCTTCATCCTGGACTTACGTCCAGTCGGCACTCTTTCCCGTCGACCCAAGGGGTCGGATTTGCGTCTTTTGAGCCCGAAGTTCGGGTCTGGGAAGGGATCCCTTTCACGATGAAGTCTGGAACTCCATTCCTCCGGATTGCCCAAACCGAGCATTTTGGTGGCGGGATGATTCCATTCGGTTCGGGCAAAGTGTGTCTTCTCACCGTGCAACCGCCTCAGCACCGACGCCTTTGGCGGGCCTTGTTCAACGAACTCAATGTTCGGGCCGGCGTACAGCACGATTCTCCAAACGGTGGCGTTTTGCTTCAGCGCGTGCGTCATCAGCAATCTCGGTTCATCAGCTTGATCAACCTCGACGCGGACCCGAAGGACCTTCAGATCACGGATGGCGGGGAGTCTCTGTTCTCCGGCAAGGTTCACCTGCCAGCACGAACGGCGAAGCTTCTGCCGCTCAATGTGCCGATAGGTGGCTTCCTCATCAGCCGGTCAACGGCAGAGATCGTGGCGTCGTCTGCGAACTCGGTTTCTTTCCGAAAGGGGCCGGTAGATGAGGTTGCTATTCTGCGCGGAAAGCCGAAAGTAGTCGGCGGCGGTGCGAGTTTGCGCTTGCTTCAAGGCGACGAATATCGACTCGAGATCGAGCCCGGAGTTGGCAAGATCGAGATCCGGCAGGCGTAACGTGCTGATTGCGAAACGAGGGCCGCTTTCTAGAGTGGCCCCAAGGCGGTGAGCCGAGATTAGGTCGTTCGCCCACAAGAATCATTTGTGAAGCTGGAACGGTCTACTTCGCATCCGACGATGCAGTTGAAAACCAGCGGTTGCGAGAAATCTCGCAACCGGTGATGTTGTTTTGGGCTCTTTGAACAAACGATCACGCGTGCGTGCAGAAAAAGCCTGTGAGCTTCTGGCGCGGACTTATTGACCGCCCATCTGGCTCGGGTCCATCTTTTTGCCGTCCATGATCATCTCGGACGACTTCCAGTCCATGATTGCGAGCTTCCACTTTCCGCCCTGCTTGACGTAGGTTTCGACGGTTTTGCCGGACATGGTCAGCTTGTGCATCTTCTTATCTGGACCAGGAACCGTGCCGGTCATGGATCGGGTCATTTCGGCGGTGGCTTTGTTGCCCTTCTCGGTCAGCTTCAGCAACTTGCTGGTAACGTCGGTGATCTTCTGAAGCGATCCGGTGCCTTGCTTCATTCCCGCAAGCATCTGGTCGAAGGTCATCGTCTTGCCGGCTTCGATGTACTTGAAATCTGCCGTGATGGTCGGCTGCATGGCCTTCTTGAACGCGACCATATCCTTGGCCATCAGCGCTTTTCGGGAAACGCCGTCGTTTTTGAGGATCATTTCCTTCAGGGACTCCGCATGGGTAGTGGATCCAAGAACGAGGAGAAGCGCGGCACAAACTGGCAGCCTATTCATATCACTCACACTTTAGCTTCTCCGGAAGGCATTTGCAAGATTTGCCGGACTTTCGACGGAGCCCTGCGTGATAAATTGTAGGCATGCCTATTTCTGGCGCGATGCTGCTCCTCCTCGGCCCGAGTGCCGAGCTTCCGCCTTATGCCGTGGCCCAAATGTCGGGCGTCACGGTGAAAGGGCTCCCGGCGGTGACTAGCCGCATTCATGTGGATCAGTTTGGGTATCTGCCTGCTGAAACGAAGACGGCAATCTTGTCGGACCCGCAAATTGGCTTCAACGCCGACCAGGACATTGCGGTCGGAAAGACGTTGCAGGTTCGGGCTCGAAACGGAAAGACGGTGTTTACCGGCCCGGTCCGAATTTGGAACAACGGCAAAGTGCACGAAGACTCGGGCGACCGTGGCTGGTGGTTCGACTTTTCGAAGGTTCAGACCCCCGGCGAATACTACATTTACGATCCGGCGAACAACGTTCGAAGCGCAGTCTTCTCCGTCAACGAGAAGATTTTCTCGCCCGTCATGCGGGCGGCGATTCGCACGTTTTACTATCAGCGCCTCGGCGTGGACCTTAAGGTGCCCTACGCAGAAAAGCCGTGGACCGAGAAGGCTGCCCTGACCCAAGATGCGCGGGCTCGAAACGTGTTGGCGAAGGAGGACGCAAGCCAAGAGCGCGACCTCAGCGGCGGCTGGATGGACGCGGGGGACACGAACAAATATCCTCCCTTCAACGCGGACGTGCTGCACCCTATGCTTTACGCGTACAAGGCTAATCCGAAAGCCTTCGGCGAAGGAAACGGCATCCCCGAAAGTGGTAACGGACGCCCCGATATCCTCGACGAAATCAAAGTCCAGCTCGACTGGCTGGTCAAAATGCAGTTCCCAGACGGTGCGGTACCGGTCAAGATGGGCAACATCGACTACAACGGCAAATGGCCGCTGAGCGAGGACAAGCGGACCCGCTACTACGGCCCGAAGGACAGCGGCGCGGCGATTTATACCGCCGCCAACTTCGCCCACGCTGCCCGGGTCTATCGAAATTTTCCTGCTTGGAAGGGCTTCGCCGAAGACCTGAAGCGACGAGCCATCCTTTCTTACAACTGGTTCGAAAACAACCCGCCGACCTTCAAATCGGACACGGGCGAGATTAAGAGCGGCATTGCCAACAAGTCGGCCGAGGACCAAGATCGGTACCACTGCTTTACGGCAATCCATCTGTACGACCTCACCGGAGATGAGAAGTATCATCGCATGATTAAGGCTTTGGCCGGCAAAACTCGGCAGATGTCGGAACCCACTTGGAGCCCATACGATGCCGGAGCGGGCGAGGCGCTGGCTGAATACACCACCTTCAAGAAGGCCGACCCCGTCTTGGTCGCGAAGATCAAAGCGCAACTGAAGCGCTCCGCCGCTAGTGCAGCCTGGGCTCCGGCGCCAACGGCCGACCTTTATCGAGCTTGGATGGTTCCAACCAGCTACCACTGGGGCAGCAACTTTGTCCGCGCAAGCTATGGTCTGAGTAGCATGGTCGCCGCAAAGTACGGCGGGCTCGACGCAGCCACGAGGGCCCGCTTAAAGGTCCGGGCAGCAGACATGCTCCACTCTTTCCACGGCGTGAACCCGCTGAACGTGGTTTACCTATCGAACATGGGCAAGCTCGGCGCGGAGAACTCGATTCGCAGCATCTACCACGAGCGTTATAACGTGAACACCCCGTTTGCCTACAACCCGCCGCCAGGCTACGTTGTCGGAGGTCCAAACCAGAGCTACTCTGGCAAGGCGGCCGAAGGTACGCCTTCCGTTGAATGGATCAAATCTCAGCCCCGCGCTAAGGCCTACGCCGACTTCAACCGGGTTTGGCCAGAGAGTAGCTGGGAGCTGAGCGAGAACGCCATCTACTACCAAGCGATGTACGTTCGGCTGATCGCCGAGTTTGCTCGCTAACGCAGATAGGGGCAACTCGTTTGCCAGCGGTGTTTGGGGCGCTTGCCCCAGACACCCTTGCTACACGCTCTCTCAATGTTAAGGTTGCGGTCCGATTGAGCCGTTTCTGCAATGGTCGTTGTAAAGTTAAGACATGAGGTGGCTGATCGCGCTCCTGACTGTTCTTCCCACGACCATTGCCGTTGGGCAGGTTCGTTCTGTGGAGCCGATAGCCCCTGGATTGCCATTCACCGGGCCCGACGCTCCGGCGATCGATGGGGTGCTGAGTTCTGACGGTAGCGTTCTCGCCTTCACCTCATACGCCTCAAACCTGACAGCCGGGATCAAGCCAAGCTTTTACTCGCTGTACGTTCAGACCCTCAGCGATCAGAAAATCCATCGCGTGCCGACCACGGGCGACAAGGGTTTTGGCCTGATTCGGATCAGTGCTAATGGCCGACGCGTGTCGTTCAGCGATTCAAATCACGCATTTTTGTATGATCGCACAACAAACGTGATCCAAAAGGTCAGCTATTTTCCGGATGGAAAGCTCGGCAGGGGCTTCGTTGTTGGGATGAATCGAGACGGCTCCAAGCTGCTTCTTCGCATCACTGATGGTTCCGGAGCCGGGTACCGATACTACTTGCGTGACGTGGCCGCAAATAAAACAACAAAGGTTCAGTTAAATGCTGCGGGCCAGGGCTTGACGAGCTTTGAGCAGCCCAAGATGACAGAGGATGCCAGCGCAATCCTGTTCCGATCGAAAGATAGTCGACTGCCCAAGGGTCCAAGTGAGTACAGCATCTATCGCAAATCGCTGATCACTGGCGAAGTAACATTACTAGGCGATGGCGGAGCCGCCCTTACCGAGATTGACGCAAAGGGGCAGAAAGCTCTAGTCAGGAGTGTCTCCGTTACCCCTGCCGATCCTGGCCATTATTCTCTGATTAACTTCAATTCAAGCGAGGTCACACAATTTCCAGTTGAATTCCGTTCTCCAAGGCTCTCGGCGGACGGACTGGTCGTTGCTGGTACGCGGACCAAAGATTCCTTCTATGTGGCTGGGGAACTCTTGGCATACCGTGTTGCCAACAAAACTTGGAGCACGATTCGGAAAGGAAATGGTGGCGGGCATGAAGTCCGTAGTCTTTCACGCGATGGCAGTCGGATCGTCTACGCCCAGCAAACGAATTCTCCGTCCTTGACGATTTCCATGTGTGATCTCACGGGTACCGAGGTGCCAAACGTTGATGCGAACCTCCCGGGCGGCGCCAACAGTTGGATCGTGGCAATCTCGGCGTCCGCGTCGGGGCACCGAATCGCTTTGGTTACGGACTCTACCAACTTGGTTCCGGAGGCTACTTATGGAATCAACCAAGTTTTTGTTCGTGACGTGCGGGAGAACAAGACCACGCTGGAGAGCGTGAGTGCAACTGGCCAGCCGGTTTCCGGACATGTGGAAACCGTAAATATGTCGTCTAACGGCAAGTTTATCGCATACACGGTAAGACGAACTATTTATAGTCAAGACTTTACGGTCGTTGTCAGAAACCTTGAGACTAATAAGAATGTCGGTACCAAGTTCTATGTCGGACAGATCGTTAAGCTAGAAGTTTCGAACACGGGACATGCGACGATTGTTCGAGAAGTTGAGCGGACAAGGTTCGTCAATCAGTTTGACTCCCGAGCGGGCGTTGATTACGATCTAAGCCAGCTCATTCCAACCGGAAGTAGACTAGTTGAACGAGGTATTGGGGTCTACGCCGCGGCAGAAAGCAATGAAGTTTTCATTGTTAGCGAAGACCTTGAGTTTTACCAGCCATCAATTTTACGAATCAGGCCCGGCGATACGTCGCTGCGCCGGATCAAAGTACCAGAAGAAACCTTTGTCGTGGACGTTGCCGATACGGGCGACCGGGTATGGCTCATTTCTTTTGCCGGCACCTTAAAGCGTTTGGATCTAAAGACGAACAATGTCAAAGACGTGCGTTCGAACTTTGTCTATAGTGCTCCTCAGTTCTCTCGCAACGGGCGCTACCTTGCCGACGAGAATCTCCTGTATGATCTAGAGTCTGGCAGCGGATGGCAGCTCGGCGACGATACAGTTTATCCCTATGGGGTTACCGACGGCGCAGACGTGATCGCGCTCTTGTCCGGCAGCATCGGTCAGATTCCGCTTAGCAATTTACTGCAGCCTTACATCATGCGAGTTGGACAGATGGATCCTAATCCATCTACGTTCCTCTCTTCATTCGATTTTGTTGTCCAGGGAACTGTTTCGGTACGAGCCTCCGGATTTAGCTTCCAGGTTTCATCCGAGGATCTTAAGTACCAATACCGGATTGGCACCGGTGCGTGGAGTTCTCCCGGGCCTGGCGCGATTACCCTAACTCTGCCGTACGATGGAACTCACGTGATTTCGGCGAGGACCGTCGATCCCGTAGGCAGAGTCGATCTGTCGCCGGCCACGATAACGGTCAGAAGCGATACAACGTCACCGTCGGTTTCAGCTAATGCTCGTGCGACAAAGACAACCGCAAAAATCGATACGTCCGCGTCCGAGGCTGTTACCTGGCAAATTGAGGTTAGGCATACCGGAGGCGAAGTAGTGTTCAGTCAGAACTCGGGTGGAGGTCAGCGTTCGTTTGAATTCTTGGTCTCAAATCTTGCCGCTAACACGGATTATGAGTACGAGCTGATCGCCACCGACCAAATGGGGCTGGCAACTACGCTTATAGGTACTTTTAGGACCGGAAGCTGATCCAGACAGAAGGGAAGACTCGGCACGCCGATCAGATTGCCGAAGGTGTCACGAAAAAAAGTAACCACGGCATGCAAAATCAATCGCCAAATTCGACATATTCTGGCAGTTGAGAGAGTAACTTTCTGCCTATGCGTTCGGCGTTGGCATTTTTGACCCTCCTCTTAGCAGCTTGCGGATTTGCGCAGGTGCGATCCGCCGAGCCATTGGCCCCTGGTCTTCCATTCACCGGGCGGGATGACTCGGTGTCGATCAGCCAAGTAAGTGCTGACGGTAAGGTCGTGTTGTACTATTCTGGGGCTTCGAACCTCACTCCCGAGCGCGTCACGAGCCGGATCTCTTTCTGCCTGGAATCTCTGAGCGACGGCGTTATTCATCGAATTCCCCTAGATTCCTCGGTCCTATTAGAAGCCGCATATCTGAGCGGAGATGGGAGTCGAGTTGCGATAAACAATGACGGTGTTCCGTTACTCTACGACAGAGCCGCGGAGCGAATCCAGAACATCGGCATTCTTCCAGACGGTACCGTTTCGAAGGGATACATATGGGGATTAAGCACAGACGGCACGAAGATACTGATGTCTTTAAATGATAAATACCGATCTGGAAGTAAGCTCTATATTAGGGATACTGTAGCAGGTCGAACCACAGGCATTCAAACAAACTCTGCCGGTGATTCCATCAGTGTAGAGGTAGGCGCGCGGCTCACCGGAGACGGAAAGTCGATCTTCTTTCGATCTTCGGACGCAAGGTTGCCGAAAGGAGGCTCAGGAGGAAAAATTTACCGAAAGTCATTGGATACGGGGGCTGTCGAGCTTATTGAAGATTCAGGGGCCTACTTCCGTGGTGTCGACGCAACGGGAAAGACATTGCTTCTTGCTCCAAACTATCAAGCAAAGTACTACTCATTACTCGATACACATACGAAAGTGCGAACATTTCTCGAACGGGATCTCTACCAGCCGAAATTATCTGGCGATGGCACGATCGTCATTGGTACCAAAGTGACCCGCCTAGATGACGTAACTGGGACAATCGTCGCCTATCACGTGGCGAGCCGAAAATGGACGACCGTGCGCAGTCAGGAGAAATCCTTCCATACCGTTGGAAGCATCTCTGACAATGGCTCCAGAATTGTGTATGCGGGTGGTTTGTGCGATTTAAATGCTGTTGAGTACCCCTATGCCCAAACTAATTTGCCAGGATTCGCTTACGGTTTTGCCGGTGCTGGAGGTTCCTCAGACTCAGGCACGAAAGTAGTCTTTGGGTCACGGGCTTCGAACGTTGTCGATGGAGTCAAACCCGATGGAGCACAGCTGTTCGTTAGAGATGTTGTGAACCAAACTACTTCCCTTGAAAGTATGAGCTCAGACGGACAGCCAGTGCGCGGAATAGTGTCATTATCGGCATTTTCGGCCAACGGTAGATATCTATCATATATCGTTCAGAGAGGTAGCTACGATAACTATAGCTTCGTTGTTGTAGTGCGCGACGTGATAGCAAAGAGAAATGTCGCTAGTTACGAGTACTTCGGACGCCTGATTGCGATTCAAGTAAAGAACGACGGAAGAACGGCCGTGATGTTTGAGAATCTTGGAGTGAAGACAAGCCTGTTTGATCCCAAAACAGGCAAGGTCTCGGATCTCACCAAATTGATGCCCCCCGGTTACAACAACGGCGTGCAGTACCTCGAACGTCTGTGGGTTGGCGCGGATGATGATCTAGTCTTTCTTAGTGTAGAGTCCGAGGGGTTTTTTGAAGTCTACATACTGCAGATCAATGTGAAATCTCAGCAGGTCCAGTTAACTAAAGTGCCAGCCAACTCACTTCCTATTGACATAAGTACAAGTGGAACAATCGCCGTGGTCCGGGGATTCAACGGCAGTTTCGATGCAATTCATCTCGACACGAAAGTCCTTAGGAGACTTCCAATCAATGACATCTATGCAACCGCCTATCTCTCTGGTAATGGTCGGTACGTCGGCATAAATAGATTCATCATTGATCTGGAGGAACCAAGGGGTTGGTATCTTGATCCAACTGCGGTCGGATCTATAGTAGATGTACTAAACTCTGGGGACCCGATCTTCCAAGGATTCGGTTCCGTTAACGGTGTTCACTTATCAAACCGTTCACTCCCCTTTCTCCTGCGCTTGGGGACCCCTGATCCGAATCCGCTCACGTTCGTCACTCCAGCAGCGACGATCGTGAAAGGCGTCGTAAAGATTACTACTACCGGAGTCAGCTTCTCGGAGCCGACGACGAGTCTAAAGTTCCAACACCGCATCGGGACCGGTGCGTGGACTGCCCCTGGGCCCGCGCTAACCAGCCTTACTCTTCCAAAGGATGGCGTTCATGAGGTCGCGGTGAGATGTGTCGATTCGGCCGGCCGAATGGATCCAACTCCTGCTACGTTCACGGTCACGAGCGATACGGTCGCGCCCAGCATGACCGTGAACATCAAGACCACTTCGGATGGGGCTAAGTTCACCGCAACCGCTTCTGAGCACTGCACTTGGACTTTGAAAGTTAACTACACCTTTGATGGGGTTGAGCCCGTGCTGGGGCCTTGGTACGAGCCAGTCATTACTGGCCTTAGACCGAGAACAACCTATTTGTATGAACTCACAGCGACCGACAAAGCCGGTTTCCAGGTGAAAAAGAAGGGCACGTTCACCACCACTCCCTAGTGGAAATCGTTTCAGGATTGTAGGCGCAGGAGTCGAGGGTGTCAGTGTCGGGAAACCGGCACCTATTCGGAGCGTCAGATCGGCGTGACTTTCCGCTTGTTCCTCGCCGCCTGCCTCCTATTGATCCTAAGCGTCACTGCCAATGCCCAGGGCGGATTCGGCGGTGGCGGCCAGGGGGGTGGAGGCGGATTTGGCGGCGGTGGGTTTGGAGGCGGTGGTCAAGGCGGCGGGTTTGGAGGTTCGCAGGGACCGACCGGGGACATTTATGCGAATCCTTCACAAAGACCAGTGGACAGAGACCTGAGCGATCCGTTCTGGCAAGAACGAACCGCAATCTTGACTCCCGGGGATCGCGTGGAGTTTCTCTTCACGCTGAAGAAGGGCGAAACGGTGCTGGCGGGGGTCACGAGCGAAGCCTTCGACCCGGCAATCTCCGTGGTCACCGCAAAGGGTAAAGAGCTCGAGAAGAACGACGATCGCAGGGAAGGGAATCAATCTCCATTCATTAACTTTAAGGCACCTTCGGATGGGGACTACCTGCTGAAGGTTCTCAGCTATCGCTCGGTGGCTGGCGGAAAGTTTGTCATTCGGATGCGCACGATTTTTCCAGTTGAGTCAGCTTTTGGGGAAATGAACAACGTCCCCACAAACCCACAAAGTCGGGAAACCAACCGCCGGATCTCTTTCCGAATTCCAGTGAAGAAAGGTGAAACTTACAACGTCGGGTACGTTTACGATCAGAGTGATCCTTATTGGAATGCGCTTGATCGAGTTCAAGTTTACGGCCCAACTGGTATTCCGGCTGAAGACTATCGTGCGTTTAGCGACGGATTTGCGGGTTTGATCGAAGCGAAGTTTAGCGGGGACTTGATCGTGGAATACCGAGCAAGAAAGGATTCCGCCGTAAAGACCAACTTCCAAAGAGTTCCCGTTCAGCAGGTTAAAACTCAGGAACGCTTGTCCAGACTAGTCCCCCAAAAGGAGTTTGTACGCATCGAGATGCCGGTGAAAAAGTACGATATCGTTCGGTCATCCCACAATTGGGGGCACTCAATGGCAGTTTTGACCGCACAAGACGAAACCGAGACGAGAAAATACAATCTGAATGCAGATGGTAAGGCAACTAAGCCTTGGTTCGCTATCCAAAACCGGGCTTACAGTGAAGACGACGTTACGCGAATCTTTCAGTATGACGAGACGATTATCTTTCTGTTCCGAAACATCTGGGACCAAAGTACGAACCTAGAACTAAATAATGTAAGCGGTTTACTCGAGCTTGTATCGGGACGAGCGGTCAGCGCCAAGCTCGCTATAGGTGATCAACATGTTTACCGAACAAAGGTCGCTAAATCAGAGTTTGTTCGGTATGGGCTGAAGGAAGTCGGTTTTTTGCCGGAATTTGAAATATACACGTTCGATGGTCAGAAGCCCGAACATCAGTACCGCGACGGGGATATCTATTATCCGGCCGCATCTGAATACATCGTGAAGGTGGCTTGCTCCGGTCATGGTGGTTCTGGATCTTATGAACTCAAGCGAGATACCATCCTGCCGGTGAAGCTTGGGCTCACTGAGAGTGTGTCAATTGCTTCCAAAGATGATCTGAACCTCTTTTACTCCGTCGATTTGGAGGCCGGTAAAAGGTACGAGGTCTTGTTCGAAGGGACGATGGTGGTTGATCTGACCGTTATAAACGGTGAAGGAGACGTAATCAAGCCTCAGTCCATAGGAACACCCGACCAAAATCTTCATCTGTTCTCAGTTTGGACTAGTGGTCCTCATCGACTGTGGATCCGACAATACCGAAGTGCCGATCGTTTTCAGATCCGACCCCACAAAGGTTTCACTTTCGATCGAGCAGTCAAGGATTAATCTCTTCGCTCCGACATCATCTCAACCTGAATCATCTGCACTTCCATCAGCCTTTTCATCTGCCTCGTCAGCAGGTGGTCGATCTTGTCGTGTAGTTTTCGAATCTCCAACTCGGCCTTCAGGTTCGTACGGTAGTCCCGTTCTGCACGGATGCGGTCTTTGGCTTCTTGGCGATTCTGGCTCATCATAATTACCGGCGCTTGCATCGCCGCCAGACAAGACAGAACCAGGTTCAAGAGGATGTAAGGAAACGGATCAAACCGGAAGGCAAGGGCAAAGGTGTTTAGCGTAATCCAAACCGCAATCACGCAGCCGAAGAAGATAATAAACGCCCAGCTTCCGCCAAACGCGGCTACTTTATCGGCTAGCCGATTCCCGAAAGTGAGTGCTTCGGGCAAGTCTTCGACGAACGCAGTACTTTCCGCATCTTCAAAGCTCTTTGTTACCAGCTTTTCAATCACGTCCAAGTCGCCTTCGTCCGATCGCAGTACCTGGTTCACGTATTCCGTTCGGTACCGGTTTAGACAATCGAGGCAAAGTCCGTCCGCTTCGGTCCATTCAGGCTTTTCCGCCTGAAT
This sequence comes from bacterium, assembly GCA_027485645.1. Lineage (GTDB taxonomy): Bacteria > Armatimonadota > Fimbriimonadia > Fimbriimonadales > Fimbriimonadaceae > Fimbriimonas. Next base: position 629,411 of record JAIXQR010000003.1, read on the forward strand.
TAGCTGGATGATCGCAGCTGGAATCACGCGTTGGGTTCGGAAGCCGGCCATGTCGCTCCGTCCACAGGTTGGGCAAGTCGTGATTTCATCCATGCTTGTTCCTATCATGCTCCTTCGGACTCCATGGGCAGCGGCATAAGCCCTTCGGCCAAATGGCCCGAGAACTCGCGCAAGGTTTGGCGTAAGATAGTGGCGGAAAGTCATGAAACCTTGGATGTGGATCGTTGGAGCGTTGGTATTAGTGCTTGGCTGCTGCGGCGGTATCGCGGGCCTTGGATTTTGGGGAGCAAAGCAAATTGTCTCGGATGCAAAAGATGCCGAACCCGTTGCCCAAGCCTTCATTGCTAAGTTGACGACCGCAAAGGACCTCAAGGCGCTCGTGGCGAACCCCGGAGAGAGCGGCATTCAAACCGATTCGACCGGATCGTGCGTGGCAAAGTCGGTGGCAACCGAAAAGCTAGTTCCCGTTACGGAAATGGAGTTGGGCAACTTCTCCGCAAAGCAGAATAACGGAAAGAGCACAACCACCGCCGAATACTTCCGAGACTACACGCTCGGCAAGAGCAAGGTTCGAGTCTTGGCGAACGTCGGAAAAGTAAGCGAGAAGTGGGCGGTGCAAAGCGTTTCCATCGAATGCGACCCTCAGCCTAAAGACAAGATGCCAGACTTCCTTCGCTGAACCTTTCTGGCTACAAGCCCGATCAGCACCAAGGATCGATCACGAGCTTAAAGGCCCCCTTCTCCTGCGGGGCCTTCGTGACTCTCTCAAACCACTCCGGCACATCAGAAAGGGCGACCGGAGTGAGCCATTCATCCACTCGCAATCTCCCCGACTCCAGCCAGGCCAGCGCTCTTGGATAGTCCCCGACTTCGAAGTTGCAAGAGGTCACAATCCGCCGCTCCGATCCGAGGCGTAAAAAGTTAAGCGGAATCTCCTCGTCGTGGACCGCCAGATTCACCAGCGTTGCGGCTTTCCCGAGGTGTCGAATGCCGAGGTTGAGCGATTCTGCCGAGCCGACCGTGTCGAAAACCGAGCCAAAACCTTCCGGGGCAAAGTCGCGCAACCGCGCCGCAAGATCCGAATCAGATAGGTTGGAAACGTCTATGACCGTGCCGACACCCTGGGTAGCGGCAATGTCAATCGCAACCGAAGATCGCTCCAGTAGCAGCACGCGGCTCGCTCCGAGGTTCAGCGCAACCTGCGCCACACCGTTGCCCGCTGGTCCGGCCCCGATGCAAAGCACCGGCCGCCCTGGCTGAATGTTCCCCTGCTCTGCCACGTGCAAGCACACGGCAAGGATGTCCATCATGGCGGCGTGAGAAAACGGAAGGGCGTCAGAGATTGGGAAACAAGTCGAGCCCCAAGCTAAGGCGTACTTGGCATAAGCGCCAGGAAAGAACTCCCGCTCCCCCCAGCCCTGCCCGTGCCCCATGTGGACGGTGTCGGCGCACAGCCGCGTGCGCCCATCCAAGCAGTCCGCGCATCGTCCGCAAACTTTGCTACAAACCGGCGCAACCCGCTTCCCGAGCAGTTGACGGTTTGCCTCAGATAGGACCGCAACCACCGTTCCCGCATACTCGTGCCCCAGAACAATGTTCGGCGGATTCGGCACGAATCGCCCCAGAGTGTGCTGCGCCCAAGGGTTCTCCCCCGCGTAATACCGAAAGTCCGAACCGCAAACGCCACAAGCCGCGACCTTGATGAGGACTAAGTCAGAGTCGCCATAGTCGGAAAGCGGCCAAACCGGAATTTCCTGGACCTCCAGCTGCTGTGGGCCAACCAATACCCCCGCCGGCATCTTCGCCGGAATCGGTTCGTGCATAAACATATCGGCAGTATAGTCAGCCAACATTTGCCCAGATGTAGACTGGCCAAACCATGCGGTACGACCTCGCTGCCATTGAAAATCTCCATCCAGATCTCGCCGTGCTCATCGAAACTTGGCGAGATGGAAGTCGGGAGTGGTTGGAAAATCTTGAGGTAAGCCCTTCCGTCGAAGCCATCGTATGGCAACCGTACCAAGACGGGCCCAGCATCGGCGGCATCTTGCTCCACATGATCGGGTGCGATCTGCACTGGCTAGAAGAATTCGCCTACGGGCGCGATATCAGCCCCGATCACCCGGCCGTTGCCTACGACCTCGTGGCCAAGCAGGATATTCCATACTGGCCAACGCCTCCCGCCAAAGAGTGGGCCTGGTACCTCGACCTCTACCAATCCGAGCGGGAAAGCGCGATCGCCAAAATCATGGCTTTCAACCAGCCAGATCAGGTTTTTGCCCGCTCCACAACGGAGTACACCTTCCGCTGGATCATCGCCCACCTCGTCGAGCACGATTCCTACCACGGCGGGCAGATCATCCTTCTGCATGAAATGTGGAAGAAATTACAGGCCTAGTCGCCCGAAGAAGAATTTAGCGAACAAGCTCAGAAAAAACTCTCCGCGCCCATCGCAGGGCTGACTATACTGACCGCAAATGGGAAGGGAAATGAAGGGGAAAATCGCATTAGTAGTCAGCGCAACGGTGATTGCGTTTGCCGCTGCCGGCTGGATGGCGCAAGGCCGATTGAAACTAGGTTCACAGCCAGACGGCAGCATCCTCGTTTCAACCAATCAGCGCCTCACTCCAATCGGCAACTTCACCCGGCTCGAAGGCCAGCGACCAAAGGACCTTGCGCTTAGCCCGAGCGGCGAGTTCGTGGCCATCCTCGCCCACCGAAAGCTGATCATCAGCGACGCAGAAAGCAAAATTCTCGCCGAGCTCCCCATCACTGCCGGGCCCGTTGGCGCGACTTGGTCCGCGGATGGAAAAACGGTCTACGCCTCCACCTCCGGCGGAAAAATCCTCGTCGCCGGCTGGAACGGTCAGCAACTCGCAAAGGTCCGCGATCTCACCGTTAACCCGAGCAAAGGCGGCGATCCGCACCTTGCCGGACTTGCCGTCGTCGGCAACAAGCTCTTTGTCGCCATGACGACCCGCAACGCCGTGGCCGTTGTCGATCTCACGACCGACGCGATCGATGCCATGGTTACCGTCGGTGCCGCCCCCTTCCACCTCGCCGTCTCGCCGGATGGAAAAACTGTTGCCGTCTCGAACCGTGGCGGAACCCTCGTCGCTCCAAGCGACGCGCAGATGGACCCGAACACCAAGCGACCGTTCCAAGGCGTTGGCGTTCCAACCGCCGATTCCGCAGGAACCGAGGTTCAAATCGACCCGGCCACCGACGCCGCGTGGAAAGGAAGCATCTCCTTCATCGACACCGAGACTAAGGTGATGCGCGAGGTCGCGGTCGGCCGCCAACCTTCGGGCCTAACCTTCTCAGCTAGCGGCAAGGAACTGTATGTCGCCGAATCAGACTCCGATTCGGTGAGCTTCCTGAACGTGCCAGAGGGCAAGGTAACCGGCAACCTGAGCATCCGCCCAGCCGAAGATCCCCAATTTGGGCAAATCCCGACGGACCTTGCGGTCAGTAAAGACGGCAAGCGGCTTTATGTCAGTTGCGGCGGCCTAAACGCGGTCGCCATCGTAGACCTAACCGCAACGCCGAAGGTCGCTGGCTACGTCCCGACCGGCTGGTACCCCATTGCGATCAAAGCCACCGGCGACCACCTTTTCGTTGCCAGCGCCAAGGGCGTCGGCAGCCAGCCGGCGGCAAAGAAGACCGGATTTGGCGTCCACGATAGCGTGGGTTCCTTCCAATCCATCCCAGTTTCGCAACTGAAAAATCTAAAGTCGCACACCAAGACCGTCGCGCAAAATAACGGCTGGACTGAGACCCTCGCGGCCAGAAAGGATCGTCCGGCTAAGCCAATCCCGCAGCGACTCGGCGAGCCCAGCGTCTTCAAGCACGTCGTTTACATCATCAAAGAAAACCTCACCTATGACTCGGCCCTGGGAGATATGAAAGAAGGAAACGGCGATCCTAGCCTGTGCCTCTTCGGTGAGAAAGTCACGCCAAATCACCACGCCCTCAGCCGCGAATTCGTGCTGATTGATAACTTCTACACAAGCGGAACCAACAGCGCCGATGGACACCAATGGGTCGCCAGCAGCATCGCCAACGGCTACACCGAACAAAACTACGCCACCAACGTCCGTAGCTACCCATACGACGGCGGCGACCCCCTCGCCACGTCGCCCGAAGGCTTCCTCTGGAATGCCGCCGCGAAAGCCGGCAAGTGGGTTCGCGTATTTGGCGAATTCGTGGATAAGCCAAAGATCGTGAATCCAGCGACCGGCAAGAGCCCAAGCTGGACTCAAGCCTGGGAAGACTACAAGAGCGGCAAGAACAGCATGGTCATCGAGGCACATACCTCGCAAAAGGCACTCGAGCCGCACCTCCACCCGAACTACATCGGCTTCCCGAGCATCATTTCCGACCAATGGAGAGCCGATGTGTTCATCAAAGAACTGAACACCTGGGAAAAGAACGGCCGCATGCCCGCACTCAGCATGATGCTCCTGCCAAACGACCACACCGCCGGCACGGGCTCCACGATGCCCACTCCGCGTGCAACCGTCGCCGATAACGACCTTGCCTTGGGCCGAATCGTGGAAGCTATCAGCAAGAGCCCCTTCTGGAAAGAGACCCTCATCCTCGTGGTCCAAGACGACTCGCAGCTAGGCGTCGACCACGTCGACGGCCACCGCTCCATCGCCATGTGCATCTCGCCCTACACCCGCCGCGGTGCCGTAGTGAGCGATCTCTACAACCACACATCGTTCATCCGAACCCTCGAACTCGTCCTCGGCATCCCGCCGATGAACCGCTTCGACCGCACCGGCGCCCCGCTCAATGCTTGCTTCGTTGATTCGCCCGACTATCGGCCTTACACCCACAAGCCGAACCAGATCGAGCTGAATGAAATGAACCCAAGTCCGAAGCAACTCACCGGCGTACAACGCGAACTTGCTCTGGCCTCCGAAAAGCTCGACCTAACCGACGTAGACCGTGGCCACGCCAAGACCATGGCAAAGGCAGCGTGGTACTCCGTCCACCCCAACCGACCGTTCCCGACCCAGTTCTATCGCCCACCGGCAGATCAGGATTGAAGGTCATCCCACAAGAGCAAATTGAATTGACGTCAAAAGCTATCCTATTTTTGAAGGAATATTATATATAATTATATCTAATCTGCTTTTGTACAGTAAAGTAATATTAAAGTTATATAATTGACCTTAATTCAAAATATGATTACTTGCTTCTAAGCCGGTGGTAAGTTCGCTCGGATGAATCTTCTACTCGCGTTAGCGGTAGCTGGAATGTCTCCAAAAGTTAGTTCGAGTGACACCCTCGAAAACTACCCGGAGCTCAAACTCGCACTCAGTCAATCTCAGCGGCAGATCCAGTCGGTAGACGGATCGTTCTCCGGCTCGCAGCCAGGGCAGTACCAGTTCGGGCTAGCTGCTTCGGGCCGTCTGACCATCGGGGACCTCTCAATCCGGACCGTCGCTTACGGGAACGGACAGAATGCCGTCGCCACTACTCAACCAAAGGCAGCGCTCGGCAAAGATGAGTTGGGCTACAGCAAGCTCACTTTCAGTCGCCCCGGCATTTCTGAGTGGTACATCAATGAAGCAAAGGGCCTGCACCACTGGTTCCAAGTCGATAAGAAAGTCGGCCAGGGCAACCTTTGGGTCAAGCTCGCCTCATCGGGTTCAAAAGGTGTTCAAACCGGACCACAGAGAATCGAATTCGCGACCAATCAGGGAAGCGTCAGCTACGCCGGTCTTAAAGTCTGGGATGCCACCGGAAAGAAACTTCCGGCAACCATGCAACTTCGCGGAGCCGAAATCGTCATCGGTGTGGAAGACGCAGAAGCCAAATATCCTGTGACCATCGACCCGCTCTGGAATGAGGAAGCGATCCTAAGGGAAAATCCTCCAGAGCCTGGCAACTACTTCGGCCAATCGGTCAGCGTGAGCGGCAACACTGCTGTAATTGGGACACGGGGCGCAAACACCAATTCCGGGAAAGCGTACGTTTTCTCCCGCTCCGGCAGCACATGGACTGAGCAGGCCGTGCTAACCGCAAGCGACTCAGAGCTTAACAGCGACTTCGGCCAATCGGTCAGCGTAAGCGGCGACAATATCGTCGTTGGGGCACCTTTTGCAGATCATGCCAACTACACTTACGATGCCGGAAAGGCATATGTTTTCTCTCGCTCAGGGAACACTTGGACCGAGCAGGCCATCCTTAGCCCAAGCTACCCTTCGGTTTACGGTAATTTCGGCACTTCCGTCAGTGTGAGCGGCAACACTGTCATCGTTGGGGAACCCTATGCAACCCGCGAAGGCAACACTTCTGGCGCAGCTCACATTTTCAGCCTCTTTGGGGATACATGGCTTCAGGTGGAATCTATGTACTCGGACCAGCCTGGGAACTACACCACTTTCGGTTTGTCTGTCTGTGTTAACGGCGACACCGCCATTATTGGGGAACCCGAAGCAACCGCTAGCGGAATAGAAGGCGCAGGAAAAGCGTTTGTTTGGTCTCGCTCCGGCGGCGTATGGACCCGGCAAACGATTCTGACCGCTAGCGACCCACAGAGTTATGCCCGCTTCGGCATCTCGGTCGGCTGTAGTGGCGATACTGCCCTTATTGGGGCAGCATTCGCGTCCGCGAACGGAATACCGGGGGCCGGGCAGGCGTACGTTGCAACTCGCTCCGGGGCAACATGGACAGAGCAGGCTATCCTGAGCGCAAGCGACAAGTCGACATTTGCCTTATTCGGCTCTTCCGTCAGCTTGAGCGGCAATACCGCCGTCGTCGGGGCATACCTTGCAGATCCAGGTGGCACGGGTAACGCCGGAGCGGCATATGTGTTCACCAGCTCCGGCAGCGCGTGGACAGAAGTAGACATGCTGAGCGCGAGTGATCGGGATGTCTACTCCTATTTCGGCACTTCCGTCAGCGTTAGCGGCGATACCGCTTTCGTAGGTTCGCCGAACGCATCTGTGTTTGGCAATTCTAATGCCGGACAGGCATATGTATTCCGAAAAGATGCCTCAAACCAAGCCTCCGTCTCGTTTGGATCTCTCGGAGTTACCGGGGGCAAGAGCGTCACTGGCACCGTCACCCTTTCCAGCGCGCCGAGCGCCAGCACCGTTGTCAGCCTTAGCTGCGACAACTCCGCGCTCACCGTGCCAGCCAGCGTAACGGTACCAGCCGGGGCTACGGTTGCCCAGTTCACTGCGAGAAGTTCGGTGGTAACCACCGACACCCTTGTCACCATCACCGCTTCGGGAACGGGACTCACTACGGGTACCGGACAGCTCACCGTGCGAACCCCGCGCGTTAGCGCCGTTACCTTTGCTGCAGAAGACATTACGGTTGGTGAAACCGTGCTCGGTACCGTGAGTTTGCAGTCGGTTGCCCCTGCCGGCGGCGTGTTGGTCACCTTGGTCAACAGCGATTCATCTAGCCTGGACTGCCCCGACGGCGTCACCGTCCCGGCCGGTCAGAGCAAGGCCACTTTCGTCGTAACGGGTAAATCGGTTGGAGTAGCTACTTCAGTTAAGGTCGAAGGCACGCCTAGCTTTACTGAGAAGTCGGACACCATCACGGTCAACCCGCCCGCCGTCCACATCACCGAACTCTACGCTTCCGACTTCATCCTCGGAACGATAACGATTGGCACGGTTCGTCTCTCCTCGCCAGCACCCGCTAGTGGATACGTGGTTACGCTTGCTAGCCTGACCACCGGACTTTCTGTCCCGGCAACTGCGACCGTGCCCGAAGGGGAAACATTCACCAGCTTCTTAGTCGATTCGACGAAAGCAATGCAAAACGGAACGATCCGTGCAACCTTCCAAGGTTCAACAAAAACGGACCTCGTTTCGGTGACCTACAACGCCATCACCACGGTGACCGCCTCCGCGAGCACCATCGCCGTAGGACAAAACAGCATGGTCACGGTGACTTTGAACGCTCCGATACCTCTCGGTGCACGTCTCGTTGTTGATGTGACCTCGCAGAAGGCCGGAGTGCTTAAAATTCCGTCAACCAGGCTGACCGCGATCTCCGGCGGATCGAGCTCTGTGACGTTCCCGGTGACTGGTTTGAAAGCCGGGGTGACGAATCTTTACGTGAAGATTCTGAATCACGGCGTGAGATCCGTGAAGATCACCGTCACAAATCCCTAACCGGGCTCAAAAGAATGGCCGAGGGTTTGGTGAAAACCAAGCCCTCGGCCTTCTCATTTTTTCTTCAGGGATTAAACGCCCGACCCGGGACGCCGTTGATGAAGTCCATCGCGACTTCTACCGTCCGCTCGCCGATCTTCTTTCCTACAGATCGGGAATCAAGGTCGCCCGCTTTGAAGTGGATGCCGCCGTATCGTCGGCTCATGCCCGCTTGGTCTGCCGCGTCCTTAAACGTTGGCCAACTCAAGGTCACCGGAGCCGCCGGGACTCCCGGCTGAATCGTAAGCGACCCGGCCGGAATCGTCACCGACGAGCCGAAGTAGTCGCTACCCGTGAACCGACGCAGCACCTCGGCACCGGCTGCGCTAAACGTGCTGTGACCGCTGCTGTATTCAGGAAATGGCGGAGTGATGAAGTTTGGTGATTGGAACGGAAGCCATTGCGAGCCATCAACCATTCCAAAACCGGCCGTCGGAGAGATGAAGCTCCGGACCATGCGGCCAGCGTAGTTCGCGCGAATCGCCGTGATCGGTCGCGAAGTGTTGTAAACCCGCTTCATGTCCCAACACGCAATTCCAGCGTCCATCACCGCGTTGCCCATCATGAAGAACAGCTGAACGGATTTGTCCAAAGACATCCCGTCCCGCTTGGCAACTTCGGTGGCGAACAGCATCCAGTGGCCCGGAGGGGTAACCGTACGTGGGCCGTCTGCCCAATACTCGGCGATTACTTTTTGCTCATCGGTCAAGTTCGCCGCCGTTTCGACAATCTCATCCATCTGCGCCAGGTACTGCGGCGAGCCGTAGGTCGGACCGCCGTTCGTTCGAAACTCAGATGCGGTAGCCAAGCCGAACGGAATCACCTGGTTCCAATGTGGCGCAAGGAATCCGGGCGCGTTGCCGTTGGCAAACCGCAATGGCTGCCACTTGCTCGGGTCCGTGACAACATCTGGCGTGTTCACCGGTACGTACCCGGAGGTGTCGGCGTAGTTTCCGGCCTGGTTAGCACCGTCATTTTGTCGGTAAGCAATCAACTTAGCCGCTACGTGGTTGCCGATACCTTGCGGTGTAGTCAGTGTTTCGGAAACGTCATCAGGATCGTATCCAAAGGCCACCATCTTAGCTCGTAGCCGGACCGCATCAGCGGGGTACAGATTTAGCATGGTGCGATACACCGCGTAGCTAATCGCCTTCTCCTTGTTAGCCTGCGTCCGTTCTGCCGTCGGGCGTCGAAGCGACCCACCCAGTCGGGTGCCAATCGCCTTCGCGTCGTAAGCTGCCCAAGCATCAAATGCGGCGGTCGACACGATCCCAAGCGTTCGAGAAATCGCGGGCGGGCCAATGGTTGAACTGCTCGCGCTCGTGAGCAATTCCTCCGCCCACTGCACGCTAACGTTGCTTGCCGGTGCGCCGGACGAGCTGCTGTTTCCTCCGCAACCAGTCAGAGCAACCACCGTGGCCGCCAAAAAACCAAACTGAATCGCTCTTTTCATCGATTTCCCACTCGCTACCCAGAACATATCACAGGTGTTGTTCCAGTTAACACCGTAATGACGTGCCATCCCTTAGTTTTCGGCGCAACCAACCCAAAGTTTCAGCTTGCGTTTTCGACTCTAACGCTCTAAAGTCCGGGTTAGATGTTGAACTCTGAGCTTTTCGCCGCGATTGCGGCCGGAGAAACTGCCTTGGTTGGAGAGTACTTTCGATCCTATCCCGAGCACGTGAACGTTCGCAACCTCGAAGCCGACGACAACAAACGGAACTGGGATGAACTCACTCCCATTCACGTGGCCGCGAAATATGGCCATCTCGACATCGTCAAGCTTCTCGTCGAGCTTGGTTCTACCGTCTACTCGCACCCGTTCTCAACCTATCCGGCGGTGATCGTTGCCGCGTGGAAAGACCAGCAAGCGGTCGTTGACTACTTCCTCAACGAGATTCCCGAGAAAGCCGAAGGACAGCGCGGCGTTGGCGTAGCCATTAACCTTGCCGGAAGGGAAGGTTGGTTCGCGCAAGTTAAGATGCACGTCAAAGTTGATCCTCTCGCTGTGCACCAGCGTGGCTGGATCGGCGACTCGCCCCTCCACTGGCCTGCGCATAACGGCTTCCCTGAGATCGTCGACTTCCTCCTGGCCCATGGCGCCGACCCGAACGCTCACGAGATCGGCTGGGTTGGTGGGACCCCGTTGCACTGGGCATCCGAACGTAATCCAGAGATCATCCGCAAACTCATTGCCGCCGGCGCAAACGTCAATGCCCAAGTCCAAAAAGCCGGTTCGCATCACCTTGGCGGAACCCCGCTCCACTGGTGCGCTCGGCAAAGAGACGACTGCGGAGAGTGCATTTCGACTCTTCTCGAGTTAGGTGCGGACCGAACCATCCTCGATGCCGAGGGCAAAACGGCCCTCGAACGCGCAACCGAACTCGGTAACGAAAATTGCCGAATCGCGCTAACATCCTAGAACCATGGTTCTAGCCGCGGTTCTGAGTTTGGTCATGACAGACACCCTTGCCCCCATCAACCTCTGGCCAACCGGCAACCCTAATGGCTGGACCCGAACGGATGCCGAGATCACGGAATTCGACGAGAAGTCCAACTTCAAGATCGTCAAGAACGTTTCGAAACCAACCCTTCAGGTCTTCAAGTCCGCCGCTGCCAAGGCGAACGCTCCCACCGTCCTTGTATGCCCTGGCGGCGGTTACTGGATCGAGGCCATCGAGCATGAAGGCACCGAAATCGCCGAGTTCCTGAACAAGAACGGCGTTCACGCTGCCGTGCTGAAATACCGGCTCCCAAATCGAGACCAAGACAAAACGCTGCATCTCGCACCCATGCAAGACGCCCACCGTGCTATCCGCTTATTACGAAGCCAGGCGAAGACCCTCGGTTTCAACTCCGAAAAAATCGGCATCATGGGCTTCTCCGCCGGAGGACACCTCGCCGCAATCAGCAGCAACTCCGCGCCGACCTACGCCAAAGTCGATTCGGCCGATGACCTTTCCAGCCGCCCGAATTTCACCGTTTTGGTTTACACCGCGTACCTCGTGAACGACGGCGAACAGGCCCTGAAGGATGAAATCGCGGTAACAAAGTCGACTCCACCGACCTTCCTCGTACACACCATGGACGACCCGATCCCCGTCCAGAGCGCCCTGAGCTACATTGCCGCCTGCAAGGCAAAAGAGGTCCCCGTCGAATTCCATCTATTCCCGAAAGGAGGCCACGGGTATGGCCTCCGATCGCAAGAGCGCGGACTCAAAAACTGGGGCAACCTGCTGGTTGATTGGCTCAGCTCGCTTTAACCGAGAACAAAACAAAGATGCCTGGTTCCGCGGGGAACGATTCTGGATAGAACTCCAGGGTCGGGCCGCCGCCACTTTCGTACTCACTCGCGGGAAGCCATTCGCTGTAGAAACCGTGGATGATCGGCATCAACTCGCCCAAGTTCGGACATTCCACTTTTGCGTAGAGCCCGCCCGGTAGGTGCCATTCTTTCATTCCTTCGGGAACATCGCCATCAGACTCAACCCCGGCGAGATACTCAAAGTCGCCTTCTGGCAACTCATCGTTCATGCGGACGGCGCCGTAAAAATCTCCGCTAATCTTTATTTCCGGAATTCGAGGCTCATATGTCCCCCACAAGGCTTTGATCTCTTTGTTAGCGTTGTTTCCAACGTACTCAAGTCCAACAATACGTCGGGGCGGCTCGGTGACAAAAGTGGGTTCCATCGCCGCCCATACTAACGTATCACTCAGAGTACGGTCAACCCACGATTCTCAACAACGAACCGGTCTCGCTTGCCGTGCAGTTTCCAGCTTTTGAGCTCGCCGTTTTGCCAGGCAATGTCAACCGTCGCCCCGCCCCGTACTCGAAGTCCCTTGACCGATCCGTTCGGCCACGCCTTCGGTAGCGCAGGAAGCAGTTCTACAATCACGCGACCGTCGCTGTTCACGCGGTGAGACTGCACCAGCATCTCCGCCATCCCGGCGGCTGTCCCGAAGTTGCCGTCAATCTGGAAAGGCGGATGGGCGCCAAACAGGTTTGGATACACGCCGCCCCCGCCCGCATAGGTCGTTTTGTCCGATCCCACAAGGCGAATCAAGTAGTTCAGCATCCGGTGCGCCGCCTCGGGCTCATGCAAGCGTGCCCGCAAGGCAAGCTTCCAAGACATCGACCAGCCCGTGCTGTCGTCTCCCCGAAGATCCAGCGTCTTCGAAACTGCCGCCGCCAGGTCTGGCCGCGATTGCGGCGTGATGTCCGCCGCCGGATAGGCGCCGATCAGGTGCGAAACGTGCCGGTGCAGCGGCTCTGCCTCGCCGTACTCCTGCGACCATTCAACAAGTTGCCCTTTCGATCCCACTTTCTCGTGCCGCAACTTCGATCGGGAAGTTGCCAGCTCGGCCTGAAAATCCGAATCCACGCCAAGCTCTTTCGCCGCTCGCGCAGTCACTCCGAACAATGCCCGCAAGATCGCCATGTCCTGCGTCGTCCCGATCGAGACCTCGTAACCCTTTCCGTTAACTAAAAAGACGTTTTCTGCCGAAACCGAAGGGGCGGTGACGAGCACGCCGTCCTTCTCGTAGAGCGCATCCAATCCAAACTGCGCGGCTCCCTTCAAAATCGGATACGCCCGCTTCAAGAACGATCGATCCTGCGTAAATGCGTAGTGCTCCCATAGCTGGAGAGACATCCAAGCGCCACCGAGATTGAAGTTCGCCCAGGTTGGAGAACCCTCGCCGTACGCCCCGACCGCGCCCGATTGCCGCCACAAGTCCGAGTTATGGTGAGCGGTCCAGCCACGCCAGCCGTAGTTTGTCTTTGCCGTCTTCGCCCCGTTCTGGGCGAGGTCTGCAATGAATCCAAGCATCGGCTCAGCGCATTCCGGAAGGTTGGTCGTCTCCGCCGGCCAGTAGTTCATCTGCGCGTTGATGTTGGTGGTGTAGTTGCTCGACCAGGGTGGCCGCATCATCGGGTTCCAAATGCCCTGCAGGTTCGCCGGCTGACCGCCTTTCCGACTGCTCGCAATCAGCAAGTACCGACCGTACTGAAACAGCAAGGCTTCCAGTCCCGCATCGCCGTTCTTCTTCCAGTCAATCACTCGCTCGTCAGTCGGAACATCGCTTCGCCCCGGCCCGAGGTCGATTGAGACGCGATTGAACAAGCGACGATGGTCCGCCTGGTGTCGCTCCTTCAGCTCGCCGAAGGGGCGTTTTGTCGCCTTCTCAACGGTCCGCTTGGCCCGCTCCATCGATCGAATCGAATCGTTTTCGGGCTGCTTGTCAAACCCACGAAATCCGGTGGAGTTGCTCAAAACCAGGGTGACTTCGGAAGCGCCTCGCACTCGGAGTCCGTTTGAATCTGAGGTGACCGAGCCGCCTATAGTCACCGCGCGGAGAACCGACGAGAAACCCATTCCGATCTTCTCGTCATAAACAATCGATGGCTCTTTGCTGCGGTAGTTAGGTTCCGCATGAGCGGGCGCCCGACCTAAAAGCGCTAGACCGTTCGATCCAACCGGACGTACCGTCGTCGGGCACTGACTTCGGAACGAAGCCCGGAAAGAAATCGATCCTGGCTTCGAGGCCGTGAATCGGTAAACGATCACGTTGTCTGGGTAACTGACAAACGCTTCGCGCCGAAACTCAACTCCACCTTGCGAAAAGGTCGTCGTCGCCACAGCATCGCCCAAAGGCAACTCCCGCCGGTAGTTCGAAACCGCTCCCGCGGGAAGGTCAAATTCGATATCCAGATCGCCAAGTGGCACGTAAGACTGCGTGTAGGGCCCCTGCATCTTTTGCGTCAAGGACTGGGCTAGGGCGTAGTCTTCCTTCGCTAGGGCTTCTCGGATCAGCGGAATCTGCGCCTTTGCGTCTGGGTTGTCCCAGTTCTTGGGCCCGCCCGACCAGAGTGAGCTTTCGTTCAGCATCACCTGCTCCTTGGTCACACCACCAAAGACCATGGCCCCGAGGCGACCGTTCCCAAGCGGCAAGGCATGCAGCCACGTCGGGGCCGCCTCCGGATACCAAAGGCTAAGGGCTCCGGGCGTCTTCATTTGACCGCCCCAGCCGCTTGCCAACGTCGCAAACGCCACAAAACTTCCGAGCACTTTTCGCATCGCATCCTCTGGTCACCCACACTAACCGATCGCAGAGATTACCGTTGGCATCATCAAATCGAAATCATGTAGACGCCAGGTTAAGAAAACAATAAAAAGAAACCTTAACATTCGAAGCAGGCTTTCTTCACCGTTTGCACTTTAAACTCGAATCGATGCACCAAGGCTGTATGGGCTTGGAGCACCGAATCATCGTCCGGTGCGTGAGAGCGATCCCGGCTATCCTAATTGCAAAATCATGAAATCCCGGTTCCTGTTCGCATCCCTTTCCGCGCTTGGCGTCGCTGCCCTTGTCATTGCCTTCCAAGGCAATATGCGGTCCGCTCGCCAATCTTGGCCCGGCTGGAGTGCCGACAAAACCGCTTTCACCCTCTTCAATGGCTGGCGCATTACGCCGGTTGGAAAGGGAATTGACCTCCCTGGCGACATGCCTGGGTCGATCATTTTCGTCGATGGCGGAAAGAAGGTGCTGGTGAACACCGCCGGGTACCACGATCACTCGCTCAACTTGGTCAATCTCGAGTCCGGACAAATCGAAAGCACCCTCAAGTTCGACCGAAACTGGATCGGCCTCGCGCAGAAAGCCGACGGCGAATTTTGGCTTTCTGGCGGAAAGGTCGAGGACCCTGCGAAGCACAAAGCCATCCTCAAGATCAAAAACGTCAACGGCAAGCTCGAGCAAAGTTCCGGGATTGACCTGGAAGGCATCGCACCAAGAGATCGCTTCGTCAGCAGCATCCTCCCCGGACCAAACGGCAACTACGTTCTCAACGTCCAAAGCGACGAAGTCTTGCTCACCGACGAAGCGGGCCAAATCAAACAGCGAACCAAAGTCGGCTACCGGCCCTATATGGCCGCGCTCTCGCCCGATGGTCTCCACCTCGCGGTCAGCAACTGGGGCGATCAAAGCATCAGCATCCTCGACGCGAAAACCCTGACCTCGGTTGACCGCATCAAGGTTGAGCAGCGCCCAACCGCCGTCGTGTACGCGAAAGATGGCCGCTTGTTCGTGAGCAACGCGGGTTCCGATTCCGTCTCCGTCATCCAAAACGGCGCTGTCACCGCGACCATTCGAACTGGCTTCGGCGGCAGATCGAAAGTCGGCTCCACCCCCGTTCACTTGGCGCTTTCGCCCGACCAGAGCACGCTGTACGTTGCTAACGCCGGCAACAACTGCATCACCGTCGTCAACGTATCCAACCCCAAGTCGGCGAAAGTCACCGGCTACATCCCAACCGAGCGGTACCCAGTCCTTGTCTCGGTTACTCCCGACGGTAAGAAACTCCTGATTGGCACCGCGAAAGGCAACTACGGTCCGAACGCGGGCAGCAAGGTCACCCTTGAAGGTGCCCAAATTCGCGGCCAACAGTACGGTGCGCCTTACCGCTACATCGGCCAGCAGCTCACCGGACGACTCACCATTCTCGATATTCCGTCCGCCGATGAACTCCAGAAGCTCAGCGCGAAGGTGAAGGAAAACATGCCGGACCAAAAGGCCCTGCTCGCCAGCGCCGAATTCCGCGACATCGAACGTAACGCCCTCCGAAAGATCAAGCACGTCATCTACGTGATCCGAGAAAACCGAACCTTCGACCAGGTTCTCGGCGACCTTGGACGCGGAAACGGCGACCCATCGCTCACCATCTTCCCGCGGCGAGTCACCCCGAACGGTCACAAGCTTGCCGAGACTTTCGCGACGTACGACAACTTTTATGCCGACGGCGAAACGTCCCAATCCGGCCACCAATGGACCGACGCCGCTTACGCTAGTGACTACTGCGAAAAGCAGTGGGTCCTCGGCTACGGCCGCCACGGACAGGTGGATAGCGACAAGCGCCTGACCAGCTCTCCTGGCGAGTACCTTTGGTCACAAGCCCGCAAGCATGGTCTCAAGGCTCGCGTTTACGGCGAGTATGTTGACGTTCAGGAAGACCACAACTCGCTGAACGACCCCGAGTTGCGAAAGGACCCCGAAAAGTACGGCTACAGCGCCAAGTTCGAAGAGATTTTTGCCCGGGGTGGACGAGACACCGAAAAGGTCGACGAGTTCCTCCGCGAAATGCGCGAAGCCGAGAAGAACGGCGGCTGGCCGAATCTGATGGTCATGGCCCTACCGGACGACCACACCCACGGCTTCAGTGCTGGTCAGTATTCGCCCTACGCAATGGTCGGCGATAACGACCTTGCCGTCGGCAACCTTGTGGAAGCCGTCAGCAAGTCGAAGTTCTGGAAGGAAACCGCCATTTTCATCGTCCAAGACGACGCCCAAGACGGCCCCGACCACGTGGATTCTCACCGAACGGTCGCCTATGTGGCGAGTCCGTATGCCAAGCGCGGAATTCTCGACAGCACCCACTACAGCACTGCCTCGATGCTGCGCACGATGGGTCTGATGCTCGGCCTCCCGCCGCTCACCCAGTTCGATGAAGCGGCGACGCCGATGATCAACGCCTTCACGACGAAGCCAAACTTTGCTCCGTTCACCAAGGTCCAACCCGGCATCGATCTAAATGAGCGAAACCCGTCGGGCACCAAGCTCGCCCAGCGAAGCGCAAAGCTCGATTTCTCCGAAGTCGACCGCGCCGACTTCGGAGAACTCAACCGCATCCTTTGGGAAGGCTACAAACCGGGCATCCCGTATCCGGCCGAGAAAGGGAAGCACTAAGCCTGGATCAGTGCTTCCAACCCCGGATCAGCTCTCGAACATAGAGCCCTGACTCGGTCAACTCAGAATCCTTCCAACCGCCCTTGCCGGAGGCGCCCGGTTTCAAAATCGCGGCGC
Source organism: bacterium (assembly GCA_027485645.1). Classification (GTDB taxonomy): domain Bacteria; phylum Armatimonadota; class Fimbriimonadia; order Fimbriimonadales; family Fimbriimonadaceae; genus Fimbriimonas. The sequence goes on from JAIXQR010000003.1 coordinate 646,456, forward strand.
CTTCGACCTTGTCGGCTACCGACCAGTTGAAGTGGCTGAGTTGGTTTTTGGCGATGAAATCGAACCAGGCCTGGGTCGATTCTCGGTCGACCTTGCCGTCGCCGTCTGCGTTCACCGTGCCCCACTCGGTCACCATCAGGGCCAGCCCGGCGTCGAGCGCCTTCTGGGCCTTGTCGCGCAGGTACTGCTTGTGCGTACCGGCGTAAAAGTGCAAGGTGTAAGCCACGTTCGGGTCCTTGATCGGGTCTGGGATCACCGCATCGACATCCTGCGACCACGTCGGTGTGCCGACGATGATCAGATTGTCCTTGTCATGCTTCCGAATCGCCGCGATCACTCGCTCGGCGTACGGCTTAATCACCTGCGACCAGCTCACCTTGAGCGGCTCGTTGTAGATTTCGTAGATCAAGTTCGGACTCTTGCCGTATTTGGCAGCGAGTTCGCCAAAGAACTTCTCCGCTGCTTCCGGTGTCTTTTCGGCATCGTGGGAGTGCCAGTCAACGATCACGTAGATTCCCTGTTTGATCGCCGCATCTACCACCGCGTGCGCTTTCTTGGTTTCGACCTCAGGCTGAGTCAAATAGCCGCCGCTCCCCACCGCAATCGCCGCCCGAACTCCGGTCGACTTAAAGTCCGACTTCAGCCAGCCCACCGTCTCCGCCGTGTAGTACTGCGGCATCCACTGGCTCCAAAACAGGCTCATCCCCGCCAGGCTAGCCGGTTTCCCATCCTTGCCCACGATTCGATTGCCCTTAACCTGCAACCGCCCGTGAACATCCACCGGGCTAGCCTGTGGGCTCATCTCCGAACCCATCCCCGCCGCCAGCACCATCGCCGCCAATCCGATCGAAAAGACCATGCCCCTACTATAACGGAAAGCCGAAATCCCTTTGGAGTGCGGTAGCCCTGCTACCGCTTTCGGCAAGCTGTAAACATCAACGACACTGTGCTCCAAAGCAGAAACTGATGCTCTGCTGATCGGCCACTTAAAGCGCCGCGCCTCACACCCCGATGCCGTCGCGCAGAATTGGAATCTCCACCTCAATCAAACCGCCGTCCGCGACCCGATGCAGCGGATATGCGCTGTACTGAATCACGTACGCCTTCCGCACGCCCTTGCTTCGGTTCGAGCCGCTCTTGTGCATCGTCAGCGACCAGAAGCAGATCAGGCTTCCGGCCCGAATCGGGGCTAACACTCCCTGATCAGGATCGTCGCTGGAGTGCCCCACCCAGCCGATCGGCGACGGATGATGCTCGCGCAGGCCGTCTTTGTGCGAACCCGGCAGCACGGAGATGCAGCCGTTCTCTTCCGTTGCATCGTTCAACGCGAGCCAAAGGGTGAGGTACGGGGCTGGAGTCACCGGGGTGTAGGCATCGTCCTGGTGCCAAGGGAACTCGCGCGCGCCCTCGGGTTGCTTGAACACGGTCTGGTTCCAGTACAGATCAACGTTGTCGCCGATGAACTCTTTGCAAAGCACCTGAAATTCCGGCCGCTTGGTGAATTCGCGGACCAGCGGATTCCGCTCGGCAATGTGGTCGTTGAAGGTGATTTCGTCGGCGCGAGAAATCCCGGACTCGCCGCCCGAGGCGGCCAATGCTGCCCGCATTCGGGCCTCGTCGGCCTCAAGCTCGGCAATGAGGTCAGTCATTTCGTCAACGGTGAACAAGTCTTCAAAAACGACGTAGCCAAGTTCGCGCATCTGCGCGCGTTGATCATCGGTGATCTGCGGGACCATTTCGCAATGATACGCAATATCGGCTTCCCAATAACAATAGAATCCGTTACAATTGCCCTCGCATGAAGCAGGCGCTGGCGTTCGCGGGAATCCTCATTGCCGCCCTCGCTGCAAGCAATTGCACGACCCAAACCGACCGCCGCATCCAACTCCGCTATATGGCTTGGGGCAACGTCGAGCAGCTCGCGCTCGAACAGGAACTCGTCGACCGGTTCAACCGGAAAAACCCCGACATCAACGTGCGCCTTTTCAAGGTCCCCCAGTCGGCCTACGGCAACAAAAGCATCGTCATGTTCGCCAGCCGAACCTCGCCCGATGTCGTCCGCGTCGACCACTTCAACTTCCCGCAGCTAGCAGATCGGAACTACTTCCGCGACCTCTCCGAGTTCACCGAAACCGATCCCGAGTTCAAGGCCGAAGAGTTCTTCCCGCTGGCTATGCAAGAGAACTACAGCAACGGCAAACTGCAGGCTCTGAATGTCCTTTTCGGCGGCGGCGTGATGATCTACAACAAGTCGCTCCTCGCCAAAGCCGGGCTCGCCGATCCCTACGAGCTCTCCAAAAAGGGCGAGTGGACCACCGACCGCGCACTTGAATACGGAATCAAACTCACCGAATTCGATAGCAACGGCCGCCCCTCCCAGTTCGGCCTCGGCTTCCCAAACATGCCGTTCTACATCGGCCTGATGTACGGCTTCGGCGCAAACCTGCTGAACGAGGACCTAAGTCGTTCGGCGATGGACACTCCAGAAGCCGCCCAAGCCCTCCAATGGGTCGCCGACTTGCGCTGGAAGCATCGCGTCTGCCCGTCGCCTGCTCAAGGCGCCAACGCCGCCTTCGGCTTCGAAACCGGACGCCTCGCCATGGAGTTCAATTACATCGGCGTCACCTCGCGCTACCGGGAAAAAATCAAGGACTTCGAGTGGGACATCTGCCCATTGCCCGACGGCCCGAAAGGGAAGTCGCTCTTCGTAAAAGGCAACCAGCTGGTGATGTACCGCGAAACCAAGCACCCCGAAGCTGCTTGGCGACTCATGAAGTTCATCGTCAGCGAAGAAGCCGAGCGGTTCCTGTACATCGAGCAACGTCGCCAGTCGCCAACCCGCATCAAGCTGGCGCAGTCGTCTGAGTTCCTCGAGCCCAAGGCGCCGCCGTTCAACATGCCAGCCGTTACCGAAAGCGTGAAGTCCGGAAAAGTTCTTCCTATCGGCCCCCGCTGGCCCGAGGTTGTCACCGTCGTCGGCTCAGAACTCGACGGACTCTTCGCCGGACGGGATCGGGACGCCAAGGTTGTCCTTCAGCGCGCTCACAAGGCGGTGAACAAGCTACTTTCGGAGGATCCGGGGCTATGAAAAAGCACCATCCTGGTCGCTGGGGCTTCGTCTTTATCCTGCCGTGGCTCATCGGCTTTCTGCTTTTCACCGCTGGCCCGATGATCGCCAGCCTGGTCCTCAGCTTCACCCGCTACGACCTCAACACGATTCATTTCATCGGGACAAAAAACTACGAGCGCATCCTGTTCGACGAGCCGCTGTTCTGGAAATCGCTCCAAGTAACCGTTACGTACGCTTTCTTCTCGGTGCCGCTAGGCATCGCCGGTTCGCTCGGTCTCGCGCTGATGCTGAACCAAAAGGTAGCGGGCGAGCGCTTATTCCGCACGCTCTTCTATCTACCTAGCCTGGTCCCTTCGGTCGCCTCAGCGCTTCTTTGGAGTTGGATTTTTAACGCCGACAACGGCCTCTTGAACTACACCCTCGGACTCTTCGGTTGGGGTGGCGTGGAGTGGCTGGCCGACGAAAAGTACACCCTTGGAGCCTTCGTCGTCATGTCCCTCTGGGGCATCGGCGGCGGCCGCATGATCATCTTCCTCGCCGGACTCCAGGGCATCTCGGAGTCGTACTACGAAGCAGCGCGACTTGACGGAGCCTCCGCCTGGCGACAGTTCCGCAACGTCACCTTGCCCCTGCTGTCGCCGGTCATGTTCTTCAACCTTATCCTCGGCGTCATCGGAGCGTTCCAGGTGTTCACGCAGGCCTACATCATGACGGCCGGTGGCCCAAACAATGCGACTCTCTTCTATGCCCTGTCGATTTTCCGCAACGCCTTTGAGTACTTCAAGCTCGGTAAGGCAAGCGCGCTGGCCTGGGTCCTGTTCTTAATCCTGCTCGCCATCACCGGCATCCAGTTCTGGGCATCGCGACGCTGGGTGCACTACGAAGGAGAAGCAAAATCGTGAAGAAAGCGCCGCTGCTCGTATTCCTCATCCTGCTTTCCGTCGTAGCGCTCGTCCCGTTCGTCTGGACCGTTTCGACCGCCCTCAAGGATGACCAAGAAGTCTTCGCCTTCCCGCCGCGCTGGATTCCGGAAACCATTCAGTGGGGCAACTTCCAAAAGGCGTGGACCGCTCTACCATTCACCCAATGGGTGCTCAACACCTTGGTGATAACGATCGCCTGCACGATCGGGCAAATGCTCACCGGCTCGCTGGTGGCATACGGATTCAGCCGTTTCAAGTTCAAGGGGCGAGATACGCTGTTCGGCATCGTCATCGCCACGATGATGCTGCCCGGCCAAGTCACGATGATCCCGGTGTTCATGATCTGGCGCGAGCTGCGAGCCATCGACACCTATTGGCCGCTCATTCTTCCCGCGTTCTTCGGCGGCGGTGCATTCAACATCTTCCTCATTCGCCAGTTCTTCCTGAGCATCCCGAACGAGCTGGACGAAGCCGCTATGATTGATGGCGCAAGCTATCTACGCGTTTGGTGGCAGATCCTGTTGCCGCTCAGCGCACCCGTTCTGGCAACGGTCGGCGTCCTCAGCTTCATCGGGCACTGGGACGACTTCAACGGTCCGCTGATCTATCTTAACAGTCCAGAAAAGTACACCGTCAGCATCGGCCTGCGCATGTTCCAAGACTCCTACGGCAGCGAAACGAACTTGCTGATGGCGGCATCGCTCATCCACATCTTGCCGACCATCGTGCTCTTCTTCTTCGCTCAGCGTTACTTCATGCGCGGAATCCAGTTGAGCGGCCTCGGCGGGCGCTAAGGGCTTGACACCGCCGCGCATTTCGCCCAAGCTATCGAAAGTGATGAATTGGAAACTGCTCCTATCGGCCGTCGCCGTCTCCGCCTTAGCATTTGGCTGCTCTCCCACCGAAGCACCAAAGGAAGAGACTAAGACCGAAACCACCGCAAAAGCACCGGCAGGTGCGCCATTTCGCATCACGATGATTGCGAAGAGCAGCATGAACCCGTTCTTCCTCAGCACCCGCGTCGGTGCCGAGGAGCGAGCCAAGGAGCTCAGCGAAAAACTCGGTCGAGAGATCACCATCGACTGGCAGACTCCGCCCGAAGAAGATGGTCAAATTCAGGCTCAGCGCGTGCAGTCCGCCGTTAACGACGGCACGAACGCCATCTTGCTCTCATGCTCCGACTCCGGAAAGCTGAAAGGCGCGATCGATGATGCCGTTGCCAAGGGTGTCGAAGTTTGCACTTTCGACAGCGACGTTCCAGAAAGCAAGCGGTTCAGCTTCGTCGGGTCGGACAACTACGAGCTTGGATTCAAAGTCGGCGAAGAGCTTGTGAAGCTGACCGGCGGAAAGGGAAATGTCGCCCTGCTCTGCGGTAACCAAAACGCCCCGAACCTGGCCATCCGACGAAAGGGCACCGAAGATGCCATCAAGAAGGCTCCCGGCCTCAAGATTGTCGGCGTTTTCTACAACCCCGAGAAGCCACAGGATGCCGCGCAAGAAGTCATGCGCGTCATGAAGGCTCAGCCCGAAATCGATGCCTGGGCATTTATTGGAGGCTGGCCCCTCTTCACGACTTCGCTCTTGACCGAACTGGATCCAAAGCGAATTCGCGTCGTCAGCGCTGACGCTCTTCCGCCTCAGCTTGCTTACGTTGAATCCGGCGTTGTTCCGACCTTGATCGCCCAGCGCAGCTACGATCTTGGCGCTCTCGGCGTCCAGGCCATCGTGGATAAGGTCATCGAAAAGAAGACCGTCGAAGCGAACGTGAACCCAGAATTGACGAAAGTCACGAAAGAAAATCTCGGCGAATGGGCACGACAACTCAAAGATTGGGGCTTCACCGACGTGCCCGAAAAGTATCTGTCCTTGAAGTGAGGCTTGCGAGATTGTCGCAAACCGGATAAAACTGGCGGGTGACTGACACCCCCGTTCACACTTCTCCTGCCGCAGTGGATGCGAAGACCCTTAGAAAAGTCATCTTCGCATCCTCTGCAGGCACGCTGATCGAATGGTACGACTTCTATCTCTTCGGCTCACTGGCCACCATTCTCAGCACTAAGTTCTTCCCGAGCGGGAACGAGACAGCCGCTTTCCTTTCCACCCTAGCAACCTTCGGCGCAGGTTTCGTAATTCGCCCATTCGGTGCTCTCGTCTTCGGGCGGATGGGCGACCTCGTTGGTCGTAAGGTGACTTTCTTGCTCACCCTCGTGATGATGGGCCTCAGCACTTTTGCCATTGGCCTCCTGCCAACGTACGAAACCGCCGGCGTGCTTGCCACCGTGATTCTGGTGTGCCTCCGCTTGATCCAGGGCCTTGCCCTGGGCGGTGAATATGGCGGTGCGGCAACCTACGTTGCCGAGCACTCGCCACCTGAGCGCCGAGGCTTCTACACCAGCTTCATCCAGACGACGGCGACCCTTGGATTGCTGGTTTCGCTGGCCGTGATCATGACCACCCGAATCAGTCTTGGGGAAAAGGCGTTCGCGGAGTGGGGTTGGAGAATTCCGTTCTTGGTGAGCTTCCTGCTCGTCATCGTCAGCTACTTCATTCGGCGAAGCATGGAGGAATCTCCGATGTTCGCTGCCCTCAGGGCCAAGAAGCAGATCAGCGTTAACCCGCTAAAAGAGAGCTTCCTGAACCCGGAGAATCGCCGGTGGGTGCTTCTTGCATTGTTTGGCGCGACGGCTGGGCAAGGTGTTGTTTGGTACACCGGGCAGTTCTATGCCATGACGTTCTTGGAGAAGGTCCTCATGATCAAGCCGCTCACCGTGAACTTCATGGTCAGCACCGCGCTTGTCTTGGCAACTCCTTTGTTTGTGTATTTTGGCGGGCTATCTGACAAAGTCAGCCGCCTGAAGCTGATCCTGATCGGCTGTACCGTCGCCGCGCTTTGCTACATCCCGATTTATCAGTTCAAGCTGAATTTGGTCAACCCTGGCCAGACGGCGAACGTTAGTCGACCGGTGGTCGTGGAATCCGGAAACCAAGATCGACAGCCTGTGACGGAGATTGTTCAAGACGACAATTTCAAGCGCACGCTCACGTGGAACGTCACCACAAAGCTGAGCGGAGAAAAGGTCCTAGACGAAAAGCCAAAGCTCGAAATCGAACCGAGCTTCGCTATGTGCGCCATTCTCACCGCGTTGGTCTTTATCCAAGTGGTCTTTGTGACCATGGTCTACGGGCCAATTGCCGCGTTCCTGGTCGAGCTATTCCCAACGAAGATTCGCTACACGTCGATGTCTTTGCCATATCACATTGGTAATGGAGTGTTCGGCGGCCTCGTACCTTTGATTGCCACAGCGGTCGTTGCGGCAACCGGAAGTCCGCTCGCAGGACTTTGGTATCCGATCGGCATCGCGATCATGACGGTCGTTGTCGGGACGATTTTCTTGCGGGAGGACAGAATCATTGAAGACTGACGTTCCCATTTGGCTCGGCCTCGCGGACATTGGCACCCGTAAAGATCGTCGCGACAGCTTTGCTGCGATGGATGCCTTCTTCGAAGCCGGGGGGCGGCAGTTTGATACGGCTCACTGTTACGCCGCGTGGCAAGAAAACGGGGAAGGGGTCAGCGAGCGGTTGTTCGGGGAATGGATCGCTGAGCGTGATGTTCGAAACGAGATCGTCATCGCCACAAAAGGTGGCCACGTTGGCTTTGGCCACTATCCCAGACCAGAACGGTATCTAAATCCCGAGCTGGTTCGCCGAGATTTCGAAGAGTCTCTGCAGCGCATGCGCGTGAATCGGGTGGAGGTGTACTTCTACCACCGGGATCATCGGGCCGAATCGATCGAAAACTTGGCGGGATTTATGAGCTCGCTGTTGGCGGAGAAGCTGATCGACCACGCAGGAATCAGCAACTGGACCGCACCGCGGGCAAAAGCGATGGCCGCCGCTTTGCCGAAGGTGAAGTACTGGCAGAACCAGTGGAGCCTTGGGCAACCCAATTGGAAGCTCAGCGATCACGATGGAGCCACTCGATTCCACTTGGAAGAGGACTTTGCTGTGGCAGAGGAATGTGGTTATGTTCTCACCCCGTACTCATCCACAGCGAACGGCTTCTATGGCAGCCACGGCAAGAATGGCTCGACGTTTGACTCGGCCGACAACCGAAAGCGCCTGGAACGAGTGAACCAAGTCTCGGAGCAGACCGGATTCACTCCAAATCAGGTCGCGCTCATGTTTTTGCTGAGCCAGCCTATTCCGGTCCAACCCATCATCGGCACGCTAGATCCCGAGCGAATCGTCGAATTGCTCAGCACCTCGTTCCAACGGTTGTCCCAAGACGCGCTGGCGTTCCTTGATCTCCGAGCGGATATCTGGACGCCGTAGGGCCCTCGGGGAAACCCCGAAGGTCAAGCGAACTGCCTTGTTGAACACTTGAAGGTCGGGCATTCCGATGCTGGATGCGATTTGTTTGACCGGAATGTCCGAGGTTTGGAGCAAGTACCTGGCCCGCTCAAGTCGCTTCTCTCGCACCGTCTGAATGACGGTGCGACCGAGATGAGTTCGGAAAAGGCGCGCAAGGTGGGCGCGACTCATGCCGAGACTTTGAGCGATGTCTGCGGGGCTTAACGAATCGGCGAGGCGCGTGTCGATCAGGGCCATGGCCTGCGTCAGGGCAATTGGGTAGCTCGTTGCGGATTCGGGTTGGGCGAGCGCAACAAGCGATCCGAGCACATCCCAAGCGCGCACATCAGCGCGGAGTGGCTGTGATTCGCGCCATGAAACGCACGCTTCTAGCTGCTTCCAGAGCTCCGGAAACGACGGGCCGACCGGAAACACAAAGGGCACCTGAACTGTTGGAGCCGTGCCCTCTGGCCAAAGCAAGTGGGCGAAGAAATGAGTGGATTCGCCCCGGAATCGGTACTGCATGGTGACCCCGGGCGGCGTGAAACCGGCGAAGCCAGGCTGGATTTCCATCCGGATTCCGTCCATGAGCACCGTTGCCGCGTACGCGTACAGGTGCATGCCCCAAGCTCCTTCGACCCGAAACTCTTGTCGCTTGGGCAAGTGATGGGTGCTCCGCCAGGACATGACGACCTTCGGCATAGAATCCGCCGGTAGCTCTGCGAAACGCAACACGCTCGTTTTTTACCAGTAAAGCTGCGGTTTTGACGATTTTTAAATCTGTTTTTGTTTGCGATAATCAGGGCAATGATAGAAGTCGCGGCGCACCCTTGGACCGAAGTCCCGCAGTACCGATTGAGCGTGGAGCAGTACATCCGCTTTCGGCGGGAAGGGTTTCTGATCGTTCGGGGGCTCGTCTTGCCTGAACACGTTGAGGAGTTGGCTCAACACTGCGATGATCTGCTTGAAGGCCGCATCGATCTGACGCCTTACGTTCACATTCCTGAAGGTCGAACCCTCACCCCAGCCGAGCTGCTCCTCCGGGTCCACATGGGGCACTTGCATTCGGAACTCTGGGAGCGATACCTGCTGTACCCTCGCCTTCTTGACGTGCTTGAGGCGCTTATTGGCCCCGACGTGACGGCCATGCAAACGATGCTTTTCACTAAAGCCCCAGGTTCAAACGGTCAAGGGTTTCACCAGGACAGCTACTACATTCCGGTTTTCCCCGACACTTTGATTGGTGCTTGGATCGCCATCGATCGGGCCGACGAAGAGAACGGTTGCTTGCGAATGTCAACCGGGAGCCAAGTGGAGCCGATCTTTCCACCCGAGAATGGCCACGGCTACGGAGACACCGCTCTGGAAGATGTGCCGTACGTTTCCGGGGTCGGCGGGCACAGCAACGATGACAATGATCCAAACAACACCTTGAAACCGATCGCTGAGCGGTATGCGACGGTCGAAACGCCGGCCGTGATGGAACCCGGAGATGTCGCCTTCTTTGGTGGTCACATCTTCCACCGCTCGCTCAAGAACCGATCCGAAACTCGGTACCGACGGTCCTTTGTGAACCACTACTGCAACGCGCGAAGCTTTACAACCTGGGGAGGCGGAAACGAAGCGCACATCCTCGCCCGAGGCAACACTCACTTGCCATTTGCTTTGCCAAAGTTTGGGACTCCTTGTGCGGCGCTCGACCCACAATTGAGCGCTAGCGACTTCGGTGCCGCGCCAATGATGATGATGGCGACCCCTGCCGGCGACATGGCCGCCCAGCCTCCCGGCCCGGAAGATCATGATCATTGACCAAGATTTCGCGCCGAATATTCTGAATGGCTTGTAAATCAGTTATCATCGGAATATCTCGATGCTGAGCCGCATACTATTTACGATCACTTTGTGCCTCACGCTGTTCACGGCTGTGTTCGCGCAATCGGAAGGCGCTTCGTCCGAGAAACGGATTACCCTTCGCTTCACCGTGTGGGACGGAGATGAAGCCAGCAAAGTTCTTCGCAAGGAAATTGCTAGTTTTGAAAAGGCGCATCCGAACATCAAGGTCAAACTTGAGCCGGTCAACTATGATCGGTACTTCGAAAAGCTGCTGACTCAGTACGCCGCCGATGTTGCACCAGACGTGGCCATGATGGACCCGGGCAACTTCCAGCGGTTCTCAAAGCGCGGTGCAATCTACGCCCTGGAAGAGTTCTTCGATGACGTTCCGGGCTTTGACATCAAGTCCTACTATCCGAGCATCGTCAAGGCGCATTCGTACAAAGACGAGCTATATGTCCTGCCTCGCGACATCGCTCCGATGGCGGTCATTTATTACAACAAGGACATGTTCGACAAGGCGGGCATTCCTTATCCAGACGGATCCTGGACCTGGGATTTCAAGCCGCACCCTGAACTCGGCGACAAAGACTTCCTGACGCTCCTCAAGAAATTCCAAAAGAAGGATGCGCGCGGAAAAGTCACCCAGTGGGGCTACGTTCCCGGATGGCCGGAACTCCTCGTTGACATGTTGGTCTTCGGGCAAGGAGCACGTTACGTCAACGACTCCGAGGACCCGACGAAGTTTAACTACGATGACCCTCGAGTCATCTCCAGCTTCCAGTTTTATGCGGACCTGACGCTCAAGGACAAGCTGATTCCAAGCTCGTTTGACCAGGCAGGAACATCCACGAAGCAACTTTTCACTCAGCAAAAGGTAGCGATGTTCCAAAGCGGCATCTGGGAAACGCCTCAGCTTCGTGTTGAGATTGCGGAGCCAGACAAGGGCGGATTTAATTGGGACATCGCCATCGCACCGAAATATGCGAACGGCGAGCGGGCGTACCCAACCGGCGGAAGCGGTTACAGCATCATGAAAAAGACGCGGTATCCGAAGGAAGCCTGGTTGCTCACCCAGTGGATGGCCGGCGCCCCGGGCATGATGGCCATGGCGAAGGCTGGCATCGCTCAGCCCGCGATTCGAGAACTGGCCCTCCAGGAGCCTTGGATTCCCGGACCAAACACTCCTGCCGAGCAGCAGATTCCGAAGAACCGAATTATCACGGACCAAGCTGAGCCGTACGTTGTCTTCCCTCCGACCGGAATTCTCTATCCCGACCTCAACCTCATGGTCCGCCAGCCGGTCGGTTTGATTTACACCGGAGACACAACGGCAGAGAAAGCGTTCGCGACAAGTCAGCCGATCACTCAGGCGAGACTTGACACGCTTCGACGTGAAATGGACCTGCCACCCTTCAACTGGGTGAGCGCTGGGTTCATCGGCGTTCTCATCGCGCTCGGAATTGTCGTCTGGATTTACTGGCCCGAGCGAAAAATTAAACGAACTTCAAAGGAGCGACGCGAAAACCTAACGGCCTACATGTTCATCATGCCGTGGCTCGTTGGAATCGTTTTGTTCACGGCCGGTCCGATGATCCTCTCGCTATTGATGAGCTTCAGTGATTGGGACATCATTACCACCGCCAAGTGGCGCGGGCTCGGTAACTACACCGAAGCCTTCACGATTGATCCAACGTTCTGGAAGTCGCTCAGCGTCACGCTGATTTACACGCTCGTTTCGGTTCCGCTCGGAATCGCGATGTCCCTCGGACTTGCGATGTTGCTAAACACGAAGGTGAAAGGCATCGCGCTGTGGCGAACCTGCTACTACATTCCGGCAATGGCATCCCCGATCGCGACTTCGTTGATCTGGATTAAGCTGTTCCAGCCGGAAGGTGGATTGCTCAACGCCATGATCTTCGGACCGAACGGTCAGGGCGGCATTCCGGGGCTTCGCCAACTTCTTGAGCCGCTCGCCGGATCAAACGGCCAAATCAACTGGTTGCAAAACGAACAGATCGCGCTTCCGTCGCTCATTCTCATGAGCATCTTCGGAGCCGGTGGTGGCATGGTGATCCTGTTGGCCGCGCTTCAAGGCGTGCCGCAGTACTACTATGAGGCGGCAACTTTGGACGGCGCCAGTTCCGCAAAGAAGTTCCGTGCGGTCACCGTTCCGCTCATCTCGCCCGCATTGTTCTTCTCGCTGATCACCGGTTTCATCGGTAGCTTCCAGGTCTTTACCCAGGCGTTCCAGATGACTCAGGGCGGCCCGAACAACGCCACGATGTTCTTCATGCTGCTCACCTATAACAACGCTTTCCGAACCCTACGAATGGGTTACGCGTCGAGCTTGGCATGGGTGCTGTTCGTGGTCGTACTTATCTTTACCGTGCTCCAATTGCAAGGCAACAAACTCGTGTATTACGAAGGAAGTGATCGCTAATGGCCGTCGTGCCCCAATCAAAAGAAGTTGCCCAAAAGGCTGCACAGAAGTCGGCGAGTAAAGCCGCAGTGTCTGGTCAAATCACTCGATATGGGACCCTCGTGGTGCTGTTCGTTGGTGCGGCCCTGTTCCTCATCCCGTTCTACGTGATGATGGCGATCGCGCTGAAGTCTCCGGCGGAAGTGGCGGCGACGGACATCTGGTCTTGGCCCAAAGAGCCGACTTTCCAAAACTTCAAAACCGTTCTGGAAAACACCAACGTTAGCTTCTGGAACTTCTTCCGAAACACCGCCTTCATCGCGACGGTCACTACCGCGGGAGTCATCTTCAGCTCGAGCGTTGTTGCTTATGCCTTCGCCCGCTTGAACTTCGCCGGTAAAGACCGCTTGTTCATGTTGTTGCTGGCGACGATGATGCTTCCGGGCATCGTCACGATGATCCCAACCTACGTGCTGTATGCGCGAATCGGTTGGGTGAACACGTTCTTGCCACTCACGGTACCGGCTTGGTTTGGCGGCGGTGCGTTCAACATCTTCCTGCTTCGCCAGTTCTATCTCGGCATTCCGCGCGAGCTAGACGAGGCAGCGTTCTTGGACGGAGCTTCGTACTTCACGATCTTCAGCCGCATCATCATGCCGCTCAGCGGCCCTGCGCTCGCGACTGTCGGCATCTTCGCGTTCATGTACAACTGGAAGGACTTCATGGGTCCGTTGCTGTACTTGAACGATCCAGAGCTGCAGACCAACGAGCTTGGCCTGAGCACGTACAACGCGCTTCAGGCGGCCCAGTGGCATTTGATCATGGCGGGCTCGGTGCTGGTTATGATCCCGATCATCATCCTGTTCTTGATCGGTCAGAAGTACTTCGTGAAGGGCATCGCGATGACCGGCGGCAAGTAGCCTTACCGGACCTGCGCGATGATGTCCTTTACAACCGACGTGCTACCGTTGATGATGAACTGAACGCCGATCACGGCAGTCAGCAGGCCCATCACACGGTTTAGCGCGTCGGCTCCGACTCGCCCCATTCGTGTCACCAAGAGCGGGGCGAGGATGAGGGTTGCCATCGCGATCAGCACGTTCGCCACGATCACGACTCCGAGCACGGCGCTGTGCATGCTGGATTTTGCCTGCGCCGCCAGCAGCATCACCGTACTCAACGCTCCCGCACCCGCAAGCACCGGAACGCCGAGCGGAACAATCCCTGGATCATCGCCCGTGGCTTCTTCCTCGTCCCTCCCGATGCCCTGAAGGGTTCGGATCGATGAAACGGTAAACAGCAAGCCACCCGCGATCTGGAAGGCCGGAACGGTGATGCCGAAGAAGGCAAAGACCGCGCTGCCCGCAAGGGCAAACAGCACGAGCGCAATCCCCGCCGTGAGACAAGCCCGAATCGCAATCTGCTTTCGCGAATCTTGGACACCCGAAGTCATTGACACAAAGATCGGAGCTGCCGAAATCGGATTGATCATCGAAAACAGCGACGAGAACGCGACCAATCCAAACTGGAGGAGTCCGCTGTTCATAGGTCCTTCTTGATCGGGGCGGTGGTGGTGAACTTCTGCGTGGAGAGCACCAGAATCGTCTTCACGCGTCGAACGTGTTCGTGGCCGGTAATGTGGTCCAGCAGCAGTCGTTCGTAGTCACGAGCGCTTGTAGCGACGACCTTCAACAGATAGTCCTCGTCACCCGCGATGTGATGAACTTCCTGAACTTCCGGCACAGACATCATCGCGTCAATGAAGGATTGGCACTCCTTTTCGCCGTGCGTTCGAAGGATGACCGCCACAAAGGCGCTGAAGGACAAGCCGACCTTTTCTGGGTCAACGAGGCCGCGGTAACCGGTGATATAGCCGGTCTCTTCGAGCTTATTAACTCGTGCCAGGACCGGCCCAGGAGTCAAACCGACCCGGTTTGCCAGCTCCGCATTTGTGATTCGGCCATCTTCCTGGAGAATCTCCAAAATCTGTCGATCCACTGCGTCCATTGCCATGGCACTATTATGCGGCACTTTTACGAAATGGCGCAATAAAATGCTGTGAATTTACGTAACGGTGGGCATTTCGTCTGAAAGCTGGGTGTAAATGCCGTTTTGCATGACGTCCGCCAGCCGGTTGACCGCGACGGACACTTCGGCAAAGCTTGTGGTCAGGGGCGAAAATCCAAATCTGACCATATCCGGACGCCGGAAGTCTGGAATGACGTTCATCCGTTCCGTCAACGCGCGGGTGATGCGCCAGGAGTCGGGGTGTCGGAGTGAAACATGCGCCCCTCGTTCGGCTGGATCAAGCGGCGTGACAACTTCAAACTGCCCAGGCATCTCGCTGCAGACCATGTCGATGAAGAATGCCGTCAGAGAGACTGCCTTTTGCCAGATCAGCTCGGTGCCCGCCTCCAGATAGAGTTCAAGACCGCTTTCCAGAGCGACCATCGAAAGCACACTCGGGGTGCTCACTTGAAACTTGGAAATTCCTGCAACTGGTTGGTACTCCGGTTCGAAGGAGAATGGCCGATCCTGGCCGAACCAGCCTTGAATTGGATTGAGCACCGTTTCTTGTAATTCGGATCGAAGATAAAGGAATGCCGGTGCGCCGGGCCCTCCGTTCAAATATTTATAGCCACAACCCACCGCCATGTCGGATGTGCTGAGATCGAGCGGCACCACTCCCGCCGAATGCGAGAGGTCCCACAGGGACCACGCTCCGTGGGATCGTGCGACCGCAGAAAGGTGCGCGATATCGCCCCTTTGGCCGCTCCCATAGGCCACATGAGAGGCGGTTACGATCGCCGTTTTGTTGGAGATCGCCGACTCGAATCGATCGGGTTCCACCACGCGGAGGTCAGATCCTAGCCCCTGGAGAATGTAAAGGTCGCTTGGGAAATTATCTGTTGTAGTGAGAATCTCAGTTCTCTCGTGGGCCCTCAGGGCGCCGAGGGCAAGCTTGTAAAGGTTCAGAGAGGTCGTGTCTCCGACTAGAACCTCGGAAGCTTTGACATTCAAAATCTTTGCGAGCATGCTCGCAAGCCGGACGGGGAGTTCCAGCCAGCCGTCGTTCCAGCCCCGGATCAAGCGACCGCCCCACTGTTGGCGGAGCGCCGCTTCTACACGCGGGATTGTTCGTTTGGGTAGTCGCCCGAGAGAATTTCCGTCGAGGTAGCAGAGTTCGGCATCGTCGATCACGAACTCATCGCGAAAACTTGCCAACGGGTCAGCGGCATCGAGGTCTGCAGCAAGCGCGGTCCAGTCAGGCATAGATTAGTGTGGTTCAAACCGGTGCGGCGGTCTGCTCGGATCCTCCGGACTGGGCTTCGTAAAGTCGGCGATACAGTCCATCTGATTGCAGCAGTTCGGCATGAGTCCCACGTTCGACGATCTGCCCGTGCTGCATCACCAAAATCTGGTCCGCTCGGCGGATGGTCGAAAGGCGGTGGGCGATGGCGAAAGTCGTGCGGCCCTCCATCAGTCTTTCCATGGCTCCTTGCACCAGGCGTTCGGATTCCGTATCAAGCGCGGAGGTTGCTTCGTCGAGAATCAGGATCTTCGGATCCTTCAAGATCGCACGGGCAATCGCAATACGTTGCTTCTCGCCGCCGGATAGTCGGTAGCCGCGTTCGCCAACGACGGTGTCGTACCCTTCGGGCAAAGTCGCGATGTGGTCGTGAATGGCCGCGGCGCGCGCGGCGACTTCGATCTCTTCGTCCGTCGCGTCTGGCTTACCGTAGCGGAGGTTTTCGCGGAGGGTGTCGTGGACCAGGTACGTCTCTTGCGTGACAACGGCCAGCGCCTTCGCGAGCGAAGTCAACTGAATCTGCCGGACATCGATGCCGTCGATGAGCACAGTTCCGTCCGTGACGTCATAAAGCCGCGGAATCAAGTAGGCAAGGGAAGTCTTGCCGGCGCCGCTAGAGCCGACCAAGGCGATGAGCTGACCGGGGTGCCCCTTGAGGTTGATATGATCGAGGGTCGGTCGTTCCTGCGACTCTTCATACCGGAACGAGACATCCTTGAACTCGACCTCTCCGCGCACGGCCTTCAGCTCGACCGCGTTTGGTGAGTCTTGAATGTCCTGCGGCAGGTCGAGGTACTCGAATATTCGGTCGAACAATGCCATCGCGCTGCCGAGTTCGACCTGGGTCGAAAGAAGGGACGTGAGCGGGAAGAACAGTCGGCCCTGGAGCGCGGTGAATGCGACGATGCCACCAATCGTCAGCGGGTCGGTCGCTTTGGTCGCCATCAACCAACCGGCGAGCCAGTAGACCAAGATCGGGGTGATGGAAAAAGTCAGTTGAAATAGCGTGCCGAACGACCGAAAGATCATCGACATTTTCACGTTGATCTTTGTGAGCGCGGTGTTCGTTTTGCTAAATCGATCGAGCGTGAGCGCCTGACGACCACTCGTTTTCGTGAGCAACGCGCCCGAAATCGAAAGCGTTTCGCTCATCGTGGAATTTAGGTCTGCAAGGTGTTCCTGCGATTCCTTTCGGACATCGCGCGCCTGATCGCCTACCCATTTCGCGACGAAGGCAAAGATCGGCATAACGCCGATGGCCATCGCAGTGAGGCGCCAATCAAGGATGAACATGGCGACCAAGGTCGAAACGACGGTAACGACGTTTGACAGGATGTTGACGGCGGTATCGCTGACGACGGATTGAATGCCCCCGACGTCGTTCGCGAGACGAGACTGGATTTCTCCGGTTCGTGTTGCGGTGAAGAACTTGAGCGACATGCTCTGCAGGTGGCTGAAGAGCTTGGTGCGCAGGTCCTGCATGATTCGCTGACCGAGCTCCACGCTCAGGTAGCCAAACCACCAGCCGAGCAGGCTTGAAGCCAAGAGGGCGACCATCGTGAGCACGCTCATCTGCGTGACCAAGTTCAGGTCGCGCTTTAACAGGCCGTCATTAACGATCCGCTCAAGTAAAAATGGAGGCGCAAGGCCGATGGCGGCGGTGACAATGACGAGTACGCCGATGAACCACAACCGACCCACGTGGGGCTGGAAAAGAGCGGTGACTCGTTTTAGATTTGCCTTGTTAAGCTTCTTGTTTCCGGGAGGACCGCCACGTTGCATCATCGGACTTTAGCACGGAGCCCGCTTAGGCTCGCAAGCGGAGCCCTGGACCAGCCTCAGATTGGGTGGCTGACTTCGCGAGACTCGGATCCGTTGCCGTTGTGCGATCAAGAATCTCGACGATTTCCTGCCACTTGTTTTCCGCCGTTCGCCGTCCGCCTTGACTTAGGAACCAAAACAAGGCGAAGCCAACGAGGATCGTAGCAAGGCCCGCCATCAAACCCACAAGATTGCCTTGTGCTCCGAGAGCGAGGGCTAGGATGCAACCAATAATGAGCGGCCCATGTAGGCCGGCGAAGTACGCGACGAAGGGGGATTGCCGAAGCCTAACGTTGGTCTTCCCGAGACGCGAAGTCACTTCCAGCGTGCCAAACAGAAGCCCACGGCTTACATGCATTCGCTTCGTACTTCCGACCGTCGTCGATTGTGAAATTTTGACGCTGGTGCTGAGCTCGTCAAAGAAGTGCCGTTCGGCGTCGGCCGAAAGTTCGTACGGTAATTCGTAGACGAACTCCTCCCCAAAGCCGAAAAAGAGCTGGTTCCGACTGGTTTCTGGCTGGGTCTCGGCGAGTTCTAGGAACTTCGGGTCGATGCCAGCTTCTTGCGCAATTCGCCGAAGTTCATCTTGAGTCACCCCGCCAGATAGGGAGCTTGCGGTCGCATCTTGTAGCTTCGCGGCTTTCTTCAGTAGCCTTGCCGCTTCGTCTTCTGAGTACGTCCGAGCCATCTGCTTCATGTTATCGCAGTTCGAAGCAACCGATTAGGGCCGGAATCTCAGAGTTTTGCGTAGCTAATCGAGGGGTTCGAGAGGGTGATTTGGCCCGACGTCGTTCTTCCGGCCCAAGGCGAGAGCACATAGGGGGCAGCAAGCCGAAATGGTCCGCTCGGCTTTCCGTCTCCCGTGCCCGAAATGCGCTGGTTGATTCCGCAACGAAGCGAGAAGGAAATGAACCGCCAACCCGACCAAGTGACGGGAATACTCTCTGGCTGAAAAACCTCGCCTTCGCGATCCACAAACTGCAAGCTGAGCTTCACGCCCGATCGATCCCCTTCCACCCAAAGCCCGTACCGGAGCGGCCGACCGGGCCATGCGTCGGGCTCGGGGGATTTCAAAGCAATCGGTTCGGCTTTCTGCCGAAAGCTAAATTGGATTCGTCGGCCATCGCGCTGATCGTTTGCAGGCAATCCGATCGGAATCACCTTTTCCGACTTCACCACGGCAACGTTTGGCGCGGCATCTTCCGGATCGGAGATTGCCGACGAGGTCCAGAGGCCCGGGACCTCGGCCATCCAGACGGCGCGTCCACCGGATTCCAGCACCACGTACGCGGGTTCATCCCGAACCCACGGGAACTCGATACGGGCCGAATCGTCCTTTTTAACCTTCAATGGCTGATCCGGGATTGGCGTGGAAGCGGTGACGCGCCCGATCCCATCCAGCTCAGCCCCAGAAACGCGGAGCGCAATGGTTTTGGTGGGAGACGGAACGCGATCAACAAACACGGGTTCGCGGTTTAGTAATCCGGTTGCGATCTGGAGGGTCGGCGCGGTGCCGATCTCAATGGACAACGGAATCGGATCATCGGCCCTTGGCAGGAAGAGGCCCAGTCGATCCATCTTGCGCTCAAGCTCCGTGTCTTCGGGTGAGGTTTCCAGCCGGCGAACGCCGATCACCGGGAGGTCCAATTTCACGATCACTTTAGTTGCCGGCGGTGCAGACCGCGCAACCGACCGGACCAGCTTTTCGATGTCTTCCCGGCCATACACGGGAGTTACCGGAGCAACGAACGGGAGAGAAGCGGCGAGATCCAGAATCCGCTGCCGCTTCTCTGGAACCCAGGTCTGCGGCGTTTTCGACAGGTCCAGCGTGGCATCGCCTAGGCTCACTTTTCGCGGCAAACCGACAGTCCAGTACACGACCATTGGCTGATTAGCCTTCATGAAGAGAAGGACCCATTCATCCGGATTGCCGGTCGAAATTCGTTGTTTCAACGTAAAGCCGCTACTTGCAGTGAGCGCCTTCACGGTGGATGCGACGGCTTTCCAGTTCTGAAAAATGGTTCCGGTTGTGCCGGTGGTGTGATGAGCCAGCGCGGTGCGGACCTGCTGGCTAGCAGGGTCCGTTCCATCTACCCCCAGGAGCGTCGGCTTCGATGCCAGGCCGTACTGGGCGAGAAGGTTTCTGAGCGGGAAGATGGATTGCTGACCTTCCTCTGGCACCTCCACCCGATCTGGCTGGACTACAACCAGATCCCAGCTTGACCCGAGGCCAGAGGTCAAGCACTGCTCCAGGAACGGTAAGTCGTTTCCAACCATGCCTGGACCAGCGATCCACTGCTCCGGCGTGGTTTGCCGCACGGTGTTGGCGGCAAGCTTTGCCAGCTCGATGTATGCGGTCGCTGAGCCAGTTGGATCCCACGCTTCGCGATTCGGGGCATCCCAAATCTGCCAGATCGCGCCGAACCCGCGGTAGCGCAAAGCGATCCGGCGAACAAAGGCGGCATAACCAGCTTGCGCCTCTTTCGAAGTCGGCAATCCCTTTTGGTAAAGATCGTTCCCGCCCGTGAGCACGAGAATTGGCCGCACCCCGATGCGTCGGAGTTGCCGGAGGTCGCTATCGCAGCGAGACCAATCAAACGTTCCTTTGGTCTTCTCGATCTCTCGCCACAGGACCGGCTTCTGCACCCACTTGATTCCAGAGTCGCGAAGCAGCAATTCGTCCGATGGTGGCAACGTTTCTGGCTCGATCCGGGCAACCCAAGCGCTTCCGAGGCCAGCAGTCGGCAGGGGGAATTGTTCTCGGAATGGTGCGGCTTGCGGAGTTTGAAGCGCGAGCAGGCAGCCCAGGACGGAATTTAACATCATCTAGCTGAACCGTTAACGTACCCGCCGGGTAGCGTGCCCACCGGGACCACGAGTAACCTTGAAACGCAATGATGCAACCTTGGTTCCAAGACGCCAAACTCGGCATTTTCATTCATTACGGCATTTACGCCGTAAACGGAATCTCCGAATCTTGGTCCTTCTTTAACGGGCAGATCAGCCACGAGGACTACATGAAGCAGCTGGACGGCTTCACCGCCTCGCAGTACGACCCAGAAGCATGGTGCGAACTTTTCGCGCGAATTGGGGCCAAGTACGTTGTTCTCACCACCAAACACCACGACGGCGTCGCTCTTTGGGACACCAAGGCGAATGACTTGAGCACAGTGAAAGCGACGCCGGCCAAGCGTGACCTGATCACGCCGTATGCCGAGGCGTGCCGTAACCACAACCTAAAGGTCGGTTTTTACTTTAGCCACCTCGACTGGACCCACCCGGACTATGCGAGTGTGTTTCCGGCGGATAAAGACCCCGAGATCGCGGCAAACGAAAACTACTACAAAAATCGATTTGCCTTTCCAGAGCCTGGAAAAGAGGACCCCGAAGCTTGGGCCCGATTTATCAAGTTCCACCGCGCGCAGCTAGAAGAGCTGAGCACGCAATTTGGCGAAGTCGACATCTACTGGTTCGACGGCGAGTGGGAAAGAACGCCGGAACAGTTCGACATGGCCGGGCTGCGAAAGCAGCTTCAAGCTTGGCAGCCGAATGCGATCTTCAACTCTCGACTGCTGGGTCACGGCGATTACGCCACCCCCGAGCAAGGATTCCCGATCGTGCCACCGGAGGGCCCTTGGGAGTTCTGCGTGACCATCAACGATTCTTGGGGCTACCAGACCACGGATAACAATCACAAGTCCGTTCGGCAGCTGGTCCGCATGTTCGCCGAGACCATCGGAATGGGTGGCAACATGCTGCTCGACGTTGGCCCGTACGAGGACGGACGACTTCAGCCCGAGCAAGTTGAACGCCTTGAGGGCCTCGGAAACTGGATCCACAAGCACGAAGAAGCCATCTACGGAACGGAGGCTGGCCTTCCGGCTGGACTGTTCTACGGCGCAACCACTCGGAGCAAGGATGGCAAGTCGCTTTATCTGTTCTTCTTCGATCCGCCAGTAGATCAGATCGCGGTGAAAGGACTCCGATCCCAAGTCGCAAAGGCGACGGTGGTCGGAAGTGGCGTCGAGCTGACGCACAAACGAATCGGTGGCCTAGGAGAAACGCCAGGAATTGTATGGATCGATGTGCCTCATGATCAAACCGATCCAAATGCCACCGTTGTGCGGCTAGACTTCGAGGAGCCGTTCCTGTACTACCATGGTGCCGGTCGGCGGTAGGAAGTGTTCAAATGGATGATCTGCTGAAAAAAGTGAGCGATGCGGCCAGTAACTTGGTCAACGAAGTCAAAGAAGAAGCTGTCGAACTTGCCGACAAGGCGAAAGAAGCCATCAAGGATCCAGGCGCGGCCATGGACAACCTGAAGGAAGACGTCACCGAGTTCGGCGCGACCGTTAAAGACAAGGTCGAAGGTCTCGTTGAGAAGGCCAAAGACATGATGGACGGAGATGATTCGGCCGCAGCGGAAAAGGTTGCGGAAGAAGCAAAAGACGCAACGACTCCAGCGGAGTAAAAAATACGGCCGTGTCTCCTTTCGAGACACGGCCTTTTTGCGCCTGGGATTCGGCAGTGGGCTGGACTTACTTCCAGTTTCCGCGCGTGAAGTCGGGGAACTTCTGAGCCGATCCGCCCTTGGCAACCGATGCCTCACTCAGCGGAGTCGGTGCGCTCCATGCCGCGGCGTCGTAAACGTCCATATCCGGCGCAAGTCCGTCTCGCATGCACTCAATGAGGCGCGCGCACATCAGGAAGTCCATCCCACCGTGGCCGCTGTACTTTCGTGCGTAGTCGCCGCTCTTTTTCCACAGCGGGTGCTCGAACTTTTCTTTAAAGGTCGTGAGGTCGTGCCACTCGTCGTCTCCCATGGAATCCAGATAGATTCGGGCAGGGTAGTCGGCGAAGGTGCCCGCGGTCCCCGCGATCATGTTGTGTCGGCTATAAGGTCGAGGGGTGACGACATCGTGTTGGAGCATGATCGTACGTCCCTTCGCCGTTTTGATGATGCTGGTATTCATGTCGCCGCAGACGTACTTTTCGGCGAGCCGAGGGTCGCCCGCCTTAAGGTTCTTTTTGCCGTAAGCAGTCAAGCTCTTTTCGGCCGAGCTCACGGAGACGATGGACTCAAATCGGTCGCCGGAGTGAATGCCCATGTACTGCGCAACTGGTCCGAGGCCGTGGGTTGGATACAGATTTCCGTTCCGCATTGCGTGCGGTTTGCGTCGCCAAAGTCCTTCACTGTAGGTTGCAAACAAGAGGCCCCGAAGATCGTGAATGTAGGCGGCCTCGCCGTGGGTCAGTTCGCCGAACACACCCTGCTGGCACATATTGAGCACCATCATTTCGTTGTAGCCGTAACAGCAGTTTTCCAAAATGACGCAGTGCTTGCGGGTGGCTTCGGAGGTGTCCACGAGCTCCCAACACTGCTTTAGGGTCACCGCGGCGGGAACTTCAACTGCCGCGTGCTTGCCGCTCTTCATCGCATCAACCGCCATCGGCACGTGCCAGTCCCAAGGCGTTGCGATCACAACGAGATCGATGTCGTCGCGGCGATTCAGCTTCTCAAAGTCCCGTTCCGTCGCGCCATAAGTCGCGGCTGCTGGCTTGCCAGCCTTCGTGATCTGTCCTTGTGCTCCATTCAGCGCGTCCGGGTTGATGTCGCAAATCGCGACCACATCGACTTCGGGTACGGCAAGGAAATCACCCAGCAGAGATCGACCTCGTCCACCGGTTCCGATGAGGCCAATTCGGATTCGTGACTTGCCCTCAAACTTGACCTTCCGCATCGTCGGATGCTTCTGCGTCGGCTCCAAAGCCTCGGCCTTCATCATGCTCAGGGGCGAGAGAGCAGCCCCTACCGCTGCCGCTCCGCGCAACAATCCACGTCGTGTCAACTCAAACATGGCGAGATGCTACCAACCTCGCGCGAAAATGGATTGACTAGGCTCCGCGTTCGAGCTCGGAAGTCTGTATCAGCGACTCCGAGGCGTCCGGAACGACCGCATCGCACTCGGCAAGAAGCCGACCCAGCGAAGACAAGAGCGCTGCGCGCTCGTACTCGGAAAGACCCGAAAGCGCGGTCTCCGCAAGTTGGATCCGGGTCTCCCGGCGATGCAACATCAATCGCGCGCCAAGCGTTGTGAGCCGAACCGTGCGTACGCGTCGGTCCACGCTGTCTGAATCCACATGCACGAGGCCGACGTCAACCAGCCGATGCACCAATTGCGATACCGAACTCAGACTCATTCGGAACTCGTCCGCGAGCTCGCTCATCGTGTGCGGATGACCTTCTAAGGCGCGGACCACCCGCAGTTGGGCCAGGGGTAGCTCCGCAATGGAGTCGTCCATGATGGGGCGAAACAGCTTGCGCATCAGCTTTGGCAAAAGCGACTCGAGCAGTTCCGCTTCCCGGCGTACGTCACTCACGTCCCGCACCTACCGTTGGCGGTTCCTCCAGGCTGCTCGGGCCAACCGATGCGGGCGACGGCTCGATACCGACCGGCGCGGCAAAGTCGCGGGGGTCTTTTCGGACCTTCCGGGCGATGTCGTCGAAGAACGTGTAAACCACAGGCACCACGAGAAGCGTGAGTAGCGTGGAGGTCGCCAGACCGCCAATAACGACCGTCGCAAGCGGAGCCTGAAGCTGGGAAGCCGCGTTGGTAGCGGCGGCAAGCGGAATCATTCCAAAGATCGCCGCGATCGACGTCATGAGGATGGGTCGAAGTCGCGTGGGGGAAGCAACGAGAATTGCTTCATCACGAGGCACACCCCTCCCGCGGAGCTGGTTCGTGTAGTCCACCAGCAATATCCCGTTCTTCACGACAATCCCGATGAGCATCAAGAGTCCGACAAAGGCGGTCAAGCCGAACGCTCGTCCGGTAAGGAACAGAGCCAAGATCACCCCGACCACGCAAAGCGGGACGGTCGCGAGAACAACCAGCGGATAAATGAAGCTCTCAAACTGCGAGGCGAGAAGCATGTAAATCAGCACCACCGCGAGCGCGACTGCGATTCCTAGCCCGCTGAACTCTTCCGCCTTTCGCCGCTGGCGCTCGCCGAACGCCCAAGTGACACCCTGGGGCAGTTCGATCGTTGCCATCTTGGCTTCAACGTCGGTCAGGATTTCGCTCTCCGTCCGATCTCCGTACCGTCCACCCACTGAGATAAACCGCTGGCGGTTAAGTCGGTTGATTTCGTTTGGACCGCCGGTGATAATCGGGGTCGCGACCTGACCCAGAAGGATCGGTGAGCCGGTAACCGGGTTCAAACGAACCGGAATCTTGATGAGTTCGCTAATCTCTCGCCGCTCCTCAACCGGAAGCTGAACGTAGATCGGATACTGGAATCCGTCCTCTTGGAAGTAGGTTGAGAGAGTGCCGTTCGTGCTTCCTTGGATCGCGGCGGCGATGTCCTGATAGCTCACGCCGAGGGCCTGCGCCTTCTCGCGATCCACTGACCACTGCACTTCCGGTGTCGAGTCCTCAACGCTCACGTCGACTCCCTCAAGCCCCGGGGTGTCCGTGATCGCATCCTTCACCTGGTCCGCAACGATGTTCAGCTGCTCCAAGTTTGAACCGAGAATGTCAATTTGCAGACCCTGCGAATTGCCGCCGATGATGTTCGAAACGAGGTCGAACGGACTCGCGGTCGCGCGGATTCCGGAGATGCCTTTAAGGCTTGCTTCAATTCGCTTAGCGATATCCTCGGTCTTTGCCGTCCGATCGTGCTTCAAGTGAATGTTGGCCGCGCCTGCGTTTGCCTGCGGACCGCCGACGGAGCCGCGGAACGATATGCCCGCGCCCACCGAAAGGAAGACGGTTTCTATGTCTGGGTCGGCCAAAAGCGCCTGCTCAACCTGCGCCATCTTGTCGCGTGTGGTTGAGAGAGCGGTGCCAACCGGGAGCCGCACGCGCACGTTGATGTCACCCGAGTCGGTCTTCGGAAGACTCTCCGTCCCAACCATGTCCCAGAGAGGAATCACAGCAGCGGTAAGCAAAGCGGCCCCGCCGATGACCCACCAGCGACGGCGGAGCGCCCATTGCAAACCAGAGCGGTACGAGTCGTCGATGGCATTAAACATCAACCCCATGCGGCCGGAAATCTTCGCCCCGATGCCCGGCTGGTTTATCTGCCTTTCTGGGTGCTCCAGGTCGATGACCTCTTGAGCGCGGATCACACGCGAGGCAAGCATCGGAACAACCGTCGCGGCGTCAAGCAGGGAAACCGCGAGCGAGAAGATGACAACCAAAGCAAGCTGGGTGAAAATCTGTCCAGACTGGCCCTGAATCAGGAAGAGTGGGATGAAGACCACCATGACGGTGATCGTCGAGGCGACGACCGCCTGCATGATCTCCTGGGTCCCCGAAATGCTCGCGTCCACGGCGCTCTTTTTGTCGCGCTCCATGTGCCGAAAAATGTTCTCGAGGACAACAATCGCGTCATCGACAATCAAGCCAGTGGATAGCGCCAGCGCACTCAACGAGATCGTGTTGAGGGTGAATCCATTGAAGTACATCAGCGCGAACGTGCTGGTGATGGAAATCGGAATCGAGAGCGCGACGACCAAGGTGGAACGCGCGTTCCGGAGGAAGAAGAGAATCGCGAGAATCGCCAGCGTTCCGCCGATCACCGCGTGCTCTTGAAGCAAATGGATCGACTCCTTTACGAAGGCGGATTGGTCGTAAGCTGTGCTGAACTTGAGGCCCGGATACCGTCGCTCAATTTCGGTGATCGCCTTGCGGACGTTGGCTTCGGTCTGAACCGTGTTTGCGTCGCTCTGCTTGGTGATCGCAAGGCCGACGGCGGGAATGCCGTTGACCCGAGTCCAAACTCGTTGCTCGGTGGCCTCATCACGAACGGCGGCGACGTCCTTAAGCAAGATTTCGCGTCCACCTACCGTGCGGACCGGCGTGTTTCTGGCGTCCTCGATGTTCTTGAAATAGCCCGAAGAACGGAGGATGTATTCACGCTCGCCCGACTTCGCCAATCCCGCCGGCTGGCTGAGGTTTTCCGCCTGAATTCTAGAAGCAACGTCCGCCAAGGTTAGGCCGTAGGCTTGAAGCTTGTCGGGATTAACATCCACGATGATCGCGCGGTCGCGACCTCCACTGACGGTGGCTTGAGCGACGCCGCCCGCGGACTCGATAATCGGGCCAATCTCGTTGACCAGGAGCGACTTCAGCTTGATCGGGTCGTAAATCCCGCTCACGCCGAGGATCATGATCGGGAAGGAATTCGGGTCGAGCTTGTAAACGACCGGCGGCGTGATGTTCGGATCGTTCGGGAACGATCGCGAGGCCCGCTGGACGTACTGCAACACGTCAACCGTCGCCTTATCCACGTTTACGCCGTAGTTCAGCGTGACGCGAACCTGAGACTCTCCTAGACGGGAACTCGAAGACACCGAATACAGACCGGGGATCGTTGAAACGGCTTGCTCGATGGGACGCGTGAGCTGGGTCTCGATCTCCTGCGGCGGCGTGTTTGGCCAGTTCGTGTTGATGGTTACGACCGGGAGGTCCACGCGGGGCAAAAGGTCGATCGGAATTCGCAGGAAACAGATCGCGCCGAGAAGGACCAACGCGGCAATGCGCATCGTCACTGCAACCGGGCGACTTACGGACCACTTGGCGACGCTCACTTTTTCACGTCCTTTTCGGCCGGTTTCTTGTCGTTTTGCTTCGGCACATCCACCAACTTGCGGGTTCCGTCGGGCCGCCGCTCTGCCGTGATGCTCACCTTCGATCCTGGTTTGATTGGGCTATAAGAAAGTACGATCACCTTTTCACGAGGTCGAATGCCTTCGAGGACTTGAATTCCTCGCGCATCCGATTTGCCGGTTTTCACTTCCCGGTTTTCGGTGGTTCCGTCCTGAAGGACGACCGAAACCGATCCGTCCTTGATCGCATCTCCCGGCACAACCGTCGTCGATTCAGTGCGATCGATTTCGATGGAGACCTTCGCAAACATGCCGGGCTTGATCTTCCCGGTTGGGTTCTTCACCCTCATGCGGACTGACACTTGGCGGTCGCTTGGGTTTGCCGAGGGAACCACCGTGTCCACCGTGGTTTGGAGCGGGGCTTCGGTCGAACCATCGAGTCGAATGGTCACCGGTTGTCCGGGCCGCACTCGGGCGGAATCGGTGACCGGAATGGCGGCAATGATGAACAAGGAATCGGTCGACTCCACCCGCAGAACCGCTTGTCCGGGGGTAGCGAGCGTGCCTGGATCAGCGCTTCGCGCGGTGACAATGCCCGAGAAGGGCGAGCTGAGTTCGGTGTCCTTCCGCTGGGCCTCGGCTGCCTGAAGCTGCGCCTCAACCGATTCCACCCCGGCTTGCAAGGCGTTGACGTTTGCGCGGTTGGCAGGAGACTGTGCGCGATTGGCTTCGGCGGCAGTGACGGCCGACTTGAGCTGGGCGACCCGCGCGGAAGCCACCTGAATCTCGGCTTGTCCACTGGCTTGGGTCGTGGTGAGCGCGGTGCGGTCGGCTTCGAGCTTCGCCTGCGCGGCCTCAATATCGGCCTGAGCCGATTCCACTTCGCCTTCCTTCACCCGAACGGCCGACTCGGCGACGCCGAGGGCGGCGGTGGCATTGTCCACCAGCGAACCCGCGACGTAGCCCTTCTCATAAAGCCCCTTGACTCGTTCCAGGCGAATCTGCTCGTTTTTGAACGTTGCCTTTGCACCGGTCAGCTCGGCGGTGCGGTTGTTCTTTTCTGCCTTTGTGACGGCGACGGCGGCTTCAGATTGGCGGACCGTGGCGGCGGCGTTTGCCACGCGCCCTTCAATCTGTTTTCGAACTTGTTGCAGGGTGGCTTCAGCGCTTGCAAGTTCGGCTCGGGCTTGGCGAATGTTGGTCTCGATTTGAACTTCGCTGGCCTGAATGGTCGCTTGCGCTTGGGCAAGTCGACTTCGGCTCTCGTTGATGTTGGCTTTGCTTTCGAGGATCTGCGCCTGGGCTTGGTTAGGATCGATCCGCACCAGAACCTCACCTGCGGTAACCGGGTCGCCTTCGCGGACTTGGAGCGTAGTGATGAGACCAGAAATGCGTGGACTTAGGTTCACCGTGAACTCCGAGGTCACGTTTCCGATGGCTTCAATGGTCTGCACAATCGGGCGAGATTCGGCGGTGGCGACTTCAACGCTGGCAGCAGCACCCTTGCGGGCACCTGCTTCTGCTTTTTGCTTCGCCTCGGTGGCTTCTACAGCGCGAACGCGGGAGAACACGAAGAACGCCAGCACCAACACCGGGACAAGAATGAGGAGCAAACGCCGTACCGCCGCCATGAATACTTTATACGCATAAACTATGTGGATTACGCAACGGCTGGCGGCAAAAAGCGATCACTTAACATACAAGTTTTTTGTTAACACTCCGCTTGAGTAGCCGAAACTCTCGAAGACTGCGATAATAGACCCCATGAAATTCGTTGTCGCGCTCGCCTCCATTGCCCTCGCGGCTGGACTTGCCGGATGCAACTCGGGATCGACGCCTGAGGCAAAGGAAACCACCACCCCAGCGGCGGGTGGAAAGCTGACGGGCGCTCTTGAAGTGCAGGCCTTCCAAGGCGGGTACGGCATCGACTTCTACCAGGCATCGGCGAAGCAGTTCGAAAAGCAGCACCCCGACCTCAAGATCACCGTCGAAGGTGGTCCGCGCGTTTGGGAGTCTTTGACCCCGCGATTTGCCAATGGCAACCCGCCAGACCTCACTTTCCCGGGCTGGGGAATGAAGCACTGGGATTTGGCCGAAGAGGATCAGCTCGTAGACCTCGGCCCGGCGCTTGATGGAAAAGCAGCCGAGGGTGAAGGAACTTGGCGCGATACCTTTGACCCGCAGATTCTGGCCCTGGGGCAGTTGAAGGGCGTTCAATACACCTTGCCGTACTACGTGATGATCTACGGCTGGTGGTACGACCCTGAGGTTTTCAAGAAGAACGGCTGGACGGTGCCGAAGACGTATTCGGAGCTGCTGACGCTCTCCGACAAGATCAAGAAGAAGGGCATGGCGCCCATCACCTTCCAGGGCAAGTATCCGTACTACATGATCGACGGAATGCTCCTGCCTTGGGCGCAAAGCATTGGTGGCATTGATGCGGTGAACGCGGCTCAGAACCTTGAAGAAGGCGCATGGAACTCGCCCGCGATGCTGCAGGCTACCGAGCGAATTGTCGAGCTGAAGCAGAAGGGATTCTTCCAGGAAGGCGCGACTTCGATGAGCCATACCGAGGCTCAGCAGGAGTTTGTCCAGGGCAAGGCGGCGATGGTGCCTTGCGGCAGTTGGCTGTTCAGCGAAATGAAGAAGACGATGCCGGCGACGGCGAAGATGGAGTACTTCCTGCCGCCGTTTATTGATGGCGGAAAGGGCGACCCGACGGCCGTTCTCATCGGGATTGAGCCTTGGATGGTTCCTACCGAAGCGAAGAACAAGGAAGCAGCGATTGAGCTGTTCAAATACATGACCAGCCTGTCGGTGGCCAAGAAGTTTGTCCAGGAAAAGGGCACGCTGATGGCGATTAAGGGTAGCGATGACGGCGAATTGCCCGATGTTTTGAAGGTTCCAAGCAAGACGCTGCGCGAGAGCAAGGCGGTTTACTCGGTTCAGTTCCGGCACTGGTATCCGACCTTGAGCACCGAGCTCGAGAACGGACTCACCAGCTTGCTAAACGGTCAGATTTCTGCGAAGGAATTCTGTGACCGAGCGGAAGCGGCGGCGGACAAGGTTCGAAAAGATCCGAACATCACGAAGCACAAGGTCTGACATCGGAATGCGGAATACAAAAGGAAGGAACGCGTTCATTTTTGCGTTCCTTTCGCCGGCGGTGTTGATCTACGCGGTCTTTTTGGTCTGGCCGCTTTTGCAGTCGTTCCAGATGTCGATGTATCGCTGGCGCGGCGTGAGCCGGAATCGGAAGTTCATTGGCGCGGAGAACTTCAACAACTTGTTCCAGGATCCGGTTTTCTGGAAGTCGCTGCAGAACACGGGGACGCTGCTGGTTGTCGCCGGGATCGCGACGATTGCGCTTGGCGTGCTCCTGGCTCATCTGACCGATGGCGATGGCGCGGTTCGAAAGTTTGCTCGGGCCATTTACTTGTTCCCGCAGGTCATTTCGCTGGTCGCGGTGGCACTCATTTGGCAGTTTCAGTTGAACCCGAAGTACGGATTGGTGACCGACATGCTGTTCCGGCTTGGGCTGCCGGTTCGCGATCCGGGGATTGTGCGCGATCCGCGGTATGCGTTTAGCGCGATTGCCGTAGCGTTCGTTTGGCACGCTTTGGGCTTCTTCGTGCTGCTGTTCAGCGCCGGGTTGAAGCAGATTTCCGGCGAGATTAAGGAAGCGAGTGCGCTCGACGGCAGCGAGGGCTGGCATCGGTTCCGGCATGTCACCTGGCCGCTCCTTTGGTCGGTGAAGCGGACGGCGATTACGTACCTGCTCATCCATATCCTCACCGTATTCGCCTTGGTCTTTGTCATGACCGAGGGCGGGCCGGATCGGGGGACGGAGACGATCGTTTCGTACCTTTATGAGCAGATCGCGAAGAACGGGCAGTACGGCTATGCCTCGGCTTTGGCGGTGGTCGTCTTCGGCGTAAGCATGGTGGCGAGCTTGGCGGTTTTGGCTTACTTCCGAAAGGACCCGACGGCGGGGGCGAGGGCTTGAAGGCACGGCAGTGGATCGGCACGGTCGCGCTGACGGCGTACCTGGCCGTGATCGTAGTGCCCTTGGTTTGGGTTCTGATCAGCTCGCTGAAGACGAGTCCCGAAATCTTTGCGAGCCCATGGTCGTTGCCGGCGAAGCCGAAGTTTGAGAACTACGCGGCGGCTTGGAACGAGGCCGGGTTGGCGAAGTACTTCTGGAACAGCGTTTTGGTGACCGTCGGGTCGCTGGCGGCGCTGATTCCGATCGGGGCGATGGCTTCTTACATCTTCGCGCGGTATCCGTTCCGAGGTTCGAAGCTGCTTTACGCGATTTTCCTGGGCGGCATGATGTTCCCGAACTTCCTCGTCTTGGCCCCGCTGACCGACTTGTTGCGGCGGTTGGGGCTGACGGAGTCGCTGGTCGGGCTCGGCATCGTTTACGTCGCGTTTTCGCTGTCGTTCACCGTTTTCGTTCTGACCGGGTTCTTTCAGAGCGTCCCGACCGAGCTTGAAGAAGCGGCGGTTTTGGATGGCTGCGGCCACCTGATGGTCTATCGAAAGATCATGCTCCCGCTGGCCCGTCCGGGCCTGATCGTCGCCGCCATCTTCAACGGCCTCGGACTCTGGAACGAGTTCAACCTCGCCCTGGTTTTGGCGAACTCCGAGAGTATCCGGACCTTGCCAATCGGCCTCGCGAACCTAACCATGGCGCGGCAGTACCAAGCCGACTGGGGCAGCGTGTTCGCCGCGCTGGTGATCGTGATGCTGCCAGCGTTCGTTGTCTACTGGCGGTACCGAGAGCGGATCTACGAAGCGATGCTCGCGGGGGCGGTCAAAGGGTGATTTTGGGGGGCGCTTTGAGCTTTGCGCCTTGCGTGGCCTTGTGTGGCTTTGAATGGCTATGGATGGCAGTGTAATTAACGTTCCCCCCCAGGGATCTTAATTAATTACAGCTTTTCTAGGTTCAAGGCAGGGCGCATTGCGTGGCCTTGTATGGCTTTGCAGTTGCCTTGTGTGGCCAATCGATTGCATATAGCTTTTAGGGTCCAGAGGGGCCGAAAGTAAACCAACGAATTTTGTTTTTTTAACTGACAGCGCATCTGACTTGCTCGAAGTTGGTTTGCCTCTTGTGATAACAAACTTTGGTATCGTGGGCGAGATGGACGGGGCGGTGCGAGTCTTTCTTTGGGGCGCGATCTTATTCGGGGGTCTGGTGCTGCTCCTTGCAGTGATGCGGAGAGGCGGGTTGGCGGGCTTACTATCGGTCGGCGGCATGGCGGCCGTATGCGCAGGATGTGATTTCTACTTGGTCGGGCTGAACGCGATTGGCCTTTTGCTCGGGGCGGTCGGCGTCGTTGTTTCGCTCGCGGGGATGGCGCTGGAAGCAGCTTCATTTAATCGCAGAGCACGAAACCGCGCGTAAACGTCCTTGCTCGGGATTCGCGGTTCTTGTGGCAACACGAATAGCCAAAGTTCGCTAGATTGAGGTCACTAAATGTCAATGGACGAGATGCGAGCCCGAACATTTCAACTGGGCATGGCGTTAGCGGAATCTCTACTTTGGCCCCGATTCAAGTTAGGTCTACTTATAGCCGGCATCCACAACAATTTAGAGCTTTCAGCTTGTGCAGAAAGCGCCTACGTTGAGAGTGGTTTGGCGGACAACGTTTCTCAGTGGCATGAACGTTTTACTGCCGATCCTGATCTGACGGTCTCTCCAGAAGAATTCCTGAACAGCTATCGGCTGGATCTAACGTGTATGGCACTTGCCTATCCCGATCCAGTTCCGTTAACTCAACGCCCGCCGATCTCGGAAGTCGCTTGGGATCTGGACAACATTCCCTCACTTCGCGACCTTCCATTGGCGATTGAAAGTTCTGCAAGCAGTATCTACTCTTCTCGTTCGTTGTTTCGTCAGCGGAAGTTCTTACGCACCGTTGAGGGCATGTTTGACGCAGCCCTAACGGTCTCTGATCGGAAGCGTGGTGGTGGTGCCGAGACTTGGAATCCCGAAGTCCGCGCCATGTTGGGTCAGCTTGGTTTTGTGCAGATCATGCAGTTTGCAAATGAGATCCGAACCGCACACGCAGTCCCAACGATTGATGATTTGGTGGAATTAGAGTCGATCGAATTCCCCTTCATGGACGCCATCGTTGAACTTGACGTTCCTGACTGAAAACCTCTACTTGCTCGCACCCGATGCTGGCTATGGTTGCATCTTCTTGATCTAGGTCGGATGCGCCAGAATCCAGAGCGTTCCCAGGAGGATCAGTTGAACAAAGTACAGATCGTCGGTTGCTTCTTTTGCGGCGGGGGCTACTTATTGATGGGAGTCGCCTTCGGCGGCCCGCCTGCGGTCCCGGGTTCGGGTTTGTTCGGATTGGTTCGGGAGTTTGGATTTGTTTTTTGAAACTCTGTATTCAAGGCACCACGGCATGACTTACAATGTTGCGGTGGTCGGGATTTCCACTCTGCGCTGCGGTCGCTGCGCTCCTCGGACTTGGTAAGGGCGGGTCGGTGGTATAAAGGTTTCTAACCCCTGGCTACCTTCTTGCACCCCTTCCGGGGTGCAGTAGAGTCCTTCGCTAGCGGTGCTGCCGGACGCGAGCTTGAGGCGGTGCGAAAATCGGAGTTAGCTTTTTGGATGTAGTTAGGAAGATCTGGCATGTTTTGCTTTGGCTAATCGAGCCGCTTCCCTTAGTGCTCTGCATGTACGACGTGCCGAGTTCGATACTCATTTGTGTCGCTTGCGCGTTTGGATGTTTGAGCGCCTTCGGTCGTGTTGACCGGCCGTTCGCACCTGACACATCTAAGACCGAAAAGATTCTGAAAAGAACGGTACTCCTAATCCTAGTTGTATTGATTGTCAGCAATTGGAGCGATCTTGTGGTTGGCCTTGCATCAAAGATTCCTGCCCTGCCAGAAAACGCGACGACGATCGTAGCCCGAATGATATTGGTTGGCTGCTTGGAAAGGTTTTCACGCGGGGTCGTGTTCCTCAGAGAAGTTAAGGTAGATCCTCCGTTACAGGTTGCCGCATAGGGGACCCGGCAGCGGAGGCGCAGCGGGTTATAAGGAACAAGCCGTTGGATTTCGCCAGTCGGACTCACTCGGGACGAGTGAGCTACGGGACCGGCGGTTCGAGACGTAGCGTAGGCGTCCCGCCTGCGTTTGGAGATTTGTAGGGAAGAGTTTTGTCTGGGATCCCGGGATTTGGCTAGGCGAACTCACTCGGGACGGGTGAGCTACGGGACGAGGGCGGCGGGTTTCGGCCGTCCGTTTTCCTCACCCCCTGCCCCCTTGTATGTGCCAAGTGAATCGGGATTTACTTGGCTGAGGCATCCGGCTCTCACGAATCACGCCCCTGCCCCTAGGCTTTGAGCCTGCTGGAGAGATTGT
>JAIXQR010000004.1 GCA_027485645.1 bacterium
ACTGATCCGGGTCGCCTACGGAGTACTCAAAGGAGGAGTGCCATTCGATTGTCAGCAAGGCTTGACAGCCAGCTGACAACACGGTATCTCTCCATCGGAATGGAGAGGGGGTTCACGCGTAGTGCCGCTGTTTTGACTTTTGCTAAATTTGGCGTGAGGATGTAATAGAATGGCGGTGGTGGTTCGGCCTTGAAGACGCTTGCTTTGCCGGGGATGAAGATGGGGCTGTTGGTTTGCCTCGTCGGCATATTCTGTACAGGTTTGCCTTACGCTCCAGAGCCTCATCGGTATTGGTTGTGGGTTTTGGCGGCTGGCTTGGTGGGGGCGGTGGCTTGGGGGCGGCAGGAGGCGATTCGGGGGGATGCGATGCTTTCGCAGGTGTTTGGGCTGGTGGCGTTTGCCTTGGGTTTGGTGGCGGTTCGGTTCTTTTATGATCCGTCGTTCTTGCTGCAGAAGCCGCTGGGGTCTATGGCGATGTTCGCCGGGATGTTTGCGTGGCGAGAGTTGGTGGTTGAGTCGCGGAATCGGTATATCGCGGCTTATGGTGCGACGGAAGGGAATGATCCTTGGTGGCGGAGTTGAACTTGGGGGCGCTTTGGGTGACTTTGAGTGGCTTTGTGTTGCTTTGCATGGCATTGGGAGGCGGGTCAGCCTTTGCGCGAGCCTGAGTGGTGCTTTCGGTTTGCGGAGCTATCTGGACGGGGCGTAAGGCGATTGACCTTGGTTGTTGCAATTGGTAGTTGCAAAGTGCTGTACTAGGGCGGTGGAGGAGGTTGCGGAGGAGCCGCTAACGACGGCAAAGTGGATCGGCGGGACGCTGATCGTGATGCTGGGCGTTTATGGGCTGGGCTGGTTCTTCTTCGATTCGATGGGGTTAGTGTTCGCAGTATCTGGGTCGGTGCTGATACACATATCTAGTCAGACGGCGAAGGACCTTGGGCTCGGCAAGGTTAAAGCGATCTCGTTTGCCTTGCTGGCGGGGGTCGGGCATCTTGTGATCGTGATGGCTCTGGGGCATAAGTTCGTTTTGGAGATTTTTGTTTCGGCGGTGACGGGCTAGGGATGCCGGGCGATGATTTTGTTACTCGGATGTTTTTGGGCTCGAGTTTAGTGGGGCTGCTTGTTGGGGTCGCCATTGCTCGGCGGTTGCCGAATCTGAGTCCGGAGTTTCGGGTGCTTTTGCCGTATATGTGCGGTGCCCTCTGCTTTGGGATATTCGCGGTGCTGCGGGTCTTCGTGTTTCCGCGGTAGGGACGGGCTTGATTGAAAATGACCTGGATTCATCTCGGCAGCAAAGTAGACTTTGTAACCTGCGATGAGTGAGGTTTTGGCCCTTTTGTGCGCGAAGGCGATCTTTGCCGGGCTTGGTTTCGGGTGGTCGATTCCGATTGTCCGCGGCGCGAGTCATCGGCTTATTGGGGCTCGCCGGGTAGGGGTGATCGCTGTCAGCTGGTTGCCCACTTTGATCTTGGTTTGGCTGGCTTTTGAGGCGGGTCGACGTGACCTGGTTATGGGCGAGCCGATGGTTCCGTTTTTGCTGGTCCTATTCTTCCTGAGTGCCGTTGGCGGTTGGTTGGGTTCTTCGATTTATTTCAGGAAGGGTCTGGATTCGCGGGCTTAGCGATTGAGTCGGTAGATTTGGCTTGGCGTGTCCTCACCCCCTGCCCCTAGGCTTTGAGCCTGCTTGAATGATTTCAGACTTTTGCGGGTCGGAATGGCTGTCCAGGCATTTTTAATGCCTGGTTACCTTCTTTAACCCCTACCGGAGTAAGTCGGGTTGGGGACATGGCTCGTGAATCACGGCTACGCGGACTCACTCGGGACGAGTGAGCTACTTTCCGCTGCGTTCGGGTTGGTTCGGATTCGTTCGG
This sequence comes from bacterium, assembly GCA_027485645.1. Classification (GTDB taxonomy): domain Bacteria; phylum Armatimonadota; class Fimbriimonadia; order Fimbriimonadales; family Fimbriimonadaceae; genus Fimbriimonas. Next base: position 1,872 of record JAIXQR010000004.1, read on the forward strand.
GGGTTCGGGTTTGTTTTAGGGCGGGTACGGCTCTTTGGTTGATGGGACGTGCGCCGCAGAAGGTGCGTGATCGGAAGTTCCAGTCCGCACGGGGGGCGCTGCGCTCCTCGGACTTTCGCGGGTCGGGTTGGCTGCCCAGGCATTTTCAATGCCTGGCTACCTTCTTTAACCCCTACCGGGGTAAGTCGGGTTTCTGGCACGGTAGCTGAATTGCGGCTATGCGGACTCACTCGGGACGAGTGAGCTACGGAACTTGGGTCTTGGATTTTTGCGCGGTTGTGCGTGCTCGGCTCGATTCGTTAAAGCGGCATAGCCTCGCGCAGTCCTCACGCCCTGCCCCCGCTCCATCGGAATGGAGAGGGGGTTCAGACGGTTCGAACAAACTCGCTGGAGGAGAGGAGGGGATTCGAACCCCTGATGCCTTTCGGCACTCCTGTTTTCAAGACAGGTGCAATCAACCGCTCTACCACCTCTCCTCGGTAGGCCTTTATTTTACTGGCAAACGCCAGGGAAGTATTGTAGGTGGATGCGACCGATCGTTTCCATTATTTTGGAGAACCTGGAGTTTTTGGATCCTGCGCAGGGGGCTAACTTCGTGGGGCCGGCGGTTAAGTTTCCGGATCGGTTTCGGCGGATTCTGCATGACGAGCGGGTTGAGGCGCTGGAGGTTTTTGTGCATCCGCTGGTGGTTTCGGAGCCGGGGAAGCTGCTGGAGATTGCGAACAACGTGTTGCCGGCGCATCGGCGGGGGCAGGGAGTGTTGCGGTTTTATCCTTTCACGAGCTTGCCTTTGGTCTGGAAAGATGGGCACCCGCGAATTCACCACTGTTTTGACCCGGTGAATCTGGCGCGGGATCGGGCGTTGCGGGATCGATTTGCGGCGGGGCCGATGGCGATTTATTGCACCAGTAGCTCGCACGGGATCAAGGAAGTTTGGGCGCCTTTGCAGCGGTTGGCCGAGGCGGGGCGAGTGGAGTTCGACGCGATTGTTTCGCCGAGCACGTTCACGACGGCGGCTTACGAGGCGTCGTTCCGCGCTCTGGTGCCGGGGGCAGAGCTGCCGTGCCGGATGGAAACGGTGCCGAACGGCGTGGATCTGGACCAGTTTCAGCCGGCGACGCCGGAGCTTCGGGCGCAGGCTAAGGCGGCATTTCGAATTCCGGCGGATTCGCCGACCCTGCTGTACTTTGGCCGGATTTCGCCCCATGCGAAGGCAGATCTGATTCCGGTTTTGCGCGCGTTTGCGGCGGCGAAGGTGCCGAACGGGGTGCTCCTGATTTCGGGCAAGGAGAACGCGCCGGGCTACGTTGATCATCTGCGGTCGATTGCAGCGGAACTGGGGATCAGTGGTCAGGTCCGGTTCGAAGGGCCGATTCCGCTGACGTTCCGGCACTTGCCGTACCAGGCGGCAGATGCCTTCCTGTTCCCGAGCGATACGATTCAGGAAGCGTTTGGGAACGTTTTGGTCGAGGCGATTGCCAGCGGGGTGCCGGTGATTTCGACCGATTGGGACGGCGCGCGGGACATTGTTCGGGATCGCGAAAACGGGCTGTTGGTGCCGATCTACTTCTGCGAGCAGTTGGATCGAGTTTCGGCGGTATCGCCCTTGCTCGATTTGGATACGAACTACATGCTGTTCAGCCAATCGGCGGTGATTGACGAAGTGGCTTTGAGCCGGGCGATGAGCGAGATGTTGACGCAGCCGGAGCTTCGGGCCGGATTAGCCGACGGCGCGCGAAAGTCGGCGGAGCGGTTTGCGATGGGGCCGGTTTACGAGCGATTCTTCTCGCTTTCACTGGAGCTGCTCGCGGCGGCGCAGAGCGAGAGTGAGGATGCTAAAGTGGCGCGCCGGGCGGCGGTGGACGCTTGGAGTCCGGTGCCGCCGTATGCGCAGTCGTTCGCGGGATATTCCACCTGGCGCATTGCGGATGATCGGAAGTTGGAACTTGGGCTGAATGGCAAGGCCGCGAAGCGAGGCGTTCCGATTTCGTTTTACAACGAAATGGCGCCGGTAATTGAAACGGCGGCGGTCGGAACGGCGATTGAGGCGGTGAGCAAACCTGGAGCGACGTTCGGTTCGGTGGTGGGGCAGGTGGCACGAACTCACGCGCTTTCGGACAGCGATGCCCGATACCTTGTGCACGTGCTGATCAAAAACGGTGGCATAAATTTTTCGACGGACATATACTGATTGCCGATGGCTGATAGGGCGAACCTAAATCTCTTCAGCAGGAACAATCTCATGCAGAACAACCTAAACCGAGCACTCGCCGTTAGTGCGCTCGCCCTTGTCTTGGGAGCCGTTGCTGGTGCAACTGAAGTCACTCCAACCGCCGTTCAAGCTGCGGTCGAAAAGCCTTGGCTCGTTCGATTCGGATTCAACAGCCTGACCGCAACGACCGGTCGAGACTTGACGAGCCAGAACGGGATTGAGTTCGGCATCGGCCGACAGCTCAACGTTGCCGGACTTTTCAAATCCAACGCTCAGTCTTTCGTTGAGTTCACCGGCCGAATCAACCGAGGCAACAGCTCGGGCACCGGCGATGTGTTCGGCGTTCAGTTCGTTGAGCGCGTTCTGCTGGATGCCGCTGGCGGAACGGATCGCGGCTTCTACGCAGGATATGGCGCAGGCGTTCAGCTCGTTCGCGTTAAGGGCCGATTCGGATCGCCAGTCGCTAACCCTGGCGGCGGTGGTGGAAACGGCGGCGGTAGCGGCGGAAATGCGGCAGCTAACCCAGTCCGATTTAATGCCAACGGTAGCCGAATGGCCGATGAAACTCGATTCAGCATCGGCGGTCGAGTTCTCGCGGGTTACAAGTTCAACCCGCTGACTTCGGCTGAACTCGCACTCAACTTTGGACCAAAGGTTGATGGCGTTTCGACCGACTCGGTCAGCCTCACCGTCGGCTTCCGGTTCTAAAACCGGGGCGAGATTTGCGGGCCAAGCGGAAGCGCTTGGCCCGCTTTTGTTTTTGGGGCTGGTCATACTCGAAAGATGGATTTAGGGATTGCAGGAAAAGTCGCGATGGTTGCGGCGGCGAGTAAAGGCATTGGTCTCGCGACGGCGAAGCTGTTGGCAGAAGAAGGTTGTCGGGTCTCCATTTGTGGGCGAACGGAAGAAACGCTTGAGGCCGCCGAAGCCGAGATTCACGGCGAATCGCGGTCTTACGTGGTGGATGTTTCGGATGCGGAAGACTTGGCCTGGTGGCTCGAACAGACTCAGCAAGACCTCGGGACGCCAGAAATATTGATCACGAACACGGGCGGTCCGCCGGCGGGTTTGTTGGCAGACTTGAGTGAGGAGCACTGGCAAATGGGGTTTGAGTCGACCTTGATGAACGTGGTTCGGCTTGTCAATTTGGTGTCTCCCGGAATGGTGGAAGCGAAGTGGGGACGGATCGTTCATGTCACTTCGCTGGTGGCGAAAGAGGCCTCGGATATTCTTGCGGTTTCCAGCACTTTGCGCGGCGGACTCATGAATTTGACCCGCCTTCAGGCTCGGCAGTTGGCGCCATCGGGAGTCACGGTTAATGCAGTTTTGCCGGGGCATACCTTAACAGATCGACAGCGGCATTTGGCCGAAGTTCGTGCCCAGCGGGAGCAGATCACGGCCGAAGAGGCCCTCGAAAAGCAGGCGGCAGAAGTGCCAATGGGGCGGCTCGCGGACCCTCGCGAGATTGCCGCGCCGATCGTGATGCTTTGCGGGAAGGATAGCGGCTACATCTCGGGCGTAAACTTGCTGGTCGATGGCGCGATGACCCGATCCGCGGGTTAAGCCTTACTGCAGGGTCGTGAGTAGCGACTGGATTTGGGATGCGAGGTCGCTCTGGGGGGTGACCACGCGCTGGGCGGCGTACAGGGTTTGCCGGGCTCGGGAGTACTGGCTGGGGTCGCCGAGGTTCTTGGTTTCGGTGGCCGCGGTGAAGTAGAGCAGGGCCGCTTGGTTCAGGTACTCGGTGCGCTTTTGGGCGTTGGGCTCGGCCTTGCCGGCGATTTCCCATTGCTCTCCGGATTGATTGAGCAAGACGATGCGCTGGGCGGGTTGGCTTTCGGCGAGGGCGCGCGTTTGGTACAGGCTCGCGAGGTTTGAGGCAAGCGCGGAATTGTTCTTGTCGAGGGCGCTTGCTCGGATGTAGGCGCTTTCCGCCTGCGGGTCTTGCTTGTTGGCAATGTGCTTGCGACCGAGCTCCTCGTACAGCACGGCGAGGTTCCGCTTGATCTCGTCCTTCATCGTGTCGCTTTGGACACGGCTACGGAGCCCTTCGAGGGTTTGAATGCGTTCCTCGACGGGGATCCGAGTGTCTTGCTGGCGCGCTTGGACGATGAGTTGTCGGTCCTGGTCTTCGGCGGCATAGCGCTGCCAAGCAGTCGCAATGGCTTGTACGGCGACCGTGACGAGGGCAAGCACGGTGCCAACCAAAAGGAAGGTCAAAAACAGGCGCTTGAAGAAGGCCGCCGTTTCTGGGCTGACTAGGGGCCGACGCGGTGGCGGCGGGAAGTAGTTGGGCAGCGGCCCGGGCGGCGGCATGGACGTTTGGCCGTAGGGGGCTTGCGTTTGTCCCGGATAGCTGGTGTTTGGATAGTTCGCGCCCGGGTATGTGGCGCCCGGATAGGTCGCGCCTGGATAACTTGCGCCTGGGTAGCTGGCTCCTGGATAGTTTGCGCCGGGATAGGCGGCCGCGCCGTAGGGCTGCTGGGTGTAGCCACCAAGTGGGGGTGGGGCGGCGTACGGGTTCTGCGGCTGGCCCTGATTATATGGCTGGTTGACAATGCCAGGGTTGTGCACCGGATGCGGATTTTGGGCGTAAGGGTTCGGGACGCCAATGACCGGAGGAGGAACCGAGAAGGACGAGGTTGAGGGCGAGAGGCCGTGCTGCAAGTACGGGTTGTTGCCTGGGTCCGCGTTGCCGCTCTGCATCGCTTCTTCGATGGCGACGATGAATGCGTCGGCGCTGTCCCATCGCGCGACGGGGGCTTTTTCGAGAGCGCGCTGGACGGTTTGCCAGAGCCGGTACGGCATTTGTGAAGGCTGCGATGCCTCCTTGTTCATGATCGCGTAGGTGATGCTGACGACGGAGTCCCCGGCGAACGGCTTTTGGCCGGCGATCATTTCGTAGAGCACGACGCCGAGGCTGAAGACGTCCGAGCGGGCGTCGATCTCTTTTCCGACGACCTGCTCGGGGCTCATGTAGCTGGGGGTGCCGAAGACCTGCCCGTCCATCGTGAGGTTCGGCTGGAAAGTGAGCCGGGCGATTCCGAAGTCGGTGATTTTGATTTCACCGTTAGAGAGGATCTGGATGTTCTCGGGCTTGATATCTCGGTGGATAACGCCCTTTTTGTGGGCGTGGGCCAGGCCGTGGAGGATGTCGGTGGCGATGCGGATCGCCTCGTTCATCGGGATGATGCCCTTGGTGTCGATCTCGTTTCGGAGCGTGTGGCCGTCTAGGAACTCCATTGCCATGAAGGTGCGGCCAGCGTCCTCCGCGAAGGAGTACACCGTCATGATGTTCGGGTGGTTCAGGGTGCCCGCGGCTTGGGCTTCTCGGCGGAATCTTTGAAGCCGCTCTTCTTGCTGCTGCGTACTTGCCCCGGCCGGCATTGCGAGTTCTTTAATCGCCACACGACGGTTCATCAGGGGATCGTAACCCTCATAAACGATGTCGTTCGATCTTGCGATTTCCCGAATGACTTGGTACTGGCCGAGTGTGCTCGGTGGCGAGCTCATACTGTGTTCTCTCTACTTTACTCCGACGAAAAAATGGCGGCAGACGTCTCCGGTTCGGAGCGAATAGTTTCTAGACGAGTTGTCTGGTTTGATCGTTCGGTTGCGCCTCCTCACCGTATAAATGCTAGATTTGAGTACCGGTTTCGTTTGTCGCACAAAAGCGTTACAGTGGTTGAAGATTGGGCCTATACTAGCAATATGTTTTTGGCGGCTGTTCGCCTAACTTGTCTGTCGTTGACTTTCGTTTGCGTTGGCGCATCCATTGCGGGAGCTCCGGCTCCCGCACTTCGAATGTATAGCTACGGTCCGAGCGGGGACCTCATGGTGGCGCGTCCAACTTTCCGAATGTCGGTCGCACCAGAAGGCAGCGCCCAAATCACCGATTCTCTGATGGAAGTCAACGGGAATCCGGTTCCGGCTACTTACTCCCAGCAATCAGGCAGATTAGAGTTTCGGCCCAATGCGCCACTGCCGCCGGGACCCGTCGAAGTTAAAGCGACCATCGTCGTCGACAAAAAGTCGATGTTCCAAAAGTCGTGGACGGCAATGGTCCGGACCGATGCAACGCGCGAGTATTTGGAGCCATCACCGGCGGCGCTTGAGAGCTTGAGCGTCGTGAATGAGTTGCGAAAGGCGACCGGATTGGACCCGGTGATCGTCGATAAGTGTCTTTCGCACGTTGCCCAACTCCACAGCCAGTATCTTAGCGAGAACAAGCGCACCGGGCACGGACAAGCTGAGGACGGCACCGGGTTCTTTGGCAAGACGTTGCGAGACCGTTTGAACCGATTTGGATGGAACGAAGCAGCTTCTGAAGCGGTGGTACATAACCTGGCATCGCCGCGAGAATCGGTCGAGGCAGCGTTTGCGGCACCCTATCACCGGTTGCCGTTCTTGGCTCCGGGACCCATCGAGGCGGGCGCGGGGATGTCGGGCGAGTCTATGAGTCTCATCTTCTCGCACTCCAGCCGCGCCGGGGTTGTGCTCAGCCCTTCGGTAGATCAGGCTCAAGTGCCGACAAGTTGGTTCAACTCTGAGCGGCCGAATCCACTGCGGTTCTTCGCGTCTGCTGGCAGCATCGTTGGCTATCCGATCGTGATTGCGGAGTTTGGCCACAAGGAAGCGCTGCGAGTGGTCGAGGCAAAGTTGACTACCGGTAGTGAGTCCATCGATGTGTTCGTGGTTGACGGGACGAAGGACGAAACCTTAAAGGCGACGGCATTCGTGATTCCGACGCGACCACTGCGAAAGGGAACGGAGTACCGCGTGACGGTGCAGACCGCGAGAGCGAGTGGGCCGACGGAGCTTCGAACTTGGTCCTTCACCACGAAGTGACTTCTGACAAAAGCAAACACCCCAGACGAAAATCGTCTGGGGTGTTTTTGGTTTTGGGTTAGGCTCGCTCGGCGAGTGGAACGTAGGTGAGGTTTGCCGGACCATCGAAGATGGCTTTCGGGCGGATGAGCCGGTTGTTCGAAAGTTGCTCGATCGCGTGGGCACAGTAGCCCGAGACACGAGCAACGACGAAGATTGGCGTGTACAGGTCGATGGGGATATCGAGCAGGTAGTACGCATACGACGCGGGGAAGTCCACATTCGGGAAGATGTTCTTCCGTTCGCGCATCGTGTCCTCGAGGATGTCGGCGATCTCACCGAACTTGGTGTTGCCTTTCTCGACGCCAAGCGCTTTCGCAATCTTGGTGAGGTACATCGCTCGGCTGTCGCCCTTCTTGTACTCTCGGTGGCCGAAGCCCATGATCTTCTTCTTGGTTTCCAGCGCGTCATCAATCCACGCCTGCGCGTTGGATGGCTCGCCGATTTCGAGAAGCATTCGCATGGCTTCTTCGTTCGCTCCGCCGTGAAGTGGTCCGCGAAGGGTTCCGATTCCGGTAACGATTCCGCTATAGAGGTCGCTAAGGGTGCTGACGGTTACGCGGTTAGCGAAAGTGGAGGCGTTGAAGCCGTGCTCTGCGTATAGGGTCAAGCTGGCGTCCAGAAGGTGGGCGGTCTTCGGATCGGGTGCGCTGCCGGTCATCAGGTGGAGGAAGTTCTCCGACGTGGTGTGCTCGGGGTTTGGCTTGATCGGATTCAGACCCTGGCGAATTCGGTGACCATTTGCGACCATGGTGCCGGCCTTTGCCACGATTCTTTCGGCTTTGCGGAGATTTGCCGCGTGGTTGGTGGCTGGCTCGGTGTAGTCGGGATCGAAGGCAGCGAGAACCGAAAACGCCGTTCGGATGCTATCCATCGGGTGCGTGGTCGGCGGGAGCGCTCGAAGCGCGGTGTAAACCGCATCGGGCACTTCGCGCTCGGTTCCAAGTCGGTTGTTGAAATCCGTCAGTTCGTGCTGGGTTGGCAAGTGGCCATGAAGGAGCAAGAACGCTGTCTCTTCAAAGCTGCCGTGCTCGGCGAGATCGTGGACGTCGTAGCCACGGTACTGGAGGCTGCTTCGGTCGCTGTCAATTTCGCTAATTTGGCTAACGCCAGCCGGAACGCCTTCTAGGCCTGGACTATACGGGTACGGGGTCGCACTTTCGCTCATTCGTTTTCCTCGGTGAATTCGTACGCGGGTTCAGGATACCTATCCGACTCGGTACGTTTCCGACTCGTATTGCGGGTAATCCAAGGTTGCATACAGCTCTGCCCTGGTTCGCATCCGGTCTAGGAAACCGGCTTGCGTTCCATGTTCGATCAGGAGTGCATACGACTCGTCGAGCGCTTTCAGCATCACGCGAAACGCGGTCATTGGGAAGATGACCATTTCGTAGCGCATTTCTTCGAATTCCGCGACGGAGATGAGGGGTGTTTTGCCAAACTCAGTCATGTTTGCGAGCAGCGGGGCTTTGACTTGGTCCCGGAAGATTTGGAACTCCTCCTTTGAAGTCAGTCCCTCCGGGAAGATTGCATCGGCACCAGCGTTGACGTAGCTGTTTGCTCTTTCGATTGCTGCATCTAGACCCTCGACGCCGCGAGCATCGGTGCGGGCGATGAGAACGAAGTTCGGGTCTCTCTTTGCGCTGACCGCCGCCGCGATCTTCTCTTGCATCTGCTCGGTCGGGATCACGGCTTTTCCGTCCAGGTGGCCACAGCGCTTAGGGGAGACTTGGTCTTCGAGGTGGATTCCCGCAAGGCCCGCCCGCTCCATTTCTAGCACGGTCCGGACGACATTCCAGGCTTCGCCAAAGCCGGTATCGGCGTCGGCGATCACCGGGACCGGGGCGACTTGGGTGATGGCAGCGGCTTGGGCAGCGAACTCATTCAGTCCTGCCAGCGCGATATCTGGTACGCCGAGGTAGGCGTTGGTGACCCCGGCGCCGGAGATGTAGAGGGCACTTGCTCCGGCCTTGGTAGCGCTGAGGGCGCTGATGCCATTGAAGACGCCCGGCAGGACGACGGTCCCTTGAGCGAATTGTTCGCGCAGGGCGGTTCCGGGGGATGGGATAGAGGGGCGAAGCATAGGGAGACGCTACCCGGTGGGGGCGCTCCGGAGGGGATCGCTCGGGTTTGACAATCAAACGGACTTCGCCATTAACGGTGCTTTGAGTTCGAGGTTGAAACTCGTTCTGAACCTGCAGATGTTGCTCGCTGGCAACGGCGACGCTGAACTTCCAGAATGGTAATAACGGTCCGAAGGGTTGTTCACCAGGGATTTCGTATCTGCGATCGATCCGACGTGGTGGCACTTGCATGGCCTGCCATTTGACCGCGTGATTTGGCCAGACGGGGCCGACATTCTGGTGTGAAAACCTTTGAAATCGCCAAGGTATTTTGGCGATTTCCGCAGTGTTGCTACTCACTTTGAGGAGTGGCAGTGTACGATTTGTAGTCGAGGGCACGATGAAGAAGCTAAAAGCAGCGATCTTGGTATCTGTCGTTCTGTATCTCGCGTTATGGGCGCTCTACATTTGGTCGCCCACGCTGATGAAGCCTATGCTGATCGGTTCTGGCGTCGGCGTCGGCATCATTGCAGCCATTGCTTTTCGAGAAAAGCACGGGCCAGGGAAAGCTTTACTCCTTTCGATTCCAGCGATTGCGCTTCACTACGCACTCTATATTATCGGTTCAAGGTTCGTGGGATGAACCTTTGGACTGCCGCTCTTCGGTTCGGCGAGCGTTCTCCATTGACTACTCTCGAAAGGTGCAATGACCAAATCTGATCTTGCATTCGTTTCGGGCTTTATCGCGGCGTATGCGATTCCTTGGATGCTCTACTTTTGGTGGCCTGGAGTCGCGATTGGGGCGCTTGCGCTCGCGGGATGGGGAACTTGCACAATCGTGTTTAAGGGCAGCAGGACAAAGTTCGGAGTCGGTCCTGCGGTTGTCCTCACGAGCTTTATGTTCATCTTCCATTTTAGTTCGATGATCCTCGCGTCCTGGTTTCTAAAATGAAGGCAATGCTTCGCGAGCAGATGACACTTGCGCGGGAGTGTTCTCCGCAGTTTCTGTGGGTCGCCGTGATGCTCGTTGCGGTCTATTCTCCGCGCTCGGTCATCGCTCTCGGATTATCGACCGTTGCGTACTTGTTCTTCGCTTACCTTGAGAACCAGGAGCGGCCATATTGGGGGCAGGTTCGGGCGGGCGTTTTGGCGACGGCAGCGGCAGCTTCGCTGTTTTTTCCAGGCTGGCAGCGTGAATTGATCTTTGTTGGATTGAACCTTCTTAGGGTGCTAGATGTTTACTTTGAATTGAGGGGTGTGAAGCCACTTGAGCGGCTCGCGCGTTCCACAAGCTCCGCGGCTACGATCCATTACATGGTTGCCTTCTTCTTTTTGAAGCGGTGATTTAGGAATGCGGCTAAGAGTTGCCGCTGTACGGCTCTCCACCCCCAACCCCCTCCTCTCGCTTGAGGCGAAAGGAGGGGGCTCACGCTTTACTGCGTTCGTTCATGGCAGATTCTTTCTACTTCCCGAATCCAGGCTGAATACCGGTCCTGCTCGTTGTGGAAGAGGTCGAGCGACGGAATTCTGAGGGTTAGAATTCCAAACTCCGCTAGATACGCGTCTCGGCGTTGGTCTTGCTCGATTCGATCGAGATGCTGTTCTCCGTCGATTTCGATGCATAGCTTCGCTTTCGGAACATAGAAGTCAAGGAAGTAAGGCCCGATGGCGACTTGGCGGCGGAAGCGGAAACCGAGAAGGTCCTTTCGAACGGCGGCCCAGAACCATTGCTCGCTGACGCTCATGTTGGAGCGGAGTTTTCGGGCTTGAAGTTTTGCTTCTTCAGACTGATTAAGTCTTAGCTTCTTCATGGTTTACGAGTTACCTCTGATCGGCTCTCCACCCCCAACCCCCTCCTCTCGCTTGAGGCGAAAGGAGGGGGCTCACTCTAGTTGATATTAAGCCAACAGGCGGATTGGTGGCCTTGGCCGATTTCCGTTAGCGGTGGGTTGGTGGCGCACTTGTCGTGGCGGTGGGTGCAGCGGGGGGAGAAGGGGCACTCGGGGCCGAGGGTGGCGAAGTCGGGTGGGGAGCCAGAGATGGTTTCTAGGCGGGTTTGGCCGACTCGCGGCAGCGCGCTGAGCAGGGCCTTGGTGTACGGCATCGTCGGCTCGCGGAGGACCTGCGGGGCGGTGCCGAGTTCGACGATTTGGCCGGCATAGAAAACGGCGATGCGTTGGCTCACCGCGCCGATGGCGCCGATGTCGTGGCTCACGAGCATGACGGCAACGCCTTCTTGTTGTTGCAAGTCGCGGAGCAGGCGGAGGATTTGGGCCTGAAGGGTGACGTCCAGAGCGGTAGTCGGCTCGTCGGCGAGGAGGACTTTTGGCTTACAGGCGAAGGCCATCGCGATGACGATTCGCTGCCGTTGACCGCCGCTGAGCTGGTGCGGGAACTTGCTGGCGGAGGCTTCGGGTGCCGGGACGCCGACTTGGTCGAGAAGCTCGATGGCGCGCTTGAAGGCGGCGTCTTTCGACATGCCGTGGTGCAGTACCAACGATTCGCCGATTTGGTGGCCCACCTTCATCATCGGGTTCAGGCTGGTGAACGGGTCTTGCATCACGAGGGCAATTTGTTCGCCGCGAATCTTTCGGAGTTCCTTCTCGGGCAAGCCGACGAGCTCGCGGCCGTCGAGCTTGATGGAGCCGCCAGAGATTCGGCCCGGGGGAATGAGCATTCCCATGAGAGCGAAGGCGGTCATGGACTTTCCGCAGCCGGACTCGCCAACCACGCCGAGGGTCTCTCCGGCAATCAGATCGAAGCTAACGCCGCGCAAGATACGGGTCGATCCGAACGAAACTTCGAGATCACGGACTTCCAAAACGGCCACGCCTGAGTATGGCATCGTGGATTTTTGTACGTTTTCGCCGGTAGCCCGTATAATCGTGCTGATGTCGCAACAGATTCGGATCGTTATTGCGGATGACGAGGCGCCTTACCGAAAGGCCCTAGAGAAGACGCTGACCCTTGCGCCGGAGTGCGAGATCTTAGCCGTTTGTAAGGACGGCCAAGAAGCACTGGACGCCTGCCTTTCGGATCCGCCAGATGTTTTGCTCACCGACATCAACATGCCGCGGATGAACGGCATCGAGCTGGTGCGACGCATCCTTCGACAAGAGAAGGGCGTGAACGTGGTCATTCTTACCGTTAAGGAAGATGACGACACGGTCTACGAAGCCTTCCGAGCCGGAGCTTTGGGCTACTTGCTGAAGACCTCCACGCCGCAGGATGTTGTCGATGCGATTCGACTGGCCGAGCGCGGAGAAGCCAAGATCACCCCGCGAATTGCGAGCAAGGTTCTCGAAGACTTCCGCCGCGTTAAGGAAGAAGAGGAGATCGACGACACCGAGCTGTACGTGCTCAGCGATCGCGAGCAGGAGATTCTTGACCTCGTTGCCCAGGGGCTCCGAAACAAGGAAATCGCGGCGAAGCTGACGATTGCCGAAAAGACGGTGAAGAACCACGTTTCCAACATCCTGAAGGCGCTTCAGGTGAACAGCCGAACCGAAGCCGCGATGAAGGCCGTGAAGGCTCGACTCGTCGAAAAGGCCTGAGACCTAAAGCAAAAGAGCCCTCGGCAGATTGCCGAGGGCTCTTTTTTGTTTGTCGTCTTTGTCTTACTTCTTTCGGCGGCGGAGCATTGCCAGGGCGCCGGCGGACAGCACCAGCATGGATGCTGGCTCTGGCACGGGCGCTGTGGTCTTGGCGCTGAAGGCTCGGAAAGAGAAGGTGAGGCGATCGTCGTTAATTCCAGCTGGGTTGCTGGCGGCGGCGGTGTAGGTGGCAAGTCCGGTGATGGTGAAGCTCTTCGCCTTGCCGTTAGCAAAGTAGTAGCTCTGGCCGACCGTGTTGGCGCCGCTTGCCGAAACGCCAGCGAGGCTTTGGCTGACCGTGTCTTGGTAGCTCAGTCCGGAGAGGGAAATGGTGTTGTTGTTCTTTCCGGCTTGCGCGGTCGATTTGGCGTCGAACCGGAATCCAACGAAGTCCTTGCCAGCGCCTGGATCGATCGTGCGGGTGAGGGTGCTGCCGTTGCCAACCTTCCACGAGAACGTGCTGGTGTTGGCGTCATAGGAAAGCGTGAACTGCTTGGAGACGCTGCTGGTCCAAGCGCTTACCGAGTTGTTGGTGTTGCTGGCAGATGGATTGTCGGAAGCGAAGAGGCCTTGCTTCCAGCTGTTTGAGGCGACCCGACCCCGAGCCTCCGCAAAGTTGGTGAGGGTGGCCGCATCAACATTGGCCGCCGGTGCCGACAGTAGCTGAGCCTGAGCCGCTGAAACGACGATGACAGACGAAAGGATGATTGCAAAGAACTTCATTCCGGATTCCTGATTACATTGAGAATGTTGGATCACGGTCGACCACTGTCGCAGTGCCTTTCTTGCGTGACACGGTCGGGGTGACAAGCAATCGTGTGACGGCAGAGGGCAAAAACACGAAGGTCCCAGGGCGATAAACGCCATGGAACCTGATGCTCGCGTTATTATGGGGTTTTTGTGGTTTATCGTCGCTTACCGACGAGGAAAAACACAGCCATACCTAGTCCCACGATGAACACGTTGTTTGGGACAGATTGGTCTTGGTCTGCCGAGAGACTCGACAGGGACGGATTCGCGCCAGGAGTTTGGCTCGGATTCTCATTACGCTTGTCTGCGGTCTGAGCGTCCGTGCTCATCTGGATCGGATCTGAGGAAAGCGATGCAACCGGCGCGTAGGCCTGGTGTTGAGCCCAAGCCGAGCCAGTGCAAATGGCAAGGATGATCGGAAGTGCGTAATTCTTCATTGAATACACCGCGTGTAACGTCTATCTTTGGCTCTCGGTTCCGTTAAATTTCAAACGTTTTTCTGAAGAATCGGCCGAAATCTGAACATTTCGTCTCTTTCTTCGTCTTAACAATCGCCTTAGGTCAAGTTACATGAACTAAGACGCCTCAGTTGTAAGGGAAAGTTCTCCCTTCGCTTGGGAATTTGAACCTAGCCTTAGCTTGAGTCCAAATACCTAGGCGGCTGTCCTCGCTGCCCTCTCGCCGCAGCTTTTTGTTAAGACAAAACCTTGCGCCAGTGGAACGTTCCACTTATGTGAAGGTACGTTCCCAAAGCGGGCATTGATTCATAAAAATTTAGGGGTTAGGACTCACGATTTAGTGGCCTTAGAAAATGTTGATGCCCTGCGCTTTTGCGAACGAATATTCCGCGCGAAGGCCAAATTTCCGCTTAATGTGAAGCAGGGGAATTTCTTCCGGCCGGGACCCTATAACCGTTTTGAGTATCCTTTGGGAGTCCCGATTGCACAACCAACCCTATGATTCGTCCGTCTGCAGATAATTTTACGTGGCACGGGGTCGATATCCATCCCTACAAAGAGGACGGCGGCACCCACTTTAAGAGCATCACCCGCCAAACCCTGGCCCCGGCCGAGCACGACCTGCCGGTTGAGCTGAGGTACTTCGAGATGGCGGCGGATGGCTATTCCACCATGGAGCGGCACGATCACTCACACCTGGTGATGATTATTCGGGGCAGCGGCGAAGTGATGGTTGGCGAAACGGTGACGGAAGTCGGAGTTCACGACGTGGTCCGGATTCCGCCGCAGACCTGGCACCAGTTTCGCGCTACGAAGGGTACGGAGTTCGGTTTTCTCTGCGTGGTGAACGAGGAGCGAGATCGGCCGCATCGGCCGACCGAAGAGGAAGTTGCCGAGCTTCGCCAGCACCCGGTCGTAGGACCGTTCTTTAAGGTTTGACCATGAGTAACGCACGCAGTTTTGGATTTGAGACACGGATGCTGCACGCCGGGCAGATTCCTGATCCGCACGTTGGAGCGCGGGCGGTGCCAATTTATCAAACGACCTCCTACGTTTTTGGTAGTGCAGACGAGGCAGCGCACCTCTTCGAGCTGAAGCAATACGGGAACATTTACTCCCGTATCAGCAACCCGACGAACGCGGTTTTTGAGGAGCGGATGGCTTCGCTGGAAGGCGGGACGGGGGCATTAGCGGTGGCGAGCGGCATGGCGGCGGAGTTCAGCACGATCATGACGCTGTGCTCGCCGGGGGACCACATTGTTTCTTCCAACCAGCTTTACGGCGGCACCATGACGATGTTCGCCCATACGCTGAAGAAGCTGGGGGTTGAGGTGACGTTCGTGAATCCATCCAACACGGTCGATTGGGAAGCGGCGATTCAGCCGAAGACGCGGGCGATGTTCGTTGAGACGGTAGGCAACCCGGTGAACAGCATTCCAGACCTTGAGGGGTTAGGGGCTTTGTCGAAGTCGGTCGGAGTTCCGCTGATTGTGGACAGCACGTTTGCAACGCCGTACCTGTGCCGACCGATTGAGTGGGGGGCGACGATTGTTGTCCACTCCGCGACCAAGTTTATTGGCGGGCACGGAACGAGCATTGGCGGAGTGGTGGTGGACTCCGGTGATTTCGATTTCTCGCAGAATCCTTCGATTGCCGATCCATCGCCGGCGTATCACGGCATGCGGTTCTTTGATACGTTTGGCCACTACGGCTTTTTGGTGAAGCTCCGGGCCGAGACGATTCGAGACATCGGCGCTTGCATCTCGCCGACCAACTCATTCCAGCTTTTGCAGGGCCTAGAAACCCTGTCGTTGCGAATGGATCGGCATGTGCAGAACGCGCTGGCCGTCGCGAAGTACCTCGAGGCCCATCCACGCGTGAGCAAAGTTCATTACGCTGGGCTTGAGAGCCATCCACACTTTGATCGGGCGAAGAAGTATTTGCCGAAAGGCCCCGGCGCGGTGATGTCTTTTGAGATTTCGCCTTCCTCCGGCGACATCCGGCTTGCGGGCAAGACGTTTATCGAGTCGCTGCAGTTGTTCTCGCACTTGGCTAACGTGGGCGATGCAAAAAGCTTGGTGATTCACCCGGCGAGTACGACACACCAGCAATTGAGCGACGAGGAGTTGCTGGCCGGCGGCATTACGGCGGGAATGATTCGGCTTTCCGTGGGGCTAGAGACCATTGACGACCTGCTCTGGGACCTGGACCAGGCGTTTGCGCGTATTTGAGGGAAAAGATGGCGGCAATTGCTTGTGATATTCGACTGAACACTCGGCTGACGCCGGAACAGCGGGCGCTCTTTCAGAACGGCGAAGAGATTCAGCGGCTGATTCGGGAAGCGCGGACGATTGCGATTGTCGGGCTTTCGACGGAGAAGACGAAGGCTTCGAACATGGTCGGGTCTTACTTGCAGGATGAGGGGTACCGCGTGATTCCGGTGAATCCTCGGGCGGATGAGATTCTGGGCGAGAAGAGCTACGCAGATTTAAAGTCCATTCCCTCGAAGATTGATGTAGTCATTGTCTTCCGGGCACCTTCGGAGATCTCCAGCGTGCTGGATCAGGTTTTGGAACTTGGGATTCCGGCGCTTTGGACGCAGTTGCGGATCATTGATCTGCCGTCGGCGAACCGTGGTCGAGAGGCGGGCGTGACGGTGGTGATGGATAAGTGCTTCAAGATGGAGCACGGTCGCTACAGCGGCGCGCTCCATATGGCGGGCATGAATACTGAGGTCGTTACGGCCCAACGCCGCAAGTTCCGCGCGGCTTAGTTGCCGGCGCGGAACAAGGGAATAGCGCTTCCGTTCATGAAGCTAAACCGGAACGGCGCACCGCCGCGGAGAAGCTCCTGCGTTACGCCGCTGCGAGATTCTCGCACGAGGATCCCGTACGGGTTTGGCCCATAGGCAACTTCCGCGATGGACACGCTGAGGCGGCTATCGACCACGGTGAACATCGGGTCGGTGCCGTTTGTTGTGGTGTAGCAGAGGCTGCCGATCACTTCCGTTGAGCCTCCACTCGTTGTTTGGATTAACGTCCCCGCTCGCTCAGTTTTGAGGCCGAGAATCCAGAGGTTTCCGCCGGTGTTGGTGATCTTGAGTCCTTCCGGTTCGGAATTAAGCTGACGAGCCCAGATGTTCTGAGCTCCGAACGCAAACGAGCCACCCACGTTCTCAAGGAATATGTCTCCCGTGCTGGTTCCTTGGAGATTCACCTCTGAATCGATAACCGACACGCCGCGAGTCGCGGCGTGTTCGATGGTAATGCCCTTCAGTCTTTCGAACACCACAGTGGCGGGAACACCGGAGGAAACGATTACCTTGGCGCCGTTGACCTGCTGAATGTTCGCGTGCAGTCCGTAAATGGTTTGCGCGCGCCTTCGGATGGTTACGTCGGACTTCAGGACGATGCTGGCGTCCGCAGGGAAGTAGAGGGTGGTGGCTTTGGTGTCGATGGCGCGCTGGAAGGCACCGGAGTCATCGGTTTCGTTGGTCCGGCGGTAGTTGCGAATGTTCACCCAGCGGTTCGCGGCTTCCGTTTCGGCGTAGACGGTCGGCTGGACCGGGAGGTTGAGAGAGGTGGTGGCGGTTCCGGAGAACAGAGTGAGGGTTGACGGGTGCGAAAGGTAGTCGCCGGTGAAGCTGGCGGGGACATTTGGTCCGGTGCCGTAGTTGTTCTGAATAGCTTGGGAGAAGCCGCTGACGCTAATGTTGCGGGCGGTTAGGAACTCCCCGTTGCTAATGGCAGCTAGGGTTGAGGCCGCTCCGGTGCCGTTGAATTGGGAATCCACGATGGTGGCGAAGCCATAGCGGTTTAGGAAGCCTTGCGCCGGGCCGGAGGTGCGGAGGTTTCGAATGGCGATGCACTGGCCGTTATTGTCCAGGGCGGTGACGCTTTGGTTGACGAGAGTGATGTCTTCCAGGGTTTGGCTGTTGACGGTTTGACCGGTCCGGATGCCGGTGCTGAAGCCGCTGACAAAGATGTTCTTGGCGAGAAGTGGGCCGTTGAGGTCGGCATGGGCGAGATCGAGGCCGATGACGCCGGTTCCGTCGCCAGAGATGATTCGGAGATTTCGGGCGACGCCGGTGTTGTTCGAATAGAACTCGATTCCCACCGCCCCCGGGTTGCCGGTGCCGGTGTGTATGGTGAGATCGGCAATGGAGTTGTTGAACCAGTCGGCGGTGATTTGCTCAAACGAGCCGTTCCAGAACGAGATGAGGCCGTTCGCGATGACCGGTTTCGGAGTGGATACGCTGGTGAAGGTGTTGTCTTTCAGGCGGATGACGGTTCCTTTGCCTTGACCAATGAGGTGGTTTCGTCCGAAAATTCCGTTCCGATTTGTGGTGGTATTTGCGGCAAAGCGTAACGTATCGGAGACGAGGTAGGTACCTTCGGGCAGGACGATGAGCCGGTCTTGGCCCTGCCAATCGTTGATAGCGGCTTGAATGGCGGCGGTGTCGTCGGTGACGCCATCGCCTTTTGCCAGGTACGGCGCGAGTTTAACGTTGATAACGCCAGCATCGGCAGGGAAGGGCGGATTTGGGCCGGGGGATGGCTCGGGAGTGGTGCCGGTACCGGTGTAGAACTTGACGCGGCCGAGGGAGGCGATGTCGGAGCCGCCAAAGTCGCGCCAGGTGGAGTTACAGCAGAACCGGATGTAGCGGGCGTGGATGGAGCGCGGGAGGGTCTTGATCTCGCCGAAATAGTCGTTGGTTGCGGGGCCCTTCGCAAAGGTCATGCGCTCTGGCATGGTGCGCCAGACTTCAGCATCGTTGCTGTATTGGATGGTGACGCCGCGGAACCCGCGCCAGTTGTAGCCAATGCCATTGGCGTTCCAGACCCGGAAAGAGCCGATGGTTCGCTTTGTGCCGAAATCAAAGTGGATGAGGGGCGACTCGTCGTTGGGGGTTCCGTAGGACGAGTTGTAGTCGATAGCGGAATTGGAGTAGCGGAAGTTTCCGCTGCCCGGTGGGTCTTCGGTTAGACCATCGTTTGAGATGACGTTTTGGGGGCCAAGGTAGCCAGCTTGCTCGCTGGAGGCCACGGCCTGGACGACCGGGACTTCTTGAGCAAACGCGGAACAGACGACAAAAAGCAAAAATCCGCAAGTCGCGGCACGAAGATTCTCCATTGATTCACCGCCGAACAGCCCTGGAGGAGCATTTCGCTACGCCATGGTACGGGAGGAATGGCGGTTCTGCTAGATATGCGGAGCGGATCAGTCAAAAATGCGGGGAGGCTACTGCAGGCGTTGGGGGACGTCGTAAGGGATGCTGAAGCCGGTGTCGGTCTGAGGCTTTGGCTCGTCTTCCGACACCTTTCGCGGGGGTGGGAATAGTGCGCCGCCATTGTCGGTCTCGTCGGCCCCGAGGCTATAGATTGTGAGTTTCCCGTTTGCGAGTTGATATCGAAGGGGCTGCTCGGTGAACGGGTCGATGGCGTCCGCTCCTTTCACCGGGAGAGTAGCCGGGTACTTGCCGGTGCGAGCCTTGATTTCGGCTGCTTCTACCAGTGCATTTAGCGTTCGCCATTCGGCTTTTGATTTCGCTTCGGCCTCGAAGGCTTGTTGGTAAACAAGCATGAAAACCGACAAAAAAGCCGAATCCAGTGAATCCAAGTTAGCGATGTAGCTGTCCCACTTTGCCGCAGCGTCAATTCGTGCTCGGTGTGCATTGGGGTCTTCGGGGATCCTTTCGTACAGTTCGCGGTAACCCCGATAAAGCTTCGCAAATAGCGCTTCGCGGACCCCAGGAAACTGCATCATACCATTCATCGTTTTGTCTTCATGGGTTGGACCTTCGCCGGAACTCAAACTAGAAATCTGATCCAAGCTGAACTTTCCTTTGACAATGAGTTCTTCGCTTGCAAGGCCAAGTGCTACTTCTGCCGAAATGGCTTTTCTTAGATCAATGTTGGAAATGCTTGACGTAAGCAAACGACGGATCGTTTGCCGGACATCTGCCCGGGCGGAGTTGGCGGCTAGGATCTCCGCGGCTCGGCGACTGATCATGGTGCGGCAGGCAATGGCAACAACTTCCGCTATGGCGCTCGGATCGGTATTAATGACCTGGGCAAACTGAGCAGCCTTGATGAGTTCTTCGAGAGCTTCGACGGGCTTTCCATCCGCGCTAAGCACCTGAGCGTGTGCCGAAGCGAGTTTCGTTGCGCTCTTGCATACCGCAAATTGTGGGAGTAACAGTCCGGGGCCGAGGCTGGGCTCGGTAAGCGTGGCAAGCTCGGTCTTTGCAAACAACTGCCGCTGGAGCCGAACGAGTTCTGGGTTCGCAGCAATGAACTTACGCCGGATTTCTACGCTTCCGGTTTTGTCATCAAAGTACGCCTTGCCGAGCAAGGTCGCATAAGCCCTCTTTCGGGCCGCATCGAACTTTTTGATCAGGGCGCCGGCGTCTTTCTCTGGGTTTGGCACATGCTTTACGTCGTCGTAGTGCTTTGGCAGTCCAACTTGGGCCAACCCGGCCACGGCTTGGTCTCGGTCCGACTTGGCCCGTTGGGTAAGCACGAATCCGCCAGCCGCGCACAGCGCAAGGACTACGGCTGGAATGCCGAGAACAAGCCATTTAATCGTTTTTGATGTCATTTAGGATTCCGTTCTTGAGTGCCCAAGTTTTTGTTTACCGTTTCGGAGGAATGGTAAATGGAATGCTGAATCCGATGTCGAGGGGAGGAGGGGATGACCCTGGCGTGGTGAGGTAGTTCAGCCGAAACAGTTTGCCCTCGTTGTCCGAAAGGTCATCGCCGACGCTGTAGATGGTCAGCTTGCCGTCTTTCAGCAGATATTTGAGCGGCTGGTCGGTGAAGGGATCGATGGCGTCCTGACCGGTCACGGGAAGGCTCGTTGGGTAACGGCCGGTTTTGACTTTGATTTCAGAGGCGGCAAGCAGGGCGTTGAGAGTGCGCCACTCGGCGGTTAGCTTGGCTTCCGCTTTGAATGCGTAGCTGTACTGTGGCCCAATCAAACGGAGCAGATGGGCATTCGGTCCGGAAAGATTATTAACCATATTCTCCCATTGTTCTGCGGCTTCGATCCGCTGTTTATGTAAGCTCTTATCGGCTGGTATTGCCTGATATAGCTCCGAGAGCCCGCTGTAAAGTCGAGCGAATTGAACATCACGGACTCCCTTTACTCGGAATAATGTGGTTGTGAGGCGATCCTGCAAACTGGGCTCATAGTCCAATCCTCCATATAACATGTTTGAGGAGTCCACTTTGCCCGAGTTTAGGTTTCGTTCTAGTACGATCCCACATGATACGTCATATGCGATCGCAAGGCGAAGATCAAAACTCGGTGAACTCTCTTCGATGTACCGTCGCATTATTTCTCGCACGTCGGAACGATATGCATAGCGGGAGAAAGTGCTTGCCGCATGACGATTAAGCATGTTAATGCGGCTCATCCCAAGAAGTTCGCTAAACTGTATAGGATCTGTCTGGCAGACTTTGGCGAAGCGAGTCGCTTCTGCAAGGGTAAAGAGGGCTCCGACAGGCTTACCATCGGCGGCCAGAATGCTGGCCTCAGCTATAGCAAAGTCTATCGCGTCTTTGTAAGCGCCCCACCTAGGGAACTCTTGTTCGTAACCTTGATCAGGTTGGATTTGAGTGGCAAGTTCGGGTTTAGCAAACAGCTGATTTCGAAGTTGAACAAGCTTTGGGTTGGCATTCACGAAATCCCGCTGGACTTCGATATCCGCCTTGAGGTTTCCAACGTAAGCCCGGCCGATTGGCGTCTTCTCTGCTAGCGTATGCTCAGCTTCGAACTTCTTTAGAAGCTCACCAGCATCCTTCGCAGGATCAGGAATGTGTTTGATCTGATCCGGGTCGGTCGGTAGACCGACTTCGGCCAGTCGGGCCACCGCGCGGTCGCGGTCCGTGCGGGATTTGTAGGCGAAGCCCAGGAGTCCGCCACCACAGCTTAGGAATAAGGTAGCGGGGATTCCGTAGAGGATGAGCTTCGTCGATTTCCGCATCTTTAGGTGTGTTTGGGCACGATGTACGGGATGCTGTAGCCGGAATCGTAATCGCGAGAATTACCTTTGGTAGGTCGGAAGAGGAGGCCGTTGTTATCCGTGCCGTCTGCTCCAACGCTGTACACTTTAACTGAATTGGCATTCGCCTTATAGTAGAGAGGCTTGTCGGTGAAGGGGTCAAGGGCATCGGGGCCCGAGATTGGGAGCTTTGCCGGATAGCGACCCGTCTTTGCCTTTTCTTCGGCCGCGATCAGCAAGGCGTTAAGTGAGCGCCATTCAGCGATGGTCTTCGCTTCTGCTTGGAAAGCTTGGTTGAAGACGGGGGTGAAGAGCTGCACGATCAGATCGGTAGTGCGGTTCAGCTTCATCACTCCGGCATCGGCTGCGGCGGCTTCGATAAGCCGCTCACGTTGCCTTTGCCGATCTGCCGGAATACTCTCGTACAACTTTCGGTAGAAGCGATACAGCCGGGAAAAGAGCAATTCCCGAACTCCGGGTACGGAAATAATCTGCTCGATGGTCTTGTAGCTAGATGCTACAGTTTCATTTTCATCAGAGACACCCGAGAGCTCGCGGAGACTGACCTTTCCAGTTCGAAGCATCTCCTCACTCGCGATTGCCAGCGCGACTTCCGAACGTAGGGCTCGCCGCATATCGACGTTCGGCTTTGCCACCGCCAAGTAGTTGCGCATTTCCTTTCGAACGTCTGCACGGTCGGAGTGATCCGAAAAGATGAGCATTACCGTGCGATGCGTCATGGCGCGCATAGCGATGGAGACTAACTCCGAGATCATGGTTGAATCTGTATTGACTACAGAGGCGAACTTGACCGCACTGGTCAGTTTTTGGATGGCCTCGGCCGGCTTTCCTTCTGCGGCGAGCAACTCGGCTTGAGTGAGGGCGAGGCGGGTTGTGCCTTTTGCTGGCGCGAGCTGGGGGAAGAGTAACGCGGTGCCTTTACTTGGATCAGTCAGGATTGCGAGTTCTGATTTTCGGAGGATTTCCCCTTGAAGTTGGACAAGTCTTTCGTTCTCGCGCAGGTACTCGCGCATGAGTTCTGGGTCTCGGTCCGGGTCTGCGGTTAGATTCCGGTAAGAAGCCGACTTGTCCGCTGCCCGACGCGCGACATCGAACTGTTCTAGTAGCGCACCGGCGTCTTTCGCCGGGTCTGGGGTGTGTTTGACTTCGTCGTAGTGTCGCGGAAGGCCCGCTTTGGCGAGGAGATCGAGCTCCTTTTCGCGGTCGCTTTTTGAGTTCTGAACTGCGAAGACTCCTCCAAGTCCACAAGTCGCGATCAGGATAGAAGGTATCCCGAGCACAAGCCATTTAATTGTTTTGCTTCGCAGTTTTTCGGTACTCACGCGGATTGGACGTTATCTTAATCCAACGTCGTTCAAAAGTTCGAGCGACCCGCAAAGGCAGGTCGCTCGAACGAATCGCAAGCGGGCGACTTAAGGCTGCGAACCGCCGGTCCAGACAACCAGGTTGCCCTTCTTGACGATGCCCTCGAAGGAGATGCTGCGATCGCCTTTCTTGAAGGAGACGCTGAACTTGTCTTGGCCTTCGACCGAGCTGTCCTCAATTCGAGCGCGGACGGTTCCTTCGAACCGCTCCACCTTGTTCTTGGATCGGACGGTGAGAACGCCGAGGGCTTCCAACGTGGCGATGTTGCCTTCGACTTTGAGCTTGCCGCGTACCGGAACACGATTGTTGGCCGGAGACACGCGGATGATGGAAGTGGTCTGCTCTTGGCGATTAACCGCCTGAGCCTCTAGCTCACCGAAGAGGAGGGTTTTTCCTTCCTTCGTCTGGTTTGCCAGCTTCATTTTCACTTCGGCTTTTTTGCCTTCGGTGGTTTCTGCAATGCCAGCTCCACGAGCTCCGCTATTTCCGGATTGAACAGCAAACGCGACGCCAAGGACGCCAATGGTTAAGAAAATCAAAGTTTGTTTCATGGGATTGAACTCTCCAGCCGGTGGAAACGTGAAGAATTTCTGACTGTTCACTAAAGTCTCAAAACACGTATTTCTACTTGGGACAGGCTATCCGGTGAATTTGCGAGTACAACGAAGGCAGATGGGGACGGATGCACGGCTTGCCGCGGTTGAACTTTGCGACGTCAAATTCGGGTGGCGGAACAGTTCTGCGCCGTTGCTTTCGATCCCGGAAATGCGGTTTGAGCAAGGAGAAAAAGTGTTCCTCGCGGGGCCAAGTGGCTATGGAAAAAGCACCCTTCTCGGGTTGATGTCTGGGGTGCTTTTGCCCCAGGAGGGGACCATTCGCGTGCTCGGAAAAGGTTGGGGCGAGATGTCGGCCAGTCAGCGCGATCGGTACCGAGCCGATCACCTTGGCGTAATTTTTCAGATGTTCAACTTGGTGCCGTACCTGAGCGCTTTGGAGAACGTTTTGCTCCCGTTGAAGTTTTCCAAGCTCCGCGCAGCCCGACTGCTGGACCCGGAGGAACAGGCTCGAGAGTTGCTCGGGCGGCTCGGGATCGGTTCGGATCTTCTGGGCCGGCCCGCCGGCGAGCTGAGCGTTGGCGAGCAACAGCGCACGGCGGCGGTGCGCGCGCTACTGGGACAGCCAGAGGTTTTGATCGCCGATGAGCCGACCTCGGCGCTTGACGCGGATAACCGTGATGCTTTCCTGGAACTGCTTATTGCCGAGGTCGAGCTTTCCGGGGCGACGCTGATTTTCGTGAGCCACGATGGTTCGCTCGCTTCGCGGTTCGATCGGGTGGTGCAGTTGGCCGATTTTCGGACGGTGGCACGATGATCTCGCTGGCGCTCAAAAGTCTTTGGTTCCGGCGCGGATCTTTGGCAGTTACGGTGGTCTCGATTGCGTTTAGCGTTGCGCTACTGCTCGGAATCGAGCGCGTGCGGACTCAGGCCAAGGAGAACTTTGCCGGAATGGTTTCTGGCACGGACCTGATTGTCTCCGCACGCGGGAATCCGGTCCAGATCCTTTTGGCCAGCATCATGCACATCGGCTACCCAGCGAGTGGGCTGACCCAAGAGACCGTGCAGACGGTTTGCTCAAACCGAAACGTAGCCTGGTGCATCCCGATTGCGATGGGAGATACGCATCGGGGATATCGCGTTGTCGGAACCGATTTGGTTATGTTTGATAAGTTCCGATATGCACGAAACGTGGGGCTATCGTTTCGAGAGGGGCGGCGATTTACGGAGGTTAGCTCGGCGGTCGTTGGGTCTCAAGTTGCCGAGAGTTTGGGCTATCGGGTGGGCAGCAAAATCGTTGTAACCCACGGCGCGGGCGGCGAAAGTCTGATCGAACATGCGGCGGAGCCGTTCACCGTCTCAGGCGTTCTTGCCCCGACGGGCACGCCGGTTGACCGGGCGATTTACGTTTCGATGGAAGGTTACGAGGCCATGCACGAAGGTTTCGGTGGCCACGCAAACATCGACCCCCTGGTGGATCCGGACCATGCGGAAGAGAAGTCGGTCAGCGCGGTTCTGGTCGGGCTGAAATCACGAGCGGCGGTGCTTGGAGTGCAGAGGAGCTTTAACGAGTACCGGCCAGAAGCGCTGACGGCGGTGATGCCGGGCGACACGTTATTGGATCTCTGGCAACTGACCGGAATCGCGGAAACCGCCTTGGTGTGGATTTCTGGGGTTGTGGTGCTCATTGGCCTGGTGGGGATCACGGCGAACTTGCTGGCTTCGGTGAACGAGCGACGGCGCGAAATGGCGGTTCTGCGCGCAATCGGGGCGGGTCTGCCTCAGGTAACCGGGCTCATTCTGGGTGAGGCGATCTTGTTAACGACCGTCGGCGTCGTGGTTGGACTGGTTCTGTTTCAGGTCGCGATGTTCGGGCTGGCTCCCATGTTGCGGGCACGGTATGGTTTTGAGATCGCCGCCGGTGGGGTTTTGCCGGGCGAATGGGTCCGGCTGGGCTGGATACTCTTGGCCGGTGGCCTGGTCGGAGCGTTTCCGGCGTACCGAACGTATAAGAGGTCACTCTCAGACGGCATTTCGATCCGGGTTTAGGAACATGAAAAGAGGAACGGGCACTTTTGTTGGAGCTTTTGCGGTGATCGCTTGCGCGTCTGCAAGCCAAGCGATGAAGGTCGTTTGGGCCGACCTCGCCCCGGCGCCGGTGTCCCTGAAGAATCCCTTTGCCGGAATGAAATCGACCGACTTGGCGGACCTGTCGGCCGTCGCACGGGTGCACGACCTAAAGAAAGCGGGGAAGAAGCCAACGCCTGAGTACATTTCCGCGGCAAACGCGGCATCTGCCCGGCTAAAGAAGAACAAGCGGAATGTCGCCGAACTCTTGGCGACCCGGGACAAGATGATGGCGCAGCGGGCAAACGGGGCCAACAGCACAACCAAGGCGCTGGACGGGAAGACCATAGAACTGGCTGGCTTCATCTTGCCGCTCGAGTTTGAGGGAACGAAAGTCAAAGAGTTCTTGCTTGTGCCTTGGGTGGGGGCTTGCATTCACACGCCGCCCCCCGCCCCGAACCAGATTGTGTATGTGACGGTGCCTAAGGCGATCGAGATCAATGAACGATTTGAATCCGTGGTAGTTACCGGCAAGTTAGCCGCTAAAGCGTGGGACTATGAGCTGTTCTTGCAGGACGGGAGCGACACGATTTCGGTTGCATACGCGATGTCGAGTGCTCAGGTTAAGGTCGTAGGGAAGTAAAGCCCTTACTGCCCGGTACCGGCTCCGCCCGCGATGATGATGACCGGGGGATCGGCCTTACCGGCTGCACGGTATGCCGCTCGCTTTCGGCGGACGTCGGTAATCAGACCTCGAACGCTGTGCGGGGCGGGACGAGGGATGGCAAAGGCGCGCTCAAACGTGTCCCAATACTGCTCAATATCGTGCGAGAGGTCGAAGACCATGACGCCCTGGGTGCTGGCGCAAGCGGCTTGTAGCACATCGCCCAAGACTTCGGGATCGTTGTTTAAGCTCGAGAGAGCGATTCCAGCATAGGCCCAGGTTTGGTCGCCGACCATCCGATTTGTGAGGGCACCCGAAGCTTCGACGGTGAGACCAGGGTTTGCGCCTCGCGACATCGCTTCGTGAATGGTTGGCACCGGGTAGTAGCAGCCGCTGATGAAGAAGTCGATCTCGCTGGCGAAGCCGGTTTTTTGATAGGCTGGCGTGCTGAACCAGAACCCGGAGGCGACGGCATCGCTGGCCCAGTTGCTGCCGATGTTTGGATATTCCCCGTACCACGATCCGGCGTAGATTCCGAGTTGTGTGCCTGGGCGAACTTTGGCGATTTGTGTACGTATTCCGGCGACAAATTGTCGAATTCGGTCAGATCGGAACGCCATCCACTCATCGTAGTACGGCCCTGGTTTTTGTCCTCGGCTCAGGTTTGGATTGACGGTGAACTTGAAAACGTCGTCCGGCCAGTTGATCGCTTTACCGATTTGTTCCTCGAAAAGCTTCTTCGTGAGATCGCTGAAATCGGCATTGATTCCGGCATAGCGAAGGCGATCGTCGTAGATGATGCCATCGAAGGCGTAGTTCCTCACTACTTCGCTCGCGATGTCAAATGCGTATTGCTGCACCTGCGGATGGTTGATGTTCATCATCAGCGGGTACTGCTGCTCGGGCCTCTCGCTGATGGGGACATAGAGCGGCTTCGTATCGAACTGAACGGCCCGGCCGGGTTCGGCTACGTCGGCAAGGAATTCTCCCGCTTCTCCTGCGCCGACGATCAGAGAGCCGCCGCGCGGCATGGTTGGCATTGGCCCACCTTTGACGAACTGAAACCCATCCACCACGCGACCGTTTGACCGTAGGGTGAGGATGAATCCTTCGGTGAAATCGGCCGGAAGTTTGTTCAGATTAGTGAACACACCAACCGTTCCGGGCTGAAGGGTATCGAGCTTAGTGGCCAGCGGAAACGACTTGCCGTCGTTCGACTTCACAACGTTCTGAGTTTCATACAGGACGGTTTGCTGGTCAGTTTTGGCGTATCCGGGGCCGACGAGGAACATGCGGTGGCCCTCGCTGAAAGCGTTAAGGGAGGCGTAGATTCCGAGTCCGTGCTGCTTGGCGTTGGTGATGAAGTCGGGTACCGGGTCGAAGTCGGCGGGCAGAGTTTTGCCGCGCCATTCCGTGAGCTTGGGGGCAAGGGCGCTGGGGTAGATGACCTGTCCAGAAATCGGTTTGACGTCGAGAACGACGGTGTTGAATCCGGCCTTCTGGACCCGCGCCATGAGGGCTTGGATCTTCTCGGGGGTGTTGTAGCGGTCGATATTCGCCGTGGCGTCTACCCAGAGGATCCGCGCCTGGAGCCCCTGCGCGCGGGCGGTCTGTTGGGCAAGGCCGACGCCGTTGAGGTGACTGTCCATCATCACCCCGGGAACGCCGGGGAGCGGGCTGGCGAGCTCGAACCGGGGGCGCGGGGCGACGCCTTTCTCGTCGGGCTTGGCGTTCAGAAGCGACGCGATGAGAAGGCTGACGAAAACCGGCACAGATTGGTTTTACCGGAGATGTGGGGTTTGGGATGGCAATTGCGATCGTCGTTTGGCTTGGTTTCAGGTCTAAGAGCAGGTCAGCAACGGAACACTTTCGCAACGCAGACTTGCACGCACGGTTGGTCTGGTGCTCAGAGCCTAACGAAAAAACTTGGGACAGGGATACGGCAGTTGCTTTCGAAGTCCCTATTCGCACGAGTAAAAATAGAAAGAATTGGAAAAGTCAGAAAGGCTCAGAAGAAAGTGGAGCAAGGTTCTATCGAAAGTTGAGTTACATCTCGACCGCGAGAAGCTGGCTCCGTACCAGTTGTCGTCGGATATGATTCCGCCTTCAAGCGCACTTATGGAGCTACGCATTGAGCTGGTGTCAGCTATCGAATTTGATGCTTCTTGGGAGCCAACGGCGAAAGGCTTGGAAGTGGAGGACCTTATTGACGAGATTTACCGTCTAGTGCTCGCACAAGAATCAGAGCCCACCGATAACGAACCAAAACTTTGAGCTGAAGCTCTTCAACGATTTCCACTTTTCAGCCTGTCCCGAAGCTTTGGATCTGCCTTGATCAGCTCTCGTAAAAAGTAGCCGTCGGACGAAAGGTAAACGACAGCCAGGCCGCTGGGTGAACTGCTCAGCTTTCCAATGACGCCTTGCGTCAGGGAAACAAAGCCTCGGCCGAGTTTTAAGTCGCCCGGGCGGGCGACGATGTCGCTGAGCGTAACTTGGCCGAGCGCCGGGTCGCCTTTCGAACGGAGCTCCGTTTCCATCTTCACAAGTGGTGGTACTTCGACGGCCCTCTCTACGTCGGTGATATCCGTGATCGCTTTGGCGGCGCCGGTCGCAAAGTCAAATTCAAAGTCACCCAGAAGATCAAAACCCGGCGCTGGCCCTTGAAAGGCAGCAACGGGATTACCTGCCGCCGTTCTGATGAAGAACGAGCCCTGGGAGGCGGTGGTGGGAAGCGACTTGACCTCGGTCCGCTCGGGTGTGATGAACGAGTACTGAGCGGGTGCATTGGGCGAAACGACGAGGATGAACGCCTTGCGCTCGGTGGACGAGGCCGCAATCTGGAAGCTTTGGCCGACCGCGTTATCGGCGACGACCTTCGCATTGCCTCCAACCGGACAGTAGATCGCTCGCCAACGCAGCAAGTCGCCCTCTGGCTTACCGATGGCCAGCGAAACAATCATATCGCCGCCGGTGCCTACCGGTTCGATTCGCATGAGGGTCTCCCCTGGCCCGGGGACCACGAGGGTTTGCCGTACGCCGCGCTTCAGGTCGAACCAGACAAGGGCGCGAGCCTGCGTTTCCACGCCGCGGCTGATGAGATCCTTTTCCGTTGGGTAGCTGGCCTCCGGCAGTTCGTCGATGAAGGTGAGGAACTGGCCATCTCGGCTGAATTTCTCCGACTGAATGTAGCGCCCAAGCCGCACGGGCGGACCAGGGAGGTAGAAGTCTTCTCCAACCTTCAGCGCCGGGCCTTGCAGGGTGGGGGCGAGGAGCGTAAGTGCGGCGATGAGGGTGACTCCCATTGCCTTAGTGTACGAGCCGATGGCCCAGATTGGATGTTGTCGTTGCTATCTTGGGACAACACGAACCTTGCTTGGTCCATTTTTCAGAGATCATGCGATTTCTGGCGCAAATTCTCCCATTTTCCTCTCGTAATCTCCCTTTAGGCGCCTCGCGCCGATTGGAAGACATGAAAGGAATTCTTTACGCAATTCTCGCTGGCACCGTCGCCATTCTCATGACCGGATGTGGTGGAGACGATCACAACGTGAGTAATCAGGCAACCGTTCGGGTTGTCCACGCTTCGCCAAATGCGCCGAACGTGGATGTTCGGTTCGGAAACTCGGTTGTCTTTTCGAACGTGCCGTACTTCTCGGCGGGCGTTCGAACGGTCGCCGCAGGTCCAACCCGGGTTCGGGTGAACGCCGCCGGAACCGCGACGACGGTGATCGACACGACGCCAACCTTTGCCGCGAATCGGCTCTACACCATCTTGGCCGCCAACAACCTCGCCTCCATTGCCCCGATCGTGGTGGACGACGTGAACGCGGGACCTGGCATTAACCAGGCACGAGTTCGGTTCGTACACGGCTCGCCGACGGCTGGAACGGTAGACATCTACGTCTCCGCTCCCGGCGCGGCCCTTCCGGCGACGCCGACCCTGGAAGACGTTCCGTTCCTCGCGGTCAGCGCTCCGCTCACCGTGCCGTCCGGGAACTACCAGGTTCGAATCACCCCAGCGAACACGCCCGGAACGGTGGCGATTGACACGGGAACGATCACCCTTGGATCAAACACCAGCACGATCGCAGTTGCGCTCGATGCCGCCGGCGGCGGCGCTCCGCTGACGGCTCGAACTTACAGCACGAGCTATTGAAGCGAGTGGCCCGGGACCTTGGGTTCCGGGCTACTTTCGCATCATGTTCGGCACGATGTCGAACAGGAATTGGTACTTTCCGGCGTCGTCTTTAGTCACCAATCCAAACCAGCCTTGGTCGTCCCAGGGGGTGGTGGAGATGCCGGCGGCGCTGGCCGTGCGCTTCATAAGGCGGTAGTAGTTTCGAACCAGATCGGTATTGCGAGAAGCCGGGTTCTCTCTTCGTCCGACGCCGAACTCGCCAAAGTTGATCGGAATCCCGAGCTTTTGACCGTGAGCGGCCGCGGTTTTGATGGTGTTGACGATGGAGTCATCCCCTGGCCAATTTGAGTTCTGACCATCCTGCCCACAGAACTGCCACGGATCATAAGTGTGGAGAGTGGCCATCAGGTATCGATCTTTGCCACCGCCAGGCAGACTGGCGCGCGAAGGGTAAACGTCATCGAACATCGAGTGGTTGCCCTGGCCGTTCATACCGATCATGATCGTGCGCGTTGGGCTCACGGCTCGGATAGCGCGGTAGCCAATCTCGTTGATTCGGCGAGTGAGCGCGATGGCCTTCGGCTCGGTAGGCTTCGTGCTGCCGGTCCAGTCGCCAAAGGCACCTTCCGGCTCGTTCAGAACTTCAAAAATCAAAGTGGCGGGGCGATTCTTGTACCGATTGGCGATGCCGGTCCACAAAGCCGTGAAAGCATTGTTATAGCGCGGGGTGTCCTTGTATTTGTCTTTCAGCCAATGCTCGTGGTGGGTGTTTACGATCACGTACATCCCCTTTTTCAGGGCGTAATCGATGACTTGGTCAAGCTCCTTAAGGCGTGGATGGGCTTGATTGACTTTGCCATTTGGGTCGATGAGCTTTGTGCCGTTGACGTCGTTGCCCCAAGTGACCGGGAGTCGGACGTGTCTCATTCCGGCTGCCGAATAAAGGTCAATAACCGGGGTGATGTCTTTCAGCTTGGTACTGCGCAGACCTAGGTCAAAGGTGTTTCCGAGGTTGAAACCGGTCGCCATCTTCCGGTTGATTTCTACGGCCGTTGGCGGCGCGGCTAGCGGAGAAAAGGCAACCGCGGCGATGAGGATGCTGACCATTTCGGCAGGCTACCTGGGATCAAATGGTAGGTCAGCATACGCTCGATCCAGAACCTTAACGCCAATTCGAAAGGCGATGGCATGAAGGCCTGGATCGAGGTTGCTTTGCGGTTGGGAGACTAGCTTGCGGCTTTAGCTCGCTCGTCGCGGGCGGTTTGTTTGACTTCGTTCCAAGGAAACGCGCGGGTTCCCGGGTAGGGGTGGTTGTTTCGGCCGGTGCCGAGGATGAGAGCGCGACGCGGGGTGTTGGTTTTGTTCGGGCCGGCGTAGTGGGCGGTTCGGTTTCGGTGGAAGGTGACGCCTCCGGCCGGGAGCGGGCAGGCAACCGCGTTCTCGACGAGGTCAAGCCGGGTCATTTCGAGACCGTGGATTCGGACATCTCCGCCAATCGGCTGGTGCGGGGTGATTTCCCACTCGTGGCTGCCGGGGACAAACCAGAGGCAACCGTTTTCAATGCTGGCCTCTTGTAGGGGCATCCAGATGCTGGCGTTTTGGTATTGGTAGTTCGGGTCCCAGTAGGCTTCGTCTTGGTGCCAAGGCGTCGGGGCGCCGTGTCCGGCGGGTTTGAAGATGGCATGGGCGACGTGAACGCTGGCCTCGGGTCCGAAGAGCTGTTGGCACATGCCTTTAAGCACCTCAAGGTACTTGCCCTCGTTCAGCTCTGGCGCGTACTTTGACGGATTCAGAATCTGTGGCAGGCTGGCGGTTTGGCCCTCCTCGTCGGTTCCGGCGAGGTCAAACTGGTCGCCCGACTCGCGCCCCGCTTTCTGCTCGAACATGCGGTCGTAAGCCTCCCGCATCCGAGCAATCTCGGCATCGTCAGTGATGGGCGTCGGGACGGAGAGGAAGCCGTTGAGGTGGAAGGAGAGAACTTGCTCTTCGGTGAGCCGGTGCATGGCTTATCTTGGCCGATTTCTTGTTCGAGAGGCAGTTGTCTGATACAGTTTTTCGGAGAAATGATTGCCCTTGCAATGCTCATTGGTGTTGGGTTTCCTGCGCACGTCACGCCCGTACTGGGGCCCGTTGACGTGACCAAGCGTCCTGAGACTTGCGTGTACCGAGAAACGGGAAATCCGTATTTTCTGTACGCGGCACTCGATTGCGACGGGAGCCACGTGAGTGCCGTTCTGTCGCGGGATCGCCGGATTCTTGCGGACATTTCTAGTTTCCCAACCTACAAGCGCCGGATTCCGCGCAAAATCTTTAGAGGAATCGCGCTTGGTGACTCGGGGCAAAAGGTCACGAGCACCCTTGGAAAGCCTCAGCGTCGGATGAAACCGAAGGGGCCATATACGGTTTTGAGGTACTTCGCTTTGGTGCCGGAGGGGGAAGGAAAGCGGTACCTGATAAATGACTACGTGCTGAAGTCGGACCGCGTGATAGAGGTTTCGGTTGGCTGGGAAGCGGTACCGGGTTGTGGTGACACATTCGATGTGAACCAGTTCCACATTCGCCTTTAGAGCTACCGCATTAAGTTAGGTCATTCGAGACACTCTGGTTCTGCGCTTTCTGGCGGACAATTTTGATTAGTTCGGCTGGACGTTGGATTGGGCGAGGCCTAAATGACACTCGAATCGATCTGCAGAGACCCAAGTCATCCTGAAGTCTGGGTAGTCAGGTAGGGGAATATCGATAAGTTCTTTAGAAGCTGGGTACCCGAGTCGTGATAATCGCATCAAGCAGCCCCTAAGTGCACTTTCCAGGTCTGCTGGACCGGTTATTGCTTCGTGCCACGCCCCATCAATATAGTAGAGAACGGCAATGCAGCCGTTGGGTCCGGTTTGGAGATTGAACGCTATCCCTGTAGCGCGTTGCTGTTCAGCTTGGGCAATTGCGGCGAAACAAAGCCGCTGAAGCGGGGAAAAGGAATTTCTGTTCCGTATGTACTCTCTCGTTTCTGGATAGATTTCAGCGAGCAAGCAAACGCGGAGCTGAAACTCAAGAACTTCAGGAACTAAGGCATGTTCTTCGTTCAATAAATCAAAGTCGTAGTCCAGGTTTAGGAGCGCAACGCGATGACGCCACGGTGGTCTCGTTTCCGAAAGTTGGTTTAAACACCATCGGGATCTCTGGGCGAGATTCGAACCG
This sequence comes from bacterium, assembly GCA_027485645.1. Classification (GTDB taxonomy): domain Bacteria; phylum Armatimonadota; class Fimbriimonadia; order Fimbriimonadales; family Fimbriimonadaceae; genus Fimbriimonas. The sequence continues at coordinate 35,844 of JAIXQR010000004.1, forward strand.
AATTCAAACCTCTTCCGCTTCCCCGTTACTCTCTCCCCAATACGCTGGAAGAACGCAATCAGCTTGAGCGCAGAAAGATTTTGTGGCATTTGAGTACCCCGAGTAAATCCCTTACCTCACCGCAGAAACGCCTCGTGCAAGCCAGCATCCACCGCAATCACTTGCCCCGTGGTCAAACTCAGGCGATCCGTCGCGAGCAGATACAGCGCATCCGCTACCTTAGCCGGAGTCACCGGCTTCTTTAGCATCGTTCGCTGGGCATAGAACGCGGCGAGCTGGTCGCGGAGTTCTTCGTCGGTCATCGACTCGGAGTGCGGAATGTCGTACTTCGCGAGTGAAGCCAGGACTCGGTCGCGGGGGAACATTTGCGAGCCGGAGACGACGGTGGCCGGGGCGACGGCGTTTACGCGGATCTTCGGCGCTAGCTCTACAGCGAGCTCGCGGACGAGGTGGTTGACCGCCGTCTTGCTGGTGTCATAGGCAACCGAGCCTTTCTTGGAAACCACGGCGTTCGCGCTGGAGGTCAGCACGATGTCTCCTCCGAGTCCTTGTCGACTAAACAGCGAAGCGGCCTCATCGGCCACGATGTACGAACCCACGAGATTTATTTCGTAAGTCTTGGTCCAAAGCGTGTCGCTTAGGCGACCATCGGTGTCGGGCGGGAAGAAGACCGCGGCGAGGTTGATGAGCACGTCTAGCCCGCCAAAGCGGAGGGTAACCGTCTCCATCGCTCGCTGGACCGATTCGCGATTAGTGATATCGATGCTCGTCCAGGCGACGTTGTCAGCACCGAACTTCTCGGCAAGCTGCATGCCCGAGGTTTGGGCTAGGTCGCCATTGAGGTCTGCTAAGACGACGGTTGCGTCTTGTTGCAGAAGTCGTTCAGCGGTTGCGTAGCCGATTCCGGGACCGGCGCCGATAAGGAGGACGACCTTCCGGGCCATCTCCTTTTCGGCGGGCATCCGCTTCAACTTGGCTTCTTCGAGTAGCCAATACTCAATGCTGAAAGCCTCCTGCTCGGGGAGGGCGGTGTAGCGGTCAATCGCCTCCGCGCCGCGCATGACTTCGATCGCGTTTCGGTAGAACTCGCCGGTCACGCGGGCCTCTTTAGCGTTCTTGTTAAAGCTCACCATGCCCACGCCAGGAATGAGGATCACGCTCGGGTTCGGGTTGCGCATCGCCGGACTATCGGCGTGCTTGCATCGGTCGTAGTAGGCGGCATATTGAGCGCGGAACTCGGCAAGGGCCGCATCGATCGCGGCGTCATCGGCATCGGCCGACAGCACGAGAGGGCGGATTTTGGTGCGGAGGAAGTGGTCAGGGCAGCTGGTGCCGAGCTGGATCAGATGGTCTGACTTTTCTCGAGAAAGGAAGTCAAGTACCGCCTCGCTTTGGTCAACACACGCGATCAGGCGTTGGCCGTTGTGAGCGACTTTTCCTCGGAGCTTCGGCAACAAGCGGGTGAGGGCAGCGTTCGCTTCGGTCACCGCCAGAGGCGCACGGGACGGAACGACCTCTCCGAAAGGATGAGAAGTCGTTCGAGCCTCGATAAAATCGACTGCCTGGTTGATCAGTTCGAGGGTCAGCTCGTAGCAAGCCTGCCAGTCATCGGCCCAGCAGATGAATCCGTGCGAGCCCATCATGGCGCCGACGGCGTTTGGATTCTCTTCAATCCCCCGCTTCAGCATCAGGCCGAGTTCGAACCCTGGGCGCTTCCACGGAAGCCAGAACATTCGGTCGCCATAAATTTCTTTCGTCAGCGCTTCGCCATTTTCGGAGGCCGCAACGGAAATCACGGCATCGCTGTGCATGTGCGAAACGGCGGCGGCAGGGACAAAGCCATGAAGTGGCGTATCGATGCTTGGCGCCGCGGGGTTCAGGTTAAAGGCGCACTGGGCATACAGTGGCACCATCTCATCTTCCGATAATCCTGCGTCGTATCTACCGCTTAGGCCGAGGAACTTGTCCTGGTAGAGGCTGGCGAAGTTAGCCCGCTTTGCACTGCCAAGGTCTCCTCCGGAAGCCTTCACCCAAAGGACGGAAACGGTGTCGCCCGTGAGGGGATCGGTGGCTTGGACCTTGAAACTTGTGTTCCCACCACCATAATTCGTTATGCGTGGGTCTGAACCCAGCAGATTGGAGGCGTAAATGAGCTGCTCAACCGGGTCGCTGCTAACGTCTTCTGTCTGCCAACGGGAGGGCACACGCGTATTCATGACGTGCGTTAGCTTAGCCCGAAAAGACCTAAAAATCTTTAAAATGTAAGGTTATCCACACCAAACCCACACACAACGGGTCTACACTCTAATCTTAACAAAGGACCACTGGGTCCGCGAGGAAGCTCGATTTGACTTCTCAAACTGCAGTAATAAAAGTAATTGGCGTTGGCGGCGGTGGATCGAATGCGGTCCAGCGAATGATTGAAAGCGGCATCCGAGGCGTGGAATTTATCGCCATGAACACGGATGTTCAGGTTCTTGACCTGAGTAATGCAGACCGAAAGCTGCAGCTCGGCGGAAACCTGACGCGCGGCCTCGGTGCCGGCGGAAACCCCGAAGTTGGCAAAGCTGCGGCCGAGGAGTCTCGCAACGATATTCGCAAGATTCTGGAAGGGGCCGACATGGTCTTCATCACCGCCGGAATGGGCGGCGGCACCGGCACCGGTGCAGCGCCGGTCATCGCCGAACTCGCGAAAGAGATCGGTGCGTTGACGGTTGCGGTTGTCACCCGACCGTTCTTGTTTGAAGGCAATCGCCGAGCGAAGCTCGCCAGCCAGGGCGTCACCAGCTTGATGGCGCGAGTCGACACGATGATCACCATTCCGAACGACCGACTGATGAACGTGGTCGAGCGAAAGGCGACTCTGGTCGATGCGTTCCGCGTCGCGGACGACGTTCTTCGACAAGGCGTTCAGGGCATCTCCGACATCATCACGGTTCCCGGACAAATCAACGTCGACTTTGCCGACGTTCGCGCGGTCATGCAGAACGCGGGACCAGCGCTCATGGGCATCGGCTTTGGTGTGGGCGACCAGCGCGCACTGCAGGCGGCTCAATCCGCAACCAACTCTCCGTTACTCGAGCAGACGATCCACGGCGCACGCGGATTGCTCGTGAACATCACCAGCTCCGACGACTTGACTCTTGCCGAGACCACGGAGGCCATGGGCTACATCCAGGGACTTTGCGATGCCGACGATGTAAACATCTACTTCGGCACCGTGGTGGATTCCAGCATGGAGAACACGGTTCGAATCACCGTGCTTGCCACCGGATTCGAGCACGGCTCGCCGGAAGCTCAGGTCGCGAAGGAAGCGCCAACGACGGTTGTTGTTCCACACGTAGCTGTCGAGCCTGCTCCGCAGCCAGAGCGACTTTCGGTGGACCGACCGGTCGTCGATCGACAGTCGGTCGAGCGGTCCGGCGCAAGCCGAGTATCGGCTCCAAACCCAGCAGAAGTGTTCGATGACTCCGATTTGGACATTCCTGCCTTCTTGCGCGAGCATCGTAAGCGTCAAAACGCCTAGTTGTTCGTCTTGAGCTATATGCTCACACCGCTGGCCCTTCTTTCGCTGGCTGCGGTGCCAAATCTGGCACCGCAGCCGCTCGGCCAAACCAATCCATTCTCCTCCACGCAGGTCTTTGCGGAATCGAAGCGCATTGCCGTGTCTCCCGTAATCGACGGCCAGTTTTCGCCGGAAGAGTGGGACCCCCTCGTTAGCGAAGTATCGAACGTCACCTACTTCCAGTGGGAGCCGGGAAAAGTCCACGTCGCCGCGCTTATGCAGCCGGGCAGCACGGTCATTACGTCGCTCGACTTGCGCAACAACGGCTGGCTGATTGGGGAAGATAACGTCGAAATTCGGATTTCGGTGGATGCGAATCTGAAGCCGACGGTGAGTGGGCGGATTTTGAACGCGACCAGCTCCCTGGGCCCAGCTTGGATTGAGATTCCGGGTTTTGCTTTGTCTTCGATTGCAAAGGCCAGCACGGTTGAGGGCAAGACGTTTGTCGAAGCCAGCGTCACCGATCCGGGAATTGGCACGCTGATCGAGGATCCGAAGCGGAAGATCGGATTGCGAATGGACGTGGTCCCCGGAGCCGCCGTACCGGCAGAGCCTTACTTGCCACGCATGGTATCGGTCGTAGAAACCGTGTTCGACCGCGGTGCGGGCTTGCCAGAAAAGCTGGTGTTTAAGCCCGAAGGCGAAGGGAAGCCGGTGGTGGAAAACCAGATGATCCGACTTCGGTTTGGGTTCGAGGGCACCAACGCGATTGGCCTAGCTCGGTTGAATCTTCGATCGGAAGGCGTGGCCAAGGATTACACCAACGCGCTGGACGCGCCGTTTCCTCCGTTTGACAACAAGGGCCGCGCGTTCTTGGATTACGAGACTTCGGTTGCTGCCGGTGCCATCCCGGGTTACCGCCTCGTTCGCGGGCAAATGAAGTTCCGCGACGGCCTTGAGGGCCTCGTTCAGACCAGCTACCGAATCGCCCCAGTGCTGGACTTTGACCTTGTGTACCAACGACGAAAGTCGGAGGCGCAGGACAAGGCGTACAAAGAGGGCTATTACATTCGATCCAACTCTGGCAAGCGAGTTGCTGGCCGAGTTAAAGTTTCGGTTCCCGAACCATTGAGAATGCTAAACGGTTTCGAAAAGACGTTCGCCGTTGCGCCCCGCGGTCGCGAACGACAGGGATTTGAAGTCTACGTCCCGGCAAACACGGTCGGAACGTTCCCGGTGACCTTCGAGATCACGACCGATGGTGCGACCGTGAAACAGTTCGGTTACCTAACGGTTCGGTGAGCTAACTAACGAGGAAGGAATTCTGGCATTTTCCAGATGAATTTCATCGTTCCACCGTTAGTAATGACGTATCGCCCTCGGCCGAGGGCGATGCCGTTAGAGTAGTTGTTATCTGGGATCGTGATGGCGGATGTAATGACGTTGTCGGATTGCCGCATCAAGTCCAGTTGGCTACTCAAGTTAAACGATAGATAGCGGCTGAATTCGTCGTCAAACAGCACGGTTTGTTGGGACGAGGTGGCTACCGGGACGGCGCGGAGATAGGCGAGGGTGTCCTGTCGATAAATTTCCCCGGTAAGGAAACGGATTTCTCCGTTGTGCAACGTGAAAGGTCGCTTTCGATTGAAGTCGCTCACCCTGGAACGCTTGACCTCAAGCAATCCCGTGGAAGTGACTTGGAACTTTACGATCGAAATCGGGAACGACTCGCCATCGAAGGCAAAGAGATGGGTGCCGTCGTCGCTAAACTTGAAGTCGGTCCAGTTGCCGGGCACGCCAGAACCGACGAAGACGCCGCTTCGATAGAGCTGCAAAGTGAAGTTGCTAGGGTTTCCGTTACGCCGTGGAGCCACCGCGACCAAGTTGTTGTTAACCGGGCTGATCGCGATTTGGTGTACGCCGTCTGCCCCGGCAATCGGCGTGAAGTCGTACTGGATCGTCTTTGTCGCTAGATCGAACTTCGAAACGCGAAATGGCTGCCTTGCACCAACGATTAGGAAGTTGCCGCTCGACGCGATCGGCCCGGGGGAAAATGGCAACGTTTCAATGTCGCTTGTAATCGCGGTATCGGCATCTAGCTTTGAAAGCACGTTGCTAAATTGCCGGGTGTAGTAAACCGTCTTCCGATCCTTCGACGCGGTGATATAGCTCGAGGACGCACCAATACTCCGCATGTACTTTGCGTCCCAAGGCAGAATGCTGATGGTCTCCGGCGGGCTGGTGAATCCGTCGCAAGAAGCGGTGATCGTCGCGAAGCCTGGATTTGTTCCAGTGCCTACACCCAAGGGAGTGATGCTGTACTTATCTTGCCCCGAGGACTGACTAAAGGTGATTGAACCCTCAGAGACCGGGACAATCTCTCCATTTGCGGTAAGGGCAGAAGCAGTAACGGTCTTAGATGTCACCTCGCGTAACGACTGATTCGGCTGAATGTACACGCTGGCAACTTTTCCAGTAATCGCAATAGCGGGCAAGGGCCGATTTTCGGCGTCTTTGAACTCTCCATCGGAATCAAGTTTGGTGGAAGCGGTTCCTTCACCGATGCTCGATCCCGCCGCATTTCGGAGAGTAAAGACTTCGAGCTTCAGACTTGATGGAATCGTCCTTGCGGCGACGGCCGAGGTGTAGGTACGGCGAAAGCCCGCCGTCTGGTCGTCGCGATTGATCACCCAAACGAAGTCTTCATTGTTCTCGCCAGCATTGCGGAGCGTGGCTCGGACAGAAAGGGCGGAGGAGCCAACGTTGGTCGCCTTGGATCGCGTGCCCCATTCGATGGTGAGCTTTGGAAAGGCGGTACTTGCCGGTGGCGGAACGGTACTTCCACCTCCGCCGCTACCTCCGCAACCCACTGCGGCGCCGATAAGGCAGAGCAGTGGCCAACCCAATTTTCTCATGCAAGGAGTTTACTGAAGGGGCTACGTTATCTCGGATGTAGATTTATCGGCCGGCTGTCACGGTTTTATGAGCAGTTTGTCTGGCGGCCGAAAGCTGCCTGCTTTAGAAAGAGACATGCCTCTTTGGATTGGACTTACGGGCCTCGCGGTCGCATTTCTCGTGGGCTTGAGAAACGTGTCTTTCGTGATCAAGAAGCACGAAGTGGGGCGCGTATGGTGGGTCGGACTGTTCGTCCTATCCTCGGCCTCCGTGATCGCCATTTGGACAGCTCAACCTTTGGATGTGATGATCGTGCTGTCTGGTGGATCTGAGGAATAGAGTCTTTCCCAGTGATTACAGCCCCACACACTGGAAATTTACTTTTGTGCTTTTTCAAATGGTTTACGCACCATCATTCATGGGTCAATTTGGGAAGTAAGTGGTTAAGTCCAGCCAACTTCCAAGGCTCTAACGCGACTATCAGACCTAAGAAATCGTCAACCTAAATGTTCGGGAACGAGTTCAGAGTTTCACCTTCGTCGGTAATCGCGGCTGCTCCCTGCGGGGATGTTACAGTGCGAACCCGAATGGCGGGACCTTTTCTTGCAGGGGTCTGAATGTAGGTCGAGCCATCGGGAGCGATGATCGATAGGCTCGCCGGTGGCGTACTGCCCTTTGGCGCTCGCTTCAGGAAGTTCTCTCTGGCTTTATCAATCACGTCTTGGGGATTTTTAGACGCGAAGGGTAGGTCGAACTCTGTAGAGGTTGCGGTAGCAACGGCAGATGAAAGAGTTCGACCAGGACGGTTGGCGACAACTCGGAAGGATCGAGGCGTTCCCATCGTAGCCCGGCTGCCGTTAGCAACAAACCGACGCCGATTTGCCACACCGGGTACCGCATGGAAAGCCGCGCCGTCATTTAGCAGTCGGACGCTGGTCCCGTTTTTAGTAAGTTCAAATACGTCGTAGTGAACGGCGCCCTGCACCGCTTCCCAATCTAAAGCGATCTTCCCATTGCCAACTCCCGTAGCGATTGGAACAAGCGTTGGAGTGATGGTGAAGTCAATATCCATAGTCTCGTTTCCGAGCTTGAGCAGGACAGAAATCTGCTTTACCCGATCTAGTTCCGGAGTTTGAAAATAAACTACGGTAGACCTTTGCCCGGCAGGGATAAAAACTGCCTTTGGCAACTTCACGCGAGGTCCACTTAGCTGCTTAATTTCAATTCTCGCCTTGGAAGTGGCTGGACTTACGTCGATCTCCATGTAGGCCTGCGCTCCACCGGCCACTTTCCCGCTGTTCATCACGGCCATGTTTTGCGGCTGCTGCAGCCCAGTCGCGATCAAGCAAAGGAAATTCAACATTACGGTTATGACGTTTTCACGCAGGTCCTTGGTACGGGTTTTTGCACTCCGAGGCTATGGATGTAATGCCAGACGATCAAACGATCCGCATCGGCAATCCATCCGCTGCCATCGCTTCCTTTAGCTCCCGAATCCGATAGACGCCGTCGTGAATAATCCCCGCCAGAAGCACGGCATCCGCCTTGCCTTCCCGCACGGCCGCCGTCAAATGCGCCGGAATCCCGGCGCCGCCGCTGGCGATGACGGGGACTTCGACGGCTTCGCTGACCGCGCGGGTTAGTGCCAGGTCATAGCCTGCGCGGGTGCCGTCGCCGTCCATGCTGGTCAGGAGAATCTCGCCCGCGCCACATTCGATGGCGGTTCGGGCCCATTCGATGGCGTCGAGGCCGGTGTCGTTTCGACCGCCGTGGGTGAAGACGTTCCAAGAATCACCAGACCGTTTCGCGTCAATCGCGACAACAATGCACTGCGCGCCAAACTTCTCGGCCGCTTCTCGAATCAGCAGCGGATTCTGGATTGCCGCCGTGTTCAGGCTCACCTTGTCGGCACCGGCGGCAAGCGCGTCGCGAATCGCTTCCACGGTTCGAATCCCGCCCCCGACGGTGAACGGAATAAAGATCTCTTCGGCGACCCGTTCGGCCAGCGCGATCACCGGTGCGCGAGATTCGTGGGAAGCCGTGATGTCCAAAAAGACAAGCTCGTCGGCCCCCTCTTGGTCATAAAACTTTCCGAGCTGAATCGGGTCGCCCGCATCGCGGATATCGACGAAGTTCGTTCCTTTCACCACGCGTCCGTCGCGAATGTCGAGGCATGGAATCAGGCGGACAGAACTCATGAGGCTTGGATTCGCATTATCCGTACTTCGACCGACTTGCGCTTGGGCCGTAGTTGGATCTCGAAGGCGTCACCATGCGCCGAGTGAGCGACGATGGCCGGAATTTTCATCTCTTCCCAAATCCGGTGCGCGGCGAACTCGACCATTTCGGTAATCAGCCAACGCTGGTCGGGGTCGGTAAGGGGCGTGCGTAGCTCATCAAAGCCAAGATTTCGAAGACCCACCGTCTCGGCAAATCCGGTTTCGCCCTCGGTGCGCCAATGCACCTTTAGCCACCACTCGGGCGTGTTGCCTTGCGGGTTGGCGAGGAGTCGTTCCCGCACTTCGGATGCCGGCCAGAATTTCTCGGTCTGGACGTTGTAAATCCCAGGACCGTCGGTAAGGGCCATGTACGCCTCGGCAGCAAAGGTGAGGAACTGCAAATGGCGCTTGTCCTTCAGCGGGATCTCGCTGATGTACTGCAGTCGAACAAAGGCCACGGCATCGTCAAATCCCACCTTCTCAAACAGCGCGACGTTCTTGGCGCGTTTAACCACGTTGATGTCGAGCCGTACATCGGAGAAGATCAGCCCTTCAGCCGGAGAAATCGGCGACCGCCCGCGCTTGGCGTAAGTCAGGTCCTGCAGCATCCGGTTCATCACCGCCGCTTGGTCCGGAATAGTTTCGGTCGGTACCGGAACCCAGAGCTCAGCGTGGGCATACACTTTCGCCGGACGGCGACGAATGAAAATGTATGCAATGACGAACCCGATGGCAAAGCCTATGACGGCAAGCGCAGGGCCCATCTACGGTCCGAGTCCCGCAAGCCAGCGGCAAGCAAGGTTCAACTCTTCTCCGTTCAACAACGAGTAGCAGACGTTGCAAAGGCCCGCCTCATTGACGTTTGCGGCGCAACAAAGCAGGCAGGCGTTCACGCTCCGGGCCATGTTCACTTGCTTTGGCGTCCGCAAAGCAACCAGCAGGTCCTCTCTTGCGATGCCTTCTGAGTTGTATCGCCTCGTCATGTTGCTAGTGTACGCCGGGAATTTGGATTGTTAACGTACGACGTAAGTAGCGGGTAACGTGATTTTGAGAATGAATGCCCTAGCCTTGCTTATGACCCCGGTGCTGACGACCGCACAGTTAGGTGCGCCGAAGCCGACTCCATTGTTTGGCGTGCGCTCGCTTGCGTTGAGCTCCGATGGCACGCGACTCGCTTTTGCGTACCAAGGTGATATTTGGGTGACCAGTAGCACCGGCGGCAAGGCGACTCCGGTGACCTCAAACGTCGAGTACGACGACAACCCGATTTGGTCTCCCGATGGCGAGTGGATCGCTTTTTCCAGCGCACGAAACGGCAACAACGAAATCTACGTGGTCCCAGCCGATGGCGGAACGCCAAAGCGAATTACCTATCACAGCGGAAATGACGTTCCGAGCGACTGGTCGCCGGATGGCAGCAAGATTTTGTTTAGCGGTACTCGAGACAGCCGATGGACCAGCGTCTTCACCGTTGATGTCAACACCGGAAAGTTCGTCAGCCACTTCTCAGACCTGATGTCGATCGGCGATCCGAAGTTCTCGCCAGATGGCGACAAGGTTCTTTATCGCCGGTTCGGATTCCCATGGAACCGAGCGCGCTACGAAGGCTCCAACGCGGCCCAGATGTGGATTTACGATCTGAACGCAAAGAAGCGATCGAACCTCCGCGACACCAGCCTGCAGCACCTTTGGAGCAACTGGACGGCTTCCGGAATTCACACCGTCACGATGACCACCAAGGTCCCGAGCAGCAGCTACGTGAACAAGCCGATTCCAAAGGTGAAGTACACCGCCGCCGGTACGCCAAACGTGTATCAGATCGATAACGGCGGAAAGGCCAGCGCTGTCACCAAGTTTGAGGGCGATGGCGTTCGGTTCCTCTCGGTCGCAAAGAAGAAGCCTGTCGTTGCCTTTGAGCGCGATGGTGAGATTTACGTCTCCACCGATGGCGAAGCACCCAAGAAGATCTCGATCACGGCAAACGTGGACGACAAGACCGCGACTGAAGAGCGATTGGTGCTCACCACCGGCGCGCAGGACTTCAGCCTGAGCCCGAACGGCGAAACGGTGGTCTTCACCGCCCGATACGATCTCTGGACCGTCCCGGTAAAGAAGGGCAAGGGCCCGAACAAGGACGACGCCACCCGCCTGACCACCTGGGAAGGATCCGACGAGCAGGCTCTTTGGACTCCAGACGGCAAAGCGATCTTCTACGTCAGCGACCGCGAAGGTGCCGAGCGGCTCTATCGCATGGATATCGCCACGAAGGAATCGAAGGCCATCACGACCGTCGATGCCGACGTCAGCAGTCTACAGATCACCCCAGATAAGAAGTCGCTCAGCTTCTGGCAGACCGGAAAGCAGGGCGGCCTTTATGTCGTGCCGGTTGAAGGCGGCACCGCGAAGCGCATTCTCGAGCGAACCGGAAACTCGGCGTTCGATTACGCCTGGTCCCCAGATTCCAAGTACGTTGCCTACTCAGAAGTCCTCAATGGATCGGGCTACTACTACTGGGAGTCCGCGCAGAACATCTACGTCGTCAATGTCGAGACCGGCAAGGTCAACGACGTCACGCAGCTGAACGCGCAGCACTACGCCCCACGCTGGTCGGCGGACGGCAAGTACCTGTATTACGGCGGCAACCGAGCCGGAGACGGACTCTATATTCTGCCGCTGCAGCCAGAGGAGTCGCGAGCATCGGAAGTCGAGCTCGAATACAAGAAGCCGAAGGAAGCCGTGAAGGTCGAAATCGACTTTGACGGAATCGAAACGCGATCCCGACGATTCGTCGGTCTCCCGGTCACGGGCAACGTTCAGGTCGATCCTGAAACCGGCGCAATCTACTTCGAGTCGAACGGCGAAATTCAGCGGGTCGATTACACGGGCGAAAACGCACGATCGGTCGTACCGGGCGGCGGCGTTCGCAACTTCCAGCTTGCCGCCGATGGTAAGCAGATTGAGTTCAGCCGTGGCGGCCAAATCAACTTGCTCAACATCCGAGCCCCGCAGTTCCCAACTCAAACGGTTGGATTCCGTGCGGACTGGACGCGAGACCTTCGAAAAGAGCGAAAGGCGGCGTTCTCGCAGTTCTGGCGGGAGTTCAACCGTGGCTTCTACGACGGCAACTTCCACGGCCGCGACTGGGTCGCCCTCCGCGCCAAGTACGAGCGGTATCTGCCTTCGGTCGGGCACCGCAACGACATGGCCACCGTTCTCGGCATGATGGTTGGAGAGCTTGAGGCATCCCACTCGGAAGTCTCCCCCGCACCATCGACATCACCTGTCTCAAGCCAGCAAAGCGCCCACCTCGGTTTCACCTTCGACTACGATTGGCAAGGCGAGGGCATTAAGATCAAGGAAGTGCCCGCGCGCACCCCAGGCAGCTTCGCCAAGTCCAAGCTGGTCCCAGGCGAAGTCGTCACGAAGATCAACGGTGTCGCGGTTAGCGCAAATGAAGCTCTCTACCGAGATGTCCTGAACGAGGAAACGGGCCGAGAGCTCACGCTCACGGTTCGAAACCGAGCCGGAGAAACCCGAGAGGTCAAGTACCGCGCGATGAGCGGCGGCGAGTTCAACGGACTCGTCTTCGCGAACCTGCTTGAGTCACGACGCAAGTACGTTGAGCAGAAGTCCGGTGGCAAGGCAAGCTACGTCCACATCGCGGGAATGAGCCAGCCAGAACTGGATCGATTCCAGCAGCAGGTTTGGCAGGTGATGAAGGACAAGAAGGCCCTAATCATCGACGTTCGAAACAACGGTGGCGGGAACACCTCCGACCGAATCTTGGACATCTTGGAACGACAGCCAAACGCGGTCTACCAAGTCCGAGACGAGGCCCCGATCGTCGGTCCTGGTCAGGTAGCCAACTTCCCGATGGTCGTTCTGCACAACCAGACGAGCTTCTCGAACGCGGAGATGTTCCCGAACTCCATGAAGGCACGAAAGCTGGCAACCCTCATCGGTATGCCGACTCCCGGCTACGTCATCTACACCAACGGATTCCAGTTGGTCGACGGCACCATCGCCCGAATGCCAGGAACTGGCGTGTACCGGCTCGACGGTTCGCCACTTGAGAACATGGGCGTTGTTCCAGACTTCATGCTGGAAATCGATCCTGATGCATTCTTCAGCGGAAAGGATGTTCAGCTCGATAAGGCGATCGACGTTCTCGTACAGCAAATTAAGTAAGGGGTCATAAGTCCCGCTTAAAGGGCTCTTCGGCGTAAGCCGAGGAGCCCTTATTATTTGTGCTGTAACGAATTGACTCTGACAGCGTTATGCTGTACGGAGCAGCACAGATGACTCAAGAAGAAATCGAGGATCGGTTAGCGAATCAAGACTGGACGGCCGCAGAGGAAGGCTGCCGGGTGTTTTTGGCTGGCAAACCGGTCAACCCCAAAGTGAACGGTTATCTGGGCTGGTGCCTCATGCAGCGAAAGGAGTACGCCGGGGCAGTGGAAAGCCTACGTCGCGCGCTCAACCTTGATCCCAAAATGTGGAAGGCTGGGCTGTACCTGGCGCAGTGCCTAATCCAACTCAACCGGTACCAAGAAGCGTGGCCGGTGGTTGAGGACAGCATCAAGCTTGCGCCGAATGACCGGACCTTGGTCGCGCTCCGAGACTTCCTTCAGGACCGAGTTAAGCACCGTGGCGAGCGATGGGAAATCAACCAGCGGGTTGAAGCCAAGATCGTCATGAACGAGAACTGAGTTCCCCGGCTCGACCCTAAGATCGAGCCGGGTTGATGATCAGAAGATCCAGGTGCCGGAGCCGACGTTGTGTCGCTCAACGGTGCCGTTGGATCCGGGCACTTCAATCGCAGCCCGGGTGTTTGGCGGAACTTGAACGGTGAGGACGACCTTCGCACCCATTCGCTTCCACGAGGTTCGGATCGGGCCACGTACCGAGTTGTAGGTCGTGACTGCCCAGTTCAAGCGCGGGTCGTACTGCGGCGCAATCCGAATCGTGCCGTATCCCGGGGTCACCGGACTGATTCCACCGATTGTTTTGTACATCCAACCGGCAACCGCACCATAGGCGTAGTGGGCAAAGGAGTTCATTCCGGCGTCTTGGAAGCCCTTCTCTGGTGTCCAACCGTCCCATCGCTCCCAAATGCTCGTTGCGCCGTTCACGATCGTGAAGCCCCAACTTGGGAAAGTCGTGTTGTGCAAAAGCCGGAACGCGACGTCATTTCGCCCGATCTTCGAAAGGACGTGCATGAGATCTCGGGTGCCGACGAATCCGGTGCTGAGGTGCCAGTTCCGGCTCTCGATGTCCTTGATCAAGTGCGCGGCGGCCAGGGATCGCTTACTTTCTGGCAACAGGTCGAAGCCAAGCGCGAGAACGTAGGCGCACTGGGTTTCTCCCTTCACCTTGCCGTCCGCAGTGACGTAAGCGTCTTGGAACGCTTTCTTGACCTTCTCGTGAAGGTCGATGTACATCGCTTCGTCCTCAGTCTTTCCGAGTTCCCGCGCGGCGCGAGCCACGAGGGCGACGCTACCGGCAAAGTAAGCCTGCGCGATCACGTCGTTTGGCGTCTCCGCACGAATGCTCAGCCAGTCGCCGAAGCAGTGGAACTGATCGGGCGGCAGCAAGTTCGATTTGGACCGGTTTTTGCAGAAGGCAATGAACCGCTTCATGTTCGGATAGTGCCGAGCAAGCAGTTCCTTGTCTCCGTACGAATCGTAGATCGCCATTGGGCAAATGACGCCAGCGTCGGCCCACGCTGGACCACCGTCGTCGAGCCCACCGAGTACCGGAGCGACCTTCGGATACTGTCCGTCCTTTCGCTGATCGTCATCCAACGTCACGAGCCACTTCTTGAAGAAGGCTTGAACGTCCGAGTAGTAGGCGGCGGTTTCGACGTACGCCTGAGCGTCACCGGTCCAGCCGAGTCGCTCGTCGCGCTGAGGACAGTCGGTCGGAACGTCCACAAAGTTCATCTTCTGCGTCCACCAGGCGTTTTTGACCAGCGTGTTCAGCATCGTGTCGCTGGTGCGAAGAGTCCCAACTTCCGGTGTGTCGCTAGAGATAGCGATGGCCTGGAATGTTTCGGGAGTCGGCGGCTTGGAAAGGCCGGCGACTTCGATGTACTGGAATCCGTGGAACGTGAATCGCGGATTCCAAGTTTCGACAGCGTTGCTTGCAAAGGTGTAAGTGTCGATCGCTTGAGCGGCGCGGAGGTTGGTGGTGTACACCCGACCGTCCTTATCGAGGCGCTCAGCGTGGCGAATTGAAATCGTTTTGCCGGCGGATTCCTTCGCCTTGAGTCGGACAAACCCGCTGAGGTTTTGGCCAAAGTTGATGAGGTACCGACCATCGGCTTGCCGCTTGATGGATTTTGCTCGGACCGTTTGGTACGCCCGAACTGGGTTGCCGGGGAAGGCTTCCAGCTTCGTGGCGTACTTGCCGATTTTCGCCGGTTTCCAGTTTGATGGCGCCTTTCGCGCATCGTACTTTTCGCCGTGAAGGAAGTGCTCATCTAGGATCTGTCCTTGAGCAACCTGCCAAGTTCCATCGGTCTTGATGGTCTGCTTGCTGCCGTTCGCGTACTCCAGAACGACTTGCGCCTTGAGCATCGGGGTGGAGCCGTAGTGTTCGCGTTGTAGACCCCAAGCCACATATCCCGCGTACCAGCCTTGGCCCAGAATCGCACCAAGCTGGTTCTCGCCGGGCTTCAGGCTTTTGGTGATGTCGAAGGCGCGGTAGTGCGTTCGCTTCGCGTAGTTTGTCCAGCCGGGGGTGAACAGGTCCTCGGAGACTCGCTTGCCGTTGACGGAGAAATCGACAATTCCAAGTGCGGTCACATACGCGGTGGCGCGGGTTACTCTTCCGGCAGAGCGGAACGATTTGCGGAAGTATTGGGCCGGAGCTTTAACAAGTTGGCCATCTCGAACGGCATTCCAAGGGCCCACTCCGTTCTTTCCGATCTCCCGAGCCGGCTGTCCATCCGATTCCCATCGACGATCGGAGTACACGGTCGTCGCCTTTCCGGCATCGACCAAAGTCAACGCCGCCAGCAGGCCGGTGGGGCCGGCAGAAACGTTGTTCACGGAAACTTCCAGCACGTTCGAACCAGCTTTGAGGTGACGCGTCAGGTCAATCGTTTCCGGTTTTCGCCAGCCTTCTGGGTCGGTGGTCGCCTTCAGTCGCACGCCATTCAGGGTGAGAGTAAAGGTGTTGTCGGCCGTGAGTTGGATCTTGCCCGATGTCGGCTTGGCGAGATCAAAGCGGCGGGTGAAGACGTAGGTCCCGGCGGGGGCGTCGGTTTTGCTGGAGCTCGAAGGGCCAATCCAAGTGGCGTCTTTCAGCGCCTCTTGGGTCGCTCCGGGAGTTGCGCCATGGATCCAGTTGGCGCTCCAGGTCTTGAGTCCAGCGGAGAAGGTTGCGGCGTTTGCAAACTTGCTCGGGGCCGACTTTTGGTCCCAAACTCGTACCGTCCAGAAAGCCTTTTCGCCCGGTCGTAAGGCTCGACCCTTGTAAGGGATATTGAAAGTCTCGCCCGACTGCACTCGGCCAGATCGCCAAAGGTCAGCTCGCTTACCCTGTAACTTTGCTGGGCTCGTGGCAACCAGAATCTCGTACGACGTTTGCTGGAGGTTCCGCGCGCCTTTGCTTGTCTCTTTCAGCTTCCAGCTCAGCACAGGCTTGCTGGTCTCAATGGCCAGCGGATTTTCTAGCGCCTCACACCTCAAGTCGTAGGCGAAAACGGAACTTGTAGCAACGAACGGCAGCAGAGTGACCATAGGCGTGACGCGATTGTACTAGCGCAGTTGCAATCTGGGAAGTCGTATTTGGGTAAGACGGTGCGATGAGTACGCGACGGTGCGTGAGTTGGGTGATGGCATGCTGCCTCGGGCTTGGGAGCATCTCGATCGCCGGTGGGCCACAGGAATCTCCATTTGAACCTGAGATCGTTGCCTACGAGGCAGCCGACAAAGTGAATCCCCCACAAAAAGGCGGCATCGTGTTCGTTGGCAGCTCCAGCATCAAGCTTTGGAAAACCCTGAAGCAAGACTTTCCGGGACAAAACGTGATCGGCCGAGGGTTTGGCGGATCGCAGTTGAGCGATTCGATCAAGTTCGCAAAGCGGATCGTGACGCCTTACCAGCCGAGAATGATCGTGCTGTTCGCCGGAACAAACGACATCGCCAGTGGAAAGTCCGCCGAAACCGTTTCGGCAGAATTTGGCAAGTTCGTCTCGACCGTCCGGGCAGAGGTACCAAACGTGCGGATCGCGTTCATCTCCCTTTCTCCATCGCCGGTTCGCGAGGCCAAATGGCCGGAGTTCCGAAAGGCAAACGAGCTCATCCGAAAGCAGACCATCGAGGGCGAGAACTTGGTATTTATCGATGTTTTTCCCGCAATGCTAAACGAATCGGGCGGACCTCGACCAGAAATTTTCGTGTCGGACCGATTGCACATGAACGCGGATGGCTACAAGATTTGGAAGAAGATCGTTGGGCCGTTCCTCCCTTGGTGATCACGCGGGCATTCAAGCATGGCAACGATTGAGATCCGCGGTCTGACCAAACGGTATGGCGGCGTACTCGCCTTGGATGGCGTCGATTTGGACATCGCCGCGGGCGAGGTCCATGCTATCTGCGGCGAAAACGGGGCCGGGAAATCCACCTTAAACAAGATCCTTGCCGGCATGGTCGAGCCGACCTCGGGCACGGTGAAACTTGACGGTCAGCCGGTGACCTTTGGATCTGTAACAAGTGCGGAGGCAGCCGGCGTTTCCATGGTTCATCAGGAGTCAGCGGTGTTCCTATCGATGTCCGCGGTGGAGAACCACCAGCTCATGCGCGAGCCGACAAAGCTCGGTGGCTTGCTCATCGATCGCGCACAAATGCGCGACCGGACGAGTTCGGGCTTGCTGGAACTTGGCGAATCCTTCGATCCAGATGTGCCCCTCGAAGACCGGAGCCTTGCTCAACGGCAAATGGTGATGGTTGCCCGGGCTCTGGCAAGTGATTGCCGCCTTCTCATCCTCGATGAGCCCACGGCGTCGCTCTCGAGTCGCGAAACGGAGGCGCTCTTCGCTAGCGTCCGAGCCATTCGTGACCAAGGTGTCGCCGTCATGTACGTGAGCCACCGGATGGATGAGATCTTCGCTCTCGCTGATCGCGTGACCGTGCTCCGCGACGGGCGGCACGTGGTGACGAAGCCGATTGCCGAAGTGAGCCCGGCCGACTTGGTCCAAGCGATGGTCGGGCGAGATGTCGATCCGCCAGAGATGCGATCGCGAGAACTCGGTCCCGTTCGGCTGAGAGTCACAAACCTGGCGTCGCCTGGCAAGTTCGATAACATCAGCTTTGAGGTTCGGGGTGGGGAAGTCGTGGCGCTGGCCGGACTGGTTGGCGCCGGACGTTCAGAAGTCGCGCGGGCGATCTTTGGCATCGATCCGCTTGAATCTGGCGCGGTCTGGGTAGATGGCGACAAGATTGCGCTGGTGCCAGAAGATCGGCAGCACGAGGGGCTGCATCTTCCTTTTTCTCTTCGAGACAACATGGCGATGGCAACGGCCGGCCCCGGCCGCATTCCGCGCGCCCATGAGGCGGAATCGTCTCAGGGCTTCATGCAACGGCTGGCGATCAAGGCCCCAACCGACGCGGTTCCGGCGCAATCGCTTTCAGGCGGTAATCAGCAGAAGGTTCTCCTTGGAAAGTGGCTGGCGACGAAGCCGAATGTGTTGATCCTTGACGAACCGACTCGCGGCGTTGATGTCAGCGCAAAGGCTCAGATTCACGAATTGATCGCGGAGATTGCCGCCTCGGGCGTCGCGGTTCTGGTGATTTCAAGTGAGCTGAAGGAAGTGCTGACCCTCGGAGACCGCATTTTGGTCATGCGGGAAGGCAAGCTCTCGGGCGAGCTCAGCCGAACCGAGGCGACGCAGGAGCGAATTCTTGACCTCGCCTTGCCAAAGGAAACCGGTCCCGAAGCAGCACCGACCGTGAGCTCGGCGAAGCCTAAACTCCGGCCAGAAGTCGGGGTCGGGGGGCTTTTGATCGCCACCTTGCTGCTAGCAGCTGGGTTGAATCCACAGTTTCTGGCAACCGGCAACATCCTCGACATGCTGGTGAAAGTTGCGCCGGCGCTGATCGTTGGGTGCGCCATGACGCTGGTCATTCTCGCTCGAGAAATTGACATCTCGGTCGGATCGCTGATGGGTCTGTGTGCGGCTTGCCTTGGCGTTGCCTGCTCAACGGACCGAATGGGTTTGCCGGTACCGGTTGGAGTCGGAATCTGCCTTGGCGTCGGTGTACTGGGCGGGCTCATCAACGGGTTGCTCGTCACCTTTGGCCGCGTTCCCTCCATCATCGTGACCCTCGGCATGCTGACCATTCTTCGCGGCGTGACGGAGCGAGTGATGGGCGGAAAGTGGATCGAAAAACTGCCAGATGGATTGCGAGCTTTTGGAACCGGGAACGTGGCTGGGTTGCCATATAGCGTCCTGATGGCGATTGTGTTCGCGCTCTTAACTTGGTGGCTGGCGAAGGGGACCCGATTTGGCGTTCAAGTTTTCGCCCTGGGTAGCAACCCAAGTGCGGCCAAGCTGCGCGGCGTTCCCGAGCACCGAATCAAGCTTTGTGTGTTCATGTTGACTGGCCTGGCGGCAGGAATTGCCGCGCTATTCAGCGCAACGCAGCTTCAAGTTATCGAGTCGGGATTTGGGTCTGGGTTTGAACTTGTGGCCATTGCTTCCGTCATCGTTGGCGGAACCTCGATTCAAGGTGGGCGCGGGACGGTACTGGGGACTATCCTGGGCGCGATCACGTTGGGCATCGTTTCGACGGTGCTGATCTTCCTCAAACTTGGCGATTCGGCGACCTACTGGGAGCGCGCCATTCAAGGCGGCTTCATTCTCGTCGCGATCATTGGCGACCAAATCTGGCGCCGGAGGGCAACGCGATGAAGAATTTACGGTGGTCACGCGAGCTAACCCTTGTGGTGCTGCTCCTCTGTCTCTTCGGCGCGGCGAGCATCTTGGAGCCAAAGTTTGTGACGATGCGGGCGCAAACGCTCTTGGCGACCCACTTGTGGGAACTGGCCCTGGTCGCGATCCCGATGCTGCTCATCGTGATCACGGCCGGGATTGACCTCTCGGTCGGCTCAATCGTCGCCTTGTCCGCCGTGAGTTTCGGCTTGATGTTCGAACGGAACGTTCCGCCGGTCGTCGCGGTTGGGCTGACCGTCTTGGTCGGAACCGTTCTTGGGAGCTTGAACGGCTGGTTTGTCACCAAGATGAAAGTTCATCCGCTGCTGGTGACGCTGGCGACGCTTGCCGCTTTTCGTGGCATGGCCGAAGGCATCAGCACGGCTCGGGCGATATCGGGGTACCCCGATTGGCTTCTGAACGCTCTGCAAGGGCCAACACCGATCGTCCTCTTTGCCTTGGTCGCCACCGGAACCCATCTGGTCATGACACAGACCTACTTTGGTCGCTGGGTGGTTGCGATCGGGACGGAAGAAAACGTATCTCGGTTTTCCCGTATCCCGGTTGATCGCGTGAAGCAGTGGCTGTATGGTTTCTCTGGCTTAGTTTGCGGAATAGCGGCGGTTTTGCTGGTGGCCCGAAACAACACGGCCAAAGCAGACATGGCGACGGGCCTGGAACTCGAAGCGATCACCGCGGTTGTGCTTGGCGGGGCCAGCATCCACGGCGGCAAAGGGCGCGTCACCGGTTTGGTCCTTGGCCTTCTGCTCATTCATGAAACCCGTGAGTTTGTGAGTTGGCATTGGAAGCAGAATGAGCTTAGTCTAATCGTCATTGGTAGTTTGCTGATCCTAACCGTCCTTCTTGAGAACATCGCGGAGCGACGCAAAGATCGAAAGCCGAAAGTAGCCATCACCGCAACCGAAAATCCATGAAAAATCTCCTTTCTATTCTTGCCCTCGCCGTTGTCATTGTCGGGTGTTCCGGCGGAGACTCCGCCAAGTCAGAAGCGCCGAAGGAGTCCGGCAGCAAGCAGATTACGGTCGCCATGCTGCCAAAGAAGAAGGGTGTGCCGTACTTCACGAGCTGCTCGGAAGGCGCCATGGAAGCGGCAAAAGAGCTCGGCAACGTTGAGTTGATCTATGACGGTCCAACCAGCGGCGATGCGGCCGATGCGGTGAAGCTCATCGACCAATGGACTGCCCAAGGAGTGGACGTCATTGCCGTCTCGCCAAATGACCCTGCCGTACTTGGACCCGCCATGAAGCGGGCGCGGGATGCCGGAATCAAAGTACTGACTTGGGATGCGGACGCGGACGCCGCGAACCGAGAGTTCCTGGTCAACCAGGCGACCCCCGAGGAAATTGGCAATTCGCTGGTTGATGCCATGGCGAAAGACCTTGGCGGAGATTCGGCGACCGGAGACGTGGCCATCGTCACCGCGTCGCTAACGGCGGCTAACCAGAACGAATGGATCAAGTTTATGAAAGTCCGGCTGGCGAAGTACCCGGGGCTCAAGCTCGTGGCGACCAAGCCATCCAATGAAGACCAGAAGTTGGCATTCTCTGTCACGCAGGACTTGATGAAGGTCTATCCCGGATTGAAGGGGGTCTTCGCGATCAGCTCGGTGGCTTTCCCAGGCGCGGCAGAAGCGATCAAGCAGGCCGGAAAGTCGGGCAAGGTTCTCGTAACCGGGCTCTCAACTCCGAACGATATGAAGACCTACGTTAAGGAAGACGTGGTGAAATCGGTCATTCTTTGGAACACTAAGGACCTCGGATACCTGACCATTTTCGCGGCGCGAGCCCTGGCAGATGGCAAGTTGAAGGCCGGCGACACGACCCTTTCGGCGGGGCGCTTGGGCGAGAAGAAAGTGGTTGGCGACAACGTCATGCTGGGCGGGACCATCACCTTTGACAAGGCGAACATCGACGAGTTCGACTTCTAATCTTTCGGTCCTAGGTTTGTCCTCGAACGAAAATTAATAGTTGGGTAAAAAGCGGCTTATGAACGTGCCTCCTCCGCCACCAATCAACGGACCATCTAACTCGAACCAGGTCTCGACGCACAGCATCGCCGAGTTCTTAGCGGCAACCGCAGAGCGCGACAATCCGGGCGATGTTTTTGAACTCGAAAGTTCGAAGATGCTTGAGGCTCGCGTTCGCGGCCGGATCTGGAGCAAGCTCGGCGCGATGGTTGCCTATCGCGGCAACGTGAAGTTTGTCCGCGAAGGAATGATGGAAGGCGGCCTCGGCAAAGCCTTTATGCGAATGGTCAGCGGCGAAATGTCTCCGCTTGCCAAGATCGAGGGCGATGGCTTGGTTTATCTTGCGGATGCCGGCAAGGAGATCACCATTCTTCGGTTGAGCGGCGACACGATCAACGTGAGCGGCAACGACCTGCTTGCGTTCGAAGACACCGTGACCTACAACATCACGATGCACAAGCGAGTCGCGGGCATGATGGCGGGCGGACTGTTCTCCGCCGCCCTGAGCGGTAGCGGAATGGTTGCCATCGTGACGCACGGAAAGCCATTAACTCTCCGGGTGCGACCAGGCGATCCTGTCTTCACCGACCCTAACGCAACGGTGGCATGGAGCGGAAATCTTACGCCAGAGATGCACTCGGACGTCAACATGAAAGCGATCTTCGGCCGAGGCGGCGGAGAGACCTTCCAGATGAAGTTCCAAGGCGAAGGCTTCGTGGTTATTCAGCCGTTCGAAGAGCTGGCACCAGCTCCGCCTTCGGCCTAACCTCTAGCGAGCCTCTGTGGCCAGCCCGATTTGGGCTGGCCATTTTCATTTACCAAAGACGTTATCAAGAAACTCGTTCCGAAACTTGCCTTCTGGGTCATGCTTCGCGGCGATTTCGGCGTAAGCCGAAAGCCTTGGGTACGCCTCGTGAATCCTCTCGGCGGGCAGCATAAATAACTTTCCGAAGTGCGGGCATGGGTTAAACGGAGCGAGGAGGGATTCGATCGTGATCAGCATCGGCTTGACCTCGTCCCAGAGTGGCTTCCACGTAAAGTGGATCCCGACTACGTCGCGCTGATATGCGGGGCTCATTGGCAAGCTATCGGCGGCGATGAACCGAACCTCGGTCACAAACACAAGCGGTTCAAGGTAGGTCGCAAGCGCGGATAGCGTCGCAAGGGCGGAAGGTGCGTCATCCAGAGAAACGAAGTACTCCGACTGGAGTTCTTCGCCCGCGCTTGGCGTGAATTCCATCTTGAAGTGTGCCAGGCGCTCGTGCCAAGGACCCGCGACGCCGAGTTGATCCGTGCAGTTTTCGGCCGGAAGTTCGGCCAGCGGATGGAGCTTTCGCGATGCAGGCTTTGCGCCAAGCACGTCATTCTGCACCGGAAGATCGCGCTCACTCTTGAGCCAAACTTGTTCAAAAACGGGCCCAGCCCAGCGGGTGAAAAGGCTTACCGAGTAGCCCAATTGACCGATGAAGGCTAGGTGCTGAATCGCCGTCTCGAACGGCAGATTCTCGAAGACGGTCTGACGGATTTCGAAAGTGGGCTGGATGCGAAGGGTGAGCTCAAAAATCACGCCAAGCGCGCCAATGTGCACGATTCGCGAGTGAAGTTCTTCCAGATTTGATTCATCAAGCGTTTGCACTTCGCCGAGGCCATCAACGAGCTTCAGGCCAACCACGGCGGTGCTGAGGTTTCCGTTTCGGTGTCCCGAGCCGTGGGTGGCCGTGCCGATGGCTCCGGCAACCGAGATATGCGGCAGCGAAGCGAGGTTATGCAAGGCCCATCCCGACTCTTGTAGCTTCACGGCGAGTTCGCCGTAGCGCACCCCACCGCCAATCGTTACGGTTCGGGTTTCGGGATCAGGCTCCGAGATGTTCTGAAAGTGCTCTAGCGAGATGATCGTGCCGGTCGTGTCGGCGATGGTGTTGAAAGAATGGCGGCTACCGTGCGGCTTGACTTTGGTTGCGTTACGGATGACCTGCTGCAATGCCTCTACGGTCTCAGGTGCTTCGACCAGATCGGTGCTGTAGGTTTGGTTTCCCGCCCAGTTCTTCATGGCTCATTTTAGACCCTCCCGGAGCGAGAACGAATTCGCGGGTTTAATTCGGAAATGCCCGTGACCGCTGTACTTGCGCTTGCCCTTTATCCATTTGCTCAAACCCCGATTGAGCCAGTGCGAACCGAGGTGGTAGTGCCCATTCGGAACGCCAGCTTTAACAAGGGCGGCAAAGCGAAAAAGCGAGTACAGGGCGGAAATCCGCGAACGGTCGGCGGTCACCTCGTATTCGATGGCTCAACCGACGGGAACCGTCAGGTTGACCCGCAGATTGCCGTTGGCGGCGGTTTTGTGTTTCACGGCACCAACAGCGGACTGGTGATCTACGACAAGAAGGGCAACTACGTCGACGGGGTTCCGCAGTCGGAGTTCAACAACGGCATCGACCCGAAGCTTTTCTTCGATCCACACAATAAAGTGTTCGGCTTTGACCTCTGGAATCCATGGGATGAGGCTAAGTTGAAGCCGGTAAACATTTCGATTTCGGAGTCTTCGGACCCAACCAAGGCTTGGAACACCTACCCCGTTTCGGTTCCAAATGGCGTGGATGGCGGCGGAATTGGCTACAGCCGAAAGTGGATTGGCTACTCCTTCCCGGGCGGCGACCAGCGCACGTTTGTCCTGAAGACGGCAGAAGCAAAGGCCGGCAAACCCGCGACGGTTTATCACTTTGCGGGCAGCCTGGGGCACCCGGTTTATAACCAAGACAAGTCGGACGACCTCCTGTTCGTTAACCTGACCGATAAGGAAATCGAACTGACTACCGTCGGCGACAACGGAAAGGGAACGCCCGTCGTGAAGTCGGTCAAGCGCGCTCTGCACGGTTTCTTGTACTTCGGATGGCCTCCGCAGTCGCCGATGAAGGGGACAACGGCCAAAACCTCCAGCGGTGACCGCAACCCCAAGAACCTCGTGGTTCAAGGGAATCACCTTTGGTTCTCCCAGGCAGTCAACGTTAACGGCCGAGCCGGAGTTCAATGGCATCAGGTGACCCTGGATGGCAAATTCGTCCAGAGCGGCGTAGTAGCCCACTCAACCAACAGCTACATCCAAACGACGATTGCCGTAAACAAGCGCAGCGATGTTCTCGTCGGATTCCAGGAGACCGGACCCGAGATGTTCATCTCGCCCCGAGTTGCTTGGCGAAAAGCGTCAGACAAGAAGGGAACGCTTCGCGAAATCTTCGCGATCGCAACCGGAGTCGCCGCGACGGAAGGCGGCGCCTGGGGTGACTACAGCGGTTCGGTCGTGGACGGCGACAATCTCACCGACCTTTGGACGATCCAGAGTGTCGCGAACCAAGCCGGTCGCGGAAGCACCGTGATCATGCGCGTCAAGATGTAGACCCTTCGCGAGTAACCCGTCACCGAGTAGGTCTCTGTCGCCTTGCTACCGCCTTAGAGAATCTTTGAACGATGTCTGAAGGCCAGAACACTCACTTACATGCGAAAGCGACAGTTGACCGAAGTGGTGAAGGTAACGATCCCGAAGCCGTGTGGCGAGAGTTGGGACGCGATGGTGGGGGGTGAGGACAAGCGGTTGTGTGCGGGTTGTGGTTGTCACGTTCACAACTTGGCCGGAATGCCCGCTTCGGAGGTTGAAGCGCTCCTTCAGGCAGAAACCAAGGTTTGCACGCGGATCATGTCGGACCCCGTTAAGGGAATTCTAACGATGGACGGATGGATTTCGAGGTTGGTGTTGACGGGCGCGATCGCGGCGGGGATGGCTGGGTGCAGCGATTCGGTTGTTGGAGAATCGGCGATTGGCAAGGTTGCTGTGCCCGTTGAAAGTTCGACGTCGAATACCGCGAAGCCGGTCATGGGATCGCCGAAGCCGGAGCCAGCCCCTACCGAAGTCATGGGCGAGCGGGAAGCCGTGATCTCCATCGGAAAGGTAGTTGCACCACAACCTAAGCCGAAGAAGAAGTGACGAATCGGCTCCAGCGCGTACGCTCGTGGTGCGAAAAGATCGGCAAGAAATCACGAAATATATTAATTGTTAAGATTTCCGCACATTGCCGATTGAACCTAGCGGAAGACACGTAGCAAGGGAGGCGGGCCAT
This sequence comes from bacterium, assembly GCA_027485645.1. Taxonomy (GTDB): domain Bacteria; phylum Armatimonadota; class Fimbriimonadia; order Fimbriimonadales; family Fimbriimonadaceae; genus Fimbriimonas. The sequence continues at coordinate 61,501 of JAIXQR010000004.1, forward strand.
CCGGCTCGCAGGAAAACCATGAAAAATATTATTGAAACAGCCGTCGAAGCCGGTAGCTTCACCACGCTCGCAACCGCCCTCACGGCGGCCGGTCTCATCGAAACGCTTTCGGGAGAAGGTCCGTTCACGGTTTTCGCTCCAACCGACGATGCCTTTGCTAAGATCCCAGCCGAAACCCTCGCCGCTGTGCTTGCCGACAAGGAAAAGCTCACCGCGATCCTCACGTATCACGTTGTAGCCGGAAAGGTAATGGCCGCTGATGTCGTCAAGCTCACGTCCGCAACGACGGTTCAGGGTTCGGACGTAACGGTTGACGCCAGCAACGGCGTGAAGATCAACGACGCGACGGTCACCACGGCCGACGTCGAAGCTTCCAACGGCGTCATCCACGTGATCGACACCGTCTTGATGCCAGCCTAAAAAAACAATAGCGGGGCAGAGAAATCTGCCCCGCTTTTTTGTGCCCGATTTTTTGGCTTTTGGGCGACTTATTCCGTGATTTCGATCACTTCCATGATCGAACGATCAACTCGCTTTGCTTCGATTTTGAGTGAGCCTTTGCGTGGAACGGTGATGCGCATATAGCCGTTGACCTTCTCGCGGAAGGCGCAGTTGTCCGGCATTGGGTCGGTGAAGTCGTAGAGGCTCTTGCCGCCTCCGCCTTGGATCACGTATAGGGTTCCTTCGCCCTTCTTGTATTTATTCTTGCTCTTGCTCGTGACCTTGTCGGCCCGCATCGGATAGTTTCGCTCGTAGTGGTGATCGTGACCGGAGAGGACGAGATCCACTTTGTACTTGTCAAGAATCGGGCTGATTGCTTTGATCAAACCAACGTTATTGTCTCGGCCTTTTGAGCTTGCGTAGAGCGGGTGGTGCTCGAAAACGATAAGCCACTTCACCTTCTTATCGCGGCGAGCTTCGGCAAGGGTCTGATCGAGCCAGTTCTGCTGAATTGGATTCGTGTAGTCGTCGGAGTTGAACGTCACGAACCGGGCATTGCCGTAATCGAAGGTGTAGCACTGTTCGAAACCGGGCATCGCAAAGCGGGCGAGCGTTGCGACGTAGCCAATTCGAACTTGCTTTTCATCCACCGTGATTCGCTCGTTCTCGTGGTTGCCGTAAGCCAGCATGTAGGGCACCGAACGGGTCATTGGCTCAATCTGACTGAGATAAGAATCCCAGATTGGCTGGTTCCCGTTGGCGTACGAGATGTCTCCGAGGAGCAAGTGGAAGGCCGGCTTCTCGAAGAGCACGTTTTCCACGTTCTTCACCGCGTCAGGCGAGATTCCGTGATCGCCAAAGGCGGTGAACACGAACGAACTTGGATTTGGCTCAGCGGTGCGGAAAGACTGCACATCGCTCCAACCGCCCTGATCGCTTCCGCAACGGTAGAAGTAGGTCGTGTTCGGCTTCAGATTGTAAAGGGTTGCCTCGGCGAGAGCGCCGGTTTCGTAAGCGTAGGTTGGTCGGGAGCCGACCGCCATCTGCTCGAGCTTCTCGCTCGTTCCGTACTTCACAACCAGAGACGGCGTTGGAGTCTTCGTTTGCCATACCACGCGCATCATTCGGGTTGGATCTTCGCCGTAGGAAATTCTGACCTGGGTTGGAGGGTTCGCGGTGCCCATCGCATCAGGGGCCTGCTGTCCAATTCCGTTGACGGAAAGGATCATTGCGAGAGTGGTTTGCACAAGACTCATCGGCTGCAGGCTAACTGATCTGGGTTAACAGACGGTTAAGCCGGGTTCAAACTTGGGGGGTGATCGGAGGATTCCAAGGCAAAATCGCGGTAGTCCTATTTTGCGCGGTATCGTATCGATTACCCGAGATCTACGAGGACCTCAAACCATGGACTTTTCGAACCCAAACCTATCCCGCCGCCAGGTCATTAAGGCCTCTGGAACCCTTGCCGCCGGGGCGCTGCTTCCGAATATTGGATTCGGCAACGTCCACAACTCGGACGACGAGACCATCCAGGTCGCACTTGTTGGTTGCGGTGGACGCGGCGGCGGTGCGGCCGCAAACGCGCTTTTGACCAAGCAGGGACCGATGAAGTTGGTCGCCATGGCCGACGTGTTCCAAGACCGTCTGGACGACTGCCACGGCAACCTGATCAAGAACTTCTCGAGCCAAATGGAAGTTCCGAAGGAGAAGCAGTTTGTTGGTTTCGATGGTTACAAGAAGGCGATGGACTGCCTGAAGCCGGGGGACGTGGTCATTCTCACCACGCCGCCAGCCTTCCGATGGGTCCACTTCCAGTACGCGATCTCGAAGAAGCTGAACGTGTTCATGGAAAAGCCGGTCACCACCGACGGCCCAACCAGCAAGAAGATGCTGGAACTCGCCGAGCAGGCAACCGCCGCCGGATTGAAGGTCGGCGTTGGTCTCATGTCGCGCCACACCGTTGGCCTTCAGCAACTTCACGATAAGGTTCAGAGCGGCGAGCTCGGCGAAATCTTGCTGATGCGCGGCTACCGAATGCACGGCCCAGCGGCCTCGTTCGAATCGACGCCAAAGCCAGACAACATGAGCCACTTGGAGTACCAAATCCGACGGTTCCACAGCTTCCTCTGGGCCAGCGGCGGCTGCTTCAGCGACTTCTACATCCACCACATCGACCATCTTTCCTGGATGAAGAACGGCTGGCCGGTCTCGGCTCAGGGCCTTGGCGGACGGCACTACCGCGTTAACTCCGACGGCGTTCCGCTCATCGACCAGAACTTCGACTCATACTCGGTCGAGTACACCTATGCCGACGGTACGAAGTTCTTCTTCGACGGTCGCTGCGTAAACGGCGCTCACGGCCAGTTCTCCAGCTACATTCACGGAACCAAGGGCTCGGCCATCGCGGCACGAACCGGAGACTGTGGCGGTCCAGCGGCGATCTTCACCAACCAGACCCTCTCTGGCACGCCGAAGTGGATTGCAACCGACCGCAGCAACCCGTACCAAAACGAGTGGGAAACGCTGATGAAGGCGATTCGCAACAACACGCCGTACAACGAAGTGAAGCGAGGCGTCCAGGCCAGCGTCGCCACGAGCATGGGACGAATGGCGGCTCACACGGGACAGGTCATCACGTTCGACCAGATGCTGAACTGCGAGCACTCGTTTGCGCCAAACGTGGACAAGCTGACTTCGACCTCCGATTCGCCGCTGATGCCAGACGCGACCGGCAAGTATCCGGTTCCGCAGCCTGGAATCTTGATCGATCGAGAGTATTAAGAACCGTCGTCGGAGGCGGTTTTGATAAACACCTTCGACGATCGATAGTTCCGCAACAAACGCTCACGTCCGCGTTCGTTCAGCACCGTTAGCGCGGTGGAGATCGGATCGGACGTGAGTCCGTTTGGGGCAATGATGCTGGCCTGAACGCGCTTGGTCAGACCTTGTCCGGTTTTCGGATCGACGACGTGCGAGTAGCGCTTGCCGCCAATCACCACGAACTGCTCGGTATCTCCCGAGCTTGAAATCGCGCAGTTTTTCAGTGTCATTTCGGGCTTGCCGGAGGTGTTGTTCGGCACGATGACTTGCCAGCCTTCGGTCTTTGGCGGGGCGTCTCCGAGGACGATGTCGCCGCCGAGCTCGATCAGGGCACTCTTCACGCCGTGCATCTGAAGCTGCTTCAGCGCCTCATCTCCGGCCATTCCTTTCGCGATTCCGCCGAGATCGAGCCTCATGCCGTTCTCCGCAAGCGTAGCGGTTTGGGCGCGCTTGTCGAGCTTCAGTTTGCGGTATCCCACGACCTTCTTGGCCGCCTTGATCAGTTGCGGATCGGGCAGTTTGACTTCCTTGCGGGCCTTCCGCCAAAGCTGGATGAGCGGTCCGACCGTCACATCGAAGGCACCACCCGACTGCGCCGAAATTTGCTGGCTCACTTCAAGAACCTTATACAAATCGGCCGAAATTTTGACCGGCTTCTTCGCGGGTTGGGCGCAAAGCCGCATGAGCTCGCTGGTCGGTCGATAGTCGCTCATGACGTCCTCCAACTCCGCGATTCGCTTGAACGCCGCCTCGGCGGCGACCTCGGCAGTCTTCTGATCGGGGGCGTAAAGGACGATCCGGGCGTCGATGCCCATGTGATATTCCACTAAGGTAAAACGGCTTAACTCTGCAGGCTGTTGACGAACCGGCGAATGGGCGGTAGCCGTCAGAGCATACGACGCCATGACTAACGCGACCACCCCACGAAGACTTCGGGCTCGAACTTTTTCCACGTTTTGCTGGGTAATCACCATGGCTTCTGCTGTTGGTTTGGCGACGGCTCAAGATTCGGCTGCGCCCGCACCATACGAAGTTACGCTACCTAAGTCGGTCGTGAAAATCAAAATGGTTCCGATCCCCGGCGGCACTTCAACGGTGGGCGGAAAGACCAGCACGATTAAGCCTTTCTTCATCGCAACCACGGAAACGACGTGGGAGGCATTTGATGCGTTTCTAGCCAGCGGGCCATCATCGAAGCCGTATGACCAAACGGAGTACGCCGCCGACGCCATCGCGCGACCCAGCAAGAGCTACATCCTTCCTGACCTCGGATGGGGTCACCGCGGCTATCCGGCCATTAACCTGAGCTTTACCAATGTCGAGATGTTCTGCCGCTGGCTGTCTTCGGTCACCGGCAAGAAGTACCGCGTGCCGACCGAGGCCGAATGGGACATGGCCGCGCGCGGCGGAGTCGCCGGACCCTGGAAAGCCGACAAGGCAGCCATCGAGAAGCAGTCTTGGAACGTGACCAACACCGACGAGATGACGATGCCGGTGGCCAAGAAAGCGCCGAATGCATTCGGGCTGTACGACATGCTGGGCAATGTCGGTGAATGGACCACCGATGCCGAAGGCAAGCCTCTGCTCTGCGGACCAACTTTCCGTGATCCACTGAACGCGGTTTCGCCAAACACCCGCCGCCGCTGGCAGCCGAGCTGGCAAGAGACCGACCCGCAGATGCCGAAGAGTCGATGGTGGCTCTCCGACGCACCGTTCGCTGGCTTCCGCGTGGTTTGCGAGGGCTAAATGTTGGAGCTACTTGCGATGGTGAAGCCTCCGCTCCACGCCGTTCTGCTTGCCGGAGACGAGGAGTACCGGTCGGAAGAGATGCTTCCCCAGCTAGCCAAGATTCTCGAGCGCCAGGGGTTCAAATGCACCGTCGTGTACTCCGTGAACGATAAGGGCGAGATTGACCCGGAGAACCAGAAGAACCAGCCTGGTCTCGAAGCACTCAGAACCGCCGACGTATGCGTGATGATGCTGCGATTCCGGCAGTGGGACGATGCTTCGATGAAGCATTTTGTCGACTACTATCTGGCCGGAAAGCCGATCATCGGAATCCGGACCAGCACCCACGCTTTTGCTTATCCGGGCGACTCGAAGAGCGCGTACAAGCGGTTTTCGTTCAACTCCCAGGCTTGGCCGGGCGGATTCGGAAAGCAAGTGCTCGGTGAGACTTGGGTCAGTCACTGGGGTGACCACGGTTCCCAGGGAACCCGCGGCCATGGCGTGGCAAAGCACGCGATTCTGAACGGTGTGTCGGGCGTTTTCGGAACCACGGACGTTTATGAAGCGGCACCGCCGGCGGACGCAACCATCTTAATGCGCGGGGAAGTGGTGGGCGGAATGACCGCCTCCGACCCCAAGTTTGTCGGCAGAAAGAAAACGGCACAAGGCACGGAGCAAGACGTAAACGAGCCGATGATGCCGATCCTTTGGGTTCGGGAGCCGGTCAACTCGGCGGGCGTGACGAACCGTGTGGTCACCTGCACCATGGGCGCGGCGACCGACTTTGTGAACCCCGGTTTTCGACGGATGATCGTGAACAGCGTCTTTTGGGCGAGCGGATCGGCGGTGCCAGAGAGCGCGGACGTGACGTTGGTGGGTGAATACAACCCAAGTAAGTTCGGCTTTGGCGGTTTTCGGCGCGGCGTTCGACCGCCGCAATAGGTTTGGATTGAACTCGTTTTATTGCTAAGATGGGCGGATGCTCTCTCGCCGCGACGTTTTGACGAGTTCTGCCGCCCTTGCTCTACAGCCTTCCATTGGCTTTTCGTTCATTCCAAAGTCCGCGCCGCGGCCGCTGGTGGTGAGCTCGGGCAACGGGCATCGGTTTAACAACGGCGGTACCGAGACCTGCGTCGAGCGGGCGTTTCGGCTGATTACCGAGGGCGCCGACGTTCTGGACGCGGTGATTGCCGGCGTGAACATCGTGGAGCTTGATCCTCAGGACGATTCGGTGGGTTACGGCGGCCTCCCGAACGCGGAAGGCGTGGTTCAGCTCGATAGCTGCGTGATGCACGGCCCGAAGCGCTGGGCGGGGGGCGTCGCGGGGCTGGAAGGCATTCGAACGCCGTCTCTGGTGGCGCGAGCGGTCGCGGCGACGACTGACCACCACCTACTCGTCGGCGAAGGCGCGCAGCGCTTTGCCAAGGGGATGGGCTTTGCGGTTGAGCCCGACCTCAATACTCCGAATAGCCGGGGTAAATGGCTGGAATGGAAGCGTCGCGTGGACCCAACGCACTACTTGGACCCGACCAAGCGCGACGGACTTGAGGTTGCTCTGCAGATGGCGGAGGAAGGCATTCTTGACCCCGAACACGTTTGGGGCACGATCAACTGCAACGGCATGAACGCGAAAGGCGAGATTTGCGGCGTGACGACAACCAGCGGACTGGCCTTCAAGATTCCCGGACGGGTGGGCGACTCACCGATCCTGGGTGCGGGACTCTATGTGGATGGAGAGTTCGGCGCGGCCGGTTCGACCGGACGAGGAGAGGCGAACCTTTACAACCTGTGCTCCTATCTGATTGTCGAGGAGCTGCGGCGCGGGAAGCACCCGAAAGATGCTGGGCTAGAGGCACTGAAACGAGTGGTGAGCAACACGAAAGAGAAGCGCTTACTGTACTCAGACGGACGCCCGAACTTTGGACTTAACTTTTACGTCCTAGACAAACAGGGCCGGTACGCCGGGGTTTGCCTCAGCGGCCGATCGCAGTTTGCGGTTTGCGACGAGAAAGGCCCGCGGCTTGAGGCTTGCGAGCCACTCTTCAGCTGAACTTTCCCTAGGCTAACACCATGGTTACCACTGCTCTTATTGCATTTTCCCTTGCTCTCCCCGCATCGCAAGGTCCGGGACAAATCACCTTAGGTCCGGATGATAAGCCAGCCTTTGCGAACGCGCCAGCCGGGTTTGACGTTCCGCGCGAGGTTCCAAAGGGGACGGTGGAGACGGTGGAGTACGACTCGAAGTCGGTCGGAACTCGCCGAAAGCTTGTGGTCTACACCCCGCCCGGATACAAGGCGGAGACGCGGCATCCGGTGCTGTACTTACTGCATGGTATCGGGGGTACGGAGCGTGAGTGGCTGGATAGCGTCGCGGTCAACGTGGTTCTCGATAACTTGTACGCTGATAACAAAATCATGCCGATGATCGTGGTGATGCCAAACGGTCGCGCACAAGCAAACGACCGGGCCGAGGGCAACGTTTTCGCAACCGCTCCGGCGTTTGGCGAATTTGATAAAGACTTGTTGGGCAGCATTATTCCTTTCATCGAGGGCAAGTACAAGGTGTACGGCGACAAAGAACATCGCGCCCTCGCCGGGCTCTCGATGGGCGGCGGGCAAACGCTGAACTTCGGGCTAGGGAACTTGGATAAGTTCGGCTGGATTGGAGCATTCTCCTCAGCGCCCAATACGTTTCCACCGGCCAAACTCGTTCCGGAGCCGGACGAGGCGAAGAAGCTTAAGCTCTTGTTTGTATCCTGTGGAGACCAGGATGGTCTCATGCGGATCAGTCAGGGCGTCCACGGCTACCTAAAAGAAAAGGGCGTTCCCCATGTTTGGCACGTCGATTCCGGCGGCCATACTTGGCCGGTTTGGAAGAACGACTTGTATCACTTTACGCAGATGATCTTCGGAAAGCGATGATGTGCTGCTCCGCTGAAGGATGTTTGAGTATCAGCGATGCTCGAACATCAAAACTTGGACTTCGTGCGGGCTAAACGTCTTGCTCAGCGCGCCAGATTGCAGCTGAACGGTCGCGCCCGTGCCGAGCAAAACGCCTGAATTCACCTGCTCTAGCCGCTTTAATTTGATCTGTGTATTCACGGATGAGCCTTTCGTGTTCACGAGAATCACGAGCACCTTTCCACTGCTCGCCCGCCAGCCAATGGCGATCTCGTCCGGCACATCCGCGCCGAACCCTGGAGGATCAATCTCGGTTTGGAGCAACGGCGCGATCTTTTGGATGGTCGCATTTTGCTTGGTCATTTCCGAGACGATTTCGGGCGGAGCGCCATCGAACGTGAATCCACTCTTTCCGACAACTGCCGGGAAGTAAAACAGGCCGCGAACGCCTTGGGTAATCGCGTACCAAATCTCGGCTCGGAACTCAGAAGCGGTTGGACACCGCGCTCCCTCTACGTTTCCACGCTCGATTTCACTGGCCTCAATGAATGCGAACTGGGGCTTTGGCGTCATGCGCTTGAGGATCTTGATGGGGTCCCCCAGCAAAGTGATGTCCCCGCGCCGGCGGGCGTGAGCTTGATTGAGCCAGCCGCCACACGGATACAGGTCATTGGCTATCCAGTCTGCTGTGGCTAACAAACGCGGATAGTGGGATGCGTAGTTTGTTGAGTAGGCATCACGTTGGGTGGTAAACCAGCTGAGGTCCGGGCCCGCGAAGTTGATAAAAATCCGGCGATTAGGATCAATCGCTCGCCACTCTTTGGCGGTTTTTTCAAACATTGGAGTCCACTGTGCGATCCGGCCAGCGGCATCTGGTTCGTCCCAATGAGACCAAGCCAACAGGTCCTTTCGGCCGATGTCCTGCTTCGGATCTGCCATCGGTCGCCGAATAGTCAACAGGCCAGCGGCTCGGGCGGCTTTGTCCCAACTCACTGGGTCGTGTCCTTGGGGCACTTCAAGAATCGTGTTGATTCCACGCGATTTCCACTTTGAGAACGACTCCTGCGGCTGAGAAAAGACGCCGATCGGGAAGATGCCATTGAGGAAAAGCGGCTTCGCCTGGGTGCCCATTTGGCCCTGAGAACTGGTAGGCACCGAGACGACCTCAGCGGACATCGCAGGGTTTGAGCTGCACCCGCCACCGGGCATTGCCAAGAGACCGACTAGAACTGCGAAAAAAATCTTCATTGATTTTCTGGCCTCAACGGCAACCCGGCATGGCTGTCTCATTGGAGCGGCTTGCTGGCTTAACCCCCTTTATACAGCAACTTCTCTCTCGCTGGATCTATTCTCGAAATTGCTTGGATGACCCGAATTCGTTTGGCATCTGGGCCGGACTGATAGATATCGGACTAGGATCACGCTGTGCCCAAGATGCGGGCCGCCGCTGATACATACTTCGCGATATGGTGCTGGCTCTGCTCCTCGTCTCCGCCCCAAGCTTCGCGTCGGTGCCACTGGGGGAATTGCAGGGAAACGCGACGAGGGTCCGGATTTCGGATAGCGGCTACGTGGCGATTTCGACGATGGATTCCATTTACCTTTGGCAGGGTGGCAAGGTTCGCTGGCGCGCAACCCAACGGAAGTTTGGTCCGTACGAGGGTGACCGCTATTTTGGCATCCGCGTTGTTGCGAACGACGGGACCATTGGTGGTTCATACGGTAACGGTGCGCCACTCTTTATGTCCGGCCTTGAACAGTCAGAGGCCGCACTGCTTAAGAATGGAAAGTTGAAGGTACTTAACGAGACAGGTGGCTCAGGCGAGGTCGCCGACATTGCTTCGGATGGAACCATCATTGGCAGTTCTAGTTGGCGTGGCTTCATCATTCGGCGAGGTCGAAAGACGATATGGAAGCCGGTGACGAACTGGCCGAACGGGAATATAAGCAAGCTTCTAGCAGTCAACTCGAAGGGTGATTACCTCGGAAAGTCCTCTCGATTTGCAACTTACCAATCCACCCCGTTTGTGTATTCAAAAGGCAAATACACCTGGCTCCTCGCTGGATTAGACAATTCATTTATCGAAGTTAATGACCTCAACTCAGGCGGAACGGTAGTTGGCATTCAGCTAGCCTGGAAAGACGGGGTGCGAGAAATAGATGGCTTAATCTGGCGCGAAGGTTCCGCCAAAAGGCAGGTGATTCCAGATGCTTCACTTAACGCCGTCAACGATAATGGTTGGATTGTTGGGCAAAGTGGTGGGAAGGCATGCGTTTGGATTGATAATGTCGCCCATGACCTCAACGCTCTGGCCCCGCCAGAAACTGGCTGGGTTCGGACCGAGGCGCAGGGCATCAACCGGAACGGTAGCATCGTTGGTATCGAGAAGAAGGGCGAAGCAACACGGCCATTCTTGCTTCGGTTGAAAAGCCTTAGTTAGTGCGGTTTCCAACGACGATCGAAGTCGACGAGTTACCCGCGCCGTAATTTATTGCCCTAATCAGCCCAAGGCAGCAAGCGGCGGGCCGAGGAGTTCCATGCGGTACTTTTCGTGCAGTGCCGCAATGGCGGGCATGTTCGGTTCTTCGCTTTCCTTGAGCAAGGCATCAAGTTCGATAAAGAACTCATCCAACCCGGCAGGTTCAACCACGAGAAGAAGCTTGCCAAACTGCTCGCCAACGTTCTGGTACTGATGCACAACTCCGGCCGGAATGAACACGGTGCTACCCGCGGAAGCGGTGATCTTCTCGCCATCCAGAACGAACAGGAACTCACCCTCCACGACGTAAAAGGTCTCACTGTCGCTCACGTGCGTGTGGAGCGGCGGCCCGCCCTTTGGTGGGGTTTCTCCGTGAATGACCGTCACCTTTCCGTCCGTCTGGGCTCCGGAAACTTTGATGGTTACTAGGTCACCGAAGATGTTGAGGACACGCTCGTTGGGCATCCCGGCAGGAACGTAAGTGTAGGGCTGGCTAGACACGCGGAGAGTCTAGCCGAGCCTGGCAACGCGCCGCTAGTTCTGCCAAATGCTGGCGGACTTCGCAACATCCGCCGCGACCTTGGTCACACTAAAGCGAAGTTCGGCCGGAGTGATGAATCGATTCTCCGCCGCCATTCCCATGTGTAAGTTTCCGCTTTCCGTGATCCACGTGAAAACCGGCTGCGTCTTGGCGTTGTTTTTCAAGAGCGCTTCAAACTTCGGCGAACCCGAAGTGGGCGCTTTGCCGAGGTTGGCAACGAGCCAAATGTATCGCTTACTCGGAGCGATCTCTAGGCTAACCGGAATGTTGAATCCGCCTTCGGACAGGCTGATTTCGTACTTCTCCTTGCCCGCTTCGCTGTTCAGAACTTTAGTGGTGTAGCCCAGGCCCTCGGTCATGGTCTTCAGGCCCGCAGCATCCAGCTTCTCGGTCGGCTGCGGTTCCGAGGGATACGCGGCGGTGAGGAGAAGAGTGAGAAGGGCAACGTGCAGGCGGTCGAATTGCGGCAGGTTCATGATTCAAAGTGCTCCACATTGAGCGTAGAGAAGGGACGTCGAGAACTGCCCAGAGGATTCGGGGCGGTTTTCAGAGTTCGGCCCGGTCGGCCAACTCGTAGCCGACACTCCTTCCGCCTGCCCCGGTCGAGCGCAGAACGCCTTTAGCTACCAAGTCCACCAAATCTCGGGTCGCGGTTGCGTCGGAGCATCTCGTTAAGTTCGCGTACTTCTTGTTCGTCAACTTGCCTTCCCAGCCCATTAGCAGCTTGGACAGCGTCTTCCGTTGCCGATCGTTTAGGTTCGTTTCTCGGTGGCGTTGCCAAAACTGAGTCCGCGCGACGGCTTGCTCGATGGTTTGGATAGCTTCTTCAATGGCTGCGGTCAGCGTGTCTAGGTACCAGCTCAGCCAATAGGTGTAATCGAGGGTCCCGGACTGGGAACGCTCGAGGGCCGTGTAGTAGGCGTTGCGGTACCGATGAATGCTGCTAGCTAAGCTGTACGGACGCATAGGTCTGCGATCAGCCCGCGCAAGCAGGAGATCCATGATGTTTCGCCCGACGCGACCGTTCCCATCATCGAGCGGATGAAGAGTTTCGAACCACAGGTGCGCGATTCCAGCTTTCAGGATCAAACTACTTTCGTTGTCACTTGCTACCCACGCTAGGAAGGCGGACATTTCCTCCGGGAGTCGTTCGGCACTCGGTGCCTCAAAATGCACGATTTCTCGTCCACCTTTCTGAGAAGCGACAACCATCGGTCCTTTCTCGTCCGTTCGCCATCGTCCAATCGTGACGGGGCCATACAGCGTGCGCCCGGTCGGAAACAAGGCTGCGTGCCAGTTAAAGATCCGCTCCGCCGTCAAGGGTTGATCATAGCGTTGAGCCGCGTCCATCGCCATTTCGACAAGGCCATCGACGTAGCGGTCTTGCTCGGAGAATCCGTGGTGATCCATCCCGAGTCGCCGCGCAACCGAGTTCCGCACGGATTGGACATCCAGGGTTTCCCCTTCGATCGCGCTGGACTTAATGACTTCCTGAGTGAACGCTTCCAACTGCGGCTCTCGAAGCTCATCAAATCCGATCGACTCCAATCGCCCAAACAGTCGGCCACGGCTTAAGTTGACGGCCTCCAGCTTCGGTAGCAAAACGGCGGCATCGTACGTGTACGAAGGCCAGTTTTGAAGCTCATAGATGTACATGAATAACCGCTTGAGGCGATTATATCAGTTATTCGCCTCAAATCATGAGGCGAATAGCCACCCTAATCGCCTCACCGCAGCTTCTTACCAGGGATCGTTCGGCCAGCAAGGGGTGTCCGAGGCGTCAACAACCTCGCTGTACCGACCTTCAACCAACGTCAGCTTCGCGTGGCCGTCGACGAAGGCCATGGCGTTTCGGTTGTTGTGCCAGGTGGCGAGCTCGTCGTAGAGCGGGTGGAAGAAGCCGTCGTTGGTGCCTTCTCGGCCACAGAGCTCTTCGCCAAACATAAACTGCCGTGAGGGCTCCTCGGTTGTTGTCAAGGCGCGCATGGATAGCAGACCCCGCTGCGGAGGGAACTCGGCGAGGCAGCCGTTGATGGCAAAACTCTGCTTGCTCTCTCGCGCTGTTGGGTCCGCGGCGGAACCGTAGATTCCGCCGGACTTGACGTACGGGTACAAGCTGCCCTGGGCGGGATCGAACCGGCCCGCGCCGCCTTGGCCGAACTCGAGGACCATCGTGTATCCGCCAACTCGCCCCGTCGCCAGCGGACCCTCGGTGACCAGGGGCAACCGATCATCGGAGGATTCGGCATACAGCAGGCTCGCCATGACAAGCTGCCGCACGTTGCTCAGGGAAGTCGCACTTTGCGCTGCGGCCTTGGCGCGGGCGAACACGGGGAAGAGCAGCGCGGCGAGGATTCCGATAATCGCGATGACCACCAGCAGTTCGATGAGCGTGAAGCCCCGGACCAACCCTCGACGATTTGCAAAATTCTTCATGGTGATGCTTCTAAGCGCCCAAGCGGTGACTCAGTGTAGCTGGGATTTTTGCCGGGGCGACGACTTTCTCAGAGATCAACAAGCACCGTCAGAACGGCCCAGAAAATCCCCCAGTTGTCCCATTTTCCGGTCAGGAATCGAACTTTCAGAAATGAAAATGGACCAAAAACACATTCTTGGTCCAAGATAGCCGCCGCAGATCGCGCGCGAATGACGAATTCATCGTTGTAGCCGCGTAGAGTCTTTCTGACAGGCGTAGTGTGCGGTTTGCAGATTTATGCTTGCTGACGAAAAAGACAAGTGGACACATAAAAGCTATGATCTCGAAACACAAACTCTCGTATCTCATTCCCATTGCCGCACTTTTCTGCGCTATCTCCACCGGTTGCGGCGGTTCTTCCGCGACTGGTTCGCCTCTCCCAAGCGGCAATCGCGCGGCAATCGCGGCTTCGGTGAAGGGCGCGGCATCTAGCTCCGCAACACTAAAAGAAGGTTCGCCAGATCGAACCCGTTCCAAGTCGGATCGACAAACTCTTACGCCGGTTCTGCTTGGTAAGGCGGGAGTGACTCGACCCATCGACTCCGCCCGCGCAGCCCGTCTCAACGAAGGCGACCTAACGGTCGGTTCCCCCATCGCCGTTTCCGATGATCTCTGGGGCAAAGTCACCGCCGTGGAATACACCGAAGCCCGCGGTTTCCGAGAAATCGCGCTCCTGAACTTTGACATCTTCGACGATGCCGCACACACGAGCCTCGTTGGTTACCAGAACACGGAGACTCGAACCGTTGGCGCGGAAACCACAAACACCCTGGAAAGCAAGTTTACGAAGGGCAAGTACGCACCACGAGACCTCAGTAGCTCTTCGATCTTCAACTTTGAAACCGGCAGAATTTTCCAGGAGTCGACGGACGCAGGCCGAGAAGAAGTCGCCGCCGGCGAGTTCCGAGACTATCGGTACTCCACGCGCTGGGAAACCCTCGGCTTCGGTCAGCCCTTCACGTTCTCGAGCCAGGTTCAACAAGGCGGAGTTCAGTACAGCACTTCGGGCACCTACTACTTCGACGGCCGACTCGAAATGGTCTGGACCAACGCAGCCGGTTACACCATCCAGTGGACCAGCAATGCCGACGGATCCGGCGAGTTCCGACTCGAAAACTCGAACGACCCGCTGTGCCCAGCGACCGGCACCTACGGCATCGATGGCAAGGGAACGATCACGTTTGTTGATGGAACAAAGGCCGACTTTGATCTCTACGACAACGAGTTCTGGCGCTAAAGCCTAAAGGACCTGAGGGCCGTAACGGTGATTTCCCCGTTACGGCCCCATTGCTTTGTTGGGTTCATGCTCAGCCCGCTGGATTGTTCGGGGCTTGCCTTACAGAAAGCATTTGGCATGAATTGGCTTGTCCTTTCAGCAGGACCCCTTGGTGTAACGTTCAGCAAATGCACGATCGAATTGCGGGTGCTTTGGCCCTGAGCGCGCTTGCGGATGCAGCCGGGTTTGCCCATGAACCACACGGCTTGGCGGGCAAAATTGGAGATCCTGCTTCGCCGCTGGTACCGCTAGTTCAACCGTTCCGAGAGTCGAAAGCCAATCCGTGGAACCTTTGGGCCCGCAAGCGGGAGACTCGCAGGCGGCGAGGGGTCGTTACCGACGATACGTCGTTCCGAATCCATCTCCTCGAGCCATGGCTTCGAGATACCCAGGAGGTGTCCGAACCCAGCTTCCGGTCTTGGCTCCGAACCGCGAAATTCGCTCATCCGGTAGCTCCGAGACTTGCACGCATTCTGGAAAAAACTTGGAAAGCTCAAGAGCGCAATCGGCCTTACGGGTTCTTTTCGCCCGGCCTTGACACCGCTTGGGGCCAGTTTCTGTATGGCAGCCTGATCTTGCACGAAAGCTCGCTCGAATTAGAATCGTTCTCTCGGCTCGACCCGACGAATTCGCTGGCGCGATTTGCGGGAGCAATTCCGGACCGAACCGTACCAATGACAGAACACGAGTTTCTCGATCAACTGCGTAGCGAGACAAGACAATGGGAATGGCCATTCCACCCAGATCGGCAATGGCATGAAACAGTTGCCGTTCTTGCATTCGCGCAAGGCGACCCCAATCGTTTGCTCCGCGTGGCTCACGTCTTGCCGGGAGATTGCGACACCGTTGGTGCCGCTGCGGGCCTACTTTTAGGGCGTCAGCTTGGGCTGCAAGTCCTCATGGGCACCCTCGGTGAGGAACTAGCAACGGTTGAGGCCACGACCATGATCCTGCTTGGCGTTTCGTTGGAGCAGCGGGTTCATGCCTATATGGGATGAGTTCCCGCACAAGAGTTCGATTAGTCTGGAACTATGGCGCTTGTATTTACCGGTAAATTCGTTTATGCTCATCGTGAGCACCTCGAAGTTGCAACCCGTAGAACCCCATGAACAAAAGCATTCTCTTGCTCGCCTTCCCCATCGTTGTGGTCGCAGCGCCCGTTGCCATGAGTCGCAACTCCGCAAAGCCTATGCCTGAACACACCGAGTCCCAAACCGTAACCCCGCTAAAAGCCGCCTTTAAGGGCAAGTTCCGCATCGGCGCCGCCGTAAGCACCGCAATGTTGCGCGGTCAAGACGACGGTTCGGTGCAGATTGTGAAGCAGCACTTCGATTCGGTAACGGCAGAAAACGCGATGAAGCCGGCGGAAATCCAGCCGCGAGAGGGTGAATTCACCTTTGCCGATGCGGACAAGCTGGTGGAGATTGCCCAGCAGAGCGGCGGTTCGGTCGTTGGCCACACCTTGGTTTGGCATTCCCAAACGCCACCTTGGTTCTTCCAGGGCAAAGACGGCCAGCCGGTGCCTCGCGAAGTTGCCCTCGCCCGCCTTCGCGCGCACATCAAAGCTGTCGTCGGG
The DNA here is from genome assembly GCA_027485645.1 of bacterium. GTDB lineage: Bacteria > Armatimonadota > Fimbriimonadia > Fimbriimonadales > Fimbriimonadaceae > Fimbriimonas. The sequence goes on from JAIXQR010000004.1 coordinate 77,740, forward strand.
CGCTATAAAGGCAAGATCAAGGAGTGGGACGTTGTGAATGAAGCCATCAACGACGGCCCCGGACTTCTGCGCCAAACGCCCTGGTTGAGGGCCGTGGGTGAGGACTATCTGGCCGAAGCCTTCCGCGCCGCCCACGAGGCCGACCCAGACGCGATTCTCGTTTACAACGACTACAACATCGAGCTCGATTACAAGCGACCCAAGGCGCTAGAACTTCTTAAGAAACTGCTCGACCAGAAGGTCCCAGTTCACGCGGTGGGCATCCAGTCGCACTGGCGCATCGAGAATCCACCTTTTGCCGAAACCGAAAAGGCGATCCAAGAATTCTCTGCCCTCGGACTCAAGGTGATGATCACCGAGCTCGACATGGGCGTCCTGCCTTCGCGATACCAAGGCGCTGACGTTAATCGCCGAGAGACGATGACGCCAGAACAGATGGCTGTACTTAACCCGTACACCAAAGCACTCCCCGAGGAAATGGCCGTAAAGCACGGCGAGAAGCTCCGCGAGGCGTTTGAGCTGTTCCTTAAGTACCGAAAGAACATCGGCCGCGTTACGCTCTGGGGCGTTAACGACGGACACTCCTGGCTTAACAACTTCCCAATCCGGGGCCGAACGGACTACCCGTTGCTCTTCGACCGCGCCATGAAGCCGAAGCCGGCGTTCTTCGAGATTCAAAAAGCCGCGGAAGCAGTAGGGAAGTAAGGCTCCAGCATATGGCTAGCCCGCGATGGGCTAGCCAGTTCCTTGCAGCAAAGTAGGTCTAACAGAAATTGGATCACTGAATCTAATAGGACGGGCAATCCGGAGGAAGGTCGAGGGTTTGTGTCGGGCCGAAATACTGGAACTTCCGGCTACTACTATCCCCTTTCTTGGCCGCTGATCGCAAAGTGCCTGGAGCTCTGTTTGGGATGACTCACGATCAAGCAATCGGCTGATTGTTAAAACCTTTGCAGGAGGGCTTCCATGGCTATGGCCGGCGTCTTTGGAACAGAAATTCTCCTATACTTGGCCAACTTGGGCCAACTCGGCTCGGAGAGGACTGATAGATGCTACCGCTGGTCGCCGTAGAGCTTGTAGCCGTGTGACCGTAAGAGCACTCTATCAGACCCTCGCCGCCAAGGATCGCAAAGATTCCCGGCCATGAGGAAACGTGATAGTGGAGGTGAATGACCTCCGTTGTTTCGTTGTATGACGAAGCCGGAATCCCACATTCGTCACGATGAAAGAAGACCTGCGCGCGATGAAACTGGTTCTGAAAGAGCGAAACCGCAAAGGCAACGTCGGTATCACTCTCAGGGACGCGTGCCTCGACTTGGTACCCAGTGATCCTGAAACGAATGACTCGTTCTGGAGTCAGCGGCCCTTCCATGACTAGAGGTTACAACAACTTTTCCCCCAGACGGCAGAGAGTATCGTCTGCTCACTGCTAAATCCATCAGATCGGAGATCAACTGAGCTGCGAAGTTGAAAACCGGCTATTGATCTGATATCGTAGCGGAATGGATTGGCTAAAGAAGTTTCGTAAACCTTCCATTCCGCCGGAAATTAAGATCGTCGCTCGGTTTCAGGGGCGGATAGACGGGGAAGGTGTGCCGGTTGGGCTTGCCGTAACCGGCGATGCGAAGCCGGGTGAGGCGAACGAACTGTTGCCGCTCATTCGGCTGGATGACCAAACGACGCTCGCCGATCGACTGCGAGAAGAGTTCATCCCGGAACTGAACGCTTGGATTCAGGGCCAGGGCGACGACCCAATCCCGAGGGCCATCCTCCGCCTCCTCGCCGATTCATCCGCCCGGGGCGAGCGGCTGGCGGATCAAGAAGCCATCGTGTTCTTTTGGATCCCAGGCGTGCCACCGAAGGAGTTCTGTTACGGCCCCGCCATTCTTGCCGAAGTCATTAAAACTCGCATCAAAATGTACTATGAGGAGCCGGGTACAGAACAGTACATGGTGGTCGAGTTCGAGCCATGACCGCCAATACTGTGTTGTCCCGTCAAAGGGCTGGAAGCAGATTGTCCGAAACAAGAAGCGTCTGGCTCTACTGAACCGGGAACCTAACTCACACTACAGCACACGCTTTGATCTAACTACTTAAGATGTATTTTGATGAGATCCGTGATCCAATCGATGCTTTCTGGTCAAAGCTTCATCGGGTGGAAGCTGGCCAAACCAGGAGTCCCTGCTTGTAAAGGTTTAACGGCGAGAATGCCACTTCAAGATCTTTAAGCGGATCCTTTTCGAGTACCACAAAGCTACCTTCATAGCCATCCGCAATCCTTCCGATTGCTCTATTGGGGAATATGGACTGTGGTGTCGTTGTCACGAGTGACTGGAACACTTCTCTGAGTGAGAACCCAATTTCCTTCCAAGCCAGTGCCTCTCGCTTCTGGGTTTCGAAAAAGATGTCTGATCCAATAGCAAATCGAGCTCCTTTTGACTTTAGGATCGAGATGTTCTTTGCTTGAAGTTTTCTGGTGTTGGCAGTTTGTTCGACGCTAGCATACTGACCTGTAATTCCAGCAGTGGGTTGAATGACCATCTCCTTCAAAGATGGCAAACTCCCGCCAAGGCGATATTTTGATGTTGCCTCATTAGCCAGTCCATAACCAGGCATGTGGGCTAAGCCATCCACATGAGCACGACGGGCAATCAGAAAATCTTCTGCCGTATCGATATGTGCGTAAACGCGTAATCCCGACTGATGAGCACGTTTCACCACGAGTTCCACGACCTCAGGCGCAAGTCCGATCGTTCCCGCAAGACCATCAAGATTCTGAGTTCGCTCTTCAGTGTTGATGATGAATATCTTCGTAAGATCTGGGTCACTGGCCAAGTATCGTGGCCACACTCGCTCTAGGTCCTGCACATTTTCGACCAACCAGTATGAATCGCCGAGTTGAGTTCGCGGCCTACCCTTAATGGCATCACTGCGTTCCTTTGGTGATAGCTTTGAATCGAGAGGGTTTGCTAAGCTCTCATATAAGAACACGGGGTGACCCCAACTGCTTGTTATGCCAGCATTTGCGAAAGCAACGTCGATTGAGTTGCTCTGGTTTACAATTTGATCAGACTCTCTGCGGCTACTTGTATGATTGCCCATAGACTGTACATACAGCGTGCCTTGAGCTAAGTAGTCGGAGTTCATCTTTTTCGCAAGATATTCGCCATCAATATGGTGTGTATGGGCGTCACCGTATGCCGGGGCGATATATTTGCCCGCAAGATTCACTTCCTTCACTATCGTATTTGGTTTCCGTTGTGTGAAACGTCCATCCTCAACGAACCAATTTCCTGATTTAAATGCGTTCCCATTCCAGAACTGACCGCCGATAAGTGATAGAGTTGGCAGAGCCGGTAAGATGTAGACATCTCCATTATAACTTATGATGTTGACGTTCGCCTTGGGTCCAAGGTTGGTTGGTGCGGTTGACCGTACTTTACCGTTTCGAGAGAGAGCCTCAATTTTCGCGGTCACAGAAGCTGCATACCTGATCTCTCCGTTCGTGCTCCGTACATTGATGGTTCCAGAGACTCGGCCAATTGTGACTGCGGCATTGGATGTTGAAACATTGAGATGAGTTTTGGCGGGAACCGCTATCGTAATTTCGTTAACGGGAGGTGAATAATCAAAAGCTCCAGGGTAATTCGAATTTGGTTTTCCTTGAGAAACAAAGGTTTCTCGAGTGTCGCAGGAGAGGGTGCCAGATTCCATCTTGCACGCTACCGATGATTCCTGCAACTTAGGCAGCTCATCTGCTCGTGTTAAGACTTTGACAACAAATTGACCATCTTTGCCAACTACAATTCTTATTGATCCATTTGTTGCCTTTACGTTAAGTCGTGGGACCGTTGAGGAGACCTTGAAGGTCATCTCAGATCGCTTCGCAAAGGAAAGCGATGTTGGTGATTGTGCGAGTAGAAAAGCTGAGATAATCATGGAGTTGTTGTTTCGTGTAGCGCGCTTATAGGATCGTAATTCCAAGTGTCGATTTCGTTTATGAGTTCCAGAGTCCAGGCTTCCTCGACTTTCATTCGTGCATGACCGTGGCGGATGCCCGCATATATCCAAGGGTCCGTTGTTCTTAGCTTGCGGAATTCGTCCAGCGAAGGGTCTTGCGAGTTAAGCGATGAGGCGTATGACTCTTCCAGCCATGCCAGTTGCTGCCGACGCTCAACTAGCAGGGCAAGCCGGTCTCGAAGCCTTTGCACCCGGATAGCGGGCGGCACAAGGTGGGCAAAAGCGAGGGCTAGATCAAGCTCCCTGCTTTCGAACTGAAGTGAACCAAGTCCCTCTTCAATCATCTTGCGACACGTTTCGACTCCAGTTTTGGTCAGTCGGTAAACCATCCGGCTTGGGCGATTGCTGACTTGCTCCGTTCGAATCGCCTCGATTTCCTTCTCCGCGCAAAAGCGACGCAGCGTGCTGTAAATGGATCCGATCGAGATTCCAGCCCAACGATGGATGGCCCACCTTTCCGCGATCGTTACCAATTCGTATCCGTGTCGCTCCTCTTGTGCGAGCAGTCCAAGCACAAATAACTTGCTCAATGAAAGGCCGTCAGTCATATTAGTTGGTGTCAACTATACTGGACCATATAGTTGATGTCAAGTATATGTGGCATTTTTTGCGTCTGCCGGTGAAGAAATCGAGTTTTTGTTCCCGCCCTGCGGTCATCGCCGACTACAAGCCAAGGGACTGTCCATGGCGTTTTGGGATTGAGTCCATATGGTCGCGGATTCTGGCCGCCGCCCCGACATCGTTCGGGAACTGGTGGGCAAGCACTCCGTCTCGCCGGAATTCAGACTCGTTGTGCTTTCCAGGGAGAATCAGGATGGCCCGCCGCTAAGTCGCGATGATGCTCGTGCGTCTCGCTTCGCCTCTTATCCGACTCGGCCGCGCGGGGCGAGCGACTGGCAGACCAGGAAGCGATCGTTTACTTCTGGACCCCCGGCCGACCGCCGAAGGAAGTCCACGACGGCCCCGCCACCCTCGCCCGGGAGCTCGGAATTCGAATCGAACGTTTCTATTCCGAACCTGGCTGCGAGCAAAGCATGGTCGTGGATTTCGAACCCTGAAGTCCCGAACTCACCGATCAAAGTAGAGCGTCAACGGCCGGGGCAAGGCGTCTGCGCCGGTAGGAAGCTCGAACTCGCAAGCCCCGTCCACTTCCTTCCAAACCACCAGCGAATCGCTCCCAAGTAACCGCAGCTCCTCTCCGAGCCCCGGTCGTAGAGACACAAGACGGTCAGCCGCCTCATCCACGAGAAACGCATAAACCCGATCGCCCTTTTGCGTAAACCGAATCCCAGACTCAAAATAAGGCGCAATCGCCCGCGTCCCGTAGATCGCGTCGCCGTTGACCTTCATCCAAGCGCCAATCTCTTTCAGTCGCTCCACTGCCCCGGCCGGGAACTCGCCCTCAGGTGTTGGCCCAAAACCGATGAGGAAGTTTCCGCCCTTCGAGACAATCTCGATGAGCATCCGCAAGATCTCGCCGACCGGGCGGAAGGTTTCGGGCCCGGAATACTTCCAGCTCGTCCCCATGCAAAGGCAAGATTCCCACGGCTGATCGAGCGGCTCATCCGGAATCTGGTGCTCCGGCGTAATGAAGTCCTCAAACTCGTCGCCGACCGTCCGGTTCGCGACAATCAGCCCCGGCTGCAACTCTCGCGCCATGCCGATCATGCCGGCCATGTCCAGGTCCTCGCCGCGCTCCGCCTTCACCCAGCCCGCATCCAACCACAGCACATCGACCTTTCCGTAGCCCGTCATCAACTCCCGAATCTGCGCATGGGTGAACCGTACAAACTCATCCCAAAGCGGCGTTCCGACCGTGTTTGCTTGCCGTGTGACTACCGGCGCATCGGGCGACCAGTAGGCCGGCGAGTGCCAGTCGGCTTTCGAAAAATAGACCGAGACCCCAAGCCCGCGCTGCTGAAAAGCGTCGCAGAAGCCCTTGTAAACATCCACCGGAAAAGGGCTCTCCGGGCCGGTGATCTTGTAGGAAGTCTCCTGGGTGTCCCACATGCAGAATCCGTCGTGATGCTTCGCCGTCAGCGAGACGTAGCGAATCCCCGAGTCCGCCACCGCCGCCGCCCAAGATTCCGGATCAAATTTAGCCGGATTGAACTGCCGATTGAGCGCCCAATAGTCCTCTTGAAACCGCGCAAGGTCTTTGCCCCGGCTCGTCCAGCACTCCATGTCGTCATTCCGCGCCCACTCGTCCCCCGGCGAAAGCGGCCAAGACTCGCAACAGTCCCAAAGCGCATAGGGACCCCAGTGCAGCAGCAACCCAAACTTCTGGTCCTGAAACCACTCCAGCCTCTCGCGCAGCCATTCCGGCTTTTCGTGGGCAAGGGAAGTCGAATGCGCGATGACGTCAAGTCGTTCTTCAGACATTGTTAACAGTGTAGCCAGCGCTTAGTTGGATATTGACAATCGGGTCGACGTCTCGCTGCATCAACGTTGGATTAAGCTTGACGTTCGCTACCTCCAAGGTCAGCAACACGATCATTACGTGTCCTGCGTTCGATCAAAAATCGATGTGTACAATTCACTGCTTCGAAACTATCGAGACTCCTTCTTATATCAGCGGCATGCAAGACAAGCGAGTGGCTGATTCTTGTGTTGAGTTGGGCGTAAACTCCTACATCAGATGCGCGCCAGTAACTTTAGCCAAGCTGTTAAGTCTCAAATAGCTCTCCGGGTCAATTACATTTGTTCAAACCCATCCTGTAGGAAATCGACAGCTCAACCCAAAAGGAATTCGACCGGTAGCCTCAAACTTGCAGATGCCGCTCACATCACGGCGGCTTCCCCAGGAGGACCGAGGTACGACTCCTCTATCTCTGAGGCGGCTAGGTCCAGTGAAGGAAATGGGATTTGGCTGTGTACAGATTGTGCGAGGATGGTCGATCTGGATCCCGACTCATTCAAGGTTTCCCAACTGCTTGAGTGGAAACAAGAAGCCGAATCTTTGGCGAGTAAAGGCTTCGTCATAACGAACAGGAGCAAATTTCGTCAAGCGGCAGAGAAAGTGTTGGCGAGCTTAAGGAATGCCGAATTGGAAGCCGGGATAAGTGGAATAGATGGTCCACTGGAACAGCTCAGGATCGCATCAGCGGAGTTAGAAATCCCTCTTGCGGTCGAAATTGAAACAAAGAAACTTCTAAGCAAGAAACCGTGTAACAATGTTATAGCGATCGAAGGGTCATGTCGTATCCGTTTTCCAGATGGCTCATGGACGGGTGGAAACGTGTTTGGTGTAACCGGTTCCGAAATACTTGCGGATTACAAAATGGTAGCTACGACTGCGTTAGAGCAGTGGATTATTGAACTCGGATAGAACTACTTGTGTCTTCAGGTTTATGATAGAGACAGCGATCTGACCGAAGGGGAAGCCCTGGCTTGGGACTCGGCAATCGGCAGCATGTGGTCCCAGTTCAAGCCGGCGAAAACCGTAAAAGGCACCGAACACGGGGCCATTCAACAGCACATCTTCGATCTCGCCGACCAGATGTTCGAAGGCGACCGCGCCAACCACCAAATGCTGTGCATGACGCCATACCGTTTTCACCGCCTCGCCCCAGAAATCGAGTCAGCCAAGCCCTATGACCGAATCTATTGGCCAACCCACGCAATGCTGGACACCCAACAGCTCGAAGCGCTCCAGCAAGACCTATTGGAATTTCAAAAGCGGCTGCCGAGTTATGAGATCGAATCGTCCGACGTCTTTGACTCTATCGAAGAGCGCCGACGCGAGTCCGAATTCGAGTCAACCGAGCTTCTCAACTACATCGGCCGACTGAAAGCCGCAAACGCCATGTGGTACGCCCGCATCGATTGTTAGGTCCCCCGCTCCTCGGGTAACGTGCCCCCGTGGTTGAGCAGGACTTTGACAATCCGCGAATTTGGGAAGAGCCGAAGCCGTTTCTGCGGGATTTCTATGTGCCCTTTTCGGTTTACGACGAGACTTTCCATACGCGAAAGCTCACCAAAGACCCAGCCCCGCTAGACCCTTGCTGCACCTCTTGCCGCGAGCCGGGCGACGTCGTTTCGCTCTGCGTTTACGTTCCCGACGAGAGCTACCTGCCCACCTGGGAGTTCATCCAGTCCAATCTCGAAGCGATCGAAAGCGCCCTTAAGGTCAAGCTCGCGGCAATCCATGCACGGTGCCTAGTCGGGCACTACGAAGAGAATCTCCCCGGCATGCCCGTCTGGCAAAAGCACTGGGAATTCATGCAGAGCCAACTCGGCGGCGAGCCGGCCGAGCAGCTGAATCGGTTCTTCAAACTCACCGGAATCAGCATCGTACGCGGCGAGCCAGAAAACGAATGGATCGTGGGTTACAACTTCCAAACCGCCTGGGACATGGACCACGGAATCGAAATCATCATGTGGAACGACAAGGTTCTGGCCGCGGGCGGAATGCTGGAACTCACCTCCACCGGCGGTTCCCCCATGGCCGGAGCCAAGGCCACGCAGGAATACGAGTTCGATCCGGGCGACTACCGCTTGCCATAGGGATGGCATCCGTGGTCCAATTGCAGTAGGCTCACTAACACAATGGCGCAATTACGAGACCTCATCGAACCACTCCTGAAGCGCGATAGCCCGGTGGTGATTCATGGCGGGGTTCCGGCAGCCTACGACGAAACCGCCACCGACCTCGTGAACTTTGTGCTGGCGAAAAGGGCGAAGCAGGTGAACTATTTCCCCGCGTTCTCGGTGCCGTCCGACACCTTCGATGTTTCAACCGCCCCCATTCTAAACGGAGAAATTTCCCAAGCCGCCTTCGAAGTGCTCGGCGCAAAGGCGCGAACCCTGCATCCCACCCACTCCTGGATCGTCACCGGCCGAAGCGCCGCCATCATGATCCCTGGCAACCTCTACGCCATGACCCCCTCCGGCATGGGCTCTCCCATGCCAGAGATCACCAACTTCTCCAGCCTCGAATTCATCTTCGGCATGGACTTCATGCATTCCACCGTCATCGAAGCCGCCGAAGAAAACGCCCGCGTTCCTTATGCATTACAGGCATCCGATGTATCGCTAAAGGTCGTTACTGCCGATGGGAAAACAAAGGAGAGTCCGTTCAAACTGCGAAACCCGGACCTCATTGTCCGCCACCGAGACAAACTCCGCGACCTCTGGCTGCAAGAAGAAGCCTTGATCGAACTCGAGTGGGGCTGCCTCCTCCAAACCCGCATCGCCCACGACCGTTTGATGCGCAAGCTGCAAGAAGATCCCGCGTGGCTGATCACGGAGTAGGGGATAGCGCAACAGTTGTTAAATGGTTCTATCGATTGGAAAGGATCTGAGCCCAATCGATCGCCAGCAATGGGACGGAGCCGCCGACTGTTTACCGTGTCTCAGCCGGGGTCTTGATGTCTCTACTGGGTAGGTGTCAACAGCGGATCAATCCCGATCGACTTGGCAAAGGACTTCAGCTTCTTCGTAGTCACCCTAAGACTGCTGACCGTGTCCTCCAAAAGGATGTTTCCCTCCTGGTCGAATCGGCGATGATCCAATTCCAGAAAGACAAGGTTCTGGCTTTTGCCCTTACGGGGTCTTCTGCCGTTGTTGATGGTCCACTCCGGGAACTCTCTTGCTTTCCAATACAAAGCATCAATCTCGGCTTGCGTAATATTTACACTCGGAACTATGCGGAGTGAGAGTTTCTCTTGCGAAACCTGTAAGTAGAGCTCGCCGAATTTGCACTCGGTCCATCCCCAGTAAGCAGCAAGAAATCCGCCGCTAGCATTCGAAACATAGCTCCAGCCACATTGATCAAGGGAAGCGGCAATCACCTCTAGGTACCGTTCCCACGCGTGGAAAGACCAGACCCGTCCGGATCGGTAGGACTCATAGTCCTGCTCAAGTATCTCCAGATGTTCCCAAAACTGCGAAAGCACGGAGTCGGTAGCCTTGAGGGGGAGTAAATCGATCAGCTCGCGGCGAGTAAGCACAGAAAACCCCGCCCCTCTTACGCCCTCATAACCAGGTTGGATATAGGTCTGGAGGTAAATCGGAACCAGAGCGTGATTTGGAAACCGCGCGCTAGCCGCTGCTAAGTAACGTTTGAGCTGTCCCGAATGTTCGGCGGTGCCTACTTTGTCCTCAATCAGAATAGCGATCGACTCGTTGATCTCAACGATAACGTCAATCCGATCCAGTTGGCGGTAGACCCGGATGCTTGGGCTGTTTGGCAGATTCAGATTTCGCGTAGCTAGCAACGCACTCAGAAACCGCTTACCCGCATCGCGCAACTCTTCATCATCAACCGACGCGTCCGCGCAGCTAGCAAGCCAGCAGAAGAAGGCGTCCTGTGACAGCTCAGAAGTCGCGAACTGGAATAGGTTGGGTCTGGACATGAGAAGTAGAGCGCCTGACTGTCAAGTAGATCCTTGCACGCATGAGACGAACTAAGCACCATGTTCGCGGCAAGCAGATTTTATTCTGGCTGCACTAGATGGCGTCAATTCCATGGTGTAATTTATATGTCTAAAGAATTACATATGCATCGATCCAATAAACTGTCCTCGATGGCTAGCGAGAAGCTTGGTAACAACACAGTACTTTAAATCAACATGGCCCGAAGCTCGTCGATGGTGAGAGGAGGATTCTTGCGGTGTAACATGGCATGACAGTTCGGACATACGGGTACTAGATCGTTTTTAGGGTCAATGATATACTCGTTGCCGATGGAGGACAGGGGTCTTAAGTGGTGTACATGAATATATCCTTTTCCAATATCTCCGTACTTTTCGTCAAATGATAGATCGCAGACGCTGCACCGACAAGTGTGGTGCTGAATGCAGGCATCCCGAGCTGTCCGACTCCGTTCATAAGCGTTCACAAAGACTTTGCAAACTGATCCCTCAAGCAGAGCAGGGTCAAGTACTTCCTCATCAGGATAAATGTTATCTTCAAGGAACGACGTAAGTTTATAGCTGCCTTTTCCGTCGGCAAACTCAATCTCACCAGCATCGCGGAGCTGCTGGAGTGTCTGCCGAATTTTGGCCTGTACGTTCTTGTTATTTGGGAATTGACTAGCCAGAGTAGATTCGAACTCGTATGCATCATCCAACGTAAATACTTGTCCGGCTTTCCAACTTGACGTTACCAGTGATCGTAAAATATTCAACCAAGTGGCCTGCTCTTGTTCATTCAGCTTCTGCAAAATTGAATCTACGTTTTCATTATCTCTCAGCCGATGAGAATACGCGGTCCAAATCGGCTCACAAACCGACTTTCCTGCGGAAAGGCCAGCCCCGGAATAGTTAGGGTCCACCGACTTAAAGTTCTGCAATCGCGCATAGACGCTTCCAAGTGACCGATCCAACCGTGCCGCGAGTTCCGCCAATTGTGGATTCTGTCGCGAGCACCGGGGCTCTCTCAGATACAAGTCCAGAGCCAAGACCAACTCGGATTCGGTCCAATTGTTTGCCATAGATACGATACGTTTCTGATCGAAATCGGTTGCATAGAGAATCTATGCCTACCAAACCCCAAAATCCAGGTTGACTTTTCCCAATCATCGCGCCCTATAGATGGGGCCGAACCCCGCGAACAGAAAATTTATGTTTTCCGCGCGTAAGGGAGAAAGTATTAATAATAAATTTTTCGGCTCGACGAGCCAAGGGAAATCCGCCGTGCAAGAAACCCGTCCGAACCCGCAAAGACGGCCAGCCTGTGCGAACGGGGAACCTTAAGCCAGGATCCCCTTGACGATGTTTCCGTGGACGTCAGTCAGGCGATAGTTTCTGCCGCCGTGGAAGTACGTGAGCTTGGTGTGGTCGATACCGAGCAAATGGAGCATCGTGGCGTGGAGGTCGTGGATGTGGACCTTGTCCTTCACCGCGAAGAAGCCATAGTCGTCGGTAGCGCCATATTTGATCCCGGCTTTGACTCCGCCGCCGGCGAGGATGGTGGTGAATCCGTGGGGGTTATGATCGCGGCCGTCGGTGCCTTGGGCAACGGGGGTTCGTCCGAATTCGCCGCTGATGACGACAAGGGTGTCCTTCAGCATCCCGCGAGACTTCAGGTCTTTGATGAGGCCAGCAATCGGTTTGTCAACCTCTTTCGCATTGCTCTCATGTTCCTTGCGGAGGGCGTCATGTTGGTCCCATTTGTAGGAGTGAGTGACTTGAACGAACCTCACTCCCTTCTCGCTAAAGCGGCGGGCCAGGAGGCATTGGTGACCAAAGTTGCGGGTTTTGGGGTCGTCTAGGCCGTAAAGCTTCTTGGTCTCCTCCGACTCTCCGGCGATTTCTTGCAGCTCCGGGGCGGCGAGCTGCATTCGGAAGGCGAGTTCGTAGGAGTTGATTCGGCCCTCCAGCGCAGGATCGGGACCGAGGTGACTCAGCTGATCCAGACCCATTTTGCGCATCAGTTCGATCTCGAGCCGTTGCGCCTCAGCCGGGGTTTCGTCGTTGTGGATGAACGGAATTCGGGCATTCGGCGCCTCGATTCCCGCGTTTCCGATCGGGGTTCCTTGGGTGTAGGCAGGGAGGAACGCCGAGCTCCAGTTGTTCACTCCGCCATGGCCCAGCGTCGGACAGATCGTGAGGAATCCGGGAAGATTCTGGTTTTCCGTACCCAGCCCATAGGTGACCCAGGAGCCCATGGAAGGGCGGACGAACGTGTCGGAGCCGGTATGGAGTTCCAACAGCGCCGCACCGTGGCGGGAGTTCGAGCCATACATCGAATTGATGAAACAGAGGTCATCAACGCAGCTTCCGACGTGCGGGAAAAGGTCGCTAACTTCGATTCCGCTTTCGCCATAGTGCTTGAACTCCCAAGGGCTTTTGAGCAGGTTGCCGGTCGGCGAGGAGACAATGCGCGGCATCTCGCCGGTGAACGGCTTGCCGTGATCTCGGGTGAGTAGCGGTTTGGGATCAAACGTATCCACCTGCGAAGGGCCGCCGTGGAGGAATACGAAGATGACTCTCTTTGCCCGAGCCGGGTACATCGGCGACTTCGGCGCAAGGGGATTCTTCGACTGCGCGCTGGCCTCGTTCGCTAGTAGACCAAGAAACGCCAGGTTTCCGAAGCCAAGGGCACTGGCCCGCAGTAGTTCGCGTCTGGAAAGTTGATCGCTATTCCACATAAATAAACTCGTTTGATCCGATAAAGGTCTTGCAGAGACTTTGCCAAGCACTCAGCTTGGGTTCATTTGCCTTGGCATAGGCTTGCTCAAATTTTGAGAGGTAGCTCAGAGACCGAACGATCTCGTTTGGCTTCGCGGGGCGGCCGAAGCAGGTGCGGAACAGCGACTGGATTCTTGCCTTGTCGTCGATGTCCTTTCGAGCAAGGAGGTTAGTAGCCTGCGCCTTTGTCGCCGTCAATACAACCTTTCCGTTAAGCATGAAGAGAGCTTGCGGAGCCACGGTGGTGCTGGCCCGATCTCCGTTCATCACCGTCGGGTCGCCAAAGTCAAACGCGGTGTAGACATCGTAAATATTGGCGCGAATGACCGGGAGATAAACCGCTCGGCGTGGACTGTCGTACTGGATAGGGTTTGCACTTTGGTCGTTAGTGACGTACGCCCGCGGCGGAAGATTCATCATCGTTCCACCCATTTTCCGGTCCAGCATCCCAGATACAAAGAAGATGCTGTCTCGAATGGCTTCCGCTTCGAGGCGACGCCGATTGAAGCGCCAAAGGTACCGATTCTCGGGGTCCAGGTTAGCAAACTTCGCGTTGTACTGAGTGCTCATTTGGTACGTACTGGTCAGCATAATCCGCTTTTGAAACCGCTTGAGACTCCAGTTATCTTCAGTGACAAAGCTCTTGGCCAGCCAATCCAGAAGTTCAGGATGGGTCGGCAGATTGCCGAGAATTCCAAAGTTGTCTACCGAACCTACGAGACCTTTGCCAAATTTCCAGCGCCAAACTCGGTTCACAAACACCCGGGCGGTAAGCGGATTCTTCGGGCTTGCAATCCAGTTGGCAAGCTCTAACCGACCGCTCTTGTCCTTTGGAATAACTACTGGAGCGTTGGTCGACATGATTGCCGGTACACCTCGAGTTGTCTTCTCGCCAAGGGTCAGGTAGCTGCCGCGGACGTGAACCGGAAGGTCTTTTGCTGGCGCCTCGCTAACCGCCATAGCTCGAGGAATCGTTGGTTTGGAGTCGTTCAGCTGCTTGATTTCGTCATTCAAAGCCTTGAGTTCTGCAACTTTCGGAGCCGGGAAAAGGTGATCTGCATTCTCGGGCAATTCCAACTTAACGGCCGCACCCGACTTAACTTGCGCCGCAACGCCAGCTACAACTTCCTTGATGAGTCCCTTCGGAGTCTGTGCATCGCCTTGTTCGCTCACCGATGGCCCAGAATTTTTCGATTTCTCAGCCTCAATCAGAAGCTTGGCGGCGGAAATATAAGCTTCCTTTTCGAGCTCAATCTTCGCCAGAAGTTCGGCGCGCTCTTTCTGCCGAATTTTGTCCCGCACTTCGGACTTCTCTTTAAGGCTTTGTTCTACTTTCTTAAGCCGCTCTTGCTGCTCCTTTGGCCCGAGCATGCGCTCCTGCCATTCAGCAACAACCGTGAACTTGTCCATCGTCTTAGTCGACTTAAAGATGCTAGCGAGGGAGTAGTAGTCTTTGGCCGAAATCGGATCAAACTTGTGATCGTGGCATCTCGCACACCCAACCGTCATCGCCAGCATTCCTTTGCTTAAGGTGTCTACTTGCTCGTCAATGATGTCGAGTTCCTGCTTTTGCGGATCGTCTTCCGCAAGCATTTTCCCGCCCAGTGCGAGGTATCCGGTCGCAACTACCTGGCTATCGCCCGCTCCGGGTAATAGGTCTCCTGCGACCTGTTCCCGCATAAATCTATTGATCGGCATATCCTGATTGATTGCGCCAATCACCCAGTCTCGGTATCTCCATGCATTGACATAGACCAAGTTTTCATCGAGTCCGTTGGAGTCGGAGTACCGCGCAACATCCAGCCAGTGACGGCCCCATCGCTCACCGTACGCCGTCGACGCAAGAAGCCGGTCGAGAACCTTCTCAAAGGCATTCGGTGATTTGTCGGCGGTAAACGCATCGATTTCCGAAGGCGTTGGCGGAAGACCAGTGAGATCGAGGGTCGCTCGCCGAATCAACGTCGTTTTGTCAGCGGCTGGCGCGGGTTTGAGTCCCTTTTCCTCGAGCTTGGCGAGAACAAACAAGTCAAGTGGCGACTTCGCCCAGGACGTATTCTTTACTTTGGGCAGACTCGGAACCGTCGGGGGAACGAACGCCCAAAATCGCTGCTTCGTCTTGACCGCTACCTTCGCCGGCCAAGGTCCGCCAGCTTTGCCCCATGCGGCAACAGCGGCAATATCCTGCGCCCCCATCTTTCCACCCGGCGGCATCTTGGTTGCCCCGTGGTACTCAACCGCCGCGGCAACTTTTTTCGCCATCGCGGGCGAGATTGGCCGATCCAGCCGAAGCCCGGCAATCTGCTGCTTGTCACCATGACAAGCAATGCACTTCGAAATGAAGACCGGTCGAACTTTGGATTCAAAATGCGCCGCTTGCGTGGGCGTGGCGGTGACCGGTCCGCTCTGAGTCGTCGCGGCCACGGTAGCGTAGATTGCCGTAAGCCATGCAACCGCAGAAACACTCCACTGAAGGGTTCGATTCTTTGGCTCAGCCGACATGCGCGGATTATACTAACGAATAGCGGTCGAAGAAGCGCCTGTCCAGGTGCTTCTGCTTTCCCGAGCGGGATTTGGAGCGGCTATCGTTTTCGACGCAATCGGGACACTCGTACGAGACGTTAATCCTTCAACCACGATTTTTGGAATTTGGTGGAGATAAGGGGATTCGAACCCCTGACCTCTGCAGTGCGATTGCAGCGCTCTACCAACTGAGCTATATCCCCACGGGTGGGAAAGAGAGTGTACCTAGCAGGGTTTTCGGGCTACGGCCACCACGCTGCTGCCCCAGGGGAGGGCGGTGCCTTTCCAAATCAGGCCCGCTTCTTTTTGCAGCAGCCAAATGAGCAGGCGATTTAGCCAAGGCGGAACCGTCGGAAGGGAAGCCGCCGCCGGGCCGGGGCGGAAGCGTTCGAGTACGCGGGACAGCACGACCAACGGGAAGAGCAAGAAGACGGCGTAAGACAAAACCTCCGGCGAGAAGCCGGCCGACGATAGGCAAGAACGAACCTCCGACCGGGTGTACCGCCGGAAGTGGTGCAAGGCGACATCATGCTTGCTCCAGAGCGACCGAAACGCCGGAACGCTCAGCACCAAAATTCCGCCGGGTCGGAGCACCCGAAACGCTTCGCGGTAAGCCGCCTCGTGGTCTTCGATGTGCTCAAAAATGTCCAGCGCGATGATTGCTTCGAACGACTCATCCGCAAACGGAATTGCCGTGCCGTCACCCTGAACGACCTCGTTGATCCCGCGTTCAAACGAGTAACGCAGCGCGAACTCGCTCATGTCGAGGCCGGTCACGGAGTTGGCAAACTTGGCGGTCTCCGCCATCACCACCCCGGTGCCACAACCGAGGTCCAGGACATCCAAAGGGCCAGCTTTGAACTCGGAAACCAGCTTCAGCGCGAGCTCGCGGCGACCGACGAACCACCAATACTCGTCCTCCAGACGGCGCATTTTGTCGTATTCGCCGGGATTCATGAGCTTAGTTTTTGGCCAGTCGGCGGGCCTTGCCCATGAGCCGCAGCTTGAAAAGATCGCGGAAAACACGCGGATAGTCGCGCCAAATGTTGACCTTGCTGCCTTCCTGGTTCATCCACCGGATCGGCACCTCGGCCACCTGATAACCCAGGTCTCGAGCGATCATCAGCGCCTCGAAATCGAAACTGAAACCATCCAGCTTGCAGCGCGAAAAGATGTCGGCATTCGACTTCGCGTTAAACATTTTGAACCCGCACTGGGTGTCTCGAATGCCCGGAACGGCGACGATCTGAATCAGTTTGTTCGCCATCCGACCAAGGGCCTCTCGGTAAAAAGGCTGCCGCACTTCGAGGTTGCTATCCCGCAAAGGACGACTTCCAATCGCGACATCAAACCCAGCTTCCAACTTCGGCAAGAGCTTCTCGGTCTCTTCCTGGGGCGTCGCCAAGTCGGCGTCGCAAAACAGAACGTACTGCCCCCGAGCCTGCAGCATCCCGGTCCGAACCACGTACCCTTTGCCCCGGTTTGGCTGGCTATCGACTACGCGGAATCGGGAGTCCTTCGCGGCGAAAGCCTGGGCCAGCGCCACCGTGCCGTCTTTGCTGCCATCGCTCATCACGATGACTTCAAAGGTGTAAGACTGCGCTCCGTAATACTCCTGCAGCCGGGCCAAGGTGCGCGGTAGGCGGTCCTCCTCGTTATAAGCGGGAATGACCACGCTCAAGAACACTTCGGTCAAGGTTTCGGGAGTGTACCGGCGAGCCGCAAAATAGAGAGGCGGACAAGATTAAGGCGCCCGGGGGAGGGCGCCTGCTTATGAGGGAGTATGGAGGAACATGTGAGTCGCTTTCGCTTCTCACATCTGTCTGACGGCAGGGCCGCAAAGAGGTTTCGTCCTTTTTACGGGACGGCTATTTCTTGTTGTCTTCCACCTGGTGGGGTACCGGCTTCTTCCCGGCCAGCCAGCCGAAAACCTGCAAATGCGGCGGAGTCGGAGCTGGTTTGGACTTCTCAATCGGAAGCGCTTTCTTCTTGGCCATGGCGATATCGTAACTCTTGGTCCTGGCGGAGAAAAGTCAAATAGGCCGGTTTGCTCACGAAATCCTCATCGCCAACCCGCAGCATGTTGCGCAGGAGAAAAGAATGATCAACACCTTGTTACTCATGTGTGCACTTTCGGCAAAGGACGAAGCGGTGGCCAATCTGGTCCCGAACGGCTCCTTCGATCTGGCCAACGCGGCAAAAACCGCTCCGACCGGATTCGAGCTTTCGGGGCAGGCCGAATACCTCTTTGCGGGCTACCAAGACGAGATCGCCTCGGCTGGCATCGCGTTCAATTCCAGCAAACCCGCCGGAAAAGTCTCCGCGACGGTAACAGGTCTAGATCAATCCAAAGGCAAGTGGATCCGTTTCGCCTTCCGCGGAATGGCCGAGGATGGATTTAACGTCGAGAAGGACGCGCTGATCATGAAGATCGCGTTCATGTCGAAAGGCGGCACGAACCAGCTTGATACCGCCGAGCGCTTCATTTACCGCGAACTGACCAAGGCCCGCGCTGACCTTGCGGTGAACGGAAAGGAAGGGAAGCAGGGAGCCGAGGCTTGGCGGACCTACGACTTCGAAGAGCTTCTGCCGTTCGCCGAAGTCGATTCCGTGAAGATCTCCATCGAGTTCAAAAACGGGGCTTCGAAGGAAAAGAAGGGCTCGTACTTCTTCGTCGACGATTTCGAGCTCACGCAATACTCGCGGTCGCTGCGTGGACTGAAAGAGCCGAAGGCCAAGCCAAACGATCCGAAGGCCCCGGACCCCGAAAATCTGGTGCATCTCGGCGGAAGGTGGTACTTCCAAGCCAAGCCAGGCCAGAATGTCGCACCAAGTGCGACCGCGCCGCTAAAAGTGGATTACCGAAACGCAGACCGTTTGTTCTATAAAGCCGGTCGGTGGGAGACCCCGTTCCTCGGTGCCATGACATCGTGGCTCAAGCCTGGATTCCTGGATGCTAAAGGGGAACTGGTCAAGGAAGCCAGGTTTGTTCCAGACAACGTCGTGCTCACGTTCGATGGCTCTAGCACCTTCCGTTTCGCGAACCGAAACGTGCCAAACCACCCAACGGCCAAGTTCCCGGACACTTACGGAACTCAGGGGTACGACCCGAACTACATTCAGGAATTCCCTGGAAACTTCCGCCTAGCCATTGAGCCGAAGATGAACCCAAGCGCGGTGCCGATGACGCAAGACAATCGAAACCGAGCGCTCCCAATGGGGCCAGTTGGCCTTGCGGTGAATGGTGTGGTCTTCTTTAACCCGTTCGACGGCAACATGGAATGGGCGGTCGACCTGATGGATCGCTGCTGCGGCCACCCGGCGCCGAACTACCAGTACCACTATCACAAGTATCCGATTTGCGTAAACACGCCGTTCGCGGATAACGGAGACGAGCACTCGCCGATCATCGGATTTGGCTTCGATGGAATTCCCGTCTATGGCCCTTACGAAGGCGATGGCATCATGGCGAAGGACTCAAAGACAAATCCGCTGAACGGCTTCAACGCTCATGAGGATGCGGAGCGAGGCGTTCACTATCACGTGACTCCCGGCAAGTTCCCGTTCATCATCGGCGGCTACGTCGGTCAAGTGACCATGCGGCGCGGCCCAGGCGGCTAGCTGATCTCGGCCCGAACCGCGCGCCACAGGGGCGGATTAACGGATTCTGGAATGATTTCCAGAATCCGTTCGGTTTGGGCTTGGTAACGCTTCAGTCGCTTTTCAGACCGCGTAAGTTTCGCTTCGCGAAGGTTGGAAGGCCGATCCGCAAGCTTCACCATCTGCGCCTCCGGGCTCATTTGCTTGATCTCTTCTAGGAACCGTGCCGTGCGGAGTTCGTAAATCTCGTCTTTGCTTAACCCGGCGACTTCGGCTTCAGTTGGCTCGTCTCGGGTGACTTGCCGCACCAACTCTGCCGTCCGCTCACCGAAGAGTTCCGCGAGTTCTTCCAAAGTTGTGGTCGTTTCTTCGAGCAAGTCGTGCAGCACTGCCGCAAGGAGGATCGCCTCATCCGTGACCTTTCCGACGTGGCGGAGGTTCAGGAGGACTTCAACCGGGTGCGTGATGTATGGCATTTGCGACTCGCCATCGCGCCATTGGCCCTCATGCCGTTCGGCAGCGAAGCGGATGGCGGTGTCGAGTTTGCTCACTGGCCGTAGGTCGCCTTTGGTCCGTGCTTTCTCTCGTAGTGGTAGCGAAGCAAGGCGTCGGGAATCGGGACGAGATTCCCCGTGAGGTTAAACATGTCAAAGGCCATCGCCGCGCAGGCTTCCACTGCGATCGCGTTATCCACCGCGCCGCCGGCCGAGTGCGCCCAAGTGAAAGGACCATGCTGACCGACGAGAACCGCCGGAATGGCATCAGGATTCAATCCCCGTTTGTTGAAGGTCTCGATAATCACAACTGCCGTGTTCAGAACGTAGGCGCTGTTGATCTCTTCCTCGGTCAGCGGACGTGTGCAGGGAACCGGACCCGCAAAGTGGTCGGCGTGGGTTGTGCCGAGGCATGGAAGGTCTAGGCCGGTCTGTGCCCAAGCAGTGGCTTTGGGCGAGTGCGTGTGGACAACTCCGCCAAGTTCCGGAAAAGCGCGATAAAGGGCCGCGTGCGTGATCGCGTCGCTGGAAGCCTTCTTGTTGCCAAAAACAACAGATGCATCCTCGATAGAGCAAACCACGATGTCCTCTACGTTTAGGTTCTCGTAGGGAACTCCGGAAGGCTTGATGGCAAAAACGCCCGAAGTTCTTTCAACCGCACTGGCGTTGCCCCAGGTGAGCGCGGCTAGCTTTTCGGCGCCGATGCGCTGGTTTGCGGCCCATGCTTCCTCCTGAATCCAAGAGTAGGTGGTGCTCATTAGGCGGTTGGCGCTTCGTCTTTTCGAAGCTGCACACGGACCACGGCGTTGGCGTACTTGATCACGGTGTTTTCAGGCGAAGTTCGAAGCTTCTCGAGCAGAGCGTCGATGCCAGCCTTGTCAAGCGGGCCGTAATACTCGTCGCCGACCTGCATCACGACCGCGCGGTCGCAAGCGTTGAGGCATTCCACTTCTTCAAAGGTGAACTCTCCGTCGGCCGTCGTCTCGCCGTGACCAACTCCGAGCTTTTCTCGGATGTAATCGCGCAGATCGAAGGCTCCGTTGACCATGCAGCTGAGGCAGGTGCACAGTTCGAGTTTGTGTCGGCCAGGCTGGTGGGCGGTGTTGTACAGGGTGTAAAAAGTCGCGACGCCTTCAACTTCAGCGTAGGCTCGACCCAAGCGGAAGGCGACCTCGGCGATCGCGGGTCCGTTCAGGTAGCCGCCGTACTCCCGCTGAGCGAGCCAAAGGGCCGGGAGAATGCAGGCTTTTTTGTTTGGATAGTGCGAAATGAGGGCTTCAAGTTCTGCAACGCCTTGTTCGGTGAAATTGAGTTCAACTTCGCCGGGCTTGGGCGCGCGAGGCCGTTCGTTTGGTGCACCGAGTTTGAGTAGCTCGCTCATGAATCTGAAGGGTACCCGCTTAGTTTTCCGGCATCAAACCGAACTGAGCTAAGGTGGCCAGCGGATCGAGGGATTCGCTGAGCGCGCGACCAATGACCAGGTAACTGCTACCGTTTGCCAGCGCGGTTTTGGCATCCGCGACTCGCTTCTGATCATGAGTTGCCGCGTCGGCCATGCGGATGCCGGGAGTCACGATGATCGGGCTGTGCCCAACCGCGCTTCGAATGGCGGCCGCTTCGTGCGGACTCGAAACGACGCCGTCGAGGTCATTGTCGATGGCCATTTTGCTGAGCTCCAGCACCTGGGTTTCCAGCGGTCGATTGATTCCGAGGTCCCGGTTCAAGGTTGCTTCATCGAGCGAAGTCAGTACGGACACGCCGACGAGTAGCGGGCGCTGGTCTTCGCCAAACGAGCGAGCCTGTTCCACCGCGGCTTGCAGCATTGCCGGACCGCCGGAGATGTGGACGGTCATCATCCAGACCCCGTACTTTGCCGCTTCGTGAACCGCGAGCGCGACCGTATTCGGAATGTCGTGGAATTTGAGGTCAAGGAAAATGCGCTTCGCGCCAGCGTCTCGAAGCTCTTCCACCACGTGCAGGCCGTTCCCGAGGGTTAGGGCATGGCCAATCTTGAACGCACCAACGTGCGGTGCCAAACGGGATACGGTTTCTTTGGCGTGCTTCAGGTCGCCCGTATCCAGAGAACAAATCACGTGGTGGTTCATATCACTTGTTATTGTGCGCTTTGTCAGGATTCCCGTTTGTAAAATCGCTTGCTCACCACGGTGGCCGGCTCCTGTTTCCCGCGGATGTCCACGGTCACGTTGGTTTTCAGCTTCACGTCGCTACGGAGATAGGCGAACGCGATGCCGCAATCGAGCATCGGTGAGTAGACGCCGCTGGTGATTTCGCCGACCTTTTCGCCGTCAAGGCTTACCGCCATTCCGGGCATTAGGAGTCGTTTGGTTTCGAGTCGAATGCCCTGCAACTTGGTCGCCGGGCCGGCTTCACGAACCTGGTTCACGTGGTCGCTGCCGATAAACGACTTGGTTTTGCTTACCACCCAGCCGAGGCCCGCTGCGATGGGGCTTGTTTCGTCGGTAAGTTCGTGGCCGTACAGGGGAAGGCCGGCTTCCACTCGCAAAGTATCACGCGATGCCAATCCGCAAGGCTCAACGCCGGCGGCATGAAGTGCGGTCCAGAGAGCGTCGGCTTGGTCGGCCGGGCAAATGATCTCAAAACCATCTTCACCGGTGTAACCGCTGCGCGCGATGAAGCAGGCAATCCCTGCGACGGAAGCGTTTGCGACGCCAAAGAGAGGAAGGTGATCCAACGGCGCGTCGCTCAGCGTCCCAACGATTTCGGCGGCGGAGGGGCCCTGCACGGCGATCATCGCGGTGCCGTCCGTCTCATCTGTAAAGTGGACCGATGAATCGAGGTGCGAGGTGATCCAAGCCACATCCTTTTCGTGGTTGGCCGCGTTGACGACCACATAGAACTCGAACGCATTGATTCGGTAGACGATGATGTCGTCCACGACCCCGCCGGATTCGTTTGGCAACAGCGAGTACTGGCCGACGCCGTCCTCCAGCGCACTCACGTCGTTCGTAGTGAGATTTTCGAGATCGGCAAGGACGGTTGAACCTACGAGTCGGAGGCGTGCCATGTGGGACACGTCGAACATTCCGGCTCGATGGCGCACCGCCTTGGCTTCGTGAATGACGCTGGCGTACTGCACCGGCATGTCGTATCCGGCGAAGGGAACGATTTTCGCATTCAGTCGAACGTGGGCGTCGTACAGAGGCGTTCTCAGCATCATTTGATTGAAGTTACCCGTCGCGGTATGATCAACCTAAGATGCGAGAGTCGTACCTCGGGATCCTTGTGATGGTTGGCGTCGCCGCTTTTCTTTGCGGTGCGCTTGTGACTTTGAGCTGGTTGCTCGGTCCGAAGAATCGAACGCCATACAAGTCGGCTCCTTATGAGTGCGGCGTAGAGCCAGTAGGAAACGCTCGCGAGCGGTTCCCGGTCAAGTTCTATCTTGTCGGAATCATCTTCATCCTGTTCGACATCGAAGCCGTTTTCCTGTGGGGCTGGTACGCCGCCTTTAAGGGAAGCGAGCGAGAGTTCATGATTTTCAGCTTCTTCGAATTCTTGGTTTACATGTCGACCTGGATTCTCGGTTACGTTTATGCAATCCGAGTTGGAGCAATCGATTGGGATGAGAGCGCGACCCTTGCGCCAGAGAAATTGGGCGAACCGTTGACGGCTCGAACCGATGTGATTTCCACTCTTTCCATGCCCGTTCCGGTTCCCGCAACCATGGAGGCGACCTCGTGATTGCCACCGAAACCGTCGAAGTCACTAAGCTGATGGCTAAATTCGGTAAAGCCATCCTGAGCGCGAAGGACAACCGAGGCGATTTGTATGTTTGCGTGGATCGCGAAAAGCTCGTCGAGATCGTGCAGTTCCTAAAGGATGACGAGGACCTAGCCTTCGACTACTTTGTCGAGTGCGTCGGCGCGGACTACAGCCGCTGGGAGCACCCACGAGACCTTGATGGCCGCTTTGAGGTGATCTACAACCTCATGTCCACCACGCGGACCACGCGAATCTTCCTGAAAGTTTCGGTGAACGACGGACAGACCATCCCAACCCTCAAGAACGTTTTTCTGGGGGCCGAATATCCGGAGCGAGAGGTCAACGATCTCTTCGGTGTGCAGTTTGCCGGAAACGAACAGGCCACCCGATTCCTGCTTCCCGACGATTGGGTCGGTTACCCGCTCCGAAAGGAGTATCCGCTGGGCGGGGAAGACGTGCTCTTCGATGGCGGCGACCGCGGCCCGGCGGTGGAGGACCTGATGGTCCCACATGCCGGTGAGTCTTTTGAAGGCAAAACCGGTTCCCACGACGTTAGCGGTCGCTGAGCGGCCCCCTTTCCCCAGCCCCCGTAGGCCTTTTGTCCCTACGGGGGCTGTTTTTCGCTAAGGTTCCGCCTGGGACGATAGGATCTAGCGAATTCGTTCCCAGAAAAGCAAGCAAAAATACCTGCTTTTATCTTAATGGGTTCTTAATCTGGGAAAGTTGTCTTACAATGGTCCCAAGCAGCGGCGGGCCTTAGGTCCCGAAACGGGCGGCAGACCCTCCGTTGCGTTCCTTAACCTTTTAGGTAGTGGCCCATACTGATGCGAAAAGCATTTACACTCATCGAACTTCTCGTCGTTATCGCAATCATCGCGATTCTTGCCGCCATCCTGTTCCCAGTCTTCGCTCAGGCGAAGGAAGCTGCTAAGGACACTCAGACCCTGAGCAACCTCAAGCAGACTGGACTCTCCAACCTCATCTACGCTGGAGACTACGACGACACGTTCGCGTTGTCGCACCGAAACGAGCCAGCTAACGCTGCCCTCTTCGGCATCTCTACCTGGCAGGTTGACGTTCAGCCTTACACCAAGAGCTGGGGCGTAATGCTTCACGCGAAGAACACGGCCCTGCCAACTGACCCAGCACTTGCTGCTTGGCAGCGAAACCTGCACTTCGGCGTCTTCGGCCGAGCTGCCATCACCACCCCAGGCGCTTCGTACTTCCAGTCGTTCGCTTCTGGTTTCTCGAACGCGATCGGCGGCGTATTGCCACGATATGAAGGCGTCTTCGGAATCGGAACCGCTACTGGCTCCCAGGCTTGGACCAACAACACGACCACCGCAGTTCCATCGTTCTCGAACACCCAGATCGAAAACGTTTCCGGAACCGTCATGGTTGCTGAGGGCGGTATGTGGGATCTTTGGACCGCATCGCTCGATGGTATCAACCACCCTCTCGCATACGGCGTCCAGTGGACCCCAACCGCTCAGTACAACCTCGGCGGAAGCTCGGAGTTCTTGATGGCTGGTCCACACGCTCGAAAGCGCGCAGTTGACAACCGAACCGGACTTCGACTCGCGATCTGTAACGGTATCAGCACCTACGTTGCCACCGACGGATCGGCTAAGTCGATCAACTACCGAGGCCGACTCATGGAAGTCGCCTTCGTCGGCACCCAGCCTGTTCTTCGAAACTTTTACCCAGCTGGCGGCTTCTAAGCCAAACGATCTACATCACTTCGTTGTGATATAGATCGATCGCCCTCGTTCTTGGTCCTTTGCAGACTGGAACGGGGGCTTTTTTGCGTCTTTAACTTAAGCGAATTCATATTTGTGAAGATGTATCTTCCTCGCCGAAGATTGATACGTGCTGTCGACGCTCAGCCGCATTCGATCTCCTTGAAAAAGCAGCTGTGAGCACTTCGGCTAAACCGGCGGAAATGCTGGCTCGTTTCCGTAAGGTGTCCTGAAATGTTTGAGTACGTAGCTAGTCATTGGGAGCCAGTTTGTGGCGTGCCACGTCGGATTCCGGCGTAACTTAGAAGTGGGGTATGTTCTCTTCCGGTCGGTTAAGAAAATCTAAATCCGGCTTTAGGTTTAAAGATATGCAGAAGTCCGCTTGGTTGATGCTCGTCGTTGTTGTGGCGTCGCTTGCTACCGGTTGTGCGCAAGAGCAAACGGTGAGTGGACCACCACCAGATCCTAAGGCCATTCCGAAGTACCCGCGACCAGGCATCGGTGGTGCAGGCAGCCCAGCACCAACCGAAAAAGCAAAGAACAACGACGCTCAGCTCGGAAACTAAGCAGAAGTCGAAGCTCAAAAATGGCCAACCCGGAAGCGGGTTGGCCATTTTTGTTTGTCGGTCGATGCATGCCAAGCACTGGCTCGGATCAACTGTTTGGCTTCACGCCGGACTGGTCGCTTGTTCCTATCAACCATGCTCTCGTTCCCCCGGACACTCACAGTCCTCGTCCGGATTTCACGAAATGAAGGATGCCTGACACCGAACGCCCTGTAGGTTCAATTTCCCAAAAGTTCAGTAAAAAGACACCGTATTGTTACGAGCTTTTTGAAAGTAATCTTCCCATTTTCGGACCTTTGTCTTACAATGCCTGTCACGCAATACGCGAAGATTACTTCGTGTTTGCCGCACTGATTCAGAGGTTATTTGGCCCCCATGAAGAAAGCATTCACGCTTATTGAACTCCTCGTCGTTATCGCAATCATTGCGATTCTCGCCGCCATCCTGTTCCCAGTCTTCGCTCAGGCGAAGGAATCGGCAAAGGACACCCAGACCTTGAGCAACCTCAAGCAAACGGGTCTTGCCAACTTGATGTACTCCGCTGACTACGACGACGTGTTCGCGTTGTCCCACCGAAACGAGCCAGCCAACGCAGCTCTCTTCGGCGTTTCGACTTGGCAGGTTGACGTTCAGCCTTACACCAAGAACTGGGGCGTAATGCTTCACGCCAAGAACACGGCTCTGCCGACCGACCCAGCACTTGCTGCTTGGCAGCGAAACCTGCACTTCGGCGTATTCACCCGAGCTGCCATCACCACCCCAGGCGCAGGCTTCTTCCAGTCGTTTGCTTCTGGCTGGTCCAACGCCATCGGCGGTGCTTTGCCACGATACGAAGGCGTCTTCGGAATCGGAACCGGCCCCGGCACTCAACGAGCTTGGACCAACGGAACGACCACTGCCGTTCCATCGCTCTCGAACACCCAGATCGAAAACGTTTCTGGCTCCGTCATGGTTGCTGAAGGCGGTATGTGGGATCTTTGGACCGGAACGCTCGACGGCATCAACCACCCGCTCGCATACGGTGTTCGATGGACTCCGACCGCTCAGTACAACCTTGGCGGAAGCGGGGAATACCTGATGGCTGGTCCGCACGCCCGAAAGCGCGCCGTTGACAACCGAACCGGTCTTCGACTCGCGATCTGTAACGGTATCAGCACTTACGTTGCCACCGACGGATCGGCTAAGTCGATCAACTACCGAGGCCGACTCATGGAAGTCGCCTTCGTTGGAACCCAGCCTGTTCTCCGAAACTTCTGGCCATCCGGCGGTTTCTAACTTCAGCCTTTCTTTGGGTTCTGGCTCCGGCCAGAACCCAAAGACTTTCCCCGTGCTTCTCGCGTGTGATTACAGAACTCCCATCCCTTAGTTCTAGAACTGATGAGCCCAAGGATTGTTAAAGAATCAAGGTCTTGCCGGGGTAGACGAGGAGATGAATGAGCAAAAAATGGCTTCGGTCCTTGGAAAGTTCACGAAAAACCTAGTATTTGTACTATAAGTTTGTGTTAAGGCCACCAAATTTGGGACCTTTGTCTTACAATGCTTCTCACGCAATGTCCGGAGGCTACTCCAGGCTTGCAGCATTGATTCAGAGGTTATTTGGCCCCCATGAAGAAAGCATTCACGCTTATTGAACTTCTCGTCGTTATCGCCATCATCGCGATTCTCGCCGCCATCCTGTTCCCAGTCTTCGCTCAGGCGAAGGAAGCGGCAAAGGACACCCAGACCTTGAGCAACCTCAAGCAGACGGGTCTCTCCAACCTGATGTACTCCGCTGACTACGACGACACGTTCGCGCTGTCGCACCGAAACGAGCCAGCCAACACGGCTCTCTTCGGCATCTCCACCTGGCAGGTTGACGTTCAGCCTTACACCAAGAACTGGGGCGTAATGCTTCACGCGAAGAACACGGCTCTGCCGACCGACCCAGCACTTGCTGCTTGGCAGCGAAACCTGCACTTCGGTGTATTCGGCCGAGCTGCCATCACCACCCCAGGCGCATCGTACTTCCAGTCGTTCGCTTCTGGTTTCTCGAACGCTCTCGGCGGCGTACTGCCACGATATGAAGGCGTCTTCGGAATCGGAACCGCTACTGGCTCCCAGGCTTGGACCAACGGAACCACCACTGCGGTCCCATCGTTCTCGAACACTCAGATCGAAAACGTCTCCGGCACCGTCATGGTTGCAGAAGGCGGTATGTGGGATCTTTGGACCGGAACGCTCGATGGCATCAACCACCCTCTCGCTTACGGTGTTAAGTGGACGCCAGAAGCTCAGTACAACCTTGGTGGAAGCACTGAGTTCCTGATGGCTGGCCCACACTCACGAAAGCGAGCAGTCCAGAACCGAACGGGTCTTCGACTCGCGATCTGTAACGGTATCAGCACCTACGTTGCTACCGATGGATCGGCTAAGTCGATCAACTACCGAGGCCGACTCATGGAAGTTGGTTTCGTCGGAACCCAGCCTGTTCTCAAGAACTTCTACCCAGCTGGCGGCTTCTAAGCCAAACGATCTAGATCACTTAATGTGATTTAGAGTAATTGCCTCCAATTCCCCACCTTATGGTTCGGGGATTGGGGGCAATTATTTGTTGTCGGGGATTGATGGCTCTACCTGTGGCAGACCCATCCGAGGGCCGTCATTAAATCTTCCTTCACGACCTAACCCGGGAATGCACCCGAACCGATGACTGTATGTGCTGCACGGTGGCTCCATTAGGGTCTAAAAGCCGCGTGTGAGAGATCGCGCCCATCGATCATTGCTCAGAGCTCAAATTGAAGCGTGATTGAGGCAGCTAGGATCACCCGACACGATCTTGGCTAATGAGCGATATTCGGATATAATGCTAATCCGCGTGGCTGGGGAAGTTTCTAGCCGGTTGGAGGTTTATAAACACATGCAAAAGTCCGCTTGGTTTCTCGCCATGATTCTGGTGATGGCTATCGTCGCCGGTTGTGCTCAAGAAGGTGTAGCTTCCGGAGAAGCTCCAGACGCGAAGGCAACCCCTAAGGGTGAGCGCCCAGCCGCAGGTGCTGGTGGCAACGCTAACGCTCAGCTAGCAGACTAAAGCAAACTCATAACTGGGCCGGCCACTAGGTCGGCCCGGTTTTTTTGTGCGTTTTGCAACCTAAATCGGCTTTCACGTAGAATGTTTCTATGAGTGCACCCAGCACGTTCATGCCCTCGACCGAAACCGTGTTTCAGCGCATTGGCGAAAACACGATGGTCGTCAACATGGGGCCGCAACACCCTTCGACCCACGGCGTGCTCCGTGTGATTTGCGAACTGGAAGGGGAAACGATTGTCCAGTGCAAGTGCGTCATCGGCTACCTCCACACCGGAATGGAGAAGGAGGCCGAATACCAGCAGTACAGCAAGTGCGTCGTCATGACCGACCGCATGGACTATCTGAACGCGAACGGGAACAACCTTGCCCACGCGCTGGCGGTGGAAAAGCTGCTCGGCTGCGAAATTCCGAAGCGTGCACAGTACCTGCGGGTAGTGCTTGCGGAGCTCAGCCGCGTTGCCTCGCACCTTGTCTGGCTCGGAACCCACGCGCTTGACCTTGGCGCGATGACGCCATTCTTCTACTGCATGTCGCAGCGCGAGAAGATTCTTGACCTGTTTGAGATGTTCGCCGGTGTGCGAATGATGCCTTCTTGGATCGTTCCCGGCGGCCTTCGCGGCGACATGCCAGAAGGTTTCGCGGAAAGATTGGATGCCTTCCTCGCCGCATTCCCAGCCGAGCTCGACCAGATCGTTGGCTTGCTCACCGAGAATCCAATCTTTAAGGAACGCACGATGGGAGTTGGAGTCCTGACCGCACGACAAGCCCTCGAAATCGGCTGCAGCGGCCCAATCGCACGCGCCTCTGGCGCGGCATTTGACCTCCGAAAGACCAATCCGTATTCGAGCTACGAGGACTTCGACTTCATGATCCCGGTCGGAAAGACCGGCGACGTTTACGACCGCTACTTGGTGCGCGTCGCCGAAATGCGCGAGTCCTTGAAGATCATTCGACAAGCGATGGACGGATTGCCCGAAGGTGGCTTCCGAACTCCAGACCGAAAGGTATCGCCGCCACCGCGCGCCGAACTGGACAACTCCATGGAGTCGCTCATTCACCACTTTAAGCTGTACACCGAGGGCTTCCGACCACCCGTTGGCGAAGCCTATGCGGGAATTGAAGGCTCTAAGGGCGAACTCGGCTTCTATATCATCAGCGACGGATCGAACCGACCGTACCGCTGGCACGAGCGACCATCATCTTTCATGAATCTGAAGTCGCTTGAAGTCCTGGCCATCGGCCGAATGATCGCCGACCTCGTCGCGATTATCGGATCGATTGACATCGTGCTAGGCGAAATCGACCGCTAAGGAACCGGTGGGCATTCAGCTTGCAACCGAGCTTGTAAATCAAGCGATCAAAGACGGCGCCTTTCCTGGCGCCGTCTTTGCCGTTTGTCAGGATGGTTCAGTTGAAACCCGGACCGTCGGCCACGTGACTTACTGCCCGGATTCCGCCCCGATGACACCGGATCTGTTCTTCGATCTGGCGTCCGTAAGCAAGGTGGTCTCTACCACGACCTGCGCGATGCACTTGGTGGAGGAAGGGAAGTTTGAACTGGATGATCCGGTCGCGAAGTTCGTCCCGGAGTTTGCTCAGGCCGGTAAGGATCGAATCACCGTTCGCAACTTACTCGTGCACGATTCCGGGCTGATCGCCTTTCGTCCCTACCACCAGTCTCACACTGAGGCCGCCACGGTTCGGAAAGCGATTTGGGCGGAACCGCTTCTCTATCCAACGGGCACGAAGATGGTCTACAGCGACCTCAACATGATCACCTTGCAGGAGATTATTGAGCGCATATCGGGAGTCTCTTTGGAGCAGCTCTTCGCCCGACTCATGGCGCGCGTGCGGGTCGAGGACCTGCACTACCGGCAAGGGGCGACGGAAGGGGAGGATCTCTCGCGGTACGTCCCAACCGAGCGGGCAGAGGACTGGCGAAAGAATCTGCGCGAGCGCCGAGGGACCTTCCGCCGACCGAACTACGGACCCGCGAATGCGGCGGGCGAGTTTATCCAGGGCGAAGTTCACGATCCCACGGCGACGGTTCTGGGGGGCGTTGCTGGGCATGCCGGACTCTTCGGCAGCATCAGTGGCTTAACTCGCTTTATCGAAGCGCTTCTCGCTGGAGAGATCGTTTCAAAGGAGACGGTTCTGGAGTGGACACGGAGGCAGTCGAACCTCAGCTCGCGGGCTTTGGGCTGGGATACGAAGTCGCCCGAAGGCAGCTCCGCCGGCACCCTGATGGGACCGCGCAGCTTCGGGCACACCGGCTACACGGGCACAAGTATGTGGATTGATCCGGACACCCGCAATTGGGCCGTGTTGCTGACCAACCGCGTGCATCCGACGGCCCAAAACACCAAGATCATTCCGTTTCGATCGAAGTTTCACGACGCCCTTTGGGCGAGTGACTGACCGGAACCAAGAGTGCGGCAATGAGGCACACCCCGCCCGCAAAGAAGTACGGCGCAACGGGAAGCCAATCGAACATCATTCCGCCTAAGATCGGGCCGAAAATGAAGCCAATCGACCTCGCCCCCTGGAGGACTCCGAATAATTCGCCTTGCCTTTCTGCCGGAGTGAGTTCGCTAACGATTCCGTTGATGACCGGGTTTGCGACCCCGCTGCCGAACGCGTACAGCGTGCTGGCGATTAACAGCAATCCCATGGGCCACACCGGGAACTGTGCGCCCAGTGGGTTTAAGGCTAGTCCAACCCCTTGGCAGACGTACGCCGTCCGAAGCAAGCCACGGCTGGAGAACCGGTTGGTTAGGGCAAGCAGAAATACGCCGGGAATAAGAACCGCAAGCAGCGATTCGTAACCAAAAATGATCCCAAATTCGGCGGAGCCAAAGCCGTAGAGCCGCTCAATAAGTCGTGCGAAGGTGCCTTCCAGGGTAGCGAGGGAAAACCAGGCTACGGCGGCGATGGTCGCGTAGGCGGCAACGGACGGAAAGTCCCGAAGCAAGGTGATATCGAAAATGATGAGCTTTTTGCCGGGGTTTCGAGACTCGGTGGGCTTTCCGGCGGGGAGCAAGAAGAGAATGAGCAGCACGCCGAGAACGGAGGCGGCTCCCGCAATCCAGCCAACCAGTTGATGCCCGTTGGGCATGTTGGCCAGATGACCACCGAGGGGGGGACCGAGCACTAGCCCAGCGCTCATCGCCGCGCTAAGTCGGCCCAGCGGGCCAGCGCGCTGATCAGCCGGATAAGCGTCGGCGATTTGCGCCTGAGCCACCGCAACGTTCGCTGCGCCGATTCCGCTGAGGATTCGGCTTGCAACCAGAAACCAAAGATCATTTGGCCCGGCGTAGCAGAACATCGCCGCCGCGCTCAGCGCTTGGCACCAGAGAATGACGGGCTTTCGGCCGATCCGGTCGCTGAGTCCGCCCCAGTGGGGCGAGACAAGAATCTGAATAACGAACGTGGAGGCGAGTAAGGCACCGACGACGGTGCCAATTTTCCAGCCTTCGGGCACAAGAGACACGGCACGGAGTTGAATTCCGGCGATGATCATGCCGAATCCAAACAGATCCGCGAAGATGGCAACGATGAGGGGGAGTTCAACTCGCCAGCGCGCCATCTTTTCAGTGTGGCAGTTATCGTCGCAAAAGCCAGAGACTCAGAACCGCCTGTAGCGACCAGGCAATGCTTCGCCACAGGTTGCTCGCGAGAAGTTGATCAATCACTTCTCGGTTCCAAGCGCTGTTCAGCGCGGCGTGGCATCCCGCGGAGTGAAGGAACGTGATGCCATGCCCCACTAAGCCGAGGGCCAACGCTACCCAAGCAATCGGCTCGCGCGAGATGACCGCGACGTAGCCAGATGCAATCGGTGCGGCGAGTAGAGGCAGGCCAACAATTAGGCCAACGATCAGGCAGTGGGAGTCGTGAAATGCCGGAAAATCACTTTCTGCAAAAGAATAGAAGCGAGGGTACTGGTAGACCTGACATACCCATGCAACCGCCGCCAAGACGAATGCGGCGACGATCGCGATGGTGACAAAAGTCCCGAGACTCACCGCATGATCTTCGTGAAAATGGGCCCAGACGTTCCCAGTTTTTGGGCCTTCGGAACCGCTTAACTCAAAATTTACGTATTTATCGTTGGGAACCGAACGAATAGGGAAGTTAAACCCCTCTATCCCTTGGAATTAACACCCGAAGGCGCATCTGGGCATTGACCACGGATGGCCGAACAAACCTACAAAAGTAGGGAAGTGGCATGGCTGTCGAGCTTAAGCAATTCGGCAGCCTGTTTTTTAAGCACTCATTTTAGAAACGGTACGCTACCCGTATGCCTTGGTTGAACCCTCTTCTGTTTGTATATGCCTTCCTGACGGCAAGCATCGGAACGGCTGGCTACCTTGGGCCGCTCATCACCGGATCGGGCAAAGGCAGTGTGATCTCCATGGTTGCCGGGTTTCTCTCGGCTGGACTCATTCTGGCGGGCGTTCAGATCAGCAAGAAGAACACCTTGGTCGGCTATGGCCTTTGCGGCCTCGTTTGCGTTGGGCTGATCGCCCGATTCGCGGGTCCGTTCTTCACCGAAGGGGCACTTTATCCGGCCGGCATTATGGTGATCATTTCAGCGGTTTCCCTGATCGGGCTCGCCGTCGGACACTCTCTCAGCACGTACCGGAGCTGATCCTTTCTCAAGCGTTCCGATAAGCAGCGCGGCCAAGATCAGCGCGGAGCCGAGTGCGGTCTGCAGATTAGGCTTTTCGTTCAGGAAAAGCATCCCCAATCCAGTTGCCAGCGGCGGCTGTAGCAAGAGCGTGATGACCATGAGCGAGAGCGGCGCCTTCTCGGCGAGGGTGTACCAAATGCCGAAGGTGACGAGTCCGCTTATGAGCACGAGGTAGGTCAGGACGAACGCCGTGGTTGCCCCGGAACCGTTAAAGGTGTACGGAAAAACGCTCGGCAACACGAACGGCGCGGCGCTCAAGAAGATCGCCGCACCGACGACCTGGAGCCAAAGCGTGGTGATTCCGGACGAGCGTCTTGCAATTTGGATGGCCAAGACACCGCAAATGCTCTCGATGACCACCGCACCGAGATACAACGAATTGCCGAAGGTGTGTCCCTGATTGAGACTCGGCGCGGCAAAACCCACGCTCACCACGTACGCCCCAACAAATCCGAGGACAATGGCGATGACTCGAATGCGGCTGATGCGCTCTCGAAGGAAGAAGAACGAGAGGACCGCAACCCAAAGCGGAGCCGTAGTGCCGAGAATGTTGCCTTCGAAAGTTGATGTTCGGGTGATCGCGTAATAGTAAATCGCGTGGGCCGGACCGAAGAAGCAGAACCCGAGCGCGATGGCGATCACGCGATCTTTTGTTACCGGCCAACGAGCATTGGTGAACCGCCGAAAGCTCGGAACGGTGAGGCAGAGCCCCAAGAGTAAGGCAAGACTGCACCAACGTGTGGCGGCGATGGCGACCGGTGACGCGCCGTCTTTTACGGCGAGGCTAACGAGCAAATTGACCGGAGCCCAGAGCACGTTGAGAAGCGCAAGGATTCCGAACAGTTGCTTCTTTTCGATTAGTCGAGCCGGAGGATCGGCAGATGCCGAACTTCCGCCTCCACCCAGCCGGAGTCGGTATTCACTCGGACAACTTCTCGCTCGTAAGCCGCTTCGTTCCGCAGCATGGCCGCCCCGATGTGGCCGTAATCAGGCGAAAAGCCCGCGCTGGTGACCGAGCCAACATCGTCCTTTCGCAGGTGTCCGACAACTTGCCCCGGCAAAATGGGCGCACTCGCGACCAGGCCAACCCAAGTTCGGTTGGTATGCCCTCGGCTGTGAATCCGCTGCAGCACTTCCTGCCCAACGTAGCAACCCTTGTTGAGGCTGACGTGCTTGGTCGAGAACGCGGCGCCCATTTCGAGTGGGAGGGTTCGTGTGTTCATATCCACGCCAAATCGCGGTCGTCCCGCCTCAAGCGCCGCAAGCAGGTAGGCGGCATCAGACACCGCGCGGAACGCCGTCCGGATTCGGGTGATGGCTTTTCGCTTCGTTGCAGGAATCCACAAATCCCAGCCACCCATCCCGGTGCGATTGGAGCGGAGAACGAAGATCTCTGCGCCATCGAGCTCCGAAACGCCAGCGTCTAGATTTGGGAATGAAACGAACTCAGAGAGAACCGCAGTCGCCCGTGGGCCCTGAATGCTGAGTAGCTTGAACTTCTTTGTTACGACCTGGTGCTCGACGCTTTCGAGCACGACCATCTGCTCAATTCGGTTCGACACCGACGGCACCGTGGCCAAAGGGGCGGTGAAGAGGATTTTCTCCTGCACGGCCCAGGCATCGCAGACCGACATCATGTGGCCGGTTGATTCACAAAAACAGAAGGAAGTTGAGGTGCCTTCGTCGAAGGTGCGCAAGTTCTGGGTGACTTGGCCTTGAAGCCAGCCCTTGCGGTCTTCACCGGTGAGTTCGAAGAGGCCAAAATCCGCAAGCTCGATGAGGGCGCAATCATCGCGGAGGCGGTCATAATCTGCCACAACCTCGGCGGTTGTGTAGTTGAGTAGGTCGGACATCGGGATACCGTTAGCAGTAATGCGTCCCTAAACCGATTCGAATGGTTTGGTCAAGGACGCTTACGATTATGAATTACGCTCACCGGCAAGCGCACGGTATCACAGGATGAGCCCAATTTTTGTTTGGCTTTTCGGTGGGCTCATTGCATCCGCCGGGCTGGTGCGGGAATTCGAGATTTCTGCGGCGCGAGATGTCAAGGCGCAGCTACAAGGTCCCGCCGTTGTAAACGTAAGCACCCGAGCTGGAGTGAGCGGACTCTGGCAAGAAATCGGTTCGGCAAAGATCCGGGCAAAGAACTTTTCGGCTCAAGCTTTGCCGCTGTTTACGGAGCCAGAACGCTCGCAAAAGGGAATCCTCCATCGGCTGGAACTGGATCTGACCGACTTCCAGTTGAAGCAGTTGCGCGTGAAGAGATTAACCGCCCAAATTCCAGACTGCCGATTTGACCCGGCGCTGGCCCTGTCGAAAAAGAAAATTCGCCTAAGTCGGAGCGGAATCGGCACTGGCCGGGTCGAGGTGGACTCGGTTGCGCTTGAGCAGTTTGTTCTTCAGAAATTCTCCGAGATCAAGCGGGTAGCGATCACGTTTGCCGGTGATCGAGTGAAAGTGACCGGGTACGGCGAGTTCCTGGTCGTCGCTACCGAGTTTGAGGTTGTTGCGCGCCTGGAAATTAGGGGAGCGAATCAGCTTCACCTGACCGATGCCGTGATTGACTTCGACGGAAAGCGGGCCGACCCACTTTCTCGAGAAGCTTTGCTGAAGACGTTGAATCCGATTCTGGATTTGGAGCGCGATTTGCAGCTATTCGGTGCCTTGCAGCTCTCGAAAGTTTCTTTCTTGGGGGCGACGATGATTGCAGAGGGGCCGGCTACGATTCCGGTTCGGCCGAAAGGAGGCGCGAATGACTGATCTGCGACCGCAGGTGACGGTGCTAGTTCCGGCGCTGAACGAGGAGAACACGATTGCTGACGTTGTGGAGCGTGTCTTAGAGATTCCGCTACGGGTTGAGCTGATTGTTATTGACGACGGCAGCACTGATGGCACCAGCGAGATTCTGAGAGGTTTTGGGGACCGGGTCCGGGTTCTGCGAAACGAGAAACCCAGCGGAAAGGGGAATGCTATTCGTAAGGCCCTCCCGCTGGCGACCGGAACGGCGACGATCATTCAGGATGCCGACCTGGAGTACTTCCCCGAGGAGATTCCCGCCCTCATTCAGCCGATTTTGGATGGGAAGGCGAACGTGGTTTACGGCACGCGATTTAAGAATGGCTTCCCGAAAGGGATGGCGGTACCGAATCAGATCGTGAATGTTCTGTTGGCATTGTCGGTGCGAATTCTTTACGGGGTGCCGATGACCGACGAAGCAACTTGCTACAAGGCTTTTCGGACCGAGCTGATCCAAGGCTTCGATTTGCAGTGTCAGCGCTTTGAGTTCTGCCCGGAGGTCACGGCAAAGGCGCTTCGGTCCGGAGAGAAGATCATCGAGATCCCTATTCGCTACGAGCCGCGAAATAAGGCAGCGGGGAAGAAGATTCGATGGACGGATGCCCCCGAGGCTTTCTCAACCTTGTTCCGTTATCGGTTCTGGCGCGGCAAACCACGCGGTTGATTCGTCAAGTTCCTCGTGTTGAGCCACGTCCGCCGAAGCATTGAACAACGAGAAGCGCAGCATTTGAGCCCGCGGGCGGCTCTGGCGGCAAAAAGCGCAGGCCGTCGACGCACGGAGGAAGAAGATGCGGTGCGAACCTGCTTTCAGCGCGACCGCGACCGAATTCTGCACTGCAAAGCGTTTCGGCGTCTGAAGCACAAAACGCAGGTCTTTATCGATCCACTGGGCGATCACTACCGGACGCGATTAACGCACACGCTAGAAGTCGCCCAGATTGGACGCACGGTCGGGCGTGCGTTGCAATTGAACGAAGATCTGATCGAGGCTATTGCTCTTGGCCACGATCTTGGTCACACGCCATTTGGCCATGCGGGGGAGAACGCTTTGGACGAGGCGGTTGGGGCGCTGCAACTTGAGGACGGTCCGACTGGGTTCCGGCATTACGAACAGTCGTTGCGGATCGTGGACGTCCTGGAGGACCTAAATCTCAGTCACGAAACACGGGCCGGCATTGATGGTCACAGCAAAGGACGAGCCCACCTATCGGCGGCCGACGGGGAAGTGAAGTCCACCGTCGAAGCGGCGGTTGTCCGAATCTGTGATCGAATCGCTTACCTTAACCACGACCTGGACGATGCGCTTCGGAGCGGGATGATCGAAGTCATTCCTGGCGAATTCCGGGTCGGTCAGACTCACTCCGACCGAATCGGGGTGATGGTCGAAGACCTGATCTACAACAGCTTAGACAGCGACGATATTCGGCTTTCGGCGGAGATGCTGGAGATTTTAAATGCGTTGAAGGAGTGGTTGTTTATCAATGTCTATCTTGAGTATCCAGTTCGGTTTCCGGAAATCGGAAAGGCGAAGCGATTGGTGGCTGAGCTCTTCCGGATGTACCTTGAGCCAGGCCGGCTTCCGGAGGGGTACGAAGGTGTTCTCGGCGCCATCGACTACGTGGCTGGGATGACCGATCGCTTTGCGGTCGAGGACTACCGAAGGTTCACGTTGCCGAGCGCTTGGGATGATCGGTGATGTAATCGCCGCAGACACGGACAGTCATGCGGGAACTAAAATTGTCGGGCTTCCACATCGGGAATGAGGGTCAATGCTGCGAGCACTTCTTTTCCGATTCGCAGGCAGATCTCGTCAAGCGGACAGGTGCGAAGTCGATTTCGTTTCAAAAATGCTTGCCAACGACGCAGGGCCATCTCATCATTCCAAAACTCTTGGGTGAGACCCATCGGGAGGGTAGTAGGTATCGGTGTGCGGCGGCGCCTGAATGTACGCGCTATGGCGTTCGCAAGCATGGTTCGATCAATCTCGCCGCTGCTCAGGAGCAGGTCAAGGTCTAGGTAGTCCTTCATTCGGCTATTTCCAAGGCCCAGTTTGACGATGGCTTCGAATTTCTCGGCAATGACGGTTTCGGGTGTGTAAGCTCGTAGCTCTCGCCGCACTTCGTCGTCCAGTAGCCTCGGGACCTCAACTACATGTGGCTCAGGCGTGACGTCATCGCCAAACCCGACGTCCAGCTGAACTCTGAGCTTCGCGGAACCAAGCGTAGCGTCGAAAAGGCATCGGAGTCCACCATAGACTGTTTCCGATCGAATCTTTTCGACTTTCACAGATTTAAGATCGAACCGGACTCCATCGTCCTCCACTTCTTGAATGCAAATAGCTCGGACGGTTTCGGCTAGTTTTTCCTCATCCGCCTCTACAAAACCTAGGAGATCGATGTCACTTGTTGGACGATGCATCGAGCCGCGCCATACAAGGAACATCGTGGCCCCCTTTAGCAGGAACTGAGCGGCGTGTTCGGAAGCAGCCAAACGAGCGAGGAATCGTAGACCGACGTAGCGGATCAATACTTGGTTGTAATCCTCGCCTTTTGATTGAGAGAGATTGAGGAGGCGCTGTCTGGCGGACGCAGCTTTTCCGTCGCTTGTCATAGGAGTGCCTCGACATAGGGCTGGATCAGGCGCCTTGATCGGAGCTGATCCGCAATCTGCATCAACTTAGAAACGTTGATTCTTTGACCGTTCATCGCTTCGCGGAGTGCTTCAATGGCGACGTCATGACCGACCAGACGTCGGAGGCGGAAACAGTCGACAATTGTCTTCTCGAGGCTATAGACCTTTACGCTCACACCCTCGATCGATCTTTCCTGTGTTTCGAGAATGTAGCTTGCGCCGACCATGGTAACGACTCGCATTCGGGTTTGACGAGCTTCCGGGATTCTTCGACCGCGCGGTATGGCTACCCAAACCTCCCAAGGCATGTGGGTTCCTATTTCATGAATGCTGAGTGCGGATAGCAGACATATCACTCCG
Organism: bacterium; assembly: GCA_027485645.1. GTDB lineage: Bacteria > Armatimonadota > Fimbriimonadia > Fimbriimonadales > Fimbriimonadaceae > Fimbriimonas. Next base: position 117,101 of record JAIXQR010000004.1, read on the forward strand.
TCGGGCACTGACTTTGTTACTTCGACGTAGCTGTGATACTTTGTCGTTTCGAAGTCTGGATGTCGATAAAGTCCCCTTCCAATCTTGTCTAGCTTGCCCAGCTTTACGAGCTTGTTCAGATTTTCCGGTGCAAGACCAAGTGCTCGCACATCGCTGGGTGTAATGATACTTTGGCGCTCCGCTAGCTCCATCAGATTCACCCAGGTGTTTCTCACGGTTAGATTATGCATACATTTGAACATTATTGTATGCACAATCTAACCAAGCTCTGCAAAAAGAAGAGAGATCACCAAATTTGGTGATCTCTCTTCTTTTTGCAGAGCTTGGTTAGATTGTGCATACAA